>NZ_AP028659.1:5417500-6926308 GCF_041154425.1 Variovorax sp. V15
AGAGTCCGGCGATGAGCCCCAGCGTGCCCAGCATGGCCGAGCCCAGCAGCGCGAACACCAGGATCCACACCGGCGCGACGAAGCTCGGCTGCGCGAACAGCACCGTCACCACGAACACGCCCAGCCCCACCGCCAGCCCGCGGATGACCGACGAGCCCACGTAGGCGAAGAACCAGCCCCAGTGCGAAAGAGGAGTGAGCAGCACGAAGACCAGGTTGCCCATGATCTTGCTCTGGATGATCGAGGACGAGCTGTTGGCGAAGGCGTTCTGCAGCACGCTCATCATCACCAGGCCCGGAACGAGGAAGGCGGTGTAGCCGACCGTGCCGTAGACCTTCACGTGATCTTCGAGCACGTGGCCGAACACCATCAGGTACAGCAGCGCGGTGAGCACCGGCGCGCCCACGGTCTGGAAGCCGACCTTCCAGAAGCGCAGCGTCTCCTTGTAGAGCAGCGCGCGCCAGCCGGTGACGGCGATCATGAGGCCCCCTTGCACGGCACTGCGTGTCCGTGCTTCCCCCCGAGGGGGAGCTTCGCTTGCTTGGGGCGGCCCGGCGCGGCGCTCATCGCGCCACCTCCAGCGGCGTCTGCTCGCCGGCCATCAGGTCGATGAACACGTCTTCCAGGTCGGCCTTGCGCATTTCCACGTCTTCCACCGTGACGCCGGCTTCGCGAATGGCGGCCAGCAGTTGTTCGACTTCATGGGCGTTCTGCGCCGGCAGCTGCACGATGCGCCCGGTGATGCGCGCATGCTGCGCGATGGCCCAGGGCAGCATGGCGTCGGTCTTGAATCGCAGCACGTTGCTCGCTGCCGATTTCAGCAGCTCGCTGGTGCGGTCGAGCGCGATCACCTTGCCCAGCTTGAGCATCGCGATGCGGCTGCACAGCGCCTCGGCCTCTTCGAGGTAATGGGTAGTGAGCAGCACGGTGCTGCCCTGCTTGTTGAGCCTGGCGACGAACTGCCACAGCGTCTGGCGCAGCTCGACGTCGACGCCGGCGGTGGGCTCGTCGAGCACGATCACCGGCGGCTTGTGCACCAGCGCCTGCGCCACGAGCACGCGGCGCTTCATGCCGCCGGAGAGCTGGCGCATGTTGGCCGTGGCCTTGTCGGCCAGGCCCAGGCTCTGCAGCAGCTCGTCGATCCAGGCTTCGTTGTTGGTGATGCCGAAGTAGCCCGACTGGATGCGCAGCGACTCGCGCACGTTGAAGAAGGGGTCGAACACCAGCTCCTGCGGCACGATGCCGAGCTGGCGGCGCGCCTGCGCGTACTCGCGCTGCACGTCGAATCCGTGGACGCTGATGGCACCCGCCGTAGGCCGCGAAAGGCCCGCGAGCATGCTGATCAGGGTGGTCTTTCCCGCGCCGTTCGGGCCGAGCAGGCCGAAGAACTCGCCCTCCTCGATCTGGAAGCTGACCTCGTCGACCGCCTTGAGCCCCGGCTTGCCCTGGGCCTTCTGCTGTCTGGAGGGGGGATAGGTCTTGGAGACCGACTGGAATGAGATCGCGGGCATGGGAGCCCGCGATTTTAAGGTGCCGCTTTACAAGCTGCCGGGCAGCGGCCCGATACCCTCATGCGGCCCCGGCCGGGTCCGACGGGTCAGGGCGCGGCGGGCAAAAGTCCGGCAATGCCGTAGAGGGCAGCCAGTTCGCGCAGCCGGGGCGAGAGCCCCTTGACGGAGAAACCGCGCCCCAGCGCGCTCGATTCGCGCCGGCATTCGAGCAGCACGGCCAGCGCCGATGAATCGAACTGGGTCAGCGCCGTCGCGTCGACCACGGTGGACGACGAGTCGGTCTGGCCCTTGAGCCCCTGCTGCAGCATGCGCATGCAGGCGGGGGCTTCGTCATGGGTCAGTCGGGCGGGCAGGACCAGCATGTCGCGCGGCTCCGGCTCAGCTCTTGCCGTTGCCCTTGTTGCGCGCGGCCAGCGCAGTAATCAGGCCGTCGATGCCGCTCTTGTTGATTTCCTGCGCGAACTGGGTGCGGTAGGTATCGACCAGCCAGACGCCCAGCACGTTCAGGTTGTAGACCTTCCAGCCGGCGCCCTGGCCAGGGGTCTTCTCGAGGCGGTAGTCGAGCTGGACCGGATCGCCGCGGCCGCGGACCTCGGTGCGCACCAGCACGTCCTTGTCGTCGGGCGAGCCGCGGAACGGGCGTACGGTGACGGTCTGGTCGGTCACCTGGTCGAGCGCACCGGCATAGGTGCGGACCAGCAGGGCCTTGAACTCGTCCTGCAGGCGCTTCTGCTGCTCGGGGGTGGCGGTACGCCAGGCCGGGCCGACGGCGGAAGCGGTCATGCGCTGGAAGTTGACGTTCGGCATGATCTTGCTGTCGACCAGCACCATGATCTTGTTGACGTCACCTGACTTGATGGACGAGTCGGCCTTGATCGTCTCGAGCACGTCGGTCGACAGGCGCTTGACCAGTGCGTCGGGCGCCTCGTCGGCGGCACGGGCGGGCTGGACGAAGGCGACGGCGGCACTGAACAGCAGTGCGCCGGCCAGAGCCAGGCGGCCGAGATCGCGACGTTGCAGGGTCTTGTTGTTCATGGAGAGTCCCTCATTCAAGTTTGAAAATCCGCAGGCACCCGGAAAAACCGGCTGCTGAGACAGGAACGGATTCGAGCCCCACGGGGCCGACGGGGTTCCTGTCCGGGAGGTGAAGCCTTGCAACCGGATGCAAGCGGGCTGCCCTCCCTTGCGTCGTCTTTATTTGTCGGCGCCCTTGTCCATGCCGCCGCCGTCGTCGGGCGGGTTGCCGTCGTAGACCTGGCTGCGGCGGCGCTGCAGGTACGCATCGCGCGTGAACGAATACTTGTCGAGCGCCGCGTCGCCAAGCAGGCGGCTCGCGCGCAGGTACTGCGAGCGCGTGTCGACGACGCGCAGCACCGTCAGCGAATTGCGCCAGGGGATGTCCTCCACGTAGCCCAGCGGGTCGCCCCACATGTCGAGCGGCTTGGCGGCGGTGTCGCGCAGCGTGGAGGAGCCCAGCAGCGGCAGCACCACGTACGGGCCGGAGCCAACGCCCCAGTAGCCCAGGGTCTGGCCGAAGTCTTCCTCGTGGCGCGGGAGTCGCGCTTCGGTCGCCACGTCCAGCACACCGCCGAGGCCGAAGATGGTGTTGACGTTCAGCCGCATGAAGGTCTCGGCACTGTTCTGCAGCTTGAGCTGGGCCACGTTGTTGACGAGGTTCCAGACGTCACCGATGTTGTTGAAGAAGTTGTTCACGCCGGTGCGCACCATGGAGGGCAGCGCGTTCTGGTAGGCCGTGGCCGCGGGCACCAGCACGGCATCGTCGACGGCGTCGTTGAAGCGCGAGACACCCCGGTTGAACGGCTCGAGGGGATCGGCGGGGTTGGCGTTGGGGCCGGTCGCACAACCGGCGGCCAGGGCGAGTACCGCGCCGGCGCCAATCCAGCGGGTCCGGCTTGCTACGCTATTCATAGCAAAAAACAAAGAAGATCGTGTTTTCATTTCTTATTGGCTGTTCCAGGCGTGGAATTTCCCTCCGCCGCCTTGCTGTACAGGAACTGGCTGATCAGGTTTTCCAGCACCACGGCCGATTGGGTCGCGGTGATGGTGTCGCCGGCTTGCAAGTTCTTGTCCTCGGCGCCCGCCTCGATTCCGATGTACTGCTCGCCGAGCAAGCCACTGGTCAGGATCTTGAGCGAGCTGTCCTTGGGAAAACTGTAACGGTTTTGCAAAGCCAGAGTGACGTCTGCCTGAAAGGTCTTGTCGTTGAAGGAGATGGATTCCACACGCCCGACCACCACGCCCGCGCTCTTCACCGCGGTCTGCGGCTTGAGGCCACCGATGTTGTCGAAGCGCGCCGTGACCGAATAGGTCTTCTGGAAGTTCAGGCTCAGCAGGTTGGCCGACTGCAGCGCGAGGAACAGCAGCGCAGCAGCGCCGATCAGGACGAACAGGCCGACCCAGATGTCGTTGTTGGAACGTTGCATATCGACTCTTCCTAAATTCCAGCGGTTTGGCTCATTCGGGGAACACCGCAGAACCGGCTTGGCCGGGCTGCAGGTGTTGCCCCCTGCAAGGGGGTTGGCGGCCACACGAAGTGGGCAAGCCTGGGGGTGTGCCTGGTCATATGCTGAACATCATGGCGGTCAACAAGAAGTCGAGGCCCAACACCGCCAGCGACGCCGTCACCACCGTGCGCGTGGTCGCGCGCGATACGCCCTCGGGCGTGGGCTGGGCCTCGTAGCCCTGCAGCAGCGCGATGAAGGTCACGGTGAAACCGAAGACGATGCTCTTGATGACGCCGTTGCCGACGTCGCGCCACACGTCGACGCCGCCCTGCATCTGGGCCCAGAACGCGCCGGGGTCCACGCCCAGCATCAGCACGCCCACCACGTAGCCGCCCATGATGCCAATGGCGCTGAACACCGCCGCCAGCAGCGGCATGGTGATGACGCCGGCCCAGAAGCGCGGCGCGAGCACGCGCTGCACGGGGTCTATCGCCATCATCTCCATGGCGCTCAGTTGTTCGTCGGCCTTCATCAGGCCGATCTCGGCCGTCAGCGAGGTGCCGGCACGGCCGGTGAACAGCAGCGCCGCCACCACGGGACCGAGCTCACGCACCAGGCTCAGCGCGACCAGCAGGCCCAGCGCCTCGGAAGACCCGTAGCGCTGCAGCGCGTAGTACATCTGCAGCCCGAGCACGAAGCCCACGAACAGGCCCGACACGCCGATGATGGCCAGCGAGTAGTTGCCCAGGAAATGGATCTGGTCGCGCACCAGGCCGAAGCGGCGCAGGATCTGCGCGCCCGGACCGACCAGGCGCATGAAGAGCTTCGCGCCGTAGCCGAGGTTGGCCAGATGGCTGCGCGTGGCAAAGCCGGCATCGGATGGCTTCCACCAGGTCATGTTTGCCCCCACGTTCGGCACTTCGTGTCCTCACTGCCCCCCGAGGGGGCCTTCGCTTGCTCGGGGCGGCCCAGCGCGGCGCTCATGAGCGCCCTCCTTCGACATTGCCGAAGTCGTCCTCGATGCTGACGCCCGGGTAATGGAAATGCACCGGCCCGTCGGGCAGCGCATTCACGAACTGATGGACCAGCGGATCGTCGCTCTCGCGCACCTCGGCCGGCGTGCCCTGCGCGGCGATGCCGCCGTTGGCCAGGATGATCACGTGGTCGGCGATGCGGAAGGTTTCTTCCAGGTCGTGCGACACGATGATGCTGGTGAGCCCCAGCGCGTCGTTGAGCTGGCGGATGAGGCGCGCGGCCGTACCCAGAGAGATCGGGTCGAGTCCGGCGAAGGGCTCGTCGTACATCACGAGGTCGGGGTCGAGCGCGATGGCCCGTGCCAGCGCCACGCGCCGCGCCATGCCGCCCGACACCTCGCTGGGCATCAGGTCGCGCGCGCCGCGCAGGCCGACCGCGTCGAGCTTCATGAGCACCACGTCGCGCACCAGCGCTTCGGAAAGTTGCGTGTGCTCGCGCAGCGGGAACGCCACGTTGTCGAACACGCTCATGTCGGTGAAGAGCGCGCCGAACTGGAACAGCATGCCCATGCGCCGGCGCGCGGCGTAGAGGGCGCTCGCATCCATCCTGCCGACATTATTGCCGTCGAAGAGCACCTCGCCGCGCTGCGCCTTCTGCTGCCCGCCGATCAGGCGCAGCACGGTGGTCTTGCCGCCGCCCGAGGCGCCCATCAGCGCCGTCACCTTGCCGCGCGGTACGGCGAACGAGACGCCGTCGAGGATGGTGCGCGCACCATAGCCGAACTTGACGTCGCGAAACTCTACGAAGGGATGTGGCAGCGGTGTGGCGGTGTCCATCTCAATAAAAAAGCCGGGGCGCTTTTCCAAGCATCCCGGCATGCGGTTTGACGCGGATGATAACGGGGCCGTGGCCGGCCCCGCGAAACTGAAACAAAATTCAGCGCGGCGGCCGTCAGACCCTCGTCAGGAACCCGTGGACAAAGGCCCCTGGCGCCGCGAACCCTCTCCTCAGCGAGGCAGGTCGCTGAAGCCCATCAGGAACTCGTCCACCGAACGCGCGGCCTGGCGGCCTTCGCGGATCGCCCACACCACCAGCGACTGTCCGCGGCGGATGTCGCCGGCCGCAAAGACCTTCGGAACGTTGGTGGCATAGCCGCCGACGAAGTCGACCGTCGCCCGGGCGTTGCCGCGCGCATCCTTCTCCACGCCGAAGGCGTCGAGCACCGAGGCCACGGGGCTCACGAAACCCATGGCGAGCAGCACCAGGTCGGCCTTGAGCACCTGCTCGCTGCCGGCCACTTCCTGCATCTTGCCGTCCTTCCATTCGACGCGAACGGTCTTCAGGCCGGTGACCTTGCCCTTTTCGCCGATGAACTCCTTGGTGGAGATCGCGAACTCGCGCTCGCAGCCCTCTTCGTGGCTGGAGCTGGTGCGCAGCTTGATCGGCCAGTACGGCCAGGTCAGCGGACGGTTCTCTTCCTCGGGCGGCTGCGGCATCAGCTCGAACTGCGTGACGCTCACCGCGCCATGGCGGTTGCTGGTACCCACGCAGTCGGAGCCGGTGTCGCCGCCGCCGATGACGATCACGTGCTTGCCGTCGGCGCGCAGCTGGCCCTTGACCTTGTCGCCTGCGTTGACGCGGTTCTGCTGCGGCAGGAACTCCATCGCGAAGTGGATGCCGTCGAGGTCGCGGCCGGGCACGGGCAGGTCGCGCGACTGCTCCGCGCCGCCGGTGAGCAGCACGGCATCGAACTCTTTCTGCAGCTGCTCGGGCGTGACGGTTTCCTTGGCCAGGTTCGTGACCTTGGAGCCCTTGCCCAGCGGATCCTTCGCGGCGCCGACGATCACGCCGGTGCGGAACACCACGCCTTCGGCCTTCATCTGCTCGACGCGGCGATCGATGTGCGACTTCTCCATCTTGAAGTCGGGAATGCCGTAGCGCAGCAGGCCGCCGACGCGGTCGTTCTTCTCGAAGAGCGTCACGTCGTGGCCGGCGCGCGCCAGCTGCTGCGCCGCTGCCATGCCGGCCGGGCCCGACCCCACCACCGCCACCTTCTTGCCGGTCTTGTGCTTGGCGACGCGCGGCGCCACCCAGCCTTCGTCCCAGGCGCGGTCGATGATGGCGTGCTCCAGCGACTTGATGCCGACCGCGTCGTCGTTCACGTTGAGCACGCAGGCTGCCTCGCAGGGCGCGGGGCAGATGCGGCCGGTGAACTCGGGGAAGTTGTTGGTCGAGTCGAGCACCGCGAAGGCGTTCTGCCAGTCGTTGCGGTACACCAGGTCGTTGAAGTCCGGAATGATGTTGTTGACCGGGCAGCCGCTGTTGCAGAACGGCGTGCCGCAGTCCATGCAGCGCGCGCCCTGCACCTTGGCCTGGTCGTTGCTCAGGCCGACGACGAATTCCTTGTAGTGCTTGACGCGCTCCTCGACGGGCTTGTAGCCCTCCTCGATGCGCTCATGCTCCATGAAGCCGGTGATCTTTCCCATCGTGGTTCCTTTTCACACCCCCGTCGCTTGCTCACTGCGTGTAGCCGCCTCCCCCCTCGAGGGGGCAACACCGGCGGCCCGGCAAAGCCGGTTCCGCGGTGTTCCCCGAAGGGGCCGAGACAGTTTCACGCGCTGCATGCGATGCGGGGGCTCGTTGTGTTTGGTTGATCTTCAAGCGGCGGCCGGAGCCGACTGCGGTGCGGGCGCTGCCAGCGCGTGCGGCTCCAGGCCGATGTGCGCGTTGTTGCCGGTGCTCGTGAGCTCGACCTTGCGGTCGTGCAGCTCGGCGAGCGCGCGCTTGTATTCGTTCGGGAACACCTTCACGAACTTGGTGCGCGCCACGGACCAGTTGTCGAGCAGCTCGCGCGCGCGCTTGCTGCCGGTCCAGCGGTGGTGCTCTTCGAGCAGCTTCTTCAGCTGGGCCTCGTCGGTCTCGCCGCCGTGCCAGATCTTGCGGTGCACGCTGGCGGTCTGCTCGGCAGAGGTCAGCACCTTCTCGAGGGAGACCATCGAGAGGTTGCAGCGCGTGGCGAACTGGCCGTCCTCGTCGTACACGAAGGCGACGCCGCCGCTCATGCCGGCCGCGAAGTTGCGCCCCGTCTTGCCGAGCACGGCCACCGTGCCGCCGGTCATGTATTCGCAGCCGTGGTCGCCGGTGCCTTCGATGACCGCCGTGGCGCCCGACAGGCGCACCGCGAAGCGCTCACCGGCCACGCCGCACAGGTAGGCCTCGCCGGTGGTCGCGCCGTACAGCGCGGTGTTGCCGACGATGGTGTTGCGCGCCGCCTCACCGCGGAAGTCGAGGCTGGGGCGCACCACCACGCGGCCGCCCGAGAGGCCCTTGCCGGTGTAGTCGTTGGCGTCGCCGATCAGGTACAGCGTGATGCCGCGCGCCAGGAAGGCGCCGAACGACTGGCCGCCCGTGCCTTCGAGCTGGATGCGGATCGAGTCGTCGGGCAGGCCCTGCGGATGCACCTTGGTCAGCGCGCCCGAGAGCATCGCGCCCACAGAGCGGTTGACGTTGCGCGCCACCTCGATGAACTGCACCTTCTCGCCCTTGTCGATGGCCGGACGCGACTTCTCGATGAGCTTGACGTCCAGCGCCTTGTCCAGGCCGTGGTCCTGGTTCTCGACGTGGAAGCGCGGCACGTCGGCCGGCACGTTCGGCAGCGCGAACAGGCGGCTGAAATCGAGGCCGGCGGCCTTCCAGTGCTCGATACCCTTGCGCATGTCGAGCAGGTCGGCGCGGCCGATCAGGTCGTCGAACTTGCGGATGCCGAGCTGGGCCATGATCTGGCGCACTTCTTCCGCGACGAAGAAGAAGTAGTTGACGACGTGCTCGGGCTTGCCCGAGAACTTCTTGCGCAGCACCGGGTCCTGCGTGGCCACGCCCACCGGGCAGGTGTTCAGGTGGCACTTGCGCATCATGATGCAGCCCTCGACCACCAGCGGCGCCGTGGCGAAGCCGAACTCGTCGGCGCCCAGCAGCGCGCCGATGGCGACGTCGCGGCCGGTCTTCATCTGGCCGTCGGCCTGCACGCGGATGCGGCTGCGCAGGCGGTTGAGCACCAGCGTCTGCTGCGTCTCGGCCAGGCCGATCTCCCACGGGCTGCCCGCGTGCTTGATCGACGACCAGGGCGAGGCGCCCGTGCCGCCGTCATGGCCGGCGATCACGACGTGGTCGCTCTTGCACTTGGCGACGCCCGCGGCGATGGTGCCCACGCCGATCTCGCTCACCAGCTTCACGCTGATGCTGGCGTGCGGCGCGGTGTTCTTCAGGTCGTGGATGAGCTGCGCCAGGTCTTCGATCGAGTAGATGTCGTGGTGCGGCGGCGGGCTGATGAGGCCCACGCCCGGCACGGCATAGCGCTGCTTGCCGATGTACTGCGTGACCTTGCCGCCCGGCAGCTGGCCGCCCTCGCCCGGCTTGGCGCCCTGCGCCATCTTGATCTGGATCTGGTCGGCCGAGTGCAGGTATTCGGCCGTGACGCCGAAGCGGCCGGACGCGACCTGCTTGATGCGCGAGCGCAGCGAGTCGCCGTCCTTCAGCGGCAGGTCGACCTCGACGTTCTCGGCGCCCACGATGCTGCGCAGCGTGTCGCCCTGCTTGATCGGGATGCCCTTGAGCTCGTTGCGGTAGCGCGCGGGGTCTTCACCGCCCTCGCCTGTGTTGCTCTTGCCGCCGATGCGGTTCATGGCCACGGCCAGCACCGAATGCGCCTCGGTGCTGATGGAGCCCAGCGACATCGCGCCGGTGGCGAAGCGCTTGACGATCTCGGCCGCGGGCTCGACCTCGTCGACCGGGATGGCCTTGGCCGGATCGATCCTGAACTCGAACAGGCCGCGCAGCGTGAGGTGGCGGCGGTTCTGGTCGTTGATGAGCTGGGCGTATTCCTTGTACGTGTTCCAGTTGTTGGAGCGCGTGCTGTGCTGCAGCTTGGCGATGGCGTCGGGCGTCCACATGTGCTCCTCGCCGCGCGTGCGCCAGGCGTATTCGCCGCCGGCGTCGAGCATGTTGGCGAGCACCGGGTCGTTGCCGAAGGCAGCCTTGTGCATGCGGATGGCTTCCTCGGCGATCTCGAAGACGCCGATGCCTTCCACACGGCTGGCGGTGCCGGTGAAGTACTTGTTCACCGTCTCGCTGTTCAGGCCGATGGCTTCGAACAGCTGCGCGCCGCAGTAGCTCATGTAGGTGCTGACACCCATCTTCGACATGATCTTCGACAGACCCTTGCCGATGGCCTTGACGTAGTTGTAGACCGCCTTCTCGGCGCTCAGCTCGCCCGGCAGGTCGGCGTGCATCGCCACCAGCGTCTCCATGGCGAGGTAGGGGTGCACGGCTTCCGCGCCGTAGCCCGCCAGCACGCCGAAGTGATGCACCTCGCGCGCCGAGCCGGTCTCGACCACCAGGCCGGCGGTGGTGCGCAGGCCCTCGCGCACCAGGTACTGGTGCACGGCCGACAGCGCCAGCACGGCGGGAATCGCCACCTGCGTGGGGCTCACGCCGCGGTCGCTCACGATCAGGATGTTGTTGCCGCCCTTGATGGCGTCCACGGCCTCGGCGCACAGCGACGCCAGCTTGGCTTCGACGCCCTCGTCGCCCCACGCGAGCGGGTAGGTGATGTCGAGCACGTAGCTCTTGAACTTGCCCTGCGTGTACTTGCCGATGTCGCGCAGCTTCGCCATGTCGGCGAAGTCGAGGATCGGCTGGCTCACTTCGAGCCGCATCGGCGGGTTGACCTGGTTGATGTCCAGCAGGTTCGGCTTGGGGCCGATGAAGGACACCAGCGACATCACGATGGCTTCGCGGATCGGGTCGATCGGCGGGTTCGTGACCTGCGCGAACAGCTGCTTGAAGTAGTTGTACAGCGGCTTGTTCTTGCTCGAGAGCACGGCCAGCGGGCTGTCGTTGCCCATGGAGCCGATGCCTTCTTCACCCGCCTGCGCCATCGGGCTCATCAGGAACTTGATGTCTTCCTGGGTGTAGCCGAAGGCCTGCTGGCGGTCGAGCAGCGGCACCTGCGACAGCGGCGCCTTGACCGCCTCGGCGGCCTCCGCCTTCACGCTGTCGAGCTTGATGCGCAGGTTTTCGATCCACTGCTTGTAGGGCTTGCTGTTGGCGAGGTTGGCCTTGACCTCCTCGTCGTCGATCAGGCGGCCCTGTTCCAGGTCGATCAGGAACATCTTGCCGGGCTGCAGGCGCCACTTGCGCACGATCTTCTGCTCGGGCACGGGCAGCACGCCCGACTCGGAAGCCATGATGACCAGGTCGTCGTCGGTCACGCAGTAGCGCGAGGGGCGCAGGCCGTTGCGGTCGAGCGTGGCGCCGATCTGGCGGCCGTCGGTGAACACGATGGAGGCCGGGCCGTCCCACGGCTCGAGCATGGCGGCGTGGTATTCATAGAACGCGCGGCGGCGCGGGTCCATGGTGGCGTGCTGTTCCCAGGGCTCGGGAATCATCATCATCACGGCCTGGCTGATGGGGTAGCCGGCCATCGTCAGCAGCTCGAGGCAGTTGTCGAAGGTGGCGGTGTCGGACTGGCCGGCGAAGCTGATCGGGTAGAGCTTCTGCAGGTCGGCGCCCAGCACGGGGGAAGACATCACGCCTTCGCGCGCCTTCATCCAGTTGTAGTTGCCCTTGACCGTATTGATTTCGCCGTTGTGGGCGACATAGCGGTACGGGTGGGCCAGCGGCCACTCGGGGAAGGTGTTGGTCGAGAAGCGCTGGTGCACCAGGCCCAGGGCCGAGACGCAGCGCTTGTCCTGCAGGTCGAGGTAGTAGGTACCGACCTGGTCGGCCAGCAGCAGGCCCTTGTAGACCACGGTGCGGCTCGACATGCTGGGAACGTAGTATTCCTTGCTGTGCTTGAGCTTCAGGCGCTGGATGTTGGCGCTGGCTGTCTTGCGGATCACGTAGAGCTTGCGTTCCAGCGCGTCCTGCACGATCACGTCGTTGCCGCGGCCGATGAAGACCTGGCGCAGCAGCGGTTCCTTCTCGCGCACGGTGGGCGACATGGGCATGTCGCGGTTGACCGGCACGTCGCGCCAGCCCAGCAGCACCTGGCCTTCGGCCTTGATGGCGCGTTCCATTTCCTGCTCGCAGGCTTCGCGGGAGGCGTGTTCCTTCGGCAGGAAGATCATGCCGACGCCGTATTCGCCAGGCGGGGGCAGCGTGACGCCCTGCTTCGCCATTTCCTCGCGGTAGAGGTGGTCGGGCAGCTGGATCAGGATGCCGGCGCCGTCGCCCATCAGCTTGTCAGCGCCCACTGCGCCGCGATGGTCGAGGTTCTCGAGGATCTTCAGGCCCTGCAGCACGATGGCGTGGCTTTTCTCGCCCTTGATGTGTGCAACGAAGCCGACGCCGCAGGCGTCGTGCTCGTCGGCAGCGGAATAAAGACCGTGTTCTTGGAGATGCTTGATCTCGGCAGCCGTCGTCATGGCGCGCTCCTTCAGTTTTCGCAGGGAATCGGAGCATATTGCGTTGCACAAAGAATGCCAAACACTTTAATAGGGGTCAGATTCCATTTAAATGTTGAGTTTTTCGATAGGAATTAAATTAGGGACATATCGAAAACAGGAGCAAAAAAGCCAATCCATGCAATGGATCGAACAGGCTTTTCAGGTCAGGATCGAGGCGTCGAAGGCGGCCGCCCTGCCTTGGCCTTGACCACGCGGCGATCGGTGGACTTGCGCAGGCTGTCGAGAAAATCCTCGTCGCCGGCCGCCCAGCCCCGCAGGGTGGCTTCGGTCAGCGCGCTCTGGTCGGCCGCGCGCACGCCGGCACGCACCAACTCGACATACGCGGCCTCCCGCGCGAACGGTGTGTTGCCAAGCTGCCAGTACAGCGGATGCGGCGTCAGCAGCTTGTCGTGCCGCAGGCCGGCGTAGTGAGCGTGACTGGACCACGGAAAGTCGCGCGCGTCGGTCACCATGCCCGCCCGCACCGGGTTGAGGTCGATGTAGGCCATGCAGGTCAGCAGATAGCGCTCGGTCTGGATCAGCGTCGACCTGTAGCGCCCTTCCCAGAGCGTGCCGCTGCGGCCGTGGCGGTCGTTGAAGTAGCGCACATAGGCGCGGCCGACCGACTGCATGAACTGCGGCAGCCCGGTGGCGCTCGCGGGCGTGGCCAGCAGGTGGAAGTGGTTGTCCATCAGCACGTAGGCGTGCACCGCGATGCCGAAGCGCGTGGCGCTTTCGGCCAGCAGGGCGAGCAGCTTCTCGTGGTCCGCGCGGTCAACGAAGATCGGCTGGCGGTTGTTGCCGCGCTGGATCACGTGGTGCGGCACGTCGGCCAGCGTGAGACGGGGAAGACGGGCCATGGAGCCAGGCGGCCTGCGAGCCGGGGTTCAGGCGAGGCTGAAGCGCGTGTCGCCCAGCCTGTCGAGCCCGAACTGCGCCAGCAGCTCGCGCAGCCGCGCGGCCGCGCTCGCCTTTCGCTGCCCGGTGTACCGCGCCAGGATCAGCTCGTTCTTCATGCTGTGCTCCCAGCCGACCAGCTCGGTCACGGTAACGCTGTAGCCGTTGGCTTCCAGGTACAGGCAGCGCAGCACGTTGGTGAGCTGGCTGCCGATCTCGCGCGTGTGCAGCGGATGGCGCCACAGCTCGGCCAGCGGCGTGCGCGAGAGCGCCAGCGCCTTGGTCTCGCGCAGGCAGGCGGCCACCTCGGCCTGGCAGCAGGGCACCAGCACCATGCAGCGCGCCTTCTTGGCCAGGCCGAAGGCGATGGCGTCGTCGGTGGCGGTGTCGCAGGCATGCAGCGCCGTGACCACGTCGATCTGCGCCGGCAGCTCGCCCGACTGCGCGGACTCGGCCACCGTGAGGTTCAGGAACGACATGCGCCCGAAGCCCAGGCGCTTGGCCAGCTCGCGCGAGCGCTCGACCAGCTCGCCGCGCGTCTCGATGCCGTAGACATGCCCCCCGCCTGATCGCGCCCGGAAGAACAGGTCGTAGATGATGAAGCCCAGGTACGACTTGCCAGCGCCGTGGTCGGCCAGCGTGGCGCCGGCCCCTTCGTCCGGCAGCTCGCGCAGCAGCTGCTCGATGAACTGGAACAGGTGGTAGACCTGCTTGAGCTTGCGCCGCGAGTCCTGGTTGAGCCGGCCCTCGCGGGTCAGGATGTGAAGCTCCTTGAGCAGCTCGACCGACTGGCCGGGGCGCAGAACCTCGGCCAGCTCGGCATCGGCCTTGGCGGCCTTGTTCGTCTTGGGTGCGGTCTTCGTGTTCATGGCTTGGCACTCCCCGGCCCGACGTCCAGCTCGGCCCAGCCCTGCGCGCCCAGTGCCTCGAGCGTGTCGATGTTGCGCTCGAAGATCGCCTCGGCTTCCGGAAAGGCTTCCACCGCGCGGCTCACGCTGTCCTCGCGCAGAAGATGCAGCGTGGGATACGGCGCGCGATTGGTCGCGTTGCCGATGTCGTCGGCCTCGGTGCCGGCGAACTGGAACTGCGGATGAAAGCTCGCCAGCTGCAGCACGCCGTCGAATCCCTCACGGGCGAACCGGCGTTCGGCGCGCGCCGTGAAGTCGTTGAAATCCAGGAAGTCGGGCAAGGCGTTCGGTGCAATCAGAAGGGTTGTGTCGCGCACGGCGGCGTCGAGCGCCAAGAGTTCCCGGGCCTGGGCCAGCAGTGCGTCCATCAGGTCGGCGTCCTCGACGGGCTCGTACACCGCGTAGTGGATCTGCCCTTTCACGTGCACGGCCTTCGCGAAGGGGCACAGGTTGAGGCCGATCACAGCGCGCTCCAGCCAGCGCCGCGTATCGACTTCGGCCTGGGGGGCTGCGATTGTCGCCGGGAGCGTCATGCCATCTCCGCGGCGGGGCGAATGCGCCCCAGTCGCCGTGCGATCGCCATGCCGACCAGCGAGCAGGCCAGCGTGGCCGTCCAGGTCCAGTGCCAGCCGCCGACGCGATGCGCCAGCCAGGCCACCGCTGGCGGCGCTAGGAACTGGCCCAGCGAGGAAGCCTGCTGCATCAGCCCGACGGTCGTCGACACGGTGGACGGCCCGGGCGCGAGCCGCACGCCCAGCAGGAACAGCGTGGCCGGTACCATGCCGCCGCCCAGCGAGAAGGCGCACACGGCGATATAGCGCAGCACAGGCGGCAGGCCCAACGCGTCGGCGCCCTGCCCCATCTGCGCGAAGGCGGCCACGCCGCCCAGCGCCATCGTCAGGAAACCGAGCTGCAGCAGCCTCTCGGGCGCCACGCCGCGCTGCAGCCAGCGCCCGCCGGCGACGTTGCCGACGATGTTCATCGCCGCCGCGAGCGCAGTGAGCACCGCATTCCACGCGGCCGGCACGCCGGCGCCCGCGTAGATGGCAGGCAGGAAGCCGATCACCGCCATCCATTGCGACGAATACACGGCAAAGGTCAGCGCGACCAGCCAGGGTGCGCGCGCACCGACGGTGGCGCGCAACCGCGACGTCCATCCGCCCGAAGCCGGGCCTGCCGCGGCCGGCCGGAGCCGGTCGGCGGGCACCACGATCCAGAGCCAGAGCGCCGCTCCGGCCGACACGGCCGACAGCGCCCACCACCAATCCACCCAGCCGCCCCAGGCGATCAGGGCCGGACCGAGCAACAGCGCGAGCGCCACGCCCAGCGGCATGTAGGCGCCCCACAGGCCCAGCGCCGCCTTGTCGGCGCCCGGCGGCGTCAACGCACGGATCAGCCCCGGCCCCGGCATCACCGCCAGCAGGAAACCGACGCCCTCCACGGCGCGCAGCACCAGCAGCCATTGCACGGCATGCGCACCGCCGCCGCCCAGCCCGGTGCCGGCCGCACCGCCGAGCAGGCTGGCGACCGTCAGCACGACCAGCCCCGCCAGCATGCTGCGTCGCAGGCCGATGGTGTCCGCCGCGAGGCCGACCAGCAGCCCCAGCGTCATGCTCGCGACCTGCACCAGCGAGAGCAGGAATCCCGCCTCGACCAGATCGATGCCCAGCGACGCCTGCAGCGCCGGCACCGCGGGCGGCAGCTTGCCGAGGTGCAAGGCTGCGCTGACACCGCCCAGCAGGACGGCCAGCGCGGCAGCGGGAATGCGGGGGCGCCCGGCCTGGCCGCTCATGCGATGCCCCGACGGCCGGTCAGCCGCTCATGCTCTCGCACGGCGAAGCGGTCGGTCATGCCGGCGATGTAGTCGGCCACGGCGCGATGCCTGTCCTGCCGCTCGGCATAGGAGGCCGGCATCTCGGAGCCGCGCTCCAGATACGCCTCGAACAGTTCCCGCATCACCTGCCGCGCCTGATCGGTGGTCTGGGTGACCTGGGGATGGCGGTAGAGGTTGCGGAAGAGAAAGCGCTTCAGGTCTTCCGACTGGGCCTGCATCATCTCGCTGAACGAAACGACCGGCGGGGCCTTGCGCACAGCGTCGGAATCGCCCGGCGCGAGCGCTTCGAGCGCAGCGCGGGTCGCGTCGATCACGTCGTAGACCTGCGCGCTCAGCATGCGGCGGATGGTTTCGTAGAGCACGCGACGGCCCCGCAGCTGAGGATGCTCGGCCAGTGCCTCGCGGCGATGACGCTCGAACAGTTCCACGTCGGACAGCTGCTCGACGGTGATGAGGCCCGAGCGCACGCCGTCGTCGATGTCGTGGGCGTTGTAGGCGATGGCATCGGCCAGGTTGCACAGCTGGGCTTCCAGCCCCGGCTGGGTGCGGTCGAGGAAACGCCGGGCGACGCCATTGGGCTCCGCCGCCTCCAGCCGCTCGGCGTTCGCGCGCGAGCAGTGCTTGAGGATGCCCTCGCGGGTCTCGAAGCTCAGGTTCAGGCCGTCATATTGCGGATAGCGATGCTCCAGCGCATCGACCACGCGCAGGCTCTGCAGGTTGTGCTCGAACCCCCCGTGCCCGGCCATGCAGTCGTTGAGCGCGTCCTGCCCGGCGTGGCCGAAGGGCGTGTGGCCCAGGTCGTGCGCCAGGGCGATCGCCTCGACCAGGTCCTCGTTGATGCGCAGCGCCCGCGCGATCGACCGCCCCAGCTGGGCCACTTCGAGCGAATGCGTGAGCCGGGTGCGAAACAGGTCGCCCTCGTGGTTCAGGAACACCTGCGTCTTGTAGACCAGCCGGCGGAAGGCGGTGGAATGCACGATCCGGTCGCGGTCGCGCTGGAAGGCATCGCGCGTGGGCGCGGGCGGCTCCGCATGCCGACGGCCGCGCGAGCGCGCGGGCTGGCAGGCGTAGGCCGCGAGGCTCATCGCGGCGCGCAGCTCTGGGCGAGCACTTCGCGCACGAGCGCGTCGGGCGCGCTGCGGACCACCGCGGAGCCGGGGCGGTCGATCACCACGAAGCGGATCTCGCCGGCCTCCGACTTCTTGTCGACGCGCATCAGCTCCAGGTAGCGGTCGGCGCCCAGCGCGGGCCCGACGGTCGGCAGGCCGGCCCGCTCGATCAGCCGGGTGAGCCGCTCGACGAAGGCGGCATCGACACCGCCGAGCCGCTGCGACAGCCGTGCCGCCATCACCATGCCGCAGCCCACCGCCTCGCCGTGCAGCCATTCGCCATAGCCGAGGCCCGATTCGATCGCGTGGCCGAAGGTGTGGCCGAAGTTGAGGATCGCCCGCAGCCCGGTCTCGCGCTCGTCCTGGCCGACCACCAGCGCCTTGATCTCGCAACTGCGCTTGACGGCATGGGCCAGCGCCGCCGGCTCCCGCGCGACGAGGGCGTCGATGTTCACCTCGATCCAGTCGAGGAAGGCCATGTCGTGGATCGGCCCGTACTTGATGACTTCGGCCAGGCCGGCGCTGAGTTCGCGCGGGGGCAAAGTCTGGAGCGTCGCCAGGTCGCAGACCACAAGCTGCGGCTGGTAGAACGCGCCGATCATGTTCTTGCCGAGCGGATGGTTGATGGCGGTCTTGCCGCCCACGGAGGAGTCGACCTGCGCCAGCAGCGTGGTCGGCACCTGCACGAAAGGCACGCCGCGCATGTAGCTGGCGGCCGCGAAGCCCGTCATGTCGCCCACCACGCCGCCGCCCAGGGCGAACAGCACGGTCTTGCGGTCGCTGCCGCGGCCGAGGAGCTCGTCGAAGATCAGGTTCAGCGTCTGCAGGTTCTTGTATGCCTCGCCGTCGGGCAACTCGAGCAGGTGAACCGCCCGGAACCGGCCCGCCAGGGCGGATTGCAGCGCCCTGGCATAGAGCGGCGCCACCGTGGTGTTGCTGACGATCAGGGCCGTGGCCGAGGCGGGCGTGGCATCGAAGCTCCGCGGGTCGTCCAGCAGGCCGGCGCCGATCAGGATCGGATAGCTGCGGTCGCCGAGCTGGATGTCGACGCGTTCTGGCGGGGCGGAGAGTTCGGACAGGGACATGGGCAGCGAGTTTAGGCGCTGCGGCTCGGGCAGGCTCAGGCGGGGGGCTCTTCGGGGTGGGCGCCCGGCTCGACGATGCCGGCCAGTTCGAGCTGCATCACGATGATGTTCACCAGCATCGCGATGGTCGGGCGGCCGGTGTCGACCACGTCGTGGGCGGTTTCCCGGTAGAACGGGTCGCGTGCATCGTGCAGCTCCCGCAGCCGCCCCAGCGGATCGGCCACCTGCAGCAGGGGACGCTTGACGTCATGGCGCAGGCGCCGAAACAGGTCTTCGGGGGAGGAGCGCAGGTAGATCACATGGAAGTGATCGCGCAGTTGCTTGCGGTTCGCCTCCCGGAGCACCGCACCGCCGCCGGTGGCCAGAATGCCCTGGGGATTGGCGGCCAGGTCGGCGATCACCGTCTGCTCGAGGTCGCGGAAGGCGATTTCGCCCTCTCGCTCGAAGTAATCACGGATCGAGCAGCCGATGCGCTGCTCGATCACGTGGTCCGTATCTACGAAGGGAAGGTCCAGCCGCATCCCCAGGCGCCGGCCCACTGCGGATTTTCCGGCGCCGGGCAAGCCGACGAGTGCGACCGCCACGCGGTGGCTGCTACGCCCGCGCGTCAGCGCGCGGCGTTGCGGTCGGTAATCATCTTCGGGGTGATAAAGACGAGCATTTCAGTCTTGTTGGCAACGCGTTCGCGCTTGCGGAACAGTGCACCCACATAGGGCACTTCACCCAGCACCGGCACGCGCGATTCGTCATTGGTTTCGGTGAGCTCGAAGATACCACCGATGACAACCGTGCCGCCGTTCTCGACCAGCACCTCGGTCTGCACGTGCTTGGTGTTGATCGCCGGACCCGCCGAAGTATTCACGCCGCGGGCGTCCTTGCTCACGTCCAGCGTCAGGATGATGTTGCCTTCCGGCGTGATCTGGGGCGTGACTTCGAGCTTCAGCACCGCCTTGCGGAACGAGATCGAGGTGGCGCCGCTGGAAGTGGCCTGCTGGTACGGGATTTCCTCGCCCTGCTCGATCAGCGCCTTGGTCTGGTCGGCGGTGATCACGCGGGGGCTGGACACCAGCTTGCCCTTGCCGTCGGCTTCGAGCGCCGATATCTCGAGGTTCAGCATGCGCGAGAAGCTCGAGTTGAACAGCGAGATCGCGAAGGTGCCTGCCGCGTTGCCGGTGCCGCCGGCATCGCCTGCGGGAAGGTTGATGAAGTTGGAGTTCGTCCAGGTGGTGGTGGCCGTGCTGGCACCGCCGTTGGTGCCCGCCGTGATGGTGGGCATCGCACCCACATTGGCGAACGCCCGGTTGCCGGCGGACGATGCGAAGCGCTCGCCAGCAATACCGCCCCCAAGTCGTACACCAAGGGACTTGCCGAAGGTGTCCGACGCCTCGACGATACGGGCTTCGATCAGCACTTGGCGAACGGGGACGTCCAGCTTCTGGATCAGCTCGGTCACCTGGGCCAGACGCGAGGGGATGTCCGAAACGAAGAGCTGGTTGGTACGCGATTCGGCGATGACGCTGCCGCGCGGACTCAAGATCCGGGTGGTCGTACCGCTACCGCCACCACCACCGCCGCCAGCCCCCGTGCCTGTCAATCCCTGTGCGATCGCAATCGCCTTGGTGTAGTTGAGCTGGAACGATTGGGTCCGCAGCGGCTCCAGATTCTCGATCGCAGCCTTGGCCTCGAACTCGAGCTTTTCCTTGGCGTTGATCTCATCCTTCGGCGCGATCCACAGCACGCTGCCGTTCTTGCGCATGCCCAGGTTCTTCGCCTGCATGATGATGTCGAGCGCCTGATCCCACGGCACGTCCTTCAGCCGCAGCGTCAGCGCGCCGGTCACCGAATCCGAGGTCACGATGTTGAAGTTCGTGAAATCGGCGATCACCTGCAGCAGCGAACGGATCTCGATGTTCTGGAAGTTCAGCGACAGCTTCTCGCCGTTGTAGCCCACGCCTTGGGTCAGCTTGGTCGGATCGACCTTGCGGGCACGGACCTCGACCACGAACTGGTTCTCGCTCTGGTAGGCACTGTGCTCCCAGTCGCCCTTGGCATCGATCGTCATGCGGACGCGGTCGCCGGCTTGCTGCGAAGTGATGAGCTGGACCGGGGTGCCGAAGTCGGCCACGTCGAGGCGGCGACGCAGCCCTTCGGGCAGCGTCGACTTGGTGAACTCCACGACAAGGCTCTTGCCCTGCTGCTTGACGTCCACGCCCACCTGGTTATTCGGCAGATCGACGATGACCCGGCCGGTGCTGTCGGAACCGAGACGGAAATCGACATCCCGCAGGGGCAGCGTGTCGCGATTGCGGTTTTCCGCGAAGGTCGTGGAAGCCGACGCGACAAGCGCCGGGCCAGCCACCGGCTCGAGCGTCACCAGCAGCGACTTGCCCTGGATCTCGGCCTTGTATGCGGTCGCCTGCTTCAGGTTCAGTACCACGCGGCTGCGTTCACCGGCCTGCACCACGTTCACCGAGCGCAGGTTGCCCTGGTTCACCTCGATGGCGGAGCGGCCGATGGCATTCGTGACACCGGGAAAGTCGAGCGCGATACGCGCAGGCGTCTGCACGGCGAATCCGGCAGGAACCGCGGTGAGCGGCTGTGCCAGATCGATGCGGATCACTTCGGAGCCCGACTGCGTCGAGCTCGTCACCGCCTCGATGGCGTTTTGCGCATGAGCCACGGCCAATGCGCCGAAGGCCAGCAGACCCAGGCCGGCAGCGCGCAGCCACTGTGCCATTTTTGATTTCTTTTGGTTCATTTCGCACTCTCTTGCAGCTGCAGCGTCGCGACGCGTTCGATCCATTCACCGGCGGCGTCTTGCACGATTTCACGCAAGGCGATTTCGGTTTCGTTGATACGGGTGATGCGCCCGTAGTTGAGTCCCAGGTATTCGCCGACGCGCACCTTGTAGAGCAGCTTGTCGACGCGCAGCAGCGCCACCGGCTGGCCGTTGCGGTTCATGCTGCCGACCATGGCCATCGAGTCGAGCGGGAAGGCTTCGAGCGCTTCCTTGCGGCGCGCGAGCTCGGGCGCGATCAGCTCCGAGGTGCTCGGCTGATTCGATTCGCGGCGCAGCGCCTGCGTCAGCTTCAGGATGTTGAAAGGCTCGAATGCCGAGGCCTCGGTATAGGCCTGCGGGGTGAACTTCTTGGGCTCGGAAATCGGCGGCACCGAGGGCTTCACCTGGGCACGCTGCTCGGCCATCCAGCGCTGCATGTCTTCCTGGCCCGAATCGCAGGCGCTCAGTGCCGACGCCGCCAGCGTCAGCCACAGTACTTTGGCGGCGATCTTCATTTCTTCGCCTTCGGTGCGGAGGCGCGCTTCTGCGCGGCCCGTTCTTCGTCATCGAGGTAACGATAGGTGCGCGCGGTGGCGTCCATCGTCAGCACGTCCTTGTCCTTCTGCGGGGTGACGGAAATGTTGTTCAGCGTCACGATCCGCGACAGGCCCGCCACGTCGGCAGCGAAAGCACCCATGTCGTGGTACCGGCCGGTCACCCGGACGGCGATCGGGAGTTCGGCGTAGTAGTCCTTGACCGACACCTGTCCCGGACGGAACAGCTCGAACTGAAGGCTGCGGCCAAGGCCTGCCTGGTTGATGTCCGACAGCAGGGCGTCCATTTCGGCCTTGCTGGGCAGCTGCTTCTCGAGCAGGGTCACGTACTGCTGCACCTGCTCGCGCTGCTTCTTGAGCAACTCGAGGTTGGCGGCCTGAGCCACCTTCTTCTGGTAGTCGGCCTTGAGCGTGACTTCCTTGGCGCGCTCGCTTTCGAGCTCGTCGTTCGAATTGGTCAGCCAGACGAACCAGAGGGCGACCAGCACAAGTGCCGTGACCACCAGGCAGAGCGCATAGCGGGGCACCGCCGGCCATGCCGAGGGATCGTTCGGATTGAGTCCGCGGAATTGGTCGCCGAAGCGCTGGAACGCAGCGGCGACGTCGATTTTCTGGGAGGGGCGATTGCTTGCCATGATCGGTTACCCCTTGGACTGCGCCGTTGCGGCCAGGGCCTTTTCGGCGGCAGCCTTCTGAGCATCGGTGGGGCGTTTCAGGCCAATGCGCATCGTGAAGTTCGCCACGCGACGCTGATCGCGCGGGTTCAGGTTCACGTTCGCCGACGTGATTTCGACCAGCTCGGGCTTCACCAGCCAGGGACTGTTGTTGCCGAGGTTGCGCAGCAACTCCGAAACCCGCTCGTTCGACTGCGCCATGCCTTGCAGGGTGACAGTCTGGTTGTCCTGCTTCATGTTGGTCAGGTACACGCCATCGGGCAGTTGCCGAACCAGTTCATTGAGCAGGTGCACGGGCAGGTTGCGGTCGCCCTGCAAGTCTTCGACCGCCTGCTGGCGGGCGCGCAGCGCGGCGATTTCTTCCTGCAGCGTCGAGATTTCCTTGATCTCGACTTCGAGCTTCTTGATCTCGGCTTGCAGGAAGCCGTTCGTCGAACGCTGCGCCGAGATCTGCGCCTCGAACCAGAGATAACCAAGGCCGGCGATCAGGACGCCCAGGATCGCCGCGGCACCCAAGGTGCCGTAGAACGCCTCGCGCCTGCGCTTGCGCGCAGCTTCGCGGTGCGGGAGCAGATTGATGAGGATCACTGCAGGAACCTCCGCATGGCCAGGCCGCAAGAGGTCAGATAGGACGGAGCCTCGCGGCGGACCTTCTTCTCGCGGACGTTCGAGCTGATTTCCATGCCTTCGAAGGGATTCAGCAAGGAGCAGGCGAACGAGGTCTGCCGCGTCACCGCGTTGGTCAGGCCGGGCAGCGAGGCCGATCCGCCTGCCAGCAGCACGTAGTCGACGCGGTTGTGCGGCGTGCTGGTGAAGAAGAACTGGAGCGCGCGGGCGATTTCCTGCGCGATGCTTTCCACGAAGGGCTTGAGCACGCCGGAGCCGTAGTCGTCGGGCAGGTCGCCGCTGCGTTTCTTCGCCTCGGCCTCCTCGGCTGAAAACCCGTACTGGCGCACGATCAGCTGGGTGAGCTGGGCACCGCCGAACGCCTGGTCGCGGTCGTACAGCACTTCCTGGTTGCGCAGCACCTGCATGCTGGTGGTGAAGGCGCCCACTTCGAAGAGAGCCACGATCGAATCGACGCCCTTGCCGGGCAGCTGCTCGATCAGGCGGGCGGTCGCCAGGCGCGATGCGTAGGACTCGACGTCGAGGATCATCGCCTTCAGGCCGGCGGCTTCCGCCAGGCCCTCGCGGTCCTGGACCTTTTCCTTGCGCGACGCGGCGATCAGCACTTCCACGTCGCCGGCGGAGGTGGTGCTCGGACCGGTCACGCAGAAGTCGAGGCTCACCTCGTCGAGCGAGAACGGGATGTACTGGTTGGCTTCCGACTCGACCTGGATCTCGAGCTCCTGCTCGCTCATGCCGCCCGGAAGAATGATCTTCTTGGTGATCACGGCCGACGGAGGCAGTGCCAGTGCCACGTTGCGGGTGCGCGTGCCGCTCTTGCGGATGACGCGACGGACGGCTTCCGCCACCTCGTCGAACTTCTCGACGTTGCCGTCGGTGATCCAGCCGCGTTCCAGGGGCTCGATGGCGCAGCGCTCCAGGACCAGCTTGCCGCTGGCCTCACGGCCGAGCTCGACCAGCTTGACGCTGGACGAACTTACGTCCAGCCCCAGCAGGGGAGCGTTCTGACGACGAAACAATGATCCAAGAGCAGCCAAGGCAGGTTCCTCTTCCCCTGTATTTGTAACCAATAGAAAAAATTGAATTCGGTTGCATGCTAGCAGCAGGCGTAGCGGCAACCAAGCGACGCCGCAGGGCAAATTCCTCAAGCGTTGTCAAAACCTGACGGCAAAACCGCATTTTGTAACTTTTGAATTAGGGCAATGCAAGCCCCGCAAAGATCGGATCGTTCGGAAGGGGCGGCTTTTTATAATGTCGGGTGACTCTGTGCGGCCCCTCATGCAAGAAACTTCCAGCCCCAAAGGGCCAGCCAAGAACTCCCCCTCCACTCGCCCGACCTGGCTGAAATGGCTGTTGCGCCTTTTCTTCTGGAGCTTCGGCATCGCCCTGGCCGGCGCGCTGGCCGTGCTGTGCGTGGTGGCAGTGGCCCTCGCGGTGGCGTATCCGAACCTGCCCGACATCAGCGAGCTCTCCGACTACCGGCCCAAGCTGCCGCTGCGGGTTTTCTCGGCCGAAGGCATCCTGATCGGCGAGTTCGGCGAGGAGCGCCGCAACCTCACTCCCATCTCGGCCATCCCGAAGGTCGTGAAGGACGCCGTCCTGGCGGCCGAAGACGCCCGCTTCTACGACCACGGCGGCGTCGACTACAAGGGCATGGTCCGCGCCGGCCTGGCCAACATGAACCGCGTGAAGAGCCAGGGCGCATCGACCATCACGATGCAGGTGGCGCGCAACGTCTACCTGAGCTCCGAGAAGACGCTCACCCGCAAGATCTACGAGGTGCTGCTGACCTTCAAGCTGGAGCACCTGCTCACGAAGGACCAGATCTTCGAGATCTACCTGAACCAGATCTACCTCGGAAACCGCGCCTATGGCTTCGCCGCCGCTTCCGAGGCCTATTTCGGCAAGCCCCTGCAGGAACTCACGATCGCCCAGGCCGCGATGCTGGCCGGCCTGCCCAAGGCACCGGGCGCGAACAACCCGGTCAACAACCCGCAGCGCGCGCGCGGCCGCCAGTTCTACGTGATCGACCGCATGCAGGAGGCCGGCTTCATCACCGCCGAACAGGCCGCGGAAGCCAAGAAGGAAGAGCTGCACCTGCGCGACGCCGCCGACCCGAACCGCCTGCACGCCGAATACGTGGCTGAAACGGTTCGCCAGCTGATGTACGCCCAGTACGGCGACAGCACCTACACGCGCGGCCTCAAGGTCTACACCTCGCTGGTCGCGGCCGACCAGGCGGCCGCCTACAAGGCGCTGCGCAAGGGCATCATGGACTACGAGCGCCGCCAGATCTACCGCGGCCCCGAGAAGTTCGTCGACCTGCCGAACGACCCCAAGGACCTCGACGAAGCAGTCGACGACGCGCTCAACGACCACCCCGACAACGGCGACGTGATGGCCGCGGTCGTGCTCAAGGCCACGCCCAAGCAGATCGACGCGGTGCGCGGCAATGGCGATCCCGTCCAGATCACCGGCGAAGGGCTCAAGCCGGCCCAGTCGGGTCTCTCCGACAAGGCCCCGCCGAACATCAAGATCCGTCGCGGCGCGGTCATCCGCGTGGTGAAGACGCCCAAGAACACCTGGGAAATCACGCAGCTTCCCGAGGTCGAGGGCGCATTCGTCGCCATGGACCCGCGCGACGGCGCCATCAAGGCGCTGGTCGGCGGCTTCGACTTCGGCAAGAACAAGTTCAACCATGTGACGCAGGCCTGGCGCCAGCCGGGCTCCAGCTTCAAGCCCTTCATCTATTCAGCGGCGCTCGAAAAGGGCTTCACGCCCGCCACGGTCATCAACGACGGCCCGCTCTTCTTCGACGCCGGCACCACCGGCGGCCAACCCTGGGAGCCGAAGAACTACGGCGGCGGCTACGACGGCCCGATGTCGATGCGCACCGCGCTGATGAAGTCGAAGAACCTCGTGTCCATCCGCATCCTGCAGTCCATCGGCACGCGCTATGCGCAGGAGTGGATCACCAACTTCGGCTTCGACAAGGAAAAGCACCCCGCCTACCTGCCGATGGCGCTGGGCGCGGGCTCGGTCACGCCGATGCAGATGGCGGTGGGCTATTCGGTCTTCGCCAACGGCGGCTACCGCGTCAATCCGTACCTCGTCACGCGCATCACCGACCACAAGGACAAGGTGCTGGTCGACAAGCAGCCGCCGCTCCTGAACGAATCGCTGCGTGTCATCCCGCAGCGCAACGCCTTCATCATGGACACGCTGCTGAATTCCGTCGCTCGCGGCGGCACCGCGGCCAAGGCGCAGGCCATGCTCAAGCGCCCCGACCTCTACGGCAAGACGGGCACCACCAACGACTCGCTCGACGCCTGGTTCGCCGGCTTCCAGCCCACCATGACGGCCATCTCGTGGATCGGTTACGACACCCCGCGCAACCTGGGCGACCGCGAGACCGGCGGCGGCCTGAGCCTTCCGATCTGGATCACCTACATGGAAACCGCCATCAAGGGCGTGCCGGTGACTGAACTGTCGGCCAACCCGCCAGCGGGCATCGTGAATGTGGGTGGCGAGTGGTACTACGACGACTACGCGCCGGGACGCGGCGTTGCCAGCCTGGGTGTCGAGTCCGCACCGGCGGCGCCGGTCGAAGCCCCGGCGGGTGGTCCGATCGGCGCCCCTGCACAGCCTGAGGAGCGCAACCGCATCCTCGATCTGTTCCGCAACTGAGCGTCGCAGGCAGAGAGTTCAGGGAGCCGTGAAGTCCAGCGGCTGCCCGGCCTGCAGCGTCGCCTCGCGCGACAGGTTGCCGAAGAATTCCTCGCCGGTCTTGGTGTCCACCCAGGCCTTGCCGTCATGGCGGTAGTGGTAGCCGCCAGAACGCGCGGCAAGCCAGATTTCCTGCAACGGCTTCTGCAGGTTCACGATCAGCTGGCTGCCGTTGCGGAATGAAATCGTGATCATCCCGCCCACCCTCTGGTTGTCGATGTCGGCGTCGGTCGCTTCGTTGATGCGGTCGCAGCCCAGTTCGATAGCGGCAAGCGCAGCCTCGGCGCGATCCATGTATTCGGTGTCGGTCATTACAATTTCGCCATGTTGAACGTTCGCCAAATTCTAGTGAGCACCCGCGTCCGCGCCGCGCTCATGGTCTGCCTTGCCGTGGGCACCGCCGGGCTCGTCGCTGCCTGCGGGCAGCGCGGTGCGCTGTACCTGCCGACCGATCCGGCAGCCGCCGGGCGCGCCACCTTGCCGGAGCTCATGACGCCGGACAGCCTGCGGTCTTCGTCGTCATCTTCGTCCTCCAGCCAGGCGGCGCCCGCTCCGGCTGCCGCGGCCAGCGCGCCAGCCGGCAGCACCAGCAGCACCAGCACCACCAGCACCACCAGCACCACCAGCACGGAGCAGCGCAAGTGAGTTCCGGCACCCCCATCTCCCTGCCCGGCCAGCCGCACATCGCCGAGCGCGACGGCACGCTGCACGTCGAAGGCATGGCGCTCGACGCGCTGGTCCGCGAACACGGCACTCCTCTCTTCGTCTACTCCAGGCAGTGGATGCTGGACGCCCTGGCGGCTTACCAGCGCGGCTTCGAGGGTCGTGATGCGCTCATCTGCTACGCGATGAAAGCCAACTCCTCGCTCGGCGTGCTGCGCGTGTTCGCGGAAGCCGGCTGCGGCTTCGACATCGTCTCCGGCGGCGAGCTTTCGCGCGTGCTGGCCGTCGGTGCCGATCCGAAGAAGATCATCTTCTCGGGCGTCGGCAAGACCCGCGCCGAAATGCGCCAGGCCCTCGCTGCCGGCATCGCCTGCTTCAACGTCGAGAGCGAAGCCGAGCTTGACGTGCTCCACGAAGTGGCGGTGGCCGAAGGCAAGCGCGCGCCGATCAGCATCCGCATCAATCCGAACGTCGATCCGAAGACGCACCCCTACATTTCCACCGGCCTGAAGGGCAACAAGTTCGGCATCGCGCACGACCGCGCCGTCGAGGCCTACAAGCATGCCGCACGGCTGCAGGGGCTGGAGGTGGTGGGCATCGACTGCCACATCGGCTCGCAGATCACCGAAGCCTCGCCCTACCTCGACGCCTGCGACCGCGTGCTCGACCTGGTGGAAGCCATCGAGGCAGCCGGGGTGCCGATCCATCACCTGGACTTCGGTGGCGGCCTGGGCATCGACTACAACGGCGAGGTGCCGCCCAAAGCCGATGCGCTGTGGCAGCAGTTGCTGGCCAAGCTCGATGCGCGGGGCTTCGGCAAGCGCAAGCTGGTCATCGAGCCAGGCCGCTCGCTGGTCGGCAATGCCGGCGTGTGCGTGACCGAAGTGCTCTACACCAAGCCGGGCGAGGACAAGAACTTCTGCATCGTCGACGCGGCCATGAACGACCTGCCGCGCCCCGCGATGTACCAGGCCTTCCAGCGCATCGTGCCGGTGCGCACCCGCGCGGGCAATGCCACGACCTACGACGTGGTCGGCCCGGTCTGCGAGAGCGGCGACTGGATCGGCCGCGACCGCGCGCTCAACGTGGTGTCGGGCGACCTGCTGGCCGTGCTGTCGGCGGGCGCGTACTGCATGAGCATGTCCAGCAACTACAACACGCGCGGCCGCGCCGCCGAGGTGCTGGTGAGCGGTGCGAGCGCAAAGCTGATCCGCCGTCGCGAGACGATGGAAGACCAGCTGCGCAGCGAGATCGACGGCTGACTGCCCTTCGGCGTCAGCCGGTGCGCACCGCGCCGGCCGACGCCGGCTTCGCCTTACCGCGCTTGTTCGCGACGTAGTTCCACACGCGCCACGCGAGCAGCACCGCGATGATCGCGGCGTAGACGAACACCTCCGCGAAGTTGTTCTTGCCCGCGCGCATCCAGAAGAAGTGCAGCAGGCCGAGCCCCGCGATCAGGTAGACCAGCTTGTGCAGCATCTGCCAGCGCTTCGCGCCCATCGCCTTGATCGCGCGGTTGAACGACGTGGCCGCCAGCGGCGTCAGCAGCACGAAGGCAGAGAAGCCCACCAGGATGAACGGCCGCTTGGCGATGTCCTTCGCAATGTCGCCCCACTCGAAGCCCATGTCGAACCAGCTGTAGCACAGCAGGTGCAGCACCACATAGAAGTACGCGAACAGGCCCAGCATGCGACGGTAGCGCGCGAGCGCGTTCCACTTGCTCATCACGCGCAGCGGCGTCACCGCCAGCACGATGCAGATGAAACGCAGGGTCCAGTCACCGGTGGCGCGGATCAGGAACTCCGCGGGGTTGGCACCCAGCCCGTCCGTGAACGCGCCGTAGGCCAGCCGCGCGAACGGCAGCAGGCACAGCAGGAAGACGACCGGCTTGGTCGCGGGATGCATGAGCAGCTTGTTCATGGGGCGCTCGCCACGTGCCGAGGCCGGCTCAGTAGTTCTTCTTCAGGTCCATGCCCGCGTAGAGCTGGCCGACCTGTGCTTCATAGCCGTTGAACAGCTCCGTCTTGCGCCGTTTTGCGAAGAGGCCGCCGCCGTCGCCGATCCGGCGCTCGGTGGCCTGGCTCCATCGCGGATGGTCGACGTTGGGATTCACGTTCGAATAGAAGCCGTATTCGTTGGCCGCGGCCTTGTTCCAGGCGGTGCTGGGCTCCTTCTCGACGAAGCGGATCTTCACGATCGACTTGGCCGACTTGAAGCCGTACTTCCACGGCACCACCAGCCGCACCGGCGCGCCGTTCTGGTTGGGCAGCACCTCGCCGTACATGCCGAAGGCCAGCAGCGTGAGCGGATGCATCGCCTCGTCCATGCGCAGGCCCTCGGTGTAGGGCCAGTCGAGCACGCGCGAGCCGACGAAGGGCATGGTCTTGGGGTCGGCCAGGGTCACGAACTCGACGAACCTGGCGTTGCCCTGCGGCTCGACCTTCTTGATGAGTTCGGCCAGCGAGTAGCCGACCCACGGAATCACCATCGACCAGCCTTCGACGCAGCGCAGCCGGTAGATGCGCTCCTCCTGCGCGCTGAGCTTGAGCAGGTCCTCGATGCCGTACTTGCCCGGCTTCTTGACCAGCCCTTCCACCTCCACCGTCCAGGGCCGCGTCTTCAGCGTGCCGGCGTTCTTGGCCGGGTCGGCCTTGTCGGTGCCGAACTCGTAGAAGTTGTTGTAGGTGGAGGCATCCTTGTAGTCGGTGACCTTTTCCATCGACATGGCGCCGGGCACCGCCGACTTCGCGCCGGGCAGCGGCGCCAGCTTGTTGGGGCGCTCGGTCTGCGCCAGGGCTTCGCGCGAGGCGAAGGCCGCCAGCGCGGCTCCCGCGGCGCCCCCGGCCATGAGCTTGAGCATGTCGCGGCGGCCCTCGTAGACCTCTCGGGGCGTGATCTCGCTGGACAGCGGATGGATGAAGCCGTTGTCGCCGCTGTTGCTGACGGTACGACGGATGGGGCGGCTGGGATGGGAAGGGAACGACATGACGGGCCTTTCGCGGAATCGTTGTTCTCAGGGTAGTTCGTGGCCAACCCCGATTCGGTTACGCGCCGCCGGAGCGCGCGGTTTCAATAATTCTTCGCGAAAGCCCGCGAGCCTGCACTCACAGGGTGCCGTAGCTGTGCAACCCGCTCAGGAACATGTTCACGCCCAGGAAGGCGAAGGTCGTCACCGCCAGCCCGCCCAGCGCCCACCAGGCCGCCACGGTGCCGCGCAGGCCCTTCACCAGCCGCATGTGCAGCCAGGCCGCGTAGTTGAGCCAGACGATCAGCGCCCAGGTCTCCTTCGGGTCCCAGCTCCAGTAGCCGCCCCAGGCGTCGGCCGCCCACAGGGCGCCCAGCACGGTGGCGATGGTGAAGAAGGCGAAGCCGACGGTGATCGACTTGTACATGACGTCGTCGAGCACCTCGTTGGCCGGCAGGCGCGCGGCGATGCGCTTGCGGCCCAGCAGGATGCCCGCGGCGATCAGCGCCGAAATGCCGGCGTAGATCACCCAGTAGCTGCCGCCGGCTTCCTGCACGCGCTGACGGAACGCCACCGGCACGAAGCACAGCGCCACGCCCAGCAGCCAGATCGGCGTGAGCTTGTACCAGCGCTTCTCGTTCGCCTGTTCCTTGATGAGGTAGGCGAAGGCAACCATGGCCGCGAGCGCGAAGGTGCCATAGCCGATGAAATTGGCCGGCACGTGCAGCTTCATCCACCAGCTCTGCAGGGCCGGCACCAGCGGCTGGATCTCGTGAGCCTCGCGCACGATCGTGTACCAGAGCAGGAAGCCCACCGCCGCGCTGACCACCAGCATCACGAAGGCGCCGAGCGCGCGCGTGCCGTAGCGCTCCTCGAAGTACAGGTAGAAGGCCGCCGTCAGCCAGCAGAACAGCACGAACACCTCGTACAGGTTGCTCACGGGGATGTGGCCGATGTCCGGGCCGAGCTGGTGGCTCTCGTACCAGCGCACCATGGTGCCGATCAGCGCCATCGTCACCGCAGCCCACGCGAGGCGCGAGCCGATGGCGTCGAAGGTGTCCGACTGCCTGCCGCCGAAGAAGCCCAGCCAGTAGAACAGCGTGCTCATGAAGAACAGCACGCTCATCCACAGGATGGCCGACTGGCTCGACAGGAAGTACTTGAGCCAGAACACCGTGTCGGCACGCGCCAGGTCGCCCTGGTACGAGGCGATGGCCAGCAGCGAAGCCGCAGCCACCACGATCGCCAGCACCCGCAGCGGCCGCCAGAACCAGCCAATGGCGATGGTCGCGATCACCGCCGCGGCGAGGATCGGCTTCTCGTAGGAATCCATCGACCCCGCGTAGCGCGCGAAGGCGAAGAGGCCGCCGGCGACCACCAGCGCCGCGAACACCCAGTCGAACAGGTTGCGGCGCGAGAGCCAGCTTTCATTGAGCGTGAGGGTCGTGGTGTTCATGTTGCCTCGTGGGGTCTTATTCGTTCAGGGCGAGCAGCTTGCGTTTGAGATGCTCGAATTCGCGGTCGCTGTCGATGGTCTTGCGATTGACCGAGAAGGCCATCGTGGCGGCCGTCATTGCGGATGCATCGCCTTCGCCGGCCTTGCCATCCGGCGCCAGCCACACCCAGAGGCGGCGCTCGCGCACGTACAGCATGGCAAAAATGCCGACGATCAGCAACAGGCAGCCCAGGTAGACGATGTTCTTGCCGGGGGCGCGCGCCACCTGGAACACGCTGGCCTGCACCTGGGTGAAGTCGGTCATCATCATCGCGACCGGCGCCGGGTAGAAATGCGCGTCGCTGATGGCCAGCACGGCCTGCGTCAGGTAGGCCTGCGACTTCTCGTCGTTGGGTAGCGCGGCCAGGCCGGCGCCTTCGCGGCTCAGGTTCAGCACCTCGAACAGCACGTCGTTGAGGATGCGCACCAGCACCCCGCCGGCGCGCTCGCGCTCGGCCTCGGGCACGTTGGCTTCCATGAATTCGGCGATCGCCTGCCAGCCGCCCACGGTGGTGGCGTCGGCCTTGGCGCGCTCGCTGCCCGCGAACAGCGCCAGTGCGCGCGTGGCGGACACGCGCAGCTGCTCGGCCATTTCGGGACGCTTGGGGTCGGTGGCCTTGGCGATGTAGCGCTCGACGGCACGCTCGCGCGTGGCGGCGTCGCCGAGGGCGGCGCGCATGCGCACGAAGCCGTCCATCGAACCCTGGTCGTCGGCCGGCACGCGCAGGTAGCGGAAGGGCTCCTCGGGCTTCTCGCGCATGCCCAGCAGGAACACCGGCTGGCCGTCGCCGGTATCGACCGGCACCATGTAGTTCTGGTACTCGCGCGCCTGGCCGGCGGCGTCGCGCAGCTTGTAGCCGATGCTCGGGCCGATGTTGCGCAGCACCTTCGGCTTGTTGGTCTTGTTGGCTGCTCCCAGGCGCGATTCGATGTCGTGGCGCAGGTCGACCTTGCGCACGTCGGCGCCGCTGCCCATGGCGTTGGCGTCGGCGAAGTTCTCGACGTTGATCACGCGCAGCGCGGCGTACTCGAGCGTGAGCTTGTCCTTGCCGTTGGTGATCTCGGTGCTGGGCCCGCCGATGACGCCTTCCACCTCGAAGGGCTTGGCCGCGGCAGCCATCGGCACCGCCTTGAGCTTCACCTTGGAGCCGCCGTCGTCGAAGCTCGACTGGTAGATCTCCACGCCCTTGTAGCTGGCCGGGTGGTTGACCTCGATGCGCGCGGGCACCTGCTCGCCGGTCTCGCGGTCGTGCAGGACCACCTCGCTCGCGAAGAGCTTGGGCATGCCGGTCGAGTAGTAGTCGACGATGAACTTCTTCAGCTCGATGGAGAACGGCAGCTCCTGCAGCAGCACGCCGTCGGACTGGTTCAGGATGGCGACGCTGCCCTGCCCGCCCTCGGGCACGAGGATGTTGCCGCGGAAGGTCGGGTTGCTCGCCGACAGCCGGTGCTGCGGCGGCACGTCGGCGATCATGCCGCCGCCGGTGAACACGCTCTTGCCGTTGAACCAGGTCTGCGCGCGCACCACCAGGTCGCCGTCGAGCAGGCCGCCGATGCACACCAGCACGATGGCGCTGTGGGCGGCGATGTAGCCCAGCTTGTGGGCGCCGCCGGCACGCGCCGCGACCATCCAGCCCGCGGCCTGCCTGCCGTCGCCAGTTGCCTCGCGCTGCTGCAGCTTGACCTTCCAGCCGCCGCTCACCAGCAGTTGCCCGATCCGGTTGGCGGCGACGTCCGGTGTTTCACCGAGACGGTTCTCGGCGCGCTGGCCGAAGGCCTTGAGGCTCTGAGCGCGGATGTCTTCCTTGAAGGTCCTGAGGTCGACCAGGATGCGCGGCGTGTTGCGCACGATGCACAGCGTGGTGCTGATCACCAGGAACAGCAGGATCAGCAGGAACCACCAGGCGCTGTAGATCGAGTCGAGCCGCGCGGTGCGGAAGAGCTCGGCCCAGAACGGGCCGAACTGGTTGATGTAGTTGTTGATCGGCTCGTGCTGCTTGAGCACCGTACCGATGATCGACGCGATGCAGATGATCGTGAGCAGCGCGATCGCGAAGCGCATCGACGACAGCAGTTCCACCGCGGCGCGAAGCATCTGCGGTCCACGATGAACGCGAAGGCCATGGGTGGAGACGGACATCGGGCGAGAGTAGGAAGAGAAAAAAACAAAAAGGCGGGCCATCCTGCTGGATCGGCCCGCCCTTTGTTTGGGGTTGTTATCGGCGGCTGGTCACGCTCCAGGGAGCGCCATCATCAACGCAAACCGGCAATGTAGTCGGCGACCGCCTTGATTTCCCTGTCGTTGAGCTTGGCGGCGACGCCGGTCATGGGCAGGCTGTTCAGGCGGACGTTGTCGCGGAAGGCCGTGAGCTGAGCCACGGTGTAGTCGGCGTTCTGGCCGCCCAGGCGCGGGTACTGGGCCGGGATGCCGGCGCCGTTGGGGCTGTGGCAGCCGGCGCAGGCCGGGATCTGGCGGTCGCCGATGCCGCCGCGGTAGATCTTCTCGCCCAGGGCGATGGTGTCCTTGTCCTTCGAGAAGCCCGGCTTGACCTTCTTCGAGCCGACGAACCAGGCGATGTTGCGCATGTCTTCTTCCGACAGCGCCGAGGCCAGCGGCTTCATGATCGCGCTCTTGCGGGCGCCGGACTTGAAGTCCTGCAGCTGCTTGAGGATGTATTCGGGGTGTTGCTGCGCCAGCTTCGGGTTGGCGGCGATGGCGGAGTTGCCGTCGGCGTTGTGGCAGGAGGCGCAGCTCTGGCTGTTTGCCGGCGTTGCGTTGAAGAGCGCATCCCCCTTGGCGGGGTCCGGCTTGGCCGGCTTGGCGGCCGCCGGGGCGGCAGGAGCGGCCGCGTGTTCATCGGCTGCAAAACTCACGCTGGATGCGATGCCCACGAGGGCCGCAAGCACAATATTGGCAAACAACTTCATATCGGGGGCTTCGAATTTATGGCGCAAAACCTCACGATTCTACAATGTGGGCCCTGTTTCGAAAGTCCGTAGATGCCCTCCCCGCGCGCCAAGCCCGCCGCCTATCCTCCCCGCGCGGCGCCCGCCGCAGACCCCAAGGTTGCCGAACGCGAACGCATGGCGCTGGGCTGGCTGCACACCGCCCACTTCCTCACCAGCGCGCCCCAGCTGGAGCATCTGCCCCCTTTCGACCTGCCCGAGATTGCCTTCGTCGGCCGCTCCAACGCGGGCAAGTCGACCGCCATCAACACCCTCACCCAGCAGACGCGCCTGGCCTTCGCCTCCAAGACGCCCGGCCGCACGCAGCACATCAACCTGTTCGGCATCGGCAAGCAGAAGGTCGATGACGCGGTGCTCGCCGACCTGCCCGGCTACGGCTACGCGGCCGTGCCGCGCGAGGCCAAGCTGCGCTGGCAGCGGGTGATGGGCAACTACCTGATGACGCGCGAGAACCTGCGCGGCGTGGTGCTCATGTGCGATCCGCGCCACGGTCTGACCGAGCTCGATGAGATCCTGCTCGACGTGATCCGCCCGCGCGTGCAGCAGGGCCTGAAGTTCCTCGTGCTGCTCACCAAGGCCGACAAGCTCACCCGCAGCGAGGGCGCCAAGGTGCTGTCCATTACGCGACTGCAGGCCGGTGGCGGCGAGGTGAAACTGTTCTCGGCCCTGAAGAAGCAGGGCGTGGGCGAGGCGGCGCAGCTGCTGTGGCGTTGGGTGCACCCCGAAGACGCCCAGGCACCGGCCGCCGGCCCCGAGCCGACGCCACCACCGGAAGACGCCTGATACGCAACAGGCTGTACCGATCGTCCCATCTGCGAAGTTCACTATCAAAACAATAGCAACACCAGTCAACCCGAAGGAGACAAGAAGCATGATCGAGACATTCCAGCGCAGCCTGCCCAACGGCACCACCCTGAGCTGCCGCGCCGCCGGCCAGCCGGGCCGGCCGCTGATGGTGTTCCTCCATGGATTCCCCGAGGCCGCGTTCATCTGGGACGAACTGCTCGAGTACTTCGCCGACCCGGCCCACGGCGGCTACCGCTGCGTGGCGCCCAACCTGCGCGGCTTCGAGAAGTCGAGCTCGCCTGCCGACGTGGCTGCCTACAAGGCGCCCCTGCTGATCCAGGACATCCAGCAGCTCGCCGCCACCGAGAGCGCCGACGGCACCATGGCCGCGCTGGTCGCCCACGACTGGGGCGGCGCCTTCGGCTGGGGCTATGCCAATGCCTTCCCGCAGCAGGTCGGACGCCTGGTCATCATCAATTCGCCGCACCCGGGCACCTTCACCCGCGAGCTGCGCAACAACCCGGCGCAGCAGCAGGCAAGCGCATACATGAACTTCCTCGCGCGCCCCGACGCCGAGGCGCTGCTCGCGGCCGACGACTTCAAGCGCATGTGGCCCTTCTTCCTGCTGATGAAGGCCGGCCCCGACGGCTTCGGCTGGCTCACCGAGGAAGTGAAGCAGCAGTACCGCGAGGTCTGGAGCGCGGGCCTCACGGGCGCCTGCAACCTCTACCGCGTGACGCCGATGAAGCCGCCGCTGCCCGGCCAGACCGTCGACGGCATCCCCGTGCTGCCGCGCGAGCGCCTGGTGGTGGAAGTGCCGACCTTCGTGTTCTGGGCGCTCGACGACGCCGCGCTGCTGCCCGGCCTGCTCGAAGGACTCGACGAGTACGTGCCGAAGCTGGAGATCAAGAAGGTGCCGAACGCGACCCACTGGATCGTGCACGAGCAGCCGCAGTTGGTTGCGCGCGAGATCGAGGGATTCCTGCAGCGGAATCAGTAGATCGGCGGCTCGCCTTCGGGCCGCGTCTTGAAGCGGCGGTGCACCCAGTAATACTGGGACGGCATCGTGTCGATGTAGCCCTGCAGCCGCTCGTTCATGAGCGCAGTGTCGGCCTCGACGTCGTCGGTCGGGAAGTTCTGCCAGGTCGGCAGGATCTCGATTTCATAGCCCTCGCGCGTGAGCTTCGACACCACCGGCACCACCTTGGCCTTGCCCAGCCGCGCGAAGCGCGACAGCGACGGCACGGTGGCCGCCTGCACGCCGTAGAAGGGCACGAAGATGGTCTGGTCGCGGCCGAAGTCCATGTCGGGCAGCAGGTACAGCAGGCCGCCCTTGCGCAGGCCCTGCAGCACCGGCTTGATGCCGTCCACCCGGTTCAGCGCCGCCACGTCGCCGAAGCGGGTGCGGCCCTCGCGGATCCAGGCGTCGATCATCGGATCGCGCTGCGTCGTGTAGATCGTGGCCGAGGGACGCGCGGTGTGCATGGTGAGCGCGGTGGCCGCCGCGTCGAGGCCGTAGAAGTGCGGCGCGAAGAGGATCATCGGCGCATCGCCCTCGGCGATCTCGCGGATCTCCGAGGCCGCGCCCACTACCTTGAGCCGGCTCGCCACCGTCTTCTCTGGCGCATGCCAGAGCCAGCCACGATCGAGCCAGGACTGCGCCACGTAGACGAATGTCTCGCGCGCGATGGCGCGCCGCTCGGCTTCCGACTTGTCGGGGAAGCAGACCGCCAGGTTGGTGTCGACCACGCGCCGCCGTGGCACCGCCACGGTGTGCAGGATGCGCCCGAGGAACGCGCCGAAACCGCGCACCACGGGCAGCGGCAGCGGCGCGATCACGCGCATGAAGCCGATGCCGAGTCGGGAACCGAGGCTCATGCAGCTTCCCCTGCGGCGGCGACCACGCGCTCGGCGCGCGGTTCCTTGTAGCGGGCGTAGTCCCAGACGTACTGGCCCGGCAGGCTGTGGATGAGGCGGCCGATGGCATCGTTCATCGCGGCAGCGGCATCCTCGATGGGAGCGGACGGGTCGGTCAGCGCGGTGCCGACGATGGGCTCGAAGCGGATCACGTAGCCCGCGCCACGCGGCAGGCGTTCGCACACGCTCAAAAAGCAGGCCGCGCCGGTCTGCTGCGCGAGTCGGGGAAGAAGGGTCATGGTGTAGGCGGGCCGGCCGAGGAAGGGCGCCCACACGCCCTGCCCCAGCGGAGGCACCTGGTCGGGCAGGATGCCGGTGTAGCCGCCGCTGCGCAGCGTGCGGATCAGGCCGCGCACGCCGGTGTTGTTGGTGGGCAGGGTCTGCAGGCCGGGCCGGTCGCGCGAGCCGGCGGCGATCAGGTCGGCCATCCATTTCTTGCGCGCGGGGCGAAACAGCGCCGTGATCGGCCCGTAGGTCGGCAGAAAGCGCTCGCCGATGGCCTGGCCGCACATCTCCCAGCTGCCGAGATGCGGCGCGACCAGGATCACGCCCTTCTTCGCCTGCATGGCCGCCTCGAAGGCTTCGACGCCTTCCCAGCGCACCACGCGGTTCAGCACGGTCTGTCCATGCGGGCGCAGCCAGAGCCATGGCAGCTCGGACGCCATCTTGCCGGCGGCGGCGATGGCCGGGCGGTATTGCTCGGGGCCGAAGCCCGCGCTCTCTGCATTGGCCTTGAAGCGGCGGCGATAGCCGGGTGCGCTCCACCAGACCAGCCAGCCCAGCAATGCACCGAACCGATGCATCAGCGGCATCGGCACGCGGGCAAGCAGGCGGAACAGGGTGATCATCGAATACGGGAGGGAGTCAAAACACGGACGCGCGCGCATGGTATTGCGCGGCTCGAATAGAATGCAAATTGTCGCCGAGTTACGGAACAACTTGCAGGGCGACAAACACAAGCGCAGCAATGCGATTGTGCCGGGCCGAGAAATCGGCATCTGCTAAAGCGTTCGCCAGAGCTCCGCAGAGTTGGCAACGCGCCAAGTCAAATCAAGGAGTTTTGAACAAATGGCGAACGACTTCCTCTTCACGTCCGAATCCGTCTCCGAAGGCCACCCCGACAAGGTCGCCGACCAGATCTCGGACGCCATCCTCGACGCGATCTTCGAGCAGGACCCCCGCAGCCGCGTGGCCGCCGAGACGCTGACCAACACCGGCCTGGTCGTGCTGGCCGGCGAGATCACCACCAACGCGCACGTCGACTACATCCAGGTCGCGCGCGACACCATCAAGCGCATCGGCTACGACAACACCGACTACGGCATCGACTACAAGGGCTGCGCCGTGATGGTCTGCTACGACAAGCAGTCCAACGACATCGCCCAGGGCGTGGACCACGCGAGCGACGACCACCTGAACACCGGCGCCGGCGACCAGGGCCTGATGTTCGGCTACGCCTGCGACGAAACGCCCGAGCTGATGCCCGCGCCCATCTACTACGCGCACCGCCTCGTCGAGCGCCAGGCCCAGCTGCGCAAGGACGGCCGCCTGCCCTTCCTGCGTCCCGACGCCAAGAGCCAGGTGACGATGCGTTATGTCGATGGCAAGCCCCACAGCATCGACACCGTGGTGCTCTCCACCCAGCACAGCCCCGACCAGAGCGAGACGCCCACCAAGATGAAGGCATCGTTCAACGAAGCCATCATCGAGGAGATCATCAAGCCGGTGCTGCCAAAGGAGTGGCTCAAGGACACGCGCTACCTGATCAACCCGACCGGCCGCTTCGTCATCGGCGGCCCGCAGGGCGACTGCGGCCTCACCGGCCGCAAGATCATCGTCGACACCTACGGCGGCGCCTGCCCGCACGGCGGCGGCGCGTTCTCGGGCAAGGACCCGTCGAAGGTCGACCGCTCGGCCGCCTACGCCGCGCGCTACGTCGCCAAGAACATCGTGGCCGCCGGCCTGGCGCGCCAGTGCCAGATCCAGGTGGCCTACGCCATCGGCGTCGCACAGCCGATGAACATCACGGTCTACACCGAAGGCACGGGCGTGATTCCCGACGAGAAGATCGCGGAACTGGTGCGCGAGCATTTCGACCTGCGTCCGAAGGGCATCATCCAGATGCTCGACCTGCTGCGCCCGATCTACCAGAAGACCGCCGCCTACGGCCACTTCGGCCGCGAGGAGCCCGAGTTCACCTGGGAAGCGACCACCCAGGCCGCCGCACTGCGCGCGGCAGCCGGCCTCAAGTAAGCAAGAGAAAAAGATGGTGGGGCGTCAGAAGCGGTAGGCGCCGCTCAGCCCCACCGTCCAGTTGCGGCCCGGGGCCGGCTCGTAGTAGCGGCCGTTGCCTTCGTTGACGATCACCGAGCCCACGTAGCGCCGGTCGAACAGGTTGTCGACGCGCGCGAAGGCGTTGAACTCCCAGCGCTCCCACTTCTTCAGGTAGCCCGCATACACCGCCGCCACGGCGTAGCCCGGCGCGCTCGCCGTGTTGGCGTCGTTGGCCTGGATGCGCCCGAGCGCGCGCATCTCGATGCCGGCGCGCCAGCCCTCGGGCGGCACCCAGCCCAGCGACGCGAACAGCGACTGCCGCGCGATGCCAGGAATGCGGTTGCCCGCAGCCACGGTGTTCGCGGTGCCGCACGGAGACGGCGAGCAGAAAGCGTCGCGATAGGTCGCGTCCAGCCACGTGTAGGCCAGTTGCGTGCGCCAGTGGTTCGCTGTCTCGTGCTGCCAGCCCAGCTCGAGGCCGTTGCGCTTCGTGCGGCCCGCGTTCTGGAAGGTGGCGCGGCCACCGACGTTGGTGTCGGTCACGATCTCGTCGCGCGTGCGGGTCTGGAACAGCGCTGCCGTGAGCAGGCCGCCGGCGAGCCGCGCCTTGGCGCCGATCTCGATGCTGTCGTTGACCGACGGGCGCAGCGCGAAATTGAGGCCGCTCGCGCCGTTGGCGCGGTAGGAAAGCTCGTTCAGCGTCGGCGTCTCGAAGCCGCGCCCGACGGAGCCGTACAGCGCCAGGTCCTGCGTCGCCTGGTAGCGCAGGGAGGCCACCGGCAGGGTCTTGCTATAGCGCGCGCTGCCGCTGTCGTCGCGGTTGGTGCCGACGATGTAGCGGTCCTGCGAGTCGAAGTGCACGCTGCTGCGGCGCACGCCGGCCTCGAGCGTCCAGCGGTCGGCGAGCCGCCATGTGGCCTGCGCGTACGGGTCGAGGTTCCATGCCTCGTTGAGCTCGTTGCGCCGCAGCCGCCCCCGCACGCCGAGCATGGGAGCCGACAGCGGCCCGAGGTAGTTCTCGTAGCCCCGGCGCTTTTCGCGCAGGCTGTCGTAGCCCAGGCCGGCCACGATGTCGAAGGGCCGGCCGGCCAGGGTGAGCGCGGCGTTCCAGCGCAGGTCGACACCGCCGTACTGGCGCGAAAGATCGATCACGCCGCCCGCGTGCAGCGGGTTCTGCTGCGCCGACGGCGGGATCGACTGGAACTGCACGGTCTTGCGCTGGCCGCCGTAGATCATGAGCCGCAGCCCCTGCGTGGCGTCGATGCGGTGCTCGTAGAGCAGGCCGGCCTGCGTCTGCTCGACCGTCTTGCGCGTGTCGTACTGCGTGGCCAGCGGCGCGTTGCGCGGCGCCAGGGCGTACTGGTCGGCGGTGAGGCCCAGCGGGTCCTGCGCGGCTATGCGCACGCTGTTGAACACCAGCGTGAGCCTGTCGCCGTTGTCCAGCGCGATGCCGAGCTTGCCGTTGGCGATGTCGCGCTTCGCGGCGCTGTGCTCGCGCCAGCCGTCGGTGTGGAAGCGGCTCGCGTCGAGCAGGTAGTCCACCGCGCCCTGCGATCCGCTGAGCTTCAACGACTGCCGCCAGGTGCCGAAGCTGCCGCCCGCGAGCGAATACGACAGGCGCGGCGGCCCCTCGCCCGAGGCGGTGAAGGCCTGCACCACGCCGCCCGAGGAGTTGCCATAGAGGGCGGAGAACGGTCCGCGCAGCACTTCGACGCGGTCCAGCGAGCCGATGTCGATGTTCGATGTCTGGCCCTGCCCGTCGGGCAGGGTCGCGGGGATGCCGTCGACATAGAGGCGCACGCCGCGCACGCCGAAGGTCGAGCGCGCACCGAAGCCGCGGATGGAAAGCTGCAGGTCCTGCGCGTAGTTCAGCCGGTTCTGCACCTGCAGGCCCGGCACCGCGCCGAGGCCTTCGGACAGGTTGACCTGCAGGCGGCTGTCGCGCATCTCGTCGCCATCGACGCGGTCGACCGAGCCGGGCACGTTGAAGGGTGCGACCTCGCCTCGGGGAACGGATACGGTGATCTCGCGCAGGCTCGGGGCGTTGCTGCCGGGGCCCGGGCCGGCGGCGGGCTGATCCTGCTGCGCCCGCGCGGCCGGCGGCGCGGCGACCAGAAGGAGGAGGCCGGCGGCGGTGAAGGCAACGGGCGCGAGGTTCTTCATCGCGCCGATTCTGCTTTGGCGCGCCGGCCGCGCGTGTCGCGGTGGCGCGACTCTCAGGGAAAACTAGGACTCGCTGGCCTTCTCGGCCCGCTTCCTGCACCAGCCGTACCAGACGCACACCACGCACGGGATGCCCAGCGCGATCCAGGCCAGGACGTCGCCCAGGCCGCCGTCGCTGAAGAGCGCCGAGATCAGGCCGAAGGTGGTGAGCACGCCCAGCACGATGGGCCAGCCCCACATCTGCCAGAAGCCGTGATGATGGTGCTGCGGCTTCATGCCTGCGCCTTCATCGCCGGTGCCGGCTCGGGTTGCGAGACGCCGACGTGCTCGGGCTTGCTCTCTTCGTGTTCCCGCACCTTCCTCGAGGCCGCCGGCGCGGTGTTGCCGCGCTTGAGCCACAGGTACAGGCCGCTGCCAAGCACGATGATGGTCGCGATGTCGAGCAGTGCCCAGATGATCTGCATCGGCATGCCGCCGTAATCGCCGAAGTGCAGCGGCTGCGACACCAGCAGCGCCCACAGGTACCAGGGCAGCTTGGGCGATGCGGTCACCTCCGCCGTCTTGGCGTCGACCAGTACCGGCTGGAAGAGCTTCGACGTGAATGGTTCGTTGCCGCGCAGGAAGAAGGTCGTGTGGTGCGGGCTCGAGAACGACGTGCCCGGGAACGCGATGAACGACAGCTTCATGCCGGGCGTCGCCTGGATCGCGGCTTCCATCGAGCGCTGCACCGAGGCGCGGTCGTTCACCGCCACGACGGGCTCGTTCTTGTAGGGCGTCAGCAGCGCGCTGAGCTGGTCGTACTGCCAGTACTTGATGACCAGGTCGGCCCAGGTGTTGATCATGCCGGTGGCGCCCACCACGAACACCCACACCAGCGTGACGATGCCCAGCAGGTTGTGCAGGTCGAGCCACTTCAGGCGCGGACGCTTCTCGCGCCGCACCGTGCCGAAGTCGAGCTTGCGCATGAAGGGCGAATAAAGCACCACGCCCGAGACCACGGCCACCAGCAGCAGCAGGCCCATGAAGCCGAGGAACAGCTTGCCCGGCAGCCCAGCGAAGAGGTCGACGTGCAGCTTGAACATCACGTACATGAAGCCCTCGTCGAACTTGGGCTGCGCGAGCACCTCGCCCGTGCGCGCGTCGACCGCGACCGACTTGAAGTCGTCCGTGGGCGCCGGCGTGGGCGTGAGCGTGACGAACCACAGGCCGTCGTCGTCCTCGGGCTGCGAGGCGAACTGCACCACGCGGTCGGGGTGCCTGGCCTTCGCGACCTCGAGCACGCGGTCGAGGCTGACGCGCGGCGTGTCCGCCGGCATCTTCGGCGCCTCGACCTCGGTGCCCAGCAGGTGGCCGATCTCGTGGTGGAAGATCAGCGGCAGCCCGGTGATGCACAGCAGCAGCATGAAGACGGTGCACACGAGGCTGCTCCACTTGTGCACCCAGGCCCAGGTCTTGATCTTTCTGCTGTTCATGTCGTGGCTGTTCTATCGAGGAAGGGGTTCTAGAAACGGTAGGTCGCGCTGGCGACGATGTTGCGGCGCGCGCCGTACCAGCAGTCGCCGCGCGCGAGGCAGGTGCTGAAGTAGGTCTTGTCGGTGGCGTTGTTGATGTTCAGGGCGTAGCGCCACTTGGCCGACTCGTAGGCGAGCATCAGGTCGAGCAGTGCGACCGACGGCACGTAGGGGCCCGCACCCGCGCCTTCCACATCGCGGAAGCCGCTCATGTAGCGCACGCCGGCGCCGGCCGAGAAGCCCGGCACGCCGGCGATCGAGAAGCGGTACTTGCCCCACACCGACACCTGGTTGCGCGGCGTGTCGGTGAGCTTGTGGTCGACGTCGATGTAGGTGTAGTTGGCGACGAGGTCGAAGTCGCGCGCCAGGGTGGTCTTGAGCTCGAACTCCACGCCCTTGTTCTTCGTCGCGTCGACCTGCCGGCCATAGTTCGGATTGGTGCTGTCGAAGACGGTACGGTTCTTTTCCTTGAGTGAGTACACCGAGGCCGTGAAGCTCGTCGCCGAACCCTGGGGCTGGTACTTGACTCCGGCTTCCACCTGTTCGCCGCGCAACGGCTTCAACAGCTTGCCGTCGGCGTCGGTGCCTGCCTGCGGGGTGAAGGATTCGGTGTAGCTCAGGTAAGGCGACCAGCCGGAGGGCAGCGCGTACATCACGCCCAGGCGGCGCGAAGTGGCGCTCGTCGTTTCAGAAGCACTGCCCGCCGTGCCGGCGGTGCTGCGGTCATGGCGCAGCCCGGCAACGAAGATCCAGTTGTTCCACTTCATCTGGTCCTGCACGTAGATGCCGGCATTGCGCTGCGTGGTGCGGGGCTTGCGCGTCAGCTCGGTGACCGGCACGTAGCCGAGGCCGTAGACCGGTGCATAGGCGTCGATGGTGCTGTAGACCGAGCCTTCGGTCTTGTCCTGGCGCTGGCGGGAGTACTCGGCCCCCACGAGCAGCGTGTGGCGCACCGCGCCGGTGTCGAAATGGCCTTCGACGTGGTTGTCGATGCCGGCCATGCTGGTCCAGGCGAGCGACTTGTCGTTGTAGCGGCCGAGCAGGCGCTGGCCAACCGGGTCGAGCGACCAGCCGCCGGGCTCGGAGAACGAATCGGCGTAGTGGTAGTGCGAGTCGTTGAAGGTGCGCGACGCGCGGAAGTTCTGCCGGAAGGTCCACCGGTCGCCGAACTTGTGCTCGAACAGCCAGCCGAAGGTCTTGCGCTCGGTGTCGTAGCCGTCGCCCGGCTCGCCGATGAAGCGGCTCGACGGCAACGGGCCATTGATGTTCGGCAGGATCGTGCCCTGCCACGGGAAGAACTGGGAGGTGCTGCCGGTCTTGTCCTTCTGCCACAGGGCCTGCAGCGTCAGCGACGTGGCGGCGTTCGGCCGCCAGGTGAGCGACGGCATGATGAGGGAGCGGTCGTCGGGAACGTAGTCGACCTGCGTGTCGGACTTGCGGTGCAGCGCCACCAGCCGGTACGACCAGTCGCCGTCCGCCGTCAGGGGGCCGGTCAGGTCGGCCTGGATCTGCTTGCGGCCGAAGGAGCCGAACTGCACGCCGACCTCGCGGTAGGCCTCCTGCTGGGGCCGCTTGCTGACCATGTTGACCACGCCGCCCGCGGTGCCCGCTCCGAAGAGCATCCCAGAGGGCCCGCGCAGCACTTCGAGGCGCTCCAGGGTGTAGGGGTCGGGGCGTGCGGTGGCGGTGTACCAGCCGGAGGAGTAGGTCTGCAGGCCGTCGAGGTAGATGGTCGGTTCGCTGCCACGCACCAGGAAGCTGTCGGAACGGGAATCGATGCCGTAGGCGTCGGAACGCACGCCCGCGGCGTAGGTGAGCGCGTCCTGCAGGTTGGTCGCGCCCTGGTCGACCATCTGGTCGCGCGTGACCACCGTGACGGACTGCGGCGTCTCGGCAAGCGGCGTGTCGGTCTTGGTGGCAGTGACGGCGTTCTTCGCTCGGTAGCCGATAACGGGCGTGGTCGCCGTCTCGGCCCCGGCATCGACCCGCACTTCCGGCAGCGAGGCTGCATTCGTCGTCTGGGCCAGCACCTGATGCTGTGTGTAGATCGCCAGGCATCCCGCCAGCACTGATGCGACCCTGCGCCGCGCCACCAACCTCTTCATTCCCGCTCCGCTCCTCTACAAATTAATAAGAACGATTCGCATTTTATGCGTGACAAATTTCCGCCTTCCCGAATCACCGCCTTGGATGAAGGGCGTTGCGTTGCGAAATTGCGTCTTCTGCGCGAAGGCGAAACGGCTACGATGCCGCCCGCACGCTCACCGTGCGTTGGCAGCCTTCATGCTCAAGCTCATCGCCCTCCTGTTTCCCGCATTGCGCGGTCCGGCTCTGCGGCTGATGGCGCTCGTGGCGGTCGCCGCGCTCACCGGCTGCGCCGGCCTGCCGCCGCGCACGCCCGAGCCGCCCACGCTGGCCATCCCCGCCTCGCCGGCCACCGAACTGGGCCGCGCGGCCATCAGCCTCAACACCCCGCCCGACGGCCTTAGCAGCATGCGGCCGCTGATCGAGGCCTCCTTCGCGCTCGACGCGCGGCTCGAGCTGATGCGACGTGCGAAGTCGTCGCTCGACATCCAGACCTACCAGCTCGGCAACGACAAGACCGGCCGCCTGCTGCTTCGCGAGATGCGCAACGCCGCCCGCCGCGGCGTGCGCGTGCGGCTGCTGCTCGACGACTTCTACACGGCAGGCATGGACCGCCTGCTGCTCGGCCTCGCAGCCGAGCCCAACGTCGAGGTGCGGCTCTTCAACCCCTTCGTGAACGCGCGCGACCATTCCTCCGGGCGCTGGCTGGAGTTCTTCTCCGACTTCCGCCGGCTCAACCACCGCATGCACAACAAGCTGTTCGTGGCCGACGGTGCCATGGCCATCGCGGGTGGCCGCAACCTCGCCGACGAGTACTTCCTGCGCAGCGAGAGCGCGAACTTCATCGATTTCGAGCTGCTGCTGGCCGGCCCTGTGGTGCCCGAATCCGCCGCCATCTTCGACACCTACTGGAACAGCGACGTGGTCTACCCGCTGCAGCGGGTGGCCGGTACCAGCCGCACGCCGCAGGCGCTGAAGGCCGATTTCGAGGAAGCGACTTCCCCCGCCCACGCGCCGCCGCCCGACCCGCTGCCGTTTTCCGACCTGCTCGGCGATCCGCCGCTGGGCGCGCAGCTTGCCGACATCGACGAGGCGAAATGGATGCGCGCCGAGGCCCACGCCTCCGCGGACAGCCCCAACAAGGCGCTGGGCGTGATGGCCCACCCGGTCGAGCCGCTCGCGCAGCGCTTCCACGAGATGCTGGCCACGGCCCGTTCGAGCGTGGTCGTGATCTCGCCCTACTTCATTCCGGGCGACGAGGGCATGGAGCGCATCCGCATGGGCCGCGAGCATGGCGTGAACATCACCGTCATCACCAACTCGCTGGCCGACAGCGACGAGCCGCTGGTCAACATCAACTACAACCGCTACCGCGTCGACATGCTCAAGCTCGGCGTGAACCTGTACGAGGTGAGCACGCAGCAGTTGAAGCGCAGCGACCAGTTCCGCACCCTGCTCAAGAAGGCGCGCGGGCGGCTGCACGCCAAGCTGGCGCTGGTCGACCGGCAATGGGTGCTGCTCGGCTCCATGAACCTCGACCCGCGCTCCGCCCGCCTGAACACCGAGTTCGGCGTGCGCGTGCGCAGCTTCGACCTGACCCAGGCTCTGCTCTTCGCCTACCAGCTCGACGACATCGAGGGCGTGTACCGCGTCACCCTCAAGCCCGACGGCCAGAGCGTGCAGTGGGTCGGTACCGGCGACGTCGACAACGAGGTGCTCGACAGCGAACCCGACTCGAGCATGCTGACCCGGCTGCAGCTGCTGCTTTTCTCGTGGTTCGTACCCACCGACCAGCTGTAGCAGCGGCGAAGCCCGCTCCTCAGCCCGGCCCGCCCTCGCCATAGAGCCCGATGATCAGCGAGCGCAGCCACGCGATGGCTGGGTCCTTGTGGAAGCGGCCGTGCCAGAACAGGTTGATCGCGATCTCCGGCAGCTTCGCCGGATGCCGCACGTAGGACAGGTCGAAGGGCCCCGCCAGTGCCTGCGCGAGTCTCTCGGGCACGGTCGCGACGAGGTCGGAGTCGTGCAGGATGTGCCCCACGGCCACGTAGTGCGGCACGGTCAGCACCACCTTGCGCGTGATCTTCTTGCGGTCGAGGAATTCGTCGGCCTTGCCGTGGCCCGTGCCGTCCGAAACCACCACGACGTGATCGGCGGCGGAGAAGTCGTCGAGCGTCACCTTCTTCCTGCCGTCCAGCGGATGGCCGCGCCTGAACATGCACACATAGTTCTGCCTGAAGAGCCTGCGCTGGAAGTAGCCCGCCTTCAGCTGCGGCAGCAGGCCGATCGCGAGGCTGACGTGGCCGGCCTCCATCTCGTCCTGCAGGTTCACCGCCGTGTTGCGCACGGTGCTCAGCGACACGTTGGGCGCGACGCGCGCGATCTCCTTCATCAGCCTGGGCAGGAAGTAGATCTCGCCGATGTCCGTCATGCCGACGGTGAAGGCGCGCTTCGACGTGGCCGGATCGAACGAGGCCTTCTGGTTAATCGCCGCGTGGATGACCTGCAGCGCGCGCGCCGTCGGCTCCGCGAGCTGCTGCGCATAGGGCGTGGGCTCCATGCCGTTGGGCGTGCGCAGGAAGAGCGGATCGTCGGTGAGCTTGCGCAGCCGCGCCAGCGCGTTGCTCACGCCCGGCTGCGAGAGACCGAGGCTGCTGGCCACCTTGGAAACCCGGCGGTCGACGAGCAGCTGCTGGAAGACGACCAGGAGGTTGAGATCGATGTCCTTCAGCTCCATCGCCGGCCTCTCACATTCTTGAAATCAATATGAACTATTGATCACATTCTATTGAGCGATGACGCCCGAATGCGGATCATCGACGCACCCCACGAGAGACGAACGCCGCCCTCCACCGGACGGCCAAGGAGACACAAGAATGGACGACACCGCATCGGCGGTCTTCCCCCAGAAGATCCACTGGGAGAGCCAGGGCACCAGCCGCATCCCCTTCATGGCCTACACCGAGGCCGACCTGCACCGCCAGGAGCTGGAGCGCTTCTTCTATCGCAACCACTGGAGCTACGTCGGCCTGGAGGCCGAGATTCCGGCTGTCGGCGACTTCAAGCGCACGGTGGTGGGCGAGCGCTCGGTGATCATGGTGCGCGATGCGGAAGACTCCATCAGCGTGGTCGAGAACGTGTGCGCCCATCGCGGCATGCAGTTCTGCCGCGAGCGGCACGGCAACCGCAAGGAAGGCGGCTTCACCTGCCCCTACCACCAATGGAACTACACGCTCGCAGGCGACCTGCAGGGCGTGCCCTTCCGCCGCGGCGTGAAGCAGGACGGCAAGGTCAACGGCGGCATGCCGGCCGACTTCAAGCCGGCCGAGCACGGCCTCAACAAGCTCAAGGTGGCCCGGCGCGGCGGCGTGGTCTTCGCGGCCTTCGACCCCGAGGTCGAATCGCTCGAGGACTTCATGGGCCCGGAGATCCTGGGCTACTTCGACCGGCTCTTCAACGGCCGCAAGCTCACCATCCTCGGCTACAACCGCCAGCGCATTCCGGGCAACTGGAAGCTCATGCAGGAGAACATCAAGGACCCGTACCACCCGGGCCTGCTGCACACCTGGTTCGTGACCTTCGGGCTCTGGCGCGCGGACAACAAGTCGGAGCTGAAGATGGACCGGCACCACCGCCACGCCGCCATGATTTCCACGCGCGGCGCGAGCGGCAAGGCAGACCAGGTGACCCAGGTGTCGAGCTTCAAGGAAAGCATGCAGCTCAACGACCCGCGATTCCTCGACATCGTGCCCGAGCCCTGGTGGGGCGGGCCGACGGCGGTGATGATGACGCTCTTCCCGAGCGTAATCCTGCAGCAGCAGGTCAACAGCGTCTCGACGCGGCACATCCAGCCCAGCGGCCCCGGCGCCTTCGACTTCGTCTGGACGCACTTCGGCTTCGAGGACGACACCGAGGAGATGACGCAGCGCCGGCTGCGCCAGGCCAACCTCTTCGGCCCCGCGGGTTTCGTGTCGGCCGACGACGGCGAGGTGATCGAGCTCTCGCAGAAGGGCTTCGAGCAGAAGCCATTCCACCGCACGCTCGCCGAACTCGGCGGCCGCGAGGTCGGCGATACGGACCACATGGTCACCGAGACGCTGATCCGGGGCATGTACGAGTACTGGCGCAAGGTGATGGAGGCTTGAGCGATGGACTTCCAGGAGTACTTCGAGCTTTCGCAGCTCTACGCCCGCTACGCCCAGGCCGTGAGCTCCAGCCAGTGGGAACTGTGGCCAGAGTTCTTCACGGAAGACTGCGTCTACCGGCTGCAGCCGCGCGAGAACCACGAGCGCGGCTTTCCTCTCGCCACGCTCTCCTTCGAGAGCAAGGGCATGCTGAAGGATCGTGTCTACGGCATTCGCGAGACCCTCTTCCACGACCCGTACTACCAGCGCCACGTGGTGGGCGCGCCGGTGGTGCTGAAGGCCGGGCCGGGGCGCATCGAGTCGGAGGCCAACTACGCGGTCTTCCGCACCAAGCTCTCGGAGCTTTCGAGCGTCTTCAGCGTGGGCCGCTACATCGACGTGGTGGTGCGTACCGAGGAGGGCCTGAAGTTCGCCTCGCGCCAGGTCATCTACGACAGCGAAATGATCCCGAACTCCGTCATCTATCCGATCTGAGGACCGCCATGAGTGAGCTGCAATGGACCGACGCCGCCGCGGTCGACGACGTACCGGCGGACGACGTGATCGCCGTCCTCGTGGGCGGCAATGAAGTCGCGCTCTACAGCGTCGAAGGCAACGTCTACGCCACCGACAACATCTGCACCCACGGGCATGCCCGCCTGTGCGAAGGCTTTCTCGAAGGGCACGAGATCGAGTGCCCGCTGCACCAGGGCAAGTTCGACGTGCGCAGCGGCAAGCCCACCTGCGCGCCTGTGACCGAAGCGATCCGCTCCTATCCCGTGAAGATCGAGGGCGGGCGGGTGTTTCTTTCGCTGGGCTGATCTGCAACGGCACGAACCATGAGCGCTGAAGAAAAGACGATCGCGATCGTCGGCGCCGGCCAGGCCGGCGGATGGGCCGCGCAGACACTGCGCAGCGAAGGCTTCGGCGGCAGGATCGTGCTGATCGGCGACGAGGCGCATCGCCCCTACGAGCGCCCTCCCCTGTCGAAATCGGTTCTCGCCGGTGAAGCCCTTCCAGAGACGACCAGCCTGCAAAAGCCCGAAGCCTTCGACGCGCTCAACGTGGACTGGCGCCCGGGAGTGAGCGCGACGCGCATCGACAGCGCGGCGAGGCGACTGCACCTGAGCGGCGGCGACGTCGTCGGCTACGACAAACTGATTCTCTGCACCGGCGGCCGTGCCCGGCGGCTGGGCATTCCCGGATCGGAGCTGCCCGGCGTCTTCACGCTGCGCAACCTCGACGATGCCGCGGCGCTGGGAGCCGCGCTCGTGCCGGGCAGGCGGCTGCTGGTCATCGGCGGCGGATGGATCGGGCTCGAAGTGGCCTCGACCGCCCGCAGGAAGGGGCTGGAGGTCACGGTCGTGGAAGCGATGCAGCGCCTCTGCGAGCGCACCGTTGCGCCGGAGATCTCCGGCTACCTGCTTCGGCTCCACGCCTCGCACGGCGTTCATGTCGAACTGGGCATGGGCATCGAGCGCCTGGCGCAAGGCGCGGACGGCAACGGCCTGATCGCCACGCTCGTCGACGGACGCACGCTGGCATGCGACGTGGTGCTGGCCGGCATCGGCCTGATCGCGAACGACGAGCTCGCGCGCGAGGCCGGCCTGCGGTGCGAAGGCGGCATCGTGGTCGACCCGCAATGCCGCAGCTCCGACCCGGACATCCTCGCCGCCGGCGACGTCGCCGTCTGGCACTGCGAGCGCGCCGGCCGGCGGATGCGGCTGGAGTCGTGGCAGAACGCGCAGGAGCAGGGCATCGCGGCCGCGCGCTCCGCGCTGGGCATCGCGGTCGATCACCAGCCGCTTCCGTGGTTCTGGTCCGACCAGTACGGCATCAACCTCCAGATATTCGGCATGCCGGCGCCGGGGCATCGCGCCGTGGTGCGCGGCGACATGGAGAGCGACAGCTTCGTCGTGTTCTTTCTGGATGGCGGCAAGGTCGCCGCCGCGCTGGGGCCGAACGCGGCGCGCGATCTGCGGTTTGCGCGAAGGCTCATCGAGCGCGGCACCGAGGTCACGCCGGAGCAGCTTGCCGATCTTCAGGTGCCGCTGTCCAGGCTCTGAGCGGCGCCGAGGCAGCCCGGAGCTACCAGGAGGCCGCGTGGCCGGGCCCTGACGGATACCGGATGCCGCCATCCTTGCCGCTGGGCTCGAACATGTAGCCCACGCCCCATACCGTCTGGATATAGGAAAACGCCCCGTCCTCCAGCAGCTTGCGCAACCGGGAGACCTGCACATCCAGGCTACGGTCGAAGGCGCCGAGTTCGCGCCCGCGCGCCACCTGCGCGAGCTTCTCCCGCGACATCGGCTGGCCCGTGTGCCGCACGAGCACCTTGAGAATCGCGATCTGCACGGTGGTGATGCCGAGGATGCGCCCGTCCCTGCGAAGCGTGCGCGTGCCCATGTTGAATTCGAAAGGCCCGAAACGCACGACCTCGTTCGCGATCGAAGGCCCGCCCGGCTCCTCCTTCGGAGGGCTGCGCCGCAGGATCGCCTGGATGCGGGCACGCAGTTCCCGGGGATTGCAGGGCTTGCAGACATAGTCGTCAGCGCCCATCGTCAGGCCCGCGATCCTGTCGGCGTCCTCGGCCTTCGCGCTGAGCATGATGATCGGCGTGCGCGTGCCCGTGGCGCGCAGGCGCCTGCAGACCGAGAAGCCGTCCTCGCCCGGCAGCAGCACGTCGAGCACGATGAGGTCGATGGCGCGGCGCTGCAGGATCGACGAAAGCGCACTGCCGTTCTCGGCCTCGAACACCTCGTAGCCCTCCTGGGAGAGATAGCCGCCGACCAGTTGCCGCAGGCGCGGGTCGTCGTCGACGACCGCGATCGCATCGCAGCGATGGGAAGCGGTCATGCGAGCGGGTCTTTCGGTGGCGGGCTCCGATAGGCCTCGTTTCTCGAACTCATCGTTCCCCGCAGCCCGCGCGAGCCATCGGCCCTGCGTAAAATCAAATGCAAAATCATGGAAACCGGCTCGATCCGCCAAGTTCGGCATCGGCCCCAAGGCCGGGTGAAAAACCGGGATTTATAGGGCCGGGGCCGTTGATTGATCTAATCCATTAGCAGCCCCATGAGCGCCGTCCCGCGTGCCTCATCACTTGCCTGGCCCCGAAGAGCGACTTGCCGGCCTGGCGAGCGTCGGCGTCGGGCCTGAATCATCGATCCGTGCATCGACTGATGGCCCCGGTTCCCCGCCTGGCCAACACGCGAGAGATCTGGAAACCTGCCCCTCCCGGGCCTCCGGAAGCCACCTCCTGCCGCATCGGCGACAGAAAGAGCACGGCCGTGCGATTTCGGATTTCCTGACTGCGGAACTGGCGCCAGCGGCCGCCCAGCCTTGAAACGTCATCGATTGCCCTTATGATTAGCACTCGCTGCTGACGAGTGCTAACAGCCCTCGCTTCCAGCTGATGGGCTGCCGGCCTCCGGTCCGGCGCCCGACCACAAACCCGTTTCTTATCCATACATCCAGGAGATGCAATGAAACTTCGTCCTTTGGCCGATCGCGTGATCGTCAAGCGTGTTGACAGCGAAACCAAGACCGCATCGGGCATCGTGATCCCCGACGCAGCCGCCGAGAAGCCCGATCAGGGTGAAGTCCTGGCAGTGGGCCCGGGCAAGCGCAACGACAAGGGCGAACTGGCAGCTCTGACCGTGAAGGTCGGCGACCGCGTCCTGTTCGGCAAGTACAGCGGCCAGACCGTCAAGGTCGGCGGCGACGAGCTGCTCGTCATGAAGGAAGACGACCTGTTCGCGGTCGTCGAGAAGTAATTCAACAGATCCCCATTCGGAGTAATTAGACATGGCAGCAAAAGACGTAGTCTTCGGCGGCGAAGCCCGCGCACGCATGGTCGAGGGTGTGAACATCCTGGCCAACGCAGTCAAGGTGACCCTGGGCCCCAAGGGCCGCAACGTGGTGCTCGAGCGCTCGTTCGGCGCCCCCACCGTCACGAAGGACGGCGTGTCGGTCGCCAAGGAAATCGAACTGAAGGACAAGCTCCAGAACATGGGCGCCCAGCTCGTGAAGGAAGTGGCCTCCAAGACCAGCGACAACGCCGGTGACGGCACCACCACCGCGACCGTGCTGGCTCAAGCCATCGTTCGCGAAGGCTTCAAGTACGTGGCCGCCGGCATCAACCCGATGGACCTGAAGCGCGGCATCGACAAGGCAGTTGCTGCCCTGGTCGAAGAGCTGAAGAAGGCTTCGAAGCCCACCACCACGTCGAAGGAAATCGCTCAAGTCGGCTCGATCTCGGCCAACAGCGACGAAACCATCGGCAAGATCATCGCCGACGCGATGGACAAGGTCGGCAAGGAAGGCGTGATCACCGTGGAAGACGGCAAGTCGCTGGACAGCGAACTCGACGTCGTCGAAGGCATGCAGTTCGACCGCGGCTACCTGTCGCCCTACTTCATCAACAATCCCGAGAAGCAATCGGCGATCCTGGACAACCCGTTCGTCCTGCTGTTCGACAAGAAGATCAGCAACATCCGTGACCTGCTGCCCACGCTGGAGCAAGTCGCCAAGGCCGGCCGTCCGCTGCTGATCATCGCTGAAGAAGTCGAAGGCGAAGCCCTGGCTACGCTGGTGGTGAACACCATCCGCGGCATCCTGAAGGTCGTGGCCGTCAAGGCTCCCGGCTTCGGCGACCGCCGCAAGGCCATGCTGGAAGACATCGCCATCCTGACGGGCGGCAAGGTCATCGCCGAAGAAGTGGGCCTGACCCTCGAGAAGGTGACCCTGGCCGACCTGGGCCAGGCCAAGCGCATCGAAGTGGGCAAGGAAAACACGATCATCATCGACGGCTCGGGCGCTGCTCCGGACATCGAAGCCCGCGTGAAGCAGATCCGCGTGCAGATCGAGGAAGCCACCAGCGACTACGACCGTGAAAAGCTGCAAGAGCGCGTGGCCAAGCTGGCCGGCGGCGTTGCCGTGATCAAGGTCGGCGCTGCCACCGAAGTCGAAATGAAGGAAAAGAAGGCTCGCGTCGAAGACGCCCTGCACGCCACCCGCGCTGCAGTGGAAGAAGGCGTCGTGGCTGGTGGCGGCGTGGCTCTGCTGCGTGCCAAGCAAGCCGTGGGCGACAAGGTCAAGGGCGACAACGCTGATCAAGACGCCGGCATCAAGCTGGTGCTGAAGGCCATCGAAGCTCCCCTGCGCGAAATCGTGAACAACGCCGGCGGCGAAGCCTCGGTGGTGGTGAACGCGGTTCTGGCCGGCAAGGGCAACTACGGCTTCAATGCCGCCAACGACACGTACGGCGACATGCTCGAACTGGGCATCCTGGACCCGACGAAGGTCACCCGCACCGCACTGCAGAACGCCGCTTCGGTGTCCTCGCTGCTGCTGACGACCGAAGCCATGGTGGCTGACGCTCCGAAGGACGACGCTCCTGCCGGCGGCGGCATGCCCGACATGGGCGGCATGGGTGGCATGGGCGGCATGGGCATGTAATTGGCTCGCCCCCAGGCTGCGCGGCACTTCGTGTCCGCTACGCCTACCCCCTACCGGGGGCGACACCTGCGGACCGGCAGAGCCGGATCCGCGGTGTCTCGCGAAATGAAAAAAGCCCGGCTTGCGCCGGGCTTTTTTCATGGGCGGTCGTGATTGCTCTGCTACTGGAATTGCGCCTGCACCGCCTTGTAGAGCGCCTGGAAGCGCGTATGCCTCGTCCTGCGGACATCGGCTCCATCGGTCGAGGGAACCAGCTTCTGCTTCACTGGCGGCAGCGTGCACACCTCTGCCACCTCGCCCCCATCCGCCAGCCAGGCCAGCCGCGCCGCGCCCAGCGCCCCACCAGTCTCGCTGCCCGCATAGAGCGTGAGCGGAACCTGGAAGATATCGGCCAGCAACTGCCCCCACCACACACTGCGCGCGCCGCCGCCGACCAGCGCCATCTCGCGCATCGGCATGTCTTGCGGCAGCCGCAGGGTGTCGAAGCCGTCGCGCAGGCCGAAGCTCACGCCCTCGACCACGGCATAGGCGATCTCCGCCGGCCCGTGCGCATGCGTGAACCCGAAGAGCACGCCCTGCGCGTTGGGGTTGTTGTGCGGCGAGCGCTCGCCCGACAGGTACGGAAGGAACAGCGGGCAGCGTTCGCGCTGCGACAGCGCAACGCTTGCGGCTGCTTCGAGCAGCGCAGCCTCGTCGGAGAACCTGAAAGTCTTGGCGGCCCAGCTCACCGCGCTGGCGGCCGAGAGCATCACCGACATCTGGTGCCAGCGCTTCGGCAGCGCGTGGCAGAAGGCGTGCATCGCCTGTGCGGGGTTCGGCAGGAAGCGGTCGGTCGACACGAACACCACGCCCGACGTGCCTAGCGACACGAAGCCCTGCCCCGGCTCGACCAGCCCCATGCCGACCGCGCTCGCCGCGTTGTCACCGGCACCGCCGGCGATCTTGACGCCATCGGGCAAGCCCCATCGCCCGGCCAGTTCGGGCTTGAGCTGCGCCGACACCTCGCTGCCCTCGACCAGCCTCGGCATGTGGGCACGCGTCAGCCCCGTGGCAGCGAGCAGCTCGTCGGACCAGTCGCGCGCGCCCACGTCGAGCCACAACGTGCCCGCCGCATCCGACATCTCGCTGACGGCCTCGCCGCTGAGCATGAAGCGCAGCCAGTCCTTCGGCAGCAGCACGCGGGCGACGCGGCTGAAGATCTCGGGCTCGTGCTCGCGCACCCACAGCAGCTTGGGCGCGGTGAAACCCGGCATCGCGAGGTTGCCCGCGATCTCGCCGAGCCTGGGCACGGCGCGCGCGAGCGCTTCGCACTGCGCACCGCTGCGGCCGTCGTTCCACAGGATCGCGGGGCGCAGCACCTCGCCCGCTTCGTCGATCAGCGTGGCACCGTGCATCTGGCCCGAAAGGCCGATGGCGCGCACCGCCGCGAGTTCTTCGGGGTGCGACTTGCCGAGCGCACGCATCACTTCTTCGAGCGCCTGCCACCACTGCCGCGGCGCCTGCTCCGACCACAACGGCTGCGGCCGTTCGACCGTGAGCGGCGCGCGGGCCACGCCCACGATGCGATGGTCGTCGGCGAGCAAGAGCGCCTTGAGCTCGGACGTGCCGAGGTCGAGTCCCAGATACAAGATGAGCCCCTTATTTGATTTGTTCAGACTTGCCGTGCTTATGCGCGGCGGATGTACGAAGAGCTCGCTTTCCTTTCAAGGAACACCGAGGAACCGGCTTTGCCGGGCCTCAGGTGTTGCCCCCGGCGAGGAGGTTGGCGAAGCGACGCGGAGTGCGCGCAGCCTGGGGGCGAACCTCATACCCCGAAGCGCGTGTCGGCCTGCTTGCGGAATTCGCTCGGCGTCATGCCCTTGATCTCGAGAAAGCGCCGGTTGAAGTTCGCCACGTTGTTGAAGCCCACCTGGTAGCAGATGTCGGTCACGTAGTGGTCGGTCTGCATCAGCAGGTGGCAGGCGCTGTTGATGCGCACGCGGTTGACGAAGTCGGTGAAGCTGTTGCCGGTGGAACGCCGGAAGAAGCGGCTGAAGCGGCTCTCGCTCATGCCCAATTCGGCCGCCACGTCGGACATCGAGATCGGCTCGGCCATGTTGTTGGTGATGCGGTTGACGATGCCGTTGATCTGGTCGACCTGCGCGTCGCCGTCGGCGCCCTGCGCACCCTGCATCTGCACGCTCGACAGCAGCCGGTAATCGGTGCACTGCGCCAGGTCGGCCATGAAGTCGAGGAACAGGCCCAGGCGGCGCACGCCGCGCGCGGCCTTGATGCGGTCCCAGTGCGACTGCGCCTGCTGCGACATGCCGAAGAACTCGATGCCGTGGCGCGCCCGCTCCAGCAGCTGCATCACCTCGCGCAGCTCGGGAATCTGCGCCGCCGCGTGCTCGATGGGCTCGTGGCGGAACTGAATCACGCGGTCGCGCCCCGCCGCGCCGCCTTCGGGCACGTCCAGCGAGATCCAGTTGTGCGGCAGCCTCGGCCCGCACAGCACCAGATGCCCCGGCTGGAAAGGCCCGATCCAGTCGCCGATGAAGGCCTTGCCCGATGTCTCGGTGATCAGGTGCAGCTCGTACTCTTCATGGAAGTGCCAGCGCACCAGCGGGCTCGGGAAGCCGTGCGCGAGGCAGCGCACCACGCCGGTTTCTTCGGGGGCCTCGTAGCCCAGCGAGGGGGAGCGCGCGAAGTCGCGCTCCAGTTCGGGCTGGCGCTGGCGGGGAATCGAGCGCTTGCGGGTGGACGTCGTCATGATGGCAGCCCGGCTCAGGGCCGGGAAGCAGCAGCAACAGCGGTATTTTGTGCCTTCGCCAGCGCGGCGTGAACCGCCTCCAGCGTCGGTGGATCGGCACCCTCGCGGGTGCAGTTGAGGGCGGCGGCGGTGGCGGCGAAGCCCATCACGCCCTTCCAGTCCTCGTCAGTCAGCGCGTCGAGCTGCCCGGGCTGCTCGATGCCGTGCGAGAGCAGCGCCACCGACAGCCCTGCCGTGAAGGTGTCGCCCGCGCCGATGGTGTCGACCACGGTCACGCGCGGCGCCGCCACGCTCAGCGGCGCATGGCCGGTGCGCCAGAGCGTCGCGCCGTCGCCGCCGCGCGTGACGATCACGGCGCGAGTGCCGGCCTTCAGGCACTCGGCGGCCAGCGCATCGACCGGCTGGCCGGGCGCGAGCAGCGCGGCGTCCTCGTCGCTGAGCTTGACCAGGTCGGCCATGCCGAACCAGCCGTTCACGCGCTCGCGATAGGTAGCCATGTCGGTGATGAGGCTGGGCCGCACGTTCGGGTCGAACACGATCACGCGCTGTCCGCGGTTCGCCGCGACCAGGTCGGCGATGCGCGTGGCGGCCGGGTCCTGCAGCAGCGAGATCGAGCCGAAGTGCAGAAAGCGGCACTCCGCCGGCAGCTGCGGCAGCGGCTCGGGCGCCCAGGTGGCGTCGGCGCTGCCTTGCGTATAGAAGGCATAGCGGTTGGTTTGTGGCGTGCGCTCGACGAAGGCCAGCGTCGAAGGCGCGCCGCTGCGCAGGATGAAGCTGGTGTCTACGCCGTTGCGCTGCAGGAAGCCCATCAGCCGCTCGCCGAACAGGTCGGTCGAAAGCTGCGTGAGAAAGCCCGTCGGTTGCCCGAGCCGCGCGCAGGCCACGGCCGTGTTGAGCGGCGAACCGCCCTCGTGCCCGAGGAACGCCAGGGTGCCAGCCTCGCTGGCGGTGAAATCGATGAGGGCTTCGCCCGTGAGTGCAATGCGCATGGTGTCTGGATTCTGGCGCGGTCAGGCCGGCAGGTCGCGCGCGTCGGCGAGGAAGCCGCTTTCCGCGGCCAGCGTGGCGGGATGGTCGAGCAATGCGGAAAACAGGCGCGGCGGAATGGTGATGGCGCCCACGCCGATCCGCAGCAGAGAAAGATAGGCCTCGCGCGAGCGGATGCTCGCCACCAGCAGCCGCGTGCCCGACGCGGGCCGCTGCGCGACCAGCGCCTGCATCTGCGCGATCAGCCCCAGCCCGTCGGCGCCGGAGTCTTCCAGGCGGCCGAGGTAGGGCGCGGCATAGGCGGCGCCCAGCTGCGCCGCGAAGTGGGCCTGCTCGGGCGCGTAAACCGCAGTCCAGGTGACGGGCACGCCCTGTTCGATGAGCCGCGCGCCGGCCGCGAAGCCCTGGCGTGTGGCCGGGATCTTCACCACCAGCTGGCCCGGCGCGAAGTGCGCGAGCAGCGCCCGCGCGTCCTCCAGCATGCCGTCGGCGTCCTGCGAATACACCTGGGCCTGCACCTGCCGCGCGCCCAGCTCGATGCAGCGGCGCAGCAGGCCGGGCACGCCGGCGCGGCCGATGCCGGCGCGCTTGAGCAGCGTGGGATTGGTCGTCACGCCGTGCACCACGGGGTGCGGCAGGCAGGCCTGCAGCTCGACCATGTCGGCGCTGTCGAGGTACAGGTGGAAGTCTTGGTTCATCGGGTCTTCAGCTCATGACGTTGCCGCCGTCGACATTGAGGGTTTGCGCCGTGATGTAGCGCGCCTCGTCGCTGGCGAGGAACACCGCCGCCCCCGCGATGTCGTCCGGCACGCCCATGCGTCCGAGCGGCACCGCCAGGCCGACCTGCCGCTTCTTCTCTCCGGGCTGCAGTCCTTCGGCCTTGGCGAACAGGCTGTCCACATGGTCCCACATCGGCGTGTCGACCACACCGGGAGCGATGCCGTTGACGCGGATGCCGTGCGGCGCCATGGCCAGCGCGGCGCTCTGGGTGTAGCTGATGACGGCCGCCTTGGTCGCGCAGTAGTGCGACACCAGCGCCTCGCCGCGGCGCCCGGCCTGCGAGGCCATGTTGATGACCGAGGCGCCCTGCGTGCCGGCCTCCACCATATGGCGCAGCACCGCCTGCATCACGAAGAACATGCCCTTCACGTTGACGGCGAAAAGCCGGTCGAACGAGGCCTCGTCGCTGTCGAGCAGCGGCGCGAGGTCGAACACCGCCGCGTTGTTGAACAGCGTGTGGACCGGCCCGAAGGCCACCTGCGCCTCGGCCAGCATGTGCGCGATGGCCTGCGTGTCGGTCACGTCGGCCGCGATGTAGGCCAGGCTGTCGGGGTGGCCCTGCTGCAGCGCGCGCACGGCCTCGGGTGCGGCGGGCGCGCGGTCGATCACCGTGCAGCGCGCACCTTCGGCGATGCAGGCCGCGGCCACGGCCAGGCCGATGCCGCCGCCCGCGCCGGTCAGCAGCACGTGCCTGCCCTGCAGCCTGCCGCTCATGGCTTGTGCCCCGCGGCCTGCACGAAGCGCGCGGCGCGTTCTCCCGCGCGGCGCACGGCATCGATCAGCCGCGCATCGCCCGCGATGTTGCCCCACAGCCCCGCGTCGGAACACAGCGCGACCACAGGGTCGGCAGCGTCGCAGATCGCGTGCGCCACGGCCTCGTCCATGCCCTGGTCCTGGTAGGCGTAGGGCAGCGCGCCCTTGTGCCAGCGCTGCAGGAAGGCCAGGAACAGCGCGGGCAGCATCGCCACGCTCTCGATGGGCTGGCCGGCCGCTAGGCGCTCGCGCACCGTCGGCGCGATGAAACCGGGGATCTTCGAGAAGCCGTCCGCCGCCACGCGCTGGTTGGTGTCGCGGATGGCCGGGTTGCCGAAGCGGTCGAGCACCACGTCGCGGTAGGCCGCAAGGTCGATGGGGCTGGGGCTCAGGCAGGGAACGACGTCGTCCGTGACGTAATTGAAGGCCATCTTGCGGATGGCCGCATCGTGCGTGCCTTCGTGGATGAAGCCCAGCCCGATCAGCGTGCCCGCCCAGGCCACGCAGCTGTGAGTGGCGTTGAGGATGCGGATCTTGGCTTCTTCATACGGCTGCACCGACTCGACCAGCTCCACGCCCACGCGGCCCCAGTCGGGGCGGCCGGCCACGAAGTCGTCTTCGATCACCCACTGGATGAAGCTCTCGCCGGTGATGGCGGCTGCGTCGTCGCGTCCGGTGGCGGCCTTCACGCGCGCGCGCAACTCGGGCGGCGGGCGCGGCGTGATGCGGTCGACCATGGCGTTGGGGCAGCGGGTGTTCGCGTTCACCCAGGCCAGCAGGTCGGCATCGCCCGCCAGGCCGATGAACTCCAGCAGGCCGGCGCGGAAGCGGTCGCCGTTGTGGCGCAGGTTGTCGCAGTTCAGCAGCGTCAGCGGGCCCGCGTTCGCGGCCTTGCGCGCGCGCAGGATGGCGCAGACGGCGCCGTAGATGGTCACGCCGTCGCCACCCGTCTCGCCGCGCCGTGCGCGCTCCACGTCGGCCGCGAGGTCGCTGAAGGAGAGATCGAGCTTGCCCTTGTCATCGAGGTAGTAGCCGGCCTCGGTCACGGTGAAGGACACGATGCGCGTCGAGGGCGCCGCGCCGCGGGCGATCACGCCCGCCAGCGAACGCTCCCAGGGCAGCACCTCGCGGATCGCGGAGATCTCTTCATAGCGGTACTCGCCCGCGGGCGAGACGGTCTCGAGCGTGTAGCGCCCGCCCTGCGTCTGCAGCGCGGCGACGACCTCGGCCATGTCCGGCCGGATGTTGGCGCCCGAGAGCGACCAGCGGGTGTCGCCCGCGTCGATCAGCCGCTGCAGGTACACGGCCTGGTGGGCACGGTGGAACGAGCCCAGGCCGAGATGGAGCACCGTGAACTCGGAGAGAGCCGGTGGAGTTTGCGCAATGGTCACGAGAAGGTCCGTTGAAAAGACGGTGGACAGGAGTAGATGGGTCAGGTCACGCGGCGACCGAGCGGCCCTCGCGGTTGAAGAGATGCAGCACCGACGGATCGAGCTCCACGGCCACGTCGTCGCCGGCCTGCAGCGGCGTGCGGTCGTTCTGCCGCGCGATCAGCGGCACGCCGGCCACGTCGACGTGGATCAGCGTGTCGGCACCCAGCGCCTCGACCAGCTCGACGCGGCCGAGCACGTCGGTCACCGGCGCGCCCTGCTTCGGATGCACGCGCAGCCCCTCGGGGCGCACGCCCAGGAAGCCGTCGGCGGGCAGCCTGCCGCCGGTCGCGGCGGAAAAGGAAGGAATGGCGTTCGCCGCCACCATGTTCATCGACGGCATGCCGATGAACTGCGCCACGAACTGGTTGGCCGGGCGGTCGTACAGCTCCAGCGGCGTGCCGACCTGCTCGATGAGCCCGTCCTTCAGCACCACCACGCGGTCGGCCAGCGTCATGGCCTCGACCTGGTCGTGCGTCACGTAGATGGTGGTCGCGCCCAGCGCGCGGTGCAGCTTGTGGATCTCCACGCGCGTGTTGCCGCGCAGTGCGGCGTCGAGGTTCGACAGCGGCTCGTCGAACAGAAACACCTTCGGCGCCCGCACGATGGCGCGGCCGATGGCCACGCGCTGGCGCTGCCCGCCGGAGAGGTCCTTGGGCGTGCGGTCGAGGTACTGCGTGAGGTTCAGCGTCTTCGCCGCGTACTCCACCTTGGTCTTGATCTCGCTCTTGGAGACGCCCGCCAGCTTGAGCGCGAAGGACATGTTGTCGTACACGCTCATGTGCGGATAGAGCGCGTAGCTCTGGAACACCATCGCGAGGTCGCGCTTGCCCGAGGGTGCCCAGGTGATGTCCTTGCCGTCCAGCAGCAGGTTGCCGCTGGTGATCGGCTCCAGCCCCGCGATCAGCCGCAGCAGCGTCGACTTGCCGCAGCCCGAGGGCCCGACGAAGACGATGAACTCGCCCTTCTGGATCTGCAGGTCGACGCCCTTGATGATGTTGACTTCACCAAAGCTCTTCTTGATGTTCTTGAGTTCGAGGTAGGCCATTCACGACTCCTTGATGTTTTGCCAGCAGGCGAGCGATGCGCCGACGTTGTTCGAAAGCGCGCGGCGCCCCCTCGAGGGGGTTGGCGAAGCGGCACGCAGTGCGCGAAGACTGGGGGTGTTCATTTCACGGCGCCGAAGGTGAGGCCTTGCACCAGTTGCTTCTGGCTGAACCAGCCGAACACCACGATGGGCGCGATGGCCATCAGCGAGGCGGCCGACAGCTTGGCCCAGAACAGGCCCTCGGGGCTGGAGTAGGAGGCGATGAGCGTGGCCAGCGTGCCGGCCTTGGCCGAGCTGAGGTTGAGCGCCCAGAAGGCCTCGTTCCAGCTCAGCACCAGGCACAGCAGGCCGGTGGATGCGAGCCCGCCCACCGACAGCGGCATCACCACGTGGCGGAACTCGGTCCAGAGGCTGGCGCCGTCCATGCGCGCGGCCTCCAGGATCTCGGGCGGGATGTCCTTGAAGGCGCTGTAGAGCATCCACACCATGATCGGCAGGTTCGACAGCGTGAACACGATGGTCAGCGCGGTGAGCGAATCCAAGAGGCCCGCGGTCTGCGCGATCACGTAGATCGGCACCAGCGCGCCCACGGCCGGCATCATCTTGGTGGAGAGCATCCACATCAGGATGTCGCGCGTCTTCTTCGTGCGGAAGAAGGCCATCGAGTACGCGGCTGGCGCCGCGATCAGCAGGCCCAGGATGGTCGAGCCGAGACTCGTGATGAGCGAGTTGCGCGCATACAGCAGGTAGTCGCTGCGGCGCTGCACCTCGCCGAAGTTGTCGAGCGTGGGCTCGAAGATGAAGAGCGGCGGTACATGGATCGCCTGCAGCTCCGTCTTGAAGGCCGTGAGGAAAAGCCAGCCGAGCGGGAAGAACAGCAGCAGCGCGACGGCCCACGCACCGACGGTGCGCAGCAGTTGCGGCAGGAAGTTGCTGGGAGCTTGTGTCTGTTGCATGGTGTGCGCTCCCTCAATCGAGGTTCTTGCCGATGATGCGGATGAGGAACACGGCCACGATGTTGGCCAGCACCACCGCGAACAGCGCGCCCGCCGAGGCCACGCCCACGTCGAAGTTCATGAGCGACTGCTTGAAGATCATGTAGGTCATGTTCGTGCTCTCGTTGCCCGGGCCGCCGTTGGTGGTGATGGCGATCTCGGCGAACACGCTGAGCAGGAAGATCATCTCGATCATGATCACCACCGCCATCGGACGCGCGAGGTGGGGAATGGTGAGATAGAAGAAGCGCTGGATGGCGCTCGCGCCGTCCATGCGCGCGGCCTCCATCTGCTCGCGGTCGAGCGACTGCAGCGAGGTGATGAAGATCAGGCAGGCAAAGGGCAGCCACTGCCAGGCCACCATGATGATCACCGACAGCAGCGGCACGTCGGTGAGCCAGTCGACAGGCTCGGCGCCGAAGGCGCGCCACACGTCGGCCAGGATGCCGTAGATGGGGTTCATCATCATGTGCTTCCACAGCAGCGCGTTGACAGCGGGCATGACGAAGAAGGGCGAGATCAGCAGCACCCGCACGATGCCGCGCCCCGGGAAGGGCTCGTTCACCAGCAGCGCGAGCAGCACGCCCAGCACCACCGTGATGACGATCACGCTGCCGATCAGCAGCAGCGTGTTCCACGTGGCCGGCCAGAAGTCGGGGTCGGTGATGAAGTAGTGAAAGTTCTCGATGCCCGCGAAGGTGCGCTCGCCGGGCTGCATGAGGTTGTAGTTCACGAACGAGAAGTACAACGTCATCACCAGCGGCACGATCATCCAGAGGAAGAGCGTGAGCACGGCGGGCGCCATGAGGGCGCGTGGCAGGAGTCTTTTCATTGTGTGTTCCTCTCTGGGGGCTGTTGCCCCCTCTCCCGCTTGCGGGAGAGGGTTGGGGTGAGGGCATGCGACACATGCGGTGGGCACGCCGCCCCCCTCACCCTGCCCTCTCCCCGAGGGGAGAGGGTAAGAAAGCGGCTTACTTGTAGTAGCCCGCTTTCTTCATCTCACGTTCCGCCGCCGTCTGCGAAGTCTTCAGCGCCTGGTCCACAGTGACCTTGCCCGACAGCGCCGCACTCATCTGCTGCCCCACCGCCACGCCGATCGCCTGGAACTCGGGAATGGCCGCGTACTGCACGCCCACGTATGGCGACTTCGGCAGCGTGCTGTCCGTCAGGTTCGCGCTGTCGATCGCCTTCTTCTCGGCCGCCGCGAACTTGGCGACCTTCTGGAACTCGGGGTTCGCATACGTCGACTTGCGCGTGCCGGTCGGCACCGAGGCCCAGCCGGTTTCCTTGGCCACGAGGGCGATGTAGTCCTTCGACGTGGCCCACTTGATGAACTTCTGTGCCGCCTCGTCCTTGGTCGAGCTGGCCGGGATGGCGAGGTTCCACGACCACAGCCAGTTGGCGCCCTTGGGCGTGGCGGCGGTGGGCGCCTGCGCGAAGGCCACCTTGTCGGCCACCTTCGACTGCTTCGGGTCGCTGATGAAAGAGGCCGCGATGGTCGCGTCCACCCAGGCCGCGCACTTGCCTTCGTTGAAGAGCGCGAGGTTCTCGTTGAAACTGTTGGCCGAGGCGCCCGGAGGGCCGTCCTTCTTCATCAGGTCGACGTAGAAGGTGATCGCGTCCTTCCAGGGCTTGGTGTCGATCTGCGGCTTCCACTGCATGTCGAACCACTGGCCGCCGTTGGTGTTGACCAGCGTGGTCAGGAAGGCCATGTTGTCGCCCCAGCCCGGCTTGCCGCGCAGGCACATGCCGTAGACGCCCGCCTTCGGGTCGTTGGCCTTGTCGGCGAACTCCTTCACCTGCGCCCAGGTGGGCTGCTCGGGGAACTTCACGCCCACCTTGTCGGCCAGGTCCTTGCGGTACATGAGCATGGAGCTCTCGCCGTAGAAGGGCGCTGCATAGAGCTTGCCCTCGTTCGACAGGCCGTCGCGGATGGCGGGCAGCAAGTCGTCCACGTCGTAGGCGGCGTCGGTGGCGATGGGCTTGAGCCAGCCCTTCTTCGACCAGATCGGCGTCTCGTACAGGCCGATGGTCATCACGTCGAACTGGCCGCCCTTGGTGGCGATGTCGGTGGTCACGCGCTGGCGCAGCGTGCCTTCCTCCAGCGTCACCCACTTGAGCTTGATGTCGGGGTTGGCCTTCTCGAAGAAGGGGGTGAGCTTCTGCATCTCGATCATGTGGCCGTTGTTCACGGTCGCGATCACGAGCTCGGTGGCGGCCTGCGAGACGACGCCCGTACCGATCAGTGCGAGGACGAGGCCCGCTTTCAGAAAACGCTTCATGTTTGTCTCCTAGAGGTGAGCGACGCCCTGTTCCTGTCGGGTCGCCGTGCCGCGAATTCTGGAGAAGCACGCCTTCGGTTTTGGTACTGCCGCCGCCATCACCAGTACTTTCATGCACCAGTTGGCTAGTGAATTCCCTAGTTAACGCAATACAGCATGGAAAACAGCAGCACAAAGGCTTCAGGCGCCGCCCAGCAGCTGGCGCCGCAGCTGCGCCGCCGCGGGCGACAGCGCCCGGTCGGTGCGGGTGATCAGGCAGATCGGCGGCACACGCACCGGCAGTTCCACCGGCACCACGCGCAGCACGCCGAGACGGGCGTAGTGGCCGGCCTGCGAGGCGGGCATCACGGCCGCCATGTCGGAGTTCTCCAGCAAGGCGGTGATGGCAATGGGCGATGCCGTTTCGATGATGTCCAGCCGCTCCCGTATGCCCGCCTCGCGCATCGCCGCCTCGAAGCGCCCGCGCTGCGGCGAGCCCGGCGGCTGCAGCACCCACGACCAGCCCGCCATCTCGGCCAGCGTGACGGTGCCGCGCTCGAACACCGGGTGGGCCGCGCGCACCACCACCACCTGCGACTCGCCCAGGAGCGGCACGCTCGCGTACTTCGCCTCGTCGTGGCCGTCGGTGAGGCGGCCCAGCACGAAATCGACATCACCCTGCTCCAACTGCGCCTGGATCACGTCGCTGGTCTCGACCACCACCGACACCGCCACCTGCGGGTGCCGGCGGTGGTATTCCACCAGCGCCGGCGCCAGCAGCTGCGGCACCGCGCCCGGCACGCTGCCCACGCGCAGTGCGCCGCTGAGGCCCGAGCGCAGGGCCAGCATCTCCTCGCGGGCGGTGCCGAAGTCGCTGAGCACGCGGCGGGCGTAGCGGATCAGGATCTCGCCGTAGGGCGTGGGCTCCATGCCGCGCGCCAGGCGCTCGAAGAGCTTTTCGCCGAGCGAATCCTCCAGCTGCTGCAGCAGCTTGGTGGCCGCCGGCTGGCTGATGTTCATGGCTTCGGCCGCCCGGCCGAGGTGGCGATGGGTGTCGAGCCGGGCCAGCAGCAGCAGCTGGCGCGGCCGCACGAGGAGCATCAGCGAGGCGTCGGAGGGGCCTTGGGTCATGCACAAAAGTATATGGATCCGCAGGCTTTTTCGATTGGATCGCGCGGACGATGCTCCGTACGCTAGCCCCACTACAAGCAGGAGACAGACCCGATGAAGCCCTCTTTTCTCGCTCGCGCGGCAGGGTTGGCGGCCACCATGCTGCTCACGGCGGCGCCAGCCGGCGCACAGCAGCCGGCCTATCCCGACAAGCCGATGCGCATCATGGTCGGCGCCTCCCCCGGCGGCGGCACCGACATCCTGGCGCGCGTGCTGGCCGACAAGTTCTCGCCCGCGCTGAAGCAGCCCGTGGTGGTCGAGAACCGGCCGGGCGCCTCCAACACCATCGCGGGCGAGCTCACGGCCCGAGCGCCGGCAGATGGCGCCACGCTGCTGCTGGCCACCAACACGGCACAGGCGGTGGCACCGCACATCCTCAAGCTCAAGTACGACCCGCTGAAAGACCTGCAGCCTGTGGGCCTGGTGGCCGTGATGCCCAACGTGCTGGTCGTGTCCGCCAATTCACCCTACAGGTCGGTGAAGGACCTGGTGGCGGCCATGGCCGCGAAGCCCGGCGGCTTCAAGTACGCCTCTTCCGGCATCGGCAGCACGCAGCACGTGGGCGGCGAGGCCTTCAACCTGGCCACGGGCATGAAGTCGATCCACGTGCCCTACAAGGGCAGCTCGCAGGCGCACGTCGACATCATCGCGGGCGAGGTCGACATGATGTTCGACAGCACCTCCTCGGCCATGGGCCAGATCAAGGCCGGCAAGTTCCGCGCGCTGGCGGTGAGCGCGCCGCAGCGCTCGCCCGAGCTGCCCGACGTGCCCACGCTGGCCGAACAGGGCATCAAGGGCGCCGACGTGTCCACCTGGTATGGCCTCTACGTCACGGCCGGCACGCCGCGCCCCGCGGTGGAGCGGCTGAGCGCCGAGCTCTCGCGCACCTTGAAGCTGGCCGACGTGCAGACGCGCATCAAGGCGCTGGGCGGCGAGCCCGGTGGCCTGACCGGCGAACCCTTCGCGGCGATGAACCGGCAGGAGTTCGACCACTACGGCCAGCTCGTGCGCGACGCCAACATCAAGGCCGAATGAGGCGGCCGGTTCCTTCTCTTGATTCCTTCTCTTTTCTCCCTGCCCTTCAACCGTATCCGACCGACACCATGTCCCTCCCCTCCCCCAAGACTTCAGGCACGAGTTCCGCCAAGCCGCGCATCGCCGTGCTGCTCGGCGACCCAAGCGGCATCGGCCCCGAGATGGCGGTGAAGCTGCTCGCGCGGCAGCGCAATCTCGACGCCGCGCGCGTGCTGCTGATCGCCGACCCGGTCGTGCTCGCGTCCGGCGAGCGCATCGCGGGCGAAAAGCTGAACCCGCTGCGGGTCGACAGCCTCGATGCCGTGCGCTTCGAGGACGGGCGCCCCACGCTCCTCGCCATGGACTGGATGGAGGGCCACGAGCCGGTGCTCGGCGAATCGAACGAACGCTCGGGCCTGGCCTCGTTCGAGGCGCTGGAGCTGGCCACGCTGGCGGTTCGGCGCGAGCAGGCCGAAGGCATCCTCTTCGCGCCGCTCAACAAGCATTCGCTGCGCCTGGGCGGCCTGGTGCACGAGGACGAGCTGCGCTACATGCAGGAGCGCTTCGCGGTGGAAGGCTTCGTCTGCGAGTTCAACCTCACCGGCTCGCTGTGGACATCGCGCGTGACCTCGCACATTCCGCTGAAGGACGTGGCCAGCCACATCACGATGCAGGGCGTGAGCGACGCGGTGAAGATCATCGCCAGCGCCTTGCGGCGCGCGGGCGTGGCGCATCCGCGCATCGCGGTGACCGGGCTCAACCCGCACGCGGGCGACGGCGGCTCCATCGGCGTGGAGGAGATCGAGATCATCGCGCCCGCCATCGAGCGGCTGCGCGCCGAGGGCCTCGATGCGCGCGGCCCCTTCTCGCCCGACACGGTGTTCATCGGTGCGCGGCGCGGCGACGTGGATGCTGTGGTGTCGATGTACCACGACCAGGGCCAGATCGCGATGAAGCTCATGGGATTCGAGCAGGGCGTGACGCTGCACGGTGGCCTGCCGGTGCCGGTGGCCACCTCGGCCAGCGGCAGCGCATTCGACATCGCGGGCAAGGGCATCGCGAAGATCGAGGGGCTGCAGCAGGCATTCGACCTGTGCGTGCGCATGGCCAGCGGCGCGCCCGTGCGCGAGCAGGCACAGGCGGTGGCGGCCTGACGCATCGCACGAAGCGAGGCAAAAAGAAAAGGGCCGCTTGCGCGGCCCTCTTGCATTGAAAACCCGGAAGACTCAGGCAGAGACAACCGGCGCTTCGCCGTAGTTGTTGGACGCGGGCTGCGAAGGCTGGACGTAGAAGTAGATCAGCACGAGGTTGACGATCGGGATGATCATCAGGAGCTGGAGCCAGCCGCTCTTGCCGATGTCATGCAGGCGGCGGGCGCCCACTGCCAGCGCGGGCAGCAGGAAGGCCAGGGCCGCGATGCCGTAGACGTACTGGTGGATGAGGCTGGCGACGATCAGAACGATCACCTCGGCCAGCACGAACCACCAGTACTCGGAACGCGATGCACGGCCGTTGAAATCGGCGTACTTGTTGAAGCAGGTCTTGACCGCTGTTTGAAAATCCATTGTTCGACTCCTCTTTTGTGATTGGTCCCAGGGAAATTTCCCGGGGCCATCATATCGATGCGTCTTTCAACGGCAAATACAGCCGGAAGCCATAGCCTGGCTTAAAACAAAAGGCTCCGAAATCGCTTTTCCCGCGGCCCTCGATCAGCTTCCGAGCCGCTTCAGCAGCCCCGCGGTGGAGGCATCGAGCCCCGTGATGTCGCCCGATGCGAGGCGCGGCTCGATGTCCTTGGCGAGCACCTTGCCGAGCTCCACGCCCCACTGGTCGAAGCTGTTGATGCCCCACAGCGCGCCGCTGGTGAACACGCGGTGCTCGTACATCGCGAGGAACGCACCCAGCGCCTCGGGCGTGAGCTTCTCGAACACGAAGAAGCTGCTCGGCCGGTTGCCGGGGAAGTTCCTGTGGCCGCCCTCGTCGAGCTTGCCCACCATCAGCGCCTGCGCCTGCGCGAGCGCATTGGCCAGCAGCTTGGGGTGATGGCCTTCGAGGTCGTGGGAGGCATCGCGCACCGCCACGAACTCGAGCGGCGTCACGTCGGTGCCCTGGTGCAGCATCTGGAAATAGGCGTGCTGGCCGTTGGTGCCGGGCTCGCCCCACAGCACCGGCGAGGTGCCGAAGGCCAGCGGCTTGCCGCCTGCGTCGACCTGCTTGCCGTTGCTTTCCATCTCGAGCTGCTGCAGGTAGGCCGGCACGCGCTTCAACGCGCTGTGGTACGGCGCGATGCTGCGGCTCGTGAACTTGTGGAAGTTGCGATACCAGACATCGAGCAGCCCGAGGCGCACCGGCAGGTTGCGCTCCAGCGGCGCGGTGCGGAAGTGCTCGTCCATCGCATGCGCGCCTGCCAGCAGCCGGCGGAAGCCCTCGGCACCGATCGCCAGCGCGATCGGCAGGCCGATGGCCGACCACAGCGAATAGCGCCCGCCGACCCAGTCCCAGAAGCCGAAGGTGGTGTCGATGCCGAACTTCTTCGCCGCTTCCACGTTGGTGGTGAGCGCGGCGAAGTGGCCTGCGATGTCGGTGCCGCCCGACTGCTCGTACCAGCGCCTGGCCGATTGCGCGTTGGTCATCGTCTCGGCGGTGGTGAAGGTCTTCGAGGCGATGAGGAACAGCGTGTGCTCGGGCGCCAGGCCCTGCAGCACGCCGGCCAGTTCGTGGCCATCGACGTTCGAGACGAAGTGGAAGCGCTTGCCCGGCGCGGCGAATTCGGCCAGCGCCAGCACCGCCATCTGCGGGCCGAGATCGGAGCCCCCGATGCCGATGTTGACCACGTCGGTGATCGTGTGGTCGGCGCGCACCTTCTCTGCATAAGCCAGCATCGCGTCGAGCGTGGCATGCACTTCGCGCAGCTCGCTGGCCGTCTTCGGACCCGTGGGCGCGTCGGCCGGCGCGCGCAGCAGCGTGTGCAGCACGGCGCGGTCTTCGGTGTTATTGATGTGCTCGCCGGCGAACATGGCGTCGCGATGCGCTTCCAGGCCGCATTCGCGCGCCAGCTTGAAGAGCAGTTCCTCGGTGCGCGCGTCGATCAGGTTCTTCGACAGGTCGGCGAACACGAAGGGTGCCTCCTGGCTGAAGCGCTCGAAGCGGCCGGCGTCTTCCACGAAGGCATGACGCAGGTCGAACTGGCGACCCGCGGTGTCGAAGCCGGCCTGCAGTTGCGTCCAGGACGGCGCGCGGTCGCAGCGAAGGGTCATGGCCATCTTTACTTGCCGCTTTCCTGCATGAGCTTCTCGAGCTTCACGGCGTCGGCCGCGAAGGCGCGGATGCCTTCGGCCAGCTTCTCGGTGGCCATGGCGTCTTCATTGAGCGCGAAGCGGAAGCTCGCCTCGTCGTAGCTGACCTTGGCGATGTCGGCGCCGGTGGCCTTGGGGTCGAGCGCATGCTGCAGCGGCTCGTTGCTCGCGGCCAGCTCCGCCAGCAGCTCGGGGCTGATGGTCAGCAGGTCGCAGCCGGCCAGGGCCTTGATCTGCCCCACGTTGCGGAAGCTCGCGCCCATCACTTCGGTCTTGATGCCGTGCTGCTTGTAGTAGGCATAGATCTGGCGCACCGACTTCACGCCGGGGTCGTTGGCACCGGCGCTCTCCGCCTCGTTCCAGTTGGCGCCGGCCGACTTCTTGTACCAGTCGTAGATGCGGCCCACGAAGGGCGAGATCAGTTGCACGCCCGCCGCGCCGCAGGCCACGGCCTGCGCGAAGGAGAACAGCAGCGTCAGGTTGGTGCGGATGCCCTTGCGCTCAAGCTGGCGCGCGGCCTCGATGCCTTCCCAGGTGGAGGCCACCTTGATGAGCAGGCGCTTTTCGGTGTCGATGCCTTCGGCCTTGTACAGCGCCACGATGCGCTCGCCGCGCGCGACGGTCGCGGCCGTGTCGAAGGACAGGCGGGCATCGACCTCGGTGGAGACGCGGCCCGGGATGATGGAGAGGATCTCGGTGCCGAAGCGCACCAGCAAGCGGTCGATGACTTCGTCGAGCGGCTTGCCTGCGTGCTTCTTCACGGTCTCGTCGAGCAGAGGCCGGTACTCGGGCTTCTGCACGGCCTTGAGGATCAGCGACGGATTGGTGGTCGCGTCCTGCGGCTTGGAAATGCTGAGCTGTTTGAAGTCACCGGTGTCGGCGACAACGGTGGTCCACTGGCGGAGTGCATCGAGTTGGTTCATGAAATCATTATCCTGTGCCGGTTGTGACAAGACCTGCACGCAGTTGCGCGTCGGCCGATGTTTTCATGCGCACCGTAGCACGGGTTTCCGCGCGGCTCCATCGGCCTGAGCCGAGTGGGGTTGTCGGTTTCTTCTGCGGTTTCCGCCCCCGCTGGTGTCCCCTGGCTCTCCCCTTGGCGCCCTACAGCGCCTGTGGTCCGTGGCTGACGGCCCGGCGCCCGCCGCGCGGCTAGGCTTTGCCGTACTGCGAATGTCTTCAGCAGTTTCGTTTCAGCAGACGCAAAGTCTTTCCCTTCAGGAGCCCTCATGACCACTCGCCGACCTCCCGCCAACGTCAGGCCCTTCGACGACCGCCGCACCAGCCATGCGATCGGCGCGATGGCCACGGCCTTCGTCGTGGGCGGGGTGGCAACGTGGTTCGCGCTGAGTGCCGCACGCACGGCGCGTGCCCAGCCCGCGGGCCCCGCGGACGGCGCCCCGCTGATGCGCGCGCCGCTGCAGGTGGTGGCACCCGTCGACCTGCAGCGCTATGCCGGCATCTGGCACGAACAGGCCCGCCTGCCGAACCGCTTCCAGAAGCAATGCGCGGGCCCGGTGAGCGCCGAATACACGCCCCAGCCCGATGGCACGGTGCAGGTGCGCAACCGCTGCCTGCGGGACGACGGGAATTTCGACGAGGCCGTCGGCACGGCCCGCGTGGTGCCGGTGGCAGGACAGCCCGGCGCGGGCCGCCTCGAAGTGCGCTTCGCCCCGGCCTGGCTGGGATGGCTGCCGATGGTCTGGGGCGACTACTGGATCCTGAAGCTGGACCGCGACTACCAGGTGTCTCTGGTCGGCACGCCCGACCGCAAGTACCTCTGGGTGCTCTCGCGCGCACCGCGCCTGGAAGACGCGGTGCTGCAGGCCGAGCTGGACTACGCCCGCAGCCTGGGGTTCGACACCGGCAATGTGACGCTGACCGGCAGGTAGCGCTGCAGCTGCGAGGGCAGCATGGCCGGCGAGGTGCAGTGGATGGCGTGCCAGCCGAAGGCGCGCGCCGCCTCGACGTTGGCGGCCGAGTCGTCGATGAACACGGTCTGCGCCGGATCGAGCGCATGGCGCGTCGCCAGAACCTCGTAGATCTCGCGCTCTGGCTTGAGGAATTTCACGTCCCCCGAGAACACGCCGCCGTCGAAGCGCCCCATGAAGGCATGCCGGCGCTCGATGGCACGGGCATAAGGCGAGGGCATGTTCGACAGGTAGTACAGCCGCAGCGGCTGACCGGCGTCGCGGTGGGCGATCAGCTGTTCGAGCATCTCGACGGTGACGCCGATCGGCTCCAGCCGCTCGCCCAGCCCGTCGAGCATGGCGAAAAGCGGTTCCGGCGGCAGCGCCAGCCGGGCCGACATGCGGGCGATGGAATCGGCCAGCGTGCGGGTGCCGCAGTCGAAGCTGGTCCAATCGTCGTGATGGAAGAGCGCGCGGCCCATGGCCGCCGCGGCGGCTTCAGTGGGTGCGTGTGGAGCGAGATGGGCCTGTACCAGCCGGGTGGGCTCCCATGCGAACAGCACGGCGCCCAGGTCGAAAACCACGTTCATGGCCCCATTGTTTCATGCGCCGGGCACCACGCTCACGCCATGGGCTCCCAGGGACAGGGTGGTCTGCGCGCCGGCCGCCAGCGGGCTGGACAGGTCGGTCGACACCACGAAGACCGGCCCCAGGGTGGTGTCGAAGCCGTATTCGTAGAAACTGCCGAGGTAGGCGGCCTTGCGAAGCGTGGCCGGCAAGCCACCCGGAGCACCGATCTGCCACGCCTCCGGCCGCACCGCCACCTTCACCGTGCCGGGCGCCACCGCATAGCGCGGCTGCAGGCGCAGGGGGCCTAGCGCCACGCTGCCGTCGGCCTCGGCCACCGCCGGGAACACCATCGCCTCGCCCATGAAACCGGCGACGAACTCGCTCTCGGGCCGGCCGTAGAGCTGCTCGGGCGTACCGCGCTGGGCGATCACGCCGTGGTCCATCACGATGATCTGGTCGCTCACCGCCAGCGCCTCGCTCTGGTCGTGCGTGACGTAGGCCACAGTCAGCTTCAGCCGCTGCTGCAGCGCGCGGATCTCCTCGCGCATCTCGCGGCGCAGCCGGGCGTCGAGGTTCGACAGCGGCTCGTCGAACAGCAGCACCGCCGGCTCCAGCACCAGCGCGCGCGCCAGCGCCACCCGCTGCTGCTGGCCGCCCGAAAGCTCGCTGGGCAGCCGCTCGTCGAAGCCGACCAGCCCCACGCCGCGCAGCGCTTCGCGCGCCCGCGCCGCGGCCTCCTCCTTCTTCACGCCGCTCATGCGCAGCCCGTAGGCCACGTTCTCGATCACGTTCATGTGCGGGAAGAGCGCGTAGCTCTGGAACATCATGCTCACGTTGCGCTCGGCCGGCCCCAGCGTGGTGACGTCGCGCCCGCCCATCAGGATCGACCCCGAGGTGGGCGACTCGAGCCCCGCGATCATGCGCAGCGTGGTCGTCTTGCCGCAGCCCGAGGGGCCGAGGATGGTGGTGAGCGTGCCCTCGGGCACCTCGAAGCTGATGCCCTTGACGGCCAGCGGCGCGTTCTTGTCTGCGCCGTAGCGCTTGGTGACGTTGCGGAATTCGATGCCGTTGCTCATGAAGTCAGAACCCCAAATTTCAGAACGCAGAAGTCGCGAAGATTGCGCAGAAGTCGCAAAAGAAAACCAAAGGAAATTTCTGGATGTTCCTTTCGCGACTTCTGCGCAACTTCTGCGACCTCTGCGTTCGGCTGCCCGTATTCACTGGGTCAACACCGGCGCGGTGCCGCGCCGTCCCAGCCTGCGCTCGCCGACCACCCACTGCACCAGCGCGATGGCCAGCGACATCAGGATCATCAGCACCGTGCAGTACGCCAGCGCGATGCCGTAGTCGCCGTTGCCCACGCGGCCGATGATGTAGGTGGTGGCGAGCTCGTTCTCGGCCGTGACCAGGAAGATCACGGCACTCACCGTCGTCATCGCGCGCACGAAGCTGTAGACCAGCGCGGCCACCAGCGCCGGCTTCAGCAGCGGCAGCACCACCCGGAAGAGCGTCTGCGAGGTCGATGCGCGCAGCATCAGCGAGGCCTCGTCCAGCGAGCGGTCGAGCTGCTTGAAGGCCGCCGTACCGGCGCGCACGCCCACCGGCAGGTTCCGGAACATGAAGCACAGCACGATGATCAGCCCGGTGCCGGTGAGCTCGAAGGGCGGCACATTGAAGGCCAGGATGTAGCTCACGCCCAGCACCGTGCCCGGAATCGCGAAGGCCAGCAGCGCGCCGAACTCGAAGAGGCCCTGCCCCCTGAACTCGTTGCGCGCCAGCAGCCAGGCGATGAGCAGGCCCAGCGCCGCGGTGATGGGCGCCGAGATGCCCGCCAGCTTGAGCGTGGTGAGCAGCGAGTTCCATGCGGTACCCGCCCACACCAGCCCGAACTGCCCCCATTCGAGCGAGAACGCCGTCTTGAAGTGGTTCAGCGTGAAGGTGTAGTCGCGCCCCCAGGTCTGCACGAAGCCGCCGGCGAAGGCGAACAGGTAGACCACGGCGGTGAACGCGATCCACGGTCCGGCGATGCAAAGGATGGTGCGGCGCACGCCGTCGGGCAGCGCCATCGGAATGCCGGCATCGCCCTTGCCGCTGACGGTGGTGTAGTTCTGCTTGCCCAGAAGGCCGCGCTGCAGCGCGAAAACGCCGAGCGCGAAGAGCGTGAGCACCCAGGCCAGCGAGGCCGCGCGGCCCTGGTCGTACTGCGCGCCGACGATGGCGAAGAAGATGTCGGTCGACAGCACCGAGAACTGCCCGCCCACCACCACCGGGTTGCCGAAGTCGGCGATGCTCTCGATGAAGCCCACCAGGAAGGCGTTGGCCAGCCCGGGCTTCAGCAGCGGCAGCGTGATGGTGAAGAAGGCCCGGCGGCGGTCGGCGCGCAGCATCTGCGCGGCCTCCTCCAGGCTGGGCGCGATGCCCTGCACCACGCCGCGCATGATCATGAAGGCGATGGGCGTGAAGGCGAAGAGCTGCGCCACCAGCACGCCCGGCATGCCGTAGAACCAGCGCGTGGGCTCGATGCCGAAGGCGCTCTCCAGCACCTGGTTGACGATGCCCGCGCGGCCGAAGAGCAGGATCAAACCCAGCCCCACAACGAAGGGCGGCGTGATGATCGGCAGCAGCGCCAGCACCCGCAGCGCGCCCTGCCCGCGCTTGCTGCCGCGCTCGGCCATCAGCGCCATCAGCGTGCCGAGGAAGGTGGTTCCGGCGGCCGTGAGCAGCGCAAGCACCAGCGTGTTCCAGGCCACGCCACAACGCACGCCGCCCGCAAGGCAGCCCAGCCCCCAGATGCGCTCGGTGAACACGCGAGCGAAGAAGGCGGCGGCCGACCACTGCCCGTCTTCATCGAAGAAAGCGCCCGACAGCGCCTTGCTCACCGGGTATGCGATGAACAGCGCCATCAGCACGCCGCAGCCGACCACCGCGGCGGACACGAACAGGTCGCCCTTGAAGAGCCCCAGCCGCGCGATGCCGAAGGCCGCCAGCAGCACCAGCGCCGTGAGCGCCACGAAGCCGCCCGCGCCGATGCCGAACTGGCTGACCGCCAGCTCGCCGAACTGCGCGTTGAGCACGGCCACGCTCCAGCCGCGCGCGCCGATGGTGAAGCCGGTAGCGGCGAGCCCCAGCGCGCCGATCAGGCCGCCGGCCAGCAGCCAGCGCCCCTGCGTCCTGCCGGCCGGAAGCCACGCGCCCACGGCGCACAGCAGCAGGCCGGCCAGGCCCACGAAGAGCCAGACGCGGCCCTGCGTGGCGGCCTGCATCAGCCCGTTGGCGCCCTCCCCCTGGCCGAAGACCTGCGGAACGGCCTCGTACCAGGTCGAATCCTGGATCGCATACCAGGGCAGCAGCAGGTAGGCCGCGAAGCCCAGAGCGATCCACGCCCGAACCCAGCGCTGCGAGCGCCGGGCCGCGGCGAGCGATGCCGGATTGGCCGGCGCGCCCGCGTCGATAGCACCCGCTTTCACTTAGCGCGGCAGCGAGTTGACTTCCTTCTCCCAGCGCGCGATCAGGCGGCGGCGCTCGGCGCTGGCGCCGTACTTGGCGTAGTCGTAGTTGATGAACTTGATCTTCTTGAAGTCGGGAATGCGCGGATCGAGCTTGGCGTTCACGTTGCTCGGCAGCTGGAACTGCTTGTTGGCGGCGCCCAGTTCCTGCGCGGCGGGCGTGAGCGCCCATTCGTAGAACTTCTTGGCGGCGTCGAGGTTGCGCGCGCCCTTGACGATGCTCATGGAGCCGATCTCGGCGCCGGTGCCGTCGCTGGGCGTGATGGTCTCGACCGGGAAACCCTGCATCTTCTCGCCCGGGCCGTCGTGCACGAAGCTGATCGACACGGCCGTCTCGCCGCGCGCCACCGCCTTGATCGGGCCGGTGCCCGAGCGGGTGTACTGGCCGACGTTCTTGTGCAGGGCCTTCAGGTAGTCGAAGGCCTTGTCCTCGCCCATGAGTTGCACCAGCGTGGCGATCATGGTGTAGGCCGTGCCGCTGGAAGCCGGGTTGGCCACCTGGATGTCGCCCTTGTACTCGGGCTTGAGCAGGTCGGCCCAGGTCTTGGGCACGGGCAGCTTCTTCTTGGCCAGCAGCTCGGGGTTGTAGCCGAAGCCCAGGGGGCCCGAGTAGATGCCCACCGTCTTGTAGCCCGACTGCTTGGCCTGCTGCTGCGCCCACGGGTGCAGCTGCGGCAGCGTGGGCGACTTGTATTCGAGGGTGAGCCCCTGCTCGGCCGCCTGCAGGTGCGGGTCGCCAGTGCCGCCGAACCAGACGTCGGTCTTGGGGTTGTCCTTCTCGGCGATCAGCTGGGCCAGGGCCTCGCCCGAGCCCTTGAGCGCCATGTTGATGCGCACGCCGGTGGTGCGGGCGTAGACCGTCGAGATCACGCTGCACCATTCGGCCTGGACCGAGCAGATCACGTTGACGGTCTGGGCCGAAGCCGTGGCCGACAGGCCCAGCAGCGCTGCCGCGGCAAGAAACTTGTTCTTGTTCATCTGGTCTCTCTTCCTCTGAGCAATAAAAAAAGGCCTCGCGGCCATCGGGCAGCGTAGCTTTAGTACAGGCTTCGCGAATCCGTACAAGTACCATCGCGGGTGGCGCAGTCGCCTTTGCGACGAGGAGTCGCGACCGGGGCGGCCTGGCCAGGCATTCAGACAAGGAAGGAAAGTTTTCTCATGAGCTTCGATCTCGTTCTGTTCGGCGGTACTGGCGATCTCGCGTGGCGCAAGCTCATGCCCGCGCTGTTCCAGGCATTCCGCCACGGCAGCCTGCCACCCGACGGGCGCATCGTCGGCGTGGCGCGGGACGACCTGTCGGACGACCAGTACCGGGAGCTGATCCAGTCGCGCTTCAGCGCCGTCGAAGGCGCCAAGCGGCCCTCGCCCGAGGAGTTCAAGAAGTTCGCCTCCATGCTGCACTACCTGCGCATGGACCTCTCCAAGCCCGACGACTACGCCCGCCTGGCCGACCTGCTCAAGCAGCGCGACGCCAAGACGGTCGTGATGTACGTGGCCACCGCCCCGGCGCTCTTCACCCAGGTGGTCGAGCAGATCGCCGCGGCCGGCCTGAACGGCCCGCGCACCCGCATCGTGCTCGAGAAGCCGCTGGGCCACGACCTGGCCTCCAACCGCGCCATCAACTCCGCCGTGGGCAAGGTGCTCGAGGAGAAGCAGGTCTTTCGCATCGACCACTACCTCGGCAAGCCCTCGGTGCAGAACCTGTTCGCGATGCGCTTCGGCAATGCGCTGTTCGAGCCCATCTGGCGCCGCGAGCACATCGCCAACATCCAGATCACCATCGCCGAAGACCTGGGCGTGGAAAAGCGCGGCGCCTTCTACGACCAGACCGGCGCGCTGCGCGACATGGTGCAGAACCACGCGCTGCAGCTGCTGTGCGCGATCGGCATGGAGCCGCCGATCAACTCGCACGCCGACGCCATCCGCGACGAAAAACTCAAGGTTCTGCGCGCACTCAAGCCCTGGACACCCGAAACCCTGGGCCTGCACACGGTGCGCGGCCAGTACACGGCCGGCACGGCCTACGGCGAGCGGGTGCAGGGCTACCGCGACGAGCCGGGCGTGAGCCCCGACAGCCGCACCGAGACCTTCGTGGCGCTGCGCACCGAGATCGCCAACTGGCGCTGGGCCGGCGTGCCCTTCTACATCCGCACCGGCAAGCGCCTGGCCTCGCGCGACGCGCGCATCGAGGTCAACTTCAGGCCCACGCCGCACGCCATCTACCGCGCGCCGGCCGGCAACGTCAACAAGCTGGTGATCAACCTGCAGCCCAAGGACGGGCTGGAGCTGCACATGCTCGCGCAGGCCCAGGACAACCGCCAGCGCACCAACGGCAACCAGAGCACGGCCGCGCAGTTGGCGCCCGTGCAGCTCGACCTCGACTTCGACAAGCGCTTCGGCTCCGAGCGCGTGGGCGCCTACGAGCGCCTGCTGCTGGACGTGATCGACGGCCGGCTGAACCTGTTCGTGCGCAGCGACGAGCAGGAAGAAGCATGGCGCTGGGTCGAGCCGCTGCTCGACAGCTGGGAGTCGGACGGCGGCCCGCGTCCCTATGCGGCCGGCACCTGGGGGCCGAGCGCATCGAGCGCGATGATCGCGCGCGACGGCTTCTCGTGGGGCGAGGAGCAGTAAGCGCTGCCCCCAGCCGGGCCAAAGCTCAGCCGAACTGCAGGCAACGCATGCTGAGCGTGCCCGACTGGAACCCCTCGTAGACCGTCTTCGCGCGCTCGCTGCTTCCGGCGGCGCCCAGCGCGTAGAGGAACGGGTAGTAGTGATCGGGCGTCGCCACCGCGGTCGATGCGCCTTCCAGCTTCGCGTAGTCGACCAGCGCCCGATCGTCCCGGCCCGCGAGCGCCGACTTCACCGCATCGTCGAAAGACTGCGCCCACGGCCGGCTCGCGCGCAGGCCGTCCGGCGTGCCACGGTCGGTGGCGCGCAGGTTGTGAACCACGTTGCCGCTGCCCATCACCAGCACGCCCTTGTTGCGCAACGCGGCCAGGTCGCGCCCCACTGCGTAGTGGAAGGCGGCAGGCTTGTCGTAGTCGATGCTCAGCTGGAACACCGGAATGTCGGCCTTGGGGTAGAGGTAGTTCAGCACCGTCCACGTGCCGTGGTCCAGGCCCCACTGGTCGGTGGCGATGACCGGCGCCTGCTTCACCACCCCGACGGTCTCGCGGGCGAGCCCTGGATGACCTGGTGCGGGGTACTCGATGTCGAACAGTGCCTGGGGAAAACCACCGAAGTCGTGGATCGTCTTCGGCCGCTCCTGCACGCCGACCCCGGTGGCGCCCCGGCTGAGCCAGTGCGCCGACACGCTGAGGATCGCCGACGGCCGCGGCAGCTCCCTGCCCCACGCCGCCAGCCGGCGCGTGAAGGCGTTGTCGGTGATGGCGTTCATCGGCGAGCCGTGGCCTATGAAAATCACCGGCATGCGGCGCCCGGCCGTGCCCGCGGCCTGCACGCTGCAGGCCAGCGAAGCCAGCACCGCGGTCGCACCGAGCGCGGTGCCCATCAGGAAGCCGCGGCGGCCCGATCCGGAAGTTGAAAGCGTCGTCGTCAGTGGCATGGCCGGACTCTGCAACCGTTTCGCGCGCGAGGCAGTGCCTTTGCGCACACTTTTATTCATGAAACCAAAAGGCTCTCCGCGGGCGCGAACGACAGCAGCCGCTCTCCCAGCGGCGCCAGGAAATCGCGCAGCAGCGGTTCGCGCATCAGTTCGTCGACATAGCCCGGCGGGAGGCGCCCGTTCGCGGCGTACACATCGAGCACTCGCAGGCATTCGCGGCGCAGCGCGGTCACGACGTGGACGTCCTCATGCCGCTCGCAGGCCGACGCCATCTCACGCAGCAGGGCCGTGGCGTCGGATGCGTCGGGCGCCCAATGCTGGCCGTAGAGGCGTGCGAGCCTGCGGGCATCGGCCGATGGGAGGCCCGGAAAGATCAGCGGCAGCAGCCGTTCACGGACGTGGAAGAGCGCGACGACGTCGGCTTCGGTCGGGGCTTCCGGCGCGATGCCCCGTTCCCGCCCCAGCACGACGTCCAGGTTGGCCAGCAGGGCATCGTCGGCGACGAGCGCAATCAGCAGGCCCATCCATGCGAAGCGGCCGAAGGTGGCATCGAAGCCCAGGCCAAGCTGCCTGATGCGGAGCAGCGAGAACATCAGGCTGCCCATCTGCAAGGGCTGCTCGCATGGCATATGCGCCAGCAGGCCAGCCAGGATATGCCCGTGCATCTCCGGCAGGCGCCGGATTCCGGCATCCCCGGAGGATTGCCAGGCCCCCATTGCGCCAACGGCCGGCGAGCCCTGAAGGAACGCGGCTTGCACCTGCAACCGGTTCGCTTCCGCGCGCACGTCGGGAGACCAGAGGGCGAGCCAGTCGCCCTCTGCCTGCGACAGGCCCCATTGCGCGGCCGCCGCCCGGCCCATCGGCTCGGGGGCCTGCAGCAGCCGAAGCCCTGCGAGGCGCGGATCGGAGTTCATCCGCTCGCGAATCACGGCCACCGTGCCGTCAGACGAAGCATCGTCGACCACGACGATGCGATGAGGAGCCAGTGTCTGTGCTGCGATCGAATCGAGCGCGTCCGCCACATGGGCCGCATCGTCGCGGGTGACCATCAGGACGGAACCCCTAGAGACGTGGTCGGTCGCCGCCACCGCCCGGCGGCTCGCCAGCCGCTGTGACGTGGCAGCGAGGTAACGGCGCATCGTGCCAGCCAGAATCGTGTGCTGCGGTGGCAGGCTTTCCAGCGCCCGCGGACCAGCCCTTTCCAGCTCGCGCCGCCGCGGGGCATCGGCCACCAGCGCGCGCACCCGAACGACGAGTTCTTCCTTCGCACATCCTTCGACCGCACTCCTGAGCACGGCAGGAATCTCCGAATGCGGATACAGCTCGGACACCACCGCCTTGCGATGGCGAAGCAGGATCGACAGGCGCGGCAGCTCGGCTGTGGCCGTGCTGTCGTCCTTGCGCATGTTCAGGCCGACCTTGGCGCGCGGCAGCAGGGCATCGCGCTGCGCGGGCGTCCATGGCGTGCCGAAGGGATGGGCCACGCGCAGCCCGGCGGACTTCAGCGCTTCCAGCACCTGCAGGCGCCGGGGCGTGGTTTCGCCGAAGAAGATGACGTCGATGTCCTGCTGCGCGTCGTCCAGCACTTGGGCCTCCGGCACCAGCGGCGTCGCCAGGGGCTCGAAGCTCAGCGGCACGTAGTCGGACCTGAGGATACCCAGCGCCTGGTGATGCGCCATGTTCTCCAGGCTGTATTCCCACACGTAGGCGCGCTCGAGCAGGCGCCGGTAGCCGGGCATGCGCTCCAGCAACTGGGGCAGCGCAGGCTCGAAGTTGACGACGATGGCGTTGGGCGGCAGTTCCTCGTCGGATGGCAGCGAAAGCCCCATCGCGAAGAAGAACAGGTTGATGTCGGCGTTGTCGACGCTAGGCGTTGTCTCGACGCTGGTGGTGTAGCCGAGCCGCTCGCAGGCGAGGCGGAAGCTCTGCATGACCTCCGCGACGTTCTCGTTGCCCAGCGAGCAGAAACGCAGGTGCGGGCGATACGGAAAGTGTTCAGGCCAGCCGATCACGGCGGCCCCGCTCACAGCCGCCCTTCTTCCACCGCGTGGCAGGCCACCTGCACGCCCCCGATGCTCGAGAGCTTCGGCCGCTCCGCCGAGCAGCGCGCATTCGCATGCGGGCAGCGCGGATGAAAGGCACAGCCCGCGGGCGGGTTCAGCGGGTTCGGGACCTCGCCCTGCACCGGGGTGCGGGCGCGGCCGGTCTGCTTCATCTGCGGGATGGCGTCCAGCAGCATGCGCGTGTACGGATGGCGCGGTGCCGAGAACAGGTCCTGCTTGTCCGCCACCTCGACCAGCCGGCCCAGGTACATCACGCCGACCTGGTCGGCCACGTGGCGCACCACGGCGAGGTTGTGCGAGATGAAGAGGTAGGTCAGGCCCTGCTCGCGCTGCAGGTCCTTCATGATGTTGAGCACCTGCGCCTGCACGCTCACGTCGAGCGCGGAAGTGGGCTCGTCGCACACCAGGAACTCGGGCTGCGTGGCGAGCGCGCGCGCGATGGAGATGCGCTGGCGCTGGCCGCCGGAGAACTGGTGCGGGTACTTGCTCATGTCCAGCGGCGAGAGGCCGACCGACTTCAGCAGCTCGCCCACGCGCTCGCGCAGCGCGGCCTTGTCGCTGAGGATGTCGTGCTCGCGCAGCGGCTCGCCGATGATGTCTTCCACGATCCAGCGCGGGTTGAGGCTCGCATACGGGTCCTGGAAGATCATCTGGATGCGCCGGCGCAGCTTGCGGCCTTCGGCGGTCTTGAAGGCGGCGTGCGCGTCCTGCCCGTCGAACTTCAGCCCGCCGCGCGTGGGCGCATAAAGCCCCACCAGCAGGCGCGCCACGGTGCTCTTGCCGCAGCCTGACTCGCCCACCAGCGCCAGCGTCTTGCCGCGCTCGATGGAAAAGCTCACGCCGTCCACCGCGTGCAGCAGCACGCGCGGCTTGCGTTCGAGCACGCGGTTGAGCCAGGGCGGCGAGACGTCGAAGGTGCGCGCGAGGTCGTGGGCGACGACGAGCGGCTCGTTCACGGCAGCGCTCATCTGGTTACCTCCACGATGGTCTCGGCCGCTTCGGGCGTGGCGCGTTCGCCCGCCGCCATCGCGTCGTGGTGCCTCGCGGCGATCTCGGCCTGGCCTGCATGCGGATCGGCGGCGTCGTGCAGCCAGCAGGCGGCGCGAGTGGCGCCGGCATGCATGAGCTCGGGCCGCTCCACCAGGCAGCGCGCGAAGGTGCGCGGGCAGCGCGGGTTGTAGGCGCAGCCGGCCGGGATGGCATTGAGCCGCGGCATCGCGCCGTCGATCTGGTTGAGGCGCTCGCGGTCGCTGGTCATGTCGGGAATCGAGCCCATCAGGCCCGAGGTGTAGGGGTGCGCGGGCTGGTGGATGACTTCGTGCACCGGACCGATCTCGGCGATCCGCCCGGCATACATCACGGCCACGCGATCGCAGGTCTCGGCGATCACGCCCATGTCGTGCGTGATCAGCATCACCGCCGCGCCACGTTCCTTGCAGACCTGCTTGAGCAGTTGGATGATCTGCGCCTGGATCGACACGTCGAGCGCGGTGGTCGGCTCGTCGGCCACGATGAGCTTGGGCTCGGCCGCGAGCGCGAGCGCGATCACCACGCGCTGGCGCATGCCGCCGGAGAACTGGTGCGGGAAGTGGTCGATGCGCTGCTCGGCCGCCGGGATGCCGGTGTCCTGCAGCAGGCCGATGGCGCGCTTGCGTGCCTCGGCCTCGGTCACCGGCAAGTGCGCGCGGATGGTTTCCACCAGCTGGCGGCCCACGGTGTAGAGCGGGTTCAGCGAGGTCAGCGGGTCCTGGAAGATCGCGCCGATCTTTCGGCCGCGAATGGGCCGCATCGCCTCGAAGCCGAGGTTGTCGATGCGCTGGCCCTCCAGCACGATCTCGCCGCCGGCCACGCGCCCCGGCGGCTCCAGCAGGCCGATGATGGCCGCGCCCGTGAGCGACTTGCCGGCGCCCGATTCGCCCACCACGCCGAGGATTTCACCGGGCGCGATGTCGAAGGAAATGCGGTCCAGCGCGCGCAGCGTGCCGCGGCGATGGGGGAATTCGACGACGAGGTCTTTGACTTGCAACAGGCTCATGACGCTACCTTCCACCGAACTCCACGGGGTGACATATCAGGAACACCGCGGAACCGGCTTTGCCGGGCCGCAGGTGTTGCCCCCTGCAAGGGGGTTGGCGAAGCGACACGAAGTGCGCGAAGACTGGGGGTGATCATCTGAGCCTGGGATTGAGCGCGTCGCGCAGCCAGTCGCCCAGCAGGTTCACGCTGAGCGCGATCAGCACCAGCATCAGGCCCGGAAACACCGTGATCCACCACTCGCCCGAGAACAGGTACTGGTTGCCGATGCTGATGAGCGTGCCCAGCGAGGGCGAGGTCGGCGGCACGCCCACGCCCAGGAAGGACAGCGTGGCCTCGGTGATGATCGCCGTCGCCACCTGGATCGTGGCGAGCACCGTCACCGGCCCCAGCACGTTGGGCAGCACATGGCGCAACATGATGCGCAGCGGCGCCACGCCGGTCACGCGCGCCGCCTGCACGTATTCCTTGTTGCGCTCCACCAGCGTGGAGCCGCGCACCGTGCGCGCGTATTGCACCCAGCCGGTCAGCGAGATGGAGATGATCAGCACCCCGAAGGCCAGCGACTCGTGCGCCCCCGGAAAGAGCGCGCGCCCGACGCCAGCGATCAGCAGCGCGACCAGGATCGGCGGGAACGACAGCATCACGTCGCACACGCGCATGAGGAAGGAGTCGAGCCAGCCGCCGAAGAAGCCGGCGAGCAGGCCCAGCACCACGCCGACGGCCACCGACAGCACCACCGACACGAGGCCGACGATCAGCGAGATGCGCGCGCCGTAGATCACGGCCGAGAGGATGTCCCGGCCCTGATCGTCGGTGCCAAGCAGGTATTTGGAAGAGCCTTCGGCGCTCCATGCGGGCGGTAGCCGCGCGTCGCCCAGCTCGAGGGTGGCGAGGTCGAAGGGGTTGTGAGGCGAGACCCAGCCGGCGAACACCGCGCAGAACACGCAGACCAGCGCGATCAGCGCCGCGGCCATGGCCACGGGCGATGTGCGGAAGCTGTAGCCGACATCGCTGTCGAGCCAACGAGCGAGTGTCTTCTTCATCGCCGGGCCGCCCCAAGATGAAAAGCGGCCCCCTCGGGGGGCAGCGGACCTTGCGCAGCAAGGGAAGCGTGGGGGTTAATTTTCATCGTGAAGCAAAAAGGAATGGGCCCGCAAGAAGCGGGCCCATGGACAGGCCGCCTTGTCCGATCGATCAGCCGGCGGCCGGCGGCATCAGGGCTTGATGCTCATCCACTTGAAGTACATGAAGTTGTCAGCCAGCTGCACCAGCTCGACCTTCTTGCTCACGCCCCAGGCCAGCGACTGCTGATGCAGCGGCAGGTGGCCGACGTCGTCGGCGTGGATCTTGAACGCCTCCTTGATCATCTCGTTGCGCTTGGTCTTGTCGGTTTCCGACTGGATCTTCTTGGTCAGCTCGTCGAGCTTGGGGTTGCAGTACGCGCCCAGGTTGAACTGGCCCGTGCCCTTGTCGTCGGGGCAGGCGGTGAGCGAGCTCAGCGCGTTGTGCGCGTCATAGGTGGTCGGGGTCCAGCCCAGCATGTAGAAGCTGGTGTCGCGGCGCAGCACCTTCGGGAAGTAGGTGCCCTTGGTTTCGGCCACGAGGTTGACCTTGACGCCGATCTTCGCCAGGTTGGAGGCCACGCTCTGGCAGACTTGGCCGTCGTTGACGTAGCGGTCGTTCGGGCAGTTCAGCGACACCTCGAAGCCGTTGGGGTAGCCGGCTTCGGTCAGCAGCTTCTTGGCGGCATCGACGTCGTAGGGCAGGCGCTTGTCCTGCTCGGCGCTCCAGCCGTTGATGCCGGGGCCCACCAGCAGCGCGGTCGGGCGCGAGGCGCCGCGCATCACGGTGCGCTGGATGCCGGCGATGTCGATGGCCTGGTAGAAGGCCTGGCGGACGCGCTTGTCCTTGAACGGGTTCTTGCCCTTGATGTTCGAGTACTGCAGCTCGTCGCGCTTCTGGTCCATGCCCAGGAAGATGGTGCGCAGCTCGGGGCCGGTGATCACGCGGGCGTTGGGCGCGGCGTTGATGCGGGCGATGTCCTGCACCGGCACCGGCTCCATCACGTCGACTTCACCGGAGACCAGCGCGGCCACGCGGGTGGCGGGGTTGGCGATGGGCGTGAAGACGATCTCCTGCGCGTTGCCTTCGATCTTGCCCCAGTAGGTGCCGTTGCGCGTGAACACGGTGCGCACGTTCGGCTGGCGCTCGCGCACGCGGAACGGCCCGGTGCCGTTGGCCTTGAACGAAGCCGTGTTCTCGATGCCCTTGCGGCGGTCGACCGGCTTGGTGGCCTGGTTCTCCTCGCACCATTTCTTGCTCATGATCATCGTCAACGAGATCACGTCGGGCAGGATGGGGAAGGGACCGTTGGTCTCGATCTCGACGGCGAGGTCGCCGACCTTGCGCACCGCCTTGATGTCGCTGAGCGTGGCGCGCATGTCGGAGCCGTCGCCCTGGGCGCGCGCGAAGCTGAAGACCACGTCATCGGCGGTGAACGGCGTGCCGTCGTGGAAGACAACGCCCTTGCGCAGTTCGAAGCGCCAGACGTTGGGCGAGGTCTGCTTCCAGCTGGTGGCCAGCAGCGGGGCGAGGGTCAGGTCCTTGTTGCGACCCACGAGGGTTTCATAGACGTTGGCGGTGACGCTCAGCTGCAGCGATTCGTTCAGCGAGTGCGGGTCCAGCGATAGCGCATCCCCCTGGTTCGCGATGCGGATGGTCTGCGCGCCGGCGACCATGCTGACGGCGCTCAAGGCGCACAAAACGGCGGCCGCGGCCACATTCTTCTTGATGAAACTCATGGGAACACTCCTCGGGTTGGAATCGAACAAATCACGTCGCCGCGGTGGCGGCTGCTTTCCCTGGCTGCGCGCCGCGGGTAGCGGCGAGCGGCATGCCCTGCTCGATCAGGCCGGCATGCAGCGCGGCGCCGAGCGGCAGGATCTCGTCATTGAAGTCGTAGCGGCTGTTGTGCAGGTAGGCGCCGTCGCGCACGTCCTGGCCGATGCGCAGGTAGGCGCCGGCCTTCTTCTGCAGCATGAAGGAGAAATCTTCCGCGCCCATGCTGGGCTCCATGCTGCGCTCGACGTTGCGCGCGCCGACCAGCGACTCGGCCACGTCGGCGGCGAACATCGCCTCCGGCGAGGTGTTGATGGTGGCCGGGTAGATGCGCTCGTACCTGACGCTGGCGGTGGCGCCGAAGCCGGAGGCGATGGCAGCGCACAGCTCGTTCAGGCGCTGCTCGACCTGCGCCTGCACGCGCGAGCTGAAGGTGCGCACGGTGCCCACCAGCGTGGCCTCGCCGGGCACCACGCTCATCGCGCCGAGGTCGCCGGCCTGCATCGCGCAGATGCTGATGACGGCCGCGTCGATCGGGCGCACGTTGCGCGACACGATCGTTTGCGCCGCCGTGATGATGTGCGCCGCGACGATCACCGGGTCGATGGTCTGGTAGGCGTGCGCGCCGTGGCCGCCCTTGCCCTTGATCTCGATGGTGATGCGGTCGGCCGCGGCCATCATCGCGCCGCGGTTGATGCCGACGGTGCCGGCCGGCATCGCGGGCCAGTTGTGCATGGCGTAGACGGCGTCGACCGGGAAGCGGTCGAAGAGGCCGTCCTCGATCATCACGCGCGCGCCGGCGAAGCCTTCCTCGCCGGGCTGGAAGATCAGCACCGCGGTGCCGTCGAAGTCGCGCGTCTCGGCGAGGTAGCGCGCGGCGCCGACCAGCATTGCGGTGTGGCCGTCGTGGCCGCAGCCGTGCATCAGGCCTTCGCAGGCGGAGCGCCAGCCGAAGTCGTTGTCCTCGCGCATCGGCAGCGCGTCCATGTCGGCGCGCAGGCCGATCATGCGGCCGCTGGCCGTCGAGCGGCCGCGGATCACGCCGACCACGCCGGTCTTGCCGATGCCCTCGTGGATCTCGTCGACGCCGCAGGCGCGTAGCGCTTCGCGCACGCGCCCGGAGGTGTAGACCTCCTCGAAACCGAGTTCGGGGTGGGCATGGAGGTCGCGGCGGAAAGCCTCGATCTCGGGGTAGAAGTTCGCGATGTGCGCGAAGGCACGGCCGGAGGCCTTCAGGCGCGGGACCATGGGCGTGGCTGCTGCGGCCATGTCAGTGTCCTCCCGCCTTGCCCACGCGCAGGCGCGGATCGACCACGAAATACAGCATGTCGACCACGAGGTTGATCACCACGAAGATCAGTGCGATGAGGCACAGGTAGGCGGCCATCACCGGGATGTCGGCGAAGGTCACGGCCTGGATGAAGAGCAGGCCCATGCCGGGCCACTGGAACACCGACTCGGTGATGATCGCGAAGGCGATGAGGCCGCCGAGCTGCAGGCCGGTGATGGTCATCACCGGCACCAGCGTGTTCTTGAGCGCATGGCCGAAATGGATGGCGCGGTTCGAAAGGCCCCGTGCGCGCGCGAACTTGATGTAGTCGGTGCGCAGCACCTCCAGCATCTCGGCGCGCACCAGCCGCATGATCAGCGTCAGCTGGAAGATCGCCAGCGTCACCGCCGGCAGCACGATGTGCTGCCAGCCATCGGCGCTGAAGAGCCCGCTGGTCCACCAGCCGAACTTCACTGTCTCGCCGCGGCCGAAGCTCGGGAACCAGCCCAGCGTGACAGCGAAGACCAGGATCAGCAGGATGCCGATGAGGAAGGTGGGCAGCGACACGCCTAGCAGCGAGACGGTCATGAACACCTGGCTCATGAAGGTGCCGCGGCGCAGCGCGGTGTACACGCCCATCGGGATGCCGATGAAGAGCGCCAGCACCGCCGCCACGAGCGCAAGCTCGAGCGTGGCCGGGAAGCGCTCGCCGATCAGGCGCGACACCTTCGCGCCCTGGCGCAGGCTCAGGCCGAACTCGCCCTGCGCCGCGTTCACGAGAAAGTGCCAGAACTGCACGAAGAAGGGTTGGTCTAGCCCCAATGCGGCGCGCAGCTCGCGGATCTGCTCGGGCTTGGCGTCCTGGCCCAGAAGGAACACGACAGGGTCGCCGACGTATTGAAAAAGAAGGAAGGCGATGAACGCGACCGCGATCATCACGATCACGGCCTGGATCAGGCGGCGCAGTACAAAGGCGATCATTCAGCAAGCAAAGTGAACGGGCATGCTAGCAGTGCAAGGTGCGTGCCCGCACGGTGGTTCCCCGGGGGTGCGCATCGTGATTTCCCCGGGGCTTCACGCCGGGGGCAGACGAAAAAAAGCCACTCGGCTTGCGCCGAGTGGCTTCTGACTTTTTAACCGAAGCTGGCTTGCGCCAGCGTCAGATTAGAAAGCGTGACGGATACCGAAGTCGTAGCCGGTGGAGCTCTTCGGGGTGAAGGCGCCAGCTGCGTTGTTGTAGAAGCCAGGGCCGCCAACCGTCAGGCCAGCACCGTTCTTGTTGCTGACGCGAGCGATCGTTGCGTACAGAGCCGTGCGCTTCGACAGGTTGTGCACGTAGCCCAGAGCGATCTTGTTAGCCTTCGGATCGGCATTGTTGACCACGAACGGGTTGAACGGCTGGTTCGTGTCGTACTTGACGTGCGACCACGAAGCGCGGATCAGGCCAGCGCCGACCGGCACGGTCACGCCGAGCAGGTAGCCGGTCAGATCGATGTCGGGACGGCCGCCCAGGAGAGGCGTCACTTCGTAGTCGATCTTGTTCTTGGCCTTCGACAGTTCACCGAACAGCTTCACGGGACCGAAGTCATACGAAGCGCCCAGGTTCAGGGTGTTGACCTTGGTGGTCGTGCCAACGTAGTACTGGTCGCCAACCGTGCTGCTGCCGTAAGCCAGTGCAACGTCCAGAGGACCGTTTGCGTAGCCGAAGCGGCCGCCGATGTAACGGCCTTGGCGCTGGCTGTTAGCAACGTCAGGCGTGAAGATGCCCGAGCTGTACTTGGTCTTCTCGGCAAAGCCGTACTGGACTTGGCCATAGAAGCCACCCAGGTTCGGCGGCAGGAAGTAGCCGATCGTGTTGCTGGCGCGGACGTAGTTGCTCGAGCCGACGTTGGTGAACGGAGCGGTCGAAGCTGCGGGGGTGCCGAAGCCGCCGAACTGATCGTTAGCCGTCGAGATCAGGTTGGTACCAACGCCGTTGGTGCCGAACGGGTCGAACACGGTGTCGTTCCAGAACGTCGGGGTGTAGTCACGGCCCAGACGGATTTCACCGAAACCGCCCGACAGGCTCACGGTCGAGCGACGAGCGAACGTCGCGATACCTTGTTGGCCGTCGTCATTGGAGATCGGAGCTTCGAGCCAGAAGCTGGCTGCCAGGCCACCACCCAGGTCTTCCGTACCACGGAAGCCGATGCGGCTCGAGTTGTAACCCGAGTTAGCCAGCACGCGACGGCTGGTCTTGACCGAACCTTGGTTCAGGTAGACGGGAATGCCGAAAGCGTTGGGGAAAACGGTCGCGCGTTCGTCGCGCGCGGTGTTCGAGTAGCCGCTGATCGACGCGTCGACCACACCAAACAGCGTGACGGACGACTGAGCCGAGGCAACACCGGCAACAGCCAGGGCAGCCAGAGCAACTAGAGATTTTTTCATTGCAAGTTTCTCCAAGGTTAAACATAGGGCTCCGGTGCGAAGGGCTCACCGTGACTGGCACTTTTGTGCTCCCACCGGACCCCGGGCCAACCTCCTTTTGGGAAGTTGATGCTATTGCACCAGAGCCGCTGCGGCAGGGCAAAACAAATCGCCCGAAATCTTGGATGGCCCGCGCGTTTCGTTGCACGCCTGCAACAAAGGACTTATGCCCTGAGATACACCATATTGTGAAAAATCGTGCACCGGTGGCGGGGCATTTCCCATGTGGGTTCAAATAGCCCCATGACGCTCATGATCGACTCAGTTCTGACCGCGGCAGATTCGGCGTTGCGCACGCTTTTTGCCCGCCCCCACGCTACCCGGGCGATTCCAGCACCCTCCCAGGCGACGGGCGAATTGAGCGAAGCAGAGCGTCGGGAAGCCGGGGCCCTGATGCGCGTGAACCACGTCGGCGAAGTCTGCGCCCAGGCGCTTTACACGGCCCAGGCGGCTGTGGCACGCGATCCGGCGCTGCGCGCTCGCTTCATCGAGGCGGCGCACGAAGAAACCGACCACCTAGCATGGACCCGGCAACGGCTGGATGAACTGGGCGCCCGCCCATCGATCCTGAATCCGCTCTGGTATGCGGGTGCTTTCGGCCTCGGCCTGGTCGCGGGCCGACTGGGAGATCCGCTGAGCCTGGGATTCGTCGCGGAAACCGAACGCCAGGTGGAGGCCCACCTGGACAGCCACCTCGACCGCCTGCCATCTGGAGACAGCGCCTCGAGGGCAGTGGTCGAGCAGATGAAAGTCGACGAAGCCCGCCATGCGTCGCAGGCCGTCGACGCCGGCGCGGCGGAGTTGCCGGCGCCAGCCAAGGCGATGATGCGTGCCGCCTCCCGCGTGATGACCACGCTGGCACACCGCATCTAGGCTGAGCGGCTCAGGTTTCGATCAGGTCGAAACTGGTGGTGATCTCGGCCGTCTTCGCCAGCATGATGCTGGCGGAGCAATAGGTGTCGTGGCTCAGGGCAATCGCGCGTTCCACGGCGGAGGCCGGGATTCCCTTGCCCGCCACGGTGAAATGCATATGGATCTTGGTGAAGACCTTGGGATCTTTCTCGGCGCGCTCGCTGGTCAGCTTGACGCTGCAGCGTTCTACACGGTGCCGTCCGCGCTTCAGGATCAGCACCACGTCATAGGCGGTGCACCCACCGGTACCGGCCAGAACGGTCTCCATCGGCCGCGCCGCCAGGTTCTGGCCGCCATTCTCGGGCTTCGCGGCATCGGGGGCGCCGTCCATCATCAGGATGTGGCCGCTGCCCGTCTCGGCAACGAAGCCCATGGCCGATCGCGTGCCGGCATCGCCGGTCCAACTTACTGTGCATTCCATGGTTTTCGGGTTTCCAGGTCTGGGATGCAGGGCAAAATGCACGCCAACATCCATTTGTGTGTGGGAAAAGCATCACTCGCTTGTTGCAACGCAACAAACAGTCGATATACTTTATTTCATTGCGCAAACGTATGCGCACCCAGTTGTCTCCTCCACCCTTCCAATTGGTGGATTTAGCCCCGAGCTGCAAAGCTCGGGGCTTTTTTCTTGCCCGAACGGCCTTGTCCGCCCTGTCACCACTCTAGCTTTCACTCGAAAAGGGCAGTTGCTCTGGCTGCCCTGGCTGTTGCCGGTGTTGCCTCGGCTCAGTCGTCCGTCACGCTGTTTGGTGTGGTCGACGCGTCGATCAGCGGCTACTCGTCGAGTTCGCGTGATCTGAAGCCTACCGTTCTGCCCAACAGCTTCGGGGCAGCCACTTACACGAACCGGGGCAGCGTCAAGGTCAGCCGTACGGGGGTGTTCAATTCTGGGTACAACTCGAGCCGCCTTGGCTTCCGCGGCACTGAAGATCTGGGCGGCGGTCTGGCCGCCAGCTTCTGGCTCGAAGCTCCCATCACTGCTGACGACGGCGCTACCGGCATTTCGACGTTTGCTCGTCGCTCGACCGTGAGCCTGTCGGGCGGGTTTGGTGAACTGCGCATCGGTCGAGACTACACCCCGACGTTCTGGAACGACACCGTCTTCGACCCCTTCGGCACCAACGGTGTGGGCGCCAACCTGATATTCACGGCCAACGGCTACAACGCCGAGACCTATGGCGCCAAGGACACCGGCGGCTTCGGGGGCAACCAGAACTATGCCCGTGCCAGCAACTCCATCGGCTACTTCCTGCCGCCCAACCTGGGCGGCTTCTATGGCCAGGTGATGTACGCTTTCCACGAGAACGACAAGTACAGCAACGGCGGGTTCACACCCAAGGACAGCAGCACCTCCAAGAGCCGCGCCGGGCGCTACGTCGGTGGTCGCTTCGGCTATGCGAATGGCCCGCTGGACGTCGCAGTGGCATACGGCAGCAGCACGGTCGCCGATCAGTACTACGCAGGTACCACGGACTACGTGAAGACGTTCAACCTGGGTGCTTCCTACGACTTCGGTCCTGTCAAGCTGTTCGGCGAACTGTCGCGTGCCAAGAATTCGCGCGACTATGCAATCACGCCCATCATCGGAGCCCGCCCCGACGTGGATCTGAACGGCTACCTGCTCGGTGTGACCGTCCCCGTCGGCGCAGGACTCATCCGTGCGTCTTATTCGGCCGTCAAGTACGACTACAACCAGCCGTTCAATCCGTTCGGCTTGAACAATCGCGATCCGAAGGCGAACAAGCTCGCGCTGGGCTACGTGCACAACCTGTCGAAGCGAACGGCTCTGTACGCGACCATCGCTCGTGTCAGCAACAAGAACGGCGCATCGCTGACGGTAGGCGGCCCTGGCTTCTACCAGGCCTCCGAAAACGTGTTCAAGCCGAAGACGTCGACGGGCTACGACTTCGGCATTCGCCACGCGTTCTGACCGTCGAACTTTCAAGTTCTTTGCCTGACCCCGATGCTGGCTCCTGCCAGTTCGAAGCGGCAACCAAGCCTCAAGTCGCCCGGCTCGCGCCGGGCGGCTTTTTGTCGTTTCCCCCGTCCCGTTTCAGGTTGCCCGGCTACGCCGGCTCTGCAGCAACCCCACATTCATTTCTCCGCTCAGCACCGACGCGTAGAAACGCTCGACCATATTGACGCTCGTGCGCGCATTGCGCGCCAATGTCAGCATGTCGATTCCTTGCCCGTACAGAAGCCGCAACGTGATGGCGGTATGGCGCAGGCAGTACAAGGTCCTCGACTGGCCCAGTGGCCCCTTCTCGAGCCCCGCCTTTTCGAGCACCCAGTGGAAGAAGAAGTTGAGCACCGCCAGGGCGTGCTCGCGGTTCTTCAGTTGCGGCATGAAGACGTAGTCTTCCGCGCCACCATATCCACGCTCCGCTCGATAGCCGAGCAGGCATTCGTAAACCCGCACGGCAGGGCACAGGCTCACGATGGGCTGGCTGTGCCGCTTGGTCTCCGGCAGGTTCATCCGCAGATAGACGTGCTTGCCGCGCACGACTTCGATGTGCTTGTGCTTCATGAACTTGATGTCGCTCGGACGCACGAAGGTGTTCACCATCCAGCGGACCAGCCAAGGCAGTTCGTCCGGCATCACGAGCAGTTCGCGCGCTATCCAGAAACGCTCTCCCGCCGCCAGTTGATCGAGCACCGGGTGCGAGTGCCCGCGCAAGCTGCGCGCAGTCCTGATGATCGCGCGGTACTCCGCAACGCTGAAGCTGCCACGCGGCTGGCTGCGCACCTTGACCTTCGGGAATGCAGGCGCATCGCGAAGCGCGCCGATGTGGACGCCATGCATCACGACCTTGCGCAGCAGCACCAGGTACTGGGCAATGGTCGTGCTGGTGAAACCCTGTTCGCCGAGGTGATCGATCAGGCGTTGCGCGTCAGCCGTTGCAAACGACTGCGCCGGCACATCACCCAGCAACGGAACGATGTGCGCACGCAATCTGTTGCCCATCACTTGCCACGTGGCACGCCCGATTTCCTTTCTCTGAACGCGCGCGGCTTCCGCCTGCATCAGCCTCTTCGAAAGGTCGCTGACAGAAATTGATAACAGATTTTGCTCATTTGTAATTTGATCGGCGGCCATATGGATCGCGGGATAGGTGCGTCCAAAAAATCCCGAATCATTTGCAGCTGGCGCCTTGTGGAGGAGGTTTATGACATTTGTGTCCATGCCATATCTCGCATGCAATCTCGATGCCTCTTATCATCGGCAGTTAGCAAATGAAAACTCCCTTGGAAAAAAATCGTGCAAGACGCACCTCTTAAAACAACGCTGACGCCCGCCGACTATCTCAGAAAAATTCTCAATGCCCGGGTCTACGACGTTGCTGTCGAGTCCGCGCTGGAGAAAGCGCGCGCGCTGAGCGAGCGACTCGGCAACACAGTTCTATTGAAGCGCGAAGACCAGCAACCGGTTTTCAGCTTCAAGCTGCGCGGCGCCTATAACAAGATGGCTCATCTGAGCGCAGCCCAATTGGCAAGCGGCGTGATTTGCGCATCGGCCGGCAATCACGCACAAGGCGTTGCATTGGGTGCCCGCAAGCTCGGCACGCGAGCGGTGATCGTGATGCCGGTGACCACTCCGAAACTCAAAATCGATGCGGTGCGCGGTTTCGGCGGAGAAATCGTGCTGCATGGCGACAGCTATTCGGATGCTTATCTGCACGCACTCGATTTGCAGACAAAGCAAAACCTGACCTTCGTGCATCCCTTCGACGACCCGGACGTCATCGCGGGCCAGGGCACCATCGCCATGGAAATACTGCGGCAGCACCAGGGCCCGCTGGATGCGGTGTTCGTTGCGATCGGCGGCGGCGGCCTGATCTCCGGCGTGGCCAACTACATCAAGGCGGTGCGCCCCGAGGTCAAGGTGATCGGCGTGCAGATGAACGACTCCGACGCGATGATGCAATCGGTCGCGGCCCACCAGCGCGTGAACCTTCCCGATGTCGGCCTGTTCTCGGACGGCACGGCCGTCAAGCTCGTCGGCGAGGAAACCTTCCGCATCGCCAGCGACCTGGTCGACGACTACATCGCCGTCGACACCGATGCCGTGTGCGCCGCCATCAAGGACATCTTCGTGGACACGCGCAGCATCGTCGAGCCCGCGGGTGCGCTGGCGGTCGCTGCCATCAAGGAATACGTCGCGCAGCATGGCCGCCATGGCGAAACCTATGCGGCGATCCTGTGCGGCGCGAACATGAACTTCGACCGGCTGCGTTTCGTAGCCGAACGCGCCGAGGTCGGCGAAGAACGTGAAGCCCTGTTTGCCGTCACCATGCCCGAAGAGCGCGGCAGCTTCCGCCGCTTCTGCGAACTGATCGGCGAGATGCCCGCCAGCGATTCGGAAGCTCCGGGCACCGGCGGCGGCGCGCTGCGCAACGTGACGGAGTTCAACTACCGCATAAGCGATGCAGCCAAGGCGCATGTGTTCGTCGGCCTCACGACCTCGACGCGGGGCGAATCGGCCGTCATCGCACGGACCTTCGCCGCGCACGGATTCGACGCGCTCGACCTCACGCACGACGAACTCGCCAAGGAGCATCTGCGGCATCTGGTGGGTGGACGCACCGGCCTTGCGCACGACGAGCGCCTGCTGCGCTTCGTGTTCCCCGAGCGGCCGGGCGCTCTGCTCAAGTTCCTGAGCCTGATGCAGCCGAGCTGGAACATCAGCCTGTTCCACTACCGCAACCAGGGCGCGGACTACGGCCGCATCCTCGTCGGCCTGCAGGTGCCGGCCGGCGAATCCGCCGAGTTCGACGCCTTTCTCAAGACCCTGGGCTATCCCTACGTCGAGGAAACCGCCAATCCGGCCTACCGGCTCTTCCTCCAGGCCTGAAAAAGCAGAAGTCGGCGCAAGGCCGGCTTCGCTTCATCGAACCGAAATTCTGAAAAAAGTTACTGGGCAGCCGCCTGTTGCTGCTGCGGTGGCGCTGCCATGGCGGCCGGTTGCTGCTGTTGCTGAAGCAGCGAGCCTCCCGGCGGCGGCGGAGGAGGCTGCATCTGCTGCTGATGCATCTGCGGCGGAGCCGCCACGGCGGGCATGGCCGGGGGCGGCACAGCCACCATCGGTGCCGCCGCCAGCGCGGGAGTGGAAACGCTGATCGGCGCACGCACCGGCAGCTGCAGCGTGAATGCCGCCGGGCCATCGGCACGCAATCCGATCGTCGCCGAGCGCAGACCGACCGACTGCAGCACGTAGCTCTCGCCGACCGTCGAGCCGACGCGGAACGGCCGCGGCGGCTTGCCATCGATGGAAATCAGCGCCGCTCCCTGCCTAGAAGGATCGGCCACCACACCGGACAACGCGAAGCGGCTGGCGGCTTCCGGGGCCACAGGCGCCGTGCGGGACTCGGGCAGCACGCCCAGCAGACGCGCCACCGAGTCGGAGTCCGCCGCCACCGAGGGCCGGGGCATGGTCGCGGCAGCGGCGACGGCATCGGTCGGCGACGCCAGCCGCAGCGCCCAGAACACCGCGGCACCGGCCGCCAGCGCCCAAAGCCCCGTCGTTGCAAGTGGGGCATGCCAGCGGGCGGCGGAGTAAGGACTTGTCATGGCCGCGGATTATCATGCAGCGCGCCTTCCGAATCATGTCTGCCCAAGCTATGAACAAATTCCTTCGTGCCGCCACCCGTACCGCCCAACGCGGCTTCACGCTGATCGAACTGATGGTCGTGCTGGTCATCATCGGCGTGCTGGCGGCACTCATCGTCCCGAACGTGATCGAGCGCGCCGACGACGCCCGCGTGACTGCCGCCCGGACCGACATCAACAACCTGATGCAGGCGCTCAAGCTCTACCGCCTGGACAACCAGCGCTATCCCACCGCCGAGCAGGGCCTGCAGGCGCTGCTCACCCGCCCGACCACCGGTCCGGCCGCCCCCAACTGGAAGCCCTACGTCGAGAAGCTGCCCAACGATCCCTGGGGCCACCCCTACCAGTACCTGAACCCGGGCATCAAGGGCGAGATCGACGTGCTCTCGTTCGGCGCCGACGGCCAGAGCGGCGGCGAGGGCAAGAATGCCGACATCGGCAGCTGGCAGTAGCAGCGGCGGCTCGGACGCGCCGCTCCGCACTCCCCATTCACGCCGCCTCCAACGGCCAGGCGGCTTCACGCTGCTGGAGCTGATCGTGGTGATCGCCATCATCGCGATCGCCACCGCCGCCGTGAGCTTCGCCATCCGCGACACCAACGCCGCCAACCTCGACCGAGAAGCCGACCGCCTGGCCGCCCTGCTCGAATCGGCTCGCGCCCAGTCGCGCGCCAGCGGCATCGTGGTGCGTTGGCGGCCGGTGGAAGGCAGTTTCAGGTTCGACGGCCTGCTGCCTGGCTCGCTGCCCGACGGCTGGGCCGCCGACGGCATCACCGCCCAGGTGTCGCTCGCCAACGGCACGCTGATTCCGGCACTGCAGCTCGGGCCCGACCCGATCATCGCGGCGCAGCAGGTCATGCTCTATTCCGCCGGCCCGCCCGCGCGCGCGCTGCGCGTGTCAACCGACGGGGTGCGCCCCTTCACCGTCTCGGCGGTTCAATGAGAAATACGCGGCGCCCGCTTGCTTCGCGCTCCCGCATCGGCGGCTTCACGCTGATCGAGGTGCTGATCGCACTCGGCATCGTCGCGATCGCGCTGGCCGCGGGCTCGCAGGCCACCATGTCGCTCACACGCAATGCGCAGCGCCAGTCCGACCTCGTGCTGGCCGACCTGTGCGCCGAGAACGAGCTGGCCAAGGCCCGCCTCTCGCGCCAGATGCCGGCGGTGGGCGACTCGGGGTCGATCTGCCTGCAGGCCGGCATCTCGTTCAACGTGACCACCTCGACCATCCCTACGCTGAACCCGAACTTCCGGCGCGTCGACGTGCAGGTGCGCGACCAGGCCGACTCGCCCATCCTGCGCATCTCCACCGTGGTGGGGAGGTACTGAGCGATGCAGCGACACCCTGGCGCTCGCACCGCGCGCGGCTTCACGCTGATCGAGCTGCTTGTCGCCATCGCGGTGATGGCACTGCTCTCGCTGGTGAGCTGGCGCGGGCTCGACAGCATGTCGCGCGCCACCACCCAGAACCAGCAGCGCGCCGACGCCGTGCTCACGCTGCAGGCCACGCTGGCGCAATGGGGAGCCGACCTCGACGCCGTGACCACGCTCGCCCAGACCCGCCCCATCGACTGGGACGGCCGGGTGCTGCGGCTCACGCGCCGCGGCAGCAACGACACCGCGCTGTCGGTGCAGGTGGTGGCGTGGACGCTGAAGTCCGGCCCCGACGGCGTGCGCTGGCGGCGCTGGCAATCGCTGCCCTTCACCACGCGCGGCGAATGGCAGCAGGCCTGGAACCTGGCGGCCGCCTGGGCGCAGGACGGCGGCGCCGGCTCGAACGGCGGCTACAGCGACGTGGCGCTGGTGCCGGCCAACAGCTGGCAGATCTTCTTCTTCCGCGACAACAGCTGGGTGCCGGCCAGCCAGCTGCCCGTCACCCAGCCCAACCCCAACAACCCCTCGGGCCCCGTCGTCGCCATGCCGGACGGCGTACGCCTCGTCATCACGCTGCCGCCCGGCGAAGGCCTCTCGGGCACGCTCACGCGCGACTGGGTCAAGCCGACCGTCGGAGCGCCGAAAACCTCATGACGCAGACGCCCGCAAGGACCAACGACGGCAGCAAGCGATCGCGCCAGCGCGGCGCCGCCCTGCTCGCCGCGATGCTGACCGTGATGCTGGTGGCGACCTTCGCCGCCGCGGCGCTGTGGCAGCAATGGCGCTCGGCCGAGGTCGAAGGCGCCGAGCGGGCGCGCGTGCAGGCGGCCTGGGTGCTGATCGGCGCGCTCGACTGGTCGCGCCTCATCCTCGGCGAAGACGGCCGCGCCGGCGGCCCCGACCACCTGGGCGAGCCCTGGGCCGTGCCGCTGGAAGAGGCGCGGCTCACCAGTTTCCTCTCGGCCGAGAAGAACGTGGCGAGCGACAACCTCGAAGGACTGCCCGACGCCTTTCTCTCGGGCCGCATCGTCGATGCGCAGTCCAAGCTCAATGTGCTTTCGCTGGTCGACAACGGCAAGCCGGTGCCGGCGGCCGTCGCCACCTTCACGCGGCTGTTCAACCTGCTGGGCCTGCCCGTGTCGGAGCTCAGCCTGATGACCACTGGCCTCGCTGCCGCGCTTGCCACGGGCACTGCGACCGACGGCAGCAGCAGCGGTGTCGATTCCAGCGCCGCGCCGCTCATGCCGCAGCAGGTCTCGCAGCTGGTGTGGCTGGGTCTGTCGGCCTCGACGGCCGCGGCGCTCGAGCCCTACGTGACGATCCTGCCGGTGAAGACCACGCTCAACCTCAATACCGCGAGCGCCGAGGCGATCAGCGCCAGCATGGAGTCGCTCAACATCGCCAGCGCGCGCCAGCTGGTGGACCGCCGCTCGCGCGCCTTCTTCAAGGACATCGCCGCCGCCAACGCCGCCCTGCCCAGCGGCAGCGCGCCCTTCAACGCGGCCCAGCACGGCGTGGGCACACAGTTCTTCGAGGTCTACGGCAAGCTGCGGCTCGATCGCACCTACGTGGAGGAACGCTCGTTGCTACAGCGAAGCGGTGTCACGGTGACGACGATCTGGCGCACGCGCGGCGCCGGCGCAACGCTCACTCCGGTCAAACCCTGATTTCGATGCATTATTTGTAGCCAAAAAGCCTTCCAGAGCGCGTCACATCAGCGTGATACGCTATGAAAAACAGAGCGCCATCGTGTCGGACGCGCACCTACAATCACCGGCTTTTCCAAGATCCACATGACTCCCCTGCTGCTCATTGCCCCCCTCCCTCCGGCCGATGCCGCGGGCGAGTACGACTGGGCCCAGGCAGGCGACGACGGCATTGCATTGCGCAACCAGGGCCGGGCGTTGCTGGCGCTGCTGCCCTCGAGCCCGGAGGTCATGCTCGGCATTCCTTCCGCCGCGCTCTCCTGGCACCGCATCACGCTGCCCAAGGGCAGCATGGGCAGCGCCTCGAAGCTGCGCGCCGTGCTCGACGGCCTTCTCGAAGAACACCTGCTCGACGAGCCCGAGGCCCTGCACTTCGCGCTCGAGCCCGACGCCAAGGCCGGCGCGCCCGTTTGGGTCGCGGCCTGCAACCGCATCTGGCTGCGCAGCATCGTGCACGGGCTCGAAGCGGCCGGCCGGCGCGTGGTGCGCATCGTTCCCGAATTCACGCCGCAGCCGGCCGACGGTCCGCCGCTGCTGCTGGTCACCGGCGAACCCGAGGCGCCGCGGCTCACGGTGTGCGACGCCGACGGCGTGGTCTCGCTGCCGCTGGCCGGCGCGGGGCTGGCGCTGTCGGACGGCCTGCCGCTGGACACCGCCGTCATCTCCACCGAACCCGCCGTGGCCGAGGCCGCCGAATCGCTGCTGCAGCGCCGCGTGCCCATCGTGCAGTCGCCGCAGCGCTGGCTGCAGGCCGCGCGCACGCCCTGGGAGCTCGCTCAGTTCGACCTCGCGGTCACCGGCCGCGCGCGTGCCGGCAAGAAGTTCGCCTCGGTGATTCAAACATTGCGCTATGCGCCCGAATGGCGCGCCGCGCGCTGGGGCGTGGTCGCGCTGCTGCTGACCCAGCTGATCGGCCTGAACGCCTGGGCCTGGAAGGAGCGCAACGCGCTCGAATCGAAGCGCCAGGCCGCCAAGGCGATGCTGACGCAGACCTTTCCCTCCGTGAAGATCGTGGTCGACGCGCCGGTGCAGATGCAACGCGAGGTCGCATCGCTGCAGCAGGCCGTGGGCGACGTGGCGAACAGCGACTTCGAACCCATGGTCGGTGCTCTTGCCGGCGTCCTGCCGCCCGGCAAGGTACCGAGCGCCGTCGATTACAGCGCCGGCCAGCTGCGCCTGCGCGGCCTCGGGCTGCAGCCGTCGGAGGTCTCGCAGATCACCAATGCGATGGCGCCACGCGGCTACAACGTGCGCACCGAAGGCGACCTCCTGCTGGTACAGGCCGAGGCCAACCGATGAACTTCAGCGAACAGCTCAAGGCCCGCTGGGCCACCCTGGAAGTGCGCGAGCGCCGCATGGTCTATGCCGCCGCGGCCCTCGTGGCGCTGGCCCTGCTCTGGTGGATCGCGCTCGCTCCCGCGCTGCGCACACTGTCCGCGGCGCCGGCCGAACACGCTCAGCTCGATGCGCAGCTGCAGCAGATGGCCACCCTGCAGGCCCGCGCCAAGGCCCTGCAGTCGCAGCCCCGCCTGAACCGCGACGACGCGATGCGCGCGCTCGAAACCTCCGTGCGCGAGAGCCTGGGCACGAGCAACGCGCAGCTCATGGCATCGGGAGGTGACGGCGCCGCCACCGTCTCGCTGCGCGCGGCGCCCGCCGCCACCGTCGCCCAGTGGCTCGGCCAGGCCCGCGGCAATGCGCATGCGGTGCCGCGCGAAGTCCACCTGACCCGCGCGCCGGCCTCGACGCCGCCGCCATCTTCGCCCGCCGCCAAGGACGCGCCCAGGACACCGCAGGTCCGCTGGGACGGCACTGTCGTCATGGCGCTGCCCGCGGCGCGCTGAGAAAGAACGGCAGACGACCCGCATGCTGAGCCGCCCTCCGATCCCCGAACCCCGACCCCGCCGCGGCTGGCGCTGGGCCCTGCTCGGCGCCGTCACCGGCGTGCTGCTGGCGGTGGTGCTGTTCGCGCCGGCCCGCTGGCTGTCGGCGGCGCTGTCGAGCTGGAGCCAGGGCCGCCTCGTGCTGACCAACCCGCGTGGCACCGTATGGAACGGCACGGCCGCCGTGGTCCTCGCCAGCGGCGCGGGCGGCATGCAGGCGGTGTCGCTGCCTGGCCTGCTGCACTGGCGCATGCGCCCGAGCTGGAACGGCATCGCCGCCAGCCTCGATCTGCCGTGCTGCGCCGCGCAGCCGATCGAACTCAAGGCCAGTCCGCGCGCCGGCGGCATGCAGCTCGCCTGGCAGGACAGCCGCTCGCGCTGGCCCGCCACCCTGCTCATGGGGCTGGGCGCGCCGTGGAACACGCTCAAGCTCGAAGGCGCGCTCGACCTGAACACCAAGGCCTTCTCGATGCAGTGGGACGGCCCCGCGCTGCGCATCGCCGGCCAGGCGACGCTCGACGCCACCGATGTTTCCTCCAGCCTGTCGACGCTGCGGCCGATGGGCAGCTACCGGCTCACGCTCGAAGGCGGCAGCCGCCCCACGCTGCTGCTGAGCACGCGCGAGGGCAGCCTCGAGCTCAACGGCAGCGGCAGCTGGACCGGCACTTCCTTTCGCTTCAACGGCGAAGCCAGTGCCGCGCCCGGCCGCGAAGACGCTCTTTCCAATTTGTTGAACATCATCGGACGGCGCGACAACGCGCGTTCGATCATCACCCTGGGTTGATCCTCATGATGAAGCCACTGTTTTCGACCGGCACCGTCGCGCTCGCCGTGCGCGTGCTGATCGCCGCCACGTTCCTGCAGGCCGCGCCCGCCGCGTTCGCGCAGACCGGCGACGCGCCGCGCCGCGGCGAGCCGATCACGCTGAACTTCTCCAACGCCGACATCGAGGCCGTGGCCCGCACCATGGCCGTGGTCACCGGCCGCGACGTGGTGGTCGACCCGCGCGTGAAGGGCACGATGAACCTGGTCACCGACCGCGCGATCCAGCCGGCCGCGGCCTTCAACCAGTTCGCCTCGGCGCTGCGCCTGCAGGGCTTCGCGGTGGTGGAAGCCGACGGCCTCTACAAGGTGGTGCCCGAGGCCGACGCCAAGCTGCAGAGCAGCACCGTCAACACCTCCATCAGCGCCACGGCGTCCAGCGGCAGCAACCAGATCGTCACGCAGATCTTCAGGCTCAACTACGAGTCGCCGAACAACCTGCTGCCGGTGCTGCGCCCGCTGATTCCGCCGAACAACACCATCAACGTGAACCCGGGCAACAACTCGCTCGTGATCACCGACTACGCCGACAACATGCGCCGCCTGGCGCGCATCATCGCGTCGCTGGACGTGCCGAACGCCTCCGACATCGAGATCATCCAGCTCAAGCACTCGGTGGCCACCGACATGGTGCCGCTGGTGCAGCGGCTGGTGGACGGCGGCGGCTCGGGCGCACCGGGTGCGCCGGCGGCTCCCGGCGCGGCCGACGCGTCGTTCCGCACCACGCTCATGGCCGATCCGCGCAGCAACTCGCTGATCATCCGCGCGGCCAACCCGGCCCGCGTGGCGCTGATCCGCACGCTGGTGGACAAGCTCGACCGCCCCGCCGTCGAGGGCAGCAACGGCGCGGCCGGCAACATCTACGTGGTGTACCTGAAGAACGCCGACGCGGTGCGCCTCGCGGCCACGCTGCGCGCGGCGATGGCCGCCAACCAGTTGAACACCACGCCGGGCACGCCGGGCGCCACGGCCAGCGCCGTGCCGCAGCAGAGCGCGCCGCAGGCCATGCAGGTCAACCTGAACAACAGCAGCCAGTCGGGGGCATCTGCGGCCGCCAGCGCGCCGCTCAACAACGCCAACCAGCCGTCCACCGGCGGCCAGATCCAGGCCGACCCGTCGACCAACTCGCTGATCATCACCGCGCCCGAGCCTCAGTACAGGCAGATGCGCGCGGTGATCGACAGGCTGGACGGACGGCGAGCACAGGTCATGATCGAGGCGCTGATCGTCGAGGTGAGCGACACGGCCGCCGCGAAGTTCGGCGTGCAGTGGCAGAGCGCGCTGGGCAACAACGCGGTGATCGGCACCAACTCCTCGGTGGCCGGAGCCAACCTGCTGACGCTGACCCAGGCCCTGGCCACGCGCAACGCCGCAGGCCTGGCCGGCGCGATCACGCCGGGCGCGAACCTCGGCATCGCCGGCAAGGTCGGCGGCCAGTACATCCTGGGCGCGATCGCCAGCTTCTTCGACAGCGACAAGGACGCCAACGTGCTGTCCAAGCCCAACCTGCTGACGCTGGACAACGAGGAAGCCAAGATCGTCATCGGCCAGAACGTGCCCTTCGTGACCGGCCAGTACGCCAGCACCTCGGGCTCGGTCGGCGTCAACCCGTTCACCACCGTCGAGCGCAAGGACGTGGGCCTCACGCTGCGCGTGCGCCCGACCATCAACGAGAACGGCACGGTGAAACTGACGATCTTCCAGGAGACCTCCACGGTCGACGGAAACACCGTCAACAACCAGAATGGCCCCACCACCAACAAGCGCTCCATCGAATCGAGCGTGCTGGTGGAAGACGGCGGCCTCGTGATGCTCGGCGGCCTGTTGTCCGACAGCTACGGCAACACGGTCGAGAAGGTGCCGCTCGCAGGCGACATTCCCGTGCTCGGCAACCTGTTCAAGAGCCAGGCCCGCACGCGCGAGAAGATCAACCTCATGATGTTCCTGCGCCCGGCGGTGATGCGCGATGCCAGCGCCACCGAAGCCTTCGCGTACGACCGCTACGACGAGATCCGCGGCATGCAGCAGCGCACGCAGCCCGACACTTCCAACGTGATGCTGCGCGGCGTGAGCGGCTCGAACATCCTGCCCGAACTGGCGCCCCCCTCGCGTGCTCTGGCCCCGACTTCGGCGGCTCCGGCGCCCTCGGCCTCCACCGCCGCGCGCGGCGGCTCGCGCCTCGAAGGCACCCAGCTGATCCCGCCATCGCAACCTGCCGCGGACAGCCGCAAACTGGCGCCCAGCCCCCTGCGTGGCGCACTGCCCCCCACCGGCGACCCGGTGAGCGCGCGGGAACTGCCCTGATACTGTTTCCGATGTCCAACCGCTATCCCCTGCCCTACGCCTTCGCACGCAGCCAGCAATTGCTGCTGGAGGAGACCGACGACGGCCGCTACACGCTGTGGATGTCGAGCACCCCGGCGCGCAGCGCGGTCGGCGAGGTCTCGCGCAAATACGGCGTGCAGGCATTCGAGGTGCTGGCCGACGGTCCGCTGGCGCAGCGCATCAGCGCGGCCTATGCGCAGGGCGAATCGAGCGCCGCCGCGGTGGTCAGCGAGGTGCAGAGCGACGCCGACCTCTCGCGCATGATGCAGGAGCTGCCGGCGGTGGAAGACCTGCTGGAAAGCGCCGGCGACGCGCCCATCATCCGCATGCTGAACGCCCTGCTCACGCAGGCCGCGCGCGACGGCGCCAGCGACATCCACATCGAGCCCTACGAGCGCACGTCTTCCGTGCGCTTTCGTATCGACGGCACGCTGCGCGAGGTGGTGCAGCCCAACCGCGCGCTGCACGCGGCGCTGATCTCGCGCCTGAAGATCATGGCCGACCTCGACATCTCCGAGAAGCGGCTGCCGCAGGACGGGCGCATCTCGCTGCGCATCGGCACGCGCGCGGTCGACGTGCGGGTGTCGACGCTGCCCAGCGCGCACGGCGAGCGCGCGGTGCTGCGCCTGCTGGACAAGAGCGAATCGAAGCTCACGCTCGAATCGGTGGGCATGCAGGGCGACACGCTGGAGCGCTTCGAGAAGCTCATCGCGCAGCCGCACGGCATCATCCTCGTGACCGGCCCCACGGGCTCGGGCAAGACCACCACGCTGTACGCAGCGCTGGCCCGGCTCGACGCCACCCGCAGCAACATCATGACGGTGGAAGACCCCATCGAGTACGAGCTGCCGGGCGTGGGCCAGACGCAGATCAACGCGAAGATCGAACTCACCTTCGCCAAGGCCCTGCGCGCCATCCTTCGGCAGGACCCGGACGTGATCATGATCGGCGAAATCCGCGACTTCGAAACCGCGCAGATCGCCATCCAGGCCTCGCTGACCGGCCACCTCGTGCTGGCCACGCTGCACACCAACGACTCGGTCAGCGCCGTCACGCGCCTCACCGACATGGGCGTGGAGCCCTTCCTGCTGAGCTCGTCGCTGCTGGGCGTGCTCGCCCAGCGCCTCGTGCGCAAGGTCTGTACCTCGTGCGGCGGCGCGGGCTGCGAAGCCTGCGGCCAGACCGGCTACCAGGGCCGTACCGGCATCTTCGAGCTGCTGGTGGCGGACGACGAAGTGCAGGCGCTCATCCACGGCAAGGCGGCCGAGAGCCAGCTCTTCGAGGCCGGCGAACGCGGCGGCCTGCGCTCGATGCGCGAGGACGGCGAGCGGCTGGTGCAGGCCGGCATCACCTCGCGCGCCGAGTTGCTGCGCGTCACGCGCGAGTAGCGAGCAAGAAGAGAAGAGATGCCCGCCTACGCATTCGAAGCCATCGACGCCAGCGGCCAGTCGCGCGAAGGCGTTCTCGAGGCCGACACCGCCCGCAGCGCGCGCAGCCTGCTGCGGGCTCAGGCGCTCATTCCGCTATCGGTCAAGCCGGTTGGCAGCGAGCATGCCGGCGGTGGTGGCCAGCGCAGCGGACTCGGGCGCTGGCTGGGCGGCGGCAAGCGCGTGTTCAACTCCACCGGGCTCGCCGTGTGGACGCGGCAGCTCGCCGGCCTCGTCTCGTCGGGCCTGCCGCTGGAACGCGCGCTCACGGCGCTGACCGACGAGGCCGAGTCCGACCAGCAGCGCAATCTTGTCGCGTCGCTGCGCGCCGAGGTCAACGCGGGCTCGCCGTTCGCGCGGGCGCTGTCGGCGCATCCGCGCGAGTTCTCGCCCATCTACACGGCCGTGATCGGCGCCGGCGAGCAGAGCGGCAACCTCGGCCTCGTGCTCGACCGCCTCGCCGACGACCTCGAGGAGCGCCAGGCGCTGCAGCAGAAGCTGATCGGCGCGGCGCTGTACCCGGCCATCGTCACGCTGGTGGCGATCGTGATCGTGATCTTCCTCGTGAGCTACGTGGTGCCGCAGGTGGCCCAGGTGTTCGCGGGCACCAAGCGCTCGCTGCCGTTCCTCACCACGGTGATGCTCTCGCTGAGCTCCGGCGTGCGCAACTACGGCTGGTGGATGCTGGCGGGCGTGGTGCTCGCCGCCATCGGCACGCGGCTCGCGCTGGCGCAGGAAGCGCTGCGCCTGAAGTTCGATTCGGCCTGGCTGAAGCTGCCGCTGGTGGGCAAGCTCGCGCGCGGCTACAACGCGGCGCGCTTCGCGAGCACGCTCGCCATGCTGGCCACGGCCGGCGTGCCGATCCTGCGCGCGCTGCAGGCAGCTTCCGAGACTTTGAGCAACCGGGCGATGCGCGCCGACGCGCTCGACGCGCTGGTGCTGGTGCGCGAAGGCGCGCCGCTGGCCTCCGCGCTGGCGCAGAAGAAACGCTTTCCGGGCCTGGTGTCGATGTTCGCCCGCCTCGGCGAACAGACCGGCACCCTGCCGCTGATGCTGCAGCGCGCCGCCAACCAGCTCGGCGCCGAAGTGCAGCGCCGCGCGATGCACCTCGCCACCATCCTGGAGCCGCTGCTGATCGTGGCGATGGGCGGGGTGGTGATGCTGATCGTGCTGGCTGTGATGCTGCCGATCATCCAGCTGAATCAATTCGTCAAGTGACGACGGCCGGCCCGCAGCGCAGGACGCACGCAACATGCCCGTAACCCTCGAAGACAAGCTCGTGGTCGCGATCTCCTCGCGCGCCCTGTTCAACCTCGAAGAAGAAAACAAGGTCTTCGAGGCCGGCGACAACGAGGGCTACATGAAGCTGCAGCTCGACCGCATCGACGTGCCGGCCGCGCCCGGCATTGCCTATTCGCTCATCCGCAAGCTGCTGCGCTTCAACGACGACGGCGTGCAGCGCGTGGAGGTGGTGATCCTCTCGCGCAACGATCCGGTCTCGGGCATGCGCATCTTCAGGTCGAGCGCGGCGGCCGACATCAAGCTGCAGCGCGGCGTTTTCACCCAGGGCCGCCCGCCCTTCGGCTACCTGCGCCCGCTGCGCGCGCACCTGTTCCTCTCGGTCAACGAGCAGGACGTGCGCGAGGCACTCAATGCCGGCTTTCCGGCCGCGCGCGTGCTGGTCGAATCGGTAAAGGCGAGCGACGCCTGGCCGAACGAAGTGCGCATCGCCTTCGATGGCGACGCCGTGCTGTTCTCCGACGAGGCCGAGCGCGTGTACCAGAAGGAAGGCCTCGACGCCTTCCAGGCCCACGAACTCAGCAAGGCCGACCTGCCCCTGCCCGAAGGGCCCTTCAAGCCGCTGCTGAGCGCGCTGCACCGCCTGCAGATGGCCGGCAATGCGCAGATGCGCATCCGCACCGCGCTGGTCACCGCGCGCAGCGCCCCGGCGCACGAGCGCGCAATCCGCACGCTGATGAAGTGGAACATCCGCGTCGACGAAGCCATGTTCCTCGGCGGCCTGCCCAAGGGCGAATTCCTGCGCGAGTTCGAGCCCGACTTCTTCTTCGACGACCAGACGGGGCATGTGGATGCGGCCTCGCGGCACGTGCCGGCGGGGCATGTGAGCAGCGGGATCAGCAACGAGTCCTGAGGGGCGGCCTCGCGGCGCGCTTGCCTCGCGCCCGGCCCGAGGGCAAGAATGCCGGCATGCTGATCCTCCGACATGCCGACACTCTCGTCACCATGGACGCCACCCGGCGCGAGATCGCCGATGGCGCCGTGGTGTGCGACGGCCCCGCGATAGCCTGGGCCGGCCCCACGGCCGAGCTGCCCATCGCCTACCTTGAAGCCCTGCGCGACGGCAAGGCCGAGGCCATCGACATGCGTGGCCACGTGGTGATGCCCGGCCTGGTCAACACGCACCACCACATGTACCAGAGCCTCACGCGCGCGGTGCCCGAGGCGCAGGACGCCGAGCTCTTCGGCTGGCTCACCAGCCTGTACCTGCTGTGGGCGCGCATCACGCCCGAGATGATCCGGGTGTCCACGCAGACGGCGATGGCCGAGCTGATGCTCTCGGGCTGCACCACCACCAGCGACCATCTCTACCTGTTCCCCAACGGCTCGCGGCTCGACGATTCGATCGAGGCGGCCGACGCGATGGGCATGCGCTTCCACGCGGCGCGCGGCAGCATGAGCGTGGGCCGCAGCGCCGGCGGACTGCCGCCAGACGAGGTGGTCGAGACCGAGGAAGCGATCCTGCGCGACAGCGAGCGGCTCATCGGCCGCTGGCACGATGCCTCGCGCCACTCGATGCGCCGCATCGTGCTCGCGCCCTGCTCACCTTTCTCGGTGTCGCGCGACCTGATGCGCCTGTCGGCCGAACTGGCGCGCGAGCGCGGCGTATCGCTGCACACGCACCTGGCCGAGAACGACAACGACGTCGCGTACTCGCGCGAGAAGTTCGGCATGACGCCGGCCGAGTACGCCGAAGACCTGGGCTGGGTCGGCCGCGACGTGTGGCACGCGCACTGCGTGAAGCTCGACGAGGCCGGCATCGCGCTCTTCGGCCGCACCGGCACGGGCGTGGCGCACTGCCCGTGCTCCAACATGCGCCTGGCCTCGGGCATCGCGCCCATCGGTGCGATGCGCCGCGCTGGGGTGCCGGTGGGGCTGGGCGTGGACGGCAGCGCGTCGAACGACGGCGCGCACATGCTGGGCGAGGCGCGCCAGGCGATGCTGCTGCAGCGCGTGGGCTACGGCCCGGCGGCGATGACGGCGCGCGAGGCGCTCGAGATCGCCACGCTCGGCGGCGCCCAGGTGCTGGGCCGCGACGACATCGGCGCCATCGCGCCCGGCATGTCGGCCGACATCGTGGCCTTCGACATGCGCGGCGTCGCGCATGCTGGCGCGGGGCACGACCCGGTGGCAGCGCTCGTGTTCTGCACGCCGGCATCGGTGTCGCTGAGCGTGATCGGCGGCGCGGTGCGGATCCGCGGCGGTGCATTCACCGGGCTCGAACTGGCGCCGCTGCTGGCCAGACATCGCGACCTGGCGCGCACGCTGTATGAAGCCGCACGGCACCCGCACACGGCCTGACGACGCCCTGACCACGCGTTGCAGGGAACGCACCTCGGAGTAGGCAGCAACCCTGATTGCCAACGCCCAAGCCCCTCCGCAGAATCCGCCCACCAAATAGAACGAGCGTTCGATTTGGTGGCCGAGCCTTCCGTCGGCCTCCCGAGATTAACAACAACAGGGACTCCCCGATGAAGCGCAGAGACATCCTCAAATGGTCCGCCTCGGCGGGCGGCCTGGGCCTGCTGGCCGGCAAGACATCCACGGCATCGGCGGCCCTGCCGGTGCCGAAGCCCACGCTGCCGCAGAAGATCGACCCGATCAGCGCCACGCTGCGGCGGCTGGAGCTGGTGGGTCGGCAGGCGACCTATCTCTGGACCGAATCGCACATCAACCTGGCTGGCGTGCCGATGGGCGCGGTGGTGCCGGCCACCGAACTGCCGGCACTCGAACACCAGCTCAAGACGATTGCAAAGGCGCTGGAGGCCGTCACCAACTTCGCGGCCTCGTTCGCCACCAGCGCGCTGGCCTCGGGCAGCCTGCAGTCGCTGGACAACCTGCGCACGCGGCTTGCGAGCCTGCAGGCCAGCTTCGACCAGCTGCTGGCCGCCAACAGCGGACTGGCCACCTTGCCGGCCGCGGTGCTGACGCTGCTCGGCACGCTCACCGGCACGGCGGGCGACATCGCCACGCAGCTCAAGCAGATCCACCAGGACCTGCTCTCGCAAGGCCCGCTGGGCGCGCTGAACGGACCGAAGACTGTGGCGCAGTACGACGCGCTGTTCGTCACCATCGAGAAGCCCGCCATCGCGCAGCTGCTGCACGACAACGACCTGTTCGCCGCCATGCGCGTAGCCGGGCCCAACCCGATGCTGATCCAGCGCGCGACCGCGCTGCCGGCCAAGTTCCCGCTCGGCAATGCGCAGTATCAGCAGGTGATGGGCGCGGGCGACAGCCTTGCCGAGGCTGCCTCGTCGAGTCGGCTCTATATCCTCGATTACGAAGGCCTCGCAGACATGGCGCCGGCCGGAGCGCAGGTCAAGCCGCTCACGGGCACCGGCTACATCCAGGCGCCCATCGCACTGTTCGCGCGGCCGAAGACCGGCCGTTCGCTGGTGCCGGTCGCCATCCAGTGCGGGCAGGACCCGGCCGCGAGCGCCATCTTCCTGCGCGTGGACGACACCGCCAACGCCGAGGCCTACTGGGCCTGGCAGTCGGCCAAGACCGTGGTGCAGGTGGCCGACTTCAACTACCACGAGATGTTCGTGCACCTGGGCCGCACGCACCTGATGTCGGAAGCCTTCGCGATGGCCACGCAGCGCCAGCTCGCGACAGCGCATCCGCTGAGCCGGCTGCTGTCGCCACACCTGGAAGGCGCGATGTTCATCAACGAGGCGGCGACGCTGATCATCATGGCGCCGCTGACCACGGGCGACGTGATCCTCGCCGCACCCATCGAGACGCTGCAGCAGCAGTGCGGACGCGACCGGCTGGCCTACGACTTCTACGACCGCATGATGCTGCCCAACGACCTGCGCACGCGCGGCGTGGACGACGCAGCGGCACTGCCCGACTACCCCTACCGCGACGACGCGCTGCTGGTGTGGAACGCGATCGCGCAGTGGGTGGGCGACTACGTGGCCACCTACTACCTGAGCGACGCCGACGTGACCGGCGACTACGAGCTCAAGGCCTGGGCCTCCGAGCTGGCGACAAGCGGCAAGGTGCACGGCTTCCGCGCGATCACCACGCGCGCGCAGCTGATCGACGTGCTCACCGCCATCATCTTCAACGCCAGCGCGCAGCATGCGGCGGTGAACTTCCCGCAGTATTCGGTGATGACCTATGCGCCCTTCAGCGCGGGAGCCGAAGGGATGCCGGCGCCGACGAGCGGCGCTGGCCAGAACGAGGCGAGCTGGTCGCAGATGCTGCCCTCGCGGCTGGCGGCGCAGGAGCAGATCCTGCTGTTCCACATCCTCGGCGGCGTGTACTACCGGCCGCTGGGCGAATACAAGGACAACGTCTTTCCGCACCTGCCGGTGCTTCTGGACCCGGCCATCGTCGGGCAAGGCGGGCCGCTGGAGCGCTTCCGCAATGCGCTTGCGGGCATCGAAGCGACCATCGGCCAGCGCAACACGACGCGCGCGCGGCCTTACGAATATCTGCTGCCGAGCCGGATTCCCTCCAGCACGAACATCTGATCGATCGGTCGATCGATCAGCGCCGCATGGTGTCGAGCTGCGTGACCGGTGGGCTGTCGTTGCCCCACGAGCCGCGCACGTAGGTGAGCACCGCCGCGACCTCGGCCGCATCCAGCGTCTGGCCGAAGGGCGGCATGCCGTACGGGCGCGGGTTGCCGGCCGTCGAGGGCAGGAAGCCACCGTGCGCGATCACCTGGATCAGGTTGGTGGGCCGCGCCATGTTCACTGCGCGGTTGCCCGCCAGCGGCGGATAGGCGCCCGCCGCACCCTGGCCCTGGTCGCCGTGGCAGTAGGCGCAGCGCTGGTCGTAGATCTTCGCGCCGCGCGCCATGGTGCCGGCGTCGCGGCGGATCGGGGCCTTGGCCGTGGCGGCGGCCGGGGCTTCGGCCTTGGGCGCATCGGGCAGGTCCTTGAGGTAGCTGGCCATGGCGGTGAGGTCGGCGTCGCTCAGGTACTGCGTGCTGCGGAACACCACGTCGGCCATCGGCCCCATCACCGAGCCGCGCGGCGCCACGCCGTTCTTGAGCAGTGCCACCACGTCGGCTGCGGACCAGTCGGCCACGCCCGCCTCGTGCGGATCGGTGAGCGAAGGCGCGTACCAGTTCTCGACGGCGATCAGGCCGCCCGAGAGCCCCAGCTTCGTCTCCGTTGCGCCCAGCGAATTGCGGCTGCCATGGCAGGCGATGCAATGGCCCAGGCCGTTGACGAGGTAGGCGCCCCGGTTCCATTCAGCGGGCTTGCCTGCATTGGCAACGAAGGGCTCGGGCTTGAACGAGAGCGCGCGCCACACGGCGAGCGCCGCCTGCGTGTCGTACGGAAAGCGCAGCCGGTGCTCGCGGTTGGGTACCGCCGAGGGCGGCACGCTGCGCAGGTAGGCGTAGATGGCGTCCGAATCCTCGCGCGTCACCTGCGTGAAGCTCGGGTACGGGAACGCGGGGTACAGCAGCCTGCCGTCCTTGCTGCGGCCGTTGTGCATCGCGCGCCAGAAGTGCGCGCTGCTCCAGCTGCCGATACCGGCCTTGTCGTCGGGCGTGAGGTTGCTCGAATAGACGGTGCCGAAGGGTGTCTCGATGGGCATCCCGCCCGCATAGGGCTCGCCGCCGCGCGTGGTGTGGCAGCCGGCGCAGTTGCCGGCCAGCGCGAGGTAGCGCCCGCGCTCGACGAGTTGCGGCGTGGACTGGAAGGCTTCGGCCTGCGTGGGCAGCGGGTCTTCGCCGCGCAAGTTCATCGCCACGATGGTGCCGGCGGCCACGGCGCCGAGCACGACGAGCGCAAGCAGCAGCCAGGCGAGGTGTCGCAGTTTCATGGGCGCTGCTCCCTCACTTCGCGGGCATGCCGCCGCACTTCACCGGCAGCGGTGCGGGCAGCGAGGCGGCGGGCTTCGTGTCGACGGGCATCGGCTGCACGGCGAGCCAGCTCGCGACGGCGTTGATGTCGGCGGTGCTCATGCGCCGGCCGATATCGGCCATGCAGTCGGGCGCCATCGCATGCCGCTCGTTGGTGAGCCAGGCGCCGAGCTGCGACGACACGTACAGCCGCGGGAGCCCCAGCAGCCCCGGAATGGCCGGCTGCACGCCCGTGAGCGCCGCGCCGTGGCACTGCACGCAGGCCGGAATGCCGCGCGCCGCATCGCCCTCGCGCACGAGTTGGCGGCCGCGCTGCAACTGCTCGGGCGTCGCATCGCTCACGGGGGAAACGGGCGGGTAAGGCAGCTGCAGCCCGGCGAAGTATTCGGCCATCTCGCGCAGGTAGGCGTCCGACAGGTGCTGCACCATGTACGCCATGTCGGTGTTGAAGCGGCGCCCATCGCGAAAACTCACGAGCTGGTTGAACAGGTAACCGGCCGGCTTGCCCGCCAGGCGCGGAAAGTAGCCGGCGTTGGTGGTCGCGCCCTCGCGGCCGTGGCAGGCGATGCAGGCGGCCACGCGCTGCTCGATGGTGTCGGGCACGGTGGCCGGCGTGGCGGCGTTCGCCATGGCCTGCACGGCAAGAAGCAGGCCGAGCCCGAGGAGCTTGAGCGCTCGCCTCATGTGCCGGCGGCGAAATGCGCCAGCGTGATGAGCCCCGCGATCAGCAGCAGCACCATCACCACCGCGACGCCGATCAACGGCAGGATGCCGACCTGCGAGGTGCGCCGCTCGGCGTCGGCACGGCGGCCGCCCAGCCCGATGAAGCTCCAGAGAACGGCGCGCAATGCGCGCAAGAGATTCGACATGAGGTCGAGTGTGGACCAGACCGGCCGAAAAAAACAGATGCAGATCCGCACCAATTGACCGGTGCAGATAAAGTGCATCCGAACGAATCACACCCAGCGATGAAGCGATATGAAGCCTTGGCCGCCGACATCGAGGCCTCGATCCGCAGCGGCACCCTGAAGACCGGCGACCGCCTGCCCTCGGTGCGCCACACCGGCGCCAGCCGCGGCGTGAGCGCCTCCACCGTGTTCCAGGCCTACTACCTGCTGGAAGCGCGCGGCCTGGTGCGGGCGCGCGACCGCTCGGGCTACTACGTCGCCGGCGGCGGGCTGCGAGACGCACCGCCCGAATCCACCCTCACCTCGCGCCCCGCCGGCGGGCCGAAGTCGCTGGACGTGAGCGACCAGGTGTTCGACATCCTCGAGGCCAGCATGTCGCGCAAGGTCGTGCCCTTCGGCTCGGCCTTTCCGAGCCCGCTGCTGTTTCCGCTGGCGCGGCTGGGGCAGTTCATGGCCGCCAGTGCCAGGTCGCTCGACCCGTGGAGCACGGTGGATGACCTCACGCCCGGCAGCGCGGCGCTGCGCCGGCAGATCGCGCTGCGCTACCTGGCCGACGGCATGCAGGTGCCGGCCGACGAGATCGTCATCACCAACGGCGCGCTCGAGGCGCTCAACCTCTGCCTCTCGGCGGTGACGCGGCCGGGCGATGCGGTGATCGTCGAATCGCCCACCTTCTACGCGGCATTGCAGGCGCTGGAACGCATGGGCCTGCGCGCCGTCGAGGTGCCGACGCATCCGGGCGACGGCATCGACCTGGAGGCGCTGGAGCAGGCCATCGCGGCACACAAGCCGGCCGCCTGCTGGCTCATGACCACCTTCCAGAACCCGCTGGGCAGCCTGATGCCCGATGCGAAGAAGAAGGCGCTGGTGGAACTGCTCACGCGGCACGGGCTGCCCCTGATCGAGGACGATGTGTACGCCGAGCTGTACTTCGGCGAACGCCGCCCACCGCCGGCCAAGGCCTTCGACACGCAGGGGCTGGTGCTGCACTGCTCTTCGTTCTCGAAATGCCTGGCGCCTGGCTATCGCATCGGCTGGACCTCGGCCGGACGCTTCGCACGCAAGGTCGCACGGCAGAAGCTTTCGAGCACGCTGAGCACCTCGGCACCGGCGCAACTGGCGCTCGCGGGCTACCTGGAGAAAGGCGGGCTCGACAGGCACCTGCGCAAGCTGCGCCAGACGCTGGCGATGCAGCAGGCCACCTTCGCGCAGGCCGTGGGGCACTACTTTCCGGAAGGCACGCGCGCGACGCGGCCGCTGGGCGGGTACTTCCTCTGGGTAGAACTACCGGCGGGTGCGAACGCGCTGGAAATACACCGCAAGGCGCTGGAACTCGGCATCAGCGTCGCGCCGGGGCCGATCTTCTCGGCCACGCGCGCCTTCGCCAACTGCCTGCGGCTCAACTACGGCCACCCGTGGGACACGGTCAGCGAGCAGGCAATGCGAACACTCGGCCGCCTGATCGCCGAAGCGTCCTGAACAGCAGGAAGCTCGCGATGCTCACGTTCACCAGGTTCCAGCCGATGCCGTTGATGAAGGCCGCGTGGTAGCTGCCGGTGAGGTCGAACACCTTGCCCGACATCCATCCGCCCAGCGCCATGCCGAAGAGCGTGAACATCAGCACCGTGCCCACACGCCCACCCGCTTCCTTCGGCGGAAAGTGCTCGCGCACGATGATCGCGTACGACGGCACGATGCCTCCCTGGAAGAGGCCGAAGAGCGCCGAGATCACGTAGAGCGGCACCAGCCCGTCGAACGGCAGGAACAGCAGCAGCGCCACGCACTGCAGCACGCCGCCCAGCAGCAGCGTGCGCAGCCCGCCGATGCGGTCGCAGATGGCGCCCGACACCAGCCGGCTCACGATGCCGAAGCCCAGCATCAGCGACAGCATGATCGCGCCCTGCGCCGGGCCGTAGCCCAGGTCGCCGCAGTAGGCCACGATGTGCACCTGCGGCATCGCCATCGCCACGCAGCAGGCCACGCCGGCAATGCACAGCAGGCTCTGCGCCGCGCCCATGCTCAGGCCGAAGGGGCGGGTCATGTCGCGCACGGGCGCTGCCGCACCCGAAGCGGCGCCTGCCGGAGCCACCTCGGCCAGCGCGGGCGGCCGCGCGCGGAAGAACAGCGCCAGCAGCGCCATCGTCACGCCGCAGAAGATGCCCATGCCGATGTAGGTCTGGCGCCAGCCCACGGTTTCCACGAAGTGCTGCGCGATCGGCGGCCACACCGCGCCCGCCAGGTAATTGCCGCTGGCGCACACCGCCACCGCGATGCCGCGCCGCTTGACGAACCACAGCGAGGTGTCGGCCACCAGCGGCGCGAAGGCCACCGAGCTGCCGAGCAGGCCGACCAGCAGCGCCTGCGCTATCGTGAAGCTGACGATGCCACCGGAGAAGCCCGTGGCGACGTAGCCCGCCCCCAGGAAGACCGCGCCGATCAGCAGCGGCTTCATCACGCCGATGCGGTCGGCCAGCTTGCCCATCAGCACGCCGCCGAAGCCGAAGCCCAGCATCAGCAGCGTGTAGGGCAGAGAGGCGTCGGCGCGCGCGATGCCGAACTCGGCCTGCACGGCAGGCAGCATCACCGACACCACGTACATGCCGCTGCTGCCGACGGTCATGATCAGCAGCGTGAGGCCCAGGCGGACCATGGCGTAGCGGGAGTCGGGCTGATGGATGGTTGTCTCGCTTGTCTTCATTTTTCTCTCCGCGGCGAGGATACCCCGCGGTGCGAAAACCCGAGACACGCGCGGAACCAAGTGGCGCAGTGAGCCACCTCGGACGCGGCTTTGCCTCAGTGCGCGTCGGCCGCCGGAGCGACAAGGCTCGCCAAAGCCTTCGGCGTGGGCACGCCCGGCTTCGTCGGCTTTTCGTCGCACGCGGCCGTCAGCAGGCCGAGGCAGAAGAGAAGGACAAAGGCTGTGCTTCGCATGCGGGCCATGCTAGGCCCGCGCCGCGGCGCGTCAAGTCGGACGCTGCCGCTTTCTCTCCAGCGCTCAGGCGGCAGTGGCCGCGGCGGCTGCTGGCCGCTCGCCGCGCTGCAGGCGGCGCTCGATGTCTTCCAGTACCTGCGGCAGGTCGGCCACGCTGTCGATCACGTAGTGCGCGCCGGCAGCTTCGAGGTCGGCAGTGGCGCGGGCGCGGCGCTCCTGCTGCTGCGCTTCGTCGAGCGCCTGCCATTCGGCCAGCGTGAGGCCGTTGGCGTTGCCGCTGACCGCGAGGCCCACGGCCCAGGTGCCGGCGTTGAGGCCTTCCTGCAAGCCGACGCCGGTGTCGTCGACCTTCACCACGGTGTGCGGCGGCCACACGCCGAGGTCGGCGAAGCAGCGGTACATCATGAGCGGCGACGGGCGGCCCTCTGCGAGGTCGCCGGCGCATACGAGGTTGTCGGGCGAGTAGCCGCCGGCCGCGGCGATGGGCACGACCACCTCCATGATCGGGCGGTTGTAGCCCGTGGTGGAGCCGATCTTCAGGCCCCGGTCGCGCGCCGCCTTCACGGCTTCGAGCGCGCCGGGAATGAAATCGGCATGGTCGCGTGCGCTGGCCGCGTTCATCGGCGTGAACACTTCATAGAGCCTGTCGACATCTGCGTCGCTGAAGGCGTGGCCGTGCTTCGCTTCCCATTGCGCGGCGATGCGCGGCAGCGTGCCCAGCGCCTTGATGTGGTCCCACTTGGCCATGCCCATCGGGCCGCGCGCCTCGGCGATGGTGATGTCGACGCCGAACTGCTCGAACAGCTTCACGAAGGCGCCCATGGGCGCGCAGGAGCCGAAGTCGAGGATGGTGCCGGCCCAGTCGAAGACGACGGCCTTGAGTTGGGAGTGGTTGTGGGCGTTCATGGCGGCGGGTGTGTGTGTCTCTGGAAGAAGGATAGCGAACGGTGATGGCCTTTTTGCCGGTCTCACCAGGCGTTGAAGACGTCGTGCGCGATGCCGAAGCCCGTGCTCGCGCCGCTGCCACTGGTGACCAGCACCAGCCGCGTGGCGTCGTCGGGCGCGTCGATCACGCAGGGCGTGGTCTTCGACGACGGGTACACGCCGGTCCAGCGCTCGGTGATCTGCGCGGCCTCGAGGTTCAGCGTGCTGCGCAGGTGGCGCAGGATGAGCTGGTCGACCTCTTCCATCGCAAAGGGCTCCGGCGCGTCGGCGTAGTGGTGCGAGTCGCCGACCACCAGCGAGCCGTCGGCGCTCTGCACCACGATCAGGTGGATGCCGTGCGCGAGCGACGCGGCCTCTTCCTGCTGCAGGCGCTCGCGCAGCGCGGCGGCTTCGGACAGCGTGCTGTAGCCCTCGTAGCGCACGAGGCTGAGGTCCATCATCACCGAACCCGGCAGGCGGAAACCCGCCTCCGGCTTCACGCGCAGCATCTGCAGCCGGCACAGCGTGAGCTTCTGCTCGGCGATGCGTTCGGCGAAGAGGCCGTGCAGGTCGGTGTTGGTGCAGACCACCACGCGCTCGGCGTGCAGCGTGCCGCGCGAGGTGCGCACGCGCGGGGTTTCCACCTCGTGCACGGCTTCGCCGAAGCGGAAGGTCACGCCGTGCGCCTCGGCCAGCCACTTCGTGAGCAGGCCGATGGCGGTGCGCGACTCAACGCGCAGCTCGTGCGGGCTGAAGAGCACCGAGCGCGCATCGGCAAGACTCAGCGCAGGCGCCCTGGCCTGCGCGTCGGCGGCTTCGAGCAGTTCGCAGCCCTTGCCCATCGGGGTGCGCATGAAGGCTTCGAGCACGTCGTGCGCCTCGGGGCGATAGGCCGCGAGCCAGAGGTTGCGGTGCACGACATCGATGCCGGCCTGCGGTGCGACCTCGTTCCACACGCCTCGCGCATGCATGGCGCGGCGCCACATGTCGCCCGGCGCCTGGCCGGTGATGGTGATGAAGCCGAAGTTGCGGATCGACGCGCCGATGGCGGCCGCGTCGCGCTCGATCACGCAGACCTTGAGGCCGCGCTGCACGGCGGTGTAGGCATGGGCCAGTCCGACGATGCCGGCGCCGACCACGATGAGGTCGAAGCTGCCGGGGTTCTTTGCTTGCGGGGTTGCGCTTGTCAACGATGTCTCCAGGTCTGGGTGCGCTTGAGTGCCCATTGCCCCGCCAGCGCGAACAGGCCCCGGCCGATGGCGGCGGTGAGCATGATCAGCGAGGCCATGGCGGCGGCAGGCGCCACGTCGCCGGCGTCGTCCATGTTGAGCACGGCGATGGCGGCGAGCGTGGTTTGCGGCGAATAGAGGAACACGACGGCCGAAACGGTGGTCATCGCGTTCACGAAGAAATAGCCGCCCACGTTGAGCACGGTGGGCAGCGCCACCGGCAGGTGCACGCGCCACAGCGTGCGCCAGAACGGCACGCCCATCGACTCCGACACCAGCTCGTATTCGCGGTCGAGCTGGCGCAGCGCGGTGAGCGAGGTGAGGTGCGCCACCGAGAAGAAATGCGCCACCGTGCAGACCACGAGGATGGTCATGCTGCCGTAGATGGCACGCAGCGGGTTCGACGGCGAGATGAAGAAGAAGATGTAGCCCACGCCCAGCACCAGCCCCGGCACCGCGAGCGGAAGGTTGGCCAGCAGGTTGAGCAGCTCGCGCAGCAGGCCGAAGTGGCGCGGCTTCTCGACGAAGTAGGCCGACACGAAGGTGATGAGCGCGCCCGCCACCGCCGCGCAGACGGCCATGCGCAGCGAGTTGAAGTAGCTGCCCCAGCCGCCGCCGTCCATGTTGCTGAAGTCGTAGTTCCTGAACGACGGCACGAGGTTGTACGGCCAGTAGGTGGCGAGCGACGCGAACACCGCCATGCCGATCATCACGAGGATGGCGAGTGCCGTGAGCACGCAGAAGGCCAGCAACGCACGGTCGCGCGACTTCACGGGCTCCGGCTGGTAGGGCGTGGCGCGCGCCGACAGCGCCGCGGCCTGCTTGCCGCGCACATGCCGCTCGACGAGGAAGGACAGCACCGCGGGAATCAGCAGCACCAGGCCGACCACCGCGCCCATCTGGAAGTTCTGCTGGCCGACCACCTGCTTGTAGATGTCGGTGGCGAGCACGCCCGTCTGGCCGCCCACCACCTTCGGCACGCCGAAGTCGGTGACGACCAATACGAACACCACCATCGCGGCCACGATCAGGCCGTAGCGCGACGAAGGCAGCGTCACCGTGCGGAAGATTCGCCAGCGCGAGGCGCCCAGCGTCTGCGCGGCCTCGTAGAGCCGGCCGTCGGAGGTGGCCATGGCGGTGGTGAGGATCAGCAGCGCGTGCGGGAGCGTCCAGAACACCGAGCCGAGCACGATGCCCAGCGGGCCGTAGATGGAGAGGTCGCCCAGCAGCCCCTTGAACAGGCCCTGGTTGCCGAACAGGTAGACGAGGCTGATCGCGGGCAGCAGCGAAGGCGCGAGCAGCGGCATCAGCGCCACGGCGCGCAGCACGCCCTTGGCCGGCATGCACGACAGCGTCAGCCCGTAGGCATAGACGTAGGCGATGCCGGTGCAGATCACCGCGCTGATCGCCGCGAGCCCCACGCTGTTGAATGCCGACTGCACCAGCGCCGGGTTCTCGAAGTAGCGCGCGAAATTGGCGAGGCCGACGAAGGCGCCCTCGCGGTCGAAGAAGCTCTGGCCGACCAGCGCACCGACCGGCAGCGCGACGATCACCACCAGCAGCAGCACGACCAGCAGCACGGCAGCACCGGCCAGCCAGCGCTCGCGGTCGAACGCGCTGCGGCGCGTCGCCATCACCGGCGCGACGGCGATGGCGTCGGGAGAACTGCTCATGCTCAATGCGCCAGGACGGACAGCGCGTTCAATGGCAGCTGGATGTGCACCATGCTGCTGGGCACCAGCGGCTCGTCGCCGCCGCTGCGGGCGTCGGCGGGCAGTTCGGCCTCGATCTCGATGCCCAGCGGCTCGCAGGCCAGGCGGGCGGAGGTGCGGTTGCCGAAGAACTCGGTGTCGAGCAGGCGCGCAGCGAAGCTGTTGGCGCCGAGCTCGGTGCCGAAGCGCTTGACCACCACGTGTTCGGGACGGATGCCCACGGTCGCCTGCGAACCGATGCTGAGGTTGCCGGGCGCGCACAGCAGTTCGCTGTCGCGCACACGCACCTTGCCGTCGGCCAGCACGGTGGCGGGCAGCATGTTCATGCGGCCCACGAAGCCGGCCACGAAGCGGGTGCGCGGTTGGCGATAGAGCTCGTCGGGCGTGCCGGCCTGCTCGATGCGGCCGTTGTGCATGAGCACCACCCGGTCGGCCATCGAGAGGGCTTCTTCCTGGTCGTGCGTGACCATGATGGTCACGATGCCCAGGCGCTTCTGCAGCGCGCGGATTTCGCTGCGCAGCGTGGCGCGCACCTGCGCGTCGAGCGCGGAGAGCGGCTCGTCGAGCAGCAGCAGGCGCGGGTTGGGCGCGAGCGCGCGCGCCAGCGCGATGCGCTGCTGCTGGCCGCCGGAGAGCTGCACCGGGTACCTGTCGGCATGCGCGGCCAGCCCGACCAGGTCGAGCATCTCGCGCGAGCGCTTGGCCATCTCGCGGGCCAGCGCGCCCGTGGGATGCAGGCCGTAGGCGATGTTCTGCGCGGCCGTCAGGTTGGGAAACAGCGCGTACGACTGGAACACCACGCCGAAGCCGCGCGCCGCGGGCGGCAGGCCCGCGATGTCCTGGCCGCCGAGCAGGATCTGGCCGCTGTCGGCACGCTCGATGCCGCAGACGATGCGCAGCAGCGTGGTCTTGCCGCAACCCGAAGGGCCGAGCAGGCACACGAACTCGCCGGGCTCGATGTCGAGGTCGATGCCGTCGAGCACGCGGGTCGCGCCGAAGGATTTCTGGATGCCGCGCAGGGAAAGGAAGCTCATATCAATGTCGAACGGGGTGGAATGCGGGTACAGAACGCAGAGGACGCGAAGGTTTCGCGAAGGTCGCAGAAGTCTTCAAAAGGGAATAGCCAGCCAATGGGCTTCCTTCTGCGACCTTTGCGCTCTTTTGTCTTCCTTCTGCGTTCGGCTGTCCGTATTCAAGTCACATCGGCTTCTTTTCCGACTTCGATTCGTAGCGCTTCGACCACTCCGTCAGGATGCGCTCGCGGTTGGCGGCGGCCCAGTTGAAGTCGTTCTTGGCCAGCAGCTTCTCGACGTCGCCCGGCACGAATTCGAGCTTCTCCTGGATGCCCGGCAGCGCGAGCACGGCGAAGTTCTTGGCGTAGAGCTCGTTGGCCTGCTTCGTCACGGCCCAGTCGGCCAGCGCCTTGGCGGCTTCCTGCTTCTTGCTGGTCTTGATGATGCCGGTGGCTTCCATGTCCCAGCCCAGGCCTTCCTTGGGCAGCACGATGTCGATGGGTGCGCCGTCGCGCTTGGTCTTGTTGGCGCGGTATTCGAAGGACATGCCCAGCGCGAACTCGCCGGCACCGGCCTGGCGGCAGGGCTTGCTGCCCGACTGGCTGTAGATGCCGATGTTCCGGTGCAGCGCGTCCATGTACTTCCACGCTTTTTCTTCACCCATCATCTGGATCCAGCCCGACACCATCAGGTAGCCCGTGCCAGAGGCGGCCGGGTTGGGCATGGTGATCTGGCCCTTGTAGACCGGGTTGGTCAGGTCGGCCCAGCTGGTGGGCTTGGGCAGGTTCTTCTTCTGCGCTTCGGCGGTGTTGAAGCAGATGGCCGAGGACCACACGTCCATGCCGACCCACTTGGGCGGGTTGGCCGGATCGCGCATGTTGGACTTGACGGCGTCCAGGCCCTTGGGCGCGTAGGGCTGGAGCATGCCTTCCTTGTCGAGCAGCATCAGCGAGGTGGCGGCAAGGCCCCAGACCACGTCGGCCTGCGGGTTGGCCTCTTCGGCGAGCAGCTTGGCGGTGACGATGCCGGTGGAGTCGCGCACGAACTTCAGCTCGATGCTCGGGTTCTCCTTTTCGAAGGCGGCCTTGTAGGCCTGGACCTGGTCGGCCTCGAGCGCGGTGTAGACCAGCAGCTCGGTACGGCCCTGGGCCGAGGCGGCGAAGGCCAGCGAGAGCAGAGCGGCCGGCAGGGCAGCCCAGCGGATGGAACGATGCAGCATGGGGTGGTTCCTCGGGAGAAAGAAGTGGAGAAGTGGAGAAGTTGGAGACAAGAAGGGAGGCCGGGCGGAACCGCGAACGGGCAAGCGAAAGTACGCAAATTCCACCGGGCGACGAATGGGGGCGATGCTGGCAGCGGCATGTGACAGTGATTTGTCAGATGCCTCAAAAAAACCCAAATCCCCAAAATCACGCTAAATTGGCGACTCCGGGCGGCCCTGCAACAGCTTCGTCATCCGCATGTCACCGTGGCGCGGCAGACTCGCGGACTTATTGCCCTGTGTTTTCGCGTCGCCAGCTGCGCTCCACTCCCATGACACTCGACCTCGCCGAGATCGCCCGCCTGTTCGCCGAACGCGGCGGAATCGCGTACGCGGGCGAGCCTGTGTCGCAGCTGGAGCATGCGCTGCAATGCGCCTGGCTCGCCGAGCAGGCCGGCGCGAGCGATTCGCTGGTCACGGCCGCGCTGCTTCACGACCTGGGCCACCTGCTGATCGCCGAGCACCAGACGCTTTCGCACTCTCCCACCCAGCTGGGCATCGACGACCGGCACCAGTACATCGCCCTGCCCCTGCTTCGCGGCGCCTTCGACGCCGAGGTGCGCGAGCCGATCCGGCTGCACGTGGACGCCAAGCGCTACCTCTGCGCCACCCAACCCGACTATTTCTCCAGGCTTTCTCCCGATTCCGTGCGCAGCCTTGCCCTGCAGGGCGGCGTGATGGACGCCGAAGCCGCTCAGCGCTTCGCCACCCATCAGTGGGCCGGTGACGCGGTTCGGCTGCGGCAATGGGACGAGGAAGCGAAGGTCAAGGGCCTGCAGACACCACCGCTGGCCCATTTCCTGACGACGGCCGCACGCGTGCTTTTGCGCTGACGAACTCTTTTCGAGGGCCGACGCCGGTTTCAGGCCGGTTTAAGAAACATTTGTCTACGATGGTCTCCTCACCATGACCGGCGCGCGAGCGCCTGCGAGGAAACCGAATGTCTCTATCAGTCACAGCTCGCGCTGGCTCGTTCATCCAGGTGCTGCGCCGTGTTTTCAGGCTTGCGGCGCCTTATTTCCAGTCGGAGGAGAAATGGCGGGCGCGAAGCATGTTCGCCGCCATCGTGGCACTCAACCTGGCCTATGTGTATGCGCTGGTGCTTTTCAATCAGTGGTATGGCCGCTTCTACGACGGCCTCCAGAACAAGGATGTGACGGTGTTCTGGCGCGAGATCCGGGTGTTCCTCGTGCTGGCCTTCTTCAACATCGCGCTGCAGGTGCTCAAGTTCTACGTGACGCAGCTGCTGCAGCTGCGCTGGCGCGCATGGATCACGCGCAACTATCTCGGTCGCTGGATGGCGAACCGCACCTTCTACGAGATGGAACTGGCACGCTACGCCGGCAAGGAAGGCACGACGCCCGACAACCCCGACCAGCGCATCCAGGAGGACATGCAGCTGTTCACCAGCGCCACCATGACCCTGTCGATGGGCCTGCTGAACGCCGTGGTCACGCTGGTGAGCTTCGTCGGCATTCTCTGGGGCCTCTCGGGAACCACCGAGTTCTCGCTCAGCGGCACCACCTACCAGGTCGCGGGCGCGATGGTCTGGCTTGCGCTGGCCTACTGCGTGGTCGGCACCATCATCACCCACTACATCGGTCGGCCACTGATCGGGCTGAACTTCCGCCAGCAGCGCTTCGAGGCCGACTTCCGCCACCACCTCGTGCGCGTGCGCGAGTACAGCGAGGCCATTGCTCTCGACCGCGGCGAGAAGGTGGAGCACGGCCAGCTTGACCTGCGCTTCGGCGCCGTGCTTCGCAACTACCTGCAGCTCATCAAGCAGCAGAAGAATCTCGTGACCTTCACCGCCTTCTTCGGCCAGGCTGCGGTGATCTTTCCCTTCGTGGTCGCGGCGCCGCGCTTCTTCAGCGGCGCGATCCAACTCGGCCAGCTGATGCAGATTTCGTCCGCCTTCGGCAAGGTGCAGGATTCGCTGAGCTGGTTCGTCGACAACTACGACAGCGTGGCCGTATGGCGCGCAACCACCGACCGTCTCACGAGCTTCGACGATGCGATCCGGGCACGCGCCGCGCAGGAACACCCCCTGGAGCGCAGCGAAGCGCCCGAACTTCAAACCGACGGACTCTCGCTCAGCCTGCCGAACGGCACGCCGCTGCTCGTGAACGCGGCGCTCTCGGCGAAGGCCGGCGACAGCGTCCTCGTGCAAGGGCCGTCCGGCAGCGGCAAGTCGACCCTGTTCCGCGCTTTCGCCGGCATCTGGCCGTTCGCGCGGGGACGCGTGCAGGTGCCGTCCGATGCGATGTTCGTGCCCCAGCGCCCCTACATGCCCGACGGGCCCCTGCGCGTTGCGCTGGCCTATCCGGACGACGCAGCCAGGTACAGCGACGCGCAACTGCGCGAGGCGCTGCGCGATGCGCTGCTGCCCCAATTCGCAGATCGACTGGACGACAGCGACGCCTGGAGCCAGAAGCTCTCCGGCGGCGAACAGCAGCGGCTGGCCATCGCGCGCGTGCTGCTGAAGAAGCCACGCTGGGTCTTCGCCGACGAGATCAGCAGCGCGCTCGACGCGCCGGCGGAGCGCACGCTCTACCAACGGCTGTCCGAGATGGTGCGCGCGAGCGGTGGCGCGATGGTGTCCGTGGCCCATCGTGCTGCCGTGGGCGAGTTCCACAGCCAGCGTTGGACGCTGGTACCCGAGGCAGACGGAGCGGCCGCCCGCTATCGCGTGGAGGTCGTGCCCTCGTCGGCCGGCACGGCGGCGGCCACGTAGCGCTCCCAGCCCTTCCTGCGCAGCTCGCAGGCGGGGCATTCGCCGCAGCCGTAGCCCCAGTCCTGGCGGTGCACGCGATCGCCCAGGTAGCAGGTGTGCGTCTCCTCGACGATCAGGTCGACCAGCGGCCTGCCGCCCAGGCGGTGCGCCAGTTGCCAGGTCTCGGCCTTGTCGATCCACATGAGCGGCGTCTCGATGACCAGGCGGCGCTCCAGCCCGAGCGAGAGCGCGAGCTGCATCGCCTTCATGGTGTCGTCGCGGCAGTCGGGGTAGCCCGAGAAGTCGGTCTCGCAGACGCCGGTGACGATCACCTGCAGCCCGCGCCGGTAGGCCAGCGCGCCGGCGAGCGTGAGAAACAGCAGGTTGCGCCCGGGCACGAAGGTGTTGGGCAGACCGTCGGCCTGCATGGCGAAGGCGACTTCTTCCGTGAGCGAGGAGCCGCCCAATTGCGCCAGGGCCGCGAGGGTGAGCACATGGTCTTCGCCCAGGCGCGGCGCCCAGTCGGGAAAGCGCTCGCGCATCTTCGCGAGGATGGTGCCGCGCACGTCGAGCTCGACGCGGTGGCGCTGCCCGTAGTCGAAGCCCAGGGTTTCGACGCGCTCGTACTTCGAGAGCGCATCGGCGAGGCAGGTGGTCGAATCCTGGCCGCCGGAGAACAGGACGAGGGCGGTGGTGTGCAGGGGCATATCCGTCGGCGGCGGTACGTGCCGCCGCAATCCAAAGACGCGATTTTCCGTCAGCTTCGCGCAGCTGCCGGAATTCACCGCATCGGCCAGACGATGCGCATGAAACGCCGAAGACAGCCTCGGCATTTATTTCCGAGCGATCGGCGAACTTTCATTCGGCTTTCAACTCGTCACGGCCGGGTCATCTGACGTCTTTAGATTTCATCGCCAGAAATGGCGCACGCCCGGTGCGCCGGTCCAACAACCAACCGAGGGAATCATGACCCAACGCCTCATCGCCCCAGCACTGCTGGGCGTCTCTCTCCTGCTGTCCGCCTGCGGCGGCAGCAGCAACAACAACGGCATCGTGCTGCCGTTCATCCCACCGTCGAACACCACGCCGCCTCCGCCCGCGGCGCAGGCACCGAAGAACGTCCTGTTCTTCCTGGGCGACGGCATGGGCATCACCACCATGACCGCCGCGCGCATCTACAAGGTCGGCGAAGACGGCGACCTCACGATGGACACGCTGCCCGAGACGGCCTTCGTCCACACCTATTCGAACGACGCCCAGGTCACCGACAGCGCTCCTTCGATGTCGGCCTACATGACCGGCGTGAAGATGAACAACGAAGTCATCTCGATGAGCGCCGAGACCAAGGCCACCGACGCCTCGGGCAAGGCCTATCACGTCAACTTCGACAGCACCTGCCCCTCGGGCAACGGCCAGGCCGTCGAAACGCTGCTCGAGCAGAGCAAGGCCAAGGGCTACGCCACCGGCGTGGTCACGACCACCCGCATCACGCACGCCACGCCCGCCGCCACGTACTCGCACGTGTGCCACCGCGACGCCGAGAACACCATCGCCGCCGCGCTGGTGCCGGGCGGCGCCGGCTACAACGGCAAGCTGGGCGACGGCGTCGACGTGTTCTTCGGCGGCGGCACCGACTACTTCACCGCCAAGGAAGACGGCGGCAAGCGCAACGACAAGCGCAACCTCATCGCCGAACTGAAGGCCGCGAAGTACAGCTTCGCCGCGAACAAGAGCGAGTTCGACAAGCTGCCGGCCGACGGCGCCACCAAGATCGCCGGCCTCTTCACCAAGAGCCACATGGCGTACGACCTCGACCGCGACGCCACCAAGGAGCCGAGCCTGGCCGAGATGACCGGCAAGGCCATCGACGCGCTGGCCGCGCGCAAGAAGGGTTTCTTCCTGATGGTGGAAGGCGGACGCATCGACCATGCGCTGCACGCCACCAACGCACGTCGCGCCCTGCAGGACACGGGTGCCTTCGACGACGCCATCAAGCTCGCGCTCGACAAAATGCAGGCCGTCGACCCCGGCCTGAAGAACACGCTGGTGGTGGTCACGGCCGACCACGACCACACGCTGCAGCTCAACGGCTACGCCGCGCGCACCGGCAAGACCGAGGCAGGCAAGCCTGGCGTGCTGGGCCTCGTGAAGGACTACGTCGACACCAGCAAGACCAGCAAGGACGTCGACGGCAACCCCTACACCATCATCGGCTTCGGCAACGGCCCGCGCCGCCTCGCCACCCGCGGCCCGATCTCCGACGCCGAGCTGGAAAGCAAGGACTACAGGCAGGAAGCCGTGGTGCCGATGGATGCGGCCAGCGATTCCGAAACCCATGGCGGCGCCGACGTGTTCCTCGGCGCGCAGGGCCTGGGCGCCGACAACTTCGCCGGCGTGATCACCAACACCGACGTGTTCGGCCTCATCAAGAAGGCGGTCGGCCTGTGAAGGGCAGCGAGCGCTCATCGACGAACACAACCATGAACACGACGACCATGAACCGCATCACCCGCAACACCCGCCTGGCCGCCGCCCTCGTCTGCGCCGCCGCCGGCACCCTGGCCGGCACCGCGCACGCCGCCGGCGAAGCCAGGAACGTCATCTTCTTCCTCGGCGACGGCATGGGCCCCGTCACCGTGACCGCCGCGCGCATCTACAAGGGCGAGAAGCAGCTGGCCGCCCAGCCCGGCTCGCTGGTGAGTCCCGAGCGCGCCAACCTCGTCATGCAGTCGCTGCCCTACGCCGCGCGCGTGAAGACCTTCTCGCTCGACGGCCAGACCACCGACAGCGCGCCCTCGATGGCCGCCTACATGACCGGCGTGAAGATGCGCAACGAAGTCATCTCGATGTCCAGCGACACCACCGCCGTCGACGGCATCGGCAAGCAGTACATCAGCGGCGAGGACACCACCTGCCCGCCCACCAACGGCAAGGCCGTGGACACGCTGCTCGAACTCGCCAAGGCCAAAGGCCGCTCGGTGGGCGCGGTGTCGACCACGCGCGTGGGCCACGCCACGCCGGCCACCACCTACTCGCACATCTGCAACCGCAACGGCTACAACAGCATCGCCGAGCAGAGCGTTCCGGGCCACGCCAACTACAACCCCAAGCTGCTCGACGGCGTCGATGTGCTGATGGGTGGCGGCCAGCGCAACTACCTGCCGGTGGCGACCAACCCCAGCAGCAAGCGCACCGACGGCGTCGACCTGGTGGCCGCGATGAAGGCCAAGGGATACACCTACGTCGACACCGGCACCAAGCTCAAGGCCGTCGACACGGCCGCCACCGGCAAGCTGCTGGGCCTGTTCTCCCAGAGCGAGATGGCCTACGAGCTCGACCGCGTGAAGCAGAGCCTCGACCAGCCCAGCCTGTCGGAGATGACCGAGAAGGCGCTCGGCGTGCTCAGCAAGAACGACAAGGGCTTCTTCCTGATGGTGGAAGGCGGCCGCATCGACCATGCGCTGCACGGCACCAACGCCAAGCGCGCGCTCGAAGACACGCTGGCCTTCGACACCGCCATCCAGACCGCGCTCGACTTCATGAACAAGAAGGACCCCGGCCTGAAGAACACGCTGGTGGTGGTCACGGCCGACCATGACCACGCGATCGCCTTCAACGGCTATCCGAAGATCGGCAACCCGATCCTGGGAAAGGTCAACAGCTACGCCGATGGCAAGCTCGCGAAGGCCGCCGACGGCAACCCGTACACCACGCTGGTGTTCGGCAACGGCGGCCGGCCCAACGCGACGGGCTCCAGCCAGGTCAACCCCGAAGACGGCAACAAGCCGTGGATCGCTCCGGTGCGTGCGGCCTCGCGCGACGACCAGACCGCGATGGACACGACGGACGACAACTTCCTGCAGGAAGTCGGCATCAACCTCGGCACGCCCGGCGCCGAAACCCACGGCGGCGGCGACGTGATGCTGTTCGCGGGCGGTGCGGGCTCGAAGATCTTCAAGGGCACCGTGGAGAACATCAAGGTGTTCAACAAGGTCAAGGAAGCGGCGGGCCTGTGAGCGCATCCGTGGCACTGAAAACGCTGCTGGCGGCAGCGGCCCTCGCGGCACTTCCACTGGCGGCCAGCGCCGCCGGCGATGCCGAGGCGCCCGATCAGAACCTGCGCATCCAGCACCATGTGATGACGATCGGCAAGGACGGCGTGCAGCGCGAGAGCCGCTACGCCGACCTGATGTTCCGCCGCGCCGGCACGGTGTGGATCGAGCGCGAGCTGCCGCCCGCGCTTCGCGCCGACCACGACCACGAGGCCAGCGAAGCCAAGGTGCACATCGGCCACTCGCACGCCGACAACACGGCCGCGCCGCTGTGGCTGAGCCGCGATCCGGCCGGCAAGGTGCTGGTGAACATGGTGCTGCGCCAGCAGCGCAAGCTGATCGAGGTCGACAAGGCCAACTACGGCAACGTGGGCTACGGCGGCTCGTGGGCGAACGCCTACTGGCTCGTCGACCCCGCCAGCCTGCCGCGCATGAAGTCGCTGGGCACCGCTGGCAAGGGCGTGCAGCGCTACGAGCTGCAGCAGGGCGAGAGCACGCTGCGCATCGAGTGGGACACAGTCGGCCGCTACGCGCGCAGGATCGAGCAGCGCAACGAGCACGGCACCTCGCTCAACGTGATGACGGCCTCGTCCATCCCGGCGCCGAAGACGCTGCCGTGGAAGACCGCCGACTCCTACGAGCGCGGCGAATATTCCGACCTGCTGGATTGACCGGCTTCCCCACTGCTCCACGCAAAGAGGCCTACGGGCCTCTTTTCTTTTGGGCTAGAGGAAGCGCTCCAGCAGCTTGCGCGAGGCCCGGTCCAGCGTCTTCACATCCGGAATGCGGAACTGCACGCCGTGCGCGCTCGCGATCAGCAGCGCGCCGCCTTCGAGCCGGCGGATGTCTTCCTCGGCCTTGAGCACGAAGCTGGTCTCGCCGCGGTCGGTGCTGATGGTCCAGGTGCTGGGAACGCCGAAGCTCGACACGCCGTGCAGCTTCAGCAGCGTGGGCGCGAAGTCGCGCACCGCGAGGTCTTCCTCGAGCAGCGCCTTGGCCTGCGCCGGCAGCTGCTCGACGCTGTCGATCCAGACCAGCTCGCGCCCTTCGCTGCCGACCAGCGAGATGCCGTGGCCGGGCGCGCTCAGCGGAAAGGCCCGCACGGGCACGATGCCGACGTGGCGCTCGCCCTGGGCATCGGTCAGCACGAGGCGGCCGAAGGCATCGCGTTCGAGTTCGAAAGATGGCGTGTTGTGGTCGGTCATGCGTCCCCCGCCGGATGAGCCGCGTGGCTGATAGCCAGCGGCGCCTGCGCGCTGGCGCGCTCGTCGGCAGCGCCTTCGCTCGCGTCGTCATCGCCCTGGCGCAGCTGCGCCTGGTAGAGCCGCCAGTAGGCGCCCTGCTTCGCCATCAGGGCGTCGTGCGGGCCGACTTCGACGACCTCGCCGCGGTCCATGACCACGAGGCGGTCTGCCTTGCGCAGCGTCGACAGGCGGTGCGCGATGGCGATGGTGGTGCGGCCCTGCACGAGGTTGTCGAGCGCCTTCTGGATTTCCTTCTCGGTCTCGGTGTCCACGGCCGAGGTGGCCTCGTCGAGGATCAGGATGCGCGGGTCGATCAGCAGCGCGCGCGCGATGCTGATGCGCTGGCGCTCGCCGCCCGACAGGCCCTGCCCGCGCTCGCCCACCAGCGAGTCGTAGCCGTGCGGCAGGCGCAGGATGAAGTCGTGCGCATGCGCGGCCCGCGCGGCGGCCACGATTTCCTCGCGCGTGGCGTCGGGCTTGCCGTAGGCGATGTTCTGCGCGATGGTGCCGAAGAACAGGAACGGCTCCTGCAGCACCAGCCCCACGTGCCGGCGGTAGTCGGCCACGGCGAAGCGGCGGATGTCGGTGCCGTCGACCTTGATGGCGCCGTCGGTCACGTCGTAGAAGCGGCAGATCAGGTTGACCAGCGTGCTCTTGCCCGAGCCGCTGTGGCCCACGAGGCCGATCATCTCGCCGGGCTCGATGGTCAGGTCGAGGTCGTGGATGACCGCGCGCGAGCCGTAGCGGAAGCCCAGTCCACTCATGTCGATGCGGCCCTGCACCCGCTCCACCTTCACCGGATTGGCCGGCTCGGGCACGTTGCTCACGTGGTCGAGGATGTCGAAGATGCGCTTGGCGCCCGCCGCGGCCTTCTGCGTGACCGAGACGATGCGGCTCATGGAGTCGAGCCGGGTATAGAAGCGCCCGATGTACGCGATGAAGGCGGTGAGCACACCCACCGTGATGCTTCCGCGCGCCACCTGCCAGATGCCGAAGGCCCAGACCACGAGCAGGCCGATTTCGGTGAGCAGCGACACGGTCGGCGTGAACAGCGACCAGGTGCGGTTGAGCTTGTCGTTGACCTGCAGGTTGTAGGCGTTGGCGACGCGGAAGCGCTCGGCCTCGCGGCGCTCCTGCGCGAAGGCCTTCACCACGCGGATGCCGGGAATGGTGTCGGCCAGCACGTTGGTCACTTCGGACCAGACGCGGTCGATCTTCTCGAAGCCGGTGCGCAGGCGGTCGCGCACGACGTGGATCATCCAGGCGATGAAGGGCAGCGGCACCAGCGTGACCACCGCCAGCAGCGGGTTGATGGAGATCAGGATGACCGCGGTCATCACGATCATCAGCACGTCGTTGGCGAAATCGAGCGCGTGCAGCGACAGGAAGACGTTGATGCGGTCGGTTTCGGAGCCGATGCGCGCCATCAGGTCGCCGGTGCGCTTGCCGCCGAAATAGTCCAGCGGCAGGGTCAGCAGGTGCTCGTAGGTGGTGGTGCGCAGGTCGGCGCCGATGCGCTCGGACACCAGCGCCAGCAGGTAGGTGCGCGCCCAGCCCAGCCCCCAGCCGACCAGCGCCGCGATCAGCAGGCCGCCCAGGTACAGGCCCACGCGCATGGAATCGATCTTCTGCCCGTTCTGGAACGGAATCAGGATGTCGTCCATCAGCGGAATGGTCAGGTAGGGCGGCACCAGCGTCGCGGCGGTGGAGAACAGGGTCAGGAAGAACCCCGCGATCAGCTGCTTGCGGTAGGGCTTGGCGAAGCGGCCGAGGCGCAGCAGCACCCAGGTGGAGGGCGGGGTCTGGAGTTCGGCGTCGGCGGAATCCTCGCCGTCGGCAGTCTCCACGGCCTCGGGTGTCTCCTTGGCGACACCGCCCGCCATGCGCTGGCCGAACAGCTTCATCAGCCGCAGTGCGGCGACCTGTCCGGCCAGGGTGTAGCGCCACCGTGCGAGCCGTCCGGCGGGACCCGCCAGGTCGAGGGTGCCGACGCCTGCGTGGTCGGAAACGCGCATTTCCAAGGCCGCATCGGTTAGCGGCCACTCACGCCAAGTCCCATCGGGATCGAGCGAAATCAGCTTCCGGTCAGTCAGGGCGACTAGGCCGGAAGCGAAGCGAAGTTGGTCGTCGAGGTCAACCGTCAGTGTTACCAGAACGTTTTCCGCGACTGCGAGGCGGTTTTTCAGTGCTTGCGCTGATGCCGCTTCTGTTTCGCCCTCCCGGGTGCCGACTGGATCGTGATGTTGCATTGTGTTTCTTTGACTCTTGCCCGTCGCGGGCCTCTTGGACCGCGTCATGGCGCCCCAGGTCGGGCGCCGATTCTGACCGATAGCCATGGGTGCGCTTGAAGGCGCCGTGGTGCTCGGCCAAAGCACATCGAACGTTTGCATGACCCGTTTCGACGACATCCAACTGCTGCGCATCAATTATTTGCGCGGCCCCAATCTCTGGACCTACCGTCCCGTACTCGAAGTCTGGCTCGACCTGGGCCAGCTCGAAGATTTCCCCTCCAACAAGATCGACGGTTTCACCGACCGCCTGACCACCCTGCTGCCGGCGCTCATCGAGCACCACTGCGGCGTCGGCGAGCGCGGCGGCTTCATCCAGCGCCTGACCGAAGGCACCTGGTCGGGCCATGTGCTGGAGCACGTCGTCATCGAGCTGCTGAACCTGGCCGGCATGCCGACCGGCTTCGGCCAGACCCGCAGCACCTCGGAGCATGGCGTCTACCGCATGGTGTTCCGCGCCCGTGACGAGCAGGTCGCCCGCGTGGCGCTGGCCGAGGGCCACCGCCTGCTGATGGCGGCCATCAACAACGACCCGTTCACCGCCGCCGACGTGCAGAAGGCCGTCGACGCGGTCAAGGCCAAGGTGGAAGACTGCTACCTCGGCCCCAGCACCGCCGCCATCGTGGCTGCCGCCACCGACCGCGGCATTCCGCACATGCGGCTGAACAGTGGCAACCTGGTGCAGCTGGGCTACGGCGCCAACCAGCAGCGCATCTGGACCGCCGAAACCGACTACACCAGCGCCATCGGCGAATCCATCGCCAGCGACAAGGAACTGACCAAGTCCCTGCTCGCGAGCTGCGGCGTGCCGGTGCCCGAAGGCCAGGTGGTCGCCGACGCCGAGGAAGCCTGGGAAGCCGCCGAGGACATCGGCCTGCCCGTCGTCGTGAAGCCATCGGATGCCAACCACGGCCGCGGCGTGTCGCTCGAGCTGACGACCCGCGAGGAAGTCATGGCTGCCTTCGCGGTCGCCGAGCCCGAAGGCAGCGACGTGATGGTCGAGCGCTTCATCCGCGGCCACGAGCACCGCCTGCTGGTGGTGGGCGGCGAGGTGGTGGCGGCCGCGCGCGGCGAGATCATCACCGTGACCGGCGACGGCCAGGCCAGCGTGCGCGAGCTCATCGAAAAGCAGCTCAACAGCGACCCGCGCCGCGGCGCCGAGGAAGAGTTCCCGCTCGACGTGATCCTGATCGACACCGATGCCAAGCTGCAGCTCGAGCTCAAGCGCCAGGACCTGAGCGCCGACGCCGTGCCCGCCGCCGGCCGCGTGGTCACGATCCAGCGCAACGGCAACATGGCCAACGATTGCACCGACCTGGTGCATCCCGAGGTGGCCCACGCCGCCGTGCTGGCCGCCCGCGTGGTGGGCCTGGACATCGCCGGCATCGACCTCGTGGCGCAGGACATTTCCAGGCCGCTCGGCCCGCAGGGTGGCGCGATCGTCGAAGTCAACGCCGGCCCCGGCCTGCTGATGCACCTGAAGCCGGCCGTCGGCTCGCCGCGCCCGGTGGGCCGCGCGATCTGCGACCACCTGTTTCCCAACGACGCGCCCGGGCGCATTCCCGTGGTCGGCGTGGCCGGCTCGCGCGACACCGCCGTGCTGGCACGCCTGGTGGCATGGCTCATCAACCTGGGCGGCCGCCACACCGGCCTGGCCTGCCGCGACGGGCTGTTCCTCGAGCGCCGCCGCGTCGACGCACGCGACAGCGCCAACTGGGAAGCGGGCCACCGCCTGCTGGTGAACCGCGCCGTGCAGGCCGTGGTGATCGAGAACGGCGCCGAGACCATCCTGCGCGACGGTCTCCCGTACGACCGCTGCGAAGTCGGCATCGTCACCGACCTCGAAGGCTGCGAAGCGCTGGCCGACTACGACATCACCGAGAGCGACCAGATGGTCAAGGTGCTGCGCACGCAGGTCGACGTGGTGCTGCCCGAAGGCACGGCCGTGCTGAACGCCGCCGACCCGCGCGTCGCCGGTCTCGCGCCGCTGTGCGACGGCGCCGTCATCCTCTATTCGGCCGACGCGCAGGCTCCCGCGCTCACGGCGCACCAGACCGCCGGCGGCAAGGCCGTGCTCGTGCGGCAGGACCGCGTGGTGCTGGCCAACGGCAGCAGCGAATCGTTCCTGCCGGGCCTCGGCCGCCTGACCGTGTGGCGCGCCACGCATGCCGGCGTGAGCCTCGAAAGCCTGCTGGCCGCCGTGGCCGCGGCCTGGGCCATGGGCATTCCGCTGAACCTGATCGGCGCCGGGGTCGAAGCCTTCGAGGCCGACCTGCAGGCCGCGCTGGCCTCGCTGCAGCTCTCGCAGACCCAGCCTCTCCAACCCCAATTTGCCTGAGGCCCCCGGCCCCGGCAGACAGTACCGTAGCTCCCGCAGCCCCATGAAAGTCACCCGCACCCGAGCCCTTCGCGGGCCCAATCTCTGGAGCCGCCATACCGCCATCGAGGCGGTCGTGGCCTGCCAGGGCGACGAGAACGCCATCAGCAAGCTGAGCGGTTTCGAAGACCGCCTGCGCGCGCGCTTCCCGACCATCGGCGAGCTGCACCCGATGGTGCTGGGCCAGCCGCTGGCGCTGGCCCACGTGCTGGAGAACGCCGCGGTCGCGCTGCAGGCGCAGGCCGGCTGCGCGGTCAACTTCGGCCACACCTCCCCCACCGTGGAAGAAGGCGTCTACCAGGTCGTGTTCCAGTACAGCGAGGAGGCCGTGGGCCGCCGCGCCGCCGAGCTGGCCGAGGAGCTGATCGTCGCCGCCCAGAACGACACGCCCTTCGACGCCGAAGCCGCCATCGCCGAACTGCGCGACCTCGACGAGTCTGAGCGCCTGGGCCCGAGCACCGGCTCCATCGTCGATGCGGCCGTGGCGCGCGGCATTCCGTACCGCCGCCTCACGCGCGGCAGCCTGGTGCAGTTCGGCTGGGGTTCCAAGCAGCGCCGCATCCAGGCCGCCGAAGTCGACAGCACCAGCGGCGTGGCCGAGTCGATCGCGCAGGACAAGGAACTGACGAAGCAGCTGCTCAACGCCGCCGGCGTGCCGGTGCCGCTGGGCCGCCCCGTGAGCAGCGCGGAAGACGGCTGGGCCGCCGCCAACGAGATCGGCCTGCCGGTCGTGGTGAAGCCGCAGGACGGCAACCAGGGCAAGGGCGTCACGGTCAACATCAACTCGCGCGAGGAACTGTTCGCGGCCTACGAGTCGGCCGCCGTCTACGGCGAGGTGATGGTCGAGAAGTTCCTGCCCGGCTTCGACTTCCGCCTGCTGGTGGTGGGCGACCGCCTCGTGGCCGCCGCGCGCCGCGATCCGCCGCAGGTCATCGGCGACGGCAGCTCCACCGTGCGCCAACTGGTCGACACCGTGAACCTCGACCCGCGCCGCGGCGAGGGCCACGCCACCTCGCTCACCAAGATCCGCCTGGACGACATCGCCATCGGCCGGCTCGAATCGCAGGGCCTCACGCCCGACAGCGTGCCCGCGCGCGGCCAGCGCGTGGTGCTGCGCAACAACGCCAACCTGTCCACCGGCGGCACCGCCACCGACGTGACCGACACCGTGCACCCCGAAGTCGCGGCGCGCGCCATCGACGCGGCGCAGATGGTCGGCCTGCACATCTGCGGCGTCGACATGGTCTGCGAGAACGTGCTGCGCCCGCTCGAGGAGCAGCACGGCGGCGTGGTGGAGGTAAATGCCGCGCCCGGACTGCGCATGCACATCTCGCCGTCGTTCGGCCGCGGCCGCGCGGTCGGCGAGGCGGTCATGGACACCCTCTTCGCCCACGGCGACGACGGCCGCGTTCCCGTGGTGGCCGTCACGGGCACCAACGGCAAGACCACCACCGCGCGCCTGATCAACCACCTGCTCGCATCGAGCGGCCTGCGCACCGGCATGACCAACACCGACGGCGTGTACGTCGACGGCCGCCAGACCGACAGCGGCGACTGCAGCGGCCCCAAGAGCGCGCGCAACGTGCTGATGCACCCCGACGTCGACGCGGCAGTGTTCGAAGTGGCGCGCGGCGGCATCCTGCGCGAGGGCCTCGGCTTCGACCGCTGCCAGGTGGCGGTGGTCACCAACATCGGCAGCGGCGACCATCTGGGCCTGAACTACATCACCACCGTGGAAGACCTGGCGGTGCTCAAGCGCGTGATCGTGCGCAACGTGGCGCCCGACGGCTACGCGGTGCTCAACGCGGCCGACGTCAACGTCGCCGCCATGGCGGCAGGCTGCCCCGGCAACGTGATCTTCTTCACCGCCGACCGCATGCATCCTGTGATGGCCACGCACCGCGCGCAGGGCAAGCGCACGGTGTACGTCGACCAGGACACGCTGGTGGCCGCCGAAGGCTCGTGGCGCGAACGCATTCCGCTGCGCGACGTACCCATCACGCGCGGCGGCAGCATCGGCTTCCAGGTCGACAACGTGATGGCCGCCGTGGCCGCGGCCTGGGGCGTGGGCCTCGACTGGGACACCATCCGCAGCGGCCTCGCGAGCTTCATGAACGATGCGGCCGGCGTGCCCGGGCGCTTCAACGTCATGGACTACCGCGGCGCGACCGTGATCGCCGACTACGGCCACAACACCGACGCCATGCGCGCGCTGGTGTCGGCCGTGGACACCATGCCGGCGAAGAAGCGCTCGGTGGTCATCAGCGGCGCGGGCGACCGGCGCGACTCCGACATCCGCGACCAGACGGCCATCCTCGGCCAGGCCTTCGACGACGTGATCCTCTACCAGGACGCGGCGCAGCGCGGCCGTGCCGACGGCGAAGTCATGGCGCTGCTGCGCCAGGGCTTGCAGGGCGCGGCCCGCACGCGCTACATCGACGAGATCCGCGGCGAGTTCGTGGCCATCGACGCCGCGCTGGCGCGCCTGCAGCCGGGCGATCTCTCGCTGATCCTGGTCGACCAGGTCGAGGAAGCGCTCGCTCACCTGGCCCAACGGATCGCAGCAGGCTGAAGCCGCGCTTGCCGGACATGTCCCACACGCTGGGGCGCGTCCGGCCCGGTTGGCGGCGTGCGGCTGTCCCACAGACTGCCGACTGCCTCCCACAGCACACTGGGGCTCCAGTCACGCACCTCCTGGAGGGCGTGCCTTCACAGAGGAGCCCGCATGAGAAAAACCCTTCGTTCCGTTCTTTCCGCCACGGCCGCCTTCGCCGCCGGTGGCTTCATCGTCTTCGGCGCGCAGACGGCCAGCGCGCAGGCGCCGGGCAGCGACGCCCGCCTGCAGAAGGAGCGCGCCACCTGTGACGGCGTCCAGCAAGACCGTGCCGCCTGCCTGCGCGAAGCCGGAGCCGCGCGCCAGGAAGCGGCCCGCGGCGGCCTGACCAGTCCCAGCCCCGCGCGGGAGCAGGTCAATTCGCTGGCCCGCTGCAGCGAACTGCCTGCGGCCGAGCAACCGGCCTGCGAGGCGCGCATCAAGGGCGGTCCGCGCACCACCACCGAAGGCAGCGTGATGGGCGGCGGCGTGATCCGCGAGACCGTGACGCCCCTGCCGCCGCAGACAGTGCCGGCGCGCTGAATCGAATGAACCCGCCCAGATACGGGCGGTCCAATCTCTCCTGGTTATCCAGCTCACCTCAAGGAGTCATCCATGAAAAGCAACCCGCGTTCGATGCTCTTCGCCATGTTCGCCGCCGGGGCACTCACGGTTTCCGCAGCCGCTTCGGCCGCACCGCCGCAGCGCGGTGAATCGTCCAGCACCTACCAGCAGGAACTGGCCGTCTGCGGCCACAACCAGCAGGATCGTGCCGCCTGCATCCGCGAAGCCGGCGCCGCGCGCCAGGCCGCGGCACGCGGCGGCCTGACCAGCGCCCCCGACTACCGCGCCAATGCGCTCGCCCGCTGCGGCCTGCAGCAGCCTGCCGACCGCCCGGCCTGTGAAGCCCGCGTGCTCGGCAGCAGCGGCAACACCACGGCCAACGTCGACGGCAGCGTGATGGGCGGCGGCGTGATCCGCGAGTCGGTCACCACCACCATGGTTCCGGTGCCCCCGCCGGCCATGGCACCCCAGCCGATGCCGCAGCCCATGCCGCAACCGATGCCGATGCCCCGGCCCATGCCGGCGCCCATCCGTTGATCTAGCAGTCTTTCCACACAGGGGCATCGCCATTTCCCCCGGGAAGGCGATGCCCCTAATGTCATATTTCTGTCACAAAACGCCGCGGCGTGCTAGCTATAGTTCCCGGTCCCTGCCTACCGAGGAACTCTTTTTCATGAATGCCATCAAGGTCGCTCGCCGATTCATCGAAACGGACCCGGCCAACGATTCGGCCAAGATCCTGGCCCAGCTCGTGCTGGCTCTGGAGTCCGAACGAAGCTTCGAACTCATCACCCTCTACGAACTCGACTACAAGAGCTTCCAGCTCGCCATGGACATCCTGAAGGAGTGGCGCCTCGACCGCTACTACGCCAGCAAGTCCAAGCTGTTCGATCTGTCGCTGCAGGTCAGCGAACTCGAAAAGAGCAGCGAACCCAGGAAGAACGCACCCGAAGCCAAGGCCTGAGCGGCCCCGGCTTCCTTCCCACCCCTCTTCTCTTTTCTCTTCACTTCCCCCAACGCAGCACCATCGGATCGAGTCGCCTTGCGGTCTCGATCAGGCCGGCACGCGTGTCGGGGTGCATGGCCGGCAGGGGGTGGCGGGGCGCCTCGCAGGCGATCACACCGCCCTCCTTCATCAATGACTTGCAGGCCAGCAGCCCTGCCTGGCGGTTCTCGTAGTTGATGAGCGGCAGCCACTGCTGGTAGAGCGCGAAGGCCTTGTCGCGGTCGCCCGAGCGGTGCGCCTCGATGATCGGGCGGATGCCGTCCGGATAGCCGCCCCCCGTCATCGATCCGGTCGCACCGGCATCGAGGTCAGGCATCAGCGTGATGGCCTCCTCGCCATCCCACGGTCCCTCGATGGCGTCGCCGCCCAGGCGGATCAGCTCCCGCAGCTTCGATGCGGCGCCGGGCGTCTCGATCTTGAAGTACGCCACCTGCTCGATCTCCTTCGCCATGCGCGCGAGGAACGGCGCCGACAGCACCGTGCCGCTGGCCGGCGCGTCCTGGATCATGATCGGGATGCCCACCGCGTCCGACAGCCGCGCGTAGAACTCGTAGATCTGCGGCTCGGGCACGCGGAAGGTCGCGCCGTGATACGGCGGCATCACCATCAGCATCGCGGCGCCCATGTCCTGCGCACGGCGGCTGCGCTCGGCGCAGACCTTGGTGCTGTAATGCGTGGTGGTCACGATCACGGGCACGCGGCCCTTCACGTGTTCGAGGATGGTTCGGGTCAGCACCTCGCGCTCCTCGTCGGACAGCACGAACTGCTCCGAGAAGTTCGCGAGGATGCAGAGCCCGTCCGAGCCCGCGTCGATCATGAAGTCGACGCAGCGCTTCTGGCTTTCGATGTCGAGTGCGCCCTGTTCGGTGAAGGTGGTGGGCACCACCGGGAAGATGCCGCGGTATCTGGGGGTCATGGTGATGGATCAGTGTGAGTGGCGGGGAACGGCGGCGCCTCTGCAGCCGACGAGAAAATCGAAGTCGCAGCCCTCGTCGGCCTGCAGCACATGGTTGACGTAGAGCTTCTGGTAACCGCCGCCGCGCGTGCTCATCGGCTGCGCGTCCGAAGCCGACAGCGAAGCCAGCCGCGCGGCCAGCTCCTCGTCGCTGATGTCCAGGTGCAGGCGCCCTGCATCGCAGTCGAGCTCGATCCAGTCGCCATCGCGCACGGCAGCCAGCGGCCCGCCGTCGGCCGCCTCGGGCGCGACGTGCAGCACCACGGTGCCGTAGGCCGTGCCGCTCATGCGCGCGTCCGAGATGCGCACCATGTCCTTCACCCCCTGGCGCAGCAGCTTCGGCGGCAGCCCCATGTTGCCGACCTCGGCCATGCCCGGGTAGCCCTTGGGACCGCAGTTCTTCAGAACCATCACGCAGCTCGCGTCGATGTCCAGGTCTTCGTCGACGATGCGCTCCTTGTAGTGCTCCAGGTTCTCGAACACCACGGCACGGCCGCGGTGCTTCAGCAGCTCCGGCGACGCGGCCGAGGGCTTGAGCACCGCGCCGCGCGGCGAGAGATTGCCGCGCAGGATGCGGATACCGCCATCGGCGATCAGCGGCTTGTCGATCGGGCGGATCACCTCGTCGTCGAGGCTGGGCGCGTCGCGCACGTTGTCCCAGAGCGACTGGCCGTTCACCGTCAGTGCACCGGGGTGCGGCAGAAGGTTGGCTTCGCCGAGCCGGCGCAGCACCGCGGGCAGGCCGCCCGCGTAATAGAACTCCTCCATCAGGAAGCGCCCCGAGGGCATCAGGTCGACGATGGTCGGCGTGTTGCTTCCGATGCGCGTCCAGTCTTCCAGCTCCAGCTCGACGCCCATGCGCCCGGCAATGGCCTTCAGGTGGATCACCGCGTTGGTCGACCCGCCGATAGCCGCGTTCACGCGGATCGCGTTCTCGAAAGCCTCGCGCGTGAGGATCTTCGACAGCGTGAGCCCCTCCTTCGCCATTTCGACCACGCGCATGCCCGACATCTGCGCGAGCACGTAGCGGCGCGCATCCACCGCCGGAATCGCCGCGTTGTGCGGCAGCGAAGTGCCCAGCGCCTCGGCCATGCAGGCCATGGTCGAGGCCGTGCCCATGGTGTTGCAGGTGCCGGCCGAGCGCGACATGCCGCCTTCGGCCGAGAGGAACTGGTGCAGGTTGATCTCGCCCGCCTTCAGCGATTCGTGCAGCTGCCACACGGCCGTGCCGGAGCCGATGTTCTTTCCCTCGAGCTTGCCGTTGAGCATCGGCCCGCCCGTGACCACGATGGCGGGAATGTCGCAACTCGCGGCGCCCATCAGCAGCGCGGGCGTGGTCTTGTCGCAGCCCGTGAGCAGCACCACCGCATCGACCGGGTTGCCGCGGATGGCTTCTTCCACGTCCATGCTCGCGAGGTTGCGCGTGAGCATCGCGGTGGGCCGCAGGTTCGATTCGCCGTTGGAGAACACCGGGAACTCCACCGGAAAGCCGCCCGCCTCCGAGATGCCGCGCTTCACGTGCTCGGCGATCTTGCGGAAGTGCGCGTTGCAGGGCGTGAGCTCCGACCATGTGTTGCAGATGCCGATGATCGGCCGGCCGTCGAATTCGTGGTCCGGAATGCCCTGGTTCTTCATCCAGCTTCGATACATGAAGCCGTTCTTGTCGGCCGAGCCGAACCATTCGGTCGAGCGCAGTTTCTTCGGAGGGGTGTCCGGCATGCGAGTTGTCCTGAGGGAGAGAAAAGGGAGAAAAAAAGAAGGTCAGCGCCGTGGCGTGCGCGACGTGAAGAAGCGCTGCAGCAGGCAGAACACGAACAGCAGCGCTCCGACGACGATGCGCGTCCACCACGAGCTCAGCGTGCCGTCGAAGGAAATGAGCGTCTGGATGATGCCCAGCATCAGCACGCCGAAGAGCGTGCCCGCCACGTAGCCCACGCCGCCGGTGAGCAGCGTGCCGCCGATCACCACCGCCGCGATGGCGTCGAGCTCCAGCCCGACCGCATGCAGGCCGTAGCCCGAGAGCATGTAGAAGGTGAAGATCACGCCCGCCAGCGCCGAGCAGAAGCCCGAGAGCGTGTACACGCCGATGAGCGTGCGGCGCACCGGCAGGCCCATGAGCACCGCCGACTGCTCGCTGCCGCCGATGGCGTACACCGCGCGCCCGAACGGAGTGCAGTGCGCGAGAAAGATCGCCGCCAGCAGCACCGCGATGGCGATCACCGCGCTGATCGACACCGAGGCCTCGCCCCACACTGGAATGCGGATCTGCGAGACCTCGGAGTAGAACTCGTTGGTGATGCTGATCGAATCGATGCTGATGAGGTAGCAAAGCCCGCGCGCCAGGAACATGCCCGCGAGCGTGACGATGAAGGGCTGCAGCCTGAAGCGCTCGATGAGCACCCCCATGAAGGCGCCGAACGCCGTGCCCATCGCGAGCACCAGCGGAATCACGATGCCGGGGCTCCAGCCGTGCTTCTCCACCAGCGAGGCCGACACCATGGTGGTGAGCGCGATCACCGAGCCCACCGACAGGTCGATGCCGCCCGAGAGGATCACGAAGGTCATGCCCACCGCCACGACGATGAGGAAGGCGTTGTCGATCAGCAGGTTGAGGAAAACCTGGGCCGAGAAGAAGCCGTCGTAGAAGACCGAGCCCAGCGTCGCCACCAGCACGAACAGCGAGACGGTCGCCGCCAATGGCAGGTACTTGGGATTGAGCCCCCTCTTGCCCCCTCTCCCGCGCGCGGGAGAGGGTTGAGGTGAGGGTGCAGCCTCGATCACCGCGCTCATGCCCGTCCTCCTTCATGCACCGGCCGCTGCACCAGCGTGCGCACCTGCGACCTGAACTCCGGCGACTGCAGCAGCATCACCACGAACACCACGCCCGCCTTCACCACGAGGTTGATCTCGGGCGGCACGCCCAGTGAGTAGATCGCGTAGGTAAGCGTCTGGATGATGAGCGCGCCGATCACGCTGCCCACGAGGCTGAAGCGCCCACCCGTGAGCGCGGTGCCGCCCAGCGTCACCGCGAGGATCGCGTCGAGCTCGATGAGCTGGCCCGCGTTGTTGCCGTCCGCGCTCTTCACGTTGGAGCTGATGAGAAGCCCCGCCACGCCCGCGCAGGCGCCGCAGAACGCATACGCGCCCACGATCAGCCGCCGCGCCTGCACGCCCGCCACGCGTGCCGCCGTCGGGTTGATGCCCACCGCCTGGATGAAGAGCCCCAGCGCCGTGCGCGTGATCGCCAGGTACAGCAGCGCGAACACCGCCGCCACGATGAACAGCGAGAACGGCAGCCCCAGCAGGTAGCCGCTGCCGAGGAAGAAGAAGGGCTTGTAGTAGATGGTGATGATCTGCCCGTCGGCGATCAGCTGCGCGATGCCGCGCCCCGCCACCATCAGGATCAGCGTCGCGATGATCGGCTGCATGCCCACCTTGGCTACCAGCAGGCCGTTCCACAGCCCGCACACCAGCGCGATGCCGATGGCCGCGAGGATCGCGAGCGGCATCGGAAAGCGGCTCGTGTCGCTGGACACCGAGCCGCCGATCATCCAGGCCGCGAGCGCAGCTGCGATGGCCACCACGGCGCCCACCGAGATGTCGATGCCACGGGTGGCGATCACCAGCGTCATGCCGAGCGACACCAGCACCAGCGGCGCCGCGCGGTTGAGAATGTCGACGAGGCTGCCGTAGAGATGGCCGTCGCGCCATTCGAGGTGCAGGAAGCTGGCGTTGAAGGCGGTGTTCACTGCGAGCAGGAGCAGCAGCGTGACGATGGGCCAGGCGAGGCGATGGCGCATCGCAGCCGCCAAGCGATTGTTTTCGGCGTTGGTCATGACAGTTGCTCCACCGAGGCGGTCTTGCCCCCTCTCCCGCTTGCGGGAGAGGGTTGGGGTGAGGGTGTGGCCTGAACCGGAGCACCTTGCTTTTCGAAAGCCGATGCCCTCACCCTAGCCCTCTCCCGCAAGCGGGAGAGGGGACAACACGAAAACAGGGTCGCCATCACGTCGCCGCAATCATTTCGTACACCTCGTCCTCGGTCGAGCCGCCCGGCAACTCGCCCACCTTCTTCCTGTCGCGCAGCACCACGATGCGATGCGCCACGCGCACCACCTCGCTCATCTCCGAGGAGATGAAGATCACCGCCATGCCCGCCTTCGCGAGCCGCAGGATCTCTTCCATGATCTCCTGCTTGGCCGCCACGTCGATGCCGCGCGTGGGCTCGTCGAGGATCAGCAGGCGCGGTTCGGTCGCGAGCCAGCGCGCGATCACGGCCTTCTGCTGGTTGCCGCCCGAAAGCAGCCCGATCGGCGTCTCGACGCTCGCCGTCTTGATGCCGAGCGACGCGACGAACTTCTCCGCCATCGCCGTCTGCTCGGCATGCGAGAGAAAGCGCCTCGTGCCCAGCCTGGCCTGCAGCGCCAGCGCAATGTTCTCGCGCACCGACAGCTCGGCGACGATACCGTCGGTCTTGCGCTCCTCCGGGCACAGCGCCAGCCCTTCGCGGATCGCGTCGGCCGGATTCGAGAAGCTCACGCTGCGGCCGTCGACCTTGAGCACGCCGCGGTCCGGCGTCTCCAGCCCGAACAGCAGCCGCGCGAGTTCGGTGCGGCCGGCGCCGAGCAGGCCCGCGATGCCGACGACCTCGCCCGCGCGCACGCGCAGGTCGGTCGCCTGCAGCTGGCCCGCCTGCCCGAGCCCCTCGATCTGCAGCAGCGCAGGCGCGGCCTCGTCGAACGAAGGCAGCGCGGCCGGCCGTGCCGACTGCGCCGCGAGCTCACGTCCGAGCATCGCCGCGATCAGCGCCTGCGGCCCGAGGTCGGCCGCCTTCCACTCGCCGATCCATGCGCCGTTGCGCAGCACCGTGATGCGGTCCGACACCGCGTACATCTGGTTGAGGAAGTGCGTCACGAAGACGATGGCGAGCCCCTCGGCGCGCAGCCGCCGCAGCACGTCGAAGAGCTTCTCGACCTCGTCGTCGTCGAGGCTGGAGGTGGGCTCGTCGAGGATCAGCACCTTCGACGACACGCCCAGTGCCCGTGCGATGGCCACCATCTGCTGCACAGCCACCGAGTAGCTCGACAGCAGCCGGGTCACGTCGATGTCGAGCCCGATGCGCGCCAGCAGTTCCTCGGCGCGCCGGTTCACCGCGGCCCAGTCGATGCGAAAGCCCTGCGCCGCGCCCTTGCGCGGATAGCGCCCGGCGAACACGTTCTCAGCCACCGAGAGGTTCGGGCACAGGTTCACTTCCTGGTAGACGGTGCTGATGCCGAGCTTCTGCGCCTCCAGCGGCGAATGCGCACGGATCGGTTTGCCCTCGAGCAGCATCTCGCCGCCGCTGGACGGCAGCACGCCCGTGAGCACCTTGATCAGCGTCGACTTGCCAGCGCCGTTCTGCCCCATGAGCGCGTGGATCTCGCCCGGATACAGGTCGAGCCGCACGTCGCGCAGCACCGGGATGCCACCGAATTGCTTGTGGATGCCCCGGAGCTGGAGAACGGGGCTGGTGGCGCTTGCGTCTGCCATGTGCTGCCCGTCACTTGTTCTTGTTGTAGACGTCGATGAACACCGCCGCCAGCAGCACCAGTCCCTTGATGACCTGCTGGTAGTCGATGCCGATGCCGAGGATCGACATGCCGTTGTTCATCACGCCCATGATGAAGGCGCCGATCACCGCGCCCATCACCTTGCCCACGCCGCCCGAGGCCGAAGCGCCGCCGATGAAGCAGGCCGCGATCACGTCGAGCTCGAAGCCCAGGCCGGCCTTGGGCGTGGCCGTGTTGAGCCGCGCCGCGAACACGAGGCCGGCCAGCGCCGCCAGCGCGCCCATGTTCACGAAGGTGAGGAAGGCCAGCCGCTGAGTCTTCACGCCCGACAGCCGAGCCGCCTTCTCGTTGCCGCCCAGCGCGTAGATGCGCCGGCCGACGGTGGTGCGGTTGGTGACGAAGTCGTACACCACGATCAGCACCGCCATCACGATCAGCACGTTGGGCAGGCCCTTGTAGGTCGACAGCAGGTAGCTGAAGAACAGGATGATGGCCGCGAAGAACAGGTTCTTCACCAGGAAGAAGGCGTAGGGCTCCTGCTCCATGCCGTGCGCCGCCAGCTTGGCGCGCCCGCGCATCTTGAAGAACACCAGCGCCACGGCGGCCAGCGCACCCACGATCAGCGAGGTGGTGCGGAAGGCGTCGCCGCCCAGCGGATCGGGAATGAAGCCCGAGCTCAGCCGCTGGAACTCCACAGGAAACGGCCCCACCGACTGCCCCGCCAGCAGCGCCAGCGTCAGCCCCTTGAACACCAGCATGCCCGCGAGCGTGACGATGAAGGACGGGATCTTGCGGAAGGCCACGAACCAGCCCTGCGCAGCGCCGATGACCGCGCCCGCGAGGATGCTCACCAGCGCCGTCGGCACGAAGTGCCAGTCGTACTCCACCATCAGCACCGCCGCCAGCGCGCCGATGAAGCCGCACACCGAGCCCACCGACAGGTCGATGTGCCCCGCCACGATCACCAGCAGCATGCCCAGCGCCATGATGACCACGTAGCTGTTCTGCAGCAGCAGGTTCGTCAGGTTCAGCGGCCGCAGCAGCGTGCCGTCGGTCAGCACCTGGAACAGCACCATGATCGCGACCAGCGAGATCAGCATGCCGTATTCGCGCAGGTTGTTCTTCAGGAAGCCGGCGTGCAGCTTCGCGGCCGCGCCCTCCTGTACCGGCACCGCCGGCTTCGCCACGTTGACTTCAGGATGCGACATGGACGGAACTCCCCGAACTCACGATGGCATGCATGATGCGCTCCTGAGAGGCTTCTGAAGCCGGAAACTCGGCGACGAATCGCCCCTCGTTCATCACGTAGATGCGGTCGCACATGCCGAGCAGCTCCGGCAGTTCGGAAGAAATCATGAGAATGCCCTTGCCCTCGCTGGCAAGCCTGTCGATGATGGTGTAGATCTCGTACTTGGCACCCACGTCGATGCCGCGCGTGGGCTCGTCGAGGATCAGCAGCTCGGGCTTCGTGAAGAGCCATTTGCTCAACACCACCTTCTGCTGGTTGCCGCCTGAAAGGTTGACCACCAGCTGCTCGATGCCCGAGCAGCGGATGTTGAGCGCCTTGCGGTACTCGTTGGCCACCTTGAACTCGCGCCCATGGTCGATCACCGACTTGTCGGCAATCGCATCCAGGTTCGCGAGGCTGATGTTCTTGCGGATGTCTTCCTCAAGCACCAGCCCGAGCCCCTTGCGGTCTTCGGTGACGTAGGCGATGCCCTGGTCGATGGCCTTGCGCACCGTGCTCACGTCCACCGGCTTGCCGTGCATGAACACCGAGCCGCTGGTGCGCTGGCCGTAGGAGCGGCCGAAGATGCTCATGGCCAGCTCGGTGCGGCCCGCGCCCATGAGGCCCGCGATGCCGACGATCTCGCCCTGGCGCACGTTCAGGCTCACGCCCTTGATCTGCTCGCGGTCGGCGTGCAGCGCGTGGTGCACGCGCCAGTCGCGCACCTCGAACACGGTGCTGCCGATCTTCGGGTCGCGCTGCGGATAGCGGTGCGCCATGTCGCGCCCGACCATGCCGCGGATGATGCGGTCCTCGCTGATGGGCTGGCCGCGGCAGTCCATGGTCTCCACGGTGGCACCGTCGCGCAGCACGGTGATCGAGTCGGCCACCTTGGCGATCTCGTTGAGCTTGTGCGAGATGAGGATCGACGCGATGCCCTGGCGCTTGAGCTCCAGCAGCAGCATCAGCAGCGCGTCGCTGTCGTTCTCGTTGAGGCTGGCGGTGGGCTCGTCGAGGATCAGCAGCTTCACCTCCTTGGCCAGCGCCTTGGCGATCTCGACGAGCTGCTGCTTGCCCACGCCCAGGTCGGTCACCAGCGTGGTGGGCGGCTCCTTCAGGCCTACCTTGGCAAGCAGCTCGCGCGTCTTCGCATAGGCGGCGAACCAGTCGATCACGCCCGCGCCGCTGGCGATCTCGTTGCCGAGGAAGATGTTCTCGGCGATGGACAGCAGCGGCACCAGCGCCAGCTCCTGGTGGATGATGATGATGCCGAGCTTCTCGCTGTCGGCGATGCCCCTGAAGCGGCGCTCCTCGCCCTCGAAGAAGATCTCGCCGGTGTACGAGTCGCACGGGTAGACGCCGCTCAGCACCTTCATGAGCGTCGACTTGCCCGCGCCGTTCTCGCCGACCACCGCGTGGATCTCCCCGGCGCGCACGCTGAGGTTGACGTTGCTCAGCGCCTTCACGCCGGGGAACGTCTTGGTGATGCCGCGCATCTCGAGGATGGCGCCGGCACCGTCGCTGCTGCCCTGCATGCTCACTTGATCTGGCTTTCCTTGTAGTAGCCGCTGTCCACCAGCACCTGCTTCCAGTTCGACGCATCCACGCTCACGGGCTTGAGCAGGTACGAAGGCACGACCTTGATGCCGTTGTTGTAGGTCTTGGTGTCGTTCACCTCGGGCGTCTTGCCCGAAAGCATCGCGTCCACCATGGCGACCGTCACCTTGGCCAGCTCGCGCGTGTCCTTGAACACGGTCGAGGTCTGCTCCTTGCGCAGGATCGACTTCACCGAGGGGATTTCCGCGTCCTGCCCCGACACCACCGGCATCGGCTGCGAGGCCGAGCCGTAGCCCACGCCCTTGAGCGACGAGAGGATGCCGATGGAAAGGCCGTCGTACGGCGACAGCACCGCATCGACGCGGTCCTTGGTGTAGAAGGCCGACAGCAGGTTGTCCATGCGCGCCTGCGCCACCGCGCCGTCCCAGCGCAGCGTGCCGACCTTGTCCATGCCCATCTGCTTGCTGCGCACCACCAGCTTGCCGCTCTTGATGTAGGGGTCGAGCACCGACATCGCGCCGTTGTAGAAGAAGAAGGCGTTGTTGTCGTCGGGCGAGCCGCCGAAGAGCTCGATGTTGAACGGGCCCTTGCCGCTCTTCAGGCCCAGCGCCGCCTCGATCGACTGCGCCTGCAGCACGCCGACCTGGAAGTTGTCGAAGGTGGCGTAGTAGTCGACGTTCTTCGAGCCCTTGATGAGCCGGTCGTAGGCGATGACCTTCACGCCCTTGTCGGCCGCCTTCTGCAGCACGTCCGACAGCGTGGTGCCGTCGATGGCCGCGATGACCAGCACCTTCGAGCCCTTGGTCACCATGTTCTCGATCTGCGCGAGCTGGTTGGGGATGTCGTCTTCGGCGTACTGCAGGTCGGTCTTGTAGCCCTTGTCCTTGAAGTACTTGACCATGTTGGCGCCGTCGGCGATCCAGCGCGCCGACGACTTGGTGGGCATGGAAATGGCGATCAGGCCCTTGTCCTGCGCGTTGGCCAGCGGAGCGAAGCCGACGATGGCCAGTGCGATGCCGGCCAGCGATGCCTTGAGGAAGTTGCGTTTCATGGTGCTAGTAAATCCGTCTTTCAATGGGAATGGCCTTTGGGGGAACACCGCGGAACCGGCTTTGCCCGGCCGCAGGTGTTGCCCCCGTCGAGGGGGTTGGCGAAGCGACACGAAGTGCGCGAAGCCTGGGGAGTACTCAATATTTCCGATTGGGGAACTCTTTTGCCGCGACTTCCATCGGGAAGATGCTCTCGACGGTCACGATGCGCTTGGGCAGCGTCTTGCCGTCCTTGATGTCCTTCACGGCCTGCATGAGCTGGGGCCCGAGCAGCGGGCTGCACTCGACCGACACGTTGAGCTTGCCGGCGATCATGGCTTCGAACGCGCCCTTCACGCCGTCGATGGAGATGATCACGATGTCCTTCGCGGGCTTCAGGCCGGCTTCCTCGATGGCCTGGATCGCGCCGATGGCCATGTCGTCGTTGTGCGCGTACAGCACATTGATCTTCTTGCCCTCGGCCTTCAGGAAGGCTTCCATCACTTCCTTGCCCTTGGCGCGCGTGAAATCGCCGGTCTGCGAGCGGATGATCTTGAACTTCGGGTCGGCCTTGATGATTTCCTCGAAGCCCTTCTTGCGGTCGATGGCCGGTGCCGAGCCCACGGTGCCCTGCAGCTCGACGATGTTCACGTCGCCCTTCTGGTCCTTCATCTTCTCCACCAGCCAGCGGCCGGCCTTGCGGCCTTCCTCGGTGAAGTCGGAGCCCATGAAGGTCACGTAGAGCGAGTCGTCCTTGGTGTTGACGGAACGGTCGGTCAGCACCACCGGGATCTTCGCGGCCTTGGCTTCGCGCAGAACGGTCTCCCAGCCCGACTCGACCACCGGCGAGAAGGCGATCACGTCCACCTTCTGCGCGATGTACGAGCGGATGGCCTTGATCTGGTTTTCCTGCTTCTGCTGCGCGTCGGAGAACTTGAGCTCGATGCCCGCCTCCTTGGCCGAGGACTTGATCGACTCGGTGTTGGCGGTACGCCATTCGCTCTCGGCACCCACCTGTGCGAAGCCGAGCACGAGCTTCTTCTGCGCGAGCACGGAAGCGGGCAGAAGCCCGCCGAGCGCGGCGGCGGCCAGGGCGGTATTGAGGGTGCGGCGATTCATGGTCATGGGATGTCTCCTTCTTGATGATTCGAGGAATGCCGGTTGGCGTGGGTGATGAAAAACGAAACTGAAAAGAACCCCGTCCGGCTCAGGCCAGCATGTAGCCGGTCTTCACCGTCGTGTAGAACTCCGCGGCGTGGCGCCCTTGTTCGCGCGGCCCGTAGCCCGACCCCTTGCGGCCGCCGAAGGGCACGTGAAAGTCCACCCCCGCGGTCGGCAGATTGACCATCGTCATGCCGACCACGGCATGGCGCCTGAAATGCATCGCGTGCTTCAGCGAATTGGTGCAGATGCCCGCGCACAGGCCGAAGGGCGTGTCGTTGCACAGCGCGAGCGCCTCGTCGTAGTCGTCGGCGCGCAGCACGCAGGCCAGCGGGCCGAAGATCTCCTCGCGCGCGATGCGGTGCGAGGGCTTCGCCAGGAAGAGCGCGGGGCTCATGTAGTGGCCGGCGGTGGCGCGCTCCAGCGCCTCGCCGCCCCAGACGTGCTCGGCGCCCTCCTCGCGTGCGGTGTCGACCCAGGCGAGGTCCTGCGCGAGGCGGTCTTCGTCGGCCACCGGGCCGATGTCCACGCCGCGCTCCAGCGCGTGGCCGATCTTCAGCGTCTTCAGGCGCTGGCGCAGCTTCGCCACGAAGGCGTCGTGCACCGCCGACTCGACGATGAGCCGGCTCGACGCGGTGCAGCGCTGCCCGGCGGAGAAATACGCGCCCTGCACCGCGCAATCGACCGCGCGGTCGAGGTCGGCATCGGCCAGCACCACCAGCGCGTTCTTGCCGCCGGTCTCCAGCTGCACCTTGGCACGCCGCGTGGCGGCCGCCTGCAGGATGCGCTCGCCGTTGGCCATCGAACCCGTGAAGCTCAGCGCATCGACCAGCGGGCTGTCGACCAGCGCCTGCCCCGCTTCGCGGCCGCTGCCCATCACGAGGTTGAAGGCACCCGCCGGCAATGCGGCGCGGCTGATGATCTCCGCCAGCGCCCAGCCGCAGCCCGACACCAGCTCGGCCGGCTTGAACACCACGCTGTTGCCATGGGCCAGCGCGGGCGCGATCTTCCATGCAGGCACCACGAAGGGCGAGTTCCACGGCGTGATGAGCCCCACCACGCCCACCGGCTCGCGCGTGACGTCGACCTGCACGCCCGCGCGCACCGAGGCCACGTTCTCGCCGCCACCGCCGCGCAGTGCCTCGCCCGCGAAGAACTTGAATATCTGGCCGGCCCGAGCCACTTCGGCCACCGCCTCGACCAGGGTCTTGCCCTCCTCGCGCGCCAGCAGCATGCCCAGGTCGTCCTTGCGCGCGAGCAGCTCGGTGCCGATGCGGTCGAGCACGTCTGCGCGCCGCTGCGGCGTGCTGTGGCTCCAGTGCGGAAAGGCTTCCGTGGCGGCGCGGATGGCCGCCTCGGCCTGGCGGCGATCGGCACGTGCGTACTCGGCCACCACTTCGCTGGTGTCCGAAGGATTGGCGCTCACACCGGTGGTCGCGCTGGTTTCCCAGCGGCCGTTGATGTACTGCCGCACGTTCTGATGGAGCTCGCCGTGGATCACCGGGGCCTGGACCTTGTCTCTGTTGTTCTTGGAATGCCCGGAGTCTAGAAACAGATTTGATATCAATCCAATCGTTTTTTAAGCAAAATGGATATCGATCGCCGGATTCTGGAAAACCCGATCAGTCCTTTGTTTAAAGCCCGGAGACATGACCAACTACAACCACTGGTTCATCCGCGCCCGCCTCAAGACCCGGCAGCTGCTGCTGCTCGTGGCGCTGTCCGAGGAGGGCAACATCCACCGCGCGGCGCAGGTGCTCAACATGACGCAGCCGGCCGCCTCCAAGCTGCTGAAGGACCTGGAAGACGTGCTGGAGGTGCCGCTGTTCGAGCGCCTGCCGCGCGGCATGCGCCCGACCTGGTACGGCGAGACCATGATCCGCCACGCCCGCGTCGCGCTCGCGAGCCTGAACCAGGCGCACGACGAGCTCACCGCGCTGAAGGCCGGCCGCTTCGGCCAGGTGAGCGTGGGCGCCATCACCGCGCCCGGCCTCACGCTGATGCCGCCTGCGGTGGCGATGGTGAAGCGCGAACACCCCGACCTGCGCGTGTCGCTGGAGATCGAGACCAGCCCGGTGCTGATCGAGCGGCTGGAGCAAGGCAAGCTCGACATGCTGGTGGCGCGCCTTTTCGCCGAGCACGACAAGTCGCAGCTGCGCTACGAGGCGCTGAGCGAGGAACCCGTGTGCGCGCTGGTACGACCCGGCCATCCGCTGCTGGGCGTGAGCGGCCTCACGCTGCGCGACGTGGTGGGCGCCGGCTGGATCGTGCCGCCCGCAGGCAGCGTGCTGCGCCACCGCTTCGAGCTGATGTTCCAGGAGGAAGGCCTTGCGCCGCCGACCAACACCATCGAGAGCTCGGCCCTGCTCTTCATCACGCGCATGCTGCAGCAGAGCGACATGGTGGCGGTGCTCGCGACCGACGTGGCGCGTTACTACGCCTCGCACGGCATCGTGTCGCTGCTGCCGCTGGACATGCCCTGCCACATGGACGCCTTCGGCATCATCACGCGCACCGACCGGCTGCCGTCACCGGCGGCGAAGGTGATGATGAAGGCGCTGAAAACGGCGAGCGTCAGCGTCTACGGGCGCAAGCTGGAGATGGAGATCGACTGAGGAAATACGGGATCGGGCAGCCGGACGCAGAGGGCGCGAAGGTTTCGCAGAGGTCGCAGAAGGAAACCCAAAAAATGGTTTCGGTCTCTTCTGCGACTTCTGCGTAGTTTTTGTATTTCTTCTGCGTTCGGCTGTTGGATTCAGGTCCAACCGGCGTCGACCGTGAACTCCTGGGCCGTGCACATCTTCGCGTCGTCCGATGCCAGGAACAGCACCATGCGCGCGATGTCTTCCGGCATCAGCTTGTCGGGCAGGCACTGGTTGCGCTTGAGCGACTGCTCGCCCTCCTCGTCGAGCCACAGCTTCACTTGCCGCTCGGTCATCACCCAGCCGGGCGAGACGGTGTTGATGCGGATGCGGTCGCGGCCCAGATCCACCGCCAGGCCGCGCGTGAGACCGTTCACCGACGACTTCGCGATCGCGTAGCAGGGATAGCCCGAGCCCTTGGTCTGCCAGCCGGTGGAGCCGAGGTTGACCACCGAGCCGAAGCCCAGGCGCTTCATGCCCGGAACGACCGACTGGATCGCGAAGAGCGCGGGCCGCTCGTTGATGGCCATGCGGTTGTCGTAGTAGTCGGGCGTGACCGATTCGAGCGTGTGGCGGTCGTCGCTCGCCACGTTGTTGACCAGCACCGCGAAGTCGCCGAGCTCGGCCGCCGCATCGGCAATGGCTTTCTGCAGCGCGGCGATGTCGCGCACGTCGCAGGCGCGCCACCACGGCGCGGCATGGCCCGCCTCTTCGATCTGCCGCGCGAGCGCCGCGCTGGCACTTTCGGCGATGTCGACGAAGGCCACGCGCGCGCCCTGTTCGGCGAACGCGGCGACGATGGCCGCGCCGATGCCGCTGCCGCCGCCGGTGACGAACACGGTGCGGCCCTTGAGGCTGGGATGAATGGAAAACTGGGGGGAATTCAAGAAAAGTCTCCGGGGTGGGCATCTCATGACATTGCAATATGAATATCAATTGATGTCGTGATTTTCGATTTCGGTTATCAATATGCCTTGATACGATCCGCCGCGTCAAGAAGACAGACACGAACAGGAAAGAAGAAAGACCAATGAGCAAAGAGACAAGCAGCCCCGTTCCCTCTCCTTCCGTCATCGGCCAGGCCGAGTGCATCTGGCCGGCAGGCGCCAACCTCGGCGAAGGCACCATGTGGTCGCAGCGCGAGCAGGCGCTGTACTGGATCGACATCCTCACGCCGCGCCTCTTCCGCTACGACCCGGCCACCGGCGCGCAGCGCACCTGGAACTTCGACGAGGAGATCACCGCCATCGCCGAGCGCGCATCGGCACCCGGCCTCTTCATCACGCTGCGCCGCGGCTTCGCGCTCTTCGACACCACCGCGCCCGGCGACGAAGCCAAACCGCAGTACCTGCACCAGCCCGAGCCCGAACGCACCGGCAACCGCTTCAACGACGGCAAGTGCGACGCGCGCGGCCGATTCTGGGCCGGCAGCATGGACTTCGACTGCAAGGCGCCCACCGGCGCGCTCTACCGCTACGACGCCGGCGGCCGCTGCACCAAGCACGACGACGGCTTCGAGGTGACCAACGGCCCGACCTGGTCGGGCGACGGCCGCACCATGTACTTCAACAACACGGTGCTGAACAACCTGTACGCCTACGACTTCGACATGGAAGCGGGCACCGTGTCGAACCGCCGCGTGTGGCATCGCTTTCCCAAACCCGACGGACTGCCCGACGGCATGACCACCGACGCGGCCGGGCGCCTGTGGATCGCGCACTGGGGCGGCTCCTGCGTCACCTGCCACGATCCGGTGAGCGCGGCCGAGCTGTGCCGCATCGCCATACCCGCGAGCCACGTCACCGACTGCGCCTTCGGCGACGCCGACATGCGCACGCTCTACATCACGACCGCCCGCAACGGCCTCACGCCCGAGCAGGAGGCGGCCGAGCCGCTGGCAGGCGGGCTCTTCAGGGCCCGCATCGACAGCCCGGGCGTGCCGGCCGCCCTGTTCGCGGGCTGAGCAGCCCCCCGCAAGGCCGGCGTCGCGACGAGGGGACAATCGAGGCATCCACCGGAAACTGCATCAACGACCATGCCCCGCCTCGACGACCCCCTCCACGACGCCGAAATCGGCTCCCGCGACAGCACGCTCGACACCACCCGCATCGACGACGTGCGCATCGGCGCGGTCCGTCCGCTCATCACGCCCGCGCTGCTGCAGGAGCGCGTGCCGGTGCGCGACAACACGCTGGCGCTGGTCGAGCGCAGCCGTACGGAGATCGCCGACGTGCTGCACGATCGCGACGACCGGCTGGTGGTGGTGGTCGGCCCCTGCTCCATCCATGACCACGACCAGGCCATCGAGTACGCGCAGCGCCTGAAGAAGGTCGCAGACTCGCTGCAGGACGACCTGATCATCGTGATGCGCGCCTACTTCGAGAAGCCGCGCACCACCGTCGGCTGGAAGGGCTACATCAACGACCCGCACCTGGACGGCAGCTTCGCGATCAACGAAGGGCTGGAGCGCGCGCGCCGCCTGCTGCTGGAGCTGACCACGCTGGGCCTGCCGACCGGCACCGAGTTCCTCGACCTGCTGAGCCCGCAGTTCATCGCCGACCTGATCGCCTGGGGCGCCATCGGCGCGCGCACCACCGAAAGCCAGAGCCACCGTCAGCTGGCCTCGGGCCTGAGCTGCCCCGTGGGCTTCAAGAACGGCACCGACGGCAGCGTGAAGGTCGCGGCCGACGCCATCCTCGCCGCGCGCGCCCCGCACGCTTTCATGGGCATGACCAAGATGGGCATGTCCGCGATCTTCGAGACCCGCGGCAACGACGACTGCCACGTGATCCTGCGCGGCGGCAAGGCGCCCAACTACTCGGCCGCCGACGTCGCCGCCAGCTGCGAGGCGCTGCTGGCCAACGGCCTGCGCCCGCAGGTGATGATCGACGTCTCGCACGGCAACAGCAGCAAGCAGCACCAGCGCCAGATCGTGGTGGCCGAAGACGTGGCGGCGCAGATCGCGGGCGGCGAACGGCGCATCACGGGCATCATGATCGAAAGCCACCTGGAAGAGGGACGGCAGGACCTGAAGCCCGGCGTGCCGCTCAAGCACGGCGTGTCGATCACCGATGCCTGCATCGGCTTCGCGCAGACGGTGCCGGTGCTCGAAGGGCTGGCGTCCGCGGTCAAGGCGCGGCGGCGCCTGTCGTCGAAGGCCTGACGGCGGGAGCTTTGGAGCTTGGGGTGGTGGCGGTGTTCAAGGCCGCAGGGCCTTGAACACGCCGGTTGAATGGCGACAGCGGCTGGCATCGAGGCGGTCCCTGAGCGGTTTCCCTCCCCCTCTTTTTTTGCCTCTACCAGCGCCGAACCGCTGTCGGGACGCAGTGTGCCCACGCGCGGTGAAGTCGAGGTGAAGTGCGTGCGGGAGTTTCGTGAAACGATACTCGGCGTCCTGCTGCGCGGCACCCGCGCATCGACTCCCGGGCGGCGATATCCACACATCGAACATGGCAGCGCTTCTTTCTTCTTACATCGGCAATCTCCTTTCCAAAGTCTTCGCGAGAGACGCACCGCTTCTGCACGCGGCGAAGGGGCGTGCAGGCATCCATCCATGGCTCCAGGTCGGCGAGCAGGTGAATGCCGACGTGCTGGCGGATGGCAAGGCCATCGCGAGGCTGGAGCACACGGCCACGCTGCCAGGGCTGAAGAAACGGCCTTCGGTGGTGTTCGATCTGCCGGAGAACTTGAGTCGGCTCGAGCTGCGCGGATCGCACGTCGATGCCCAGGGCAAGGCCACGTCGTTCAGGCGGCGCTGGTCGGTGCTCGACATGGCCCGCATCTCCCACCCTCTCTACGACACCGCCAGGCCGCTGGTCGAGCGCATCCGCGCCTTCGCCGAACTCTCCGGGCTGGTAGAGGTCGGCAACGCCCGTCCGCCCGCCGGCACTAACGCCGAGGCCGAGGCCGCGCTGATCGAAGCCGAAGCCCGCCTCGGCACCACACTGCCTTCCCCGCTGCGCGTGCTGCTTGCCGAAGCCGACATCCGGATCGACAACTCGTACTTCCTGCAGCCCCATCGCCTGCAGACGGCCGAGGGCCTGCTGCTCGGGCTTGGCGGATACGGCGACGGCAACGGCGGCCTCGGCGCGCTGCTGCCGCCTTCGGTCCTGGCGCGCTACCGCCGCAGCGTGGCCGTATTCGCGGAGATCGGCGACGGCCTGGGTACCCTCGCTTGGGACCCGCAAGGCGTGGTCGCCGGCGAGCCGCCCAACAGCGCCGGAGACCAGGGCAACCCCGGCGCGCAGCCCGCGACGCCGAACGAAGGTGTCTGGTACTGGCTGCACCAGGAGCACATCGCCGAGCCCGCGCTGCTGCTGGACGACGACTACCAGCCCCAGACGGCCGAAGCGGCCTTGACCCACGTGTTCAAGCGCCTCGCTCTTTCGCAGGCCGCGTCGCCCGAAAGCGAAGAACAGCTGCTGGTCGACACGGCCCACCCGCGCAATCTGCTGCAGCTCCATTTCGACGAGCCTCGAAAGCCGCAGCTGCGGTTTCGCAGCTACGACTACCACTACAGCCTCTATTGACCTGCGATTGCATGTGCGATCGCGGGAGCGGCATCAACCCATCAGTGAGAACCGATGCTCCGTCGCGCTGTGGAAGCGCTCCCCGGGCCGCAGTACCGTCGACGGAAATTCCGGCCGGTTCGGCGAATCGGGGAAATGCTGCGTCTCCAGGCACAGACCGTCTCCCTGTCGCAGGCTGGCGCCCGCGCTGCCGAAGAGGCTGCCGTCGAGGAAGTTGCCCGAATAGAACTGCACGCCGGGCTCGCTGGTGTGCACTTCCATCACGCGGCCGGAAGCCTCGTGCTCCAGCCGGGCCGCGAGCGCGAGGCCTTGCCCGGCATTGGCGCGGTCGAGCACCCAGTTGTGGTCATAGCCATGGGCCCTCATCAGCTGCTCGTGGCCTTCGCGGATGCGCTCGCCAATGGGGGTCGCGGTGCGGAAGTCGAAGGGAGTTCCCGTCACGTCGGCTGTGCCCAGCGGAATCAGCGTCGCGTCGACCGGGCAGTAGCGGCTCGCGGCGAGCATCAGCCGGTGGTCCATCACCGAGCCGCTACCCGCGAGGTTGAAGTAATCGTGGTGGCTCAGGTTGAGCACGGTGGGCTTGTCGGCGATGGCGCTGTAGTCGATGCGCCAGGTGTTCGCGCTGGTGCTCAGCGTGTAGCGCAGCGTGAGCCGCACTTCGCCGGGGTAGCCCTCTTCGCCGTCGGCGCTGGTGTAGCTCAGCTCGATGGCGATGGCGTCGCTTCCCGCCTGCTCCGCCGGAACCGGCACGATCTCCCAGTAGCGCTTGCCGAAGCCCGTCGCGCCGCCGTGCAATGAATTGGGGCCGTTGTTCAGGCCCAGCTGGTACGCCTTGCCATCGAGCGTGAAACGCCCGCCCGCGATGCGGTTCGCGTAGCGCCCGACGATGGTTCCGAGGTGCGGATGCGGCCCCAGGTAGTCGGCCAGCGAGGGCAGGCCCAGCACCACGTTGCCGCTGCGCCCGTGCCGGTCGGGCACGCGCAGCGCGGTGACGATGCCCCCGACGTTGATGGCACTCAGGCTCAGCCCGAGTCCGTTGTCGAGGGTGTACTCGGTGACCACGCGGCCGTCGGGCATGCGCCCGTACTCGCGCGATGCGACGCTGCTTTTCTGTTCTCGATTGCTCATGTGTGTGGTGATCAGGGAAAGAGTGCCTCGCGTGCGCACTGCGACGCGGTGTGCAGCGCGATGCGGTCCTTGAGGTCGTGAAAGTCGGGCGGCTCGGCCGCGTGGGTGCGCAGCTCGATGCGGTGGCCAGCCTTGGCTACCGCATCGGCGAAGCGCTCCTGCAGCGCATAGGGCGTGTTCCTGTCCTCGCGATTGCCGATGAGCACGATGCGCCGCGCCGGGTCGCGCACGATGCCGTTCACGTGGTCGAGCGGGTCGTAGAACTGCGTGCTGCCGGTGGTGTCGGTGCGGCCGTCCTTCGAGCGGCCCAGCATGCGCGCGCGCTCCAGCAGGTCGTAGGCACCGGATGTGAGCACCGCGCAGGCGACGCGCGTGCGCCCCAGCGTGAGCAGCGCGGCGCCGGCCGTGGCGCCGCCGCTGTGGCCGACGATCACGATGCGCTGCAGCCGGTGGCGCTGCATGAGCGCGTCTAGCGCGGCATCGAGCGCGTGGAACTCCACGAGTTGGCGGCGCTTGCGGTGGTCGCCCGAGGAGCCGTACGTGCCGGGCCGCGCCACGAAGATCCACGGCACGCCCGCGCGGTCGCGGCTGCGCTGCGCGTCGAGCGTGCGCAGCTCCTCGGTGTTCCCGGGGATGCGCGTGGGCGCCTGGTCCATCACGCCGTCGCGGTCGCCAGAGAACTGCACGATGGCGATGCGCGCGCCGTCGATGTCGTCGCTCGCGAAGTAGCGGATGCACGACGGCCCCTCGGCCGCCTGCACCCACAGGAAGCCGTTGCGGTCGGGGCAGCGGGCGCGGTCGGCGGGCTGGTTCCAGTACAGCACCTCGTCGGCGCCGGCGGCGAAGACTCTGGGCACGTCGGGCCCGGTGCGCTGCGCGCAGGCGGTCTGCGCCAGCGCCACGAGCAGCAGCACGAAGCGCAGTCTTCGAAGCGTGTGCAGCAGCTTCATAGCCGTTGCAGCAGCCCCGGGATGCTGCCGAAATCCGACCGGTCGCGGTCGCCCTTCACCAGCACGAGGTCGCCGTCTCGCAGGAAGCCGCCGAGGTAGCCCGCGAGCTGCGCGGCGTCGTCGAAGTGCGGCCCGAGCAGCTCGGGGGGCACTTCCTCGCGCAGCCAGCGCATCTCGTTGCCGTGCGTCACCAGGTGCTCGATGCCCGAGGCCAGCAGCGGCGCGGCCAGGCTGCGGTGCATGGCCTCGGCGTCCTTGTCGAGGTTGACGATGCGCCCCAGCACGCCGATCTTGCGCAGCACGCCCGGGCCGCTGTCGGCGCGCTGCCAGTTGCGCACGAACTCCATGGCGTTGCGCATCGACATGACCTCGGCGTTCCAGCTGTCGTCGATCAGCGTGGCCTGCACGCCGGCCTGCGTACGCAGTGCACGCACCTGCATCACCGATGCCGGCAGCCGCACCTGCGGCATGCGCGCGCAGGCGGCCTCGCCGTCGAAGCCCATGGCCAGCAGCGCCGCGAACGCGAGCAGCGAATTGCGCACCAGCCCCGCGCTCTCGACCGGAAAGAGGTATTCGAAGGTGCCTCCCGGCGCGGCGACGCGCACGCGGCAGCCGCCGCCGGGTTCGGGGCGGGTCTCGATCAGCCGCACATTGGCGTCGGGCCCGCTGCCCACCACCCAGATCGCACCGGCCGTGAGCGCGGCCATGTCCACCACCTGGCGCAGGCAGGGAATGTGGTCGGGCACGATCGCCACGCCGCCCGGCTCCAGCCCGAGGAAGATGCGCGACTTGTAGGCGGCCGTGAGCTCCAGCGTCGGAGCCTGCCGGGTCTGCGACAGCCCTACCTCGGTGAGGATGGCCACGTGCGGCCGGGCCATCAGCGAGATGGGGCCCCGGTCCATCCACAGGCCGCTCTGCGCCATCTCGAGGATGCACACGTCGGTGTCCGGCCCGAGGTTCGCGAGCGTGGCGGGCACGCCGACGCGCGAGTTGTAGTTGTAGACGGTGGTGTGCACGCGCGCTCGCTCGGGCAGCAGGTCGCGCAGCATCGCGATGGTGGACGACTTGCCCACGGTGCCGGTCACGCCCACCACCAGGCCCTTGAAACGCTCCCGCGCAGCCTCGCCCATGGCGAGCATCGCGCGGATGGGGTCGTCGGCCTGCAGCAGCGGGAAGGCCGCATCGAGCCCTTCCACCGTGTGCGCGACCACGGCCCCGGCCAACGCCATCTGCAGGCGGGGCAGCTCCAGGTGGCGGTCCCAGTTGTCGGAGCTGGGCTTGCTGTAGCTCTCGTGCACAGCCAGCGTGCGGTAGTCGGAAGCGACGAAGAGCGAGGGCTGCGGTAGCACGCCCATGTGCACCGGTCCTCGCACCACCGAGTTGGCGTACCAGCCCGGTGGCGGCTCGACCAGCCAGCGCCCGCCGGTGGCGCGCTGCAGTTCGTCGGCGGTCCACACGGGCGCGGGGCTCGGGCCGGCGCCGGGCCGGTCGGCCCAGAGCACGGGCGCGGGGCGCTGAGGCAGCGGCACGGGCAGATCCGGCACGCGCAGGCCGCACCACAGCGTGAGGCGCCGCGCGGGCGGCAGCTCGGGCCACTCGCCGCGCACGGCCACCTCGATCTGCAGCACGTCGCTTTCGAGCAGGCCGGCGCGCGGCGGACGCAGTCCGTAGCGGTCGCGGTATATGCGCCCGGGCTCCCAGCGGCTGGTGGGCCACATCCAGTCGCAGGGGTCGTGGTCCATGCCCTCGCCCCATGGCGGCATGCGCTTGCTGCGCATCGGCAAGGCGCGGAAGTGCAGGCGCAGGTCGGCGGCGACGGGAGCGTCGATGCTCCAGAAAGACTCGATCCACAGCATGCGCCGGCCGACGATCTGCCTGGGCACGCAGCGCAGCCCCACGAGGCGCAGCGGGCCGAATTGCAGCGGCGCGATGCGCGCCTCCCTGGGCACCTCGTCCACCAGCCACTCAGGCCGCGGCGCCGGCAGGGCCGCAATGGCGCGAGCGGGCCGGAAGTCCTGGACGCCGGCGCCGGACGGGTCCGCATGGAACGCGGGCCGCGCGGGCGGCGACAGGCGCACCGCGCAGCGGCCTCCCGGCAGCGGGCTCATCCGCGTGCCGAGCGCGCTGCATTGCGCGGTGAAGCGTTCGCTCGATGCCCGCGCTTCATCGCCTTCGAGCTGGCGCGAGAAGCCGAAGCCCACGCCCACGGGCGTGAACACCACCTCCTCCACGCCGCGCGGGCTCAGCTTCAGCGTGAAGACGCCGGAATCCCCGAGGTCGTTGCGCACCGAGTCGAACAGCAGGTCGCCGGCGTCGTGCAGGATGGGCCTGCCCTTGTACGTCTCGATGCCCTGCAGCACGTGCGCCGAAGTGCCCAGCACCGCGTCCGCGCCCGCATCGACGATGGCATGGCCGACGGCGATCTCGGCCTGCGTGGGCTCGGTCTCGAGGTTGGCGCCCCAGTGCACCGCAACCAGCACCACGTCGGCCTCGCGGCGCGCGGCCTCGATGCGCGGCGCGAGCGTGGCGGTCCATGCGGCGGGGTCTTCGAGCGGCAGCCAGGCGGCGCCCGCACTGGCGGCTGTGGCGGCGAAGCTCGGCTGCGTGGCGTCGAGCGAGAACAGCGCCACGCGCACGCCGCCCGCGCGGCGAAAGGCCGGGCGCAACGCGGCCTCCAGCGTGCGGCCGGTGCCGGCGTGGGCGATGCCCGCGGCCTGCAGCAGGGCCTGCTGTTCCATCAGCGCCTCGGGGCCGTAGTCGCCGCTGTGGTTGTTGGCGGTGGCGACCATGCCGATGCCGGCCTCGGTCAGCACCGCGAGCATCTCGGGGCGGGCGCGGTAGTAGTACGGGCCGGCCTCGCCCTTGTCCACGCCCTGCTCGCCGACGGTGGCGACCACGCATTCGAGGTTCACGATGCCCAGGTCGGCTTCGCGCAGCGCGGCGATGTCGCCGAGCATCCTGTGCGCGCCGCCGAGATCCTTCAGCCGGTAGTGCTGGCGGCGCGAGAGGTTCACGTCGCCGCCCCATGCGACAGTGCCGGTGGCGTTGTTGTCTCCAGCGTCGGCCGCTGCCGCGGCCTCGCCAGCCTTCAGCATGCGGTGGTAGGCCACGTAGCCCGAGAGATAGTGCTCCACGTCGTCGATGCGCACGCGGAAGCTGTGGTGCTTGATGAAGAACGAGCCCGCGATGCGCGCCGGGTTGCGGAAGAACATCGCCAGCTCGGGCCAGAAATGGCCGTTGGCGAGGTAGCGCGCGCGGTATTCGAGCGCACGGTCGAACCTGTCGCGGTCGAGCCCGGCCAGCAGTGGGCGCAGCTCGGGGTCGGCCTCCAGCCGCAGCACCATGTCGCGCGCGGCCATCATCAGTTCGAGCAGCGTTGGGAAGGTGGTGATGCGCTCCAGCACGAAGTCGAGGTACCCGGCCACGTTCTGCAGGCCGAAGCGGTAGTAGCGCAGTTCGGGCCTGTAGCGCGTGAGCTCGTTGACGCAGTAGCTCAGCCAGTGGTCGTGCGCGCGCCAGTGCTCGGCGGCGATGAAGTGCTCGAAGGCCTTCTCCACCACCGCGAGCCAGCGCGCGTCGCGTGTGAGGCCGTACAGGCGCATCAGCCCGAAGGCGGCCTCTCCGTCGTAGTAGATGACGCGGAACTTGTCCTTCACGTCGAGCGCGGGAGCATTGAGCACGTGCACGAAGCTGCCGGTCTCCGGGTCCTGCATGTGGCGGATGCCCAGCGCGAGCTGCTCCAGCAGCGGCAGGTATTGCTCGTCGCCGGTGAGCTCGGTGTACTTGACCAGCGCGAGCAGGCACACGGCATTGCCGCCAAGCTTGATCTCGCTGCCAATGTCCAGCAGGTAGGCCGCGCGCGTGCCGTCGGGCAGGTTGGCCGGACGGATCAGCGTGCCGGCGAGGAAGGCCAGCGAGCGGTCGATGGCCGCCTTCAGCGTGTCGTTGCGCGTGAGCTCCCAGGCCTCCAGCATCGCGTAGGTCGAGCTCGCATGGCGCAGCGTGTTGTAGGTGGGGATGGTGCGGTCGAAGCAGGGGAACCAGCCGTAGTGGAACTCGCCCGTGGGCTTGACCTGCGCGGCGAGGTAGTTGCCCGCGTCATCGATCAGCGCATGAACCTGCTGCGCGTTCCAGTCGCTCAGTTCGCGAAAGCCCGCGGCCTGCCCCTCGGCGGTGACGGGCCACGCGCCCTTGGCATCGACGTACACGGCCCGCGTGGTGAAGCACCACACCGGCGCGGCGTCGTCGGAAGGAAAGTCGAGCTCGCGGCCGAAGCGCCGCTTGGTGTGCAGCCGCAGGTTGCCGGTGTTGGGCTCGGCATGGTCCACGTCGCCGTTGTAGAGCACGGCGCTGCCGTGCATCTCCTGCGCGAGCAGGGCGAACTCGAAGCGCGCGTCGAAGGCGATTCCCTCGTTGAAGTAGTTGCGCTTGGTCTTCGCGAGCCTGGCCTTCAGCTCGCCCCAGCTCATCGGCACGACCTTGTCGACGATCTCCGCGCGAAGGCGCTGCGGAGGCTGCGCGCCGCGCCTGGCTTGCGCGGCGACGGCATCGGCGGCGGCGCGCCAGGCGGCCTCGATGTCCGAGCCCCGGCCCGAGGCCACGCGGGCCCGGCTGCTGGCCTCGCCGATGGCGAAGAAGACCACGCAACCCGCCTCGGCGGTGACCGGCGCCGCCGGAGGCAGCATGCCCGCCGGGTCCGCCAGGGCCTGCCTGGCACGGTTCAACAGATCTGCGAGTGGATTCTTCGGCTCGTGATTCATGCAGCCGCGAATCATGACAGGCCGCGACACTGGCCGCCATCCCGTCAATCCATGGAATTTGCGCGCGGCCTGACCGCTGGCTGACCATGCGCTGCCGCCTGGAGTCTCAGCAACTGTCTCAGCAACTCCGCGGCAATGCCCACTCGTGCCGGCCCCCGCACGAGGCGCAGCCTCAGGCCCAGGCCTCCATCACGGCCTCCTTCACCGCCTCGACCGCGACTGCCCGCCGGTCACCGCCCGGCGCCACCCAGCACAGCCAGGTGTGCGAGCGCCACCCGCTCCAGATCGCGAGCTCGCCGTTGCGCTCGCCCTGCTGCGCCTGGTCGAGCCGGATCAGCCCCGCGCCCATGCCGCTTGCGACCATGCTGCGGATGGCGCTTTCGTCATCGGCCGTGCGGCCCTGGCGGTATTCGCGGCCTGCGCCAGCGAAGAGCTTCTCGAGATGCACGCGCAGGACGCACGAGGGTGGCGTGCCGACCCACGGCAGGTTCGTGAGCTCGTCGAGCGACAGGCCGGGATGCGCCTCGGCCACCGACGCCGGCAGCACCACGACCAGGTCGACCGCGCCGAGGCGGTGCAACTCCAGTCCCTCGATGTGCTCCGCGTCGCTGAGCACGTAGGCGCAGTCGAGATCGCCGCGCTGCACGGCCGAGAGCGTCTGGTACGACAACCCCTGCCTCAGCTGCAGCGCCACCTGCGGATGCCGCTGCGCCAGCGTCACCAGCACCTCGCCCAGCCGCAGCGCGACCGGATCGACCACCGTGCCGAAGCGAACCACGCCCTGCGCCGCCCCGCGCAGCTGGTCGGCCGCCGAGCGCATGCGCATGGCCGATGCCAGCGTGCGCTCGGCCTCGTCGAGCAGGCGCACGCCGGCCTCGGTGAGCGACATGCCGCGCGGCGTGCGCTCGAACAGCTTCACGCCGAGCTCGTCTTCCAGCGCCCTGAGCTGGGCGCTGACTGCCGGCGCGCTGGTGAACACGCGTTCGGCGGCACGGGTCAGGCTGCCCTCGCGGGCGATGGCGACGAAGGTCTTCAGTTGGTAGAGCTCCATGGCCGCCGATTGTGAGCGCCGGCGCCCGATGCGTCCGTTCGCTTTTTTGGAGCCCCCTGTCCAAAGATGCGAATGGCAATGGCGGACCGCAGCCCCGATTCTTGGGGCATCGATCCATCGCAAAGAAAAGGCTGGTTTCCCATGTCCCGTCGCCAACGCATCGCCGGCACCGCCGCGCTGCTGCTCGCCACCTCCGGGTGGGGCTCCCTGTTCCTCGTGAGCAAGGGCGTGCTCCACCATGTCGAACCGGTGTGGTTCACGCTGATCCGCTACACGCTGTCGGCGCTGCTCTTCGTGCTGCTGATACTGCCGCGCGGCGCCGCCCCGTGGCGCAAGCTGCGCCGGCATGCGGGGCCGCTGGCGCTTCGCGGCGCGGCGGGCTTCGGCGTGTTCAGCGTCATGCTGCTGGTGGGGCTGGCGCATTCGGTGCCCTCGCACGGCGCGGTCATCATCGCCACCACACCCATGACCACGCAGATCGTGCGCTGGCTGCTCGACGGCGTGCGCCCCACGCGCACCACCCTGCTGACCAGCGCACTGGCGCTGCTGGGCGTGGCGACCGTCTCGGGGCTGCTGGCCGGCGGCGCGGGCTCCCCTGGCGGGGCGAGCACGCTGATGGGCGACGCGATCGCCTTCGTCGGCACGCTGGGCTGGGTCTGGTACACGCGCGGGGCTGCGCGCCTTCCGGAACTCGACGTGATCGAGTACACCGCGCTCACGGTGCTGGCCTCGTGGCCCGTGCTGCTGGCGGCGGCGGTCGGCGCCTCGGTGCTGGGCTGGTCCGCGGTGCCGAGCGTGGAAGGGCTGCGCCTGTCGTGGCATGCGCTGCTCTTCGTGGGCGTGGTGCCTTCGGCCATCTCGGTGCTGGCTTTCAACTACGGCGTGCGCGCGCTCGGCGCCGTCACGGGCACGGCGTTCCTCAACTTCGTTCCGGTTTCCGCGCTGCTGATGAGCGCGGGCATGGGCCGGCTGCCCACCACGAGCGAGGTCGCCGGCATGGCGATGGTGATCGCGGCGCTCCTGATCCATACCGCATCGAGCCGCAAGGCTTCCGCCACGGCGGCTGCAACGATCGCGCCTCCACAGCAGAATTACCGGACCTGTGGAGCCACACCCTCATGAGCACCAGCGACAGCGACAGCCCCCGAAGCCATCTCTTCGAGCCCCTTCAGCTCGGCCCCCTGCGGATCGACAACCGCATCGTCATCGCGCCGATGTGCCAGTACTCCGCCACCGAAGGCACGCCGGGCGACTGGCACCTGATCCATCTGGGCCACCTGGCGCTCTCCGGCGCGGGGCTGCTCATCATCGAAGCGACGGCGGTGGAGGCCGACGGCCGCATTTCGCCCGGCGACCTCGGGCTCTACTCCGATGCCAACGAGGAAGGCCTGGCGAAGGTGCTCCATGCGGTGCGCGCGCACTCGCCGATCAAGATCGCCATCCAGCTCGGCCACGCGGGGCGCAAGGCTTCGAGCCGCGCACCGTGGGAGGGCGGCAAGCAGATCCGCCCCGGCGAACCCGGCGGCTGGAAGGCCTGGGCTCCTTCGGCCGTGCCGCATGCACCCGGCGAAGACACGCCGATCGCGCTCGACGCGGCCGGGCTGGCGCGCGTGCGCGACGCCTTCGTGGCCGCCGCGCGCCGCGCCACGCGGCTTGGCATCGACGGCATCGAGCTGCATGCGGCACATGGCTACCTGCTGCACCAGTTCCTCTCGCCCATCTCCAATCATCGCGAGGACGAATACGGCGGCAGCCTGGAGAACCGCCTGCGCTTCCCGCTCGAAGTCTTCGATGCAGTGCGCGAGGTGTTCCCCGCCGACCGGCCGGTGTGGGTGCGCGTGTCGGCCAGCGACTGGGTGCCCGGCGGATGGGACCTCGACAGCACCGTCGCCTTCTCGCGTGCGCTGCAGGAGCGCGGCTGCGCGGCCATCCACGTGTCCAGCGGCGGTGTGTCGCCGCAGCAGGCGATCACGCTGGGCGCGGGCTACCAGGTGCCGTTCGCCGAACGCATCAAGGCCGAGGTCGGGCTGCCGACCATCGCGGTGGGGCTCATCACCGAACCCGCGCATGCGGAGGCCATCATCGCCAACGGCCAGGCCGATGCGGTGTCGCTGGCGCGCGCGATCCTCTACGACCCGCGCTGGCCCTGGCATGCGGCTGCCGAGCTGGGCGCGCGGGTGAAGGCGCCTCACCAGTACTGGCGCTCGCAGCCGCGCGAGTTCAAGGATCTGTTCGAGAACGCGGCCTTCGGCGCGCGTTAGACCGCGACGGTTGCGAAGCGGCCCCTCGTCGCGCCGACCTTCACTTCAGCTCGCGATAGAAGAAGGTGGTGTCGCAAGGTTCGCCCTGCGGCAGCAGCGCGAAGCCCGGAATCGACCCGACACGCACCCAGCCCGAGCGCTCGTAGAGCCGCTCGGCGTCGGCACTCGATGTGTCGAGCACCAGGAGCGTCTTGCCGCGTTCGCGTGCCACCCGTTCGGCCGCCTTCATCAGCAGCGCGCCGATGCCCCGGCGGCGAGCGCGCCGATGCACGAGCATCTTCGCCACCTCGCCGCGGTGCGGCTGGTTCTCGGGCTGCGCCAGCACCACCTGCACCGTGCCGAGGATGCCCTCCTCGTCCTCCGCCACCAGCAGCGCGCGTTCGCCACTCGCCACGCCATCGGCCACCCGACGCCAGAAGGCCTGCGCGCGCTGCGCGGTCAGCGGCTGCATGAAGCTCACCGATGCGCCGCCCTCGACGCAATCGGCCAGCACGGCGGCAAGGCCGCGCAGCTGCGCTTCGGAAACGGTGTCCAGCAGGCGGACGGCCGGGGTGCTCCCGGCGGAAACGGTCGTCATGTTCATCTCCAGGAAGAAGGGGCGGTCGCGATCACGACGGCATAGCGCGTGTTCTTGCGCGAGGGGTTGTGAAAGCTGGTGGGGCGGTCGAGCACCATCGCCAGGCAGTCGCCGGTGGCGAGCCGGTGCAGCTCGTCGCCCACGGTGAGTTCGATGACGCCGTCGAGCACCCACACCTGCTGGTGGATGAGCGGCTCGCGCGCCGAGGTTTCGTAAGCCACGCGGGCGCCGGGCGGAAACTCCACCTCGACGATCTGGATCGGCGACGCGACGCCGCCGGGCGACACGTTCCTGCGCAGGTAGCCGGAGTGCGGATCGCGCCACTGCATCTGGTCGGCCAGCCGCGAGACCGGATCGGCAGCCGGGGCCGGCGCCTCGAACAGCGAGGCCAGCGATACGCCGAGGCCGGTCGCAAGTTTTTCCAGGACCACCGCGGTGGGGCTGCTCTCGCCGCGTTCGATGAGCGAGATCATCGAGCGGCTCACGCCGCAGTGCGTGGCGAGCGCGTCGAGCGAGAAGCCACGCGCCGCGCGCAGGTCGCGCACGCGCTGGGCGATGCGGTCGTTGAGGCCGGAGTGGATTTCCGTCTCGGCCGATTCATTTTCTTCCTTCATATTGGATGAAATATCCACCATAAAGGAAATCGCGTCAAGCCAGCCAGCAGATTCCTCCGGTCAGCGCGACGGCCCGACCAGCGCGGCGCGCGCGGCCTCGGAGGGAAACTCGCAGGCCACGTCGTGGGCGCATCCCGGCACCACCACGACCTCGCGGCGCTTGTCGGGCGCGAGCAGCTTGCGGTCGTACTCCGCATAGGCCAGGCCGCGCTGCATGCGGAACGAGCCTTGGGCGAGCGCCGCACAGGACTTGTCGAGCACGCGGTAGGCGGTGCCCTTGGCGTCGTTGCTGTCGAGCGCGCCTTCCAGGTAGCTGATATCGGCCTGCGCGTACTGCTGGCGCGCCTGCGCGGCGGTGCGGCCCAGCCATGTGGGCAGGTCGTCGGTGCCGTACTTCCAGCGGTTCATCTGCGGGCATGCGACTGCGTCGGGCACGGAGAAGCCGGTCACGGAAGCACCGTCGGCCGAGAACTGCGGGCGCACCGGGTCGAAGTAGAGCCAGGTGCTCGGGTCGGCGACCACGTAGCGCATCGCCGGTTTGCCGTCGTGCTGTGTGAAGGCGATGTAGCGCTGCACGAACTGCCCGCCGGCCGAGAAGCCCGCGACGGTGATGGTGCGCAGGCTGGGCCAGCGCCGCGCGATGTCGGCGACCAGCGCATCCATCACCGCGAAGGACCCGACGCGATTGCCCGATGCCGAGCGCGCGCCTTCGAGCCAGGAGCCGCAGGTCCACAGCAGGTCGCCGGGCTGTGCGACCGGCACGCCCACGGTGTTGCAGCGGCCGGCCACCGCCTTGTCGGCCGCGACCTGGAAGAGCGGCGCGATCACCAGCGTGTCGCCGAGCGCATCGGCGTTGCGCAGGGTGCGCAGCGCGGCCTCGAATGTCTTGTTGGCGTCGCGCGAATGGCCGTGCATGGCGATCAGCGCTCTGGTCGGCCCGGCGGTCGCCGCTGCGTCGGGGTCGAGCGACGAGTAGAAGTGAAGCGCGCCGCCGGCCCCTGGCGGCGTGAAGCTGCGCAAGCAGTCCGCGGCCGCCGAGTTCATGCAGGCAGAGGCATCGGCCGTTGCCGCATGAGCCGGCCATGACGCGATGTACGCGGCGGCGAGGGCCAAGGAAAGGAACCATCTGTAGCTGGGCATGTTCGTGCGACTCCCGGGACGGAACGGAATGGAAGCGGATTCTCTGCCCGCCACATCCGGCGAAGCTGACTTGCCCGCTGCTTTACATAGCGATTTGCTCTACCGAAGCGCCGCTCTTCGAACACAAATTCGGCAACGGGGCGCGGATCATCCAACAAATCCCACCACGGACCGCCATGAACCCAGACCCCCTGCCCTCCTCTTTCCAGGCGTTCGCCGACGGACTGCCATCCGCGCCTTCGCCGCTGCGCGCCCGCATCACCACGGCCTGCCGCCGCCCCGAGCCGCAGGCACTGCCGCCGTTGCTCGCGCAGGCCCGGTTGCCAGACGATCAGGCGGAGGAGGCACAGGCGCTCGCCATGCGCATCGCCCGGCAGCTGCGCGACCGCAGGAGCGCGAGCGGCCGCGCCGGCCTCGTGCAGGGCCTGCTGCAGGAATACGCGCTGTCGTCGCAGGAAGGCGTGGCGCTGATGTGCCTGGCCGAGGCGCTGCTGCGCATTCCCGATGCGGGCACGCGCGACGCGCTCATACGCGACAAGATCGCGCACGGCCAGTGGCAGTCGCACGCGGGCCGCAGCCCCTCGGTGTTCGTCAACGCCGCGACCTGGGGCCTGCTGCTCACCGGCAAGCTGGTGGCCACGCACAGCGAGAGCAGCCTGTCGACGGTGCTCACGCGCCTCATCGGCAAGGGCGGCGAGCCGCTGATCCGCAAGGGCGTGGACATGGCGATGCGGATGATGGGCGAGCAGTTCGTCACCGGGGAGACCATCGCGCAGGCGCTCGGCAATGCGCGCGAGCTGGAGGCGCAGGGCTTTCGCTATTCGTACGACATGCTCGGCGAGGCGGCACTGACCATGGAGGACGCGAAGCGCTACCGCACCGCGTACGAAGAGGCCATCCACGCCATCGGCAAGGCGTCGGCGCGGCGCGGCGTGTACGAGGGGCCGGGCATTTCCATCAAGCTCTCGGCGCTGCACCCGCGCTACAGCCGCGCGCAGCATTCGCGCGTGATGGCCGAGCTGTACCCGGTGCTGCGCGAACTCGCGCTGCTGGCGCGGCAGCACGACATCGGCCTGAACATCGACGCGGAGGAAGCCGACCGGCTGGAGCTCTCGCTCGACCTGCTGGAGCGCCTGTGCTTCGAGCCCCGGCTCGCAGGCTGGAACGGCATCGGCTTCGTGGTGCAGGCCTACCAGAAGCGCTGCCCCTTCGTGATCGACTTCGTGATCGACCTCGCGCGGCGCAGCGGCCACCGGCTGATGGTGCGGCTGGTGAAGGGCGCCTACTGGGACAGCGAGATCAAGCGCGCGCAGCTCGACGGCCTCGACGGCTACCCGGTCTACACGCGCAAGGCCTACACAGACGTGTCGTACCTCGCCTGCGCGCGCAAGCTGCTCGACGCGCCCGAGGCGGTGTACCCGCAGTTCGCCACGCACAACGCGCACACGCTGGCGGCCATCTACACGATGGCGGATCCGTCGCGCTACGAGCCGGGGCAGTACGAGTTCCAGTGCCTGCACGGCATGGGCGAGCCGCTGTACGAGCAGGTGGTGGGACCGCTCGCGCGGCCCTGCCGCATCTACGCGCCGGTGGGCACGCACGAGACACTGCTGGCGTACCTGGTGCGCCGGCTGCTGGAGAACGGCGCGAACACCTCCTTCGTGAACCGCATCGCGGACCCGACGATTCCGCTCGACGTGCTGGTGGAAGACCCGGTCGCGACGGTGGAGCACATGGCGGTGCAGGAAGGCATGACGGGCCTGCCGCATCCGGCCATCCCGCTGCCGGCGGCCTTGTACGGAACGCAGCGCGCCAACTCGCGCGGCCTCGATCTCGCGAGCGACGACAGCCTGCGCGTGCTGGGCAAAGTGCTGGGCGAAAGCGCGTCCGACCACTGGCGTGCGGCGCCGATGCTGGCCGAGGCCGCGCCCAACGGCGAGACGGCGAACGTGCTGAACCCCGCCGACCATCGCGACATCGTCGGGCAGGTCCAGGAAGCCACGCTCGCCGATGTCGAATCGGCCATCGCGCAGGCCCATGCCCTCGCGCCGGCATGGGCCGCCATGCCACCCGCCGATCGCGCAGCGCTGCTCGAACGTGCGGCCGAGAGCCTCGAACAGGGCATGCCGCGCCTGCTCGGCCTGCTGACGCGCGAGGCCGGAAAGACGTACGCCAACGCCATCGCGGAGGTGCGCGAGGCGGTGGACTTCCTGCGCTACTACGCGGCGCAGGCGCGCAGCGATTTCTCCAACGACACGCACCGCGCGCTAGGTCCCATGGCCTGCATCAGCCCGTGGAACTTTCCGCTGGCGATCTTCACCGGCCAGGTGGCGGCCGCGCTCGCGGCCGGCAACCCGGTGCTGGCCAAGCCGGCCGAGCAGACGCCGCTGGTCGCGGCAGAGGCGGTGCGCGTGCTGTGGGAAGCCGGCATTCCCCGCGCGGCGGTGCAGCTGCTGCCCGGCCGTGGCGAGACGGTCGGCGCCGCGCTGGTGGCCGATGCGCGCGTGCAGGGCGTGATGTTCACCGGCTCCACCGAGGTCGCTCGCATCCTGCAGAAGACGCTGTCGCAGCGCCTGGGCGCGCACGGCGCGCCGGTACCGCTCATTGCCGAGACCGGCGGGCAGAACGCGATGATCGTCGACTCCTCCGCGCTGGTGGAGCAGGTGGTGGCCGACGTGATGTCATCCGCCTTCGACAGCGCCGGCCAGCGCTGCTCCGCGCTGCGCGTGCTCTGCGTGCAGGAAGAAACGGCTGACCGCGTGGTCGCGATGCTCAAGGGCGCGATGGCCGAGGCCGCCATCGGCAACCCGGCCCGCCTCTCGGTGGACGTGGGTCCGGTGATCGACGCCGAGGCGCGCGACGGCATCGAACGCCACGTCGAGGCGATGCGCGCGCGCGGCCATGCCGTGTTCCGCCAGGCCCGCGAGCATGGCGACGACACCCGCCACGGCACCTACGTGACACCCACGCTGATCGAGCTCGACGGCATCTCCGAGCTGCAGCGCGAAGTGTTCGGCCCGGTGCTGCACCTCGTGCGCTTTCGCCGCCGCGACCTCGGCGCGCTGGTCGGGCAGATCAACGGCACCGGCTACGGACTGACGCTGGGCGTGCACACGCGCATCGACGAGACCATCGCGCAGGTCGTGGAGAACGCGAAGGCAGGCAACGTCTACGTGAACCGCAACATCGTGGGCGCGGTGGTGGGCGTGCAGCCCTTCGGCGGCGAGGGCCTGTCGGGCACGGGGCCGAAGGCGGGCGGGCCGCTGTACATGCTGCGCATGCTGTCGGCGCGGCCTGACGACGCGATGGCGCGCGCGGTGGCAGGCGCCGCGCCGGCTTCGCATCCGGCGCTGTCGGCGCTGGCCCGCTGGGCCGATGCGACCGGCCGGCCCGCGCTGTCGGCGCAGTGCGCGCTCTTCGCGGCGCAGTCGCGCTCGGGCAGCTCGCGCACGCTGGCCGGGCCTACCGGCGAGCGCAACGTCTACAGGCTGGAGCCGCGCGAGGCGGTGCTGTGCCTGGCCGATGCGGAAGAAGACCGGCTGACGCAGCTCGCCGCCGTGCTCGCGGTGGGCAGTGGCGCGATCTGGCCCGCAGATGCGGCGGCGCAAAGCCTGCGCGCATCGCTGCCGGCCGAGGTGCAGCAGAACGTGGCCATCGCGAGCGACTGGTCGTCGGACACGGTGGCGTTCGACGCCGCGCTGCATCAAGGCGATGCGCAGGGGCTCTCGGAAGTGATGCGGCGCATCGCCGCGCGGCCGGGCCCCATCGTCGGCGTGCGCGGCTTCGCGCCGGGCGAGGCGCGCATTCCGCTCGAAAGCCTGGTGGTGGAGCGCGCGATCAGCACCAACACCGCGGCGGCGGGCGGCAACGCGAGCCTGATGACGATCGGCTGAGCGCTCCCGGCCGGCCAGCTATTTGTCGAACGCGGGGTCGATCGGCACGCGGTAGCCGTTGACGAGCCGGTTGGTCTCGTTGGCCATGCCGACCACGGCCATGAGCTCAGCGAACATCGCGGGCGTCATGCCGGCCTTCTCCGCGCCGGCGTGGTGGCTCGCGGTGCAGTAGCCGCAGCCGTTGGTGACGCTCACGGCGAGGTAGACCATCTCCTTCACCACCGGGTCGAGCGCGCCGGGCGCCATCACCTCCTTCAGGCTGCTCCAGGTGCGCCGGAGCGTGGCAGGGTCGTTGGCGAGGTACTTCCAGAAGTTGTTGACGTCGGGCACGTTGCGCGTGGTCTTGATGTCGTCGAAGACGGCGCGCACTTCCTCCGAAGCGCCCGCGTACTCGATGGGCTGGGGTTTCATGCAAGGCTCCTGATGGTGGATGCGTTGCCGGCAACGGTACCAGCCTTCACCGCGCCCTGCCCGTCAGTAAGTCTGCAGGAACCGGGCATGCTCCTGGTGCATGTGCGAGCGCGCGAGCAGCCACTTTCTCAGCGCGGCCTGCTTGTCGGGCGAGAGGTCCTTCGAGCATTGGTCGAAGGCCTCGCCGAGCAGCCTGAACTCGACGTCCAGGTGGCGGCGCGATGGCGGCGCGCCGGCCAGCGAGTTGTTCCGCGCGAAGTTCAGCAGCGCTTCCTGGCCGAAGGCTTCCATCTCCTTGACGAGGCGGCTGCGCTCCAGCATCAGGCGGCGCACGATGGCGTTGCGCCTGCGCGGGCCGAAACGGCGCAGGATAGGGTTGGAGTCGTCGCCCTGCACGGTCGCCAGGATGATGTCCATCTGCTCGAGCAGATGCAGCCACTGCTCGGGCTGGAAGTACTCCATCGATGCAGCGGGCGCCTTCTCTTCTTTCCTCTTCACGACGAGCATGGTTGTCTCCTGCTGTCATTCTTTTTCTGCCGATGAGCCCCGGCCTGCTTCGGGCCGGGGGTTCAGGCGCTGCCGTACTCGGCGGCGGCCGGAGCCGGCCGCCGTCCGCGAACGATCACCGGAGGTCGAAGCGATCGAGGTCCATCACCTTCGCCCATGCGGCCACGAAGTCGCGCACGAACACCTGCTGCGCGTCGCTGGAGCCGTAGACCTCCGAGAGGGCGCGAAGCTGCGAGTTCGAGCCGAACACCAGGTCGGCGGTGGTGGCGGTCCACTTCGCCTCGCCGCTGGTGCGGTCGCGTCCTTCGAGCACGTTGGCGTCGGCGGCCGACTTCTTCCAGCCGGTGCGCATGTCGAGCAGGTTCACGAAGAAGTCGTTGCTCAGCGTCTCCGGCCGCTTGGTGAAGACGCCGTTTGGCGACTGCCCGTAGTTGGCGTTCAGCACGCGCAGGCCGCCGACGAGCACCGTCATCTCGGGCGCGCTCAGGCGCAGCAGCTGCGCCTTGTCGAGCAGCAGGTCGGCGGTGGCCGCGGGGTTGGCGCCCTTGCGCAGGTAGTTGCGGAAGCCGTCGGCCAGCGGCTCCAGCGGAGCGAAGGATTCGACGTCGGTCTGCTCCTGCGAAGCGTCCATGCGGCCTGGCGAGAAGGGCACGGTCACGTCCTGGCCGGCCTTCTTCGCGGCGGCCTCGACCGCCGCGTTGCCGGCCAGCACGATCAGGTCGGCCAGCGAGATCTTCTTCTTGCCGCCGGCCTGCGCGCCGTTGAACTCCTTCTGGATGCCTTCGAGCACCGACAGCACCTTCGACAGCTCGGCCGGCTGGTTCACTTCCCAGTCCTTCTGCGGCGCGAGGCGGATGCGTGCGCCGTTGGCGCCGCCGCGCTTGTCGCTGCCGCGGAAGGTCGAGGCCGACGCCCAGGCGGTGCGCACCAACTGGCCGATGCCCAGGCCCGAGGCCAGCACCTTGGCCTTGAGCGCGGCGACGTCCTTGTCGTCGACCAGCTGGTGGTCGACGGCGGGGATCGGGTCCTGCCAGATCAGCTCTTCCTTCGGCACCAGCTTGCCGAGGTAGCGGGCGCGCGGGCCCATGTCGCGGTGCGTGAGCTTGAACCAGGCGCGGGCGAAGGCGTCGGCGAACTCCTGCGGATTGGCCATGTAGCGGCGCGAGATCTTCTCGTAGGCCGGGTCCATGCGCATGGCCATGTCGGCCGTGGTCATCATCGGGGCGTGGCGGCGCGACGGGTCGTGCGCGTCGGGCACGGTGCCGTTGCCGGTGTCGCCCTTGGGCTTCCACTGGTGCGCGCCGGCCGGGCTCCTGGTGAGCTCCCATTCGTAGCCGAACAGCGTCTCGAAGTAGCTGTTGTCCCACTTGGTGGGCGTGGGGGTCCAGGCGCCTTCGATGCCGCTGGTGGTGGCGTGCACGCCGATGCCGCTCTCGAAGCTGTTCTTCCAGCCCAGGCCCAGTTCCTCGATGTCTGCGCCTTCCGGCTCGGCGCCCACTTTGGCAGGGTCGCCGGCGCCGTGGGCCTTGCCGAAGGTGTGGCCGCCGGCGGTGAGCGCCACGGTTTCCTCGTCGTTCATCGCCATGCGCGCGAAGGTCTCGCGGATGTCGCGGGCCGACTTCAGCGGATCGGGGTTGCCGTTGGGGCCTTCGGGGTTGACGTAGATCAGGCCCATCTGCACGGCGGCCAGCGGGTTGGCGAGATCGCGCTCGCCGCTGTAGCGCTCGTCGCCCAGCCACTTGTTCTCGGCGCCCCAGTTGACGTCGTCTTCCGGCTCCCAGATGTCGGGGCGGCCGCCGGCGAAGCCGAAGGTCTTGAAGCCCATGGACTCCAGCGCGACGTTGCCGGTGAGGATCATCAGGTCGGCCCACGAGAGCTTGCGGCCGTACTTCTGCTTGATCGGCCACAGCAGGCGGCGCGCCTTGTCGAGGTTGCCGTTGTCGGGCCAGCTGTTCAGCGGCGCGAAGCGCTGCGCGCCCGCGCCGCCGCCGCCGCGGCCGTCGAAGGTGCGGTACGTGCCGGCCGAGTGCCAGGCCATGCGGATGAACAGCGGCCCGTAGTGGCCGTAGTCGGCGGGCCACCAGTCCTGCGAGTCGGTCATCAGTGCGTGGAGGTCCTTGACGACGGCGTCGAGGTCGAGGGTCTTGAACTCCTTCGCGTAGTCGAAGGCCTCGCCCATGGGGTTGGCCTTGGCGGAGTGCTGGTGCAGCAGCTTCAGGTTGAGCTGGTTGGGCCACCAGTCTGTGTTCGTCGCGGCGCGGCGTGCGGTGCCGGTGGTTGCATGACCCGGGAACGGGCATTTGGCTTCATCGGACAAGGGGTTCTCCTTTGGTTGCGGGGTGGCTCGGAGGTGTGGAGCCGGGCCAGTCTAGGTTCGGGTGACCGATCCATCAACCAAATTGAGTGCATTGAATTCATAGCCAAGACCTATGAATTTCGCCTTGTCCGGTGGAGGCTCTAGCCGCTGTTCTTCGGCTGCGAGCCTGGCATCGGAACCAGCCCCTGGCGAACGGCGGTGGTCGTGTGACCGCCGAAGCCCCAGTTGTCGGTGTCGACCTCCTCGATGACGATGTGCGTCCACTCCGGCGGCTTGTGCAGCACGCGCTCGAGCGTCTCGGTGACCTCGCGGATGACCTGCGCCTTCTGCTCGGCGGTGTTGCCCTCGCGGGTGATGCGGATGCTGACGAATGGCATGGCCGTATCTCCTTTTTCCTGGCCGCGCTCAGCGCCCGGCGCTGAAGCCGCCGTCCACCGGCAGCACGGTGCCGGTCACGAAGCCGGCGCGGGCGAGGTAGAGCACGGCTTCGTCGATGTCGCGCGTGGTGCCGATGCGGCCCAGCGGGTGCAGTCCGGCGAGCGCCGCGTGGTTGTCGGCGCTGTGCATGGGCGTGTCGACCACGCCCGGCGCCACCGCATTGACCGTCACGCCGTAGGGCGCGAGTTCGAGCGCCAGCGCGCGCGTGGCCTCGTTGACGCCGCCCTTGAGCGCAACCGCCAGCAGCGCGGGCACGCCGCTGTGCGGCTGCATCGCGATCGCGGCGGTGATGTTGATGATCCTGCCGCTGCGCCGTTCGCTCATGTGCTTCGCCGCCTCCTGCGAGGCGTAGAGCACGCCCTTCAGGTTGGTCGCGATGTTCTCCTCGATCTCCTGCGGCGTGAACTGTACGAAGGGCTTGGCGGTGAAGATGCCCGCGTTGTTCACCAGCACGTCGACGTGGCCGTAGCGCGCGATGGCCTGTGCGAACAGCTCGCGCGCCGACTCCGGCGGGCCGACGTCGCCCGCGACGCCCAGGAAACGGCCGCCTGCGTTCAGGCCTTCGGCCGCGGCCTGCAGGCGCTGCTCGGTGCGGCCGGTGCCCACGACGTTGTAGCCCTCGCGCAGGAAGGCCTCGGCCAGGCCCAGGCCGATGCCGCTGGTGGCGCCGGTGATGACGACGGTGTTTTCAGACTTGCCCATGGTGGTCCTCGATCAGGTTCGGTTTCAGAAAAAAGTTCGGAAGGGCCGGTGCGGATTTCAGGTTTCGCCACCGGTTGGACTGAACTTTATTGATGACTCGAAGAGCAATAAACACACGCGACTACACTTGTCTTGATACTCCATGTAATCAATATGCAGCGCCAATTCGACGACGTGCTCCTGGGCAGCATCGAGCTGTTCTGCCTGGCGGCCGAGGCCGGCAGCTTCACCGCGGCCGCCAACGCGGCGGGCGTTACGCCGGCGGCGGTGAGCCGCTCCATCGCGCGGCTGGAGAAGCGCCTGGGCGTGCGCCTCTTCGTGCGCTCCACGCGCAGCATCCGGCTCACCGAAGGCGGGCGGGAGTACTTCGAGCAGTGCCGCGCCGCCCTGCACCAGCTGGCGGAGGCCGAGCACAAGCTCACCGGCGAGCAGGTGCAGCCTTCGGGCACGCTGCGCATCAGCGCGCCCACCACCTATGGGCACCACCGCCTGCTGCCGCTGTTGCCCGAGTTCCGCGCGCGCTATCCGCTGATCAAGGTCGAGGCGCACATCAGCAACCGCAACATCGACCTGCACGAGGAGAACTTCGACGTCGCGATCCGCTTTCGCGCCCAGCCCGATTCGACGATGGTGGCGCGCCACCTGGAAGACGCGAAGCTCGTGGTGGTTGCGAGCCCGGCCTACCTGCGCCGCGCGGGGCAGCCGCTGACGCTGGACGACCTCGCGCGGCACGAGTGCATCCAGTTCGACCTGCCCAGCAGCGGGCGGCAGATTCCGTGGCTGTTCACGGACAACGGGCGCGAGAAGGAAATCCTCTCCACCGGCAACTACAGCTGCGCCGAAGACGTGCTTGCGGGCGTCACGCTGGCCCGGGCCGGCGCGGGGCTGTTCCAGACCTACGGCTTCGTCGTCGAGAAAGACCTGGCGCGCGGCGAGCTGGTCGAGGTGCTGCAGCCCTACGCCGGGCGCTCACGGCCGGTGAGCCTGATCTATCCGCATGCGCGGCTGCTGCCCTCTCGGGTGCGGGCGTTCGTGGAGTTCATCGTGGAGCGCGCCACCTAGGCAAGGGCCCTCAATGCGGCGGAGCCTGGATCTGCCAGTACGTTTCGGCGCCTCGTTTTCTCGGAATCAATCCGGGCCGTTGACCGGCACGCGCACCGCCGTAGAAAAGAGCCATGTCCTCCAGAAGGGCCGGCGAGTCTCCATATTTCGAATGCCCGAGAACGTCGGTGTCGATGTCGCTCGCATCGATGGTCTCGACGCCAGGCGAGAGCGTCAGCGCTGCGCCCGCGATGCCCGCGCGAGGCCTTCCCCAGACGACCCTGGAAGCGTTCAGCGCCTTGTCGTTGTCCGATGCATAGAGGTTCACGGCGTAGCCGGCCTTGACCATCGCCGGCGCGATCTGCACCGTGAAGACCCTGGCGTCGATGTCGGGAGCCGCCAGCGTGACCAGCTTCACCTTGGCGGCCAGCTTCGGGCGATTCAGGGCGAGCGACATCAGCGCATGGGTCGTCGTCCAGGAACCCATGCTGTGCGCAAGAACGTAGATCTCCTCGGCGCGGGTCTTCTCCCCGAACTGGACGAGGAACTCCTCGAGCGCGGGAATGGAGCTGATGGCCTTGGTGAAGTCCCGCAGGTAGTTGGCGGTTCCCTCGACGGGCGACTCGCCATTCGACGGCCAGCTGAAAAAGGCCGGCACCGCGGGCAGCTGCATGTCCACGGCGAGTTGCGCCGTCCTCAGCGCGGCATCGCGGAAGGGAACGTTGAAGCCGTGCACGAACACGAAGCCGATGTTCCTTCGCGGATCGGCGGCAAATGATCGATTCACCTGAGCGATGAACTCATCGGGCCTCAGGGGCACCGCGTCGAGGAGAAGCATGAACCTGTCCGGGTTGCTCCGGTCCCAGTCGAAGACTGTCGGCGTCTCGACCTCACCTTTTTCATGGATCCATGGCAGGCTGACCAGGGCATACCCATACTGGACTTCCGCCGCCTCGTTGTCGTCGAAGTAGACCGGCCTTGCAACCGGGACGCGATTCGTCCCGTAGAACACCGCTACCTTTACCGGATGTCCTTTCTTTGCGTCCTCGATCCGAGGGACAGCCGTCGGAATGCCCAGCGGGGCTGGCGCTGTCGCACAGGCCCCCAGTGCAAGCGCCACGAGAACCTGGGCGCCAAGCAATCCGACGAGGCGAGCGCACCGCGTCAGACGCATGAGAAGGCTTGCAGCCATGGATCCCTCCGGAAGTCTTCGACCTGTTTCATCGGACATTGGCAGCGCCAGGACAGCGCCGCCCTGCTCTTTTTTTCATGAAGTACCGCGGCGGCGGATTCTCCAGGCACGCCTCATCTTGCGACGGCGCATGAGAGGAGACATCCCTCGAATTGGTGATGCACCTTTTCGCACTCCGGCGACAAGCCTTCATGGCACGGAACGATAAACTCGGCGCGCTGGCCGAGGGCCCTGCACCACGCGCGAATACCACGCCGGCATCTTCGATCCCCGGGTACCGCGGGATGCTCCAGAAGCACGCCCCCGGCACCGGGCTCCCATTCTTCCCCGCAGAAAAAACAGACAACATGCGCAACCGCGTCCTCCAGGTCGCCGCGACAGCAGCGGCCGTTCTTTTTTCGGCGCCCTTCGCGACCGCGCACGAGCTGTGCACGCTGATCGCCGATGCCGATGCCGATGCCGATGCCGATTCCGGCAAGGTGCTTCTGCAGCGCGGCCCCGCCTGTTCCGAGCGCGTGACGCCCGCCTCGACTTTCAAGCTCGCCATCAGCCTCATGGGCTACGACGCGGTTGTGCTGAAGGACGCTGCACAGCCGGCCTTGCCTTATCAGGCGGGGTATCCGGATTGGGCGGCGATGCCTGGCGGCGCGACATCACGCCGGCCACATGGATCAGGGACTCCGTCTTCTGGTACTCGCAGCAGGTTGTGAAGCGGGTCGGGCAGGAGCGCTTCGCGCAATATGTGAAGGCTTTTCGGTATGGCAATGCAGATGTCTCTGCCGTGCCGGTCGATGACCCTGGGCAGAACGGCGTCTGGGTGATGAGTTCCCTGCGCATCTCCCCCGAGGAACAGCTTGCGTTCATGCGCAAGATCGTGCGCCGCCAGCTGCCGGTGAGTGCGCATGCCTTCGACATGACCGCACTCATCGCAAGCTACGGCGCCACGGTCGACGGCTGGGCCGTGCATGGCAAGACGGGCACCGGGTCGCCAGGCGCCGACAACCGCTATGACGCGAGCCGCGCTTATGGCTGGTACGTGGGCTGGGCCACCAAGGGCGGGCGAAGGGTGGTGTTCGCACGCCTGATCCAGGATGAGCAGGCGCTCAGGCCCAACGCGGGCCTGCGTGCGCGCGACGAACTGCTTCGGCTTCTGCCAACCGTCGACCATTGAGGCGGGCATCGACATGACCGCATTGCGCCGCGCGCTTGCCGCGCTTCTCCTCCTTCTCGGTTCGTCCTGCGTCATTGCCCAGACCTTGGCGCTGACGTTCGACGACGGCCTCGACCCTTCGAAAGAGCCCGCGGCCGCGTCGTGGAACCGGCAGATCCTGGAAACGCTCCGCGATGCGGGCATCACGTCCATGGTGTTTCCAGCACTCGTGCGCACCGGCCTGGCCCAAGGACTGGACCTCATCCGGGACTGGGCGCGCGCGGGCCACGCGGTAGGCAACCACACCTCCCGGCACCGCAGCCTTGGATCGCCTCAAGTGCCGCTTGCGGACTTCATCGGCGATGTCAAGGAGGCCGAAGCCGTGCTGAGCCGGCTTCCTGGCTGGACGAAGATGCTGCGCTTTCCGTATCTCAAGGAAGGCGACACGCTTGCCAAGCGGGACGGCATGCGCCTCTGGATGCAGGCCGCAGGCTACAGGGCGGCACCGGTTTCGATCGACGCGAGCGACTGGTACTACAACCAGGTCTATGCGGCCTGGCTGGACGAAGGAAATGCCGGCAAGGCCGATCGAGTGAAGGCCGCGTACATCGAGCACCTGCTGGACCGCGCGGCCTACTACGACGCCCTGGCCCGGCAGGTCCTCGGCCGCAGCCCTGCCCATGTGATGCTGCTGCACACGAGCAGGATCAACGCCGCCGCTCTCGGCGAATTGATTGCGGCGTTCCGGGCGCGAGGGTGGACTTTCACCGCCGCCAGGACGGCCTTCGACGACCCGGTCTACTCCGTTCGGATCGACACCCTGCCTGCGGGCGAAAGCGTCGTCTGGGCCAGCGCCAAGGCGGCGCAGGTTCCAGGTCTGCGCTATCCGGCCGAGGACTCGGTCTATGAGGAACCGAAGCTGCGCGCGCTGGGACTGGTGCCGGCGCGACTGCTGCGGTAGTGCCGTTCATTGCCAATGATGACCAATTTACGACCTGATCAGACGTTCCCCAGGCATGGAAGGTCGAAGACGCCGAAGAGCGCCGGTCACCGCTCGTGGGGGAAAAGCCGATCGATCGGACAGTGCGTCTTGATGAACTGCGACTTGATGACGATGTAGCTGAAGCGCACCAACCTGCAGCTGGCTTCCGAGGCGCCTCCTGTCAATCGCATCACAGGTTGCGCATCTCGGACCGGTCGCCGGCGGCCTCGAGGCCTTGCAGGCGGAGGCGAGCGTTGCTGCGGGCGCGGCCTCGCCACTCAGGCGCGCCGCACCCGCTGCCTCGCGGCTTCGGAATGCACCCACGCCAGAAACGCCTCCACCGCCGGACGCCCGGCATGGCGCTGGGGATAGACCAGAAAATGTGCCTTGACCCTGATCGCCTTGTCCAGGCCGAACACCGGCTTGAGCTTGCGCTCGGCGAGGTGACCTGCGGCATTGACGTCGCTCTCCAGCGCGATACCCAGCCCTTGCGTTGCCGCGTCCAGCGACATTTGGGCGCGGTCGAAACGCAAGGCGTAGCGCTCCGGGGCGCGCTTGTCTGAAAACGCCTGCAGCCAGTCCGACCATTGGACGATGCTGACGTTGCTTTGGATCAAGGGCATGTCCAGGAGTTGATCGATCCTGGACAGGCGACGCTCGCGGACGAATGCCGGGCTCGCGAGCGGCACGATGCGTTCCTCGAACAGCGGCTCGACCACCAGGTTGCCCCATTGCGGCACGCCATAGCGGATGTCGATGTCGGCCTGGCCCAGCGCGAAGTCGCTCTGCGTGTGGGCGGCCGACAGGTTCAGCGAGATGTCGGGGTGCGCCTGTGCGAAGCGGCGCAGGCGCGGCATGAGCCACAGGCTAGCGATGCTGGGCGCGCAATGGACGTACAGGCTGTTGCCGACTCCTTCGCGCAGGTCTTCGGTGGCCGTGGAGATGGCCGACAACGCGCCGCCTACGCGATCGAGGTAGCGAGTCCCCGCATAGCTCAGGCGCACCCCATGCGCGCTGCGCTCAAACAGGCGCACGCCAAGGTCCGACTCGAGGCGTGCGATCTGGTGGCTGACCGCAGAAGGCGTCAGGTGCAGTTCCGCGGCGGCGAGCGCAAAGCTGCGTCGTCGCGCGACGCTCTCGAATGCGAGGAGGTTGGCAATGGCTGGGATCGACGACATCGGGTTTCCCCCGCGCTCAGATGAACATCCTTCATCCTAGCCTGACGAGATATCGCTTGTCTTCATCTTCAGCCCGATCGACCATTCGCTCCGTCCCTAGAGGCGCGCCAGCTATGGCCGCTGCGGACCCCTTACTCAGAACTCAGGAGATCGAAGACATGCTGCTCAAGGACAAGGTCGCGCTGATCACCGGCGGTGCCGGCATCAACGGACTGGGCTTCGCCACTGCGCGAGAGATGGCCGCGCAGGGCGCGCGCGTGGTCATCATGGACCTCGAACGGGCGGAACCGCAGGCGGCTGCGGCTCGCCTGGGCGAAGGCCACCTCGGTGTGGTCGGCGACGTGACCGACAAGAACGCCTGCATCGCAGCGGCAGCCGCAACGGTCGCGGCCTTCGGGCGCATCGATGTCCTCATCAACAATGCCGGTATCACCCAGCCGGTGAAGACCCTGGACATCACGGGGGCCGACTATGACCGGATCCTGGACGTCAGCCTGCGCGGCACGCTCTACATGTCGCAAGCAGTGCTGCCCGCCATGCGCGGCGCACAGGGCGGTTCGATCGTCTGCATCTCGTCCGTGTCGGCGCAGCGCGGCGGCGGCATCTTCGGGGGGCCGCACTACTCGGCCGCCAAGGCGGGCGTGCTCGGCCTGGCGCGTGCGATGGCGCGTGAGTTCGGCATCGAAGGCATCCGCGTCAACTGCATCACCCCCGGCTTGATCGAGACCGACATCACGCAGGGCAAGCTGAGCCCGGACCGCAAGAAGGAAATCGAGGACACCATTCCCTTGGCCCGTCTGGGCCAGGCCAAGGACGTAGCCGGAGCCTGCGTCTTCCTGGCCAGCGACCTGGCCGCCTACTGCACGGGCATCACCCTCGATGTGAACGGCGGCATGCTGATTCACTGACCGACACCTCACTCCATCAACAAAATCCAGGAGACATCGCATGAACCGCCAACATTTCATCCGCAGCGTGCTTGCCACCTCCCTCGGCCTGCTCTGCGCTGCGGGCGCCGCCGCACAGACAGTCAAGCTCACGCTCGGCCACGGCGCCGCGATCGGCAATCCGCGGCATGAAGCGGCCGTGAAGTTCGCCGAGGTCGTCAAGGCCAGGTCGGGCGGCCGCATCGAGGTGCAGGTCGCGCCTTCCGGCCAGTTGGGCGACGACGCTGCCATGGTCACCGCACTGCGCACCGGTGCTCTCGACATCAGCGCGAACTCGCAGGGTGCGGTGGCCAATGCGGTGCCCGAGTATGCCGCTTACGGCATGCCCTTCCTGTTCGCCAGCCCGGCGGCTGCCTTCAAGGTGCTCGACGGCCCGCTCGGCAAGGAACTGGCCGACCGTTCGGCCGAAAAAGGCATGGTGCTGCTGGGTACCTGGGACAACGGCATCCGGCAGATGACCAACAGCAAGCGCCCGATCAACGGCCCCGAGGACCTCAAGGGCCTGAAGATGCGCGTGCCGCCGGATGCGACCCTGGTCGACATCATGAAGGCGCTCGGCGCCGAGGCTCAGCAGATCAAGTTCGCCGAGCTGTACGTGGCCCTGCAGCAGGGAGTGGTCGATGGGCAGGAGAACCCGCTCGTGAATTTCCACGCCAGCAAGCTCTACGAAGTGCAGAAGCACCTGGCCATGACGAATCACCAGTTCCAGATGACGCCATTCCTGATGAGCAAGCGCAGTTGGGACAAGCTGTCGGAAGCAGACCGCAGGATCGTGCAGGAGGCCTCGACCGAAGCCACCGCGCTGCAGCGCAAGCTGTCGCAGGACGCCGACGAGAAGCTGCTGGCCGACCTCAAGGCCAAGGGCGTACAGGTGACCACCCCTGCGCCGGCACCCTTTGCCAAGGCCACGGCGGAAGTCGTCACCAAGTGGGCAAGCGGCCCCATCGGTGCCTACGTCAAGAAGGTCGTTGCGGCCGCCCAGGCGCTCTGACCGATAGCCACGCCAAGGAGATCCCCATGGTTCACGCCCCTAACGGCTGGATCGATGGCGTCATCGCCGGCATCTGCCGCGCGGTGCTCTGGCTGTCGACCTCCGTCATCTTCCTGATCCTCGTGGTCAACACGGTGCTGCGCTATGCCACCGGCTCCAGCCTGGAGTGGGCCAACGAGGTGCCCGAGCTGCTGTTTCCCTGGCTCGTCATGGCCGGCGTCGTCATCGCCGCGCAGCAGGGCGCGCACATCGCCACCACGTTCTTGATGGACGCGCTGCCTGCTGGCGCACGCCGTGTGGTTGCCACGTTCGCCTGGCTCGTCGTGGCGGCGATGTACGGCACGCTGTCGGTCGCCACCTTCCGCATGCTGGAAATCGTGCACGACGAGAAGTCGCCGATCCTGCAAGTGCCGGGCTCGGTCACCTATGGCTGCGTGATGGGGGGCATGGCCCTGCTCGCGGCGCTGGCCCTGCAATCGGGCGTCAAGACGTGGCGCAGCACGCCGCTGCCGCCTTCAGCCGACGCGGAGCCGGTCGTCCCGGCCGCCCACTGGTAGAGCGCAACACGACAAGGACCCGACATGAGTGCCCTGATTCTTCTCGTGTTCATGGTGGCCGCCGTGGCGGCCATGCCCATCGCTCATGCGCTGCTCGTGGCAGCCATGGCCGCGGCGGCCAGTTCGGACAAGGTGCCTCTCGACCTGCTGGTGCAGCAGATGGTCGCGCAGGTGCAGAGCTTCCCGCTGATCGCCATCCCCTTCTTCATGCTCACCGGCAGCCTCATGATGGGCGGCAAGCTGGGCGAAGCGCTGGTCGGCGTGCTGTCCACGCTGCTGGGGCGCTTCCACGGCGGCCCCGCCCAGGTCGGCGTTTTGTCCTCCACGCTGTTCGGCGGCGTGTCGGGCTCGGCGGTGGCGGATGCCTCGGCCATCGGCTCGCTCATGATCCCCTGGCACAAGCGCCTGGGGTACCCTGCGGCCTTCTCGGCGGCCACGCTGGCGGCGGCCGCCACCATCGACATCCTGATCCCGCCGTCGATCCCGATGATCCTCTTCGCGTTGACCGCCAACGCGTCGATCGCCGACCTGTTCGTCGCCGGCGTGCTGCCCGGCCTGCTGATGTGCGGCGGCTTCATGTTCATGTGCTGGTGGGTGGGCCGGCGCCGCAACTTCCCGCGCGAGACCGCACCCTTCGACGGCATCGCATTCCGCAGGCATCTGGCTTACGCCTCGCCCGCGGTGCTGTTGCCCGTGCTCATCATCATCTTCCTGCGCTTCGGCATCGCGACGCCGACCGAGGTGGCCGTTCTGTCGACCCTGTATGCGGGCGTCGTGTCGGCGGTGATCTATCGCGACCTGGGCTGGAAGCGCCTGAACGACGCGGTGGTGCACGCAGGCTTGGCAACCGGCGTGGTGCTGCTGGTGATCATGGCCTCCGCCGCCATCGGCTGGCTGCTCACCTTCGACCAGATGCCCCAGGGCATCGCGCAGTGGGTGCAGCAGAACGTGCATGCGAAGGTGCTCGTGATCCTGCTGATGAACCTGCTCATGCTCTTCCTCGGCATGTTCATCGACCTGCCTGCGGCCATCCTGCTGCTGACGCCGGTGTTCGTTCCGCTGGCGAATTCCATCGGCATGGACATGACCCAGCTCGGGATCATGATGGTCGTCAACCTCGCCATCGGCCTGTACACGCCGCCGGTGGGCACCACGCTGTTCATCACCAGCGCGCTGGCCAAGGTCAAGGTCGGGCAGACCGTGCGCGAACTGGGCCCGTTCTACCTCGTCGCCTTTGGCGTCCTGGCCCTCGTCTCGTATTTCCCGGCCTTCATCCTGAAGTGACCCAGATCCCCCATCCCCCGTGTCTTCTAGGAGAAATTCATGACCGATTCCGCGGCGTTGCCTTCAACGGCCACGCAAGCGCTGGCACAGGCTGCCTGGCGCATCCGCCGTTACGCCCTGCGCATGGGCGAAGTGCAGGGACAGGGCTACATCGGCCAGGCCCTGGGCTGGGCCGACGTGCTGGCCGTGGCTTACCGCCACGCCCTCACCCTGCGTCCCCGCGAGCCCGAATGGGAAGGCCGCGACCGCTTCCTGCTCTCGCATGGTCACTACGCGATTGCCCACTATGCGGCGCTCATCGAGGCCGGCGTGATCGACGAGAGCGAACTCGAGACCTACGGTGGCGACGACAGCCGCCTGCCCATGTCCGGCATGGCCGCGTACACGCCCGGCATGGAGATCTCCGGCGGCTCGCTGGGCCAGGGACTGGTCATTGCCGTCGGCATGGCGCTGGGCCTCAAGCAGAAGAAGAACCCGGCCTTCGTCTACAACTCGATGTCCGACGGCGAGCTCGACGAAGGGTCGACCTGGGAGGCCGCCATGGCCGCCGCTCATCACCGGCTGGACAACCTGGTCTGCCTGGTCGACATCAACAATCAGCAGGCCGACGGCCCTTCGAGCAAGGTACTGGGCTTCGAACCCCTGGCCGACAAATGGGCGGCGTTCGGCTGGCACGTCCAGCGTGTGGACGGCAACGACCTGCCGGCCGTGCTGAGCGCCTTCGACGCAGCCCGCGGCCTGCGCGATGCCAAGCCGCGCGTGATCCTGTTCGACACGCTGATGGGCAAGGGCGTGCCTTTTCTGGAGCAGCGCGAAAAGAACCACTTCATCCGCGTCGACCCGCCCGAATGGCAGCAGGCGCTGGCCATCCTCGACGCGAGCCGCCCCGAACCATCCACCGAAGGAGCCCTGGCATGAGCCAAGCCATCGCAGAGAAAGCAAAGCCCCGGCTGACGACGTCGGCCATGATCGCCTCCATCGCCTCCGAAGGCCAGCGTGTCAAGGCGGCCCCCTTCGGCAAGGCCCTGGTGGATTACGCCGCCGATCGGCCCGAGGTCGTGGGCCTGACGGCCGACCTCGCCAAATACACGGACCTGCATCTTTTCGCCCAGGCCTATCCCGAGCGCTTCTTCCAGATGGGCATGGCCGAGCAGCTGCTCATGGGAGCCGCCGGCGGGCTGGCCAAGGAGGGGCTCGTGCCCTTCGCGACCACCTATGCCGTCTTCGGCACCCGGCGCGCCTACGACTTCATCCACCAGGTGATCGCCGAGGAAAACCTCAACGTCAAGATCTGCTGCGCGCTGCCGGGCCTCACCACCGGCTACGGGCCCAGCCACCAGGCCACCGAAGACATCGCCATGATGCGCGGCGTGCCCGGCCTGACCATCGTGGACCCGTGCGACGCCCTGGACATCGAGCAGGCCGTGCCGCAGATCGCACAGCACCCCGGGCCGGTCTACATGCGCCTGCTGCGCGGCCAGGTGCCGCTGGTTCTGGACGAGATCGAGGGCTATCGCTTCGAGCTCGGCAAGGCCAGGATGCTGCGCGAGGGCGCAGACGTGCTGGTCATCTCCAGCGGCATCCTCACCATGCGTGCGCTGGAAGTGGCGCAGGACCTGGCCGCCGACCGCGTCGGTGTGGCCGTGCTGCACTGCCCGACCATCAAGCCCCTCGATGAAGCCGCCATCGTCGCCGCCGTCGGCGCGGCGCCGCGTCTCGTGGTCGTCGCCGAGAACCATTCGGTGGTCGGTGGCCTCGGCGAGGCTGTGGCGTCGGCGCTGCTGCGGCATCGTGTGCAGCCCGCCCGCTTCGAACTCGCCGGCCTGCCCGACGCCTTCCTCGATGCGGGTGCGTTGCCAACCCTGCACGATCGCTACGGCATCAGCCGGGAAGTGCTGGGGCGGCGCATCCGCGGCTGGCTGGGCTGAGGGGCGTTCGAACGGCTTCGGGCCCGCGCTTTGGCGCCATCGGTGCGGCGCCGGTCGTTTTCACCGAGTGACTACGCAGACCGCGTCATTTCTCGAGGAGCGGTCAGCGCCAGCTGCGTTCAACGCCCTTCCACCAGCCCCCCAGCCTCACTCCACCGTCACACTCTTCGCAAGATTGCGCGGCTTGTCCACGTCGGTCCCCCGCGCGCAGGCCGTGTGATACGCCAGCAGCTGCAGCGGCACCACGTGCAGGATCGGCGAGAGCGCGCCGTAGTGCTCGGGCATGCGGATCACGTGCAGGCCTTCGCCGCTCCTGATCTTCGTGTCGCCGTCGGCCAGCACATAGAGCACGCCGCCGCGGGCGCGCACTTCCTGCAGGTTGCTCTTGAGCTTCTCGAGCAGCGCGTCGTTGGGGGCCACGGCCACCACGGGCATCTCGCTGGTCACCAGCGCGAGCGGGCCGTGCTTGAGTTCGCCGGCGGCGTAGGCCTCGGCGTGGATGTAGGTCACTTCCTTGAGCTTGAGCGCGCCTTCCAGCGCGATCGGGTAGTGCAGTCCGCGGCCGAGGAAGAGCGCGTTGTCCTTGCGCGCGAAGTCTTCGGCCCAGCCGATGATCTGCGGCTCCAGCGCGAGCACCGACTGCAGCGCGACGGGCAGGTGGCGCATTTCCTTCAGGTAGCGCGCCTCCTCGGCATCGCTCAGCCGGCCCTTGGCCTGCGCGATGGCCAGCGTGAGCAGGAAGAGCCCCGCCAGTTGCGTGGTGAAGGCCTTGGTCGAGGCCACGCCGATCTCCACGCCGGCGCGCGTGATGTACGCCAGCTTGCACTCGCGCACCATCGCGCTGGTGGCGACGTTGCAGATGGTCAGCGTCTGCTCCATGCCCAGCGAGCGTGCGTGCTTGAGCGCTGCCAGCGTATCGGCCGTTTCGCCCGACTGGCTGATGGTGACGACCAGCGTCTTCGGGTCGGGCACCGATTCGCGGTAGCGGTATTCGCTCGCGATCTCGACCTGCGTGGAGATCTTCGCGATGCCTTCGAGCCAGTACTTGGTGGTGCAGCCGCTGTAGTAGCTGGTGCCGCAGGCGAGGATGAGGATCTTGTCGATGTCCTGGAACACGCGGTGCGCGCTCGCTCCGGTCGCACCGTCTTGGCCGATGCCGTCGAACAGCTCGGGCACGATGCCTTCCACGCCTTCGAGCGTGTCGCCGATGGCGCGCGGCTGCTCGAAGATTTCCTTCTGCATGTAGTGGCGGTACGGGCCCAGTTCGGCCGCGCCGCTGTGGGCGAGCACGGTGCGCACCTGGCGAGTGACGGGCTTGTGGTTCCTGTCGACGATCCAGTACTTGCCGGGCTGCAGGTCGACCACGTCGCCCTCTTCCAGGTAGACGATCTGGTCGGTCACGCCGGCAAGGGCCATTGCGTCGCTGGCCAGGAAGTTCTCGGCGCCGTCCTTGCCCGCGCCCAGGATCAGCGGCGAACCCGCGCGCGCGCCGACCACGCGCTGCGGCTCGTCGCGGCAGATCACGGCGATGGCGTAGGCGCCGTGCAGCTGCAGCACGGCGGCCTTCACGGCCTCGAACAGGTCGCCGTCGTAGAGGCTGTCGACCAGGTGGGCGATGACCTCGGTGTCGGTCTGGCTCTCGAAGGCGTAGCCCTTGGCCTCGAGCGCGGCGCGCAGGCTCTCATGGTTTTCGATGATGCCGTTGTGCACCAGCGCGATGCGGCCCGGCCGCGCGGCCTGCGCGTCGGCGCCCGGGCCGTGGCTGAAGTGCGGATGCGCGTTGTGCACCGCCGGCGCGCCGTGCGTGGCCCAGCGCGTGTGGGCGATGCCGGTGAGGCCCTCGACCTTGTCGTCGCGCACCTGCGCCACGAGGTCGGCCACGCGCGAGGTGGTGCGCGCCCGCGTCAGGCCGCCGGCATGCACCGCGACGCCGCAGGAGTCATAGCCGCGGTACTCGAGCCGCTGGAGGCCCTGCACGAGGACCGGAACGATGTTGCGATGGGACGCTGCCCCGACGATGCCGCACATGGTGAGCTGCCTTTGAATGGAGAAGAGGCTCGATGGTAGGAAGGCATGGAAGAAATATGCATTCGAAATTCGATTGATTTCGCACTTTTATTTCTCCATTTCGGATGATTGGAGTTTTATTCCATAATTTCATTGAATATGGAATCAATTTCCCTCGATTCAACCGACCTCCGCCTGCTCGACGCCCTGCAGCGCGACGCCTCCCGGACCAACCAGCGCCTGGCCGCCGACGTGGGCATCTCCCCGCCCACCTGCCTGCGCCGCGTGCAGCGGCTGCGCGACGTCGGCCTCATCGAGCGCCAGGTGGCGCTGCTGTCGCCCGACCGGCTCGCCGCGGTGCTGGGCCACGGCCTGCAGGCGGTGATCGAGATCTCGCTCGACCGGCAGGATGCCGCCTCGCTCGACGCCTTCGAGACGCGCGTGATCGCCGACGACGCGGTCCAGCAGTGCTGGCGCGTATCGCCCGGTCCGGACTTCATCCTGGTGGTGGCGGCGCGCGACATGCCGGACTACGGCGCGCTCACGCAGCGCCTGTTCACGGCCGATGCGAACGTGCGCAACGTCAAGGCCTTCTTCGGCCTGAAGCGCGCGAAGTTCGAGCCCCGGATGCCGCTGGCATCGGGGGCCTGAAGGCCGTCGTCAGGCCTTCGGCTTCTTCTGGGGACGCTTCCAGTTCGGGAAGCTCACCGCCTTGCTGCGCGCCACGGTCAGCGCGCCCGGCTCGGTCGACTTGTTGATGGTCGAGCCGCCGCCGATGGTGCCGCCCGCGCCGATGGTGATGGGCGCCACCAGCACGCAGTTGCTGCCCACGTGCACGTCGTCGCCGATCACGGTGCGGTGCTTGTTGGCGCCGTCGTAGTTGGCGGTGATGCTGCCCGCGCCGTAGTTCACGCGCTCGCCCACGGTGGCGTCGCCCAGGTAGGCCAGGTGGTTGGCCTTGGCGCCGGCGGCCAGCGTGGAGTTCTTCACTTCGACGAAGTTGCCGATGTGCACCTCGGCGCCCAGCTGCGCGCCGGGCCGCAGCCGCGCGAAGGGGCCGACGAGCGCGCCCGCGCCGACGGTGACGCCGGCCTTCTCGCCCTCGATGTGGGTGAAGGGATGGATCACCGCGCCGGCCTCGATGCGCGCATTGGCGATCACGCAGTTCGCACCGATGCGCACGCCCTCGCCCAGCGTCACCGCGCCCTCGAAGACGCAGTTGACGTCGATCTCCACGTCGCCCGCGCATTCGAGCGTGCCGCGCAGGTCGAAGCGCGCGGGGTCTGCCAGGCGCACGCCCTGCTCCATCAGCGCGTTCGCCTGGCGCAGTTGCCATGCGCGCTCCAGTGCGGCGAGCTGGGCGGGGCTGTTGATGCCGGCGACCTGCAGCGCGTCGGTGGTGATGTGCGCGACCACGGGCACGCCGTCGGCAGCCGCCAGCTTCACCACGTCGGTCAGGTAGTACTCGCCCTGGGCATTGCGGTTGTCCAGCCGGCCGAGCCAGCCCTTGAGCAGGCGCGCGGGCACGGCCATCACGCCGCTGTAGATTTCGCGCACCGCGCGCTGGGCCTCGGTGGCGTCCTTGTGCTCGACCACGGCCTGCACCTCGCCCTGAAGCCCGCCGCTGCCGGCCGCGCGGATGACCCGGCCATAGCCCGCGGGGTCGTCGAACTCGATGGTCAGCAGCGCCAGCTTGCCGCCGGCACTGGCCGCGACGAGGGCACGCAGGGTTTCTTCGCCGATGAGCGGCACGTCGCCCGAGAGCACCACCACCGTGCCGTCGTCCGCCAGCAGCGGCGCGGCCTGCTGCACCGCGTGGCCGGTGCCCAGCTGCGGCTCCTGGCGCGCGAAGCGCAGGCTGGCATCGCCGATGCCGCCGGCCATCGAGGCCTCGACCTGGTCGGCGCCGTGGCCGGTGACCACCACCACGTCGCGCGCCCCGATGCGCGCGGCGGTGCCCGCCACGTGCGCCAGCAGGGCGCGGCCGCCCAGCCGGTGCAGGACCTTGGGCAGCCTGCTCTTCATGCGGGTACCCTTGCCGGCGGCCATGATGACGACGTCGATCGGTCCGTGGTCGTTGTTCTGTTGCGGAGGCTGATTCATGCGTTTCTTTTCCAGGATTCGTTGCGCGACTTGCTCGGCAATGAGCCGAATTATCGGCGCGCTGCTCGTGGCCACCGCCCTGGGCGCCTGCAGCGCCATCCAGCTGGCCTACAACAACCTGCCCACGGTGAGCTATTGGTGGCTCGACGGCTACCTCGATTTCGACGGTGCCCAGACCCCGAAGGTGCGCGACGAGCTCGCCCGGCTGCTGGCCTGGCACCGGCAGAACGAGCTGCCGCGCATCGCATCGCTGCTCAAGGAGGCCGAGACGATGGCCCCGGGCGAGGTGACGCCCGAACAGGTCTGTGCCATGTCCGACCGCATCCGCGAACGCCTGCTGGCCGTGACCGAGCGCGCCGAACCCGCCGGCACCGAGCTGGCTCTGAGCCTGAGCGAGGCCCAGCTGCAGCAGCTGGAGCGCAAGTACGCCAAGAACAACGCCGAATACCGCAAGGACTGGCTCGACCGCACGCCCGCGCAGGTGCACGAGAAGCGCTACGACCAGTTCCTGGAGCGCACCGAGGATTTCTACGGCCGGCTCACGAACGAGCAGCGCGACCTGCTGAAGCAGCAGGTCGCGCAGTCGGTGTTCGATCCGAAGCCGGCGGACGCCGAGCGCCGCAAGCGACAGCAGGAGGCGCTGAGGCTGCTGCGCGGCTTCCTCGCCAACAAGACCCCGCCGGCCGAGGCGCAGGCCGCGTTGCACGACTACATCCAGCGCATCGCCGAGCCGCCGCCCGGCCCCTGGCGCGACCAGCAGCGGGCCCTGCTGCAAGAGGGCTGCCGCAACACCGCGGCCATGCACAACGGCACCAGCGCCAGCCAGCGCGCGCAGGCGGTGCGCCGGCTGCAGGCCTACCAGGACGATCTGCGCCAGCTGGTGGCGGCGCGCTGAAGACGCTGGCTCCGGAGGGCGGAGCTCACAACAGCGGTGTCGGCCGTATCGGCCGCTCGAAATAGTCGCCCAGCGCTTCGAGCGCATGCGGCTCCATGATGCGCAGCCAGCCGGCGTCGATCTTGTACAGCCCCAGGCGCTGCAGCCGCCGCAGCGTCTTGTTGGTGTGCACCAGCGAAAGCCCCAGCGCGTCGGCGATGTGCTGCTGGTTGAACGGAAACTCGACCCAGCCGTCGCGCTCCATGCCTACGCGCTGCGCCCGGCGGTACAGGTGCATCAGCAGCATCGCCACCCGTTCGCCGGCATTGCGCCGGCCGGCGGTGACGAGGTTGTCGTCGACCATCTTCTCTTCGCGCGCGGCCAGCCAGGTGATGTCGTAGCCAAGCTTGGGCTGGGCATGGAACAGCTCCCACAGCCGGTCGCGCGAGAAGGCGCACAGCGTGACGTCGGAGACCGCCTCGACACCATGGGTCTGGCCGTCGGCGAACTCGTCCTGCAGGCCCAGGAAATCGCCGGGAAGCAGAAAGCTCAGGATCTGCCGCCGGCCGTCGCTCAGCGTCTTGTAGCGGAAAGCCCACCCCGCATAGAGGGTGAACAGCTGCGCGCTGCGCCGGTGCTCCTCGATGATCGCGCCGCCGGCCTCCACGCGGCGGGCGCCCACGCGGAAGGACTGGATGGTCTTCAATTCCTCCTGCGAGCACGGCAGGAAGGCGTCCAGGCGGCGCAACGCGCATCGGTCGCACGAATTCGCGCCGACGGGCGGGGCGGCGGCAGCTGGGTAGTCCTCGAATTTCACACCGCACTATAGGCGCCCGGCCTGTGTCTTTTGACATGCCCAGGGCTTCCCCCGGCCACCTACACTCTGCGCGCCCCTCCGACTCCGAACGCATGACCGACGAAGCAACGCTCCCACTTCACGAAATCTTCTACTGCAGCATGCTCACGCATAGCCTGCCCCCGCAGACCGTGGGCCAGATCGTTTCCCGGGCCCGCACCCAGAACGCGCTGCACGGCATCACGGGCCTCCTGGTGTTCGACGGAATGCGCTTCTGCCAGCACCTGGAGGGCCCGGCCGATGCCGTCAGCGCGCTGATGCAACGGATCGAGAAGGATCCGCGCCACGTGGACGTCAGGGTGGTCCACCGGGCCCCGCTGGAGGTTCGCCGCTACAGCGGCTTCGGCATGGGGCTGGCGGAATGCGAGGGCCCCGACCTGATGGCGGGCGTGCATGCGCTGACCGGGGAAGCGGCGCTGAGGCACTTCCTGGCGCTGGTGCCCAGCTTCGACATCAACGGCTGAGCGGCCGCCAAAAAAGGAAAAGGCGGCCGAAGCCGCCTTTTCAAGCACCTGGAGGACTGGAACGATCAGGCGTTGTCCCAGCTGTAGGTGGCGCCATAGCCATCCCACGCCTCCATCACGATGCGCTGGCCCGCGGCCACCATCAGCGACTCGCCGGGGGCGAGCACCAGGTCTTCGCTGGGGTTGGCGAGCGTGGCGTCGGGCGTGATCCACACGCGGCCCTGCTTCACGCGCAGGACGCTCGCCGCCCGCGCCTTCAGGCTCATCGCCTCGCCGGGAGCGATCTGCCATGCGCCGCGGCGCACTGCCGGCGGGACGGTGGCGGCGCGAGCCGGGACGGAGAGGGACGAGAGCGATTCGGTGGTGCAGACGGCGGTGGACATGGTGTAACTCCTTGGGGCTTTGCCGAGGCGCTTGACAGAAAGAGGCAATTGCGCAGTTCGGGAATGAATGATCGTTTGTGCGGCGTTGGCGGTCCAATGAAAACGAGTTAGCCTACTGATGCTGGTTTCGCATCAATTGACTGGCCGCGAGACGACCCGGATTCACACCCATGCAACATTCCCAGACCCATCTGCGCTCCCGCCCGATCTCCGCCGGGCATCTGCGCGCCTTCGAGGCGGTGGCCCGCCACCTGAACTTCCGGGCGGCCGCCGAGGAAATGGCGCTGACCCAGTCGGCCGTGAGCCGCCAGATCCAGTCGCTGGAAGAGGAAGTGGGCGTGGCGCTGTTCCTGCGCCACACGCGCGCGGTGGAGCTCACCAGCGCCGGCGCCCTGCTGCTGCTGGCGGTGCAGCAGTCGCTGCCGCGCATCGACACGGCCGTGCGCCAGATCCGCCAGAGCGCGGGGCGCCAGAGCGTGTCGCTGACCACCTTCGCCTCGTTCGCCTCGATGTGGCTGATCCCGCGGCTGGAGGCCTTCCAGCGCGACAACCCCGAGATCGACATCCGCATCGACGCCAGCGACGTGGCGGTCGACCTCGACGTGGCCGACGTGGACATCGCCCTGCGCTACGGCCCGCGCGATTCCATGCCCTCCGGCGCCGTGCGCCTGTTCGGCGAAACGCTCACGCCCGTGGCCAGCCCCTGGCTGCTCAAGAGCAGCCCGCCCATCAAGACGCCGGAAGACATGACCCGGTTCACGCTCATCGAGGCCGGCGACGCCCACCGCACGCACCTGGAATGGCTGACCTGGCGCCGCTGGTTCGAGGTGAACGGGCTGGAGCGCGCCCAGCCCAAGCGCTGGCTCTACTTCAACTACGCCTACCAGATGGTGCAGGCCGCCCTCACCGGCCAGGGCGTGACGCTGGCGCGCAGCTCGCTGATCGCCGAAAGCCTGGCCAACGGCGACTTGGTCGAGGTGCTGCCGCAGCACCGCATGGATTCGCCGATGTCCTACTGGATGATCGCCGGCCCGCGCAGCATGCAGCGCCCCGAGATCAAGGCCTTCTGCGACTGGCTGCAGCTGCAGGCCGTGACCACGCGCGAAACCATCGGCGAAGTGCCCGACCCGGATACCGTAGACGACCTCAACTGAGATTCAAGAAGAAGAGGAAGAGCGGCCCGGCGGCCTTTTCCAGGAACACCGCGGAACCGGCTTTGCCGGGCCGCAGGTGTTGCCCCCGGCGAGGGGGTTGGCGAAGCGACACGAAGTGCGCGAAGCCTGGGGGAGAGTCAGGCCACCGGCCAGACGACGCCGTTGTCGTTGAGGATGGCATCCAAAGGCAGGTCGTGCGCCTCGGGCTCGAAGTCCGGGACGAAGCCGTTGGTGAAGCCCAGCCCCACCGTGAAGGGCCGGGGTTCCAGCGCGGCCAGCGTGCGGTCGTAGAAGCCGCCGCCGTAGCCCAGCCGGTAGCCGCCGGCGCTGTAGCCCACGCAGGGCACGAACAGCAGCGTGGGCACGATCAGCTCGGTGTCCTTGGGCTTGGGGATGCCGTAGGCGTCCTCTTCCATCTGGCAGCCCGGGTACCAGGCGTGGAAGGTCAGGGTCTTGTGAACTTTGTCGATCACCGGCAGTCCGATGCGGCGGCGCTGCGGCTCTTCCATCAGCTCGCCGTCTTCCTTCCAGCGGTGCAGTGCGGGCAGCGGATCGAACTCGCCCTTGATCGGCCAGTAGGCACCGATCACTGTGTCGGGCCGGCCCACGAGCCAGATCCGCATCACGCGCTGCAGCAGGTCGGCGCGCGTCAACCGGTCGGGCATCGCAAGGCGTTGCTCGATGAGTACCTTTCTCAACTGTTCCTTAAGAAAACTCGCCGTTGCCGAGGTGTCGGCACCCTTTGACTTGTCCATAATCCCCCGATGCAGTTCCCAAGCATTTTGGCATCCAAGCGCAGCCATCCGCGCAATGCGGCTCCCGCGCTGGTTTTTTCCGCGGTCATCGCCTTCGCCGCACTGCTCTCGCAGCAGCCCGCCGCGGCCCAGAGCAACACCAATGACGACGTCCTGATCCAGATGAAGCAGGCCTTCCAGCGCGGCGACAAGGCCCGGCTGACTGCCCTGCTGCCGCAGGCCCGCGGCCATGCGCTCGAACCCTGGGCCGCCTACTGGGAACTGAAGGCCCGTCTACAGGAAGCCGCACCCAACGAAGTGCAGGACTTCTACGCCCGCTACCCCGGCACCTACCAGGAAGACCGCCTGCGCAACGACTGGCTGCTGCTGACCGGCCAGCGCCGCGACTGGGACAACTTCTCCGCCTCGCTCGACGGCTTCCGCATGGGCGACGACGCGCAGGTGCGCTGCTACGCGATCCTCGTCGACACGCTGCGCAGCGGCACTGCCACGCAGGCGCAGGCCGACGAGGTGCGCCGCAACTGGTTCGCCCAGAAAGACCTGGACGACGGCTGCCTCACCGCCGCCGACCGCATGACCGCCGCCCGGCTGCTGTCGACCAACGACGTCTGGAAGAAGGCCCGCCTGGCCATGGAGGCCAACCGCCCGCAGGCCGCGCGCGCCGCCGTCGCCATCGCCGCGCCCGACGCGCTGCCGCTCTTCGAGGAGCTCAACGCGAGCTCGGCCAAGTTCCTGACCGGCCGCGCCTTCGTGGCCGCCAAGTCGCGCAAGGAGCTGGTGGTGCTCGCGCTCATCAAGGTCGCCATGGCCGACCCCGAGCTGGCCGCCTCGCAACTCGACAGCAAGTGGGGCCCGATGCTCTCGGCCGAGGAGCGCAACTGGCTCTGGGGCACCATCGGCCGCGCCGCCGCCATCAAGCTGTGGCCGCAGGCCGGCAGCTATTTCGCCAACGTCACCAAGAACGGCGACCTCTCCGACGACATGCTCGGCTGGCGCGTGCGCGCCGCGCTGCGCGCCGGCCAGTGGAAGGAGGTGGTGCCCGCCATCAACGCGATGAGCGAGACCGCCCAGCTCGACCCCACCTGGGTCTACTGGAAGGCGCGCGGCCTGGCCAGTGCCGGCGGCGACGAACGCCGCGCCCAGGCCCGCGAGCTCTACCAGAGCATCGCCGGCTCGCGCGGCTTCTACGAGATGCTGGCGCTGGAGGAACTGGGCCAGCGCACCGTGGTGCCCACGCGCCCCGCCCCGCTCACCCCCGAAGAGAAAGCCGCCGCGCGCAGCAACCCCGCGCTGGCGCGCGGCCTCTACGCCATCGCCATCGGCCTGCGCCCCGAGGGCACGCGCGAGTGGAACTACGCCACCAACCTGCACGACAAGGGCGGCATGGACGACCGCGCGCTGCTGGCCGCGGCCGATTTCGCCTGCCAGCGCGAGGTGTGGGACCGCTGCATCAACACCAGCGAGCGCACCAAGGGCGTGGTCGACGTAGAACAGCGCTTCCCGATGCCCTTCCACGACACGGTGCTGCGCAAGAGCCAGGACATCGGCCTCGATCCGGCCTACGTCTACGGCCTGATCCGCCAGGAAAGCCGCTTCATCATGGACGCGCGCTCCGGCGTCGGCGCCTCGGGCCTGATGCAGGTCATGCCCGCCACCGCGCGCTGGACGGCCCGCAAGATCGGCATGACCGACTTCTCGCCCGGCCAGATCAACGACCGCGAGACCAACATCACCATCGGCACCAACTACCTGAAGCTTGCGCTCGACGACTTCGACGGTTCCATGGCGCTGGCGGCGGCCGCCTACAACGCCGGCCCCGGCCGACCGCGCAGCTGGCGCAACGGGCCGGTACTCGACGCCGCCATCTGGGCCGAGAACGTGCCCTTCAACGAGACGCGCGACTACGTGAAGAAGGTGCTGGCCAACACCACCAACTACGCCGCCATCATCAGCGGCCGGCCGCAGTCGCTGAAGGAGCGCCTGGGCCGCGTCGGCCCGCGCGATGCCTCCGAGCCCGAGCCGAACAAGGACCTGCCCTGAGCCCGGCGGCCTGAAATGAGCTGGCGCGACGAGGTCCTCGATACCCTCGCGTCCGAGTTCTCGGACGTGGGCGACGTCGCGCAGCTCACGCGCATCGTGCTGCGCCTGACGCTGGCGGGCGCGCTGGGCTTCGTGCTCGGCTTCGAGCGCGAGCAGCAGGGCAAGGCGGCCGGCGTGCGCACCCACATGCTGGTGGCGATCGGCTCGGCGATGTTCGTGCTCGTGCCGCAGCAGACCGGCATCGTGCCGGCCGACATGAGCCGCGTGATCCAGGGGCTGGTGGCGGGCGTGGGCTTCCTGTGCGCCGGCACCATCCTCAAGCAGGGCAAGGACGAGAGCCACGTGCAGGGCCTGACCACCGCCGCGGGCCTGTGGATGACGGCCGCCATCGGCATGGCCTGCGGGCTCGGCCGCGAGCTGACGGCCGTGCTCAGCGCGCTGCTGGCGCTCGCTGTGCTGGCTCTGGTGCCTCGCCTGGTGGACCTGATCGAGCGCGTGTCGGGGCCCAGGAAGCAGGACGAGAGCGGCAAGGACGGCGGCCGGCACTGAACGCGCGCAGCTGCATCAATTCGCGCCGCGTTCGGCATCAATCGCAGTCGGGCGCGCGGCTAGCATCGAAGGCTTTGTTTCACCCCCGCAACGGACCGGAGATCCCTCATGCGCAAGCTCTATGTCGGCAACAAGAATTACTCGTCGTGGTCCATGCGGCCCTGGGTACTGATGAAGCAGGCCGGCATCGAATTCGAGGAAGTCGCGGTGCGCTTCGACTCCTTCGAGGCCGATTCGCAGTTCAAGCACACCATCGGCGCGCTGAACCCGGTCGCCAAGGTGCCGGTGCTGGTGGAAGACGGCGGCCTCGTCATCTGGGACACGCTCGCCATCGCCGAATACCTCGCCGAGACCTTTCCCGAGAAGCATCTCTGGCCCCAGGCCAAGGCCGACCGCGCACGCGCGCGCAGCGTCTGCGCCGAGATGCATTCCGGCTTCGGCGGACTGCGCAACCATTGCGGCATGAACCTCGAAGCCTCGCTGCCCGAAGTGGGCGCGCGGCTGATGAAGGAAGTGCCCGAAGTCGCCAGCGACCTCGCGCGCATCGTGCAGATGTGGAGCGGCCTGCTCGACACCCACGGCGGCCCGATGCTGTTCGGCCGCGAGTTCGGCATCGCCGACGCCTACTTCGCGCCGGTGGGCACGCGCATCAGGACCTATGGCCTGCCGGTGCCGACGCACATCACGGCCTACATCGAGCGCGTGCAGGCGTTGCCGGGCGTGAAGGCCTGGATCGACGCAGGCCTGGCGGAGAAGGATTTCCTGCAGTTCGAAGAGCCCTACCGCACGGGGCGATAGGGCTTCAAACGCTGCAAGGGCGAGCCCGGATCAGAACCTGTAGGTTGCCGCCACGTAGGTGACGATCGGGTTCAGCTTCAGGCTGGCTTCGCTGGTGGCAACCGGCAGGCCGTAGATCGAGGTCGTCGTCAGCTTGGCCTTGGTCTTCAGCGGGATGTAGGAGACCGAGAAGGAGATGCCCCAGTGCTTGTCGAACTGGTAGGCGGCGCCCACGTTGATCACCGGTGCGAACTTGCTGTCCAGCTTGGCCGTGGTGTTGACCGCGAAGGGCGACTGGTGGAACTGCGAGGCCAGCGCGCTCTGCAGGTTCGGGGTCAGCTTGACGTCGCTGTACCAGACATAGGTGGCGCCCAGGCCCACGAACGGACGGAAGGCGTCGTTGCCTTCGTTGAAGAAATACTTGCCCAGGATCGTCGGGCTCCACTGGCGGGCCTCGCCGAGCTGGCCCACGCGCCCGAGGGTGCCGGTGCCGTTGAGCTTGAACTTGGGCGGCACGCCGAACACGCCTTCCACCGCCCAGTGGCTGTCGATGAAGTAGGTGGCGTTGAGGCCCAGGGTGTCGGAATCGCTCACGCTGGCGCCGGAACCGGCCAGGACGCTCTGCACGGGCGAGGTCACGGTCAGCGGCTTGCTCGAATCCTGCGGTGACAGATGGAACCACCCTGCGCCGACGACCCAGTCGCCGGCCTGTTGCGCCATGGCGCCGCCGGACGCCAGGGCGCCCAGAGCTGCCAGTGCAATCATTCTTTTCTTCATGATGTGAATCCTTTTGGTTGAATATCCCTCTGCGGATGCGGGCGTCGGCTGTGACCGCCGCTGAAGATCGCCCGAATGACGAACGATTGCCCGGTCTGCATCGCGAATTATCGAACGACCGTTCTATTTCTGACAGAGGGGAGTATCCCTAAACTGCGGCCATGAAAATCTTTCTCGTCGGTGGCGCACTGCGCGACCGCCTGCTGCAGCGCCCGGTGTCCGACCACGACTGGCTGGTGGTGGGCGCTACGCCGCAGGAGATGGTCAAGCGCGGCTACCTGCCCGTGGGGCGCGACTTCCCGGTGTTCCTGCACCCCGACACGCGCGAGGAATACGCGCTCGCCCGCACCGAGCGCAAGAGTGCGCCGGGCTACCGCGGCTTCACCGTGCATGCCGCGCCCGACGTCACGCTCGAGCAGGACCTGGCCCGCCGCGACCTGACCGTCAACGCCATCGCGCTGCCCGCCGAACTGGTGAGCGCCGATGGCCGCTTCGACCCCACGCCGGAAACGCTGGCCGACCCCTTCCATGGCCAGCGCGACCTGCGCGACAAGGTGCTGCGCCACGTGACCGACGCCTTCCGCGAAGATCCGGTGCGCATCCTGCGCGTGGCGCGCTTCGCCGCCCGCTTCGACGACTTCGGCGTCGCCCCCGAAACCATGGCGCTGATGCGAGAGATGGTCGCGGCCGGCGAGGCCGATGCGCTGGTGGCCGAGCGCGTGTGGCAGGAGCTCTCGCGCGGCCTCATGGAAACGCGCCCCTCGCGCATGTTCGAGGTGCTGCGCGAATGCGGCGCGCTGGCCCTGCTGCTGCCCGAGGTCGACGCCAGCGACCCGCTGCCGATGCGGATGGTGGACACCGCCGCCCGGCTGAAGACATCGCTGGCCGTGCGCTTCGCCTGCCTGGCCGGTGGCTTCGGCGGCGGCGAGGACAGCGTGGCCTCGCTGCAGGCGGTGTGCGAGCGCTGGCGCGTGCCGGTGGAATTCCGCGAGCTGGCGGAGGTGGTGGCACGCGAGCATTCGCACATCGACAAGAGCGGCGCGCTCGACGCCGCCGGGCTGGTCCGCCTGCTGGAGCGCTGCGACGCCTTCCGCAAGCCCGCGCGCTTCGCCGAGGCCCTGCTGGCCTGCGAGTGCGCGGCGCGCAGCCGTGCGGGCAGTGGCGTCGACGAAAGCGATACGCCCTGGCCGCAGCGCCAGCGGCTGCTCGCAGTGCTGGCGACGGCGTCGGCCGTGGTCACCGACGTGGTGGCCAGAGCCGCCCAGCAGTCCGGCGCCACGGGGCCGAAGATCGGCGAGGCCATCCACCGGGCCCGCGTCGAAGCCGTCGCGGCGTCGCCGGGCCAGGCCTGAGGTCGACCGGAGCCGGCCCTCCGGGGCATGACTTACGACACTTCCGTGCGCGAACCCGGCCGATAGCATCGGCCGTGTGAATGCCACCGCGCCGAAGCCGTCACATGAATCCGCCGATTTCCCGCGCCCGCCCGAGCCGGACGAACTGGGCCTGCGCGTGCTGCGCGAGCACGTGGCCTCGGTTTACGCGGCCTACAACGCGTCGGTGTTCGTGCACTTCGGCCTGGGCGCGGCGCTGGGCGCGGCCATGTACCTGCACCAGCCGCGCGCCTGGGTCCTGGTGTGGATGGCGGTGCATCTCTCGCTGGGCGTCTTCCTCTTCCTGATGCCGCGCTGGCACCCCGATGTGCCGCTGGCCGACACCAGGCGCTGGGCGCGCCGGCATTCGCGCACCGTCACCGTGGTGGGCGCGGCCATGGCCAGCGCGCCGCTGCTCTTCATCTCGCCCGGCGACCTGCCGGTGACCTCGGTCATCACGGTGGTCATCATCGGCAGCTGCGCGCGGGCCATGCAGCTGCTGTGGCCGCTCAAGCCCGCGCTGTACGGCTACACGCTGCCGATGATGCTGAGCCTGATCGTCGCGCTGGCCTGGCAGGGCGACGCGATGCATTTCTTCCTCGCGCTCTTCAGCCTGGGCTACCTGCTCTTCACGCTGCGCGTGGGCGGGCAGCAGCACAAGCTGCTGACCGACTCGCTGGTGCTGCGCTTCGAGAACGAGGCGCTGGCCGGCCAGCTCGGCACCCAGATCGCCGCGGCCGAGCGCGCGAGCGCCGAGAAGACGCGCTTCCTGGCCACCGCGAGCCACGACCTGCGCCAGCCGCTGCATGCCATCGCCCTCTTCGGCGCCGCGCTGGAGAACGAGCTGCGCGAGCACCACGGCGGGCGCAACGCGCAGCAGCTGATGCGCGCGGTGAATGCGCTGGGCAGTTCGCTGGACACCATGCTTGACGTGTCGCGGCTCGACGCGGGCGTGGTCACGCCAGCCATCGCGCCCGTCTCGCTCGATGCGCTCTTCCGCTCGCTCAACCACATGTTCGCGGCGCGGGCCGAGCAGCGCCAGCTGCAGCTGCGCGTGCGCGCCAGCGGCCTTTGGGTACACAGCGATGCTCAGTTGCTCTACCGAATGCTCTCCAACCTCGTCGACAACGCGCTGAAGTACACGACGCGCGGCGGCGTCGCCGTGCGGGCCCGCGCGCGCGGCGGCGTGGTGTGGATCGAGGTGTTCGACACCGGCATCGGCATCGCTCCCGAGCAGCAGGAGCGCGTGTTCGAGGAGTACTACCAGGTGCACAACCCGGGCCGCGACCGCGCGCAGGGGCTGGGCATCGGCCTGTCGATCGTGCAGCGCCTCTCGCGGCTGCTGCAGCACCCGGTGCGGCTGAAGTCGCAGACGGGCCGCGGCAGCCGCTTCCGGCTGGAGCTCCCGGCCGCCGAGGCGGTGGCGATGCCCGACGCCGGGCTGGCCGCGCCCGTGCGCACCACGGGGGTGCGAGGCGATCACGCGGCGCCGGCGGTGCACGGCCGCATCCTGCTGATCGACGACGAGGCCGAGATCCGCGAAGCCATGACCGGCCTCTTCCGGGCCCACGGCCTCGCGCTCGACGCCGTCTCCAGCGAGGCCGAGGCCGCCGAATTGCTGGGCCGGCCCGACGCGCACGAGCGGCCCTTCTCTCTTCTCATGTGCGACTACCGCCTCTGCGACGGCGAGAACGGCCTCGACGCGGGCATGCGCCTGCAGCGCCGCTTCGGGCTGCAGGCGCCGCTGCTGCTGGTGACGGGCGAGACCTCGCCCGACCGGCTTCAGCGCGTGCGCGCCTCGGGCATCCCGGTGCTGTTCAAGCCGGTGAACCCGGCGACGCTGCTGCGCGCGCTGGCCGAACTGGCGCCGGGGCCTCTCGCGCACTGACCGGCCCCCGCGCCGGGGCGGATCCAGGCACATTGGGCTTTGGCCGACATGCGCGGCGCGCGACGCGTGTTAAGGTTTTTCCCGATGCCAAAGTCCTCCAGCAACACGCAGTTGCCTCCTCCGTTGGGCCGGGACGCAGCCCTCTTTCTCGACTTCGACGGTACGCTGGTCGGGCTTGCGCCCACGCCTGAAGCCATCGAGATTCCACCGGCCCTCGTGCCCCTGCTGGACGACCTGCGCGACCAGCTCGGCGGCGCGCTCGCCGTGGTGTCGGGCCGCCAGATCGACTCCATCGACCGCTTCCTCGCCCCGCTGCGGCTGCCCGCGGCCGGCGAGCACGGCGTGCAGCGCCGCGATGCCCAGGGCCGCATGCAGGAGCAGCGCGCGCCCGACCTTGTACCCATCCTCGACATCGCCAACGAGCTCGCGCGCGTGCACGAAGGCCTGCTGGTGGAGCGCAAGCACGCCGCCATCGCCCTGCACTACCGGCTCGCGCCGCAGCTGGAGGCCGTGTGCCGCGACGCGATGTCGCGCGCCATCGCGCACGATCCGATGCTGGAGCTGATGCACGGCAAGTTCGTGTTCGAGGTGAAGCCCGCGGGCGTCAACAAGGGCATCGCCATCGACGCCTTCATGGCCGAGGCGCCCTTCGCCGGCCGCGTGCCCGTCTTCCTCGGCGACGACACCACCGACGAGAGCGGCTTCGCCGTGGTGCAGCCGCGCGGCGGCGTGGCCGTGAAGGTCGGCTCCGGCCCGAGCCTGGCGCAGCACCGCCTGGAATCGCCGCTGGCCGTGTATGAATGGCTGGTGCAGGCACGCGACCTGCTCGCCGCACGGCCACCGAAAGAAACCGCTAGCCAACCCGAAGAATCACCGAGGAGCCCCCGATGAGCGAACAACAACTGCCGGCGGCGCCCGAGGAACGCGCCGGCCAGGCGCTGGCGGGCGCGGCCGGCCCCGACGACCGCGCGCCGGTCGACGCGAGGGCGGCCGCCGCCCCGGGCAAGCGCGGCTTCGCTCCACCGGCCGAACCTTCGCTCAACGTGGGCGTCATCGGCAACTGCGCCTACAGCGCGCTCATCGACTCGCGCGGCCGCGCCGTGTGGTGCTGCCTGCCGCGCTTCGACGGCGACCCGGTGTTCAACGCCCTGCTGCACCCCGGCGAGGATGCGGGCGCATGGAGCATCGACATCGAGGACTTCGCGGAATCGAAGCAGTGGTACGAGCCGAACACGGCCGTGCTGCGCACGCAGCTCTTCGACAGCGCCGGCCAGGGTATCGAGATCACCGACTTCGCGCCGCGCTTCTACAGCCGCTCGCGCTACTTCCGCCCGCTCATGCTCGTGCGCCGCGTGCGGCCCATTGCCGGCGCGCCGCGCATCCGGGTCTCGCTCGATCCGAGGTTCCAATGGGGCGCCTCGGCGCCGGTGGAGGTCACGCGCGGCAGCAACCACATCCGCTACGTCGGGCCCGACGTGACGCTGCGGCTGAACACCGACGCGTCGATCTCGCACATCCTCTCGCGCCAGCCCTTCGTGATCTCGCGCGAATACAACTTCATGTTCGGCGTGGATGAGACGCTGATGGACGGCATCGCCGACACCGCGCGCCGCTTCGAGCAGGAGACCATTTCGTACTGGCGCGTCTGGAGCAAGCGCCTGGCCATTCCTTTCGAATACCAGGACGCGGTGATCCGCGCGGCCATCACGCTGAAGCTCTCGCTGTACGAGGACACGGGCGCCATCGTCGCGGCCATGACCACCAGCATTCCCGAGGCGCCGGGCAGCCAGCGCAACTGGGACTACCGCTACTGCTGGCTGCGCGATGCCTTCTTCGTGGTGCGCGCGCTCAATTCGCTGAGCGAAGTCGGCACCATGGAGGACTACCTTCGCTGGCTCGGCAACGTGGTGATCGGCTCGCACGGCGAGCACATCCAGCCGCTGTACGGCATCGGGCTGGAGCGCGAGCTGCCCGAATCCTTTGTCGACCAGCTGCCGGGCTACCGCGGCATGGGCCCGGTGCGCGTGGGCAACCAGGCGCAGGAGCACTTCCAGCACGACGTGTACGGCAACATCGTGCTCGGCGCGGCGCAGGCCTTCCACGACCACCGGCTGCTCAGCCGCGCGGGGCTGGCGGAGTTTCCGCACCTCGAGGCGGTGGGCGAGCGCGCGGTGGCCGTCTACGGCACGCCCGACGCCGGCATGTGGGAGCTGCGCACCCGCGCGCGCGTGCACACCAGCTCGGCGCTGATGAGCTGGGCCGCCTGCGACCGGCTCTCCAAGATCGCACGCACGCTGGGGCTGGCCGAGCGCGCCGCCTACTGGCACGGCCATGCCGCGCGCATGAAGGAGGAGATCCTTGCCAAGTCGTGGTGCGAGGAGCGCCAGGCCTTCGCCGAGAGCTTCGGCGGGCACGAACTCGACGCGAGCATCCTTCTGATGGTGGAAGTGGGCCTGATCGACGCGCGCGATCCGCGCTTCATCTCCACCGTCGACGCCATGGAGAAGACGCTGTGCGACGGTCCCTACATGCGCCGCTACGAGGCCGCCGACGACTTCGGCAAGCCCGAGACCGCCTTCAACATCTGCACCTTCTGGCGCATCGACGCGCTTGCCAAGATCGGCCGCAAGGCCGAGGCCCGCCAGATCTTCGAGACCATGCTCGCGGCGCGAAACCCGCTGGGGCTGCTGTCGGAAGACACGCACCCGGTCACGGGCGAGATGTGGGGCAATTTTCCGCAGACCTACTCGATGGTCGGCATCATCAACGCAGCGGTTCGGCTGTCCGCCCCCTGGGACTCCGCAATATGAGCCGCCTCGTCGTCATCTCCAACCGCGTGGCCGACCCGCGCAAGCCCGCCGCCGGCGGCCTCGCCGTGGCGCTGGGCGAGAGCCTGCAGCAAAGCGGCGGCCTGTGGTTCGGCTGGAGCGGCCAGATCATCGAAGGCGGCCCGACCGGCGAGGGCGAGCTGCACCGCCAGCAGGCCGGCAAGGTCACGCTGGCCACCCTCGACCTGAGCCGCGAGGACCACGACAGCTACTACCTCGGCTACAGCAACGACGTGCTCTGGCCGGTGTTCCACAACCGGCTCGACCTGGCCCACTTCGACGCCGGCTTCGTCGCCGGCTACCGGCGGGTGAACCAGCTCTTCGCGCGCAAGCTGCTGCCGCTGCTGAAAGACGACGACATCATCTGGGTGCACGACTACCACCTGATACCGTTGGCGGCAGAGCTGCGCGCCATGGGCTGCAAGCAGCGCATCGGCTTCTTCCTGCACATTCCGCTGCCGCCGCAGATCATCATCGCGGCCATTCCGCAGCATGCGTGGCTGATGCGCTCGCTGTTCTCGTACGACCTGATCGGCTTCCAGGCGCAGCAGGACGTGCAGCACTTCGAGCACTACGTGCGCAACGAGGCCGCCGGCGAGTACCTGGGCAACGACATGTACCGCGCCTACGGGCAGACGGTGCGCAGTGCCGCCTTTCCCATCGGCATCGACGTGGACGAGTTCGCGGCGCTCACGCATGCGAAGGAGTCGCGCGACATGTACGAGACCATGAAGCGCGAATACTCGCAGCGCCGGCTGCTCATGGGCATCGACCGGCTCGACTACTCGAAGGGCATCCCGCAGCGGGTGCGCGCGTTCCGCGAACTGCTGGCGAACTACCCCGAGAACCGGCGCAGCGCCACGCTGATCCAGATCGCCTCGCCCACGCGCGAGACGGTCGACGCGTACGCCGACATCCGGCGCGAGCTCGAATCGCTGTGCGGCGCCATCAACGGCGACTACGGCGAACTCGACTGGATGCCGGTGCGCTACATCCACCGCATGGTGGCGCGCAAGCGCGTGCCGGGGCTGTGCCGCGCTGCGGCCGTGGGGCTGGTGACGCCGCTGCGCGACGGCATGAACCTCGTCGCCAAGGAATACATCGCCGCGCAGGACCCGGCCGACCCGGGCGTGCTGGTGCTATCGCGCTTCGCCGGCGCCGCCGAGCAGCTGAAGGAAGCGCTGCTGGTGAATCCCTACGACACCCACGGCACCGCCGAGACGGTGCAGCAGGCGCTGCAGATGCCGCTGGAGGAGCGGCGCGAACGGCACCAGAAGCTGCTGTCGCGCATCCGCGAGCAGGACATCCACTGGTGGCGGCGCAGCTTCCTGGATGCGCTGCGCGAGGCGGCCAGCGAGCGCTGACTCCCTGGCCGGTCGCTCACCAGCCGGTCAGCAGCCGCACCAGGCGCATCACCGGCCGCGGCTGGGCAGGGGCGCCCGCCCTCGCGGCCATGGGCGCATGCACCCGCAGGTGCACCGGCGTCAGCGCCGACACCTCGATCCACCCGCCGTGCGGCAGGCGGTGCATGTCGCCTTCCTCGAGCAGCGTCTCGGTCATGAACACGGTCTCGCCGAACCAGCCCGGCGGCGACACCACGCGCGCGCTGCCTTCGGCCAGCTGGAGCCAGGCGCCGGCCTCGACCGAGGTGCGCAGGGACTGTCCGGGTTCGAGGACGATGGAATCGGGCGCTTGGGAGAGTGTGGTGATCATGGCGGCTACGTCGGCATAGGTGGGTTGGACGAGGCTTCATCGTAGGAATCCTGCTGCCCGGAAAACAGGCACACGCCATGGCTATTGCGACCGGAACAGCATGGCTGGAAACGCATCTGTTATGGTCGTTTTCCCAGGCAACTGCATCTGTTTTCGGATGCCCGATGCGGGGAACATCGATCCATGGACTCGCTACCGCTCTACCGCCAGCTTTCCGCGCACTACGTGGATGCGATCCACACCGGCTCGCTCAAGCAGGGCGACAAGCTGCCATCGCTGCGCAGCCTGATGCGGCTGCACGACATCAGCCTGTCCACTGCGCTGCAGGTCTGCCGCGCCATGGAAAGCGACGGCTGGGTCGAGGCGCGCGACCGCTCCGGGTATTTCGTGCGCCGGCCGCAGCGGCTGGCCATCGCGCCGATGGAAGAACCGGTGGCCGACGTGCCGCCCGACCCGGCGCAGTTCGTGAGCATGCGCGCGCGCATGGCCAACTTCATGGCGCGCGGGCGGCATACGGGCGTGAAGCTCAACTTCGCGATCGCCCGCGCAGCGCCCGAGCTGTATCCCGCGGAGGCCCTGCGCAACTCGATGACGCGCGCCCTGCGCCAGCGGCCCGAACTGCTGACCACCGCCTCGTCGCAGAAGGGCCACGAGCAGTTCCGCGAGGCCGTGGCGCAGCGCAGCCTGCGCATAGGCATGACGGTGGCGCCCGACGAGGTGCTGGTCACCAACGGCTGCATCGAGGCGCTGAACCTCGCGCTGCGCGCCGTCGCGAAGCCCGGCGACACGGTGGCGGTGGAGTCGCCCACCTTCTACGGCCTGCTGCAGGTGCTCGAGAGCCTGGGCCTGCGCGCGCTGGAGATCCCGACCAGCCCGCAGACCGGCATCTCGCTGGAAGCGCTGGACCTGGCCATCCACACCTACGACGACATCAAGGCCGTGGTGGTGGTGCCGCACCTGCAGAACCCCATCGGCAGCGTGATGCCCGACGGCCACAAGCAGCGGCTCGCGCACCTGTGCGAGAGCCACGGCATCGCGCTGGTCGAGGACGACACCTACAGCGACCTGGTGGAGACCGACGCGCCGCTGCGGGCGCTGAAGTCGTGGGACCGCACCGGCAACGTGATCTATTGCGCCTCGCTGCACAAGGTGCTGGCGCCGGGGCTGCGGCTGGGCTGGATCACCGCCGGGCGCTGGCATGCGCAGGTGGAGATGCTCAAGTACGCGCAGACCCGCAACAACGAGGCGCTGGCGCAGATCGCCGCCGGCGAGTTCATCGCGGGCGGGCGCTACGACCGCCACCTGCGCCGCCTGCGCGAGCGGCTGCACATGCAGCGCGACCAGACGGCCGACGCCATCGCCCGCTATTTCCCGGCCGGCACGCGGCTGAACCTGCCGCGCGGCGGGCTGCAGCTGTGGGTGGAGCTGCCGCAGCAGCGCTCGTCGGTGAACGTGTTCGACGCCGCGCTGCGCGAACAGATGCTGGTGGCGCCGGGCGCGCAGTTCTCGAACTCCGGGCGCTTCGACAACTACCTGCGCATCAACTGCGGCTGGCCGTTTTCGAAGGCGGTGGACGCGGGGCTGCGGCGGCTGGGCGAGATCGTCTCGGCGGTGCCTCCGCCACGCTAGCCGCCGGCGCTTCGGCGCGATTCAGACGATATAGAAAACGACGGCGTCGCGCCTTGCGGCCGCTTCGGCGAAGAAGCGCTTCACGCCGTCCATGAAGCCCGCGAGATCCTGAGCGCCTTCCTGCCAGGCCTTGGCCCAGTACAGCTCGCCGAACTTCGCCGGCTCGGCAGTGAATCGGCCCACCAGCGCCGCCACGTCGCACTGCGCGAGCCGTGCCGCCGCGCGCTCCACGTGGGCGGCCGTGAGGTAGATGCAGCCCAGGCCGTCGGTGCCGTCGAGCTCCTCGCCGTCGACCGCCTCGGGCATCAGCGTGCGCACCACGTCCCAGGCCTGCTCCACCGTCTGGCTGTCGCGCGGGCCGCCCTTCGCCGCGGGCGAATTCAGGAAGGCGGAGACGGTGGACGGATCGATCACCAGCGCGCGCAGCCGGTAGCGGTCGAGGGCATAGAAGGCGGCGCCGATGCTCAAGTGCTGGGCTCCATGCGGGCGGCGCGCGCCACCGCCGCGAGCGCGATGCTCACGCTGTCGATGTTGCGCTGCGCGTTGTCGATGTTCCTGAAATGGTCGGGCGCGCAGATCTGGTTGAGCAGCAGCGTGCGCTTGAAGTGCGCAAGCGCCTGGCGCAGCTCGCCCTCTTCCTGCGCGATCAGGCCCAGGTCGTTGTGCGCATTGGCGGCCGACGACGAGATGCCGCGGCAGCTGCGCTGCTGGATGTCGAGCGAGCGCTCGAACAGCTCCCGCGCGCGCACGAAGTCGCGGCGCGCCATGAAGAGGCTCGCGAAGTTGTTGAGCATGTCCGAATGCAGCTCGGCGTCGCCCTCGCCCGGCGGGAGCTTGTCGAGGTGCACCAGGGCGCGTGCGTAGCAGAGCTCGGCCTTCGCGTCCTGGCCCGACTCGGCATAGAGGAACGCGAGGTTGTTGAAGGCGCGTACCACGCCGTCGCTGGAGCCGCCTCCGGCCTCGGCCACCGCCATGGCGATAGTCTTCTTGTAGAGCGCCTCGGCCTCGTCGGCACGTCCGGCCGCGGCATGCAGCAGCGCCAGCGTGTTGGTCGGACCGCGCCGCCAGCTGTCGTCCAGCCCGAGCTGCGCGGCCACGGCGAGGGCCTCGTCGGCCGAGGCCTGGGCCTTCTCGTTCCAGCGCAGCCGCCGGCACAGCTCGGCATGGCTGGACAGATGCAGCACCACGCTGCGGTGCGCGCCGCCGTGCAGGCGGCGGCTGGTGGCGATGGCCTCCGCGCAGAGCCTTTCGGCGCTCTTCAGGTCGCCCTGCGCGAGCGCGTCGCGGTAGCGGGCCTCGCGGTCGTCCAACAGGTTCAGCAGTGCGCCCTGCTCGTCGGTGGTCGCGCCGCGCGCCTTGCGCTGCTCGATGCCGACCAGCGTCAGGTCCAGCGCCTTGCGGGCGACGTCCATGTCCTCCGCGGGCATGCCGAGCTTGCGTCCGATGGACAGGCTTTCCTCGAGGCTGGCGCGCGCCTTGTCGAAGGCGTCGATCTGGTAGCAGGCCTGGCCAAGCATGCACAGGGTCATGGCGAGGTTCTGGTGCGGGCCCTTGAACACGCGGCGCGTGGCGGCGACGATCTGCTCGCCGATGGCGACGGCCTGCGTCCAGTCGCCGGCCTCGGCGGCGGCCACGAAGCGCTCCTGCAGCTTGTTGGCTTCGGCGAGGGCGGCAAGGTCGTAATCCTTGGCGGGGTCCCTCGGCGCGGGGCGGCGGGAGGCGTGGCGCGCGGCGGCGGGCGGGGTTTCCTCTTCTTCCTCCTCGGCCGGGCGCTGCGCCTGCAGCTGACTCATGCGCCGATGGATCCACCACAGGTCGAACAGCATCCACGGCAGCAGCACCATCAGGCAGAAGCGGCCGCCCGGCAGGCCGGCGATTCCGTACACCAGAAACGCCAACTGCCCCGCCCCGCCCAGGTAGCTGCCCAGATAGAAGCGGTGCGCGCCGATGAAGCCGCCCACCAGCCACAGCAGGTAGGCGAACGAGCGGCGGCGAGGCAAGGGGGTCATGGTTCGCCGGGTGCCCGGGTCAGTCGAGCAGCGCGAGCGCCGCGTAGTCGCCGACCTTGTCGCCCAGGCCGGCGGGTACAAGCATCACCCCGCGCGTGAGAGGGAGCAGCCTGCCGTCGATCTGCGCCTGCAGCCTCGGCAGCACGAAGTCGCGGTGATGCCAGAACACGCTTCCACCCAGGCTGATGCGCTGCAGGTCGAGGATGATGACCATGTTGTAGAGCATCCGGCCGAACACACGGCACAACGCCTCCGCCGTCTCCAGCGCCTTGGGTTCGCCGGCGGATGCGGCGGAAAACAGGTCGGCGGCGGACTGTCCGAAACGGTGGCCGATCGAATTTCCGCCAACCAGCGCCTCGACGTCGCCGTAGTTGCCGCAACCGCACAGCGCCCCGGTGGCATCGTCGACCACGAAACTGTGTCCCGCGTGCCCGGCATTGCCGTTCTTGCCACGCAAGGCCTTGCCGTCGACGCACAGGCCCACGCCCACGCCGGTGCTCCAGGTGGCATAGGCGCAGTTGTCCAGGCCCTGGAGCGCGCCCCAATGGCGTTCGGCCTCAAGGGCGGCCACGGCGTCGTTCTCGACACGAACGCTGCCGAAGCGCTGAACCAGCGGGGCTTCGATGATCGCGGTCATCCATGAATTGGGCAGGCCGCGCGATGGCCCCGCGATGCCGCCGCAGATATTGGGCGTGGCGAGTTCGACCAGCCCGTCGCGCAACTCGAAGGGCCCCGTCGACGACACGCCCACCCGGTCGATGGAAGCCGGATCGACACCCTGCTGCGCGCAGACCTCGTCGATCATCCGCATGATCTGCACCGCCACCGCGTCGTTGTCGCCGGTCTTGGCCGTAGGCTCGCTGCGGCGGCCGATCAGCGGCGCGTCGCTCGAGGCGGAAAGGCTCACGGCTACCTTGGTGCCGCCGATGTCTACGCAGGCTCTCATTGCGGTTCGTCTTTTCCTTGTCTGGTTCTGTGCTCTGTCTACAGAAAGCGCGCCACCAGCGCCGCGATCATGCTGAGCACGATGGTGCTGGCGATGGGCAGCTGCCACTCGCGGCCGAAGGCGCGGAACTCGAAGTCGCCCGGCAGCCGTCCGAAGCCGAAGCGGCGCAGCCAGGCGGTCAGGCCGCTCATGAGCACCAGCGCGAGGACGACGACGATCAGCCAGCGAAGCATGGGCAACAGTCTAGGCCGAGAGAATGGCCATCGCTTGCCGGTGGAGTTCGGGCGTTGCGGCCGCGATCACCCGTCCGTCGGACTTCAGGCCCAGTGGCTGCCCCAGCCAGTCGGTGACCACGCCGCCGGCCGCCTCGATCAGCCCGGCCGGGCCGAGGTAGTCGTAGGGCTGCAGGCCGGTCTCGACCACGAGGTCGATGGTGCCGCCCGCCAGCTGGGCGTAGCCGTAGCAGTCGCCGCCGAAGCGGCGCATCGCGCACTGGCGGCTCAGGCGATCGAAGGCGCTCCAGTCGGCCGGCGCGAAGATGTCGGGCGAGGTGGTGACGATGCGGGCCTTGGCCACTTCGGTGCAGCCGCTCACGCGCACCGGCTGGCCGTCGCGCGTCGCGCCCTGGCCCGCCACGCCGATCCAGCGCTCCTTGAGCACCGGCATGTCGATCATGCCCAGCGCCACGCGCCCGCCCTGCAGCACGCCGATCAGCGTGCCCCACAGCGGCGAGCCGGTGATGAAGCTGCGCGTGCCGTCGATGGGGTCGAGCACCCAGATGCGCCCGGCATCGAGCCGCTCGGGGCCGTGCTCTTCGCCGTAGATGCCGTCCGCCGGGGCGCGCGCGGCGAGGATCTCGCGCATGGCCGTCTCGGCGGCGCGGTCGGCCAGCGTGACGGGGCTTTCGTCCGCCTTGGTGATGATGTCCAGCGGCGTGCGGAAGTAGTGCATCGACTTGGCGGCGGCGGCATCGGCCAGCGCTTCGGCGATCGGCGAGAGGTCGGAAGAGGAGGAGCTCATGAAAGAGTTGGAAACGCTTGCCAAAACCTGCAATTAGACCCGAGCCGGCCCCTGTTTGACACAGCGGGCCCGCCAGCCCTAGCATGGCCCGGAAATTGCCACGAACTACGACAAATGGCTTCTTTCACCCACCTGCGCCCGGCCCTGCTCGCCCTCGTGCTCGGCGCCTCGGCCTTTCTGGCCCACGCCACCCCCTCCGACACCGAAGACAAGCTGATCGACACGCTGATACAGCGGGTCTCGAAGATGAGCTCGATGATCTTCCTGCGCAACGGCAGCGAGTACAACGCCTCCGACGCCGCCAAGCACATGCAGGCGAAGTACGACTACTTCAAAAAGGAGCTGGTCACGGCCGAAGACTTCATCGAGCGCTGCGCCTCGCGCTCGGAGATGACCGGACAGGCCTACAGGGTGAAGCTCACCAACGGCACGGTGCGCGACGCCAACGAGTTCCTCAACAGCGAACTGCGCGCGCTGCGGCAGGCGACAGGCGCGAAGAAGCCCGGCGGCTAGCCGGGCACCCTAGCGCTGCTGCCCCCAGCGGCGCACCGTCAGCCGCTCCAGCGTCCTGAAGCCCAGGCTCTCGACCAGCAGGCCGATCAGCACCACCAGCGCGAGCCCCGCGAACACGCGGTCGGTGTAGAGCTCGTTGCGGTTCTGGAAGATGTACCACCCCAGCCCGCCCTTGCCCGAAGAAGCCCCGAACACCAACTCCGCCGCGATCAGCGTGCGCCAGGCGAAGGCCCAGCCGATCTTCAGCCCCGACAGGATCGACGGCAGCGCCGCCGGCACCAGGATCTGCAGCACGTAGCGCAGCCCCCTGAGACCGTAGTTGCGCCCGGCCATGCGCAGCGTGTCGGGCACGCCCTGGAAGCCCGCGTAGGTGTTGAGCGCCAGCGGCCACAGCACCGAATGGATCAGCACGAACACGAGGCTGCCGCGCCCGAGCCCGAACCACAGCAGCGCCAGCGGCAGCAGCGCGATGGCGGGCAGCGGGTTGAACATGGAGGTGAGAGTGTCCAGCAGGTCGCGGCCGAGGCGCGTCGACACCGCCAGCGTGGTGAGTGCGAAGGCTAGCAGCACGCCGGCGACGTAGCCCTGCAGCAGCACGGCCAGCGAGATGCGCACCTTCTCGATCAGCTCGCCGCTGGCGAGGCCGTCGAACAGCGCCGCCGCGGTGGCAGTGAAGGTGGGCAGCAGCAGGTCGTTGTTCTGCCACCGCGCCGCCAGCTCCCACAGCACGGCAATGACGGCGAGGATCAGCCCCTTGCGCAGCCAGGCCTGTGACCAGATGCGCTCACCCAGCGGCAGCGAACGCTCCACCGGCACATCGGTGAAGGGCTCCAGCGTGCGCTCGTACTCGGGGCGGACCGGCGGGACGACGGCGCTCATACGGCAGCCTCCTCTTCGAACAGCATGTCGTGGATGCGCTGCGCCGTGCCCTGGAATTCGGCGCCGCCCAGGCTGTCGAGCGTGAAGGCGTGGCTGTTGATCTCGGCGCGCATGCGCCCCGGATGCGGCGACAGCAGCGCGATGCGATTGCCCACCACCAGCGCCTCCTCGATCGAGTGGGTGACGAACAGCAGCGTGAAACGCACCTCCTCCCACAGCTCGAGCAGCTCCTGCTGCATCCTGCGGCGGGTGAGCGCGTCGAGCGCAGCGAAAGGCTCGTCCATCAGCAGCACGCGCGGCTGCATCGCCAGCGCGCGGGCGATCGCCACGCGCTGCTTCATGCCGCCGGAGAGCTGGTGCGGATGCACATCGGCGAACTTCGAGAGGCCGACCTTGTCGAGGTAGTGCAGCGCGCGTTCGGCCGCCTCCTTTCTGCCGAGCGTGCGCGAGGCCAGCAGCGGGAACATCACGTTCTGCTTCACCGTCTTCCACGGCGGCAGCTGGTCGAACTCCTGGAACACGACGATGCGGTCGGGGCCTGGTTGCGCCACGCGCCTTCCGTCGAGGCGGATCTCGCCCTCGACCGGCGGAATGAACCCGGCCACCGCCTTCAGCAGCGTGGACTTGCCGCAGCCCGAGGGGCCGAGCAGCACGAAGCGGTCGGCGGCATGGACGTCGAAGCTCACGCGGTGCGTGGCACGCACGACGCGCTCGGGGGTGCGGTATTCGAGGCTCACGTTCTCGACCTGCAGCAGCGGCGCGCTGTCTTGCTCCCTCTCCCGCTCGCGGGAGAAGGTCGGGGTGAGGGCTGGCGACGATGCCACAGGCTCCCCCCTCACCCCCGCCCTCTCCCGATGGGAGAGGGAGTCGATCCGCGAATCCAGAACAGCCGCTGTATTCACTCAGTTACCCGACACGTTCTGCGCGTCGTCGAAGAAGTAGTCCTTCACCGAAGCCGGCTTGTTCCTGATCGCGCCCACGCGGTGCATGAACTCCGCCAGCGGGTAGGTGTTCTGCGGCGTGGTCTTGAACTGCACCTCGGGGTTCCTGATGATCTTCAGCAGCAGTTCGCGGTCGAGCTTCGCGTTGCTCACCTTCAGGTAGATGTCGGCGGCCTTCTCGGGGTTGGCCGTGACGAACTTCGCCGCCTCGTCGAGCGCGTCGACGAAGGCCTTGTAGGTCTTCGGGTTCTCGCTGCGGAACTTCTCCGTCGCGTACAGCACCGTCGCCGACGATGGCCCGCCCAGCACCTGGTACGAGTTGAGCACGATGCGCGCATTCGGGTTGCCCGCGAGCTCCTGCTCCTGGAACGGCGGATTGCCGAAGTGCGCCGTGATCTCCGTGCCGCCCTTGATGATCGCCGCCGCCGCATCGGGATGCGGCACCGCCACGCTGATCCTGTCGAGCCTGTTGAACTCCTTGTCGCCCCAGAGCTTGGCCGAGGCGAACTGCAGCACGCGCGACTGCACCGAGACGCCCACCGCGGGCAGTGCGATGCGGTCCTTGTCGGTGAAGTCGGCAATCGACTTCACGTTCGGGTTGTTGCTCACCAGGTAGTACGGGAAGTTGCCCAGCGAGGCCACGCCCTTCACATTCTGCTTGCCCTTGGTGCGGTCCCACAGCGTGAGCAGCGGCCCCACGCCGGCACCCGCGATCTCGATGTTGCCCGACAGCAGCGCGTCGTTCACCGCCGAGCCGCCCGAGAGCTTGACCCACTCGACCTTGGCGTCGATGCCCGCGGCCTTCGCATGTTTCTCGATGAGCTTCTGCTCCTGCGCCACGTTGAGCAGCAGGTAGACGATGCCGAACTGCTCGGCGATGCGGATCTGGCCTTCCGCATGCGCGGCAAGGCTGCCGGCGAGAAGGCCGAGGCCGGCGACGAGCGCCGCGGCTTTGCGGGTGAAACGGTTCATTGGAAGCGGTGGCTAGGAAAGAAAAATCAGAAAGGCGTGTCGCCGATGATCGTGGTGCGGTTCAGACGCCGGCGCAGGTGGTCGGGCGTGCCCGCTGCCAGGTGCATCAGCGAGCGGTTGTCCCAGAACACCAGGTCATGCGGCGCCCACTGGTGGCGATACACGAACTCGGGCTTCACGCTGTGTGCGAACAGCTCGGCCAGCAGCGCGTCGCTCTCTTCCTGGGGCAGCCCGACGATGCGCGTCGTGAAATGCTCGCTGACGAAGAGCGCCTTGCGGCCCGTCTCCGGGTGAGTACGAACCACCGGCTGCACCGCGGGCGCGACCTGGTCGATCTGCGCCTGCGAGAGCTTCGGCCGCCATGGGTTCTTCGCGCGCAGCTCCTCGTACTTGGCGAGGTAGCTGTGCTCGGCCTTCAGCGGCAGGATGCGCTGCTGGAGCTCGGAGCTCAGCGACTCCCATGCGAGATGCTGGTCGGCGAAGAGCGTGTCGCCGCCTTCGCTCGGCAGTTCCTGGGCGTGCAGCAGCGAGCCGAGGCTGGGCTTGGGCTTGTACGAGATGTCGGAGTGCCAGTAGACGCCCGCGTCGCCGAGGCCGATGGGCTCGCCGTTCTCCTTGATGTTGGAGACGATGAGGATCTCGGGGTGGTTCTTGAGCTGGAACTGGTGGAGGACGTGGATTTCGAGCGGGCCGAAGCGGTGGCTGAAATCGATGTGCTCTTGCGGGGTGATCTGCTGGTTGCGGAAGACCAGGACGTGGTGGTCGAGGTGGGCCTTGTGGAGGCGGGTGAAGTCTTCGGTGTTGATGGGCTTCGAGATGTCGAGGCCTACTACCTCGGCGCCGACCGGGGCATTGAAAGGGCGCACTTCGAAGTGCTGCGAAGGGGGGCTTACCTCGCTGGCAGGGGCGGCAGTCATGCCGGGAATGTAGGGGGCGGGGTTTGGATCGGCAACGAACTCTTTGTTGCTAGCTTATGACTTTGTTTTTGGCGTGGTGAGGGGTTGCTTCCCGGGGCCGGGGCGAGTCCCGGCCTCGGGAAGCAAAGCAAACGCAGTCACTCAAAGCGTATGACTGCGATCCCCCTCCCTGAACCCCATCGCGTCCCAAGCTTCCCCAACAGCAAACGCCACAACCTTGAACAACTCCCCCATCTCATGCTCATGGATGAGCCGAGCCGCCATCCCCCGCTCAGCAACAGTCCCTTGCTCCATCACCCCAAGCAACCCGCAATTCAAAAGAAACCGCGCCTGACTCGTATAGCCAAGCACAGCAAGCCCAGCATCCTGTCCAGCAAGAGCAACCCCAGTGAAGTCGACGTGTGCAGTGATGTCCTTGTAGCCAACATCAGACAGCGGATCCCCATCAGCCTTGTGCCCCCGATGACACATCACAGTCCCCATATGCCTCTGCGGGTGGTAGTACTCCGCCTCGGGAAACCCATAGTCGATAAGAAAAGCCGCCCCCTTCTTCAACCGATCCGCCAGCGTCGCAACAAACGCCTTGGCCTGCGGATGAATCTCCGTGAGGTAGTCATGCTCTCCAGGCACCTCCACCGGCGGCCGCAGTTCAGTCGCACGGTCGGCCCACGCCCATCCATCGTCCGAAGCGTTCCGCACAACGCCCCGCTCGAACCATTGCCCGCCGGCACGCGCCAGCAACTGCACCGGCATCGCATCGAGCACCTCATTGCCAACGACAACCCCCTGCATCGATTCAGGCAGTTCGTTGAGCCACTCCACACGCCCCGCATGCCCCGCCAGCGCCTGCTGCTGCCGCTCCCTCAAGGTCCCCGACAGATCGACGATCCGATAGCGCACATCACCACGCCCCATCCCATCGAGCGCATGCAACAGCTGCACAGCCAACGCCCCGGAGCCCGCACCGAATTCCCAGACCGTATCGGTCCCGGTCTTCTCCAGCGCCTCGGCCACCTGCGCGGCCAGGGCCTGGCCGAACATGGGCGTGAGCTCGGGCGCAGTCACGAAGTCGCTACCCGAAGAAGGCATGTGCCCGAACTTGGCCAGTGTGTTGGCGTAGTAGCCGAGGCCGGGCGCATAAAGCGCGAGGGCCATGAAGCGGTCGAAGCCTATCCACCCCCCCGCGCGCTCGACGGAGCGCGCGATGAGATGGTCGAGGGCGGTAGGTAAACTGCTGGGGGTCGTCTTTGTCGTCACAGCGCCATTCTCCCTCTCCCCGCATGAGCCCCGCCTCCCCCGCATCCAACTCCCCCCGCACGGTCCTCGTCACGGGCGCGGGCCGCCGGCTCGGCCGCGAGATCGCGCTCGCACTGGCCGCGGGCGGCTGGCAGGTGGCGGTGCACTACCGGAACTCGCGCGCCGAGGCCGAGCAGACCGTCGCCGACTGCGCCGCGCTCTCGGGCGACTCGGCCCTGTTCTCGGCCGACCTGGACGACGAGCAGGCCACGCGCGCGCTGCTGCCCCGCGTGGTGGCGCGCTTTCGCAGCGTCGATGCCGTCGTGCACAGCGCGGCCCTCTTCGAGCACGACGAGGCCGCCACCTTCGGCTACGCGCTCATGGAGCGCCATGCGCGCAGCAACACCGGCGCGGCCATCCTGCTGGCGCAGGCGCTGCACGAGCATGTGGCGGCGCGCAACGCGCAAGGCGCGGTGGTCCACTTGCTCGACCAGAAGCTCTGGAACCCGAACCCCGACTTCCTGAGCTACACGCTGTCCAAGGCTGCGCTCGAGGCCGCGACGCCGATGCTGGCGCTGGCCCTGGCGCCGCGCGTGCGCGTGGTGGGCGTGGCGCCCGGCCTCACGCTGGCGAGCCACATGCTGGACGACGACAAGTTCGCCCAGCTGCACAAGCTGTCGCCGCTGGGCCGCTCGTCCACGCCCGAGGACGTTGCCGCCACGGTGAAGTTCGCGCTGGAGAACCGCTCGATCACCGGCACCACGCTGCTGGTGGACGGTGGCCAGCATCTGATGAAATTCGAGCGCGATTTCTCGCTCATGTGAGCCCATCCACCATGTCCACTCCCTCGCACGGCCACCAGACACTCACCCTCCAGGGCCTGCGCTTCGACGCCAACCTGGGCATCCTCGAGCAGGAAAAAACGGCGCCCCAGCCGATCCTGGTCGACGCCGAACTCAATCTCGGCCCCCAGCCGCTGCTGCCGCAGGACGACGACATCTTCCACGTGCTCGACTACCGCAAGGTGCGCCGCATCATCATCGACGAGTGCACCGCCGAGCACGTCAACCTGCTGGAGAGCCTGATCGGCAAGCTGGCGCAACGGCTGCTGCAGCTGCCCGGAGTGCTGGGCGTGCGCGTGAAGATCGCCAAGCTGGAGATCTTCGACGACTGCGAGGTGGCGATCCGCATGGAAGCCGGCGAGTGGTGAGCTAGCCGGACCTCCTGCATTTCTTTCAGGCGGCCGAGCCGCAGGCAACGGCTGTCTTCTTCGAGGCGACAGGCCACATGCGCACCCCCAGCGCCCCGAGCGCCGACACCGAGGCCATCGCCGCCACGCCCGGCCATCCCCACTGCGCAAGCACCAGGGCACCCAGCGCGGAGCCCGTGGCCATGCCGACGAACACACCCGTGAAGAACACCGCATTGAGCCGGCTGCGCGCGCCGGGGTCGATGCCGTAGACCACCGTCTGGTGCGCGATCAGCGCGGCCTGCAGCCCGAAGTCGAAGCCGATGGCGGCGACCACGATCAGCCCCAGCCGCGCGGCGGGCGTCGCCAGCAGCGGTGCGAACAGCATCGCGGCGAACGACACGGCGACCAGCGCGGCGCCCATGCGGATCACCAGCTCGGGACCGCGGCGGTCGGCAAGGCGCCCCGCGATCGGCGCGGCCAACGCACCCGCAGCACCGGCCAGGCCGAAGGCACCGGCGGCCGCACTGCCCAGGTGGAACGGCGCGCCATGCAGCATCACGGCCAGCGTCGACCAGAAGGCGCTGAAGCCCACCGACAGCAGGGCCTGCGCGAAAGTCGCGCGGCGCAGCGCGCCATGGCGCTTCCACAGACCGGCCAGCGAACCCAGCAGCGCGCCGTAGCCCAGGTGAGTGGTCGGGCGCAGGCGCGGCAGCCCGCGTGCGGCGGCAGCGCCGATCAGCGCGATGCTCACGGCCGCCACGACGAACATGGCGCGCCAGCCGAAGTGCTCGGCCACGAAGCCGGCGAGCACGCGCGACAGCAGGATGCCCAGCAGCAGCCCGGTCATCACCGTGCCGACGATCCGGCCGCGATGCGCCTCGGGCGCCAGCGTGGCAGCGGCCGGCACAACGTCCTGCGCCAGCGTTGCCGCCAGGCCGATGACCAGGCTCGCCACCAGCAGCGGCGCGACCGAGGGCGAGAACGCCGCGCCCAGCAGCGCGAGCACCAGCACCGAAGCCTTGGCGAGGATGATGCGGCGCCGGTCGAAGCGATCGCCCAGGGGCGCAAGCAGCAGGATGCCCAGCGCATAGCCGAGCTGCGTGAGCGTGGGCACGAAGCCCACGGAGCGGGCGGAGGCGCCGATGTCGGGGCCGAGTATGCCGAGCATGGGCTGGCTGTAGTAGAGCGCCGCGACGCCGAAGCCGGCGCTGGCAGCCAGCAGCAGGATCAGCGATCCCGGCAGCTTTTCATGCGCATTCTGAATGGAAGACATGGTGTAAACCCTTGGTTTCGAGAAGCAAGGGCTGGAGTTTGCGGGCCATCCTCCTATGAAGGTAGCCCTGCGGGCCGAACAATTGATATACGCTCAACGCATGGCCAAACTTCTCCCGCCCCCTCCCCCGGCCGACCGCATCGAGCTGATGCAGACCTTCGTTCGCATCGTCGAGGCCGGCAGCCTGTCAGCCGCCGCGGCCCAGATGGGCACCACCCAGCCCACAGTGAGCCGCCGCCTGCAGGCCCTCGAACGCTCGCTGGGCGTGCGGCTGCTGCAGCGATCCACCCATGCGATGAAGCTCACGGAAGACGGCGAGCGCTGCTTCGACCGCGCCAAGGAACTGATCCTGAGCTGGGGCGCCTTCGAGGCCGAGCTGCGGGGCGTCGGCGACCAGCCCGAGGGCCGGCTGCGCGTGGTGGCGCCGCATGCCTTCGGGCAGCAACTGCTGGTCGGGCCGCTGGCCGCCTACCTGAAGCGCCATCCGCAGGTGACGGTCGAATGGCTGCTGCACGACAGCCCGCATGACGAAACGCCCGACTTCATCGCCGAGGGCGTGGACTGCGCGATCCGCGTCGGCGAGGTGACGGACCCCAACGCCGTGGCGATCCGCCTCTTCGACGTGCCGCGCATCGCGGTCGGAGCGCCGTCGCTCTTCGGGGGCGGCACGCCGGTGCCGGCGCATCCCGCCGAGCTCGAGGCCCTGCCCTGGCTGGCGGCGCGCAATTTCTACCGGACCGAAGTCGTGTTCACGCACGAAGGCACGGGCGAGGTGTACCGCGTGCCCATACGCCCGCGCATGATCACCGACAGCCTCTACGCCCTGCGCAGCGCGGCCGTGCTGGGCGCGGGCGTCGGCGTGTCGTCGGCCTGGATGCTGGCCGAGGAGCTGGAAGCGGGCCGGCTGGTGCACCTGGCGCCCCGATGGCACGGGGTGTCGGCGCCGGTCTACATCGTGTACCCGTACGCGCGCTTCTATCCGGCGAGGCTGCGGCTCTTCGTGGAGGCGATGCGGCAGGCCTTTCCGGAGTCGCCGCTGCCTGGAACCGGAAAAGCCGGGAAGGCCGGAAACGGGCCGGATGGCGGGTGAAATGGGGATCGGGGACAATCACCCCCTTCCCCCGACTCCCCGAAGCAGCCTGCCCATGAACGCCGTCTGGATCGACGAGGCGCCCGCCACCGCCGACGCCACCGCTCCCTCTCCCGCCAACTCCATGAAGATCGAGCGCGAGACGCACAAGCTCGAGAAGCGCCTGTGCCGCCAGGTCGGGCAGGCGATCGTCGACTACAACATGATCGAGGAGGGCGACAAGGTCATGGTGTGCGTCTCGGGGGGCAAGGACAGCTACGCGCTGCTCGACATCCTGCTCAAGCTGAAGGCGCGCGCGCCCATCCACTTCGACATCGTCGCGGTCAACCTCGACCAGAAGCAGCCCGGCTTTCCCGAGGAGGTGCTGCCCAGGTACCTGAGCGATCTGGGCGTGGACTTCCATATCGAGAACCAGGACACCTACAGCATCGTCAAGCGCGTGATTCCCGAGGGCAAGACCACCTGCGGCCTGTGCAGCCGGCTGCGCCGCGGCATTCTTTACCGCGTGGCCGACGAGCTGGGCGCCACCAAGGTCGCGCTGGGCCACCACCGCGACGACATGCTGCAGACTTTCTTCCTCAACATGTTCTTCGCCGGCAAGTTGAAGAGCATGCCGCCGAAGCTGGTGAGCGACGACGGCAAACATGTCGTGATCCGCCCGCTGGCGTATGTGTCCGAGAAGGACACCATCCGCTGGGCCCAGCACCGCGAGTTCCCGATCATTCCGTGCACGCTGTGCGGCAGCCAGGAGAACCTGCAGCGCAAGCAGGTGGGAGAAATGCTGCGCGAGTGGGACAGGAAGTATCCCGGCCGCGTGGAGAACATGTTCACCGCGCTGCAGAACGTGGTGCCTTCGCACCTGCTCGACGGAACGCGGCACGACTTCAAGGGTCTGAAGGCGACCGGCGTGGCGGACGACGAGGGCGACAAGGCCTTCGACCCGCCTTCCTTCGACTTGCTCTCCCAGGCACCTGCCGCCCTGCGCATTGCCCAGGGCTGAACGGGCAACCCAGGGGAATTTGGGGCACCAGTGCCCGGAGACCCTCATGAAATCCGCGATCCCGGCTCTTCTTCTCGCCGCCAGCCTGACGGGCTGCGCCACCTCCTGGGTGGTCGACAGCGACGTGAAGAGCTTCTCCTCCATCGGCGCCGTGGCGCCCGGCGCCACCTACCGCTTCGACCGCCTGCCTTCGCAGCAGGCCGACGGCGCGCGGCAGGAATCGCTCGAAGCCATGGCCGGCGCGGCGCTCGACCAGGTCGGCCTGCGCCGCGACGACGCCAAGGCCCGGTACACCGCGCAGATCGGCGCGCGGGTGACGGCCGGACTCTCGCCCTGGGCCGACCCGTGGCTCTACAACGGCCCCTGGGGCTACGGTTACGGCGGCTATGGCTACTACGGCCGTCGCTGGTACGGCGGCGGCTGGTATGGCGGCCCGGTGTTCGCGCCGCCGGCCAACCCCTGGTACGAGCGCGAGGTGAGCATCGTGCTGCGCGAGGCGGCCACCAACCGCGTGGTCTACGAGACCCGCGCCCGCAACGATGGCCCCTACACGTCGAGCGCGGCGATCCTGCCGGTGATGTTCCAGGCGGCGCTTCAGGGCTTCCCGAATCCGCCGCAGGGCGAGCGCCGGGTCAACATCGAGCTGCAGACCGGGCAGCAGGCCAAAAAGTAGCGCCTTCTAGAATTCCCCGGATGGAAGAACCCACCCGCCTGATCGCAGTTCGCCATGGCGAGACCGCCTGGAACGTCGACACCCGTATCCAGGGCCAGCTCGACATCGGGCTCAACGCCACCGGCGTGTGGCAGGCACGGCGCGCGGGCGCGGCGCTGGCCGACGAGCCCATCGGCGTCGTCTATGCCAGCGACCTCTCGCGCGCCTGGCAGACCGCCCAGGCCATCGCCGAACCTCATGGCCTGGCCGTGCAGCCCGAGCCCCGGCTGCGCGAGCGCGCCTTCGGAAAATTCGAGGGCATGAGCTTCGCCGAGATCGAAGCCACGCTGCCCGTGGAAGCAAAGCTCTGGCGCGAGCGCGATCCCGAATTCGAACCCGAGGGCGGCGAGAGCCTGCTCACCTTCCGTGACCGCGTGACCGGCGTGGCCGCCGAACTGGCGGCGCGCCATCCGGGCGAATTGGTGGTGCTGGTCGCGCACGGCGGCGTGATGGACGTGCTCTACCGCGCAGCCACCCGCCAGGAACTGCAGGCGCCGCGCACATGGCTGCTCGGCAACGCGGCCATCAACCGCATGCTGTGGACGAGCGAGGGGTTCAGCCTCGTGGGGTGGAGCGATACGACGCACCTCACGGACGGTGCTCTGGACGAAACGACTACCTGAGGGCGGGAGCGGGATCGGACTGCCGAACGCGGAGGACGCAGAGGACGCGAAGGTTTCGCGAAGGGCGCGAAAGAAAACCTGAAAGGTTTCCTGGTTTCCTTTGCGACTTTTGCGTAGCTTTTGTCTTCCTTCTGCGATCGGCTGCCCGCTCCCGCGTTCCCGCTTTCAGGCGTGCGAGTGCTGTGCGTGGGCTGCCTCCGCCTGCGCTTCACCCGGCAGGTCCACCATCGGCCCGGTGCCGCTGTAGCGGTCCAGCGCGAGGTAGATCGCGGGCGTGATGTACAGCGTGATCACCTGCGAGAAGATCAGGCCGCCCACCACCGCCACGCCCAGCGGCTGGCGCAGTTCGGCGCCGGCGCCCAGGCCCAGTGCGAGCGGCAGCGCGCCCATGAGCGCGGCCAGCGTGGTCATCAGGATCGGGCGAAAGCGCAGGCGGCAGGCCTCGCGGATCGCGTCCACCGGCTTCATGCCCTCGGTGCGCTGGGCCTCCAGGGCGAAGTCGATCATCATGATCGCGTTCTTCTTCACGATGCCGATCAAGAGCAGGATGCCGATGGTGGCGATCAGCGTGAGGTCGAAGCCGAAGATCTTCAGCGAGATCAGCGCGCCCACCGCGGCCGAAGGCAGGCCCGCGAGGATGGTGATCGGGTGGATGTAGCTCTCGTAGAGCACGCCCAGCAGCACGTAGATAACCAGCACCGCCAGCACCAGCAGCACGGCCTGGCTCGACTGCGAACTCTGGAACACCGCCGCGTCGCCGCCGTAGGTGGTGATGATCGACTGCGGCATCTTCAGCTCGCTCTTGAACTGGTCGATCTTCGCGGTCGCGTTGCCCAGCGGCACGTCGGGCGCGAGGTTGAACGACACCGTGACCGCCTGCAGCTGGCCCTGGTGGTTGACCGCGGTCGGCCCCACGGTGCGCTTGACGGTCGAGAAGGCCGACAGCGGCACCAGCTTGCCGGTGGTGCTGCGCACCGACAGGCGCGAGACGTCTTCCTCGAACTGGCGGTCGTCGTCGGCGGCCGAGAGGATCACCTGGTAGGTGTTGCTCGCACCGTAGATGCTGCCGATCTGGCGGTCGCCGTACGCGTTGTAGAGCGCGGTGCGCAGGTCGCCCACGGCCACGCCGAGCACGCCGGCCTTGTCGCGGTCGATGTCGAGGGTGGCCTGCAGGCCGCGGTTCTGCGAGTCGCTGGTGACGTCGCGGAAGGCGGCATCGGCGCGCATGCGTTCCATGAGCCGCGTGGCCCACGGCACCATCTCGCCCGCATTGACGCTCTGCAGCGTGTACTGGAAGCGCGCCTTGCTCTGCCGTCCGCCCAGGCGCAGGTTCTGCACCGGCTGCATGTAGACGGCGATGCCCGGGATTTCGCGGAAGCGCTGGCGCAGCGACTCGAGCACCTTCGACATCTGCGGACGCTCGCCGCGCGGCTTGAGCACGGCGAACAGGCGGCCGGAGTTCTGCGTGGCGGTGGGCCCGCCCACGCCGACGAAGGAGCTCACGTAGTCGACGCTGGGGTCGTCCTTGAGCGCGGCGGCCACGCGGTCCTGCAGCGCCTTCATGGCGGTGAAGGAGATGTCTTCGGCCGCCTCGGTGGTGATCTGGATCTGGCCGATGTCCTCCTCGGGGAAGAAGCCCTTCGGGATGGTCGCGAACAGCCAGCCGGTGACGACGAAGGTCAGCGCCGCCATCAGCAGCATCACCTTGCGGTGACCCAGCGTCCAGTCCAGCGTGCTCATGTAGGTCGCGTGCACCTTGCGGTAGCCGCGCTCGAAGGCACGGCCGATGGCGGTGCCGGGCTCGGGGTGTTCTTCCTCGTGGTCCATCGCGCCTTCCTTGCGCGGGACCTGCCTGAGCAGGCGGCTCGCGAGCATCGGCACCAGCGTGAGCGACACCACCGCCGACACCAGCACCGCCAGCGCCACCACCACGGCGAATTCATGGAACAGCAGGCCGATCACGCCCGGCATGAAGAAGATCGGGATGAACACGGCCACCAGCGAGATGGAGATGGACACGATGGTGAAGCCCACCTCGCGCGCGCCGCGCAGCGCCGCCGCGAACGGATCCATGCCCTTTTCGACGTAGCGCATGATGTTCTCGAGCACCACGATGGCGTCGTCCACCACCAGGCCCACCGCAAGCGTGATGCCCAGCAGCGAGATGTTGTCCAGGCTGTAGCCGAAGGCATAGAGCAGCGCCACCGCGCCGATCAGCGAAATGGGGATGGTCGCGGCCGGGATCAGCGTGGCCACCAGCCGGTGCAGGAACAGGAAGATCACCAGCACCACCAGCGCGATGGTGCCCAGCAGCGTGAGCTGCACGTCGTGCACCGCCTCGCGGATGGAGATGGAGCGGTCGTTCACCATCTGGATCTCGACCGACTGCGGCAGCTCCGCCTTGAAGCGCGGGATGAGCGCGCGCACCGCATCCACCACCTGCACGGTGTTGGCGTTTGGCTGGCGCTGCACGGCCAGCGAGATGGAGTCCTGCCCGTTGAAGCTGCTGGCGGTCTTCACCGACTCGAAGCTGTCCTCGATGGTGGCCACCTCGTCCAGCCGCACCGGAGAGCCGTTGCGCTGGCCGACGATGAGCTTGGCGAAGTCGGCCGCCTTCATGAGCTGGCGGTTGGCCTGGATGGTGAGCGTCTGGCGCGGGCCGTCGAGCACGCCCACCGGCGTGTTGGCGTTGGCCGAGTTCACCGCCTTCGCGAGCTCGTCGAGCGTGATGTTGCGCGCGTTGAGCAGGTCGGCGTTGGCCTTGATGCGCACCGCGAAGGCCTTGCGGCCGTACACGCCCACCTGCGCCACGCCGTCGATGGTCGAGAGCGTGGGCGAGATCAGGTTTTCGGCGTAGTCGTTGAGCTCCGACGGATTCATCGACGGCGAGATCAGCGCGATGAAGAGCACCGGCGCGTCGGCCGGGTTCACCTTGCGGTAGGAGGGCAGCTGCGTCAGCTCCTGCGGCAGCTGGCGCTGGGCGCGCAGCAGCGCGGCCTGCACGTCGACGGCGGCGGCGTCGATGTCGCGGCTGCTGACGAATTCGAGCGTGAGCGAGGTCACGCCCTGCGTGTTCACCGAGCTGATGGTCTGCAGGCCGGGGATGGTCGAGAACTGCTTTTCGAGCGGCAGCGCGACCGATGAGGCCATGGTGTCCGGACTGGCCCCGGGCAACTGCGCGTTGACGTTGATGACCGGCGTGTTGTAGCTGGGCAGCGCGGCAACGGGGATGCTGAAGTACGCGAAGATGCCGATGACGACCACGGCGGCGGACAGCAGCACCGTCATCGCCGGACGGCGGATGCAGAGCTCCGAGATGTTCATGCGCGTTCCTGGCGCGGCGGCTTGATGTCGGTGCCGTCGGTAGATGCGGCGCTGCCGGGCGTGACGCCCGTGGTGCCGTTCACCGGAGCACCTGGGGCCGTGCCTGGCGCCTTCGCATCCACGCGCACCTTGCCACCCGGGCGCACGTTCTGGCTGCCCTCGATCACCACCTGCTCGCCGGGCTCGATGCCGCTCACCGCCACCTGCGTGCCGAAGGTGTGCAGCGCCTTCACCTTGCGGCGCGTGGCGGTCTTGGCCTGGTCGACCACGTACAGCGATGCACCGTCGGACAGCATCATCAGCGCCGCGGCCGGCACCACGGTGACGCCGTTGAGCGTGCGCACCGTGATGCGCGTGCCCACGAACTGCCCCGGCCACAGGCTCTGGTCGGCATTGGCGAACACGGCCTTGGCGCGCACGGTGCCGATCTGCGGATCGACGGTGTTGTCGACGAAATCGAGCGTGCCGGTCAGCGGCTCCCTGCGGCCGGTGACGACGGCCTCGACCTTGGAGCGCGAGCGCGCGGCCTCCAGCAGGTCCTGCAGGTTGCCTTCGGGCACGGGGAAGCTCACGGCGATCGGGTCGAGCTGGGTGACCGTGACCAGCGACAGCGTCGGCTGCACCAGCGTGCCCGGGTAGATGTTGACCGCGCCGATGCGCCCCGCGATGGGCGCGCGCAGCGTGGCATAGCCCAGCGCCACCTGCGCCGACTGCACGGCCGCGCGGTCGGCGGCCACGGCGGCGCGCTGCGCCTCGAGCTGCGAGAGCGTGGCGTCGGCCGCGCTCTTGGCGATGAAGTTCTGCGCCACCAGTTCCTGGCTGCGTTTGTACTGCCGCTCCAGGTCGGCCAGCGTGGCCTCGTCCTTCTTCTGCTGCGCCTTCGCGCGCGCGAGGTTGGCCTGGTCGTTGCGGTCGTCGAGCGAGAAGAGCAGCTGGCCGGCCTTGACGAACTGGCCTTCCTTCACATGCACCGCGCTCACCGTGTTGGTCACCTGCGGGCGCAGGTCGACGCTGTTGAGGGACACCACGCTGCCGTTGACCTGCACGGTCACGGGCACGTCCTGCTTCTTCGCCGTGGCCAGCGTCACGAGCGCCGCAGCGCCACCGCCCGCCGGTGCGCCGCCAGCGGCCGGGGCCTTGGCGTTCTTCGCAGCGGACTTGTCTGCGGACATGCTCCACCACCCACCCGCGACGGCTACGATCAACACGCCCGCAAGGGCGACGGCGACATTTTTCTTCATGGGTTCTTGTGCACTTTGGGCTGACACGGCTATTGGATCAGCGGCCGACTCCTGGTGATCATGGGTCCCGTAAAGAAATGTAAAGCAGGTCAACCGAAAGTCGCACTACTCGCTGCGGCCGGCCCGGGCCGACAGGGGCCCATCGCTAAAATCGCCGGTCCACAGCCTCTGGATAAACCCCATGAACCGCTGCAAGAAACAATCCACGAATGCTCTCACTTCCATAGCGCTTTGCACAGCAGCCATTGCGGCTGCAGGCCTTTTCCCGATCGCCGCCAGCGCACAGGACGAAGTCCACCGCCCACAGACCCAGAACGAGTCGCTCGTGGGCGGCCGCACCTTCCCCATCGGCACCCTGCGCGGCAAGTTCATGGTGACCAACGCGCCCGACGTCGAGCTCGACGGCAGGCCCGACCGCCTGGGCGCCGGCGCGCGCATCCGCAGTGGCCAGAACATGCTGGTGATGCCCGGCGCCATCGTCGGCCAGAAGTACCTCGTCAACTACACGCGCGACGCCGCCGGGCTGCTGCGCGAGGTGTGGATCCTCACGCCCGACGAAGCCACCGCCAGCCGTGAATCGCTGGACAAGCCGTTCCTGAACATCTGGCCGTTCACCTCGAACGACACCCTCAACACGCAGTAAGCAAGCAAGAAGACGGCCGGCGCGGCGGGTCCCGCGCGCCGGCCGCCGTGCCTTCCCCTTCAAGCAGGGAGGCCACGAGAGAGAGCTCCCCATGAAAAAAGTATTCATCAAGACCTTCGGCTGCCAGATGAACGAGTACGACTCGGACAAGATGGCCGACGTGCTCAACGCCGCGCAGGGCTACGAGCCCACCCAGAACGTGGACGAGGCCGACCTCATCCTGTTCAACACCTGCTCGGTGCGCGAGAAGGCGCAGGAGAAGGTGTTCTCCGACCTCGGCCGCGTGAAGCACCTGAAGGCCAAGGGCGTGAAGATCGGCGTTGGCGGCTGCGTGGCCAGCCAGGAGGGCGAGGCCATCATCGCGCGCGCCCCTTACGTCGACATCGTGTTCGGCCCGCAGACCCTGCACCGCCTGCCCGAGATGCTGAGCGACCGCGAGCGCCTGGACCGCCCGCAGGTGGACATCAGCTTCCCCGAGATCGAGAAGTTCGACCACCTGCCGCCCGCGCGCGTCGAGGGCGCGACCGCCTTCGTGTCGATCATGGAAGGCTGCTCCAAGTACTGCAGCTACTGCGTGGTGCCCTACACCCGCGGCGAGGAAGTGAACCGCCCGCTCGACGACGTGCTGGTCGAGATCGCCGGCCTGGCCGACCAGGGCGTGCGCGAGATCACGCTGCTGGGCCAGAACGTGAATGCCTACCGCGGGAAGATGGGCGATACGGCCGAGATCGCCGACTTCGCGCTGCTCATCGAGTACGTGGCCGAGATCCCCGGCATCGAGCGCATCCGCTACACCACCAGCCATCCGAACGAGTTCACGCCGCGCCTCATCGAGGCCTACGCGAAGGTGCCGCAGCTCGTGAGCCACCTGCACCTGCCGGTGCAGCACGGCAGCGACCGCATCCTGATGGCGATGAAGCGCGGCTACACCGCCATGGAATACAAGAGCACGGTGCGCAAGCTGCGCGCCATCCGCCCGGAGCTCGCGCTCAGCAGCGACTTCATCGTCGGCTTCCCCGGCGAGACCGAGGACGACTTCAACAAGATGATGAAGCTGATCGACGACTGCCAGTTCGACGCCAGCTTCAGCTTCATCTTCAGCCCGCGCCCCGGCACGCCGGCGGCCGCGCTGCGCGACGACACGCCGCACGAGGTGAAGCTCGCGCGCCTGCAGAAGCTGCAGGGCGTGATCGACGCCAACGTGAAGCGCTTCGGCCAGGCGCTTGTCGGCACCACGCAGCGCGTGCTGGTGGAAGGCGCCTCGCGCAAGGACGCAACCGAGCTCATGGGCCGCACCGCCTGCAACCGCGTCGTCAACTTCGAGGGCGATGCGCGGCTGGTGGGCCAGATGGCCGACCTGCGCATCACCCGCTCGCTGGCCTACACGCTGCGCGGCGAGGTCGTCACCAACGAATCGCCGATGGCGCTCGCCCAGCACTGATGGCGAAGCGTCCATCCATGCGGGGCTCGTTCCAGCAGCTCCTGCTCTTCGCCTTCCTGCTGATCACCGCCCTGCTGGTGGGCGTGGCGATTCGCTCGGTGCTGCAGTACGACGCGCTCATGACCCAGAGCCGCGACGCGGCCGCGCGCGCGCTGCGCCTGTCGGGCGCCTCGCAGTCGCTGGCCGAGCGCAGCGCGGCGATGGAGCGCGCCGGGCGCCAGTCGCTGGTGCTGAACGACGCGGTGCTGCGCCGCCGCTTCGACGACGCCGCGCGCGAGGCGCACCAGGTGCTCGAGCGCCTGGAGAAGAACGGCCTGCCGCCCGCCGGCATCGAGATGTGGCGCACCCAGCTGGGCGTGATCGAGGGCCTGATGAGCGGCAGCGCCGACAGCGCCCTGGCCCGCGAGAGCACGATGGCGATGCAGTTCCGCGAGCTCGACGCGCTCAACACCAACATCGCCCAGCAGGCGCAGTTCCTCATCGAGACGCAGAACGACGCACTGGCCAGGCGCATCGAGAACGCGCGCCGCCGGCTGATGCGCGAGGTGGTGGCCGCGAGCGTGCTCGCGGTCTCGCTGGCGCTGGCATTCGGCATCTGGCTGGCGCGGCCGTTCAAGCGGCTGGAGCACGCCATCGTCGGACTCGGCCAGAACCGGCTCGACGAGCCGATCGACATCCGCGGCCCGGCCGACGTGCGTCGCGTGTCGCAGCAGCTCGAATGGCTGCGCCTGCGCCTGACCGAGCTCGACGCCGACAAGGCCCGCTTCCTGCGCCACGTGTCGCACGAGCTGAAGACGCCGCTGGCCGCGCTGCGCGAGGGCGTGTCGCTGCTGGAAGACGGCGTGACCGGCCCGCTGAACCCGGCGCAGCTGGAGGTGGCGCAGATCCTCAACCAGAACACCGTGGCGCTGCAGGGCCAGATCGAGGCGCTGCTGCGCTTCAACGCCGCCGCCTTCGAGGCACGCGAACTGCGCCGCGAACGCACCGAGCTGCTGCCGCTGATCGAGGAGCAGATCGAGGGCCAGCGCCTGCAGTGGCAGTCGCACGGCCTGCGGGTGCGCGCCGAGGGTGAAGCGGTCACCGTCACGGTCGACCGCGCCAAGCTGGGCACCGCCATCGCCAACCTGTTGAGCAACGCCATCCGCTTTTCGGTAACGGGAGGTGTCATCACGCTGACCGTGTCGCAGACACCGGAAGCGGTGCACATCGACGTGAACGACGCCGGGCCGGGCATCGCCGAGGGCGACCGCGACCGGATCTTCGAACCCTTCTTCCGCGGCGAGCGCCAGCCCGAGCACACGGTGAAGGGCACGGGCATCGGACTTTCCATCGTGCAGGAGTACATTGCAGCCCACGGGGGCCGCATCACACTGCAGCCCGGCGGTCCCGGTGCCCACTTCCGCATCGAGCTGCCGCGCACGGCCTGACCACCCCGGCATCCCCTTTCCAGAAAAACCGTCCGAACGCCTCGCGTCCTTCTTCGACCCATGTCTTTTCCGTTCGTCCGCCGTTCCTCCTTCGCCGGGGCGATGACCGTGCCTTTCGTCCTGCTGCTGGCCGCCTGCGCCTCGCAGCCCAAGCCGCCCGCGGAGGCCGATGCGCTGCCGCCGCCGCCGGTCGTGCCGCGCGTGATGCCGGTGGAGGCCGAACCCAAGGCGCCGGCCACGCAGCCCGCCGCCTCGCTCTTCACGACGATGCTGCAGGGTCCGGTGTCCTCGATGCTGTCGTACGCCGACAAGGTTCGCCCGCTCAACGGCGCCGACCTGAGCGCCGAGATCGCCCGCGTGGGCGACCCCGGCGACTCGCCCACCGCGCAGATGCAGGTGGCGCTGCTGCTCTCGCAGACCCGCGTGCCGGCCGACCTGGCGCGCGCGCTGGGCCTGCTGCAGCGGGTGATCTCCAACCCCGCGCCCGAAGCGCAGGCGCTGCAGCCGCTGGCGCGCGCACTCGCTGCCCGCTATGTCGAGCAGCGCCGCGTGGAGGACGACCGCGACAAGCAGGTGCAGCAGCTGCGCGACAGCCAGCGCCGCATCGACCAGCTCAACGACCGCATCGAAGCCCTGCGCGCCATCGAGCGCAGCTTCGCGCGGCCCAACAGCAACCCGGCGTCGGCCGTGCCCGCCGCGCCGCCCAACGCAGGCAAACCCAATCAATGAGTACCACCGGCGCCCGCCTCCTCGTGGTCGATGACGACCCGGACATGCTGCGGCTGCTCTCGATGCGGCTGAGCTCGGCGGGCTACCAGGTCACGGCCGTCACTTCGGCCGAGACTGCGCTCACGCAGCTCGAGATCGAGCACCCGCAGCTGGTGCTGAGCGACGTGCGCCTGCCCGGGCGCGACGGCCTGCAGCTCTTCGACGAGATCCGCAAGCGCCATCCCTCGCTGCCGGTGATTCTGCTGACCGCGCACGGCACCATTCCCGACGCCGTGGAAGCCACGGCGCGCGGCGTCTTCACCTACCTGACCAAGCCCTACGACGGGCGCGAGCTGCTCGAGAAGATCGCGCAGGCGCTGGCGCTCGGCGCCCCCGCCGCCACGCCGAGCAAGGCCGGCGACGACAGCTGGCGCTCCGAGATCGTGAGCCGCAGCAACCGCATGGCCGAACTGCTGGCCGAGGCGCGCATGGTCGCCAAGTCCGACGCCTCGGTGCTGCTGCGCGGCGACTCCGGCGCCGGCAAGGAAATGCTGGCGCGCGCCATCCACAAGGCCAGCGCGCGCGCCGACAAGCCTTTCGTGGCGGTCAACTGCGGCGCCATTCCCGAGGCGCTGCTCGAATCGGAGCTCTTCGGCCACATGAAGGGCGCCTTCACCGACGCCCACGCCAATCACAAGGGCCTGTTCCAGCAGGCCGACGGCGGCACGCTGCTGCTGGACGAAATCGGGGACATGCCGCCCGCGCTGCAGGTCAAGCTGCTGCGCGTGCTGCAGGAGCGCGCTGTTCGGCCGCTGGGCGCGAGCCAGTCGATCCAGGTCGACGTGCGCATCGTCTCTGCCACCCACCGCGACCTCGACGCCGCGATGGAGGCCGGGCAGTTCCGCGAAGACCTCTATTACCGCCTGAACGTGGTTACGCTGACACTGCCGCCGCTGTCGGCGCGCCGCGAAGACATCCCGCTCTTGGCCAACCACTTCCTGCAGCGACTGTCGACCAAGTACGGCAAGCGGCTCTCGGGCTTCGCGCCCGAGGCGCTGAAGGCGCTGACCATGGCCGCCTGGCCGGGCAACGTGCGACAGCTCTACAACGTGGTGGAGCAGGTCTGCGCGCTGTCGAGCTCGCCGCTCATTCCGCTGGCGCTGGTGCAGCGGGCGCTGCGCGTGCCGACGGTCGAAGTGCAGACCTACGCCGAGGCCAAGCAGCGTTTCGAGCGCGACTACCTCGTCGGCCTGCTGAAACTGACGGACGGCAACGTGGCCGACGCGGCCCGCCTGGCCGACCGGAATCGCACAGAGTTCTACCGGCTGCTGCAGAAGCACGAGCTCACCCCGGGCCACTTCAAGGCGGACGCTGTCGCTGGCGGCGGGGACCCTGTCGCCGAGTAGCGACGCCGCTAAGTCGTTGATTTCATTGGGCAATGCCCACCGGCAACCCAGGCTTGTCGGGATTCAGCGACAAAATCGGGGGTTTGGAGGCCCTTCGGAGGCATTCCAGCACGGAAAACGTATTGAATCTCTGCTAAGTCATTGATCTGAAAGCGTTTTTCCAGGCTGGCACAGGGTTTGCCCCTGTACCGGCATGACAGCACTTACCAGCCCATCTTTCGCACTGCGCCAGCAGCGCGACGGCCTGCGTCAAAAGCAGTTTTCCTCCTCGCGGCCCCGCGCCGCGGGGCATTCGCTGGCCGCGCTCGCAAGCGCCGGCGGCGCCTCTTCCGACTGTGTCTTCAAGCGCCTTCCGGCCATTGGCGACACCCCTTCCTCCATCGACAAGCAACGTTGGTAAATCACATGAAGCCGAACGACTTCTCCCAACTGAACGTGCTGGCCGACACCGATTTCTCGCGCCGCAGCCCGGTCCGCGAGGAACGCCACCCCAACTCGGTCACAGCACCTCCGATCAACCGCGGCTCGATGACGCCGCGCCCCTGGCGCGGTTTCTGGAACAGCCTCGGCACGGCAGCGCTGGTCAAGCTCGGCGCGGGCCGTGACGCCGAAGCCGGCGCTCACCCCGCCAACGAAACGAAGCAGCCCTGGCAGCGCGCAGCCGCCCGCCGCCGCCTCGCCTTCATGATGCTCACGCTGCTGAGCACCGTGATTGCGTCCTCGCTGTTCGCCAGCGTGCAGCCCGACTACGACAACCTCTGGCTCGAATACGGCCAGATCGGCCTGTACGGCCTGCTCTCGGGCTGGGTCGTGACCGGCTTCGTGACGGCCCTCATGGGCTTCTACGTCTCCGTGCGCGGCGACAAGCACTCCCTCTCGGCGAAGCAGGTGGCCCACCACCCGATGAACCCCGAGGCGCGCACCGCGATCATCATGCCGATCTGCAACGAGGACGTGGCCACCGTGTTCGCCGGCCTGCGCGCCACCTGCGAATCGGTCGCGGCCACCGGCCACGCCAAGCAGTTCGACGTGTTCGTGCTGTCCGACAGCTACAACCCCGAGACCGCCGCCGCCGAGCGCGCCGCCTGGGAAGACTTGCGCGCCGCACTGGCCGAGAGCCCCAACCAGCCGCAGGTCGAGGTCTACTACCGCCTGCGCACCCGCCGCACGCACCGCAAGGCCGGCAACGTGGCCGACTTCTGCCGCCGCTGGGGCAAGGACTACCGCTACATGGTCGTGCTCGACGCCGACTCGGTGATGAGCGGCGACTGCCTGACCTCGATGGTCAAGCTGATGGAAGCCAACCCCACCGCCGGCATCATCCAGACCGCGACGCAGGCCATCGGCCACGTCACGCTGCACGCCCGCGCTCAGCAGTTCGCTTCGCGCGTCACCGGCCGCCTGTTCACGCTGGGCATGCAGTTCTGGCAGCTGGGCGAGTCGCACTACTGGGGCCACAACGCGATCATCCGCGTCGAGCCCTTCATGAAGCACTGCGCGCTGGCCCCGATCAAGGGCACCGGCGGCATGTCGGGCGGCATCATGTCGCACGACTTCGTCGAAGCCGCCCTGATGCGCCGCGCCGGCTACCACGTGTGGCTGGTGTCCGACCTGGTCGGCAGCTACGAACAGCAACCGCCGGACCTGCTGGCCGAACTCCAGCGCGACCGCCGCTGGTGCCAGGGCAACCTGCAGAACGCCCGCCTGATGGCCGAACCCGGCATCCACTCCGTGCACCGCGCGATGTTCGTGACCGGCACCATGGCTTACGTCTCGGCCCCGCTGTGGCTCGCGTTCCTGACGCTGGGCACGGCCCTGTGGCTGAGCGGCTCGAGCCTGGTCTCCAGCTGGAGCGTGCTGCCCGCCGAACTGGCCGGCCTGTGGGTCTGGACCCTGTGCCTGCTGTTCCTGCCGCGCGTGCTGGGCATCGCCGCCGTGCTGATGCGCGGCGAGCAGCGCCAGTACGGTGGCCTGTGGGGCCTGGTGAAGAGCTCGGTGATGGAAGCCGGCCTGGCGATCGTGCAGGCACCGGTGCGCATGCTGGCTCATTCGCTCTTCGTGCTGGTCGCCCTCACCGGCATCAAGCTCGACTGGAAGTCGCCCCCGCGTGAAGCCGCCGCCGTGCCGTGGAAGGTCGCCGCCTCGCAGCTGGCGCCCATGACGCTGGTGATCGCAATGCTGGCCGCAGGCGTCGCCATGATCGACCCGAGCGCTCTGGTCTGGCTCATGCCCGTCGGCCTGCCGCTGCTGCTGGCGATCCCGCTGACCGTGCTGACCAGCCAGATCGCCCTGGGCACCACGCTGCGCGACCGCGGCTACCTGCTGATTCCCGAGGAATCGCGCTCGCCGGCCGTGCTGCGCCGTGCATGGATGCACGCGCTGCGCCTGGCGCGTCCGGCAGCTCTCGCGACGGCCTGATGCGCTGAAGCAATCGCCCCCGAAGGAAGCCGGCCACTGCGCCGGCTTTTTTCATGGCGCGCATATCGCTAGAATCGCCGACTCTTTTTTCATCCACCCACGGATCCCTTCGATCCACAGGAGCGCCAAGTGCCCCGTCTCGCCGTCATCACCCTCTGACGCCGACAACGCCGCTTCATTGCCGGTCATGTCGGGCGCCAAGCTGCGCTTTCCGCTGACCGCAATCCGCTTCTTCCAGCTTTCCAGCTTCGCTCCCGCACGTTGTCGGTTCTTCCTGGTTCCAACCGGAGAACAAACGTGTTTCCCCTCTCTTCTTCTCTTTCATCGATCCCGCTGCTCAAGTACCCGCGTACTGCGCACCTGGAAGGCTCCCGGCTGCAGGCCGGCGACAGCGACGACGGCCAGGCGCCGCTGTCGGAACTGCAAGGCATGCATGTCGTCATCGAGGAAAAGCTCGATGGCGCCAATGCCGCCGTGTCGTTCACTTCCGCAGGCGAACTGCTTCTGCAGTCGCGCGGCCACTACCTCGCGGGCGGCGCCGGCGAACGGCAGTTCAACCTGTTCAAGCACTGGGCCGCCGCGCATGAAGCGGCGCTGCTGGAGCGGCTCGAAGACCGCCATGTGATGTACGGCGAATGGTGCTTCGCCAAGCACAGTTGCTGGTACGACCGGCTGCCGGCCTTCTTCCTGGAGTTCGACATCTACGACCGGCAGTCGCAGTGCTTCCTGTCGACGCCGGCGCGGCATGCGCTGCTCGAAGGCAGCCCGGTGCTGCCGGTGCCCGTGCTCTACGAAGGCGAAATGCCACGCAGCGCGAAGGCATTGCAGGCGCTCGTGCGGCCCTCGCTGGCACGCAGCGCAAGCTGGAGGCCCGCCTTCGAAGCTGCGGTGGCACAGGAAGGCCAGCCGCTCGATCTGGTTCGGCAGCAGACCGACCTGTCCGATCTCGCCGAGGGCCTGTACCTCAAGACCGAGTCCAACGACCAGGTGACGGGCCGCTACAAGTGGGTGCGCCCGGATTTCGTCCAGACCATCCTCGACTCGGGCTCGCACCACAGCCGACGGCCGGTACTGCCCAACCAGCTCGCGCCGGGCGTGGACCTCTACGAGCCGACGCCGCAGCTGACCTGGCAGGACCTGGGCCTGCGCACCTTGCGCGATCCGGCCGAACTGACGACCACGGGGAGAAAGCGATGAACTTCGACGACTTGCGCGCCCTGGTGCCCGAGCCCGGCAAGGACACCGACTGGGCGCAATGCTGCGACCTGCTGCCGGCGCTGCTGCGCCTCGAGGAGACGCCGCAGGACCCGTACTACCACGCCGAAGGCAACGTCGGCATCCACACGCGCATGGTGCTCGACGCCCTGATGCAGGACGGGCACTACCGCCGCGCCGATGCCGACCGCCGCTTCGTGCTGTTCATGGCCTGCATGCTGCACGACATCGCCAAGCCCGACACCACGGTGATCGACGAGGCCAGCGGCCGCATCGGCCAGCCGGGCCACTCGCGCCGGGGCTCGGTCGACGTGCGCGTGCTGATGTGGAAGGCCCGCGTGCCCTTCGCGCTGCGCGAGGCGGTGTGCCGGATCATCGCGGTGCACCAGGTGCCGTTCCACGCCTTCGCCTCGCGCAAGGGCGTGCGGCCGGAGTGGCTGGTGCACAAGCTCTCGTGGGAGCTGAGCCTGCCCGACCTGTGCTGCGTGGCGCGCTGCGACATGCTCGGGCGCCACTACGAGAAGCGCGCGGACAGCATGGCCGACATCGCGCTCTTCGAGCAGCTGGCGCAGGAGGAAGGCTGCTGGGAAGGCCCTCGGAAGATGGCCGACGCCCACACGCGCCTGGCCTACTTCCGCGGCGCCGACACCAGCCCCGACTACCCGCTGTTCCAGAACGCCGGATCGCAGGTGACGGTGATGTGCGGACTGCCCGCCAGCGGCAAGAACCACTGGGTCGCGCTGCATCGAAAGGGCTGGCCGGTGGTGTCCTTCGACGATGCCCGCGCCGAACTCGGCCTGAAGCACGGCGAGAACGACGGCCTCGCCGCGCACCACGCGGTCGACCAGGCGAAGGCGCTGCTGCGCAGGCAGGAACGCTTCGTCTGGAACGCCACGCACCTGAGCCAGCAGATGCGCACCAAGACGCTCGACCTGCTGTGGGCCTACCACGCGCACATCGAGCTGGTGTACCTGGAAGCGCCGCACGCGGAGCTGATGCGCCGCAACCGCGAGCGCGACACCACGCTGTCGAACGCGGGCATCGAGCGCATGCTGCACCGCTGGGAGCTGCCGGCGCCGGTGGAGGCGCACGAAACGGTCTACGAAGTGCAGGCCTGAAGCAAGCGCGGACCTGAAAAGCAGAAGGCCCGCCGGTCACCCCGGCGGGCCTTCTTATATATATGTGTGCGTGCGGCGTCCGCTCAGAACGGCAGCTTCGGCCCGCCGGGGCCGCCCATTCCGCCCAGGCCCTTCATGCCGCCCATGCGCTTCATCATCTTCATGAGGCCGCCGCCCTTCATCTTCTTCATCATTCCCTGCATCTGCTCGAACTCGTTGAGCAGGCGGTTCACTTCCTGGACCTGCACGCCGGCACCGGCCGCGATGCGGCGCTTGCGCGTGGCCTTCAGCAGCTCGGGCTTGCGCCGCTCCAGCGGAGTCATGCTGTTGATGATGCCTTCCTTGCGGCGGATGTCGCGCTCGGCGCGGCTCAGGTCGGCCTCGCTGGCCTTGGCGGCCATCTGCGTGGGCAGCTTGTCCATCAGGCTGGAGAGGCCGCCCATCTGCTTCATCTGCTGCAGCTGGCCGAGGAAGTCGTTGAGGTCGAAGCCCGCGCCGCTCTTGACCTTGGCGGCGAGCTTCTGCGCCGCCGCCACGTCTACACCGGCCGTGACCTGCTCGACCAGCGCCACGATGTCGCCCATGCCCAGGATGCGGCCCGCGTGGCGTTCGGCGTCGAACACCTCCAGGCCGTCGATCTTCTCGCTCACGCCCGCGAACTTGATCGGCACGCCCGTCACCTGCCGCACCGACAGCGCCGCGCCGCCGCGTGAATCGCCGTCGGTCTTGGTCAGGATGATGCCGGTGAGCGGCAGCGCTTCCTTGAAGGCCTTGGCGGTGTTGACCGCGTCCTGGCCCTGCATGGCGTCGACCACGAATAGGGTTTCGACCGGGTCGAGCGCCGCGTGCAGCTGCTTGATTTCGGCCATCAGCACTTCGTCGATGGCCAGGCGGCCGGCCGTGTCGACCAGCAGTACGTCGAAATAGTGGCGCCTGGCGTGGTCGAGCGCGGCGCGCGCGATGTCCAGCGGCTTCTGGTCGGGCGTGCTCGGGAACCACTCGGCGCCGGCCTGCCTGGTGACGGTCTTGAGCTGCTCGATGGCGGCGGGGCGATACACGTCGCCCGACACGGTGAGCACCTTCTTCTTGCGCTTCTCGATCAGGTGCTTGGCCAGCTTGGCGGTGGTGGTGGTCTTGCCGGCGCCCTGCAGGCCGGCCATCAGGATCACCGCCGGCGGCTGGGCCGCGAGGTTGATGTCGGAAACGCCCTCGCCCATGGTGGCGGCGAGCTCGCGGTTGACGATGCCCACCAGCGCCTGGCCCGGCTTGAGCGAGCCCAGCACTTCCTGGCCGAGCGCCTTCTCCTTCACGCGGGCGACGAAATCGCGCACGACGGGCAGGGCCACGTCGGCTTCCAGCAGCGCCATGCGCACCTCGCGCAGCATGTCCTGCACGTTGCTTTCGGTGATGCGGGCCTGGCCGCTCATCGTCTTGACGAGGCGGGAGAACTTTTCTGTGAGGGCGGTGGCCATGAGGGAGATGCCTTGCTGCCCGCTGCGGCGCGGGCCGGATGAGAAGCCTGGGAGACGGGAAAGAACTTGAAGCCGGGCGCCGGGAACGCAATAGCGAGACGCTAAACTCCGGCCGATGATTTTAGCGATCCCCTCCCCGCTCGGCGTGGCTCTGGGCATCGCCACCGCGGTTGCCTACGGTTTTGTCGCCGCCGCCGGCGCCAGATTCAGCCGCCAATCGACCCAATGGACGCTCGGGATCGCATGGCTGCTGCACGCCGCCGCTCTCGCCCATGGTCTCGTCGGCAGCGAACCGCGCTTCGGTTTCGCGCCCGCGCTGTCGGTCACGGCCTGGCTGGTGCTCACTGTCTACGCGGTCGAAAGCCGCATGTATCCGCAACTGAAGGTGCGTCGCGCGCTCGCCTGGCTGGGCGCGGCCGCGGTGCTGCTGGCCATCCTGTTTCCCGGCACGCCGCTGCACGTGACGGCCTCGCCATGGCTGCCGCTGCACCTGGCGCTGGGCATCGCCTCGTACGGCCTTTTCGGCGCCGCCGTGGTGCACGCCTGGCTCATCACCCGCGCAGAGAAGCAGATCCGCCTGGCCGCGGCCGTGGAGCCGCAAGGCGGCGTGCCGCTGCTCACGCTCGAGCGGCTCACCTTCCGCTTCGTCACCGCCGGCTTCGTGCTGCTGTCGGCCACGCTGCTGGCGGGCCTGCTGTTCAGCGAGCAGCTGTACGGCGCCGCCGGCCGTGCCTGGAAATGGGACCACAAGACCATCTTCTCGGTGCTCGCCTGGATCAGCTTCGCGATCCTGCTGATCGGCCGCGCCCGCTTCGGCTGGCGCGGACGGACCGCGCGCCGCGTGCTCTATGCCGGCTCGGCGCTGCTGCTGCTGGCCTACGTCGGCTCGCGCTTCGTGCTCGAAGTGGTTCTCGCGCGCCCCCCCGCCTGAAATGAAATACCTCCTCGTCCTCGCGGTGCTCTGGGTCGCGATCTGGCTCTGGCGCAAGAACCGGCGCGAAGAAATGCACGACGCCATGCGCGAGCGCGCGGCCAAGGCACGGCAACAGCAGCGCACGGCCGCCAGCCAGCCGCAGGCCATGGTGCGCTGCGCCCATTGCGGCCTGCACCTGCCGGAGACCGATGCCATCGCCGGCCCCGGCGGCGCGGTCTACTGCAGCACCGCGCACCGCGAAGCCGCCACGCAGCAATGAGCACGCCCCTGTGGTCGCGCGGCGAGCCGGTCACCGACTGGGACGTGCTCGACCAGGGCCCGGCCGAGAGCTCGGCGCTGGGCCGCCTCTGGCGCGGCTTCATGGGCGCGCGCTGCTTCGTCGCGCTGGTGCTGGTGCTGCTGCAGGGCGTGGCGTTCGCGATCGGCCAGACCATGCAGACGGCGGCCATCGCCGTCTCGGCGCTGTACCTGGCCGCGACATGGCTGGGCATGCGCTACTCGCGCTTCCAGCCGCCGATCCGGGGCTTCGCCGCGTCGTGGCTGATGACCATCGGCATCGACCTGGCGGCCTTCGCCGCCTTGCAGGTGCTGCAGGGCGGCAACGTCAACTACACGCCGCTGTTCGCGCTGCCGGTGCTCATGAGCGCGGTGCTGGGCACCATGATCGTGAGCCTGGGCACCACTGCCACCGTCACGCTGCTGCTGCTGGCCGACGCGGGCTGGCACTGGCTGCAGCAGTCAGCCGATTCGTCGCCGCGCTTCGTGCAGGCGGCGCTCACCGGCACCGGATTCTTCGTGGTGGCGCTGCTCGCGCACGAGATGGCCCGCCGGCTGGCGCGCGAGGAAGCGGTGGCGCAGCGCAACCGCAGCAGCGCGCAGATGCAGGCGCAGGTCAACGACCTGGTGATCGAGACGCTGAGCGAAGGCGTGCTGGTGATCGACGCCGAGGGCCTGGTGCATGCGGCCAACCCCGCGGCCGACGCCATCCTCGGCCAGGGCCTGGCCAGGCTGACGCTGCCCTTCCCGCTGCATGCGCAGCCGGCCTGGCACGCACTCGCCGCGCTGGCCCGCCAGACCTTCGCGCGCCGGGCGCCGCAGACGGAGGAAATTCCGGTGGCGCAGGCGCGCGGCGCGGCGCGCGAGGTGCGCGTGCGCACTCGCCTCACGCCCGCGAGCGAGAAGCGCGCCGACAGCCTGTGCGTGATGTTCCTGCAGGACCTGCGCGAGCTCGAGGCCCGCATCCGCACCGAGAAGCTGGCGGCCATGGGCCGCATGTCGGCCGCCGTGGCGCACGAGATCCGCAACCCGCTGGCCGCCATCACGCAGGCCAGCGCGCTGCTCAACGAAGACCTGACCGACCCCGCGCACCGCAAGCTGACGAGCATGGTGCAGCACAACGCGCAGCGCCTGGCGCGCATCGTGGACGACGTGCTCGACGTTTCCCGCGCGCGCCAGCAGCGCGTGCTCTCGCTCGGCGAGCAGCTGGTGCTCGACCCTGCGGTGCAGGTGCTGGCCGAGGAATGGGTGCGCCAGACGCAGCGCAAGGGCGTGCTCATGTCGTTCGACGCGCCCGCCAGCGAGGTGCGCTTCGATGCCGAGCACCTGCGCCGGCTGATCGTGAACCTGCTGGACAACGCCTCGCGCTACGCCGGCACGCGCGAGGGCTCGATCCAGGTGCTGACCGCGCTGCAGCGCAGCGGCACCAGCCGCCCGAGCCTGATGGTGTGGAGCGACGGCGCACCGCTCGAACCGGCGGTGCAGCGGCACCTGTTCGAGCCGTTCTTCTCTTCGGAAAGCCGCTCCAGCGGACTGGGCCTTTTCCTGTGCCGCGAACTGTGCCGGCGGCACGGCGCCACCATCGGCTACGAGCGCCGCGCGCTGGTGCCGGGCGGGCCCGAGGGCAACGAATTCTTCGTCAGCTTCGCCCCCAGCGAAAACCGGCTGACACAATAGCGCCCGTGAGCAACTCCCCCTCTTCTTCCACCCAGCGGCCGGCGCAGATCCTGGTCATCGACGACGAGCCCGATCTGCGCACGCTGTACGAGCTGACGCTGCTGCGCGAGGGCTATCGCGTCGAGGCGGCGGGCAGCGTGTCGGAAGCCTGGCAGCACCTGGAGGCCGCGCGCTTCGACGCGGTGATCACCGACATGCGGCTGCCCGACGGGCAGGGCATGGAAATCATCCACCGCATCCAGAAGAATCAGCGCAGCGAGCGCTGCGTGGTGATGACCGCCTACGGCTCCGCCGAGAACGCGGTGGAGGCGCTGAAGGCCGGCGCCTTCGACTACCTCACGAAGCCGGTCGACCTCAAGCAGTTCCGCGCGGTGGTGGCTTCCGCCGTGCAGGCGCGGACGACGCCGCAGCCGCTGGCCAAGCCTGTGCAGGCGACGCCCGCTGGAAGCAACAGGGCCGAAGCAGAGGCGGCGCCCACGTCCGGCACCGGCATCGCCGCGCTCGACCGGCTGGTGGGCGAATCGGAGCCGATGCGGCTGGTCAAGTCACGCATCGCCAAGGTGGCGCGGGGCATGGCGCCGGTGCTGGTGCGCGGCGAATCGGGCACCGGCAAGGAACTGGTCGCGCGCGCGGTGCATGCCTGCAGCCAGCGCAGCGAAGGGCCCTTCGTCGCGGTGAACTGCGGCGCGATTCCCGAGAACCTGCTCGAGGCCGAGTTCTTCGGGGCGAAGAAGGGCTCGTACACCGGATCCTCGCAGGATCGCGACGGCTACTTCCAGGCCGCGCGCGGCGGCACGCTGTTCCTCGACGAAATCGGCGACCTGCCGCTGGCGATGCAGTCGAAGCTGTTGCGCGCGATCCAGGAGCGCAGCGTGCGCTCGATCGGCTCGACGCAGGAAGAAGCCGTCGACGTGCGCATCGTCAGCGCCACCCACAAGGACCTGCACTCCGAAGTGCAGGCAGGCCGCTTCCGGCAAGACCTCTTCTACCGCCTCAACGTGATCGAGATCGCGGTGCCCGCATTGCGCGACCGCCGCGAGGACCTGCCCGCGCTGTGCAACGCGCTGCTTTCGCGCATCGCACAAGACGGCGGGCTGCCGGTGCCGCACCTGTCTGACGAACTGCTGCGCCGCCTCGCGCAGCATCCGCTGAACGGCAACGTGCGCGAGCTCGAGAACCTGCTGCACCGCGCGGTGGCGCTGAACGACGGCGACGAGCTGCATCTGGATCTGATGGGCGGCTTCACGGCCGCGGCCGAAGCTGCCGCGTCCTCCGCGCCAGCCCCGCTGTCGCCCGTCGGTGCCGATGCGCTTGCCGTGCCGGCACCGGCGCCGAGTGCGCCCGTGGTGGCACCGCCCAGGGCCGCGCCGCCGCCGCTGCCCTCCGACCTGCAGGCCTACCTCGACCAGCAGGAGCGCGAGATTCTCGTGCGCGCGCTGCACGAGAGCGGCTTCAACCGCACTGCCGCCGCCGCCCGGCTGGGCATGAGCCTGCGCCAGATCCGCTACCGCATCGCGCGACTGGGCATCACCACGCCCAACGGCGACGATGGTGCGAACAGCAGCCATGCCGACGACTGAAGAAGCCCCCCCGGCGTCTGGCGACGCACTCTGGCGGGCCGGCTGGTACCGCTTCGCGAAAGCCCTGCCCTCTCCCAACTTCGGGCCCCGGCCGCGGGGCGCGCAGATCGACCTCATCGTGCTGCACTCGATCAGCCTGCCGCCCGGCGAGTACGGCGGCGACGAGGTGCAGAGGCTTTTCACCAACCGGCTCGACTGGAACGCGCACCCCTACTTCCAGGCCCTACGCGGGCTGGAGGTTTCGTCGCATTTCTACGTGCGGCGCAACGGCGAACTCTGGCAGTTCGTGAGCTGCGACGACCGCGCCTGGCATGCGGGCGTGTCGTCCTGGCGCGGCCGCGAAAACTGCAACGACTACTCCATCGGCATCGAGCTGGAGGGCCTGGAAGGCCAGCCCTTCGAGGAGCCTCAATACGAGACGCTCGCGAGCCTGTGCGCCGCCATCGCGCAGCATTTTCCGGTCGGGCACATCGCCGGCCACGAGCACGTCGCGCCGGGGCGCAAGCAGGACCCGGGCGCCGGCTTCGACTGGCGCCTGCTGCGCGAACAGCTCGGCTGGAATCCACAGATGTTTCCCGAGCAGGTGATCCGGCGCTAATTTTTTCAATCGCGCGGCGGCTTGCGATGCGACGCTCATGCGCCGCAGCAAAGAGAATCTTTCAAACGCGCGATGCAGCAACCATGCGCCCTGCAGGCCCAAATCGGCCTGCAAGCCACGGCCCATGCGGGTTGCAGGACCATAGGCCAGTATTCATGGGGCATCTTTGCAGGTGTTCTATTGCGGAAGTAATACCGGCAATCCTTGTATCCATTGGAAAACGCTACATCTAGTGGGTTGTACGCCCCGTGCACCCTAGATATAGTGTCCCCCGTCCGGTACCGTACACCGGTGCGGCGCCGGGCCAGGTGCCGCCATCCAACAAGAATTGCCAACTGAGAGGAAGCGAATGCAAACAGCCCTGAACCCCCAATCGACCCCGCGTGCCATCCCCTCCACGCCGTCGCAGCAGCAGCGAGACACTGCTGGCTCCCCCGCCGGCCAGAACCTGGCCCACTACCAGATCATCCGCCGCAACGGCGCCGTCGTTCCCTTCGAGCCGAACAAGATCGCCATCGCGATGATGAAGGCCTTCCTGGCCGTGCACGGCACGCAGGGCGCGGCATCGGCCAGCGTGCGCGAGACGGTCGACACGCTCACGCAGGGCGTGATCCGCGCGCTGGTGCGTTCCCGTCCGGGCGGCGGCACCTTCCACATCGAGGACGTGCAGGACCAGGTCGAGCTCGGCCTGATGCGCGGCGGCCACCATGAGATCGCCCGCGCCTACGTGCTGTACCGCGAGCGCCGCACGCAGGAGCGCTCGAAGCAGGGCGAGCAGGAAGTGCCGGCCGCTCCCGCGCTGCACGTGCTGGACAAGGGCGAGCTGGTCGCGCTCGACCTGAACGAGCTCAAGAGCCTGATCGAGTCGGCCTGCGAAGGCCTGGGCGACAGCATCACGGCCGCTCCCATCGTCGCCGAGACGATGCGCAACCTGTACGACGGCGTGCCGCTCGACGAGGTCTACAAGGCCTCGATCCTGGCGGCCCGTACGCTGATCGAAAAAGACCCCGACTACACCTTCGCCACCGCACGCCTGCTGCTGCACACGATCTTCAAGGAGATCATCGGCCGCGAAGTGCTGCCCGCCGAACGCGCATCCGCCTACGCCGACTACTTCCCGCAGTTCATCAAGAAGGGCGTGGACAACGACCTGCTCGACGAGAAGCTGCTGCAGTACGACCTGCCCCGCCTGGGCGCGGCCCTGAAACCCGAGCGCGACAACCAGTTCGACTACCTCGGCCTGCAGACCCTGTACGACCGCTACTTCCTGCACGTGCGCAAGACCCGCATCGAGCTGCCGCAGGCCTTCTTCATGCGCGTGGCCATGGGCCTGTCGCTCAACGAGATCGACCGCGAAGCGCGCGCCATCGAGTTCTACGAGGTGCTGTCTTCGTTCGACTTCATGTCGAGCACGCCCACGCTGTTCAACGCCGGCACGCTGCGCTCGCAGCTGTCGAGCTGCTACCTGACCACGGTGCCCGACGACCTGGACGGCATCTATGAGTCGATCAAGGAAAACGCGCTGCTGTCGAAGTTCGCCGGCGGCCTGGGCAACGACTGGACCCGCGTTCGCGCGCTCGGCAGCCACATCAAGGGCACGAACGGCGAATCGCAGGGCGTGGTGCCCTTCCTGAAGGTGGTGAACGACACGGCCGTGGCCGTGAACCAGGGCGGCAAGCGCAAGGGCGCCGTCTGCACCTACCTCGAAACCTGGCACCTCGACATCGAGGAGTTCCTGGAGCTGCGCAAGAACACCGGCGACGACCGCCGCCGCACGCACGACATGAACACAGCCAACTGGATCCCTGACCTGTTCATGCGCCGCGTGATGGAAAAGGGCACCTGGACGCTGTTCTCGCCCTCCAACGTGCCCGACCTGCACGACCTGTTCGGCGCCGAGTTCGAGAAGGCCTACGTCGCCTACGAAGAGAAGGCTGCCCGCGGCGAGATCAAGCCGAGCCGCACCATCCAGGCCACCGATCTGTGGCGCAAGATGCTCACGATGCTGTTCGAGACCGGCCACCCCTGGATCACGTTCAAGGATGCCTGCAACGTGCGCTCGCCGCAGCAGCACGCCGGCGTCGTGCACTCGTCCAACCTGTGCACCGAGATCACGCTGAACACCAGCGACACCGAAACCGCCGTGTGCAACCTGGGTTCGGTGAACCTGCTGCAGCACCTGAAGGACGGCAAGGTCGACCAGGAGAAGCTGAAGAAGACCGTGTCGACCGCGATGCGCATGCTCGACAACGTGATCGACATCAACTACTACGCCGTGAAGAAGGCGCGCGACTCGAACCTGCGCCACCGTCCGGTCGGCCTGGGCCTGATGGGCTTCCAGGACGCGCTGTACGAACTGCGCATTCCCTACGCTTCGCAGGAAGCCGTGCAGTTCGCCGACGAGTCGATGGAAGCCATCTGCTACCACGCCTACTGGGCCTCGACCGAGCTGGCCAAGGAACGCGGCAAGTACTCGAGCTACAAGGGCTCGCTGTGGGACAAGGGCGTGCTGCCGATCGACTCGCTCGACCTGCTCGAGAAGCAGCGCGGCGGCTACGTCGAGGTCGACCGCTCGGCCACCCTCGACTGGGACGCGCTGCGCTCGAAGATCAAGGCCGACGGCATGCGCAACTCGAACTGCGTGGCGATTGCTCCGACCGCGACCATCTCGAACATCATCGGCGTGGACGCCTCGATCGAGCCCTGCTTCGGCAACCTCTCGGTCAAGTCGAACCTGTCGGGCGAATTCACCGTGATCAACCACTACCTGGTGCGCGACCTCAAGCGCCTGGGCCTGTGGGACGACGTGATGGTGATGGACCTGAAGCACTTCGACGGTTCGCTGCGCCCCATCGACCGCGTGCCGCAGGACGTGAAGGCGCTCTACGCCACCGCGTTCGAGATCGAGACCACGTGGCTGGTGGAAGCCGCCGCGCGTCGCCAGAAGTGGATCGACCAGGCGCAGTCGCTGAACATCTACATGGCCGGCGCATCGGGCAAGAAGCTCGACGACACCTACAAGCTCGCATGGCTGCGCGGCCTGAAGACCACGTACTACCTGCGCACGCAGAGCGCGACGCACGCAGAGAAGTCGACGGTGCAGTCGGGCCGCCTCAACGCGGTGTCGTCGGGCAACGGCGAAGCGACTTCTTCCTCCGGCATGAGCGCGCTCGAAGCCGCTGCTGCTGCGGCAAAGGCGCAGATGAGCGCGATTCCCGCCACCGACATCGCGTTCTGCGGCGTGGACGATCCGACCTGCGAAGCGTGCCAATAAACGCTTCGGTGCTCGCGACAACAACTCAGTGAGGTGCTCGCGAAATCGCGCGACGTTCAATCAATCAAGGCATTGACTGACATCGCGCGATGCATGCGAGCAACATAACAACCACATAAATGGCGTGCGATGTGAACGAGCACTTTGCAACTCACATCGTTACTCCGATAATTTGAGCATTGGATTTTTCTATGTTGACCTGGGACGAAGAAGTCAAGCCCTCCTTACCAAAGGATATGCAACAAGGTTTGCAGCACCACAACGCATCGACCGGCGGATTGCCCGCAGGCCGTTCGGTGGACGCTCCGGCTTCGTCTTCGATTGCGCAACCCGCCCTCCGCACCTTCAGCACGCTCGATGACGGCGCGCAGGTGCGCCCGGTTGCCACCGCCGCTCCTGCAGCAGCAACGCCCGCAATCGCCGCCCAATCCACCCAGCGCGTCAAGGCTTCGGACAAGCGCATCATCAACGGCCAGACCGACGTCAACCAGCTGGTGCCGTTCAAGTACAAGTGGGCGTGGGAGAAGTACCTCGCCACCTGCGCCAACCACTGGATGCCGCAGGAAGTGAACATGACGCGCGACATCGCGCTCTGGAAAGATCCGAACGGCCTGAGCGAGGACGAGCGCCGCATCGTCAAGCGCAACCTCGGCTTCTTCGTGACCGCCGACTCGCTGGCCGCCAACAACATCGTGCTGGGCACCTACCGCCACATCACGGCGCCCGAATGCCGCCAGTTCCTGCTGCGCCAGGCTTTCGAGGAAGCGATCCACACGCACGCGTACCAGTACATCGTAGAGTCGCTCGGCCTGGACGAGAGCGAGATCTTCAACGCCTACAACGAAGTGCCGTCGATCCGCGAGAAGGACCAGTTCCTGATCCCGTTCATCGACGCCATCAGCGACCCCAACTTCCACACCGGCACGCCCGAGGCCGACCAGAAGCTGCTGAAGTCGCTCATCGTGTTCGCCTGCCTGATGGAAGGCCTCTTCTTCTACGTCGGCTTCACGCAGATCCTCGCGCTGGGCCGCCAGAACAAGATGACCGGCGCCGCCGAGCAGTACCAGTACATCCTGCGCGACGAGTCGATGCACTGCAATTTCGGCATCGACCTGATCAACCAGCTCAAGCTCGAGAACCCCGGCCTCTGGACGGCGGAGTTCAAGGCGGAGATCAAGGCGCTCTTCCTGCGCGCCGTCGAGCTCGAATACAGATACGCCGAAGACACCATGCCCCGTGGCGTGCTCGGCATGAACGCCTCCATGTTCAAGGGCTACCTGCGCTACATCGCCAACCGGCGTGCACAGCAGATCGGCCTCGAAACGCTCTTCCCGAACGAAGAAAATCCGTTCCCGTGGATGAGCGAAATGATTGACCTGAAGAAAGAGCGCAATTTCTTCGAAACCCGCGTGATCGAATACCAGTCGGGTGGTGCGCTCTCCTGGGATTGAATCTTTCGAAAAGAATTAATGAATTCAAGAATTGCCCTTGCCACCGATCGCGCCGAAGAGCGCGGCATGGACGAGGGCTCAGGTGTTCATGGTGCTGGAGCAAAGATTCCAACACCATGAATCGCTTCACGTTACCCAACGTGCGTGGAGTGCTTCAATAGGTTGATTTTTTCAACTTGATCAAGGAGAAATAGAAATGGCAACTGCAAAGAAAGCTCCGGCTAAGAAAGCCGCTGCAAAGAAGGCTCCGGCTAAGAAGGCCGTCGCCGCCAAGAAGGCTCCTGCCAAAAAGGTAGCCGCCAAGAAGGCACCGGCCAAGAAGGTCGCGGCCAAGAAGGCTCCGGCAAAGAAGGTAGCAGCGAAGAAGGCAGCACCGGCGAAGAAGGCCGCTGCCAAGAAGGCTCCTGCCAAGAAGGCCGTAGCGAAGAAGGCTCCTGCCAAGAAGGCCGTAGCGAAGAAGGCGCCTGCGAAGAAGGCCGCTGCCAAGAAGGCGCCTGCGAAGAAGGCTGCTGCCAAGAAGGCCCCTGCCAAAAAGGCTGCGGCCAAGAAAGCCGCGAAAAAGCCTGCTGCCAAGAAGCCTGCTGCGAAGAAGGCTCCCAAGGCCGCTGCTCCTGCCAAGGCTGCCGCCGTAGCGCCTGCCCCTGCGGCGCAAACGACGCTGAACCCCCAGGCAGCCTGGCCGTTCCCCACGGCCAGCAAGCCCTGAGTTTCTCAGCGGCCTTGAAGGCAAAAAGCCCGGCACCTCACGGTGCCGGGCTTTTTTTATCGCCCCTATCGCCCTTCCAGGCGCTCTCTCAAAGAGAAGATCAGACGCCCAGCGCCTTGCGATCGATCTCGTAGTTCTGCGGGCCACGCTGCGCAATCTTGATCGCGCCGACCTTGTTGCCCAGCGCCGCGCACTGTGCGAGCGGCCAGCCCTTTTCCAGACCGAAGAGCAGCGCGCCACGCCATGCGTCGCCGCAACCCGTGGGCTCGACCACCTCGGTGGCCACCACGCCCGGCACGTGCTCGCGCTCGCCATCGGTCCAGATCTCGCAGCCCTCGGCCGCCAGCGTGACCACGAGGCCGCGCACGCGCCTGGAGATCTCCGCAAGGCTCCAGCCGGTGCGCTGCGACAGCATCTTTCCTTCGTAATCGTTCACCACCACCCAGCTCGCCAGATCGACGAAATGGCGCAGCGCCTCGCCGTCGAACATCGGCAGGCCCTGGCCCGGATCGAACACGAACGGGATGCCCGCTGCGGCGAACTGCTCAGCGTGCTGCAGCATCGCGTCGCGGCCATCGGGGGCGATGATGCCGAGCTTGATGTCCTCGCGCGCAGCCACCTTGGTGACGTGCGCCTGCTGCATCGCGCCGGGGTGGAAGGCGGTGATCTGGTTGTTGTCGACGTCGCTCATGATCATCGCCTGCGCGGTGAAGGTGTCATCGAGCTGGCGCACGAACTCCGTGCTGATGCCCAGCGAGCGCATGCGCTCGAGGTACGTGGCGCCGTCGCTGCCCAGCGTGGCCATAGGCAGCGCCGTGCCGCCCAGCGCATTGAGGCTGTAGGCGATGTTGCCCGCGCAGCCGCCGAAGTCGCGGCGTAGCGTCGGCACCAGGAACGACACATTGAGGATGTGCAACTGATCAGGAAGGATCTGGTCGGCGAACCGGCCCTCGAAAGTCATGATGGTGTCGAATGCGAGGGAACCGCAAATCACTGCTGCCATGGTTAGCCGTTGGTGTGTTGAGTGATGGATGAAAGCGAGAAGGACACACGCGCGCACGCGCCCCGCTCAGGGATAGAAAGCCTCGACGCGATAGCCCGCGACGGGCGGCAGCGCCGCCGCTTCCGAAGCGGACAAGGTCAGGGGCAGCGAGGCCGCGCGATCCGCGCGCGCCTGCAACACGGCCGGAGCGCCGTAGTCCGCCGGCATCAGCACGCGGCGCACCACGGCGCGCTCCTGCGTGTCGAGCAGCGAGAGCTCGACGGCCGGCATCGCGAGCGGCACCGTGGCGCCGTTGCGCAGGGTGAAGCTCAGGCGGTAGTCGTTGCCGCCGCTCTTCTCGCGCGCGAAGGCCGCGCCTTCGATCACGATGTCGCCGATCTGGCGCAGCGCGCCGAGCTCGCAGCCGGTGTACTGGCACAGCGCCGCAAGCGCGGGCCGCAGGTTGGGCTGGCGCGCGACGATGCCGTCCCGTTCATGGCGAACGATCTGCAGAACCAGCAACAGCGCCGCAAGAACCGCCAGCAGGACCAGCAGCACCCGCACACCCCTGCGCTGCCAGAAGCCCGGTGCCTTTTCCAGCGGCTCGTCGTCCTCCGCGAAGGGATGCCCCGGCGGCGGCTCGAAGATCGGCGAGAGCACCGGATCGGGCTCGTCGGCTCCGCTTTCGGTCTCTTCCCGCACCACCAGGGCCGGCGATGCCTTCGCGGCCGCACGCTCCTCGCGCGCCTTGGCGCTTGCGATCTTGGCCGACTTTGCACGAGCCCGGCGCAGCGCCTTCTGCATCTGGACCTGGTCGTGTTCCTTCTCCAGTTGCTCGCGTTCGTCCGCGGCACCACCGTCGTCGGCGGCGTCGTCATCGCTCGCACGCTGGATGAGCGTGCGCGTCTTGACGATGCGCGGCGTAACCGGCAGCGGCGGCGCCGGTGGTGGCGGCGCGGGCGGCGGAGACGCGAGATTCAGGTCGATGTTCGGAAACGGCGGCAGCGTGCTCGGCGGTGGCTTCCAGGCGGGCTGCGTGGCGTCGAGGTCGGACCACGGCTCGTCGGCGGCGAGGCCGTGCTCGGGCAGGGTCAGCGAGAACGCGGGCAGCGGCGACGCCGGGGCAGGAGGCGGCGACTGCACCAGCGGCGACACGGTCTTCGGCGTGGGGTCGAGCACCAGGGCATCCGGCGGAAGCAGGTGCTCCTCGTCCGTGAGCCAATCCTTGCGCTGGCGCTGATGCTCGGGCTCGTCGTCAAAGAAGTCCGCATCCTCGGCGGATGACGACAGGGGTTGCTCCGGCTCCTCGAGTCCGGGCTCGGCCGGGGGCAAGGGTTCCGGTGCAGGCGAAGGCGCGGGAGGCTCGGGCGAAGGCGCCGGCTCCGCAGCAGGCTGCTCGACCAGCCCCGGCATGAAGCCACTGCCCTGCACCGCCGGCGACCCACCAGGCGCGACCGCTGTCCCGCCGGTCCCTTCGGATGTCTCGTGCAGGTCGAGCGTCGCGTCGAACACGTTGCTGCAACGGCCGCAGCGCACCCAGCCATCCGAGATGCGAAGCTGGTCGCGCACCACCTTGAAGGTGGTGGTGCAGGCAGGGCAGCGCGTGACGAGACTCATGACCGGGCGATTGTAGGGTTGGGCCCTCGCCGCGCGAGGGGCTCAAGGCCACGCAAGAAACCGGCCGCGTGCGCCGCAGCAACTCAGCAGCGGGCCGTCATGAGGATCCAGCCGTCCTCGCTGTCGCTGACTTCGAGCACCGCGTACGGTGCGTAGGCTTCCTTCAGTTCGTCGGCCTGGCGTTCGAGGATGCCGGCCATGACGAGCGAGCCGCCCGACTTCACATGGCCGCGCAGCAGCGGCGCGAGCAGCTTGAGCGGCGTGGCCAGGATGTTGGCCAGCACGATGTCGTATTCGCCCTTGGCGGCGTCGGGCAGGCCGGCCTTGAGCTTCACGCCGTTGGCTTCGGCGTTGAGCACGGTCGAGGAGACCGCTGCTTCGTCGATGTCGACGGCATCGATGTCGGTGGAGCCGAACTTCGCGGCGCCGATCGCCAGGATGCCGGACCCGCAGCCGTAGTCGAGCACGCGCCTGCCGGCCAGGGCCCCCTCGCCTCGCGTCGCGATCCAGCGCAGGCACATGCGGGTGGTGGGATGCGTACCGGTGCCGAAGGCCAGGCCCGGATCGAGCCTGATCACCTGCTTCGCCTGCTCGGGCGGCTCATGCCAGGTCGGCACGATCCAGAACTCGGGCGTGACTTCGACGGGCGCGAACTGCGATTGCGTCAGGCGCACCCAGTCCTGCTCGGGCACCGTCGCGATGCCGAGCACCTCGCAGCCTTCGTCAAAGAAGTCCTGCAGCGCGAGCACCGAAGCGGCGTCCTTGGCCTGCGCCTCGTCGGGAAAGAGCGCGATCACGCGCGAACGCTGCCAGCCCTCCTTGGGCGGCGGCATGCCAGGCTCGCCGAACAGCGCCTGCTCCGCATCGGTCTGCGCGTCGGCGTCTTCCACCGACACGCTCAATGCGTCGAGCGCATCGAGCGCTTCGCACAGCGTCTCGACCCGGTCTTCCGGCGCCATGAGGCGAAGTTCAAACATCGCGATGTTCCAGGCTCAGCGCTTGTGTGCGGCCAGCCACTCTTCCAAATAGTGGATGTTGGTACCGCCGCTCATGAACTTGGCGTCGACCATCAGCTCGCGGTGCAGCGGGATGTTGGTCTGGATGCCTTCGATCACCGTCTCGTTCAGCGCCGTGCGCATGCGCGCCATCGCCTGCTCGCGCGTGTCGCCGTAGACGATGATCTTGCCGATCATCGAGTCGTAGTTCGGCGGCACGAAGTAGTTGGTGTACGCATGCGAGTCGACGCGCACGCCCGGGCCGCCCGGCGGGTGCCACATGGTGATGCGGCCCGGCGAGGGAATGAACTTCCAGGCGTCTTCCGCGTTGATGCGGCACTCGATGGCGTGGCCGTTCATCTGGATCTGGCGCTGCGTGAACGGCAGGCGCTCACCCGCCGCGACCATGATCTGCGTCTTGACGATGTCGATGCCGGTGGTGAACTCGGTCACCGGGTGCTCCACCTGCACGCGCGTGTTCATCTCGATGAAGTAGAACTCGCCGTTCTCATAGAGGAACTCAAAGGTGCCGGCGCCGCGGTAGCCGATCTTCTTGCAGGCCGCGGCGCAGCGCTCTCCGATCTTCTCGATCAGCTTGCGCGGGATGCCGGGCGCGGGCGACTCCTCGATCACCTTCTGGTGGCGGCGCTGCATGGAGCAGTCGCGCTCGCCGAGGTAGACGGCGTTCTTGTGCTTGTCGGCCAGCACCTGGATCTCGATGTGGCGCGGGTTCTGGAGAAACTTCTCCATGTACACGGCCGGATTGTTGAAGGCCGCCTGGGCTTCCGCCTTCGTCATCTGGATCGCGTTGACCAGCGCCGCCTCGGTGTGCACCACGCGCATGCCGCGGCCACCGCCGCCGCCGGCGGCCTTGATGATGACCGGGTAGCCGATGGCTCGCGCGATGCGCTTGTTGGTGGCAGCGTCGTCCGAGAGCTCGCCTTCGGAGCCGGGCACGCAGGGCACGCCGGCCTTGATCATCGCCTGCTTGGCCGACACCTTGTCGCCCATGGTGCGGATGTTGTCGGGCGTGGGGCCGATGAACTGGAAGCCGCTTTGCTCCACGCGCTCGGCGAAGTTCGCGTTCTCGCTCAGGAAGCCGTAGCCGGGGTGGATCGCCTCGGCGTCGGTCACCTCGGCCGCCGAGATGATCGCCGGCATGTTGAGGTAGCTCTGCGCCGAGGGAGCCGGCCCGATGCAGACAGCCTCTTCGGCGAGCTTGATGTACTTGGCGTCGCGGTCGGCCTCGGAATAGACCATCACGGCCTTGATGCCGAGCTCGCTGCAGGCGCGCTGGATCCGGAGGGCGATTTCGCCGCGATTCGCAACCAGGATCTTCTTAAACATGTGCACCCCCGCGGCTGCATCGCCCGCACGCTGCGCGTGCCATGGCAATTTGACGGCCTTCGCCCGTCCGCGCCGAGGCGCGAGCCCCCCGGTTCGCAACCAGAATCTTCTTGAACATGCTTACTCGATGATGAACAGCGGCTGTCCGTATTCGACCGCCTGGCCGTTTTCGCCGAGGATCTGGGTGATGGTGCCGGACTTGTCGGCCTCGATTTCGTTGAGGATCTTCATCGCCTCGATGATGCAGAGGGTGTCGCCCTCGTTGACCTTGCTGCCGACCTCGACGAATGCCGGGGCGCCCGGGCTCGACGAACGGTAGAAAGTGCCGACCATCGGCGATTTCACCGCATGGCCGGACGGCGCGGCCTCGGTGGTGGGCGCAGCGGCCGCGGCGGGAGCCGCCGGGGCGCTGACGGCCGCGGCCGGCGCGGCCGCAGCGGCCTGAGGCGCGGCCAGGGTTTGCACATACTGCACCGGAGCGGCGCCGCCGCCCTTGACGATGCGAACCTTGCCTTCGGTTTCCGTGATTTCCAGTTCGGAAATATTCGATTCGGACACCAGATCGATCAGTGTCTTGAGTTTGCGCAGATCCATGGGACTCCAGTGCCGGCTGTGCCGGTCTTCAGGATATAACTTGTTCGAAAATCGGTGATTTTCGGCGTTCGGCGTCTAACGCCAGCGTAAGGAACTGATTCTAACCATGAACCAGTTCACGCCGCCAAGTCTCCAGGTCGGTCGCTTCGAGCTTGCCCATTTTACGGGCGGCCACGGAGCCGTTCGCGTTCAGGACCAGCGTGAAAGGCAGTCCGCCGCCCGTGTTGCCCAGGTTCTTGACCAGTTCGGTGCCCTGCAGGCCGGCCAGGCCCGTGGGATAGGTGACCGGCGTGCGCTGCAGGAACTTGCGCACGGCGCTCGGCTGATCGATGGCCAATCCGATCACTTGCCATCCATTCGCGCCATTTTGACGAAAGAAGGCGTCGATCATCGGCATTTCCTCGACGCAGGGCGGGCACCATGTCGCCCAGAAGTTCAGCAGCAGCGGCTTGCCCCGCAGGCTCGACAGGACGAGGTCACCGCCCTCCGGACGCTCGAAGCTCTGGGCCCAGAAGGCTGCGTCGAGCATCTCCTTGCCGCCCGCACCGCCCCCTGCACTGCGCTCCTTCCACCAGGCGCCACCGAACCCGGCCGCCGCGGCCGCGGCCGCCACGCCGGCATAGAGCATGCCGCGTCGGGTGGGCGAAGAAGTCATTCACTTGTCCTTTTCTCGTTCAATCAGTCGGCGCAATGCGGGCAGGTCGCCGCGCGGCACGCGCCCCTGGGCATCGGGCTTCAGGGCGCCGCGCAGGTCGTCGAGGTCGTACACCAGCAGGTGCACGCCGATTTCCTCGCCGAGCGTGCGGCTCGGCGCATGCACGCTCAGGGCCTCGACCTGCTCGCCGTGGAAGCCGGTCACCATGCGCGGTTCGTAGTCCACGTGGTGATCGATCAGGGCTATCTCCGCCGATTTGGGATCATCGCAGAACAACTGAATATAAATGTCTGACAGCCGCGTGGCCGTTCCGTGCCAGACGGCGCCGCCCACATGAGGGCGGAAGACAGCCATGCGCTCCATCCATTCGAGCGCGAGCAGGCGCAATGCGTGCAATTCCTGTGGCTGCGTGTCGGCGCAGAAGAGCTCGATGTACTCGCGCACCTCGGCTTCGACCTCGTCGTTGTTCGGCAGCGCGGTGCGCGTCGAAAGCCCTAGGTCGCGCAAGGCCCGCCGCTTGGCCGGGCCGTATTCGAGCCCCTCCTCCACGACGAGGCGGGCTGCTGCGGCGGCGATTTCACGCTTGGACGTGTCCATCGGGGCATTTTGCCCGCAGTAGGCGCCCCTCACATGAACATCAGTACGCGGCACGGGACAAACGGGCGCCCCCGCCGAAGGGCCTGCACACCGCTTACCTAGAATCGACCGATGCACATTCATATCCTGGGTATCTGCGGCACCTTCATGGGCGGAGTGGCCGCCCTCGCCCGCGAAGCCGGCCACCGGGTCACGGGCTGTGACGCCGGCGTGTACCCCCCGATGAGCGACCAGTTGCGCGCCCTAGGCATCGACCTGATCGAGGGCTTCGGTGCCGACCAGCTCTCGCTGGCCCCTGACATGTTCGTGGTCGGCAACGTGGTCTCCCGCGCGCGGCTGGCCGACGGGAGCCCCAAGTTCCCGCTGATGGAAGCCATCCTCGACGCCGGCAAGCCCTACACCAGCGGCCCGCAGTGGCTGGCCGAACACGTTCTGCTGGGCCGCCATGTGCTGGCGGTGGCTGGCACCCACGGCAAGACAACCACCACCTCGATGCTTGCCTGGATCCTTGAAAAGGGCGGCAAGTCCCCCGGCTTCCTGGTGGGCGGCGTGCCGCTGGACTTCGGCGTCTCGGCCCGGCTGGGCGACGGCCCTGCCTTCGTCATCGAGGCCGACGAGTACGACACGGCCTTCTTCGACAAACGCAGCAAGTTCGTGCACTACCGGCCGCGCACCGCGGTGCTGAACAACCTGGAGTTCGACCACGCGGACATCTTCGACGACCTTGCCGCCATCGAACGCCAGTTCCACCACCTCGTGCGCACCGTGCCCGGCACCGGCCGGCTGGTGGTGAACGCCACCGAGGAAAGCCTGCAGCGCGTGCTGGCCCAGGGCTGCTGGAGCGAACTCGCGCGCTTCGGCGCGGGCGGCGAGTGGCAGGCACGCGGCACCCACGACGCCTTCGAGGTGCTGCTGCGCGGCGAGGCGGTCGGCCGGGTCGAATGGGAGCTTTCCGGACTGCACAACCAGATGAATGCGCTGGCCGCCATTGCCGCGGCCGAGCATGTGGGCGTGGCGCCGGCCGACGCGGCCCGGGCGCTCGGCAGCTTCCGCAACGTGCGCCGGCGCATGGAACTGCGCGGCACGGTCGAAGGCAACGGCGGCGCGATCACGGTCTACGACGACTTCGCCCACCACCCCACCGCGATCCGCACCACGCTCGACGGCCTGCGCAAGAAGTTGGACGACGCTGGCCGCAAAAGTGAGCGCATCCTCGCTGCCTTCGAACCACGCAGCAACACGATGAAGCTGGGCGTCATGGCGGCGCAGTTGCCGTGGAGCCTGGAATCGGCCGACCTGTCGTTCTGCCACACGGCCGGCCTCGACTGGGACGTGGCCGCCGCGCTCGCGCCGATGGGCGATCGCGCGCAGGTCGCGGGGGCCATCGAGCCGCTGGTGAAGCAGATCGTCGCCGCGGCCCGGCCGGGCGATCACATCGTCTGCATGAGCAACGGCGGCTTCGGCGGCGTGCACGACAAACTGCTTGCCGCCCTGCGCGCGGCGGCCGCATCATGACCGCCATGCCCGCCGCCCGTGCCCGCGAATTGATCGAGACGCTGAAGCTGCAGTCGCACCCCGAAGGGGGCTGGTACGCCGAGGTGTTCCGCTCCACATCGAGCGTCACGCCGGCCGATGGCCGCCCGCCGCGCAGCGCGCTGACCAGCATCTATTACCTGCTCGAGGCGGGCCAGCATTCGCGCTGGCACCGGGTGCTGTCCGACGAAGTCTGGGTGCACCTCGAAGGCGTGCCGCTCGCGCTGTGGACCTGCGACGCCGCGATGCGGACCGCGCCGGCGCACACGCGGCTGGGCCCGGTCGACATCCATGGCACTCGCCCCCAGCACGTGGTGCCCGCCGGCCAGTGGCAGGCGGCGCAGCCGATCCAGAGCCACAGCTCGGGCGACTACACGCTGGTCGCCTGCATGGTCGGGCCAGGCTTCGACTTCGCCGATTTCTCCCTGGTGCCGTCCGACAGCGACGAGGCTGCGTCGATGCGGCACCACTGGCCCGACCTGGCCGGATTGCTCTAGGGCCCGCTCACCCCCGGCGGCGCTTGACCGCTTGCGAGAGCGTGTCCAGCACCTGCACCGAGTCTTCCCAGCCCAGGCAGGCGTCGGTGATGCTCTTGCCGTATTCGAGGCCCGAGAGCTGGTCCTTGCCCGGCGTGAACTTCTGGGCGCCCGGCTGCAGGTGGCTTTCGACCATCACGCCGAAGACGCGCTTGGAGCCGTCAGCGATCTGAGCGGCGATGTCCTTGGCCACGTCGATCTGCTTCTGGTGCTGCTTGGAGCTGTTGGCGTGGCTGCAGTCGACCATCAGCGTGGGCGGCAGCTTGGCGGCTTCCAGGTCCTTGCAGGCGGCCTCGACGCTGGCGGCGTCGTAGTTGGGCGCCTTGCCGCCGCGAAGGATCACGTGGCAGTCGCGGTTGCCGTTGGTCTGCACGATCGCGACCTGGCCGTTCTTGTGCACCGACAGGAAGTGATGGCCGCGCGCCGCCGCCTGGATGGCGTCGGTGGCGATGCGGATGTTGCCGTCCGTGCCGTTCTTGAAGCCGATGGGCGCCGACAGGCCCGAGGCGAGTTCGCGGTGCACCTGGCTTTCGGTGGTGCGCGCGCCGATGGCGCCCCAGGAAATCAGGTCGCCGATGTACTGCGGCGAGATCACGTCGAGGAACTCGCTGCCCGCCGGCAGGCCCATGCGGTTGATGTCGATCAGCAGCTGGCGGGCGATGCGCAGGCCTTCGTCGATGCGGAAGCTCTCGTCCAGGTACGGGTCGTTGATCAGTCCCTTCCAGCCGACCGTGGTGCGCGGCTTCTCGAAGTACACGCGCATCACGATCTCCAGCGTGCCGGCGTATTTCTCACGCTCGGCCTTCAGGCGGCGGGCGTATTCGAGCGCGGCGGCCGGGTCGTGGATCGAGCACGGGCCCATGATCACCAGCAGCCGGTCGTCCTTGCCGGCCATGATGTTGTGGATGCGTCCGCGGGTGTCCTCGATCAGCGTCTCGACCGCGGTGCCGCGGATGGGGAAGAAGCGGATGAGGTGTTCTGGAGGGGGGAGCACGTTGATGTCCTTGATGCGTTCGTCGTCGGTCTTGCTGGTTTTTTCGACGCGCGCATACCAGCTGTCGCTGGCGGGGGAGTTGTTCGTGCTCATGGTGCTTCTTCCTTGTGTGCTGCTGGAGTTGGAATCGAGGGGACAAGAAAAAACCGCCGGGGCTTGAGGCCACCGGCGGTTCTGGGAGGGTATTCGTGTGTGCTTTTTACGCGCTCGCCTCTCGTCCGCCGGAAACCGGGAACCAAAAGTAGGCAAAAAAGTAAGCGCGGACAGCGGACATGGGGTGGCAATGTAGCACGGAAAAGCGAAACCCGGTCAAGGGACCGGGCTCGCTGTTGTTTACCGGTAGCCCGATTCGTTGGGGTTGTGGATGATCCAGATCAGGTTGCCGGAGGAATAGTCACCCATGCCGCCGCCCGCGAAGATCAGGCGGCCCTGGCCCTTGTAGGTCATCTCGAAACGATGGCGGTCGCTGCCGAAATAGAAGGGAATGAAGGCCTTGCCGGTTACATATGCGCCCTGATCGGTGGGCTGGCCGGCGATGTCGGTGACCTGCCGCGCGCTCATGCCGATCTGCAGGCGCGCGAACTTGCTGTTACGCGCCGGGTTGCCGGTGATCTCGCCTTCGTAGCCGTTCAGGCCCTTGACGGTGCGGCCGCTGCCGGCCTCGACCTTGGAGGAGTCGATCACGTTGCCCTGGGCGTCCATGCCGGCCTTGGCTCCGCCGCGCGCGGCAGGTGCCGCAGCCGCAGCCGCGGGTGCGGGCGCCGCCGCGGGCTGGCTACCAGAACTGCCGCGGGATGCGCAACCGGCGGAGGCCACCGCCACCACGGCGGTCACGGCCCACAGAACGGCGGGCGAATTGATCCTGTTCCCCATCGAAATGCTCCTTGAATGCGTTCTTCGCAAAAAAAGGAGCGCAGCTTAGCAACGGGAGGAAACAGTCCACAAGTGCCGAAAGTCCTAAGCCGTTCCACCTACAGTCAGGCCGTCGATGCGCAGGGTGGGCTGGCCGACGCCCACGGGCACACTCTGGCCTTCCTTGCCGCAGGTGCCCACGCCGGAGTCGAGCGCCATGTCGTTGCCGATCATGGTCACGCGGGTGAGCGCATCGGGGCCGTTGCCCACGATGGTCGCGCCCTTCACCGGGTACTGGATCTTGCCGTTCTCGACCCAGTAGGCCTCGCTGGCCGAGAACACGAACTTGCCGCTGGTGATGTCGACCTGCCCGCCGCCGAAATTGGTGGCGTACAGGCCCTTCTTGATGCTCGCGACGATTTCGTCGGGTTCCTTGTCGCCGCCGAGCATGTAGGTGTTGGTCATGCGCGGCATCGGCACGTGGGCATAGCTTTCGCGGCGGCCGTTGCCGGTGGGCTTGACCTTCATGAGGCGCGCGTTGAGCGCGTCCTGGATGTAGCCCTTGAGGATGCCGTCCTCGATCAGCACGTTGCGCTGGCTGGCGTTGCCCTCGTCGTCGACGTTGAGCGAGCCGCGGCGGTCGGCGATGGTGCCGTCGTCGAGCACCGTCACGCCCTTGGCCGCCACGCGCTGGCCGATGCGGCCCGAGAACGCGCTCGATCCCTTGCGGTTGAAGTCGCCCTCCAGCCCGTGGCCGATGGCTTCGTGCAGCAGGATGCCGGGCCAGCCGGAGCCCAGCACCACCGTCATTTCGCCGGCCGGGGCCGGGCGCGCGTCGAGGTTGGTCAGCGCCGCCTTCACGGCATGGTCGACGTACTCGGCGATCTGCTCGTCGGAGAAATACGCCAGGCCGAAGCGCCCGCCACCGCCGCCGGAGCCGATCTCGCGGCGGCCGTTCTGCTCGGCGATCACGGTGACCGACAGGCGCACCAGCGGCCGCACGTCGGCGGCCAGCGTGCCGTCGGCGCGGGCAACGAGCACCACGTCGTACTCGCTGGCCAGCCCCGCCATCACCTGCGCCACGCGCGGGTCGCGCGAGCGGGCGAGCTTCTCGACCTTCTCGAGCAGCTTCACCTTGGCTGTGCTGTCGAGCGTGGCGATGGGGTCGATGCCCTGGTAGAGCGAGCGGCTGGAGGCGATCTTGCGGGGCGCCGTCTTCACCTTGCCGGCGCGGCCCGCGGAAGAGATGGAGCGCACCGTGCGCGCAGCATCGAGCAGGGAGGCCTCGGAAATGTCGTCGGAGTAGGCGAAGGCGGTCTTCTCGCCGCTGACCGCTCGCACGCCGACGCCCTGGTCGATGCTGAAGCTGCCGGTCTTGACGATGCCTTCCTCGAGGCTCCAGCCCTCGCTGCGGGTGTACTGGAAGTACAGGTCGGCGTCGTCCACCCGGTGCGCGGTGATCTCGGCCAGGGCCTTGCTCAGGTGCGATTCGTCGAGGCCGAACGGCGTGAGAAGGAGCTGTTGCGCCGTGGCAAGGCGCTCGATGGTGGGTTCGCGAGAGATCATTTCAGGATTCTATGGCTCGCCCCCCGTCCGCGCTCAGTTCTGGGCGAGCCTCCTCGCCCGGGCGATGGACATCAGGATGCCCAGCCCCAGCCCCAGCGTCACCATCGCGGTGCCGCCATAGCTGATGAAGGGCAGCGGCACGCCCACGACCGGCAGGATGCCGCTGACCATGCCCATGTTCACGAAGGCGTAGGTGAAGAAGATCATCGTCACCGCCCCGGCCAGCAGGCGCGAGAACAGCGTCCCCGCGTTGGCCGCGATCACCAGCCCCCGGAAGATCAGCAGGATGAAGGCCGAGATCAGCGCCAGGTTGCCCATGAGCCCGAATTCCTCGGAATAGGCGGCGAAGATGAAGTCGGTGGTGCGCTCGGGAATGAATTCGAGGTGCGTCTGCGTGCCCTGCATGAAGCCCTTGCCGCCCACGCCGCCCGAGCCGATGGCGATCATGCCCTGGATGATGTGGAAGCCCTTGCCCAGCGGGTCCTTGCTGGGGTCGAGCAGCGTGCACACGCGCTGCTTCTGGTAGTCGTGCAGCACGCGCCAGTCGACGCCGTCGGCGCACAGCCGCGACTCGAAGCCCACGATCAGCGTGATGGCCACCGCGCCGATCACCACCGGCGGCACGATCAGCTTCCAGGGCAGCCCCGCGAAGAAGATCACCGACAGCCCCGCCGCCAGCACCAGCAGCGAGGTGCCCAGGTCGGGCTGTTTCATGATGAGCCCCACCGGCACCGCCAGCAGCATCGTCGCCACCACGAAGTCGAGCGGCCTGAGCTGGCCCTCGCGCCGCTGGAACCACCAGGCCAGCATCAGCGGCATGGCGATCTTCAGGATTTCGCTGGGCTGGATCACCACGCCCACGTTGATCCAGCGCTGGGCGCCCTTCTTGGTGATGCCGAAGAGCGCCACCGCCACCAGCAGCGCCACGCCCATCGTGTAGAGCGGCACGGCCGCCAGCATCAGCCGCTGCGGCGGCACCTGCGCCACCACGAACATGATGAAGCCGGCCAGCAGCATGTTGCGGCCATGGTCGACGAAACGGGTTCCGTGGTCGTAGCCCGATGAATACATGGTGAGCAGCCCGGCGAAGGCGAGCAGCAGCACGGCGAAGGCCAGAAAGCCGTCGAAGCCCTGGAAGATGGGCGCAATTCGACGCGCCAGGGAGGGCTGATTGAACACGGCGGACATGAGGGCGGATTATCCCAGCCCCACCGGCCCCCTCAATCGAATTCGAGCTGAACGACCGTGCGCCCCGGTCGGCTTTCGACCGTCAGCCGGGCCCCGATGGCCCCGGAGCGCTCCGCCAGCGAACGCGGCATGACCCTGGTGGTGTCGAAGCCCTTGCCGTTGTCGATCACCCGCAGCTGCACCGTCTTGTCCTTCATGCCGGCCTCGAAGCGCAGCACGGTGGCCTCGGCGTGGCGCAGCACGTTGGAGATCGACTCGAACAGCAGGAACTGCAACTGCCGCATGCCGTGCGCGTCCAGCCCCTCCACCGGCTCCACCTCGTCCACCGCCCACTCGAACTCGATGCCCGAGGACGCCAGCCTGGGCTCCAGCCGGTAGCGTGCCGCCGCGAGCAGCGCGCCCACGTCGCCCGGCGGCAGGTGGATGGAATCGATCTGCAGCTTGAGCTGGTCCAGCGAGTCGCGCAGGGTGCGCAGCAGGTCGCCCGAGCTGCTCTGGCCCGACTGCAGCTGGCGGATGGCCGAGCTGATGTGCGAGCCCACGCCGTCGTGCATCTCGCGCAGGATGCGCTCGCGCTCGTGGGTGCGCGCCTGCACCTGCGCCGCGGCCTCGAGCTCGGCATAGGTGGCCGCCAGTTCGCGCTCGCGCTGCGCCACCCGCTCGGCCAGGGCCGCGACCGAGCCGCGCGCCTGCACGGCCGCCGCACGGAAGCGCCGCAGCACGATCAGGAGCAGCACCGCGCCGAAGAACACCGACGAATAGCGCACCCAGGTGGTCTCGCCGTAGGCGTCGCTCAGGCGGACCACCAGCCAGTCGCGCGCGGCGAATGCCACCGTGACCAGCGCGGCGCCGGCCATCAGCAGGCGGTCGTCGTTCGGGTGGCGCAGCGTGGCGAGGGCGAAGGCGCCGACGAAGGCGGCGACGAACACGAGCTCCACGGCGAGCCAGGCGGTGAACCAGGCCGGCTCGTCCCGCTGCAGCGAGAGCGCGCTGAACAGCACCGTGCCGACCACCACGCCGGCCACCGGCCAGCGCACCCAGCGGTGGCGCCGCTCGTTCGCCCAGCCCGCGAGGTGGTAGACGAACATCATGGAGGCGGCCGCCCAGCCGGCGTAGCAGGCCGCCATCAGCACGCCCCACGGCCCCCAGGACAGCGGCGGCTCGGCGACCAGCCCGTCGGCCATGCGCACCGCCCAGAAGAACTCCGCCAGCGCGGCCCAGAAATAGATGGCCACGCGTCGCGGCATGCCGTTTGCATCGACGTCGAGCTGCGTCAGCCACAGCGCCAGCGCGATGCCGCCCACGATCAGGCTGAAGGCCATCAGCAGCACCGAGCCGGTGAAGCGCCAAGCGTTGGCGCTCTCGAAGAGTTCGTTGCGAACCGACGCGGCCGGCCCGACGACCACCTGCGACAGCCCCGCGAGGCGGGCGGTGTCGGCATGCAGCCGGATCTGCAGCAGGTTGTCGCCCTTGCGCAGCAGCTTGCCGGGCACGGGCACGTAGATGGGCGCCTTGGCGTAGTCGGCGTCGTTGTTGCGCTTCATGTCGCCGTAGGTCTGCAGCAGCGCGTCGTTGAGCTGCACCTCGAAGACGTTGCCCACGCGCGGAATGAAGATGCCCCACGGCGTCTCGGGCTCGGCCTCGAGCGTGAACGGCAGGTCGAAGCTGGCCGTGCCGGGGCGTCCGTTGTGCTGCCGGTCCCAGTGGTAGGAAAGCTCGACCGGCTCGGTGCGCGTGACGCCGTCGACCGTGGTCGTCACGGTACCCTGGCGCAGTTCGATCGGCGCCTCGGCGGCGGACGCGGCGGAAACGCCGCAGGCGCCGAAAAGGCCGGCGAGGCCCATCAGGAGCATCGCCAGCCACGACATCACCAGCGACACCCGGTTCGGCCGCATCTGCGCTCAGCCCGGATGAGACAACAGGCCGAGACGCGTCGCTTCGAAGACGGCCTCGCTCTTGGAATGCACCGCGAGCTTTCCGTAGAGGTTCTTGATGTGGGTCTGCACCGTGTGCACGCTCAGGCCCTTGAGCCGGGCGATCTCGGCATAGGAGAAACCGCGAGCGATCAGCGTCAGCACCTCGTGCTCGCGCGCCGAGAGCAGGCCGCGGTCGGCTTCCTCGGCGGCGGCCTCGGGCGCCGAGCCCGGCGTGGTGCCGGAAGGCGCCGCAGTCTGCAGGCTGCGGTACTTGGCGAGCACGCGCCGCGCAATCATGGGCGAGATCGGCGAGGCGCCGGCCTTCATCTCCACGATGGTCTGGGCGATGTCCTCGGGCGCGGCGTCCTTGTGGATGTAGCCCACGGCGCCGGCCTCGATGCTCGCGAGAACGTTTTCCTCGTCGCCGAAGACGGACACCACCAGCGGTTCGCAGCCCGGAAAACGCGAGACCGCCTCGCGGATCACGTCGAGCCCGGTGCCGTCGGGCATGCCGAGGTCGACCAGCAACACGTCGGGAATGGTGGTCGTGCGCGAGAGCCAGCCCAGCGCCTCCTGCACGGTACCCGCGCTGCCGAGCCAGAAAAGGCGCGGGCTGCGCTGCACGCTCGCCTCGAAAAAGGCGCGCGCGCGACTGTCGTCCTCGACCACGAGCACGCCCCAGCGGCGTAGCGACGCGTCGTCCTGAGCCTCAATGTTCATTCCTCCGAGCATAAGCCTCGGCGAGCATGGGGCATCCATGCGCACATCCCTCGTTCATGGGATATGTGCGCCAACAGGCTTTGCTTGAAACTCTGGCCGCTTTTTTCCGGGCACATTCCTGCAGCCCGGGCGAGCGAAGTAACCGGAATGTAGGCGATTTGCACCGCAGCGAACTCAGCCTGAGTACTTTCGAATTCCAGATGCGCGGCATGCCCCCAGGCGCAGGAGCATGCGGAACGCCGGTGCGCCCCGGGCCCCGGCAGGCTGCGGCCTTGCCGACGAACCCAACCAGCCGGTTTTTGTATGTCGGAAGCGGCCTCGCGAGAACAGACCTCATGCAGAATTACCCGTTCCCGGCAAGCGAGGCACCACCGCCGCACCGCCCTTCCTTTCCTCGCATGGATCCGCAAACAACCCACCTGCTCTACCTGCACGGCTTCCGCTCTTCGCCTCGTTCGACCAAGGCCCGGATCGTCGCGGATCGCGTCGCGCGGCGGCATCCGAACCTGCAATGGTGGTGTCCGCAGCTGCCGCCGTCGCCGCACGATGCCATCGACATGGTGATGAAGGGCATCGCGCACTGGCCGCGCAAGTCGATGGCCGTGGTGGGCTCGTCGCTGGGCGGCTACTACGCCACCTATGTGGCCGGCATGACGCGCTGCCGCGCGGTGCTGCTGAACCCGGCCGTGCACCCCGCGCGCGACCTCATGCTCTACATCGGCGACCAGACCGCCTGGCACGACCCGGCCGAGCATTTCTATTTCCGTCCCGAATACATCCACGAGCTGCGCGCCATGGAGGTCGGCCCGCTCACCCGGCCCGAGCGCGTGTTCGCCATCATCGCCAAGGGCGACGAGGCGCTCGACTGGCACGAGATGTCGGCGCGCTACCCCGACAGCAACATCAAGCTGCTCGAAGGCGGCGACCATGCCCTGTCCGACTTCGAAAAGGCCCACCTGGACGACGTGATGGCCTTCATCAACCCCGTTTGAATTTCCGGGACACCGCAGAACCGGCTTCGCCGGGCTGCAGGTGTCGCCCCCGGAAGGGGCGGGAGGCCACACGAAGTGGGCAAGCCTGGGGGTGAGCCTGACTCCGCGTGGGACAATCGACGGATGTTTGTATTGTTTGAAGAAGCCGGCAAGTACCTCGGCGGCCGCGTGCTGTCGGAGGCCGAAGCATCGGCGCAGGTCGAGCTCGACACCGGCAAGCGCGTCAAGGTCAAGGGCGCCAACATCGTCCTTCGTTTCGAGAAGCCGTCGCCCGCCGACCTGATCGCCGAAGGGCGCGCGCTCGCCGCCGGCATGGACCTCGACCTCGCCTGGGAGTTCGCGCCCGAGGGCGAATTCGGCTTCGCCGAGCTGGCCGCCGAGTATTTCAGCGAGAAGCCCTCGCTCGCCCAGCAGGCCGCCGCCCTGTTCGCGCTCTTCGAGGCGCCGCATTACTTCCGCCGCGCCGGCAAGGGCCGCTTCAAGAAGGCGCCGGCCGAGATCGTGCAGCAGGCGCTGGCCGCCATCGAGAAGAAGAAGGCCATCCAGGCGCAGATCGCCGAGTGGGCGGCGCAGCTCGCCGAGGGCGTGTGCCCGGCTCCCGTGCGCGAACAGCTCTACAAGATCCTTTTCCGCCCCGACAAGAACGCCCCCGAATACAAGGCCGTGGTCGAGGCCGCGCGCGCCACGCAGCGTCCGCCGCTCGACCTGCTTGAACGCGCCGGCGCCATCGACTCGCCCTACCAGTTCCACTGGCGCCGCTTCCTGTTCGAGAACTTCCCCAAGGGCACCGGCTTCCCCGCGCTCGCGGCGCCCGCCATCGCCGACGACCTGCCGCTGGCAGAGGGCGTGCAGGCCTTCTCCATCGACGATTCGCAGACCACCGAAATCGACGACGCGCTCTCCGTGCAGGGCCTGGGCAGCGGCACCGTCACGGTCGGCATCCACATCGCCGCGCCGGCGCTCGCGCTGACGCCCGGCAGCCCGATCGACAACGTGGCGCGTGCGCGCATGTCCACGGTCTACATGCCGGGCTACAAGATCACGATGCTGCCCGACGAGGTGGTCGACACCTACACGCTGCTCGAAGGCGGCGACCGCCCGGCCGTGTCGCTCTACGCGCGCTTCGACGAAGCCACGCTGGAGCTGCAGGGCACCGAGACGAAACTGGAGCGCGTGCCGATCGTGGCCAACCTGCGCCACGACCAGCTCGACACCGTCGTCACGCAGCAGTGGCTGGAAGACGCCGCCTTCAATGCCGACAGCACACCCGACGCCGCGGCCCGCATGCGCGCGCCCCTGTCGTTCCTGTTCCGCCTGGCGAAGCAGCTGAAGGCGCAGCGCGAGGTGGTGCGCGGCAAGCCCGAGAGCTTCAACCGGCCCGACTACAACTTCCGCCTCGTCGGCAACGACGGCGCCGAGCCCACCGGCGGCGAGCAGGTACAGATCAGCACGCGCCAGCGCGGCGCACCGCTCGACCTGATCGTGTCCGAAGCCATGATCCTGGCCAACAGCAGCTGGGGCGGCTGGCTCGGCGAGCTCGGCGTGCCGGGTCTCTACCGCAGCCAGGCCAGCCTCGCGCCCGGCATCAAGGTGCGCATGGGCACGCGCGCGCTGCCGCACGCAGGCCTGGGCGTGAAGAGCTACGCCTGGAGCACCTCGCCGCTGCGCCGCTACACCGACCTGGTGAACCAGTGGCAGATCATCGCCGCCGCACGCCACGGCAAGACCGCCGCGCTGGCCGCGCCCTTCAAGCCGAAGGACGCAGACCTGTTCTCGATTCTCTCGGGCTTCGACGCGGCCTACACCGCGTACAACGCCTACCAGGGCGGCATGGAGCGCTTCTGGACGCTGAAGTACCTGCAGCAGCAGGGCATCACCGAGCTGGAGGCCACCGTCATCAAGGACATGCCCAACGGCGCGCTCGTGCGTGCCGACACCCTGCCGCTGGTGTTCCCCGTGGCCGGGCAGCAGGAGCGCGGCGCGCGCCTGCGCGTGAAGCTCGGCGAGATCGACGAGATCGCCCTCGACGTGAGCGGCACGGTGCTCGAGCGCCTCGACGCGCCGAAGGCCGGCGCATCCGCCGAGGAGGAAGGCGACGACGGCGAAGAAGAAGTGGTTGCGGGCCCGATCGCCATCGCCGTCGACCTGAACGACAGCGAGGCAGGACCCGAAGAAAACACGCCTGCATGAACCCCGGCGGATCGTCCGGAGAAATGCGGCCCCTGGAGGAGTCTAGAGAATGAACTTCAAGGACCTCAGCACGCTGCAGATCGCACTGGGCGTGTCGGTCGTTGTGCACGCCGCGCTGCTCACGGTGCGATTCGTCGATCCCGAATCCTTCAACAAGGTCTTCAGCGACACGCCGCTGGAGGTGATCCTGGTCAACACCAAGACCAACGACCGGCCCGACCCCGCCGCGCGGCTGCGCGCGCAGACCTCGCTCGCGGGCGGCGGCGACCTCGACAAGGGCCGCGCCACCAGCCCGCTGCCGCCGTCGAGCTTCACCACCGTGGGCGACTCGTTCGAGGACGCGCAGCGCAAGGTAGACGCCATGCAGGCCGAGCAGATGCAGATGCTCACCCAGCTCAAGCGCGACCTGGCCGCGATGCCCGCGCCCGATCCGCGCAATGCCGGCGATCCGGCCGAGGCCAAGGCGCAGGAGGAAAAGCGCCGCCAGATGATCAACCTGCTGGCCGAGATCGAGCGCCGCGTGAACGAGGAGAACGCGCGTCCCAAGAAGCGCTACCTCAGCCCCTTCACGCGCGAGGCCGCCTTCGCCACCTACGTCGATTCGCTGCGCCGCCGGGTGGAAGCGCAGGGAACGGCCAACTTCCCGACGCTGGCCGGCAAGAAGCTCTACGGCGAGCTCACCATGACCATCACCGTCAACTTCGACGGCCGGCTGCTCTCGACCGTGATCGACGAAAGCTCGGGCCAGGCCGTGCTCGACAAGCGGGCCCAGGCCATCGTCGCGAGCGTGGGCAACTTCGGCACCTTCACCGACGCGATGCGCAAGGAGCACGCGGACCAGATCGTGATCCGCCCGCACTTCCGCTTCTCGCACGACGGCTCGGTCGAACTCTCCTCGCAGTAACCGGAATCCGGAAAACAGCCGCACCGCAACGGCAGGCGCAACCAGAAAAGGCAGACACCATGGACCTGTACTGCGTCATGGGCAACCCCGTCGAGCACAGCCGCTCGCCCCGCATCCACGCGCGCTTTGCGCAGCTGTGCGGCCAGCAGCTGGAATACGGCCGGCGGCTCATTCCGCTCGGTGCCTTCGCCGAAGGCATCGCAGCCTTCCGCCGCGAAGCCGCCGAGCGCGGCGACGCCGCGCTCGGCTGCAACATCACCGTGCCATTCAAGTTCGAGGCCGCGGCGCTCGCGCAGCACACCAGCGAGCGCGCCCTTCTCGCGCAGGCGGTCAACACGCTGTGCTTCGAGGCCGATGGCGGCATTCGTGCGGACAACACCGACGGCATCGGCCTGGTCAACGACATCGTGCGCAACGCGGGCGTGCCGCTGCAGGGCAAGGCGCTGCTGCTGATCGGCGCGGGCGGCGCCGCTGCCGGCGTGCTGGGGCCGCTGCTCGATGCGGGCGCGTCGCGCGTCGTGGTCGCGAACCGCACCGTGGACAAGGCCGTCGAGTTGGTGCGCCGCCATGCGGCCATCGCGCTGCGCCACGGCGCATCGCTCGAAGCCTGGGCGCTCGACGAAGTGCCGGGCGCCTTCGACGTGGTGGTCAACGCCACCGCCTCCAGCCTCGCGGGCGACGCGGTGCCGGTGAAGGCCAGCGTGCTGCGCGAAGGCGGGCTCGCGGTCGACATGATGTACGGCCCGGCCGCAGCAGGCTTCATGGCCTGGGCCGAGGCGCACGGCGCAGTGGCGCGCGACGGGCTCGGCATGCTGGTCGAGCAGGCGGCCGAGTCCTTCGAGATCTGGCGCGGCGTCCGGCCGCCTTCGGCACAGGTGCTGGCCGAGATCCGGGCCGAGCTGAAATAAATGAAGGCCGTGCTGCGACTGATCGCCTGCCTCGCGGTGGCGGGCCTGGCCCTGCAGCTCTTCTTCGTGGCGCGCATCGCGGCGATGGCAGTGATCGATCCGCAGAGCACTGCGTTCCAGCGCTCCGAAGCTTTCCAGATCGCCGTTCATGAAGGCCGCGGCGGCGGCTGGCGGCAGGAGTGGGTGCCCTACTGGCAGATCAACGACACGCTCAAGCGCGCGGTCATCGCCAGCGAAGACGCCGGCTTCGTCGACCACAACGGCGTGGAATGGGAAGCCATCGAGCGCGCGCGCCAGCGCAACGCCAAGGCGGAAGAGCTGGCCGCCAAGCGCGCAGCCCGTGCGGCAGCGCGCGGCAAGCCGGTGCGGCCGGTGCAGCTGCGCGGCGGTTCGACCATCACGCAGCAGCTCGCGAAGAACCTGCTGCTGTCGGGCGAGCGCACCATGCTGCGCAAGGGCCAGGAGCTGGTGCTGGCCACGCTGCTCGAGGTGCTGCTGGACAAGCGGCGCATCCTGGAGATCTACCTCAACAACGTCGAGTGGGGCGAAGGCGTATTCGGCGCCGAGGCGGCGTCGCAGTACTACTTCCGCAAGCCGGCCTCGCGCCTGAGTGCCAACGAGGCCGCGCGCCTCGCGGTGATGCTGCCCAGCCCCAAGTTCTTCGAACGGCGCCCGGGCTCGCCCTACCTGAGCGGGCGCGCCTCCACCGTCATGGCGCGGATGCCCGCGGCCGAGCTGCCCTGAGGAACCCGCCGCGCAGGCCCTCGATGGCCAGCACGCCGGCGAAGCCGATGGTGTAGGCCAGCACGTCCCACCAGTCCGCCGTGCTGCCGAGCACGATGCGCAGCGCGCGGTTCGGAATGTGCAGGTGCCACGTCGCCGCGAGGTACTGCCCGAGTTCGACCGCGAGGCCCACGCCCAGCGCGGCCAGCGCCAGCGGCAGCACGCGCGCGCCGATCGCGGTCTTGAACACGAAATACACCCACGCCACGGCAAGCACGTCGCCGAAGAAGCTGCGCAGCCAGCCCCAGCGCGCACCCACGGTGGCCAGCAGCAGCAACACAAGAAACAGGGCCACCGCCCACGCCAGGGAAAGAGGATCGAAACGCCATCGCATGGCCCGTATCATCGCGCCCATATGCTGGCAAAGCTCACGGGTTGGCTGCTTCTTGGGATCGTCCGCTTGCTCACGGGCGCGCAGGCGCGCTGGTACGGCTGTCCGCCCAAGGCCGAGCAGCGCATCTATTTCGCCAACCACCAGAGCCATGCCGACCTGGTGATGATCTGGGCGGCGCTGCCGGAAGAATTGCGCAGCATCACGCGGCCCATCGCGGCGCGCGACTATTGGGCCAACACACCGGTCAAGCGCTGGATCACGACTGAAGTGTTCAACGCGGTGTACGTGGAGCGGCAGGCCGCGGCAGCGCCTGCGGCAGTTCCTGCAGCGCCGGCGACTCCTGCCGCTCCCGAGGTTGCGCCGCCGGCGCCTGCCGCCCGGCCACTGGAAGATCGCATCGAGCCCTCGATGGAGCCGCTGCTGCCCCTGACCCCGCCGGCACCGCCCGTCGAAGCAGCATCCGGCGCACAAGGCCAGCTGGACCTGCCCGTGCCCCCTGCCCCGCCGCCTGCGCCGTCTCCCGAACCACCCCCGCCCGCGGCGCCCGAACCCGCGCCCACGCCGGCGGCCCCTGCCTCCGATCCGCTGGCCCCGCTGGTCGAAGCCCTTCGCAGCGGCGACTCGATCATCATCTTCCCCGAGGGCACGCGCGGCCACACCGGCGAACCGCAGAAGTTCAAGTCGGGGCTCTACACGCTGGCCACCATGTTCCCCGAAGTGGTACTGGTGCCCGCATGGATCGACAACGTGCAGCGCGTCATGCCCAAGGGCGAGATCGTGCCGGTGCCCATCCTGTGCTCTGTCACCTTCGGCGCGCCGGTGCGCGTGGAGGAAGGCGAGGAGCGCCGCCCTTTCCTCGACCGGGCGCGCGCCGCCGTGATCGCCCTGCGCGACGTCTGACGACGACGACATGAACCAGTTCCTGCGCAGCCTCAGCCCGACCCAGCAGGTCGCGGCGCTCTTTCTCATCATCTTCGGCGTGCTCGCGGTCGTGAGCGCCACCGCCTTCTTCCTGAGCTTCAGGGAAAAGCGCAACCCCGTGCACGACGCCGCCTGGCAGGCCGAGCTGGCGCACTTCCGCAAGCTGCTGGGCACCACCTGGTTCATGGTGCTGGTCTTCTGGATCGGCTGGGCGCTCGGCGAGACGGTGGCCACGGTGCTGTTCGCGCTCATCTCCTTCTTCGCGCTGCGCGAGTTCATCACGCTCTCGCCCACGCGGCGCGGCGACCACCGCAGCCTGATCCTCGCCTTCTTCGTGGTGCTGCCGATCCAGTTCTGGCTGGTGGCCACCGCGCGCTTCGACCTCTTCACCGTGTTCATCCCGGTGTACGTGTTCCTCGCGATCCCGGTGACCAGCGCGCTGGCCAACGACCCGAGCCAGTTCCTGGAGCGCAACGCCAAGCTGCAGTGGGGCATCATGGTCTGCGTCTACGGCATGAGCCACGTGCCGGCGCTGCTGCTGCTGAGCTTTCCGGGCTACGAGGGCAAGAGCGCGTTCCTCGTGTTCTTCCTGGTGTTCGTGGTGCAGACCTCGGTGCTGGTGCAGCACCTGATCTCGCGGCGCATGCAGCGCGCGCCCTTCGCGCCGAACGTGAGCCGCAGCTTCAACTGGACCAGCTGGGCCATCGGCATCGCGGTGGCGAGCCTGGTGGGCGCGCTGTTCTCGTTCATCACGCCCTTCAGGTTCGGGCAGGCGCTGGCGGTGTCGGTCATCGCCTGCATCTCGGGCTCGATGGGGCACCTGGTGATGAAGGCGCTCAAGCGCGACCGGGGCATCCCCAACTGGGGCCGCAAGGATGCGGGCGTGACGGGCGCCAACGGGCTGCTGGATCGTGTCGACGCGCTGTGCTTCGCCGCCCCCATCTTCTTCCACTCCATCCGCTGGTACTTCAACGCATGAACTTGGCTAACCCCCAGGCTGCGCGCACTTCGTGTCGCTTCGCCAACCCCCTTGCAGGGGGCAATACCTGCGGCCCGGCAAAGCCGGTTCCGCGGTATTCCTGGAAAAAAGCCTGAGACGGATCGGGTTGGGTGGCGGCCTCAGGCCCTGCGCCGCACCACGCGGCCGAAAACTTCCTTCGCCTTGCGGCCCAGTGCCTTCGCCTTCAGCGCCTGCAGCTCGCGCGTGAGACGCGTGCGCTGCTCGGCCGATAGTGCGGTGCCGAAGCGCCCCAGCGCGGCTTCTAGGGCCGCGCGCTGCGCCTCCACGCGCCCCTGGCGGCCTTCGGCCTCGGCGAGCCATTCGCAGGCATTGACGACACGCTCGCGCAGCGCGGCGTCGCCCGAATCGCCGAAGCGGGCTATGAGAGTGCGATAGGCCTTGATCTGCCCGGCAGGGTCGCCCAGCTTGTCGAGCGCCTTGGCCTTGTTGATCATCGACTTGGCGGCCCAGAGCTGCAGCGTGCCCTCCCTCGCGCTGCTGGTACGCGCGATGGCCTCGTCGTAGCAGGCCACCGCGGCCTCGAGCTGGCGGGCCTGGCGCAGCGTCGCGCCCTTGCGGAACAGCGCGCCCACCACGCGCCCGCGCAGGTCGGGCAGCTCGGAGTTGCCCCAGCGCGCGACGATCTCGTCGTGCACGCGCATCTCGTCGTCGTGCAGGCCGAGCCGGTCCAGCGCGGTGCTCTTGTATTGCAGACCCTGCGCAACGGTCTCCTGCATCTCGGTCGAAGGGTCGGCGCCGTAGTACACGTCGATCGCATCGGCGGCCGCGACCACTTCGTGGAAGCGTTCGAGGGCGATCAGGCAGAAGGCCTTGTGCACCAGCGCCCGCGCGCACTGCCGCCGCAGCTCCGGATGCGGCGACGCGGTGTGCGCGGACAGCACCTGGTCGAACAGCGCAACGGCCTCCTGCAATTCGCCGGCATCACCGTGCTTGCGGCCCTGCCGGACCTTGTCGCGCACTTCGTCGCGCAGCTCCGCCGGCAGTTCCGGCAAATGAGCTCCGGCCTCGGCCTTGCGCAGCCGCTTGAGGCAGGCTTCCCGGCCGGCGAGGGCTTTGGCCAGCGTGTCCTGCAGCTCGGACGCGGGCGTACCTTGCAGTTGCCTCGCGAGCTGCTGGTATGCGGCGAGCGCTTCATCGGCCCGGCCCAGCCGTTCGAGCAGCACGAATCCCTTGTTGAGCTGCGCGCTCGCCACGGTGCGATGCACCACCGGATCGGTGTCCGCGCCGAAGGTGGCAAGCAGCCGCTCGCAGGCGGCCAGCGCGGCCTCGCCGTCGTCCGACTCGCGCAGGCCCACCGACCAGTCGTAGGCACGGCGCACCGCCATGCGCCGCACCTGCGGCGAGGCATCGTGGCCGTAGCGCTCGAGCAGCCAGCCGACCAGTTCGGCGCGGTTCGCATGCTCGTCGATGCCGAAGCCGTCGAAGAAGAGCGTCAGCGCGCGCACGCCCTCGATGCGCAGCTCGGGCGCCGCATGGGCCAGGCCGGCCTCGATCTGGTCGGCCACCGCGAGGCACATGACCTGCGCCTGTGCGTGCTGCCCCAGCTCGCGCAGGTTCAGCACCGAGGCCAGGCGCGCACGCGCCACGCGCAGCACCACGCCGGGGTCGGTGCTGCCGTCGAAGCGTTCGATGACGGCCTCCAGCGTGGCCAGTGCATCCTGCGGCAGGCCGCGGTGATGCTCGACCTCGGCCTTGAGCAGCCGGGCCTCCACGCGCCAGGTGTCGAAGGCGGCGTCGGGCTGGCTGTCGAGCAGCTCGCTCATGGCATCGCAGGCTTCGCAGCGCGCGGCGGGCTCGTCGATCCACCAGGTGCGCTGGTAGAGCGCGTGGGCGATGTGCTCGCGAATCTCGGGTTCGGGGCGCTGGCCGTGCGCCGCAATCAATCGGTCGAGCGTGGCGAGCGCATCGGCGGGGCGGTGCAGCTGGCGCAGCATGTGGGCCAGCAGGCGCAAGGCCTGGCAGCAGGGCACGACCACGCCGACCTCGGGCTTCGCCGCGAACTCGTCGAGCAGCCTGACGCTGGCGGCCACCGCTTCCTTGCGGCGGCCCAGGTCGTCCAGCAGCTCGATGCGCCGGAAGCTGGCGGCCGCGCGTTCGGCGGGGTGCATCTGCAGGCGCGCGATCAAGGCTTGCACCTCGTCCAGTTGCTGCTGCGCGGAGGACTCGACTACATTCACATTCGCTTCCTTGAATGGCGCGCCCCGCGCGGGGCGGGGCGGACGGTACGGACCGGGGCGCATTCTGCCCACGATCAGCCGGCTTTCGGCCCCCTCCTCGCAACTCTTTTGACAATCTTTTCCCAGGCTTAGGCCTTTACGTTTCCTTTCATGCGCATTCTCGGCATCGACCCCGGATTGCAGACCACCGGCTTCGGCGTGGTCGACGCGGACGGCCATGCGCTGCGCTACGTGGCCAGCGGCACCATCAGCACCCGGCACCTGGGCACCGGCAACAACCTGCCGGCGCGCCTGAAGGTGCTGTTCGACGGCATCGCGGAGATCACCGCGCGCTACCAGCCCGACGCGTCGGCGGTGGAAATCATCTTCGTCAACGTCAACCCGCAGTCCACGCTGCTGCTGGGGCAGGCGCGCGGCGCCTGCGTGACCGCGCTGGTCACCAACAATCTCTCGGTGGCCGAGTACACCGCGCTGCAGATGAAGAAGGCGGTGGCCGGCCACGGCCAGGCCGCCAAGGCGCAGGTGCAGGAGATGGTGCGTCGCCTGCTCGACCTGCCGGGCCTGCCGGGCGCCGACGCGGCGGACGCGCTGGGCATCGCCATCACGCATGCGCAGGTGGGACGTTCGATGGCACGGCTGGCCGAAGCGGCCGAGGCATCGAAGAGTTCCGCGGCGCTGCCTGCCGGCACCTACCGGCAGGGGCGTTCGCGCTGAGCCGAAGCGGCTGCCTGCGTCAGCGCACGATGTAGCGCAGCTCGCCGAGGCGCTTGCGGCGCTCGCGCACTTCGGCTGCAACCGATGCTGCATCGCCATCGAGGGCTCGTGCGATCCAGTCAGCGAGCTGGGGCATATCGCCGGGCGTGAAGCCCAGCCGCACGATCTCGGGCACGCCGAGGCGCAGGCCGTTGATGTCGCCTTCCACGGGTGCGATCGGCAGGCCGATGCCGCAGGCCAGCAGGCCGCCCTTCGCGAGCTTCTTCGCCGCTCGCTGGCCGCCGCCCCATCGCGCGGCCTCCAGCGCGAACTGGTGCGACTGCGTGAAGCCGCGCGCCTTCGCGAACACCGGCAGCCCCCGCACATCGAGTTCGCGCGCCAGTGCCTGCGCGGTCTCCCGCATCGCAGCCGCATAGGCGATGCCGTGCACCTTCCAGTCGAGCAGGCCACGGGCCAATGCCGCCGTGCGGCCCGCATCCGAATTGGCCGTGAGGCCGGGATAGGCGATGGCGTCGATTCGCTCCATCAGCGCCGCGTCGTTCGACACGATCAGCCCGCCCGCCGGTCCGCCCAGGCTCTTGTAGGTGCTCATGGTGATCGCATGCGCACCCTGCTCCAGCGGCTGCGGCCACGCCTTGCCGGCCACCATGCCCGAGAGATGCGCCGCGTCGAAGAGCAGCTTCGCGCCCACGCTGTCGACGATCTCGCGGATCGCGGGCACCGGATGCGGAAACAGGTTGAGGCTGCCGCCGATGGTGACGAGCTTGGGCTTTGTCTCGCCCACCAGCTTCGCGAGCGCGGCGAGGTCGACCGTGTAGCCGTCGGCATCCACCGGCGCGGAAACCGGCTTCAGGCCATAGAGCCCTGCGGCGCCTGCCGCATGGTGCGTGACGTGCCCGCCGATGCTGGGCGGGGGCACGACGATGGTGTCGCCGGGCTGGCAGGTCGCCATGAACACGTAGAGATTCGACAGGGCGCCCGAGCTCACGCGCACCTCTGCGAACTTCGCACCGAACACCTCGGCCGCCAGCTCGGCGGCGACCACCTCGATGCGCTCGATGGCCTCCAGGCCCATCTCGTACTTGTCGCCCGGATAGCCGAGCGAGGGGCGCGAGCCCAGTCCGCGCGACAGAAGCGCCTCGGCGGCCGGGTTCATCACGTTGGTGGCGGGGTTGAGGTTCAGGCCATCCACGTCGTGGATGCGGTGGTTGTCGGCCACCAGCCGTTCGATCTCGGCGGCCACGCCTGCGGCATCGCGCGAGGCGGCGTCCGCGGCGATGGAAAGCACGTGGTCCTCGCTGGCGGCGGGAACCCAGGGGCGGCGTTGCAGGGCGGCGGCAGGCATGTGGCGGATCTCGCTATGAAAGGGGGATGGCCGCATCGTCGCCTGCCCTCGCCGACGGGGCAAACCGGATAATCTGGCCCCGAGCCGTAGAAAAACTTGGCCTGAAGGATCTGCCCATGCCGCTCGCACCACCCCGCCCACGCCTGCCGCCGCACACCGCGGTGCGCGCCTTCGAGTCGGCGGCGCGCCACAGCAGCTTCGCGCGCGCGGCAGAAGAACTCTTCGTCACGCCGGCGGCCATCGCGCAGCAGATCAAGGCGCTGGAGACATGGGCCGGCGGCGCGCTCTTCGAGCGGCACAGCCAGGGCATCCGCCTCAGCGCGCACGGGCGGCGCGCCCTGCCGGCCCTCAGCGCGGCCGTCGACCAGCTCGGCCTGGCCGTGCAGGCACTGCGCCACGAAACCCAGACCGCCGCGCGCCGCAGCACGCTGCAGGTGGCTGCGCTGCCGGCAGTTGCGCAGCTGTGGCTATCACCGCGCCTGTCGCGGCTGAAGGCGGAGCTGCCCGGCGTGCAGGTTTCGGTGACGGCACTCGAGCAGCCACCGAACTTCCGCCGCGAACCCTTCGATCTGGGGCTGTTCTATGCGCGCGCCGGCGAACGTATCGAGATTGCGGCAGGCGCGCAGGCGATCCCACTGGTGCGCGACCGACTGCTGCCCGTGTGCAGTCCGCGCCTGCGCGAGCCCCTGCCCAGCGGCCGTCCACGCGCACTCGAAGATCTGACAGAGCTGCTGCAGCGCAGCGGCGGACTGCACGACACCGTCTGGCGCGACGACTGGCAGCGCTGGCTGCAGGCCGTGCGGCCCGGCATCAAGGCTGCCGAAGCCGAGGCGCTGGCTGCAGGGCCGGATTTCTCGCTCTACAGCCTCGCGCTGCAGGCAGCTCTGGACGGCGAAGGCGTGCTGATGGGCCGCGAGCGACTCGTCGCACCGCTGCTGGCTCAAGGCAAGCTGCATGCGCCCTGGGGGCGGCCGAAAGCGCTGGGGGATACGGTGATGCTGCTGGTGCCTGCGCACCGCAAGGGGCCGCTGCTCGCGCGGCAGGTGCAGGCATTGCAGGCGCTGGCAGCGGGCTGAAAGCCTGCTATCGGGATAGCCGGCTCTACGCCACCCGCTCCGCGATCAGCACGGCGAAGAAGCCGAATGCCGCCAGCAACGTCCACTTCAGCACGATCCAGCCGATGCGCCGGTACTTGACCTGCCCCGTACCCGCGTAGAACGCGAAGCACACGCCAGCCACCAGCAGAAGCAGCAGGATGGCCCAGCGGAACAGAAGCATGTGAGAGGAACGAGCGGCCTACCAGGCCCGCGCGACTTCGCCGAAACCGCGCGGGGCGCGCTTCTCGTCCTCGAAGGTCACGACCTCGTAGGCGTCGCTGTGCGAGAGCAGCTCGCGCAGCAGCTTGTTGTTGAGCGCATGGCCCGAGCGGAAGGCGGTATACGCGGCCAGGAGCGGCTTGCCGATGATGTACAGGTCGCCCATCGCGTCGAGGATCTTGTGCTTCACGAACTCGTCGTCGTAGCGCAGTCCGCCTTCGTTCAGCACCTTGGTGTCGTCCATCACGATGGCGTTGTCGAGGCCGCCGCCGAGCGCGAGGCCCTTGCTGCGCATGTACTCGACTTCCTTCGTGAAGCCGAAGGTGCGGGCGCGCGCGATGTCGCGGCTGTAGGAGCCGGTGCCCAGGTCGAACTCCACGCGCTGGCCGGTGGAATTGACGACGCGGTGGTCGAAGTCGATCTCGAAGCTCAGCTTGTAGCCGTGATAGGGCTCCAGGCTCGCCCACTTCTCGTTGGCGCCCTCGCCTTCGCGCACCTCGACCTTGCGGGTCACCCGGATGAAGCGGCGCGGCGCCTTCTGCAGCGCGATGCCCGCGCTTTGCAGCAGGAACACGAACGAGGAAGCCGATCCGTCGAGGATCGGCACTTCGTCGGCCGTGATGTCGATGTAGAGGTTGTCGATGCCCAGGCCCGCGCAGGCCGACATGATGTGCTCGACGGTCTGCACTTTCGCGCCGCCGGTGGAGACCGTGGACGCCAGGCGCGTGTCGGTGACCGACTCGGCCGTCATGCGGATCTCGGCCGGCTCGGGCAGGTCGACGCGGCGGAACACGATGCCCGTGTCGGCCGGTGCCGGCCGCAGCGTCAGCTCCACGCGCTGGCCGCTGTGAAGCCCCACGCCCACGGCGCGGCTGATGGACTTGAGGGTTCGTTGTTGCAGCACGGCCGGGATTTTAGGCGCGCGACGGGCGTGGCGGCCTATGCCCCTCGCTATGGCACCGATAGACATGGGTTCTATGCAATTCCTTCGAATTGGCCCGAAATGGACGCAAAGGGCACGAGGCGAGCGCAGCGCCTAGAGCCAGCGGACGTCCCTTTCGGGTCGTCCCCGTGCCCCTTACGCCCTCTCGTGCCCTCTGCGTCGAGCTGGTCCCTTCGCAAAACACAGAGGAACCGGCTCTGCCGGTCCTCAGGTGTTGCCCCCCGGTAGGGGGTTGGCGAAGCGACACGAAGTGCCCGCAGCCTGGGGGACGAGCCAGGTTCAGTCAGCTTGGCGGCGCAGGAACGCGGGAATCTCGAAGTCGTCCATGCCGCCCGAGGACAGCGCGTCCACCTTCGCGGCGGCCATCGTGCGGTTGGTGCGCCACACGCTGGGAACGGCCATGCCGTCGTAGTTGGGCTGGCTGCCGCCCGTGCCGCCGGCGTGACCCACGCCACCGAGCGTCGGCACGGTGAACGGGATGTTGTCGGTGCCGGTGCGGATGACTTCCAGCGTCGGCTGCTGACGGCGAGCGTCGGGACGCGACAGGCCGGTGGCCACCACGGTCACGCGCATCTCGTCGCCCAGGCTGTCGTCGTAGGCAGCGCCGTAGATCACGTGCGCGTCCGGCGAGGCGTAGGCGCGGATGGTGTTCATCGCCAGCTTCGACTCGTTCAGCTTCAGCGAGCTCTTCGATGCCGTCACCAGCACCAGCACGCCCTTTGCGCCCGAGAGGTCGATGCCTTCGAGCAGCGGGCAGGCCACGGCCTGCTCGGCTGCGATGCGCGCGCGGTCGGGACCGGCTGCGGCAGCGGTGCCCATCATGGCCTTGCCGGGCTCGCCCATCACGGTGCGCACGTCTTCGAAGTCGACGTTCACGCCGCCGTACTCGTTGATGATTTCCGAGATGCCGCCCACGGCGTTCTTCAGCACGTCGTTGGCCTGAGCGAAGGCTTCGTCCTGCGTGACGTCCTCGCCCAGCACGTCGAGCAGCTTCTCGTTGAGCACGACGATCAGCGAGTCGACGTTGGCCTCGAGCTCGGCCAGGCCGGCGTCGGCATTGGTCATGCGGCGCCCGCCTTCCCAGTCGAAGGGCTTGGTCACCACGCCCACGGTGAGGATGCCCATTTCCTTCGCCACGCGCGCGATCACGGGAGCGGCGCCGGTGCCGGTGCCGCCGCCCATGCCGGCCGTGATGAACAGCATGTGCGCGCCGTCGATGGCGGCGCGGATGTCGTCCACCGCTGCCTCGGCCGCGTCACGGCCCTTCTCGGGCTTGCTGCCGGCGCCCAGGCCGCTGGTGCCCAGCTGGATGATCTTGTGTGCGTTGCTGCGCTGCAGGGCCTGCGCGTCGGTGTTCGCGCAGACGAACTGAACGCCCTGCACGCCACGCTCCATCATGTGGGCGACCGCATTGCCGCCGCCACCGCCGACACCGATCACCTTGATCTGCGTGCCCTGGTTGAACTCTTCGACTTCGATCATTTCGATGGTCATTTTTAACTCCTTGAATCTTGCAGTTGCCGTTATGTGTCTGTGAATATTTCTTGTGTACTGACGGGATCAACGATGAGACCGTCGCGATGGTGGACCTGTTCGTCGCCATCGCTCGTTGAAATGCATGGGAGGGCTGCCACGCGCGAGCCAGAGTGGAGACTTGATCATGGCTAGAAATTCCCCACGATGAAGTCCTTGAAACGTCCGAATGCAGTCTTTACCGACCCATTCTTCTGCGCGACCTTGAAGCCGCGCATGCGCGCGAAGCGTGCTTCCTCCAGCAGGCCCATCACCGTCGCGGCGCGGGGCTGCGCGACCATGTCCGACAGCGCGCTCGAGTACTTCGGGATGCCGCGGCGCACGGGCTTGAGAAAGATGTCCTCGCCGAGCTCCACCATGCCCGGCATCACCGCGCTGCCGCCCGTGAGCACCACGCCCGACGAGAGCACCTCTTCGTAGCCCGACTCGCGCACCACCTGCTGCACCAGCGAGAAGATCTCCTCGATGCGCGGCTCGATCACCCCGGCCAGCGCCTGCTTGCTCAGCATGCGCGGGCCGCGGTCGCCCAGGCCCGGCACTTCCACCTGCGTCTCGGGGTCGGCCAGCAATTGCTTGGCGAAGCCGTTCTCGACCTTGATGTCTTCCGCGTCCTTCGTCGGAGTGCGCAGCGCCATCGCGATGTCGCTGGTGATGAGGTCGCCCGCGATCGGGATCACCGCCGTGTGGCGGATCGCACCGTTGGTGAAGATCGCCACGTCCGTCGTGCCCGCGCCGATGTCCACCAGCACCACGCCCAGCTCGCGCTCGTCTTCCGTCAGCACCGCCTGGCTGGAGGCCAGCGGGTTCAGCATCAGCTGGTCGACTTCCAGGCCGCAGCGGCGCACGCACTTGATGATGTTCTCGGCCGCGCTCTGCGCGCCGGTCACGATGTGCACCTTGGCCTCCAGGCGCATGCCGCTCATGCCGATCGGCTCCTTCACGTCTTGGCCGTCGATCACGAACTCCTGCGGTTCCACAAGCAGCAGGCGCTGGTCGCTGGAGATGTTGATGGCGCGTGCCGTCTCCACCACGCGGGCCACGTCGGCGGGCGTCACTTCCTTGTCCTTCACCGCCACCATGCCGCTGGAGTTGATGCCGCGGATGTGGCTGCCGGTGATGCCGGTGTAGACGCGGCTGATCTTGCAGTCGGCCATCAGCTCGGCCTCTTTCAGCGCCTGCTGGATGCTCTGCACGGTGGCGTCGATGTTCACCACCACGCCGCGCTTGAGGCCATTGCTCGGCGCGATGCCCAGGCCGGCCAGCTTGAGCTCGCCGCCGGGCAGCACCTCGGCCACGACCACCATCACCTTGGCGGTGCCGATGTCGAGTCCTACGACCAGGTCTTTGTATTCTTTGGGCATTGGGATATGTCCTCGATTCCTCGGTATTCGCTACTTGATTTTTCTTGGGGCCTCGGGCGAGACCGTGGTGACGCCGCGCAGCCGCAGGGCATACGCGTCGTTGTGGCGCAGGTCCGCGCCTTCGACGTCGGCCATGGTGCGGCGGTACTGGCCCGCGACCTGGGTCACGGTCTTCAGGAAGCGCTGCAGGCGGGCCGTCACCTCTTCGCTCTGGCCGCGGCCGAGCTCGATCTCGGCGCCGCTGTCGAGCACCACCTTCCAGCTGCCGCGGCTCGACAGCGTGAGCTCGTCGATCCCCAGGTCGTACGGCTGGAACTGCGGCTGCAGCACGCGGTACATGCCCAGCACCTGGCCGGCCTGCTCGATCGGGCCGTCCAGGCGCGGCAGGTTGTCGTCCACCTCGGCCACGTTGGCCTCGAACACGTCGCCGAAGCCGTTGATCAGTTTCGAGCCCGCCTCGTCGCCCCAGTTGGCCACCGGCACCTGCTCGGTCAGCGTCACGCGCAGCTTGTTCGGGAACTCGCGGCGCACCACCGCGCTGCGCACCCACGGCACCGACTCGAAGGCCGCGCGCGCGCGGGCCAGGTCGATGGTGAAGAAGTTGCCCGACAGCTGCGGCGCCACGTTGGCGCGCAGCGTGACCGCGTTGTTGTGCGTGACCTCGCCGTCCACCTTGATGCCGGCGATCGGGAAGAAAGGCTGGCGCAGCACCCACCACGCGCCCGCGGCAAGCAGCATGAGCGCCACCGCCGCGAACGCAAGGTTGGCGACGATGTTCATGAGCTTGACGTCGAAGGGCGCTGGAATGCTGTCGGCCATGGCTATAGCGAGCCTCCCGTCGCGTCCAGCGTCGCGGAAGCCAGCACCCGCAGGCACAGCTCCTCGTACGCGATGCCCGCGGCGCGCGCGGACATCGGCACCAGCGAATGGCTGGTCATGCCGGGCGAGGTGTTCATCTCCAGCAGGAAGGGCTTGCGGTCGCTCGCGCGGATCATCACGTCGGCGCGGCCCCAGCCGCGGCAGCCGAGCGTGCGGTAGGCGGCCAGCGTGATGCGCTGGATCTCGTGCTCCTCGGCCTCGGGCAGGCCGCTCGGGCACTGGTACTTCACATCGTCGGTGAAGTACTTGTTCTGGTAGTCATAGGCACCCTCGGGCGCGGCGATGCGCACCACCGGCAGCGCGCGCGCGTCGAGACCGTGGCCGAGCACGGCGCAGGTCACTTCCTCGCCCTCGATGAATTCCTCGCACAGCACGTCGGCGTCGTACCTGGCCGACAGCGCCACCGCGTCCTGCATCTCTGAATAACCTTGCACCTTGGTCACGCCGATGGACGAGCCTTCGCGCGGCGGCTTCACGATCAGCGGCAGGCCGAGCACGTCGGGCACCGCCCTGACCTGCTCGCGGCTTTGCTGGTCGAAGGCCAGGCGCACGTACTTGGGCGTAGGCAGGCCGTCGGCCTGCCAGATGCGCTTGGTCATGACCTTGTCCATCGCCACGCTGGAGGCCATCACGCCAGAGCCGGTATAGGGAATGCCGAGCAGCTCGAGCGCGCCCTGCACGGTGCCGTCCTCGCCGTGGCGGCCGTGCAGCGCGACGAAGCAGCGCGCGAAGCCTTCGCTCCTGAGCTCCGACAGGTCGCGCTGCGACGGGTCGAAGGCATGCGCGTCCACGCCGCGCGAGCGCAGCGCCTCGAGCACGCCGGTGCCCGACATCAGGGAGATCTCGCGCTCGGCGGAACTGCCGCCGAAGAGCACGGCGACCTTGCCGAAGAGTTTGGGGTCCTGGAGGCTCATGAGGCCCTCCCTTTGCGCGAACCGCGCTCGGATGTTGAAGGGGCAGAGGCGCCGGTCGCGGCACCGGCCGCGCCGAGCTCGACCACCTTGGCCGGCACCGCGCCGATGGAGCCCGCGCCCATCGAGAGCACCACGTCGCCCGGGCGGGCGTTGTCGAGAATGGCGCGCGGCATCGCGGCGATGTCGTCGACGAAGACCGGCTCGACCTTGCCCGCCACGCGCAGCGCGCGCGCCAGCGTGCGGCCGTCGGCCGCCACGATGGGCGCCTCGCCGGCGGCATAGACCTCGCCGAGCAGCACCGCGTCGGCCGTGCCAATGACCTTCACGAAGTCCTCGAAGCAGTCGCGCGTGCGGGTGTAGCGGTGCGGCTGGAAGGCCAGCACCAGCCGGCGGCCCGGGAATGCGCCGCGCGCGGCCGCGATGGTGGCGGCCATCTCCACGGGGTGATGGCCGTAGTCGTCGATCACCGTGAAGGTGCCGGCAGCATCCCCGCCCTGCACAGCCACGTCGCCGTAGCTCTGGAAACGGCGGCCCACGCCCTTGAAGCCTGCAAGCCCGCGCTGCACGGCTTCGTCGGGAATACCGAGTTCCACCGCCACCGCGATCACCGACAGCGCATTGCGCACGTTGTGCTCGCCCGGCAGGTTCAGCACGATGGGCAGGTCGGGCAGCGTCACTCCGTTGCGGCGCTGCGCGGTGAAATGCATCTGGCCGCCAACGGCGCGCACGTCGATGGCGCGCACCTGGGCGTCCTCGCCGAAGCCGTAGCTGGTGACCGGGCAGGTCACGTCGGCCACAATCTCGCGCACCGCCGGATCGTCGGTGCACAGAATGGCCACGCCATAGAACGGCATGCGGTGCAGGAAGTCGACGAAAGCCTTCTTGAGCTTCGCGAAGTCGTGCCCGTAGGTCTCCATGTGGTCGGCGTCGATGTTCGTGACCACCGCCATCACCGGCAGCAGGTTCAGGAACGAGGCATCCGACTCGTCGGCCTCCACCACGATGTAGTCGCCGGAGCCGAGCTGCGCGTTGGCGCCGGCGCTGTTGAGGCGCCCGCCGATCACGAAGGTCGGGTCGAGCCCGGCGGCCGCGAGCACGCTCGCCACCAGGCTGGTGGTGGTGGTCTTGCCGTGCGTGCCGGCAATGGCGATGCCCTGCTTCAGGCGCATCAGCTCGGCCAGCATCAGCGCGCGCGGCACCACCGGAATGCGCTTCTCGCGCGCAGCCAGCACCTCGGGGTTGTCCGGCTGCACCGCCGTCGACGTGACGACCGCATCCGCACCCTCGATGTGCGCGGCCGCGTGGCCCACGAAGGTGCCGATGCCCAGGCCCGCGAGCCGGCGCAGCGTGGCGCTGTCGGCCAGATCGGAGCCGGTGATCCTGTAGCCCAGGTTCAGCAGCACTTCGGCGATGCCGCTCATGCCGGAGCCGCCGATGCCCACGAAATGGATGTGACGAATCGCGTGCTTCATTTGGCAAGCTCCTCGCAGGCGCGGACGACCGCCTCGACGGCTTCGGTCTTCTGCATGGTCTTGGCCTTCTCGGCCTTCTCTATCAGCGCATCGCGCCCGGTTTTCTGTAGCAAGTCAGCCAGCAATTCAGGAGTGAGGTCGGCCTGCTGCACCAGCCAGCCGCCGCCCGCGTCCACGAGGAAGCGCGCGTTGGTGGTCTGGTGGTCGTCGACCGCCGAGGGGAAAGGCACGAACAGCGCTGCTGCGCCGACGGCCGCGATTTCTGTGACGGTGCTGGCACCGGCGCGCGCGACGATCATGTCGGCGTCCGCATAGGCCTGCGCCGTGTCTTCGATGAAGGGCGTCAGCTCTCCTTCGACGCCCGCGGCCTCGTAGTTGGCGCGCAGCTCGTCGATCTGCTTGGCGCCGCTCTGGTGCAGCACCTGCGGGCGCTCGGCCGGCGCGATGCGCGCGAGTGCCTGCGGCACCACGGTATTGAGGCCGCGCGCGCCGAGGCTTCCGCCCACCACCAGCAGCTTGAGCGGCCCGGTGCGGCCCACGAAGCGCTCGGCCGGTTCGGGCTTGGAGGTGAAGGCCGAGCGCAGCGGGTTGCCCACCCACTGCGCCTTCTTCAGCACGTTGGGAAAGGCGGTGAACACGCGGTCTGCCACGCCCGCCAGCACCTTGTTGGCGAGGCCCGCGACCGAGTTCTGCTCGTGCAGCACCAGCGGCTTGCCGACCAGCACGCCCATCATCCCGCCAGGGAAGGTGATGTAGCCGCCCAAGCCCACCAGCACGTCGGGCTTCACGCGGCGCACTACGCCCAGGCTCTGCCAGAAGGCGCGCAGCAGCTTCAGCGGCAGCAGGAACAGCGTGAGCGGGCCCTTGCCGCGCACGCCGCCGAACTGCACGGGTTCGAAGGCGAAGCCGCGCGGCGGCACCAGCTTTTCTTCCATGCTGCCGGGGGCGCCCAGCCAGTGCACCTTCCAGCCGCGCTCGCGCAGGGCCTCGGCCACCGCGAGGCCGGGGAAGATGTGGCCGCCGGTGCCGCCGGCCATGACGAGCGCGGTGCGGCCGGTCATACGCGACCTCCGCGCATCAGCGGCGCATGCGCGCCGCAGCGCTGCGCGCTGACCCGATTCTGGTGAAACCATGTCCTCATACGCGGCCTCCGCGCATGAGGACACGGTTTTCGTAATCGATGCGCAGAACGATCGCCAGCGCCACCAGGTTCATCAGAATGGCCGAGCCGCCGAAGCTCATCAGCGGCAGCGTCAGGCCCTTGGTCGGCAGCGCGCCGAGGTTCACGCCCATGTTGATGAAGGTCTGGAAGCCCAGCCACACGCCCACGCCCTGGGCCACGAGGCCCGAGAACACGCGGTCGAGTGCGATGGCCTGGCGGCCGATGTGCATGATGCGGCGGGTGAGCCAGAGGAACAGGCCGATGATCAGCAGCACGCCGACGAGGCCGAACTCCTCGCCGATCACGGCCAGCAGGAAGTCGGTGTGCGCCTCGGGCAGCCAGTGCAGCTTCTCGACGCTGCCGCCGAGGCCGACGCCGAAGATCTCGCCGCGCCCGATGGCGATCAGCGAGTGCGACAGCTGGTAGCCCTTGCCCAGCGCGTGCTCCTCGCTCCACGGATCGAGGTACGCGAAGATGCGCTCGCGGCGCCACGGGCTGCTCGCGACGATGGTGCCGAAGGCCACCACCACCAGCGCGGCGATCAGGAAGAACATGCGCGCGTTCACGCCGCCCAGGAACAGGATGCCCATGGCGATCACGGCGATCACCATGAAGGCGCCCATGTCGGGCTCGGCCATCACCAGCATGCCGACCACCACCACCGCCACGCCCATGGGCAGCACGGCGCGGAAGAAGCGCTCCTTGATCTCCATCTTGCGCACCATGTAGCTGGCGGCGTAGAGCACCATCGCGAGCTTGGCCAGTTCCGACGGCTGGAAGCGCATGAAGCCCATCGGCAGCCAGCGGCGCGCGCCGTTCACGTTGATGCCGATGTGCGGAATGAGCACAGCCACCAGCAGCAGCAGCGAGGCCACGAAGAGCCAGGGCGCGGCGCGCTCCCAGGTCTTCATCGGGATCTGGAAGGTCAGCAGCGCGGCGATGAAGGCGAACACCACCGAGGCCGCGTGCCGCGTGAGGAAATACGAGGCGCTGTAGCCCGCGCGCGCGAAGCGCGGGTTGTCGGGCAGCGCGATGGAGGCCGAATACACCATGATCAGGCCCCAGGTCAGCAGCGCCACCGTGACCCAGACCAGCGCCTGGTCGAAGCCCAGCACGCGCATCGGCGTGGCCTTGGTCTGCGCGATGCCGGCGCCGCCCAGCCGCACGGGCAGGTGCACAGGCAGCGAGTCGATCCCGCTGCGCGCGCGCCTGAACCAGCCGCCGAAGCGGCTGGTGCGTGCGTTGGGCGTGGCGCCTGATGCGGCAGAGTTCAAACCTGTTCCTCCGTCGTCGAGTCGCCCAGGCCGCGCGGACTGTCCTCGTAGGCCTGCACGGCCTCGCGGAACACCTCGGCGCGGTGCGCGTAGTCCTTGAACATGTCGAAGCTCGCACAGGCAGGTGACAGCAGCACGGCGTCGCCGGGGTTGGCGCGCGCGGACGCGAGCTTCACCGCCTCGTCCATCGAGGCGGCGTGCAGCAGCGAGACGCCGGTCGATGCCAGCGCGGCTTCGATCAGCGGCGCGTCGCGGCCGATGAGCACCACGGCGCGCGCGTACTGGCGAACGGGCGCGGCCAGCGGCTCGAAGTCCTGCCCCTTGCCTTCGCCACCAAGAATGACGACCACGCGGCGCTCCTCGCCCAGGCCGGTCAGCGCGGCGGCGGTGGCACCCACGTTGGTGCCCTTGCTGTCGTCGAAGTACTCGACCTCGTCGATGACGGTGATGGGCTCGACGCGATGCGGCTCGCCCTGGTATTCGCGCAGGCCGTAGAGCATGGCGTTCAGCGGGCAGCCGGCGGCACTGGCCAGCGCCAGGGCCGCGAGCGCGTTCATGGCGTTGTGGCGGCCGCGGATGCGCAGCGCGTCGGCGGGCATCAGCCGCTGCAGGAAGATCTCTTCCTCGACCACGGCACCACGCTTGCGCTTCTGCGTTTCGTCGGCTTCCAGCGCGCGCACCAGCCAAGCCATGCCGTTCACGCGCTCGATGCCGTAGTCGCCCGGGCGCTGCGGCATCGCGGAGCCGAAGGTGACATGCGTGCGGATCTGCGGACGCTGCAGCTTGACCTTGACGGGCGCGGGCAGCATCGCCATCACGCCGGCATCGTCGCGGTTGAGGATCATGAGCCCGTGCGCGCCGAAGATGCGCGCCTTGGCCGCGCCGTACGCGGCCATGTCGCCGTGCCAGTCCAGATGGTCCTGCGTGAGGTTGAGCACCGTCGCGGCGGTGGGCTCGAAGCCCTGCACGCCGTCGAGCTGGAAGCTGGACAACTCCAGCACCCACACGTCGGGCAGCGTCTCGGCGTCCATGTGCGCCGAGAGCGTGTCGAGCAGCGTCGGGCCGATGTTGCCGGCCACGGCCACCGTCTTGCCCGCGCGCTCGACCAGTTGGCCGGTGAGCGAGGTGACGGTCGTCTTGCCGTTGGTGCCGGTGATGGCGAGCACCGCGGGCGTGTAGCCCTTGGGCGCTTCAGGCTCGACGGGCGGCGCCAGTTCGAGCTGAGGCGACGGCTCTTCTTCTACCGCGGCCGACGCCGGGTTGGTGGCGGAGAGCTCGGCGATGCGCGCGACGAACTCCGCGGCTTCCTTGGCGGCGGTCGGGACGTAGGGCTTGCCGGTGGTGGGCAGGCGAGAAACGGTGGCGGGCGCGGGCGCGGGTGCGGGAGCAGGCTCCGCTGCCGGGCCTTCGGGTGATTCGGGAGCTGCTTCGGCAGCCGGGGCTTCCGGCGCTGCTTCAGCGCTGGTTGCTTCGGTGGATTCCGGCGCCGTTTCAGGCGCGGCTTCGGATGCTTGCTCCGCAACGGTTTCGGCCGGCACGGCCACTTCGCCTTCCTGCGGCGGCGGCACGGCAACGCTGATCGACGGATCGCGCGGCATCGCTTCGGCCATCGCGGGGGCGGCCGGCTCGGGCTGGGCTTCAGCGGTTTCCGATGTTTCTACTGGCGCGGGTGCTTCTGCAGACTCGACCGGAGCTGCGGCCTCGGCGGGCGCAGGCTCTTCCAGCGCCAGCTCGGCCTGTGCTTCAGGCTCGGCGGGAGCTTCGACAACCGGCTCGGCTTCCGTTGCGGCGGTGACTTCCGCCTCCGGTTCGGCCTCGACCACCGGCACTTCCACCGTCCGCAGGTCCTGCAGCGCACGCGCGAACAGATCCAGCTCGCCACCGACCGGCAGGCCCACGGCACGCGCCGCATCGGCCACCGGCGCGATGGTCGCCGGCGAAAGGCCCGGCGAACGGTACACGGCGCGGATCGGCGTGCCTTCGACCAGCGCGGCCGAAAACGGCCCGCCGACGAAGTTCACGCCTGGCAACTCCTCGCGCAGCGTCGGAAGCAATGCCGGCGCCTCGCGCGTGTCGGCCACGGTCACGACCGCGCCGTGGCGCGCGCACCAGCGCGCCATCGCCAGCCCGGACGCGCCGAGGCCGAGGATGAGGACGGGGAGGTCTTTCAGGTGCCGCATGGTTGTCTTCTTCTTTTCTCTCTCAGCGCAGCTTCAGCGTCGAAAGGCCCACGAGGCACAGCAGCATCGTGATGATCCAGAAGCGCACGACGACCTGCGTCTCGCGCCAGCCGCTCTTCTCGAAGTGGTGGTGCAGCGGCGCCATCTTGAGCACGCGGCGGCCTTCGCCGAAGCGCTTCTTCGTGTACTTGAAGTAGGTGACTTGCGCCATCACCGAGATCGCCTCGACCACGAAGATGCCGCCCATGATGAAGAACACGATCTCCTGGCGCACGATGACCGCGATGGTGCCCAGCGCGCCGCCCAGCGCCAGCGCGCCCACGTCGCCCATGAACACCTGCGCCGGGTGCGTGTTGAACCACAGGAACGCGAGCCCCGCGCCGGCCATGGCCGAGCAGAACACCAGCAGCTCGCCCGAACCGGGAATGTTGGGGAAGAGCAGGTACTTGGAATACACCGCGCTGCCCGTGACGTAGGCGAAAACGCCCAGCGCCGAGCCCACCATCACCACCGGCATGATCGCCAGGCCGTCCAGGCCATCGGTCAGGTTCACGGCATTGCTCGCGCCCACGATCACCAGGTAGGTGAGGATCACGAAGCCGATGCCGCCCAGCGGATAGCTCACTTCCTTGAAGAAGGGCACCAGCAGGTTGATCTTGGGCGGGAAGTCGAGGTCGAAGCCCGACTGCACCCATGCGAAGAACAGCTGCACCACGCGCCAGTTGGAGCTTTCCGAGATGCTGAAGAGCAGATAGAAGGCCGCGATCAGCCCCACCACCGACTGCCAGAAATACTTCTCGCGCGAACGCATGCCCTCCGGGTCCTTGCGCACCACCTTGCGCCAGTCGTCCACCCAGCCGATGGCGCCGAAGCCCATGGTGACCCACAACACGATCCACACGAACCTGTTGGAGATGTCGAACCACAGCAGCGTGGCGAAGGCGATGGCGAACAGCACCAGCACGCCGCCCATGGTGGGCGTGCCGCTCTTGGTGAGGTGCGTTTCCATGCCGTAGCCGCGCACCGGCTGGCCGATCTTGAGCGCCGTGAGGCGGCGGATCACGTAGGGCCCGGCCACCAGGCCGACCACGAGCGCCGTCAGCGCGGCCATCAGCGCGCGGAAGGTGAGGTACTGGAAGATGCGCAGGAACCCGAACTCGGGCGACAGCGTCTGCAGCCATTGAGCGAGGGTCAGCAGCATGTGGTTTCGCGCGGCTCATGCGTCATGACCGGCCTCCTTTTGTTGTTGTGGTTGTTGTAGTTGTGCCTGCGCCTCGACGACCTGCACCACGCGCTCCATCTTCATGAAGCGCGATCCTTTCACGAGCACGCTGCCGACCTGCGGCAGGCGTGCGAGCACGGCCGCGCTCAGCGCGTCGAACTCCTTGAAATGGTGTCCGTCGGCACCGGCGAAGGCCGCGACGGTGTGCGACGTCGCGTCGCCCAGCGTGTAGACGGACTCGATGCCGCGCTCGCGGGCATGCTCGCCGACCTCGGCGTGGAACTCGGGCGAGCGGTCGCCCACCTCGCCCATGTCGCCCAGCACGAGCAAGCGCGGGCCCGGAAGGGCGGCGAGCACGTCGATGGCGGCGATCACCGAATCGGGGTTGGCGTTGTAGCTGTCGTCGACCAGCGTGATCGCATGGCCACCGGGCAGCGCGACTTCGCTGGCGCGCGAGCGGCCCTTGACCGGCTCGAAGGCCGAGAGGCCGGCGCCGATGATTTCCAGCGACACACCCGCCGCGAGCGCGCAGGCCGTGGCGGCGAGCGCGTTGACGACGTTGTGCCGGCCCGCGATGTGCAGCCGCGCGTCGAAGGCGCCCACCGGCGTGCGGATGCTCACGGCCCAGGCGCCCTGCTTCCATTCGGCGTGCTGCAGCGAGATGTCGGCATCCTCGTGCTCGCCGAAGGTCAGGCAGCGGCGCGAACCGCCGTCGTGCGCCATGTCGGTCCACAGCGAGGTGAACTCGTCGCCGTAGGGAAAGACGGCCGTGCCGTCTTCCGGAAGCACGGCGAACACGGCGGCGTTCTCGATGGCCACCGCCTCGACGGTGGCCATGAATTCCTGGTGTTCGCGCTGCGCGTTGTTGACCAGCGCGATGGTCGGGCGCGAGATGGCCGCCAGCCGCGCGATCTCGCCTGGGTGGTTCATGCCCAGCTCGAGCACCGCGCGCTGGTGCTGCGCGCGCAGGCGCAGCAGCGTGAGCGGCACGCCGATCTCGTTGTTGAAGTTGCCGGCCGTGGCGAGCGAGCGCTCGGCCCGGAAGGCGAAGAGCACGGCCGCGATCATCTGCGTGACCGTGGTCTTGCCGTTGCTGCCCGTCACCGCGATCAGCGGCAGGTCGAACTGCGCGCGCCAGCCCGCTCCGAGCGCGCCCAGCCCGACCAGCGAGTCGGGCACCTCGAGGCCGGCGAGACCCGCGGCCTCCAGCCCGTGGTGCGCGATGGCGGCCACGGCGCCCTGCTTCTTCGCATCGGCCAGGAAATCGTTGGCGTCGAAGCGCTCGCCCTTGAGCGCGACGAACAGGTCGCCGGGCGCGAGCGTGCGCGTGTCGGTGTGCACGCGGGCGATGACGATGGAGCCGTCGCCCACGAGGCGAGCACCCGGAATCCATTGCTGGATCCGGGCCAGGGTGATGTCCAGGGGTGTCGTGATGCCGCTCATGCCGAGGCACCCCTCTTCGCCAGCGCCTGCAGCGCATGGGCCTTGTCCGAGAACTCGATGCGCTGGCCGGCGATTTCCTGCCAGGCCTCGTGGCCCTTGCCGGCGATCAGCACCACATCTTGCGACGCAGCCTGCGCGATGGCGTCGGCGATGGCTGCCGCCCGGTCGGGCTGCACCTGCGCCGCGTCGGGGCGCGAGAAGCCGCGCAGCACCTGGCTGATGATCGCGTCGGGCTTTTCGCTGCGGGGGTTGTCGCTGGTGACGATCACGCGGTCGGCCTGGCGCTCGGCGACGGCGGCCATCATCGGGCGCTTGATCGGGTCGCGGTCGCCGCCGCAGCCGAACAGGCACCACAGTGCGCCGCCGCGCTGCTTTGCGAGCGGGCGCAGGCCGATCAGCGCCTTGTCGAGCGCATCGGGCGTGTGGGCGTAGTCGACCACGGCCAGCGGGGCGCCTTCGCCGGTGCCGGCGCGGTCCATGCGTCCGGGCACGCTGGTGAGGTTGGCGCATGCGGCCACGGCCTGGGCGAGCGTGAGGCCCAGCGCGCGCAGCGTGCCGAGCACGCCCAGCAAGTTGGACACGTTGTACTGGCCGATGAGCCCCGTCGACAGGCGCTCCACGGCAGCCGTGCCGTGCTCGGCCACCGAGAACTGCAGGCCCTGCGCGTCGTAGCCGATGTCGCGCGCCATGAGGCGGGCCGGCTTGCCGGCGGCCGAGACGGTCCAGACGTCGAGCGCACCGATGCCGGCGTCGATCAGGTTCGCGCACAGGCTGGCGCCGTGCGTGTCGTCGATGTTGATCACCGCGGCGCGCAGGCCGGGCCAGCGGAACAGCTCGGCCTTGGCCTGCCAGTAGGCGTCCATGCTGCCGTGGTAGTCGAGGTGGTCCTGCGTGAAGTTGGTGAACACGGCCACGGCGATCTGCGCGCCGTCGAGGCGGCGCTCGGCGATGCCGATGGACGAGGCCTCGATGGCGCAGGCGCCGAAGCCGTTCGTGACCAGCGCGCGCAGCTCGCGCTGCATCATCACCGGGTCGGGCGTGGTCAGGCCGGTGTAGGTCAGCTCGGGCGGCACGCCGATGCCCAGCGTGCCCATCACGGCGCAGGGCGACGGCGCGTCGCGCTGCATGGTGCCGTCGGGCTTCATCACTCGCACTCCGCCCGCCGCGCGCAGCGTGGAGAGCGACTCGGCCAGCCACCATGCGGTGGAGGTCTTGCCGTTGGTGCCCGTCACGGCCAGCACTTCGAGCAGGGCCGAGGGGTTGTCGTAGAAGGCCGAGGCGATCGGGCCGGTGGCGGCCTTCAGGCCGGGGTAGCTCACGATGCGCTCGCGGTATTCGTCCTGGTCGAAGCCGAAGGGCTCGACGCCCTCGTGCTCCACCAGGCAGACGGCGGCGCCCTGCGCCAGCGCGGCCGCCACGTGCTTGCGGCCGTCGGTGGCGGCGCCCGGCCAGGCGATGAAGACGTCGCCCGCGCCCACGGCGCGGCTGTCGGCGTGCAGCGCGGCGTTCGGCGCGCGCTCCTTCAGCCATGCGGCGACCAGTTGGGGGGAAGTGAAGGTCAGCATGTTCAGAAGCTCTCGTCGACGCCCTGCGTCATCACAAGCGGTTTGACCGCCAGGTCGGGCGGTACGTTCATCATGCGCAGCGTCTGCTGCACGACCTCGCTGAACACGGGAGCGGCCGCGAGGCCGCCGAAATACTGGCCGTCGCTCGGCTCGTCGATCATCACCGCGACGATGATGCGCGGCTTCTCGATGGGCGCCATGCCGGTGAACCATGCGCGGTACTTGTTGCTGGCGTAGCCCTTGCCGACCTGCTTGTGGGCCGTGCCCGACTTGCCGCCGACCGAATAGCCCACCGTCTGCGCGCGCGTGCCCGTGCCGCCGGGGCCGGCAGCCATCTGCAGCATCTTGCGAACCGCCAGTGCGTTGGACGGCGAGAACACCCGCACGCCGGCCGGCGGCTCGGAGTTCTTCAGAATGGTCACCGGAATGAGCGAGCCGTCGTGTGCGAACGCGGTGTACGAATGCGCCATCTGGAACAGCGACGCCGACAGGCCGTAGCCATAGGCCATGGTGGCCTGCTCGACCGGCTTCCAGGTCTTCCAGGGCCGCAGCCGGCCGGTGACGGCGCCGGGGAACTGGATCTGCGGCTTCTGGCCGTAGCCCAGCGCCGTGTAGGTGTCCCACATCTCGTGCGGGGTCATCTTCTGGGCGATCTTGAGCGCACCGACGTTGCTCGACTTCTGGATCACGCCCTCGACTGTCAGCGTGCCGTAGTTGTGCGTGTCGCTGATGGTGAAGCCGCCGATCTGGTAGCGGCCGGGGCCGGTTTCGATCAAGGTCGAGGGCTTCACGCGGCCGGCTTCCAGCGCCATGCCCACGGTGATCGGCTTCATGGTCGAGCCGGGCTCGAAGGTGTCGGTGATCGCGCGGTTGCGCAGCTGCTCGCCGGTGAGGTTCTGGCGCTTGTCGGGCACGTAGCTCGGGTAGTTGGCCAGCGCCAGCACCTCGCCGGTGACGGAATCGAGCACCACCACGCTGCCGGCCTTGGCCTTGCGCGCGGTCACGGCGTCGCGCAGCTTCTGGTAGGCGAAGAACTGCACCTTGCTGTCGACGCTGAGCTGGATGTCCTTGCCGTCCAGCGGCGGCACGGTCTCGCCCACGCCCTCGACCACGCGGCCCAGGCGGTCCTTGATGACGCGGCGCGACCCGGCCTTGCCGGCCAGGTCCTTGTTGAAGGCCAGCTCGATGCCTTCCTGGCCGTTGTCTTCCACGTTGGTGAAGCCCACCACGTGCGCGGCGGCCTCGCCCTCGGGGTACTGGCGCTTGTATTCCTTGCGCTGGTAGATGCCCTTGAGGTTCATCGCGGCGATCTGCTTGGCGATGGGCTCGTCGACCTGGCGCTTGATCCAGACGAAGGTCTTGTCCTCGTCTTCCAGCTTCTTGTCGAAGTCCTTCTGCGGCATCTCCAGCAGCTTGGCCACCTGCTTGAGCTTGGCGCGCACCTCGGGGTCGTCGCGCTCGATGTCCTCCGGGATGGCCCAGATGCTGGGCGCGACCACGCTCGATGCGAGGATGAGCCCGTTGCGGTCGAGGATGCGGCCGCGGTTGGCCGGCAGCTCCAGCGTGCGCGCGAAGCGCACCTCGCCCTGCCGCTGGAAGAAGCTGTTGCCGATGACCTGCACGTAGGCAGCCCGGCCGGCCAGCACCAGGAAGCCGAAGGCGATGCCGGCGACGATGAGCTTGCTGCGCCACACCGGCGTCTTGCTCGCAAGCAGGGGGCTGGTGGTGTAGCGGACGCTGCGGTTGCCCCGGGTCATCGCGCGGCCCTCGCTGCGGTTGCGGCCGGCCTGGCCGCAGGTTTGGCGGCCGGCTTGCCTGTGGTGGGGGGCGTCGGCGCCACCGGTGCGACGGCGGGAATCACGGAGCCGTCAGGGCGCACGTACTGCGTGATCGCCGGGGAGGTGGTGCGCATCTGCAGCTGCTCCTTGGCGAGCTTCTCCACGCGCAGCGGCGTGGCCTGCGCGCGCTTCTCGACCTGCAGGCGGTCGCGCTCGGTCTCGAGGCGGCGGGCATCCTGCTGCACGCGGTCGAGCTCGGTATAGAGCTGGCGCGACAGATACTGGGTGTGCACAAGGTACAAAGCCGTCGCAATGACGGCCATCAGCAGGAGAAGGTTGATCCGGGCCATGGCTAGTGAACCTCCCCCAGGCTGCACCACTGCGTGGCTCCGCCAACTCCCTCGCGAGCGAGGGGGCGAGCGCCTTCGGACAGCCGGGCGGCGCTCATGCGGCCTCCGTGCGTTCTGCCACGCGAAGAATGGCACTGCGCGCCCGCGGGTTCCCGCTCACCTCGGCCTCCGAGGGCTTGATGCGCTCCAGCGCGCGCAGCTTCATGACCTTGGGCGCGGCAAACGGCGCGCGGCGGTCGTAGACCTCCTTGGAGTGCTTCGCTATGAACTGCTTGACGATGCGGTCTTCCAGCGAGTGGAAGCTGATGACCGCCAGCCGCCCCCCGGGCTTCAGGATGGACAGGCTGGCTTCTAGCGCCTGTTGCAGCTCTTCAAGCTCGGCGTTGATGAAAATCCGAAAAGCCTGAAATGTGCGCGTTGCAGGGTTCTGGCCCGGCTCGCGGGTTTTGACCGTGCCAGCCACGAGCTCGGCCAGTTCGGTGGTGGTTGAAACTGGGCCCCGTTCTTGTCGGCGAGCAACAATCGCCTTTGCAATCTGAACAGCAAACCGTTCTTCGCCATAGTCACGGATCACCTCTGCAATCTGCTGTAGTTCGGCCGTTGCCAGCCACTCGGCCACGCTCTCGCCGCGCGTGGTGTCCATGCGCATGTCGAGCGGGCCATCGAAACGGAAACTGAAACCGCGCACCGGGTTGTCGATCTGCGGCGAGCTCACGCCCAGGTCCATGAGCAGGCCGGCGACGCTCGCGTCGGGTAGCTCGCCGATCGAGCGGAATCCCTGGTGGCGGATGGAAAAACGCGCATCCGAGATGCGCGCTGCTTCGGCCACTGCTTCCGCATCCTTGTCGAATGCGATGAGCCTGCCCTCCGGCGCCAGCCGCGCGAGGATCGCGCGCGCGTGCCCTCCTCTTCCGAAGGTGGCGTCCACGTAGGTGCCGGCAGCTGCGGCGCTGCCGGATAGAAGAGCTTCCACCGCCTCGCCGAGCAAGACGGTCGTGTGGGTCCAGGGCGTGTTCACGGGGCCCCTCAGAACGCGAAGTCCTGGAATACGTCCGGCATCTCGCCCTGGGTAGCCTCGGCCTCCTTGGCCTCGTAGGTGGCCTTGTCCCAGAGTTCGAAGTGGTTGCCCATGCCCAGCAGCAGCGTCTCGCGCGTGATGCCGGTCGCCGCGCGCAGCTCGGGCGACACGAGGATGCGGCCGGTGCCGTCCATCTCGACGTCCATGGCGTTGCCCAGGAAGACGCGCTTCCACCACTGCGCCGACATCGGCAGCGCGGCGATGCGCTCGCGGAATTTTTCCCATTCGGGACGGGGGAACACCATCAGGCATCCGTGCGGATGCTTGGTGATCGTGAGCTGGCCGCCTGCCGTCGCGCTCAGGACGTCACGATGCCGGGTCGGCACGGAGAGCCGCCCCTTGGCATCCAGACTGAGCGATGAAGCGCCTTGAAACACGACCACGAAACCCCTGTGTTGGGAGTGCTGCGGCACCCGAAAGGGGCACTACCCGCACTTTTTCCCACTTAACTGCACTTTTTTGCACTGTAGCAGGAAACACTTCGGAAGCAACTGGCCGTTTGGGCTATTTTTTGTAATGGAATCAACGACTTAGCGCCGATTCCAAATCCTTGGAATCGGCGAATTTCGTTGAAAATGAAGTACTTAGCTCACGCAGTGAAAGTGATGCGTGAAGGATTCCCCCGTTACAGGGGGAGAGGGAAGCGGCTTCAGAGGATGAAGCGCGAAAGGTCTTCGTCGTGACTTAGTGCCGCAAGGCGCTGGTCGACATAGGCGGCATCGATGCGGATCGATTGCCCTTCGAGGCGGGTCGCGTCGAAGCTTACCTCATCCAGCAGGCGCTCCATCACGGTCGACAGACGGCGCGCGCCGATGTTCTCCGTGCGCTCGTTCACCTCGAAGGCGATGGTGGCCAGCCGGTTCACGCCCTCGGGCGTGAATTCGAGCGTCACGCCCTCGGTGGCGAGCAGCGCCTGGTACTGCTTCACCAGCGAGGCGCGCGTCTGCGTGAGGATGCTCTCGAAGTCCGCCACCGAGAGCGACTGCAGCTCCACGCGGATCGGAAAGCGCCCCTGCAGCTCGGGAATGAGGTCGCTGGGCTTGCTCAGGTGGAAGGCGCCGCTCGCGATGAACAGCATGTGGTCGGTGCGCACCACGCCGTACTTGGTGCTGACGGCCGTGCCCTCCACCAGCGGCAGCAGGTCGCGCTGCACGCCCTGGCGCGACACGTCGGAGCCCTGGGCTTCGCTGCGGGTGGCGACCTTGTCGATCTCGTCGATGAAGACGATGCCGTTCTGCTCTGCGTTGGCGATCGCCTGCGTGCGGATCTCGTCCTCGTTGACCAGCTTGGCGGCCTCCTCGTCGGTGAGCAGGCGCAGCGCCTCGGCGATCTTGAGCTTGCGCATCTTGCGCTTGCCGCCGCCGATCTGGCCGAACATGCCGCGCAGCTGCTCGGTCATTTCCTCCATGCCGGCCGGGCCCATGATCTCCAGCGGCGCGCGGGTTTCGGCGAGGTCGAGTTCGATCTCCTTGTCGTCGAGCTGGTGCTCGCGCAGCTTCTTGCGGAAGGCCTGCCGGGTGGCGTTGCTGGTGTCGGTCGCGGTGGAGGTGCCGTCGGCGCTGCGCGCTTGCGGCAGCAGCACGTCGAGGATGCGCTCTTCGGCTGCGTCCTCGGCGCGCGCGCGAACCTTCACGCTCTCCGCCTCGCGCGTCTGCTTGACGGCGATCTCGGCGAGGTCGCGGATGATCGAATCGACGTCCTTGCCCACGTAGCCCACCTCGGTGAACTTGGTGGCCTCGACCTTGATGAAGGGCGCGTCGGCCAGTCGCGCGAGGCGGCGGGCGATCTCGGTCTTGCCCACGCCCGTGGGGCCGATCATGAGGATGTTCTTCGGCGTGATCTCGTGGCGCAGCTTGTCGTCGACCTGCTGGCGGCGCCAGCGGTTGCGCAGGGCGATGGCCACGGCGCGCTTGGCTGCCGGCTGGCCGACGATGTGGTTGTCGAGCTCGGAGACGATCTCCTGGGGGGTCATGGACATGGTCAGAGCGCTTCCACCGTATGGTTCATGTTCGTGTAAATGCAGATTTCTCCGGCGATCGCCAGCGATTTGCGCACGATCTGCTCGGCCGAAAGCTCGGTGTTCTCGATCAGCGCCTTGGCCGCCGACTGGGCGTACGCGCCGCCCGAGCCGATGGCGATAACGCCGTCCTCGGGCTCCAGCACGTCGCCATTGCCGGTGATGATGAGGGAGGTGGTGGCGTCGGCCACCGCGAGCATGGCTTCGAGCTTGCGCAGCACGCGGTCGGTGCGCCAGTCCTTGGTGAGCTCGACCGCGGCGCGGGTCAGGTGCCCCTGATGCTTCTCGAGCTTGGCCTCGAAACGCTCGAAGAGCGTGAAGGCGTCCGCCGTGGCGCCCGCGAAGCCGGCAAGCACCTTGCCGTGATACAGCCGGCGCACCTTGCGCGCCGAGCCCTTGATGACGATGTTGCCGAGAGTGACCTGCCCGTCCCCGCCGATGGCGACCTGGTCGCCCTGGGGGGTCTTGCGGCGCACGCTCACGATGGTGGTGCCGTGAAACTGTTCCATCGCAGCCATCTGGGGGTGCGCGGCGGCAATGCAACCGCCGCAAGGCGGTGCGGGTTTCAGTTTTTCCTAACGGCCACCGTGGCGTGATCGGCGATGCCTACCAGATTGAACAGCGCGGCAACCAGCCGGTGCACGTCGACGAACTGCACGCGCTCGCCGTTGGCGTCGCGCGTGCGCACCCAGCTCAGCAGCGTGCCTGCGGCGGCGAGGTCCATGCGCAGCAGCGCCGCGCACGAGATGACCGGCGCCGTGGTGTGGCGCAGGTCGTGGTCCAGCCGCTGCCAGTTCGACAGCGACTCGCCCCGCAGGTCGCCCGCCAGCGCGGCAAAACCGCTGTCGGTGGAAGGAAAACTCTCCGAATCGCCGCCGACCGACAGCAGCGACCACACCGAGCTGGGCCGGCTGGCAGGCGGCGCGGCCAGCGTGGTGCACTCGCCCTTCGGGTCTGCCCAGGCGGGCGGCGACACCTCGTAGGTGATGCAGTAGTTGAGCGCCACCAGCTCGAAGTCATCGGGCAGGTGCATCATGCGCAGCGCCGCGAGGTGCAGTTGCCACCAGACGTCGTCGGTGCCGCGCTCGTTGTTGGGCGCGGCCTCGGACAGCACGGCCAGCAGCTGCGACGAGCCCATGAAACGCAGTTGCACCGGCGAATCGGCCCAGTGGGTGAAGAGCACGCGCAGCGGCGCGGCGGCCTCGGGTTCGATGGCATGCAGGCCACGCCAGTCAAGCGTCCACACCGAGCCCGCCTTCGACAGCGCGCGGGTGAGGTCCATGAGGCCTTCGCGCGCGAGGCGCGTGGGGCAGGTCCAGTCGGCGGGAGCGCCGCTTTCGGCGATGCCGGCAGCCTCTTCGCTCGCCGTGACGGCCTTGACGCTGCGCGCCAGCTCTTCCAGCGAGACCCAGTCGGGTCCCATGCGCCGCATGCGCTGCGCATAGCGCATGCGGGCGGCAGCGAACTTGGCGGCGTCGCCGGTCGCGCGGTACAGGTCGAAGAGAGCCCGCCAGCGGTTGTCGTCGCGCTCGGAGGCTGCGTCGGTCGCGCTTTCGACCGGCGACACGCTGTCGGGGGGCGAAGCCAGCGCCTGCAGCAGGATCGCTTCGGCGCCGGTGTCGTCGCCGTGGGCGAAACGGATTACCGCTTCCTCGAGCGCGCCGTCGTGCGCCAGGCGCGACGACAGCAGCGGCACGCTGGCCGCGACGGCCGGCGCTGCGCCGGCCTCGCCGGCGACCTGTGCCGCCTCCACCGCCAGGGACGGCGGAGCCGGCTCCGACAGCAGTTCGTCGGTGTCCACCGGCGGCAGGGTCTCGGCGCCGGCTTCGGGCGGCGGATTGACCAGCACCTCGCCGTTCGGCCCGCGCCCCTTCCACCACTGCTGCGACATCTGCTGCTCGATCTCGTCGATCTTCTTGAGCGTGAGCGCGCGGCCCTCCGATCTCTCGGAGGAACTGTTGACGTTGAACGAAGACGGCGTGACCGTCGCCTCGAAGGCGTGCGCCGCGGCCTCGCGCTGGCGCAGCTTGCGCAGCATGTCGAACTCGCGCCGGCGAACGAAATCGTTGCGCTGGCGCCGCTCGATCATCTCCTTGAGCATCTCCCGGCTGTAGGTCTGCGCGGGCAGCGAGGAATCGGAGGCCGAACTGGCGGAGGAAGGCGCGTCCAGCTCCGACCAATCCTTCAGGGGATTGCGGACAAACTTGGCCACCTTTGAAAGAAGGCGGCCCGAATCTTCCTTTGGCATTCGGCGGAGGCTATCGAAGACGCTGGCTTTTATCTACCTTGTGCTGGCTTCAGTCCCCGAACATCTTCTGCTTGAGTTCGCGGCGCTGCTGCGCCTCGAGCGAAAGCGTCGCGGTCGGGCGGGCCAGCAGGCGGCCGACGCCGATGGGCTCGCCGGTCTCGTCGCAGTAGCCATAGTCGCCGGCGTCGATGCGCTGGATCGACTGCTCGATCTTCTTGAGCAGCTTGCGCTCACGGTCGCGGGTGCGCAGCTCGAGGGCATGTTCTTCCTCGATGGTGGCGCGGTCGGCCGGGTCGGGCACGACTACCGTGTCTTCACGCAGGTGCTCGGTGGTCTCGCCGGCGTTCTCGAGGATGCCGCGCTTGAGTTCTTCGAGCTTCAGGCGGAAGAACGCCATCTGCTTCTCGTTCATGTACTCGTCGTCGGGCATGGCGATGACTTCGGCATCGCTCAGTTCCGCGGGCGACTTGGTTTTCCAGTTGTTGGCCAGTTTCGGGTCTTTCTTGATGGCGAGGGGCGGCGGAGGCACCAGCGCGTTGGAATGGCTTTGGGAGAAGGTGGACTTGGCGGCCGTCGACGCCACCGATTGCGGCATCGAGGGGACGGTCAGTTGCGACAGCCGGGACACGCGGCCACCACGCGCGGCGGGAGCGGGCGTGGCTGTTTGAGCGGGCATCGAGGGTGTCGCCGGGGCGGAAGTGGAGGCGGCAGCCGTTTTTTTCATGGGGATCGGGGGGACAGAGGAAACAGCCGCAGGACGGCCGACGGGTTTGGATGACGATGAGCCGGCGTCCGCGGTCTTCGTGGCGGCAGTTGCAGGCTTGGCGGACTTCTTGGTCGCAGCGCTCGCGGCCTTGGCCGGTGGTGCTGCGGGCTTCTTGGACGGTGCGCTCTTCTCCTTGGTCGCGGGACCGGAAACCTTCCTGGCCGCGGGTACAGCCTGCTTCGCAGCCGGCGCCTTCTTGGCGGCGGGCTTGGTTGCTGGCGTGGCCTTGGCGGCGGGTTTCTTCACGGTGACTGGCTCCTTTGACGAACTGGAACGCGCTTTCACTGGGTGTCTCCTCCCATGGGAGCCTCCTGCAGCCTCCAGGCCGCGCAGGCTCCCGTTGTCGGGGTGCCCGCCAAGTGGCGAACCCCGGGGTTATACCCCCGAAAGCCCGCCAGAAACGTACGGCGCCCCGTGCCGGAAGTCACATCTTGTCCTTGGGAGCAGGACGTGGCTTGCGAAACAGGCGCGCGATTGTATAGAGAACTCGAAGCCGCGGGACATGTTCCGGCGCGTCGTCCGACTCCGTTAGCATCGCCCGGCGCCGCCGGAGGGGGCGGCGCGCGGGCCCCGGCCCTTGTCCATATGGCGCAGGGGGCCTATCCGATCATTCCGATCAATCGCAAGACAGACACAAGAAAGCAACAAGCCTTGAACAAGAAAGCAGTTTTGGGAGTCCTGGCCGCGGCCATCGCCGCCGCCTACGGCGGCAGCACCTGGTGGGCCGGGTCGCAGATCAAGTCGCGCTACGACACCGCGCTGGACGAGCTGCCCAAGCAGACCGCGCTGGTGCGCGTGACCGAGCGCAAGTACGAACGCGGCTTCCTGGGCGCCGTCAGCACCGTCACGCTGGAAATCGGCTGCGCGGCCGACGCGGCCGCGCCGGCCGCCAGCCAGCCCACCGCTGGCCAGGACGAAGAGGAAAAGGAAGACGGCGAGGAAGACGATACCCCCGCCATCAAGCCGCCGAAGCAGCTGCGCCTGACCATCCGCGACACCATCCACCACGGCCCGCTGGCCGGCGGCACGCTGGCGGCCGCCGTCATCGACAGCGAACTGGTGCTCGACGACAAGGCGCAGGCCGAGGCGAAGAAATTCTTCGGAGAGGCCAAGCCCGTGTCGGCCCGCACCAAGGTCGGCTTCGATGGCGGCTTCACGAGCGACCTGACGGTCGCGCCCGTCAAGCTGGCCGAGGACGGCAAGGGCCGCCTCGACTGGCAGGGCCTGCAGGCCCGCGTGCAGGTGAACGCCGCACGCACCCAGGCGCACTACGACCTGAGCATGCCCGGCCTGGACTTCAACGAATTGCGCCGCGGCGTGACCATGAAGATGGGCAAGCTCACCGCCAAGGCCGACATGGACAGCAGCGCCGGCTGGTTCCTGGCCACCGGCAAGACCGAGGGCCGGCTCGACACGCTGGAGTTCGCCGTCAGGAAGAAAGCGGCAGAGGACGGCTCGGAGCCGCCGAAGGCGCTGCCGGCAGTCGTGCTGCAGAACATCGACCTCGTGGGCGACGCGACCATGAAGGACGGCCTCTACGCCTCCACCGGCACCCTCAAGGGCACCGGCAAGATCGGCGAGACGAAGATCGACAAGTTCGAGCTGACCAGCGGCGCCCGCCGCATCCACGGCGCCGGCTACAGGAAGCTGGCCGATGCCTGGATGCAGTCCAGCGCCGCCAGCGGCTGCGGCAAGGGCGGCAGCAAGGCGTCCCAGGCGGCCATGCAGGCGCTGGCCGAGCAGCTCACGCCCGACCTCAAGGCCATGGCCAAGTACGCGCCCGAGGCCGGCATCGACAAGCTCGTGGTCGAAATCGACGGCAAGCGCGCCGAACTCGGCTACTCGGCCGGCATGGCCGGCGTGACCGACGAAGACCTGCAACTGCCGGGCACGGCGCTGATGATGAAGCGCGGCGTGCTCAAGGCCCACGCGCGGCTGCCCATGAAGTGGCTGGAGAAGCTGGCCGAGACTGGTGCCGAGAGCGGCCAGACGCCGCCGCCCGAAATGGTGGCCGGCCTGGTCGAACAGGGCGAGCAGAGCGGCTTCGTGAAGCGCGACGGTGACGACGTCACCACCCAGGTCGAGTTCAGCGAGGGCAACCTGAAGGTCAACGGCCAGCCGCTGGGCGGAGCGCCCGGCATGAACGGCTCAGGCAAGTAAGCCGCCCTGCCCCAACGGAAAACGGCGCTGGCCTCGCGGGCCAGCGCCGTTTTTGTTTGCTTCAGGAAGCCTTCGGCGGCTCTTCAGGTCAGACCAGGCATTGCTCCAGGCCCTGTTCCAGGATCTCGCGCGGCAGCTCGATGCCGATGAACACCATGCGGCTCTGGCGCGCCTCGTCCTTGCCCCATTCCGGGCCCAGGTCGCTGCCCATCAGCTGGTGCACGCCCTGGAAGATCACCTTGCGCTCGGTGCCCTTCATGTTCAGCACGCCCTTGTAGCGCAGCATGCGCGGGCCGTAGATGTTGACGATCGCGCCCAGGAAGTCTTCCAGCTTGGCCGGATCGAACGGACGATCGGCCTTGTAGACGAAGCTCTTGACGTCGTCGTCCACGTGGTGATGGTGGCCATGGCCTTCATGCTTGTGCGAGGGATGGTCGCAGTGCTCGCCATGCGCGTGGTCATGGTCGTGATGGTCGTGGTCGTCTTCCTTGAGGAAGTCGGGGTCGATGTCGAGCTTGGCGTTCAGGTTGAAGCCGCGCAGGTCGAAGATGTCCTTGAGCGGCACCTCGCCGAAATGCGCCTTCTGCTGCGGCGCGCGCGGATTCATGTGCTTCAGGCGGTGGATCAGCGCGTCGGTCTCCTCGGCGGAGACCAGGTCGCTCTTGCTGATGAAGATCTGGTCGGCGAAGCCCACCTGCCGGCGCGCTTCCTGGCGGTCGTTGAGCTGCTGCGGCGCGTGCTTGGCGTCGACCAGCGTGAGGATCGAGTCGAGCAGGTAGCTCTCCGCGATCTCGTCGTCCATGAAGAAGGTCTGGGCCACGGGGCCGGGGTCGGCCAGGCCGGTGGTCTCGATCACCACGCGGTCGAAGTCGAGCAGGCCCTGGCGCTTCTTGGCGGCCAGCAGCTGCAGCGCCTCGCGCAGGTCTTCGCGGATGGTGCAGCACACGCAGCCGTTGCTCATCTGCACGATCTGCTCCTTCGACTCGGTCACGAGGATGTCGCTGTCGATGTTCTCCTCGCCGAACTCGTTCTCGATGACCGCGATCTTCTGGCCATGGGCCTCGGTCAGGATGCGTTTGAGCAGCGTGGTCTTGCCCGAGCCGAGAAAGCCGGTGAGGATGGTCGCTGGAATGAGGGCCATGGGGAAAGTGCTCCGGATGCGGAAAACGGGAAATGGGGGCCGTGGAAGGCGCGGCCCGGCAGTTTAGCCAATGCCACTGAGTTGCGTTGGCGGCAGGGTCAAGCCTGCTTCAGGCGGGCTTCCTGACCACCACCAGCCCCTTCAGGTACTCGCCTTCAGGGAATTCGATGGTCATCGGGTGGTCCGGCGCCGCGCCCAGCCGCTCGGCGATGTAGCCGTCCACGCCCGCGTCGAGCCCCGCCGAGGCCACGATCTTGTGGAACAGGTCGGCGCTGATGCCGCCCGAGCACGAGAAGGTCAGCAGCACCCCGCCCGGCTCCAGGATCTTGAGCGCCAGCCGGTTGATGTCCTTGTAGGCACGCGAGGCCCGCTCGGCATGCGCCACCGTGGGCGCGAACTTGGGCGGATCGAGCACGATGGCGTCGAAGGTGCGGCCCTGGTCGATGAACTCGCGCAGCACGGTGTTGACGTTGGCGTCGAGGAACTCGGCCTCGATGCCCTGCCCTCCGGCGGCATCGAAGCCGTTGAGCGCCAGATGGCCCCGCGCGCGCTCCAGCGCCGGCAGCGAGGAATCGACCGACACCAGCTGCGCGCCCTCGAGCGCGCCCGCGGCCTTGAGCCCCGCCAGCGCCGCGACGGTGAACCCGCCCGTGTAGCAGAAGCAGTTCAGCACGCGCCTGAATCGACGGTGCTGCGCCAGCTCGGCAAAACGCTGGCGGCTGTCGCGCTGGTCGAGGTAGAAGCCGGTCTTGTGGCCGGTGGCGATGTCCAGGGAGAGCTTCCAGCCGTGCTCGCGAATGACGATCTCGGTCGGCCTCTCGGTTGGCCCTTCGCCGCGCAGCCAGCCCGTGACCGGCTTCAGCCCCTCGCGCTCGCGGCCGCTGGCGTCGGAGCGTTCGTAGAGCTTCGAAAGGCCCGTGGCCTTCAGCAGCGCATCGGCCAGCACGCCCTTCCAGCGCTCCACGCCGGCCGAAAGGAACTGCGCCACCAGCGTGTCGCCGTAGCGGTCGACGATCAGCCCCGGCAGGCCGTCGGCCTCGCCATGCACCAGCCGCACGCCGTCGCTCTGCAGATCGAACAGGCCCCGCGCGGCCACGGCTCGTGCGCACAGCGAGGCGAGGAAGGCGGCGTCGATGCGCTGCGTCTCGGTGAAGCTCCAGGCCCGCGCGCGGATCTTGGAAGCGGGGCTGAACGCAGCCCACGCGAGAAAAGCGCCGTCGTGCGACTCGACGCGCACCGTCTCGCCGGAATCGGCGCCGCCGCGCGCGATGGCGGATTCGAACACCCAGGGATGACGACGCTGCAGCGAGCGCTCCTTGCCGGGTTTGAGGCGAAGGGTTTTCATTTTTTCCGTTTGCTTACTTGTTGTTCTCGGGCTTGGCCTTCGCCCGCGGATGCGCCGCGTCGTACACCTTGGCCAGGTGCTGGAAATCCAGCCGCGTGTAGACCTGCGTGGTCGCGATGTTGGCGTGGCCCAGCAGCTCCTGCACCGCGCGCAGGTCGCTGCTGGACTGCAGCACGTGGCTCGCGAAGGAGTGGCGCAGCATGTGCGGATGCACCGGCGCCGCGAGGCCGGCCTTGAGGCTGCGCTCGCGCAGCAGCTTCCACACCGCCTGCGACGACATCCGCATGCCCTTGGCGCTGATGAAGAGCGCGGCCGCCGCCTGCGGATCGCGCAGCCGGGCCGTGGTCAGCCCGGGGCAATCGCCGCGCACCGCGAGCCAGTCGCGCAGCGCCTCGGCCGCCTTGCTGCCCATGGGCACGATGCGGCGCTTGCTGCCCTTGCCGAGCACGCTGGCCTCCATCGCGTCCAGGTCGACCCAGCCGCGCGCCGTGCCGCTGGCCTGCGCATCGAGCCCCGTGAGCTCGCTCACGCGCAGGCCGCAGCCATAGAGCACTTCGACGATGGCGCCGTCGCGCGCCTCGGTCCATGGGTCGGCCTCGGGGTCGTACAGCTCGGCGAGCCGCACCGCGTCGTCCACGCCCAGCGCCTTGGGCAGCGGCCGGCCGGCCTTGGGCGCGTGCACGTCCTGCACCGGGTTGAAGCCGATCAGCCCCTCATGCCCCAGCCAGCGATAGAAGCTGCGCCAGCACGACAGCACCAGCGCGATGCCGCGCGGCTCGCGCCCGGCGCTGTGCAGCTGCGCCATCCAGCGGCGGATGTGGGCGGTCTGCACCCGGTCCAGCGGCAGCTTGGCCTCGGCGGCGTGCTCGCGCAGGGACTGCAGGTGGAAGGCGTAGAGCTCGACCGTGCGCGCCGCGAGCTGGCGTTCGACGCGCACGTGCTCCAGGTATCTCTCGATCCAGTCCGTGGGAGTTGGCGGAACGGATGCGACCGGCTCAGAAGAGGTAGCCATGGGCGGCATTGTTGATGATGGCCGCCGGCTCGCGCAACGCGCCCTTGGAGAAGGGCCCGAGCGCCTGCCAGCAGGAAGTGGGCGCCGCGGCGTACTGCACGTCGAAGCTTCTGTCGAAGCCGCTCATGTTCACGAGACGCTCGACGCGCCACAGATGAAAGGGCTCCGACACGATGACCACGCTGCGCACCCCCGCCGCCAGCAGCAGCGGGCGCGACAGCGACAGGTTCAGCCGCGTGGAGGTCGATGCGGGCTCCAGCACCATCGGCCCGGTGAAACCCGAGGCGATCGCATGTTCGCCCATCGTGATGGCCTCGATGCGGCTGTCCTCGGAATCCACGCCGCCCGAGAAAGCCAGTTGCCTGACCAGCCCGGCCTTCGCCAGCGCCAGGGCCGTGTCGACCCGGCCGGTCAGGCACGGGTGCGGCTTGCCGTCGAGGTACGCCCGGCTGCCGAGCACCAGCGCTGCATCGGCCTGCCGCCGGGGCGGATTCGCGAGCAAGTCCTCGGAATGCCGCCAGATGAATGCACCGATGGCCGCGTACACGAGGGCCATAGCCGCCAGCCCACCGGCCAGCACGACCTGCCAGGGCCGCCGCAACCAGCGCGGACGTTTCAAGGACGCAGCCGCGAGAGCGCGCCCGAGGCCAGCTCAGCGATGCGCTCCAGGAAGTCGGTGCCCATCTCGGCGTTGAAGCGCTGCGCGTCGGGCGAGGCCAGCACCAGCAGGCCGAAGGCCGGCGACTCGGGGCCGGGGCGCAGCGGAATCAGCGCGATCGACATCGCGGCCTGCGGCTCGGGCAGCCAGCTGGAGGCCTCGAAGCCCGAATTGAGCCCGCAGTAGGGCGAGGTCAGCGAGGTGGCCAGCGCCTTCACGTCGTCGCTCACCCACTGGGCGTAGGCCTCGTTGAGGTATTCGCTGCCGCAATCCCACACCTTGATGGCCGTCTGCGGCACCAGGAAGAGCGACTGCAGGTCGACCGCGATGCGGTACGGCAGGCTGCGCGGGTCGCGCGTGGTCAGCAGGCCCGTGGTCCAGCGCTGCAGGCGGTCGGCGATCACGACGTTCTCGGTGCCGTGGCGCATCATGTCCATCAGGCGATGCTCCAGCGCCTTGATCTTCTCGCGCAGCATCTCGGCCTGGCGCTCCTGCAGGCTCACGGCGCGGTTGCCGTGCGGGCTGGTGAGCTGCACCTGCGCCAGCAGCTGGGCATGGCGCTCGAAGAAGTCGGGCGTGTTCGCCAGGTAGTTGGCGATGTCGTCTTCGGTGATCGGGTTCATGGCGTTGGCGTCGTTGTTGTTGCTCGTGAAGTGGGTCATGGCAGCTCCGGCACCTCGATGTCTCCCTCGAAGACCGTGACGGCTGGTCCGGTCATCAGCACCGGCTGGCCCTCCCCCTGCCACTCGATCGTGAGAACGCCGCCGTGGGTCTGCACGTCCACGCGGCGATCCAGCAGCCCGAGGCGGATGCCCGCCACCACCGCCGCGCAGGCGCCGGTGCCGCAGGCCAGCGTTTCGCCGGCGCCGCGCTCGAACACCCGCAGCCTGATGCTGGATCGGTCGACCACCTGCATGAACCCGGCATTCACCCGTTGCGGAAAGCGCGGGTGGTGCTCGATCTGCGGGCCCTGCTCCGCCACCGGGGCGATGTCGACGTTGTCGACCACCTGCACCGCGTGCGGGTTGCCCATCGAGAGCACGGCTACGGAAACGATAGCGCTGCCGGCGTGGGTGCCCAGGGCCAGATGCCACTTGTGCCACCCGCCCTCGACCTGCGGGTCGAGCCCGGCGGGGTCGAAGGGCACGCGGGCGGGTTCGAAGATGGGGGCGCCCATGTCGACCGTGACGCGGCCGTCGGCGCCCATGCGGGGTTCGATCACGCCGGAGAGGGTCTGAACGCGCACCTGCTTCTTCTCGGTCAGGTGGTGTTCGCTGACGAAGCGCATGAAGCAGCGCGCACCGTTGCCGCACTGCTCCACCTCGCCGCCGTCGGAGTTGTGGATCACGTACTGGAAGTCGATGCCTTCGCCCGGCGAGGGCCGCACGGTGAGGATCTGGTCGGCGCCGACGCCGAAATGGCGGTCGGCCAGAAAGCGGTATTGCGCGGCGCTGAGGCCCAGCGTGCCGCGCGTTTCGTCCAGCACGACGAAATCGTTGCCGGCTCCCTGCATCTTGGTAAAGCGGATTCGCATCCCGGGATTATCGCCACGGGCATCGCCCCTGGCGACCGAGGGCCCAAGCCCCCGCCCCGGCCGCTTCCAGCCCTACAGCGCCAGGAAGTGGTGCACCTCCGGCTTGCCGGGCCCGATGTGGAAGCGCAGCGCCTCGCTCTGCAGGTCCGCGTCGGCATGCGACACGCGGTGATGCTGGCGCAGATGCTCCGCCCAGGACTCGACCAGGAACCACTCCATCACCCGCTCCGGGTCGGCCGTGTGCTCGTGCACGCCCCAGGCATAGGCGCCGTCGCGGCGGCGTTCGAGCGACAGGCGCTTCATCGCCTGCAGGAAGGGCTCGCGGTCCTCCTTGCGGATGCGGTACTCGACCTGGATCATCACCGGCCCGCGGTCGTGCGCCACCGGCTCGGCCAGCAGGGGTTCCGGCCAGTGGTGCGAGGCCTGCAGGTCGGCCTCGCCGGCCGGCAGCCGCACGCGATGGAAGACGAGGCCCGCCACCACCAGCCCGACGGCGCCGGCCACCAGCGTCATCGGCACGCCGATCTGCTGCGCCACCAGGCCCCAGCCAAGGCTGCCGGCGGCCATCGCGCCGTTGAACACCGTCAGGTACACGGCCAGGCCGCGACCGCGCACCCAGTTCGGCAGGATCGACTGGGCCACGCTGTTGAGCGTGGTCAGCGCCACGATCCAGCCCAGGCCCAGCACCAGCAGCAGCGCCACCGCCAGCCACTTGGGCGGCGCGAAGACCAGGGCGCCCATCACCGCGGCGGTGAGCAGCGAGGCCAGCAGCATCATTCCGTCGGCGTCGAGCCGGGCGCGCAGCCGGGGCATCACCAGCGCGCCGCCGATGGCGCCGGCCCCCACCGAGCCGAGCAGCACGCCGTAGAAGCCGGCCGAGCCGCCCAGCATCTGCCGCGCCACCAGCGGCAGCAGCGCCCACACCGAGCTCGCGAACAGGAAGAACACCGCCGCGCGCAGCAGCACCACGTGCAGCTCCTTGCTGGCGCGGGTGTAGCGCAGGCCGGCGCGGAAGGCACCGAGGAAGTTCTCCGACAGCGCCGTGTCTTCCGCCGGCGGGCGCTTCCACCACAGCAGCGCCGCGATCACGAAGACGTAGCTCAGCACGTCCACGCCGTAGGTGGCGGCCGCACCGAAGCTCGCGAGGATGAGCCCGCCCGCCGCCGGCCCGATGGAACGCGCGATGTTGATGCCCAGCGAGTTCAGCGCCACGGCGCCCTTCAGGTCGGAACGCGGCACCAGCTCCGGCACGATCGACTGCCAGGTCGGCCCCATCAGCGCCGCGCCGATGCCGCCCACGAAGGTCAGCGCGATCAGGTATTGCACCGTGAGCGCGCCGGTGTGCGAGAGCACCAGCAGCGTGCCGCTGACCGCGGCGAGCACCAGTTGCACGAAGATCAGGAAGCGTCGCCGGTCGAGGATGTCCGACAGCACCCCCGCTGGAATCGCCAGCAGGAAGACCGGTAGCGTCGCCGCCGTCTGGATCAGCGCCACCGCCGTCGGGCTGGCCGACAGGTCGGTCACCAGCCACGAGCTGGCCACGTCGCGCATGAAGCTGCCGATGTTGCCGAGCACCGTGGCGGCCCACAGCACCGCGAAGACCGGCTGGCGCAGCGGCGCGAAGGCGCCGGATTGCGCCGCGGGCGCTGTCGTGCCTTGCGAGGTTTCAGACATGTGCACGCTCCTTCAGGTCGTGCCAGGCGACGAGCAGGAAGCCGCCGACCAGGCCCAGGTGTTCGAAGAAGGAGTTTGCCGCCATGAAGCGCTCCTGCCCCACCGGCATCTGCCAGAAGCGCAGCGCCACGAAGGTCGCCATCAGCGTGAATCCGCCGAGCGCCAGCGCGCCGAGCCAGCGCAGCCGGCCGGTGAGGATGAGCGCCGAGGCGCCCAGCTCCAGCACGATCACCGCCAGGGCCAGCGGCCCCGCGGGCGACAGGCCGAAGTGGTTCATTTCGGCAAGGGCCGCGTCGAAGTCCATCGCCTTGTTCAGGCCGCCCTGCAGGTAGGCGGCGCACAGCAGCAGCAAGGCGATCCAGCGCAGCAGGGGTGCGGTTGTCCAGCGCATCGTCATCTTCCTCATACCGCCCAGCAGGCGCAGCCGAGCGCGCCCCAGAAGCTCTTCAGGTCACCAACGGGCAGCTTGCTGCTCCAGGCCGTGGCGTGGCTGTGGCCGTGCACGTTGCAGTTGTTGGCGCAGGCGCAGGACATCGCGGCGTTGCGCATCGCTTTCTGCAGCGGCGCGCCCTCCTTCTGGTCGGCCCAGCCGGCATAGCCGCCGAAGGTGCGCGCGGGCGACCAGTCGGGCATGGCGGGTGGCACCGAGCCCTCGTCGTGCGAGGCGAAGGGACCGGCGCCCCAGACCACCTTGCCGCCCACCATGGTCAGCAGCGCGGTGGTGTCGGCGATGTCCGATTCGGGGCAGGCGAAGAAGTCGCGGTCAGGCACCACCAGGTCGGCGAGCTGGCCGGCCTGGATGCGGCCCTTCCTGCCCTCCTCGTTCGAGAACCAGGTTACGTTCTCGGTCCACATGCGCAGCGCCTGTTCGCGGTCGAGCAGGTTGCGCTGCGGCGTGATCTGCAGGCCGCCCACCGTCTTGCCCGTGACCAGCCAGGACAGCGACACCCACGGGTTGTACGAGGCCACGCGGGTCGCGTCGGTGCCGGCCGAGACCTTCAGGCCGCGCTCCAGCATGCGCTTGACCGGCGGCGTCGCTTCTGCAGCGGCGGCGCCGTAGCGCTCCACGAAATACTCGCCCTGGTAGGCCATGCGGTGCTGCACCGCCACACCGCCGCCCAGCGCGGCAATGCGGTCCATCGACTTCTCGGAAATGGTCTCGGCATGGTCGAAGAACCAGTTCAGGCCGGCCAGCGGGGTGTCCTTGTTGACCTTCTCGAACACGTCGAGCGAGCGGCTGATGGTTTCGTCGTAGGTGGCATGCATGCGCCAGGGCCAGCGGTTCTGCGCCAGGATGCGCACCACGCCTTCGAGGTCGCCTTCCATCTCGGGCGCCATCTCGGGACGCGGCTGGCGGAAGTCCTCGAAGTCGGCGGCCGAGAACACCAGCATCTCGCCCGCGCCGTTGTGGCGGAAGTAGTCGTCGCCCTGCTTGTATCTGGAGTTGGCGGTCCAGTTCAGGAAGTCTTCCTTCTCCTGCTTGGGCTTCTGCGTGAACAGGTTGTAGGCCAGGCGGATGGTGAGCTGGCCGTCGTCGGCCAGCTTGCGGATGACTTCGTAGTCGTCGGGGTAGTTCTGGTTGCCGCCGCCCGCGTCGATGGCGCCGGTCACGCCCAGGCGGTTGAGCTCGCGCATGAAGTGGCGCGTGGAGTTGAGCTGGTAGTCGAAAGGCAGCTTCGGACCCTTGGCCAGCGTGGCGTAGAGGATGGCGGCGTTGGGCTTGGCCAGCAGCAGGCCGGTGGGGTTGCCGGCGCTGTCGCGCACGATCTCGCCGCCGGGCGGCGCGGGCGTATCTTTCGTGTAGCCCACGGCGCGCAGCGCGGCGCCGTTGAGCAGCGCGCGGTCGTACAGGTGCAGGATGAAGACCGGCGTGTCGGGCGCCACGGCGTTCAGCTCCTCGATGGTCGGCAGGCGCTTCTCGGCGAACTGGTGCTCGGTGAAGCCGCCCACCACGCGCACCCACTGCGGCGCGGGGGTGATCGCCACCTGGCGCTTGAGCATGTTCATGGCGTCGGCCAGGCTCCTCACGCCGTCCCAGCGCAGCTCCATGTTGTAGTTCAGGCCGCCGCGGATGATGTGCAGGTGGTTGTCGATGAGCCCCGGCAGCACGCGCCTGCCCTGCAGGTCGATCACGCGGGTGGCGCCGCCGGCCAGCGGCAGCACCTCTTCGGCGCGGCCGACGCGGGTGAAGCGGCCGTCCTTGATGGCCACGGCCTCGGCCACCGGGTTGGCGCGGTCCAGCGTGGTGAAGCGGCCGTTGTGCAGGATCAGGTCGGGGGTTTCGGTGTTGGTCATGTTGCTGGAAAGAGAGGCGACCGCGAGGCCGGGGGCTGCGAGGGTGGCGCCGAGCGCTCCGAGGAGGCGCCGTCGGCTGGGGTCTGCGGACGGCTTCATGCGTCGCGCCTTCCGGAGGATGGGGCCTCGGCGGTGTTCGCCGCCGCGGGCTGGGCGCACTTCGGCAGTTCGCCGAACACATGCGGCTTGACCTGGTGATGCAGCCACGAGGTGGCCGCCGCCTCGGGCTTGATCACGCTCTTGATGAGCGGCGGGATCTGCTCGCCGAGCAGGATTCCCAGAAGCCCCACCAGGGCGATGACCGGCGGCGCCGGCGAGCGCACCTGGAACAGGGCGTAGATCACGCCGACCAGGAGGCCGAGCGCGAGCGAGAGGACATAGGGCTTCATGATCAGCTTGTCTTTGAGGAAGGTTGTCGAGAGCACGGCACGAGGCGCGAAGAAACCGTAGCGAGCGCTCCGAGGTCGCGCCGAGGACCGCAGCCGTACCCAGGTACGGCGAGGACCGCAGGTGCGAGATCGGGGCGCGCAGTAGGTTTATTCGTGCCTCGATCAGCCCTCGTGGGCGCCGAACATGGTCTTGGCGTAGTTGATGCCGATACCGTAGGCGCCGCCCACCTTCTTCGCGATGCCGGTGGTCAGCTCGTAGGTCTCGCCACGGGCCCAGTCGCGCTGCAGCTCGAGCAGATATTGCAGCGAGGTCATCGGCTGCGCGCCGGCCTGCACCATGCGCTCCATCGCGCGGTTGTGCGCCTCGGTGGAGACGTCGCCGCAGGCGTCGGCGATCACGTACACCTCGAAGCCCTGGTCGAGTGCCGACAGCGCCGGGCCGACGATGCACACGCTGGTCCACAGGCCCGCCAGCACGATGCGCGGCTTGCCGATCTGGTTCACGCGCTCGATCACGGCGGCGTCTTCCCAGGTGTTCATCGAGGTGCGGTCCAGCATCTTCTGGCCCGGGAAGGCATCGGTGATCTCGCTGAACATCGGGCCCGAGAAGCTCTTCTCGGCCACCGTCGTGAGGATGGTCGACACGCCGAAGCCGGCCGCCGCCTGCGCCACCAGCGCGGCGTTGTTGCGCAGGTTCACGGCGTCGATCGAGTGCGTGGCGAAGGCCATCTGCGACTGGAAGTCGATCATCACCAGCGTGTGGTCGTTGGGGGTCAGCAGCTTGGAACCGGCGGTGGGGGTGGCTTTGATGGACATGTGAAAAACTCCTGCGGGTTGGTTGAATATTCGATCTGATTCACAATTGCTTCCGGAGAGAAATCTCCTTGGCATGGAACGAATCATCGAGGCCATTGCGGTCGTCATCGACGAAACTTTTCATCTTCAATGATCGAATTTTTCGAACATTGCTTTTCCACCCTTTCTTCACCCTCGCAGGCCACCGCATGCTCAAACTCAGCCTGGAAGCCATCGAGATCGTCGACGCCATCGCGCGCCACGGCTCCTTCGCCGCGGCCGCCTCGCATCTCAACAAGGTGCCCTCCACCATCTCCTACGCCGTGGGCAAGCTGGAGGAACAGCTCGGCATGCTCCTCTTCGAGCGCAACGGCCCGCGCGTGAGCCTCACCGCCGCCGGCGAGGAAATGCTCAAGGAAGGCCGCTGGCTGCTCGGCGCCGCGAGCGACCTCGAATCGCGCATGCGCCAGATCGCCACCGGCTACGAGTCGGAAATCCGCCTGGTGCACGACTCGCTCATTCCCACGCAGGCCCTCATCGACGACATCCGCGCCTTCGAAGACCTGCGCTGCGGCACGCGGCTGCGCATCGGCTGCGAGGCGCTCACCGGCAGCTGGGAGGCACTGCGCGAAGGCCGCGCCGACATCGTCATCGCCGCCGGCGACGGCCCGGCCGGCGGCGGCTACCAGGCCGTGACCGTGGGCAGCCTCGACTTCGCCTTCTGCGTCGCGCCCTCGCACCCGCTCACCCGCCTGGGCCGGCCGCTGCAGCGCGGCGACCTGCTGGAATGCAACGCCATCGTGGTGGGCGACAGCGCGCGCACGCTCTCGGAGCGCACCGTCGGCCTGCTGGCCGGCCAGCCGCGCATCACCGTGCCCTCGATGCCCGCGAAGATCGCCTGCCAGGTGGCAGGACTCGGCCACGGCTTCCTGCCGCGCGCGTGCATCGTCGACGAGCTCAGGCGCGGTACGCTGGTCGAACTGCCCACCGAGGAGCCGCGCGCGCCCGAGGCCTTCTGGCTGGCCTGGAAGACCGGCGCGCAGGGGCAGGCGCTGCGCTGGTGGCGCGAGCGGATGAACCGCAAGCTGATACCGGCGCTGCTGCCGCGGTCGAGCTGAGACTTGGTCGACCTTAGGATTGCGCGATTCAAGGAAGAAAAGACGCCCGCATGAGCCACTGGAAAGCGCTGGAGCCGCTGATCGTCGAAGACGCCACGCGTGCACTGCGCGAACTGCTGAACCAGAACCCCGGCGAGCGGTTGTATGCCGTCGCCTTCAGCGGCATGTACCGTGAACTCGACGGCCCGATCTATCTGCCTGCACTCTCCGCCAACAGCGTGAGCGCCCGCGAGGACGAGGGCAGCGGCGACTTCTGGTCGGCCGAGTGGAACCCGGCCGACTGGCGCTGGGACGAGATCCAGTTCTCCAGCCCGGCCCTGGATGCGGCCGCCGACGCTGCCTGCGAGTTCACCCGCAACGAAACCCGCGAAGGCTGGCTGCTCGCCGAGCGGGAATGCATCGACATGCTCGTCTCGGCCGCGCGGAAAGTCCGGGCCGCGCTGGGCGATGCGCCCCAGCTCACGCCGGACTTCGTGCTCTTCCTGCACGACGACGAGAACGGCCTCGACCTGGCGCGCCGCTGCATCGGCGATGCCGAGTTCCAGGCCCTTTTTCCGAAGGAAGCGGTGGCGCAGCGGGAGCGCATGCGCGTCGCGTCCCTGCCTGTCGAAGAGCGGGTGGCCTGGCTTGTCGGACGTCTCGGCCGCTTCGATGGCAAGCCGGTCGATGCCGAGGACGCGGAGCAATGGCTGATCGACATCGGCGCACCCGCCGTGCCGGCACTCGTCGAGCAACTGGCCCGGCCGCGCGGCAGGTTCGGCAGCGAAGCTGCCAGGATGCTCGGGCGCATCGGGCTGGCAACGCCCGAGGTGCTGGACGCGCTGCGCAAGAGGCTGCTCGCGCGCGGCGACAAGCCCACGCACGCCTGGTGCGCCGCGACGCTGGCGTACCTGGGCGACAGCGAATGGCTCTTCGGGCGGCTCGCCGAGTGGCGCGGCGAGCCCGAGCGGGCGGCAGTCGCCATCCGCGGGCTCTGCGCCCCGTATTCGTCCTTTCGTGACCCGACGCCCGCGGCCCTCGACTACCGGCAACTGGAAACCTTGCTCTCGGGCTCCGCGGCCGAAGTAGCCGTCGTGCACGACAAGCTCAAGCCCGGCAGCAGCTACTGCACGCTGCGCGCCGGGGAACTCGACGAGGCTCTGCGCGGCCTGGCTTCCCCGCACGCCTTCGTCCGCCGGCATGCGGCCAGCCTGCTGGACGAACGGGGACTGGGCGCCGAAGCCGGCGAGCGCATCCTGCCGGCGCTGGCCGATCGCCTCGCACACGACGAAGATGCCGACGTGCGCTGGCAAGCCGTTCGCGGCCTCATGGCGTGGAAACGTGCGGCACTTCCGTGGCAGGCGCAGGTGCGGCACGCCGGCCTGCACGACGCCGACGAGCGCGTGCGCGAAGCCGCCCGGCAGTGCCTTGCCGATCAGGGCAGCGCCTGAAGGCGGGTGCGCTCAGCCCGCAGCGCGCAGCTTGTCCAGTGCCCGGTCGAGGAACGCGAGCCGGTCCTGTCCCCAGAAGCGCTCGCCGTTCAGGATGAAGGTCGGCGCGCCGAACACGCCGGCCTCCACCGCCTCGACGCTGTTGGCGCGGTAAACCGCCAGCACTTCGGCCGACTGCTCCATCGCCTGCAGCGAGGCGCCGTCGTAGCCGTTCTCCTCGGCCACGCAGATGCGCACCTCGGCCCTGGAGGTGTCGCGCTCCTCGGCCCACAGGGCGCGCAGCAGCGCGTGCGACAGCGGCTGGGCATCGAGGCCCTGCAGCTGGGCGGCGATCACCATCCAGCCGGGGTACTTGTTCCAGTTCGGGTCGGTGGGCGCGCCCTTCGGGTAGTGCGCGGGCTCGAGGTTCATCGGCATGCCGAGGTAGTCGCTCCAGCGCGCGAGTTCGAGCGCGTGGTACGTGCGGCGCGGTTCGGGCCGGGTCTTCAGCGGGATGCCGCCGGTCTGCGGCACCACGGCCTGGAAGTCGTAGGGCTTGAGCGCGAGCCGCACGTGGTGGCGGCGCACGATGTCCTGGAGTTGCGGGCCGCCGAGGTAGGCCCAGGGGGAGGAGAGGCTGTAGTAGCAGTCGAGCGCGATCATGGCTTCGATTATCTTCAGCGCATGCCCGCCGATGCTGCAACTCTCCCCCTTCTCCCTTTGGGGTCGGCACAGGCAGCGGCGAAGCGATGAAGTTCCCGGCCTTTCTCTTCTCGCTGTTCCTCTCCAGGCTCGCCGACCAGATCCTGCTGTTCCTCGTGCCGCTGGTCGTGTTCCAGGTGACGCAGGACGTGGCGTGGTCGGGCTATGCCTTCGCGGCGGAGACGCTGCCGCGGTTCCTGTCGTTCCCGATCTGCGGCGCGCTGTGCGACAGGGTGTCGCCGCTCAAGCTGCTGCGCGGCAGCCAGATTCTTCGCGCGCTGGTCTGCGTGCTCGGCGTGCTGGCCAACGAGGCCATGGGCGGCATCGGCTGGCTGGTGGGCCTCTCGGCGGTGTGCGGCGTGCTCACCACCCAGGGCGTGATGGCGCGCGAAGTGATCCTGCCGCAGATCGCCAACGGCAACCGCTTCGACAAGGTGCTGGCGTATGCCCAGACCGCCGAGCAGACCGGCACCGTGCTCGGCCCGCTGGTGGCCGCGGCGCTGTTCGCGCTGTGGCCGTGGCAGGCGGTGGTCGGCGCGGCGGCTGGCTTCTTCCTGCTGGCCGACGTCGCGACTTCGTACTGGCGCCGCGGCAACCCCATGCAGCTGCACGAACCGCAGGGCGAGCCGGGCCACATCATGCGCCCCATCGCGACCGCGCTCGGCCACGTGCTGCGGCTGCCGGGTTTGTTGCGGCTGACCATGCTCACCTCGGGCGTGAACCTGATGCTCGGCACCACCCTCGCCTCGTCCGCCGCGATGGTCACCGGGCTGCACCAGCGCTCGGCGACCTACTACGCGACGCTGCAGACCCTGGGGGCCGTGGCCAGCATCGCGATCCTGCTGGCGATCATCCGCGGATCGATTCCGCTCAAGCGCATGGGCGTAACCGCGTATGCGCTGATCTTCGGCGGCGGCCTGCTCACCGCCGCGAGCACCAGCCACTGGGGCTATGCGGCCGGCTTTTTACTCGTGGTCGGGTTCGACAAGATGTTCAGCATCTACATCCGCATCCACAGGCAGCGGATCATCCCGGCGCACGACTACGGCAAGACCACCGGGGTGATCGTGCTGCTGAACAACCTGACGCAGCCGCTGGCGGGGCTGGTGGTGGGGGCGTTTGCGGATTCGGTGCACGCGCGTGGGGTGATCCTTGCGCTGTGCTTGGTGGTGGGAGGCATCGGCCTTGCCGCCGCCGTCGCAAACAGGCGGAAGACTGCTGCTAGCGGATCTTGACGGCGCGGACGACGTCCTGCAATTGCCGTGGCGAGGGGAGTTTGCCTTTCATCTCCGTCGGCAACTTGCCCTGCAATTGGTATTCGGCCACCCCGATCGGGTTCGACTTGCTCTTGAGCGCGAACTCCACCTCCAGGCCATCCTTTTCTGCACACAGGATGATCCCGATGGAAGGAGCATCGTCCGGCGCACGCTCCTTCTCATTGAGCAGGTTCAGATAGAAGTCCATCTTGCCTGCGTATTCCGGTTCGAACCTGCCCATCTTCAGTTCGACGGCAACGAGCGATTTCAGGAAGCGGTGATAGAAAAGCAGGTCGATGAAGTACTCGTTGCGTCCGAGGGTCAGTCGATGCTGGCGTCCGATGAAGCAGAAGCCATAGCCCAATTCGAGAATGAAATCGCGCAACTTGTCGATCAGTTGACTCTCGAGTTCGCGCTCTTTAACAGCTCGCCTGATGCCCAGGAATTCGAGGTTGTAGCTGCTCTTCAATGCTTCTTCGGCCTGCTCCGCCAAGTGGCCCGGCAGCGAAAGCGAGAAGTTGTGGCTCTTCCGGTCGGCGAGCGAGCGTTCGTACGCCTGAGCCTTGATCTGGTTGAGCAGCACGTTGCGACTCCAGCCCAACGCGGCGATCGCCCGCAAGTAGAAGAGTCGCTGCGCCGCAACTCCCAGCTTGCTCAGCAACAGCAAGTGATGGCCCCATGGAATTTCTGCGACAAGCCGTCGCAGAAGCTCTTCAGCCCAATCTGGAAACTGCGCCGCAGCAGACTGTCTCGGCGGGCGCTTGCCGCTTTCTGCGACAAGCTGTCGCAGAATTTCCGGGCTCGTGTATTCCTCGTACAACCGCCGCATGTCCCAGACGTTCCGCGCGGAAAAGCCTTGGGAGCCCGGGAACGATGCACGCAAGTCCCGGGCAATCTGCTCCACCACCGACTGCCCCCAGCCCCGAGTCCGTTGCTGCTCGACGATGGCCTTGCCGATATCCCAATACAGCGCGATCAGCTCCCGGTTCACCGCACGCGCAGCCGACAGGCGCGCGGCGGCTACGCGCGCTTTCAACTCACTGATGAATGTGACGTAGTCGGTCGAAATCTCGGTGCGGCGATTCATCGGCAGCACTGTAGGCGAGACGTGCGTGCGTCACCTGCCGAAAGCACTGCTCAATCGCATGCGCTTTGCTACGCCAAGAGCAAAACCGCAGTTGACGTGAAAAATTTCTGACCAATTGACACTGGTCCACAGTGTCAACGCCTTCCTTGCCGATGAGCGAGTTCTTCGACGCGAAATCTGGAAGGCAGGTTTCGCGCTTCGGCTCCTCAAGACGCCTTCCAGAAGATGTAGTCCGCCTGGTACTTCACGACCTGCTTCTGTCCCTTGGTGGCCGGCGTACAAGGCACCGCCGCCGGTGCCACGCCGCCTTGCAACGCCACGCGCTGGATGTAGGTCACGCCCGTCATCGCACCGCTGCCGACCGCCGGATTGGCCTTGACCAGCTGGAACGGCAGGCTCGTCGGCCCCGAGGGCGCCACCGCCAGCTGCGTTGCCGTGAGCTTGGAGCCGTCGTTCGACTCCCACGTGGCCGGCGGGCCGTAGTACTTGCCGACCTGCTTGCCGCCGCGATCCCACAGCTTGGCGTCGGGACCGACGAACACCCACTCGGTCTGCCCGGGCGCGTTCGCCTTGTCGCGGCACTCGTAGGTGATGTCGCCCTTGCCCACGGTTTCCATGGCGACCTTGTTGCCGGCGGGGACCTGGATGGTCGGCGGGAGCGTGGACTGGTTGAAGGCGGGGGCCATCGAGCCCGAGGGCATCGAGCCGCATGCGGCGAGCAAGGCAATGGCCGGGGCGACGCCGAGCGCGGCGACGAGACGGGTGGTGTGCATGAAGGTTCTCCTGGTTGTCGGTAGATGGGCGGACAGCAGCAGCTCCTCGCTGCTGGAGGCTGTACGTACCGCGCGGCGGATCGGATGCAGCGCGCCGGATTTCACCTTTTCTTCATGGGGGTAAGGCGCCCGGATCGAATACGAGCCGGGCCGTGAAATACGAACGGTCGATTGACGATAGACAACAGTGGTTTCGATCGCTGGCGGGTACACCTCTTGGGCCGAGCGCGACTCTTCGGTGGCCGGACCGCCGAGAACGAAGTTGCGTCGAAACATCTGTTCATGCAGCAGCGTCGTTGGAGCGCTGGTCAATCACAGGGAGCTACGTGTCTCCATACTCCATTCCAAAGAACGTTCGAGGTTCCGTCATGCGTCCCGGCGAATACAACAGCAGCTCCTATGTTGCAGGCCTGCTGCGGAGCGTGATGGGTCAAGTGCCCATGGTGTCGGCGCCTGGATATCAGACCCCAGGTTGGGAGAACCCCATGCCTGGCCACTATTACAAGGGCGAGGCGATCCGATGAGCGCACGCTGGTGGATACCACTGAACATGCTGGCGTGGACCGTGGCGATGCCCCTGCTCAGCCTCGGCATGCGCTACCTGGACGAGCAGCGAATCCTGGCGATGTCGGAGTCGGTCGTGGCGATGGGAGTTTCTGCGCTGCTGCTGTGGGCCGTCTTCATCTATGTGAAGTTCGTTCCATCTGCGTCCGGCCTATCCCACCGCATCGGATACCTCGTGGCTTTCTTCGCCATGATGACTCTGCTGGGTGCCGCAGGCCTTTGGCTGACTTTCCTGACCATCGTCGCCGTCTACGGGCTGTGACGCCGATAAGAGGCGCCGCAGAGCCTGCGCTGCGGCGCCGAGCAACCCGCTACCGCCGACCTGCCCTCACCCCCTGCGCCACCAAGGTCAACACAGCAAATCCAAGAATCACCCACACACCCGAATAGAGCATTCCCAACTCCGTCCCAGGCGCAATCGCCGCAGTCAGCACCGCCAACCCGCAAGCCCCACCCATCTGCAGCGAACTGTTCAGCAGCCCCGCGGCCAGTCCCTGCTCCTCATCGGCCACGCCGTTCGTCCCCGCCACCATCAGCGCCGAGATGCTCAGCGCGAAACCCACGCCCCACAGCACCGATGCGGGCAGCAGCACGCCCCACAGGTCGGGCTCGGGGCCGATGCGCAGCATCAGCAAGTAACACGGCACGAAAGCCGAGAGCCCCACCAGCAGCACGCGCCTGACGCCGAAGCGGCTGATGAGCGCGCCGATCTTCGGGCCGACGAGCACCACCATCAGGCCGGCCGGCAGCAGTACGAGTGCCATCTGCCATGGCTTCCAGCCCTGGATGTTCTGCAAGTAAAGCGCGACGAGAAACTGGAAGCCCATGGCGCCGCCGTAAAGCAGCGCGGCGCTGATGTTGGCCGCCACCAGTTCGCGGTTGCGGAAGATGCCCAGCCGCACCAGCGGCTCCTTCACCATGCGCTCGATGACGATGAACGCAGCCAGCAACGCCAGCGCCACCACGAAGCCGCCGATGGTGCGCGCCGAAGCCCAGCCCGCCTCTTCCGCCGACACCACGGTGAACACCAGCAGCAGCATGCCCGCCACCAGCGTGACGGCGCCGCCGATGTCGAGCTTCGGCCGGCTCTTGTTGCCGGCGCTCGGCGCGTCGGGCGGCAGGCAGCGCAGCGCGGCGATCATCAGCAGCAGCGCGACGGGAATGGGCAGCACGAAGATGTAGCGCCAGTTCAGCGCAGCCAGCAGCCCGCCGATGAGCAGGCCCGACGAGTAGCCCGAGGCCTCGAACAGGTTGAAGATGCCGAATGCCTTGTTGCGCGCCGGCCCTTCGGCAAAGGTGGTGGCCAGCAGAGACATCGCAGCCGGCCCGGTGAAGCCCGCGGCCATGCCTTTGACAAAGCGCGAGACGATCAGCAGCCCCGCGTCGGTGGCGAAGGCGCCGCCCACCGACACCAGCGCGAACACCGCCAGCCCAGCCACCAGTACGCGCCTGCGGCCGAACAGGTCGGCGCAGCGCCCGCCCAGCAGCAGAAAGCCGCCGAAGGCCAGGATGTACGCGCTGACCAGCCACTGCGCCGTGGCAGCGCCGATGCCGAAGGCCTGCTGGATCTCGGGGATTGCCACCGCGATCATCGAGATATCGAGCCCGTCGAGCAGAATCACGCCGCTGAAGATGAGCAGCGCGATCCACATGCGCGCGGGCCAATGCAAGGGGTCGTGGTTGTCGGCGGTGGCAGCAGCGCCTTCAGCAGTGCTCGCGCCACTTGGGTTGTTCAGGCTGGCAGACATCGTTCATTCACTCGCTTCTTCATTCGGTTGATTCGCCTGATCCTCCCGTGCCGCTCGCGGCTTGGGAAACGAGTAGTTCTCAACGAAGCATCAAACAAGGCTTGAAGATCGATCGACCGGCCGATCGGCACGAAACCACCATCACCATGACCAGCAACAGCGCCACCAGCACGAACCGCATGCTCCCCGGCACGCGCGCCCTGCGCACCTTCGAGGCGGCCGCGCGGCACCGCAACTTCACGCGCGCGGCCGACGAACTGGGCCTCACGCCCGCGGCCGTGAGCTACCAGATCAAGGAAATCGAAGACCAGATCGGCGTGGTGCTCTTCACGCGAACCAGCCGCAGCATCCAGCTCACGCCCGCTGGCGCCGTGATGTTCGAGGCGACTGCCGACGCGCTCGACAACCTGCACCGCGCCGCGGGCCGCGCGCGCAAGCTCACGCGCAGCGCGGCGCAACTGCGCGTGTCGCTGAGCGCGCGCTTCGCCACCAACTGGCTGCTGCCGAGGCTGCCGAAGTTCAGGGCCACGAACCCGGGGCTGGAGCTGAGCTTCGACATCACCGACGAACTGCGCGACTTCGAGGCCGACGACATCGACATTGCCATCCGCTTCGGCACCGGCAGCTATGAAGGCGCGCACGCCGACCGGCTCTTCGATACCCTCATCGTGCCCGTGTGCAGCCCCAGGCTCATCGAGAACGGTCCGCCTTTGAACGAGCCGCGCGACCTGCTGCGCCACGACCTCACGCTCTGCCATGTCGACTGGAAGACCGACACCATGACCTGGCCCGACTGGCGCATGTGGATGGCCGCGGCCGGCGTGGACGACAAGGACATCGACGACAGCCGCTTCGTGGGCTTCACCGATTCGAGCTTCGTGGTGCAGGCCGTGCTCGAAGGCGGCGCCGTGGGGCTGGCAGACCTGGACCTGATCGCGGGCGACCTGGCGCAGGGGCGGCTCGTGCGGCTGTTCGACATCGGCGTGCGCATGGAGCAGCCTTATGCGTACTACCTGGTATATCCGCAGGAGAGCGGCGAGGACGCGCGGGTGGTGGCGTTTCGGGAATGGATGCTGGGGGAGATGAAAGATCGCGATATCGGGCAGCCAGGCAAGTCGGCCACCTCATGAACGTGGCTTGCTCGGGACAGCCGCCCAAAGTGGAGAATCGAACGCCTCCGCACGCGGTTCTTTCGGGCCGCATTCCTTGCGTGCCGGCATTTCGCAAAGGCCCCCATGACCCCGACGATTCGAGAAACCCGGCGCGCCAGCCGGCTCGCGCTTCCACAAGCACTGGCGGTTGCCTTCGCGCTCTCATTGGCACTGCTGTGCCCGGCCGCCACGGCTGCCACGCCCAAGGCCCCGCCGAAATTCACCGACTACCCGATCACCGCGCGAGATCAGCCCCGCGCAGGCCCGCACCCGCCGCTGCGGCTGACAACCCGAACGGCCCGGCGCTACACCACCGTGATCCACAACGCCTACAAGGAGCCGCCAAACTTCGCCGGCCATCTGCGGGTGGCGAGCTGGGGATGCGGCACCGATTGCCGCAACTTCGCGGTGCTCGATCAGAACACGGGCCAGGCCTACACCCTTCCCGGCGTCGATGCGATCGCGGGCGCCATGGGCAACGACGATGAGCGCGTGGATTTCCGGCTCGACAGCCGGCTGCTGATCATCTCCGGCAGCTTCAACGAGAAGCCCCTGCAGGGCAAGTTCTACTACCTGTGGACGGGCCAGCGCCTCCAGCGGATCTTCACCGGGCCGCTGCCCGTGGAGGCGATTGACACCTCTCCAGTGGAAACCCAGACACCCGCGCGCTGAGACAAGGCCCGGATCGCCCGCAACGCGTGCCGCGTTTCTCTTCAAAAGAACCGAAAACTCCAGCCAGCGTGAAGAACTTGTAGCCGGTTGACGTTGGTCCACAGTGTCAACACGCGCATCGCTCTACAACTCCCCGACTCGACAAGGGAGGTTTCAGGATGATGCGCAAAGTTGTATTGGCCGGCGATCCGCCGGCCGCAGGCGGGAGGGTGCTGCCCTACGACGGCCCGATGGTCGATTTCTTCGGGCATCGGCCCGCGCTGATCGGTGGCAGGGCCTACTGCGAAGGATGCAACAGTGTGGGCATCATCGCCAAGGCGGGAGGGCCGCGGCGGCCGCATTTCATATCGGAGATAGCGCTGGAGGGGGATGTGGTGGTGTGCCACTGCCCGGTACCGCAGCCACTCCTGGCTTCGCTGCAACATTCAGTGGATTACGACGACGGCTCGAGCATGGCGCACAGAGTTTTCAGCGCCAACCTGACTACTTCTTGCGGATGGTTTTCCGGGGACCGCGAGACCGTCGCAGCTAGCAAAAAGGTGGTCGACTCTGCCGTGAAGCATCCGCGCGAAGCCGAACAGACTGAGAACATCTGCCCGAACATGACCAACAAGCAGTTCTGCGAAAAGATGCTGGAATTGCGAGACAAGGCCATTCTTCTCATTGCGGAGAAGCGTCTTCCCGAGTTGGCGCGCTGGAATGCGAACGATATGTCGAGGGTGGAAGAGTGGTTTGGTATTTCGGACCAATCGATGCGCGAATACCTGCAGAAAGGCTTGGCCTCGTGCGAATCCGTCCTGAGGGGGATGAACTGCAAGAACTTCATTCGCCTTACACCTGAAGGGAAAGGGCTCCGCTGTATCGTTCCCCCCTACGACAATGAGACGGTCGCGATGGTCTGCAAGCCGGACCTCGCAACGCGGACGATCGCAATCAATGTCCCGTTTTGCGATCTGCGAGACCTTTCCGCGACCCATGATTCGCAGCTCTCGACGCTCATCCATGAAGTAACCCACTTCGACGACACTTTCAGCAGCTTCGACAAGCTTTATCACCTGAGTCAATCACGTGCGGCAGCAAGAACGGACCCAGCAGGAATGAAGACAAACGCGGACAGCATTGCCGGCTATGTTGTGTGGAGTGAGGTTTTCTATGCGAGCTAGGTGGCTGCTGACACTGACTCTGCTCGCGGCCAGCAGCCACGTCGCTGCATGCCAGCGAATCATTCAGATCACCTTGGCCTTTGCCGATGGCTCTGCTGAGCTCGATCGCGCCCAACTCAAGCGGTTGGCGGAGTGGGTCGGTCGTGCCGACGCGATGTACGGAATCTACGAGAGCGCCGGCGTAGAAGCAGGTGCGACGGTCAAGGTGCCAAGCAGAACCTCGGAGGATGCAATGCGCCTCGCAAGAATGCGAGCCGACAACACGACACAGGCGTTGAAAGGTCTCTTTCCCGTGCCCATCGAAGTCGAGCAGTTTGCGCATAGCTACCGAGAGAGAAAAGATGCAGGCCTTGTGGTCAACGACTTCGCTGCCATACAGCTATATCCGAACCTGAAGACCTCGAAACTGCCGGGCTGCAATCCCGGCCAACCCGATGGTTTGGAGCGTTGATGCGAGTGCAGGCCGACCTGCCGACACATCGAGCACGGCGTCGAGCCGAGGCGTTGAAATGAAAGGCTGCTGGCCAACTTTTCCGAGATACCTTCTTGCATCTCTTGCTCTTCTGCTCGCGCCAGCCGCATGGGCTTGCAGCCCGAGCAGAAGCATCGGCGTCGTGTTCGAGCGGAACTCAGCGACCGTTCCGGCCAAGGAGGTTCTCAAGCTCGCCAATTGGACGGCGATGCTCCGATTGCAGTATCCGAATCGCGAGTCGCTTTTTCTTTCAACGCAAGCGGCATTCGGCGAGCACGACGCGAGCAATCTAGGGGTGAAACGCGCCAGGAACGTCGCAAGAGTCCTCAGGGAAGGCTTGCAATTCGACGTGCGCGAAGTCGACTTGCCCACCAAAGGGTATGTCGCCGCTATCCCGGCCCCAGAGGGAAGCGACCTGGTGAAGCGCGTCGATATCGATTTCCTTCCGGCCTGCCCGCACGAATGCCCGTGCCAAGAGGGGGACCCTCTCTACAAACCACCGGCCTCGCAAAGATGAAAGAGCAATTCGAGTCCACGCTGCCTCGCGGAAGATGGTTGTGTGCGGGCGTCGCCCTCGTCTGCACTGTCGCCTTCAATGGGGCCATCGCATGTTCTTTTGGTGGGCTCGAACGCGAAGTGCAGTTCCCGCCGACCAGCACGCGCCTCGGGTCGGAACAGGTCATCTCTCTGACAAACTGGCTCATCGAGCAGAAGGACACACGCCGAGCGACACACGGTATATACCGCGCCGACATCCTTGCGTTCGCGATCAAGGGCGATGCCGATTCGTCGAGAAAGGCACATCTCCGCCTTGCCGAAATCGCCGGCCTTCTGAAGACGCTCAGCGACGGGACTTCTTTCGAAGTGGAAACCCATGTCGATGAACTCGAAAGCCCGCCGACAAGACGGCTGGAGCGCCTGGACAGGCTGCAAGCCACGGTTCAACCAGCTTGCGCCAAGACACGCTCATGCTGCAAGTGGATTGAAGGCCCCGCAGCATCGCCCCAGCAGCAGTGAGCGTTGCGTATTTGAAGCAGCACAGGCTGCGCGCTCTCGATCTCAACGCCTCCGCATCAAGCTCCGAGCCGGGACACACCAGTGCCGGAGCATTTCTTAAAGGGAGAAGCAATTCGATGATCAAGGTCTGGGCACGTCTTCTTTTCAACGTGCTGGCGTGGTTCCTCGCGATGCCGGCAATGTTCGTGGCTGTTGGGGCGCTGGACGAGCGCAAATTCCAGCCACTCTTCGAGAACATCGTTCCGGTCACCGCCGCTATCCTTTTTGTATGGGCGGCCTGGATCTATTGGCACTTCGTTCCGAGCACCCCTCGAATCTGGCGACGCATTGGCTATCTGGCTGCTTTTCTGCTGGGGATGTATCTGATTGGAGCCGGCGCACTGTGGGTGACCTTCTGGGTCATGCTGATGATCCACGGCGCTTAGCGGCCGCGGCCGCCGGCGCAGCACTGAGGAACAACTTCGAAGAGCCCTTGCACGTCCAAGCTTCACCGCCCAGTCCGAGCGGAGACGATCAGCCGGCCAGACCGGCTGCACGAATGAACAACGGACTCTTCGCTGCCGACTACCTCACGCGAGGCCCGGCTTGCGCCCTTGCAGTGCTTCGCGCACCGCGCCGGCCGCGAGGTTGATGGCGTCGATGCGCGCCGTCAGCGCGTCGTTGAGCACACCGAGCAAGGCGCTCAGTTCGGTGCGGCTGGGGGTGAGCTCCTCGCTGTCGTTCAGGGCGCTCGTGTCGACGAGCTTCCTGAGCGCGGCGTAGGCGCGCATCACGTCGTTGAGGTTGTCGGCGTCGTCGCAGGCTTGCAGGGCGAGGTCGTCGAGGTTGGGGGATGCGGGACAAGCGCAGGATTGCGCTGATGCGGGAGCAGCTTGAGCCATGAGAGGCCTCCAAGAATTTCGGTTTGCTACAACCGCCGCACCCGCTTCCAAACGAGGGCGGCAGCTCGAACGGGTTGGAAGACCGGGAAACTCTTGCAAGAAACCGGCAGGGCTCGCGCCCTCCCGTTCGAGCCGCCAAAAGGTGGCATGCGAACGAAAAAGCCGCAGACCTGTGCGGTGCAGTTCATGCCTGCGGCTTTCGTCGCAGAGTTTCGACGGGCTTCCAAACCCGATCGCGCTTTTTTTGCGCGACGAGGCAGTATATCGACGCACTCCAAGCCGACCGACGGTGCCTTGCCACTCCCGATCCGGGTGAGCGCCAGCAAAGCCGACGCTCCCTCATTGACTCGACGTCAAATATCTTCTTCCCAGAACCCCATTTATCCGCAAAGGTAACCGCAAGACACTCCTCCACATCCCCTCAGGAGTGCCCTCATGCCCATCGCCCTACTGGCGCTAACCCTCAGCGCCTTCGCCATCGGAACGACCGAGTTCGTCATCGTTGGCCTCATCCCCACAGTCGCTGCCGACCTCCACATCGGCCTCCCCTCCGCCGGCCTGCTGGTCAGCCTCTATGCACTGGGCGTCGCCATCGGCGCGCCGGTGCTCACCGCGCTCACGGGCAAGCTGCCGCGCAAGGCGCTGCTGCTCGGGCTGATGGCGCTGTTCACGCTCGGCAATCTGCTGGCGTGGCAGGCGCCGAGCTATGAATCGCTGATTGCCGCCCGCGTGCTCACGGGGCTGGCGCACGGGGTGTTCTTCTCCATCGGCTCGACGATCGCCACCGGCCTGGTGCCGAAGGAAAAGGCGGCGAGTGCCATCGCGATCATGTTCACGGGCCTCACGGTAGCGCTGGTCACGGGCGTGCCGCTGGGTACGTTCATCGGGCAGCACTTCGGCTGGCGCGAGACTTTCCTGGCGGTGTCTGCCCTGGGCGTTATCGCCTTCATCGGCAGCTGGGTCTTCGTGCCCGGCAACATCCGCCACACGCCGCCGGCCTCGCTGGCGCAGCAGGCCAAGGTGCTGGCCGAGCCGCGCCTGCTGCTGGTGTATGCGAAGACGGCCATCGGCTATGGCGGCTCGTTCATTCCGTTCACGTTCCTCGCGCCGATCCTCACCGAAGTGTCTGGCTTCAGCGCCGGTGCCGTGGGCTGGGTGATGCTGGTGTACGGCGTGTCGGTGGCGGTGGGCAACATCTGGGGCGGCAAGCTGGCCGACCGCAAGGGCCCGATTCCGGCGCTGAAGATCATCTTCGCGCTGCTAGCCGCGGTGCTGCTGCTCTTCAACTTCGCGGCGCCGCACAAGTGGCTGGCCCTGCTGGCGGTGCTGATGTGGGGTGCGGTGGCTTTCGGCAACGTGCCGGGGCTGCAGGTGTACGTGGTGAAGCAGGCCGAGCGCTTCACGCCGCAGGCGGTGGACGTGGCCTCGGGCCTGAACATCGCGGCGTTCAACCTGGGCATTGCCGGCGCGGCCTGGGCCGGTGGGCTGATCGTGACGCACCTGGGGCTGATGCATACGCCGTGGATCGGCGCGCTGGTGGTGCTGGTGTCGCTGGCGCTCACGCAATGGAGCGGAACGCTCGACCACCGCGCAGGCATTCCGGTGCGCGCCTCGGGGCCGGTGCCGGTCGGGCACTGAACTTCTTTCTTTCCTCTTTCTTTCTTCGAACACGCAAGGAAAAACCATGAACACGAACGTCATCAACAACCCCATTCCCGCCTTCGGCCTCGGCACCTTCCGCCTGAAGGGCCAGGTGGTCATCGACTCGGTGAAGAACGGCCTCGACGTGGGCTACCGCGCCATCGACACGGCGCAGATCTACGGCAACGAGGCCGAGGTGGGCCAGGCGATCGCTGAAAGCGGCGTGGCGCGCGAGAGCCTCTTCATCACCACCAAGATCTGGACCGACAACTACGCCAAAGACAAGCTGGTGCCCAGCCTGAAGGAAAGCCTCGCGAAGCTGCGCACAACCCAAGTCGACCTGACGCTCATCCACTGGCCCTCGCCCGGCAACGCGGTGCCGGTGGCCGAGTTCATGGGCGCGCTCGCCGAGGCCAAGGCGCAGGGGCTCACCAGGCACATCGGCGTGTCGAACTTCAACATCGCTTTGATGAAGGAAGCCATCGCGGCCGTGGGCGCGCAGAACATCGCCACCAACCAGATCGAGCTGCACCCCTACCTGCAGAACCGCAAAGTGGCGGAGTTCGCGAAGAGCGCGGGCATCCACATCACGTCTTACATGACGCTGGCCTACGGCAAGGTGCTGGGCGATCCGGTGGTCGAGGCGATTGCCAAGGCGCGCAACGCCACCGCCGCACAGGTGGTGCTGGCGTGGGCGATGCAGCTGGGCTATGCGGTGATTCCGTCGTCCACCAGGCGCGCGAACCTCGAGGGCAACCTGAAGGCGTTGCAATTGACGCTGACTGACGCCGAGATGGCGCAGATCGCGGCGCTCGACCGCAATGAGCGCCTCACGGACCCGGCCGGTCTGTCGCCGGCCTGGGACTGAGCTCCCTTCACGCTTGCTTGCTTTCAGCCCGCGTTGCCCACGGGCCTGAACCCCCAGGCCTGTGCCCGGAACCCGGTGAAGCTGATGGGCCCGGCCACGGCGCCGGCTTCCACCTTGTTGTCGGTGAGCCCGATGACCAGCGGCGCGTTCGAGTTGTTCGCACCGAACTTGCTCTGGATGTACCAGTAGCCGGGCTCTTCGGTGGACAGCAGGCTCCAGAGTTGCCTGTCGGCATTGGCCAGGTCGACGGACGTCATCACGACGGGCGTGGGGACTACCGTGGAGCCGGGCTGCAGCGTCAGGACGAACCTGGTGTCCATCAGCGTCTGCAGGTACCACCAGCCCGGCGCATCGGGCGAGGGAACGAACAGCCATTGCTGGTTGCCGGCCTGCGGCACCTTGAGCGTGTAGCCGATGACGCCAGCGCCCTTGGCGGGGTTGTTGCCGCTCACGTCCAGCACATAGTGGCCGTCGGGCAGGTACTGGATGTTGTACGGACCTAGGTCCAGCTTCTCGATGGGAATCGCGGGTGAGGATGCTGGCGCTGCAGCACCTTTTGCGGTGATCGACATCGTCGTTTCTCCTTTCCTGGAATGCGTTTGCTTTCTTGCCCGCTTGCAGATGGTGCTCAGCCGAGCGCGTGTTCGACCCAGTACTTCTGCACCAGGGCTTCGGCATACGCGGTGTCCGCGTTGGCGCCCTTGTCCTGCAGCAGCTGCAGGGCCTGCGGGTAGACCGTGTTCTCCGGAACGAAGAAGGGCAGCGTCGGGTTGATGTTGGTGTAGCGGTCGCCCAGCAGCATCTTGGCGAGCATCGGCATGAGCTCGGTCGAAGTGCCGTTCAGGCTCATGTCGAGCACCGGCGACGACTTCACCTGGTTCATGAGGAACGGCGGCGAATTGTTGAAGGGGTTCGCAGTGCCGTTCATCCACTGGTCGGCGCCCCAGTTGTGGGTGTCGCTGGCGATCCAGTCGGGCATGTAGCCGGTGCCGAAGGTGATGGCCGTGATGTCTTCCAGCGCATGGCCCGCCTTCACCGCGAGCGCGATCGCCGCGACTGTCGGGTCGTGGTTGAAGAAGCAGCCGTCGACGTTGCCTTCGAACGAGCCCAGCTGCCCGGGCATCGCGCCGCTCGAAGTGGCCGCCTTCGCGATCTCCACGTCGCCGTGGTCGGGGATCATGTTCGTGTACATGACCGGCTGCCACGGTATGGCCGTCTGCACCGAGTTCTGCACCTCGAGCCCGCCGACGTTGAAGGTGACGAAGAGCACCTTCTTCGTGACGATGTCCTGGACCTTCGTGGTGCCATGCAGCGCGAACTGCGAGGCGTAGACCTCGTCGATCGAATACGCGGGCTGCTTCGGATCAGTGTTCATCTTTTGGTAGAACCCGATCTCCCCGTTCTGGGAGGTGAAGAGATCGATGATGTCCTGAGGCGACTTGCCCGCCAACAGCTCGCTCGTGATGATCGAACCCGTCGAACAACCCGCGATGAGGTCGGTGTTGTCGATGATCTGGGGGTACTTCGCGTACAGCTTATTGAGCACCGATACAGGCATCAGCCCTCGTATGCCGCCGCCTACGAACGAGAGGATGGTGAATTTCTGCGTTTCCGCCATAGCCAACTCCTTTCAAGAGAAATGACTTCCATGAAATGACTTCCCGGCCGGGGAAGCGGAGTCTGGGCGTTCGCGATGTTTGCCGCTACGAGTGGAATCCCGTTCAATCCAACTCTGTAATTCCGCAAGCCGCGCAAGCTTTCGGAATGAAACCTGGAGCGGCTGAAATTGCCGCGAAGGTTCTCTTCTTCATGCGGCGCGATCGCAAAGCGCGTCGAGCGCGTACCTAAGTTCGCGCTCTTCGTTCGCGGTCATTGGGAGCACGAGGGTGCGGAATTCGGCCTTGTAGCAGGGCAGCATCAGGGCTGCTGTGAGTGCGTGAGTGCTGTTGCGGGCGAGTGCGACGTGCGCGTTGCACGCCATCACGCTTCGATGGATTTCGAGTGCACGCGCGACGCGGTTGGAAGGCGGCTTCGTCGTACTGCTGCCGCTGCTGCTTCTGGTGATGAACATTGCGAGCTCCTCTTGGCGCGCTTCGAATGGCGCCGTGAGGTCACTCTATTGAGCGGCTGGCGAAGTGGTGAGTAACAACATCGTCGTGAATCCGGAAGGCGAACTCCAAGGCCGCCAAGGATCGCGCCAAGTCGTAATTCCAGCCTTTCGTGAGAAATTTCTGAGCGATTGACGATAGACAACTGTGTTAGCGCGCCCGAGCTCATACAACTCCTCGTCATTCAATGGGAGCGTATTGACGCTTGAGGCACATCTTGAACAAGCATCTTCGATTTCTGGGTGCTTTGACTCTCGCCCTCGCAATGCTCAGCCCGGTCGCCGCGCTCGCATGCAGCCCTATCAAGGTTTTCTATGTGTACTTCGAGCGCGACTCGGCGACGGTATCCCCCGATCAGATCCTGAAGCTCGACGCCTGGATGCAGGAGCTTCGAACTCGGTACGTCAACCACGAAGCGATCTATATCGGAGCGTCTGTAAACCCGGAAGAGCGAGACCACGACCCCAAGGGCCTGAGCTTGGAGCGGGCACGCAACGTGGCTCGCGTTCTTCGAGAAGAACTGCGCTTCAGCGCCAGGATCACCCTTCCCAAGAGCGGCTACGTTGCCGACCCTGCGTCTCTTTCGAACGGCCCCACCGAAGACTCACGAGTTCTTGGGGTGCAGCTCGACTTCCTGCCGGCTTGGCCGCATGAATGCACCTGCCAGTTGGGCGATCCGCTCCATACGCAGCAGACTCCTCGCTGACCGCGCAGCGATCGGTCCAAGAGGCTCAGGAAGCCCTGCGCGTCGCAGCCCAGTCCGAAAGAATCCGCACCGCCTCATGATCCATCTTCTGCTCCGCAGGCAGGCTTCGCTGCGCCAGCGTCGCACCAGCCTCGGCGCGCAGCGCATCCACATCGATGGGATGCCGCGCCGCCACCGTCACACCCTCGAAGGCCTCGCCCGACTGTGCCAGCGAGGCCGCGTAGTAGAGCTTCGCGATACCCGCGATGTGCATCGCCGCCACACACATCGCGCAGGGCTCGCACGAGGTGTAGAGCTCGCAGCCGCGCAGGTCGACGGTGCCGAGCTTGCGGCAAGCATCGCGGATCGCTTCGACCTCGCCGTGCGATGTCGGGTCGTGATGCGCGACGGAGTGGTTGAAGCCTTCGCCGACTATCACGCCGTCCTTCACGACGACCGCGCCGAAGGGCTCGGTGCCAGGCTCGCTCAGCGCTTGTGCAGAAAGGGCGATCGCCCGTTGCATGAATTGTTCCTGGTACATGGTGTTCAGACCTTTCTGGTGGCCGCGCCGTCGAGCGCGGCAAGAGATGGAGCACCGGGCAGCGCGCCGCGCACATCGAACAGACCGGCCGTGGAGGCGGCATAGCGGCGCGGATCGAAGCGCAGCATGAGCGGCAGCAGCGCCACCGCCACCGCTGCGAGGTAGGCCCACGCGAGCGTGAAGCCGCCGGTGTGCTCGCGCACCCAGCCGGCGACGAAGGGCGCGAGCGCGGCGATCATGAAGCCCACGCCCTGCATGAAGCCCGCGAGGGCGCCGGCCTGTGCGGGGTCGGGCAGGTGGTCGAGGGCGAGCACTATGCACAGCGAGAACGCCCCGCCGAGGCCGAAGCCCAGCACGACGGCGATGGCGACTGCCGGCGCGGGTGCGTCGAAGGTCAGCGCGCAAAAGCCGGCGAGCTGCGCGGCGAGCGTGAGCACCAGCCAGGGCCGCAGGTCACGGCCGCGGCTTCGTGCGATGGCTGGCATGGCGAGTGCTGAAACCACCTGCGCGGCCGTCATCAACGCGAGCACCGAGCCGCCCTGCTGCGCGGTCCAGCCCTGCTGTGCATAGAAGTGCGGCAGCCATGCGACGAGGCTGGTATAGCCACCGTTGATGAGGCCGAAGCACCCGGCCAGCAGCCATGCGCGACGACTCGCGAAGCAGCGCAACCACGAAAGGCCTTGCCTTGGCGCATCGGCTGTGAATTCCATGCGCCGCATGTTGAGCCAGTACAGCAGAGCGAAGACGGCGAGCAGCGACCAGATCGACAGGCCCGCGTGCCAGTCGGGCTGGGCGCCGCCGAATGCGTGCGCCACCCACGGGCTGGCCATGGCGCCGAGGCCGCCGCCACCCATGATGGCGGCGGAGTACAGCCCCGTCATCACGCCAATGCGCGCCGGGTAGGCCTGCTTCACCACGCCGGGCATCAGCGCCTGCACCAGGCCCACGCCTGCGCCGGCGAGTGCGGCGCTCCACAGCAGTGCCGCCGCGCCGCCAGTCACGTACCGGCTCGCGCAAGCCAGGGCGATGGCCGCCAGCCCGAGCCCGACGCCGCCGCGCGCGCCGATGCGCTGGCCGACAGCCGCGCCGAAGAGCGAAGTGCCGCCCATCGCGAACATCGGCAGCACAGTGAGCAGCGCCACCGCATGGAAGCCGATGCCGGTCGCGATACGGATGGGTTCGAGCAGCGGGCTGCTCGAGGTGAGAAAGGCGCGCAGGTTCAGCGCGACCAGCACGATGACGATCGCGAAGGCGATGCCTCCGTCACGACTGCGCCCTGCCCTCACAGAGACGCCACATCCGCCTGCAGCACGCCGTTGCGCGCCACGACGCAGCCACCCGCCACCACCAGCTTGCGCACGGGGCGCGAGACGACGGCGTGCGCGACGGTCTGCGCATCGACCAGCACCAGGTCGGCGCGGCAGCCCGCTTCAAGGCCATAGGCTTCGAAGCCGCAGCCGCGTGCACCCGAGTGGGTGACGGTGTCGAGCGCCACTTCGATCTCGTCGTCGCGGCGCAGGTTGTAGCGCAGGCCGATGATCATGGCGCGCTCGAGCATGTCGGGGTTGCCGTAGGGCGACCAGGTGTCGCGGATGCCGTCGTTGCCGCCGAGCACGGTCACGCCGGCCTGCCTGCAGGCCATGAGCGGCGGCACGGTGCGCGAAGGCGGCGCGCTGGTGACGAGCACCACGCCGAGCTTGGCCATGCGCGCGAGCAGCGCCTCGCGCTCGCGCTCGCTCACGTCGCCAAGGCAGAAGCCATGGCTGATCGCGACCTTGCCCTGCATGCCCAGCGCCTCGGTGCGCTGCAGGATCAGGTCGAGCGAGAAAGCCCCCATGGCGCCGGGCTCGTGCAGGTGGATGTCGACCGGGCGCTGGTGCTTGTGGGCGATGCCGAAGAGCACGTCGAGCGATTTCACCGGATCGCCGTCGATGGCGCAGGGGTCGAGGCCGCCGAGCACGTCGGCGCCCATCGCCAGCGACTGGTCGAGCAACTCGGCCGTGCCCGGACGGCCCAGCAGGCCCGACTGCGGGAAGGCGACGATCTGGATCTGCTGCTGCTTGCTCAGCGCCTCGCGCGTGCGGATGGTTCCTTCGAGGTGGCGCAGGCCGGCCTGGGTGTCGACGTCGACGTGCGTGCGCAGCCGCGTGGTGCCGAGCGCGAGGAATGCCTTGGCCAGCACCAGAGACTGAGCGGCTGCGTCGTGCCCACTGGCGTGGCGGAAGGCACGCTCGTTCTCGATCTTGTCGATGAGGTTCGTGCCGACTTCGTTGCGGTACCAGTCCATGCCCCACATCGTCTTGTCGAGGTGCGTGTGGCCTTCGACGAGGCCGGGCAGCAGCAAGGCGCCGTGGCCTTCCTCGACGGTAGTGCCGGCCGGCGCGGCAAGCGCCGGGCCGATAGCGGCAATGCGGTCGTCCTGCACCAGCACGTCGACGGAGGAGGCGCCCATGGGGCGCACGTTGCGGATCAGGAGCGATGGCATGTGGGGCGGTCCGTTTCTCTATCCATGGCTGTCAGGCAGGCTGGGCGGCGATGGCGCGGCGGGTCGTGTTCGGGGTGAGCAGCGCCACCACGACGAACACCAGCGCATTCGTCGCCAGCGCCACGAGCCCAGTGTTGAGCGACTTGAACACGACCGGCGCTGCCGGGAACAGCGTACCCAGGTTGGAGCCGGTGGTCATCATGAAGCCCAGCACCGCGCCGCCGGCCAGGATGCCGGCGAAGGCCGCGTGCCTGTTGCCGAAGGGCTTCTTCATGAGGCTGAAGAGCAGCGAGGGCAGCAGCTGCGTGAGCAGGCTCGAGGCGAAGATGGCCACCGACACGATGGTGGTGCCGCCGCGCAGCACGAAGTACACCGCCACCAGCGCGAAGAGCGGCAGCACCCAGCGGGCGACGCGCGAGACCTGCCTGTCGGTGGCGTGGGGCGCGAAGCCTTCCTTGTAGACGTTCTTGCCGATCACGGTGGAGGCGGTCAGCAAGATCATCGAGCCCGGCACCAGAGCCGTGAGCACGCCGGTGCCGCCGATCACGCCGACGAACCACGGGTCGAAGGTGTGCTTCACGAGGCCGAAAAGGGCCAGGTCGACGTCGGAGCCCTTGAGCCCCGGCACCTGCAGGATGGCCGCGAAGCCGACCAGGAACAGGAAGGCGATGACCACCTGGTACAGCGGCATCAGGATGGTGTTGCGGCGCACCGCGCTCGCGCTCTTGGCGGCGTACACCGAGGTGAGGTTGAACGGGTACAGGTAGTAGCCCAGCGCGGTCAGCAGGATGGTCGAGTTGTACCAGGTGAGGTTCAGGCCCTCTTTGGGGAATTCGAAGAAGCTGGGGTTCGCCGCATGGATGGCGGTGAACATCGGCGTGACGCCGCCGTAGTAGTGCCACGGCAGGTAGATGCCGAGGAACACGGCGAGCGCGAGGATGAGGATGTCCTTCACGATGGCGATGCTGGCCGAGCCGTGGATGCCCGAGAACAGGATGTAGCTGACCATGACCAGTGTGCCGATCCAGATCGCCACCTGCGGCGCGATGGAGCCGTACGAGGCCTCCGACACGATGATGCCGAGCCCGCGCAGCTGGATGGTGAGCAGCGCGACCATGCCCATGAGCGCCACGATGGACACCAGCACGCCCAGCGCGCGGCTGTCGTACTTGTGGGCGAAGAAGTCCGAGAACGACACCAGCTTGTTCGCCGTGGCGTAGCGCCAGATGGCCGGCAGCATCCAGAAGGCCATCAGGTAGGCCAGCCCGCCGTAGGCCAGGATGTAGAAGGCCGGCGTTCCCTTGCTGTAAGACCAGCCGCTCGCGCCCAGGAAGGTGAAGGTGGAGAACGATTCGCCCGCCATCAGCAGGAACACCATGATGGCGCCCAGCCCGCGCCCGCCGAGCGCCCATTGCTCCAGGCTCATGGTGCGGCCGCGCCGCGCGAGCACGGCGAGGGCCAGCGCGCCGACGACGAACAGGGCGATGACGCCGAGTGCCGCGTTCATCGCGCGCCTCCGGTGGAGGAAGAAGGCGCGTCGATGTCGCCTTCGGCACGGTCGATGACCACCATGATCAGCGAGGTCAGCACCAGCCAGCTGACGTTCCACACCATCAGGAAGGGCATGCCGAGCACGAAGGTGGGGGCGACGGAGGACAGCCATCCCCCGCTGAAGAAGGCGGCGACCGGCAGTGCGGCAAGCCATTTGGCGGATTTCATGGAGGCCTCGATTCTTGTCTCGGGTTGGGATTTTCTCGAATTTTGGTTAACCATACAGTTTTATTTGGTTAACCAAACGGAGGCGGATGGTACGGAGCGCGGGGTGCCGAGTCAATCCGGGGGCTTTCCCTGAGGCTGCCGGACGCAGGCAATAATCCGGCTGCCTATGCCCTCCGCCGCCCGCAAATCCCCAGCGACCGCCCCCTCCCCCGAACTCACGGAAGCCGACGACGCGAACGTGGACGAACGCGTCTACGGCGCCGTCTCCAAGGCCTTGCTGAGCGGCAAGCTGCGCCCCGGCACGCCGCTGCGCGAGCGCGCGCTGGCCGAAGCGCTGGGCTGCACGCGCGGCGCGGTGCGCAAGGCGCTGGCGCGGCTGGGCTCCGAAAAGCGGCTGGTGCTGGAGCACAACCGCGGCGCCTTCGTGCCCAACCCCTCGATCGACGACATGCGCGGCATCTATCGTGCACGCCGCATCGTGGAAGCGGGGCTGGTGACCACGCTGTTCGGCAACCTTTCGCGCGACCAGGTGGCCGCGCTGCGCAAGCACGTGCAGGCGGAGCAGAAGGCCTTCAAGGAAGGCCGGCGCGAAGACGCGGTCAGGCTGGCCGGCGACTTCCACCTGCTGCTTGCGGAGATGGCGCAGAGCGAAGAGCTGCTGTCGTACATCAAGCGGCTCATCTCGAACACCGAGCTCTACAAGGCGCTCTACGACTCGGCAGAGGCCGCGAGCTGCGCGCCGCGCGAGCATGAGCAGATCATCGATGCGCTGGCCACGGGCAAGTCGCTCGACAAGGCGCTGGCCGTGGCGCTGGAGCACCTCGACGAGCTGGAACAGCGGGTGATCGCGGGGGCGGCAGCGGAGCAGGAAGTCGACCTGGCGACGCTGCTGAATGGCGGCGACACCGGCGGCAGCAAACCGCACGCACACGAGCACTGAGGCATCCACGCTTCGCTCGCGGCCGAAGTGTGGCCGCGCCGGTGAGGGAATGATCGGCGCACCATGCACGCATCCATACCCTCCTCCATCGACACGCCCCGCGCCAACCTCGCCTTCGAATGGGTGCTGCTCGCGGTGCTCGCCACCTGCTGGGGCGCCTCGTACACCTTCATCAAGATCGGCGTGGCGACGATCCCGCCGGTCACGCTGATCGCGGCGCGCACGCTCGTCGCCGGCCTGCTGCTGCTTGCGGTGCTTCACATGCGCGGCGTGAGGCTGCCGACGGAGCCCGCGACGTGGGGCCGCTTCGTGCTGCAGGCCTGCCTGAACAGCGTGCTGCCCTTCACGCTCATCGCATGGGCGGAACGCAGCGTCGACGCGGGGCTGGCGACCATCCTCAACTCGACCTCGCCGATCTTCATCTTCCTGCTGGGGCTGGGCCTTGGCGGCGCCGACAGGCCCACGCTGCGCCGCCTGTTCGGCGTGGGCGCGGGCTTGGCGGGCATCTGCCTCATCGTGGGCTTCGAGGCGCTGGGCGGGCTCGGGCATTCGCTGCTCGCGCAGCTCGCCCTGGTGGCCGCCGCCGTCTGCTACGGCTGCGCCGCGATGTTCGGCCGCGTGTTCAAGGGGCTGGACCCGATGGTGCCGGCGGCTGGATCGCTCGTGAGCGGCGCGGCAATGCTGCTGCCCGCGAGCATCCTCATCGACCGGCCCTGGACGCTCTCGCCGTCGGCCGCTTCGATGTGGGCAGTGCTCGCGCTCGCACTGCTTTCCACGGCGCTGGCCTTCACGATCTACTTCCGGCTCATCAAGACGCTGGGGCCGATGTCCACCGCCGCCCAGGCCTACCTGCGCGTACCCATCGGCGTGACGATCGGTGTGGTGTTGCTCGGCGAGACGCTGGCGCCCACAGCATGGATAGGACTGGCCTGCGTGGTGACCGGCGTGGTCGCGATGACGATGCCCGAGACGAAACTTTTGCGCCGCTGAGCGCAGTTTTTACGCGGCGTTTAGATGGCCGCCCCTACGCTGCCGGCTCCTCCATTCGTCAGCGATTTCTTCGATGAAAAACCTTCTGCGCATCGCACTGCCGATGCTCGTTCTTCCCACCCTCGGCGCCCTGCCGGTGCTCGCGAGCGCACAGCTCAGCGGCAATGTGTCGCTCACCACCGACTACAAGTTCCGCGGCCAGGACCAGGACATGCTCGGCAAGAACGACTACGCCAAGACCAGCGCCTTCAAGCCCGCCATCCAGGGCGGCTTCGACTACGCCTTCGGCGACAGCGGCTTCTACCTGGGCAACTGGAATTCGAGCGTCAACTGGCTCAAGGGCAACAGCATCGAAAGCGACATCTACGGCGGCTACAAGTTCAAGGCCGGCCCCTTCGACATGGACGTGGGCGCGCTCACGTACATCTACCCGGGCAACTCCTCGGGCAACACCACCGAGCTCTATGGCAGCGCGGGCTACACCGACGAGACCATCGGCTCGTTCACGCTGAAGTACTCGCACACGGTGTCGAAGGACTACTTCGGCTATGCGGGCAACAAGGCCGGCTCGGGCCTCAAGGGCACCAACACCGGCTACCTGAACCTGGCCTACAGCAAGGAGATCGCGCCCAAGCTCACGCTGAAGGCGGCCGTGGGCTACACGAACATGTCGAGCGACATCCGCAGCCTGGGCTACAAGAGCTACGTCGACTACAACTTGGGCGCGAGCTACGACTTCGGCAATGGGCTCTCGCTCGCTGGCTCGGTGCAGGGAGCCAACAAGCAGAGCGCGTATCTGTCAGTGAGCAATCCGGGCATCGACCTGGGCTTCGGTCCATTGGGCAGACAGACCTACTCGCCGAACAAGGCCCGCTTCATCCTCACGCTGATGAAGACGCTCTGAGCACCAGCATCAGTCGATGCTGATGTTCGCCGCCTTCGCGACCTCGGCCCACTTCACCCGGTTGTCGTGCACGGTCTTCTTGAACTGTGCCGGCGACTCGATGCGCACGGTGTTGCCCTGGCTCTCGAAGCGCTCGCGGATCTCGGGGGTCTCGAGCACCGCCTTCACCGCGGCGTTGAGCTTGTCGACGATCTGCGGGTCGGTGCCCTTGGGCGCGAAGATGCCGAACCAGATCGAGCTGTCGAAGCCCTTGGTGCCGGGCAGGCCGCTCGATGCGATGGTGGGCACCTCCTTCACCGCGGGCACGGCCGCCGCGGTGGTCACGCCCAGCAGGCGCACCTTGCCGGCCTTGTAGTGCGGCAGCACGGTCTGCACCTGGTTCATGATGCAGCAGGTCTCGCCGCGCACCACCGAGGTGATGGCCTCGGGGCCGCCCTTGTAGGGCACGTGCACCATGTTCAGGCCCAGGCGCGAGTTGAACTCGGCAAAGGCCATGTGCGTGCCGGCGCCGTTGCCTGTAGACGCATAGTTGTACTTGCCGGGGTTGGCCTTGACCAGCTCGACGAATTCCTTCAAGGTCTTGACGTTGATCACGTCGGGATTGATGGTGAGCACGTTCGACACGTCGAGCACCGGCGCCACCGGCACGAAGTCGGCCTCCACGTCGAAGGGCAGCTTCTTGTATAGCGCGGCGTTGCTGCCGTGCGTGGCGGCGGTGCCGAAGGAGAGCGTGTAGCCGTCGGGCTTCGAATGCGCCACGTAGTCGCTGGCAATGTTGCCCGCGGCGCCCGACTTGTAGTCGATGATGACCGGCTTGCCCAACTGCTTCGCCAGCGGCTCCTGGATGGTGCGGGCCACCACGTCCACGCCCGAGCCGGCCGGGAATCCCATGATCAGCGTGACGGGTTGCTGCGGCCAGTCGTGCGCCGCGTGCTGGGCGAAGGCGGCGGTTGTCGCCAGCGAGGCGGCGGCCAGCAGCACGGTGCGACGGGCGGGTCGGGCGAATCTGGCAAGACGGGTGAATGGAGAATGAGCCATGGCAGTCTTTCGGTCGTTCAGTCTTTTGTCTTCAATACAGACGGTGCACGCGCATTGTGGCGCGCGGCTGATGCCCGATTCCATATGAGCTTATGCGCGACATGCAGGTATCGCGCCTGCTCCCGATAATCGACCCATGGTCCGCTCCACCCAACAACTACACGCCCCCCGCGAGCCCGCGCCCCTGCGCCCGGCCGCCACGGTGCTGCTGCTGCGCGACAGCGCCGCCGGCATCGAAGTGCTCATGACCCGCCGTTCCGCCACCGCCAGCTTCGCGCCCGGAGCCTACGTGTTTCCCGGCGGCCACATCGACGAGGCCGACGAAGCCGCCAAGCGCATCGCCACGCGCCGCCCCACGCAAAGCCGTGTACAGCGCACGCAGGCCATCGCGGCCATCCGCGAGGCCTTCGAGGAGCTGGGCATCCTGCTCGCGCACCGCCAGGCCGACGGCCAGCCGGTGAGCGCAGACGAGGTCGCCTCGATGGACCGCGGCAACACGGCCGGCACAGCCTTCGCAGACCAGTGCGCCGCGCGCGGCCTGGTGCTCGATTCCGACCGCGTCTTCACCTTCGCGCACTGGATGACCGACCGCGACCTGCCGCGCCGCTTCGACGTGCCCTTCCTGGTGGCGCGCATGCCCGAGGGCCAGGTGCCCACCGCCGACGAGAGCGAGCAGTTCGAGCCCTGCTGGGTGCGCCCCGCCGACGCGCTCGCGCGCCACGAGGCCGGCAGCTTCTTCATGATCTTCCCGACCGTGCGCACGCTGCAGCGCATGGCCACCTACGCCACGGTCGACGGCCTGCTCGCCGCCTGCGCCGGCGAGGTGCCGCTGTGGACCAGCTGCCCGCGCGCCGGCCTGCTCAAGGGCGAGGACGCGCGCTACATGGAGCACGAATCGCCCTACGGCGAACTCGCGATGGTGTGCCCAGACGGCCAGATCGCGCATGCGCTCGACTGGCAAAGCGAAACCCCGGTGCCGCTGCTGAAGAACGTGACGCGCCTGACCGCGCCCAACGCCAGCATCATGACCGGCCCCGGCACCAACAGCTACATCGTGGGCGACGCGGCCACCGGCTACATCGTGATCGACCCGGGCCCGAACGACTTCGACCACATCGGCCGCCTGTGGCGCGCCACGCATGGCGACATCCGCATGATCGTCTGCACGCACTCGCATGCCGACCACTCGCCGGGCGCGGCGCCGCTGCAGGCGCTGTGCAAGAACGCAAGCAAGCCGCCGATCCTCGGGCTGGCCTCGAAGCCGACGGCACGCTCCACCGCGCGCTTCACGCCCGAGCGCGAACTGGCCGACGGCGAGCGCCTGGTGCTCTCGGGCACCACCGAAGCGGGCGAGGCCGTCTCGCACACGCTGCGCGTGATCCACACGCCCGGCCACGCGGCCAACCACCTGTGCCTGGTGCTGGAGGAAGACGGCCTGCTGTTCTCGGGCGACCACATCCTCAATGGCAGCACCACGGTGATCGATCCGCCCGACGGAGACATGGGCGCGTACCTCGATTCGCTGGACACGCTCGACAAGACCTGCGAGGCGGGCGGCATCGACTTCATCCTGCCCGCGCACGGCTACGTGATCGGCTTCGCCCGCACCGCCATCGGCATGCTGAAGGCGCACCGGCTCAAGCGCGAAGCCAAGATCGCGGCGGCCATGCAGAAGCTGCCCGAGGGCACGCCCGACGACTGGCTGCCGCTGGCTTACGACGACGTGCCCGAACGCATGTGGCCGGTGGCCGCGCGCTCGCTGGCTGCGCATGTGGCGCACATCCGGCAACTGGCCGCGCATCGATGAGCGGCATGGCGACTACCTCGCCCGTCGACAGCGAAGGCATCCGCCTTGCCAAGCGCGTGGCCGCGCAGGCGGGCGTGTCGCGCCGCGAGGCGGAACTGCTGATAGAGAACGGCGCGGTGCGCGTCGACGGCGTGCAGCAGACGCTGCCGCAGTCGCGCGTGCTGCCGCACCAGCGGGTGGAGATCGAGGCCGGCGTGAAGCCGCAGCCCGTGGAGCCCGTCACATTGCTGCTGTACAAGCCTGCCGGCATGCCCACCGACGCCGCGCACCAGCTGCTTGTTGCCGCCAACCACCACGAGCCTGAGCGCGCCGGCCTGCGCTTCCTGCCGGCGCATGCAAGGGCGCAGCGCTGCATGACGCCGCTGGAGACCGGCGCGAGCGGGCTGGTGGCGTTCACGCAGGAATGGCGCGTGGAGCGCAAGCTGCACGAGGATGCCGCCTTCCTCGAACACGAAGTGATGGTGGACGTGGCCGGCCCGGTGAGCCCCGAGGTGCTCGCGCGGCTCGAACGCTCGCCGGCGCGAGTGAGCATCGGCCGGCAGGCCGAGGAGCAGACAGGCCTGCGCTTCGCGCTCAAGGGCGCGCGGCCGGGGCAGATCGCCCACATCTGCGACGGGGTGAACCTGCGGATACTGGCGATGCGGCGCATCCGCATCGGCCGCGTGCCGCTGGCGGGGCTGCAGCCAGGCCAGTGGCGCTACCTTGCACCCCACGAACGCTTCTGACAACAACAGCAAGAACAAAAAAAGAAGAAAAACCGTCGAGAAGAGAAGACAGAGGACGACAACGACGATGCACCGCATTCGCGCGGCCCGCAATTTTCAGCCCGCGGCCTCCAGAGGCCGCCCTCAGGGAGAGACTGAGTCATGAAGTTCGCTACACCGGGCGCCGCCCTCGCCTGCACCGTGCCGCTGGCACTCGTGGCGGGGTGCTCCTACCTCACGCCCGCGCCGCCGCCCTCGCCGCCGGCACCGCCGCCGCCCGTGGTGTCGAAGGACGGCCTCGCGCCCATCACCGAGCAGCAGGTCGAGCGTATACGCGAGGCCATCGCCAGCAAGCCGCCGAGCCCGGCCGTGGGCAAGGTGGTGCGCAGCGCCTCGCCGACCATCGAGTCCTTCGTTCGCACCGAGGGCTGCATCACGGCGCGCAACGGCGCGGTGCTCAACCCCTTCGCCGCGCCCGGGCGCCTGTTCGACGGCACCGGCTTCCAGGGCGGCCCGATGGCCGAGATGCAGTACCACGACAAGACCGCCTGCGTGACGGTGAAGCGCATCCAGAACTGGAAGATGGTCTCGCCCAAGCTGCTGCGCTTCGAGGTGGTCTACGTGGGTGACGACGGCGAAGAGCGCGCCGTCAAGCGCCACGAACTGGTGCGCCAGCCCAAGGGCGGGTGGCTGTTCACGCGCTGAGGCTTGTTGCCGCTGCTGCTGCCGCGCGCTTCTGCGTGCGCAGCGCAACCGCGAACGACAGCTGCGCCACGATGCCCGCCCCCGCGAGCACGATGGCCGAAGCCAGCGCCGGGTTCGCGTGCCCCATGCCCGCGAGCGCGGTGCACAGCGCGCCCACGGCCATCTGCGTGAAGCCGTAGAGGCCCGAGGCCGAGCCGATGACCTGCGGGTTGACGCTGATCGCCTGCGTGAGTGCCGGCGGCGAGGCCATGCCCACGCCGACGGTGAAGAGGAACATGCACGCGACGATCAGTGGCACCGAGAGATGGCCGCTGAGCGCCGCGCCGAGCAGCACGAAGGCCGCCACCACGCTCAGCGCGTTGGAGCGCGTCATCAGGCGGTCGACGCGCACCCGCGAGATCAGGTGGCTGGTGAGAAAGCTGCCGAGCCACACGCCCGACACCAGGATCGCGAGGTAGATGCCCGCCTCGTGCGCGGGCCGGTGCAGCTGGTCGACGAAGATGAAGGGCGCCGATGCAATGAAGGCGTACATCGACGTGGTGGCGCAGCCGCCGCCGATGGAGAAGCCCAGGAAGGCCGGCGAGGCCAGCAGCTTGCGGTAGTTGCGCCCGAGCTCGCGGGCGTTCACGGCGGCGCCGGGCGCGCCGGTCTCGGGCAGCATGCGCCAGGTGAAGAGAAAACCGACCACGCCCAGGCCGAAGAGCGCATAGAAGATCGAGCGCCAGCCCAGCGTGGTGGCGAGCGCCCCGCCGATCAGCGGCGCGAGGCTGGGTCCGACGGTGACCATCAGGTTCATCAGCGCGAGGCGGCGCGTGGCCTCCTGCGGCTCGGCCGTATCACGCACGATGCTGCGGCCCAGCACGAGCCCCGAGCAGCCGCCCACCGCCTGGAAGAGCCGCGCCGCAATGAGCGAATGCACCTCGGGCGCGAGCGCCGCGGCAAGGCCCGCCACGCAGTAGATGCCCAGCCCGCCCAGCAGCACCGGACGCCGCCCGAAGCGGTCGGCCAGCGGGCCGTACACCAGCTGGCCCAGCGCGAGACCGAGGATGTAGAGGCTCACCGTCATCTGCATCTGCCCGATGCCGGCGCCCAGGCCCTTCGCGGCGATGGGCAGCGCGGGCACGAAGATGTGCATGGCCAGCGTGCCGCTGAAGGTGACCAGAGCGAGCAGCCACAGCGGCGCGTGCGGGCGGCGCGGCGGCTGAGCGGATGTCGGCGTCATTGCTTGATGCTGGCCGGCGTCGAGCCCTGCGCAAGATGGGCTTCGTCAGGCTCCCAGCCGCCGCCCAGCGCCATGAACAGCACCACCTGGTCGTCGGCCAGTTGCGCCTCGCTGGCCGCGAGCGCGGCTTCGCTGGCGGCCAGCGAGCGTTCGGCGTCGAGCGAATCGAGGTAGCCGGTGCGGCCGTTCTGGTAGAGCTGTCGCGCCTGCGCCGCGACCTTGGCGCTCTCGTCGCGCGAGGCCTGCAATGCGGCGCGGCGATCGAGCTCGCGTGCGTAGGTGGCGAGCGCGGTCTCGGTCTCGCGCAGCGCGGTGAGCACGGTGCCGTCGAACTTGGCGAGCGCGGCGCGCGTGCCGGCTTCTGCCTGCGCGATGCGCGCCTGCGCGACGCCGGTGTTCGGAATGGTCCACGAGATCAGCGGACCGAGGCTCCATGCGAAGGTGTCCTTGCGCCCGAAACCGTCGGCATGGCCCGCGGAAGAGCCCGAGAGCCCCAGCGTGACCTTCGGATAGAGCTCCGCAGTCGCCACGCCGATGCGCGCGGTCGATGCGGCCAAGCTGCGTTCGGCCTGGCGGATGTCGGGGCGGCGGCGCAGCAGCGCGGCGCCGTCGCCCACCGGCAGCACGCCGGCCACGCGCGGCGGCACGGTGCAGTCGGCCACCTCGCGCGGAAAGTCCTGCGGCAGCGCGCCGGTGAGCGTGGCGAGACGGTAGAGCGCGCCCTGGCGCTCGGCCTTCAGCGGCGGCAGCGCGGCATTGAGCTGCTGCAGCTGCGCGCGTGCGCGGTTCGCGTCGATGGCGCCGGCACGGCCCGCGCGCTGCAGGCGGTCGGTGACGTTGACGGCGTCCTGCTGCAGCGAAACGGACTTCTGCGCGATCTGCAGCCGCAGGCCGGTCGAGCAGGCTTCGGCGTACGCGCGCGCGGTGCCGGCCGCCACGGTCACGCGCACCAGGTCGAGCGCGGCTTCGGCGGCCTGCGTGCTGGCTTGCGACGCTTCGATGGCGCGGCGGATCTGGCCGAACAGGTCGACCTGGTAGGAGAGCGACGCGCCCGCGCTGTAGTTGAAGGTGCTCGGCGGCTCGTAGCCCTTCTGCAGCAGCGACAGGCCCGAGACGTGGCCGAACGAGGGGCCGCCGTTGACGCCGATGGTGGGGTACCTGGCGCCGGCGGTCTCGTCCTCGATGGCGCGTTCACGCTCGAGGTTCGCCACGGCCTGGCGCAGGTCGGTGTTGTGCGCGAGGGCCTGCTCGACCAGCTTGTCGAGCAGCGGGTCGTGGTACAGGCGCCACCAGTGGGCGGGCAGCGGCGCCGCGTTGGCGGGCGCCTCGGCGAAGGGCTTGCCCGCGGCAGGCTGGCTGGCCAGCGCCTCGGGCGGCTGCCTGTAGTCGGGGCCGACCGCCGCGCAGGCCGCGAGCGCGGCGGCGGCGGCCAGCGATGCGATGCGGAATGCGAAGCTGGTCATGTCGTTCATCCCTTCTGTGGCGTGGAAGCCGTTGCCGCCGTCTTCTGCGCCGGCTTGTTCTCCAGCACCTGCACCGTGACCGTCTGGCCCGCGACGAGGCGCGCGCCCTGCGGCAGCGGATCGAGCTTGACGCGCACCGGAATGCGCTGCGCGAGCCGCACCCAGTTGAAGGTGGGATTCACGCTGGGCAGCAGGTTGGCGCTGGTGGAGCGGTCGTGGTCGGCAATGCCGGCGGCCACGCTCTCGACGGAGCCTTCGAGCACCGCGCCGCCGCCCATGGGCGTGACGCGCACGCGGTCGCCGAGGTGGATGCGCGGCAGCTTGGTCTCTTCGAAATAGCCTTCGACGTAGAACGACTGCGCATCGACCAGCGCGAGCACCGGCCGGCCCGCCGCGGCATAGCTGCCCTGGCGCAGGTCGAGGTTGGTGACCAGGCCGTCGGCCGGCGCGCGCACCTGGGCGCGCTGCAGGTTGAGGCGTGCCGAGTCGAGTGCCACTTCGGCCTGCGCGACCGCGGCCTGCATCTGCTCGACGCGCGAGCGAGTCTGCTCGCGCGATTCCTTCGACACCAGTTCGTCGAGGCCGGCATTGCGCGCGTTCTCGCGCTGGGCCTGCGCGCTCACGGCGCGCTGCGCGGCGAGCGCGGCCTGCGCCTGGCGCACGGCGAGGTCGTAGCGCGCACGGTCCACCTCGAAGAGCAGCGTGCCGGCGGCCACCGGCTGGTTGTCGTGGATGGGCACTGCCGTGACCAGGCCCGAGACGTCGGGCGCAATCTGCACGACGTTGGCGCGCACGCGGCCGTCGCGCGTCCACGGCGCGAGTTCGTAGTGATCCCACAGGCGCAGGCCGGCCCACACGGCGGCGGCGACCACGGCCAGGGTGAAGAGAACGCGGCCCAGGCGCTGGGCCCACGGATTGCTGTCGTCGGAAGTTCGGGCGGCTTTCATTGGAATCTCGTTGTTGTCATTGGAGGTAGGCGCTGGCGCGGCTGAGCGCGTAGAGCAGCAGCAGGTAGAGCGCCATGTCGAAGAGGGCCGGGTGCCACACCCAGCGATAGGCGCCGGTGGCCGCGAGCAGGCGGCGCACGCCCCACAGCACGAGCAGCGCCGCGAGCGCGAGCACCATGATCCAGGGCAGGTACAGGCCGTAGAAGCTGGCTTCGCCGATCATGCGGAAGCTCCTTGCGAAGTGAGGGACGTGCCCGCGAGCGAGGGCGGCGCGTCGGGAAAGAGATTGCGGCGCAGGCCCACCAGTGCGGTGACGGCCGAGCGCGAGGCTGAAGAAGACGACGACGCGGTGTCGCGCGCATCGAGCACGGCGCCGAGCGCCTCGTCGATCTGCGGCAGCAGGCCCGGTGGTCGCGGATTCATGCGGCCCTCCGCGCGCTGTCGGAAGAAGCGCGAGATGCCGCCCAGCAGCGCGGCCGAAGTGGCCAGCGGCAGCTGGCCGCGCACACGCTGCAGCACCGCGATGTCGGCACCCATGCGCAGGTCGCGCAGCGCGTCGTTGGCGGCCACGCCCTCAACGGTGCCGCCGGCCTGCGCGATGCGCGGTGCGAGCAGGCCGATGCGGTCGAGCATGCGCACGGCGTAGGCGTCGCTCTGCGCGTACTGCGGATGCGACGAGGCGGCCATGTCGCCCAGCTCGCGCCAGGTGGCGCGCTGGATGCGCCGCGCGCTCCAGTCGGCGCCCACCGAGCGCACGAGACGCGTCACGCGCGCGGCGACGACCACGCCGACGATCTGGCCGATCATGCTGTTGATGAAGCTCACCAGGTCGGAGCTGGCGGTGTCGTGCATCGCCAGCGTGCCGCACACGCCGAAGATCAGCGCCATCGCGGGCATGAAGTGCGTGGGGCGCGGCAGATAGAAACCCAGCAGCAGGAAGAGCGGCGCACAGATGACCACCAGCATGCCGAAGTCCTGCACCGTGGGCATGAGCACCAGCACATAGACGGCCGAGATCGGAATGGACCACAGCGTCCACTTCAGGAAGCCGTGGATCGCCGGCACCGGGTCGTCCATCGTCGCGAAGAAGCAGCAGAAGACGGCGGCCATCATGGTCGCGGCCGAGCCCATGGGCCAGCCGGTGACGATCCAGAACGCGCCGCACAGGCAGATGGCGATGACTGCCGCCAGGGCCGACAGCAGCGCCATGCCGTAGTCGCGGTGCAGCACGCGGCTGCCGAGCGCGGCCGTGCGGCGCAGCGGCGCGGCGCCCTTCAGACCCTCGTCGATGTCCTGGCGCAACTGGGCGCAGGCGTTCCAGCCGTCGACGAGCTCTTCGAGGCGGCCCGCGAGGCCGATGCGCAGCGCGCTGCCCCAGCGGGCCTGCGGATCGGCGTCGGGCGGCGTGGCGCCCAGGGCGTCGATGGCGCGGCGCAACTCCTGCAGGCGCGCGGCACGGGCAGCGGCGTCGCCAGGGGCGTCGGCCTCTTCACGCAACCACTGAGCGGCCTTCGCGAGCACGGCGGCCACGTCGGGGGCGATGACGCCTTCGGCCTGCTCCAGCGCCAGCAGGCGGTCTTCGACGGCGGAGAGCGCGGGCGTGAGCGCGGCGACGCGGTCCTGCATCGCGCGGATGGCGCCGGCGGTCCAGCGCAGGTGAGTGGTGTCGAAGGGAACGTGGGTGGAGAGAAGGCGCAGCTGCGTGATGTCGCCGGCGAGGCGGCGTCGGTCGTCGTCGAGGCGCCGTGGCTCGGCACTGCTTCGGCCGGCGGGCTGGAAGAGGTCGCCCAGCCACTTGCGCGCGTCCTGCAGCGTGCGGTCGAGCAGGCCCAGCACGGTCGGCGCGAGCCCCGCGGGCAGCACGAGGCTGTGGATGAGCGTGGCGCAGAAGATGCCCAGGCCGATTTCCTCCACGCGGGCCACGGCGGTGTCGAACAGCGCAAGCGGCGTCTGCACCGACGGAAAGCCGATCAGCGCCGCCGTGTAGCCCGCGAGCATGAACACATAGGAGCGCGGCGTGCGGTCGAAGAGCGAAATGCACAGGCACAGCCCCACCCACAGCGCGAGCACCAGCGTGAGCAGCTCGGGCGCGTTGGACAGCGCCGGCACCAGCAGCACGGTGGCGGTGCTGCCGATGAGCGTGCCGAGGAAACGGTAGACCGCCTTGGAGCGCACCGCGCCGGCCAGCGGATGAGCGACGACGTAGGTGGTCATGAGCGCCCAGAACGGACGCGGCAGGCCAGCGCGGCTGGCGAGGTACATCGCCAGCATGGCCGCGGCGAAGCTCTTGCCGGAAAAGAGAATCTCCGCGCGGCTGAAGCGCGGCAGGCTGAACGCGGCCATCTGCTGCTACCTGCGCCCTTCCTGCGTCGGCGCGAGCGGCGGCAGGCTCTGCACGGCACGCACGCCCATGCGCTCCTCCAGCACGCTGAACACGCGCAGGCAGGCGGCGACGTCCTCGTCGGACACGCCGTCGAACAGCGACACCCGCATCAGCGTCAGCGCCGCCTCGATGGGTTCGCAGACGGCCTTGCCGGCCTCGGTGAGGTGCAGGGTCTTGGCGCGGCGGTCGGCCGGGTCTTCGCGGCGCTCGACGAGGCCGGCTTCCACCAGTTGGTCGACCGAGCGCACCAGCGACGGGCCCTCGATGCCCAGCGCCTCGGCCAGCACGCCCTGGCGCACATCGCCGTTCATGCGCCCGAGCATCACGATCGGATAGGCCAGCGTCTGCGACACGCCCACATGTGCCACCGCCTTGTCCGCCGCGGCGCGGTAGCCGCGCTGCAGCACCGCCAGCGACGTGCCGAGGCGCATCAGTGCCTGTTCGCGCGTCGGTTGGATGTTGGCTTGGTCGTTCACGATAGCCGCCTATTAATTAGCATGCTATCGATTATACGGGTAACTACCGATCCTTGCAGGCGGCAAGGCTCGCGCCCGCCTTCAGGGCCGAAGGACGTGAAAAAACGGAAAGGGAGGGGAAAGAAAAGTGTGAAGCCCGCCGATAAGCCGGATTCTGTGCACCGCGAGCCCCTTGCGGAACCCGCGGCGTGACCGCCATTACTCTGGGCCGCCTGTCACCAGACGGCTCGATGCCACCTACCCGCCAGCTCAGCGGAACCACCTCGATACTGGCCTACTTGGTGTTGCTGCGCGCAGAGATTGCCCGTTTCACCCGAACTGAATCGGCTCGTCTCTGTTGCTCTGATCCTCACCTCACGGTGGAGAGTCGTTAACTCCTGCGCTGTCCTGTGCAGTCCGGACGTTCCTCCAGTGCGGCCTTTCGGCACTTGCACCAGCGGCGGTCTGGCGTGCTTCACGGGGTGGATTATCGCCCGGCGCGCCGCCGGGCCTACAGCGCCAGCACGCGGGCGATCTCGCGCGCCGCATCCTGCGGCTGCGTCACGGCGGTGTCGATGACCACCTCGCCGGGCGGCATCGCACGCTCGCAGGCCTCGAACTGGTCGCGCAGCTGCCGCAGCAGTTCGAGGGAGCGCAGCTTCCCGAATTCGGCCCGGCTCGCGGCATCGATGCGCTTCTCCTGCTCGTCGCGCGAGAGCTTCAACTGGACGAACATCGTGCTGCCACCCTCGGCCGCCACGGTCTCGACCACGCGCTGCGGAAAATCGGCAGCCACCGAAGGCTCCGGCGCAAAGGTGAAGATCAGCGAGCGCCCGGTTCGCGCGGCCTCGCGCATGGTGGCGAGCCACATCTGCTCGCGCAGCTTCACGAAGCTCTCGCAGCCGAAGGGAAACACCGCCGCGACGGCGTCGACGACCAGGTGGTTGTGGAAGACCGCGAAGCCGCTGAGCTGCCCCAGCGCCCGCGCGATCGTCAGCTTGCCGGAAGCGACCGGCCCATGGATGAACACCAGTTTCATCCGGCCATTCTGCCAAGGCACTCCGCGGCCGATCAGGGAGATCGGGGCCGAAGGCACACGGGCTGGTCTCACAATGCGCGTTGTCCGTCCGACAAACGCATCGATCCAAGGAGATTGCATCCATGAAGGCCCAGAACATCCTCCAGACCATCGGCAACACGCCGCACATCCGCATCAACCGCCTGTTCGGCAATGCGAAGCAGCAGGTGTGGATCAAGTCCGAGCGCGCCAACCCCGGCGGCTCGATCAAGGACCGCATCGCGCTCGCGATGGTGGAAGACGCCGAGAAGAGCGGCGCGCTCAAGCCCGGCGGCACCATCGTCGAGCCGACCTCGGGCAACACCGGCATCGGCCTGGCGATGGTGGCGGCCGTCAAGGGCTACAAGCTGATCCTGGTGATGCCAGACAGCATGTCGGTGGAGCGCCGCCGCCTGATGCTGGCCTACGGCGCCACCTTCGACCTCACGCCGCGCGCCAACGGCATGAAGGGCTCCATCGCCCGCGCGGAGGAGATCGTGGCCGGCACGCCCGGCGCATGGATGCCGCAGCAGTTCAACAACCCCGCCAACATCGACGTGCACGTGCGCACCACGGCCGAGGAAATCGCGGCCGACTTTCCCGACGGCATCGACGTGCTGATCACCGGCGTGGGCACGGGCGGCCACATCACCGGCGTGGCGAAGGTGCTCAAGAAGAAGTGGCCCAAGCTGCAGGTGTTCGCGGTGGAGCCGGTGGCATCGCCGGTCATCTCGGGCGGCCAGCCTTCGCCGCACCCCATCCAGGGCATCGGCGCGGGCTTCATCCCGAAGAACCTCGACACCTCGCTGCTCGACGGCGTGCTGCAGGTCGACGCGGAGCCCGCGCGCGAAATGGCCCGCCGCTGCGCGCGCGAGGAAGGCATCCTGGTGGGCATCTCCTCGGGCGCCACGCTCGCGGCCATCGCGCAGAAGCTGCCGTCGCTCGCGCCCGACGCGGTGGTGCTGGGCTTCAACTACGACACGGGCGAGCGCTATCTGTCCGTAGAGGGCTTTCTGCCGGCCTGAAGGTTCTTGTCGCGAAACACCACGGAACCGGCTTTGCCGGGCCGTCGGTGTTGCCCCCGGTAGGGGGTTGGCGTAGCGACACGCAGTGTCGCGCAGCCTGGGGGCGAGTAAAATTGCTGGCTGCTTGATAGTCACAAGCCCCACGCCATGCTGAGAATCTCCGAACTCAAACTCCCGCTCGATCACGCGCCCGAGGCGCTGGCCGAACTGATCGCCAGGACGCTCGGCGTCCCACTCGAAGCGATCGCTTCCCACACCGTCTACAAGCGCAGCTTCGACGCCCGCAAGGCCGAGCTGCTCACCGTCTACATCTGCGACGTGCAGCTGTCGGACGCGAAGCTCGAAGCCGCCCTGCTCGCCAGGCACGCGGGCCATCCGCACATCCAGCCGGCGCCCGACATGCGCTACACGCCCCCGGCCAGCGCGCCCGCGGGCCTGTCGACGCGGCCCGTGGTGATCGGCTTCGGCCCCTGCGGCATCTTCGCGGCGCTGATGCTCGCGAAGATGGGCTTCCGCCCCATCGTGCTCGAACGCGGCAAGACCGTGCGCCAGCGCACCCGCGACACATGGGGCCTGTGGCGCAGGAGCGAGCTCAACCCCGAGTCGAACGTGCAGTTCGGCGAAGGCGGCGCCGGCACTTTCTCCGACGGCAAGCTCTACAGCCAGATCAAGGACCCGCGCTTCCTCGGCCGCAAGGTGATGGAAGAGTTCGTGAAGGCCGGCGCGCCGCCCGAGATCCTCTACGTCGCGCACCCGCACATCGGCACCTTCAAGCTGGTGAAGGTGGTCGAGAACATCCGCGAGCAGATCGTGGCGCTGGGTGGCGAGATCCGCTTCGAGCGGCGCGTGACCGACGTGCGCATCGAAAGCGGCCACCTTCGCGGCCTCACCGTGCTCGACCAGGCCACCGGCCAGAGCAGCGAGCTTCGCGCCGACCACGTCGTGATGGCGCTGGGCCACAGCTCGCGCGACACCTTCGCGATGCTGCATGCGCGCGGCGTGCACATCGAGGCCAAGCCCTTTTCCATCGGCTTCCGCGTGGAGCACCCGCAGGGCCTCATCGACCGCGCGCGCTGGGGCCGCCACGCGGGCCATCCGCTGCTGGGCGCGGCCGACTACAAGCTGGTGCACCACGCGAGCAACGGCCGCTCGGTCTACAGCTTCTGCATGTGCCCGGGCGGCACCGTGGTTGCGGCCACCAGCGAGCCGGGCCGCGTGGTCACCAACGGCATGAGCCAGTACTCGCGCAACGAGCGCAACGCCAACGCGGGCATCGTGGTGGGCATCGACCCGCGCGATTTCCCAGGATGGGAATTGAATTCCCCGGGCGATGCGCTCGCAGGCATCGCGCTGCAGCGCGAGCTGGAAAGCAACGCCTTCGTGCTCGGCGGCGGCGACTACCGCGCGCCCGGCCAGCTGGTGGGCGACTTCATCGCCGGCAAGCCTTCCACCGCGCTCGGCAGCGTGATCCCCTCGTACAAGCCGGGCGTGACGCCGACCGACCTGCACAAGGCCCTGCCCGCCTACGCCATCGAGGCGATGCGCGAGGCCTTCCCCGCCTTCGGCCGCAAGATCAAGGGCTTCGACACGCACGACGCGGTACTCACCGGCGTCGAGACGCGCACTTCGTCGCCGATCAAGATCACGCGCGGCGACGACTTCCAGAGCCTCAACGTGCGCGGCCTGTACCCCGCGGGCGAAGGCGCGAGCTACGCGGGCGGCATCCTGTCGGCCGGCGTGGACGGCATCAAGGTGGCCGAGGCCGTGGCGCGCAGCTTGCTGGCCGAGTCGGAGCGCGAACGCGCCGCGAGCGTCTGATGCGGCAGCAGTCTTCCATCCGCTTCGAACGCCCCACCCTGGGCCACCTGATCGTCGCCACGCTGGCGATGGCGGCGGTGGTGCTCGCCTCCAACATCCTCGTGCAGTTCGCCATCAACGACTGGCTGACCTGGGGCGCATTCACCTACCCGGTGGCCTACCTCGTGAGCGACCTCGTCAACCGGCGCTTCGGCCCCGGCATGGCGCGGCGCGTGGCGTGGGTGGGCTTCGCCGTGGCGGTGGGCGTGTCGCTGCTGCTGGCGCCGGTGCGCATCGCGGCGGCCTCGGGGCTGGCCTTCATCGCTTCGCAGCTGCTCGACATCGGCGTCTTCGACCGCCTGCGCCGCGGCCTCTGGTGGCGCGCGCCGCTGGTGGCCACGGTGATCGCGGCGGTGCTCGACAGCATCGTGTTCTGGGGCATCGCCTTCGCGGGCACCGAGGGCCCATGGCTCACCTGGGCGCTCGGCGACCTCGCGGTGAAGCTGGCCGTCGGCGTGCTGATGCTGCTGCCCTTCAGGCTGCTGATCGGCCGCCAGGCCGCGCGCGCCTCGGCCGCCATGGGCTGACGACGGCCACGCAAACGACAATGTACCGAGCACTCCATTCCCTGCGCCGCGCTGCATGCGCGATCGCATTCCACCACTGAATTCCTTCCTGCTTTCTTCGCGCCTTTGCGCCGGATTTCCAGAATGACCGAAGCAACCACCGCCAACCCGAACAACAAGTCGCGCCGCCCCCGTGGCGAACGCATGGACATGGCGCAGCAGCTGCAGGCCCTGCGCGCCGGCACGGACGGCGCGGCGACTGCGCCCGAAGCCGATCGAGCCCCCACGCAGGCCGGCAGGCAGCGCCCGCAGCATCAGCAGCAGCGCAAGAAGCCGCAGAAGGCGCAGGGCCGCCAGCAGCCTTCGCAACAGAAGCAGCAACAACAGCCTCAGCAGCCCGCGCGCCCGCAGCGCAAGGTGCACCCGGCGCTCGAGCGCCTGTTCGAGCTGTACCCGAACCTCTTCGGCGCGCGCTTCCTGCCGCTGAAGCTCGGCGTGTACGAAGAGCTGATCGCCCGCCACCCCGACGACTTCAAGGCCGAAGACCTGAAGGTGGCGATGGGCCTGCACGCGCGCTCCACCCGCTATCTCGAAAGCGTGGCAGCCGGCCATCCGCGCCATGACCTCGACGGCAACGTCGCCGAGCCGGTCGCGCCCGAGCATGTGCACCACGCGATCCTCGAGCTGCACCGCCGACGCTCGCAGCGCACCGGCGAAGACCTGCGCCCCCAACTGGTAGCGCGCCTGGCTCGCGCCGTCGAAGCCTCGGGCCTCGACCGCGAGGCCTACGCCGTGCTGGTGCGCTCGCGCGACGCGAACAACAACGCCGTGCTCGACGAAGCCCTGGCCCTGCTCGCGGAACAGGCCGCCAAGCGCGAGGCGCTGCTGCGCGCCTTCGAGGCCAGCGGGCGCAGCGAGAAGGAGTTTGCGGAGATGTACGGCATGACGCAGGGCGAGGTCACGCGCACGCTGCAACGTGCGCGGGCCGACCGGACGGCGGCTGCCGCCGCGCCGCAAACACCGGAAGTACCGGAAGCGCCGCAGGCCGCGGCTGCGCTCGAAGCAGCGGAACCCACGGCGGCTCCCGAAACCCCGGCGGCCGACTGAGCCGGTCCAAGCGCTGGATCGGCCGTGGGCCGGGAGTCTTCCCACTGCAGTCAGCAGCCAGCCTGAGCGTGTCATTCGGCGTTTTTTGCGCCATGGCATCTGGATCATCTGGGACGGCCGTGAACGACAACAGGTGCTGGCGTCGAACAGGCGCAGTCACCGGCATCGCATCAAATCATAATGGATGTTTTTCAGACCTTTAAATGGATAAATTTAGCATTTGAGCTACAATTCAATCCTTTAAATAGCAAGACATCCTCATGCTCGATGTCGCGTTCGCCACCGTCCCGGAACTCGTGGAGACCCTCGGACAGCGCTTGCGCGCGCAACGCATCGCGCAGTCGCTGACCCAGGCCGAGCTGGCCCAGCGTGCCGGCGTCTCGGGCAGCGCCATCAAGACGCTGGAGTCCACCGGCATGACGACGCTGGAAACCTTCGTGCGCGTCATACAGGCGCTGGGCCTGGTCGATGAACTCGCCGACCTGCTGACCCTGCGGCCGACCACCAGCATCGCCGCCATGGAACAGGCGCAGGCCGCGCAGCGTCAGCGCGTTCGCCATCCGCGCAAGCCCCTGCCGCAGGGCCGCCGACAAGACCGCCAATGAAGAAGCTCACCGTCCTCTACGAAGGCTGGGGCCAGCACTGGCCCCTGGGCACCCTGGCCGACGACGGGCGCCAGATCATCTTCGAGTATTCGGCCGACGCGCTTGCCAACGGCATCGAGCTGTCGCCGCGCCACCTGAAGCTGCGGCCCGCGGCCTACGGCCCGTTCCCAAAAGAGATGGGCTACCTGCCGGGCCTCATCTACGACAGCCTGCCCGACGGCTGGGGGATGCTGCTGATGGACCGGCTGTTTCGCAAGGCGGGGCGGGACCCCGCGCGCGTCTCGCCCCTCGACCGGCTGGCCTTCATCGGCGCACGCGCCATGGGTGCGCTCTCCTTCATCCCGCCGCAGGACGATGGCATGCCAACGGCCGACTGGAGCCTGCTGCAATTGGCGCAGGCGGCACGGAACGTGTCCGACGACGACGTGACGGCGCTGCGCATGCTGGCCCAGGCCGGCGGTTCACCGCACGGGGCCCGTCCCAAGGCATTGGTCCGGTTCGACGCCGCGACGCGCGCCGTGAGCACCGCCGACGATGCCGCAGGCGAGCCCTGGCTCGTCAAGTTCCCGGCCCAATCGGAACACCCCGAGGTCTGCGCCATCGAGCACGTCTATGCGCAGATGGCGCGCGCATGCGGCATCGTCATGGGGCCGACCGAATATTTCGACCTGGGCGCGAACCTCGCCGCCTTCGGCACCCAGCGGTTCGACCGCGTGGGACACGTGCGCGTACCCGTCCACTCCCTGGCCGGCGCCCTGCATGCCGACTTCCGGGTGCCCTGCCTGGACTACGAAACCGTGCTGCGCGCCACCGGCTTCTTCACCCAGAACGCGCACGAGGTCATGGCCGCCTTCCGGCTGTGCGTGTTCAACGTGGTGTTCAACAACCGGGACGACCACGCGAAGAATTTCTCGCTGCGCATGAACGAGGCACACCGCTGGGACTTCGCGCCTGGCTACGACCTCACCTTCAACCCCGGCCCGGGCGGATACCACCAGACCTCGGTAATGGGCGAGGCGCTCGCGCCCGGCCGACCCCACCTGCTGGCCCTGGCGGCCAAGCTGGGCCTGCGCGCCCGCGACGTGCAGCAAGTCATCAACCAAACCTGCTCGATGGCGGCAGACCTGGAAAGCGCCTTGCGCGATGCCCCGGTGCGACGCGAGACAGTGGCCGTCATCGCAGACGCGGTCGCCAGCAACGTGCGGCGCTGCAGCGCCTAGTTATGCCCGCCTGCTTCGCCGCCGAGGCTTTTCGGCCAATGCTGCTGGCGCAGGCATCGAAGTCATCGAAGCAGAGTCGGGTATAGGGGCGCCCTCATCGATGCGGCAGTGAAAGAGTCTCAGACGCTGGACCTGCTTCTGGCCGATCCGCAACCTGCACTGCGAGAAATGGGATCTGGCTCTGCCCGATGGACTTCTGCACAAGACGTAGAAAGCCGCCCGGCGGCTTTTTCCTTGTCGAACCGCGGGCCGGATGGCCCGTCTGTCCCGCTCAGCGCTGCGCGTTCTGCAGCGCCGCAATGCGCTCCTCGATCGGCGGGTGCGTGGCAAACAGCTTGCCGATGCTGCCCGTGATGCCCATCGCTTCAACCGCCTTCGGCAGTTCACCGGCCGGCAGGCCGCCCAGTCGGGCGAGCGCGTTGATCATCGGCTGCTTCTGGCCCATCAGCGCGGCGGCGCCGGCGTCGGCGCGGAACTCGCGCTGGCGCGAGAACCAGGCCACCACCATCGCGGCGGCGAAGCCGAGCACGATGTCGAGCACGATGGTGCTCACGTAGTAGCCGATGCCGGGGCCCGAGGAGCGGTCGTCGCCGCGGCGCAGGAAGCTGTCGACGGCATAGCCGATCACGCGCGACAGGAACACGACGAAGGTGTTCATCACGCCCTGGATCAGCGTCATGGTGACCATGTCGCCGTTGGCGATGTGCGCCACCTCGTGGCCGATGACGGCCTCGACCTCTTCGCGCGTCATGTTCTGCAGCAGGCCGGTGGACACCGCCACCAGCGACGAGTTCTTGAACGCGCCCGTCGCGAAGGCGTTGGGCTCGCCTTCGAAGATGCCGACCTCGGGCATGCCGATGCCGGCCTTGTCGGCGAACTTGCGCACCGTGCCGACGATCCAGGCCTCGTCCGGCGTCTGGGGGTTGTCGATCATGTGCAGCCCGGTGGTCCACTTGGCCATGGGCTTGCTGATGAGCAGCGAGATGATCGCGCCGCCGAAACCCATCACCAGCGCGAAGCCGAGCAGCGCCGTGAGGTTGAGCCCGTTGGCCGTGAGGAAGCGATTGACGCCGAGCAGGCTGGCGACCACGCCGAGCACCGCGACGACCATCACGTTGGTCAGGACGAACAGAAGGATACGTTTCAAGTTGAATTCTCCGTGGGGAAATCTGCCATCCAGATGAGGGCCCCGGGGCTCTCTTCAAGCCGCATTCAAGCGGTTCGCGGCATGGAAGCCCTGGGTGTTGTGTGTGTTCTTGGAGCTCCGGTCGGCGGCAGCCGGGTGGAGCCATGATAGGAGCAAAAGTTCTAGGCCCCCGGTATTCCCCGACCGGCCAAGGGCCTGAACACCTTCGGATCGTCATAGAACTGTGCGGCCTCGTTGCCGGCGCACCAGCCGGGCACGCCGAGCACCGGCAGCGGCACGAAGGGCTTGCGCCCGAGCCGTTGCGCATCGAGCATGCCCGCCACCGAGACGTCGTCGAACGCCGCCGGGCCGTTTTCTCCATCCGCCGGCAGGAGGACGTGCGCGGTGATGGGCTTTCGCGGCGTCACCAACTTCTCGAGCAGCGCATGGCCGAAGAGCACCAGCCGTGCCTCGCTCCACAGCCCGCGCCCGCTGACGAAGAGTGTGTGCCAATCACGCGCGACCAGCGCCCGCCACAGCGCGGGCGGCGCATCCAGCAGCGCGCCGTTCTCGTCGAACAGCGTCAGCGCGTCGCGCAGCGCACCGCGCGTGGCACCGACGCCGTCGCGCGCGATCTCGCCGGCCTGCAGTTCATTGAGGCGGCGCTTGGTCCGTGGAAAGGCGAGCCAGACCAGGCCGTTGAAAAAGTCGTGCAGGTCGTCGCGGGTCGGCACCGTTCGGGTCCGGAAGATGTGGGCCTCGTACGCTTGCCCGGCGGGAAGCTCGTACTGCCTCACGAAATCGGGCGCTGATGTGGATCCGATGTCCTGCAGGCCGGCCGCCACGCAGCCGTCGTTGCGCGCGACAGCCTGCGCTGCCGCCTCGCCATCGGCGCGATAGGGCGCGAGCCATGGCTGCGCCCAGTCGATCGCCGGCAGGGTCAAGGCGCGGGGGCGCCGGTCCAGCGGATGCGGTCCGGGTGCTGCATCAGCGCGAACTCGGCCGTGAGCTTCTCGAAGAGCTTGAGCGAGCTGCTGTTCTTGCCGAGCAGGCCCGCGGTGCGCAGGGCCTTGGCGACGTCGTTGAGCGGCACGTCCTTGCCGCTGCGCAGGGCCGGGGCGGCCTGCAGGATGAATTCGGCAGCCTCCGAGGGTTGGGGCTGCTGCTGCGGCGGCTCGGGCTCGGGCTTGCTGGTGCTCCTCGCCGTCTTGCGCGCTGCCGTCTTCGCCGCGGTCTTCTTTGCGGCGGGCGCGGCCTTGGCGCGCGTGGTCTTAGCGGCTGCAGCCTTCTTCGCGGGCACCGTGCGCGCGGCCGGCTTGGCGACGGCGTTGTGCGCGATGTCGGTGAAGGCGTCGTAGATGCCGATGGTTTCCTCGCCGGTCTTGCCCTGCTGCCCGATGCCGCAGACGCGGCAGCCCTTCTCGCGCAGGCGGATCACCAGTGGCGCGAAGTCAGAGTCGGAAGACACCAGCACCGCCACATCGGGGCGCTCGGCGATGGCGAGGTCGATGGCATCGACCGCGAGCGCGATGTCGGTGCTGTTCTTGCCGGTCGACAGATTCACCATCGGCCGCACCGAAAGGCGCTTGAAGAGCGCCTGACGGTTCACCGCCATCTCGGCGTTGCAGTAGGCGCGGCGCACGTGGATGGCGCCGTATTCGTCCATGGTGCGCTGCACCGCCTGCTCGATGACTTCGGCCGACACGTTGTCGGCGTCGATCAGCAGCATCACGCGCAGCGAGGGAACCGTCATGCGAGCTTCCAGTCGACGGTCTCGCCGCCGCGCAGCGGCTTGAGCGTGGCGTCGCCGTAGGGCACGGTCTCGGGCACGGTCCAGCTCTCGCGCTTGAGAGTGATGGTGTCGGTGTGGCGCGGCAGGCCGTAGAAGTCGGGGCCGTGGAAGCTCGCGAAGCCCTCGAGCTTGTCGAGCGCGCCCGCGTTGTCGAAGGCCTCGGCGTAGAGCTCGATGGCGGTGAGCGCCGTGTAGCAGCCGGCGCAGCCCAGCGCGTGCTCCTTCAGGTGCGCCGGGTGCGGCGCGCTGTCGGTGCCCAGGAAGAAACGGTCGCTGCCGCTGGTGGCCGCCTCGACCAGCGCCACGCGGTGCGTCTCGCGCTTGAGCACCGGCAGGCAGTAGTAGTGCGGGCGGATGCCGCCGGTGAAGATGGCGTTGCGGTTGTAGAGCAGGTGATGCGCCGTGATGGTGGCGGCCGTGAAACGGCCGGCGTCGCGCACGTAGTGGGCGCCTTCCTTGGTGGTGAGGTGCTCGAACACCACCTTGAGTTCGGGGAAGTCGCGGCGCAGCGGGATCATCACGCGGTCGACGAACACGGCCTCGCGGTCGAACAGGTCGATGGCCGGGTCGGTCACCTCGCCGTGTACCAGCAGCAGCAGGCCGTGCTTCTGCATGGCTTCGAGCGTCTTGTAGGTCTTGCGGATGTCGGTCACGCCGGCATCGCTGTTGGTGGTGGCGCCGGCCGGGTAGAGCTTGAGCGCACGCACGCCGGCTTCGGCTGCCAGCGCGATCTCCTCGGGCGGCAGCTTGTCGGTGAGATAGAGCGACATCACCGGCTCGAAGCCCGTGCCTTCGGGCACTGCGGCGCGAATGCGGTCGCGGTACGCCACGGCCTGCGCGGCGGTGGTCACTGGGGGGCGGAGGTTCGGCATGATCAGCGCGCGGCCGAACTGGCGGGCGCTGTGGGGAACGACGGCTTCGAGTGCGGCGCCGTCGCGCACGTGCAGGTGCCAGTCGTCGGGGCGGGTGATCGTGAGGGTGTCTGTCATGGCCCGGGGATTGTCGCACCGGCCCTTTCGGCACCGTCAGGCTCGTGTGCGCCCTCCCGGGCCGCGATCACGCCAGCAGGTACTCGCGCACCAGCGAGCGGGCACGGTGCAGCCGGCTCTTGACGGCGCCCGCCGGCTCGCCGAGGCGCTCGGCGATCTCCGCGATGGTCAGCTCCTCGAAGTCGCGCAGCAGCACCACTTCGAGATAGTGCGCGGGCAGCGATTCGAGCGCATGGGTCAGGTCCAGCCGCAGCGCGGCGTCGCCCCGACTGGCCAGCTGCCGCTCGGCCACCTCATCGCCATCGTCGTCCAGCGGGTCGTGGCGGAACATCGCGCGCTGCAGCCTCAGGCATTCGCGCCGGATGACGGTGAAAAGCCACGACGAGAACGCCGCCGCGGCCTTCAGCCCCCGGACCTTGCGCGCGATGACCAGCAGCGATTCCTGCACAGCGTCGTCCACGTCGCTGGCCTGGCAGTGCCGCCAGGCGTAGCGGCGCGCGTCGGCCTGGCAGACCGCGAGCAGGCTGGCGATGGCGGCCGGGTCGCCGGTCTGCGCGGCGTGGATCAGGCCGGTGCGGTCGGTGCCGGAGGCCACGGTTCAGCGCCCTTTTCCGTCGAGCTTGCGCCCGACCATCGCGCACATCGGGCAGAAGCCGAACAGGCCCGTCAGCGCCAGGATGGCGCCCATGAGGGCGACGGCCACGGCAAGCCCGAAGCCGGCGGTACTCCAGCCGATGGCGGCGAAAGCGAGGCCGGCGAGGCCCATAGCGATGCGCAGCGCGCGTTCCCAGCCGGGTAGGTTCTTGGCGTAGAGCATGGCGATTCCTTCGATCCTTCTTGAGTGCTGAGGAAGACCCTCGGACACGAAGAGGCGCCGAGCCCGCGAAACGGTTCGCGGGATGCGCGGATTTTCTTTTTTTCTTTTCTTCTACGCGGGCGCCGCCATCGCCAGCGCGAGGTCGTCCAGCCAGCGCGCCTGTGCCTCGGCACGCTCCTCGGGCGGCAGCCGCAGCAGCGCCGAAGGATGCAGCGTGACGAGCACGGGCCGGCCGTCCCCGCGCTCGCGCAGCCAGGCGCCGCGCTCGGCCTGCACCGCCACCGGCCGCCCGAGCAGGGCGCGCGCGGCGGTGGCGCCCAGGGCCACCAGCGCCTTGGGCTGCACGAGTGCGATCTCGCTGTCCAGCCAGTGGGCGCAGGCCTCGGCTTCGCGCTGGCCGGCGGTCTTGTGGATGCGGCGCTTGCCGCGCAGCTCGTACTTGAAGTGCTTGACGGCGTTGGCCAGGTAGACGCTCTCCCGCGCCCAGCCCAGCTGCGCCATCGCGCGGTCGAGCAGCTGGCCCGCCGGCCCGACGAAGGGCCGGCCCGCCAGGTCCTCCTGGTCGCCGGGCTGTTCGCCGACGAGCATGTGATGCGCGCCGGCCGGGCCCTCGCCGCACACGGCCTGGGTGGCGAGCGCGCCGATCGGGCAGGCGCGGCAGGCATGCGCCGCGGCGCGCAGCGCGTCCAGGTCGGCGGGCGCCGCGCCTTCGGCCGGGCGCGGATGCATCAGCAGCGGCGGGCGGATGCGGCGCGCGGGCGTGGCCGGCGCTTCGATCATCGACTGGCTGCGCGCCTCGGCCGCATCGGCCAGCGGCTGGATCAGCGCGGCCTCGGGCAGGTTGTGCCAGTAGCGGCGCGGCATCTCGCGCCGCATCGTCGCGAGCTTGAGCCGCGCGGGGTTGAAGATGTTCTCGTAGTAGGTGAGCCAGAGCTGCTCGCCCTCGTCGGGCGCGGGCTTCTGGCGGCGTTCCGCGCCCTCGCGGAACGACAGCGCCTGCCCGTCCCATTCCACGCACCGCCGCGGCGTGAGGATGGCCCAGCGCATCTGCGCGAAGCGGCGCGCGAAGAAAGGCGCGTTGGCCTCGACGATGCGGTGCTCGGGCTCGAACCACGCGACGTGGCGCTCGGCGCCCTGCGCGTCCACGACGCGGGTGAAGCGCACGAAGGCGCGCATCTTGTGGATGTCGCGGCGCACCGAGCGGGCCATGAGCTGTGCCTGCATCATGTCGGCGTCCAGCGGGTCGTGGCGCAGCGCCGGCTCGTGCACCAGGCGCCACAGCAGGCGGTAGAGCAAGGCCAGGCGCTGCGCGTCGCGGTGCAGGATCACGTCGGCGCACAGTTCGACGAAGGATGCGGGCACGGCCTGCCGGGCTACCGCTGGTTGCACCCGCGCGGGCGGCAGGTCCGGCGCTTCGCCGAACAGATCGTTGCCACCTTCGCTCCATTCGACCTGTTCCGGCGGCACGCCGGCAGCCAGCAGCCGCCGCGCATGGCCGCGGAAGGCATCGAGATCGACCGGGTCTTCGAGACACACGCGCATGCCGATGCCAGGCTTGCCGCCCTCAGAACAGCGCCGCCTGCGCCGGCTCTGCCGCCGCGGCAGCAGAGCCGGACATCGCCATCGCGTTGGCCGCCGGCCGGTGCCCGTCCGCCACCACGAAGGGCAGCACCTTGCGCGCCGGCACGTGCAGGCGCCGCAGGTCGTCGGCACGCACCCGTCGAACGCGCCGCGCCTGCAGCAGCCGCTCCACGGCCTTCACCCCGAGGCCGGGCACGCGCAGCAGCATCTCGCGCGGGGCGTGGTTCAGGTCGACCGGGAAGCGCTCCGCATGCGCCAGCGCCCAGGCCAGCTTGGGGTCGACGTCCAGCCGCAGCAGGCCGTCGGGCGAGGCCACGATCTCCTGGTGCTCGAAGCCGTAGAAGCGCATGAGCCAGTCGGCCTGGTAGAGCCGGTGCTCGCGCATCAGCGGCGGCGCGGCCAGCGGCAGCGCGCGGGCCGCGTCGGGAATGGGGCTGAAGGCCGAGTAGTACACGCGCCGCAGCTTGTAGGCGCCGTAGAGCGTGGCGCTGGAGGCCAGGATGTGCCGGTCGTCGGTGGCATCGGCGCCCACGATCATCTGCGTGCTCTGGCCGGCGGGCGCGAAGGGCGGCGGCTTGGCGGCGGCCGGCGCGGCGCCGGGCAGCGCGCGGATCGGCAACACGCGGCGCGCCTCCTCGCGGGTGTCGTCGATGCGAAGCCGCAGCCGCGCCATCGAGCGGCGGATGGCGCTCTCGTCCTTCTCGGGCGCCAGCGCGCGCAGGCCCTCGGCGGTGGGCAGCTCGACGTTGATGCTGAGCCGGTCGGCATAGCGGCCGGCGCGCGCCAGCAGTTCGTCGCTGGCGTCGGGAATGGTCTTGAGGTGGATGTAGCCGCGGAAGTCGTGCTCCTCGCGCAGCTGGCGCGCGACCTCGACCACCTGCTCCATCGTGTGGTCGGGCGACTTGACGATGCCGCTGGAGAGGAACAGGCCCTCGATGCAGTTGCGCCGGTAGAAGTCGAGCGTGAGCTGCACCACTTCCTCGACGCGGAAGCGCGCCCGCGGCACGTTGCTCGATGCGCGATTCACGCAATAGAGGCAGTCGTACTGGCAGTGGTTGGTCAGCAGCACCTTCAGCAGCGAGATGCAGCGGCCGTCGGGCGCATAGCTGTGGCAGATGCCGGCGCCCTCGGTGGAGCCGATGCCGCGCCCGCCGAGCGAGTCGCGCGGCTGGGAGCCGCTCGACGCGCAGGAGGCGTCGTACTTGGCGGCGTCGGCCAGGATGGCGAGTTTGCGCTGGATGTCCATGGGATCTGTCGAATACTGTATGAATATACAGTTTTAAGCTGATTGTGTCCTGCCCCTGGCGTGCGGTTTTCCGGCCGCGCGGCGCCGGCGATGGCTGGTTTTTCAGCCGCCGATTTGCGGGAAAACCGCAGGTCTTCCGAAAAAACTCCAATGGAATCAGTCACTTGGGTTTGACGGCCTGCGTGGCACATGCGTTGCTATCCATGCGGCACACCCGACAGAGGATGGAGACACGCCAATGACCGACCTGCCCGCACTCGCCGCCGCGCCGCCACCGCCGGCCGGCCTCCCACTCACCACCTCGCACTGACGCGCCGCGCGTCGCGCTTCGATCCGGCCCGCGCCGGGTCGCGCCGCCGCATGGCCGTGCCGGCCGGGGGGAGCCGCTTTTCCCCCATCGCTTGTTCAACCAGAACCACAACGGAGACAGAGAAGATGATCAGAACCCAGAAGAAGAGCACCCGCCTTCGCCCGACCCCCGTGCGTATCGGCACGCTGCTGGCCGTGCTGGCGCTCACCGCCTGCGGCGGCGGCGGCGGCGGAGGTGGAGGCGGCTTCAGCTTCATCCCACCCGCGGCCGGCGGAGGCGGAGGCGGAGGAGGCGGTGGCGGCGCCACGCCCACCGACCCGTCCGGCCCCGGCAACCCGCCGCCGGTCGATGCCACGGTGCGCATCGGCGTGTTGTCCTCGTCGCCGCAGCTGGTGACCGGCGACGACGCGCTGGTCGAGCTGGAGCTGCTGCGCGAGAAGGCCGACGGCGGCCTCGCGGTGTCGGTCGACGGGCGGGACGTGACGGCGGCGTTCTCGCGCGACCCCGCCAGCGGCCGCCTGGTGGGCAAGGTCACGGGGCTCAAGCTGGGCTCCAACGAGCTGGTCGCGAGCTACGGCGGCTACAGCGCGAAGCTGCAGCTGACGGCCTACCCGATCACCGGCCCGGTGATCTCCGGCCCGCATGAGGAGCCCTTCGTGTGCGGCTACGCCACCTTCACCCGCATGGGCGGCCAGGTGCTCAAGCCGCTGGACGACGGCAAGTGCTCGGTGGAGACGCGCGTCGACTACTACTACCGCACCACCGCCGGCAGCAACGTGCGCTTCGTGCCGGAATCTATCACCGCCTACCCGGCCAACATGGCCTGGCTCACCGTCAACGGCAAGCAGGTGCCCTACGTGGTGCGGCTCGAAAGCGGCACGATCAACCGCGGGCTGTACCAGTCGGCGATCCTGCACGACGTGCTCAACGAGCCCGCGCCCTCGCCCACCTCGCGCCCGGCCGGCTGGAACGGCACGCTGCTCTACCCGCTGGGTGGCGGCTGCCAGGGCGGATGGTTCCAGCAGGGCAACGACTTCGCCACGCTCATCAACCCGACCTACCAGAGCCGCGGCTTCGCCGTGACCACCTCCACGCTCAACGTCTTCGGCACCAACTGCAACGACCAGCTTTCCTCGGAAACCATCGCGATGGTGAAGGAGCGCTTCATCGAGAACTTCGGCGTACCCGCCCACACCATCGGCACCGGCGGCTCGGGCGGCTCCTACCAGAGCCACCAGACCAGCGACAACTACCCCGGCCTCTTCGACGGCGTGGTGGTGAGCCAGGTGTTCGCCGACGTCACCTCCTCCACCATCTTCAAGCTGCACGACTCGCGCGTGCTCAACAACTACTTCAACGACCCTGCCACCGCCGCGCTGGCCTACACCACGGCCGAGAAGCAGGCGATCTCGGGCTACCTGCAGATCGGCAACATCCCCAACATGAGCAACAGCGCGGGTCGCCTGGACCCCACTGTTTCGTTCCCCGCGGGCGTGCCCGCCGAGCAGCGCTACAACGCGCTGACCAACCCCACGGGCGCGCGCGCGACGGTGTTCGACCACACGGTGAACGTCTACGGCAAGACCGAGGCCGAGGGCTTCGCGCTGCGCCCTATCGACAACGTGGGCATCCAGTACGGCCTGAACGCGCTCAACGAGGGCAAGCTCGGCATCGAGAAGTTCCTCGACCTGAACGAGCGCGTGGGCGGCGTCGACCGCGACATGAAGCGCACCGCCGCGCGCACCGTGGGCGACATCGACGCGCTGCGCCGGGCCTACCAGTCGGGCCGCATCGTCAACGGCGCGGGCGGGCTGGCCTCCACCGCCATCATCGACCTGCGCGACTACAACGACGGCGCCACCGGCGGCGACATCCACACCAAGATCCACTCGTTCTCGATGCGCGAGCGCCTGCGCCGCGCCAACGGCAACATCGACAACCACGTGATGTGGACCATGGGCGGCGGCAGCGCGGCCGCCTTCGACGAGATGGTGAAGTGGCTCACCGCGGTGAAGGCCGACACCTCCGAGCGCACCAAGGCACAGAAGATCGCCGCCAACCGCCCGGCCGACCTGCAGGACGCCTGCTGGAACGCGGGCCTGAAGTACACCGAGGAGCAGACCGCCTTCGGCACCGGCGCGTGCAACACCTTCTACCCAGCCGGCACCACGCCGCGCATGGCAGCGGGCGGCCCGCTCACCGACGACATCGCCAAGTGCCAGCTGAAGCCGCTGAACCCGTCGGACTACAGCGTGAGCTTCAACCCCACGCAATGGGCGCGCCTGAGCGCCGCCTTCCCCGACGGCGTGTGCGACTGGACCAAGCCCGGCGTCGGCCAGCAGCCGCTCGCCGGCACCTGGCTGTCGTTCGGGCCGTCGCCCGTGAACCTGCTGTTCGACATCACGAAGAAGCTGATGTCGAGCTTCCTGTAAGCCAAGCCGCGGGCGGCCTGCACGCGCGACCGCACATGCAGGCCCGCCCGCCTTTTCCCCTGGAGTGAACCTTGAAAGCATCCATGAAGAAGACCCCTGTGTCCGCCGTCCACCTCGCACTGGGCCTGGCCCTCGGCCTCGCTGCAGCCACCGGCGCGCACGCGCAGGACTTTCCCGCGGGCAAGCCCATCACCATCGTCGTGCCCTTCGCGGCCGGCGGCCCCACCGACCGGGTGGCGCGCGACCTGGCCGAGGCCATGCGCAAGCCGCTGGACGGCACCAGCATCGTGATCGACAACGCCGCCGGTGCCGGCAGCACCATCGGCAACGCCAAGGTGGCGCGCGCCCGGCCCGACGGCTACACGCTGCTGCTCACCCACGTGGGCATGGCCACCACGCCGGTGCTCTACCGCAAGCTGCCCTACGACTACGAGACCGACTTCGAGTACCTGGGCATGATCAACGACGTGCCCATGACCGTCATCGGCAAGCCCCAGCTGGAGGCCGGCAACTTCAAGGAACTGCGCGAATGGATCGCGAAGAACCCGGGCAAGACCAACCTCGGCAACGCGGGCATCGGCTCGGCCTCGCACCTGTGCGGGCTGCTGCTGCAAAGCGAGCTCAAGGCCGAGATGACCACCGTGCCCTACAAGGGCACCGCCCCCGCCATCGCCGACCTGCTCGGCGGGCAGATCGACCTGCTGTGCGACCAGACCACCAACACCACTTCGCAGATCGAGGCGAAGAAGGTCAAGGCCTACGGCGTGACCACGCTCAAGCGGCTGGGCACGCCCGCGCTGAAGGACCTGCCCACGTTGGACGAGTCGGGGTTGAAGAACTTCCAGGTGACCATCTGGCACGGCCTGTACGCGCCCAAGGGCACGCCCGCGCCGGTGCTCAAGAAGCTCAACGACGCGCTCAAGGTCGCGCTGAAGGACCCCGACTTCATCAGGAAGGAGGAAGGCCTGGGCGCGGTGGTGGTGGCCGACCGGCGCGTCGAGCCGGCCGAGCACAGGAAGTTCGTGCAGCAGGAGGTGGCGCGCTTCGGCCCGGTCATCAAGGCTGCCGGCGTGTACGCCGACTGAGGCACGCGCATGGTGCGACGCATGGGCGACAGCGAGGGTAATTCCGCCTCGGCGCGGCAGGGAGTGCTGCATACCATCAGGGCCCTTTGCTGCCCGACGGCGGACTCCCGCTTCCCGCTCCCGTGTCGTCACTGCTCCTATCGGCCGGCCGCGCCGTGCTGAAGCTTTCCGCGCCTTACCGGGCCGGCTTTGCCGGATCGCCCGACGACCTGCGCGACAAGGCCGTGCTGGCGCGCTTCCACGGCGACGCCCCCGCCCTCGCGGCCGGGGCGCCGGCCCTTGCGCGCTGGCGCCTGTGGGCCGCCGTCTGCGTGTGGCTGTGCCTCATCGCGGCCGGCGGCGCGCTGGCCTACCTGCTGGGCGAGCGCGCGGGCATCCGCTCGCTGCAGCAGGGCACGCTGCACCGGCTCGACATCTACGCCACCAGCCTGCGCAGCGAGCTCAGCCGCTACGAATACCTGCCGCAGGTGGTGTCGCTGAGCCCCGACGTGCTCGACCTGCTGCGCAAGCCGCGCGACGCCGGCCAGCAGCTGGACGCCAACGTCTACCTCGAGACCGTCAACGCGCACGCCCAGGCTTCGGCCATCTACGTGATGGACGAGACCGGCCTCACGCTGGCCGCCAGCAACTGGAACCAGCCGGGCAGCTTCGTGGACATGAACTTCTCCTACCGCCCCTACTTCCAGGACGCGCTGCGCGGCGTGCCGGGGCGCTTCTACGGCATCGGCACGGTCAGCCGCGAGCCGGGCTACTACTTCTCCTTCGGCATCATCGACGGCGCGCGCCGGCTGGGCGTGGCGACGGTGAAGGTCAACCTCGACAAGCTGGATGCGGCCTGGTCGCATTCGGCCGACCGCGTGTTCGCCATCGACGGCAACGGCGTGGTGTTCCTCTCGTCCAACCCCGGCTGGAAATTCCGCGCGCTGCGCCCGCTGTCGAGCGAGACGCTCCGGCAGCTCGCGCAGACGCGCCAGTACACCGAGGCCGGCGCGCTCACGCCCATCGACATGCGCGAGCACCGGCCGCTGTCGGGCGGCGAAGGCACCGTGGTGCAGCTGCGCGCGAACGAGGAGGCGCCGCAGCGCCCCGGCGCCACGCCCTTCGGCCCCGACTACCTGCTCGACAGCCGCCCGGTCGACGGCACCGACTGGAAGCTCATCATGCTGTCGGACATGAAGCCGGCGCACGCGCTCGCACGCACCAGCGCGCTGGCCACGATGTTCGCGCTGGTGTTTTTCACGCTGCTGGTGATGTACCTGCAGCAGCGCCGGCGCATCGTGCACCAGCGGCTGGCAGCGCGGGAGGCGCTGCAGGGCGCCTACGACGAGCTGGAGCACAAGGTCGAGCTGCGCACCGAGGCGCTGAGCGAGGCCAACCAGCACCTGCAGACCGAGATCGCCGAGCGCAAGCGCGCCGAGGAGATGCTGAAGAACACGCTCGACGACCTGGTGCAGACCGGCAAGATGGCCGTGCTGGGCCAGATGTCGGCCGGCATCACGCACGAACTCAACCAGCCGCTGGCCGCGCTGCGCACGCTGTCGGCCAACGCGGTGGTGTTCCTGGAGCGCGGGCAGTCCGAGCAGGTCGACCTGAACCTGCGCACCATCTGCGAGCTGACCGACCGCATGGGCCAGATCACCGCGCAGCTGAAGAAATTCGCGCGCCGCTCGGCGGTGGAACTGCAGTCGGTGGCGCTGGCCGACGTGATCGCCGATGCGCTCTTCCTGCTGGGCCAGCGCATCCGCCAGGAGCGCATCGAGCTCGAACAGTTCATCGAGCCCGGGCTCTTCGCGCGCTGCGAGGGCAACCGGCTCGAGCAGGTGCTGGTGAACCTGCTGGTCAACGCCTTCGACGCGGTAGCCGCCGCCGGTGCCAGCCCGCGCCGCGTGCGCATCGCGGCGCGCCGCAGCGCCGAGGGCGTGGCGCTGGAGGTGCACGACAACGGCACCGGCATCGCGCCCGAGGTGATGCCGCGCCTCTTCGAGCCCTTCTTCACCACCAAGGAACAGGGCCTGGGCCTGGGACTGGGGCTGGCCATCTCGGCCGGCATCGTGCGCGACTTCGGCGGGCTGCTGCGCGCCGGCGAGAGCGAACTCGGCGGCGCGGCCTTCGTCGTCACGCTGCGCGATGGCGGCACGCCCAACGCAGGGAACATTTCATGACTGAACACGAACTCGAGGTTCTTTTCGTCGAGGACGACCCGGCCGTGCGGCTGGGCAGCACGCAGGCGCTGCAGCTGGCGGGGTTGCGCGTGACGGGCTTCGGCTCGGCCGAGCAGGTGCTGCCGCGCGTGGTGCCGGGCTTTGCCGGCGTGCTGGTCACCGACGTGAGGCTGCCCGGCATGGACGGGCTGGCGCTGCTGTCGCGCGCGCTGCAGATCGACCCGACGCTGCCCGTCATCCTCGTCACCGGCCACGGCGACATCACCATGGCGGTGCAGGCCATGCGCCTGGGCGCCTACGACTTCCTGGAGAAACCCTTCTCGCCCGACCAGCTCACCGAGGTGGTCCAGCGGGCGCTGGAGAAGCGCGCGCTGAGTCTCGAGGTCGACCAGCTGCGCCGCAAGCTCGCCGGCTACGAATCGATCGAGGCGCGGCTGATCGGGCGCTCCTCGGCCATGCAGCGGCTGCGCCGGCTGGTGCTGGACGTGGCCAGCTCCGACGCCGACGTGCTGATCCTCGGCGAGACCGGCACCGGCAAGGAGCTGGTGGCGCGCTGCCTGCACGACTGCGGGCGCCGGCGCGAGGGCAACTTCGCGGCCATCAACTGCGGCGGCATGCCCGAGGCGCTGTTCGAGAGCGAGATGTTCGGCCACGAGGCCGGCGCCTTCACCGGCGCGGCGCGCAGGCGCATCGGCAAGATCGAGCATGCGCGCGGCGGCACGCTGTTCCTCGACGAGATCGAGACCATGCCGATGAACCTGCAGGTCAAGATGCTGCGCGCCCTGCAGGAGCGGCAGTTCGAGCGGCTGGGCTCCAACGAGCTGCGCCCGATGGACAGCCGCGTGGTCGCCGCCACCAAGGCCGACCTGCTGCAGGCCGCGCAGGCGCAGAAGTTCCGCGACGACCTCTACTACCGCCTCAGCGTGGTGGTGCTGCACCTGCCGCCGCTGCGCGAACGGCGCGAGGACATCCCGCTGCTGTTCACCCACTTCGCGATGCAGGCGGCGCTGCGCCACGGACGCGAGCAGCCCGCCGTCGCGCCGCGCCACCTGCAGGCGCTGATGGCGCATGCCTGGCCCGGCAACGTGCGCGAGCTGCGCAACATCGCCGACCGCTTCGTGCTCGGGCTGTGGGACGGCGAAGAGGGCTTCCGCAGCCTCGCGCAGGAGCCGCGCTCGCTCGACGAGCAGATGGCGCAGTTCGAGCGCTACCTGATCCGCGAGGCGCTGGAGGCCTGCAACGGCAGCGCCGCCGCCGCGGCCGAACGCCTGGGCGTGCCGCGCAAGACGCTGTACGACAAGATGCGCCGGCTCGGCCCGCTGGACGCGGCCCCGTCCGACGAGACAATGCCACGCCGCGCGTTGCGCAGCGCCTGAACCTTGGCTAGGCTCGCGGTCAGATGACCGAAGCCGCCACGACCGCCCCACAGCCTGATCCATCCGCCGCATCGGCCCTGCCGCTGGCCACGAGCCTTGCCGAACGCGGCCTGGCCGCCAGGTTCAACACCCCCGAGGGCGTACCGGCCTTCGCGGTGCGCTGGCAGGGCGCGGTGCACGCCTACCTCAACCAGTGCCCGCATGCCGGCGGGCCGCTCGACTTCGAGGGCCAGGTGCTGGAGAGTTCAGGCCGCTTCCTGATGTGCGCGCGGCACGGCGCCATCTTCGAGCCCGACACCGGCAAGTGCGTCGGCGGCCCGTGCCGGGGCGCGCGGCTCACGCCGGTGGCCGTGCACGAGAAGGCCGACGGCAGCGTTTGGCCCGGCGCGGCCGGCTGAAAGCAAGCCAGGACAAGACAACAACCATCCAGGAGCAACGACATGCGCAACTGCAACACCCGATTTCGCACTCTCCCGCATGCGGCCCTGCCGGCCGCGGCGCTCGCGCTGGCCGGCCTGCTGGCGGGCTGCGCGGGCATGTCCTCGCCGGTGGGCAAGGGCTCCACGGGCATGAAGGTCAGCTCCAGCGCCTTCGCGGACGGCGGCACGATTCCGGCCGAGCACGCGGGCGTTGGCGACTGCGGCGGCAAGAACATCTCGCCGCCGGTGGCCTGGAGCAACCTGCCGGCCAAGACCAAGTCGGTCGCGGTGCTGGTGTTCGACCCGGACGGGGCGGCCGGCCTGGGCGTGTCGCACTGGGTGGCCTACAACATCGCGGCCGAGCGCGGCGAGCTCAAGGCGGGCGAAGGGGCCGCGGGTTCGAACTTCGACTTCACCATGGGCCCGAACGTGGCCGGCACGCCCTCCTACCGCGGCATGTGCCCGCCGGCGGGCGACCGGCCGCACCACTACGTCATGACAGTGATCGCCACCGAGCTCGCGCCGGGCAGCCTGCCCGCCGGCCTGGGCCGCGACGCGCTGCTGGCCGCGCTCAAGGGCCGTGCGCTGGGCGGCCAGAGCGTGGTGGGCCTCTACAGCCGCTGAGCCGGGTTGGCCGCAGTTAATAATTAAGACCTCCTCGCGCCAGCCCGCCAGCATTGGCTGCAGCCGCTTCCACGAAAGCTTCATCGATGGCCCTGCCCGCCGCCACCTCCGGCTCCACGCCGGTTTCGCCTTCCGCCGCCGGCGACCTCGACGCCATGTTCGACCTGGCGCCGGTCTCCCTCTGGATCGAGGACTACGGCGACCTCAAGCGCAAGCTCGACGGCTGGCGCGCCGAGGGCATCACCGACCTGGTGGCGCACCTGCAGGCCGAACCGCAGCGGATCAGCGACTGCATGGCGCTGCTGAAGGTGCTGCGGGTCAACCAGCACACGCTGAAGCTCTTCGGCGCCGACAGCGAGCAGACCCTGCTGGGCGCGCTCGACCGCGTGTTCCGCGGCGACATGTCGTCCACCGTGGTGCACGAGCTCGACCAGCTCTGGCGCGGCCAGCTCAGCTTCGAGAGCGAGACCGTCAACTACGCACTCGACGGACGCCGGCTCGACGTGCGCGTGCGCGCCCGCGTGCTGCCCGGCTACGAAGACAGCTGGAGCCGCGTGCTGGTGGCGCTGGACGACGTCACCGAGCGCGTGGCCGCGCAGCGCCTGCGCGACGAGAGCGCCATCTACGCGCGCAGCCTGTTCGACCGCTCGCCGGTGTCGCTGTGGGTGGAGGACTTCAGCGCGGTGCGCTCGCTCATGGAGACGCTGCGCGCGCGCGGCATCACCGACTTCGCCACCTTCATCAAGGTGCACCCCGACTTCGTCACGCGCTGCATGCAGGAGATCCGCGTCATCGACGTGAACCACGAGACGCTGCGCATGTTCGGCGCGCCCGACCTGCAGACGCTGCTGGGCAACCTGCCGCGCATCTTCCGCGACGAGATGCGCGAGTCGTTCGCCGAGCAGCTGCAGGACCTGTGGAACGGCAAGACCGTGCAGCACCGCGAAGTGCTCAACTACTCGCTGTCGGGCGAGGTGCTCAACATCCACATGCAGTTCGCGGTGCAGGACGACCGGCTCGACACCTGGGACCTGGTGCTGGTCTCGCTGGTCGACATCACCGCGCGCAAGAAGGCCGAGGCGTATCTCGAATACCTCGGCAAGCACGACGTGCTCACGCAGCTGTGCAACCGCACCTACTACACCGAGGAGCTCAACCGCCTCTCGCGCAAGGGCCCGTGGCCGGTGTCGATCGTGGCCATCGACCTCAACGGCCTCAAGCAGGTCAACGACCAGGAGGGCCACGCCGCCGGCGACTCGCTGCTGCGCCGCATGGGCGAGGTGCTCGACAAGGCCGTCGACCTGCCCGCCTGGCCCGCGCGCATCGGCGGCGACGAGTTCGCGGTGCTGCTGCCCATGACCGACGAGCGCGGCGCCGAGGCGATGCGCGAGCGCATCCTCACGCTGCTGGAAATGAACAACCAGTTCCACGCCGGCCAGAGCGGCCACGCGCTGAGCCTGGCCATCGGCCTGGCCACCTGCCACGGCGACGAGCCGCTGGAAGCCGCGTTGCAGCGGGCCGACCGGGCGATGTACGAGGACAAGTCGCGGTACTACGAGAGCACGGAAGCCGACCGCCGCAGGTAAGCAGGTAGGGCGGCCGCCGGCTAAGCGGCAGGCGGGTCGCCATCGCCCGGCCCCCGCACCCGCTCCAGCACGAAATCGATGAAGGTCCGGATCGCCCGCGTGTGCTGGCGGTTCGGCATATAGAGCATGAACATCTGGGTGCCGAAGATGGACAGGCGCCAGTCGTCGAGCGTGGTCACCACGTCGCCGCGGCGCACGTCTTCCTGCACCACGTAGTCGGGCACGAGGCCGATGCCCAGGCCGGCGAGGATGGCCTGGCGCAGGAACAGGAAGTTCTCTGAAATGAGCGTGGGCTCCAGGATCACCTCCCTGCGTGTCTCTCCCTGGTAGGCCGACACGCGCAGCTGCCGGCCGATGACGGCGGCCGTGACCACCGGCGCGCCCTGCAGCGCGTCGAGCTGCACCGGCAGCGGGTTCTTCACCGCGTAGTCGCTCGAGGCGCAGGCCACGTAGCGCACCGGCCCCATCGCGCGCGCCACCAGGTTCTGCGGGGGCTCGGGAATCACGCGGATGGCGATGTCGACCTCGTCGCGCAGCAGGTCCTCGATGCGGTTCTCGAACACCACGTCGAGCACGATGCCGGGGTACTGGCGCTTGAAGTCGATCAGCCAGTCGGCCATGACCAGCTGCCCGTATCCGCTGGGCACGCTCAGGCGCACGCGGCCCTGCAGGCCCTGCCCCAGCGTGGTGACGGATTCGCGCGCCGCCAGCAGCTCGGCCTGGATGGCGATGCCGTGCTGGTACAGGCGCAGGCCGATCTCGGTCGGCTCGGCGCGCCGGGTGGTGCGCCGCACGAGCTGCGCACCGACCGAGCGTTCGAGCTGGTTCAGGTGGTAGCTGACGTTGGCGCGGGTCATCTTGAGCCGCCGCGCGGCCGCGCTCAGGTTGCCGGCGTCGAGGATTTCCACCAACAGGGTGAGCGACTGGAGGTCCATGGGCCGATTGTGTCAAAAATGCTTTGACAGTCTGTCAACCGGCTATGCAATTGTCAAAGCGCCAGCTCAGGCCAAGAATGCCGGGTTCACCCCAGAGCCTCGGACCCACCTGGTCCGCAACGCGAGAGACAAGCAAGCACATGGCCACCGACAGCACCCCCAGCCCCTCCACGTCCACCGGTCCCGTCACCTTCGAGCGTCAAGGCGACGTGTTCGTGGTGACCATCGACAACCCGCCCGTCAACGCCCTGGGCGTGGACGTGCGCCGCGGCCTCGTGGCCGCCATCGACGCGGCCGAGGCCGACGGCGGGGCCAAGGCGGTGCTGATCGTCGGCGCGGGCCGCAACTTCATCGCGGGTGCCGACATCCGCGAGTTCGGCAAGACGCCGCAGCCGCCCTCGCTGCCCGAGGCCTGCCTGAAGATCGAGAACTGCACGAAGCCGGTGGTCGCCGCGATCCACGGCGCCGCGCTCGGCGGCGGGCTGGAAGTGGCGCTGTCGGCGCACTACCGCATCGCCTCGCCCACCGCGAAGCTGGGCCTGCCCGAAGTGGCGCTGGGCCTGCTGCCCGGCTCGGGCGGCACGCAACGCGCGCCGCGCCTCATCGGCGTGAAGCCCGCCATCGAACTCATGCTCAGCGGCCGCCACGCGGGCGCGAAGGAAGCGCTGTCGCTCGGCCTCGTCGACCGCCTCGCCACCGAAGCCGACGCGCGCGCCGAAGGCCTCGCCTACGCGAATGAACTGATCGCCGCCAACGCCCCCGTGCGCCGCACCCGCGACGCCGGCGCGCTGGCCGACAAGGAAGCCGCCCGCGCCGCCCTCGAAGCCGCGCGCGCCGACACCGCCAAGAAGAGCCGCGGCCTGTTCTCGCCGATGAAGATCGTCGAAGCCGTCGAGGCCGCGCTCACGCTGCCCTTCGACGAAGGCATGGCGCTGGAGCGCAAGCTGTTCCTGCAGTGCATCGACAGCCCGCAGCGCGCCGGCCTGATCCACGCCTTCTTCGCCGAACGCGAAGTGCTGAAGGCGCCCGAGACCAAGTCGGCCAGCCCGCGCGCGCTGGCGTCGGCCGGCATCGTCGGCGGCGGCACCATGGGCGCAGGCATCGCGGTGGCGATGCTCGACGCGGGCATGCCCGTGACCATGATCGAGCGCGACGACACGCAGCTCGCGCGCGGCCGCGCCAATGTCGAGAAGGTGTACGACGGCCTCATCGCCAAGGGCCGCATGACGCCCGAGGCCAAGGGCAACGTCATGGCGCGCTTCTCGGGCTCCACCAGCTACGACGCGCTCGCCAACGTCGACATCGTGGTGGAAGCCGTGTTCGAGGACATGGCCGTGAAGAAGGCGGTGTTCGCCGAACTCGACCGCGTGTGCAAGCGCGGCGCGGTGCTGGCCACCAACACCTCGTACCTCGACATCGACGAGATCGCCGCCAGCATCTCGCGCCCGCAGGACGTGGTGGGCCTGCACTTCTTCTCGCCCGCCAACATCATGAAGCTGCTGGAGATCGTGGTGCCCGCCAAGGTGAGCGCCGACGTGGTCGCCACCGGCTTCGAGCTCGCCAAGAAGCTCAAGAAGGTGCCGGTGCGCGCCGGCGTGTGCGACGGCTTCATCGGCAACCGCATCCTGGCCGTGTACCGCCAGGCCGCCGACCACATGATGGAAGACGGCGCATCGCCCTACCAGATCGACGAGGCGGTGCGCAACTTCGGCTACCCGATGGGCCCCTTCCAGGTGTCGGACCTCGCGGGCGGCGACATCGGCTGGGCCACGCGCAAGCGCAAGGCCGCCACGCGCGACCCGAAGGCGCGCTACGTGCAGATCGCCGACCGCATCTGCGAGCGCGGCTGGTTCGGCCAGAAGACGCAGCGCGGCTACTACCTCTACCCCGAGGGCGCCCGCACCGGCCAGCCCGACCCCGAGGTGCTGGCCATCATCGACGCCGAGCGCGAGCGCGCCGGCATCAAGCCGTGCGCCTTCACCGAGGAAGAAATCATGCGCCGCTACATGGCCGCGATGATCAACGAGGGCGCCAACGTCGTGCTGCAGCGCATCGCGCTGCGCCCGCTCGACGTGGACGTGACCTTCCTCTACGGCTACGGCTTCCCGCGCCACCGCGGCGGCCCGATGAAGTACGCCGACACCGTGGGCCTGCCCAAGGTGCTGGCCGACATCCAGGAGTTCGCGAAGGAAGACCCGGTCTTCTGGAAGCCCTCGCCGCTGCTGGTGCAGCTGGTGGAGCGCGGCGCCGACTTCGCAAGCCTCAACCAATCCGAGTAATCACAGGCACAGACAGAGCCAGCCGTCCAAGGAGACACCCCCATGCGTGAAGCCGTCATCGTTTCCACCGCCCGCACCCCGCTGACCAAGGCGCACCGCGGCGAATTCAACATCACCCCCGGCCCCACGCTGGCGGCCTTCGCCGTGAAGGCGGCGGTGGAGCGCTCGGGCCTCGACCCCGCGCTGATCGAGGACGCCATCCTCGGCTGCGGCTACCCCGAAGGCACCACCGGCCGCAACATCGCGCGCCAGGCCATCATCCGCGCGGGCCTGCCGATCTCCATCGCCGGCACCACCGTCAACCGCTTCTGCGCCTCGGGCCTGCAGGCCATCGCCATGGCCGCGGGCCGCATCGTGGTGGACGGCGCGCCGGCCATGATCGCGGGCGGCGTCGAAAGCATCTCGCAGATCCGCACCCGCAGCGCCACCGATGCCGGCGACAGCGGCATGGACCCATGGATCGTCGAGCACAAGCCCGAGCTGTACATGGCGATGATCGAGACCGCCGACATCGTCGCCAAGCGCTACAACATCAGCCGCGAGGCGCAGGACCGCTTCTCGGCCGAGAGCCAGCGCCGCACCGAAGAAGCGCAGATCGCCGGCCGCTACAAGGACGAGATCGTCGCCTGCACCACCACCATGGCCGTCACCGACAAGGAGACGAAGGAAGTCAGCTACCGCGAAGTGACCGCGACGGAAGACAACTGCAACCGCCGCGGCACCACCTACGAGGCGCTCGCCAAGCTCAAGCCCGTGATGGGCGAGGACAAGTTCATCACCGCCGGCAACGCCTCGCAGCTGTCGGACGGCGCATCGGCCTGCGTGCTGATGGAAGCCAAGGATGCCGAGCGCGCCAACATCAAGCCGCTGGGCGCCTTCCGCGGCCTCGCGGTGGCCGGCTGCGAGCCCGACGAGATGGGCATCGGCCCGGTGTTCGCGGTGCCCAAGCTGCTCGCGCGCCATGGCCTCAAGGTGCAGGACATCGGCCTGTGGGAGCTCAACGAAGCCTTCGCCTCGCAGTCGATCTACTGCCAGGACAAGCTGGGCATTCCCTCGGAACTGCTCAACGTGAACGGCGGCGCGATCTCCATTGGCCACCCCTTCGGCATGACCGGCGCGCGCCTCGCGGGCCACGTGCTCATCGAAGGCAAGCGCCGCGGCGCGAAGTACGCCGTAGTCACGATGTGCATCGCCGGCGGCATGGGCGCGGCCGGTCTCTTTGAAATCTACTGAAGAGGAGCCAGCGATGGACCTGAACTTCACCCCCGAAGAAGAAGCCTTCCGCAGCGAGGTGCGCGCCTTCCTGGCCGCGAAGCTGCCGGTGCGGCTGTCCGAGAAAGTGCGCAGCGGCAAGATCCTCGAGAAGGCCGACATGCAGGAATGGCACGCCATCCTCAACGAGCGCGGCTGGCTCGCCAACCACTGGCCCGAGCAGTACGGCGGCCCGGGATGGACGGCGGTGGAGAAGTTCATCTTCGAGAACGAATGCGCGCTGGCCTTCGCGCCGCGCATCGTGCCCTTCGGCGTGAACATGCTCGGCCCGGTGCTCATCAAGTACGGCAACGAGGCGCAGAAGAAGCACTGGCTGCCACGCATCCTCAATGGCGCCGACTGGTGGTGCCAGGGCTATTCGGAACCCGGCGCGGGCTCCGACCTCGCTGCAGTGAAGACCTCGGCCGTGCGCGGCATCGACGCGCAGGGCGACCACTTCATCGTGAACGGCCAGAAGACCTGGACCACGCTGGGCCAGCACGCCAACATGATCTTCTGCCTGGTGCGCACCAACCGCGAGGCGAAGAAGCAGGAAGGCATCAGCTTCCTGCTGATCGACATGACCTCGCCCGGCGTGGAAGTGCGCCCCATCATCACGCTCGACGGCGAGCACGAGGTCAACGAGGTGTTCTTCTCCGACGTGCGCGTGCCCGCCGAGAACCTCGTGGGCGAGGAGAACAAGGGCTGGACCTGCGCCAAGTACCTGCTGACCTACGAGCGCACCAACATCGCGGGCGTGGGCTTCTCGGTGGCCGCGCTCGAACAGTTGAAGGGCATCGCCGCCACGCAGACCAAGAACGGCAAGCCGCTGGCGGAAGACCCTGCCTTCGCCGCGCGCATGGCACGGGTGGAGATCGACCTGGAAAACATGAAGACCACCAACCTGCGCGTGATCGCAGCGGTGGCTGGCGGCGGCGTGCCCGGCGCTGAAAGCTCGATGCTGAAGATCCGCGGCACCGAGATCCGCCAGGAAATCTCGTCGCTCGCACGCCGCGCGATGGGCGTCTACGGCCGCCCCTTCATCGCCGAGGCGCTGAAGGACGGCTACACCGGCGAGACCTTCGGGCCACCTTACGCATCGGCCGCGGCCTCGCGCTACTTCAACAACCGCAAGCTGTCCATCTTCGGCGGCTCGAACGAAATCCAGAAGAACATCATCAGCAAGATGATCCTGGGCCTGTAAGGAGACATGCAATGAACTTCGAACACACCGAAGACCGGCGCATGCTCGCCGACAGCCTGAACCGCTTCATCAGCGAGCAGTACGCCTTCGACGCGTGCGACCGCATCGCGAAGTCGGAGCACGGCTTCAGCAAGGAAATCTTCCAGCAGTTCGCCGAACTGGGCGTGATCGGCGCGCTCTTCAGCGAAGCCGATGGCGGCTTCGGCGGTGGCGGCTTCGACATCGCCGTGGTCTTCGAGGCACTGGGCCGGGGCCTGGTGGTCGAGCCGCTGCTGGGCGCGGTGATGGTCGGCGAGGCGATCAGCGCCGCCGGCAGCGACACGCAGAAGGAAAAGCTCGGCGAGATCATCAACGGCGCAGTCGTCGCGGCCTTCGCGCACGACGAAGCCGACACGCACTACGAACGCACGCGCGTGCAGACCAAGGCCGAGCGCGCTGGCGACGGCTGGGTGCTGCACGGCGCCAAGGCCGTGGTGCCGCAGGGCGAGCAGGCGGACCTGTTCCTGGTCTCGGCCCGCACCTCGGGCAACGTGGACGACGAAGCGGGCATCTCGCTCTTCCTCGTGCCCGCGAAGACGGCCGGCCTCACGGTGCGCGGCTGCCCCGCCATCGACGGCGGCCGGGTCGCCGAACTCTCCTTCGACGGCGTGAAGCTGGGCGCCGACGCGCTGCTGGGCGCCGAAGGCCAGGGCCATGCCACGCTGGAACGCGCCATCGGCCGCGGCGTGCTCGCGCTGTGCGCAGAAGCGCTGGGTGCGATGGAAGCCGCCAAGACCGCCACGCTAGAGTACCTGCGCACGCGCAAGCAGTTCGGCACGCTGATCGGCAGCTTCCAGGCGCTGCAGCACCGCATGGCCGACCTGCTGCTGGAGATCGAACAGGCCCGCTCCGCCGTCATCAATGCGGCAGCAGCCATCGACACCGGCGACCGCCTGACGCGCGAGCGCGCGCTGTCGGCTGCCAAGTTCAGCATCGGCCGCATCGGCGCGCTGGTGGCGCAAGAGAGCATCCAGATGCACGGCGGCATCGGCATGACCTGGGAGCTGCCGCTGCCCCACTACGCCAAGCGCCTGGTGATGATCGACCACCAGCTCGGCGACGAAGACCATCACCTGCAGCGCTACATCGCCCTGGGCAAGGAATCCGGCAAGGAGGTCGCAGCATGAGCGACAACAAGACGGTGCTGATCTCGCAGGAGGGTGCGGTGCGCATCCTCACCAACAGCAACCCCGCCTCGCGCAACGCGATCACGCCGACGCTGTACGCCGAGCTGTCGGCCGCGCTGGCCGACGCGCAGAACGACCCCGAGGTGGGCGCCATCGTCTTCACCGGCGCGGGCGACTTCTTCTGCTCCGGCGGCGACCTCAACCTGCTGGCCAAGCGGCGCGAGCTGCCGGCGTCGGAGCGCCGCCAGATCCTCGAAGGCCTCAACAACCTGATCCGCGCGCTGCGCGACTGCAGCAAGCCGGTGATCGCAGCCGTCGAGGGCGGTGCCGCGGGCGCGGGCCTGTCGATGGCGCTGGCCTGCGACATGCTGGTGTCGGCGCGCGACGCCTTCTTCACCGTCGCCTACGTCAAGGTCGGCCTCACGCCCGACGGCGGCGCCACGGCCTTCCTCTCGGAGTTCGTCTCGCGCCAGGTGCTCACCGAGATGTGCCTCACCGGCGACCGCATGCCGGCTGAGCGCCTGCACGCCCTGGGCGCGGTCAACCGCCTCACCGACAAGGGCGCCGCGCTGGCTGAGGCCATCGCGCTCGCGGCCAAGGTGGCGAACGGGCCCGAGCGCGCCAGCGCCCGCATCAAGTCGCTGTGCCGTCAGGCGCACCGCGTCACGCTGGAACAGCAGCTCGACGCCGAGGCCGTGTTCATGGTCGAGTCGCAGGCGGATGCCGAGGCGGCCGAAGGCATCGGCGCCTTCCTGGGCAAGCGCAAGGCCGACTTCGCCGCGCTGCGCCGCCAGAAGCCGGGCGCGTCCTGACGCGGGCTGCGAACTCCGCCTTCCTGCCTCGCACGCGGTGCGGGGCTTTCTCGTTTCCAGGGAGTTGAACTCATGCCTCTGCCGAATTCCTCGTCGCTGCCGCTTGCCGGCGTGCGCGTTCTCGATCTGTCCCGCATCCTCGCGGGCCCCTGGTGCGGCATGGTGCTGGCCGACATGGGCGCCGAAGTCATCAAGGTGGAGCACCCGGGCCGCGGCGACGACACGCGCGACTGGGGCCTGCGCGTAGGCAAGACCGAGACCGCCTACTTCAACAGCGTGAACCGCAACAAGCGCTCCGTCACGCTCGACCTGCAGACGCCCGAGGGCCAGCAGCTCGCGCGCGATCTCGCGAAGCAGTGCGACGTGGTGATCCAGAACTTCAAGTTCGGCGGCATCGACAAGCTGGGCCTGGGCTACGAGCAGCTCAGCAAGGAGAACCCGCGCCTCGTCTACTGCTCGATCTCGGGCTACGACCGCACCGGCCCCGAGGCCGCACGCCCCGGCTACGACCTCGTGGTGCAGGGCGAGGCCGGCCTGATGGCGCTGAACGGCGAGGCGAACCAGCCGCCGCTGAAGTTCGGCGTGGCCGCCGTCGACCTGTTCACCGGCATGTACTCGGCGCAGGCCATTCTTGCCGCGCTCTACCAGCGCGAGAAGACCGGCAAGGGCCGGCACGTGGAGATCGCGCTCTTCGACTGCGGCCTGATGATCACCGCCTACTACGGCCTCGAAGCGCTGCTCATGGGCGAAGACCCGCCGCGCTACGGCAACTCGCATCCGTCGATCGTGCCGTACGGCGTGTTCGACGCAGCAGACGGGCCGCTGGTCATCACCGTGGGCAACAACGCGCAGTTCGCGCGCTTCTGCACCGAGGTGATCGAGCGGCCCGACCTTGCGGCCGACGAGCGCTTCAAGACCAACATCCTGCGCTCGGCCAACCGCGCGGTACTGCTGCCCGAGCTGCATGCCGAGCTGGCGAAGCGCCAGCGCGCCGACTTGCTCGCGAAGCTCACCGCCGCCGGCATTCCCTGCGGCGAGGTGCTGGGCCTGCTCGAAGCGCTGAACTCCAAGCGCGCCACCGAAGCCGGCCTCGTGACCACGCAGCCGCATCCGGTGGCCGGCACGGTCAACGTGCTCGCGCCGCCCTACCGCTTCGACGGCGAGCGCCTGCCGGTGCGCAGCGCGCCGCCCACGCTGGGCGAAGGCACGCACGACGTGCTGCAGTCGCTGCTGGGGCTGTCGGACGAGAAGCTGGCCGCACTGAAGGCCGGCGGCGTCGTCTGAACACACGCATGAATGAACGAACCGAATCCTGAAGAAATGAAATCCATGGCCTCCCCCGCTTTCCGTCCCCTGCGCCGCGCGCTCCTCGCACTCGCCCTGCCCCTCGTCTCCGGCGCAGCCTTCGCCCAGGCTTGGCCCGCCAAGCCGATCACGCTGATCGTGCCCTTCCCGCCCGGCGGCCCCACCGACGTGGCCTCGCGCATCGTGGCGCAGAAGATGTCGGCCTCGCTCGGCCAGAGCATCGTCATCGACAACCGCAGCGGCGCCTCGGGCACCGTGGGCGCGGCCACCGCGGCGCGCGCGCCGGCCGACGGCTACACCTTCGTGACGCTGGCCACGCCCACGCTTCTGGCCTCGCACCTCTACGGCCCCACCGGCTACGACATCTTCAAGAACTTCACGCCCGTGGGCAGCATTTACGACCTGCCGATCGTGCTGGTGGTCAATCCGAAGTCGCTGCCCGACGTGACCGGCGTGCAGGGCCTGATCGCCAAGGCCAAGGCCGAGGGTGGCAAGCTCAACTACACCAGCGCGGGCGCCGGCAGCTTCGGCCACCTGACGACCGAGCAGCTCAAGACCATCGGCAAGTTCGACATGCAGCACGTGCCCTACCGCGGCAGCGCGCCGGCCGTGACCGACCTCATCGGCGGCCAGGTGCCCGCGATGTTCTCTGACCTCGTGGGCGTGCTGCCGCACGTCAAGGCCGGCAAGCTGCGCGCCATCGCGGTCGGCTCGGGCCAGCGCGTGAGCCTGTTGCCCGACGTGAAGACGGTGGCCGAGCAGGGCTTCCCCGGCTTCGACGCCACCTCGTGGGGCGGCCTGCTGGCACCGGCCGGCACGCCCAAGGACATCGTCGAGCGCATGAGCGCCGAGCTGAAGAAGGCACTGGCCGACAAGGAAGTGCAGGAGAAGCTGCAGAGCGTCGGCACCTTCGCGGCCTACCGCACGCCGGAGCAGACGGGCGTGCGCATGCGCGAGGATTTCGAGCGCTGGGGCAAGGTCATTCGCGACAACCACATCACGAACCAGTAGAACAACCGGGCCGGCAGGGCGACGACATCAAGGAGACAAAGACATGACGCAGAAGTACGAGAACAACTACAGCACCCCGGTCGGCGCGCCATTTCGCCCCGCCCTTCCCGTTCGCAGCCTCGCCGACATCCGCAAGCTCGAGGAAACGCCGCTGGAGCAGGCGCTCACGGTGCGCAGCACCTACGAGATCTTCCGCAACGCGGGCCATGCCTTCGGCGAGAAGACCGCGCTGACCTTCCTGCGCACCGGCAACCCGGCCGACGAGCCGATCCGCTGGTCGTATGCCGAACTGCTCGCGCGCATCCACCAGACCGCGAACATGCTGCACACGCTGGGCGTGGGTCCGGACCACGCCGTGGCCGTGCTGCTGCCGGGCTGCCTGGAGTACCACCTGGCGCTGTGGGGCGGCGAGGCCGCCGGCATCGTGCAGCCGCTGAATCCGCTGCTCACCGACGAGAAGCTGGTCGCGCTGATGACCGCCGGCCGCGCCAAGGTGCTGATCGCCTACGGCTCGGATGCCGAATCGGGCATGTGGTCGAAGGCGATGCGCCTGCGCGGCCAGGTGCCCACGCTCACCACCGTGCTGCGCGTGGCGCCGCACGACGAGGCGCCGGGAGCCGCCGGAACACTGCCCGAGGGCGTGGCCGAGTTCGACCTGCTGCGCACCGCGCAACCCGACGACCGCCTCGTGAGCGGCCGCGACATCGCGCCTTCGGACATCGCCGCCTACTTCCACACCGGCGGCACCACCGGCGCACCCAAGCTTGCGCGCCACAGCCACGGCGCGCAGGTGTTCACCGCATGGGCCAGCGTGCAGGTCGCGGGCATGAACGAGAACGGCATCTCCATCAACGGCTATCCGCTCTTCCACGTGGCGGGGGTGCTGCCGGCCTCGCTCTCGTCGCTGTCGGCGGGCGTGGAGGTGATCATTCCCACGCCCTCGCTGCTGCGCAACAAGGAGGTGCTGGCCAACTACTGGAAGCTGGTGGCGAAGTACCGCCCGACCTCGCTGTCGGCCGTGCCCACCGTGCTCGCGGCGCTGGCGAATGTGCCGCTGGACGGCGCGGACATCTCCTCCATCACCTACTGCCGCACCGGCGCCGCCGTGCTCGCGCCCGAGCTGGCCGCGCGCTTCGAGCGCCTGTTCGGCCTGCACGTGCACGAGAGCCTGGGCATGACGGAGATGGCCGGCATCTCGACCATCACGCCGCCCGGCGTGAACGGGCCCGCGGGCTGCGTGGGCTTTCGGCTGCCGTACATGCAGATGCGCGTGGTGGCGCTCGACGAGAACGGCAACGCGACCGACCGCGAGATGCCGCGCGGCCAGCAGGGCATGGTGCTCTTCAAGTCGCCCAACGTGTTCTCGGGCTTCGTGGACCCGGCCGACAACGCCAAGGCCTTCACCGCCGACGGCTGGCTCGCCACCGGCGACCTGGGCTGGATCGACGACGAGGAGCGGCTCAACCTCACCGGCCGCTCGAAGGACCTCATCATCCGCAGCGGCCACAACATCGACCCCAAGACGATTGAAGACGCGCTGGGCGCCCACCCCGCCGTGCAGCTGTGCGCCGCAGTGGGCGCGCCCGATGCCTACGCGGGCGAGCTGCCCGTGATCTTCGCGACGCTGGTGCCCGGCGCCTCGGCGACCGAAGAAGAGCTGCTGGCCTTCACCTCCGCGCGCGTGGACGAGGCCCCGGCGCGGCCCAAGTGGGTGTCGGTGATCGCGACCATGCCGATGACCAACGTCGGGAAGATCTACAAGCCCGAGCTGCGCGCGATGGCCGCGCTGCAGGTGGTGAACGCCGCCGTCGCCGAAGCCTGCGCCGAGCTGGGCGTGCCCGAGGCCGCACGGCCCGTGGTGAAGACCGAGGGCGAGAGCCTCGTGCGCGTGCAGATCGACGGCGCCGCGGCGGGCGCGCTGGCCGCGCCACTGCAGGAGCGGCTGCACAAGGCGTTGGAGCCCCTGCCCTTCAAGACGCGCATCGCAACGCAGTGATCTTTTTCAGAAACGATAGACAGAGACAAGCCATGACGACCTTCCACTTTCCGAACCGCCGCGCCCTGCTGTGCGCCGCCGCTTCCGCCGCCACGCTGTGCGCGCTGCCCGCCGCGCAGGCACAGGCCCCCTACCCCAGCAAGCCCATCCGCATGGTCGTGCCCTTCGCAGCGGGCGGCGCCACCGACGTGCTCGCGCGCGTGATCGGCCAGAAGATGTCGGCCGGCATGGGCCAGCCCGTAATCATCGACAACAAGCCCGGCGCGGCGGGCATCATCGGCACCGACGCGGTCGCCAAGTCTGCGCCAGACGGCTACACCATCGTGCTGGGCCTGAGCAATTCGCTCATGACCAACGAGTTCCTCTACGAGAAGCTGCCCTACGACACCGCGCGCGACCTCACGCTGGTCTACCAGATCGCCGCGGCGCCGCTGGTGCTGGTGGTGCACCCGAGCGTGTCGGCCAAGACCGGGCCGGAGCTTCTGAAGTACGTCGTCGCCAACAAGGGCAAGGTGGCCTACGGCTCCTACGGCATCGGCGCGTACCCGCATCTGGCCGGCGCGCACATGAGCCTGGCCACGCAGTCGGACATGAGCCACGTCGCCTACAAGGGCGAGGCGCCGATGATGCAGGACCTGATCGGTGGCCAGATCCAGATGGCCTACGCCAGCGCGCTGGTGGCCAAGCCGCACATCGATTCCGGCAAAGTCCGCGCCATCGGCGTGAGCGGCGAGCGCCGCATGAGCACCCTGCCCAACGTGCCCACGCTGGCCGAGCAGGGCCTGAAGGACGAGGCCTACCGCGTGACCGGCTGGCTCGCCATCGCCGCGCCCGCCAAGACGCCCAAGCCCATCGTCGACCGCATCGCCGACGAAGTGCGCAAGGCCACGCAGCAGCCCGACGTGCGCGAGCGCATCGCGGCCATGGGCTTCGAGATCAAGGAGAGCTCGCCCGAGCTCTTCGCCACCGCATGGAAGGCAGAGCGCCCGGTGTGGGAGCGCCTGATCAAGCAGTCGGGCGCCAAGCTCGAGTAAGCCCTGCGCTCATCCATTCATTTCTTCTTCTCTTCTCTTCTTCGTCATTCAAAGGAACAGCCATGAAGGTTCTGGTGCCCGTCAAACGGGTCGTCGATTACAACGTGAAGGTGCGCGTGAAGAGCGACGGCACCGGAGTGGATATTGCCAACGTCAAGATGAGCATGAACCCCTTCGACGAGATCGCCGTTGAAGAAGCCGTGCGGCTGAAGGAAAAGGGCGTGGTCACCGAAGTCATCGCCGTCTCCTGCGGCGACGCCAAGAGCCAGGAGACCCTGCGCACTGCCATGGCCATCGGCGCCGACCGCGGCATCCTGGTGGAAACCGCTGAAGAACTGCAGCCCCTGGCCGTGGCCAAGCTGCTGAAGGCGCTGGTCGACAAGGAACAGCCCCAACTGATCATCCTCGGCAAGCAGGCCATCGACGACGACGCCAACCAGACGGGCCAGATGCTGGCTGCACTGGCCGATCTTCCCCAGGCTACTTTCGCCTCGAAGGTCGAGGTCGCAGGTGACAAGGCTACCGTGACCCGCGAAGTCGACGGCGGCCTGGAGACCGTGGCGCTCACGCTGCCTGCGGTCATCACCACCGACCTGCGCCTGAACGAGCCGCGCTACGTGACGCTGCCGAACATCATGAAGGCCAAGAAGAAACAGCTCGACACGGTCAAGCCCGAAGAACTGGGCGTGGACGTGAAGCCGCGCCTGAAGACCCTGAAGGTCGCCGAGCCGCCGAAGCGTGGCGCTGGCATCAAGGTGCCTGATGTTGCAACGCTGGTGGACAAACTGAAGAACGAAGCGAAGGTGATCTGAACATGACCGCACTTGTTATTGCCGAACACGACCACGCCAGCATCAAGCCGGCCACCCTCAACACCGTGACCGCAGCACTGGCCTGCGGCGGCGACGTCCACGTGCTCGTGGCCGGCGCCAATGCAGCCGAAGCGGCCAAGGCAGCGGCACAGATCGCAGGCGTTTCGAAGGTCATCGCGGCCGACAGCCCGAGCCTTGCTGAAAACCTCGCCGAGAACGTCGCAGCCCAAGTGCTGGCCATTGCCGGCAGCTACAGCCACATCCTCTTCCCCTCGACCGCCAACGGCAAGAACGTCGCGCCGCGCGTGGCCGCCAAGCTCGACGTGGCCCAGATCAGCGACATCACCGCCGTGGTGAGCGCCGACACCTTCGAGCGTCCGATCTATGCGGGCAACGCCATTGCCACCGTGCAGAGCAGTGACGCGACCAAGGTGATCACCGTTCGCACGACCGGCTTCGACGCCGCAGCAGCTACCGGTGGCAGCGCAGCCGTCGAATCGGCAGCAGGCGTGGCCGACAGCGGCAAGAGCAGCTTCGTGGGCCGTGAAGTCACGAAGAGCGAGCGCCCTGAACTGACGGCGGCCAAGATCATCGTCTCCGGCGGCCGTGCCCTGGGCAGCGCAGAGAAGTTCACCGAGGTGATGGCACCCCTGGCCGACAAGCTCAACGCCGGCTTGGGCGCCAGCCGCGCAGCCGTCGACGCGGGCTACGCCCCGAACGACTGGCAGGTGGGCCAGACGGGCAAGATCGTCGCGCCGCAGCTGTACATCGCAGCGGGCATCTCGGGCGCGATCCAGCATCTGGCCGGCATGAAGGACTCCAAGGTGATCGTGGCGATCAACAAGGACGAAGAGGCACCGATCTTCTCGGTGGCCGACTACGGCCTGGTGGCCGACCTGTTCACGGCCGTGCCGGAACTGGTGAAGGCCGTGTAAGAGGCCGCGACGATGAAGACCCGCATCACCGAACTGCTGGGCATCCGTTACCCGATCATCCAGGGCGGCATGCAATGGGTGGGCCGCGCCGAGCTGGCGTCGGCCGTGTCGAACGCCGGGGGCCTCGGCATCGTCACCGCGCTCACGCAGCCCACGCCCGACGACCTGCGCCGCGAGATCGAGCGCACGCGCACGATGACCGACAAGCCCTTCGGCGTGAACCTCACGATCCTGCCCGCCGTGAAGCCGCCGCCCTATGCGGAGTACGTGCAGGCCATCATCGACAGCGGCGTGAAGATCGTCGAGACCGCGGGCAACAGCCCGAAGGACTTCATCGCGGCGCTGAAGCAGCACGACGTGAAGATCATCCACAAGTGCACCTCGGTGCGCCATGCGCTCTCGGCCGAGCGCAACGGCGTCGATGCGGTGTCGGTGGACGGCTTCGAGTGCGCGGGCCATCCGGGCGAGGACGACGTGCCCGGCCTGGTGCTGCTGCCGGTGGCGGCGCGCAAGCTGCGCATTCCGATCATCGCGTCGGGCGGCATCGCCGACGGGCGCGGCATGGCGGCAGCGCTGGCACTGGGCGCCGAGGGCATCAACATGGGCACGCGCTTCTGCGTGACCAAGGAAGCGCCGATCCACGACAACATCAAGCAGGCGCTGGTGCAGGCGACCGAGCGCGACACCAAGCTGATGTTCCGCACCCTGCACAACACGGCGCGCGTGTTCCGCAACGCCATTTCCGAAGAAGTGGTGGCCACCGAGAACCGGCCGGGCGGCTGCGAGTTCGAGGACGTGCGCCCGCTGGTGGCCGGCGCGCGCGGACGTGCGGCGCTGGAGTCTGGCGAGGTGCACGGCGGCGTGGTCTCGGCCGGGCAGTGCATCGGGCTGATCGACGACATTCCGACTTGCGCGGAACTGCTGGAACGCATGGTGCGCGAGTGCCGCGAGCATCTGGACCGGGCTCGGGGCTGGATGGACTGAAGCCCTCCGCTCATTCGCATCCGGGGGTGCTCAGGCCGACGGGGTACCTTGCTCCGCGAATGTCCCCCGGCCTTCGGCCTCCTCCTTATTTCACTGCGCAAGGCACCCCATCGGCCTGAGCGTTTAGCGCCGCTTTTGCCGTTGTTGACTGGCACAGCGGGGCCTCATGGGGTCTTCGCACGGCGCGTTGCGGAAGTTGCATTAGTTGGCAGTCTGCGCGACTTCGTGCTGTGGCAGCGGCTTCTTTGCCGGCTTCTTCTCTAGAGTGAATGCCCCTGTCACTCGATGCCCCGCCAAGGGGAGCAGAAAGGCCCGCACACCAATCCACCACCCAGATGTTTGAAGGCTGCTTGCCTCGCGGCAGGTTGTCGGTGCGAAAGCGCCGATGCGGATGCGAGGTATCAAAAGGCGACGGCCAGGGTGCTCGTAACACCCCGGCCGTCTAACCAAGTTCGTGCACTACCCTCTAAAGGACAGCACAAAAATGGCTACCAAGACTATAGCCCGGCCAACTACGCCGGTAGCTTCCGCAGAAACCGCCCAACAAGACCCGGCGGATCTTCTTGAAAACACCCTTACTCAACTCGAAGCTCTACTGTGGGTTTGCCACGGGGAAGAGATCGATTGGTGCAGCGGGGATGGGCCTCGGCAATTGAACAATCTGCTTTGGCTTGCGGCGGAGATGGCTCGCAAGGCCGGAGAGTTGTTTCAGATGAGTGAGAAGGCGCGGCGTAGAGAGCCTGAGGCTGGCGGGTAGGGGCTGGGCTGCGGGCTGCGTGTTTCGCGGCCCGCCTGGCGAGCGCGCTCTTTGGGGTACAACGGCTGAAGCCTCCGTGATGGAGAGGATTAGGTTCAGTCGTCAAGGTCACATGAGTCAACCACGCTCGGGCGTACCGCTCTGCCTATCTGCACTGAGATTCACGCCGCCGACTTGGGCGTAGTAGAAGAACTGACCGAGCGCTAAATCAATTGTGCGACGGCTGCGTCGATCTAGTTGATCAGCTCAACCTCATCTTGTTCGAACCATCCGTACTGAAGGATGGCGTTGCGAGCCAGCCCCGGATCCGGCGAGTAATAGACGATAGCCAAGCTCTTCTCCGCTCGGCTGCAGGTCACGTAGAACAAGCGGCGGGTACGGTCCGAACTGGTCTCTCGACCAGTGGCCTCGTTTTCATGATCCGTTTTTGACTTTTCCTTGGCACCGAAGAACTTGTCATATGCGAAAAGAAAGCCTCGCGCCTCATCATCGTTGATCACAACCAACACGCGAGGGAACTCCAGACCCTTGACACCCTGGTGCGTCCCGAACTGCGACTGCCCTCGCACGTACAAGTCGTATCGCTCGATCTGGCTGAGTGGGGCTTCAAGCGCTTTGCTCCATGCGCTCAACTCAGGGCTAGTGTCTTCAGCTTCTTGGTCTTCGGTGTCATCCGCCTGATCGCTCTGCCCTGCGTTGCCCTGAGCCATCGCTTCCGCGTCACCAGGAACGAACGGAGCCAGCGTGTCCGGAATGGCAAACAGACCCGTTTGTGCAACAAGCTCGAGCACCGTCTGAGCGTTGACCTCTGGCTGTTCTGTGATCAGCGCGAGAAGCCCATCGCATGCCGCCTTGGCCTTGCCGAGCTGCGCAAGCTGATTCGATCCAGCCTCTTGAAGCGCTGCGCGATCTAGAAGCGGCGATGAAGCCTTGATGATCGCCGTAGCTCCAAAGCGATCGTTGGCGCGAAGTGCCTTGACTAATGGCAACACGTCCCGAATGAAGAATCCAAGACCAGCGCCAGTGCCTTGGAGCAGACTCGTCCTTAGATTGTCGATACCCCAAAGCGGTTCGAAGAACTGCACGAACCCGAATCGCCGCGCAGACATCAGATGCTCAAGAGCAAGCGTCTTCACCGTGTCAGAACTCTGCCAGGCCGGATCACCGGCAATCGTGGCCATCCGCTGGCGCACGGTCGTCTCGACGGTGAAGGGATCAACGCCCCCCTGGGCCGCGATGAAGACTCGAACCACCCCTTTCTCAGCATCGCTTCGGGGTACTTGTTCCTCGCCATCTACATCGTGACGGATGCTATTAATGACCTCGATGACGCGAGATGGGCACCGGTGGTTCATCCGCTTTCGAGGCGTAGCCCACCTAGCCGGGATTGCCTTGTCCAACCGGTCTTTTCCGTCGGTGTAGATACGTTGCATCATGTCGCCGAACAGTCCCAGGCTGAAGCGACCATAGAACTCTTCCTCCAGATGCAAAAAGGCATCCATGAGCGCCTTGTTCGTGTCTTGGCTTTCGTCGATGAGCAAGACTGGACACCGACTGACCAACATACGCCGCAGCCCCGGTTTGTTTGTCAGGAAGGCCGCCGTCATGCCGATGACCTCCGAATGATTTAACGAGTCACGCGTGCGGTTGTCGCTGGTCGGGCTGTAAATGAACTTCACGATGGAGTCCAAACGCGCTAGGCGGCGACGTTTGCTCTCCATGGATCGAAGCCTTTCGACGCTCGCTTTTGTATTGGGGCGCCCCTTCTTGTGCTGTTCCTCGAGCTCAGCAATCTCCTCTTCAAGGTTCTTGGCGACCCACTGGCGGATATCTGCGTTGAAGCCCTCGATAAGCGACCATGAGAAGGCGTGGATCGTCATGACCTCGACCCGAGGATCGAACTCGAGACGTTGCTTGATTTCGTCGCAGGCTGCGTTGGTATAGGTGATGACGCCAATCTTTTTGCCGGTCAAAGTCAACTGCCGGCCGTGCTCGCCATCAATCGTCTTCCGGACGGCGTTGACTAACGATCGAGTCTTTCCCGAGCCAGCACCTGCATACAGGAAAAAGCTTCTAGGCTTAGCCAAATTGAGACACTCGATGATCGTTGCGTCGGCCTCAGCATCGAATTTATCGTCAACGGTCGTCATGGCACGCCCCCCGCCCCCGCCCCTGCGACTGCAGCCACGGCTACTGAAACGGCCGCGGCTGGCGCTATCACGGTCGTGGCCGGCACTGTCGTCAAGATTTCCACCTGCTTCTTCTTCATTTGTTCCAGCAGCCATTCGAGACCCTCTGCGATGTACCGCGGCACCTTCAGATCGTTGAAGTTGTCCGCCATCAAGACATCGAGCGCGAACTCCGCCTTCTTGCCGTCTTTGAGCGCGGCGTACATGCTGGCACCAACCGCGGTCGCACCGCCACCCGTAGCTATGGCATTCCGAAACTTGGCGTTCAATCCTGGTCCTGCAAACGCCGCAAAAAAATCCAGGTTTTCGAACACGAGCGCGTCCTCAAACGTGTAGGGATAGGCGATCTCCTTTGCGGTAGCGCCCGGCATCGTGACCTCAACGGGAGTCTGGTACGCCGCGCGCACGGCGAATAGTGTGTCGCCAACATCCGTTAACGTTTTGACTGCAGGCGTCGCGCCCATGAGGTCGTCTACATCGTCCAGGACTGGCACCCAGCCTTTGAGTGTGGCGTTGTTGGTTTTCTGGCCCGCACCCAAAGCGGGTTGAACCGACGAGCCACCGGTCCCGGTCAGGCTATCTAGGTCGGTGACGATCAGCGTCAACAGGCCAAGATGATCGATTAACGGGCGCAGACGATGGGCATGGCTACCGCCAATCTCCAGCAAGGTGACATAGCTCTGATGCAGCAACTTAAAGCGAGCTCGAATGAAGTTGGGTATGAGCATGCGCTCAGCCGGCCCCTCGACGAGGATCGCTGCGTCGGCGAAGAATAGGTCGGCGTGCTGCGCGCGCAAGTAGCGGGTGACGAAGCGTTCGGTCTCCGTACCCTCCCCGAAAACCTGCGACAGGTTGACCACGGTTGATACCGGCACCTTGGCCACCATGCCGGCCGGCAACCTCCGGAAATACCGCAGACTCGCGAAGGGCGTCTCGTGCGCAACGTGACTCGAGTGCGTGCTGACGATCAACTGCGTGCGCAATGCATCGTTTTCTCCCAGCTCTGGGCGCCTGCGCAGCACCTCGTACGCCTTCTTAATAAAAACCTGCTGCACCTGCGCATGCAAGTGCGCTTCGGGCTCCTCCACAAGCACCAGATGAAGCGGTTCAATGCTCGCGGCCTCTACACCCTTGGACGCTTTGCCGACACGCATCCAAGCATCGCGGAAGCTCATCAGCCGAAAGATCATCGAGATGAGGTTCTGATAGCCCAGTCCGTTGCTCCCCTCCGGTAACAACAAGAGGGGTGTGACCGCGCCCGCATCCGAAACCACATCGACCTCGAAATTGACCGCCGCGCTGTGGTTCAGCCCATCGATCGCACGCAAGCGCGTGGATACGCGCGGCCGCGGGTCGCTAATCCCCGGGTAACCGAGGCTGGCTACTTCGTTGAAGCATTCACTGAAGCTCTCCGCAAGTTTCAAGTCGAATGCATCCTCGGCCGCCTCCATAGCCTGAAGAGCCTCAAGGTCCATGGGATCCGGTCCCTTGGAGGGATCCAGATGCTTGGCGTAGTAGCTTCTGAGCTGTTCCGATAGCCGCGTTCCCCCGGCGGAGGTCTGTAATTCATCGTCTTCGACGCTAGTCGGGATCTCACCAAATCCGCGCTGAGCGGGAATGTCATGCACCTTGATGAGGCCGCTGAGAGGATCACCGTCGATTGGCTGTGCCGATGCAGGGAGCACCTGTGGCAAGGCTCGTAGCTTCTCAGGGGATGCCAGCAGCGCTGGATCCAGCGGATACGCCCGAATCGCGAACATCGAACTTAGCCGCCTCGTTAGGAAATCGACCAGGGTTTCCGGCCATACGGTCAGCTTGGTGGCCGCGCCCTTTGCAGCTGCCGCCGCCGCAGCTTCTGCTCGCATGGCGTTGGCTTCGATAACACTGATGATGAACTCTTTAAAGAGTGCATCGACGTCTTTCGGCTCGTAGCGCAGCCGGACTCCAAGCAGTCCGCCAGTCCACTCCATGAATGGGACCAAATCTCGGACCCGGTGTACCTCATCTTCCTTGACCTGCAGCCATAGATCCAGAGCGGGAAGCGCGTGCACCCAAGGGTCCAGGGAGAGGTCTGCGACGGCACCCGCTTGGTGCGTCTGCACCCATGCTTCGCCAATGTCTACTAGCGCCCGCAAGTGACACAACGTGAAGTCGTGTATCTCAAACGGGCAACGGCGTGGTGTCAGGAAGCGCCGCAGAGCCAACATGGCTGAAGTCTTGCCGCTGTTGTTCGCGCCGACAAACAGCGTCGTCTTCGGCGACAGGTCCACACGCGCGGACAATAGCTTCCTGAAATTCGCGATCTCGACGAACTCGATGTGCATTTCTCCACCCCCAGTTGCGTTTACTTTTTGCAACGATAACCGAAGCATGAGACTACGGATAGCCGGGGCAAGGGCTCAGAGCCGGGCTGAGCGCTTCATGGTGTGTTGAATCTCTGCGCGGGCTGTTGCGACCGCCAACAACGCGCTCTTTGAAGATCTCCCGTTGAACTCACTCTCGGACACGGGGTGTAAGGTGGCCTTTAGTGAACTACCGTTGACGGTCTGAGGCGAACATCGAACGCAGGCATATCAAAGTCGACCACGACCGACACCAGCCATTCGAACTTCTGCTTATCCAGCCCCCGTCTCTCACGAAAGCTCAGCGGTACGCCCCCCGCACACCCATCTGCAATCCGCCACAGCGGCCGAGCCACCAACCTCACAGCCGCACTCATCGTGCACAGGCGCCGGGTACTCCCCTCCGCGAAATAAAGGAGGAGGCCGAAGGCCGGGGGACATTCGCGGAGGGGAGTACCCGGCGCCCTGTGCACACGCCCCGGAAGCAGCTCCAAGAGCCAGCCGCAGGCCCACCGGCTAAGGAAACCCCCGATACATGAATGGTCATGGACCCCCTAGCATCGGTAACAGTTTCCCTGTCGAGGTGTACGGAACGCGTCCCGGCGTCCGCCCGGTGACATGGCGTTCGTGCGTGCCTCACTGACCATCCTGCGATGACAACTCCAACCGAGTCCGGCCCCACGCTGGACGCCGCCAGCCCCATTCTCCCCGACATCGAAGCCGCAGACGAACCGACCAAGGTTCCCCTTGCCATCGAGGACTGGCTCACGGTCATCATCATGGGCGCGCTGGCGCTCATCACCTTTGCCAACGTCATCGTTCGCTACTTCACCGATTCTTCCTTCGCCTGGACGGAAGAGTTCTCGGTGTTCCTGATGATCATGCTGGCGCTGGTGGCCGGCTCGGCCGCCGTGGCGCGCGACCGGCATATCCGCATCGAGTACTTCTCCGAAAGCGGCTCGATGGCGCGGCGCAAGCGGCTCGCGCAGTTCGGCGCGCTGATGATCGCGGTGCTCTTCACGCTCATCGGCGCGCTGAGCATCCGCATGGTGTGGGACGACTACCGCTTCGAAGAGACGACGCCCGGCATCGGCCTGCCCGCCTGGTGGTATTCGATGTGGCTGCCCATCGTGTCTTTCGCCATCGCGCTGCGGGCCATAGGCCTCATGATCCGGCGTGGACGCGAGACGGCGCACGGCGACGCTGACGACGACAACAACAACAGCAAGGGCGACGCATCGTGATCGCCACCCTGCTCTTCGTCGCCTTCGTCGTGATGATGCTGGTGGGCGTGCCCATCGGCGCCGCGCTGGGCCTGGCGGGCGCCGCCTGCATCGCGCTGGCCAACAGCGACGCCCAGTGGTTCGGCCTGCTGGCCGTGCCGCAGAACTTCTATGCGGGCCTGGGCAAATATCCGCTGCTGGCCATTCCGATGTTCGTTCTGGTCGGCTCCATCTTCGACCGCTCGGGCGTGGCGCTGCGCCTCGTGAACTTTGCGATTGCCATCGTGGGGCGCGGCCCGGGCATGCTGCCGCTGGTGGCGATTGCGGTGGCGATGTTCCTCGGCGGCATCTCGGGCTCGGGCCCGGCCAATGCGGCAGCGGTGGGCGCGGTGATGATCGCGGCCATGTCGCGCGCGGGCTACCCCGCGCCCTACTCGGCCAGCGTGGTGGGTGCTGCGGCGGCCACCGACATCCTGATTCCGCCTTCGGTCGCCTTCATCGTCTACTCGGTGCTGGTGCCCGGCGCCTCGGTGCCGGCGCTGTTCGCGGCGGGCATGGTGCCCGGCGTGATGGCGGGCCTGGCGCTGATGATTCCGGCCGTGTGGCTCGCCCGCAAGCACAAGATGGGCGCGCTCGAGGCCACGCTGCCGCGCCCGCCCTTCTGGAAGAGCTTTCGCGAAGCGACCTGGGGGCTGGCCGCGCCGGTGCTCATCTTGGGCGGCATGCGCGCGGGCTGGTTCACGCCCACCGAAGCGGCTGTGGTGGCGGTGTTCTACGGCCTCTTCGTGGGCATGTGCATCCACCGGACGATCAAGGTGCGCGACCTGTTCGTCATCTTGCGCGAGTCGGGCGAGCTCTCGGCGGTGATCTTGCTGGTGGTGTCGCTGGCGGGCATCTTCGCGTACTCGCTCTCGACGCTGGGCGTGATCGATCCGGTGACGCGCGCCATCGTGAACTCGGGGCTGGGCGAGTACGGCATCCTGGCGCTGCTGATATTGCTGCTCATCACCGTGGGCATGTTCCTCGACGGCGTGTCGATCTTCCTGATCTTCGTGCCGCTGCTGCTGCCCATCGTGCAGTACTACAAGTGGGACCCGGTGTGGTTCGGCGTGATCCTCACGCTGAAGGTGGCGCTGGGCCAGTTCACGCCGCCGCTGGCGGTCAACCTCATGGTGTCGTGCCGCATCGCGAAGGTGCGCATGGAAGAAACCGTGCGCTGGGTGGGCTGGATGCTGTTCTCGATGTTCGTGGTGATGGTGCTGGTCATCGTCTTCCCCGAACTCGCTTTGTGGCTGCCGCGCAAGCTGGGGTATTGAAATGCGGGCAGCCGAACGCAGAAGTCGCAAAAGTTTCGCGAAGGTCGCAGAAGGAAGACCAAAATTTTTCAGAACTTCTGCGACTTCTGCGAGACCTTTGCGACTTCTGCGTTCGGCTGTTCCGCTGTCCGTTTTTTGACAACGAGGAGATAGATCAGATGAAATTCCGCCGCACCCTGCTCGGCCTCGCAGCCGCAGCCACCGCCCTCGGCATGTTCTCGTCCGGCGCCATGGCGCAGGCCGCCTACAAGCCCGAGTACAAGATGTCGCTGGTGCTGGGCCCGCCCACGCCGTGGGGCCAGGCCGGCAAGATCTGGGCCGACCTGGTGAAGGAGCGCACGCAGGGGCGCATCAACATCAAGCTGTACCCGGGCGTGTCGCTCATCCAGGGCGACCAGACGCGCGAGTTCAGCGCGCTGCGCCAGGGCGTGATCGACATGGCCGTGGGCTCGACCATCAACTGGTCGCCGCAGGTCAAGCAGCTCAACCTGTTCTCCATGCCCTTCCTGATGCCCGACTACGCGGCCATCGACGCGCTCACGCAGGGCGAAGTCGGCAAGGAGATGTTCAAGACGCTCGACAAGGCCGGTGTGGTGCCGCTGGCCTGGGGCGAGAACGGCTTCCGCGAGATCACCAACTCGAAGAAGCCGATCAAGTCGCCGGCCGACATCAAGGGCATGAAGATCCGCGTGGTGGGCTCGCCCATCTACTCCGACATGTTCACCGCGCTGGGCGCCAACCCCACGCAGATGAGCTGGGCCGACGCGCAGCCCGCGCTGGCCAGCGGCGCGGTCGACGGCCAGGAGAACCCGCTCTTCCTGTTCACGGTGCTCAAGATGCAGACGGTGGGCCAGAAGTTCGTGACCACCTGGGGCTATGTGGCCGACCCGCTGGTGTTCGTGGTCAACAAGGAAATCTGGGCCTCGTGGACGCCGGCCGACCAGGCCATCGTGCGCCAGGCCGCCATCGACGCGGGCAAGGAAGAGATCGCCATCGCGCGCAAGGGCCTGGTGGAGGCCGACAAGCCCGTGCTGAAAGACATCGCCGGCATGGGCGTGACCGTGACCAGCCTCACGCCCGCCGAGCGCGCCGAGTTCGTGAAGGCGACGCGGCCGGTGTACGACAAGTGGAAGTCGACCATCGGCGCGGACCTGGTGGCGAAGGCCGAGCAGGCCATCGCTGCGCGCAAGAAGTAATCCGGGGAGCAGCGATAGCCGCCGCGCCTGCTCAGGCGCGGTAGCGGCTGGGGTTCGCTCCGGCCACCTTCTTCATCAGGCGCCGCAGTGCCGTGGCGTCCTGATAGCCCACCGCGCCCGCCACCTGCTCGACCGTCATGCGGCTGGATTCGAGCAGCGCGCGGGCGCGCTGCAGCCTCACGCTCTGCACCAGCGCCTGGGTGCTCTTGCCGGTGGCCTTGTGGATGTGGCGCGAGAGCGTGCGCTCCGACATGCAGAACTCGCGCGCCAGTTCGCTCACCGCAGGCGCCTCGGGCAATGCCGATTCGACGCGCGCCGCAAGCCGCGCCACCAGGTCGTTGCCGCTGGCCAGCACCTCCGCCGCGATGAACGGCGCCTGCGCCTGGCGGCCGTCGATCAGCAGCATGCGCGAGACCAGATCGGTGAGCGCGCTGCCGCAGCGCTCGCGCAGCAGGTGCAGCATCAGGTCGGTCTGCGCGAAGGCGGCGCCTGCGGTGACCACGGGGCCGTCGGAGCAGACCATGCGGTCGGCATCGACGGTGCAGCCGGGCGCCATGCGTGCGAGCAGCGGGGCGTACCACCATGAGACGGTTGCGCGCCGGCCCTGAAGCAGGCCTGCGGCATTGAGCAGGAACACGGCCGAGCACGAGGCCGCGACCTGGCCGCCCGACTTGGCGTGGCGCGCGAGGGCGGCGATGGCCTTGGCGGCTTCGTCGCTTTCGAGGCAACGGCGGATCTCGCCCGGTGTGTTGAGGCCGAGCCCCGGCACCACCCAGGTGGAGCGATCGTCGCGCGGGCGCACGGGCAGGCGCGTGGTGTCGAGGCTCATGCCGGCGCGCAGTTGTACTGGGCCGCCATGCACCGAGCACAGCCGCCAGCGAGGCGGCGCGACGCCTGCGCGCGGGGCCATCGCTTCGGCCGCGCCGAGGATGTCCATCGTGGCCGCAACGCTGGAGTTGAAGGCGCCTGGAAGCACCAGCACGGTGAAGTCATGCATCTGGAGGTTGGCCGATAAAGCCTCAAAGGAGTCGAATTGGACACTGCCATTCTGGTGAAGCCGAACGTCCAATACAAGCTTCGCGGCTTTCGCAAGACCTGAACGGCAAAGGAACTCCATGTCACAGCAACGCCCCCTGACCGAAGACGACCCGCTCGACGACTTCACCGCGCGCCAGATCACGCTCGACGGCGTCGAGAAGAAGGTCTACGTCATGGGCCAGGGCCCGGCCGTGATCGTGATGACCGAGATGCCCGGCATCAGCCCTCACGTGGCGCGCTTCGCGCGGTGGGTGCGCGATGCGGGGTTCAGCGTCTACATGCCGTCGCTCTTCGGCCGCGACGGCGCCGTGCCCGGTGCGGAAGAAGGCATCGCGGTGTTCAAGCGCGCCTGCGTGAGCGCCGAGTTCCGCGCCTTCGCGGCCAACGAGTCGAGCCCGGTCACGCAGTGGCTGCGCGCGCTAGCGCGGCTCGCGCACGCCGAGTGCGGCGGGCCCGGTGTCGGCGCGATCGGCATGTGCTTCACCGGCAACTTCGCGCTCTCGATGATGCTGGAGCCCGCGATGCTCGCGCCGGTGATGTGCCAGCCCTCGCTGCCGATGGACAACCCCGGCGCGATGAATGTGGCGCCCGAGGAGCTAGTTGCAGTGCGCGCACGGCTGGAGCGCGAAGACCTGACCGTGATGGCCTACCGCTTCGAGGGCGACAGGCACTGCAGGGCGCAGCGCTTTGCGGCCTTCTCTCAAGCGCTGGGCGAACGCTTCGTCGCGCGCGTGCTGCCCGACAGCGCGGCCAACACCCGGACGCCGCCCTTCTTCGCACAGGTGGTGGCGAGCCCGCACAGCGTGGTGACGGCGCACTTGATCGACGAGGCCGGGCAGCCGACGCTGGCTGCGCGCGACGAGATACTGGCTTTCTTCGCGCGGCGGCTGCGGCCTGGTTCGAACAAGGGCTGAACAAGCGGCGTTTTCGCAACAGGCGGTGCGCGGCTTCGGGCCGCCGCGGATGAAACCTCTGCGCGTGCTTTGCGCACTTTCCGATTCGGTTGCGCGCGGGCTCTAAAGCCTTGGTCTACGCAACGTTGCGGGTGCTCGCGCAGCAGCCGAAAATGCTTGCGCGATCAGGTGTCCGCGGCGCGTGTTGCTCTGGCAGACTGACTTGAAAGGCGCACTCTTCTTCAGCGCCTGCAAGGAGGTTCCTTCATGCATTCCAGGGCTGCTGCAGCGGCAACGCCGTCGTCATTGCCATCGCGCCTCGCGGCGACGATCTTCCCGATTCTTCTTCTCGGACTCGCCGCCCTCTTGACCACCAGCCTCATCGCCCCGAAGGCCCACGCCACAGACGCCACGCCGGCAACTACTCACACGCTCATCATCGACACCGACCCCGGCGCCGACGATGTGATTGCGCTGCTCTTCGCCATGGCGTCGCCCGAGCAGCTGAAGATCCAGGCGCTCACCACCGTGGCCGGCAACGTGCCGCTTGCCAAGACCTCGCGCAACGCCCGCCTGGCGCGCGAGTGGGCGAAGCGCCCCGACATCGCCATCTACGCCGGCGCGCCGCGCCCGCTGCTGCGTACGCCGATCTACGCGGCCGACATCCACGGCAGCGAGGGCATCACCGGCGTGAAGGTGCACGAGCCCAGCCAGCCGCTGGCCGAGGGCAACGCGGTCGACTACCTGATCCGCACGCTGCGCGCCGCGCCCGAGAAGAGCGTGACCCTCGCGATGCTCGGCCCCGAGACCAACCTCGCGCTGGCGCTCACGCAGGCACCCGACATCACGCGCGGCCTGCGCGAACTGGTGCTCATGGGCGGCGCGCACTTCAACGGCGGCAACATCACGCCCACGGCGGAGTTCAACGTGTTCGCCGATCCGCACGCGGCCGAGATCGTGCTCAAGAGCGGCGTGCCGATCACCATGCTGCCGCTGGACCTCACGCACAAGGTGCTCACGAGCCCCGAGCGCATCGCCAGGCTGCGCGGCCTGGGCAACCAGGCCGGCAAGACCGTCGCCGACATCCTCGACGCCTACGTGCAGCACGACATGCAGTACTACGGCCTGCCCGGCGGCCCGGTGCACGATGCGACAGTGGTCGCCTACCTGCTGCAGCCCTCGCTCTTCAGGGGCCGCAAGGTGAACGTGGAAGTCGACAGCCGCGAGGGGCTGGGCTTCGGGCAGACGGTGGTCGACTGGTACGGCGGGCTGAAGAAGCCGGCCAATGTGAACTGGATCGCGGAAGGCGATGCCCAGGGGTTCTTCGATCTGCTGACGCAGAGGATTTCGCGGTTGCCTTGACGGCCCCTGCTTCAGATCACCGCTTCGCCTTCGCGCGAAGCCTTCAGCCCGGAATGTTCGGCTCCACCAGTTGAGCCAGCGAAACCAGCGACTCCTGCCACCCCAGGTAGCACATCTCCGTCGGGATCATTTCGGGAATGCCTTCCTGCACGATCGAGACGTCGGTGCCGCAGGACACCTCGGTCAGGACCACGGTGGTCTTCATCGTGCCCGGAAGGTTCGGATCGTCGAAGGCCGCGTCGTAGGCGATGCGCTTGCCCGGAACGAGTTCGAGGTACTTGCCGCCGAACGAATGGCTGTTGCCGGTACCGAAGTTGATGAATGACATGCGCCAGGCGCCGCCTACCACCGGCTCCATCGCGTGGACCTTGCCGACGAAGCCGAAAGGCGGCAGCCAGCGCTCGAAGGCGCCGGGCTGGACGAATGCGCGGTAGACCTTGTCCGGCGAGGTACGAAGGACGCGATGCAGACGGACGGTGTTGGTAGCCATGATTGATTGCTCCTGAAGAAAATCGAGGACGACCCTCGATAGCACGTCGGATGAGCCTGATGAAAATCGACAGGCGCCGAGATCAGGGAAAACCCGTAGCCACAAGACATAGCCTGGCCGAAAGCAAGAAAGCCGCGCTGCCCGAGGACAGCGCGGCTTTTGCTTCCTGGCCTTGCGGCAGCCGATCAGTGCTGCAGGATCTTGTTGAGGAAGTCCTTGGTGCGCGGCTGGCGGTTTTCCGGGTGGCCGAAGAACTCGTCCTTCGAGCAGTCTTCCAGGATGCGGCCGCCCACGTCGATGAAGATCACGCGGCTGGCGACCTTGCGGGCGAAGCCCATTTCGTGCGTGACCACCATCATGGTCATGCCTTCCTTGGCGAGGTTCACCATCACGTCGAGCACTTCGCCGACCATCTCGGGGTCGAGCGCCGAGGTGGGCTCGTCGAACAGCATGACGATGGGGTCCATCGACAGCGCACGGGCGATGGCCACGCGCTGCTGCTGGCCGCCGGAGAGCTGGCCCGGGAACTTGTCCTTGTGCGCCATCAGGCCCACGCGGTCGAGCATCTTCAGGCCGCGGGTCTTGGCCTCGTCGGCCGAGCGGCCGAGCACCTTGATCTGGGCGATGGTGAGGTTCTCGGTCACCGACAGGTGCGGGAACAGCTCGAAGTGCTGGAACACCATGCCGACCTTGGAGCGCAGCTTGGGCAGGTTGGTCTTGGGGTCGTGCAGCGGGATGCCGTTGACGGTGATCTCGCCCTTCTGGAAGGGCTCGAGCGCGTTCACGGTCTTGATGAGCGTGGACTTGCCGGAACCCGACGGGCCGCACACCACCACCACGTCGCCCTTGGCGATGCTGACGGAGCAGTCGTTGAGCACCTGCACCGGGCCGTACCACTTCGATACGTTCTTGATTTCGATCATTTTTTCGGACATTTCTTTCTCCGGTTAGCCACTCAAACTGTCAGCGGATGATGGCGATTTTCTTGTGCAGGCGTTTCACCAGCCAGGAAAGGGCGTAGCACATGACGAAGTAAACGACGGCGGCCAGCAGGTAGGCCTCTTCAGGACGGCCGAAGTTCTTGCCGGCGGTCTCGAAGCCCTTGAGCAGGTCGTAGGCGCCGATGGCGTAGACCAGCGAGGTGTCCTGGAACAGGATGATGGTCTGCGTGAGCAGCACCGGCAGCATGTTCCGGAAGGCCTGGGGCAAGATGACCAGCTTCATGTTCTGGCTGTAGGTCATGCCCACGGCCATGCCGGCGAAGACCTGCCCGCGCGGGATCGACTGGATGCCGGCGCGCATGATCTCGGAGAAGTAGGCCGCCTCGAAGCAGATGAAGGTGATGACGGCCGAGGTTTCGGCCCCGATGGGGCGGCCGATCACGAAGGGCACCAGCAGGAAGAAGCCCAGGATCACCATCACCAGCGGCACGGAGCGCATGCCGTTGACGTAGGCCGCGGCGGGAAAGTCCAGCCACTTCTTGCCCGACAGGCGCATGAGCGCCAGCAGGGTGCCGAAGAAGATGCCGCCCAGCGTGGCCACGGCCGTCAGGACGACGCTGAAGTAGAAGCCTTTCAGCACATAGGTGCTGATGAGGTTCCAGTTGTAGAAGGAAAAGTCGAGATTCATCATGTCAGTGGCCCCCCGTGCCGCCGGCGGCGACGAAGCCCGGCACGCGCACCTTGCGCTCGATGAAGGTCATGATGCGGTTGATCAGCATGGCGCTGATGACGTAGAGAGCGATCACGCCGATGTAGATCGGGATCTGGGCCGAGGTCTCTTCACCGGCCTGCAGGTAGAACTGCGTGAGCTCGGGAATCGACACCGCGAAGGCCACCGACGAATTCTTGAAGATGTTCATTGATTCGCTGGTCAGCGGCGGCATGATGATCCGGTACGCCATGGGCAGCAGCACGAAGCGGTAGTACTGCGGCGTCGTGAAGCCCACGGCCATGCCCGCGTAGCGCTGGCCGCGCGGCAGCGCCTGGATGCCCGAGCGCAATTGCTCGGCGATACGCGCCGAGGTGAAGAAGCCCAGCGCGCAGACCACCAGCACGAAAGGCGGCAGGTCGCGCATCGGCGGGATCATCTTGGGCAGCACGAAGTACCAGATGAACACCTGGACCAGCAGGGGGACGTTGCGGAACAGCTCCACCCACGCGTTGCCGAACCGGACCAGCCAGGGGCTGTCGGGCAGCGTGCGCAACGTGCCGATGATCGAGCCCACGACCAGCGCCAGGAACAGGGCCGTGAGCGCCACGCTCACGGTCCAGCCCCATGCAGTCAACATCCATTGCAGATAGGTCTGGTCCGATCCGCGTGCGAAGCAGCTTGCGACCACTTCATTGGTGAGCGTGTCCTGGCAAAAGACCGACATGTCCAGGTTCAGCATCCATCCTCCTTCGCGGGTCAGGGCCCGCGCCCATTGCATCGAAAAGCCCGCGTCGGCAGGGTGCCGCGCGGGCTTGGCTTTTCAGGTCTCGCGACGCCTTACTTGGGGGCGTAGGCTTCCATGGGCTTGTCGTTCGGGTTGGCCCATGCGGCCTTGGTGCCTTCCGAAGCCGGCATGTTCAGGTTGACGTTGTTCGGGGGGATCGGCTGCATGAACCACTTGTCGTACAGCTTGGCCAGCGAGCCGTCCTTGATCTGGCGCACGATGCTGTCGTCGACGGCCTTCTTCAGCTTGGCGTCGCCCTTGGGCAGCATGCAGGCGATGGGTTCGACCGACAGCACTTCGCCGACGATCTTGAAGTCCTTGGGGTTCTTCGACTTGGCGGCGTTGGCGGCCAGGATGGAGCCGTCCATCACGAAGGCATCGGCGCGGCCCGATTCGAGCAGCAGGAAGCTGTCGGCGTGGTCCTTGCCCATGACTTCCTTGAAGTCGACGCCTTCGGCGCGCTTGTTCTTGCGCAGCGTCTGGACCGAGGTGGTGCCGGTGGTGGTGGCCACGACCTTGCCCTTCAGGTCGGCGATGCCGTTGATGCCGGAATTGGCCTTGGTGAGGATACGGATTTCTTCCACGTAGGTGGTGTAGGCGAAATCGACGTCCTTCTGGCGGGACGCGTTGTTGGTGGTGGAACCGCACTCGAAGTCGATGGTGCCGTTCTGGACCAGGGGCACGCGGTTCTGCGACGTGATCACCTGGTAGTTGATGGTCAGGGGCTTGCCGAGGTCCTTGCTCAGGTCCTTGATGATGTTCTCGGCCATTTCGGTGTGGAAGCCGACGTACTTGCCGCCGCCCAGGGTGTAGGCCAGGCCGGAAGAGTCACGCACGCCCAGGTTCACCGCGCCGCGCTCCTTGATCTTGGCGAGGGTATCGGTGGCCTGCGCGAACGCGCCGGTTGCCACGAACGCCGTCACGGCCAGCGCGAGCAATTGCTTTTTCATCAGAAGACTCCTTGGGAATTAGACAGAAAGAAACACAGCGAAATTCTAGACACACACTGTTCTTGGGCGCATCGGTAACCACCCCGGTGCACGGCATACCGAACTGTGCAGTTCCGTGCAGGGGTGGGCGCTTGTCTGGTGCATGTGTCCCGTCATGACGCCGATGGGGGAGGATTAGCAGCCTCCGTGCCTGTCGGCACGGCCGCGGGGGGAACGGGTGCGGCCAATCTTACAGGTTGCGTCAGGTTCTCCGGCACCAGCAGCGCGTCCATCTCGGCACGGGTCATGATGCCCAGCGACTCGGCCACCAGGTCGATCGGACCGCCCGTGGCCAGGGCGGTCTTGGCGATCAGCGCGGCCTTCTCGTAGCCGATGAGCGGGTTCAGCGCCGTGACCAGCGTGACCGACTCGCGCACCCGCTTCGCAAGGAACTCGCGGTTGGCCTCGATGCCTTCCACGCAGTTGTGCTGCAGCGTGGTGCACGCGCGGCCCAGGTGCTGGATGCTCTTGAAGAGGCTCCAGCCCATGATCGGCTCGAAGGCGTTGAGCTGCAGTTGGCCGGCTTCGGATGCCAGCGTCACGGTGATGTCGTTGCCGATGACCTCGAACGCCACCTGGTTCATGACTTCCGGGATCACCGGGTTGACCTTGCCCGGCATGATCGAGGAGCCCGCCTGCCGCGCCGGCAGCCGGATCTCGCCGAAGCCGGCCTGGGGGCCGCTGGAGAGCAGCCGCAGGTCGTTGCAGGTCTTGCTGAGCTTGGTCGCCACGCGCTTGAGCACGCCCGACAGCTGCACGAACGCGCCCGTGTCCTGCGTGGCCTCGACCAGGTTGGCGGCCTGCTTCAGCGGCACGCCGGTCTGCTCGGCGAGGTACTGGCAGGCCAGGTTCGCGTAGCCGTGCGGCGCGTTGATGCCGGTGCCGATGGCGGTGGCGCCGAGGTTGATTTCCTCGATGAGGGCGCGCGCCTCGCGCAGGCGGGCCTCGTCCTCCTCGATCATGACGGCGTAGGTCAGGAACTCCTGGCCCAGCGTCATCGGCACGGCGTCTTGCAGCTGGGTGCGGCCGATCTTGAGGATGTCCTTGAACTCCAGCGCCTTGGCCTCGAAGGCGCGGCGCAGCGAAGCCATCGACTCGAGCAGCCGGCCGATGGCGAACCACAGCGCCAGGCGCACCGCGGTGGGGTACACGTCGTTGGTGCTCTGCGAGGCGTTGACGTGGTCGTTGGGGTGCAGCACGTCGTAGCGCGCCTTCTCGTGGCCCAGCTTCTCCAGCGCGAGGTTGCAGATGACCTCGTTGGCGTTCATGTTGGTCGAGGTGCCGGCGCCGCCCTGGATCACGTCGACCACGAACTCGTCGAGCAGCTTGCCGTCGACGATGTCGTCGCAGGCCAGGATGATGGCCGCGGCGCGGTCGCGGTCGATGGCGCCGAGGTCGGCGTTGGCCCGGGTGGCGGCCTTCTTCACGTAGGCCAGCGCGCGCACCAGGTCGGGCATGGCCGAGATGCGGGTGCCGGAGATGGGGAAGTTCTCGACCGCTCGCGCCGTATGCACGCCCCAGTAGGCGATGGCGGGGATCTGCTTCTCGCCGAGGAAATCGTGTTCCGTCCTGAAATTGGAGCTCATGGGAGATTCCTCGGCTTAAAAAAAAGCACGCGCAGGGCGCGTGCCGTGGGTTGGGATCGTGACAGCGAAAAGCAGCCGCGACTGTAGTGGCGCCGGATTCGGTGCGCCAATGCCTTTTGCGGGAGGGCCTATGCGCGGCATTTATAGATTGTGCGATGCACAAATTCCGGTGAAGCCGCCCTGCCGTCAGCGCTGCGGCTGGGTGCCGACGAGATAGGACCACAGCGCATCGGCCGTGCGCTTGGGCTGCAGGGTGTCGGCCGCCTTCAGCGCGGCGCGGCCGGCGCCGGCCTTGAGCGGAGCCGGCGTGCCGGGGCGTTCCCGATACGCGCGGATCTCCATGGTCGCCTCCAGACTGTCGATCTCCGGCGGCAGCGCGCTCACCAGCTTGCGCGCCTTGATCTCCTTGCGCACCGCGCTCTGCGGCAGGAAGGCGATGCCGTGTCCTTCGAGCGCCATCACCTTCAGGCCCTCGGCCATGTCGGTCTCGTAGACCCGGTCGAGGTGGATGGCGGTGCCCGATTCCTTCAGCAGCTGGTCGACCACGCGGCCCAGGTAGGCGCCGGGCGCATAGCCCAGGTACGGGAGCGGCTGGCCCGGGCGGCCCGGCAGGCGGTAGCGCGGCGCGCCCTCGGCGTCGGCCTTGACCCAGGGAGCCACGGTTTCCTGGCCGAGGCTGACCATCTCGTACTTGTTGGCGTCGAGCTGCAGCGGCTGCGAGGGGTGGTGGTAGGCGATCAGCAGGTCGCAGCTGCCTTCGACGAGCCGCAGCACCGCGTCATGCACGTTGAGCGCGATCAGCCGGCTCTTGATGGGACCGAAATGCTCCCTGAGGCTGGTCACCCAAGAGGGAAAGAAGGTGAAGGCCAGCGTGTGCGGCACCGCGATCTCGATCACGTCCTGCCCGGCGGCCGAGTGGCCGCGCAGCATGGCGCGGGTGCTCTGCAGCGACTGCAGCATCTCGATGGCCTGGCTGTAGAGCGTCTGGCCCGCGGGCGTGAGCCGGGTCGGGTACGAGCTTCGGTCCACCAGGTCGGTGCCGGCCCAGCCTTCGAGCGCCTGGATGCGGCGGGAGAACGCCGGCTGCGTCACGTGCCTCAACTGGGCCGAGCGGCTGAAGCTGCGGGTTTCCGCAAGGCTGATGAAGTCTTCGAGCCACTTTGTTTCCATACGCGGCGATTATGCGAGCGCCGCGCCATACTGGGCGCCCCCTCCTTTTCCCTCATCCGCCATGCCTCAAGCCGACCTGCTCGACCTCAGCGCCACCGAACTCTCCCGCCGCATCGCTGCGCGCGAGGTGTCCTGCCGGGAACTGATGCAGGCCTCGCTGGCCCGCATCGAGGCGCTGAACCCGCGCTTCAACGCCATCGTGTCGCTGCGCGATCCGCAGCAGTCGCTGGCCGAGGCGGACGAGCGCGACGCCGAGCTGGCACGTGGCGAACGGCGCGGCTGGATGCACGGCTTTCCGCTGGCGGTGAAGGACCTGAGCCATGCGGCCGGCCTGCCGACTTCGATGGGCTCCCCGCTGTCGCCGCGCTCCGCTGCCCGCGCAGACAGCCTGCACGTGGCGCGCGCCAGGGCCGCCGGCGCCATCGTCATCGGCAAGACCAACACGCCCGAGTTCGGGCTCGGCTCGCACACCTACAACCCGGTGTTCGGCATCACACGCAACGCCTATGCGCCCGAGCGCAGCGCGGGCGGCAGCAGCGGCGGCGCCGCGGTGGCGCTGGCCCTGGGCATCCTGCCCGTGGCGGACGGCAGCGACATGATGGGGTCGCTTCGCAACCCGGCGGCCTTCAACAACGTGATCGGCATGCGCCCCTCGCGCGGACGCGTGCCGGGCAACCCCGACGAGGAACTCTTCTTCCAGCAGCTGGGCTGCGAAGGCCCGATGGCGCGCACGGTGGAAGACGCGGCGCGGCTGCTGGCCGTGCAGGCGGGCTTCGACGCGCGCGTGCCGCTGTCGTCGCCGCACGCCCTGCCCTCGCCTGACGAACTGCGGCTGGAGGGCGACGCCAAGGGCCTGCGCATCGGCTGGCTCGGCAGCATCTGGCCCGAACTGCCGCTGGAGCCCGGCATCCGCGAGCTCGGCGAGAAGGCACTCGGCACCTTCCGCGACATCGGCTGCGAGGTCGAGCCCTGCACGCTCGACGTGCCTCGCGAGCACAACTGGAGCGCCTGGCTGCGACTGCGGCAGCTGCTGGTGGGCGGCAAGCTGGGCGCCTACCTGAGCGATCCGAAGCTGTTCGCGCAGCTCAAGCCCGAGGCCCAATGGGAGATCGAGCAGAGCCGGCACCTCGACGCGGCCTCGCTCTACCAGGCTTCGGTGTACCGCTCGAACGTGTACCGTGCCTTCCTCAAGCTCTTCGAGCGCTTCGACTTCGTGCTGGCGCCGACGGCGCAGGTCTTTCCCTTCGACGCCGAGCTGCACTGGCCTTCCGAAGTGGCCGGCGTGAAGAGCGACACCTATCACCGCTGGATGGAAATCGTCACGCCCTTCACGCTGGCAGGGCTTCCGACGCTCAACGTGCGCGCGGGTTTCGGCGAAGGCGGGCTGCCGATGGGACTGCAGCTGGCGGGGCCGATCCATTCGGATCTCGAGGTGCTGCGGCTCGGGCATGCGTATGACCAGGCATGCGGCTGGGCGGCGCGCCGCCCCTCGGTATTGGCTTGACTCCCTCCCCCGGCGGGGGAAGGAGCAGATGCATCAGATCGGCGTGACGACGCCGCGCCCCGCGAAGTGCCCTTCGGCATTCGCGAGGAAGTGGTCCACCGACTTCTGCGTCGCCTCGGGCGACCAGCCCGCCATGTGCGGCGTGAGCAGCACGTTGTCCAGCCCGATCAGCGGCTCGGGCCGCTTCGGCTCGCTCTCGTACACGTCGAGGCCTGCACCGGCGATGCGGTTCTCGCGCAGCGCCGCGGCCAGCGCCTCGGTGTCGACCACGCTGCCGCGGCCGATGCTCACCAGGTAGCCCTGCGGCCCCAGCGCATCGAGCACTTCGGCATTGACCAGGTGCTTCGTCGCCGGGCCGCCCGGCGCGGCCAGCACGAGGAAGTCGGCCCATGCGGCGAGCGACTTCAGGTCGTCGAAGTAGCGCTGCGCCGCGCCCTCCTTCGGCTTGCGGTTGTGATAGCCCACTTCCATGTCGAAGGCCGCGGCGCGCTTGGCGATCTTCTGGCCGATGGTGCCCATGCCCAGGATGCCCAGCTTCTTGCCCGACACGTTCGGCGGCTGCGGGATCGCTTCGCGCCACACGCCTTCGCGGCACAGCCGGTCGAGCTTGCGGAACTCACGCACGATGCCGATCAGGAGGCCGAAGGCATGGTCGGCCACGCAGTCGTCGTTGGTGCCGGCACCGTTGGCGGTCGCGATGCCGCGGGCGCGCGTCACCTCGAGCGGCACGCCTTCGTAGCCCGCGCCCATGCAGCAGACCAGCTCCAGCGCGGGCATCGCGTCGATCTCCTCGGGCGTGATGCCGATTACGCCGATGGTCAGCACCGCACGGAACTTCCTGCCGTGCTGGGCAATGGCAGCCGCGCGCTGCCCGGGGTCGAAGGCGTAGGTCATGTCGTAGACCTCGGCGATCTGGGCCTGGTGGGCGCTCGAGAGGCTGTTGAGCACCAGCAGGGGGATCTTGTTCGGCACGTCTGAACTCCTGGAATCGATAAAAAAGAAGGAACGGATGATCGCGCTACATCAGCGGTGCTGCTTCGCTCTTCTGCAAAGCCCACATCTGCGCGTAGCGCCCCTGCTTCGCGAGCAGCTGCGCATGCGTGCCGCGCTCGACGATCACGCCGCTTTCGAGCACCAGGATCTCGTGCGCATCGACCACCGTCGACAGCCGGTGCGCAATGACCAGTGTGGTCTTGCCCTGCGCGGCATTCTTGAGTTCAGACTGGATGGCGCGCTCGTTGGCCGAGTCGAGCGCCGAGGTGGCCTCGTCGAAGATCATGATCGGCGGGTTCTTCAGCAGCGTGCGGGCGATGGCCACGCGCTGCTTCTCGCCGCCCGAGAGCTTCAGGCCGCGCTCGCCCACCGTCGTTTCGTAGCCCTTGGGCGTGGCGACGATGAAGTCGTGGATGCGCGCGGCGCGGGCGGCGGCTTCCACCTCTTCACGCGTGGCGCCCGGGCGGCCGTACGCGATGTTGTATTCGACGGTGTCGTTGAAGAGCACCGTGTCCTGCGGAACGATGCCTATGGCCTTGCGCACGCTCGACTGCGTGACCTCGCGGATGTCCTCGCCGCCGATGGTGATGCGGCCTTGCTGCACGTCATAGAAGCGGTACAGCAGCCGCGCCAGCGTCGACTTCCCCGAGCCCGAGGGGCCGACCACAGCCACCGTCTTGCCGGCCGGGATCTCGAAGCTCACGTGCTTGAGGATGGGCCGCGCGGGCTCGTAGGCGAAGCTCACGTCCTCGAAGCGCACCGTGGCATCCACGCCGGCCAGCGGCTGCGCGCCGGGCGCGTCGCGCACCTCGCGCTCCTTTTCCATCAGCACGAACATCTTGTCGAGGTCGGTCAGGCTCTGCTTGATCTCGCGATAGATCACGCCCAGGAAATTGAGCGGAATGTAGAGCTGGATCATGAAGGCGTTGACCATCACCAGGTCGCCCAGCGTCATGCGCCCGTCGACCACGCCCGAGGTCGCGCGCCACAGCATCAGCACCAGGCTGATCGCGATGAGCGCCTGCTGGCCGGTGTTGAGCATGCTCAGCGTGCGCTGGCTCTTGATGGCGGCCTTGCGGTAGCGGTCGAGGCTGGCGTCGTAGCGGCCGGCCTCGAAGTCCTCGTTGTTGAAGTACTTGACGGTCTCGTAGTTCAGCAGCGAATCGACCGCGCGGCTCTGCGCCACCGAGTCGAGCTCGTTCATGGTCTTGCGGAACTTCGTGCGCCACTCGGTCACGGTAACGGTGAAGACGATGTACAGCACCAGCGCCGCCACCGTGATCCACACGAAGAAGGCATCGAACTTCACGCCCAGGATGGTGAGCACCAGCACCAGCTCGATGATGGTGGGCACGATGCTGTAGAGCGACATCGAGATCAGCGAATGCACGCCGCGCGTGCCGCGCTCGATGTCGCGCGTCATGCCGCCGGTCTGGCGCTCCAGGTGAAAGCGCAGGCTCAGCGAATGCAGGTGGCGGAACACCTCCAGCGCGATCTGCCGGGCCGTGCCCTCGGTGGCCTTGGCGAAGATCAGCTCGCGCAGTTCGCTGAACAGCGAGGTCGAGAAGCGCAGCAGCCCGTAGGCCAGCAGCAGCCCGATGGGCACGATGAGCAGCGCCTGGGCCAAGTCCGGAGCACCGGGCTTGGGCGTCATCGTGTCGACCAGGTTCTTCAGCAGCACCGGCACGCCGACGTTGGCCACCTTGGCGCCGACCATGAAGGCCAGCGCGGCGAGCACGCGCCACTTGTACTGCCAGAGATAGGGGAACAGCCGGCGCAGGGTCGCCCAGTCGGAGCGATCGCCTGCGGGTGCCGGCGCCTGGCCGCCGGCGGCGTGGGAGGAAGGAAGGGCTTCGCCGCTGCGGCGCATGGGGGACAATCGTGGTTGCTTGTTTGTTCCAGATTGTGCCCATGTCAGATACTTCCAGTGCCGCCTCCACGGCCGCCGCCACCCTCAAGAGCCTGCCCACGGACATGGAGCTGGTGCTCAAGGTCATTCCGATGCCGGCGGACTGCAACGCCAACGGCGACATCTTCGGCGGCTGGGTCATGGCCCAGTGCGACCTGGCCGGCTCCGTCATCCCCGCGCGCTACGCCAAGGGCCGGCAGGCCACGGTGGCGGTCAACGAGTTCATCTTCAAGCAGCCGGTGCGCCTGGGCGACATCCTGTCGTTCTATTCGAAGCTGGTGCGCATCGGGCGCACGTCGGTCACGGTCATGGTCGAAGTCTTCGCCGAGCGCTTCCGCGCGCAGGGCGAGTACATCAAGGTGACGCAGGCCACCTTCACCTACGTGGCCATCGACGACAACGGCCGTCCGAGGCCGATCGAGAAACCGGACGCCTGATTCGCGGCTGAAGGAGCCGGACAGCCGAACGCAGAGGGCGCGAAGGTTTCGCGAAGGACGCGAAAGAAAAACCAGATTTCTTTGGATTTCTTCTGCGATCTCTGCGGAACCTTCGCGCCCTCTGCGTTCGGCTGTCCGCTCCCCCGAAACCTCAAACCCCAGGGTCGCGCACCCGCTCGAAACGTTCGAACTCGCGGTTGACCCACCGCCCGTCGCGCCGCTCCACACGGCGGATGTACACCGTCTGCACGATGTCGCGGGTGTGGGCATCGATCTCGACAGGCCCGCGCGGGCTTTCGAGCTTCAGCCCGCGGAACGCATCCACCAGCCGCTCTCCGCCCGCGTTGCCGCGTGCGGCCGGCGAGGCCATCGCGGCGTCGATGGCCTCCAGCGCGTCGTGCGCCGCGACCGCGAAATAGCCGGGCCGCAGATGGCTGCCGTATTCGGTCTCGAAGACGCCGGTGAAGCGCCGGTTGGCCGGCGAGTCGTGGGCGAAGGAATAGTGGTGGCTGGTGACGAGGCCGTCGGCCAGCTCGCCGATGCCTTCCAGGTAGTGGTCGTCGGTGGCGTCGCCCGTGGCCAGCAGGCGGATGCCGGTGTCGGCCATGCCCCGGTCGCGCCAGAACTTGAGAAAGGTGGCCGGCATCTGCCCCGAAGGCAGGAAGAAGAACACCGCCTGCGGCTTCAGTTCGCGCAGCCGCAGCATGTAGGCCGAGTAGTCCAGCGTGGCCAGCGGCACCCGCAGCATCGCGCCGATGCGGCCGCCGCCCGCGGTGAAGCCCGAGACGAAGGCGCTCTCGGCATCGACGCCCGAGGCGTAGTCGGCCACCACGGTGCAGACGTCGCGCAGCCCCTGCTGCAGCGCCCATCGGGCCAAAGGCATCGTGACCTGCCCGATGGTGAATGACACGCGCACCGCATACGGGCAGCGCACCGTGATGCCCGAGGACGCCGCGTTCATCACGATCAGCGGCAGTCTGGCCTGCGTGGCAACGTTGCCGACGGCATAGGCGTTGGAACTGAAGTCCAGGCCCGCGAGCAACTCGACGCGCTCGCTTTCCACAAGGTCGAGCGCCTGGCGGCGGGCTTGGTCGGGGGCGCTGCCCGGCACGTCGCGCCGCAGCAGTTCGACCGGCCTTCCGGCGATGTGCTGGTTGTGCGCCGCGAGCCACACGGACATGCCGGCATCGAACTGCCGGCCGCCGCCCGCGTAGGGGCCGGACCATGAACCGATGACGCCGATGCGCAGCGGCCGGATGCGCGCCAAGGCCAGCGAGGGGGCGGCCAGGGTGCCGGCCAGCAAACCTAAAGTACGCCTGCGCGAGATGCCGGATGCTACTTTTTCAGTAGCATCATTCGCCCGGTGGACGGGCGTCTTGAGCGTTCTTGTCTCCGAGGCTTGCACGCAGGACAGTGTAAGCGTGCAAGCCCCGGAAGGCGCTTCCGACCCTTGTCAGACCTTGGAGAAATCCGGCTTGCGCTTTTGACGAAAGCTTGCTCACGCCACTTGCGTGGCTACGCCTCTGGCGAGGCGTCGGATTTCAGCACTTGCTGAAATCCGGCTTGCGCTTTTCCATGAAGGCGCTGAACGCCTCCCGCGCAGCCGGTTCGCGCAGCATGCGCCCGAAGCTCGCGCCCTCCTCGCCCATGCGCTCCAGCACGGCGGGCATCTGGCCCTTCTTCAGCAGGCGCTTGGTTTCCACCAGCGCGCTCAGTGGCTTGGCCGCCAGCTTGCGGGCCTGCGCCTGGGCGATGGCGTTCGCCTCGGTCGGCGGCACCACGCGGTTGACCAGGCCCACTTCGAGCGCAGCCTCGGCCATGAAGGGTTCGCCCAGCAGCAGCGCCTCGGCGGCGCGGTGGTAGCCCAGCATCTGCGGCACCAGCAGGCTCGAAGCCGCCTCGGGGCACAGGCCGAGGTTCACGAAGGGCATCGAGAAGGCGGCGTTGTCGCCCGCGTAGACGAGGTCGCAGTGGAACAGCATCGTGGTGCCGATGCCGACGGCCGGACCGCACACCGAAGCGACGAGCGGCTTGGGAAAGGTCGCGATGCCCCGAAGGAAGCGGAACACCGGCGATTCCTGCGTGGCCGGCGGTGCATTGAGGAAGTCGCCGATGTCGTTGCCCGCGCTGAAGATCGTCGGGTCGCCCTGGATCAGCACGCAGCGCACGGCCGCATCGGTTTCCGCCGTGGCTAGCGCGTCGGCCAGTTCGGCGTACATGCCGCTGGTGATCGAGTTCTTCTTGTCGACGCGGTTGAAGGTGATGGTCATCACACCGGCTTCGGTGTGGACGAGGATGTCGCTCATAGAAAGATCCTTGGATGAAACGGGTGGTGCCGCCCTCAGGCGGCGTCGAGTGCTTCGCGTACGAAATCCAGCCGGTCCTGGCCCCAGAACATTTCGTCGCCGACGAACATGGTGGGCGCGCCGAACACGCCTCGCTCCACGGCTTCCTGGGTGACGGCCTTGAGCCGGTCCTTGGTTTCCTGCGCACCGGCCAGCGCGAGCAGCGCGGGCGCGTCGAAGCCCGCATTCTGCAAGACGGCGCCGACGATCGCCGGGTCGTTCATGTTCCGGGGCTCCACCCACATCGCGTGGTAGACCGCGTCCACATACGCGCCGAAGCGCTCGGGCTCCTTCATCTGGATGCCGGTGGCGCCGCGCATCAGCAGCAGCGTGTTGATCGGGAAGTGCGGGTTGTGCGCGAAGGGCACGCCGTAGCGCTTCGCGAAGCGCTTCAGGTCCGTCGTCATGTACGGGCCCTTGGGCTTGATCTCGGCCGGCGAGTGGTTGCCGGTGGCCAGGAACACGCCGCCGAGCAGCATGGGCTTCCACACCAGCTGCGCGCCGGTGTCGGCGCACACGTGTGGGAGCTGCGTCGCGGCCAGGTAGGCGGCAGGGCTGCCGAAGTCGAAATAGAAGTCGACGGATTTCGTCATTGCTCTTGTCTCCTTCCTGGAATTCTTCAGAACTTCTCGGACCACGGGCGCAGGTCGAGCTCGTGCGTCCAGGCGTCGCGCGGCTGCGAATGCAGCATCCAGTAGCTGTCGGCGATGTGGTCGGGGTTCAGGATGCCGTCGCTTTCCTTCAGCGCGTAGCGCTCGGGGAAGTTGCTGCGGATGAATTCGGTGTCGATGGCCCCGTCGACCACCACGTGCGCCACGTGGATGCCCTGCGGCCCGAGCTCGCGCGCCATCGATTGGGCCAACGCGCGCAGCGCCATCTTGGCGCCGGAGAAGGCGCCGAAGTTGGCGCCGCCGCGCAGCGAGGCCGTGGCGCCGGTGAAGATGATCGTGCCGCGATGGCCGCTCCTGGGCATCTCGCGCGCCACCATGCGTTTGGCCACCTCGCGCCCGTTGAGGAAGCCCGAGAAGCAGGCCATCTCCCACACCTTGAAGTACTTGCGCGCGGTCTCGGTGAGGATGCTCTCGGGCACGTTGGCGCCGATGTTGAACACCATCACCTCGATGGGCCCGATGGTCGATTCGATCTGCTCGACGAGCGCGACCACTTCCTCTTCCTTGCGCGCGTCGCATGCGAAGGCGTGCGCGCGGCCGCCGTCGGCCTCGATCTGCGCGACCAGCGGCTGCAGCTTGTCGAGGCTGCGCCGCGTGACGCAGGTGGCGAAACCTTCGCGCGCGAAGCGGCGGGCGATGGCGCCGCCGGTGGCGTCGCCGGCGCCGACGATGAGTGCGGCTTTCTGCAGGGCGGCCATGTCGCTATTCCTTGTAGTAGACGATCTGGTTCGAGGTGGCGAGCAGCACGCCCTTCTCGCTCCACAGATGCGCCGTCTGGTCGAAGAAGCCGTTGAAGAACTGCTGGCCCGCGGCGCGGCCTAGCAGGTAGCCGGTGCCGACTTCCGCGAGCTGCTGCGGCCCGGCATGGAAGTAGGTGGTGATCGACACCGTGCCCGCCGGCACGTGCTTCGCGCGGCGCAGCCACACGCGCGGATAGAACATGTCGCTCATCGCGGCCAGCGATGCGAAGTCCAGCGGCCTGGGCTCGGCGTCGCGCAGCCAGATGCGGGTTTCGCTGTGGCTCAGGCTCTCGTCCCACTTCGCGGGAATGCCGCCGCTGAAGGGGCGCATCTCGTACTGCTTGATCCACGCCACGCCCGAGGGGCCGATGCTCATGCGCTCGACCGTCTCGGGCCTGGGCGACGCGGGCATGGGCATGTCGCTCTCGCCCCAGGTCTCGCGGCGCGCGGCGGTCACCACCGTGGCGGTGGTCGTCATGTTGGGCGCCCCGCTGGCGCCGGCCTGCGTGATCTGCACCGTCCAGTGCTGCGTGGAGCGGTTGGTGCGCACGGCCGTGGCCTGGATGTCGAAGGCGCCGGCTTCGAGCGCCGCCGCGTAGTTGACCGTGATCGCGATGGGCGTGCCCAGCACGTCGGGATGCTGCATCACAGACTGCAGCGCGAGCGCCGCGGTGGTGCCGCCGAAGGGCCCGACCATGTTCCAGTAGTCGGGGCTGGTCATGCCGGTGAAGTGTCCCACGCGGATGTCGCTGTGGTGGATCTTCAGGGCCTTGTCGAAGGGGTGCGTGCTCGTCGTCATGGCGGCAGTGTGCCTCCGGTGGCCGGCGTCACGCAGTCGTGTGCGGGACGTCGGCGTGCTGCACCGCAGTAAGCGAAGCGAGCCTGTGCAGCTTGTCCACCGTGCTCGGCCAGAGGCTCTGGCTGAACTGCTCGCGGAAGAAGCCGAAGTGGCCGATGCGGCGCGCCTGCACGTCGGCCGGCGCGATGCGCTCGATGGCGCTCGGCGCGCCGGCATAGAAGCTCAACAGGCTGTTGGTGCCAGCGAGCGTCATGAGCTCGTCGTCGGTCATCGACAGCGCGAGCACCGGAAAGCGCACGCGGTTGTAGCTGCGCGCGGCGAGTTCGCCCTCGGCGCCGACGCTGTAGCGCGGATTGAGGCACCAACGCCGCCACTGCAGGATCACGCCGCGCGGCAGATCGCCCACCTTCCTGAGCTTGCGGCCCGGGAAATAGCCGAACAGCCGCGTGACCAGCGGCACCAGCACGAACCAGAAGTAGAGGATGGTGCGCTTGAGCTTCGGCGCGTTCTCGCGCCAGTAGCCGCTCCCGGCCGCGATGCTCACGAGGCCATCGACCTGCTCCGGCCGCTGCAGGAAGCCCGGCAGCTGCGCGCCGAGGCTGTGTCCCAGCAGGTAGAGCGGCGCACCGGGCGCCGCGGCCTTGGCGGCATCGATCACCGCTTCGTAGTCGCGCGCCCAGTCGAACAGGTCGGCATCGACCTCGCGCAGCGGCAGGTTGCCGCGCGAGTCGCCCGAGCCCCGGTAGTCGAAGGTCCAGACGCGCAGGCCCTGCTGCGAGAGCCATTGCGCGAAGGGCTCGTAGAAGGACTGGCGCACGCCCATCGCGCCGCCGATCACCACGCTCGCGCGCGGCGTGCCGGCGGGTTCGTAGCGGCGCACCGCCAGTTGCTGGGCGCCGCCGTCGACCGGAAGCTGCTGCTGCGTCTGCATGAAGCTGTCTCCTTCGTTGAACCGGCACTCGTGTCGGTGCCTTGCGCGCTGCGGGTCAGACCCGCTCAAAGATGCCGGCTGCGCCCTGCCCCATACCCACGCACATCGTGACCATGCCGTACTTCAGGTTCTCGCGGCGCAGCGCGTGCACCACGGTGGCCGAGCGGATGGCACCGGTGGCGCCCAGCGGATGGCCCAGCGCGATCGCGCCGCCCATCGGATTGACCTTCGACGCATCGAGCCCCAGCGTGTTGATGACCGCCAGCGACTGCGCCGCGAAGGCTTCGTTGAGCTCGAACCAGTCGATGTCCTCGTGCTTCAGGCCGGCATAGCGCAGCGCGGCGGGAATGGCCTCGATCGGGCCGATGCCCATGATGTGCGGCGGCACGCCCTTGCTGGCGAAGCTCACGAAGCGCGCGAGCGGCGTCAGGCCGAACTGCTTCACCGCCTTCTCGCTGGCCAGGATGAGCGCACCGGCGCCGTCCGAGGTCTGCGAGCTGTTGCCCGCCGTCACGGTGCCGCGCGCGGCGAACACGGTGCGCAGCTTGGCCAGGCCTTCGAGGCTGGTGTCGGGGCGCGCGCCTTCGTCGAGATTGACCGTGCGGGTCCTGGCGATGGACTCGCCGGTCTCCAGGTTCGGCGTGCGATCGGTCACCTCGATGGGCGTGATCTCGTCGGCGAACTTGCCGGCCTGCTGCGCGGCCAGCGCCTTCTGGTGCGAGGCGAGCGCGAACTCGTCCTGCGCCTCGCGGCTCACCTTCCACTGCTGCGCCACCTTCTCGGCCGTGAGGCCCATGCCGTAGGCGATGCCCACGTCGCCTTCGCGTTCGAAGATGGCAGGCGACAGCGAGGGCGAGTTGCCCATCATCGGCACCATGCTCATGCTCTCGACACCGGCCGCGATCATCACGTCGGCCTCGCCCACGCGGATGCGGTCGGCGGCCATCTGCACGGCCGACAGGCCCGATGCGCAGAAGCGGTTGACGGTGATGCCGCCCACGCTGGTCGGCAGGCCGGCCAGCACCGCGCCGATGCGCGCGACGTTCAGGCCCTGCTGCGATTCGGGAATCGCGCAGCCGCAGATGATGTCCTCGATGGCCTTCGGGTCGAGGCTCGGCACCGCCGCGAGGGCGGCGCGCAGCGTGGTGGCCAGCAGGTCGTCGGGGCGGTAGTTGCGGAAGTAGCCCCGGTGCGACTTGCCGATGGGGGTGCGGGTGGCGGAGACGATGTAGGCGTCTTGTACTTGCTTCATGGAAGGCTCCTGGATTTGGCTCCTTCCCCCTCTGGGGGAAGGTTGGGATGGGGGCAGACGGCCGTCAATTCGCCAAGTCGATTGGCAATCGCCTGCAGCACCCCTTCAAAGTTGACAAACGGATCGTTCGATCCGAAACGCAGCACGTCGAATCCCTGCGCACGCAGGAAAGCGTCACGTCGGGCGTCATGGCCGGCCTGCGCCTGGTGTTGCGATCCGTCGAGTTCGACGATCAGCTTAGGGCCGAGGCATGCGAAGTCGGCGATGTAGTTGCCAAGCGGATGCTGCCTGCGGAACTTCACTCCCAGTTGCTCGCCACGCAGCCCGCTCCAGAGCTTGCGTTCGGAGTCGGTCATCTCGCGCCGCAGGGTGCGGGCGTTCTGTTGCGCGTTGGGAGTGGCTTGGTTTTGCATAGGCTGCTTGCCCCCATCCCGGCCTTCCCCCAGAGGGGGAAGGAGAAAGAGGGGCATCGCTCGCGTCAGTTGCGCACTGGCTTGCCGGTGCTGAGCATCCCCATGATCCGCTCCTGCGTCTTGGGATGCACGATGAGCGAGCAGAACGCCTTGCGCTCCAGCGTCATCAGGTATTCCTCGGTCACGAGCGAGCCCGCGTCCACGTCTCCACCGGTGACCACGTTGGCGATCAGGCTGGCGATGTGGAAGTCGTGCGCGCTGATGAAGCCGCCGTCGCGCATGTTCACGAGCTGGCCCTTGATGGTGGCGGCGCCGCTGCGGCCGGCCACGCGGAAGGTGCGGCGCAGCGGCGGGCGGTAGCCGGCGTCGGCCATGGCCTTGGCCTGCTGCAGGGCCACATACAGCAACTCGTCCTTGTTCGGCACGATCACGTCGCTATCGAGCAGGTAGCCCAGCTTCTTCGAGTCGAGCGCGCCGGTGCCCACCTTCGCCATCGCGGCGGCGGTGAAGCCTTCGGTGAGGAAGGGCAGCAGGTCGGTGCCGGTGGAGGCCGAGGCGTTCTCGGCCGCGCGGCGGGCGATGTAGGTCAGGCCGCCCGCGCCGGGAATCAGGCCCACGCCCACTTCTACGAGGCCGATGTAGCTTTCCATCGCGGCAACGCGTTTGGCCGAGTGGATGGCCAGCTCGCAGCCGCCGCCCAGCGCCATGCCGCGCACGGCCGAGATCACCGGCACGTTGGCGTAGCGGATCTTGAGCATCACGTTCTGCAGCTCTTCTTCCGCGCCCTCGACCGCGCCGATGCCCGCGACCACGAAGGCCGGCAGCATCGCCTGCAGGTCGGCGCCGACCGAGAACACCTCGTCGGGCGACCAGATCACCAGGCCCTTGTACTCGGCCTCGGCCAGGTCGACCGCGGCGCCGAGCGCCTCGGCCACGTCGGGGCTGATGGCGTGCATCTTCGAATGGATGCTGGCGATGAGCACTTCGCCATCGAGCGTCCACACGCGCACGTCGCCTTCGTCGCTGATGGTGGTGCCCGCCGTGCTGGCATCGGCCGCGTTGGCGCCGAGCACGCTCTCGGGGAACAGCTGGCGCTCATGCACCGGCAGGCGGCGCTGCGGCACGAACTTGTTCTGCGAGGCGCTCCACGAGCCCTCTGGCGTGTGCACGCCGCCGGCCTCGGCCACCGGGCCTTCGAACACCCACCTGGGCAGCGGTGCGCTGCTCAGCGCCTTGCCGGCGTCGATGTCTTCCTGCACCCACTTGGCGACCTGCGCCCAGCCGGCCTCCTGCCAGAGCTCGAAGGGGCCCTGCTTCATGCCGAAGCCCCAGCGCATGGCGAAGTCGATGTCGCGCGCGCTCTCGGCGATGTCGCCCAGGTGCACGGCCGCGTAATGGAAGCCATCGCGCAGGATGGCCCAGAGGAACTGGCCCTGCGGTCCTTCGCTCTCGCGCAGCAGCTTCAGGCGCTCGCCCGCGGGCTTCTTGAGCATGCGGCCGTACACCTCGTCGGCCTTGGCGCCGGCGGGCACGTATTCGCCGCTCTTCAGGTCGAACCGCAGGATGTCGCGGCCGGCCTTCTTGAAGAAGCCGGCCTTGGTCTTCTGGCCCAGGTTGCCCAGCTCGAGCAGCTTGGCGAGCACGGGCGGCGTCGCGAAGTTGGCGTAGAACGGGTCGGTCTCGGCGTTGAGGTTGTCCTGCAGCGTCTTCACGACGTGGGCCATGGTGTCCAGCCCCACCACGTCGGCGGTGCGGAAGGTGCCCGAGCTCGCGCGGCCCAGCTTCTTGCCGGTCAGGTCGTCCACCACGTCGGGCGTGAGGCCGAACTTCTCGACTTCCTTCAGCGTTGCCAGCATGCCGGCGATGCCGACGCGGTTGGCGATGAAGTTGGGCGTGTCGTGCGCGCGCACCACGCCCTTGCCCAGCGTGCTGGTGACGAAGGCTTCGAGGTCGTCGAGCACCTGCGGCTCGGTGGTGGGCGTGTTGATCAGCTCCACCAGGAACATGTAGCGCGGCGGGTTGAAGAAGTGGATGCCGCAGAAGCGCGGCTTCAGCGCCTCGGGCAGCGCCTCGCTGAGCCTGGTGATCGACAGGCCCGAGGTGTTGGAGGCCAGGATCGCGTGCCTGGCGACGTGCGGCGCGATCTTCTTGTACAGATCGAGCTTCCAGTCCATGCGCTCGGCGATGGCCTCGATGACGAGGTCGCACTCGGCGAGCTTGTCGAGGTTGTCGTCGTAGTTGGCCTGCTCGATCAGGCCGGCGTCGGCCACGTCGCCGAGCGGCGCGGGCTTGAGCTTCTTGAGGTTGTCGACGGCGCGCGTGACGATGCCGTTCTTCGGGCCTTCCTTGGCCGCCAGGTCGAACAGCACGACAGGCACGCGCACGTTGACGAGGTGGGCCGCGATCTGCGCGCCCATCACGCCGGCGCCGAGCACGGCGACCTTCTTCACTTGAAATCGGGACATGTTGATTGGTGTGTGTTGTGGGAAACCGTGCGCCGCTTACTGCACGCGGTTCCAGGTTTGGGTGCGCCAGAAGGGGCCGAGATAGCCGCGCACTTCCAGCTTCTTGCCGCCGTCTACAGGCGTGAAGCTCGCGCGGTATTCCTTGCCGTTCTCGGGGTCGAGGATCTTTCCGCCTTCCCAGACGTCCTTGCCCTCGGCCTTCTTGCCGCCGCGGATGATCTCCAGGCCCGCGATGGGCTTGCCCTTGCGGTCGTCGCTGCATTCCTCGCAGACCGCGTCGGGCTTGGCGTCCTTCTTCAGCGACTTCTCGATGCGCCCGAGCAGGGCACCGTTGGCTTCTGCGATGCGGATCTCGGCCTTGACCTCGCCGGTCTTGTCGTCGACGTTGCGCCACAGGCCCACCGGCGTGACGCCCGCGCCTTGCGCCATGGCGGAGGCGGCGGTGACGGTGAACAGGACGGCTGCAAGCGTTGCTTTCATGAGCGGCTCCAGGTTGGGTGTCGGTTGAGGAAGGACTCTCGGCTTCAGGCCAGTGCGGCTTCGGTGTCCATCAGCACCTTGCTGCCGGCGCGCGCGGTGCGCATCAGCGTCGCGGTCTCGGGGAACAGCTTGGCGAAGTAGAAACGCGCGGTCTGCAGCTTGCCGACGTAGAAGGGGTCGGTGTTGCCGGCGGCGATCTCGCGCAGCGCGACCTGCGCCATGCGGGCGAACAGGTAGCCGAACACGAAGTGGCCGGCCACGCGCAGGTAGTCGACGGCGGCGGCGCCCACTTCGTCGGGGTTCTGGAAACCCTTGAAGCCGATCTCGGTCGTGAACTTGGTGAGCTGGTCGCCCAGGCCGGCGATCGGGTTGATGAACTCGGCCATCTTCTCGTTCACGCCTTCTTCCTCCACCAGCTTCGCGACGAGCTTGCCGAACTTCTTGAGCGACGCGCCGTTGTTGCCCAGCACCTTGCGGCCCAGCAGGTCCAGCGACTGGATGGTGTTGGTGCCTTCGTAGATCATGTTGATGCGGTTGTCCCGCACGAACTGCTCCATGCCCCATTCCTTGATGAAGCCATGGCCGCCGAACACCTGCATGCAGGCGTTGGTGGAGATGTGGCCGTTGTCGGTGATGAAGGCCTTGACGATGGGGGTCAGCAGCGCGACCAGCTCGCCGGAGTCCTTGCGCACCTTCTCGTCGGGATGGTTGTGTTCCTTGTCGAGCAGCAGCGTGCAGAAGATCTGCAGCGCGCGGCCGCCTTCGGCATAGGCCTTGGCCGTGAGCAGCATCTTGCGCACGTCGGGGTGCACGATGATGGGGTCGGCTTCCTTGTCCTTGGCCTTCACGCCCGAGAGCGAACGCATCTGGATGCGGTCCTTGGCGTAGGCCAGCGCGTTCTGGTAGGCCACTTCGGTCAGGCCCAGCGACTGGTTGCCCACGCCCAGACGGGCGGCGTTCATCATCACGAACATCGCGGCCAGGCCCTTGTTGGGCTCGCCCACCAGGGTGCCGGTGGCGCCTTCGATCACGATCTGCGCGGTGGCGTTGCCGTGGATGCCCATCTTGTGCTCCAGGCCGGCGCAGAAGATCGGGTTGCGCTCGCCCAGCGAGCCGTCGGCCTTGACCTTGAACTTCGGCACCACGAACAGGCTGATGCCCTTGCTGCCCTTGGGCGCGTCGGGAAGGCGTGCCAGCACCAGGTGGATGATGTTGCTGGTCATGTCGTGCTCGCCGGCCGAGATGAAGATCTTGTTGCCGGTGATGCGGTAGGTGCCGTCGGGCTGCGGCTCGGCCTTGGTGCGCAGCAGGCCCAGGTCGGTGCCGCAGTGCGGCTCGGTCAGGCACATGGTGCCGGTCCATTCGCCGCTGGTGAGCTTGGGCAGGTAGGTCTTCTTCTGCTCGTCGGTGCCGTGGGCGGCGAGCGCCTCGTAGGCGCCGTGCGAGAGGCCGGGGTACATGGTCCAGGCCTGGTTGGCGCTGTTGAGCATCTCGAACAGGCACTGGTTCACCACGAAGGGCAGGCCCTGGCCGCCGAAGGCCGGGTCGCACGACAGGGCGGGCCAGCCGCCTTCGACGTACTTGGCGTAGGCGTCCTTGAAGCCCTTGGGGGTCTTCACTTCATGCGTGGTCTTGTCGAGCGTGCAGCCTTCCTCGTCGCCGCTGATGTTGAGCGGGAAGGTCACTTCGGCGGCGAACTTGCCGGCTTCCTCGATCACCGCGTTGATGGTGTCGGCGTCGGTCTCGGCATGGGCCGGAAGCGCCTTGAGCTCCTCGGCGACGTTGAGCACTTCGTGCAGCACGAACTGCATGTCGCGTACGGGGGGGTTGTAGGTAGGCATCCGGAACTCTCCTGGTCGAAGCTAGATAGAAAAAAGAAAAGGGAAAACGGAACGGGCCGCGCGCGCGGGTCAGCGCACGGTCTTGAGGCGGCGCGATGCGGCTGCGGGTGCGGCGGCCGCTTCGGGCTTGGGCGCGTCGGGCGTGGCGGCGCGCGCGAGGATGTTGTCGAAGCCGACGTTGGCGCGGCCGATGGAGCCGGGCACCTGCAGGAAGCGGGCCTCGTAGTGCAGCGCGAGGATCAGGCCGTGGATCTCGAACGCCAGCTGGCGCTCGTCGGCGTCGGCGCGCAGGTGGCCTTCGCTCTGCGACTGCACGATGGCGCGCAGCACGGCCGCCTGCCAGATGCTGACCGACTCGACCAGCGCATCGCGCACCGGGCCCGGGCGGTCGTCGAATTCGGAGGCGCCGCTGATGTAGATGCAGCCCGAGTCGATCTCGGTCGAGGTGCGCTTCATCCAGTTGGCGAACATGGCGCGCAGGCGCGGCAGGCCGCGCGGCGCCTTCAGTGCGGGGAAGAACACTTCCTGCTCGAAGCGCGCGTGGTATTCGCGCACCACCGAGATCTGGAGCTCCTCGCGCGAGCCGAAGTGGGCGAAGACGCCCGACTTGCTCATCTTGGTGATTTCGGCCACGGCGCCGATCGACAGCCCTTCGAGGCCGATCTGCGCGGCCAGCGCCAGCGCCGCGTCGACGATGACGGCCTTGGTCTGCTGCCCTTTCTGGGCGGCGCGCGCGGGCTTGGCGGGAACGGCTGTTGCGGTCATCGTGGAATTTCCATGCAAAAAACGAACGGTCGTTCTATTTTGCAGGCCTTTCCACCCGAGGCCGCGAATTGACCTTCAGTTGTTGAAGGTTAATCGAGGCGGATCGGACCGCCATCGGGTCCGTCCCGCATCTCTCTCATGCTTTCAGGCCGGCTCAGAACTCCTGCGACACGGGTCGCAGCACGACCTCGTTGATGTCCACGTCGGCCGGCTGCTCCACCGCGTAGACCACGGCGCGCGCCACCGAATCGGCCGGGATCTGGTTGGCCTCGTAAAAGGCCTTCACGCCGGCGGCGCTCTCGGCGTCGGTGCTGCCGTGCTTGAGCTCCGACTCCACCGCGCCGGGCGACACGATGGTCACGCGCACGCCGCTGTTGCCCACTTCGACGCGCAGGCCCTCGGAAATGGCGCGCACCGCGTGCTTGGTGGCGCTGTAGACGGTGCCGATGGGCGTGAACACCTTCAGCCCCGCGATGGACGCCACGTTGACGATGTGCCCGCTGCCCTGCGCCTGCATGCGCGGCAGCACAGCGGCGATGCCGTAGAGCACGCCCTTGATGTTGACGTCGATGGTGCGGTCCCACTCGTCGACCTTGAGCTTGTGGATGGGCGACAGCGGCATCACGCCCGCGTTGTTGACCAGCACGTCGATGCGGCCGAAGGCCTCGACGGTGGCTTCAGCGAGCTTCTCGAGGTCGGCGCGCTTGGCCACGTCGGTGGCCACTGCGATGGCCTCGCCGCCGGCTTCGCGGATTTCGGCGACGAGCTTGTCGAGCCGGTCGGTGCGGCGCGCCGCCAGCACCACCTTGGCGCCGCGCGCGGCCAGGTGGCGCGCGGTCGATTCGCCGAGCCCGCTGCTCGCGCCGGTGACGATGGCGACCTTGCCCTTGATGTTGTCTTGAACGGATGTCATGGAGAAGTTCCTTTCGGGAGGTGTTGAAGAAGCGTTGAAGAAGTGCATGCAGTGTGGAAAATCCACGCATTCCAGTAAATGAAACTCTGGCGACTTCAGAATTCCCATTCGAGGAACACTCCATGTCCAATCGCCTCGAGGCGCTGCGCGTCTTCTTCACCGCTGCCGACGCCTCCAACTTCCGCGAGGCAGCCGTGCGCCTTTCGGTGTCGCCGCAGGTGGTGACGCGCGCGGTGCGCGAGCTCGAGGAGGAACTGGGCGAGCCGCTCTTCCACCGCAGCACGCGCGGCGTGCAGCTCACCGATTTCGGCCGGCAGCTCGCGCAGCGTGCGCGTGCCGCGGTGGGCGGCGTCGATGCGCTGTTCCACCGCACCGACCGGCGCGCGCTATCGCAGCACGCGGGCACGGTGCGCGTGACCGCGCCCAACGTTTTCGGCCGCCGGCTGATCCCGCAGGCGCTCGCGCCGATGCTGGCCGCGCATCCCGGCCTGGTGCTCGATCTGCGGCTGTCGGAGAGCCATGCCGACGTGGTCGACGAGCAGATCGACGTCGGCGTGCGCGCGGGCCCCATCCGCGATGCGCGCTTCGTCGCCCGCACGGTCGGCAGGATGCGTCTCTACGTGGTGGCGGCGCCCGCGCTCATCGAGCGCACCGGCATTCCGCAGAACCTCGATGCGCTGCCCGGCTTTCCGCTCACCGCGCTGATGGACCGCAGCTCGGGCCGCCCGTGGTCGTGGTTCTTCAGCAAGGGGCGGCAGGTGCCGGTCGCGGCGCCGGCCTTCGTCACCGACGACGTCGATGCCGAGTGCGCGGCCGTGCGCGCAGGCTTGGGCTTCGGCCAGCTCGTGGCCCCGCTGGCCGAGCCCCTGCTGCAATCGGGCGAACTCGTGGAGGTGCTGGAGGCCGAGGCACCCGGGCCCTGGCCGATCCACGTCTACCGCTCGCAGCGCGCACCGGTGCCGGCGCGCGTGCGGCTGGTGTACGACGAGCTGATCCGCGTGCTGCGCTGAGGCGGCTACCGGCTACTCGTACTTGCGGCCTTCGCGCATCAGCTCGGGCGTGCCGATCACTTCGTTGAGCGCATCGAAGTCCAGCATCTGCGCCCGCCATGGCTGCGTGGTGCGGTGCCGGTGCAGGCTCGCGTAGTAGCCCTGCAGCGTGTGCACCACCGCGCGCGCCGTGCCGCCGGGGAAGATGGCGATGCGAAAGCCGTGGCGCTGCAGCGCATCGGCGTCCTGGATGGGCGTCTTGCCGCCTTCGACCATGTTGGCCAAGAGCGGCACGCGATGCGCGAAGCGGCTGCAGGCGGCGTCCATCTGCTCGGGTGAGCGCAGCGCCTCGATGAACAGGGCGTCCACACCGCATTCGAGGTACGCATCGGCGCGGTCGAGCGCAGCCTCCAGCCCCTCGACTGCCACCGCGTCGGTGCGCGCGAGGATCAGCGTGTCGCTGGAAGCGCGCGCGTCCAGCGCGGCCTTGAGCTTGCCGACCATCTCGCGCTCGGGCACCACGGCCTTGCCGTCGAAATGCCCGCAGCGCTTGGGAAAGGTCTGGTCCTCAATCTGCACCATCGCCGCGCCTGCGCGCTCGAAGCCGCGCACGGTGCGCTGCGTGTTCAGCGCGTTGCCGAAGCCGGTGTCGGCATCGACGATCACCGGCAGGTCCACCCGCTCGGTGATGTGTGCCAGCGTGTCGGCCACTTCGGTGAAGGTGGTTAGGCCGATGTCGGAGCGGCCCAGCCGGGTGTAGGCGATGGAGGCGCCCGACAGGTAGAGCGCCTCGAAGCCGGCCTGCTCGGCCACCAGCGCGCTCAGCGCGTCGTACACGCCGGGCGCCAGCACGATGTCGTTGCGCGCGAGCCGGGTCTTGAAGTCATGGGTCGTCATGCGGACGCCTCCTTGTGTCCAACGAGTGCGGCGGCGGTGCGCGCCGCGATGTAGCCGCCGGCGACGGCGCTCAGCAGGCCGTTGCCGGAGAGATAGCCCCACACCGCGTCCCCCGACACGCCGCCGGCCGCACCACCTGCGGCCAGCAGGTTGGGCAGCGGCGTGCCGTCCTGGCGCAGCACGCGCATGTCGGGCGCGGTGTCGAGGCCGCCCTGGGTGTGGAAGAGCGCGCCGGTCACCTTGACGGCGAAGTACGGCGCTTCGAGCCCGCGCGCGAACACGCGGCCATCGGGCGCGGCTGCGTCGCGCATCGCGTCGAGAGTGGCCTGCAGCACAGGGGCCTCGCAGCCGATGCATTCGGCCAGCGCGGCCACCGAGTCGCAGCGGCGCAGCGCGCCGGCGGCCTCGGCCTCGCAGAAATCGGGGAAGCCGCGCGCCAGCGCGAGCAGCGGCGTGTCGAACACGTTCCAGGCGATGCCGCCCGACTGCGCGAGCACGTGCACCGCGGCCTCGGAGTAGCCCTGGGTCTCGTCGTGGAAGCGGCGGCCTTCGCAGTTGAGCTGCACGCCGCCTTCCATCATCACGGCCCAAGACATCAGCGCACCCTGCGGCGTGACCCACGAGCCGTGGCCCTGGTAGCCGCCCAGGTCGCGCAGCCGTGCGCCCAGCGCAGTTCCCCAGAGGATCGCGCTGCCGTCGTTGCCCACGTGCCCGCCGAAGGCGGCCTCGCCCATCTCGGGCAGCAGCGTGCGAACCATCTGCGGGTTGCCGCCGAAGCCATTGCATGCCAGCAGCAGCGCGTCGCAGCCCAGCGTTTCGCGCCGGCCGTCGGGACGCAGGTAGTCGATGCCGATCACGCGGTCTTGATCGTCGAGCACCAGCGTGTCGACCACGGCCTGCGTCAGCACGGGGATGCCCGCCGCCTCCACTGCCGCCAGCAGCGCCGCCATGAGCGCGGCGCCGGTCTTCTGCGGCAGCGAATGCATGCGGTGCACGCTGTGCCCGGGATAGAGAAAGCCGTCGAGCAGCATCCACTCGAGGCCGTGGCGCGCCTGAAGCGCATCGAGCGCGGGGCCGATGGCGCTGGCATACGCCTCGACCAGCGCAGGCGCAGCGCGGCCGTGCGCCTTGGCCTGGATGTCGGCCGCGAAGCGCTCGGCGCTGTCGCCGGCCACGCCGTGCTCGCGCTGCGTGCGCGTGCCCGGCGCGGGAATGAAGCCCGACGAGAGCGCGGTCGAACCGCTCGGCAGCGCGTCGCGCTCGAGCACCACGCAGTCCACCCCCGCGTCGGCCAGCATCAGCGCCGCGGTGAGCCCGCAGGCTCCGCCGCCGACGATGGCCACCGGCACGTGCGCGTCGGCTTCCACCTTCGCGGCACGCCGGAGCGTTCTTCGAGGCTCGTTCATGCCAGCGACTCGATGAAACGCACGCAGTCCGTCACTTCGGCCACGTTGCGCATGTCGGCCAGCGAGGTGTCGTGGCGCTCCTGGCCGAAGGCCGCGCAGCCGTCGCCGAGCACCAGGGTGCGGTAGTCGCGCATGTGCGCATCGCGCACCGTGCTGGCCACGCCGCCGTTGGTGACGATGCCGCACACCGCCACGGTGTCGATGCCCGCGCGGCGCAGCACCCAGTCGAGCTGGGTGTTGAAGAAGGCCGAGTACGCCACCTTGCTCACGTTGACGTCGACAAGGCCCGCCAGTGCATCGACGTTGGCCTGGCCCCAGCTGCCGGGCGCGAAGTCGCCCCTGGCCAGGTACGGGCGCAGCGCCTTCAGGTGCGGCGAGATCATCGGCTCGCCCTTCGCGTCGGGCCACAGCGTGAACTGGCTCGCCACGACCAGTCCGCCGCCCGCCTTCAGCGCGCGCGCGACGCCGGCCACGCGTTCCGGCAGCAGCAGCGCGGGCGGGTTGGCGTCGCCGCCGCGCGCGTAGGCACCCTTGGGGTCGAGGAAGTCGTTCTGCAGGTCGATGACGACCAGCGCCGTCTTCGCCGGAAGGATCTTCGCGCCGACGCTCATGACGGCCTCACCAGCAGGTTGCCGTATGCATCGACCTCGGCATGGAAGCCGGGCTCCAGCCACACGGTGGTGTCGGCCTGCTCGAGGATGGCCGGCCCGTCGATGCGTGCGGCCACCGGCAGTTCGAGCCGCGCGTAGCGCAGCGCGTCGTGCCACTGCCCCTGGTGGAAAACGCGCTGCGTGCCCACCGGCGCGGTGCTGCCCTCGCCTTCGGGCGCCAGCACCTTCAGGTCGAACTTGGGGCGCACGCCGATGCGCGCATAGCGCAGGTTCATCACGCGGATCGCGATGCCGTCGAGCACGCGGCCGAAGGCTGCGGTGTAGGCGGCCTCGAACGCCGAGCGGATCGACCCGGCCGTGAGCGGCGCCTGGCCGGCATCGGGCAGCACCACCGGCAGCGTGTGCGTCTGGCCGGCGTAGAGCATGTCGAGCGCGACCACCTCGCGCACCTCGTCGAAGCGCACGCCCGACGAATCGAGCCGCTGCTGGCAGCTGGCGGCCAGTTCGTCGATGCGCTGGCGAAGGTCGGCCACGTCCAGATCGGCCAGCGCCTTGTTGATGGTCTGCACCGCGTCGTGGCGCATGTCGGCGATCACGCAGCCCAGCGCCGAGGTCACGCCGGGGTAGCGCGGCACGATGCCGGTGGCCACGCCCACCTCGCGCATCATCGCGCACACGTGCAGGGCGCCGCCGCCGCCGAAGGGCATGTACGCGAAGCGGCGCGGATCGTGCCCGCGCTCGATCGACACCAGGCGGATCGCGCCGGCCATGCGCGCATTGGTCACGGTGAGGATGGCTTCGGCGGCCGCATGCACGTCGAGCCCCAGCGGACGCGCGACGTGTTCCTCGATGGCCTGGTGCGACTTCTGCGCGTCCAGCGCCGCCAGCAGGCCGCCGCCCAGCGGACGGTCCGCCGCGATGCGCCCGAGCAGCACGTTCGCATCGGTCACCGTGGGCCGCGTGTTGCCGCGCCCGTAGCAGGCGGGCCCCGGCACGCTGCCCGCCGACTCGGGGCCGACCTGCAGCATGCCGCTCGCGTCCACCGACGCGATGGAGCCGCCGCCGGCGCCGATGGTCTCGATCTGGATCATCGGCGAGCGGATCACCATGCCGAACTCGATGGCGGTCTGCGCGGCCAGCGCGGCCTCGCCGTTGGCCACCAGAGAGACGTCGAAGGACGTGCCCCCCATATCCCCGGTGATCGCATTCGGGAAACCGGCAGCGCGCGCGATGGCCGCGCAGGCGATGACGCCGGCCGCCGGCCCCGACAGCGCGGTGCGCACCGGCAGGTCGCTCGCGGTCTGGCGGGACATCACGCCGCCGTTGCTCTGCACCACCAGCAGCTCGCCGCCGAAGCCCTGCGCGCGCAGGTCGCTCTCCAGCCGGCCGAGGTAGCTGCCCACCACCGGCTGCAGCGCCGCATTGAGCGTGGCGGTGGAGCAGCGCTCGAACTCGCGGATCTCGGGCAGCACCTCGCTGGCCGAAGTGACGTGCGGGTTGGGCCACAGCTCGCGCACCGCCGCCACCGCGAGGCGCTCGTTCTCGGGGTTGGCATAGGTGTTGATGAAGAACACGCACACCGCCTCGCAGCCCGCCTCCAGCAGCGAGCGCGCCTCGGCGCGCACCTGCTCCAGGTCGACCGCCGTGTGCAGCGTGCTGTCGGCCAGCACGCGCTCGTCCACCTCGCGGCGCAGGTCGCGTGGCACGACCGGCAGGAAGCTGCCGCGCAGGCCCCAGGTCTGCGGGCGATCGCGCCGGCGCATCTCGAGCACGTCGCGGAAGCCCCGCGTGGTGATGATGCCGGTGCGCGCCACCTTGCGCTCCAGCAGCGCATTGGTGCCCACCGTGGTGCCGTGCACGATGGTGGCGATGGCGCCGGCCGAGTCCGCCACGCGCGCGACACCATTCATGAAGCCGCGCGCCTCCTCGCCGCGCGTGGAAGGCACCTTGACGATGCGCGCGCTGCCGTTGGCCTCGTCGAGCACGAAGAGGTCGGTGAAGGTGCCGCCGACGTCGACGCCGACGACGAGGGAATTGCCAGGAGAAGTCATTCGGATGCTTTCTTCGTGTTGTCGCCGCTCACATAGCCCATGGCCACGTCGGCCTCGCGCTGCGCAGGGGTGCGCTCGGCCGCAGGGCCCCAGCCGCCGCCGCCGGGGGTTTCGAGGCGCACGCGCTCGCCGCGCGCCAGCGCGATGCCGCGCATCTTCGACACCATGGGGGGCGTGTGCCATTGGCCGGCGTTCTCGTAGCGGAACACGTTGAGCGCGCCCGCCCCTCCGCCCGCGATGCCCTTGGGCGGCGAGGTGCCGCGCTCGCCGAAGACGAACACCTCGGCGTCCTTCTCGAGCAGCTCGATCTCGTACGCGGCGCCCAGTCCGCCGCGATGCCGGCCGTCGCCGCCGGAGTCGGGGCGAAGCGACCATTCGGTGAAGCGCACCGGGTACGCGGCCTCGAGGATCTCCAGCGGCGGGATCGTCGCGGTCGAGATGGGCGCGTTGCCGTGCGCGAGGCCGTCGCCGTCGGAATGGCCGCCGTGCCCGCCGCCGAAGAAGCTGAACATCACCCAGCGCTGGCCTTCGCGGCCCTTGTCGCTGCGGTGGCCCGCGATCGACAGCGCGTTGATGGTGCCGTAGGCCTGGGCCACGGCGCGCGCGGGGTCGGCCTGCGCGGCGGCGCTGAAGATCACGTCGATCATGCGCAGGATGGTCTCGGTGTAGCCACCCACCGGGCGCGGGCGCTCGGCGCTGATCACCAGCCGCGCGGGAATGACGAAATCCACCGCGTCGAGCACGCCGGCATTGGCCGGCACGTCGGGAAACAGGTGCTTGAGCGCCACGTAGCACGCGGCCACCGCGGTGGCGCGCGAGATGTTCACCGGGCCCGCGCACTGCGCCGAGGTGCGGGAGAAGTCCAGCGTGAGCCGGTCGCCAGCCACCGTCATGTCGAGCGCGATGGTCAGCGGCTCGTTGACGATGCCGTCGTTGTCCAGCACGTCCTCGACGCTGTAGCGGCCGTCGGGCAGCGAGGCGATGTGCGAGCGCATCAGGCGCAGCGCGCGGCCGCGCAGCTCGCCCAGCGCGTCGAGCACCAGCTCGTCGCCGTACTCGTCGAGCAGGCCGTCCAGGCGCTTCGCGCCCAGCTCCAGCGCCGCGAGCTGGCCGTTCAGGTCGCCCCACAGGCTGTCGGGCAGGCGCGTGTTGGCCTGCAGGATGGCCAGCACGTCGGCGTCGAGCACGCCGTTGCGCACGATGCGCACCGGCGGTATCTGCACCGCCTCCTGCCAGCACTCGGTGGCCGCGGGGTTGTAGTTGCCCGGCACCGCGCCGCCCACATCGTGCCAGTGCGCGGCGGAGGCCATGTGGCAGTAGAGCCTGCCGTTGCGGAAGAAGGGCTTCACCAGCTTGAAGTCGTTGGCGTGCGTGCCGCCGTCGTAGGCGTCGTTGCTGATCCAGATGTCGCCGTCCTTCATGCCGCCGCGCGGCTCGGCCGCCTTGACCGTGGCGCGCACGGCGAAGGCCATGGCGCCCACGAAGACCGGCAGGCCCGACTTGCCCTGCACCAGCGTGTCGCCGGTGGCGGCGTCGTACAGGCCGTGGCAGGCGTCGTGCGCCTCGGCAATGATGGGATTGAACGCGCTGCGGTAGAGCGTGGCGTCCATCTCGTCGGCCACCTGTTCGAGGCGGCCGCGCAGCACGGCGAGCGTGACGGGGTCGATGGTTGTGGTGGAGGAAGTCTCAGGCATCGGTGGCTTTCTTCGAGGCGGGGCGGCCAGTACGCTGGCGCAGCTGGTTCAGCAGTCCGCCGGCGCGGACCATGTCCATGAGGAACCCGGGCACCGGTTCGCAGGCCAGCGGCCTGCCGTCCGGTCCGATGACTCCGGGCAGCGTGGCGTCGAGCGCTATACGGTCGCCCTCGGCCAGGGTCTCGGCCTGCGCGCAGGTCAGCAGCAGCAGGCCCACGTTGAAGGCGTTGCGGAAGTACAGGCCGCTGTACGACGGCGCGATCACCGCCCTCACGCCCAGGTGGACGAGCACCGCGGCGGCCTGCTCCCGCGAGGAGCCGATGCCGAAGTTGGGGCCGGCCACGATCACGTCGCCGCGCTGCACGCCGGCGGCGAAATCGGGGCGCACGGCCTCGAGGCAGTGCCTGGCGATGATGTCGATGCCGTGCTTCATGGCGTGGCCCGGCGCGAGCAGGTCAGTGTCGATGTCGGCACCGAGCCGCCAGACGCGGTGGGTGGCGTGCGTGGCGTCCGTGGTGTTCGCGGCGTTCATGCCAGCACCTCCCGCGGATCGGTCACGCGGCCGCGCAGCGCAGCTGCCGCCACGGTGTAGGGCGAGCCCAGGTACACCTGCGCGGTGGGCGAGCCCATGCGGCCCTTGAAGTTGCGCGCCGTGGTCGAGATGACGGTGATGTCGTCGCCCATCGGGTCGCCGTAGCCCGAGCAGGCTCCACAGGCGGTCGGGAAGAGTTCAGCGCCTGCATCCGTCAGCACCTGCAGCACGCCCTCGTCGCGCGCGCGCTCCTGGTCCTGGATGCTCGCAGGCGCGACGATCAGCCGGATGCCTGCCGCCACCTTGTGCCCGCGCAGCACCTGCGCCGCCGCCCGCAGGTCGTCGAGCTTGGCGCCGGTGCATGCGCCGATGTAGGCCACGTCGACCGGCGTGCCGGCGTAGTGGCTCACCCCGCGCGAGTTGGCGGGGCTGTGCGGCGCGGCCACGTGCGGTTCGAGCGCAGCCGCGTCGAAGCGGTAGCGCGTGAGTTCGGCGCCGTCGTCGGTGAACCACGCCAACATGTCGGCCGGCGGCGCGCCGGCCTCGGCGAGGAAGGCGGCGGTGGTGTCGTCCGGCGCGATCAGGCCGGCCTGCGCGCCGAGCTCCGCGCTCATGTTCGACAGCGTCATGCGCTCCTGCATCGACAGCGCAGCCACCGCGGGCCCGGCGAACTCCACCGCCTGGTAGCGCCCGCCGTTCATGCCGAAGCGGCCGATCATGTGCAGCATCATGTCCTTGGCGGTGACGCCTGCGGGCAGCGCGCCGTCCCACCACATCTGGAGGGTCTCGGGCACACGCAGCCAGATCTCGCCGGTGACCACCACGCCCAGCATCTCGGTGCTGCCCACGCCGAACATGTAGGCGCCGAAGGCACCGCCCGTGGGCGAGTGCGAGTCGCCCCCCACGCACAGCATGCCGGGGCGGATGTGCCCGTGCTGCGGCACCACCACGTGGCAGATGCCCTGGCTGTCGTACACGTGCGGCAGCGCCTGGTCGCGCGCCCATTCGCGTGCGATGCGCACGATGCGGCGCGAGTCGTCGTCGCGCTCGGGCACGTAGTGGTCCATCACCAGCACGATGCGCGAGGGGTCCCAGATGCGCGCGCCCAGCTCCTCGAGCATGGGCTTGAGCCGGCGCGGACCCGAGGAGTCGTGGAACATGGCCAGGTCGACGCCGCAGGTCACGATCTCGCCCACCGCCACGTGCTCGCGGCCGCTGGCGCGCGCGATGAGCTTCTGCGCGAGCGTCTGCGGCCGGGCTTGCCCGGCCCGGGTTGCGGCCACCTGTGCGCGGGTTGCTGCGGGCGTGCTCATTCGGGCTTGGCTCCGGAGAACTTCACCACCTTGGCCCAGCGCGGGATCTCGCTCTGCACGAAGGCCGTGAACTGCTCGGGCGAGTTGCCGACCGGTATGGCGCCCTCGGTGTCCAGGCGCTTGAGCATGTCGGGCTGCTGCAGCGCATGGCGAGCCGCATCGCTGAGCTTGCGCGCCACGTCCGCCGGCAGGCGCGCCGGTCCGAACAGGCCGAACCATGCGCTCGATTCGTAGCCCGGCAGGGCCTCGGCGATGGCCGGCACGTCGGGGAACGCGGGCAGTCGTTTGGCCGTGGTGACGCCCAGCGCCTTGAGCTTGCCGGCCTGGATGTGCGCCTTGACATTGCCCACGGCCGCGAACATCAGCTGCACCTGGCCGGCCAGCAGGTCCTGCACCGCGGGCGCGGTTCCCTTGTACGGGATGTTCACGATGTCCACGCCCGACTGCATCTTGAAGGCCTCGCCCGCCATGTGCAGCGACGAGCCCACCGCGCCGATCGCGAAGTTGAGCTGGCCCGGCCTGGCCTTGGCGAGCGCGACGAGTTCCTTCACGTCCTTCGCCGGCAGCGAAGGGTTGGCCACCAGGATCGACGGCGAGGTCGCGACGCAGGTGAGCGCGGTGAAGTCCTTCACCGGATCGAAGGGCAGCGACGGATACAGCGTGGCGTTGATGGCATGGCTGGTGAAGCTCATCAGCAGCGTGTTGCCATCGGGTGCGGCCTTGGCGACGGCGTCGGCGGCGATGTTGCCGCCGGCGCCGGGCTTGTTCTCGACGATCACGGTGCGGCCCAGCGCAGGGCCCATGCTGACGGCGAGCGAGCGGGCCAGCGTATCGGTCGAGCCGCCCGCCGGCGCGCCGACGAGGATGCGCACCGGCGCATTGCCGAGCTGCGCCCGGGCAGCGGCGGCGAAGGCCAGCGCGGCGGGTGCGATGAGGATGTCGCGGCGATGGATCATGGGGTTTCCTTGTTGTCTCGTTGTTCTTCGGCGCTTCACAGGCCCAGGTAGGCGCGCCGCAGTTCGTCGCTTTGCAGCAGCTCGTCGGGCTTGCCCGAGAAGCGCACGCTGCCGTTCTCCAGCACGTAGGCGCGGTCTGCGATCTCCAGCGACTGGCCCACGTTCTGCTCGACCAGCAGCACTGCGAGGCCGCCGTCGCGCAACTCGCGGATCAGCGTGAACATCTCCTCCACCAGCAGCGGCGAGAGGCCGAGCGAAGGCTCGTCGAGGATCAGCAGCACCGGCTCGGCCATGAGCCCGCGCGCGATGGCCAGCATCTGCTGCTCGCCGCCGCTCATGGTGCCGGCGTGCTGGTCGATGCGCTCGCGCAGGCGCGGGAAGATGTGGAACATCTTCTCGAGGTTGGCCGCACGCCGCTCGCGGGCGCGGGTGAAGGAGCCGAGTTCGAGGTTCTCGAGCACGCTGAGGTTGGGGAACACCTTGCGTCCCTCGGGCACCTGGATGAGGCCGGCCTTCACCACCTCGCGGTAGTGCGCGCCCGTGAGGTCGCGCCCGTCGAAGCGCACGCTGCCGCTCCACGTGGGCACGAGGCCGCAGACCATCTTGTTGAGCGTGGACTTGCCCGCGCCGTTGCTGCCGAGCAGCGCGACCATCTCGCCGGCATTCATCTGCAGGTCGACGCCGCGCAGCACTTCGACGCGGCCGTAGCCGCCGCGCAATCCGCGGATTTCAAGCAGCGGGTTCATGCGGCAGCTCCCGCGGCCGCCTTGCGCAGGCGCGCCGCCGTGCCGTGGCCCAGGTAGGCCTCGACCACGCGCTCGTCGGAGGTCACCTGCGCCGGGTTGCCCTCGGCGATCAGCCGGCCCTGCGCCAGCACCCACACGTGCTCGGCCAGGTTCATCACGGCCTGCATGACGTGTTCGATCATCAGCACGGTCACGCCGCTGTCGGCGATGCCGCGAACCACCGGCATCATCTCGGCGATCTCCTGGGGGTTGAGGCCTGCGAGCACTTCGTCGAGCAGCAACAGGCGGGGCCGCGTGGCGAGCGCGCGGGCGAGTTCGAGCCGCTTGCGGCCGGCCACGGTGAGGTCGGAGGCCGGCTTGTCGAGCTGCGGCGCCAGGCCCACGCGCAGCGCCACCGCCTCGGCGCTGGCCAGCGCCTGGGCGCGGCTGCGCTCGTGCAGGTGCGCGCCCACGGCGATGTTCTCGCGCACGGTCTGCGCGGCGAAGGGCTTCACGATCTGGAAGGTGCGCGTCATGCCGAGCACGGCGTTGCGGTGCGGCTCGCGGCCGGTGATGTCGTGGCCCGCGAAGCGCACGGTGCCGGTATCGGGCTTGAGGAAGCCCGACATCAGCGCGAACAGCGTCGTCTTGCCCGCGCCGTTGGGGCCGATCAGCGCCGTGAGGCTGCCTTCCTTCACCGCCAGGCTCACGCCCTGCACGGCCTTCAGGCCGCCGAAGGAGCGCGAGATGTTGTCGAGTTTCAACAGGGGCTCATTCATCGCGGCCTCCCTTCGCCTTCCACAGCTGCCGCACCGACAGCCCCAGGCCCGCCACGCCGCGCGGCAGGAAGATCACGATGAGCACCAGCACCGTGCCGTAGATGACCATATTGATGCCCGGCAGCTCGCCGAACAGGTTGCGCGTGAAGTCCGACAGCAGGTGCAGCACCACCGCGCCCAGCACCGGCCCCCACAGCGTGCCCATGCCGCCCACGATGGCGGCGACCAGCGCCTCCACCGAGGTGACCGAGCCGTAGGCGATGCCCGCGTCGATGTACTGGAACACCTGCACGTAGAAGGCGCCGGCCGCGCCCATGAAGGCTGCCGACAGGCCGATGGCCGCGAGCTTGACGCGGAACGGGTTCACGCCCACGGCGCGTGCGGCGTCCTCGTTGTCGCGCACGGCCTGCAGGTAGGCGCCGAAGCGGCCGTTGCGCAGCCACCAGGTCACCAGCAGCGCCACGACCACCATCGCCAGCACCACCCACATGTAGCCGGCACGCGAGGCGAACTGCATGTTCGCCACCGATTCGCGCAGCGGCACCATCAGGCCCACGCCGCCGCCGGTGAACGAGACCGAGGTCGCGAGGATGCGGAACACCTCCGCGAAGGCCAGCGTGACGAGCGCGAAGTACGAGCCCTTCAGGCCGTAGCGGAAGGTCAGCGCGCCGACGAACAGGCCCACCAGCGCGCTGCCCGCGATGGCCAGCGGCAGCGCGACCCACGCGTTGATGCCGCCCTGCAGCTGCGCGATGGCCTGGATGTACGCGCCCGTACCGAAGAACAGCGCATGCCCGAACGAGAACTGCCCGCCGAAGCCGCCGAGAATGTTCCAGGCCTGCGCGATCAGCGTGGCGTACAGCGCCATCATCACGAAGTTGAGCATCACGCCAGACTGGGTGAAGAACGGCACGCAGCCGACGACGGCCGCGAAGAGCGCGATGCCCGCAAGTTGCTTCACGCCCGCGCTCATGCCTTGGCTCCGAACATGCCCTGCGGGCGGAACAGCACGACGCCGATGAAGATCGCGAAGATCCCGATCTGCCCGAGCGATTCGCCCAGGTAGAGCCCGCCGAGCGACTCGACCACGCCGATCAGGAAGCCGCCGACGAGCGCGCCCACAAAGCTGCCCATGCCGCCCAGCACCACGATGGTGAAGGCCACGAGCACGAAGCCGCTGCCCACCTGCGGGTTGACGTAGTACGCAGGCAGCAGGAAGCAGGCCGCGGCACCCAGGCATGCGAGGCCGATGCCGAAGCTCATCGCGTAGACGTGGTCGACGTCGATCCCCATGAGCTTGGCGCCCTCCTCCTCCTTGGCCACCGCGCGGATGGCGCGGCCCAGATCGGTGCGGCCCATGATCCAGAACAGGATGCCCGACACCGCCAGAGCACCGGCGAAGGCGACCAGCTTGGGCACGGCGATCATCGCGGGCCCGATGGCCACGGTGCTCAGCGAGTAGGCGGTGTCGATGCTGCGCGTGTCCGACTTGAAGAACAGCAGCGCCAGGTTCTCCATCACGATGGCGATGCCGAGCGTGGCCAGCAGGATGTTCTCGTCCTTGCCATGGCCCGCACGGTTGATGACCACGCGCTGCAGCGCATAGCCGAGCGCGAACATGCCAGCAACGGCGATGGGCAGCGCCAGGTAAGGGTCGATGCCCCAGCGCTCCTTGAGGAAGTACACCGCGTAGAGCGCCAGCATCAGGCTCGCGCCGTGGGCGAAGTTGATGATGTGCAGCACGCCGTAGATCAGCGTGAGCCCCACCGCGATCAGCGCGTACACGGCGCCGGTCGTGAGTCCGTTCAGGACCGACGGGAAGAGGATGGTGATGTCTGGCATTGGCTGTCGGGGGCTGGGCCGCTTTCCTGGCTGTGCGTCTTGCGTGGGCGTGCCGCTTCACCGGACTCCGTGCATGCCCGGAATCCGTCGAAGCGCTTCATGGGTGGTGCCTCTTCTCGGCCCGGCTTCAGGCCTTCAGCGGGAAGACCGGCTCGACCTCGCGGTAGTCGCGCGGGATGATGACCTTGATGTCGTTCTTCACCACCTGCGTCATGAGCGGCTGCGCGCCTTCGTTCTGGCCGTTGACGAACCGCGTGGGGCCGTACGGCATGATGTGGTTGGAGAAGGTGCTCTTCTCCAGCGCGTCGATGATGGCCGCGCGCTCGGCGGACTTCGCGCGCTCGATGGCATCGGCCAGCAGCCACATCGCGGTGTAGGTCATGAACACCTCGTAGCTGAAGAACTGGCCCTTGGCCTCCACGCGCTTGCGCAGCTCCTGCGAGCGCTTGTCCTTCGGATTGAACCAGTGGTTGCAGTCGATGATGCCGTTGGCAGCGTCCGGAAACTCCTTCACGAACTTGTAGCTCGACGCGGCGCCGCCCAGCACCGAGAAGATCGCCTTGGGCACCACCTTCTGCTGCTGCATGGTGCGCACCAGCAGCGCGTATTCGTTGTAGTAGTTGGCGGGAATCACGATGTCGGGGTTGACCGACTTCATGCGCAGCACGATGTTGTTGAAGTCGCGCGTGGGGTTGGCGTGCTTCACCACCTCCTTCACCTCGAAGCCGTAGCCCGGCAGCTCGCGCGAGAGCAACTGCGCGGTGCCGGCGCCGAACAGCGACTCCTCGTGGATGATCATCACCGTCTTGGCGGGGCTGCCGGCGGCCTTGTTGAGCACCAGCAGGTTGGCCATGGCCACCTCGGTCGACTTCTTGTACCCGGGCCCGAAGCGGAAGGTGTTCTTCAGCCCGCGCTCGACGATCTGGTCGGCCACGCCCACGTCGACCACGTGCGGCAGGTTGTACTTGGCCGCGGCCTGCGTGGTGGCCAGGCAGATGGCGGAAGCGAAGGCGCCCACGATGGCCGACACGCCGGCCTCGTTCATCTTCTCGACCTCGGCGGCGCCGGCCTGCGGCTGCGACTGCGCGTCGCCCAGCAGGGCCTCGAGCTTCGCGCCGCCGAGCGACTTGATGCCGCCTCCGGCGTTGATGTCCTCGATGGCCATGAGCGCGCCCAGGCGGCACTGCTGGCCCGAATAGGCCAGCGCCCCGGTGACCGGGTGCAGCACGCCCACCTTGACGGTCTTGGGCTGTGCGCCAGCCACGAGCGGGAAGGCGACGGCGGTGGCCAGCGCGGCCGAGCGGGACACGAAACTGCGGCGGTTCTGCATGGGGCTTTCCTTTTTCTCTTCAGTTGAACTGGGCTGACACGTCCTTGCTGACCCACACCTTCGCGTCGATGCTGCCCACGCGGGAAAGCTGCATCTCGTAGGTGTAGCGGTCGGGGCGGTAGAAGCCGTGCAGCCACTGCACGGGCCGCTCGTCCTCGTCGTAGATCAGGCGGCGCACCGCGAGCAGGGCCGAGCCGACGGAGACGTCGAGGTGCTGGGCGAGCACGTTGTCGGCCAGCCGGGCGGAGATGGTCTGGTGGGCGCGCCCCACCTTCACGCCCGACTCCTCCAGCAGCACCAGGATGGGCTTCTTCGACAGCTCGCGCCGACCGAAGCGGCGCGCGATGGTGTCGGGCACGTAGGTCGTGATGTGCGAGAGCGGCCCCTCCTTGGTGGAGCGCACGCGCACCGCCTTCTGCACCGCATCGCCGAGCTGAAGCTCCAGCGCCTCGGCCACCTGCGTGGATGCCGTGATGGTGGCCACCTCGATCACCTTGACCGAGGTGTGCAGGCCCATGGTGACGAGGTTCTCGAGCAGGCCGCGCAGGTTGGCGCGCTCCATGCTTCGGGTGCCCGGGCCTTCGCCGCCGGCCGGCGGCACCGCGCGCGTGCGGCGCCCGGGATTGCGTTCGATGAGCCCTTCGGAAGCCAATTGTTCCAGTGCGCGGCGCACGGTGACGCGCGCTACGTTGAACTGCCCCATCAGCGCCAGTTCGCCGGGAAGGCCATCCGCAAAGCGGCCTTCGTGCAGCTGCTCGCGCAGCACCAGATAGATCTGGTGGTATTTCGGCAAAGGCATCTGCGACATGCCGTTGATGGTTTTGCAGTTTCAATGTTCTGTCAATGGGACATTTGAAGCCACAAAAAAAGGCGCCAGCGGCGCCTTCCGGAAAAAGAAGCTTCAGGCTCAGAGCTTGAAGGGAACCACTTCCTGGCGCTGGTCGCCCAGGCCCTCGATGCCCAGCGTCATCACGTCGCCCTTCTTCAGGTAGAGCGGCGGCTTCATGCCCATGCCCACGCCCGGGGGCGTGCCGGTGGTGATGATGTCGCCCGGCATCAGCGTCATGAACTGGCTCACGTAGCTCACGATCTTCGCCACGGTGAAGATCATGGTCTTCGTGTTGCCGGTCTGCACGCGCTTGCCGTTCAGGTCGAGCCACATTGCCAGTTTCTGCGGGTTGGGCACGTCGTCGCGCGTCACCAGCCAGGGGCCGATGGGCCCGAAGGTGTCGCAGCCCTTGCCCTTGTCCCAGGTGCCGCCGCGCTCGATCTGGTATTCGCGCTCGCTGATGTCGTTGATGGTGCAGTAGCCGGCCACGTAGTCGAGCGCGCTCTTCTGCGGCACGTAGCGCGCGCGGGTGCCGATGACTACGCCGAGCTCGACTTCCCAGTCGGTCTTGACCGAGCCCTTGGGCAGCATCACCGGGTCGTTCGGGCCCTGCACGCAGCTGTTGGCCTTGGTGAACACCACCGGCTCCTTGGGCACCGGCAGGCCGGATTCGGCCGCGTGGTCCGCGTAGTTCAGGCCGATGGCGATGAACTTGCCCACGTTCGCCACCGGGCAGCCGAAGCGCGGCTTGCCCTTGACCAGCGGCAGCTTGTCGACCTTCTGCTTGCGCAGCCTGGCGAGGGCGGCGTCGCCGAGCTGGTCGGGGCCGATGTCCTTGACGACGGCGCTGAGGTCGCGCAGCTGGCCGTTGTCATCGATGAGGCCGGGCTTTTCCTTGCCGGGGTTGCCGTAGCGGACGAGTTTCATGCTTTCCTTTCAGTGCATTGATTGATCAGTAGGTGGAGCGGCCACCGGAGAGGTCGAAGACCGCGCCGGTGGAGAACGAGCAATCTTCCGTGCAGAGCCAGCCGACCATCGCGGCCACCTCTTCCACGGTGCCGAAGCGGCCCATGGGAATCTTCGAGAGCATGAAGGCGATGTGCTCCGGCGTCATCTGGTCGAAGATGGCCGTCTTCACCGCCGCGGGCGTCACGCAGTTCACTCGGATGCCGGTGTCGGCCAGTTCCTTGCCGAGCGACTTGGTCAGGCCGATGACGGCCGCCTTGCTCGCGCTGTAGGCGCTGGCGTTGGGGTTGCCGTCCTTGCCGGCCACCGAGGCGATGTTGACGATGCGGCCATGGCCCCGGTCGCCCTGCCTGCGCATCTGCGCCACCACCTCGCGGCAGCACAGGAACACGCCGTTGATGTTGACTTCCATCACCTGGCGCCAGTCGTCCACCGGGTAGTCCCACAGCTTGGTGTTGGGGCCGGTGATGCCGGCGCTGTTGACCAGCGCGTCGATGCGCGGCGCGTGCGCCATCGTGTCGGCTACCGCCCTGGCGACCGAGGACTGCTGCGAAACGTCGACCTTCAGCGCGAAGGCCCTGTCGCCGAGCGATTCGGCAGCCTTTGCAGCGGCGGCTTCATCGCGGTCCCACAACGTGACGCTGCCGCCCGAGGCGACCAGCCGCTGCGCGATGCCGAAGCCCAGGCCCGTGGCGCCGCCGGTGACGACCGCGTGGCGGCCGTTGAAGTCGAGCTGGTTCAATGGGGTCGTCTCCTCGGCCATGTCCTCGGGTTTGGCCCGATGATGGTGCGGGCGATCTGGCGTATTCTGAATTGGCCTGACCACTTGGCCAATTCAGGACAACCCTTAACCGCTTTTTTCCTCGCCCTTCGCGTCCTTCCGCCCTCCTCCGTGCCGCTTCAGACCCTCGAACCCCAGCGCCTCTATCGCCAGATTGCCGAACAGTTGCGCGAGCTCATCGGCAAGGGCGAATTCGGGGTGGGCGCGCGCATTCCCGCCGAGCGCGACCTTGCCCGGCAGCTGGGCGTGAGCCGGCCGTCGGTGCGCGAGGCGCTGATCGCGCTGGAGGTGGAAGGCTGGGTCGAGGTGCGCACCGGCTCGGGCGTGTACGTGCTCGACCGCTCGAGCCGCACGCCCGCGCCGCCCAATGGCGCTGCGGGCATCGAATGGGGACCGCTCGAAATCATCCGCGCGCGCCGCATGGTGGAGGGCGAGACCGCCGCCACCGCGGCCCTGCAAGGCAAGCGCAAGGACGTGGACGCCATGCGCCGCGCGATCCGGATGATGCGCGAGCTGGCCGCGCGCAACGAAGTGCCGCACGAGGGCGACCGCGCCTTCCACCTGGCCATCGTCAACGCCTGCGACAACGTGGTGCTGACCGAGACGGTACAAGGCTTCTGGGAGTCGCGGCACGGGCCGATCTTCGCCCGGATGATCGATTACTTCGAGACCATGGAGTCGTGGCAGGTCGCCATCGGCGAGCACGAGCTGATCCTCGAGGCCATCGCCGCGCGCGACCCGGCCGCCGCTCGAAGCGCCATGCACGAACACATGGACAAGTTCCACCAGCGGTTCAGCGCGAGCTGGCGCCGCACCAAGGCTTCCTGAACCCCGAGGACCCGAGGAAGAACACCACGATGACTCCCTACATCCGACTCCATCCCGCCGACGACGTCGTCATCGCGCGCTCCCAGCTGCTCGGCGGCACCGCCGTCGAAGGCGTGGCCGTGCGCGGGCTGATTCCGCCGGGCCACAAGATCGCGATGCGCGACATCGCGCAGGGCGAGCCCGTGCGCCGCTACAACCAGATCATCGGCTTCGCGAGCCGCCCCATCGCCGCCGGCGAGCACGTGCACACGCAGAACCTCGACATGGGCCCCGACAAGGGCGACTTCGAACGCGACTACGCCTTCGGCGCCGACGTGAAGCCCGCCCCCACCAAGCGCGAAGCCACCTTCATGGGCATCAGGCGCGCCGACGGCCGCGTGGCCACGCGCAACTACATCGGCGTGCTGACCAGCGTGAACTGCTCGGCCACGGCCGCGCGCGCCATCGCCGACCACTTCTCTCGCAAGACCAATCCGCAGGCGCTGGCGGCCTTTCCGAACGTGGACGGCGTGATCGCGCTCACGCACGGCACCGGCTGCGGCATGGACACGCAGGGCATGGGCATGCAGATCCTGGAGCGCACGCTCACGGGCTATGCCACGCACCCGAACTTCGCGGGCGTGCTGGTGGTCGGCCTCGGCTGCGAGGCCAACCAGATCAACGCCTGGCTCGCGACCGGCCACCTGGCCGAGGGCGAGAACTTCCGCACCTTCAACATCCAGGACACGGGCGGCACGCGCAAGACGGTCGAGAAGGGCGTGGCGCTCATCAACGAAATGCTGCCGCGCGCCAACGCGGTGAAGCGCGAGCCCTGCAGCGCGGCGCACATCACGATCGGGCTGCAGTGCGGCGGCTCCGACGGCTACTCGGGCATCAGCGCCAACCCGGCGCTCGGCGCGGCGGTCGACCTGCTGGTGGCGCACGGCGGCACGGCCATCCTCAGCGAAACGCCCGAGGTGTACGGCGCCGAGCATCTGCTCACGCGCCGCGCGGTGAAGCGCGAAGTCGGCCAGAAGCTGGTGGACCGCATCAAGTGGTGGGAGCACTACACCGCCATCAACGAAGGCGAGATGAACAACAACCCCTCGCCGGGCAACAAGGCCGGCGGGCTCACCACCATCCTCGAGAAGTCGCTGGGCGCGGTCGCCAAGGGCGGCACCAGCAACCTCGAGGCGGTGTACGAATACGCCGAGCCCGTCACCGCACACGGCTTCGTCTACATGGACACGCCGGGCTACGACCCGGTGAGCGCCACCGGCCAGGTCGCCGGCGGCGCCAACCTGATCTGCTTCACCACCGGGCGCGGCTCGGCCTACGGCTGCGCGCCCTCGCCTTCGCTCAAGCTCGCGACCAACTCGGCGCTGTGGCAGCGCCAGGAGGAAGACATGGACATCAACTGCGGCGAGATCGTGGACGGCACCGCGTCGATTCAGGAGATGGGCCAGCGCATCTTCGAGCTGGTGCTGGCAACCGCATCGGGCGCGCACTCGAAGAGCGAGCAGCACGGCTACGGCCAGAACGAGTTCGTGCCGTGGCAGGTCGGCGCGGTGATGTGAATTGAACCCATCGACGAGGAACGGCATGGCGACTCTCCCCTTCGGCTTCCTGGAAGGCACCGGCTTCGAACAATTGGACCCGCGCTTCAAGGGCTGCATTCCGGGCCCGGAGCGCGTGCAGCGCCTATGGACCGGCGCGCGCTGGTGCGAGGGCCCCGCGTGGTTCGCCGCGCACCGCACGCTGGTGTGGTCGGACATCCCGAACAACCGCATGCTGCGCTTCGACGAAGTCAACGGCACGGCGGGCACCTTTCGCGAGCCATCGGACAACACCAACGGCAACACGGTCGACCGCCAGGGCCGGCTGGTGAGCTGCGAGCACCTCACGCGGCGCGTGACGCGCACCGAGCACGACGGCACAGTCACCGTGCTGGCCTCGCACTGGAAGGGCAAGCGGCTCAATTCGCCCAACGACGTGGTGGTGCACTCGGACGGCGCCGTGTGGTTCACCGACCCGAGCTACGGCATCCTCTCCGACTACGAAGGCCTGAAGGCCGAGAGCGAGATCGGCGCCTGCCATGTCTACCGCATCGATCCGCGAAGCGGCGAAGTGGAACTCATGGCCGACGACTTCGTGAAGCCCAACGGGCTGGCGTTCTCGCCGGACGAATCGCTGCTGTACATCGCCGACACGGGAGCCAGCCATGCGGCGGACGGTCCCCGGCACATCCGAAAATTCAAGCTCGGAGCCGATGGCCGCGCCTTGAGCGGCGGCGAGGTCTTTGCCGAGTGCACCAGCGGCCTCTTCGACGGCTTCCGCCTCGACACCGAAGGCCGCATCTGGACCAGCGCGCTCGACGGCGTGCACGCCTACCACCCCGACGGCACGCTGCTGGGCAAGATCCTGCTGCCCGAGCGCGTGGCCAACGTCTGCTTCGGCGGCCCGAAGCGCAACCGCCTCTTCATCTGCGCGACCACGTCGCTCTACGCCATCACGCTGAACGCGAAAGGAGCCTGATCCATGTCCCATACGCTCAAGGCCGACCACCTGCAGGCCACCGTCGCCCGCATCCTCGAAGCCGCGGGCAGCTCGCCCGCCGAGGCCCGGCAGGTGGCGGCCAACCTGGTGCTGGCCAACCTAAGCGGGCACGACTCGCATGGCGTGGGCATGCTGCCTCGATATGTCGACGCAGTGGCCGAGGGCGGCCTGAAGCCGAACGCCGCGGTGCGCGTGAACCTCGACATCGGCACGCTGATGGGCCTGGACGGCCAGCACGGCTACGGCCAGATCGTCGGCGTGCAGGCGATGGAACTGGGCATCGCGCGGGCGAAGCAGCACGGCAGCTGCATCTTCACGCTGGCGCATGCGCACCATCTGGGGCGCATCGGACACTTCGCGGAGATGGCGACGGCGCAGGGGCTGGTGTCGATGCACTTCGTCAACGTGCTCTCGCGGCCGGTGGTCGCGCCCTGGGGCGGCGGCGACGGGCGCTTCGGCACCAACCCGTGCTGCATCGGCATTCCGCTCGCAGGCGCGGAGCCCTTCGTGCTCGACTACGCGACCAGCCGCGTGGCGCAGGGCAAGATGCGCGTGGCGCACAACAAGGGCGAGGGCGTGCCCGACGGCTACCTCATCGACGAGAAAGGCGCGCCCACCAACGACCCCGGCGTGGTGGTGGTGCCGCAGGGCAACGGCCTCTTCGGCGCGCTCATGACCTTCGGCGAGCACAAGGGCTACGGCATGGCCGTGGCCTGCGAGCTGCTCGGCGGCGCGCTCACCGGCGGCGGCACCTGGCATCGGCAGGCGGACACGGCACGCACGGTGCTCAACGGCATGCTCACGGTGCTGATCGACCCGGCGAAGCTGGGCACGCAGAAATCCTTCGACGAGGAAGCCCGCGAGTTCGTCGCCTGGCTGCGGCAGAGCCCGCCCGGGCAGGGCTTCGAGGAAGTGCAGATCGCGGGCGAGCCGGAGCGCAAGGCGCGATCGGCGCGGCGCACGGACGGGATCTGGGTGGACGATGCGACCTGGGGGGAGATCGTCGCGGCGGGCGCGAAGGTGGGCGTGCAGGTCTCGTAGCCCCTGGCCGGCCATCCAGCCTAAGGACGGGCGCTTCGCGCCTTCTGGCCGAGCACGAGCGCGATGCCGCCCAGGATTGCCACGGAGGCCGCCGCCAGCCGCGGCGTGATCGCCTCCGACAGGAACAGCACGCCGCCGAACGCCGCCAGCAGCGGCACCGACAGCTGCACGGTGGCCGCGCGCATGGCGCCGAGGCGGCTCAGGGCCGCGTACCAGACCACGTAGCCGAGCCCTGAGGTCAGCGCACCGGAGGCGACAGCGAGCACGAGGCCGGTCGCGTCCGCGCGGGCGCTGGCCGCGAACACGAGGCTCAGCGCCAGTGCGAGCGGCACCGCACGCGTGAAGTTGCGCGCGGTGGCAGCCAGCGGATCGGCCACCCCACGGCCGCGCAGCGAATACACGCCCCAGGCCACGCCAGCGACCGCCATCAGCGCGGCGCCCAGTAGCGGCGGCGCGGCAATGCCCGGCAGCACCAGGTAGACGAGCCCGCCCGCCGCCATCGCGAAGCCGAGCCATGCGAGCACCCCGAAGCGCTCGGTGCCGGAACGCAGGCCCACGCCGAACATCGTCAGCTGGACCGCGCCGAACAGGATCAGCGCACCCGTGCCCGCCGGCAGGCTGAGGTAGGCGAAGGAGAAGAAGGCGACGTAGCCGAACAGCATGACGGCCGCCAGCCAGTCCACGCGAGCCGGCGAGGCCTGCGGCTGTGCCCTGAAGCGCACGATGAGCCCCAGCATGAGCGCTCCCGCCACGAGCCTGACGCTGCCGAAGCTCGCGGGGTCGATGCCCTTGTGTTGCAACGCGAGCCTGCACAGCAGGGAGTTGGCCGCGAATGCGAGCATGGCCACCGTCGTGAGGAGGATGGTCCGCAGACCTTGGGGGCCACGCGCCGCGTCAGGCATGCTCGCACACCCGCCACAGGCGGGGCTCCATCGGACCGACCGTGCCATGGCTCATGCGCCCTCCGTCGAGGCAATCGGGGCAACCATCGGCTCGCCACCTGGGCTGGCGGCGAGGGGCTGGACGATGCTACTCCGCCCGAGAGCTCGAGGCGAGCCGGCCAGGGCCCCTGCAGGGTACCCCGTCAGACGATCAGCGCGATCGTCGCTTCCAGGTGCTCGGACGGCGCGCGGCGGAAGCCCGAGCGCGCGAAGCGCTGCAGCTGCCCCACCACGAAGGCCGTGAGCGCCGCGGCGCGCACCTGGGCGTCGACGCTGGGCGTGGCCGAGCCGTCGGCCGCGGCGGCGCCGCGCAGCACCTGGCGCAGCGTGGATTCGATCTTGTCGAAGAACTGGTTCATGCGCTGCTGCAGGCGCTCGTTCTCGTAGACCAGCGCGTCGCCCACCATGACGCGGGTCATGCCGGGGTTGCGTTCGGCGAACTGCACGAGCAGCGTGAGGATGCGCGCGGCCTGCTGGGCGCCGGTGGCGCCCTCGCGCTCGAGGATCTGATTGACGAGCGTGAAGACGCTCTGCTCGATGAAGTCGATCAGGCCCTCGAACATCTGGGCCTTGCTCGCGAAATGGCGATAGAGCGCAGCTTCGCTCACTTCGAGCCGTGCGGCCAGCGCGGCGGTGGTGACCCGCTCTGCGCCCGGCTGCTCCAGCATGGAGGCGAGCGCCTGCAGGATCTGCACGCGCCGCTCGCCCGGCTTGGGGCGCTTGCGCGCCGGGGGAGTGGTCGTTTCCGCAGGAGTCTCTACGCCGGAAGCACTGGTCGTCTCTTCGTTCTGCATGGGAGCGCGTGCAAAGATGTAATCAATTGATTCTCGCACAGCGCAGTGAGCACGCGCCCACGCCGGGCTCAACGGGCGCGGATCATCGTCCCGTAGGCCTGGTCGGTCAGGATCTCCAGCAGCATCGCGTGCGGCACGCGGCCGTCGATGATGTGCACCGCGTTCACGCCGCTCTTGGCCGCGTCGAGCGCGCCTTCGATCTTGGGCAGCATGCCGCCAGAGATGGTGCCGTCGGCGAACAGGTCGTCGATCTCGCGGGCGCTCAGGTTGGTGAGCAGCTTGCCGTCCTTGTCGAGCACGCCGGGCGTGTTGGTCAGCAGCATGAGCTTCTCGGCCTTGAGCACGGTGGCGAGCTTGCCGGCGACGACGTCGGCGTTGATGTTGTAGCTCTCGTTCTCCTCGCCGAAGCCGATGGGGCTGACCACCGGGATGAAGGCGTCGTCCTGCAGCGCCTTGACCACGCTGGGGTCGATGGAGACGATGTCGCCGACCTGGCCCACGTCGTGGTGCAGGTTGGGATCGTTGCGGTCGGCCATCTTGAGCTTCTGCGCGCGGATCAGGCCGCCGTCGCGGCCGGTCAGGCCCACGGCCTTGCCGCCGGCCTGGTTGATCAGGCCGACGATGTCCTGCTGCACCTCGCCGGCCAGCACCCACTCGACGACTTCCATGGTCTCGGCGTCGGTCACGCGCATGCCCTGGATGAAGCTGCCCTTCTTGCCCAGACGGTTGAGCGCCGCCTCGATCTGCGGGCCGCCGCCGTGCACCACCACCGGGTTCATGCCCACCAGCTTGAGCAGCACCACGTCTTCAGCGAAGTCGGCCTGCAGCGCCGGGTCGGTCATGGCGTTGCCGCCGTACTTGATGACGATGGTCTTGCCGTGGAACTTGCGGATGTACGGCAGCGCCTGGGCCAGGATCTCGGCCTTGTCGCGCGGGGGGATGTTGAGGACGGGGTCGGTCATGGGCGGTCAGGCTCCGAAGCGGTGGACGATCAGGTGAGGCTCAAATTCTCGCGCAATCCCGGTGACAGCCGACTGACTGGCTTCGCGGGAAACACCGTGGAACCGGCTTTGCCGGGCCACCGGTGTTGCCCCCTGCAAGGGGGGTGGCGCAGCGACACGAAGTGCGCGAAGCCTGGGGGTGTGCCTGTTCATGGCCGCAGCCAGCGCGGGACCTTGAAGCGCACGATCATCAGGTACGCCCCGACATAGGTCGTCACGAACAGCAGGCAGAAGAACATCAGCACGATCGTGTTGTTCCAGAACAGCACCGCCGGCACCACCGACAGGGCCGCGAACATCCACAGGTAGGGCGAGGTGCGGTTGTTGCGCGCCAGCAGCTGGCGGGCCTCGTCGTCCGCGAAGGCCACGCGCACGATGCGGCGGAAGATCAGCTGGTGGAAGTGCAGCGCGTCGGCCGTGCCCGGCGACTGCCCGCGCGCCAGCTTGCGGTAGATGGAGAACAGCGTCTCCCACACCGGGTAGATCAGCAACAGCATCGGGAACCACGGCGACACCACGCGATGGCGCTGCACCAGCGTCACGCAGGCCACGGCGATCACCATGCCCCAGACGTAGGCACCGCCGTCGCCGGCGAAGATCTTGCCGCGCGGGTAGTTCCACACCAGGAAGCCGAAGGTGGCGCCGACCAGGCAGACCACCATGGCCGCCAGCTGCCGGTCGCCGACCTGCAGCGCCACGTGCGAGATTGCCAGACAGACCAGCACGGCGACCGTGCCCGCGAGCCCGTTGTAGCCGTCGATGATGTTGAAGGCATGCGGCAGGCCGCCGATGGCCAGGGCCGCGAAGAGCACGGTGGCATAGGGAACCATCGCCAGCCAGCCGTCGACCGTCTCGAAGCCGGTGCGCGCCACGCCCAGCCCCAGCAGCCAGCACACCAGCAGCGCCGAGCCGATGGTCAGCCCCAGCCGGTAGCGCACCTTCACGCGCTGGGTGACGTCCTCGACGATGCCGCCGAGCACCGCGGGCAGGATGCACACCAGCGTGAGCATCGAGGTCGTGACCGGCCAGGAGACGTTGAACGGGTCGGTGCCGGTGATGCCGGCGGCCAGCCAGGCCACGCCCATACCCATCAGGATGCCCGCGCCGCCCAGGCGCGGCACGTGGCCCTTGTGGAAGCGCTGGGGCATGTCGGCGCCGTAGATGCGGGCATGCCGCCGCGCACGTCGCATGAACACCTGGACCGAGAAGGCGGCGACGAAGAAACTGATGACGATCAGAGCAATCATGTGTGGGGTTTGGGGAACCCTAGAATTCCCGGGCGAAATTAGACCATGTCCACGCCCCCCTCCTCCCGCCCTCCCATCACCATTTCGATCGTGAGCCACGGCCAGCTCGCGCTGGTGCTGCCGCTGCTGGAGCAGTTGGACAGGCACAGCCGCGCCGTCATCGACAAGGTTTTGCTTACATTGAACATCCCCGAAGCCGACCTGCTTGCGGGCCGAACCTGGGGCTTCGCGGTGGAGCGGATCGAGAACGCGAGCCCCAAGGGCTTCGGGGCCAATCACAACCAGGCCTTCGAACGCTGCGGCACCGAGTGGTTCCTGGTGCTGAACCCCGACATCCGCTTCGACAACGACGTGCTGTCGCCACTGCTCGCGCAGGCCGCGACGGACGCCGGCCTGCTGACGCCGCGCATCCTGGAACCCGGCAAGACGGAGCCCGAACCACACCGGGCGCTGCTTACGCCGCTGGAAATCGTCGGAAGAAAGAAGCCCGGCTACGTGGGACCGACGGTGCCGGCATGGATTCCAGGCCTGTTCATGCTCTTTCGCAGCAAGGCCTACCGGCAGGTCGGCGGCTTCGACGAGAAGTTCTTCATGTACGGCGAGGACTTCGACATCTGCGCCCGCACCCGCCTGGTGGGCTGGAAGCTGCAGGTGGGCGAGAACCTGCTCGCCCGGCACGATGCGCAGCGCGAGAGCCACCGCAGCAGGAAGTACCTGTACTGGCACGTGACCAGCCTGCTGAAGGTGTGGCTGTCGGCCTCGTTCTGGCGATACCTGCGACTGCAGGGCCGCTAGCCGGCCCTTCAGCCGGGACGGTCAGCCGCGCTCGAAAACGTCCTGCACGATGGCCTGCTTGCCACGGCCGAAGCGTTCATAGCGGCCGCGCGCGGCCTCCAGAAGGATCGGGAGCACGCGCAGCGGACGCGCCGCCGGCAACTCGGCCCTGAACCGCTGGTGCGCAACCTTGGCGCGCTGCGCATCCAGGCAGCCCGGCCGTACCCGGTCACCAAGCTGCTGCAGCCGCTGCAACAGCGCCTCGGCCCGGCGCAGCCGCGCCACATGCTTGTCGCCCCGCTCCACGAAAGCCTTCGCCACCTTCTCGGACAGCGTCAGCCGACGCGCGCCGATCTGGTTGTTGCCGTGCTGACGGTAGTCGATGGTCGGCTCGGGCAGCACGTCCATGCGGCCCGTGGCAGCGGCAATAGCGGCGAGCCACTCGTCGTGCACCCACTCGGGCGAGAACGGCAGCGCCGCATCGAGCAGGCTCCTGCGGAACATCGTCGTCGCGCCGGTCACCAGATTGCGGCGCAGCAGCACGCCAAAGGCCTCGCCGCCCGCAATGGCCTGCAACTCGGCCGGCTGCACCTCGAGCGCATGGAAGAGCGTGGAGCCCAGCGGCTTCAGATCGCCGTCGACCAGGCGCGCGTCGGTATGCAGCAGCAGCAGATCGGGCCGCGCCTCGAACTGCGCCACCATGCGCGCCAGCCGCCCGGGGTGCCAGACGTCGTCCTGGTCGCACAGCGCGATGAGGTCGTGGCTGCAGGCGCGCACCGCCTGCTCGAAATTGCGCGTGACGCCCAGCGGCGGGGAGTTGCTGAACACGCGAAGCACGATGCGGTCGGCAACGCCGCACTGGGCGAGGATGTCGCGCACCACCGCCAGCGTGTCGTCGGTGGAGCCGTCGTCGGACACGACGATCTCTTGCGGCAGCGGCTCCTGAGCGCAGATGCTGCGCAGCTGCTCGGGGAGATAGCGTGCGCCGTTGCGGGTGCAGAGGGCGACGGAGACTTGCAGGGGCATCAGACCGGAGCCAGCCGAGGGGGCCAGGCGTAGCTGAAGTCCTCGCGCTCGAGCATGAGGTTGGGGCTGTAGGCCGGGTCGTTCTCCAGCACAGCCCCCCATCGGCGCTTCATGTAGTCCACGTCCTCCAGATAGGGGGCACTGGCTGGTTCGCCAGCCTTTCTTGCACGCGCGGCTGCGTCCCTGTGGTCGAGCAGCTCTGCATAAGGCGTCCAAAGGGTGCGCAGGCCGGCCTCTGCCAGGCGCAGGCAGAAATCAACATCGGCAAACGCCTCTTTCAGATGGTTTCCATCGAGGCCGCCCACCGCAAGATAACGATCCTTGCGGATAACCAGGCAGGCCGAGCTGACAGCCGAGAGCGACTGAATCAGCGCGGCGCGGCCTCCATAGCCTTCACGCCCCGCGGGCATTCCGCGATGCGAGCACCCGGCTATGCCGTCCACCCCCAGGCCCAGGATGATGCCGGCGTGAGTCAGTATCCGGCGGCGGTCCATGAGGCGCGCACCGACCGCTCCGACGCCGGGCTGCAACGCCAGGCTGGCCATTTCGACCAGCCACTCGGGCGACAGGACTTCGAGGCGGTCATCGATCAGTGCGACCACCTCTCCCATTGCACCCTCGACCGCCGCATTGCACAACGCGGCCGCGCCTTGCCGCTGGGCATGCCTGAGCACGCGCACGTTCTTCATCTTGGCCAGCGTATCGAGGCAGGCCTGGGCTGCGGTATCGTCCGAGGCGTTGTCTGCCACGACGATCTCGTAGTGGGGGTAGGAGGTCTTCGCGAGGATCGAGTCCACGCACCTGCGCAAGGACGCCGCGGCATTTCGCGTGGAGATGACCAGCGACACCAACGGCGGCGCATCCGGCAACGCATAGTGCACCCGGTAGCCGAAGCCGATGTGCTCCGCCCGCGCGCGGGTCTGCGTACGCTCGAAATGCTCGTTGAGCGCGCGCTCGCCGGCCACCACGGCATAGGGCTTGGCGTCCATCGACTTCGCGGTGCTCTCTGCATGCACGCGCCAGTGGTAGAGCACCCTCGGGATGTGGCGCACCTGCCTGGGCTCGATGCGTTCCATGCATCGAATGACAAGGTCCCAGTCCTGCGAACCTTCCAGCCCCAGCCGGAAGCCGCCCACGGCGCGAACGAGATCCGTCGAAAGCACGCCCAGGTGGCTGAACATGTTCTGCGAGCGGAAAAGATCGGGGTTCCAGTCGCACTTGAAGTACGGGCCCGAGCGGGTCAGGGACTCGTCGATCTTGTCCTCGTCGGAGTAGATCAACTGCACATCGGGATGCCCGGCGATGCAGTCGGCCACCCAGAACAGGGCATCCGCCGGCAGCAGGTCGTCATGGTCCATCAGGGCGATCCACGTGCCCGAGACCAGTTCGAGCGCGCTGTTCGAAGAGGCGGAGATATGCCCGTTCTTGGGCCGGAACACGACCTTGATGCGTGGGTCGCTGTCCGCGTAGGACTTCAGGATGGCCCGCACCTCCTGCGAGGGCGATGCATCGTCTGCGATGCACAGCTCCCAGTTCGGATAGATCTGCGCCCGCACCGACTCGATCGCCTCCCGCAACCACGCCGGGTTGGGGTTGTACGAGGGCATGAGCACGGAAATCAACGGCTTGTCGGCCATGGAGGCCACACGCTCAGCCAGCCGGGCACTCTCCGCCGCGGTCAGCGTGTCATGCTCACGAACCCAGCGCGGATAGTCGTTGAACCCCGTGACGCGCCGCCCGAGCTCCCACTTGATGCCCCGCCAGCCCGCCTTCCGGAACATCCGCCAAGCACGCTGGAGCCGCCCGCCCACACCGGGGGTTCTCCAGAGCACGGTAAGGAAGAAGTCGAGGAGCCGAGATACAGATTTCATAGACGACTTGCCGGCAGGGCGGCAAGGAGGGAACCTTTTTGCGGGATGGGAGCCGTACAGCCGGCTCGAAGGAGGAGCAAGGCCCGGAGTGCGCCAGCGGGCAATTATCTTCGCTTCCCTTCTGCCACCCGGGGCGGCGTCTCCGCGTCGTCAGAGACATAGCCCGTTCACCTCGCCCGGTAAAATCTCACGGATCACACAAAGGACAAGAAATGAGGCCGCCCCGGGCGCCCCTGCAAGACACTCGCGCTTGGCCGGTGGCAGCCCGGAGTCGTTCGGACGAAGACGCCACTGAGCGCACTTCCGCCGCAGTCTCGCATCGATTCACATGAGCCAAGTTCACTCCAACCTTCACCGCAGCGCGTGGGCCGACTGGTGGGAAGGCACACGCCGCACGGACATCTGGTGGACCCTCGCCTGGTTCGACATCGTCTTGCGCTACAGGCGCTCCATGCTCGGCCCGATCTGGCTCACGCTGAGCATGGGCGTCATGATCGGCGGCATGGGGCCGCTGTACGCATCGCTCTTCGGCACGCAGCTGGACAGGTTCTTTCCCCACCTCGCGCTCGGCGTGATCTTCTGGGGCCTGTTCTCCACCATAGTCACCGATGCCTGCAATGCCTTCGTGGGGTCGTCCAACTACCTGAAGCAAGGCTACTTTCCGATCAGCCTGTTCGTGTGGCGGGCTCTGGCGCGCAACCTGATCCAGTTCGCCCACCAGATCGTGCTCTACATACCCGTGGCGCTCTGGGCGGGCATCTCGCTGTCGTGGTCGGTCCTGCTGTTCATCCCCGCCTTCCTGATCCTGGTCGTCAACGCACATGCACTCGGCCTGCTGCTGGGCCTCATTTGCACGCGCTATCGCGACGTGACCCAGATCGTCACCAGCGTCATGCAGATGCTGATGTTCCTGACCCCCGTGTTCTGGCTGCCCGAGAACCTTCCTGGTCGCGCCAAATACGTCCTGTGGAATCCTTTCGCACAGATGCTCGACCTGTTGCGCACTCCACTGATGGGTGGCGAAGCCCATCTCCACAGCTGGATCGGCATCGGCTTCTGGACCGTGCTGTGCCTCTCCGTGGCGAGCATGCTGTTCGTCAAATACCGCCGCCGCGTCGTCTACTGGCTCTGATCCATGGCATTCATTTCACTCAAGAACGTTTCGGTCAGCTTTCCGATCTACGGCGCGGGCTCGGCGTCCCTCAAGAAGACCATCGCGGCTTCGGTCACCGGCGGACGCTTCGGCAAGGAAACCGGGGTCACCGTGGTGCAGGCGCTCAGCGGCCTGAACATCGAATTGAAAAGCGGCGACCGGCTCGGCCTGATCGGCCACAACGGTGCAGGCAAGTCCACGCTGCTGCGTACGCTGGCGGGCGTCTATGAACCGTCTTCGGGCGAGCTGACCCGCCAGGGCACGGTGGCCAGCCTGATCGACCCCGCGCTAGGCATCGAAATGGACGCGACCGGCGTCGAGAACATCATGCTTCGCGGACTCGTGATGGGCATGAGCAAGAAAGAGATCGATCGGCTCACACCCGACATCTGCGAGTTCAGTGGCCTGGGCGAATACGTCAACATGCCCGTTCGCACCTACTCTACCGGCATGATGATGCGCTTGGCATTCTCGATCTCGACCAGCGTCGAAGCCGACATCCTGCTGATGGACGAATGGCTCTCCGTCGGCGACGCGGCCTTCACGGAAAAGGCCGAGCAGCGCATGCGGGACGTGGTATCGAAGTCCGGCATTCTGGTGCTGGCATCTCACTCGCCCGAGCTGATTGCCAAGGAATGCAACCGGGTGATTCACCTGGAGCACGGGCGCATCGTGGAGCGCTGACCGAAGAAGCTCAGGTCAGCTGCAGTGCGTTGAGGATGGCGTCGCGCTGGTGCTGCCAGCCGAACTTGCGCAACGCATCCTCACGAGCGCGCGTGGCCATCGATGCGTAGACCTCGGTACTCTGGTCGATCGCTCGAAGAATCGATTCAGTCCATTCATGGGCCTTCGACAGGTAGCCAGTTTCTCCATCGCTGATTGCCCGGCTGTAGGTGAAGCTGGGTGAAGCGATGCTCAAGGTTCCAACGCTTGCTGCTTCGAAGTATTTCAACTCCGACTTGCAGTCTGTGAAGGCATTGGATTGGAGCGGCATCAGGTTGAACTCCACCGTGCCGAGCAGACGCTGCAGGTTGACGTAGTCATGGAATGGCTTGCGAGTGACTCGATGACCGAACTTGCGCATCGCGGGCCCGTGATCGATGTAGCCGACAACCATCACTTCGACGTTCGACCTCTCGGCGAGGACATCGGCCAAGGCCGACTCCACGATGGCGTAGTCAAGACGGTGGGAAGGGGTGCCGCTGAAATACCCAAGCGTGATCTGCCCGTTCTGACCCATGCGGGAGATCATTGCGAACCAGTCGTCCCACAACCCACTTTGCGTGACATCAAGACCCAAGGTTGTCACGACCATATGTGCGTAGTCCGTATCGAAGACCAAATCATCGATGTCGAACATCACCCTCTTTCGCCTTGCGCGAAACTTCGTAATAAGGCCACTAACCTGATGGCAATACCGGGACCGGCATATAACAAGAATATCCGCGGCATCGGCTATTTCGTCAAAGCGCGCAGAGTCAGACAGAAAGAAGTAGCTGGCCGATACGTTGCTCTCAATCGATTCATTCAACACTTGCGCCATGTTGTAAGCACGGTATCGAAAGCTGCTGTTGTTCGGCGCCTCGTAGAAATATGCGATACGCAATTCACACCGATACAGCATCGACAGCCGCGCAGAGACAGGCTGGAGCCATGGATCCGCGTAAGGGAAGGAAAGAATATCTTGAAGCGCTAACATTAGACGTTGGAGGTGAAAAGATCGAACGTCTCATTGAAAGCGCGGGACCAATCGGTACCCAATGTATTGGCCGAGTAGTTTCGTCTACGCGTTTCCATGTCATTTGCCAGGGCGACGCCTTCGCGCAGAGCTTGAACGAGCGACTCAACATCAAGATCCGCGCAGATGATGTTTCGCGAGTAGTCGAATAGCTCTTTCTTGTTGCCAAACTTATTAGTCACGACTACCGCTCCACTTGCAGCCAGGTCCAAGGGGGGATAGCTTGGGTGCGGTGTGTACATCAAGGAGAGTCCAAGATCGATAGTGCCGACGAGGTCCGCATAGGCTTGCCAGTCCAGCTCTTCGCAGCGCTGCGGGTTATTGCCGTTGCCCAACGTTACGCCGGGAATGTCTTTGCCAACAAGCAACACCTCCCATTGATCTAGATCAAGGACTCCCTCATTGACAGCACGGTCGATGACCGCGAGCCCAAGAAGAAAAAGGTTGCGCGGATTATTAGGCCGGGCATAGAAGAAGAACCGCTTCTTCCCTGCCAGCTCACGTGTTCGCTCGTGAAACAACGACCTCGGAAATGCCGGTTCAAACCATCGCCCTTTTTTGCGGAGATGATCCAGACCCGAGTCAATCAGATGCTCGTATAGCAGGCGCGTATTGACGATGAATCGTATGTCTTGCGTACGCAACACACGCTCGCATTGCGCTCGCTCTTCCCCAAAGGGATAAAACATGCGTTCGTCCTCTTGGAGGAGGTAAAAAATAGAGGCGCGTGGAACGCTTGGCAATGCCGCTGCGGTAGTCCACCACGAAGTGGTGATGAACAACTCGCCCGGGAAAATATCCAAGCTCGCAAGGGCCTCCGAGGCGCTGGGCCCATCGGATTTTCTAACCGGAACAAAAGAAAATTGAACTTCGTGGTCGAGCTTGATGCCATAAGCATCGAGTACCTGTGCGACGTTTTTCGGCACGGGCGCTTCTGTGCGAACGACAATTCGCAACGTCGAACTTGTTCGATTAGCTACTTGAGCGGCAAAAATCAAGGCCGTCCCTACGCCTCCGAAGAGACTGCCCTTGCCAATGCTATCGGTGATCAAGCTCACCCGGCCGAGCTTCGGGCGAGGTGTCAAGTAAGTTGGTAGTGGCTGAATGTTGGGGAACTTGCGCAGCACAAGTTCAGTTACGTCTACCGACAGTTTGGACTGTGGGCGGATCTCATTGAGCACCGGCTCCCCTGCGACCATTGCAGCCAGCTTAGTGCGAACCAGGCGAACTATCGCAGCTGTCCCGTTCGCCCGCCAGAATGCAAAGAATCGGCGTGCACGCTCACTCATTTTTCATCAATCTCGTAGGGTAGTTTTCAATAGCAGCGTCCGTTGGACTTGCAGCGCCATCGTTCATTATCCTGCCGAGGCGTTGGGCGCTTGCAACTCTCACTTACCGAGACTGCGCACCGCTCGATAGACGCGCCAGGTCCATCTTGCACCAGCCATTGCCCCCTGAATCACCCAAGGCGCTCTTCGCTCAAGCCATCGGGACGCTTTGAGGCTCGCAAAGACCACCTCTTCGTCGTATGGCCCTCCGGGCCCGAAAAGTCCACCAATGACATCCCTAGCCGTAGGCACGGGCTTTGGCGTCTCCTCCACAACTGCTGGAGCGACTTCCGCCCGATTGCCGGCGACAGCAGCACCAAGACCCACCATGAGATATCGCGACTTCTGCCTTAGCTCGCGGGAGCTGCTTGTTCGCAGCAGATCACTGTATTCGATGCGCTGGCGAGCGAGATCACGTGGAGCGTGAACCATCGAGTTCGGGCGTCGTCTGTAAAAAAAGAAAACATCTGTAGTGACGATGAATCGACAGCCGGCATCGCACATCCTCATGAAGACGGACCAGTCCTCATAGCAGTTCAAGCTCTCTATGTATGGGAAGCGAACCATCGTCGATCTTCTGAAAAGAGCCGTCGCAGTAGAGAACCGGTTTTCCAACAAGCCAGCAACGACTGCTTCGCCGGAGAACATGGCGTAGTCGCAGAAGTTTGCGGTCGCACCAGGGGAAGGGGGACCTTCATCGTCCAAGAAGTACCCTGCTGGAGTGACGACGATATCGAACTCTGAGCTGTTCTCAAGTGCTGCCACGCCAACTTCGAGAAAGCGCGGATGAATGAGATCGTCAGCATCCAGCGTCAGCACATACCGGCCACTTGAATGGCGCACGCCTACATTGCGCGCAGCAGCCAACCCTACATTGGCTGCCAACCGAACCACCTTTATACGAGGATCAGAATTGCGCGCCAGTTCTTCAATGACGAGTTCGCTCTGCGCATCTGTCGAGGCATCGTCCACCACGACGATTTCGATGTTGCGATAGTTTTGCTTCGTCAAGTTGTCGAGTGTCGCCGGCAGGTGGCCGCCGAGGTTGTAGTGAGGTACCACCACCGACACCAGAGGCGCTTTCTCGAGCGGGAGCCATGGTGCCCGGTGCCTTGGTGCCGAGAGCCAAGGCAAGGCGCCCTCCGACAGCTCCACAGGCCGTAGAGTTTGGTCGAGATCGAAGTTGCGCTCCAGCGCCTCGACCAAACCACCAGCAGTCCCGTCGAACTTCAGGCAGTTGATACCGTCGATCCAGCATGTGCCTTCGCCGAACGCGGGGTTCGCCCGATTCAAAATGACCCGCGCTCCTCGCGAAGACGCAACCACTGCGCGCCCCTCCGCAGACTCGAACGCCCCCGCGAATACGACTGTGGCGTCGTCTACACGCGCGTCGAGTTCAGGCCATTCCGCATCATAGATAAACTCACAGTGCTCCATGAAACGTCGTGGGATCAGACGTTCGATCTGCTCGCGATATGCGATGTCAACACCGCGAACATCAAGCGTCAAGGGGCCAAGGTGAGTCGGGCTTTTTTGCAAGAAGCCAATAGCACCGCGCACAAAAAGGTCGGGACGCCCACATCGCTGGAACTCGGAGCCGAAAACCAGGCGTTGCTCGGAGTGCGCGCTTGTTGTGCGTATTGACGAGCCATGAAGGAGCGCCGCCAACGGCTGATGACAAACAACGCGCGGGCTCCATTCATGCTCCGGAAAATCGAACGCCGCACGGGTGGCCTCACTCAGCGCCGCCGACGAAGCAATGATGCAATCACAATCTCTCAGGCACTTGCGCTCGAGGTCGCTCAGGTGCAGATCCGAAATTGACAGCGGCCGAGGCTCCGCATGCAAGAGAGCTGTATGTGATCCATAAAGCCGCACAGCCACCGTAGCTTCGGCCAGAAAGCCCTGAAGTCTGCATTCCTGCAGCGTGCAAAAAGCAAGGCCATCCGCATCGGGGAACTCGATATAGGAAATAGATTCCATCTTGCTGAGTTCCGCGAGCGCTCTGAAAACGCAGGCTGAACGCCAATGCGCAACTGTATTCGAGTACGCCGAGGCGGGGGGGTGCTGGCGAGCGTCGACGAAGCGGTTCTGATCAAGACGGGTGTCAACTTCGACCAGTTCGATGTATGGGAACTGTTCCCGGAACAAGCCCGCGTCTATGGTCTTATCGACGATCATGACCGTTGCCCGCATGCTGTCAGCTTGATTCAGCGCTCGAAGCAGAACGCTTAGTGTCAAACCGGCCGTACCCGACGTAAACGGAGACAGCTCTTTTGAGACGAAAACGAGTCGACTCACCCTCAGCCCCTAAGCACCGCTATTGAAGTCACGCCGCATTCCGCAGCGGATTTGGCTACTTGGAGTTTTGAATTAGCCACCCACCCTCCCATCCATCCATCCCGAGATTGCTATTAATCGAACTATGCGGACGCGACGTTTGCACGGGCGAAAGCGCACAGTTCACGCGCGATTTGCACATTGCCATCGCCATGCGTCGCGGCACATGTCATCGATACCACGCTTAGCCGCCCAACCCAACAATTCCCGCGCAAGGCTGGCGTCGGCATAACTGATGCCGATGTCAGCTGCTCGGCGCGCTACGACTTCAAACGGAACCCGCTGGCCATTGACGCGCTCGAATGTGCGAATGACCTCCAGCACCGACGTCCCTTGACCTGTGCCGAGATTCACAAGAATGTTGGCCTGATTCCTTGTGAGGTAGTCGAGTGCCGCAACGTGCCCCTCGGCCAAGTCCATGACATGAACGAAGTCGCGCACGCCCGTGCCGTCCGGGCTGGGATAGTCGTCACCGAAGATCTGAACACATGGCCGCAAACCCGCGGCGACCTGGCACACGAGCGGCATCAGATTGCTTGGGGTGCCGATGGGGCTTTCGCCGATCAGCCCACTGGGATGCGCCCCCGTCGGATTGAAGTATCTCAACGTCGCAATTCGCCACTCAGGGTCTGCGCGGCCAAGCTCGTATAGCAAATCCTCCACGACCAGTTTGGTACGTCCGTAGGGATTACTCACCGAGCACGGCGCGCCTTCACCGACCGGCATAGGTTGCTCGGGCCCGTAGACCGTTGCGGATGAAGAGAAAACCAGCGTCTTGCAACCTGCACGCTGCATTGCCTTCATGAGCGCAATAGAGCCATGAACATTGACATCGAAATAGTCGATCGGACGATCGATCGATTCAGTTACGGCCTTCAGACCAGCGAAATGCAACACCGCGGACACCGACAGTTCCGCAAAGATCTTGTCCAGCGCCGCCGCATCCCGAATGTCCCCCTCGTGCCAGCGCACAGGCCGTCCGATAATCTGCGCCAACCGGTCGATAACGGCAGGAGTGCTGTTAGAGAAGTTGTCGAGCACAATAAATTCATGGTTGGCCCGAGCCAGTTCGATGCACGTGTGAGAGCCGATGTATCCGGCCCCGCCAGTGACCAAAATCAACGCATTACCCCAGCTATGCTGTCAGCAAGTGATGGAGCTGCAGCATCCTTCGCGGACAGGACCGGAGAGACGCCAACGAGCGGCCACTTAATCCCGATCGCTGGATCGTCCCACGCTATGCTTCGCTCGTATGCGGGTGCGTAATAGTCGGTAGTCTTATAGAGGAAGTCTGCAGTTTCGCTCAACACTAGGAAGCCGTGCGCCAGGCCGGGTGGAACCCAGAGTTGCCGATGATTGTCTTCGCTCAATTCCACCCCGACCCATTTCCCAAAAGTCGCCGATGTCGGCCGAATATCGACTGCGACATCGAATACGGCTCCGCGCACCACGCGGACTAGCTTGCCCTGCGGCTGCTTGACTTGGTAATGAAGACCACGAAGGACTCCCCTTGTTGAGCGCGAATGATTGTCTTGCTTAAATTCCACAGAGAGACCGAGAGCTTGGGAGAACGCCTCTTGGTTGAAACTCTCTAAAAAAAAGCCTCTTGCATCACCAAACACTTTTGGCTCGATGACGAAGACGTCTGGGATGAGCGTGGGGAATGTTTTCATGGCAGTTGATCTCTGGGAGCACAAACACGATGGACCAAGGAGCCTGAGGGCGTTTTACTCTGGGCGTAGCCATTAGAGAATTTTCTCACATCCGCTATGCATGGCACACGAGGGCCTCCGGACAGAGCTCTGTGCGATCCGTACTATCGTTTTGCACTAGCAATCAAAGTTTAGGCGTTCTCGCTCGACCACCAACGGGCGCTTCATGACGTGCGTGAGAATTGCCCCTACATACTCGCCAAGCAACCCAATAAAAAACAGTTGCACCGAAGCGAAGAAGAACATGCCGATCAAGATTGGCGCTGTGCCGGCAGAGAACTCAGCCCAGAACAGCACCTTGAGCAAGAGATACAACAAGGAAACACAGAGGCTTACACCTGACAGTATGAAGCCGGCCATTGTGGCGATGCGCAACGGGACTCGCGAATGCGACGTGACCCCAAGCATCGCGATGTCGTAGAGCGTATAAAAGTTGTTCTTGGTGATACCTCGCTTGCGGCGCGGTTGGTTGTAAGGAACCTGCACGGCTTCGAAACCTACCTCCGACACCAAACCACGTAGATACGGATAAGGATCATCGATGCGACGCAGTTGCTCCAGCACCATCCTGTCGTATAAACCGAACCCCGTGAAGTTCTGAATCAGCTTCACATCGGCGATGCGCGTCACCGTCCGATAGTAGGCGCGTCGGATAGCGAACATCAGACCCGATTCGTCCGCGGTCGGCTTGACACCTACAACAAGCTTGGCCCCATTGCGCCAATGCTCAACTAGATCTTTCATGAGTTCGGGAGGGTCCTGCAGGTCGGCAACCAGCAGGATCGCAGCGTCCCCACGCGCTTGCAGCAGCCCATAGAAGGGCGACCGGATGTGCCCGAAGTTTCGCGCATTCAAGATCACCTTGACGTTGCGATCGGCCGCGGCCATTGAACGCAGCAACTCAGGCGTCCGATCAGACGAGAAGTTGTCGATGAACAAATGCTCATACGTCATACCCTCAATAGTCTCGAAAACGGCACGCACCTGCCGGTACACCTCTTCGACGTTGTCCTCTTCGTTGTAGCAGGGGGTGACGACGGTGATGTGTTTCATGAAGCTGCGAAGACAAAGCGGCGCTGCAGCACAAAGGCCATGAGCGCCAGGGGAAGGAGGACTACTGCATTCGCGATGTACACATTGAGCCCGGCACGCAATAGCAGCGCCACTGAGCCCACATTGAGCAGGTAGACAAAGCTGTAGACCCCGACGAAGCGACCGAGCTGCGACAAACGCGCGCCTCCGAACACTAGGCGTCCAGTGCTCTGGAAATTGAAGGCGACGCCCAGTACGGTCGCTAGCCCAATCGCCACCGGATACGGCAGCCCGATCCATACGAAAACCGCAAACAGCGCATAGCCGACGCCGGTATTCAATCCGCCCACGAGCAGGAAGCGCAGGAGTTGCGAATTCAGCATGCGTCGGACATTGTCCACTTGTCGACGAAAGGCTCCACGCGCGCGCGCACCGAGGCTAGGTCGAGCCCGTGCTCGCGCATGGCGTGGGCGTGTGAACCACAGGTCTCCGAGAAGCGCTCGCCCACGCCGATGCGTAACACCGGAACGGGATTGGCCTCCGAGATTGCCTCGAGCACCGCAGCACCGAGCCCGCCGGCCGCCGAATGCTCTTCCAGCGTTACAAAGGCACTGCTACTTGCGGCCAGGGCGCCGAGTTGCCCGGCATCGAGCGGCTTGATCCAGGGTGCGCTCCACACGGACACATCGAGTTCGGCGCCCAACGTGCATGCGGTCTTGACCATAGAGCCGGTCGCGATGAACTGCACCCGGGATTGGCCTCTTTGCACGCAGGCCAGTTCACCGCGCGCCAGCGAAGGCGCCTTAGCGTGCACCGAACCCAGGTCAGCCTTGCCCATGCGCATGTAGACCGGGCTCTGAAGCGTCAGCGCTGTCGACATGCAGGCCGTGAGTTCATGCGCGTCGCAGGGCGACATGATGTCAATGTACGGGACCGATCGCAGGCATGCGATGTCCTCGAAGCTCTGGTGGCTGGTGCCCAGCGTGCTGTACACGAGCCCGGCGCCGTCGCCTGTGAAGATGACCGGTAGCTTCTCGTAGCAAACGTCGATCTTGATCTGTTCCACAACCCGCACGGGCACGAACGCGCTCAAGCCATAGACGATGGGCCGGAAGCCCGCCTTGGCCAGCCCGGCGGCCACACCGACCATGTTCTGCTCGGCGATGCCGGCATTGATGTACTGGTCGGGGCACCTCTTGCGGAATTCGTCGAACAGGGCGTAACCGTGGTCGCCAGTCAAGAGCACCACGCGCTCGTCCCTGGTGGCGGCCTCGACCAAGGCGGCGGAAAAAGCAGCCCTCATGCCGATGCACCTTCGAGTTCGCGCAGGGCCTGCGCATACAGGTCGGCGTTTAGGCGGGAATAGTGCCATGCATTGACGTTCTCCATGTAAGACACGCCCTTGCCCTTGACCGTCTTGGCGACCAACGCCTTGGGCCGTCCGTTCTTGCGCCCTTCCAGGTTCTCGATAGCAGCCGAGATAGCGTCCATATCGTGCCCATCAATGGTGAGCACGTCGAAATCGAAAGCCGCTAACTTGGCGCCCAGGTCGCCGAGCTTCATCACTTCGTCAGTGGTACCCATGGCTTGGAAACCATTCGCGTCAACGATGACCATGAGGTTGTCCAGCTTCGCGTGCGCCGCGAATAGCATGGCCTCCCAGATCGGTCCTTCGTTGATTTCGCCATCGCCTATAACGGCGTAGCACTTCTGCTCAGTCTTGCGGCGTTGTGCAGCCAACGCCAGCCCCACGCCAACCGAGAGACCGTGGCCGAGCGTGCCAGAAGTCACCTCACAACCGGGCACATGCGCATCGGACAAGCCTTTCAACCGCGAGCCGTCATGGAAGTACTGATCAATATCCGTACGATCTATCCAGCCGAGCTCATGCAGACAGGCGTACTGCGCCATGACGCCATGCCCCTTACTGAGCACTAAGTAGTCGCGCATCGGGTCTGTGGCATCGGCCTCGTCGTAGCGCAAGTGGCGTCTGTACAGGCATGACAGCAGCTCGATGATGGAAAACGCGCAGCCTAGGTGGACGGCGTTGCCCGCATACGCCATCTCCACCACTGTTTTGCGCAGGGAAGCAGGATCGAATGAATGTCTCATGCTGGAAAGGATCGGGTTGTATTAGGCGTTGTCAGCCAGGCAAGGGTTCGGCGAATACCTTCCTCAAGGCTGACGGCGTTCGCCAGCCCAAGTTCTTCAGCCGCTCGCCGCAGGCTGGGCACATAGCGATGGCCAGCGAGGCCCGGTGTCGACCGGCCCGCCACTTCAACGGGAATGCCCGTGCGAGCGATCCGCGTTACTTCTGCCGCGAGTTGGGCGATGCTCACCTCGGTCTCGCCGCCGACGTTGTAGGTACGGCCGGACGCACCCAGCGCCAAACAGCTCAGAAGCCAGCGCGCCATGTCGCCTGCGTATTGGTAGGTGCGGATCGCCTCGCCGGTGCCTTGTACGACGACGCCCTTTCCGTCCGCGGCCTGCGCGATGAACTGCGCCGCCGCGACGCCGCTCGAGGCGTGCAGGTATGGACCAATGAACGCGAAGCAGCGCGCGATGACCGCATCGAAAGGCCAAGATTGCCCCACGACAGCTTCCGCCCGGCGCTTCGCCCGCGTGTAGTCGTTGGCGCCATCGAACTCCTGCCACGACAGCGATTCCGTTAACGCCTGAACGCCAAGCTGCTGACCATATACAGCCCCCGAACTGACATGCAAAAAACGGCGAGCCCCGCATGCAACCGCAAACTCACAGGTTCGGCGCGTTCCAGTCTCGGACAACAGTTCAAGGTTGCCGCGCCCTGCGGCTGGCGACGCGACGGGCAAGGCCGCATGGATAACCGACGAGAAAGCCGCACGAGGGAACTCGAAATCGGCCACGTCGCCCTTCAGTAGCGTCACCGATTCGGCTTTCGCCAGGTGCGGGCTGGTCCGAATGAATTTGTCCGGTTCACGCGTCAGCACGGTCAGCGCTAGACCCAGGCTCAGCGCTTTGTCGGCGTGCAGGAGGCATTCGAGCAGCCACTTGCCAACGAAGCCGGTGCCGCCTGTTAGAAACACCGCCTGACAGCGAAGGGCCTCCCATACCGCAGGTGCGGTCAGCCGAAGAACCTCATCGAGTTCCGCTGCCGGTACGGGGCGGGCTAGGTCAGTCAAAACGCAAACCGAGATAGGTCTCAATGCTCTCGACGACGTGGTCGAGCATGGGCTCGTTCAGGCCAGGGTACACACCGATCCAGAACGTGTCGTTCATGATCCGATCGGTATTCTTGAGCTCGCCCACCACCCGATAGTTGCGGCCGATCATGTAGGGCTGGCGTAGCAGGTTGCCAGCAAACAGTAGCCGCGTGCCGACCTTCTGCTGATCGAGATAGGTCAACAGGTCCACGCGCCGCGTGTTGGCAGCTTCGCGCAGGGTTATTGGGAAACCGAACCACGACGGCTCAGAGCCCGGCGTGGCTTCGGGCAACTCGAGGAACTCCTCGCAACTGCGCAGTCGCCCGGTCAGATACTCAAAGTTCTTCTTGCGTGCGGCCACGAAGCCGTCCAGCCGGTCGAGTTGCGCCAGAGCACACGCAGCCTGCATGTCCGTGATCTTGAGGTTGTAGCCCAGGTGGGAGTACGTGTACTTGTGGTCGTAGCCCTCGGGGAGGTCACCAAGCTTCCAACAGAAGCGCTTGTTGCAGGTGTTGTCTTTGCCTGGGGCGCAGTAGCAGTCTCGGCCCCAGTCGCGGATCGACTCGGCGATCAGGCGCAATTCGTCGTTGTTGGTAAACACCGCACCGCCCTCGCCCATCGTGATGTGGTGCGCCGGATAGAAGCTTAGCGTGCCGATGTCGCCGAATGTGCCCACAAGCTGGCCTTCGTAGCGCGCACCTAGCGCATCGCAACAGTCCTCGACCAGCCACAGACCATGCCTCTCGCATGCAGCCTTCACGACCTTTAGGTTGTACGGATTGCCCAGCGTGTGCGCCAGCATGATGGCCTTGGTGCGCGGGCCGATCGCGGCCTCCAGCAGATCGGCATCGATGTTGTAGGTGGGAATGTGCACGTCGACGAATACCGGCACCGCGCCGCACTGCAGGATCGGGTTCACAGTGGTCGGGAACCCCGCGGCCACGCCGATCACCTCGTCGCCCGGCTTGATTGCACGGTCGCCGAGTTTGGGGGAGGTCAGCGTCGAGAATGCGACCAGGTTGGCAGAGGAGCCGGAATTCACCGTCATCAGGTGCTTTACGCCGAGAAAGGCGGCCAACCGGCTTTCGAACAGCGTGTTGAAACGGCCCGTGGTGAGCCATGCGTCGAGGGATGCATCGACCATCAGCTGCATTTCGGGCGCGCCGACGACCTTGCCCGAAGGCGGGATCATGGTCTCACCGGGCACGAAGGGCGTGGACACGCTGGCCAGCTCGCCGTACTCACCGACTAACGCCAGGATTTTCTTGCGCAGCTCGTTTTTTTTGAAGGAGATTTCAGTCATGGGTAGGGGTGCTTTCGTATTTTTCGATTTGTTCAAGGGTGACGTCCACCATGTCGCGGCCGTCGAGCCAGGCCCGCTGCCATTCGACGATAGCACCGAGGCTCGTGCGCAAGTCCCAACGCGGGATCCAGCCTAGCGTCTGCCGAGCCTTGGAGCAGTCGAGCTTCAGCCAACTCGCTTCGTGCGGCTGACTCGCCTGTGCACCGTTGCGCCATTGCGCGTCGCCGCCCCAGAGGTCGACAAGCCGGTCCGCAATCCAGGAGACCGGACGTGCGTCCGAGTCCGCTGGGCCGAAGTTCCAAGGCTCGGCCCATGCGGGCCCGTCGATGAACAAGCGTTCGGCCAGCATCATGTAGCCCTGAAGCGGCTCCAGCACGTGCTGCCATGGACGGATAGCATGGGGGTTGCGGATGTCCGCGGTGCGGCCTTCGGCAAAGGCGCGCAACAGATCCGGCACCAGCCGGTCTTCCGACCAGTCCCCCCCGCCGATCACGTTGCCCGCGCGCGCAGTGGCCAATGCCACGCCGTGCTCCGCGTGGCTGTTTTCGTTGAAGAACGAAGAACGGTACGAGGCCGTCACAAGCTCGGAGCACCCCTTGCTGTTGCTGTAGGGATCGTAGCCTCCCATCGGCTCGTTCTCGCGATAGCCCCATTGCCATTCGCGGTTCTCGTAGCACTTGTCGCTGGTCACGACCAGAATCGCGCGGACGCTTCCGCAGGTGCGTGCTGCTTCAAGCAGATGGACCGTGCCCATTACATTGGTGGAATAGGTTTCCACTGGGTCAACGTAAGAGCGCCTCACCAGTGGCTGGGCCGCTAGGTGGAATACCAGTTCGGGCGCAAAGTCGTGCATAGAGGCGCGCAACACACCGAGGTCGCGAACATCACCGATCACCGAATCCGCTACTGAGTGCCCCGCTGCTAGCAAATGCAGGCTAGGCTCCGTGGATGGAGCCAATGCGTAGCCTCGAACGATCGCGCCGTGCTTCCTTAGCCACAGCGCAAGCCAGCTGCCTTTGAAGCCAGTATGTCCCGTAAGGAAAACGCGTTTGCCGCGCCAGAAAGATGGCGTCATTCCCAGATCTTCCAGGGCGCTCGACCGCCGGCCCACAGTTCTTCGAGATGGGTCTTGTCGCGCAAGGTATCCATGGGCTGCCAAAAACCGCCATGCTTGAAGGCGGCCAGTTGACCCTCACAGGCCAAGCGTTCAAGTGGTTCGCGCTCCCATACGGAGGTGTCGTCCGTAACGTAGTCAATGACGGATGGCGACAGCACGAAGAAGCCGCCATTAATCATCGCGCCATCGCCCTTGGGCTTTTCCTGGAAGCTGCGCACCTTGTCGCCCTGCATGTCTAGCGCGCCGAAGCGCCCAGGCGGGAAGGTTGCTGTGAGCGTGGCCATGACCTTCTGCGCTTTGTGAAACGCGATCAGTTCGGTGATGTTCAGATCGGCCACTCCATCACCGTAGGTGAAGCAGAACAACTCTTCATCTTTCACGTAGGGCGCCACGCGCCTGAGTCGACCGCCCGTCATGGTGTCTTCGCCCGTATCAATGAGTGTCACGCGCCAAGGCTCCGCCTTACGCTGATGAACTTCCATAGTGTTGCCCACCATATCGAAGGTTACGTCGGACATGTGGAGGAAGTAGTTGGCAAAGTACTCCTTGATCACGTAACCCTTATAGCCACAGCAGATCACAAAATCATTCACGCCGTGAGCAGCGTAAATTTTCATGATATGCCACAGAATAGGTTTACCGCCTATCTCGATCATCGGCTTTGGCTTTAGCCCTGTTTCTTCAGAAATTCGGGTTCCAAGACCCCCAGCCAGTATCACAGCCTTCATGATCACCTTCAATATTATGGTTTGGACGCCAAGCACTTGACGCTGCGAAAAAGCACACAATGCACTGCAGCACGCGAAGCTTTATTTAGAAGCATCCAACGACAAAACCCGATGCCAGTATAAAATTACGAGAACTTAGAAAATATATTTAGCACTCAAACTCCAGCCAGATTGGCCACGAACTGCGAAACCTACACGTCAAGAAATCTTTTTCAAGCAAACGATAGCCAAATCACCAAAAACAGCCAGCGACTCGGCGTGCGGCCAAGGCCGCCTATCTCGACAGTATTCCGCACCTTTAGCGGCGCCGCGAGCATCTGCGTGTTCAAACTTATATCCTGAAATCTCTGAAAGCAACGACACTTTCGAGTGCTCCGGAAAAAAGGAAGAGACATTCAGATCCCCCTGAATAGTTCTCAATTTTTCTGGAAAAGCCCACGAGCCGCCGCTAATACTTACGTACTTGACCTCTCCAAAATTCGGAATCATTTCAAGTCGAGAAACGATTCGATTTGCCATCAATCTATCCCAGTCATTGAGTCGTTGTTGATCAACCAAAATCTGGTTACTCAGAAAAACAAAGCCAACAAGGATGATGCACCGGGCTACGCCAGATAGGGTTCTCAGGCCTTTGCGGCCAGGATTCTGAAAACAAAAATCAGCAGTAAGCAAAATCAAGCCACACAACACAGAAACATGAGCAACTACTCGAGGCACTGGCCACCAACTTTTAAACGCGACAATCAATCCAATCGAAACAGGCGCGAGCAGAATTAAAATCGATATAGAAAAAAGCCAACTCTTACCATTTTTCCGGGTCAAAAATACCTTCCAAAGGATTGTCAAAATCGAATACACAACAATCGCTGCGACTAGAATTTTTAACCAACCCGAGTACACAGGCTCATTTAGCCAATAAATATTAGCCAGCGATGAATATACCTGCCCCACTCTTTCAGGAACATCAGTCAGCGCGATAATTTTCGCCCTATCGACGTCTCCATTTACCCCATAATATCTCGCCAAACCTGTGGTTGCGAGAAAAATAATTCCAGCAACCACGCCGACAATAATTAGATCCACAGCCCTTCGGGAAGCACTTCTCGAAATGCTCACAGTATGACCGTCGTCTTGATTAGAAATCAAAGACAAAAGCAACGCGAATACGATGGCTACAGCAAAATAATTGAGAAACACCTGATAAGTAAATACCATGCCTAACGTTGCCACTAGTGCAACCGCCCACCCCTTCCAAGTAGATGGCCAGCGGATTAAAGCCTCTAGCGCCAATATAGAAAAAATTAACGCAACGCAATAACTTGCCAATACCAAGCGAAATGTAATTATCTCAGTCAAATATGGATGCGCCACCACAAGAGCGCCAACTAAGCCTGCGGCAGGCAAACGTTCAACCCCTACAAATCTAAAAATCGACACCACAAAAGTGGATTGCAGAATTAGGACCAGAATTCCCAAGGGAAAATACAAATCGCTCGAGTTAACTCCAAGCGACTCAAGCACCCAAAATATCAACGCCATTAAATAACGCCCCTGGGAAAAAAAGAGACTCACCTCTTTCTCGCCCACGCCATTCGCGAAAGCGTAGTCGTCGATCGAAAACCCTCGAAATAAAACAACGCCTTTAGAAAGAAAGGCCGCGGCGAGGACTATTAAAATGAGGCGAAAATTATGCCCGTCGCCATTTTCCTCTATAGAAAAAAACCGTTTATTCATTATTAATTCCGCAAAGCATTAATTCAGAGGATGCAGACCTCATGCGCAACAGTCGACCATTACATTGAGAATGGAACTATCAGCGCAGGCGCGAAACGCCCTAGAGATGATTGAGCCTGTACGCCCTATGACCGACTATTCACCTTGCTGTCGATAATATTGAGATCTTTCCGGCATGGGACTGCCAAGCTCCTCTGTCATGCCAGCATAAGCCCTCAAGCGGATTCAAGCCCTTCCATTTTTATAAGGCAATCCTCGATTTCGCAGAAAACTCAAATCAAACACAAGTCATTTAATCGATTTCACGCTGCAGTTTCATCGGAACGCGAAATTTAATCATTTCCCGGAGTTTTTCTTCGTAGTGAAGAAGCATTTTATTAATATCGAAGCGACGCTCAGCGAATTCCCTGGCATTCAGCTTAAATCGATTGAGCCCATCCCTATCTAAAGCAAACTCCTCAATCCTTCGAGCAAATTCGTCATAAGCACCGGGCGTGCATAGGTAACCTTGCTTGCCTTCCTCCATCATTTCTGGAAGTGCACCAACCCTTGAGGCAATTACCGCCGTCCCACTAGCCAGCGCTTCCATGATAATGTTTGGGCGACCATCAAGCCTTGATGGGAGACAGAGTATATCGCACACCTGCAGATAAGGCTTAATATCGGGGACGGCTCCTTTTAAGAGAAAACGTCCTGGCGGGAAATTTGCTGACGCTATAGCCGCTTTGATTTCAGATTCAAGATGGCCGGCGCCAGTCATTACAAAGATCACGTTCACTTCCTTGGGAAGGCGTTTGGCAATCTCAATAAATCCGAGAGGATCTTTTTCCTCAGACCAACGCCCAAAGAATCCAACCACCACAACTCCTGCCAAAATTTCATCGTCAATCAGAATTGATTGATCCTTGGAGCTTGGAGCATATTGATTTAGATCAACACCGCTCTCCACCAAGCCGACGCGCTGCGGAGATTCACCAGCCGCGATGAGCCATTCGCGGACCTCCTCATTTTCGACGAAAATTTGATCAATGCAGTCGGAATATCGACGATTATTCGCTGTGTGCCCTACCGTATTAAAAAGCAGATCAGCAATCGCAAGATGAGGATACCGAAGTCTTAGAGCGGGCAGGCATTCATAGGCGAAAGAACTGCCGACTACCCATAGCAGCTCCATATTTCTTGACTGCAGAAGATAATCAAGGAAATCTCTCCAGTATTCTTGATCAAGAAACCGCGGCAAGTGAAATATTTCTGCAGTTGCGGACTCAAACCAAGACGTTGTGTCGCCATGCGTTTGTCCGACAGGAACGGTTGTGACGATAATTACGCGCCAACCACTTTTAACCAGATGCGAAACTATAGCGCTCAGCAGACGCTCTGCGCCGCCAAGAACCATAAATGGCATTGCGATTAAGAGAGCTGGCCTACCAGTGCGTTGTATATGAAAATTGCGCCGATAAATAAATGACTGCGGTGATCGAACTGGAGGGGATGCACCTTTTAAACGTGCTGCATTAATGGCGTCTTCTGTCAGAACATCTTCGTTGAATCGGCGAACCAATATTCTCTGAACCTCGTTCTCTAGCACCTCACGGCTATTACTCAGGGTGCTTCCGTGGCTTCGATACAAGAAAAGAGGTTCGCGAATGCTTACAAAGCGAGCTCCCAGCGCGGCGAGTCGAACCCAAAAAAGCCAATCTTCGTGGATATGCCCGGTTGCCGGGTCTGAATCACGATAGCCTCCCGCCTTGCTCCACATATCCTTGCTATACACGGCGCAAGTGAGCACGTTGTTGCCTTCGAGGAGCATGTCCAACGTTGGTCGTTCGTGAGGTGTCCAAACCTCTGACTTGTTACCGAAAAATTGAAGCCCTGGCGAGACTACGTCGTAGCCCGAGTGCTCCAGCATAAAGACGGCTTTTTCGATGTATGTTGGAGCGATGCGGTCGTCTGCATCTAAGCAGCAGATGTACTTTCCCCTTGCATGACTGATTCCAAAATTCCGATTAGCTCCCGCCCTGTATGGCTGATCCTGGAACAGTAGTCGCACCTTGGAAGAAGCCTTTTTAACCGCTTCCAACAACTGTTGCCGGGACTCGGCAGAACTTGAGCCCCCTTCAACGACGATGATTTCGATCGACGTAAAAGTCTGTGCCTCGGCCGACCGTATAGCATCGCCTGCAAGATGACCATAATTGAAGCAAGGAATCACGATTGTGACGAGAGGTCGATCCTCTGGCCAAGCCAAACCGCCGGGCGGCTCCATTGCGCCGACGACCACGCCCGCCACTGGATTTAGACGAACTGCCGACGCGGCTTGATTGGAGATGTCAAGATTCTTGACAAGCTCAACCCTCCCATTTGACAAGGCGCGGCGACGCCTGAACTCCCGAACATGGCTAAAGATAGTCCCTTGCAAGGTCCACCACAGCAGCTTCGCTAGTTGCTTAACACGTCTCGCCGCCTTTGGATTCCGGCCCGCCCAACGGCGCAGCGGCCCAGTCACACGCCACGCAGTTGAACGCTGGATAGCATCGAGCTGCTGCGCAATCGCCAACGCACGGGTTTCCATCGCTGCGGTCTTCGCTTCCTCCGTAGATAAATTTCTGCGCAACGCTCCGACTTCACTCACAAGAGTTGCATTTCGTCGGATTTCGAAATTCACTGCTTCAGTAGCCTGAGCAGCATTGAGGCGTGCATCCGAAAGAATGAGCTCCATCTCGGCTTTCAGCCTCGCAGCCTCGCGAGTTGCAGCTCCAAAGCTAACGGGCTGCCAATTGCCCGATTGGATTCTTCTAAGGTCGAACGACCAGAGTTGAGCGACACGCGCGAACAGCGGTGGTGTTAGATCTTTTGCGTCGAGGCGCGCGAGTGCACGCACTGATTCCTCGGTCGCCTGACCCGCGTGCAATACGTGAAGATGCGCCGAAGCCCTCAGTTGATCCACCGCCGGGGTTGTGAAATCCGCCTCCATGATCCGATTGAAGATCGCGCTGACCCTTGCTGCTTGCTGCTTGGTCTTGGTGACAATGCCAACATAAGTCGACGCGTAGTCTTTAATTGGAACTTCCGCTCCAGCCAAGTGGCAGCCGAGTCGGGTCTCAACGATAAAACGAATCGAATCCTCGGTCGGGTAGTAGATATGCTCAAACGAGCTCTGCATCCATGCGACGTTGTTCCCCTCGGGCGACATCACCGGAACTTCGAAAAGCAAGAATCCGTCGTCTTTCAGCATATCAATCGATGCTTGAATCCCTCCTCGAAAATCAAGCAAATGCTCAAACACTGCGATAGAGGTAATTGCATCGAACTCGAATCGATGTCCTTCAACTAGTTGTGGATCGAGCAAATTGTTGCCCAACAGCTTGACGCCCTTCTCTTGAGCCTGCTTGGCCGCCTTGGCATTCACTTCGATGCCGAATTTTTCAATTCCAGCATCGAACTTATTGAGTAGGTATCCGTCTGCGCACCCAATATCCAGAATCTTGCCCCGCGAGCACAACAGTTTCACTAGCGCTGCCGCCCAACCCAGTCCATGCTCGGCCATGAAGCTGTAGTCCTCATACCCGCTGTTTCCACCGTCGATGTAGTAGTTGTCGTCGTAGTACTCTTCTGTGCTCTCAGGCAATTGCGCAACCACTCCCAATCCACAGAAGGCGCATTGCTGAATCTCCATGCCATCGCCTCGGATGGCGAAATGTTTGAACTCTTTACCAGAACACGCGTTGCAGATCATGTTTATATTTGTCCCTGGGACAACGTAGGGAGGCAGCCCCGTCGCAGTAAAGGTCGAGCGCCGAAAATAGTATTTCAAGTCGCGCGAATTTCATCGCGCGCGTCCTGCAGGATCGCTTTTAGAACAGCGTCCATATCAGAACCATCGGGATTTAAGCCCATCGATTTCAATTTAGAAGGGTCGCCCACAAAAGCACGCACATCGCTGTTGCCGCGCCGAGCATCGTCCCTCTGCAGCCTGACGGGTACGCCCGATATCTCGATCAGCTTATGCGTCAACTCGAGCAGGCGCCGACCATGGCCAGTGCATACATTCACCACTTCGGCGTGCGACGTGCTGTTCAGCGCGAGTTCAACGAGCAATTCAGCTGCAATCCGCACATCCATAAAGTCCCTCACCACGTCAAGATCACCGGTGGTGAGCACAGCCCCGCGAGCATCCATTTGTGCAATTTGTTGTGCGAAGCTCCCAAGCGCCAGTGACTTGGGCATGCCAGGCCCGATCGGGTTGAAAAGTCGCGCAACAACTAGCGACAGCCCACGCTCAGCGACCATGAAAGCATGGTTCGTCTGCGCTAATTTGCTCGCGCCGTATGGCGTATTTGGGCGACAGGCGAAGTCCTCGCGAACAGGAAGCAACTCGGTAGGAACAGGGCCATACTCGGCAGCACTCCCTGCAAGAAGCACGCGCGGCCGATGAGTCATGGTCAACGCTGCATCCATCAGATTCGCAGCAAAAACAACGTTGGCGTCGTAAAGCGCCCGATTCGACGACGCCGAAGTAACGCCGGCAAGATGCATGATGATCTGCGGCTGGGCATGCGAGAGCAGTTCACGAACCTCTGCCACATTGCCTGGATCCGACAACACTCGCATCGCCGCCCTGCCAGGATCCGATCTCTCGATTCTGCTGACTCCGATCGCATCGAACCCACGAGAGTTCAGGACATCTGTTACCGCCCGCCCTACAAATCCACTGGCTCCAGTGACAAGTACGCGCATTGCTCAGTCTGGGAGGAAAAGCTCACGACGCTCCTCAAAAAGCTTCTGCGCCGTCGAATAGTCGTCTGGACGACCAATGTCTAGCCAAAAGCTTTCGGGCTGCAAATGGCAGCGCACTTTCTTGCCAGCCCCATTCAACTTGAGCAACAGTTCCGGCATGTCGAGATGCACGCCTTCGCTCACGAATGGTTTCACGGCATCACGATTCAGCATATATAGCCCCATGCTGACCAAGTGCTTGCTCATCGGTTTTTCAAGGTAGCCTTGGAGATTCATCTCCCCGTCAACCTGGATGAGCCCGAAGTCGATTTTGACCTCCCGCTCGTATACACAGATGGTCGCGTCAGATTGGCGATCGGCATGAGTGCCGATCAATTGCTTAACGTCGAACGTCGTCAGCAGATCACCATTAGTGACAATGAAGTTTTCGCCGACCTTGTCAATCAGCGCCCCTAGTGGCCCGGCCGTACCTAGCGGGCTATCTTCCAAGCTGTAATCAATCTTCAGCCCGAACCGGGAACCGTCACCACAAAATGCGCGGATTAAGTGATGCAAGTGGTTGACGGCGAGAATGACCTCTTCGACACCTGCACCGCGAAGCTGTCTCAGCAAAAGCTCCAGTACCGGCATATCTCCCAGCGGCATGAGAGGCTTGGGAAACGAGGCGGTGAACGGCTGAAGGCGAGTGCCCTTGCCGCCGGCCATGACGACTGCTTTCATGATGAATGCTCCCTTAGACGGTGTAGACCGTGGGACGGTACAGGTGAATGTTGCGACGAATGAAGTCGATGCTCTGGCGCAATCCTTCGTCCAGATCGACCTGCGGTGACCATCCCATCAATTTGGCGGCCAGCGAGTTATCGGACACGAGCTTGAGAACCTCGCTCTTGTCAGGACGCATGCGCGCAGAGTCGGCAACGATCTCTTTCTCCACGCCCATCAGCTTCAGGATGCGCTCGGCAAAATGGCCGATGGTGAAGGTCGAGCCCGTACCGAGGTTGATCGTCCGCCCTTCGATTCCAGGTGTCACCGAGGCAGCGACGAAACCAGCGACAGTGTCCGTCACGAAAGTCATGTCGCGTTCGGGTGTCAGCGAGCCAAGCTTGATCACATCCTGCGTCAAAGCCTGGGAAATGATGGTTGGAATGAACGCTCGTGCGGACTGCCGCGGACCGAACGTGTTGAACGGACGCAAGGTCACTACGCCGGTATCGAACGAGCGGTAGTAGCTCTCGGCGATCTTGTCTGCACCGATCTTGGAGGCCGAGTAAGGCGACTGGCCCTGCAGTGGATGTTCTTCGTCGATCGGCACACGAATCGCCGTACCGTACACCTCGGAGGTGCTGGTATGGACCACGCGGCGCACCGACAGCCGGCGCGCAGCCTCCACGACATTCAGCGTACCTTCGACGTTGGTCCGCACGTAGCTGCGTGGCGCTACGTAGGAGTACGGAATAGCAATGAGGGCTGCCAGATGGCACACGACGTCGATACCCTGCATCGCATGCATCACGAAGTCACCGTCGTCAATGTTGCCCGCTACAACGCGAAATTCACCCTTCACATCGTCCGAAACAAATTCAAGATTGCCCCAGCTTGAGGCGGACCCATAACGAACCATCGCAGTTACGTCAGCACCAGCTCGGACCAGCGCCTCCACGAGATGGCTTCCGATGAATCCGCCGGCGCCGGTTACAAGATACTTTTGTCCAGTGAGGTCTTGGGTGGGAGAGTGCATGTCGTGTTTTATAGAAAGTTTAGAAGTCGGAGGCTCAGGATGAACGGTCTTCAACGAGCAACCGATTGAGATATTTGCCGTAGGCGTTCTTCTGCAGGGGCGCTGCCAAGCGCGCAAGCTGCTCCTTGTCGATGAAGCCATGGCGCCATGCAATCTCTTCGGGGCAGGCGATCTTCAGTCCTTGGCGATGTTCTAGCGTGGCGATGAACTGCCCGGCTTCCAACAAGCTCTCGTGCGTACCCGTGTCCAGCCACGCATAGCCCCGCTGCATGATTTGCACATTGAGCTGATCGCGATCCAGGTACGACTGATTCACCGCCGTAATCTCCAATTCGCCACGTGCGCTGGGCTTCACGGACTTGGCGATGTCAACCACCTGGTTGTCATAGAAGTAGAGCCCAGTCACCGCATAGCTGCTTTTCGGCTTCAGCGGCTTCTCTTCGATGCTGCTCGCCTTGCCATTGCCATCGAACGCCACGACGCCGTAGCGCTCTGGATCCTGCACGTGGTAGGCGAACACGGTAGCCCCGGAAGCCTTAGCATCCGCATCGGCCAGCAGGTGCACGAAGTCGTGGCCGTAGAAGATGTTGTCGCCCAGCACCAGCGCACTCGACGAATTTCCTACGAATTTGTCCCCGATGATGAAGGCCTGCGCCAGCCCGTCCGGACTGGGCTGCACCGCATACTGCAAGTTGATGCCCCACTGGCTGCCATCACCCAGCAGTTGCTGGAAACGCGGTGTGTCCTGCGGCGTGCTGATGATCAGGATGTCACGCATGCCGCCGAGCATGAGCGTGCTGAGCGGGTAGTAGATCATCGGCTTGTCGTACACCGGCAGCAGCTGCTTGCTGATCGCCAGGGTCGCGGGATGCAGGCGCGTGCCCGAACCACCGGCCAGGATGATGCCCTTGCGTTGCGTCGTCTTGGTCATGCTCTTTCTTCTCGTGGGGTTCTTCAAAGGATCTCGCGCAGCATGCGCGCGACGCCTTCCTGCCATGGGGGCAGGCGCAGGCCGAACGTGGTCTGCAGCTTGCTGGTGTCGAGGCGCGAGTTGTGCGGGCGCTTCGCGGGCGTCGGGAATGCGCTGGTCGGCACGGGCTCGACGGCGTCGGGCCCGGCCTTGAGTTCGACGCCGGCCTGCTGCGCCATTTCGAGCACGAAGCGCGCGTAGCCGTACCACGTCGTTTCGCCGCCGGCGATCGCGTGATAGAGGCCGACCTTGGAGGGATCCTGCAGCGTCGCGCGGATGGCGTGCGCCGTGACGTCGGCCAATAGCTCCGCGCCGGTGGGCGCACCGAACTGGTCGTCGATGACAGTCAGCTTCTCGCGCTCCTTCGCCAAGCGCAGCATGGTCTTGGCGAAGTTGCCGCCGCGCGCGGCGTACACCCAGCTGGTGCGGAAGATCAGGTGCCTGGCACAGTGCCGGGCCACCAGTTGTTCGCCTTCGAGCTTGGTACTGCCGTAGACGCTGAGCGGGCCGGTCGCATCGCCTTCCTTCCACGGCGTGGTGCCGCTGCCGTCGAAGACGTAGTCGGTCGAGTAGTGGACCATCAGCGCGCCGATCTTCTGCGCTGCCTCGGCCACGATGCCGGGCGACGTGGCGTTGAGCTTGCGCGCGAACTCGGGTTCGCTCTCGGCCTTGTCGACAGCGGTATGCGCCGCGGCATTGACGATCACGTCGGGGCGCACCTTGAGCACCGTGTCGGCGAGCTCCTCGGGCCGGCTGAAGTCGGCGTGGAAATCGGTGCTGTCGAAGTCGAGCGCGACCAGTTCACCGAGCGGCGCCAGGCTGCGCTGCAGTTCCCAGCCGACCTGTCCGCCCTTGCCCAGCAGCAGCAGCTTCATGCCGCGGCCTTCGCGTTGTTGTCGTACTGCTTCTCGACCCATTCGCGGTACGCGCCGCTTTGCACGTTGCGCACCCATTCGCTGTTCGCGAGATACCACTCGACGGTCTTGCGGATGCCGGTGTCGAAGGTTTCGGCAGGCTTCCAGCCGAGTTCGCGCTCGAGCTTGCGCGCGTCGATGGCGTAGCGGCGGTCGTGACCGGGGCGGTCGGTGACGTAGGTGATCTGTTCCTTGTACGGTTTGCCGTCGGCGCGGGGGCGCAGTTCGTCGAGCAGGGCGCAGACTGTGTTGACGATCTCGATGTTGGGCTTCTCGTTCCAGCCGCCCACGTTGTAGGTCTCGCCGAGCTTGCCGGCTTCGAGCACGCGGCGGATGGCGCTGCAGTGGTCCTTCACGTAGAGCCAGTCGCGCACCTGCATGCCGTCGCCGTACACGGGCAGGTTCTTGCCGGCCAGCGCGTTGACGATCATCAGCGGGATCAGCTTCTCGGGGAAGTGGAACGGGCCGTAGTTGTTCGAGCAGTTGGTGGTGAGCACCGGCAGGCCGTAGGTGTGGTGCCAGGCGCGCACGAGGTGGTCGCTGGCAGCCTTGCTGGCCGAATAGGGGCTGTTGGGTTCGTACTTGTTTTCTTCGGTGAAGGCCGGGTCGGTCTTGGAGAGCGAACCGTAGACCTCGTCGGTCGAGACGTGCAGGAAGCGGAAGGCCGACTTCTGCTCGGCCGGCAGCGCGCCCCAGAAACCGCGCACCGATTCGAGCAGCCGGAAGGTGCCGAGCACGTTGGTCTGCACGAAGTCCTCGGGGCCGTGGATCGAGCGGTCCACGTGCGACTCGGCGGCGAAGTTGACCACGGCGCGGGGCTTGTGCTCGGCGAGCAGGCGGTCGATCAGGGCGCTGTCGCCGATGTCGCCCTGCACGAAGATGTGCTTGGGGTTGCCCTTGAGCGACGCGAGGGTCTCGAGGTTGCCGGCGTAGGTGAGCTTGTCGAGATTGACGACGGGCTCGTCGCTGTTCGCGATCCAGTCGAGTACGAAGTTGGCGCCAATGAAGCCAGCGCCGCCGGTAACCAAGATCATGGGGTCCCCTGAGTGTTGAAGGTGATCGCCTGACGCGATCGACGTTAACTAGGGATTATCCCATCGGGTCAAAACGCTGAAACAAAGGGCATGGTCACGCTTTCGTGCATCGTGTTTACAATTGCACCCGATTGCAGGAGAGTGGGTCACTCGTCAGGGTGCCCTTACCGAAGGCGCAAACTCCCATAAACGCTCAGGTCAGCCCAGCGGAATCCTGAAGATTTCTGCAAGGGCTCAGTACTGCATCACATCGAAACGCCGTCTGGAGAGTCGTCACCATGCGTGGCGCACCGAAGGAGCAAATTCGTTGCAAGGGCGCAACGGATGAATCTCTCAGGTACCGAGGACAGGGGGAGCGGCAACTTGGACGGCGGGCGTCCAGTTGCTTACTATTTAATGAAATAGTACACACCCCCGCCATTCAAGCGCTGCGACCTCAAGGTACTTGAAATGCGCGTGATCGTCCTCGGCGCCGGCCTGCTCGGCGTGACTTCGGCTTACTACCTCCAGCAACTCGGCCACGAAGTGACCGTGATCGACCGGCAGGCCACCCCGGCCGCCGAAACCAGCTTCGCCAACGGCGGGCAGATCTCCGTCAGCCATGCCGAGCCCTGGGCCAACCCCAGCGCCCCGCTGAAGGTGCTGCAATGGCTGGGCAAGGAAGACGCCCCGCTGCTCTTTCGCATGCGCGCCGACATGCGCCAGTGGCTGTGGGGCCTGCAGTTCCTGCGCGAATGCACGCCGGCGCGCACCCGCCACAACATCGAACAGATCGTTCGTCTGGGCACATACAGCCGTTCGATGTTGCAACAGTTGCGCCGCGACACCGGCCTCAGCTACGACCAGCGCACCCAGGGCATCCTGCACTTCTATACGACGCAGAAGGAGTTCGACGGTGCTCTCGAGCCCGCCGAGCAGATGCGCACCCTGGGCTGCGAGCGCCGCGTCATCTCGGCCGACGAGGCCGTGAAGATCGAGCCTGCCCTCGCCCACATCCGCCCCAAGCTGGCCGGCGCCACCTACACGGCCGAGGACGAATCCGGCGACGCCAACCGCTTCGCGCGCGAACTCGTGGGGCTGGCCGCCGCCGCGGGCGTGAAGTTCCTGATGAGCCACACCGTCACCGCGCTGCGCGAGGCCGGCGGCAGCATCGACCACGTCGAGGCCACCGACAGCGAAGGCCGCTTCCAGCGCATCCGCGGCGACGCCTTCGTGCTGGCGATGGGCTCGCTGAGCCCGCTCTACGCCGCGCCCCTCGGCATCCGGCTGCCGATCTACCCGGCCAAGGGCTACTCGGTGACGCTGCCCGTCAAAGACGCCTCCAAGGCCCATCAGGTCTCGCTGACGGATGACGAATTCAAGCTCGTCTTCTCACGCTACACCTCGGCTTCGGGCGACCGCTTGCGCATCGCCGGCACCGCCGAGCTCAACGGCTACGACCGCGACCTGAACCGCGTGCGCTGCGAGGCCATCGTGCGCCGCGTCGAAGAACTGTTCCCCGGCGCCGGCGACACCACCCAGGCCCAGTTCTGGACCGGCCTGCGCCCCGCCACGCCGAGCAATGTCCCGCTGATCGGCAAGACGAAGCTGCCGAACCTGTTCCTGAACACCGGCCACGGCACCCTGGGCTGGACGCACGCCTGCGGCTCGGGCAAGTCGATCGCGCGGATCGTGAGCGGGCTGGAGCCGGAGGTGGATTTCGCGTTCACGGGGATGCCTGCGCCCAAGCTGCGCGTTCCGCAGCCCGCCCTGGGCTGACGAGCCGGCAGGCCCCGGATCACGCCTTGAAGGTGATCCAGGGCCTGAGCCGCACCGCGCATCGAATCAGCCCGGCGCGCTCCTGTGCGTCGATCACCTCGCCGATCGGCTTGTAGGCCTGCGGAGCCTCCTCGATCCGGCGCTCCTCGCGCAAGGTCACGCATTGCCAGCTGGCCTGGGGGTCGGCGGGCGCTGGCCGCATCGCGCGCACCTGTTGCCGGCGCATCCGTCGGCCGGCACCGTGGCTGCACGACCAGAGCCAGTCCTCGTGCCCGAGCCCGGAAGCCAGATAAGAGTAGTCGCCCATCGAGCCCGGAATGAGCGCCAAGTCGCCCGCGTTCGCCGGCGTCGCTCCCTTGCGGTGGATGTTCATGCCGTGTTCCCGCAGCACGACGTTGTGCGGCACGTCCACCACCAGCTTCGACGACGCGGCGCCGAGCAGTTCGGCGAAATCCTTCCGCACCAGCTCGGCCAGCACGACCCGGTTGGCCCACGCGTAGCGCGCCGCCACGCCCATGGCCTCCAGGTATTCGTCGGCCAGCGGCCCCGCCAGGCCATAGAGACCGCTCTTCGGATGGCGCAGGCCCTTGGGCCATTCGTCGCGGGCACGGTCCATCCAGCGGCCACCCACATGGAACCCGATGTCGCGCGAGCCGCTGTGGATCATCACGACCACATCTCCCGTCTTCAGGCCCGCACGGTAGGCCTCGTGGCGGTCCAGGACATGGTCGACCACCTGCAGCTCCACGAAATGGTTGCCGCTGCCCGGTGTGCCGAGGCAGGGGTCGCGGAACACCTCGTGGCGGCCGCCGGTGTAGGCCTCGGGTGCGTGCCGCGCACTGCCGCCGAAGCTTGCGAGGCCGATGCAGGCATCGAGCTCGGCCTGCATCCGGTCGCGGTCGCACGACGACCACAGCCCGCCGCTGCGCACCGCCTCCAGGAAGGCCGAGGGGCCCACGTCGAACAGCGCCCTGAACGCCGCCGTGTGCACCGGCACGTCGCGGCCGTTGTCGAGCAGGCTGCGCGTGAGCCGCTCGACCAGCCGCGTCTTGTGCGGAGCCACCTGGTCGAGCGTGAGCCCGGTGGTCAGCAGCCGCATGCCGCAGTTGATGTCTGTGCCCACCGCCGCCGGAATGACGAAGTCGGGATCGGTCGCGACGACGCTGCCGACGGGCGCGACGGAGCCCGGGTGGAAGTCGGGCGTCGCGCAGGCCTTGCACACGCCCTTCCCACCGTTGGGCGAGCGCACGCTGGCGAATGCCAGCAACTGGTTCACCGCCTTCTCTTCCAGCGGAAGGCTGGGCGGCAGGAGCACCGTGGCCTGCGAGGCCTCATGGTGCAGGTGATAGACGCCGTCGCGGTAGTCGACGGCAATGCCGGCGCGCGAGAAGGCACGCTGGAGTCTCGAGAAACGAGGATCGCTCATGGCTGCTGTTCCATTCGGGAAACCATGTCGGTTTCCTGCCTCGTCGCACTTTGCGTGGCGAGGCGAAAAAGATCGGCCGCGCTCGCGGGAGACGCGATGCGCAGCTGGCTCTTTCTTGCAGCAGCAGAGATTCAAGAAAGCGGGCGGATTCTAGCGACGCATCCTCCCGCCGAAAACTCGCCCGTCGCTTTTTCGCGTCGGGCGCCGGGTCAGTCGGGCGCAGTGAACACCGTCAACACCCCCGTATACCCATACAGATGGTGCCGCGCGATCTCCCCCGCGGCGAAGAAGCCCACCAGCGGCACATCGCCCAGCGCGTGGCGCACGATCTGCAGCTCCGCCCCTGGCGCACCGAAGTGCGGGCCGCCGCGGCCGGAGCAGCTCACGTAGACGGCCCCGGCGATGCGGCGCGCCGGATGCGGCGCGGCTTCGGCCTCTCCTGCCGCTACCGCGCGCGCAGTGGCCAGCGTCTGCTCTTCAGGTTCCAGTTCCTCGCGGATTTCCGCGCAGATGCGCATCAGGTCGGCGCGCGCGGCCTGGGCGTTGCGTCGGCAGAAGGTCAGGCGCATGCCGGCCTCCGCGGTGTCGGCGATGGCGATGCCGCGCCGCGTGGGGTCGAGTCCGATGATGTGGCGCACCAGAACGTCGGCGCCCAGGTCGCCGGTGCGGCGGATGCCGTCGCTTCCGGCGTCGGCCAGGCCGACCAGCGTGTTGCGCACCGCGTCGATGGCCTCCTGCGGGCGTTCGAGCGACACCTGCAGGTCGGCCAGCAGCACGTCGAGGGCGGGTTCGCCGTCGAGCTTCAGAAGCAGGTTACCGTCGGCCTCGGTGATCTCGCGTTCGCGCACCGCGCCCGAGCGCAGCGGCTGGCAGCCCTGGGTGACGCGCGACACCAGCCGCACGCCCTCGCCGAAGACCACGCCCGAGAGCCCGCCCGAGAACACGCCGCCCGCGGCGCCATGCCCGCGGATGTTGCCGTTGCCGCCAATGGCGAACTGCAGCGCGCCGCCGCGCCCCGAAGAAAGGCCACCGAACAGGTAGCCGGTGTCGGTGCGCCCGGCCATTTCCCCGATCAACTCGGCGAGGTCGGGCGTGGCGGGGTCGGCGTGCACCAGGGCCGTGTGCGCCTCGAAGCCGCTCATTTCCGAGTTGCCCAGCGGCGCGACGCCGGAGAACACGCGGTACTGGTCGCTCGGCAGGGCGCAGAGCATCAGGGTCATGCCGGGTTCGTCGAAGTACTCGGCGTTGTTGGCCGACACGCCGATGCCGACCGTGCCGGACCAGTCGGTCACCTCGGGCAGTTCGGCGCTCAGGTGATCGAGGATGTCCTGCGCGTCGTTCGCGTAGTGGTCGGTGATGTAGAGCAGCCCGAGCGTGGGCGCGGAGGCGTAGTCGGGCAGCGCCATCTGCGCCCGCAGCTGGGCGAGCACGAGGCCCGCCGCCATTCGCCATTGCGGATGGGTGGCATGGCCGGAGGGAAACAATTTCATGATGCGTGCCAACCCGTTCTGTTCAACAAATGGAATGTGTACGTCGTATGACGTCAGCGCCGACTGGAGGTTCGCTTCCGGGCGGCGGTGGACGTCTTTTTCTTCGCGGCCGGGGCCATCGTCTTCTTTGCAGCTGCGGCTGTCTTGCGAGACGCCGCCGGCTTGCCGATGACCGAGCCGACCGCGTCGGCCAGCGGCTGGGCCATGGCCGGCACCTTCAGCTGGGCCGCGTCCTGCAGCGCCGTGCTGGCGATCTGCTGGAACTGTTCGGTGAGCGAGCCCCACCACTGCATCGGGTCGACCACGCCAGCGCCCTCGGCGGCCGCGGCTTTCGCCCTGGAGGCGGCCGGCTTGCGGCTGGCCTTCTTGGGCGGGGGAGCCGCTTCTTCGACTTCCTCCTCGGGCGCCTCCTCGTCCTCGATGTCCTCGATGTCCTCGGGTTCGGGCTCCGGCGCGGCCTTGGCGGGAGCGGGCGTTACGGCAGCCGCGGCCGCGGTCGCCTGCCGGGTGAAGGCGCTGGCGATGTCTTCCATGCGCACATTCATGCCGCGCAAGGTCGACAGCGTCATCTTCTGCACTTCCAGCGCCTGGATGGTGGCCTTCAGCGCGTGGCCGTTCTGCTCCAGCCAGTACTGCACCGTCTTGAGCTCCTGGATGCGCTTGTCGACCTCCTCCACGCTCAGCGTGGGCGCCACCCAGCTCGCCAGGCTCGGGATGCCCGGCACCGAACCGCTGCCCGAGGCCGCGCCGCCGGCGAGGTTTTTCAGGAAATCGAATCCGGGAACGAACTGGCTGAAGTCGAAGGGCTTGCTGGCGTTGCTCATGCGGGAGGTCTCCTGGGGTGCCGGGTATGGGTTTTCTTGTGCTGCCAGCTTACTCCAAGCCTCCGGGCTTTTAGCGTCCGTCAGAGCTCGCTTCTGACCTTGCTGAAGACTTTCCAGAAGGCGGCGTCCTGCGAGGTCGCGAAGTTGATCCGCATCATGGTGCTCGGCGGCCGGCGCGCGTGGAAGAGCGACCCCGGCGCCAGCAGGTAGCCCTGGTCGAGCATGCGCTGCGTGAGCGCGTCGGTGTCCACGCCGGTGTCGACCCAGCCGAAGAGCCCCGCGGGCTCCGAGGCGAAGGTGCAGCCGTGCGCCATCGCCAGCTTCACCGCCCTCCCCCGCGCCCCGTCGAGCCGGATGCGCACGCGCTCGGAGTGCCGGCGCAGCTGCCCCTGGTCGATGCACCACGACAAGGCCCGCTCGAAGAGCGTCGGCGAGGTCAGCGTGGCCAGCAGCTTGGTCTCGAGCAGCCGCTCCTTCAGGTCGGGCGGCGCGGCCAGGAAGCCGATGCGCCAGTTGGGCGCCAGGATCTTCGCGAAGCCGCTGACGTAGATGGTGCGCTGCAGCCCGTCGAGCGCGCTCAGCCGCGTGGCGTGCTCTGGCGCGAGGTGGCTGTAGGTGTCGTCCTCGACGATGTGGAAGCCGTGCTCGTTGGCCAGCTTGAGCACGCGGTGCGCGCTGCCCGGCGTGAGGCTGTAGCCGGTGGGGTTGTGCAGCACGCTCACGCTGACGAAGAGCTTGGGGCTGTGCAGCTTGCAGTACTGCGCCATCACTTCCAGGTCGGGCCCGTCGGCGCGGCGCGGCACCGGCAGGATGCGCATGCCCAGCGCCTCCAGCCGCGCGAACTCCAGCGCCCAGCCGGGCTCCTCGACCATCACCGGATCGCCCGGGCGCAGCAGGGTGCGGCTCACGATGTCCAGCGCGTGGGTGGCGCCGACGGTGGTCACGATCTGGTCGGGCGAGGCCGGCACGTTGATGCCCACCAGCTTCTGCGAGAGGCTGCGCCGCAGGCTCATGTCGCCGGCGGGCTCGCCGTACTGGAGCGACAGCTCCTGCAGCGCGGCTGTATTGGTCATGCGCCGCACGGCCGTGGGCATGAAGGTGGAGGCCATCCAGTCGGGCGGAAACACGCCCATGCCCGGCTGCGGCTTGTCGCTCGGGCGGTGGAACATGCTGCGGATCAGCGAACTGGCGTCGGCCGGCACGCGCGAGGCCATCATCTGCACCGCGATCGCCGCGGGCACGCCCATCGCGCCGCTGGCGTCGGCCGAGCGGGCGTCCTGCGCCGGGGCCGAGTCGCGAACGTAGAAGCCGCGCTGGCGCCGGGCCTCGACCAACCCCTGCGCCAGCAACTGGTCGTAGGCCGCGACCACGGTGTAGGGGCTCACGCCCTGCTGCCGCGCGCACTCGCGCACCGAGGGCAGCCGCGCGCCCGGCGGCAGCAGCCGCGTGCGGATGCGCTCGGCCAGGCGGTCGGCGAGTTGCCCCGTCAGCGACTGTGTGGAGGTGCGTGTGAGCATGCGTCGTCCGGGCTGTGCCGGTTTCCCTGGCTTCTGTGTCGAAGGGATGACCAATACAGATTGCCTGATTGTTCGATCATCTGTACTGTAACTGTAATGGTCGCAAGTTTAGAGTGTGTGTCATGAACTGGCAAGAATTCACCGCGCTGCTGGTGCTGGCCACGGCGATGAGCTTCTCGCCCGGTCCCAACACCACGCTTTCCACCGCCCTGGCGGCCAATGGCGGCCTGCCGCGCGCCATGCGCTTCGTGGTCGCAGTGCCGGTCGGCTGGACCCTGCTGCTGGCGCTGTGCGCCGCCGGCATCGGTGCGCTGGTGGTGGCAATGCCCTCGCTGCGGCTGGCCATCAAGGCGCTGGGCATCGGCTACCTGCTGTGGCTGGCTTGGAAGCTCAGCGGCAGCGCCACGCTCGGCAAGGCCGATGGCAAGAGCCTCTCGGTGGGCTTCGGCCAGGGCGTGATGCTGCAGTTCGTGAACATCAAGGCCTGGCTGCTGGCGCTCACGCTGGTGGCCGGCTGGATCGCCGGGCAGCCCGACGCGCTGCACCGCTTCGCGATCGTGGCGCCAGTGATGCTGGCCTATGCCTTCGTCAGCAACTTCGCGTATGCGCTGGTCGGCGCCATGCTGCGCGACTGGCTGGCCAAGGGCTCGCGCCTGCTGTGGTTCAACCGTGCAATGGGCCTGGTACTGGTGCTCACCGCCTGGTGGATGGTGGGCGTATGAGGAGCATCAAGGACGAGACGCTCGGCATGTGGCTGGGCGTGCTGGGCGTTGCGATGTTCGCCGTCACGCTGCCGATGACGCGCCTGGCCACCGGCCCGCAGGAGGCGCCGCAGCTCTCGCCGTGGTTCGTCACCCTCGGGCGCGCGGCGCTGGCGGGCGTGCTGTCGGCCGTCTTCCTGCTGGTGACGCGCTCGCCGCGCCCGGCCCCGCATCAGTGGAAGCCTCTGGGCATGGCGGTGCTGGGTAACGCCATCGGGTTCCCGCTGCTTCTGGCTTATGCGCTGCGCGTGGTCACGGCCAGCCATGCGGCGGTGGTGACGGCGCTGCTGCCGCTGGTCACGGCCGCCGTCGCGGCCTGGGTACTGCATCAGCGCGCTCGGCTGGGCTTCTGGCTCTGCGCTATCGCGGGCAGCCTGCTGGTGGTGGTGTTCTCGGTGCTGCGCGCGAGCCAGGGCGGACACGGCTTCGGCTTCGAATGGGCCGACCTGCTGCTGGTGGGCGCGGTCATCGCTGCGTCGCTGGGCTACATCTACGGCGCGCAGGTCACACCCTCGCTGGGCGCCGAGCGGGTGATCTGCTGGGTCTGCGTGATGGCGCTGCCCGTCACGCTGCCGGCCACGCTGGTGCTGTGGCCCACGCAGCCGATCGCCACCGCCTCCTGGCTGGGCTTCGTCTATGTCGGCACTTTCTCGATGTGGATCGGCTTCTTCGCCTGGTACCGCGGCCTGGCCCTTGGCGGCGCGCTGCGCGTGAGCCAGACGCAGCTGCTGCAGCCTTTCCTGTCGATCCTCGCGTCGATCCCGATCCTGGGCGAGCCGCTGGACGTGGTCACGCTGGCCTTCGCGGTCGCCGTGGTTGCCACGGTGGTCATCGGCAAGCGGCTGTCGCAGCCGGCGGCGCCTGCCCCGGCGCCCACACGCGGCCTGGACGACAAGCGGGCCCATGTCGTGTACCGTGACTGATCCGCGCCGTTGCGCCCTCCCGAACATCCGAATCTCACCTCACCGCCTGAAAGAAGAAAGCCATGAACTGGAAACTCGCCGCCCGCGCCGCCAAGATGAATCCCTCGGTGCTGCGTGAAATCCTCAAGGTCACCGAGCGCCCCGGCATCATCAGCCTGGCCGGCGGCCTGCCCTCGCCCAAGACCTTCCCGATCCAGGCCTTTGCCGACGCCTGCGCCGAGGTGCTGCACAACGACGGCCAGGCCGCGCTGCAGTACGCCGCGAGCGAAGGCTACGCGCCGCTGCGCCAGGCGGTGGCCGACATGCTGCCGTGGGACGTCGATGCCTCGCAGGTGCTCATCACCACCGGCTCGCAGCAGGGCCTCGACCTCGTGGCCAAGGTGCTGATCGATCCGGGCAGCAAGGTGCTGGTGGAAACGCCCACCTACCTCGGCGCGCTGCAGGCCTTCGGCCCGATGGAGCCGCACCCCGTGGGCGTGGCCAGCGACGACGACGGCGTGATCGTCGACGACCTCGTGGCCAAGGCCAAGGACGCGCGCTTCATCTACCTGCTGCCCAACTTCCAGAACCCCACCGGCCGCACCATGACCGAGGAGCGCCGCGCCGCCGTGTCGGCAGCCGCTGCCGCCGCCGGCCTGCCCATCGTGGAGGACAACCCCTACGGCGAACTCTGGTTCGACGAAGCCCCGCCGCTGCCGCTGGCCGCGCGCAACCCAGAGGGCGTGATCTACCTGGGCTCGTTCTCGAAGGTGCTGGCCCCAGGCCTGCGCCTGGGCTTCCTGGTGGCGCCCAAGTCCATCTACCCGAAGCTGCTGCAGGCCAAGCAGGCCGTCGACCTGCACACACCCATCTTCACGCAGCGCATGGTCTCGGCGGTGATGAAGGATAAGTTCCTCGACACCCACGTGCCCACCATCCGCGCCCTCTACAAGCGCCAGCGCGACGCGATGATGGCCGCGCTCACGCGCGAGATGGCCGGCCTGGACGTGAAGTTCAACGCGCCCAAAGGCGGCATGTTCCTGTGGGCGCGCCTGCCCGAGGGCGTGGACACCGTGAAGCTGCTGCCCAAGGCGGTGGAGCGCAACGTGGCCTTCGTGCCCGGCGCGCCCTTCTACGCCGGCGAAGGCGATCCGCGCACGCTGCGCCTGTCGTTCGTGACGGCCAGCGTGGAAGAGATCGACACCGCCATCGCCGCGCTCGCGCAGACGCTGCGCGAGGAACTGGTGCTGCTGGGCGACAGGAAGCTGGCCGCCACGCCGGCCTGAGGCCGGCCGCGCCAGCACCCGAGCCCGAAGGAGCCCGCGTTGATCGGCCTCGCGACACTTTCGCTCTTCATGCTCGCGGTGCTGGCGCTGTTCCTGTCGCCGGGCCCGAACATGGCCTTCGTGCTTTCGCACGGCGTGGCCCACGGCCCCCGCGGCGGCTTCGCCGCGGCGCTGGGCATCTCGGCGGCCGACCTGGTGCACACGCTCTCGGCGGCCACCGGCGTCACCGCGCTGGTGGCGGCATGGCCGCCTTCGTTCGACCTGCTGCGCTACGCGGGCGCGCTCTACCTGGTGTGGCTCGCGGTGCAGGCGCTGCGCAGCGGCGGCATCGGGCTTCGCATGGGCGCCCGGGCCAGGCCCGCCAGCTTCGGCCGCATCGTGCGCATGGCGCTGCTGAACAACCTCGTCAATCCGAAGGCGCTGCTGTTCTTCATGGTGTTCCTGCCGCAGTTCGTCGACCCGGCGCGCGGCAGCGTGACGCTGCAGCTGCTGCAGCTCGGCGTGCTGCTGTCGGCGGCGGCGCTGGCCTTCAACACGCTGCTGGGCGCGTGCAGCGGCCAGATCGGACGCTGGCTGCAAAAGCGCCCCGGCGCGGCGCGCATCCAGAACAGCCTGCTGGCGGCCGTGATGCTGGGGCTGGCGGTGCGGCTGCTTTTTCTCGATCGTCCTTCGCCGCGCTGACCGGCGGGTAAAGCAACGACAACCAGGAAAGAAAAGACATGCTCAACATCTGGGGCCGCATCAGCTCGATCAATGTCCGCAAGGTGGTGTGGTGCGCGCAGGAGCTCGGGCTCGACTTCCAGCGCACAGAGGCCGGCGGCAGGTTCGGCGTGGTGCAGACGCCCGAGTACCTCGCGCTCAATCCGAACGCGATGGTGCCCACCATCGACGACGGCGAGGGCGCCGAGCGCGTGACGCTGTGGGAATCGAACGTGATCGTGCGCTACCTCTGCGCGAAGCACTCGCACGGCAACCTCTATCCGGCCGAGTTGCCCGCGCGCTTCGACGCCGAGCGCTGGATGGACTGGCAGCAGACCACGCTCAACCGCGCGAGCCGCGACGCCTTCGTCCAGTGGGTGCGCACGCCGCCCTCGGAGCGCCAGCCGGCGCTCATCGAGGCCTCGGTGCGCGCGAGCGAAGCGCTCTTCGCGATGCTCGACGCGCATCTCGCGCGCCAGCCCTACATGGCTGGCGAGCGCTTCACCATGGCCGACATCCCGGTGGGCTGCGAGGCGCACCGCTGGTTCGGCCTGCCCGCCGCCGAATACCGCCGGCCGAGCTGGCCGAACGTGGAGCGCTGGTACTCCGAACTGCTTTCCCGCCCGGGCACGCGCGGCGTGCTCGATTTATCCCTCGAATGAACCCGATGAAATCCCGTCCCTTCAAGCAAGTCGACGTCTTCACCGCCACCGCCTACTACGGCAACCCGCTCGCGGTGGTGATCGACGGCCAGGACCTCGACGACACCGCCATGCAGCGCTTCGCGCAGTGGACGAACCTGTCCGAAACCACCTTCCTGCTGCCGCCCACCGACCCGGCGGCCGATTACCGCGTGCGCATCTTCACCCCCGGCGGCGAGCTGCCCTTCGCCGGCCACCCGACCATCGGCAGCTGCCATGCGTGGCTGGAGGCCGGCGGCAAGCCCAAGGCGGCGGGCATGGTGGTGCAGCAGTGCGGCGCCGGCCTGGTGCCGCTGCGCCGCGACGGCAGCCGCCTGGCCTTCGCCGCGCCGCCGCTCAGGCGCAGCGCGCCCAGCCCCGCGCTGCTGGCCAAGGTGGCGGGCGCGCTGGGCCTGAAGGCGCAGCAGGTGGTGGCGGCGCAGGTGCTGGACAACGGCCCCGTCTGGTTCGGCCTGCTGGTCAACGACGCCGACGCGGTGCTGGCGCTGCAGCCCGACCACCGCGCGCTGAAGGAGCTGGGCGTGAAGGCCGGCGTGGCGGGCGTGCCCGCGGCGCACGACACCTCGCTGCTCATCGGCCGCTCCAACCGCGAGGCGCGTGCCTTCGGCAACCGGCCTGCGGTGCCGAACGCGGACGGCGCGAAGATCGACCTCGAGGTGCGCGCCTTCGCCGAGCCCATCGGCGTGCAGGAAGACCCGGTCACCGGCAGCCTCAACGCGAGCCTGGCCGAATGGCTGATCGCCGACGGCCACATGCCCGAGCGCTACCTTGCCGCCCAAGGCCAGTGCCTGGGGCGCGCGGGCCGCGTCCACATCGAGCGCGACGCCGAAGGCCGGATCTGGGTCGGCGGCGACGCCGTGACCTGCGTGGACGGCAGCGTCACGCTCTGAACGGGCCGCCCGCCATGCACGCGCAACTCGACCACCTGGTGATCGCCGCAGCCTCGCTCGCCGAGGGCGTGGCGTGGTGCGAGGCCACGCTCGGCGTCACGCCGGCGCCCGGCGGCTCGCATCCGCTGATGGGCACGCACAACCGGCTGCTGAACGTCTCGGGCGATGCCTTTCCGGCGGCGTATGCGGAGATCATCGCGATCGAGCCCGGCAAGCATCCCTCGCGGCCCAGGACGCGCCGCTGGTTCGACATGGACGATGCCACGCTGCAGGCGAGCATCGCGCGGCATGGCCCGCGGCTGATCCACTTCGTCGCGCGCGTGCCCGACGCGCATGCGGCGACACGCGCGCTGGCGCGCGAGGAGCACGCGCACATCGACCGCGGCCAGCTTCTCGAAGCCTCGCGCGATACGCCCGCCGGCCGGCTCGAATGGCAGATCACCGTGCGCGACGACGGCCAGCGGCTGTTCTACGGCGCGCTGCCCACGCTGATCCAGTGGGGCGCCGTGCATCCCACCGACGCCATGCCGGCGTCGGGCCTCGTGCTGCGCTCGCTGCGCGCCAAGCATCCGCGCGCCCCCGCGCTGGCCGCGGCGCTCGCGGCCATCGGCATGACGGGCATCGACATCGATGCCGGCGCGCCCAACCTGGTTGCCGTGCTCGACACGCCGCGCGGCAGCGTCACCCTCGAATCACAAGGACTCTGACATGCTGAGCCTCGCCGAGATCGCCCTCTTCGCCTTCGCCTCGCTGCTGCTGGCGCTCACGCCGGGGCCGAACATGATCTATTGCGTCTCGCGCACGCTGGTGCAGGGCCGGCGCGCGGGGCTGATCTCGCTGGGCGGCGTGCTGCTGGCCTTCCTGGTGCACCTGTTCGCGGCGGCGCTCGGGCTCACCGCGCTGCTGCTGGCGGTGCCGCTCGCGTTCGATGCGATCCGCATCGCGGGCGCGGCCTACCTGCTGTGGCTCGCATGGCAAGCGGTGAAGCCGGGCGGCAGCGCGCCCTTCGAGGCACGCGCGCTGCCGGCCGATCCACCGGGCAAGCTGTTTCGCATGGGCTTTCTCACGAACCTGCTGAACCCGAAGGTGGCGATGTTCTATCTCTCGTTCTTCCCGCAGTTCATCCACCCCGAGCGCGGCTCGGTGCTGCTGCAGAGCATGCAGCTGGGCATCGCGCAGATGACGGCCAGCGCGGCGGTCAACACCGTGATGATCGTCGGCGCCGCGGGCATCACCGCCGTGCTGTCGCAGAGCGCCGGCTGGCTGCGCGCGCAGCGCTACATCATGGGCAGCGTGCTCGCCGCGCTGGCCGTGCGCGTGGCGCTGACCGAACGCAAGTAGGAAATAGAGAAAGAGCCAGGAGACCCGATGAGATTCACCCGAGAAGAGATCGAAGCCGCGCGGCGCACCGTGCGCGCGGCCATGCCGCCCACGCCGCAGTACGCCTGGCCGCTGCTGTCGCAGCGCCTGGGCGCAACCGTGTGGGCGAAGCACGAGAACCACACGCCGGCCGGCGCCTTCAAGATCCGCGGCGGGCTGACCTACTTCGAGACCCTGGCGCGCGAGCACCCGGGCGTGCGCCACGCCATCAGCGCCACGCGCGGCAACCACGGCCAGTCGGTCGGCTTCGCGGCGCGGCGCCACGGGCTGGGCGCGACCATCGTCGTGCCGCACGGCAACTCGACCGAGAAGAATGCCGCGATGCGCGCGCTCGGCGTCACGCTGATCGAGCACGGCGACGACTTCCAGGCAGCCTCCGAGCATGCGGCCGCGCTGGCCGAGCGCGACGGCCTGCACCGCGTGCCCTCGTTTCACCGCGAGCTGGTGCGCGGCGTCTCGACGGCGTATGTCGAATTCTTCGAGGCGCTCTCGGCAGAGCCGCCCGACGTGCTGTTCGTGCCCATCGGCCTGGGCTCGGGCTTCGCGGCCGCTGCGGCGGCACGCGCGCATTGCGGCGTGTCGACGAAGCTCATCGGCGTGGTGTCGGCGCATGCGACGGCCTACCGCGATTCCTTCCGCGCGGGCAAACCGGTCGAGTCGCCCGTGACCACGCGGCTGGCCGACGGCATGGCCTGCCGCACGCCGGTGCCCGAATCGGTGGAGGTGATGCTGCGCGAGGCCGACGACGTGGTGACGGTCACCGACGACGAGATCGCGCAGGCGATGCGCATCCTCTTCAGCGACACGCACAACGTGGCCGAAGGCGCCGGCGCGGCCGCGCTGGCCGCAGCGCTCCAGCAGCAGGAACGCTGGCGCGGCAAGACGGTGGGCGTGTGCGTGAGCGGCGGCAATGTCGACTCCGGCATGTTCGCCGGGGTACTGGCCGCCTGATCGTCAATCAGGGAAGAGGGCCGGTGTTGGCCGTTTCCAGCGGCAGCCGCGATACCTCTTCCAGCAGCAGCGCGAGCTGACGAGCTGCCTCGTCGACCACCGCCTGCCCGTGCGCTGCCGTGGCGGCTGCCGCGTTGCCGGCGGCGCCGTGCGGGTTGTAGTCCTCGATGGCCCAGCCGAGCTTGGCGCTCCTGCCGTTGCCAAGGATCGCGTAGTCGGCGGCGCGCTGGCGCGAGGTGGAATCGAAATCCCGCGCCTCGCCCATGCGCACCAGCTGCGGTGAGAGCGCCAGCATCATCGAAGTCTCGATCTCGCCCGCGTGCACGCCGAAGCGGTGCTCCTGCGCGCTGAACTGCGCGCCCGCGTCGCCCAGCGGCAGGTTGAACCAGCTCACGCTGTAGACGATGAGCCCATGCTCGGCGCGCAGCTCGCGCGCCACGATGTCCATCGCGCCCACGTGGCCGCCGTGCGCGTTGAAGAGCACCAGCTTCTTCACCCCGGCACGCGCCACGCACGCGCCGATTTCCTTCCACATGCGGATCAGCGTTTCGGCCGACAGCGTGAGCGTGCCCGCGAAGCGCGCGTGCTCCGGGCTCAGGCCGATCTGCTGAGTCGGCAGGAAGAGCACCGGCAGCGCGGCCGGCAGCAGCGGCAGCGAGGCGGCGACGATGCCGTCGGCCAGCATGGTGTCCACGCCCAGCGGCAGGTGCGGTCCGTGCTGCTCGGTCGCGCCCAGCGGCAGCACCGCGACGGTGGCCGCCGCGCCGAGCGCGGCGAAGTCGCGCGTGGTGAGCTGCGACCAGAAGCGAGGGAGCGGCGGCAGCGGAGTCGCCGGGGAGGCCTGAGGTGCGTTCATCACGCGATCTTAGGCCGGGGCGGAGCCTGGCGCCCGTCGGTCGCTTGGGAGTCCGTCCGACAAAAGCGATAGCCGCGAACGCCCAAAACGCGAATCTGTTCACACATATAACCAATTCCTCGGTCTTTTGTTTGCCCCTGTTAACAATGATGTCTAAAGTGATTCCAGATCTGAATTCCTGATCGGGGCTGCCGGCCTGTCACATCGGCAACCCCGGTCCTTGCGGCGCCGTCATGGGTGCCGGGGTTTCTTTTCCGGATTTCCAAGGGAGCAAGGTGTTCATCCAGAAAAAAACTGGAGGCACGGCCATGGTCACGCGCAGCCCCGCGCCGACCTGTTCGTTGCTTCGTCGATTCGCGCAGACCGCGCAGAGATTTCCCCCTTTGCCTCTGGCGTGCACGCTGGCCTTCGCTGCACCGGTGGCGCTTGCACAGCCGCATCCGGCACCTGCCTTGCCGGTCGCAGTCGGCCAGAGCGCGTCGCCCTACGACGCGCGCCAGCACGACGCGCTGATCGTCGCGCGCCGCGAAGGCCGCGTCACCGGCGCCGAGGCGCTGCGCCGGCTGAAGGCATGGCTCACCTCGCCGATCGACGACGGCGAGGCCCGCCGGCGCGTGGCCTCCGACGCCATCGCGATCGCATCCGCCGATGGTCAGTACGCCGAGGCCGTGGCGCTGGGCCGACAGTTCGCGCCCTCGACGCTGGGCACCTATGCCCTGGGCCCGCTCGCGGTGGCCGCGCGGCGCGCCCATGACTCCGACCTGCGGGGCGAAGTCATCGGCGTCTGGCGCGCGCGGCAGCCCGCTGCGCGCGAGCCGCGCGTCCACGAAGCCTGGTGGCGCCTCGAAAGTGGCGACCTCGCCGCCGCACAGGCGCTGTACAGCGAACTGTCGCAGCCGGCCCCGACGCGGATCGAGGACCGCGTCGCGCTGCTCGAACTGCGCGACGCCCTCGCGCGCGCCCGTAAAGACACGCTGCAGGCGCTCGGCGCCTACACCGAGGCCGGCGCGCTGCGGCCCGGGCGCGTGGACCTGCGCCGCGAGGCCGACTTCCTGCTCGCGGCCAGCGGCGCCGCGTCGAGCGCCCTCGAAAGCGCGGAGGCCGCGCAGCGCGCCGATCCCGGCAGCTTCTCGCCGCTGGCGCTCTCCACCCTGCAGCAGGAGGCGCTGGCGCAGCGGCTGCGCTGGGCGATACGCGCACGCGACCAGCGCCTTGGCATGGAGCGCGTCGCCGCGCTCGACCGCGTGCTGGCCGATCAGGAAGCCGCGCTCGCCCGCGTCGACGCCGCCGCCCCGCAGGCCGAGCCCGTGGACGCCGACGCATGGCGCACCGTGCGGGCGAGGCTGCAGTCCGACCGCCTGCTGGCGCTGGTCGAACGCGGCCGCCCGGCCGAGGCCATCGCGCTCTACGACACGCTGCGCGCCACCGACACGAACATCCCCGCCTATGGGCTGGCAGCCGTGGGCCGCGCGCTCGCGCAGGAGCGCCGCTCCATCGAGGCCGTGCCGGTCTACGAAGCGGCCCTCGCCTGGCGCGGCGCCGACATGCCGATGCCCGACGAGACCTGGTTCGGGCTGGTCTACGCCTATCTGGACGTGGGTCGCTTCGCGGACGCCGATGCGCTGCTGCAGCGCATCGAGGCCGCCACGCCCGCGCATCTGCGGCTCGCGCCCGAGGCCGGCCGCCCGAACGGCGAGTACAGCGATGTCAGCGGCCTGCGCGGCCTGGTGCAGCTTTACTCCGACCGCCCGGCGCTCGCGCAGCAGAGCTTCTCGGTGCTGACGCGGGAAGCGCCGCTCAATGCCGGCTATGTGCACGGCGCGGCCCTCACCGAGCGGCTGCGCGAGCACCCCGAGGCTTCGCTGGCGCGTTACGAGGCGCTGGCCGCCGATTCGCCCTACGACAGCGGCGCGCGCATCGGCCACGTCGAGGCGCTGCTCGATGCGTCCGAGTTCGCGCAGGCCCGCCGGCGCGCCGAATCGCTTTACGCCGACATGCCCGACTCGGTGCCGGTACGCGAGATGGAACGCAAGAGGCGCGCCCTGGTCGGCCCCAGGCTCGACGTGGACGCCGAAGCCTCCTCCGGCGGCGCGGCCATCGCCAACCATGAATGGCGCATCGACAGCCGCCTCAGCTCGGGCCTCATCGACGATCGCTGGCGCGTGTTCTACGAGCAGACGCTGGGACGCGGCAGCACCGACATCGGCAACGCGAACTGGGCGCGCGGCGGCATCGGCATCGGCTGGGAGCAGGGCCGCTGGCTGGCCGAGGGCATCGTGCAGCACGCGAACACCGGCCCCTACCGCAACAGCGTGGCCGGCCGGCTCGACTACCGAGCGGGCGATGCGTGGCGGCTGTCGGCCACCTACGACGGCGACAGCCGGGAGCTGCCGTGGAAGGCACGCGCGGCCGGTATCGGCGCGCACGAGTTCGGCGCGAGCGTGGGCTACGTGGTCGACGAATCGCGCCGCTTCGACCTGAAGTGGCAGCGGCTGGAATTCAGCGACGGCAACCGGCGCGAGGGCGTCGACATCGGCTGGCGCGAGCGCTGGATCAGCACGCCGGCCTTCCAGCTCGAGACCCGGCTCGGCGCCGACGCGAGCCGCGGCCGTGCCATCGACGCGCCCTATTTCAACCCGTCGAGCGACTCCAGCGTGCAGTTCAGCGTGCGCGCGCAGTGGCTCAACTGGAAGCGCGACGACCGGCAGTTCTTCCAGGTCGTCGAGCTCGGCGGAGGCAGCTACCGGCAGGCCGGCTTCGGCAGCGGCCCGACCTGGAGCCTGCGCTACGAGCACCGCTGGAACCTCGGGCCGAAGCTCACGCTGCGCTACGGGCTGCTGGTCGGCGGCCATCCCTACGACGGCGTGCGCGAGCGACAGCGCGGCGTCTTCCTGAACCTCTCGACTCCCCTGCCGTGATGAGAAGAACGACGACGAAGCCTCCTCCCCTCGCCTTCCTGCGCGCGGCGCTGCCCTGGCTGCTGGCGCTGCTGGCGCTGCTGGCGGCCTGCTCGCTGCCGGCCGTCGCGCAGCCGCTGCCGCCCGCCGATCCCGACGACGGCCTGAGCTTCCGGGTGATCTCCTTCCACGACGTGCGCGCCAACGTGCGCGAGAGTTTCGAGGCATCGCCCGACGAGACCGCAGTGGACGAACGCACCTTTGCCGGCACCCTCGCCTGGCTGCAGTACAACGGCTACCACCCGGTGAGCCTGCAGCAGATCGTCGACGCGCGCGCGGGCGGCAAGCCGCTGCCGCCCAAGCCGGTGCTGCTGACCTTCGACGACGGCTACCGCAGCGCCTACACCAAGGTCTTCCCGCTGCTCAGGCGCTACAACTATCCGGCGGTGATGGCGCTGGTCACGAGCTGGCTCGAAGTGCCCGAAGGACAGCAGGTGCACTGGGGCGACAGGCCCGCACCGCGCGAGAACTTCCTGCTGTGGAGCGAAGCCGCCGAGATGGCGCGCTCGGGCCTGGTCGAGTTCGCGAGCCACAGCGACGCGATGCACACCGGCGTCCTCGCCAACCCGCAGGGCAACCTGCTGCCGGCCGCGGCCACGCACCGCTACGACCCGAAGACCGGCCGCTACGAGGACGACGATGCCTACGTGCGGCGCGTCGAGGCCGACCTGCGCCGCAGCCGCGAGATCATCGAGCGGCGCACCGGCGCGAAGGTGCGCTCGATGGTGTGGCCCTACGGCGCCTACAACAGCGCGGCCATCGAGGCATCGAAGCGCGCGGGCATGCCCGTGACCTTCACGCTCGACGACGGCCCCAACGCGCCCGCCGTGCCGCTGGCGCGCATCCGCCGCGCACTGGCCGCCTACGACAACGAGGCACCGGCTTTCGACCGCATGCTGCGCAGCCCCGTGGGCGGCGAGGTGCGGCCGGTCAACCGCGTGATGCACGTGGACCTCGACTACGTGTACGACCCCGATCCCGCCCAGCAGGAGCGCAACCTCTCGATGCTGATCGACCGCGTGGCCGCCGTGCGTCCGCGCGCGGTGTTCCTGCAGGCGTACGCCGACCCCGACGGCGACGGCGTGGCCGACGCGCTGTACTTTCCCAACCGCCACCTGCCGGTGCGCGCCGACCTGTTCGGGCGCGCGGCCTGGCAGCTGCGCAGCCGCGCCGGCGTGAAGGTCTACGCCTGGATGCCGGTCATGGCCTTCAGGCTGCCTGCGTCGAACCCGCTCGCCACGCACACGGTGACGGCGCAGGACGGCACAACGCACGCCGACCGCTACCACCGCCTCACGCCCTTCGACCCCGCGGTGCGCGCGCTGGTCGGCGACATCTACGAGGACCTGGGCCGCCACGCCTTCTTCGAGGGGCTGCTGTTCCACGACGACGCGACGCTCTCCGACGACGAGGACGCGAGCCCCGCCGCGCTGGCCACGTATGCCGGATGGGGCCTGCCTGCCGACGTGGCCGCGATCCGCGCGAGCCCGGAGCTGATGGCGCGCTGGACCGCGGCCAGAACGCGCTACCTGATCGATTTCACGCAGGAGCTCGCCGCGCGCACCGGCGCCTGGCGGCCCATGCTGGAGACCGCGCGCAACCTCTACGCCCGGCCGGTGCTCGAGCCCCAGGCCGAGCAGTGGTTCGCGCAGAACTACGAGGCCTCGCTCGCCGCCTACGACTACGTCGCGCTCATGGCCATGCCGCGCATGGAGCGAGAGGCCGATGCGCAGGGTTGGCTCGCGCGCCTGGCCAAACGCGCCGCCGACACGCCTCGCGGCCTCGACGGCACGGTCTTCGAACTGCAGGCGCGCGACTGGCGCACCGGCAAGCCCGTGCCCGATGCCGAACTCTCGCGCCAGTGGACGCTGCTGCAGCGCGCCGGCGTGCGCCACCTGGGCTACTACCCCGACGACTTCCTCAACGACCAGCCGGGGCTGGACACCGTGCGCCGCGCGATCTCGGTGCGCACCCTGCTGCCGCGCGCGCTGCGCACGCCGGCCGAGACCGAAACCCCGCCGCGTCCGGCGCAAGGAGAGCGTTCGCCATGAGCCCCGCCATGCAGTTCCTCGCGCAGACGCTGCCCTCGCTGCTGTTCGGCTTCGTCTTCTACTACCCGTTCTTCATGGCCTATGTCTGGATGGCCGGCGGCCTCTCGCATGCGTGGGTGTTCGAGCGCAGGCAGGACGTGGACGTCAACCCGCTCGACCTGCTGCCCTCGCGCCCGCTGGTCACGGTGGTGGTGCCCTGCTTCAACGAGGCGCCGCACCTGCGCGAGGTGATCGAGCAGCTGATGCGCACGCGCTACCCGTACTGCGAAGTCATCGCGGTGAACGACGGCAGCACCGACGGCACCGGCGAGCTGCTCGACGAGATGACCAAGGAATACGGCCGCCTGCGCGTGATCCACAACGCCAGCAACCAGGGCAAGGCCGTGGGCCTGAACACCGCCTGCCAGCTCGCGCGCGGCGAGTACATCCTGGGCATCGACGGCGACGCGCTGATCGACGAGGACGCCATCGCGTGGATGCTGCTGCCGATGCTGGCCTCCGAGCGCATCGGTGCCGTCACCGGCAACCCGCGCATCCGCACGCGCACCACGCTGCTGGGGCGCATGCAGGTGGGCGAGTTCTCCTCGATCATCGGCCTCATCAAGCGCTCGCAGCAGCTGGTGGGAACGCTCTTCACGGTGTCGGGCGTGATCGCCATGTTCCGCCGGCGCGCGGTGATCGACGTGGGCTTCTGGAGCCCCGACGTGCTCACCGAGGACATCGACATGAGCTGGAAGCTGCAGATCGCCGGCTGGCAGCTGCGCTTCGAGCCGCGCGCGCTGTGCTGGATATTGATGCCCGAGACCTTGCGCGGTCTCTGGAAGCAGCGCCTGCGGTGGGCCATGGGCGGCATCCAGACCATGCTGCGCTGCAGCTCGCACATCCTGCGGCCGCGCCACTGGCGCATGTGGCCCGTCTACATCGAGTACATGACGAGCATCTTCTGGGCCTACGCCATGGCTCTGGTGCTCGTCGTCAGCCTGGTGCGGCCCTTCCTGCCGTCCGACTCCTCCTGGCACTCGGCGCTGCTGCCGCACTGGCAGGGCACGCTGCTGGCGATGACCTGCATCCTGCAGATGCTGCTGAGCCTGTGGATCGACCGCCGTTACGACCGCGACCTGATGCGCTACTTCGCCGGAACGATCTGGTACCCGATCGCCTTCTGGACCATCACGATGGCCACCACCGTGATCGCCTTTCCCAAAGCCCTGATACGCCGCCGGGGCAAACGCGCGGTGTGGACAAGCCCCGACCGAGGAGTTTCCGATGTCCCATGAGTCCGTGTTCCCCTCCAGCTATCCGCCAGACATGCACACCGACGCGGCGCCGCCCAGCCGCCGCCGCTCCTGGGGGCAGCCCGCGGTGGAGGAGCCCATCATCGACGCCGCGCGCATCCCGCTGCGCGCCTTCGGCAGCGGCCGCTCCCCGCAGCGCGCGCTGGCCATGTACCTGTGGCTGCGCCTGCTGCGCCCCGCCGTCACCATCGCGATCTGGTTCTGCGCGCTCTGGTACGCATGGCCCTACGTGCTGGGCGCGCGCTCGCAGCCCGAGGTGATGCACCTGCTGAGCCTGTACGGCCTGGTGATCTGCGGCATCCTGCTGTCGATGCTGGTGATCGCGCCATGGCGCCGCCGGCAGCATCGCCGCGAGCCGGCTCCGGTGAAGGAGAAATCCTCTCTCTCCGCCCTGGCCACCTACATCGAGGTGCCCCCCGCTCGCCTGTCGACCTGGCAGCGCACGCGCCAGTTGCTGGTGCACCACGACAACAACGGCCACCTGCGCGAAGCCATCGATACCACGCCGGCCGCCCTCGAACCCGAGCCACGTCCAGCAAGGAAGAAGCGCTGAGCGCGTGCAGGGGTTTCGCGGTGGTGATTGAATCGCCGCACCCATCCTGCAATCTCCCACCAAGGACCCGTTTCATGGACCTCCAGCTCCAGGACCAGCACGTACTCGTCACCGGCGGCAGCAAGGGCATCGGCCTGGCCTGCGCGCTCGGCTTCCTGCGCGAAGGCGCGCGCGTGAGCCTCGTCTCGCGCGACCTCGCCAACCTCGAACAGGGCCGCAGGACGCTGGCCGAGTCGTTCCCGCAGGCCGAAGGCCGCGTGTCCGTCCACGCAGCCGACCTCAAGGACCCGGCCGGCGCGCTCGCCGCGCTCGATGCCGCTGAACAGGCCTTCGGCCCCGTCGACGTCCTCGTCAACTCCGCCGGCGCCGCGCGCCGCACCCCGCCCGACAATCTCACGCCCGCGTCATGGCACGACGCGATGGACGCCAAGTACTTCACCTACATCCACATGATCGACCCCGTCGTGAAGCGCATGGGCCAGCGCGGCCGCGGCGCCATCGTCAACGTCATCGGCCAGGGCGGCAAGGTCGCCAGCCCCGTGCACATGGCAGGCGGCGCCGCCAACGCCGCCCTCATGCTCGTGAGCGCCGGCATGGCCGCCGCCTACGCCGGCAAGGGCGTGCGCGTGAACGCCGTGAACCCCGGCCTCACCCTCACCGAACGCCTGCAGGAAGGCATGAAGGCCGACGCCAGGCTGCAGGGCATCGGCACCGACGAGGCCCTGGAGCGAGCCAAGGCAAGGCTGCCGCTGGGCCGCATCGCGAAGCCGGAGGAAGTGGCGAACACCGTGCTGTTCCTGGCGTCGCCGAAGGCGAGTTATGTGACCGGTGCCATCGTGGCGATGGATGGTGCGGTGACGCCGATGATCTGAGGGAACGAGAAAGCACGGCAACATAAGCGCCGCTGCCCTCACCCCGGCCCTCTCCCGCAAGCGGGAGAGGGAGCCAATCCGAAGGCCGAGCGAAGCAATGGCCCGGGTCGCTCCCCTCTGGCTGCGCCGAGGAGCGCAGCGTTTCGCGGATCAGGGCTCGCCCTTGTCTGAGCGAAGCGAGTTTGGGCGAGACCCCGCGAAACGCGAGCACCGCAGGTTGCCCGCAGCGAAGCGGAGGGTCGCAGACAGTGGGGTCGCCTTTCTTTTGCCTACGTTTCTTTGGCGAAGCAAAGAAAAGTAGGTCGGCTGCCGGGCCGAGACCCGGCCCCGGGAAAAAACCTCAAGACAAAGCCAACAAAGCATCGAACTTCACAGCAAGAAATTCGACAAAAGCCCGAACCCGAGCCGGCACAAACCTCCCACTAGGCAACAACGCATGCAACGGATAAGGCTCAGTCTCCCAATCCGCCAGCAACCGAACAAGCCGCCCCTCGCGAATGTCATCACGCACATCCAGCGCAGACTTCAGAGAAATCCCATACCCCGCCACAGTCCACTCCCGCGCCAGCGAAGCATCGTCCACGCTGCGGTTCCCATTCACCCGCACCTCCGTCCACTGCCCGTTCTGCGCAAACCGCCAGACCCTGTGCCGACGTCCGGAGCGATTGAAGATCAGGCAGTTGTGATGCACCAGATCCTGCGGCACCCGAGGCGCCGGATGCCTCCGCAGGTAGTCGGGTGAAGCCGTGAGCAGCGGATTGGTGAGCGCGAACGGCCGCGCCACCAGCCGCGAATCCGCCAGCGCCCCGTACCGCAGCGCCACGTCGACCTCGTCGCGCATCACGTCCAGCGGCCGGTCGCCCACCGACAGCGACAGTTGCACCCCCGGATGCAGCGCCAGGAATTCGTCGAACCAAGGCAGCAGCGTGCTGCGCGTCAGGTCCGAAGGCGAAGCCACGCGCAGGGTGCCGACCAGCTCCCCGCGATCGGCCGTGACCAGCGATTCCCCCTCGTCGAGCAGTTCGAAGGCCCGAACCGCGTAGTCGAGCAGCGTCTGCCCTTGAGGCGTGAGCCGCATCGCCCGCGTCGACCGTTCGAACAGCCTCGCCCCAAGCTGCGCTTCCAGCCGCTTGAGCGTCGCGCTGGCCGCAGCCGGCGTGATCCCCAGCGCATGCGCGGCAGCCGTGAGCGTGCCCGCCCGCGCCGTATGCACCAGCACCTGCAGATCGGAGATATTTTCAATTTTCATTTGAAACTGTTGCTGATTTCAGCCTACTTATCAAACCAGCCTTGCGATCCTACAGTTCAATCATCGTCACAGAAAGGCCCTCCCATGAAAGCCATCGGCTACTACCAGTCCCTCCCCATCGAGAACCCCGAATCGCTGCAGGACATCGAGCTGCCCGCACCCGTGCCCGTCGCGCGCGACCTGCTGGTGCGCGTGAAGGCGGTGTCGGTCAACCCCGTGGACACCAAGGTCCGCAAGAACGCCGCGCCCGAGGCCGGCCAGGCCAAGGTGCTGGGCTGGGATGCGGTCGGCACGGTCGAGGCCGTCGGCGCCGGCGTGAAGAACTTCAAGGTCGGCGACCGCGTGTACTACTCGGGCTCGATCATCCGCCCCGGCACCAATGCCGAGCTGCACGCGGTGGACGAGCGCATCGCCGCCCTCGCCCCAAAGAGCCTCGACGACGCGCAAGCCGCCGCGCTGCCGCTGACCACCATCACCGCGTACGAACTGCTGTTCGACCGCCTGCGCGTACCCAAGAGCGGCGGCGAAGGCCAGACGCTGCTGGTCACCGGCGGTGCCGGCGGCGTGGGCTCCATCCTCATCCAGCTCGCGCGCCAGCTGACGAAGCTGCGCGTCGTCGCCACCGCCTCGCGCGCCGAGACGCGCGCCTGGTGCCTGGAGCTGGGCGCGCACGCGGTCATCGACCATTCGAAGCCGCTGGCCGCCGAGCTGAAGGCCGCCGGCATCGGCGAGGTCGACATGGTCGCCAGCCTCACGCAGACCGACCAGCACTACGCGCAGATCATCGAAAGCCTCAAGCCCCAGGGCCAGCTCGCGGTGATCGACGACATGAAGGTGCTCGACGCGATGCCGCTGAAGACCAAGTGCATCTCGCTGCACTGGGAGATGATGTTCGCGCGCTCGCGCTTCGAGACGCCCGACATCGCCGAGCAGGGCGCGCTGCTGGCCGAGGTGGCCGCGCTGGTGGACGCGGGCCGCATCCGCACCACGGCCAACGCAAGCTTCGGCACCATCAACGCCGCGAACCTGCGCCGCGCCCACGCGCTCATCGAGAGCGGCAAGGCGCAGGGCAAGGTGGTGCTGGCGGGGTTCTGATGAACTAGGACTGCCAGGGCAGCCCGCGCATGCGCTCGCGCTTTTCCTCTTCGTCGAAGTGCGCGAGCGACGGCTTGATGAGGTCGCTGCGCGCCACGATGCCCACCAGCGCGAACGACTGCGCGTCCTTCACCACCGGCAGGCGCTCCAGCCGGTGGCGCGCGAGCCGCGTGGCGACGGCCCGGCAGTTCTCGCCGGGCAGCGCGAAATAGAGCGGCACGTCGGCGCAGGCGTCGCCCACCGTGGCGATGGGGTCGCGCGTGCCGCGCGCGGCGAGCATGGCGCGATCGGCCACGCCGATCACCGCGCCATTGCGCAGCACCGGGAAGGCGCGGTGCGCCTGCCCCTCGCCGAAGTATTCGAACATCGCCTGCGCCAGCGGCATGGCGGCGTCGATGCTGCGCACCTCGCGCGTCATCACCTCTTCCACCGAGTGCCGCTCCAGCGGATCGATGCCGTACTCGCGGTAGATGTGATAGCCGCGGCGCGCGATCTTCTCGGTGAGGATCGAGCGGCGCATCGTCAGCACGGTGAAGCCGTAGGCCACGGCCGAAGTGGCCAGCAAGGGCAGCAGCGCGTTGCTGTCGTGCGTGAGCCCGAAGGCGAAGATGGTGGCGGTGAGCGGCGCGCGCATCACGCCACCCAGCGTGGCCGCCATGCAGACCAGCGGCCACAGCATCGGGTCGTTGCCGGGCAGCACGTGCGACAGCACCACGCCGAGGCCCGCGCCCATCATCAGCAGCGGCGCGAGCACGCCGCCCGAGGTGCCCGAGCCCAGCGAGATGACCCAGATCACGGCCTTCACCGCCAGCAGCGCGACCACCACGCCGAGCGCCAGGTGGTTGTGCAGCAGGTCGCCGATCACGTCGTAGCCCACGCCCAGCGCGCGCGGCTGCAAGTAGCCGCCGATGCCCACCGCGAGGCCGCCGATGGCGGGCCACCACATCCAGTGCACCGGCAGCTTGCCGAACCAGTCTTCCACCTTGTAGAGCGAGATCGACAGCGATGCCGCGAGCGCGCCGCACAGCACGCCCGCGATCACGCACGACAGCATGGCGAGCGGGCCGGGCGCGGCCGTCTGCAGCGGAAAGAGCGGGCCCGGGTCCATCAGCAGCGGCCGCGCGAAGCCCGCCACCGCGCAGGCCACGGCCACCGGCAGCAGGCTGCGCGGGCGCAGCTCGAAGAGCAGCAGCTCCACGGCCAGCAGCACGGCCGCCACCGGCGTGCCGAACACCGCCGTCATGCCCGCGGTGGCGCCCGCCACCAGCAGCGCCTTGCGCTCGGCCGCGGTGAGGTGGAAGTGCTGCGCGATCAGCGAGCCGATGGCGCCGCCGGTCATGATGATCGGCCCCTCCGCGCCGAAGGGCCCGCCGCTGCCGATGACGATGCCCGACGAGAGCGGCTTGAGCAGCGCCACCTTCGGCGACATGCGGCTCTTGCCGAACAGGATCGCCTCGATGGCCTCGGGAATGCCATGGCCGCGGATCTTGTCGGAGCCGTAGCGCGCCACCAGCCCGACGATGAGCCCGCCGATCACCGGCACCACGATGACCCAGGCGCCCAGCGTGTGCGTGGCCGGCGAGCGGTCGGCCAGCGAGAAGGTCTGGAAGAAGAACAGGTTGGTGAAGAAGCGGATCAGGTCGAGCAGCACGCGCGCGGCCACCGTGCTCACGGCGCCGATGACGGCGGCCATGACGGTGATGCGCATCAGGCGCGTGTTGAGCGCGAAGTCGCCGCGCGGCGGATGGGAGGTGGCCTTGGAGCTCATGGATTTTCCGGAAGATCGATCTGCGGCACGTCGAACACGCCTTTCAGCGAGCGCAACTCCGCGCGGTGGAGTTCAGCCAGCCTCGACAGCAGCTTCTCGCCCTTGGCGAGGAGATGCACTTCCACCTGCCGGCGATCGGTTTCGCTGGGCCTGCGCTGCACCAGTTCGAGCGCCTCGCAGCGCGTGACCAGCGCGACCGCGCCATGGGGCTGCAGTTGCAGGCGCTCGGCGATTTCGCCCACCGAGGCCCAGTCGCGCCCCGGCACGCCCTTGATGTGCAGCAGCACCAGGTATTGCTGCGGCGTGAGGCCCTCGGCCTGCGCGGCGCGCTCGGAGAAGCGCTCGAAACGGCGCATCTGGTAGCGGAACTGGGAAAGCGCCTCGAAGTCCTTCTTGGCGAGCTTGCGGGGTGTGGGAACCATGGCGGTGCGGTGGGCGGAACGGCCGCGAATATATCACGTCATGACATAAATGCCGTGCGACACAATCGGCCGCATGACCACCCGCATCATCGAAACCGACACGCCCCGCCTGCGTCTGCGCCAATGGCGCGACAGCGACCTGGCCCCCTTCTTCGAACTCGCGGGCGACCCGCTGGTGATGGAGTTCCTGCTGCCGCTGCCCACGCGCGCCGACAGCGACGCGGCGGTCGCGCGCACGCGCTCGCGCATCGACGAGAACGGCTGGGGCTTCTGGGCGGTGGAGCACAGGGAATCGGGCGAGTTCATGGGCTTCACCGGCCTCAACTCGCCGTCGGCCGAGCTGCCCTTCTCGCCCTGCGTGGAGATCGGCTGGCGCTTCGCGCGCAAGTGGTGGGGCCACGGCTATGCGAGCGAAGCGGCGCGCGCCGCGCTGCAGGTGGGCTTCGAGCGGCTCGGGCTGGAGGAGATCGTCGCCTTCACCGCCTGGAACAACACCCGCTCGGCGGCGGTGATGCAGCGCATCGGCATGACGGAGGACGCGGACGGCGCCTTCGACCATCCGCTGGTGCCCGAGGGGCACGCGCTGCGGCGGCACAGGCTCTACAGGCTGGGCCGCGCAGCCTGGCGGGCCGCGCACGGCGATTCAGAATGAATGCAGCAGCAGGGCCGCGCCCGACACGATCGCGAACACCTGCACGAAGACGCGCAGCACCCGCCCGTTGATGTGCCGGTGCACCACGCGGCTGAGCACGGCGCCCACCACCAGTGCGGGCAGCAGTTGCGCGGCAGCCTGCAGTTGGGAGCCGTCGATGCGTCCCGCTGCCATCAGTGTGACCAGCGACACCAGCTCGCCGACGAGAAAGCACAGCGCGATGGTCGAGCGCATGGAGGGCGCCGGCTGGTGCTGGTAGACCAGCGCCAGCGGCGGACCGCCGATGCCGGTCGCGGTTTCGGTGATGCCGGTGACGAGGCCGGCCGCCACGAAAGCGCCGCGCCCCGGCGAGAAGGCCGGCATCAGCAGCGTCACCAGCGCCGCCGCGATGGTCGATGCGCCGACGAACAGCGACAGGTGGCTCGCGCTCAACGCCGCCAGCACCCAGAGCCCGCCGGCGGTGCCAAGCAGGCGCCCCCCGCTGATCCAGCCGGCGCCGACACGGTCGATCGCGCCGCGCTCACGCCACATCACGTAGAAATTCAGCGGAAGCATCAGCACCAGCACGCACACCGGCAGCAGGTCGGGGCGCACGATGCCGATCACCGGCGCGGCGATCAGCGCGAAGCCGACGCCGGTCGCGCCCTGCACGAAGGCGGCGAACAGCACGGCTGCGGAGACGAGAAGAAGGTGCTGCGCGCTCACTGCAGACCCAGCCCAAGCCCACCTTCGGCGCGCGCGCGGCAAAGGCGCCGATGCTCGGCCGCCGTCGGATGCAGGCGCAGGATGGGCGCGCGGTCCATCGCCGCATGCGCGATCTCCGCGAGCCGGCGCTGCAGCGCCCGGGCGTCCCAGTCGGGCGGCCATCCCTCCCACAGGCGCAGGCGGCCGGCCACGAATACGGCGCTGATCTGGTCGCGGTTGCCCAGGCGCACCAGGTCCCAGGTGAGATCGACGGAAGTGCACATTTCGGGCGTGTCGACGTCGACGATCAGGAAGTCGGCGTGCTTGCCCGCCGCGATCTCGCCGGTCAGGTGGTCCAGGCCCACGGCGCGCGCGCCTTCGTGCGTGGCGTGGTCGAACCAGATCCAGCCGCCCCCGCTCGACGCATCGCCGATGGCCAGGCCGAAGGCCAGCTTCTGCGCGGCCTCGGCCGCGTCCATCAGGCGGAAGGCGTCGCTGCGCGTGGCATCGGTGCCGAGGCCGAAGCGGATGCCCATGGCCGCCATCAGGTTCGCGGGCGCCACGGCGTTGCCCTTCCACTGGCTGGCGACGGGGTTGTAGCTCACGGCGGTGTCGGTGTCGCGCAGCAGCACGAGTTCGGACGGCGTGACGAGCGTGCCGTGCGCGATCAGCACCTGCGGGCCCAGCGCGCCCAGCCGGGCGAGCAACTCGAGCGGCCGGCAGCCGCGCTGGACCACCGAGCGCTCGACCGACGCGAGGTGCTCGTTGACGTGCGTCTGGAAGATGGCGCGCGCTTCGGCGCACAGGGACGAGACGCCGGCAAGCATCTCGTCGGAGGCAGCCTCGGGCACCGAGATGGCGAGCGACGGATGGACCAGCCCCTCGCGCGGCCAGCGGCCCAGGAAGTGTTCGGCCCGCGCCAGGATCTCCCGACGCTCGCCGGCGCTGCTGTCGTTGCCGCCGTCGTTGCAGATCAGGCCGAGCACGCAGCGCAGCCCCGCTTCCTGCACGGCGGCCGCGATCGCGCCGATGTCGCCCGGCGCACGCGTGCCCGCGTCGCAGACGGTGGTGAAGCCGCCGCGCAGCGATTCGAGCGCCGCGAGCTTGGAGGCCAGGTAGACGAACTCGTCGTCCAGGCTGGATTCGAGCGGCACCCACACGCGGCGGAAGATCTCGGACGGCTCGCCATAGGCCAGCGACTTGCCGAAGGACTGCGTCAGGTGATGGTGCGCGTCGATCATGCCGGGCATGAGCAGCTTGCCGGGAAAGGCCAGCGGCGTGAGATGAGGGTGGCGCGCGGCAAGGACGCCGGCGGGGCCGACATCGCGGAACAGTCCGCCGGCCACCAGCACGGCATGGCCGGTGGCCGGGCCGTCGCGCAGCATCAGGTGGTCGGGAACGAGCAGCAGCTCGTCGGCCGCGAGCATCGCGGCATCGAGTTCAGGAGACATGGTGAAGAGAGGAGAAAGAGAAAGAGGAAACGTGGCCCGGCTCATGCCTGCGAAGCAGGCGCCATCTCGGTGCGCTCCGCGTGGACGCGGTTGAAGACCATGTTGAGCACCACCGCCGTGAGCGAGCCCATCGCCAGGCCGTTGCCCAGCACCAGCTGCAGCGTGTCGGGAAAGCGGCTGTAGAGCCCCGGCACGACGATGGGCAGCAGGCCCATGGTCAACGCGCCGGCCAGCACGAACATGTTGCCGCGCTCGTGCAGGTCGACCTTGCGCAGCATGTCGATGCCCATCGTGCCGATGATCGCGAACACCACCATCGCGGTGCCGCCCACCACGGCCGAGGGAATGGCGCTGGCCAGCCGGCCCAGCGGCGCCGACAGCGCGATGAGGATCAGGATCGCACCCGCCGTGGCAGTGACGTAGCGCGAGCGCACATTGGTGGCGCGCACGATGCCGATGTTCTCGCCGCTGGTGATGATCATCGACGTGCCGAACAGCCCGCCCGCCAGCGACACCAGCGCATCGCCGCGGATGGTGCGCGGCACGGCTTCGCGCGGATCGATCCTGCGCCCGACCACCTCGGCCACCGCCACCGTCTGGCCCGTGGCCTCGACCATCGAGATCACGCTGAAGATCAGCAGCGGCACGGCCGCCACCACGTCGAAATGCGGCATGCCGAAGGGCAGCAGCGTCGGGGCGCTCCAGAGCGGGCCGGCCGCGACGGAGCCGAAATCCATCAGCCCGCAGGCCGCCGCCAGCAAGGTGCCCGCCAGCAGCCCCAGCAGCACCGCCAGTTGGCCGAGCATGCCCTTGAAAAGCCGCGCGAACAGCACCGTGAAGCCGATGGTCGCCAAGGCCAGCCCGATGTTCGCGGGATCGGCGAAAGTGGGCGAGCCGGCCTTGCCCGCGATGATGCCGCCGTACACCTTCACCAGGTTGATGGACACCAGCAGCAGCAAGGTGCCGATGACGATCTTCGGAAAGTAGCGCAGGCAGCGCGCGAACACCGGCAGCACCAGGAAATAGAACAGCGCGGTGAGGATCACCGCGCCGGAGGCGGTCTGCAGGTCGCGCTGCTGCGCGATGGTCACGAACATCACGATGGGCGCCCCGCCCGGCACCATGACGAAGGGCAGCCGCGCCCCGAACTTCCACGGTCCGAAGGATTGCAGCAGCGTGCCCACGCCGCACAGCAGAAAGGTGGCGCTGATCAGGTTGACCGTGAGGGCGGCGGTCAGGCCCAACGCCTTGGCCACCAGGAAAACGGAGGTGATGGGCACGGCAGCCATCACCAGCACATGCTGCAGGCCGAACAGGAGCAGTTGCGAAACGGGCAGCACGGCGTCGACGGCAGGAGCGTCGGATACACGGGACATGATCGAATCCTTTGACCGGATTGGCGCCCAAATCGATTTGGGCGTGCTCGCAAAAAAATCCGCCGAGGCGGGTGAAGTACATTCCGGGACAACGCGCCCAAAACGATTTGGGAATTGAAGCATCGGTTTTTGAAAAGGTCAACGGGATGAGTACCGAGCCATCGCCGCGAGCGAACATCAAGGACGTGGCGCGCGAAGCGGGCGTATCGCCCACCACCGTCTCGCATGCGCTCAACGCCCGCGGCCAGGTGGACGCCGAAACCCGCGCGCGCGTCGAGAAGGCCGCCCTGAAGCTCGGCTACCGGCCCAACCGCAACGCGCAGCGGCTGCGCACGGGCGAGGCGCACATGATCGTGCTGTTGTCGTCGATGCCGTTTGCCGTGGCGGGCGGCCCTTCGAGGCTCGGCTTCCTCATGGAAGTGGCGGCCGTGGCGGCTTCGGCCGCGCTCGACCGGAACCTGGCCCTGGTGCTGGCGCCACCCATGGAAACGGGGCGCGTGCCGATGGAACTGCTCGACGTGGACGGAGCGCTGGTCATCGAGCCCTCCGCCGGAGACCCGAACATGGACTACCTGCTGCGGCGCGGCCTGCCGGTGGTCGCGATCGGCAAGCCCGCCGAGGCGGCCGGAGGCGCCGAAAGCGGGACGGCCCTGCCGCCCTACGTCGACATCCATTCGGGCGACACCACCCGGCTGCTGCTGGAGCATCTGCACACGCAGGGCGCGCGCAGGATCGCGATGATCCTGGGCTCGGCGCAGCGCAACTCCTACGTGGAAGGCCAGGCCGCCTACCTCGCGTTCGCCGCCGCGCACCGGCAGGCGCCGCTGCTGTCGCTGGTCGACGAGGCGAAGGGCGAAAGCGGCGGCCGCGACGCCGCGCTGGCGCTGCTGGCGGCCCACCCCGACATCGACGCCTTCTGCGTGCCGGTGGATGCGTTCGCCACGGGCGCGGTCGCGGCGGTTCTGGAGACCGGCCGGCGCATTCCCGAGGACGTGATGGTCGCCACCCGCTACGACGGCCTGCGCGCCCGCACCAGCGTGCCGCCGCTCACTGCCGTGGACCTGCACCTGGACGAGGTGGCGCAGCAGGCCATCGCGCTGCTCTTCGACCACCTGCGCGGAGACACGGCGACGCGCAAGGTCGACGGGCCGGCGGCGCAGCTCGTGCCGCGGCTGTCGTCGGCCCGCCGGGGGTGAACTTGAAGGCTACTTGGCCTTCGACACCCGCCACACGGTGTTGCCCACGTCGTCCGCCACGATCAGCGCGCCGGCCTTGTCGAGCGCCACGCCCACCGGCCGGCCGTGCGCCTTCTCGTCGGCGCTCAGGAAACCGGTCAGCACATCGATCGGCGGCCCGCTGGGCTTGCCGCCGATGAAGGGCACGAACACCACCTTGTAGCCCGACTTGGGCTTGCGGTTCCACGAGCCGTGCTCGCCGATGAAGGCGCCGCTGGCGAACTGCTCGGGCATGCCGCCCGGGCGCGAGAAGGCCATGCCCAGCGGCGCGACGTGCGAGCCCAGCGCGTAGTCGGGTGCGATGGCCTTGGCGACCATCTGCGGGTTCTGCGGCTGCACGCGCGCGTCGACCACGCCGCCGTAGTAGCTCCATGGCCAGCCGTAGAAGGCGCCGTCCTTCACCGAGGTGAGGTAGTCGGGCACGAGGTCGCTGCCGATCTCGTCGCGCTCGTTCACCACGGTCCACAGCACCTGGGTGTCGGGCTCCCAGCCCATGCCGTTGGGGTTGCGCAGGCCGCTGGCGAAGAGGCGCTTCTCGCCCGACTTCGTGTCGACCTCCCAGATGGCGGCGCGGCCCTCCTCGGCCGGCAGGCCGTTCTCGCCGATGTTGCTGTTGGAGCCGACCGTCACGTAGAGCTTGCTGCCGTCGGCGCTGGCGATGACGTTCTTGGTCCAGTGGTGGTTGATGCCGGCGGGCAGCTGCGTCACCAGCGTCGGGCTGGCGGTGATGGAGGTCTGGCCCTCGGTGTAGGGCACCTTCACCAGCGAATCGGCGTTGGCGACGAAGAGTTCGTTGCCCACCAGCACCATGCCGTAGGGGGAGCGGAGGTTGGCCATGAACACCTGCTTCACCTCGGCGACGCCGTCGCCATCGGCGTCGCGCAGCAGGGTGATGCGGTTGGCGCTGGGCACGCCCGCGCCGGCGCGGCCCATGACCTTGCCCATGACCCAGTTGCGGATCTTCGCGACGGGGCCGCTGCCGCCGTCGTTGCTGTCGGCGGGCTTGGGCGGCTTGTTGCTCTCGGCCACGAGGATGTCGCCGTTGGGCAGCGTGTAGACCCAGCGCGGGTGGTCGAGGCCGCGCGCCAGCGCCGTCACCTTCAGGCCTTCGGCGGGAACGGGCGTCGCGGTGTCGGTCCAGCCGACTGCGGGGGCGACATTGACGGTGGGAATCAGGGTCTTGTTCGGCTCGGCCAGCTGCGGGCGGGGGCCGGTCGTCAGCTCGGGCGAGAGCTTGGCGGCCTCGCCGCAGCCGGCCACGAGCAACGCGGCCGCCAGGGCCAGGGCGCCGGCCTGCGGCCATGAATACGGCATGCGGGTGGGTGCTTGCTGCTGTTTTTCCATGCGTGATCCTTCGCGCGACGGCATGCCGCACATCGCCATCTTCCCCAGCCCGGCGGGCCCGGGAGTGTCGGCCGTGGGCGCTTTCTGGCGTGGGCGCACCTCATTCGCGCATCGCCGCTACCATCGCCGGATGACCGACGACCTGTTCCGCGCCGACGCCTACCTGCGCAGCTGCGACGCCCGCATCGTGCGAATCGACGACACCGGCATCGTGCTGGACCGCACCGTGTTCTACCCGCTGGGCGGCGGACAGGCCGGAGACAGCGGCGTGCTGGCCCTGGCCGACGGGCGCGAAGTCGTCGTTGCCGACACCCGCAAGGCCAAGGACGCGGAAGGCCAGCCGACCGACGAATTCATCCACGTGCCGGCCCCGGGGCAGGACGAACTGCTGGCCGCGCTGAAGCCCGGCGACGCGCTCACCGCCCGCATCGACTGGGAGCGCCGCCACCGCCTGATGCGCTTCCACACCGCCACCCACCTGCTGTGCCACCTGGTGCCCCAGCCGGTGAACGGCTGCTCCATCACGCCCGAGTACGCGCGGCTCGACTTCCACATGACCGATCCGCTCGACAAGGACTCGCTGACGGCCGGCCTGGCCCGGCTGGTCGAGGCGGCCCATCCGCTGACGGTCGGCGCCATTACCGACGAGGAGCTCGACGCCAACCCGGCGCTGGTCAAGAGCATGAGCGTGCAGCCGCCGCGCGGCACGGGCACGGTGCGCACCATCCGCATCGGCGGAACCGGCGAGGGCCAGACGGCTATCGACTTCCAGCCCTGCGGCGGCACGCATGTTGCAAACACCGCCGAGATCGGGGCGGTGGTGGTCACCAAGATAGAGAAGAAGAGCGCCAACAGCCGACGCGTGGTGCTGGGCTGGGGCTCGCAAGCCGCCACGGCGGCCTGAACCAAGCCCCGGAACTTCGCCCCCACCGATTGCTCCGACTGACGGCATGATCTTCCCGCGCATCCAATTCGCTACGCTTCTGATAGCAACAGCCGCAGCCAGCATGCCGGCGCTGGCGCAATCGACACCCGAACTGGGGTCCAGGCCGGGCGCCGTGGTCACCACCCCCCATGTGCGCGCCGAACTCGTCGCCCATGCTCCCGACGGCGTGACACCCGGCGCCCCGGTCTGGGTCGGCCTGCAGATCGCGCACCAGCCCGAGTGGCACACCTACTGGAAGAACGCCGGCGATTCCGGCCTGCCCACCGAGATGACGTGGACGCTGCCGGCGGGCGTGTCCACCGGCGAGATCGCATGGCCGGCGCCGAAGAAGATCCCGGTCGGCAGCCTCGCCAACTACGGTTACGAGAACACCGTGCTGCTGCCAGTGCCGCTGGAGGTGTCCACGCTCTACAAGCCGCCGGTGGCGCTGGGCGGCACCCCGGCGATGGACATCCAGCTCAAGGCCTCCTGGCTGGTCTGCCGCAAGGAATGCATTCCCGAGGAGGGCACCTTCACGCTGGCGCTGCCGCTGCAGGGCTCAACCGCGCTGCACAAGGCCGAGTTCGACACCGCCCTCGCCGCCCGCCCGCAGCCGCTGGCCAGGCCGGGCGCCGTCGAGGTCGACGGCCACAGCCTGAAGGTGCGGCTCGAGGGCCTGCCCGCCGCCGCGCAGGGCAAGACGCTGGAGTTCTTCCCCGAGACACCCGAGGTGATCCGCACCGCGGCCGTCTCCGGCAAGGACTGGTCCCAATCCTGGCAAGGCGACACCTGGACCGCCACGATGCCGCTGGCCGACCAGCGCAGTGCCAGCCCCACCGTCATGCCGGTGGTGGTGACGCTGCCCGAGGCCGACCGGCAGGCCGGCCAGCCGGTGGCATGGCGCGCCGAGCCGCCGGTTTCGGGCGCCTGGCCCGCGGCCGCCGCGCCGCGGGCAGCCGAGGTTTCACCAGCGCTGCAGGCCGCGCTCGCGGCCAATGCCGCGAATGCCGGTGCGGCAAAGGCCGCCGAACTGCCCGCCCCGTCTTCCACCACCTTCCTGGCCGCGCTGCTGGGCGCCCTGTTCGGCGGCCTGCTGCTGAACCTGATGCCCTGCGTGTTCCCGATCCTCGCGATCAAGGTGCTGGGCTTCGCGCGGCAGGCCGGCAACGCCAGCGCGCACCGCAAGGCCGGGCTGGCCTACACGGGCGGCGTGATGCTGTCATTCCTCGCGCTCGGCGGCGGCATGCTGGCGCTGCGCGCGGCCGGCGCCGGGCTGGGCTGGGGCTTCCAGCTGCAGTCGCCGGGCGTGGTGGCTGCTCTTGCCGCACTTTTCACGCTGATCGGGCTGAACCTCGCGGGCGTTTTCGAATTCGGCCGCGCCGCGCCCTCCTCGGTGTGCAGCGCGCAGGCCAGGCATCCGCTGGCCAACGACTTCCTTTCGGGCGTGCTCGCCGTGGTCATCGCATCGCCCTGCTCCGCGCCGTTCATGGGGGCCTCGCTCGGTTTCGCCATCGGCCTGCCGGCGGCGCAGGCGCTGCTGCTGTTCGTGGCGCTGGGCTTCGGGCTGGCGCTGCCGTACCTGGTGGCCGGTTTCGTGCCTGCCGTTGCCTACCTGCTGCCCAAGCCCGGCCCGTGGATGGGCACGCTGCGCCGCCTGCTGGCCTTCCCGATGTTCGCCACCGTGGCCTGGCTGGTGTGGGTGCTCGGCCAGCAAAGCGGCATCGACGGCGCCGGCACGCTGCTGGCGCTGCTGGTGTGCATGGCCGCCATCGTCTGGGCGCTCACGCTGCGCGGGCGCACGCGGCTGGTGATCGCGGGCGTGCTGATCGCCTTCACCGCCGTGCTCACCGCCGCCATCGGCCGCAACGTGCTGCAGGTGGTTGAGCCCGCGAAGCTGGCATCGGCCGCCACGAAGGACGGGGCCGGCCAGCGCTGGCAGCCCTGGTCCGCCGAGCGCGTGGCGCAGTTGTCGGATGCGGGCCGGCCGGTCTTCATCGACTTCACCGCCGCATGGTGCGTGACCTGCCAGTACAACAAGAAGAGCACCCTGTCCGACGAACAGGTGCTGGCCGACTTCGACGCCAAGAAGGTCGCGATGCTGCGCGCCGACTGGACCCGCCGCGACCCCGCCATCACCGCCGCGCTCACCGCGCTGGGCCGCAGCGGCGTGCCGGTGTACGTGCTGCAGGCGCCGGGCAAGCCGCCCGTCGTGCTGACGGAGATACTGGGCAAGGACGAGGTCCGCGCCGCTATCGCCGCCCTTTGACGCCGCCCTTTGACCACCAGCGTGACATGGGTTGTCACAAGCACTTGAAGGAACCGTTCTAAGCTGCAGTTGTTGTTTGGAATTTTGTCTTGGAGTTCAAGCTGGCCATGTCTCTCTCGCCAACCGCCGACTCGCGTTCCTTCCGCGCCGCGCGCAACGCCCGCGCCGCCCTGAGCCGGGCCTCCCGCCGTGCCGTCGTCGCCGCCGCCGTGGCGCTGGGCGCCACCTTCCTGATGGGCGGCAATGCCGCCGCAGCGCCCGCCGTGGGCCAGCAGGCGCCCGATTTCGTGGCCGTCGACACCACCGGCGCCAAGCACAAGCTGTCCGATTTCGCGGGCAAGTTCGTGGTGCTCGAATGGACCAACCCCGGCTGCCCCTTCGTGCGCAAGCACTACGGCAGCGGCAACATGCCCGCCACGCAGAAGGCCGCCACCGACAAGGGCGTGGTGTGGCTGGCCATCAATTCCACCGAGCGCGCCGCCACCGACTACCTCAAGCCCGAGGCGCTCGATGCCTGGATGAAGTCGCAGAAGGCCGCGCCCACCGCCGTGCTGATGGACGAGGACGGCCTCATCGGCCAGGTCTACGGCGCGCGCACCACGCCGCACATCTTCATCATCGACCCCAAGGGCACGCTGGTGTACGCGGGCGGCATCGACAGCATCGCCTCGGCGCGGGTGGACGACATCAAGACCGCGACCAACTACGTGAACCAGGCCCTGGGCGAGGCCTTCGGCGGCAGGCCGATCTCGGCTGCCGCCACGCGGCCCTACGGCTGCTCGATCAAGTACAAGACCTGACGGCCGGGCAATTGGCCACACCCGCCGCGCGGCGGGTGACAGCTACCTGACCGCCGCAGTCAGGTAGCGGTCGGGGAGCCGCTACTACCCTTGGGCGAGCACATCGCCAGTACTGCCCAAGGGGACAACAAGATGAATCCTGCGCCCAGCGCCGCGCAAAAGGGCAACGCTGCCCGCGCCTCCACCGCTTCCTCCTCCAAGTTCGCCACCGTCCTGCGCGTGACGGGCGGCAACTTCATGGAGATGTTCGACTTCTTCCTGTTCGGCTTCTACGCCACGCAGATCTCGAAGGCCTTCTTCCCGGCCGGCAACGAGTTCGCCTCGCTGATGCTGACCTTCATGACCTTCGGCGCCGGCTTCCTGATGCGGCCGCTGGGCGCGATCTTCCTGGGCGCCTACGTCGACCGCGTGGGCCGCCGCCAGGGCCTGATCGTCACGCTCGCGCTGATGGCGCTGGGCACGCTGCTGATCGCCTGCGTGCCAGCCTACGCGACCATCGGCCTCGCGGCCCCGGTGCTTGTGCTCATCGGCCGGCTGCTGCAGGGCTTCTCGGCCGGCGTGGAGCTCGGCGGCGTGTCGGTGTACCTGTCGGAGATGGCGACACCGGGCCACAAGGGCTTCTACGTGAGCTGGCAGTCGGCCAGCCAGCAGGTGGCCATCGTCGTGGCGGCCGCGCTGGGCTACTGGCTCAACGTGACCTTCACGCCGCAGGAGATCGGCGACTTCTACTGGCGCATTCCCTTCTTCGTGGGCTGCCTGATCGTGCCGGTGCTGTTCATCATCCGCCGCTCGCTGCAGGAGACCGAGGAGTTCATGGCGCGCAAGCACCGCCCCGACGCGCGCGAGATCTTCCGCTCGATGGTCGCCAACTGGGGCCTGGTCATCGCCGGGATGATGCTGGTGTCGATGACCACCGTGTCGTTCTACCTGATCACCGTCTACACCCCCACCTTCGGCAAGGCCGTGCTGCACCTGAGCACCACCGACGCGCTGATCGTCACGCTGTGCGTGGCCATCTCCAACTTCTTCTGGCTGCCGGTCATGGGCGCGCTGTCCGACCGCGTGGGCCGCAAGCCGCTGCTGATCGTGTTCACGGTGCTGACCATCCTCACGGCCTACCCGGCACTCAAGTGGCTGGTGGGCGCGCCGAGCTTCGCGCGCATGCTCGAAGTGGAACTGTGGCTGTCGTTCCTGTACGCGAGCTACAACGGCGCGATGGTGGTCGCGCTCACCGAGGTGATGCCGGTCAACGTGCGCACCGCCGGCTTCTCGCTGGCCTACAGCCTGGCCACCGCGATCTTCGGCGGCTTCACGCCGGCCATCGCCACGGGGCTTATCGAGATGACCGGCGACAAGGGCGCGCCGGGCCTGTGGATGACGGGCGCCGCAGTGTGCGGCCTGATCGCCACGCTGGTGCTGTACCGCCGCAACGTGAATCCGGCCGACGCCGGGCGCGTACCGGTGGTCTGATCGACGGCTACTACCAGCTGCCCGAGGCGCCGCCTCCGCTGCTGGAGCCGCCTCCGCCGGACGAGGAGCTGCCCGACGAACTGCTGCCACTGCTGCTCGAAGAACTGCTCGACGAGCCGCTGCTCCAGCCGCTGTCGGAGTTGTCGCCATCGCTGCTGCCCGAGCCGAAGATCGGGAACACGAACATGAACAGCAGCGCCAGCACGGTCGCGACGGCCACCGGGATCCACGTCTCGCCTGGGAACGGTCCGGGCTCGGTGATCGCCACCGCTGCAACGGCCACGCCCGCCACCACGATCCAGCGGATCACGAAGCCCCACGCGCTGCCGTCGCGCCAGGTGTTGCGGACGCCGAAGACGATGACCGTGGCCAGCAGGCCCGCGCCGCCGATGCCCAGCGCCCACAGGAAGCCGGGCCAGAAGGCCTCGCCGCCGACCATGAAGGCGATGCACGCCAGCGCCGCGATCACCGCCGCGATGCCGCCGAGCACATAGGCCACCTCCTTCACGCGGCCGCAGAGGTAGCCGAGGCCGTAGAGGAAGAGCGCGGGAATCGCCAGGGCCATTGCCATGAACGGGTTCAGCAGCATGGCCGCCCCGCCCAGCGGACCCGCGCCGACCAGGCCGAGAACGAGCCGCCAGTCGCGCGGCCTGGCGGGCGCTTCGGGTTCGATCTCCCGCAGCGCCTGCGCCCAGGGCTCGGGCCGCTGCACACGGCGACCGCGCTTGCCCGAACGCTTGCCGCGCGAAGACGGCCGCGCGGCGCGGCGGCGCGTGCCGACCAGCGGCCCCGCGCCCAGCCCATGCCACGCCCCCACGCCGATGCTCCACAGCATGACGCCGAGGAAGGCCTTGCCTTCGGGCGTGAGCCCCCCGCCGGATGCCGCCGGCACAGGGCCTTCGTCCACCGGCAGCGGCGAGGGCGAGCTGTCCGATGCGAGCGTGTCCGGCAATGCCGCCGGCGCGCCGATCAACCGCGACAGCGCGCGCACCGCGTCCTTCAGGCCGGCCGCGTAGTCGCCCTCGCGAAAGCGCGGCACCATCTGCCGGTCGATGACGGAGGACGCCTGGATGTCGGTGATCGTGCCTTCGAGGCCCTTGCCGACCTCGATGCGCATCCTGCGGTCCTTCAGCGCGACGAGCACCAGCACGCCGTCGTCCTCGTCCTTGCGGCCCAGCTTCCAGCGCGCGAACACGCGCGTGGCGTATTGCTCGATCGCCTCCTGGCCCGTCGTCGGCACGATCAGCACCGCGAGCTGCGCCTGCGTGCTGCTCTCGAGCTCCGAGATGTCGTTGCGCAGCGCGTCGGCATCGCCCGCGCTCAGCGTGTTCGTGAGATCGACCACGCGCGTCTTCATCGGCGGCACGGGCACGAGGGCCGTCTTCGTCTGCGCGAATGCCGGGCATGAGCCGAGCGCGATGCACAGCAAGATCGGGACGCAGAAGAGCCATGCCCAGGCCCTCGATTGCCTCCTGCCGGCGTTCAACGCGACGGAAGCGGATTTTGTAGAAAGCATGAGGCAGGATAGCGCCTGCCCCAACCCTCCTTGCCGCCCCCGCGCGGCTTCAGCCCGGCTGCGCGACAGCCACCGTCTTCGGCTCCAGGAAAGCCTCCATGCCGAAGAGCCCGAACTCCCTGCCGATGCCCGACTGCTTCACGCCTCCGAAGGGCGCGCTCAGCTCGGGCGTGACGCGGTTGACCAGCACCGTGCCGGCGCGCAGCCTCGAAGCCACGTTCAACGCGCGTTGCTGCTGCGAGGAGAAGACATAAGCCTGCAGGCCGTACGGCGAGTCGTTGGCGATCTCCACCGCTTCGTCCTCGCCGTCGTAGCCGATCACCGAGAGCACCGGCCCGAAGATCTCCTCGCGCGCGATGTCCATGTCGTTGCGCACGTTCGCGAACACGGTGGGGCGCACGAACCAGCCCTTGTCGAAGCCTTCCGGGCGCCCTTCGCCGCCGGCCACCAGCGTCGCACCCTGTTCGAGCCCGCGTCGGATGTAGCGCTGCACGCGCTCGAACTGCGCCTTGCTCGCCAGCGGCCCGACCGCGGTGGCGGGGTCCCGCGGATCGCCCACGCGCATGGCTTCAGCCGCCGCGCGCAAGAGCTCGATGGCCTGCGCCATCCGCGCGTTCGGAATCAGCAGCCGCGTGCCCGCCACGCAGGCCTGGCCGTTGTTCATGAAGGCCGCGCCCAGCGCCATGGGCAGCACCGTCGGCAGGTCGGCATCGTCCAGCACCACGGTGGCCGACTTGCCCGAGAGCGCGAGGCTCACGCGCTTGAGCGTGTCCAGGCCCGCGCGTGCGATGAGCTTGCCGGTGGCCGTGGAGCCGGTGAACGAAATCTTGGCGATGGCCGGATGGGTGGCGATCTCGTCGCCCACGTCGCCGCCGCGCCCGAGCAGCACGTTGACCGCGCCCGCCGGCAGGCTGGCCTCGTGCAGCGCCTCGGTCACGACCTGTGCCTGCAGCGGACTGAACTCGCTGGGCTTGATCACCGATGCGCAGCCCGCGGCGATGGCCGAGGCCAGCTTGCTGCAGATGCTCCCGGCGGTGCTGTTCCAGGGCGCGATGAGGCCGGCGACGCCGACCGGCTCCATGCGCACGATGGCGTCGCCCATGCGGCGCTCGAACTCATAGCCCTCCAGCATCCGCGCCGTGTCGGCAAAACACTGCGAGGCGTAGTTGCTGACCCATCGCGAGCGGGCCAGCGGACCGCCGTACTCCTCGATGGTGGCTTCGCAGATCTGCTCGGTGCGCGCGAGCACGGCGGCTTCGAGGCGCCTGAGCATGTCGATGCGCTGCGCCTTGGTACTGGCCGCCAACACTGGCTGCGCCCGGCTCGCGGCTTCGATGGCGCGCTTCGCGTCGTCTCGGTTCGCCAGCGTCACGGTGCCGATAGGCTGGCCGGTGGCCGGGCTGACGATCTCCAGCCGCTCGCTGCCCTGCACGGGCACGAAGGCGCCGTCGATGTAGGCCTGATGGATGTTCCACATGGCGATTGCTCCTGAGTTCCAGGCTTCATCAGCCTCGCGCGGCGTCGATCACGGCCTTCGTGAAGGCCTCGGGCGCTTCCTGCGGCAGGTTGTGGCCGATGCCGCCGCTGACCAGCCGATGCTCGTAGCGCCCCGAGAACTTCTTCGCATAGGCGCTGGGCTCCGGATGCGGCGCGCCGTTGGCGTCGCCTTCGAGCGTGATGGTGGGCACGCCGATCACCGGCGCCTTGGCGAGCCGGTCCTCCAGCGCCTGGTACTTCGCCTCGCCTTCGACGAGGCCGAGTCGCCAGCGGTAGTTGTGGACCGTGATCGCCACGTGGTCGGGGTTGTCCAGCGCCACGGCGCTGCGGTCGAAGGTGGCCGCGTCGAAGTTCCACTTGGGCGACGCCGTCTGCCAGATCAGCTTGGCGAAGTCGTGGCGGTTCTTCTCGTAGCCCGCGCGGCCGCGCTCGGTCGCGAAGTAGTACTGGTACCACCACTGCAGCTCGGCCTGCGGCGGCAGCGGCACCTTGCCGGCCTCCTGGCTGCCGATGAGGTAGCCGCTCACCGACACCAGCGCCTTCACGCGCTGCGGCCACAGCGCGGCCATGATGCAGGCCGTGCGCGCGCCCCAGTCGCAGCCGGCGACGGTGGCGACCTGGATCTTCAGCGCGTCCATCAGCGCGATGATGTCCACCGCGACCACCGACTGTTGCCCGTTGCGCGGCGTGTCCGCCGACAGGAAGCGCGTGGTGCCGTAGCCGCGCAGGTACGGCACGATGACCCGGAAGCCCGCCGCCGCGAGTGCCGGAGCCACGTCGACGAACATGTGGATGTCGTAGGGCCAGCCATGCAGCAGGATCACCGGCGCGCCGTCGGCCGGACCCGCCTCGTAGTAGCCGATGCTGAGCGTGCCGGCATCGATGCTCTTGAGCGGCTCGAGGCGCCTGGAAGACGAGCCTGTGGCCGCCTGCGCGAAGGCCGGCGTGAGCGCTGCGAGCTGCGCGGCCGCGGCACCGAGGGCCGTTGCGGCGAGAAAGTTTCTGCGGGGCAGTTGGAACGACGTTGACATTGGAATTTCCTGAGTGACTGAGGGTGGAGGGGTTGGCGGACCCGAATGTCGCCCCTCCGACCGCCGTTCTCCCGGCCCTGCGTATCGCTGTGTATCTGCCGCTGTCTTTTCAACAAAACATTTCGTTCTTCGGGCCCGTGTGCCGATGAGCCGACGCGCTCACGAGTGCGTCATGCAGGGGCGTGCACCCGCCCCAGAAAGGCCCGCATCAACGCCTCCACCTCGTCGAGATGAGTTTCCAGCAGCCAATGGCCGCCGTCGAGCAGATGGAACTCGGCCTCGGGCAAGTCGCGGAGGTACGCGCGCCCTGATTGCTCCGGCATGTAGTGATCCTGCAGGCCCCACACGATCAGCGTGGGTGGGCGGTGCGTGGCGAGGTACTTTCGGTGCCGCGGGAACCAGGCGCGGTTCTCCTTCAGCCCCGCGATCAGGTCGACCGCTACCTCCTTGCGCTCCGGCGTCATCAGCGACCAGTGCAGCTTCCACAGGTCGGGCGGAATGCGTTGCGCGAGCTCGGGGCGCACCGCGTTCAGAAACTCCTCCTTGAAGATCTCTTCGGTGATCGCCTTGGACAGCTGCTCGCGCATCTGCCGCGCGGGCAGCGTCCAAGTCTGCTCGATCTCGGCGTACTTGGGCCCCAGCGCGTCCTCGTAAGGGATGTCGCCGTTCTGGATGACGAGGGCCGCCACGCGCTCGGGCGCCATGATCGCCAGGCGCGCGCCGATCGGCGAGCCGAAGTCGTGCAGGTAGAGCGCGAAGCGCTGGATATCCAGCGCCTTCACGAAACGGTCGAGAAAGGCCGCGTAGCCGTCGAAGCTGTAGTCGAAGTCTTCCGGCGTGGCGCTGTAGCCGAAGCCCGGATAGTCGGGCGCGACCAGCCGCCAGCGGTCGGCCAGCCTCGGCATGAGCTCGCGGAACTCGTAGGACGAGCATGGGTAGCCGTGCGGAAGCAGCACGGCGGGCGCATCGGCCGGACCGGCTTCGCGATAGAAGGTGTCGACCTCGCCCAGCTGGATGCGGCGATGCCGCACGCGGGTATCCACCTGACGTGTGTTCATGCGTGATCTCCTGTGCCGGGTTGATTCATCCGCCGCAGGCTAGGAGCGCCTTCACGCATCGCGGGTCGGCTCGGTCGCACCCGTGCCGTAGGCCAATGCCGAGGCCCGGGCAAAGGCCGGCGGGCATCACACCAGCCGCAGCCCCCCATCGCACTCGACGACCGTCCCCGTGGTGTAGCCGTTCTCGAGTCGCCGGCCTGCGAGGCGTCGCTGCCGTGGGAGGCCGCGCACGACGGCGATCCGGGGTTGCAGTGGCCAAATCGGTCGCCTGGGAGGCCAGGACACACCCCTGCGACAATCGCCCGATGCCCTTCGCCCCCCTGCAAAACGACACTTTCCTGCGAGCCTGCTGGCGCCAGGCCACCGACCACACGCCCGTCTGGCTGATGCGCCAGGCCGGCCGCTACCTGCCGGAGTACGTGGCCACCCGCGCCAAGGCGGGCAGCTTCATGGGGCTTGCCACCAACACCGGCTACGCGACCGAGGTCACGCTGCAGCCGCTGGAGCGCTATCCGCTGGACGCTGCCATTCTTTTCTCCGACATCCTGACGGTGCCCGACGCGATGGGCCTCGGCCTGTCGTTCGAGGCCGGCGAGGGCCCTCGCTTCGCGCGCCCGGTGCGCGACGAGGCGGCGGTGGGGGCGCTAGAGGTGCCCGACATGGAAAAGCTGCGCTATGTGTTCGACGCCGTGGCCTCGATCCGCAAGGCTCTGAACGGCCGGGTGCCGCTGATCGGCTTCACGGGCAGCCCGTGGACGCTGGCCTGCTACATGGTGGAAGGCGCGGGCTCCAGCGACTACCGGCTGGTCAAGAGCATGCTCTACGGCCGCCCCGACCTGATGCACCGCATCCTCGCGGTCAACGCCGACTCGGTGGCCGCGTATCTCAACGCCCAGATCGACGCCGGCGCGCAGGCCGTGATGGTGTTCGACAGCTGGGGCGGCGTGCTGGCCGACGGCGCCTTCCAGGAATTCAGCCTCGCCTACACGGCCCGCGTGCTGGCCGGCCTGAAACGCACCGGCGCCGACGGCCAGCCGGTGCCGCGCATCGTCTTCACCAAGGGCGGCGGCCTGTGGCTGGACGACATGCGCGCGCTCGACTGCGAGGTGCTGGGCGTGGACTGGACCGTCAACCTGGGCGCCGCGCGCCGCAGGGTCGCAGAGGGCACGGACGGCACGGCCAAGGCGCTGCAGGGCAACATCGACCCGAACGTGCTGTTCGCGCCGCCCGCGCAGATCGAGGCCGAAGTGGCCAAGGTGCTGGAAGCCTTCGGCAAGCCGCATGCCGACCGCACGACCCAGGGCCCGACGCACATCTTCAACCTGGGCCACGGCATCAGCCAGTTCACGCCGCCGGAGCACGTGGCGGCGCTGGTGGCCGCGGTGCACGCGAAGTCGCGGGCGATGCGTGGCTGAAATTGTTATCGGCCTGAACCGGTCGGCGCAGGCGCAGCAGCCTTGAGAAGTCGGCCCGCGGCCGTTTGTCAAGCGCAAAAACGGTATATGCATCCGCACTTATGCACAAAACACGTGTTGCAGTGCGCAAGATTTCCGGGTTACCCATCTTCCTTGCTTCCAAAGAGATAGCAAAGCTAAGTCGTTGATTTATATAGAGTTTGAACTTTGCTTTTTTTCCGGGCAATCCAGCCGGAGCCTTGATTTTCAAGGCTTGGCAGCGAGTCCAGCCCGCTTGTCAACAAAGTTATCCACAGGAACTCTGGATGAGGCCCAAAGCGCTGAAAAATCAACGACTTAAGCGCCCTTGCTCGAAGACTTTTTAACAAACCGCCCCAAGAAGGACTTCCCATCTCCACCGCCGGACTGCCTCTCGACGAGCCCCTCCAGCCGACGAACGGCGCCCCGCCGGCGCTGCCGTGGCGGCTCGACATCGCCGTGCAGACGCCCGCGCACGCCGCGCTCGGCGACCTGCTGAGCTACGCCGGCGCCGAGCCGATGCCGCCCGGCACGCTGGTGCGGGTGCCGCTGGGCAAGCGCGAGGTGCTGGGCGTGGTCTGGAACGAGCCGGTATCGCTCGTGGGCGCCGAGCCCGACATGGCACTCAAGCCGGTGGGCGCGGCGCTCGACGCGCTCGCGCCGCTGGGAGAGGGCTGGCGCGACCTCGTGGCTTTCGCCGCGCGCTACTACCAGCGCTCCATCGGCGAGATCGCGCTGGCCGCCCTGCCGCCGCAGCTGCGCGACCTGTCGACGGCGCAGCTCGCGCGCCGGCTCAAGCGCAAGAGCGCGGCCGGGCCGGTGGCGCAGACGGCCGAGTCGTCGAACCCGGTGGCGCTGAGCGCCGAGCAGACCGCCGTGCTGGCGCGCATCGAGGAGGGAACAGGCACCTTCCTGCTGGCCGGCAGCACCGGCAGCGGCAAGACGGAGGTGTACCTGCGCTGCGTGGCCGACCTGCTCGCGCGCGAGCCCGGGGCTCAGGCGCTGGTGATGGTGCCCGAGATCAACCTCACGCCGCAGCTCGAAGCCCGCTTCAAGGCGCGCTTCGGCGACGAGGCGGTGGTGTCGCTGCACAGCGGCATGACCAACCCGCAGCGCCTGGCGAGCTGGCTCGCGGCGCACAGCGGCGCGGCGCGCATCGTGCTGGGCACGCGCATGGCGGTGTTCGCGTCGATACCGGCGTTGAAGCTCATCGTGGTCGACGAGGAACACGACCCCAGCTACAAGCAGCAGGAAGGCGCGCGCTATTCCGCGCGCGACCTCGCCGTGTGGCGCGGCCAGCGCGAAAAGGCCCGGGTGATCCTGGGCTCGGCCACGCCCTCGCTCGAAAGCTGGCACCAGAGCCGCCCCGCCGAGGGCGAAGACCCCGGCGGGCGCTACGTGCGGCTGGCCATGCCCTCGCGCATCGGCGCGGGCGAGCTGCCGGCCGTGCGGCTGGTCGACATGAACCTGCAGCCGCCGAAGACGGTGATCTCGGGCGCGCTGCTCGACGCGATCGGCCAGCGCATCGCGCGCGGCGAGCAGAGCATGATCTTCCTCAACCGGCGCGGCTATGCGCCGGTGCTGGCGTGCGGCGACTGCGGCTGGAAGAGCGAATGCCCGCACTGCAGCGCGTACCGCGTGTTCCACAAGATGGACCGCACGCTGCGCTGCCACCACTGCGGCTTCACCGAGCGCGTGCCGCGCGCCTGCCCGGCCTGCGGCAACCCCGACATCGCGCCCGTGGGCCGCGGCACCGAGCGGCTCGAGGAGCATCTGGCAGAGCTGTTCTCGTCGGTGAAGCGGCCCGACGGCAGTGCGGTTCGCATCGCGCGCATCGACGCCGACAGCACCAAGAAGCAGGGCGCGCTCGAATCGCAGCTCGCGGCCGTGCACGCGGGCGAGGTCGACGTGCTGGTGGGCACGCAGATGATCGCCAAGGGCCACGACTTCCGCCGCATCACGCTGGTGGCCGCGGTGAACCCCGACGGCGCGCTGTTCTCCAGCGACTTCCGCGCGCCGGAGCGGCTCTTCAGCCTGCTGATGCAGTCGGCCGGCCGCGCGGGCCGCGACGCCGCGTACCTCGCGGCGCAGGGCGCAACGGCCGAGATGTGGATCCAGACGCACCACGCGCAGCACCCGCTCTTCATGGCGCTGCGCAGGCACGACTACACCGCCTTCGCCGCGCAGCAGCTCGACGAGCGCCGCGCCGCCGGAATGCCGCCCTTCGCGTTCCAGGCGCTGCTGCGGGCCGACGCGCGCGAACAGTCGGTGGCGCAGGGTTTCCTGAACACGGCGGCCGACCAGTCCGAGTCGCTGCCGGGCGCGGACGTGGTCACACGCTATCCGGCGGTGCCGCTGGCGATACAGCGCGTGGCGAACGTGGAGCGCGCGCAGATGCTGATCGAAAGCCCCTCGCGCGCCGCGCTGCAGAAGCTGCTTGCGGCGTGGCAGCCGCTGCTGCACGAACTGAGGCGAACGCCGCAGGGCAAGGGCGTGATCCGCTGGCTGATCGACGTCGATCCGCACAGCATCTGAGCGTGCGGGCGCGGTCGGCCCTCAGACCGCGGTTTCAGTGGTAGCCGGTCGGCTCCTTGCCCATGTCCACGTAGCGAAGTTCGTTGTGCCTGCGCCGCGCGACGCTCACGGGCCATGCGAACACCACAAGGCTCAGCGCGGCGAGCGCGATCGCCGTGGCGGTGCCGAACTTGCCGGCATGCCAGAACCAGCCGACCGCCGAGAGCCAGGCCAGCCACAGAAGGATGCGAACCAGAATTGCCATCGCGCGCCCCATTCACATCTTTGACTTGGAAGCACTGTAGCAGCGCACCTGCAAACCCAAGCATTCATCTGAAGTGGTAGCGGATAGCTATGTCTTACGACATGCCCGGAACTACCGCAAATTTGTGAAAAAAGAGTTGACGACGCACCCCGGCGCTGCTCAAGCTGTAAAGACGCGAACCCGCCGCGGATTGCGAACTCCAAACTGCCTCGCTCACTGGTTGCAAAGGTAGGTCACCGTGAAACCGCCGTTCCTCCCTGGTTGGTCCCTCTCGCTGGCATCGGGCCTCGCCGGCCTCGTCCTTGCCTTCGCCGTGCCATCGGCCCCGGCCGCCGAGCTGGAGCTGCAGGGCAGCCGCCTCGTGGTGTCGGGCATGCTCGACGGCACCATGATCAAGGAGTTCACCGAGCAGCTCGGCAGCGGAACAGTCCATACCGTGGTCTTCGAGGACTCTTTCGGCGGTACCGCCGAAGCAGCCGGCGCATTCGCCGACGCCATCCGCGCGAGCGGCGTGCAGACCGAGGTGCGCGGCCAGTGCATGGCGGCCTGCGCCTACGCCTTCCTGGCCGGCAGGACCCACCGCTTCGGCTACGGCCTGCAGGTCAACGGCATCCTGCTGCCCGTGGCGCAGCGCCCCACCCCCGCCGAGCTGGCAATACGCTGGCGCGGCGACGAGGCCCACAAGACGCTGGCCGAGTTCACGCCCACGTCGGCTTCCGCCAAGGCCATGGAGACCAGCGCGGCGCCAGCGGCGGCCAGGGACAACTGGCAGCCCGACCACGGCGTGCTCTTCACCGCGAGCCCCACGCTCTTCGGCCGCGTCTACAACACCTATTACTGCGACGGCACGCAAGGCCGCGATTTCTCGAAGTGCGAGCGGCTCGCCGATGCCGACCCCTTCAAGCTCGGCGTGCTAACCCCGTAGCGCGCTCACGGCGAGCGGGAAGCTCGGGAAGGCAATCACCGTCGTCCACAGGATGATGCGGGCGATGCGCCCGTTGTCCGCGCCGAAGCGCTCGGCCAGCATCGACACGTTGCTCGCGCTCGGCAGCGCCGCGACCAGCACGATGGTGACCAGCGCCGGCTGCGAGAGCGGCAGCCCCAGCGCGATGGCGCCCAGCCCCAGGGCCCACACCAGCAGCGGATGCGCGAGCAGCTTCACCGCCACCACCGGCAGCACGTCGCTCCAGGGGGCCTTGAGCGCCTTGGCTGCCCCCATGCGGCCGGTGGCGCCCATCGCTTCGGCCACCGCCGCGCTGGCGTCGTGCTCGCGCGCCAGCAGCGCCGAGCGGGCCAGCACCGCGCCGATGGTGAAGAGCGCCACCGGCGAGGCCGCGTCGGCCAGCATGGCGATGGTGCGCTCGACGGGCCCCGGCAGCGGCCAGCGCGCGGCCGACAGCAGCACGCCCAGCAGGATCGACCACGGCATCGGGTTCACGAGAATTCCGCGCAGCGCCTTGCGCGCGGCCAGCATGGCGCCGTGCCGCCCGGCGCCACCGGCCCCGTCGAGCCGCGACAGCGCGATGCACAGCGACGAAGTGACGACCAGGTCGAACGCGATCGTGATGATGATCGGCCCCGCCGCCTGCGCGCCGAGGATGGCCACCAGCAGCGGCACGCCCATGAAGCCGGTGTTCGGAAACGCCGCCACCAGCGCGCCGAACGCGGCGTCGTTCCAGCCCACGCGCGCGTTGCGTGTGAAGGCCACGACGCCCGCAACCACCGCCAGCGCGCAGATGCCCCAAACCAGTGCGACGCTGCCGTCCAGCAGCTGCCCGATGGGCGTGCCCGCGCCGAAGCGCAGCAGCATGCACGGCAGCGCGAAATACAGCACGAAGGTGTTGAGGCCGGGAATGGCGTCCAGCGGCAGGATGCGGGCGCGCGCAGCGCCGTAGCCGGCCGCGATCAGCGCGAAGAAAGGGAAAGTAACAAGGAATACAGGCAGCACGCCCCATTGTCGTTGCCACCGCCGGTTGGCCGGATCGGCGCCGCCGGCCTACAACCCCGGTGGGGCCGGCCCCGTATCATTGGCCGCTTTGCGCCAGCCGTTCCCCACGGCGTTTTTCTCGGCTCTCCCGGTTCCCTCGGTTCTCTTTTTCTCCCATGTCTCACGGACTCAATCCCGCGCAGCTCGAAGCGGTCAACTACATGAGCGGTCCCTGCCTGGTGCTCGCGGGCGCGGGCTCGGGCAAGACGCGGGTCATCACCCACAAGATCGGCCGGCTGATCCAGTCGGGCATCGAGCCGCAACGCATCGCGGCCATCACCTTCACCAACAAGGCCGCGGCCGAAATGCGCGAGCGCGCGAAAGACCTCATCGGCAAGGACGCGCGCAAGGTGGTGGTGTGCACCTTCCACGCACTGGGCGTGCGCATGATGCGCGAGGACGGCGGCGTGCTGGGCCTGAAGAACGCGTTCAGCATCCTCGACGCCGACGACGTGACGAAGATCCTGAAGGACGCCGGCGGCACCACCGACGCGGCCACCGCCCGCATCTGGCAGTGGACCATCAGCAAGTGGAAGAACATGGGCCTGACCTCGGCGCAGGCCGAGGCGCAGGCCGCCGACGACAACGAGCGCATCACCGCGAAGATCATGGCCCGCTACGAGGAGCGCCTGCTGGCCTACCAGAGCGTGGACTTCGACGACCTCATCGGCATGCCGCTGAAGCTGCTCTACGAATTCCCGGAAGTGCGCGCCAAGTGGCAGGCGATGATGGGCCACATCCTGGTCGACGAATACCAGGACACCAACGCCACGCAGTACGACGTGCTCAGGGCCCTGGCCGGCGAGCGCGGCCACTTCACCGCGGTGGGCGACGACGACCAGTCCATCTACGGCTGGCGCGGCGCCACGCTGGACAACCTGCGCAAGCTGCCGGTCGACTACCCGGCGCTCAAGGTCATCAAGCTGGAGCAGAACTACCGCTCCACCAGCGCCATCCTGCGCGCGGCCAATAACGTGATCGGGCCCAACCCCAAGCTCTTTCCGAAGACGCTGTTCTCCGAGCTCGGCGAAGGCGAGCCGGTGCGCATCGTCGACGCCGACAGCGAGGTGCACGAGGCCGAGCGCGCGGTGGCGCGCATCGTGAGCATCCGCGCGGGCGAGGCCACAACGCAGGGCAAGCAGTACAAGGAGTACCGCGACTTCGCCATCCTCTACCGCGCAAACCACCAGGCGCGCGTGTTCGAGCAGGCGCTGCGCAAGGCGCAGATCCCGTACAAGGTCTCCGGCGGCCAGAGCTTCTTCGACCGTGCCGAGATCAAGGACCTGTGCGGCTGGTTCCGCCTGTGGGTCAACAACGACGACGACCCCGCGTTCCTGCGCGCCATCACCACGCCCAAGCGCGGCATCGGCCACACCACGCTCGCCAGCCTCGGCACCTTCGCGAGCCAGTACAAGCTGAGCCTGTTCGAGGCGCTCTTCAGCCCCTCGCTGCCCAGCGTGATGCCCAAGCGCACGCTGGAGGGCATCCACGAGTTCGGCCGCTACATCAACGACCTCGAATACCGCGCGCGCCGCACCATGGGCGCGGAAGACTCGCGCACCTTCATGCTCGACTGGCTCAAGGAGATCGACTACGAGAAGCACCTGTACGACGGCGAGGACAGCGAAGCCGCCGCGGCCTCTCGCTGGACCAACGTGCTGGAGTTCGTCGACTGGATGTCGCAGCGCGCCGGCGGCACGCTCGACGACGCCTCGGGCGCCGACAGCGGCGGCATCGAGAGCGAGCGCAAGAGCCTGCTCGAGGTGGCGCAGACCATCTCGCTGCTGTCCACCATCAGCGAGCGCGAGCAGGACCAGGACGTGGTCACGCTCTCCACGCTGCACGCCTCCAAGGGCCTCGAATGGCCGCACGTGATGCTCATCGGCGTGAGCGAGGGCCTGCTGCCCTTCAAGCTCGACGACGACAACGGCCGCCAGCAGCAGGTGAGCGAAGACACGCTGCAGCGCCTGCAGGAAGAGCGCCGCCTGATGTACGTGGGCATCACCCGCGCGCAGCGCAGCCTGGCCGTGAGCTGGACCAAGAAACGCAAGCAGGGCCGCGAGATGGTGCCCTGCGTGCCCAGCCGCTTCATTGCCGAGATGGGCCTGGACAAGACCACCACCAAGGAAGACCCGCGCGAGAAGCTCAAGGCACTGCGCGCCGAGTTCGCGCGCAAGGCGCAGGACAGCGCTGCCAAGGCCGCCGCCGCCGCGGCGGGGTCATGACGACGATGAAGACGATGACGACGAAGAAGACCACCGCAACCGCCGCGCTGCTGGCCGGCGCGCTCATCGCGCTGGCCGGCTGCGCCTCGATGCGCGGCGGCAGCGCCGACTGCCCCGCGGACGCTCGCGACCTGCCGCTGGAATCGCTCTACGGCAAATGGGAAGCGCGCTTCGACAACCTGCCCGCCGTGGCCGTCGTGCAGCTGGGCAAGCACCCCGACTACGACGGCGTGCGCGGCACCATCACGCGCAACGGCGCCAACGCGGCGAAGGCCACGGTCGCGCAGCTCGCGGGCGACGTGGACGACGAAGGCGCGCTTTCCATCGACGAGTCGCAGGACGGCCGCGCCATCAGCGGCGTGTGGTCGGGCAAGCTGCAGACCGGATCGTGCGGTCGCGAATTCAGGGGCACGTGGCGCAATGCGGCCGACGAGAGCACGCACCCGTTCGTGCTCAGCAAGACGGCGCCGCCGGCGTCACAGGAAGGAAAGAAGCAATGACGAAGACGACCACCATCTCGCCGCGATCTCGCTTCAGGTTCAACATGCTCACGGCCGTGGCCGCATGCTTCGGCGGCGCGGCGGGCATGGCCCATGCGCAGGCGGTGGACAAGCCCGCGAGCCCGCTGGCGGATTCGCAGCTCACCTGGCAACAGTGCGCCGCGCTGGGCGCCAACAACGAGGCGCGACTGGCCTGCTTCGACCGATGGGCGCAGCAGCAGACGCTGCCCGCCGCGGCGGTGCCGGCCGCCCCGCCGGTGCTCGCGAGCACGCAGCCGCCGGTCGATGGAACGGTTCCCGCCACGCGCGTGGTCTCGGTGGCCACCACCGAGGGCTGCCGCGACCGCCAGTACTCGGCGCTCTCGCGCTTCTGGGAACTGGAGAACGCCACCGACTGCGGCACCTTCGGCTTCCGCGGCTATCGCCCGCTCAACGTGTCGGCATCGGCCGCCACCAGGAAGCCCGACACGCCCACCTCGCCTTCGGCCGGCCACACCGCCGACCCGGTGGCCTATCAGGCCAACGAGATGCGCATCGGCCTGTCGGTGCGCACCAAGCTCGCGCAGGGCATGCTCACGCAGAACGACCCGGTGAAAAAAGACTCGCTGTGGTTCGCCTACAGCCAGCAGTCGACCTGGCAACTCTTCAACGGCTCCATCTCGCGCCCCTTCCGCACCACCGACCACGAGCCCGAGCTGATGTACGTCTACCCGACCGACTTCAAGCTGCCGGGCGGCTGGCGCTGGCGCTATTCGGGGCTGGGCATCGTGCACCAGTCGAACGGCCAGAGCCTGCCGCTGTCGCGCAGCTGGAACCGCGTCTACCTGATGGGCGGCGCCGAGCTGGACGACCGCTTCACCATCACCGGCCGCATCTGGAAGCGCATCAACGAGAGCGCCGCCAAGGACGACAACCCCGACATCGCCGACTACTACGGCCGCGCCGAGATCACCGGCCGCTGGAACCTCAACCGCGACAACCAGCTCGCCGTGACCGTGCGCAACAACCTGCGCGACAGCGGCCGAGGCTCGATCCGCCTCGAGTGGCTCAAGGCCATCGGCGACCCGACCAAGAGCAACCTGCGCTTCCACACGCAGCTGTTCTCGGGCTACGGCGACACGCTGGTGGACTACAACCGCAAGCGCACCGTGCTGAGCATCGGCCTCAGCCTTGTGGACTTCTGATCCCTTTCACACGAGCAAACCCCATGAGTGCAGATCTGTCTCCCGTCGACGACACGCAGCGCGAAATCATCGCGGCGCTGCATGTCGCGCCCGTCTTCGACGCAGCCCGCGAACTGGAGCGGCGCGTCGACTTTCTCGCGAACTACCTGAAGCAGACCGGCCTGAAGACGCTGGTGCTGGGCATCAGCGGCGGCGTCGATTCGCTGACCGCCGGCTGCCTCGCGCAGCGCGCGGTCGAGAAGCTGCGCGCCACCGGCTACGACGCGAGCTTCATCGCGATGCGGCTGCCCTACGGCGTGCAGAAGGACGAGGCCGAGGCGCAGGCCTCGCTCGTGGTGATGAAGCCCGACCGCACGGTCACGGTGGACATCCGCCCCGCCGCCGATGCCATGCTCGCGGCGCTGAAGGCAGGCGACCTGAAGTTCCGCGACGCGGCGCACGAAGACTTCGTGCTGGGCAACATCAAGGCGCGCCAGCGCATGATCGCGCAGTTCGCGGTGGCGGGCGCGCACGACGGCATCGTCATCGGCACCGACCATGCGGCCGAGGCGCTGATGGGCTTCTTCACCAAGTTCGGCGACGGCGCGGCCGACATCACGCCGCTGACCGGCCTCAACAAGCGCCGCGTGCGCGCCGTGGCCCAGCTGCTGGGCGCGCCCGACGCGCTGGTCTACAAGGTGCCCACGGCCGACCTCGAATCGCTGGTGCCTGGCAAGCCCGACGAGGACGCCTTCGGCGTGACCTACGAGCAGATCGACGACTTCCTCGAAGGCAAGCCGGTGTCGGCCGAGGCGCGGCGCATCATCCTCGCCACGCATCGCAAGAGCGCGCACAAGCGCGCGCTGCCGGTCGAGCCTTTCTGACCGCGGCGCCCTCCTCGCCGCGCCGCGTCAGCGCGTGACAACTTTCCAGCGCCCGGCCGAGATCTCGGCGGCGTAAGGTGCCGGAATGCTGGCCTCGTAGCCGTTGCCGCGCACGACGGCGTCGTAGCTGCAGACGGCCTGGCCCGCGGCGTCGTACAGGGTCCAGCGCACCTGCGTGCCGTCGGGTGCATCGTGCAGCACATGCATCGAGGGCGCGCCGATATTGGCGCCCACGTGGGCGTAGCGCGCGTCCACCGTCATCGGCACGTGGGGCGGAAAAGGCTGGCTGCCCGGCAGGTCGAACCACTCGTCGTGCATGAGCAGGCTGCGCTGGGCGACCTTCCACACCCGGTGGCGCAGGAAATGCTGGTCTGCATAACGCGACGAAAAAGGCCGGCTGCGCAGGTACGCGCGCATGTCGCCCGCCATGTCCCAGAGCACGCCCGCGCACGCGCCCCACATGCCGGCGAGCATCAGCTCGGTGTGCGAGTGATAGTCGCGCATCACATGGAACCAGCGGTCGGACGCGCACCACGCGCGCACCGCCGCCTGGTCGCGCGTGGACAGCAGCGAATCGGCATCGCGGAACTGCACCCGGTCGACCGCGGGATCGTCGAGCGCGAGGAAGCGCCACATGGTCCCCGGCAGGTCCTGGCCGCCGATGGAGCGCACGTCGATCACCGCGGCGCCCTCTCGCATCAGCCGGCCGCAGACGTCGGCCGGCACCGAGTCGTCGACGTAGAAGCGGCACAGCCACGCCGGGAAGAACTCGCGCGCGGCCCGCACGTTGAGCACCGCCATCTCGCAGTAGCGCGGGTCGCCGCCGAAGAGACTGAAGGCGATGAGGTTGCGATGGCGGTTGCGCTCGTCGAAGCAGCGCGGCGCAGGCAGGCCCACCGTGGCGGCGGCCTGCTCCTTGTCGGCCTCCAGCATCTTCAGGCGCAGCGACTCGGAGCCGAACCTGCGCACCTCGTCGCGCTTGCCGAGCTGCCCGGCCGCCTCGGCCAGGCCGTCGCAGGTATTGGCGGTCCCGAGTTCGCCGACGATGCGCAGGTAGAGGTGGTAGGCCTGCTGCGGCCGGCCGAGCCGCAGCAGGCACAGCGCCACGTCGGCCAGCGGCTGCGGGCTGTGCGTGGCCTCCCACGCCTGCGCCGCAAAGCCCCGCGCCTTCTCGTAGTCTCCCTGCGCAAAGGCCGCGCGGAACCGCGTGCCCAGCGCATCGAGCGCCTGCTGAGTGATCGCCGGCCTGCGCGCCGGAACCGGTGCCTTCGTCTTGGTCGTGCCCTTCCTGGCCATTGTCGCCCTCCTGTTGTCGCTTGGCTTCAGCGCTCGCGAAGCGCTTCGCGCGCCTTGTTGAGCGGCTTGATCAGGTAGTCGAGCACCGACTTGCTGCCGGTGTGGATGTCCACCGAGGCGATCATCCCGGGCACGATCGGGAAGCTCCTGCTGTTGATTTCCATGGAATCCTGACCCGGCATTTCCATCGAATATTGACCCACCCTCTTTGTGAGCCTGGTGGCTCACGATGTGGATAAGTTCTTGGTTTTCTCCTTCTTTGGTTGGACTTGCTGAACGGATTGCGCGGTGCTGTGCTTGAACCGGAAGCTGTCGTTTCCAGTTTCCAGGATATGGCAGCGATGCGTAAGCCGATCCAGCAATGCAGTGGTCATCTTCGCATCGCCGAACACACTGGCCCACTCGCTGAAGCTCAGGTTCGTAGTGATCACCACGCTCGTGCGCTCGTAGAGCTTGGACAGCAAGTGGAACAGCAGCGCACCACCTGAAGCACTGAACGGCAGGTAGCCCAATTCGTCAAGCACCACCATGTCCATATGCATCAGCCTGTGCGCGATGCGCCCGGAATTGTCACTGGCCTTCTCCCGCTCCAGCGCGTTGACCAGATCGACCGTAGAGAAGAAGCGTATGCGGCAACGGTGATGCTCGATGGCTTGCACGCCCAAGGCCGTAGCAAGGTGGGACTTGCCTGTGCCCGGTCCTCCCACGAGGACCACGTTCTGTGCATCGTCCATGAATTCACACCGATGCAACTGGCGCACCAGGGCTTCATTGACCTCGCTGTGGGCGAAGTCGAAGCCTGCGAGGTCGCGGTAGACGGGTAAGCGCGCGAGCTTCAATTGATAGGCCACCGTACGCACCTCCCGCTCAGCCATCTCCGCCTTGAGCAATTGCGAGAGCATCGGTTGGGCCGCCTCGAAGGCGGGCGATCCCTGTTCGGCCAGCTCCGCCACGGCCTGCGCCATGCCGTGCATCTTGAGCTCACGCAGCATGATCACGATGGCCCCGCTCGCTGGATCATGTCGCATGGCGCACCTCCCGGGTGATCATCGTGTTGGCAGCGCTTGCGCGGCCTCTGAGGGTGTCGTAGCGCCGCACGTCGGCCTTCGGCTCGGTCACAAGGCGCAGCGCCTGTGGCGCCGTGACCGGCGCAGGCGCCACGGGCTTGGCGTCCAGCAACCGGTGCAGCACGTTCAGCACATGGGTCTTGCTGGCCACGCCAGCTTCCAGGGACAGCTCGACTGCGGTCAGCACCGCCTGCTCGTCATGGTGCAACACCAGCGCCAGGATCTCCACCATCTCGCGGTCCCCGCCTGGCTGCTTCAGCAGCACCGCCTGCAGGCGACGGAAGCCCTGCGGAAGGTCGCTGAAGGGCGCGCCGTTCCTCAGCGCCCCGGGCTTGCGCTGCACGACCGCCAGGTAGTGGCGCCAGTCGTAGACGGTATGACCACCGTGGCGATGCCCCGGCTCGAACACCCGCTCGTGCTCACAGATCACCTGCCCCTCGGCCGCGACGACCAGCCGGGCAGCGTACACCCGTAGGCTTACAGGGCGGTTCGCATACGAGGCCGGTACGCTGTAGCGGTTGCGCTCGAAGTGCACCAGGCAGGTCGGAGAGACGCGTTTGGTGTGTTCCACGAAGCCGTCGAAGGGCCGTGGCACAGGCATGAGCAAGGGCCGCTCCTGCGCCCATACATCCGCCACCGTGCCGGGCAGCTTGCCGTGGATGATCTCGCCCCACAACGCCTTGCAGCGCTCCTCCAGCCAGTCGTTGAGCAGCGCCAGCGTGGCAAACGCCGGCACGGGCTGCCACAGCCGGTGCCGCGCATCGCGCACGTTCTTCTCCACCTGGCCCTTCTCCCAGCCCGAGGCCGGGTTGCAGAACTCGGCCTCGAACAGGTAGTGACTGACCATGGCGCTGAAGCGCGCGTTGACATCGCGCTCCTTGCCGCGGCGCACCTTGTCCACGGCCGTCTTCATGTTGTCGTAGATGCCCCGTCGCGGCACGCCGCCGAGCACCTCGAAGGCCCGGTTGTGTGCATCGAACAGCATCTCGTGGGTCTGCAGCAGGTAGGCGCGCACGATGAACGCGCGGCTGTGGCTGAGCTTGAAGTGCGCCACCTGCAGCTTGGTGCGCTCGCCGGCGATGACCGCCCAGTCCTCGCTCCAATCGAACTGGAATGCCTCGCCGGGACCGAAGGCCAGGGGCACAAAGGTGCCTCGCCCGGTGGTCTGCTGGACCGCGTGGCGTTGCGCGTGCCACGCGCGTGCGAAGGCCGCCACGCGGTTGTACGACCCCTGATAGCCCAGCGCTGCCAGGTCGGCGTGCATCTGCTTGAGCGTGCGTCGTTGTTTACGGGACTTGGACGCTTCGCTCTTGAGCCAGCCGCTGAGCTTCTCGGCGAAGGCGTCGAGCTTGCTCGGGCTGATGCGCTTGGCGTAGCTGGGCTCTGCCTCGCCCTCGCGAAGGTACTTGCGGATGGTGTTGCGAGACAAGCCCGTGCGCCGGGCTATCTCTCGGATGGACAGTTGCTCACGCAATGCCCAACGTCTGATGACACTCAGTGTCGCCACGTCAATCACTCCTGTGCTCCTGCCGCTAAAAGCAGCAGGTTAGGGTTACTACGTGGGTCAGTTTTAGATGGAAATCACCGGGCCAACTGGGTCACTTCTGGATGGAAATCAACAGCCCAGCCGCTCGACCGAAATCCTGCCGGAGGCATCGCGCCGGTAGACCTCCACGTCGTCGACCCAGTTGGGGAATATCTGGATGGCCCATTGCGAAAGCGTGCCGGGCTCCTGCTGCAAGGAAAACCTGATCCAGTAAATCTCGCCTGCCCGAAGTCGGCCGAGGCGGGTATCTCCGGCTATAAACTCCACGCCGCCGCGGGCTGAAATAATGTCCTCGATGGAAGTATTTCCGGATGTATCAATGAATATTTCCTCTTGGCCGAGCAACGAGACGGGTTCTTTCAGCCCTTGATCGCTGCGAAGCACAAGAGCATGTGAACAAAGCGAAATCAGCCACAGCGCCATCCCCGCGATCAAAACAAGACATCTATTTCTTTTCATGTTGTTGATATTGTCCGGCGAATCTTCGGCGCCAGCAGCGCGTCGCAGCCGAGACCGAGGAGAGGTGCATCATGAATATTCCGAACTCCAATACCGATAAAAAGATAACCGTCTACCTGATCGAGGACGAAGAAGACCTTCAGGAAGCACTGGTCTACAGCCTCGAGCAACTGGGTTTCAAGGCCTCCGGCTTCTCGACGGCGGCGGAGTTCTACAGGGCCTACGCGGTCAATCGATGCGACGTGGTAGTGATCGACATCGAACTGCCGGACGAGAACGGTTTTTCGATCGCCCAGCACCTGCGTTCCGCCAGCAATGTCGGGATCGTCTTCGCAACCGCGCGCGGCGACCTCAGCGACCGGGTACGCGGCCTGCGCGGCGGCGCCGATGCCTACTTCGTGAAGCCGGTGCATGCCGAGGAGCTCGCGGCCTCGATCGAAGCCATCTACCGACGCATCAAGGCAGCCGAGGCGAGCGCCGGCCGGGCGCTGCAGCCGCATCAACCCGAGGCGCCGCGCGGCACGGGGCGCTGGGTGCTCAAGGAAGGCGACTGGATCCTGTACGCCCCCGATGGCCGGGCGCTGCGCCTCACGATGTCGGAGCGCGCCATCGTCACCAGCCTGTTCAAGCAGCGCAACAAGCCCGTCGACCGGACGCAGCTCGCAGCCGCGCTGGGCGGCGGCGATCTCGAGAACTTCGACCTGCAGCGCGTCGATGCCGTGGTCAGCCGGCTGCGGCGCAAGGCGACGGCGGCGGGCATTTCACTGCCGCTGCATGCCGTGAGAGGCACCGGCTACCAATTCCAGACCTGAGCTCAAGAGCGGGCCGCCCGCAGGATGCGGCTGCAGCCCTACTTGAACTCGTCGACCGTCAGCCCGAGCTTGCGCACCTTGTCGTGCAACGTCTGCCGCGCGATGCCCAGGGCGGCGGCCGTGGCGGGCTGGTCGCCGCGCTGGCGCCGCAGCTCCTCGACGATCACCGCGCGCTCGAACGATTCCACCTGCTGGGGCAGACCCCGCGGCAAAGCAGGCACACCCTGCGCGCTGCCATGCGTCTGCGTCAGGCGCTCCCCCAGGAGCCCCAGCACGAAGCGGTCGGCCACGTTGCGCAGCTCGCGCACATTGCCGGGCCAGGCGTAGGCCATCAGGTCGGCCAGCTGCGCGTTGCTCAGCAGCGGCGCGGGCCGGTCGTAGCGGGTCGCGGCCTGGAGCGTGAAATGCTCGAACAGCAGCGGGATGTCTTCCCGACGCTCGCGCAGCGGCGGCAGCTCGATGAAGGCCACGCCCAGGCGGTAGTACAGGTCGGCCCTGAACTTCTGCTGGTCGCTCATGGCCTTGAGGTCGTCCTTGCTCGCGGCCACCACGCGGCAGTCGAAGGGAATGGTCTTGTTGGAGCCGATGCGCTCGATGCTGCGCTCCTGCAGCGCGCGCAGCAGCTTGATCTGCACCGCCATAGGCATGCTCTCGATCTCGTCGAGGAAGAGCGTGCCGCCGCTGGCGTATTCGAACTTGCCCACGCGCATGCGGCTCGCGCCGGTGAAGGCGCCGGCCTCGTGGCCGAAGAGCTCGCTCTCGGCCAGCGACTCGGGCAGCCCGCCGCAGTTCAGCGGCACGAAATGCTGGCGCCGGCGCGCGCTGTGGTCGTGCAGGCAGCGCGCGACCAGCTCCTTGCCGGTGCCGGTCTCGCCGTAGACCAGCACGTCGGCCGACGTTTCGGCCAGCGTCTTCACCGTCTGGCGCACCTGCTGCATCTGCGCCGAACGGCCTATCAGCACCGACTGGATGCCCTGCCAGTTCTCCAGCGCGTCGCGCAATGCGCGCACCTGCAGGCTGAGCTGCCGCCGCTCGATGGCGTGGCGAACGATGGCCACCAGCCGCTCGGAGCTGAAGGGCTTCTCGATGAAGTCGTAGGCGCCCTCGCGCATGGCCTGCACGGCCATCGCGATGTGGCCGTGGCCGGTGACCAGGATCACCGGCAGCTCGGGGTCGACATTGCGCAGTTCGGGCAGCCACTCGGTGCCGCTCAGGCCCGGCAGGCGCACGTCGCTGATGACGACGGCCGGCACGCCGAACGAGATGTGCGCCCGCGCGCGCTCGGCGCTCGGGAAGGACTCGACTTCGAAACCGGCCAGGGTCAGCACCTGGGTGGTGCTGACGCGGACGTCTTCGTCGTCCTCGATCAGCATCACCCGGATGGCAGGGGCTTCGCTCACTTGGGGATCACTCCTGTTGTGCAATGGAAAGGGCGTCGGCAACCGGCGGGTTGCTGCTGCTGTCGTGGATCACGGCAATCGCCGCCGGCAGGTCGACGACGAAGCATGCCCCGCCGCCGTCCAGGTTGGCCGCGCGCAGCGTGCCGTCCATGGACCGCACCAATTGTGCCGAGATCACGAGCCCCAGTCCCAGCCCCGACCCCGCCGCCTTGCCGGTGACGAAGGGTTCGAACAGCCGCTGCAGGATGTCCGGGCGGATGCCCGGGCCGGTGTCGGTCACCGACAGCAGCACGCGGCCCTCCTTCGGCCGTGCTTCCAGGCGCAGCTTGCGTACCGGCGCGTCCTGCATCGCGTCGATGGCGTTGCGCATCAGGTTGGCGAGCACGCTGCCGAGCGCGGCCTCCTCCGCCATCACGCTCAGCGCGGGCGGCTGCACGTCGACCTCGATGGCGACGCGCTGCTTGCGCGAAGCCTCGGCCACGATCACCTGCGCGTCGGCGATCGCATGCGACAACAGCACCGGCGCCAGCGGCAGCTCGCTCTTGTAGGCGAAGGTGCGCAGCTGCGAGGTCAGCCGCGCGAGCCGGTCGACCATGCCGCGGATGCGCTCGAGGTTGCCGCGCACGTCCTCGAGGCGGTTCTTGTCGAGCAGGATGGACGCGCTTTCCGAGAGCGTGCGCATCGCGGTGAGCGGCTGGTTGAGCTCGTGCACCACGCCGGCCGACATCTGCCCCAGCGCAGCCATCTTCCCGGCGTGCACCAGCTCGCCCTGCGCGGCGCGAAGCTGCGCGGTGCGCGCGGCCACGGTCGATTCGAGCGTGTCGTGCGCCGCCTGCAGCGCGGCCTGGTTCGCAAGCTTCTGGCGCACGGCGCGGCGCCGCTGCCACAGCGCCACGGCCACCAGCAGCAGCACCGTCATCGCGAGGCCGGCGGTGATGGCCGCGTTGCGCGCCGCCACATGCAGCGGCGCGAGGTTGTCGAGCACCACCAGTTGCCACGGCGCGCCGCGCAGGGTGCGGGCGGAGGCGAGCTGATCGACGCCGTCGAGCGAGACCACCTGCACGTCGCGGTCCAGCGCTTCCTTCTGCGTCCACTGCAGCGGCTGCAGCGCGGCCTCGCCGTAGGGCCGCGAGCGCAGCACCTCGGCGCGCTGCAGTGCGTCCAGCGGCAGCAGCGGCCTGAACTTGATGTCCTCGCGCGTCGAGAGAATGACCACGCCGCGCTGGTCGATCAGCGCCACGTCGCCCGGCAGCTTGCGCCAGGCGCGCTCGGCTTCCTCGAGGTTGATCTTCACCGCCACCACGCCGCGCGAGGCCTGCCCGCGTCGCAGCGCATACGACAGGTAGTAGCCCGGCTTCTTGCTGGTGATGCCCACGCCGTAGAAGCGGCCCCTGCCCTGCCCCAGCGCGTCGATCACGTAGGGCCGGAACGACAGGTCCTGGCCCACGGTGGTGCCGGGCTTGTCCCAGTCGGAAGCCGCCAGCGAGGTGCCGGAGGCGTCGAGCACGTAGAGCATTTCCGCTCCGGCCGCGGCGTTGACGCCGTCGAGGTAGCGGTTGACCGAATCGCGTAGCCGCATGTCCGACGGCGTGCCGAGCAGGGCCGGCACCAGGGGCGTCATCTCCAGCAGCGCGGGCAGGTAGTCGAAGCGGGCGAGGTCGGCGTCCAGGCCGGTGGCGAGCATGTCGAGCCGGTGGTCGGCCGCTTCGCGCAGCCGGGCCAGGCCGGTCTGCATCGCGACCTGATAGCCCGCGAAGGCGGCCACGGCCACCAGGGCCAGCGCGCCGCCCCATCGGGGCAGGCCGCGCCATCCTCTCGTCGCCTGGTCGGAGTGTGGGTCTAGACGCCGGGCCGGCTCCCTTGGATTCATGGGCCCGTTATTGCACAAGGCCGGGCCGCCCGCATTAGTGGCAGCCCGATGGCCCCAGGGCGGGGCCGGAGGGAGCGGAAAAAAGATCAGGAAGCCTGGCGCGCGCCGCTGGCGGGCATGTGCGTCTCGGTGGCGTCGAGCACGCGCTCGGGCTCGTCGGCCTCGGCCGTGCTTTCCTGGTTCAGGTGCTGGTTCATGCGCACGGTGTCGAGGTCGCCCGTCCACTTGGCGACCACGAGGGTGGCCACGCCATTGCCGATCAGGTTGGTGAGCGCGCGGGCTTCCGACATGAAGCGGTCGATGCCCAGGATGAGCGCCAGCCCCGCCACCGGCACGTGCCCCACCGCCGACAGCGTGGCCGCCAGCACGATGAAGCCGCTGCCGGTAACTCCGGCCGCGCCCTTCGAGGTCAGCAGCAGCACCGCCAGCAGCGTGAGCTGCTGCGTCAGCGTCATGTCGGTGTTGGTGGCCTGCGCGATGAACACCGCCGCCATCGTCAGGTAGATGGAGGTGCCGTCGAGGTTGAACGAATAGCCGGTCGGAATCACGAGGCCGACCACCGACTTCTTCGCGCCCAGGTTCTCCATCTTGGCCATCATGCGCGGCAGCACCGATTCGCTGGACGAGGTGCCCAGCACGATCAGCAGCTCTTCCTTGATGTACTTGATGAACTTCCAGATGCTGAAGCCGTGGAAGCGCGCAATGAGCCCCAGCACCACGAAGATGAAGAGCAGGCAGGTGGCGTAGAAGGTCGCCATCAGCTGACCGAGCTGCAGCAGCGAGCTCACGCCGTACTTGCCGATGGTGAAGGCCATGGCACCGAAAGCGCCGATGGGCGCGACCTTCATGATGTAGCCGACGATCACGAAGAGCACGTGCGAGCCCTTCTCGATCACGTCGAACACCAGCGTGCCGCGCCCCCCGAAACGGTGCAGCGCGAAGCCGAACATCACGGCGATCAGCAGCACCTGCAGGATCTCGCCCTTGGCGAAGGCGTCGACCACGGTGTTGGGAATGATGTTGAGCAGGAAGTCGGTGGTGCTCTGCATCTTGCCCGGGCCGGTGTAGGCCGCGATGCTCTTGGTGTCGAGCAGGCTCACGTCGACGTTCATGCCCGCGCCGGGCTTGAGCACGTTCACCAGCACCAGGCCCACGATGAGCGCGATGCTGCTGACGATCTCGAAATACAGCAGCGCCATGCCGCCGGTCTTGCCGACCTTCTTCATGTCCTCCATGCCGGCGATGCCCACCACCACCGTGCAGAAGATGATCGGCGCGATGATCATCTTGATCAGCTTGATGAAGCCGTCGCCCAGCGGCTTCATCGAAGCGCCGGTGTCGGGATAGAAGTGGCCCAGGAGCACCCCGAGCACGATGGCCGTGATGACCTGGAAGTACAGGGATTTGTAAAAAGGTTTGGGGGCGGTCTGGTGTTCCATGGGGGTGCTCATTGGTTTGTCTCCAGGTTCGTGACCGGGCCCCACGACGGAGGCGCACGGCCGGCCGGTGATTCAGCAATCGACATGCCACGGCCGGCAAGGGTTGGGGCGCGCCCTAAGTCCTTGATTTCACGGGGCTTTTCTTCACGCGGCGCGAGGCGCCCCGCCGACGATCCGGATGCCGCCGACCGGCCCCGTCCGACCTTCCGGATCGTTGACTCCGGGTAAACCCTAAACACCCGGCGGTGTCAGACTCGGCGCATGAACGACAACGCCCCGTCCGCCGCGGCCACGGAAAGCGCCTCCAGGCGCATCGCGCTCACCGTGGCGGCCGCCTTCTTCATGGAGACGCTGGACGCCACCGTCATCGTTACGGCGCTACCGGCCATCGGGGCGGCCTTCGGCATCGGCGCGCTGGACGCGAGCCTGGGCGTGACGGTCTACCTGATCGCGATGGCGGCGCTGGTGCCTGCCGCCGGCTGGTGCGCGGGGCGCTTCGGCGCGCGGCGTGTGTTCGCGCTGGCGGTCGGCACCTTCACCCTCGCCTCGCTCGCCTGCGGGCTTGCGCCGAGCTTCGAGTTCTTCGTCGCGGCGCGCGTGCTGCAGGGCGCGGCCGCCGCCTTCATGTCGCCGGTGGGCCGGCTGGTGGTGCTGCGCGAGACGCCGAAGCACCGGCTGATCGAGGCCATCGGCACCATCACCTGGCCGGGGCTCATCGCGCCGGTGATCGGGCCGCCGCTGGGCGGGCTGATCGCCACGCATGCCTCGTGGCACTGGATCTTCCTGCTGAACGTGCCGCTGGGCCTCGCCGGCCTGTGGCTGATCATGCGGCTCTTTCCGCGCCGGGCCGACACGGCGCCGGTGCGCTTCGACGCCACCGGCTTCGTGCTCACCGCCATCGCGCTGGCCGCGCTGGTCGAGGGCCTCACGCGGCTGGGCGGGCCACAGCCGGGCTCGGCCGCCACGCTCGGCCTGCTGGCCGCAGGCGTGACAGCCACGATCGCCGCGGTGCGCCACGCGCGGCGCGTGGCGGCGCCGCTGCTTGACCTTCGCGCGCTGGCGGTGCCGACCTATGCGCTGGCCACCGCGACGGCCGGCTTCATCTCGCGCGTCGCGATCAACGCATCGCCCTTCCTGCTGCCGCTGATGTTCCAGATCGGCTTCGGCATGAGCGCCTTCCAGGCCGGCTCAATGCTGCTGGTCTACATGGCCGGCAACCTCGTGATGAAGAGCGCCACCACCGCGGTGCTGCGGCGCTTCGGCTTTCGCCGCGTGCTGACGGTGAACGGCGCGATCTGCGCCGCCACGCTGTTCGGCTGCGCGCTGCTGTCGCCCGGCGACCCGCTGCCGTGGATGTGCGTGCTGCTCTTCGTGGCGGGCATGGCGCGTTCGATGAACTTCACCGCCATCAACACGCTGGCTTTTGCCGACGTGCCCGACGAGACCCGCGCGGGCGCCAGCACGCTCGGCACCATGCTGCAGCAGGTGTCGCTCGCGCTCGGCGTGGCGCTGGGCGCGATGGTGCTCGGCGCATCGCAGGCGCTGCGCGGCGCGGCGGCCGTGGAGTTGGTCGACTTCCACCACGCCTGGTACGTGGTCGGCCTGCTGATGGCCATCGCGACGCTGATGATGCTGCGGCTCGACCGCCATGCGGGCGTGGCGGTGTCGCGCAGGGCGTGAGAACATCGTCTGCTGATTTCCCAGACGGAGACCTGCTTCATGCCACTTCACATCGGCATCGTCGGCTGCTCGGCCGAAGGCGCTGCGCTCTGCTATCGCACGCTGTGCGTCGAAGGCGCCAGCCACATGGGCCAGGCCCATGCACACCCCGAGGTCTCGATGCACACGCATTCGCTCGCGGCGTACGTGGATTGCCTGGACCGCGGCGACCTGGGCGGCGTCGCGCAGCTGATGCTGTCGTCGGCGGGCAAGCTCGCCGCAGCCGGCGCCGACTTTCTTATCTGCCCCGACAACACCATCCACCAGGCGATGCACCTGGTGCTTCCGCACTTGCCGAGGCCGTGGCTGCACATCGCCGAGGTGGTTGCGGCCGAGGCGGTGTCGCGGGGCTTCCGCAGCGTGGGCGTGCTGGGCACGCACTGGCTGGTGAACAGCGAGGTCTATCCGCAGGCGCTGTCGGCAGCCGGACTCGAAGCCGTGCGGCCAAGCGCCGAGGAGCGTTCGGAGATGGGCCGCATCATCATGGACGAGCTGGTGCGCGGCGTGATGAAGCCGGAGTCCACCGACGTGCTGCGACGAATGATCGACGGGCTGAAGGCGCGCGGCTGCGATGCCGTCGTGCTGGGCTGCACCGAACTGCCGCTGGTGCTGAACGACGGCAACTCATCACTGCCCACGCTGGACTCGACACGTCTGCTGGCCCGCGCGGCGCTGCGGCGCGCTACTACCACCGGCTGAGCCTTCGGTCCTAGATACAAGCAAGGAGACATTCATGCCAGACATCGCCGCGATGCAGAAGCTGCTGGACACCATCTTCCCCGGCCTCATGGGCGTGCGGCTCACCGAGCTGGCGCCCGAGCGCGTGGTCGCGCTAATGGAAGTGCGGCCCGACCTGTGCACCGCCGGCGGCATCCTCCACGGCGGCGCCTACATGGCCTTCGCGGACACGCTGGGCGCGGTCGGCACCATCGTCAACCTGCCCGAAGGCAAGCGAACGACGACGACCGATTCGAGCACCAAGTTCATCGCCGGAGCGCGCGTGGGCACCACGGTCACCGGCACCAGCGTGGCGCTGCATCGCGGACGCACGACCCAGGTGTGGCAGACCTCGGTGACCAACGCGGACGGCAAGCTGTGCGCTGTCGTCACGCAGACGCAGCTGGTGCTCGACTGAGGTGCACTGCCGCGTCAGCGGCTGCGCATTCGCTCGATCTCAATAGCGGTCTTCGTAGTAGCGGCGATGCTGCTCGCGCTCCCACTGGCGGCGGCGCCACTCGCGGCGCTCTTCCCAGCGCTGCGCACGACGCTCTTCCCAGCTGGGTCCGGACTCGTAATAGACAGGCGCCGGAGCGGAATACACCGGGGCCGGCTGGTAGTAGGTCGGTGCCGGCCGCGAGTACACGGGTGCCGGCTCGTAGTAAACCGGTGCGGGCTCGGTCACGACCACGCCGGGTACGTTGATGCCAACAGACCAGCTCGTGCCCGCGTTGGCGGATGCGGCGGCGAACAAGGCGCCGGCGGCGAGGAAACCTGCGGCGACCAGCTTGAGCGTGGATTTGGGGAAAGCCATTTCTTTCATCTCCTGAAGGGCAAGAAGCTGCCCTGATGCGCTTCCAACGCCTGACTGCGCGGTGTGGCGCACATCGGGACGGTGAAGAACGTTCCTAAATGTCACGCTACCTCGATGGGCGGCTGCGAAAAGCCCGCTGGCTATACTGCCTTCGTCACGTCAAAAAAAGCGTGACCGGGTTTAGCAGCCCGACGAAGCTCTGCGACGCACGCCGCAGGTTCTTCCGCAGGATCTGCGGCTTTGTCGTTCGCGCCTCCTTTTTGGCGGCTCGGATGGGAGGGCTCGCGCCCTGCCGGTTCTCGCAAGAGCTTCCCGGTCTGCTAACCCGTTCGAGCCGCCGCCCCCGTTTAGCAGCGAGTGCGTCGGCTTTTGCAAACCGAAGCTCTTGGAGGCCATTCATGGCTAGATCCGCTCGCGCATTCACGCGCACATCCTCGCTCCCTCATTCCAACGAAGAACCCGCTGCGCCCTCCGGCGCGTCGTCGAAGTCATTCCCTCAAGACGGCCCCGAAGCACTCGCGCTGCAGGCAGGCGACGACATCACCAGCATCCGCGACGTGCACAGCGCATACGCGTGCCTCGAAAAGCTCATCGCGCCGTTGCAGGTGACCGACTGCGAAGAGCTCTGCCCGACGCGCTCCGAACTCGGCGCGCTGGTCCGGCTGATCAACGAGGCTCTGCATCGGCGCATCGACGTTGCGGACGGCACGATCAGCTCTCTGCGTGAGGTTCTGCGGGAGAGTTGTTCGACCTAGATATGGATCGGCTCCGGCGAAAGCTCCAGCCCTTGGATATGCTCCCGCATCCACCGCTCCGTCAGCGGTTTCATGAACGAACCCTGCAACCGCCGATGGACTATCTCGCCGAACTGCGACTTCAAGGCTTCCACCAGGCGGACGACCATCGAGACGATGAAGGCCGCGTGCAGTTCGATTGCGATCTGTACCGCGGTACAGCGGACGAGCTCACGATCCAGGTGTATGCCGTCGATCAGGAGACGCTTGAACGCGAGGTCATGCCAATACTGGAGGCTGTGCTGCCGCAGATCGACGAGATGGTCGCCCGGCTCGGTGAGATCGATGCCGATCTGGCACAGATCATCTTGTATCGCGGGCGACTCGGGCTCCACTTCTGGTCGCGCGGGGTCAACAACGAATTCACCGGGATCTGTACGCAAAGCGGAGATCGCTGGGTCTTCCAGGGGTATGGGGACATCTTCGCCAACAGTTAGTTGAAGAAAAGCCCGCGCGGGCGAACATCTGGCGATCTGGCCGCGCTGCCGAAGCATCACAAACTGAAAAGCCCCTGATTCCGTGAAGAATCAGGGGCTTGGATTGGTGGCCTGGGGCGGAATCGAACCACCGACACGCGGATTTTCAATCCGCTGCTCTACCAACTGAGCTACCGGGCCGTTGCTGTGTGCAGCCTCAGATTATACAGCGCTTCTGCGCCCTCTTGAAAGATCAACGCCAAGTTGTTTGAGCTTTCTGTAAAGATGGGTGCGTTCGAGGCCGGTTTTCTCGGCGACGCGGGTCATGGAGCCGTTCTCCATCGCCAGGTGGAACTCGAAGTACGCCTTCTCGAAGCCGTCGCGCGCGTCGCGCAGCGGGCGGTCGAGGTCGAAACTCTGGGTCGACTGCGGGCCGGTGTCGGCCACGGGCACGGAAGCCAGCGAGGCCATCAGCAGGCTGTCGCCGGTGGTCGTGATGGCGGTGGCCTGGCTGCCGGTGATCGGCGCGGGCACCACGCCTGCCGCCGCGCGGCGCGCGCTCTCGCGGGCCAGCCCCTGCTCCACCGCCTTGAGCAGCTTCTGCATGGTGATGGGCTTTTCGAGAAAGGCGAATGCGCCGATGCGCGTGGCGTCGACCGCCGTGTCGATGGTGGCGTGCCCGCTCATCATGATGACGGGCATGCTCAGGAGGCCGGCGGTGGACCACTCCTTGAGCAGCGTGACGCCGTCGGTATCGGGCATCCAGATGTCGAGCAGCACGAGATCGGGTCGTGCGCGCTGGCGCGCAGCGCGCGCTTCGGCCGCGTTCTCCGCGAGTTCCACGTTGTGGCCCTCGTCATTGAGAATTTCGAAGAGCAGGTCCCGGATGCCCAGCTCGTCATCGACCACGAGAATGTTTGCCATGAGTGCTGCTTGTTGTGTGCGCTGGTGTCCGCAATGGTATGTTGAGTCCTCTGGCCCATCCATCGCCTGTGCGACGGACATTCGTGCGGCTCAGGCGGCGGAAGACTTCGACGAATCTTCGGTGTGAGCGGCCGCTGCCCGCGGCTCGCTTGCCAGCGCGAATGATAGCGAGACTTGTGCCCCTGCTACAGCCCCATCGACGACGCGGTTCGAAAGCTCGATGCGCGCGCCGTGCTCGTCGGCGATCTTCTTGACGACGGCGAGTCCCAAACCTGTACCTTTTGTTTTCGTGGTGACGTAGGGCTCGAACGCGCGCTTGAGGATGTTCTCGGCGAAGCCCGGGCCACTGTCCTGCACGGTCAGGCGCACGCGCTGCCCCGAGTCGCCCAGCCGCGTCCGGATGGTGACCTCGCCCGCCTTGCCCGTTCCGCTCGCAGCGGCTTCCGCAGCGTCCTGCGCGTTTTGCAACAGGTTGTGTATGACCTGGCGGATCTGCTGCGCGTCGCCCCTGATGGGCGGGCAGCGCTCGTCGAGCTCGGAGCGCAGCGTGATCGGCAGGTTCTCAGCGCTGTAGAGCTGCAGCACGTCGGTCAGCAGGGCGTTCAGGTCGACCGGCTTGAGGTCGGCTGCGGGCAGGCGCGCGTAGTCGCGGAATTCGTTCACCAGCCGCTTCATCGCGTCGACCTGGTCGACGATGGTCTTCACCGACTTCACGAGCACGGCCTGCTCGGGCGGCTGGACCTTGCCCGAGAGCTTCATCTCGAGCCGTTCGGCCGAGAGCTGGATCGGCGTGAGCGGGTTCTTGATCTCGTGCGCGAGCCGCCGCGCGACCTCGCCCCAGGCCTGCGCGCGCTGGGCCGAGACGATCTCGGAGATGTCGTCGAACACCAGCAGCCGCGCGGCGCCTGGCAGCTCCGCGCCGCGCGCGACGATGTTGATGGCGCCGTCCTGCTGCGGCAGATCGGCACCGGAGGCATGCAGCTCGAAAGCGTGCTGCCAGTGGTCGAGGCCGTGCTGCATGCGCTCGACGAGAAAGTCCTCGAACTGCTGCTGCACCTTGGCGCCGAATTCGCCCAGCCCCGGGACCTCGATGAGCGGCCGGCCCTCGTAGGCCGCGAGCGGCGCGCGCAGCACGCGGGTCGCGCCCGGGTTGGTGGACAGCACGGTGCCCTTGGCATCGAGCACGATCACACCCGAGGTCAGGTTGTCGAGGATGGTCTGCAGGTTGGCGCGCGCCGCGTCGAGCTGGCCCATGGTCTTCTCGACCGCGCCGCGGGCATCGGCCAGCTGCTGCGTCATGACGGCGAAGGAGCGCGTGAGGCCGCCCAGCTCGTCCTTGCCCTGCAGCACAGCCGTGGGCCGCAGGTCGCCGGCCGCCACCTGCCGCACGCCTTCGGCCAGCACGAGCAGCGGCCGCGCGAGCTGGTTGCCGAAGAGCACGGCCAGCAGCACCGCGCCGAACACGGCGAGGAACAGGCTCAGCGTGAGCGTGCCGATGTACATGCGCCGCAGCCCTTCGCGCGCCAGCGCCCGTTCCTGGTATTCACGGTTGGCCTCCTGCACGGCCAGCGCGTTGGCGACCACGGCCGGCGGCAGTGGCCGCGTGACCTGCAGGTAACGCGGCGCGGTATCGAAGTCGAAGCCGGGCCGCTGCACCATCGCGAGCGCACGCACGCTCGCTGCCGGCGGGGTCGCGCCCGGCGCGGTGGTTTCGTCCAGCCCCTCGACGTGCGCGACGGCACGCTCGGGACGCACCTGCCGAAACTGCTGCTGTGTCGGCCGGTCGGGGTTGAGCTGGAACCGCGAGGTGCCGGCGCTGGCCACGAGCTGCCCGGAGCCGGTCCAGAGGATCACGTCGCTGGCCTCGAGCTGGTCGCGGATGCGCTCGAGCACCAGGCCGGCGCTCGCGTCGGGCACCTGCGCCAGTTGCGCGCTGGCGCTGCGCGTCTTGACGGCAAGGTCATCGGACAGCGAATCGAGCGTGGCCCGTCCGAGGTTCAGGCCGGCATCGAGCGCGCCTTCCACCTTGACGTCGAACCAGCTCTCGATCGAGCGCGCGACGAACTGGTAAGACACCACGTAGACCAGCGCCCCCGGCACCACCCCCACCAGCGCGAAGATGGCCGCCAGCTTGATGAGCAGCCGGCTGCCGAACTTGCCCTGCCGCAGCCGCCGCAGCAGGCGAAAGGCGACCCAGCCGATCACCAGCACCAACAGCACCGCCACCACGACGTTGATGCCGAAGAGGCGCACGTAGTAGCGCTCGTACAGCGCGCGGTTGTTGGTGGCCTGCGCCAGCAGGAACATCAGCACGAGACCGATTGCGGTGACCAGCGCGGCGCCGACGCCGATGGCCCAGCGCCTGGCCCGCGCGCGGCTCGCGGCGGACGAGGCCGCCGTGCCGCTGCGCGCCGGAGTGCTCACTTCTGCTTCTCCAGCGGAAGCTTGGCCGTGCGCTCGACGGCGATGTTCCAGTCGGCCTGGCCGACCACGCCGATCTGGAACGGACGCGGCAGCTGCGAGGTGTCGAGCCTGAAGCGGAAGGTGACCTGGTGCTGCGGGTCGTCGCCGATCTCGGCCAGGTCGCCCATGCGCAGGCGGCCGACGCGCTTGATGGCGTCGAGCGCGTCGCCGAGGGTGTCGAAGTTCTGGTTCAGCGAGATGCCCAGGCCTGCTGCACCGGTCATGGGCGCCGCCGACACGTTGAGCCGCCAGCGGCGCGTGAGCGGCTGGTAGGCCAGCCGCATGTGGCGCGTGACCTGCGCGACCTTGCGGTCGGTCCAGTACCAGCGCTCCTGGAAGAGCTCGGCCTCGGCCACGAAATAGATGGCGATGCCCTTGTCGAGCACCTCCTCGACCAGCGAGGGCAGCTCGAACTGCACGGCGGCGCTGAAGTAGACGCCATCGTCGGCCTGCTCCAGCCGCATCTGGGTGATGGTGGCGCCGCTGCGCCCCTGGGCGAAGGCCGCAGCCGGCAGGAGGGACATGCAGATCGCCCAGAACCAGAGCAGGACGGGCAGCGACAGGAACAGCCAGCGCCGTCGCTCAACGAGGACGCTTTTCAAGCAGGGCGTAGAAAAAGCCGTCGTGGTCACCAGAGGCATTGTCCGGGACGCCACGAGCATTCGACCCGCTTTGGGGCAGCAAATGGCCCGGCGACGGCAGCAATCGTGCGTTGGTGTTGTGTACAAGAAACGCATCAATTTGTTGCGAGCCCTCTTCGCGAAACACGGAGCAAGTGCAGTAAAGAAGTCGCCCGCCGGGCCGCACCAGCGGCCACAGGGCGGCCAGGAGCGTGGCCTGCTGGGCGGCGAGCTGGGCCGTGTCGCTCTCGCGGCGCAGCCAGCGCACGTCGGGATGGCGCCTCACGATGCCGGACGCCGTGCACGGCGCGTCGAGCAGGATGGCGTCGAAAGGCGTGCCGTCCCACCACTGGTCGGTCCGGGCGGCGTCGGCGACGAGCACCTTGGCCTGAAGCCCGAGGCGGGCCAGGGTGTCGTCGATGCGGCGGCTGCGGGCGGCATCGACTTCCAGGGCGGTGACCTCGATGGCGCCGGTGCCCGCCATTTCGAGCAGATGCGCGGTCTTGCCTCCGGGGGCGGCGCAGGCGTCGAGCACGCGCAGGGGCTGCGCTTTCTCCGGCAGCAGGCCCTCGAGCAGCAGCGGTGCGGCCATCTGCGCGGCCGCGTCCTGCACCGAGCAGGCACCGTCGGCAAAACCGGGCAGCTGCTGCACGGGCCGGGCGCGCGCCAGTTGCAGGCCGCTCGGGCCCACGCGCGTCGCGGCCAGGCCGGCGGTTTCGAGTTCGGTCAGGTAGGAGGCCGCTGTCGTCCTGAGGACATTGACCCGCAACGTCATCGGCGCCTGCGCGTTGTCGGCGGCCAGCACCCGCTGCCAATCGCGCGGATGGTCGCGCTTGAGGCGCTCGATCCACCAGCGCGGGTGGTTCCACTGCGCGACGGGTTCCGAGTCGGTGGCGGCCACGAGCTCGTCGCGTTCGCGCAGGAAGCGCCGCAGGCAGGCGTTGATGAAGCTGGCCTGCGCCCGCGTGGCGGGATTGCGCTTGGCGGCCTCGACGGCCTGGTCGACCAGGGTGAACGGCTCGTAGGGAGCGTGCTCCGCATTCCAGGCGAGTGCCAACGCGGTGCACAGCAGCGCATCGGGCAGGGGCGGCGGCGTGCGCTTGGCCAGGTGGCGGCGCAGCGCCTCGGCGCGGCCGAGCCAGCGCAGCACCTGGAAGCCGAGCGATTGCACGCCGGGCCGCAGCGCGGGCTCGACGGCCTCGAAGGCCACGGAGCCCGACGTGCCGGCGCGGATCGACGCCAGCGCCGCCGCCGTCAGTTGCAGCTGGCGCCAGAGCGGGGGTTGTTGCAGGGGCGGCGTGTCGCCAGGGCCTCTGCGAGAGGGGTCGGAGGGTAGTTCTGACAAGTTGGAGGCGATGGTAACGGGCCGGCCAAAAGCCGGACTTCGTACATGGAAAGAGAGCGACAGGAAATACCACTGCGGCCGTGGCGGCCCGGATCACAGGCCGGCGCCGCTCAAAGCAGCGGTGCCGCCGGACGCAGACGCACGGCCCATGCCACCAGCAAGGCCGGAAACTGGGCGATGGCGGCGTTGTATTGCGCCACCGCCTGGTTGAACTGGCTGCGCGCGATCTCCGCCGCGGCGGAGGGTTCGGGCCAGCCGATGGGCTCCGCCGTGCCGGGCACCATGCTTGTCGCGCCGGGCAGCAGCTGTGCGGGCCGCGACAACGTGCCATCGGCGTCGAACACGGTCACCTGGTCGGGATGCTGCCGCTGCCAGGCGCCGATCCAGACCTGCAGCGCGGTCGCCAGCGCCGCCATGCCGCCGACGTCGAGCGGGCGCAGCCGGGTTGCGCCCAGCAGGGTCGCGAGCTGCGCCGTTGCGGCCTGCAGCGGCGCGATGGACGACAGCGATTCGCCGGTCGGCGCCGCCTCGGTCTGCGGGCCGGCCGCGATGCTGGCCTGCACGAAGTCGAGCTGCTTGCCCAGCGCCGCATCGAGCTGGCCATAGGCCTGCAGCACGGCCGCGCGAAGGCGTACCAGCCGGTTGTAGGCGCCGACAAACCAGAAGAGCAGGACCGCGACCGCGATCCAGCCGGCCAGCGATTCGGGCAATACGCTCATCGACGACAAGGCCTCATCAAGCAATCAATCACAGGGAACAAATGAAAACGCCCCCCGACCGGGGCCGGTCGGGGGGCGTGGTGTACCGGTCATGGCCGGTGATGCTAACCAGTTATTCGGTCGCAGCGCCTTCGCTGGCGTCCGCCGTGCTGGCGGCAGCATCGGCTTCACCGGAACCGGCCAGTTCGGCCGCTTCCGATTCGGCGATGGCGCGGCGCTCGGCCTCGTCCATGGCGTCCTTGACCTTGCGTGCCTGGTGGTACGCCATGCCGGTGCCCGCGGGGATCAGGCGGCCGACGATGACGTTTTCCTTCAGGCCGCGCAGCTCGTCGCGCTTGCCCATGATCGCGGCTTCGGTCAGCACGCGCGTCGTTTCCTGGAACGAAGCGGCCGAGATGAACGAGTCGGTCGACAGCGATGCCTTCGTGATACCCAGCAGCAGGTTGGTGAACGTCGCGGGGATCTTGCCTTCGGCGCGCAGGGCGTCGTTGGTGTTGAGCATCTCGCTGCGTTCGATCTGTTCGCCGGCGATGTAGCTGGTGTCGCCCGGGTTGTCGACCACGACGCGGCGCAGCATCTGGCGAACGATCACCTCGATGTGCTTGTCGTTGATCTTCACGCCCTGCAGGCGGTACACGTCCTGCACTTCGTCCACGATGTAGCGCGCCAGTTCTTCCGAACCCAGCAGGCGCAGGATGTCCTGCGGGTCCGCCGGGCCGTCGACCACCGATTCGCCCTTGTTCACCACCTGGCCTTCGTGCACCAGGATGTTCTTTTCCTTCGGCACGAGGTCTTCCCAGACCGTGCCTTCCGGATCGGTGATCTGCAGGCGGATCTTGCCCTTCGTTTCCTTGCCGAACGACACGGTGCCGGTCATTTCGGCCAGCATGCCCTTGTCCTTCGGCGAACGGGCTTCGAACAGCTCGGCAACGCGCGGCAGACCGCCGGTGATGTCGCGGGTCTTCTGGCCTTCGACCGGAATACGCGCCAGCACTTCGCCGGGGCCCACGTCCTGGCCGTCACGCACCTGCACCAGCGCGCCGATCGGGAAGCCGATCGTCACCGAGTGGTCGGTGCCCGGGATCTTCACTTCGGCGCCGGAGGCGTCGATGAGCTTCACCTGCGGACGCACGACCTTGGCGGCGCCGCGGCGCTTCGGGTCGATCACGACCAGGGTCGAAAGACCGGTCACTTCGTCCACCTGCTTGGCGACCGTGAGGCCTTCCTCGACGTTCTCGAACTGCGTCTTGCCGGCGAATTCCGTGATGATCGGGCGGGTCAGCGGGTCCCAGTTGGCCAGGACGTGGCCAGCCTTGATCTGCTGGTCGGCCTTGACCGTCAGGGTCGCGCCGTACGGCACCTTGTGGCGCTCGCGCTCGCGGCCGTGCTCGTCGTGGATGATGATTTCACCCGAACGCGAGATCACGACCAGCTCGCCCTTGCTGTTGGTCACGTAGCGCATCGTGGCGTTGAAGCCGATCGAGCCGTTCGACTTGGCTTCCACGCTCGAGGCGATGGCGGCGCGCGAAGCGGCACCACCGATGTGGAAGGTACGCATCGTCAGCTGCGTGCCGGGTTCGCCGATGGACTGGGCGGCGATCACACCGACGGCTTCGCCGATGTTGATCAGGCCGCCGCGGCCCAGGTCGCGGCCGTAGCAGGTCGAGCAGATGCCGAAGCGGGTCTCGCAGGTCAGCGCGGTGCGCACCTTGACCTCGTCGACGCCTTGCGCTTCCAGCGACTCGATGGTGTCCTCGTCGAACATCTCGCCGGCCTTCAGCAGCACGGCGCGGTTTTCCGGGTGCAGCACGTCGTCGGCAGCGGTACGGCCGAGGATACGGTCGCGCAGCGATTCGATGACTTCACCGCCTTCGACGATGGCGCGCATCAGGTAGCCGCCGTGCGTGCCGCAGTCCTGCTCGGTCACGACCAGGTCCTGCGTCACGTCGACCAGACGACGGGTCAGGTAGCCCGAGTTCGCCGTCTTCAGCGCCGTGTCGGCCAGACCCTTACGGGCACCGTGGGTGGAGATGAAGTACTCCAGCACGTTCAGGCCTTCGCGGAAGTTCGCGGTAATGGGCGTCTCGATGATCGAGCCGTCAGGCTTGGCCATCAGGCCGCGCATGCCGGCCACCTGGCGGATCTGGGCCGCGGAACCGCGGGCGCCCGAGTCGGCCATCATGTAGATCGAGTTGAAGGACTCCTGCTCGACTTCCTTGCCGTTGCGGTCGATGACCTTCTGCTTCGACAGCTTGGCCATCATCACCTTCGACACTTCGTCGCCGGCCTTGCCCCAGATGTCCACCACCTTGTTGTAGCGCTCGCCGGAGGTCACGAGACCGGAGACGTACTGCTGCTCGATCTCCTTCACTTCCTTGGCCGAGCGCTCGATGATGCCGTGCTTCTCCGAAGGCACCAGCATGTCGTCGATGGCGATCGAGATGCCGGCCTTGGTTGCCAGGCGGAAGCCGTTCTGCAGCAGCTTGTCTGCGAAGACGACGGTTTCCTTCAGGCCGCACTTGCGGAACGAGACGTTGATGAGCTTGGAGATTTCCTTCTTCTTCAGCGCCTTGTTGATGTTCGAGAACGGCAGGCCCTTCGGCAGGATCTCGGACAGCAGCGCGCGGCCCACGGTGGTGTCCACGAGCGAGGTCGACGGCACGAATTCGCCGGTTTCCTTGTTCTTTGTGTACTCCGTGATGCGCACCGCCACCTTGGCGGTGAGTTCGACTTCGTTGGCGTCGAGCGCGCGCTGGACTTCGCCGATGTCGGAGAAGACCAGGCCTTCGCCCTTGCCGTTGATGCGGTCGCGGGTCGTGTAGTACAGGCCCAGCACCACGTCCTGCGAGGGAACGATCGACGGTTCGCCCGAAGCCGGGAACAGCACGTTGTTGGACGCCAGCATCAGCGTGCGGGCTTCCATCTGCGCTTCCACCGACAGCGGCACGTGGACGGCCATCTGGTCGCCGTCGAAGTCGGCGTTGAAAGCCGCGCAGACGAGCGGGTGCAACTGGATCGCCTTGCCTTCGATCAGGATCGGCTCGAAGGCCTGGATGCCCAGGCGGTGCAGCGTCGGAGCGCGGTTCAGCATGACCGGGTGCTCCTTGATGACCTCTTCCAGGATGTCCCAGACCACCGGCGTGCCCGATTCGACTTCCTTCTTGGCAGCCTTGATCGTGGTCGCGATGCCCATGGCTTCGAGGCGCGAGAAGATGAAGGGCTTGAACAGCTCGAGCGCCATCAGCTTCGGCAGGCCGCACTGGTGCAGCTTGAGCGTCGGGCCCACCACGATGACCGAACGGCCCGAGTAGTCGACGCGCTTGCCCAGCAGGTTCTGGCGGAAGCGGCCGCTCTTGCCCTTGATCATGTCGGCCAGCGACTTCAGCGCGCGCTTGTTGGCGCCCGTCATGGCCTTGCCGCGGCGGCCGTTGTCCAGCAGCGAGTCGACGGCTTCCTGCAGCATCCGCTTCTCGTTGCGCGCGATGATTTCCGGAGCCTTCAGCTCCAGCAGGCGGCGCAGGCGCGAGTTGCGGTTGATGACGCGGCGGTACAGGTCGTTCAGGTCGGAGGTCGCGAAGCGGCCGCCGTCCAGCGGCACCAGCGGACGCAGGTCCGGCGGCAGCACGGGCAGCACGTCGAGCACCATCCACTCGGGCTTGATGCCCGACTTGCGGAAGGCTTCCAGCACCTTCAGGCGCTTGGAGTTCTTCTTGACCTTGACTTCGGAGCCGGTCAGGTCGCCGCGCAGGCGTTCGATCTCGCTGTCGAGTTCGATGCCTTCCAGCAGGTCCTTGATGCCTTCGGCGCCCATCTTGGCGACGAACTCGTCACCGTATTCCTTGCGCTTCGCGTCGTAGTCGTCCTCGGACATGATGCCGAACTTCTTCAGCGGGGTCATGCCGGGGTCGGTGATCACGTAGGCTTCGAAGTACAGCACGCGCTCGATGTCGCGCAACGTCATGTCGAGCACGAGGCCCAGGCGCGACGGCAGCGACTTCAGGAACCAGATGTGGGCGCAGGGCGCGGCCAGGTCGATGTGACCCATGCGCTCGCGGCGCACCTTGGTCTGCGTGACTTCGACGCCGCACTTCTCGCAGATCACGCCGCGGTGCTTCAGGCGCTTGTACTTGCCGCACAGGCACTCGTAGTCCTTGATGGGGCCGAAGATCTTCGCGCAGAAGAGGCCGTCGCGCTCGGGCTTGAACGTGCGGTAGTTGATCGTCTCGGGCTTCTTCACCTCGCCGAAGGACCACGAACGGATCTTCTCGGGCGAAGCCATGCCGATCTTGATGGCATCGAAATGCTCATCGGGCGTGAATTGCTTGAACAGGTCGAGTAGCGATTTCATAAGACTCTTTCCCTTTTCAAATTAGGAACGCTCGAGCTCGATGTCGAGACCCAGCGAACGGATTTCCTTGACCAGCACGTTGAACGACTCCGGCATGCCGGCTTCGATCGAGTGCTCGCCCTTGACGATGCTCTCGTACACCTTGGTACGGCCTTGCACGTCGTCGGACTTCACGGTCAGCATTTCCTGCAGGACGTAGGAAGCGCCGTAGGCTTCGAGCGCCCACACTTCCATTTCCCCGAAACGCTGGCCGCCGAACTGCGCCTTGCCGCCCAGGGGCTGCTGCGTGACCAGCGAGTACGGGCCGGTCGAGCGGGCGTGCATCTTGTCGTCCACCAGGTGATGCAGCTTCAGGAAGTGCATGTAGCCGACGGTGACGGGACGCTCGAACTGGTCGCCGGTGCGGCCGTCGAACAGGTAGGCCTGCGTGCGGCTCTCGGTCAGGCCCTTGGCCTTGGCGATGTCGTCCGGATAGGCCAGCTTCAGCATGCCGCGGATTTCCTCTTCCGAGGCACCGTCGAACACCGGCGTCGCGAAGGTCGCGCCGTTCTGCAGGTTGCCGGCCATCTCGAGCAGTTCGGTGTCGCTCAGCGAGGCGATGTTCTCCTGACGGCCCGAGCCGTTGTACAGCTGCTCCATGAACTTGCGCAGCTCGGCCACCTTGGCCTCCTGCTGCAGCAGGTCGCCGATGCGCTGGCCCACGCCCTTGCCGGCCCAGCCCAGGTGCACTTCGAGAACCTGGCCCACGTTCATCCGCGAGGGCACGCCCAGCGGGTTCAGGCAGATGTCGCACGGCGTGCCGTCGGCCATGTGGGGCATGTCCTCGACCGGAACGATCTTCGACACCACACCCTTGTTGCCGTGGCGGCCGGCCATCTTGTCGCCGGGCTGCAGGCGGCGCTTGACGGCCAGGTAGACCTTGACCATCTTGAGCACGCCAGCGGGCAGCTCGTCGCCCTGCGTGAGCTTCTTGCGCTTTTCTTCGAACGCGAGGTCGAAGCTGTGGCGCGTCTGCTCCAGCGAGTTCTTGATCGACTCGAGCTGCGTCGCCACTTCGTCTTCCGCCGGGCGGATGTCGAACCAGTGGAACTTCTCGACCGACGACAGGTAGGCCTTGTCGAGCTTGGTGCCCTTGGCCAGCTTGTTCGGGCCGCCGTTGGCGACCTTGCCGGTCAGCAGCTTCTCGATACGGTCGAACGCGTCGGCTTCGACGATGCGAAGCTGGTCGTTCAGGTCGAGGCGGAAGCGCTTGAGTTCGTCGTCGATGATCTGCTGGGCGCGCTTGTCGCGCTGGATGCCTTCGCGGGTGAACACCTGCACGTCGATCACGGTGCCCTGCGAGCCCTGGTCCACGCGCAGCGAGGTGTCCTTCACGTCGGAAGCCTTCTCGCCGAAGATGGCGCGAAGCAGCTTCTCTTCAGGCGTCAGCGTGGTCTCGCCCTTCGGCGTGACCTTGCCCACCAGCGTGTCGCCCGGCTGCACTTCGGCGCCGACATAGATGATGCCGGACTCGTCGAGGCGGTTGAGCTGCTGCTCGGCCAGGTTCGGGATGTCGCGCGTGATTTCTTCGGCGCCCAGCTTCGTGTCGCGGGCCATCACCACCAGTTCCTCGATGTGGATCGAGGTGTAGCGGTCTTCGGCGACGACGCGTTCCGAGATCAGGATCGAGTCTTCGAAGTTGTAGCCGTTCCAGGGCATGAACGCGATCAGCATGTTCTGGCCGAGAGCCAGTTCGCCGAGGTCGGTCGATGCGCCGTCGGCCACCACGTCGCCCTTGGCGATCTTGTCGCCGCGCTTGACGATGGGGCGCTGGTGGATGTTGGTGTTCTGGTTCGAACGCTGATACTTGATCAGGTTGTAGATGTCCACACCGACTTCACCGGCAGCCGCTTCGGCGTCGTTCACGCGCACCACGACACGGGTCGCGTCGACATAGTCGACGATACCGCCGCGGGTGGCCGTGACCACGGTGCCCGAGTCGACCGCGGAGACGCGCTCGATACCGGTACCGACCATCGGCTTCTCCGGACGCAGCACCGGCACGGCCTGGCGCTGCATGTTGGCGCCCATCAGCGCGCGGTTCGCGTCGTCGTGCTCGAGGAACGGCACGAGCGATGCGGCCACCGACACGATCTGCGCGGGCGACACGTCCATGTACTGGATGCGCTCCGCGCCGACCAGGATCGATTCGCCGGCTTCGCGGGCGGAGACCAGGTCGCCGGTCAGCTTGCCGTCCTTGTCCAGGGCCGCGTTGGCCTGGGCGATGACGTACTTGCCTTCCTCGATGGCCGACAGGTAGTCGATCTCGTTGGTGACCTTGCCGTCGACCACGCGACGGTACGGCGTCTCGATGAAGCCGTATTCGTTCAGGCGGGCGTACAGGGCCAGCGAGTTGATCAGGCCGATGTTCGGGCCTTCAGGCGTTTCGATCGGGCACACGCGGCCGTAGTGGGTCACGTGCACGTCGCGCACTTCGAAGCCGGCACGTTCGCGCGTCAGACCACCCGGGCCAAGGGCCGACACGCGGCGCTTGTGGGTGATCTCGGACAGCGGGTTCGTCTGGTCCATGAACTGCGACAGCTGCGAGGCGCCGAAGAACTCCTTCAGGGCGGCCGAGATCGGCTTGCTGTTGATCAGGTCGTGCGGCATCAGCGGCTCTTGCTCCGCCTGGCCCAGACGCTCCTTCACGGCCTTCTCGATGCGGGCCAGGCCGGTGCGGTACTGGTTCTCGGCCAGTTCGCCCACGCAGCGCACGCGACGGTTGCCCAGGTGGTCGATGTCGTCGACTTCGCCGTTGCCGTTGCGCAGGTCCACGAGGATCTTGACCACGGCCAGGATGTCCTCGTTGGTCAGCACCATCGGGCCGGTCGACTCGTCGCGGCCGACCTTGGCGTTGAACTTCATGCGGCCGACGCGCGACAGGTCGTACGTGTCCGGGTTGTAGAACAGGCGCTGGAACAGGGCCTGCACGGCGTCTTCCGTCGGCGGCTCGCCGGGGCGCATCATGCGGTAGATGGCCACGCGGGCGGCGAACTCGTCCACGGTTTCGTCGATGCGCAGGGTCTGCGAGATGTACGCGCCCTGGTCGAGTTCGTTCGTGTAGATGACCTGCACGTCCTGCACGCCGGCCGTGCGCAGCTTCTTCAGCAGCGACTCGGTCAGCTCGTCGTTGGCCTTGGCCAGAATCTCGCCGGAATCGGCATCGACGATGTTGCGGGCGATCACGCGGCCGATCAGGAAGTCTTCCGGCACGCTGATGTGCGTGGTGCCGCCCTGCTCGAGCTCACGCGTATGGCGCGCGGTGACGCGCTTGTCCTTGGCGACCACGACCTTGCCCGACTTGTCGGTGATGTCGAAGCGCGCGACTTCGCCGCGCAGGCGCTCGGAGACGAACTCCATCTGCGCGCCGCTGTCCATCAGGCGGAAGTTGTCGTTCACGAAGAAGTTCGCGAGGATCGATTCCGGGTTCAGGCCGATGGCCTTCAGCAGGATCGTCACCGGCATCTTGCGGCGACGGTCGACGCGGAAGTACAGCATGTCCTTCGGGTCGAACTCGAAGTCGAGCCACGAACCGCGGTAGGGGATCACGCGGGCGGAGAACAGCAGCTTGCCCGAGCTGTGCGTCTTGCCCTTGTCGTGCTCGAAGAACACGCCCGGCGAACGGTGCAGCTGCGACACGATCACGCGCTCGGTACCGTTGATGATGAACGAACCCTTGTCCGTCATGAGCGGCACTTCGCCCATATAGACCTCTTGTTCCTTCACTTCCTTGACCACCTTCGACTGCGAGGTCGACGACTCGCGGTCATAGATGATGAGCTGCACCTTGGCGCGCACGGCCGACGCGAAGGTCAGGCCGCGGGTCTGGCATTCGCGCACGTCGAACGCCGGCTTCGCCAGGTTGTACTCGAGGAACTTCATCTCGACGAAACCGTTGTGCGAGACGATCGGGAAGGCAGCGTCGAACGCGGCCTGCAGGCCTTCGACGGTACGTTGTTTCGGGGGGATGCCGGCTTGCAGGAACGCGGTGTATGCGTCTTTCTGCATCTGCAGCAGGTAGGGGATTTCGACGACGCTGTCGCGATTGCCGAAACTTTTTCGGATGCGCTTGCGTTCGGTGTAACTGTACGCGGACGATTGGGCCATGAGAGCTCCGGTGCTTGAGATCTTCAGCGACTTGTCAGCAGTGCCTGGGCACCACTGCTTGGCGGCTGGCCACTACCAGCCGTTGGCGGACAGCGATGCGTTGCACATCGCCCGAACCAAGGGGTCTTCTGCAGTCGGGGTCAGAAGACACTCAAAAATCCCGCCTCGTTTTGGCTTTTCCGGAGCCCTTTGGGCCTCCGGGAAAGCCGGCAACGAGCCGGCTTTTGAGTGCGCTCTGAAAGCGGCAAAGGCTGGAGGGCCTTTTCAGGCACCTCCAGCCCTCCAGGGGGTCTGAATTACTTCAGTTCCACCTTGGCGCCGGCTTCTTCCAGCTTCTTCTTGGCGGCTTCAGCGTCAGCCTTCGACAGGCCTTCCTTGACAGCCTTGGGAGCGGCTTCCACCAGGTCCTTGGCTTCCTTGAGGCCCAGGCCGGTGATTTCGCGCACTGCCTTGATCGCCGAAACCTTGTTCGCGCCAGCATCCATCAGCATGACGTTGAACTCGGTCTTCTCTTCGACTGCAGCAGCAGCGGCACCGCCACCACCAGCAGCCGGAGCGGCCATTGCAGCGGCGCTCACGCCGAACTTCTCTTCGATGGCCTTGACCAGGTCGTTGAGTTCCAGGACCGTCATGCTGTCGAGCGCGGTCAGAAATGCGTCTTTATCGAATGCCATTTTTGTTTCCTAACAATTGGGTTGAATGTTTCAAACGCAAGCTGCTCAAGCAGCCTGTGCTTCTGCCGGGGCATCGGCGGGTGCAGCTTCGCCACCACCACGCTTCTCGGCCAGCGCCGCGAGAACGCGGGCGGTACGAGAGATCGGGGATTGCATCAAGCCCAGCAGTTGAGCCAGCAGCACTTCCTTCGAAGGGATGTTGGCCAGTTGCTTCACGCCTTCGACGTCCAGGGCCTTGCCACCGAATGCGCCACCGCGAATGACCAGCTTGTCGTTGGTCTTCGCGAAATCGGCCACCACCTTGGCGGCGGCCACAGCGTCTTCGGAGAAGCCATAGATCAGCGGACCGGTCATCTGGTCGCCGACGACCTCGAACGCGCTACCGGCGACAGCACGGCGGGCCAGCGTGTTCTTCAGAACACTCAGGCTCACACCCTTGCTGCGCGCTTCGTTGCGCAGTTTGGTCATATCGGCAACCGTGATGCCACGGTATTCCGCCATCACGAGCGTTTGAGCTTTTGCGGCGAGGCTGGTCACATCGTTGATGACCGCTTCTTTCTCACTGCGATTCAGACTCAAGGTCTACTCCTTTAAATGCGATCTTCGGCAGGGGCCTGGATCGCGCTTCATGCAGCGACCAACTGTCAGGAACAAAAAATCAACTTTCTCGATTCCTTGCAGTGGGGTCGCCATCTGCGCTGGATACCGGACGGGAAGGTCCGGCGTTTAAGTGCAGCACCCTGCACACCAGCGGTCTTGGATGGCCCGCGGCAACCGAAGCCGCCACGACCCACCACATCCGCCCCACCCTTGCGAGGTGGAGCAAATCTCTTTAGCTCGCCGAGATGGTTTGCGTGTCCACGCGGACACCCAGACCCATGGTCGACGACACAGCCACCTTGCGCAGGTACACGCCCTTGCTGGTCGCGGGCTTGGCCTTGACCAGAGCTTCGATCAGCGCAGCGAGGTTGCCCTGCAGCTTGTCGTTGTCGAACGAGCGGCGACCGATCGTGCCGTGCACGATACCGGCCTTGTCGACGCGGAACTGGACCTGGCCGGCCTTGGCGTTCTTCACGGCCGTGGCGACGTCCGGGGTCACGGTGCCGACCTTCGGGTTCGGCATCAGGCCGCGCGGACCCAGCACCTGACCGAGCGTACCGACGACGCGCATGGCGTCCGGTGCGGCGATCACGACGTCGAAGGGCATGTCGCCAGCCTTGACCATGGCAGCCAGGTCGTCCATGCCGACGATGTCGGCGCCGGCGGCCTTGGCTTCTTCTGCCTTGGCGCCTTGGGCGAACACGGCGACGCGCTTGGTCTTGCCGGTGCCGTTGGGCAGCACGACGGCGCCACGCACGACCTGGTCCGACTTCTTGGCGTCGATGCCGAGCTGCACGGCCACGTCGATCGATTCGTCGAACTTGGCGGTGGCGGCTTCCTTGACGATGGTGATCGCGTCAGCCAGCGGGTACAGCTTGGTGCTGTCGACCTTGCCTTCGAGCGACTTCTGCTTCTTGGTGATCTTGGCCATTTACACGCCCTCCACATTCACGCCCATCGAACGGGCCGTACCGGCGATGGTGCGAACCGCGGCGTCCATGTCGGCGGCGGTCAGGTCCTTCATCTTGGTCTTTGCGATCTCTTCGAGCTGCGCGCGCGTGATCTTGCCGACCTTGTCGGTGTGCGGACGTGCGGAACCCTTCTCGAGCTTGATCGCCTTCTTGATCAGCACGCCAGCGGGCGGCGACTTGATGATGAAGGTGAAGCTCTTGTCGGCGAAAGCGGTGATGACCACCGGCAGCGCCAGACCCGGCTCGTAGCTCTGCGTCTGGGCGTTGAACGCCTTGCAGAATTCCATGATGTTCAGACCGCGCTGACCGAGTGCAGGACCGATCGGCGGGGACGGGTTGGCCTTACCAGCTGGCACTTGCAGCTTGATGAAGCCGACGATTTTCTTCGCCATGCTTTTTGCTCCTTGCGGGTGATATCGCTTCGGCTTGCGGCCGAGGCTCCCCGGGGTTAAACGACTCTTCGATCAAGGCCGCGCGCCGAGTCGGACAACGCGCAGCCGGGAATGGTTCGGACCTCGCGGTCCGGGGCTCAGGTCTTCTCGACCTGGCCGAATTCGAGTTCCACAGGCGTCGCGCGGCCGAAGATCATGACCGACACGCTGACCTTGCTCTTCTCGTAGTTGACTTCCTCGACGGTGCCGTTGAAGTCGGTGAACGGGCCTTCCTTGACGCGCACGAATTCGCCGACGGTGAATTCGATCTTGTGGCGCGGCTTCTCCGTGCCCTGCTGCATCTGGCTGACGATGTCTTCGACCTCTTTCTGCGAGATCGGGGCCGGCCGGTTCTTGGCGCCGCCCACGAAACCCGTCACCTTGTTGGTGTGCTTCACCAGGTGCCAGCTCTCGTCGTCCATGATCATTTCGACCAGAACGTAGCCCGGGAAGAAGCGACGCTCGGTGGTGCGCTTCTGGCCATTCTTGATCTCGACCACTTCTTCGGTCGGGACCAGGATGCGGCCGAACTTGTCCTGCATGCCGGCGCGGTTGATGCGCTCGGTGATGTTGCGCTCGACGGCTTTTTCCATGCCCGAATAGGCATGCACCACGTACCAACGCAGATCAGGGTTGGCGGCAGGAGCCAGCACGGACGTGCCTTCTTCCTCCGGCGCGCCCGGCGTGGTTTCAACTGCGTCGTCAGTCATCTACTTTCTCCAGCCCAGAATGAGGTCGAAAAATACCCACTCGAGCGTCTTGTCGGTCAGCCAGAGAAAGACGGACATGATCGCCACGAAGGCGAACACGTAGGCCGTCATCTGCATCGCCTCCTTGCGGGTCGGCCAGACGACCTTCCTGACTTCGCGCCACGAATCGCGGCCGAACGCCCAAAGCTGGCGGCCATTCTCCGAACTACCGAAAACAACCACAGCCGCCGCCAGACCGACCAGCAGCGCAGCCCATTGCACCAGCGAGCCCTGGCGCGCCAGCAGATAGAACGCCACGATGGCGCCCACTGCCAGCACCACCGCCGCAGCCAGTTTGGCCTTGTCGGCGCCGGTGCTCACCGTTTCGATTTGAGAAGTGGCCATGTTCGGCTGATTTCCTGTGACCCTGAGGCCTTCAATTCAATGCGTCTCTTGAGACGCCGAAGCCCGTCGGGACGCGACGGGCTTTTCGGAGTGCCACCTTAAGTGGCAGGGGCAGTAGGAATCGAACCTACAACCTTCGGTTTTGGAGACCGACGCTCTGCCAATTGAGCTATACCCCTCCGGTACTCTTCGCGCCCGCCGTATTACAGGTCGAGGATCTTCGCCACGACGCCCGAACCCACGGTGCGGCCGCCTTCGCGGATGGCGAAGCGCAGGCCTTCTTCCATGGCGATCGGAGCGATCAGCTTCACGGTGATGCTGACGTTGTCGCCGGGCATGACCATTTCCTTGTCCTTGGGCAGCTCGATCGCGCCGGTCACGTCCGTCGTGCGGAAGTAGAACTGCGGACGGTAGTTGTTGAAGAACGGCGTGTGACGGCCGCCTTCATCCTTCGACAGAACGTACACCTCGGCGGTGAAATGCGTGTGCGGCTTGATCGAGCCGGGCTTGCACAGCACCTGGCCGCGCTCGACTTCTTCGCGCTTCGTGCCGCGCAGCAGCACGCCGACGTTGTCGCCAGCCTGGCCCTGGTCCAGCAGCTTGCGGAACATTTCCACGCCGGTGCAGGTGGTCTTGACCGTCGGGCGGATGCCCACGATTTCGATTTCTTCACCGACCTTGATCACGCCGCGCTCGACGGCGCCGGTCACCACCGTGCCGCGACCCGAGATCGAGAACACGTCTTCCACGGGCATCAGGAACGTGCCGTCCACGGCGCGCTCGGGCGTCGGGATGTACGTGTCCAGGGCTTCGGCCAGCTTCATGATCGAGCCTTCGCCGAGCTCGCCCTTGTCGCCTTCCAGGGCCAGCTTGGCCGAGCCGTGGATGATGGGGGTGTCGTCGCCGGGGAATTCGTACTTGTCGAGGAGTTCGCGGACTTCCATCTCGACCAGCTCGAGCAGCTCCTTGTCGTCGACCATGTCGCACTTGTTCAGGAACACGATGATGTAGCCCACGCCCACCTGGCGAGCCAGCAGGATGTGTTCACGGGTCTGGGGCATCGGGCCGTCGGCGGCCGAGCACACCAGGATCGCGCCGTCCATCTGGGCGGCGCCGGTGATCATGTTCTTCACGTAGTCGGCGTGGCCGGGGCAGTCGACGTGTGCGTAGTGGCGGTTGGCCGTTTCGTACTCGACGTGCGCGGTGTTGATCGTGATGCCGCGTGCCTTTTCTTCAGGCGCAGCGTCGATCTGGTCGTAGGCCTTGGCTTCGCCGCCGAACTTCGACGACAGCACCGTTGCGATCGCAGCCGTCAGCGTGGTCTTGCCATGGTCGACATGACCGATCGTGCCCACGTTCACGTGCGGCTTGGTGCGGGTGAATTTACCTTTTGCCATTTTTCGACTCCGAAAAAAACGTTTCCAACGTATGCAGATGGGTTGCAATGCAGCTTTTGCAACCCCCAAAAACTGGTGCCCTTTGCGGGAATCGGACCCGCGACCTCTCCCTTACCAAGGGAGTGCTCTACCACTGAGCCAAAAGGGCTTTATCTAACCATTCGCTTCCGGCGCCGAACCGGGTCTCTGGAGCGGGAGACGGGAATCGAACCCGCGTCATCAGCTTGGAAGGCTGGGGTTCTACCATTGAACTACTCCCGCATCAGGAGCACTCGAGGCACCCAAAGCGCGAAATCCAAACGCTCTTAGAAACCAAATTCATCGCTGGTGGAGAGGGCTGGATTCGAACCAGCGTACTCGTAAGAGGGCAGATTTACAGTCTGCTGCCATTAACCACTCGGCCACCTCTCCGGCGAACCTCGAAATATAGCACGGTTTTGTGACTACCCGGAAACCCATGCATCAACAAAGATGCAGGAAAACCGCTCGAGGCGTTAGCCCACGATTATCGCCTAAGTTTTCACCCCTCCGACCGCTGCGCCTCCCGCCAAGCGCGCGCTTCGCCGAAATGACCGCAGCCGATGAACGGCACGGGCGGCCGTTGAGCCGAAAGAGGCGACGGATGATTCGACATCAGCACCTTATGGCGCCCAACATCGATCAACGCCCGCTTACTCTGAGCATGAGAGCCCCACAGCATAAAAACAACAGGTTTAGCGCCGTTTGAAACATGCCGAATGACGACATCCGTCAGCACCTCCCAGCCACGCCCGGAATGGCTGGCTGGCTGGGCCTCCTCGACCGTCAGGCAGGTGTTCAGCAGCAGCACGCCATGCGTGGCCCACTTCACCAGGCTGCCGCCCGGATTCGGAAACGGCGGCGGCGCAGTCCCCAGGTCGCGCTGCAATTCCTTGAAGATGTTGCGCAGCGACGGCGGCAGCGCCACGCCGGGCGCCACGGAAAACGCAAGCCCCTCGGCCTGGCCGCGCCCGTGATACGGATCCTGCCCCAGGATCACCACGCGCACGTCTTCCGGCGGCGTGAGTTCCAGCGCCCTCAGCGGCTGCGGCGGAAAGATCACGGCGCCAGCGTCAAGCCGCTCGCGCAGGAAGTCTTGCAGCTTCCGCCCCACGGCACTGCCGAAGAACTCGTCGACCAGCGGCTGCCAGCCCGGGGCCACCGGCCAGTCGGCCGGATTGCTGCTCGACAGCTGATCGGGCCGGCTCATTTGAACAATGCAGCGAGGGCCTCGCCGGGTTCCTTGGCGCGCATGAAAGCCTCGCCGACCAGGAAGGCGTTGACGCCGGCCGCGCGCAAGGTGGCCACGTCCTCGCGCGTGCCGATGCCCGACTCAGTCACCGGCAGGCGATCGGCAGGCAGCTTCGGCAGCAGATCGATGGTCGCCTGTATCGACACCTCGAAGTTGCGCAGATTGCGGTTGTTGATCCCGATCAGCGCCGTCTTCAGCCCGAGCGCGCGGTCCAGCTCGGCCGCGTCGTGCACCTCCACCAACACCGCCATGCCCAGCCCGCGCGCGATGGCTTCGTAGTCCTTCATCTGCGCGTCGTCGAGGCAGGCGGCAATCAGCAGGATCGCGTCGGCGCCTATCGCGCGCGACTCGTACACCTGGTACGCATCGACGATGAAATCCTTGCGCAGCACCGGCAGCTCGCACGAGGCGCGCGCCTGCTTGAGATAGTCCACGCCGCCCTGGAAGAACTGCTTGTCGGTCAGCACCGAGAGGCAGGCCGCGCTGATCTCGCCATCGCCCTCGGCGTAGCTTTGCGCGATGTCGGCCGGAATGAAGTCCGCGCGCAGCACACCCTTGCTCGGGCTGGCCTTCTTGACTTCGGCGATCACCGCGGCCTGGCCTGCCGCGATCTTGGCTCGCAGCGCGCCTTCGAAGTCGCGCGTCAGCACGCGGCTCTCGGCGTCGAAGCGCACGGCTTCGAGCGGCGTGCGCTTCAGTGCCGCGGCCACTTCCTGGCGCTTGACGGCAACGATCTTGTCGAGGATGTCGGACATGACTTCTGGGTTTCCTGTTCTCTTGAAGCTCAGACGGTCGAGGAGGCCTTGACCAGCTCCGCCAGCTTGGCCTTTGCCGCGCCCGAGGCGATGGCGGCGCGCGAGCGCTCCACGCCCGCCTGCACCGAGTCGACCACGTTCGCCGCGTAAAGCGCCGCCCCGGCGTTCAGCAGCACGATGTCTAGCGCCGGGCCGGCCTGATTGTCGAGCACGGCCAGCAGCATCGCCTTCGACTGTTCAGGCGTTTCCACGCGCAGCGCGCGGTTGCTCGACATCTGGAAGCCGAAGTCCTCGGGATGCAGCTCGTATTCGCGGATCTCGCCATCCTTCAGCTCGCCCACCATGGTCGCCGCGCCGAGCGAGATCTCGTCCATGCCGTCGCGCCCGTAGACCACCACCGCATGTTCGGCACCGAGCCGCTGCAGCGCACGCACCTGGATGCCCACGAGGTCGGGGTGGAACACGCCCATCAGGATGTTCGGAGCGCCGGCCGGGTTGGTCAGCGGCCCGAGGATATTGAAGATGGTCTTGATGCCCAGCTCCTTGCGAACCGGCGCGACGTTCTTCATCGCCGGATGATGGTTCGGCGCGAACATGAAGCCGATGCCGCACTCCTCGATGGAGCGCGCGATCTGCTCGGGCTTGAGGTTGATGTTCACCCCCAGCGACTCCAGCACGTCGGCGCTGCCCGACTTGCTCGACACGCTGCGCCCGCCGTGCTTGCTCACCTTGGCGCCCGCGGCGGCGGCCACGAACATCGAGCAGGTCGAGATGTTGAAGGTGTGCGAGCCGTCGCCGCCCGTGCCCACGATGTCCACGAGGTTCGTCGTGTCCTTCACCGGCACCTTGGTCGACACCTCGCGCATCACCTGCGCGGCGGCGGTGATCTCGCCGATGGTTTCCTTCTTCACGCGCAGGCCGGTGATCAGCGCGGCCATCATCACGGGCGAGCACTCGCCGCTCATGATGAGGCGCACGATGTGCAGCATCTCGTCGTGGAAGACCTCGCGGTGCTCGATGGTGCGCTGCAGCGCTTCCTGGGGGGTGATCATGGAAAGTCTCCTCGAAAAGAATCAGCGGCCGACGCGAACGGCGGCGGGCGCGTCGGTGAACGCGAGCTTGAGGCCGAAGCCGATGAACAGCACGCCGGCGGCGCGGTCGAGCCAGTGCATGCCCTTGCGCACAGCACTGCGGCGCGCCATCCAGCCCGCCGCCAGCGCCCATCCCACGTTGACGGGAACGGCGTTGAGATTGAACAGCACGCCCAGCAGCACGAAGGCCAGCGCCGTGTTGCCGGTGCCCGGCGCAATGAACTGCGGCACGAAGGCCAGGAAGAACAGCGCGACCTTCGGGTTGAGCACGTTGGTCCAGAAGCCGCCCACGAAGATCGCCTTGAGGCTGCGTTCCCCGCTCACCGCCGCGGCGGCAGCGTCGAGATCGGCGGGCGGCGTGGCGCGCGACATCAGCATGCGCACGCCAAGGTACAGCAGGTAGGCCGCGCCGATGTACTTGAGCACGGTGAAGGCCCCGACAGAAGTCGCCATCAGCGTGCCCACGCCGATGGCGGCAGCGAAGACGTGCACGAAGCACCCTGTCGTAATGCCCAGCCCGGCCATGATGCCGGCGCGCGCGCCCGAACGCAGCGAATTCGTGACCACGTACAGCACGTCGGGCCCCGGCGTGAGGTTCAGCAGCCAGCCGGCGGCGATGAATGCGAGCAGATGCGGAAGATCGGGCATCGCGTTCCCGCCGTTTTCAGGATTTGGCGAAGAAGGCGCGGATCGCGGCAACGGCCCGGTCCACGCCGGCGACGTCGACATCGAGGTGCGTCACGAAGCGCAGCCGGTAGAGTCCCGTCGCAAGAATGCCCTGCGAATTGAGGCTCGCCAGCAGCTCCGAAGAGCGCGCCTGCGCAGCACCGGCGAGATCGACGAACACGATGTTCGTGTGCGGCGCCTCCACCTTCAGCCCCTCGATGCCTTCGAGCCCCTGCGCCAGGCGCTGTGCCAGCGCGTGGTCGTCAGCAAGGCGGTCGACATGGTGGTCGAGCGCATGCGACGCCGCCGCGGCCAGCAGGCCGGCCTGCCGCATGCCGCCGCCAGCCATCTTGCGGATGCGGTGCGCGCGGGCGATGAACTCGCGCGAACCGACCAGCGCCGAGCCGATCGGCGCACCAAGCCCCTTGCTGAAGCACACCGACACGCTGTCGAAGCACTGCGCGATGCGGCGGGCTTCGGCCCGGATGTCGCCGCGCTTGTTCAGCGCGGCCTGCGCGGTCGCGGCGTTGAAGAGCCGCGCACCGTCCAGATGTCGCTGCAGTCCCTTGCTCTTCGCGAGATCGGTCGCCGCCTGCACGTATTCGAATGGCAGCAGCTTACCGCCCAGCGTGTTCTCCAGCGCCAGCAGCCGCGTGCGAGCGAAGTGCGCGTCGTCGGGCTTGATGGCCGCCTCGATCTGCGCGAGCGGCAGCGTGCCGTCAGGCGCGTGGTCGAGCGGCTGCGGCTGCACGCTGCCGAACACCGCCGCGCCACCGCCTTCCCAGCGATAGCAATGCGCCTGCTGGCCGACGATGTACTCGTCGCCGCGGCCGCAGTGCGACAGGATCGCGCACAGATTGCTCTGCGTGCCGGTGGGCACGAACAGCGCCGCCTCGAAACCCAGCATGGCCGCGATCTTTTCCTGCAGCGCGTTCACGCTCGGATCGGTACCGAAGACGTCGTCGCCCAAGGGCGCAGCCATCATGGCTTCGCGCATCGCGGGCGTGGGTTGGGTGACGGTGTCGCTGCGCAGGTCGACGAAGGAAGTGCGATCGGTGGTCATGGTGGTGGTCAATCCAGAAAGTTCTTGAGCATGGCGTGACCGTGCTCCGTCAGGATCGATTCCGGATGGAACTGCACGCCCTCGATGCGCACATCGTGCGCGAAGCCGGTGTGACGCACGCCCATGATCTCGCCGTCGTCGGTCCAGGCGGTGACAGCCAATGTCTTGGGGCAGCTCTCGCGCTCGATGGAAAGCGAGTGGTAGCGGTTGACGACGAACCTCTGGGGCAGCCCCGCGAACACACCTTCCTGCGTGGTCGTGATCTCGCTGGTCTTGCCGTGCATGAGCTGCTGCGCGCGCACGATCTTGCCGCCGAAGGCCGCACCGATGGCCTGGTGCCCCAGGCACACCCCCAGGATGGGCAGCTTGCCGGCGAAGGCCTCGATGGCCGCCACCGACACACCCGCCTCCGCCGGCGAGCAAGGCCCCGGCGACACCACCAGCCGCGTCACGCCCGAAGCGATCAGCTCGCCGATCTGCTCGACCGTGATCTCGTCGTTGCGGTGCACCTGCACGTCCGCACCCAGTTCGCCGAAGTACTGGACGATGTTGTAGGTGAAGCTGTCGTAGTTGTCGATCATCAGGAGCTTCATTTTTCGAGGCCCTCCGAATCCGGACTTCCGAACGCAGAAGTCGCGAAGGTTTCGCAGAAATCGCAGAAGGAATTCAAAAAGAAGGTCTTCATAGCTTGTTCACCACCCGATGGATTCCCTTGACGACGGGGAAGGTATGGAAGTTGATCAGCAGGCCCAGCTTCATGCCGGAGACGCGCAGATACGACAGCAACTGCGCACGATGCGCCTCGCTGACGGCATCCATGGCCCTGAGTTCGAGCAGCACGCTGCCCTCGATCACGAAGTCTGCGCGGTATGCGATGCCCAGCGGGCGCCCCTTGTAGACCGCCTCGATCGGGACTTCGCGTTCGAACGCCAACTCGCGCTCATGCAGTTCGATCGCCATCGCAGCCGCATAGGCGCTTTCCAGAAGCCCCGTGCCAAGCACACGTTGAACCTCGACCGCCGCGCCGATGACATCGTGCGAACAGTCATTTTCAAAACCTGGCGGTTCCTTCTGCGACCTCTGCGAAACCTTCGCGCCCTCTGCGTTCGGCTGCCCGTATCCCACGCCACTCATTCCAACCCCTCCTCGACCAGTTCCGCCGCCCGCAGCAGCGCCCGAGCCTTGGCCTCGGTTTCCTTCCACTCCAGCTCGGGCACCGAGTCGGCCACCACGCCGGCCGCGGCCTGCACGTGCAGCATCTGGTCCTTCACGATGCCGGTGCGGATCGCGATGGCCACGTCCATGTCGCCCGCGTAGCTGATGTAGCCGCAGGCGCCGCCGTACAGGCCGCGCTTGGTGGGCTCCAGTTCGTCGATAAGCTCCATCGCATGCACCTTCGGCGCGCCGGTCAGCGTACCGGCCGGGAAGGTGGCCTTGAGCACGTCGATGGCGGTCATGCCGTCCTTCAGCGTGCCTTCGACGTTGCTCACGATGTGCATCACGTGGCTGTAGCGCTCCACCGCGAAGGCTTCCGTCACTTTCACGCTGCCGGTCTTGGCGATGCGGCCGATGTCGTTGCGCGCGAGGTCGATCAGCATCACGTGCTCGGCGCGTTCCTTCGGGTCGTTGATGAGTTCCACCTCGGCCGCCTTGTCGAGCTCCAGCGACGCGCCGCGCGGGCGGGTGCCGGCCAGCGGGCGGATGGTGATCTTCTGCTCGCCCTCGCCGGTGTTCTCCTGGCGCACCAGGATCTCGGGCGAAGCGCCCACCACGTGGAAGTCGCCGAGGTTGTAGTAGTACATGTAGGGCGACGGGTTCAGCGAACGCAGCGCGCGATACAGCGACAGCGGCGACTCCGTGTAGCGCTTGCTGATGCGCTGGCCCACCTGCACCTGCATGAAGTCGCCGGCGGCGATCATTTCCTTTGCGCGCTCCACGGCCGCAAGGTAGTCGGCCTTGGCAAAGCCGCGCTCGGGCGGGTGCGGCTGCGTGGGCTTCACGATGGGCGCGCTCACCGAGTACTTGAGCTTTTCCTTCAGCTCGCGCAGCCGGCGCTTGCCCACCGCATAGGCCTCGGGCTGCTTCGGATCGGCATAGACGATGAGGTACAGCTTGCCCGAGAGGTTGTCGATGACCGCCAGTTCCTCGCACTGCAGCAGCAGGATGTCGGGGCAGCCCAGCGCGTCGGGCGGGCATGTCTTCTCGAGCTTGCGCTCGATGTGGCGCACGGTGTCGTAGCCGAAGTAGCCGGCAAGGCCGCCGCAGAAGCGCGGCAGGCCCGGGCGCAGCGCGACCTTGAAGCGCTTCTGGTACTCGGCGACGAAATCGAGCGGATTGCCGCGGATGGTCTCGATCACCTGCCCGTCGGTCACCACCTCGGTGACGGCTTCGGCGCCGAAGCCGCTGGCGCGCAGCAGCGTGCGCGCCGGCAGCCCGATGAAGCTGTAGCGCCCGAAGCGCTCGCCGCCCACCACCGATTCGAGCAGGAAGCTGTGCTTGCCGCCGCCTTGCGAATGGGCCAGCTTGAGGTAGAGGGAAAGAGGAGTCTCGAGGTCGGCGAAGGCCTCGGCCATCAGCGGAATGCGGTTGTAGCCCTGGGCGCTGAGGCTCTTGAATTCAAGTTCGGTGATCACGGATTCGTTCTCCAGTTGCCTGCGGCGCTCCTTCGGCCGGCGGCAAGGTCATTCACGGGTTGGCCCGGTGCCGGCGAACGTGCCGGTCCGGAACCGCGGGCGCACGGCGTGCGCCGCGCAATCAAACAGTCAGCGAAGTATGGCGACGCCAGGGCCAGGCTCCCCGGCTGCCTTCACCTGTTTGAATGACGTGATGAACGAACATATGAGCTGCGGAGTTTAGCCCACGAAAACGCCCGAACGTGCAACCGGGCGCATCGGCGGTGGCTTTCAGGGTTCCCCCGAAGCCGAAGGAGTAGAACGAAAAGATACATTCGAACGACCGTTCGCAAATTTTCAAGGAGACAGCGTTGACCGCCCTTCCGCTCACGACCGTGTTCCCTCGCCTCGTCCTGGCCGCCTGCCTCGCCGCCGCCAGCCTCGGTGTGCCGGCCGCACAGGTCGACGTAGGTGGCGTCAAGCTCGAAGACCAGCTGGATCTGCGTGGCGCGCCCCTCGTGCTCAATGGCGCGGGCATCCGCTACAAGGCCATCTTCAAGGTCTACACGGCCGGCCTCTACGTGGGCAAGAAGGTGTCGACGCCCGAGGAAGCACTGGCCGCGCCCGGCCCCAAGCGCGTGGCCATCACGATGCTGCGCGACATCGACGCGAACGAGCTCGGCAAGCTCTTCACCAAGGGCGTGGAAGACAACTCACCCAAGAGCGAGATGGTCAACCTCATTCCGGGCCTGCTGCGCATGGGCCAGATGTTCGCTGACCAGAAACAGTTGAAGACCGGCGACACCTTCACCATCGACTGGCTGCCCGGCACAGGCACGCTGATCACCGTGCGCGGCGTGCCCCAGCCCGATCCGATCAAGGAGCAGGCCTTCTTCAACGCGCTGTTGCGCATCTGGCTGGGCCCGAACCCGGCCGACTGGAAGCTGAAGGACGCGCTGCTCGGCAAGCAGTAACTGGCGCTGCTACCGCGCGGCGGCCGGCGCCAACTCGGCCAGCGAATCGACGAAACCGTCGGCATCCACGCCGCGCACCGGCTCGCCGTGGTTGTAGCCGTAGGTCACCAGCACCACGGGACAACCCGCCGCACGCGCGGCGCGCGCGTCGTTGCTCGAGTCGCCGACCATCAGCGTGCGCTCAGGTGCCGTGCCCATCGCCTCGCAGGTCTTCAAGAGCGGCAGCGGATCGGGCTTCTTGCGCTCGAAGGCGTCGCCGCCGAACACAAGCTCGAAGAAGCCGTCGAGCCCCTTGTCGGCCAGCAGCGGCTTGGCGAACGAGGTCGGCTTGTTGGTGAGGCACGCCAGCCTCAGGCCCTGTGCGCGCAGCGCTTTCAGCCCTTCGATCACGCCGGGGTACACCGCCGAATGCCGCCCGTTGATGGCGAGGTAGTGATGCTGATAACGCTCCCAGGCCCGGTCGAACAGCGCACGCGCTTTCGCGTCGGCCTCCGCGGCATCGGCGACGGCCGGCCCCATCACGTGCACGAGCGCGGAATGGATCAGGTGCTCCGAGCCCTTGCCCACCATCTTCTCGATGGCGGAAGGCGCCACGTGCGGCAGCGAGAGATCGTCGAGCATGCGGTTGAGCGAGGCGGCGAAGTCGCCCAACGTGTCGACCATGGTGCCGTCGAGGTCGACGATGGCGGCGTCGAAGCGGGTGCGGGAGAAGCTGATGGAGTTCAAGGACGCGCGAGCAGAGTTTCGAGGGATTCCCGGCACTCTATCCGAGCAGCACCCAAACCTCAGTGCCGCCGGAATCCAGCCCGCAACGACTGCCCGCCTCCCGGTGTGGTCGAAGGCGGCCTCCGCCTCAGCCGCCCTCCTCGACGAAAGCCTCCTCGCGTTTGGAGCGTATGGACGGCAGCAGCACGATCAGCAGCAGGATGAGCGCGGCGACCAGCAGGCCCGCCGAGATCGGCCGCGACACGAACACGCTCCAGTCGCCGCGCGACAGCAGCAGTGCGCGGCGCAGGTTCTCCTCCATCATCGGCCCGAGGATCAGCCCCAGCAGCAATGGCGCCGGCTCGCAGCCCAGCTTGATGAAGGTGTAGCCCACCACGCCGAAGATCGCGACCAGCCAGATGTCGAAGACGTTGTTGTTGGTCGAGTAGACGCCGATGGCGCAGAACAGCACGATGGCCGGAAACAGCCACCGGTAGGGAATCGTCAGCAGCTTGATCCACAGCCCGATGAGCGGCAGGTTCAGGATCACCAGCATCAGGTTGCCGATCCACATCGAGGCGATCAGGCCCCAGAAGAGCTCCGGATTGCTGGTCATGACCTGCGGGCCGGGCTGGATGTTGTGGATGGTCATCGCACCGACCATCAACGCCATCACCGGATTGGGCGGAATGCCCAGCGTGAGCATCGGAATGAACGAAGTCTGCGCGCCCGCGTTGTTGGCGGCTTCAGGGCCCGCAACGCCGCGGATGTTGCCTTTGCCGAAGGTGACCTCGCCCGGCTTGAGCTTGATCTTCTTCTCCAGCGTATACGCCGCGAAGGCCGACAGCAGCGCACCGCCGCCTGGCAGGATGCCCAGGGAGGAGCCCAGCGCCGTGCCGCGCAGCACCGCGGGGAGCATGCGCCGGAAGTCTTCCTTCGTCGGCATCAGGCCCGAGACCTTCGCCGTGAACACCTCCCGTTCGTCCTCCGGCCTGGCCAGGTTGGCGATGATCTCGCCGTAGCCGAACACGCCCATCGCGATGGCGATGAACCCCAGGCCGTCCGTGAGTTCGGGGATGTCGAAGCTGTAGCGCGCAACGCCGGAGTTGACGTCGGTGCCCACGAGTCCGAGCAGCAGACCCACCATGATCATGCAGATCGCCTTGAGCAGCGAGCCCGAGGCCAGCACCACGGCGCCGATGAGGCCCAGGATCATCAGCGAGAAGTATTCGGCCGGGCCGAACTTGAAGGCGATCTCCGTCAGCGGAGGCGCGAACGCGGCCAGGATCAGAGTGCCCACGCAGCCTGCGAAGAACGACCCCAGGCCGGCCGCGGCAAGCGCCGGCCCTCCCCTGCCCTGCTTGGCCATCTGATGGCCGTCGATCACCGTGACCACGGAAGACGATTCGCCCGGCAGGTTCACCAGGATCGCAGTGGTCGAGCCGCCGTACTGCGAGCCGTAGTAGATGCCGGCGAGCATGATCAGCGCCGCCACCGGCGGCAGCGCATAGGTGGCGGGCAGCAGCATGGCGATGGTGGCCGTCGGGCCGATGCCGGGCAGCACGCCGATCAGCGTGCCCAGCAGGCAGCCGATGAATGCGTACAGGATGTTCTGCAGCGATACGGCCGTTGCGAAGCCGAGCGAGAGGTTGTTGATCAGGTCGGTCATGGCGCCTTCCTCCTTCAGCCGCTGATGAAGGTCGGCCAGACCTGAAACTGCAGCTTCAGCCCGACGATGAAGGTGAGGTAGCTGCCCACGGCCAGCACGGTCGCGAGGATCAGCGAAAGCTTCATCGAGAAGTTCGCCCCCGCCATGCAGGCGACGACGACGAGCGCGTAGATCGCGACGATCAGACCCATGGCCGGCAGCCCGATGTTGTGCAGGCCCGCCAGCAGGACTCCGAACAACAGGTTCGCGCTGATGATGAAGCCCAGCGGCTTCCATGCGATCTTTCCGACGGGATCTCCATCGGCGGTCTTCATGGTGAATGCGCTCGCGACCACCACCAGCCCCAGCACCGTCAGCAGCGTGCCGATGATCAGCGGGAAATAGCCGGGGCCCATGCGGGCCGCGCTGCCGACGTTGTAGTTGTTGGCCCCGATCGCGAAGGCCGCTCCGACGCAAGTGAACATGAGGCCGGAGAAGAAAGTCTTCTGGCTCTGGATCCGCATAGGCAATTTCTCTTTCCGATGAATGGATTTCGCCGCGCGCACCGCCGCAGGACAACGGCGCCGGACAAGGAGGATGCGTGCAACGGGCAGCGCGGAGGCGCGATGCCTCCTGGTCAGGTTGCAGACAGGTACCTCATGCTATGAGGTTTAATAGATCATGTTGTGAGTAATTACCCCATGCGTCTTCCGGGGGCGCTGCTACATTGGCCGCTTCGACACATGACACCAACAAGACGTCAATGGCCAGCCAACCGCGCAGCATCGAGAAGCACCAGCTCGAGGCGCTTTCCGACTTCAGATTCAGGCTGCGCAGCTTCCTGCGCTTCAGCGAGGACGCCGCGCGCGCCGAGGGCATCACCGTGCTGCAGTACCAGCTGATGCTCCACACCCAGGCCTTCCCGGGCCGGGAATGGGCGACGGTCAGCGAGATCGCCGAGCGCCTGCAGGCTCAGCTTCACGGCGTGGTCGCGCTCGTCTCGCGCTGCGAGGAAGCCGGCCTTGTCAAGCGAAAGCCCAGCACCACCGACCGGCGCCAGGTCGAGGTTCATCTGCTGGTAGCCGGGCGCAGGAAGCTGGAAAAGCTCGCGCTTCTGCACCAGGGGCAGATTGCCGATCTCACGGAGGTCGTTGCGCTTGTTGGAAAGGCCCGTAAATAGCCCTCGGCATCGGTTTTCAGCGGAGTCCGAGTTCAGCTGTCGTGCGGCGATCGTGCCTGGCCGGGGTTTTCAAACTGTTTCAAAAACCGTAGTTGCCATGCCTCGGAAACTTTTCGGGGCCTTTTGCACACCTATGACGCATTGTTTGAAAAACCCAACAACGAGGAACACTCCATGCGTCTCACGACGAAGGGCGGCTTCGCCTTGACGGCCATGATCGATGTCGCGATGCGCGAGCAGGATGGCCCGGTGCCACTGGCGTCGATCAGCAAGCGCCAGCACATTGCCCGCTCGTCGCTCGAACTCCTGTTCAGCAAGCTGCGCCAGCATGCGCTGATCAAGGCGACACGCGGACCGGGCGGCGGCTACACCTTGACGCGCAGGGCATCCGAAATCACGGTGGCGGACATCCTTGCCTCGGTCGACGGCCAGCCGCTGTCCGACGCCGAAGACTCGTCGAAGAAGGGCGAAGCCGGCGGCAAGGGCTGCTATTCCACCGAGGCGCTGTGGGCCTCCGCCAAGCATCACGTGATGGAGTTCCTGGGCTCGGTCACGCTGCAGAGCCTGGTCGAAGACCAGCTCGCCAAGGGTGTGCGCGTGGAGCACGAGCCGTCGCAGCCGAAGAGGAAGGAAGCCCCACTGAGCCCCGCCGCATTGCCGCTGCGCGTGAACGCACCCAATTCGGTTTTCGCGTGGAACGGCGTCTTCGCCAAGCGCTGAAGAACACTGCAACAACGCTCTCCTGACGATGCCCCGCTGGCTGCTGTCGCTGCTGCTCGTGCTCGCACTGGGCTGCCAGAGTTTTGCCGCTCTAGCCCAGTCGCACGAGGCGGCGATGGCGCCGGCCGTCGCCGGGCTCCATCTGTCGTCGAGCCCCCATTGCGAGGCACCGGCCGAGCCGTTCACCACGCTGGAAGAGCGCTCGCCGGCCACCGAACTCGCGCCGGACCTCTCCGAAATCTGCGGACTGCGCAACGCCACGTTGCACCACGCCGCGTGGCGTGACGCGCCACCGCCGCAGCACTCTCACACGCCCGCATCCCGCGTGCCACCGGTTCCACTGAAACCGCCGCGCATGCGCATCGCCGCCTAGGCGAGAGAGGGTGCGGGTCCGCCCGCATCTCTTTCCTTTTCCACTTTCACGAATCCTCGCGATGCGCGACGTGCGGGCCACTGTGCCCGCGCGTCGCGTTCGTCGTCGTCCCGCGCGGGCGTGTCCGGCGCGGGCATCCAACCCCATTCACCCAATCGATTCCTGTCATTCATGAGCGAACTCTCACTGATCATCTTCGGCGCCTGCCTCCTGCTGCTTTACCTGGCTTGGCGCGAACGCCTCGTCTCGAACCACCGCGATGCCGGCCTGCTCGCCGGCGTGGCCGCCTTCGCGGGCGTGGCGGGCATCGTGTCGCTGGCGGTGTGACGGCGCCGCAAGCTGCCCGGCGGCGACGCTGGATCGCCGCCGGGCTCGCCGTCGCGGCAGCGGCAAGCGCCTGCACCGACGGCTATCCCACCAGGGACGCGCCCGCCGCCGGCGACATGAGCGCCGCGGAGCACGTCCACGCGCTCAACGACATGCTGCGCCACGAGGCGCGCAGCGTGGACGCGAGGCTGACGCTGGCGACGCCGTGCATCCTGCGGCTCGCGACCACCGCGCCCGGCGCGCACGAATCCACCGCCTCGCTGCGGCTGGAGACGCTGCACATCGCCTTCTCGGTGGACGAGCGCTACCGGGTGAACCTGGCCCCGGCCGCCAACCTGCCGGCCGCGCGCGACCACCGATTCGTGGTGGACGGCTGGCAGGACGCGGTCGCGTTCCGCTCGCACCTGCAGCAGCTGCAGATGGCCTGCGTGGCGTCGAAGGACTGAAGCGGGATTTCCTTGCGATGCGCATTGCGGGTTTGCGCATCTCGTTCGGCAACCGGATGAACGCCACTGAATTGCCAGTGGCGCCATCCGGAGATTGCCTTGGTTTTCCTTCCCGCTCACCGCCGCGCGGCCTGCGTCCGCCTGTCCGACATCGCATTCACGCTGCTCGCCATCCTGGCGATCGGCGCGCTGGTCCCCGCCTGCGGGGGCAACAGCCACAACCACAACACCGGCAACAACAAGGCCTCCGTGCGACAGCCGGCGCACGCGGCCTCTTCGACAGCCCAGCCGGACCCGCAGGCCCCGCGCGACTGCACCGTCACCTTCGAGGGCGACTCGATCCTGCACGGCGGCTATGCCGCCAACAGGCGCTTCGACGAGCCGCCCGCCGCGATGCTCAAGCGCCTGCGCCCCGCCTACACGGTGATCGACAACAGCGAGCCGGGCGCCACCGCCACCCGGCGCGCGCCGGCGTTCTCCACGGCGCCGCTCACCACGCACTTCGTGGTGCTGCAGCACGGCATCAACGACGCGATGTCTGGCCAGCCCTACGAGCCCGCGCTGCGCCGCATGGTCGCGCATGTGCAGGCCGAGGGGCGCACCCCGGTCATCACCGGGCTCAGCCGGCAGCCGCTCACCGCGACGGGCAGGGACGAGGCCGACGCCATCGCCCGCAGGGTGGCCGGCGAGACGGGGGCGCTCTTCGCCGACTGGGGCGCCGTGACCTTCAAGCCCGCCGAGATGGCCGACGTGCTGCATCCCGCGCCTGCCTACAGCGAGCGGCTGATCGGGCGCATCGTGCTCATGCTGGACAAGGCCGCGCCCGAATGCCGGGCCTGACGCCCGGATTTTTTCGGCCCGCCATTACGGGTTTTGCGGGCCTCGTCCGGCAAGGGAGTGCATTCACCCGAGACCGAAAAGAGGAGCCGCCTCCCCATGCTTCAGACCCCCCGTCATCGCTTTCAGGCACCGCCGCCCTCGGCGTGCCCCCGGGGAAGCGTCCGATGAGCACCGGCAGCCTCGGCCTCGTGGTCGCCGCCTGCTTCGCCCTCGGCGCCGCCTGGCTCGCCGGCAAGACGCTCTCGACCCGCGCCAACGGCACGCCGATGCCCCAGCTCGCCGCCCGGCAGGAAGCAGCCGCCGCGCGCGAACGCATCGACCTGCGCCAGCCGCTGCGCGCGCTCGCCACAACGCCCACCACGCATGGCGAAACCCTGGCGCAGCGCGGCATCGGGCTCGACCTCGCCGTGCCGGACGCCGCGCTCACGGTTGTAGCCATCGCCGGCGACCTGCCGCGGCTCGTGTCTCACATCGCGGACGCCGCGGCCGCGACCTTGCCGCGGGGCGCCACGCTGCATGTGCTGGCGCGCGCCGAAGGACACCAGGCGGTGGTGAGCCTGCGCGAAGCCGACATTTCCACCGGCACCGCGCCCCGCCTCTCGCAGGCCTTCGAGACCGGCATCGGCCGACCCACGTCGTCCCTGGCCCATGCCTGCCAGGCCATCGCCGCGCGCCACGGTGCGCGCATCTATACCGCGCCCTCGCCGCTGGGCGACGGTTGCCTCACGCTGCGGTTTCCGCTGTACGGCGTCCGCGCCGCGCGTGCGCCGAAGGGGCTGCTGTGATGGCCACCCGCCGGCTCTTCGTCCGGGAGAGCCTGCGCTCGCGGGACGCCGGCGGCACCGCGCGCTCCCGGCTCTTCGACGGCTGCTGCCTCGGCGCGGCCGTGGCCGGCCTCGCGCTCTCGGTCGGCTTCGGCCGCTGCGAGCAGGGCCGCGCGGGCGCCACGGCCCTGTCCACGCTCGCGCCCATCATGCAGACCCGCAGCCACCGGCTCCCGACAGGCTGCCCTGCCGGGGCGAAACGCCGTTCGCCAGCGCCAACGCAGTGAGATAGATTCATGCCTGCCGCACTCGCCGCGTTCCCGAACGACTTTTCCTCGCCCTCCTCCATGCCGGACGACCGTCCTCCTTCGCGCAGCGTGGAAAGCCTCTACGGCGACCACCACGGCTGGCTGCTCGGCTGGCTGCGCCGCAAGCTGGGCCACCCGGGCGACGCCGCCGACCTGGCGCAGGACACCTTCGTGCGCGTGCTGGGCCGCCCGCGCGACATCGACGAGGTCCGCGAGCCCCGCGCCTGGCTCACCACCATCGCGCATGGGCTGGTGGTCGACCACGTGCGCCGCCGAACGCTGGAGCGCGCCTGCCTGGAGGCGATCGCCGCGCTGCCCGAGCCGCAGGCGCCCTCGCCCGAGGCGCAGATGCTGCTGGTCGAATCGCTGGTGCGCATCGACGCGATGCTCGACGGGCTGCCGTCCAAGGCGCGCAGCGCCTTTTTGCTCTCGCGGCTCGACGGCCTCGGCTATGCGGAGATCGCGCAGCGCCTCGATGTGAGCCTGAGCTCCGTAGAAAAATACATGGCCACCGCCATCCGTCACTGCCTGGCGCTGAAATGATGAAACTCCCCCAGGCTTCGCGCACTTCGTGTCGCTTCTCCTCCCCCCTCGCCGGGGGCAACACCGGCGGCCCGGCAAAGCCGGTTCCGCGGTGTTCCTGGCTTTGGCCGAGGCTATTTCGTGCGACCGGGATCACGGGAAGTGCGCAGAGCCATCCAGAATGAAAGCCGCATTTCCTTCCACCCCGCTAACCGGCGACGGCACGGCCACGGCCGCCGAGCTGCTCGACCAGGCCATCGCCTGGGCCGTGCGACTGGGCTCCGGCAGCGCCGACGAGAAGACCCATGACGAATGCGGCGCATGGCGCGCCGCGCATCCCTCGCACGAGCAGGCCTGGCAGCAGGTGCAGGCCGTGGAAGACACCTTCCGCCAGGTGCCGCGCATGGGCGAGGCCGGCGGCGCGCTGGCGCACGGCGCGCTGCAGGCGGCCACCCGCCTGCGGGCCCAGCAGGGCCGCCGCCGCGCGCTCGGGGTTCTGGGCGTGATGGGGCTGGCCGTCACGGGCGGCATGGCCGGCCTCTTCGTCTGGCGCGAGCAGCCGTGGGAGAGCCGCACCGACTACGCCACCGCCGTGGGCGAGCGCAAGCGCGTGACGCTGGCCGACGGCACCGAGCTGAACCTCAACACCGGCTCCGAGGTGCAGGTGATCTTCTCGCCGCGCCGCCGCCGCATCGTGCTGCGGCGCGGCGAACTCTTCGTACGCACCGGCGCGGACGGCGGCTCGCTGCTCGGCCACCGCGCATTCTGGGTCGAGACGCCGCACGCGCGCTTCGAGGCGCTGGGCACGCGCTTCGGCGTGCGCGAGCAGGACGACCAGACGCGGCTGTCGATGACCGAGGGCCGCGTGGCCATCCACACCACCGTCGACGCACAGCCGGTAGTCGCCCAGGCGGGAGACGGCTACATCGTGCGCGGCGGCGCGGCACAACCGCCCCAGCGCATCGTGGACCGCAGCTTCGAGCCCGACGCCTGGACCGACGGCGCGCTGGTGGCGCGGCAGATGAGGCTCGATGCCTTCATCGCCGAGCTGGCGCGCTACCACGCCACACCGCTGCTCTGCGACGCGGATGCGGCATCGCTGCGCGTGTCGGGCGTCTTCCAGCTCAGCGGCCCCGACCCCGTCGGTCGCGCGCTGGAGGCGCTGGTACGCACACTGCCGGTCCGGCTCGACCGCGGCACTGGAGGCACATTGACTGTCGCGCGACGTTGAGACGCCTTTCTCCGGACCGCCATCCCGGGTTCTGGCGGTTCCGGCAGACAAGGCCCACCCTGCTTTCCGCGCTGCTGCTGGGTATCGCGGCGGGATGGGCTGCGCCCATGAATTCCGCGCGCGCGCAGGCGCAGCCGGCAGATGTGCCGGCGCGCGCCAGCTTCGACATCCCGGCCGGCGCGCTGGAAGACGCGCTCAGCAGCTTCGCGCGGCAGGCCGGCATCACGCTCTCCTTCGATCCGGCGCTGGTGCGCGGAAAGGATGCCGCCGCCATACAGGGCCGCCGCACCGTGGCAGAGGGCCTGGCCGAGCTGCTCTCGCCGCACCGGCTCGAAGCCGTGCCCGGCACCAGCGGCGCCTATGCGGTGCGCCAGGCCACGGGCACGCCCGCAGCGGTCTCCGGGCCCAACGCCATCCTGCCCACGCTCACCGTCAACGCGCCGGGCGAGCGCGCCGACGGCCAGGTCGAAGGCTACGTGGCGCAGCGCAGCGCCACGGCCACGCGCACCGACACGCCGCTGCTGGAAACCCCGCGCGCCGTCACCGTGGTCACGCGCGCGCAGATGGACGACCAGGCCGTGCACACCGTCGAGCAGTCGCTGCGCTACTCGGCCGGCGTGCTTACCGAAGTCGCGGGCTACGACACGCGCTTCGCCTCGCTCACGGTGCGCGGCTTCGCGCCGGCCGAGTACCTCGACGGCTTCAAGCTCCCCACCAACAGCTTCGCCACGCGCTGGCTGGTGGAGCCGCAGGCGCTGGAGCGCGTCGAGCTGCTGAAGGGGCCGGGCGCGGTGTACGACCCGTCGGCGCCCGGGGGGGCCATCAACATGGTGTCCAAGCGGCCCTCGGCGGAGGCGGTGCGCGAGGTGAGCGTCTCGTTGGGCAACCGCAACCGCCGGCAGGGCAGCTTCGACATCGGCGGCGCGATGAACGCCGACGGCAGCCTGCTCTTCAGGCTCAACGGCGTGCTGCGCAACAGCGACGGCCAGACCGACTACTCCCGCGACGACCGCAGCTTCATCGCGCCCTCGCTCACGTGGATGCCCTCCGCGCGCACCAAGGTCACGCTGATGGCGGAGGCCACGCGCGACCGCACCACGCCCAAGAGCATCTGGCCGCAAGGCGCGCTCATCACGCCCAACCCCTGGGGCAGCATTCCGCGTGAGCGCTACATCGGCGAGCCCGGCTACGACCGCTACGACCGCGACGCGTTCTCGCTCACCTACCTCTTCGAACACCAGCTCAGCGACAACTGGACGCTGCGGCAGAACGCGCGCCACGCCAGGCTCGACATCGACTACCGGCAGGTCTACGGCACCGGCTTCCAGAGCGACCTGCGCACGCTCGACCGCATGGTGATGCGGGTCGACGAGAGAAACCGCACCAGCACGCTCGACACCCAGGTCGAAGGCCGCTTCAGCACCGGCGCCGTCTCGCACACGCTGCTGATGGGCATGGAGTACCAGCGGCAGGCCAGCTCGCAGCAAGGCGGCATCGGCCCGGCGCCCTCCATCGATGCCTTCGCGCCGGTGTACGGCCAGCCTGTATCAGACCCGCCCGTGAACGGACTGGGCGACAACAGCATCACGCAGCGCGGCTTCTACGTGCAGGACCAGATGCGCAAGGGGCCGTGGTCGCTGGGTCTCACGGTGCGGCAGGACCGCGCGCGCAGCAGCGTCAACCGGCTGGTGAGCTCGTCCTTCGGCATCGACACCAACACCAAGACCACCTACAACGCGGGCCTGCTGTACCTCGCGCCGAACGGGCTGGCGCCCTACTTCAGCTACGCGACCTCGTTCACGCCGCTGCCGGGCGCCATCCCCAACGGCACCCTGCTCAAGCCCGAGCTGGGCCGCCAGTTCGAGGCGGGCCTGAAGTACCGGCCGCCCGGCATCGACGCGCTCTTCACCGTGTCGGTCTTCGACCTGCGCAAGAGCAACTCGCCCGTCTTCGACCCGTTCGTCATCGGCCCGGTCTCGCAGATCGGCGAGGTGCGCACGCGCGGCCCCGAGTTCGAGGCGCGCGCCGCGCTCACGAAGCAGCTCAAGCTGGTGGCCAGCTACACGCTGCTCGACGCCAAGGTCACGCAAAGCCTGAACCCGGCGGAGATCGGCAAGCAGCCGCTGAACACGGCGCGCCAGACCGCCTCGCTGTGGCTGGACTACCGCTTCGGCAGTCCCGCGCTGAAAGGCTGGAGCGTGGGCGGCGGCATACGCCACGTCGGCAAGGTGCCGGCCAGCACCGACAACAGCAGCTACAACCCGCCCTACACGCTGGTGGACGCGGCGCTGCGCTACGAGCAGGGCCCCTACAGCTTCGCGCTGAACGCCACCAACCTCACCGACAGGAGCTACGTCGCGGGCAACGGCCAGTACTTCGGCCAGCGGCGCGCGGTGCAGGCGAAGTTCACCTACCGCTGGTAGCAACGGCCGCAGCTCGCCGTTCCCTTGTTGCGTTCGCAACGCTGCATTGCTTGCGGGAAAGCACAGGCGCTGCTTGCGCGCCCCGTCCCTAGACTGAATCGCGCAGCGTGCTGCGATTTCGAAAGGGAGCAAACAGATGAGCACTCGAAGACTGCGCCAGCTCGCGCTGGCCATGGGACTTGCATCGCTTGCCGCTTGCGGCGGCGGTAGTGGCGGGTCGAACGGCTCGTTCCTGCCCTTGCCCGGAACGGGCGCGGGAACGGCGCCTCCATCGACGACGGGGGGCACCGCCGGCGACGCGTCCGGTGGTAGCGCAGGAGCCACGGCAACAACGACGACGGCGTCGACCACGGGCTCCGACGGATCGAATCCTTCCGGGCCCGCCGCCTTCGCCAGGCAGCCGCTGGCGAACTACGTCAACATCATGCGCGGCGCCAATTCGAGCGGCGACTTCACGCGGGGCAACACCTTCCCCGCCATCGCGGTGCCCTTCGGCTTCAACTTCTGGACACCGATCAATCGCAACGACAACAACTGGTTCTATCAATTCCACACCAGCACCGGCGAAACCTCCGACGGCGCGCTCATCAAGACGATCCAGTCCTTCGCCGCGGTGCACGAACCCAGCCCGTGGATCGGCAACAGGCAGTCGCTCGCGATCATGCCCATCGGCGACCTGGGCAGGCTCAATCCGGACAACCGCGCACAGACCTACTCGCGGGCCAAGGAAGTCGCGCACGCCCACTACTACAGCGTGATCTTCGACAACGGCATCCGCACCGAGATCACGCCCACGGACCATGCGGCCTACTTCCGCTTCACCGCGCCTGCCGCCATGCCGACCTCCACGGTACTGTTCGACCGCTTCGCCGGCGAGGGCTCCGGCAACCTCTCGGTCGACACGGCCGCCAATGCGGTATCGGGCATGGTGGACAACAACGGCGACAAGAACGCGCCGCTCATGTACTTCTACGCGAAGTTCGACGCGCCCATCACCGCGTCGAAGAACATCGACATCGGCAGCATCAAGACCTGGGTGCAGTTCGCGACGCCGGACGGCGCGAAGGTCGTGGGCATGAAGATCGCCACCTCCTTCATCAGCGTCGACCAGGCGAAGGACAACCTCGCGCAGGAGATCGGCGACAGGAGCTTCGACGACGTCCGGCAGCTGGCGGCCGCGGCGTGGGACGACACGCTCAACACGGTCCAGGTGGAAGGCGGCACGGAAGATGCCAAGGCCTTCGAGCAGAAGAAGATCACGCTCTACTCGAACATGTACCGGGCCTTCCTGTACCCGAACTCCGCCTGGGAGAACGTGCGCGATGCGGCGACCGGCAAGGGCTCGCCGACCTACATGAGCCCCTATCTCCCCGGCACGCCGAAAAGGCAGGGAAAGATCTGGGTCAACAACGGCTTCTGGGACACCTACCGCACCACCTGGCCGCTCTATACCCTGCTCGTTCCGACTCAGGCGGGCGAGATGCTGGACGGCTTCGTCAACGCCTACAAGGACGGCGGCTGGGTGCCGCGCTGGTCGGGCCCCGACTACCGCGACAGCATGGTCGCCACCAGCTCCGACGTGATCTTCGCCGACGCCTATCTCAAGGGCGTGCGCAACTTCGACGCCGACGCGGCCTACGCCTCGATGCTGCGCAACGCCTCGGTCAACAGCACTGACGGCGCCAAGGGCCGCAAGGGCATGAACAAATCCGTCTTCTACGGCTACGTGCCCTCGGACACGATGTCGCGCGAGAGCGTGGCCTGGTCGCTGGAGGCCAACCTCAACGACTTCGGCATCGCCCAGATGGCCAAGGCGCTGAACAAGCCCGACGACCATGCCTACTACATGGACCGCGCGCTGAACTACACCCGCCTCTTCTCGGACAAGGGCGCGGGCGCCTGGGCCGGCAAGTGGTTCCGCGAGAGGGACAGCACCGGCCAATGGACCGACGACGGCACCACGCCCGACGACTGGGGCTACGGCTACACCGAGGGCAACGCCTGGTCGTACCAGTTCCTCGCGCCGCAGGACGGCCAGGGCCTGGCCAACCTGCACGGCGGGCGCGCGCAGCTCAAGGCCAGCCTCGACACCTTCTTCTCCGCGCCGACCTACCTGCAGTCCGGCAGCTACTGGACGGTGATCCACGAGATCAAGGAAGCCCACGTGGTCAGCCAGCTGGCGGGCGTCGGCCAGTACCAGCACTCCAACCAGCCGGTGCACCACTCGATCTACATGTACAACTACGCGGGCGCGCCTTCGCAGGGCCAGAAGTACCTGCGCGACGTGATGAGCAAGCTCTACACATCCGGATTCGACGCCAACGGCCTGTCCGACGGCAGCGGCTACATCGGCGACGAGGACAACGGCGAGCAGTCGGCCTGGTACGTGTTCGGCGCCATGGGCTTCTACCCGGTGAGCATGGGCCGGCCCGAGTACGCGATCGGTGCGCCCTACTTCCCGAAAATGGTGGTTAGCCTGGAGAACGGCAAGCGCATCGTCATCACCGCCCCCGGCGTGAGCGACACCAACCGCTATGTGCAGAGCCTGCGCCTGAACGGCCAGCCGGTCACGCGCAGCTACCTGCTGCACAGCGAGATCGCCGACGGCGCAACGCTGGAGTTCGTCATGGGTGCGCAGCCCTCCTCGTGGGGCACGGGCGAGAACGACGTGCCGAGCTCGATCACGCAGGGCAGCGCGAGGCCCTCGCCGCTGAAGTCGCTGCTGCCCACCGGGGCCTACACGGTGTCGTCCAGCGCAACCGGCCAGCTGGCGAACGTGTACGACCGCAACTCCGACACCGCCTGGCGGAGCACGTCGGCCAACGCATGGATCGAGGCCGACGCCGCCACGGGCCAGCCCGCCAGCGTGCCGAAGATCTACACCCTGACCTCCGGCACGCAGGACGCAGGGCAGGACCCGAGAAGCTGGAAGCTCAAGGCATCGAAGGACGGCGTCGCCTGGGTCACGCTCGACGAGCGCAGCAACGAGAGCTTCACATGGCGCCAGCAGACCCGCCCCTTCGCGCTGAAGGCGGGCACCGAGTCTTACAGCAAGTACCGCATCGAGTTCGACAACACCGGCACGATGACCGTGGCCGAGTTCGAACTGCTGGTGCAATGAAAGGAGAAAGGAGCCGCAAGGCGCGGCTCCGCTCAGGCCTGCTGCGCCTCGGTCAGCGCCTGGGCGGCCACCACCGCCTCGGTGCGGTTGCGCACGTTGAGCGCGCGGAAGATCGCCGCCAGGTGGATCTTCACCGTGCCCTCGCTGATGCCAAGGCTGCGCCCGATCAGCTTGTTGGGCTTGCCCTGCGACAGCAGCTGCAGCACCTCGACCTGCCGCTCGGTGAGCACGCTGCGCAGGTGCTCCAGCGTCTGGGTGCCGCCACCACCGGTGCCGCGCACCATCGCCTCGGAGCCCGCCTGCTGCGCCATGCCGGCCACGATGCCGGGGGGCACTGCCGTCAGCATCATCGGCGGCACGTACACGCCGCCGGCCAGCACCAGCCGCACGGCCGAGAGCATCACGTCGGGAGAGTAGGCCTTGGGTATGAATCCGAGCACGCCGCGCTCGAGCGCGCTGCGCATGATGGCCGGGTCTTCGTAGCCCGACAGCACGATCACCGGCACGGCCGGATGGCGCTGGCGGATCTCGTCGATGTGGGCCTGGCCGTCGGCGCCGGGCATGTTGAGGTCGATCAGGGCCAGGTCGAGGTCGTCGGTGGCTCCGGCAAGCAATTCGTCGACGCTCATCGCCAGGACGAATTCGATGCCGGGCTCCAGCTCCGACAGCTTGGCTTTGACCGCCTCGATGACGAGCCGGTGGTCGTCGGCGATCAGTATTTTCATGATGTCTTTTCCCCGTATCCCAGCGTGCGAAGCACGGCAGACGCTGAAGATACCGGCGAAAGCCCCGCGCAGCAAGGCCGGCGGCCCCACCAACGGCATAGACCCCAAGCGGTATGGCGCCCCTTGCAAGCCCTTTGAAAGAATGGCCGCCTACTCGAAGGAACCGGGGACATGGGCATGTGCCATCGCTGCAGACGCCGGTGCAAGGCATCCTTCGCAACGCATGAATGAGCGGGCCCGCCCATGGCCCGCCTTCTCGACTGTTTCTCCAGCTTCATCTCATCCGGCCTCGCGCTGGATGCGTCCATCGCGTCCGGCGCGCCCCTGCTGCCGCACGACGCGGCGCAGCAACGGGCCCGCCAGCAGCTCGACGCGGCGCGCGCCGCCGCCGAGGCCGCCGGCACGCCCGCCGCGCAGATCGAGTCGGCCTCCTTCGCCATGGTGGCCTGGATCGACGAGATCCTCGCGCGGCACCCGGACGCGGCCGGCGCGACAGGCACGGCCGCTCCCCTGCAGGTGCAGCTATTCAACTCCAACAACGCCCACAGCGAGTTCTTCCACCACCTCTCGGCCCTGGGCCCCGACGACGACGCGGTGCGCGAGGTGTACTGGCACGCGCTGGCGCTCGGCTTCAGGGGACAGTACTACTTCGAGGACGGCGACCAGGGCGAACTCGGCAAGCTGAAGGACCTGCACGGCCGCCAGCTGCTGCTGCGCCCGCTGTCCATGGGCAGCCTGCTGCAGGACCACATCGCGCCGCAACCCTACGAGGCGCCCGACCCGCGCGGCCCCAACGACACGCGCCGGCGCGACCGCACCCTGCTGCTCGGCGCCGCCGCCCTGGCCTTGGCGCTGCCGCTGCTGTACACGCCGTGGCTGTGGTCCGGCGGCCCGCCCGCAGCCGCCACCGGCCTGGCCCAGCGCGTCGAGCAGCACCTGCAGGCTTTCGCCTGCGCCGACCTCACGGCCAGCGTCGACCACGAGGGCCGCACGCGGGTCACCGGCTTCGTCTCGCAGCCCGGAGACCTGCCGCGCGTCGAGCACGAAGTGAGCGCCCTGCCCGGCGTGAAGTCGCCGCGCTTCGACATCGGACTGCGCGTGTGGCCGCATTGCGAGGTGTTCGCCATCCTCAAGCCCTACCAGGCGCGCAACACCGAGAAGGCCTACGGCCTCGACGTGAGCGCGCCCACGGCCCGCGACGGCCGCCTGCGCGAGGGCGACAACGTGCGCGTGCAGGTGACCGCGCCGCGCCACGACAGCTACATCTGGGTCGACTACTACACGGCCGACGGCTCCGTCATGCACCTCAACGCCGGGCAGCAGCCCACGCGGCTGCACGCGGGCGAGGTCCTGGAGATAGGCCGCGACATCCCTTCCAGCTGGCTGGTGAGTCCGCCCTTCGGCAGCGTGCTGATCACAGTGCTTTCGTCGCCCACGCCCCTCACCGAAACCGCCGACCGGCCGCCCTTCGAGCTCGCCTCCGCCTACCTGCTGAGGTTGCGCGAGTCGCTCGCGGCCAGCAAGAACAGCGACCGGCTGATCGCCGACTTCGTCTTCCTGGAGACCGTCTCGCGATGACCGGCCTGCTGCTGTCGCCCGCCCACCGCTTCTGGCTGCTGCTGGCGCTGTGCCTGCTGGGCTTCGGCCTGCTGTACGCGGTGGTGCGCGATGCCGGCCGGGGCGCGCGCCGGCGCGGGCTGCGCAAGCGCCTCGCCGCGCTGGCCGAACCGGCGGCCGATGCCGAGGGAACCGCACTGGCCGTCGACACGCTGAAGGAAAGCATGGCGCGGGCGCAGCAGGCCATGCGCCGCGCGCCATGGGCCAGGCCCTCGGCGCCGGTGCCGTGGTTCCTCTTCTTCGGCGATGCATCGGCCAACCTCGCGGGGCTGCTCGCGACCGCGCACGCCGAACGCACGGACGCCGCATCCGGTGCCGCCTGGTGGCACTGGTGGCTGACCCATCGGCTGGTGGCTATCGAGATCGATGCGGCCGCGGTCGGCGACAAGGCGGGCACGCCGCAGTCGCGCAGCCTCTGGCTTCACTCACTGCTTGCGCTGGCCGAGCGGCGCGACCGCCTGCCGCTCAACGGCCTCGTGGTGGCCGTGGCCGCCGGCGACCTTCTGGATGCCGACGCCACGGAGCTGAAGTCGCTCGCCGCGCGAACGCGCCGCCTGCTCGGCGAAGCCAGCGACGGCCTGCGGCTGCAGATGCCCACCTACCTCGTCGTGACCGGCCTCGAACGGCTGCCGGGCTATGCGACCCTGCGCGGAGCGCTGCCGCCCGAAGTGCTTGCGCAGGCACTGGGACACAGGCTGACCGATCCTTCAGCCTTCATCGAGACTCCGGCTGGCGAGCGGCTGGACACCGTGTTCGAGCCCATCGCTCAGCAGCTGCACGCGCTGCGCATGTCGCTGCTGCGCGAGCAGCCCGGCCCCACCGGCCGGCTCGCCATTCATGAGTTCGTGGAAGCGGTGCGCGCCCTGCAGCCGGGGCTGCGCCAGTTCGCGCAGGTGCTGTTCGAGAACCACGGCCGCGGGCCGCGCGCGCCGCGCTGGCGCGGCTTCTATCTTACGGCATCCGCGTCGGACGCGGCCGGCGGCGCCTTCGTGCACGACCTGTTCGAGCACTTCCTTCCCGTCGACCAGCCTTTGGTGCGGCCGGGAAGGCCGTCATGACCGGTAGCGCACGGGCTACCTGGCGTCCACGCGCATCGCACGCGCGCCGAAGGTCACATCGAGCGACTGCGCCTTGCCGGTGACCACCGGGCGCACCTCGCGCCAGCGTGCGCGGTCGAGGTCGCGGTAGGCCGCCATCACGCCCATCGACTTCGCATCGGGCGGCAGGTTGAAGTCGAGCTTCTTCGTCTCGCCGGGCCGCAGCAGCACCTCTTCGCGCTGCACGAGCTCGGCGCCGAGCGTGGCCTGGTCCTTCTCAAACAGCGAGAAGAAGTCGGCGCCTTCGAAGGGGCCGGGCGACTTCAATGCATACACGCGCACCGTGAGCGGAGATGCGCGGCCGCGCGCATCGGGGTTGGCGTCGGCGCCCGCGGTGAGCGTGACGGCCACCGTGGTGACCACGGGCTTCGCCGCACAGCCCGCAAGCAGAAGACCGGCTCCAGCAAGGCCAAGAACGGCGATGTGGCGCCGCGTTGCCGCGGCAAGGAAGCCCTCATAGGACGAATGGTGTGTACCCAGCGTGCGCATGCTATTCCCTTCGTTGCATTGACCGGTCAAGACGCATCTTTGATTATCACCAGCGAACTCCGATAGGCAACATGCTGAACAACGAACTCGCTGCAACACTGCTCGCGCCCATCGGCGATGCATCGCCGTGCGGCGACGATCTCGAGTACGACGCGGACTTCATGGCGCTGGTCGCGGACGCGCAGGGCAAGCCCGAGCAGCAGTTCGGCGACACGGTGATCCCCGCGGTCGAGCCCGAGTGGCGCGAGGTGGGCGAGAAGGCCGGGAACATCCTGCGGCGCAGCAAGGACGTGCGCGCCGCCGTGCTGCTGCTGCGCGCCTCCACCCGCCTGCAGGGCGTGGAAGGCTTCGCCTCCGGCCTGCGGCTGCTCAACGGATTGCTCGACACCTTCTGGGACGGCATACATCCAAAGCTGGATGCCGACGACGACAACGACCCGACGATGCGCCTGAACGCGCTCGCGCCGCTGACCGACGAGACCATGGGCCTGCGCGACCTCTACGAGGCGCAGGTCGGCGTCGCGCGCGGCGTGGGGCCGATCCGCGTGCGCGACATCGCCATCGCGCACAACGCGCTCACCGCCGTGGGCGGCGAAGCCACCTACTCGATGGCGCAGGTGCAGGGCGGGCTGGAGGCCATCCAGTCCGAGCGGCCCGATGCCATCCAGGCAGCGCTGGGCGTGCCCGCGCTGGTGGAGCAGCTGAAGAAGCTCATCGCCGAGCGCACAGGCCGCGCCGATGCATTCGACCTCGACCCGCTGCGCTCCATCGCGCGCGTGCTGCAGAAGGCCTGCGCCTCCGCCAGCGGCTCGCCGGCAGATGCCGCCGCCGCGCAGGACTCCGGCGGCGCCGCGGCGGATGCACAAGCCAACGGTGCCGCGGCCTCGCGCCCCGCCGCCGCGCGCGGCGAGATACAGAACCGGCAGGACGCCGTGCAGATGCTCGACCGCGTGATCCGCTACCTGGAGCAGGCCGAGCCGGGCAACCCCGCGCCGCTTCTGATCGAGCGCGCCAAGAAGCTCATCGGAGTGAGCTTCCTCGAGATCATGGCCAACCTCGCGCCGAACGCGATGGACACCATTGAAACGGTCACGGGCCGCCGTCCTTCCGAGTAAGCCCCGACCACCACCCCGCATCCGTCCCCATTCACACCCGCAAGGAGCATCTCCATGGCCAAGAGCAGTCAGAAATTCATCGCCCGCAACCGGGCGCCCCGGGTCCAGATCGAGTACGACGTGGAGCTCTACGGGGCGGAGAAGAAGGTGCAGCTGCCCTTCGTCATGGGCGTGCTGGCGGACCTCTCCGGCAAGCCGGCCGACCCGCTCGCGCCGGTGGCAGACCGCAAGTTCCTGGAGATCGACGTCGACAACTTCGACTCGCGCATGAAGGCCATGAAGCCGCGCGCGGCCTTCGCGGTGGAGAACTCGCTCACCGGCGAGGGCGACCTGAAGGTGGAGCTCACCTTCGAGAACATGGAAGATTTTTCGCCCGCCGCGGTGGCGCGCAAGGTCGGCGCGCTCAACAAGCTGCTGGAGGCGCGCACGCAGCTTTCGAACCTCGTCACCTACATGGACGGCAAGGGCGGCGCGGAAGAACTGCTGGCCAAGGTGCTGGAAGACCCGGCCCTGCTGCAGACGCTGGCCGCGAGCAAGAAACCCGAGGACGGCAGCGCCCCCGCCGCCTGAGTCGACAACCATCAGAGCACACGAGGAGTAGATCACCATGGCCGAAGCACTCGAACAGAGCGCGCTGAAAGATGTCGCGTACGCTGGCAGCGACTTTTCGTCGCTGCTGCAGAAGGAATTCAAGCCGCGCAGCGACGAAGCCAAGAGCGCCGTCGAAGCCGCCGTGCTCACGCTGGCGCAGCAGGCGCTGGCCAACAGCACCATCATCGGCAAGGACGTGACCAAGTCGATCCAGGCCATGATCGCCGCGATCGACGCCAAGCTGACCGACCAGGTCAACAAGATCATCCATCACCCCGACTACCAGAAGCTCGAGAGTGCGTGGCGCGGCCTGCACTACATGGTGAACAACACCGAGACCGACGAGAACCTCAAGATCCGCGTGATGGACATCTCCAAACAGGAGCTGGCCAAGAACCTCAAGAAGTTCAAGGGCGCGGCCTGGGACCAGAGCCCGATGTTCAAGAAGATCTACGAGCAGGAATACGGCCAGTTCGGCGGCGAGCCCTTCGGCGCGCTTGTGGGCGACTACCACTTCGACCAGAGCCCGCCCGACGTGGAGCTGCTCGGCGAGATGGCGAAGATCGCCGCCTCGGCGCACGCGCCCTTCATCACCGGCGCCAGCCCCAACCTGATGCAGATGGAGTCGTGGCAGGAGCTCGCGAACCCGCGCGACCTGACCAAGATCTTCTCCACCCCCGAGTACGCCGGCTGGCGCAGCCTGCGCGAGTCGGACGACTCCAAGTACATCGGCCTGTGCATGCCGCGCTTCCTGGCGCGCACGCCGTACGGCGCCAACACCAACCCGGTGGAGGAATTCGACTTCGAGGAAGACACCGCCGGCGCCGACCACAACAAGTACGCCTGGGCCAACGCGGCCTACGCGATGGCGACCAACATCAACCGCTCGTACAAGCTCTACGGCTGGGGCTCGCGCATCCGCGGCATCGAGTCGGGCGGCGCGGTGGAGAACCTGCCGCTGCACACCTTCCCGAGCGACGACGGCGGCGTGGACCAGAAGTGCCCCACCGAGATCGCCATCAGCGACCGCCGCGAGGCCGAGCTCTCGAAGGCGGGGCTGCTGTCGATGATCCACCGCAAGAATTCCGACTTCGCGGCCTTCATCGGCGCCCAGTCGCTGAACAAGCCGGCCGAGTACGACGACCCCGACGCCACCGCCAACGCCAACCTGGCGGCGCGCCTGCCCTACCTCTTCGCCTGCAACCGCTTCGCGCACTACCTGAAGTGCATCGTGCGGGACAAGATCGGCAGCTTCAAGGAGCGCGAGGACATGCAGCGCTGGCTCAACAAGTGGATCATGAACTACGTGGACGGCGACCCCGCCAACTCCTCGGAGATCACCAAGGCCCAGAAGCCGCTGGCCGCCGCCGAGGTGGTCGTGGAGGAAGTGGAAGGCAACCCGGGCTACTACACCTCCAAGTTCTTCCTGCGCCCGCACTACCAGCTGGAGGGCCTCACCGTCTCGCTGCGCCTGGTGTCGAAGCTTCCCTCGGCCAAGGGCGGCGCCTGAGGCGCCGGAAGGAAAAAGAGAAGAAGAAAAGAAAGCTCGGAACGGGCCGGTTTTTTCTTGAAATTCCCGATCCCGTTTCGTTCTATCCACAGCTGCCGGGGACCGGCCCCGCCGACAAGCCTCCGGCAGCACAAGCATCCGTCTCGATCATCAACAGCAACTGCCCGAACGCAATCGGGTTCCAAGGAGTAGGAACATGTCTTCTGACTTTCACATCAAGCTCGACGGCGTCAAGGGCGAGTCTTCCCACAAGGACCACAAGGACGAGATCGAGATCTCGTCGTGGACCTGGAACGTGAGCAATTCCTCGGGCGCAGGCTCCGGCGGCGGCTCGGGCAAGGGCAAGGCCACGCCCGGCGAGTTCCACTTCACGCACGTCTACGACAAGGCCTCCCCGGTGCTGGCCAAGAACTGCGTGAGCGGCAAGCACTTCAAGGACATGGTCCTGACCTGCCGCAAATCGGGCGAAGGCCAGCAGGAGTACCTGAAGGTCACGCTCAAGGAAGTGTTCATCTCCATGGTCGGCCCCGGCGGCGCCCAGGGCGGCGACGTGCAGGAGCAGGTGTCGTGCTCGTTCAAGGACATCGAGTTCGCCTACAAGGCCCAGGACGACAAGGGCGCGGCCGGCGGCGAAGTCAAGTTCGGCTGGAACGTCGCGACCACCGAGACGCGCTGACGGACGACGGACCCGCCGGGCACGGCATCGGGCGCGCCAGTGCCCGGTGCGGTTCCCACGCGTCCTCACCGGAGCAATGCAATGGCATTCAGCACCCCACTCATCGGCAAAAGCGGCGCTCTGCTCACCGCCTACAACATCGACTGGTCGGTAGGCCGGATCGGCTCCAACACGCGTGAAGACGTGATGCTGGTGCAGGCGCTGTTCAAGATCTTCTACTACGAGCTGCTGGGCTTCAACCACGACCTGGACCCGCCCCCGGGCCAGACCGAGGTGATCGTCGTGGACGGCTACTACGGGCCGGTCACGCAGAAGCACATCACGCACTTCCAGACGCAGGCGATCGCGTTGGGACAGAAGGTACTGCCCGACGGCATCTTCGATCCGTTCCGCGAGCCCGGCGCCTCCAGCACGCTGAGCAAGACGCGCTATGCGCTCGACCTGCTCAACAACGGCTGCGCCAACTGCTGCAAGGAACAGGGCATCGACAACTACACCAACCTGCCCAATCGCAGCGACATGCCGGCGCAGCTGCGCAACGCGCTGAAGAAGGTGAAGAAGACGGCGAGCAAGTACACCTACGTCGCGCCCCAGACCGTGCCGAGCACGGGCGGCGCCTGAACGGACAGCCGACCCGGCTGGAACGACAAGGGCCCGGAGCGATTGCTTCGGGCCCTTCTTCTTTGCCTCTTTCCTTGCCTCGAGACGGAAATCCTCAGCAATCCGTGGACGCAACGTTCTCCGGCATCAGCCGCGTCACGTCGTCGCCGTCGTCCTCGATCACCCACAGCGTGAGCGCCGTGTAGTTGTCGTGGCCCGGCTTGGCATTGGCCTTGACCTGCGCGTCGATCAGCTCGGTCCACTGGCTGGGCGTGCGCGAGGCGTGCAGCGTGTCGATCAGGCATTCGTCGCCCAAGGGCTCCCATACGCCGTCGCTGCACAGCAGAAGCACGTCGCCGGGCAGCAGGCGCATGCGCTCCGACACCGCTATGTCGGGCGCCTCCTCGATCGAGCCCAGCGCCGACAGCAGCATGTTGCGCTGCGGATGCAGCCGGGCGCCCTCCTCGTCGAGCATGCCGCCGGCCACCATCTGCTGCACCAGGCTGTGGTCGGTGGTGCGCGCCACGATGGCACCGCCACGGAACAGGTAGGCGCGGCTGTCGCCGCTGTGCACCCAGGCGAGCGCCTGGCTTTCGAGGTCGATGGCCGCGAACACGATGGTCGAGCGCATGCCCGCGAGCTTGCCGCCTTCCGCCTGGCGCGCCACCACGTCGCGGTTGGCCTGTTCCACCAGGCCGCGCATCGTGGCTTCGTCCAGCCCCGGCGCGGCCGAGAAGCCGCCGAGCATGCTGGCGCGCGCGGTGGCCGCCGCCACGTCGCCGCCGCCATGGCCGCCCGCACCGTCGGCCACCAGGCAGGCAACGTAGCGCTCATCGTGCCAATGGCCGTGCACGTCCTCGTTGTAGGTGCGGCCTCCTTGCCGGGAGAGCGTGACGATTTCGATTTCCAAGCGGGGTGCCTCGCGATGGCTGGTGTTGTTGTGGGGGCTTCGACCGGGGTCGTCGTTCTTCCTGCTCCGGCTCTTGTACCTACTGACCGTCGGACTTCAGGCGCGCCATCTGCTCCTCGTAGGCCTCGAGGAAGGCCTTGCCGAAGAGGCTGTGGAAGTCGTCCTCCGCCTCGCTCGCGATGCCGCCGTAGAGCGACACGAACTGGTCCCACAGCTTGGCCTTGCGGTTGGCGCTGAAGAGCGCGTCGAGCGCCGTCTTCGCACTGATCTTCTTCTCCAGCTCCGCAGGCTCGAAGCGCGCGATGACATGGGCCAGCGCGGCGCGCATGCCCACCATCACGCCGAACTGGTGGGCGCGCAGGTCATTGAAGGCATCGCGCATCGCGGCCTCGGGCGGCATGAAGCCGCGCACGCCGGGGCCCAGCAGGTGCGCCAGCGCCACCTCGACAGTGGGCGAGAACTTCAGCGGGTTGTTGGCCTGCGCCGCGATCATCGTGACCTCGGCGCGCACCTCGCGCTTGAACTCCTGGCGCGTGAGCAGCAGCTGCAGCGTGCCCTCGGTGGCGCTGCGCAGCATCGAGCCGATGCGCTCCATCAGGCCCGGCGTGAGCATCTCGGGCGGCTGGTGCGTGCTCGCGAGGCCGCGCAGGAAGGCGGCGAGCAATTCGTCGTCGCTGGCCATGCGCTCCGGTGCGGGTGCGGCGGGGCGTGGAACCGGCGCCGGCGCCGGAGGCCTCAGCGGTTCCAGCGGCCTGCCCGAGCCTTCCGGCCCGCTGATGCGGATCGGCTGGCCGGTCATGTCGTCGAACTGTGCCGGCGATGGTGCAGGCACGGGCACCGGTGCGGGCGGCTTTGGCGGCTCGACGGCCTTGGGCGGAGTGAAGCCGAACTGGTCGATCGGCAGATGGTCCGGCCGCGGCACGGGCGTGGCCGGCGCCGCCTGCTGCAGGGCCGCCAGCGGATCGGCGTTCGATGCGGTGTTCGGCTGCAGCAGCGGATCGGCCAGCGGCGACAGCGCGAGCGGATCGCCGCCGATGCCGCCGCCACCGCCCACACCGCCGAAAAGCTCGTCGATGTTCGCCGCCTTGCCATGCGCGGGCGGCGCACCGAGGTCGGAGAAATCATCGAGCGCCCCGAGGCCGGCCGCTGGCGTCGACGAAGGCGTGGGCCCGAGCAGATTCGCGAAAGGATCGACCTGCGCGGCCTGCACGTTGCGCGAGCCGCTTTCCATCGGGTCGGGAAAGAGCAGCGAATCGGGCAGCGCGGCCGCGGGAGCCGCCACTGCAGGCGCAGCCGGTGCCGGCGCAGGAGCGAGGCCCGCGAGCAGGTCGGCGAAGGGATCGTCGCTCGACGACGCGGCAGCGGCAGGCGCGCCCGCGGGCGCCCCGATCACAGTGTTGGGAATGGCCAGCGAAGGCGGCGGCGCGGCGGCCGTCGCGCGCACCGTGAGCTCGAAGCTCCCGACCACCAGCCGCGCGCCATCGGTCAGCGCCGCCTCCTTGCCCGAGCCCAGCGACACGCCGTTGCACTGCATCGGGTTGCTGCCCCGGTCGATGACGAAGTACTGCCCGTCGCGGCACAGCACCTGCGCATGCACGCGCGAGACCGTGCGGTCGGGATCGTCGAGCACCAGCGTGTTGGTATCGGCCCGGCCGATGGTGCCGCCATTGGGGCCGAAGTCCGCAGAGATGGACTGCCCCGCCGGAGCGCCTTGCCGGGTGATGACAGCGATATGGATCATGAATCGGCCCCCGAAGGCTCTTTGCCTGAATGCACCCGAACAAACTCGCAGGGAGTATTCATTCCGTGGGACATGTTGGCAATCTCGCCTTAAGAGGTATGCCATTGCAGCCAGGCTGCGATGGCGGTGAAGACCAGGGCGACGAGGAGCCAGGTGCGCGTGGCGGGATCAGAGTGCCCGGCGTTGCGCGTCCAGCGCAGGGCCGCCGCGACAGCGAACACGAAGGCCAGGAGCGCGAGGATGTACGGGGTACGCATGAACGCTCAGGCCTCGGGTCCGCCAAGCCAGCGCTGCTGGCGCCACGCAGGAGCTCCGGTCGGAAACAGCGCCGTGCCGGGCCGAAGCAGGCACAGGTATTCCGAGGCCGCCCGGCGTTGCCGCTGGCAACCCCGGGCGCGCACCTGGACGGCGTGGTCCCACGACGGTGGCGCTCCCATGAAGTGGCGAACGCCCTCCGGAAAGCCCTGCGCGCGAACGGCCCACGCGTCGGCGACCTTGCCCGCGTCGGGCCAGGGCAGGCCGTCGTCTTCGTCCATCGCAACGTCGTCGTCCGCCGGATCGTCCATCGGACCGGTCTCGGCGCCATCGGGTGGCTTGCGCTCCAGATCGTGCTCCGCGAGATCGAGGCCGGTGATCAGCGTGAAGGCTTCGCCGGCCAGGCGCGACAGGGAAGCATCGTCCATCCTGTCGATCAGCCAAGGCACCCAGCGCGGATCGCCGTTCGTGCCAAGGCCGCGAATCAGTTCTCGCGCATCCGCCTGCGACTCGAACAGAGACTTCAGGATCGGCACCGCCTGCTCGGGCGAGGCGAGCTTGAGCAGCAGCCCGATGGCTTGCGCCCGGTGCGGCCTGCCTGCGCCCGTCTCCTCGTGCAGTACCCGTATCGCTGCATGCCGGTCGCCGAGCAGCACCGCCGAACGCGCAGCCTGAAAACGGCAAGCGGCGTCCTCATCGGCCAAGGCGCGCACGCAAGCGCCCTGCAGGTCCAGCCTGCCGCACTCCCCTGCGATGCGAAGCGCGTGCTCGCGCAACAAGCTGTCCGGATCGCCCAGCGCCGCCACCAGCGGCGCGCCCGGATCGACGCGATGCGCACCGCAGGCCAGGATGCCCACCATGCGATGGAATGCCGATGGAGAAGCCAGCAGCCCGCCGGTGATGCCGCGCAACGAAGGCGCTGAAACCCATTCGAAGGCGGCCAGCACGCCGGGGCGGCACTCCGGCAAGGCATGCGCGAGCGCCAGCACCTTGTCGAGGCAAGGGCCGTCGTGCGTGTCGAGCGCCAGCGCGGTGGTTGCGAAGAGTTCGCCCGGGCCGGGCATGGCCAGCGCCGTCGCGCACAGATGTGCGCCGTACGCACCCGCCACGGCAAGACCGTCCAGATGTGCCGCCAGCCGGTCGTCCAGGCGGCGCAGATGATGCAGCCTGACATGAGGCGCATCGACCATCCGCGCCCGCACATGGAAGAGCACCGCGCTTTCCTCCGCATGCTGCGCGACGACGGCCGGCACGGGCCTGTTCAGGGCCATGCCTTCCGTGTTGTTCGCCGCGACGATGCTCATGGCCTCGCCCTCACTCCCAGCGGCGCCAGGCGGCGCCATCGAACGAGCAGATGTTCTGCTGCCCGACCGACCACAGCACACCCTCCGCATCGGTGAGCTTGTAGCAGCTGTCGGGAGCGTCGCGGCCGAAGTCGACCGGCACGAGCGCATCGCCCTGCAGCTCGTACAGTGCGCTCATGCTCGCCACGTACAGGCGGCCCATGAACCAGCGCAGGTCCCAGAAGTCGTCCATGAGCCCCTCGGTCTCGAGCACCTCCCAGTCCTGCCCGCGGCCTCGCAGCAGCGTGCCTGCCTGGCCGCAGGCGTAGACATTCCCCTCGCCGGCGCAGCACACGCCGCTGAGCACCACGTTGACCGGACTCGGCCCCTGGGTCCAGGCGCCGGCTTGCCAATGCCACAACTCGCCTTCCCAGCCCACGGCATAGATGTCGTCCGCGCCGAAGCCGTCGATGGCTTCGAAGCCGGCGACCTCGTCGTCGCCCTCCGCAGCCGGCGCGTGCATGGCGGTCCACTTTCCTTCTCCTGCGCGCCTGAACACCTCGCGGTTCATGCCGCAGGCATAGGCGTATCCGTCTATGGCGGCACAGGCGCGCAGGTCGAAGGCGTCGCGGATCTTCTCGCTGCCCTCCTGTCCACCCACGTAGGTGAATACCTGGCCGTCGCCGGAGACGGCGACGAGCTTCTCGGCGGGTTTGCGCACAACGCAGATACCGGCCGCACGCCATGCCAGATCCTTGACATTGGCGATCTCACCTTCGTCCACGCTGCCCAATCGAGTGTGGGCGATGCCTTTCTTCTGGAGCTTCTTGTCCTGAAGCGCAAGATAGACGAGGTCCTTGAAGCGCGCTGCGCCTCGCGATATCAGGTTGTCCTTCGACAGTCCCAGCCGTTGTGCCATGTACGCTCTCCTTTCAGCGGGATCTCTTGTTGCCCAGCGCCTTGAGCGGATCCAGAGCCGCCTCGCTCGCGACGTCGGACCCCGAAGGCGAATGCTTCACCTCGGCGTCCTTCAGGTCCTTCGAGCACATGTCCTTGTGCCCCTCGGTGAGCTGCGCCTTCAGGCACTTGTTGCTGCAGTTGGACGACTTGAACACCTTCTGCGCGCTCTTCACGCAGAGGTTCATCTCCTTGGCGAAGGACTGCGTCGTTCCCGCGCCCACCTTCTTGCCCATGAACTTGTGGGCCGCATGGCGCAGCCCGTGGCTGCCCTCGGTGTTGCTCGGCCCCTCCGCACACATGCAGGGCGCAGCGCTCATCTTGTAGTTCTTCCAGCCGGGCAGCTTCTTGCCCTTGGAGACCGCCGCCGTGTAGAAGGAGCTCTTGGGTATCACGTGATCGGGCGTCTGGCTCGGGCAGCAGCCCTTCACGCCGTCCTTCTGCGCGTTGTAGGGCACGAGCCTGCACTTGCGCGCGCGCAGGCACTTGTCGGCCGCCTCCTTGCCCTTGATGGCGTCGAGCGACATCTTGTTCCAGTCCGCCCCGCGCCCCCGCTGCTTCTTGATGCCGATGTTCATACCGGCGGCGGCGCACACGTTCTTCGTGCCCTGCTTCTTGAAATCCTTGCAGGCGGCCTTCTCGCGCTTGACTTCCTTGTCGCACGCCGCCTTGGCCGCGCCGGGCGCCATCGATTCCAGATGCGGCCACGGAATCGACTCGTTGCCCGGATACGAGCTGTGGTTGTGCGTGGTGATGTCGAGGTGGCGCACCACGTTCTCGCCCTCCACCAGCACGTCCATCGACCAGCGCGAGAAATAGATCTTTCCCATGTTGGTGCTCGTGACCAGACCCTTCTTGGGCGCGCAGCCGGCTTCGTCGCCGCTGCTTCGCTTGAAGTAGCTCTTGTTCTTGAGCATCACCTGCTGGCCCGAGATCTCGACGCTGGTCGAGCCGTCGGTCGTATCCGACGAGAAGCCCGTGTTCGGATACGGAAGCGGCACGCCCGGCGGCGTGGCCGGCGTCTGCGGCGGAGTGAAGCAGACGTCCGGAAAGGCGCACATGGTCTTTCCGCTCGCGGCCTTGCACGAGATCTCCAGGGCGTTGGCGAAGACCTTGTTGCTCATCGCGCGCTCCTCAGACCGCGGCCTCTTCGAAGCGCATCACGGTGCAGGCCCGCTGCCCCGCATCGTTCGCCATGTGCACCAGCACGGCCGGCCCCGGCGCATACCCGCGGCGGCCCGCCGCATCCGCCACGGCCAGCGCGGCGACTCCGGCCACGGCCCCCGCCTCGCCGATGCATTCGGCCGGATGCCAGATGTCGAAGCTCTCCTTGCGCTGGCGCAGCGTACGCGCAAGCGCGAGCGTCGCCTCCTTGAAGTAGTACTGCTCGCCCGACAGGTCGGTGACGCGGTAGTCGATGTCGTGCATGCCGCAGCCGGCCTGCGCCAGCCCCGCCTCGATGGCTGCGCTCAGGCCGTCGCCGCGCAACGGCTCCTCGGTGTCGATGTGCGCTTTCTCGATGCCGAAGCCGATGCCCGCGCACACCAGCCCTCCCTCGCCGCCCGGGCCGCCGGGGACGCCCACGAGCAGCGCCCCCGCACCCTCGCCGGGAATGAAGCCGTTCGAGTTCCCCGCCGTCAGCACGCGATTGCCGCGTTCGTATGCGCCGAGCGTCGGCCACTCGAGCAGACTGTCGACGGCGGCCACGAGCACCAGCGGCACGCCGCCGCCGATCAATCGCTGCGCCTGCGCGAGCGCCACCACCACGCTCACGCGGCCATGCGCGACCACGAGCGAATCCGCCGAGAAGCGGGCCCCGAGCAGATCCTGCAGCTCTTCGAAGAGCAGATCGTCGAGCCCCTGCAGGCGCCCCGGCCTTTCGTGTTCGGCCACGCACAGCAGCAGGGGGATCTCGTCCCATCGCTCGCGCGCCACGCCGGCCAGGCATTCCTGCACCGCCAGCGCGGCCATGCGGACCAGCTTGGCTCGTCCGCGCCATGGCTTCTCCAGCGGCACGGCGTGCGCCATGATCCGCTCGCCCTCCGAATCGATGAAGCGCGTCTCGCTCGGGTTGGTGACCTTGGCGCGGATCGCCGCGCAGGATGCGGCCGCGTTCAGCCCCACGCTGGTGACCAGACCCGTGCGCCGGATGCAGATGGCTGAGGTCGGCATGCTCATGCGACCTCGTCCAGCTCTTCGTCGTCCGGCACCATCGGCACCATGATCACGGGAATGGGGAAAGGCGCGGCATCGCGCTGCTGCCACCATTCGCGCCCTTTCTTGCCGACCATGACCTGCGCGACCTCGAAGATGTCCTTTTTCAACGGCCGCGTCATGCGCCAGGTGAGGCTGAAGCGCCCCTCGTCGGGTTCGATGACCACCGTGTCGAGCGTGGCCGTGTGGTCCTCCCGCTCGCCATCGCGAGTGAATACGTGCACCGGCGCCACCAGGTGGGGAATGGTGAAGCGCGTCAGTCCACCGGGCGTCAGGTTGGCCATCAGCACCTCGACGGGGCCGTTGCGGAAGTGGTCGAGCGGCACCTGCTGGTCGAGCGGTGCCGCCTGGAAATACTGCTCGTCGAAATCGGGCGGCAGGAAGGGAAAGTGCTTCTGGCGCCACGCGTCGTCGTAGGTGCCGGCAAAGCGATGGCGCGGATCCCACCCGCGCCCCACGGGTCCGAGGGCCACGGGCCGGTAGTTACCGTCGGGCGCGCGCACGGCGTGATCGATTTCTTCCGTGGCCGGCAGCGGCCAGCCCTCGACCCATTCCACCCGCATGTGCCTGTGGAAACCGCGCCCGACCGGGTTGGCCATGAAGGCGGCGTGCTGGGCAGGGTCCTCATGCAGGAGGTCGACGCCGCCGAAGGCCACGTCGTACGAGATCGGCTGCCGCACGAACACGCCAGGCGGTGTCGAGCCGACGCCGGCGATTCCGCATTCCCACTGGCGCGGCCCGACCACCGCGAAGGTCTTGCTCCAGCTGCCGACCCGCAATCCCACCTCGACGCGCGACGCGGGCCGGCCGCCCGGCGCGTACGCGCTACCCAGCAAGAGAATGTCGCAGCGCGGCTTGCGCGGCGCGAAGTCCACTTCGTAGACCGGCGCCGAGAGCCCCGGTGCGCCGGTGAAGGTATCTGCCATTACCAGCGGCAGCTGCGCCTCGTGCAGCACGATGCCGTCCGGCGCGTCGGGCGGCGGAATGCGGAAGGTTCCCTTGGCGACCACCACGAGCAGTTCCCGTCCGCTCGGCTCGACGCCCAGGTTGAACCCCGCGACCATGCGGGTGGCATTGAGGAGTTCCACGTACCCTCTTCCCGCTCAGTTCAGCTGCACCGAGCCACCCTTGACGCGGTTCACGCCCGTCGAGCGGCTCGACACATAGCTACCCTGGATCAGCACCTTGCCGGCCCGCGTGAGCGTGATGCTGGCCTTGCCGCAGCGCAGCACCAGCTCGTCCCTGGCGCTCACCAGCATGCGCTCGCCATCCGCATCGACTTCCACTTGCGCCGGCGCATCCGGCAGCGGCCATCCGTGCGCGCCACGCAGCACGCCGATCACGATCGGGCGCGCCGGATCGGCGTTCTCGAACATCAGCACCACCTGCCGGCCGATATGGGCGCCGTGCAGGTCCACCACGCTGCGCGCACGCACCGCGGTCGTGCCGGGACGCCCCCCGAGCACGACGAGCGGCGTCTGTCCCTCGTCCGCGATGGCGACCAGCTCCGCGGTCGTCACGGAATTCCAGAGCGCGATGGCCGCCGGCTCCTCCATTTCCGTCCTGAGTTCTTGCTCGATCGAGTCCCTGCCGCTCATGGTTCTCTCCTTGAATTTCTTCGCCCGCGCTCAGTTCTGAAGGATCTTCGAACCCTTCATGAGAATGTTCCCGCCGGCCTTCTGGTTGATCTTTCCGGAGGCATCGATCGTGATGTCCTTCCCCTTGATCACGATGGTCCCGTCCTTCTTCATCGTGATGCTTGCGCTGCCCGTGGTGATGGAGATGGAATCGCCCGCGTCGATCACCAGGTTCTTTCCGACGGACAGCGAGTCGTCCTTGCCCACGCTGGTAGTCCGTCCCGAACTCACGCTTCGCGATTCGTCCGCGCCCACGTTGGTCGACAGGTTCGCGCCCACATCCACCGACCGATTGGCCCCGATGCTGCTCGACTGGTTCGCCCCCACGCTGATCGTCTGGCTCGCCCCCACCGTCACCGCCTGCATCGCCCCTACCGTGATCTCCTGCGCTGCCCCCACGGTGATGGTCTCGTTGATGCCCACCGTGTGCGTGCGCTGCAGCGCCACCGTGGCGCTCTCGCTCGCGCCCACCGTGATGGTGCGGTTCTGGCCGATGGAGATCGTCTCGTTCAGGTCCACCGTCTCGGTGCGGTTCTGGTGGATGGTGATGGTCTCGTTCTTGTCCACCGTCTCGGTGCGCTGGCCGTGCACGGTGATGGTCTCGTTGTTGTCGACCGTCTCGGTGCGGTCGTGCTTCACGTGCGTGGTCTCGTCGTGGTCGATGGTCTTGGCGCGGTCGTGGCCGACCCAGTGCGTCTCGTCGTTCTCGACCTCGATGTCCTGGTTCTTCTCGGCGTGCAGGTACACCTGCTCCGATCCCTTCTTGTCCTCGAAGCGGAATTCGTTGCAGTTGGCCGCGCTGCCCTTGGGCGTGGAGCGCGTGCGAAAGCCGCTCTGGGTGTGAGTTCCGAAGGGAATGGGCTGGTCGTCGTTGTAGACGCGGCCCACGATCAGCGGCCGGTCGGGGTCACCGTTGAGGAAGTCGACGATCACCTCCTGGCCGATGCGCGGGCAGAAGTAGCCGCCCCATCCCTTGCCCGCCCAGGGCTGCGACACGCGCACCCAGCAGGTCGACTTCTCGTTGCTCTTGTCGTAGCGGTCCCAGTGGAAGTGCACCTTCACGCGGCCGAAGTCGTCGGCGTGGATCTCCTCGCCCGAGGGGCCTACTACGATGGCCGATTGCGGGCCCGGCATGACCACGCGCGGTGTCAGCCGCGGCGGATGGAAAGGCATGTCGACCGGAAACACCGTCAACAGGAAAGCGCTTGCGCCCGGGCGGCTCGCATCGAGCGACGGCATCCGGGCGGCGACCGCCTCGAAGGCCGGCAAGGTGTCGGCCAGCACGGCGTCGTCCGCGAGAGCTTCTCTCAGAAGCCGTGTCGGCGGGGCCGGTGGCTCCTCGATGTCCGCGCCTTCGTAGCCCGGGTGGCTGGCGACGAAGGTGCAGGCGGCGATCACGTAGTCGCTGTCGCGCGTGCCGTCAGGGTCGTTCTCGAACTTGAAGCTGCGGCCCGCCGCCACGTCGGGCCAGGGCGTGAGCGCCCAGTGGCGCTGGCGGCGCGCGCCGATCTCCTCGCGCGCAGCTTGCCCTTGTCGTCGGCATCGCCACCGTTGAAGTACCCACCCGCGAACTCGAAGGCCTCGAACTCGGCCAGCTCGTGCTTGTCGGGCGTGCCGCCGGCGGCCTCCAGCTTCTTCTTGATCGCCTTGAAGTCGCTGTCGGTCGATGCGTACTTGCCGGTGTCGAACTGCCGCTCGCTGACCCAGCGCGAGATCTCGTTGAAGCGCGCTTCGGCGGCGTCGCTCGTCACGTAGCGCAGGGTGTCCGCGGCCGGCAGCTTGTCGTGCGCCATGTCGCTCGCGTCCGACATGTGCATGGTGCCCGGCGCATCGTGCGCGTCGAACCAGTAATAGATACCTTCGTCTTCCAACAGGCGCGATAGGAACTGATAGTCGCTTTCCTGGTGCTGCACGCAGTAGCGGCGCGGCTTGTGGGTGCCGACCACGTTGTCGGTGCGGGTCTTCTTGAAGCGCTTGATCGGGCTGTCCTCGAACACCGCATCGAGCACGTCGAGCACGGGCTTTTCCTGATGGATGCGCGAATTGCTGCGCTTGGTGAGCAGCCAGAACCACGAGCGCAAGGTGAAGCGGTATTCGAAGTAGCGCCCCGCATGGCCCGCGCGCACGAAGCGCACCGCGTGGCCCTGGCAATGGCGTTCATGGCTGCCCCCATCTGCGTCCTCGAAGCCGATGACGACGTCGAAGGCGCGCCCCAGGATGTCCTTCGCATCGATGGCCTTGTTCTCCGACAGCACCGTGAGTTCGTATGTCGACGGGCGCGCCAGTGCCTCGTGCCCCACGATGCGCCAGAACATGAGCTCGTCCTTGACGGGCGAGTCGCTCTCGATGCGGAACTCCTGGTCTGCCATGAATGGCTACTCCCCTTGTTCTGTACGAGCGGCGCTCTTTCCGCGCCACCTAGGCATCTGCGATGCGCTCTACGGCGCCAGCAGCAACACCAGCGGCTGGCTCGGCACGGTGCGCACGCCCGGGCAATTGGTGCTGTTCTGCAGCGACACGCTGGTCAGCCGCGACGCAGGCATGCCCATCATCAGGACGGTGAAGGCCCCCGTGAGGTGCCGGCTCGGCCCCATCACCGTTCCCGAGGCCACGCCCAGCAGCACGCCGGAGTTGTCGCCGTTGGTCATCGGAATGGTGGTGCCGAGGTTGTGGGCCGGGCCGCCCATGATGAGGATCGTGGGGCAGTTCGGAATCGCCATGGGGCCCATGGCGATGTTCGGGTACGGCACCGGAATGGGCGACGGCGCGGCGGGCGTGATGCAGACATCGGGAAAGCCCATGTCCGTGCCCATCAGCTGGCAGTTGGCGAACATTTTTTCGTCTCCCCCGTCGCCTCAGCCGAAATGGATCTGCGCGCCGCGCGCCTTCACCAGCTCGCGGCCGTTGACCAGCGTGTGCTCGCCTTCGATCCGCATCAGCTGCTTCGCCTCGCACTCGACGTGCGTGGCCGCCACGCGGTCGATGCCATCGGTGGTGCGCAGGTAGTGCCTGCTGAAGTGCTGCACCCGGTCCATCACCGAGGAGAGTACCGAGCCCACGAGCTTGAGGCTGGTGCCGACCACGCTGAGCTGGCGGCCGACGACGTCGGCGGTGTCGGTGGCAAGGCGCGTGCGCTGGGTGGCGACGTCGAGTTCTTCGGCAGCCAGTTCGATGCGTCCACCCTCGGCAGCGATGCGCATGCCGGCGCCCCCCTCGCAGCTCACGACGTTGGCCGTGCCTTCCTCGCGCTGCAGCACGGCCATGATCCAGACTTCATCGGGCGCGATGCGCAGGCAGGCCACGCTGTCGCCGGCCGCCGGCTCCAGCAGGCAGCTCGCCGCGCGGCGTGCGCGCAGCTTCAGCTCGCCGCTGGCGACCACCAGCCGGCCCTTTGCCCCGGAGCCGAGAATGCCTACGCACCATTCGCCGGGAATGGCCTTCGCGGCCTGGCTCTTCCTGCCGGTGCGCGCTTTCGTCAGCGTCGTCGTTTCGTTGTTCATGATGGCGGTCCCTCTGTGTTCGTCGTGTCAGGCGACCAGCGGCTGCCAGCGCTCCGATTCGGACAGCTCCGAGTCGGTCTCGAGCGCACGCGCGCGGTCGGTCATCTGGGCGTTTTCGGTGACGGCGGCATGCAGCACGGTACGCACCATGGTGGCGCGGCGCAGGTCGGCCGTGGTGAGGTCGGCGTGGCGGAAGTCGGCGTAGGTCAGCTCGGCGCCGGTGAATTTGGCGCCTTGTACTTTCGCGCCCGCGAAATGGGTCTGGTACAGGTCGCAGCCTGCGAAGCTGGCCTGCGGCAGGACGGCGCCAGTGAAAAGCGCCTGACGCAGCCTTGCGCCAGAGAAGTCTGCAGCCTTGCCGCTGGCCGCGCAGAAGATCGCCGACGGCGCGACGGCCTTCACGAACTTCGCGCCATCGAGCGTCGCGCCCTGGAAGTTGCACTGCTGCAGCGTGACGCCGCTGAAGTCGGCGCCGCTCAGGTCGGCGGACGAGAACTGGCAGCCGTTCAGCTCCAGCCCGGCGAACGACATGCCCTTGAGCGAGGTCTTGAAGAACACGTTGCGCAGCATGCGCGCGCCGACCCACGTCAGGTGCGAGAGATCGCATTCGTTGACGGTGGTGTATTGCCAGCTGGTGTCGTCGGCGCAGACGTCGAGCAGCACCGACTGGCTGATCACCGCGGAGTCGAGCGGCACGCCGCGCAGCACGGCATGGTCCAGCCTGCAGCGAGTGACGGTGGCCATCGTCATCGCCGACTGCGCCATCTGCGCATGCGTCAGGTCGCACTCCGTGAACACGGCGCCGTGCAGGTTGGCCTCGCGCAGGTCCACGTGATCGAGCTTGCAGCGGTTGAAGACGGCCTTGCGGAGATTGGCGCCGGATGCGATGGCGCCGCGCAGGTCGCAGCAGTCGAATACGGCTTCGCGCAGATCGGTCCCTCGGAAATCCGCTTCGGCGAAATTGACTCGCGAGAAGATCCCGCCGCCGAGCGCAAGGCCTGCGTAGCGTCCCTTGTGCAGGTCGAGGCCTTCCAGCGCCTCGCCGACGCTGATTGCAATGGACAGGAGGTTCGGGCTCATGCCGCCGCCTGCTGTTCCGGGGTGAGCCGGGGCCAGGTGCGCGCCCGCCTGAGCAACGCCCCGTCGAAGTTCGTCGAACCGTCGAGCCGCACCCGTCCGAGGTCGGCACCGAAGAGATTGCTGCGCCGCAGGTCGGCCCCCCGCAGATCCGCCGACTGGAAGATCGCGTCGCTGAAGTTCACGCCCGACAGTAGCGCGTTCGAGCAGACGGCCTTGCGCATCAGGACGCCCTTGGCACTGGCGAGTCGCAGGTCCGCGCCTTCGAGCCGGGCTTCGCAGAGGTTGGCGCCATCGAGCACCGCACGGATCAGCCTGGCCTCCCGCGCATCGGAGGCACCGAAATTGAAGTTGCGCAGGTCGGCCTGGCTCATGTCCGCACCGGCCAGGCTGCTTCCCTTGACCGCCACGGTGCCGGCGCAGCGCGCCGCCATCAGCTTCGCGCCGTCGAGCTTGCTGGTCACGAAGGTCGCGTTCTCGATCTTCGCCGCATGCATGTCGACGCCCGAGAGGTCGGACTCGATGAAGTTGCAGACGGACAGGTTCGCCTCCGGCCACCGCATGCCCTTGAGGTCCAGCTTGTGGAAGACCTGCCCGCTAAGGTCTGCACCGGCCCAGTCGGCATCGCCCCATGTGGTCTGCAGCAGATTCGCCTTGGCGAATTTCGCGCGTCGCATCTGGGTGCCGGCGAACGCGCAGTACATGAGCGTCGCCCCGCTGAAGTCGGCGTCGTCGAAGACACCGCGAGCCAGCCGCGCCTTGCCGAGATTGGCCCTGGCGAATTTCGCGCCGATGGCGATCGCGCCTTCCAGGTTCGCATGCGCCAGCACCGCGCCCGTCAGGTTGGCGCCGGAGAGATTGGTATTGGCCAGGTTCGCGCTTTCCAGCCACGCGCCTTCCAGGTTCACCTCCCGAAGGTCGAGGCCCGAGAGATCGGCGCCGGTGAGATCAATGCCCGCGAAGAACTTGATGCCCGCCGCGCTGGCACGCGCCATCTCGCCGCGCAGCTTCCCGGCCTCGCGCGCCGGCATCGGGAAGGCTGGCGGCTGCATGTGCGCGGACTGCAGATAGCCGGCGCGATGCGCGTCCTCGATCTGGCACAGCTTCGGGTAGATCGGCGCCAGGTTGACAGGCCGCGTTCCCACGGCCGCCTGTGCCTGCATTTCCGCCATGTGCCTGTCGGGGTCGTACTTCGGCGGACCGCGGTGCTGCAGTTTGGCGAGATCGATCTTCTGCTCCTGCGACATCGCCAGCGCCCGCTCGACGACCGTGACCGCATCCTCGACCGCCGCCCACCGCTGGGCCTCGGCCTCCTTCATCTTCTTCTCCAGGTAGGGCGGAAGCTCGTCGCCGACCGGAACCTTCTCCCGCGGCGGCATGCGGATTCCCAGCGCATCCGGGTCCTTGCCCATGGCGATGGCCTTCTCGCGCGCGAACACCACATCCATCTCGGCGCGACGCCGCTGGGCTTCGCCCTGCAGGCCCTCGGTTCCGAAGGGCGCCTTCGCAGCCTCCACGTCCGGATCGGCGGTGCTCACGCCTTCCGGGAGCAGGTCGCTGTCGACGATGGCATAGATCGGGCCCAGCTTCGGGTCGGCCCGCTTCGCTGCGGCGTCGAGGTAGTGCGCGTCGGAGCGGATTTCTCCGATGCGCTCGACCGCGCCCATGAGGCTGACCACGTCGGAGCCGTCGTCGGTGCCGACCTCGGCTAGCCCCTGGAAGATCGCGATGCAGCGTTCGGCATGCGGGAAGAACCACACGGTGGTCAGCCGCAGCGGCACCTCCCGCACCTTGGGCTCGCCCACGGCCATCCTGTAGCCGACGAACACGCGCGCCCGCATGCCCGGCAGGCGGCCTTCGATCAGGCGCTTGTGCGGGTGCATGTTCTCGAATGAGAACGGCTCGTCGCCGGTGAGCGCCGCACCCATCCACTGGTCGGGCGGCGCCAGGTTGAAGTAGCGCCAGTCGGTGTCGGGCGCGAACCCCGGCGCATGCTGCTTCAGGTAGTCGGCGTCGTAGGTGCCGCGGTATTGCACGCGCTGCGGGTGCATCACGTCCAGCGCCCCCATGCCGGCCGGCGCGATGGCCTGGTCGGGGCGCAGCAGGCGGTCATGAGGCAGTTCGATGTTCGGCAGCCATGCCACGCCATCGATCTTCTGCCTGCCCCGCCCGCCTGGGTTGAGGGGAAAGTCCGCGCCGCCGTAGGCCCTGGACCAGTCCAGCGGCATCTCCGGGAAAGGCCGGGCCTTGCTCGGGTTAGAGCCATCCCAGTAGCGGTCCCCGAGCACCAGCAGGGTTTTCTCCTGCGTGCCGAACCGGGCCCGCACGGCGCAACCGTCAGTGCGGTCCGGCGGCGGGAAGGCCTTGCCATGCACCAGGAACTCCGGCGTGAGCTTGGCCACGCCCTCGTCGATCAGGGGTTGCGCCATTTCCTTCCCGAGGAAGGACCACATCGACTGCTCCGCCCAAAGCGTTCCGCGCTCGCCCTGTGCGAACGGCAGGTGCAGGCAGGCGCTGATGCTGAGCCCGAAGCGCTTGCGGAATTCGATGGGGCGCGTCGACAGGCCGAGCGCCTGGGGTTTGAGGACTTGCATGGTCGCTTGGCGCCGATCCCTATTCCCAGTCGTCGTTCGGCGGCACCCCTCCGTCCAGCGGATCGGATGACGGCGGCGGTGGCGGTGGCGGTGGCGGTGGCGGTGGCGGCGGTGGCGGTGGCGGCGGTGGCGGTGGCGGCGGCGGCGGTGGCGGTGGCGGTGGCGGTGGCGGCGGCCGCGGCGCAGGGGGCGGCGCCGGGGGCGTCGGGCTCCACTCCTGTGTCGGCTCAGCGGGCGCGCCCACCCCGGGCGCCGGAGGCGGCGCGGGTGGAGCCGGCGGAGGCGGGGGCGGTGCGGCGGAACCGTCCGCATTGACCGATTCATCGGCCGCCAGGCGTTCGCCGCCTGTGCCGACACCGGCGGCGCCCAAGGCGCCGACGATCAGTTCGCCGCCAGCGATGGCGACAGCACCGATCACCGGAATGCTGCCGATCACACCTTCCATGCGACGGTTGCGCGTGATCGCACCGAGAGAGCGCAAGCGGCCAGCAAGCCCGGGCAGGTGCGCGGCATCGGCTTCATTGGCAGCGTTGTCCAGCGCATTGGCGGCGTCCGCGTACTGCTTCAGCGTCGCGGCAATATCCGCGTCCGCGCTGGCCAGGCCCGCGACTGCTCCCAGCGCACCGGCGATAGCCGCGCCGCCCGCACCACCGGCACCCGCGCCCGGTGTGAAGGTATGCAGCGCAGCCTGCTCCACGTCGATCGGAAACGCCTGGATCTCCGGCGCAACACCGGACGACAGCTTGACACCCAGCGCGGTATCGATCGCCACGCCCCCGAAGTTGGAGATGGCAATGGCCAGCGCGTTGTCGATGCTCATGCCCATGAAGGTCGAGCGCGCTATGCCCAGGTTGGCTTCGCTGTTGGTGCCGATGTAGCCGCTGGTGTTCGGCCCCAGGATGGTCGTGTTGGAGCCGACCGAGGTCGCGTCGATGCTGCCCACCGCCATCATCTCGATGCCGGTGTTGCTCATCAGCTTGATCTTGTTGGCCATCAGGTGCAGCGGCCCGGTAGGCACCGTGATGTACTTCGAACTCGACCCCGTCACCATCCAGTCGATGTGCCCGGCCTCGAAGCTCATCTTCGCGGCCTTGTAGGTGACGTTGCCGCTGACGGTGATGGTCTGGTTGCCGATCACGTTGCGGGTCTCGCCCGCGCGCGAGGTGTCGGTGCGCGCACCGGTCACGTCGCTCAGGCTGGTGCCGGTCACCATGGTCTTGTCGTTGCTGTCGACAAAAGTGGTGCGGTCGCCCACCACCTGGTTGTTCTGCTTCCCCTTGACCGTGTTCTTCTGGTCCACCACCACCATGTTGGTGTCGTTGCGCGTCACCGTGCTCTTGCGGTCGCGGTCCACGTGGTTGGTCTGGTCGCGCTTGACGGTGACGCTCTGGTCGCGGTCGACGGTGGTGGAGTCGTCGCGCTCCACGCTGCGGCTCATGTCGAGTTCGGCGTGGATGTTGATCTTTTCCTCGCCCTTCTTGTCCTCGAACATGATCTCGTTGTAGTTCGAAGAGCCGCCGCCGGGCGTGGAGCGGGTCTTGAAGCCGCTCTGCGTCGGCGACTTGTAGGGAATGGGCTGGTCGTCGTTGTAGACGCGGCCCATGATGATGGGCCGGTCGGGGTCGCCGTTGAGGAAGTCGACGATCACCTCCTGGCCGATGCGCGGAATGAAGTAGCCGCCCCAGCCCTTGCCGCCCCAGGGCTGCGACACGCGGATCCAGCAGGTCGACTTCTCGTTGCTCTCGTCGTAGCGGTCCCAGTGGAAGTGCACCTTCACGCGGCCGTGGTCGTCCACGTGCAGCTCGTCGCCCTTGGGGCCGACGACGATGGCGGTCTGCGGGCCCGGCATGGTCACGCGTGGCGTGAGGCGGGGCGTGCGGAACAGGCGCTCGACCGGCATCACGGTGAGCAGGAAGATGCTGCTGCCGGTCTGCGCGGCCGAGAGCGCGGGCGTGGCCGCGATGATCTCTTCGAGCACCGGCAGCGTGTCGGCGTTCACCGCGTCGTCGCGCAGCACGTCGGCCAGCGCGGCATGCACGGGCTGCGCCAGGGTGTTGCCGCTGACGCCCTCGTAGCCGCGATGGCTGGCGACGAAGGTGCAGGCCGCGATCACGTAGTCGCCGTTGCGCGTGCCGTCGGGGTCGCCTTCGTACTTGAAGCCGCGACCGGCCGTGACGTCGGGCCACGGCGTCACTGCCCAGTGGCGGTCGCGGCGCGCGTTGAGCTCGTCGCCGCGCAGCTTGGCGCGGGTCTCGGCGTCGTCGCCGCTGAAGTAGCCGCCTGGAAACTCGAACATCTCCAGGCTTGCGAGCTCGTGGTCGTCCGACGCATCGATGTCGGCGCCCAGCTTCTTCTTGATGGCCTTGAAGTCGCTGTCGCGCGAGGCGTGCTTGCCGGTGTCGAACTGGCGTCCGCTCACCCAGCGCGAGATCTCGTTGAAGCGCGGTTCGGCGGCGTTGACGGCCATGTGGCGCAGGGTGTCGGCCGCCGGCAGCTTCTCGTGCGCCATGTCGCTGGCGTCCGAAAGATGCATGGTGCCGGGCGCGTCGTGCGCGTCGAACCAGTAGTAGATGCCCTCGTCCTCCAGCAGGCGCGAGAGAAAGCTGTAGTCGCTTTCCTGGTGCTGCACGCAGTAGCGGCGCGGGTTGTGCGTGCCGACCACGTTGTCGGCCTTGGTCTTCTTGAAGCGCTTGATGGGGCTGTCCTCGAACACCGCGTCGAGCACTTCGAGCACCTTCTTCTCCTGCAGGATGCGGGAGTTGGCGCGCTTGGTGAGCAGCCAGAACCACGAGCGCAGGGTGATGCGGTATTCGTAGTGCCGCCCCATGTGGCCCGCGCGCACGAAGCGCACCGCATGGCCCTGGCAGTGGCGCTCGTGCGTTGCGCCATCGGCGTCCTTGAACCCGATCACCACGTCGAAGGCATGCCCGAGGATGTCCTTCGCGTCGATGGCCTTGTTCGTCGAGATCACCGTGAGCTCGTAGGCCGACGGGCGCGCCAGCGCCTCGTGCCCCACGATGCGCCAGAACATCAGGTCGTCCTTGGCGGGTGAATCGCTCTCGATGCGGAACTCGTTGTCGGCCATCTTTTTCTCTTGGGGTGGAGGCTTGTCAGTCGAAGGCGTAGGTGAAGTCCGCGTCCTTCACGTCGAGCGCGACCCGGCGGATCTCCCCGCCCGATGCCAGCCGCTGCAGGTACTCGACCGAGATCGTCGGCAGCACGGTGTTGGTCAGGATCGCGTCGATCACGCGCCCGCCCGACTCCGGGTCCTGGCAGCGCGCGACCACCTGGTCGACCACCGCGTCGCTGTACTCGAAAGGCACGCCGTGGTTGGTTTCCACGCGCTTCTTGATGCGGCCCAGCTGCAGCCGCACGATCTTCTTCATCATCTCGGGCGACAGCGGGTAGTAGGGAATGGTGACGATGCGGCCCAGCAGCGCGGGCGGGAACACCTTCATCAGCGGCGCCTTCAGCGCATCGGCCAACGCGTTGGGCTCGGGCAGCAGCTCGGGGTCGCGGCACATGCTCATCACCAGCTCGCTGCCGGCGTTGGTGGTCAGCAGGATGATGGTGTTCTTGAAGTCGATCATCCGGCCCTCGCCGTCTTCCATCCAGCCCTTGTCGAAGACCTGGAAGAAGATCTCGTGCACGTCGGGGTGGGCCTTCTCCACCTCGTCGAGCAGCACCACGCTGTACGGGCGGCGACGCACCGCCTCGGTCAGGATGCCGCCCTCGCCGTAGCCCACGTAGCCCGGAGGCGCGCCCTTGAGCGTGGAGACGGTGTGCGCCTCCTGGAACTCGCTCATGTTGATGGTGATGATGTTCTGCTCGCCGCCGTACAGCGCCTCGGCCAGCGCGAGCGCGGTCTCGGTCTTGCCCACGCCGGAGGTGCCGCACAGCATGAACACGCCGATGGGCTTCTGCGGGTTGTCCAGCCGCGCGCGCGAGGTCTGGATGCGCCGCGCGATCATCTCCAGGCCGTGCTTCTGTCCGATCACGCGCTGGTTGAGCGTGTCGGCGAGCTTGAGCACCGCCTCCACCTCGTTCTTGACCATGCGGCCGACGGGAATGCCGGTCCAGTCGGCAACCACCGAGGCCACGGCCTGCTCGTCAACCGAAGGCAGGATCAGCGGCGACTCGCCCTGCACCGCATGGATCTTCGCCTGCAGCTCGTGCAGTTCGGCGAGCAGCGCGGCACGGTCGGGTGCGGCTTCGGCGGCGGCGGCAGGTGCGGCCGCATCGGCATTGGCGGCAGCAGGCGTATCCACCGGCTTGTTCCCCGCACGCAGCTTGCTTCGCAGCTCCAGCAGCCGGTCGACCAGCCCCTTCTCTTCCTGCCAGCGCGCGTTGAGCGCATCGAGCTGCACCTTCGACTCGGCCAGCAGCGCGGCCACCTGCGCCGCGCGCTTGGTCACGTCGATGCCGATGGCCTCTTCGCGCCCGATGATCTCCTGCTCCACCGTCAGCCCCTCGATGCGGCGCATGCAGTCTTCCACCTCGGGCGGCGTCGCGTGCTGCGACACGGCCACGCGCGCGCAGGCGGTGTCCAGCAGGCTCACGGCCTTGTCGGGCAACTGGCGCGCGGGAATGTAGCGGTGGCTCAGCTTCACCGCAGCTTCGATGGCCTCGTCGAGCAGCTGCACGCGATGGTGCTTCTCGAGCACGCTGGCCACGCCGCGCAGCATGAGGATGGCCTTGGTCTCGTCGGGCTCCGGCACCTGCACCACCTGGAAGCGGCGGGTGAGCGCCGGGTCCTTCTCGATGTACTTCTTGTACTCGGCCCAGGTGGTGGCGCCGATGGTGCGCAGGTTGCCGCGCGCGAGTGCGGGCTTCAGCAGGTTGGCCGCATCGCCGGTGCCGGCCGCGCCGCCCGCGCCCACCAGCGTGTGGATCTCGTCGATGAAAAGGATGATGGGCGTGGGCGAGCTCTGCACCTCGTCGATCACCTGGCGCAGGCGCTGCTCGAACTCGCCCTTCATGCTCGCGCCGGCCTGCAGCAGGCCGATGTCCAGCGTGAGCAGCTTCACGTCCTTCAGCTGCGGCGGCACGTCGCCGCGCGCCAGGCGCTGCGCGAAGCCTTCGACCACGGCCGTCTTGCCGACACCGGCCTCGCCGGTGAGCAGCGGGTTGTTCTGGCGGCGACGCATGAGGATGTCGACGATCTGGCGGATCTCCTCGTCGCGGCCCGTCACCGGGTCCATCTCGCCCTTCTTGGCCTTCTCGGTGAGGTCGACCGCGAACTTCTTCAGCGCATCGCCCTTGCCCATGGCGGCCGGCGCCATCGCGCCGGAGTCCTCGCCGGGCGCGCCGCTGCCCATGCCGGTGCCGTCCTGCGCACGCATCTGCGCCTCGGGCGAGGCATCGCAGATCTTCGCGAAGTTGTCGGCCAGGTCCTCGACCTTGACCTTCTCGAACTGCTTCGACAGACCGAACAGGGGGTTGCGCAGGCTCTGCGTCTTCAGCATGCCCACCAGCAGGTAGCCGGTGCGCACCTGCGCCTCGCCGAACTGCAGCGTGGCGTAGGTCCATGCGCGCTCGATGGCGTTCTCGATGTGCGGCGAGAAGTCGCTGATGGCGGTGGCGCCGCGCGGCAGGCGGTCGAGCGCGGCGGTCATGTCCTTGGCGATGACCGACACGTCGAGACCGTAGTGCTGGATCACGCGGTGCAGGTCGGAGTCCTGCGCCTGCAGCAGCTGCGCGAACCAGTGCTCCAGCTCCACGTACGGATTGCCCCGCATCTTGCAGAACACGGTGGCGCCTTCGATGGCCTTGTAGGCCAGCGAGTTGAGCTTGCCGAAAAGGGCGGTGCGGCTGATTTCACTCATGAGGGACTCCGTATCTCTTCTGAACGAATGAAGGTGGGCTTGTTGAAAGACTGGCTGCCGATGCGCACGTCGGCCGCGTCGCGCGAGCGCGGGCGCTGGCCGAGCCACGACACCCAGCCGAGGCGGGGCGCGCTGCCCTTCGCGTCGCCAAGTCGCGTGAGCGGCACCTGCGCCTTCTCGAGCACGAGTTCTGCGTCCCACTCGAGTTCGTCGCCGAGCAGCTGCTGCATCCAGCGCTGCAGCACGGGGCGGGCATCGCCGATGGGCAGGAACATGCGGTACTGCTCGAGCGTGAGCGGGCCTAGATGCAGGCGCACGCGGTGCTGGCGGTCCCACGCCCGGGTGCCGAGCATGGCGCCCATGCCCATCGATCGCGAACTCTCTCCCTGCCCCAGCCGCGTGAGTTCGCCGGCCGGCAGGCTCATCCAGTGGCCGACCCAGCGCTCCAGCCTCACCGGCACGCCGAAGTAGCAGCACAGCACCGACTCCACGCTCTCCACGTTGTGCACGCGGCGCGCGAGCCAGCCCGAGAAGTGCAGCCGTGCGTCGTCATGAATCTCGTCGCGCTCCACGCGGCCCGGCGCGCCGATGCCCACCAGCGCGCCGATCTGCAGGCGGAAGCGGTCCTCGCCCGGCCGGTCCAGCGCCACGGCCGGACGCGACTGCGCCCACGCGCGGTAGAAGTGCAGCGAGAAGCGGTGCGAAAAACTGTCGAGAAAGGCCAGCCATGTCGGGTCGCCATGGTTCAGGCTGCGCTCGCGGATGAAGTCGCTCAGGTGCACCGGCAGCGGCCCGTTGGGGCCGATGTAGCCGAAGAACTGCTGGCGCAGGCGCGGCGGCGAATGCACGGTGGCGGGCTCGAAGCGGCTGAAGCTCGCGGGCGCGAACGAGAGCGAAGGCTCCTGCCCCACGCGCACCGGCTCGGCACCGGGCAGCAAGGCGCGACCCCAGCGCGGCGTGGTCTTCGCGACCGACTCCAGCCGGCGCATCACCGCGAAGTAGTCGAAGGCCCAGGGCTCGGCCGACCAGCCGCGCAGCGCGGCATCGACGCGGGCCTGCACGGTGCCCGCACCCTGCCCGGGCGCGCGGGCAGCGCTGGCCAGGTTGCCGGTCACAGGATCTGCCGCGTCCCGCACAGCGGCCTCCAGCGCATGGTCTCGCCCTTGCCCGCGATGCGCAGCACGGTCTCGACGAAATGGTTCACCTCCACGTGGCGCGAGAGAAAGCGCGCCAGCACGGCACCGAAGAGGAAGCTGCTGTGGCCGTGGAAGGCATCCTTGTCGACTTCCAGCGTCACCTCCAGCCCGCGGCCGAAGGCGATCGGCCCCTTCAGCGGCAGGCGGCGCGCCACCGGCTTGCACTTCACCGAAAGCAGCCCGCGCACCTGGCCCTGGCGCATCTCGTCCGCATGCACCGCGTAGAGCATCAGCGTCTCGCGCAGCGCGGCCGCGCCCTGCTCCGGCGTGCTGTCGGACAACGACAGGTAGTTGAGCGCGAGGTGGTCGACCACGCGCCAGCCCAGCCCCTGGCTCACCACCGGCGACACCGGCCGCGAGGGACCGCGCACCATGCGCACGCGCTGCACGGGGAATGAATCGACGCAGTCGAAGTCGTTCTCGCGGCCCAGCGGCATCAAGAGGGGCAGGTCGCGGTTGGTGCACAGCGCGGTCACCGCCAGCTGCCGCAGCGTGGCCGCGTACGGCGCCTGCTGCGGATCGACGATCTGCATATAGACCTCGGAGCCGATGTGGCTGCTGCGGTTGCCCTCCGTGCGCTGGCGCACCGACAGCATGCGCGGCTCGCGCGTGGTCGTGAAGTAGGCCGGATGGCTCAGGCGGCTGCCATGGAAGGCCGAGTAGAAGGGCCGGAACGGCTGCTCGGCCGCCGCCGCGTCGGCGCCCGGCGTGCCGTGGCCGATGACCTCGGTGACGGTGTGCACCTCGAAGTCCTGCGGCCGCGTGCGGTCGGGCACCAGGTGGAACTGGCTCACGCCCTCGTTCAGCGGCACGCGGTCGAGCCGCTTGCTGAAGAGGTTCACCGCGGGCACGCAGTGCAGCAGCACGTTGTCGGCGCTCACGAGTTTTTCGAGGGCCGCGTCGCCGCGCGAGAACAGCAGCACGATCTCGACCTCGCCCACCGGCATCTGGGCCAGCAGCGCCTTCAGCCCGCCGATACGCACGAACTGGAAGCGCTGGGGAAAGGCGAAGTACTCCTGCAGCAGCCTGAAGCCCGAGAAGCCGGTGGCCGTGACGGGCAGCAGCGCCTCGTCGTCCTCGAAGCCGACCGCACCGATGGCGCTCGGCGGCAGGCTGCGCGGCGAGCCCTGCAGGGCGCCGCCCGGCCCCAGCGGCCGCACCAGCACGCCGATGGGCTGGCCCAGCGCGCATTCGTGCAGTTGCCAGGCCACGTCTTCCGCGCCGCCGAAGTGCAGCACAAGGTCGTCGAGCGCGATCTGGCTGAAGTCCAGCCCGGCCGTGGTGCGCAGCACGATGCGCAGGCCGCCGCGGATCGCGCGCGACTGCGGATGCGTGTTCAGCGGGAGGTCGGGCGCGTAGGTGAAGTACTGCGCGCGCTGCACCTCGATGGGCCAGATGCGCAATGCGCTGGCTGTGCGGAACTCGCAGTGCGTGTTCTGCCCCACCGCCTGTCGCGCGCGCAGGCCGCTGCCGCGCGGCAGACTCGGGCCGGTGGCGAGGTTGGCGTCGTCGGGGTCGGGCGCGAACGAGACCACCACCATCGCCGGCGTCGGCGCGAGGAAGTGCGGATAGACGATGTCCAGCAGGTGACCGGTGAAGCGCGGGTATTCGGCGTCGAGCTTCAGGCCCACGCGCGCCGAGAGGAATGCGGTGGCCTCGATGAGCCGCTCCACGTACGGATCGGCGACCTCCTGGCCTTCGATGCCAAGTCGATGCGCAATCTTTGGAAATGCGCGTGCGAACTCTGAAGAGCTTTCGCGGAAGTAGCGCAGTTCCTGTTCGTACAGACTCAGCAGCCTGGGGTCCATGGCGGACTCATCTCGGGTTTTGCGCCATGTCCACTATCTCGATGCGACCTTCTTCCAGGTCTACGCGGCTTCGCATGAGGAACTCCAGCGGCACGGGCTGCGCCCACAGCATGCCGCGGATCTGCAGGCCGATGCTGTTGTGCGAGTCAAGTGCCGGGCCCTCCATGATGAGTTCGACTTCGAGTGTTCGGGACAGGATGCGCGGCTCGAACTGCAGGATTGCGTTCTTCAAAGCCTGTTCCATGCTGACACGCTGCACCGACGAGGTGAACTGGCCAGACAGCATAGGCAATCCGTAGTTGATGACCGAACGCGCCGCGTTGGGGTACTGCCTGTCGTCCATCGAGAGGCCGTAGCCGGTGGCGTTGAAGAGCCAGCCCAGGTCGCGCAGCACGGCCTGGCGCAGCGCCTGCTTGGTCAGCGTGCGCTTGTCGTCGCTCTCGCGCTTCTCGTCGGGCGCGTTGTCGACGAGGCGGTCGAGCAGTGAGGGCTGCAGCCGCTCCTGCGCCGTGAGCTCAGCCATCGACGGCACCTTCGGCCGGCGCCTGCGCCTCGGCTTCGGCCGGCGTGAACAGGATCTCGCGCACGTCCATCAGCGCGTACTCATTGCCGTCGCTGCTGCTGAGCACGCGCTGGCCGAAGCCCGCCCAGACCTCCGGGCGCAGCTCGCGCCACTCGGTCTTGCGTGCCAGGCGCAGCTCGCCGTCTTCCTGCTTCTCGGTGCCTTCGTAGCGCGTGGGAATGAGCGCGAGCGTCTCGCCGCCGTTCTCGAACTGCAGGTGCGCGGGCATCCATACGCAGTCGCGCAGGTCCTCGGGCGGCTCGATCTTGATGTGCGCGAGGCGCGCGTACGGAATCCAGTAGTACTTGCCGTTGACGAAGGCCTCGAGCACAGGGCCCAGCCGCATGTCGGCGTCGGAGAGCCATTCGAAGGGCTTGCCGTCGACGGTGCCGCCGATGGCGGGCGCGCCGTCGAAGGCGCGCTGGCGCAGGTCTTCCGCCAGCTCGCTCTCGCCGCGGCCCTGGCGCAGCAGCGACTCGATGAGCAGCGCCAGCCATTCGTCGGGCTGGCCGAAGATCATCGGCGTGCGCGTGCCGGCGAACACTTCGGCGCGCAGGCCCTCGCAGCGCACGGCCTCGCCGTAGACCTGCTTCATGGGCACGGCCAGCGCGTCGAGCTCGGCGGCCACGGTGAGCTGGTTGAGCGCGCGCTCCCACTGCCCCAGCACGCACAGCAGCTGCGCCATGAACACGCGGTGCTTGCTGTCGGAAGGCCTGGCGCGCACGTCGTCGCTCAGGGCCTTGAGGGCTGCAGCGGGGTCGGCGGCCTTGAGGAATTCGGCGGCGGTGGTCATGGTGTGCGGCTCCTTGTGGCTGGACTGAGTGCGCGGCTCATGCGCGCGTGAACTGGCATTCGCGCACCGCGCCGCGCAGGCCGGTGGTCTTCTGCGGCGCCGAGCGCACCTTCACCGTGCGGTAGCTGATGGAGATCAGCTCCGAGGGCACGCCCCAGTGGCCGCCCGAGCTCAGCACCAGCCGGCAGATGCGCGCGTTCTCCAGCACCAGCTCGAAGGTCGACTGCGCATCGGGCGAGCGCTCGTCGCCGCCGGACTTGAAGGCGCTGATCATCACCTTCAGGTCTTTCTCCTGCGCGCGCAGCAGGCTGGCGATGGTGGCGGTGGCGGCGTCGCTGCGGCGCGCGACGATCAGGTTGTTGGGCACCACCTGGTTCTGGCTGGAAGACTCGGGCACCTGCACCGACCAGTAGTAGCCGCCGATGTTCAGGCGCGCCTTGCCGTCGTCGAAGCTGCGCTCCAGCTCGCCTTCGACCGGCGCCCCCTTGTTCTCGATCAGCATGACCAGGTCGGTCTCGGACGAGCCGGTGCCGATCAGTTCGTAGAACTGGCGGGCGTCTTCAGGGCTCCAGGAGCCGTCGTCTAGGAATGCCATTTCTCACCTCCGGAAATCGATGGAACAGGAACAAAAAAAAAGAAAAGGGGGGAACTGAACCGTCATGGCCTGGCCCCCGCGTCCGCCGTGCCGCTCCTGCGCAGCAGGGCCGTGAACACCTGGCGCTCGGCGCTCTCGGCCGGCGGCTGTCCGCCGCGCACGCGCACTTCCGACACGTCGGCCTGCGCATAGCCCACGCCGAAGAGGCGCGGCGCGCTGTAGGGCGTGGCGGGCACGGCCATGACCAGCAGGCGCGCGTCGCCCGCCGCATCGAGCCAGGGCAGGTCGAAGCGCTTCACCGAGGGCTGCTCGGGCGTGCCGCGCTTGAAGCGGTTGGTTTCGCCGGACTCGTCGGGATAGACCGGCTGCAGGTTGCCTCGAGCATCGATGCCCGCGATGACGAGGTCGAGCGAACGGCCGCTGGTGTTGCGCACGTTCAGGCGCACCCGCTCACCGGCGCGCGTCGCGGGCAGCCCGCTGGCGGCCTGGGAAACGGGCACGCTGCGCAGCATGCGCTCGCCGCTCCACACCTCCAGCGCAGCGTCGAAGCCGTCGAGCTGGCCGTCCTTGCCGTAGCCCTGCAGTTGAGAGAGCCACTTCAGCTGCGCCAATGCCTGCAGACGGCGGCGCAGCGCGGCGGTGTCGGGCAGCACCACGGTGGAGACGTTCGCGCCGAAGAGCGGCGCGAGCAGTTCGAGGCGCTGGCCCGAGGCGCCGAGGTCGGTCCAGCGCACGTCGGCCGTGGCCGTGTCGTCCGCCGCTCGGATCGCGGCCGGGTAGTCGAGGCTCAGGCCAATTGGCAGCGGCTTTTCGGCGCGCACGCGCAACGTGGTGGCGGCCGGCTCCGCCATCGGCGTGACGCTCCAGAAGGCGCTGCCCGGCACGTCCTTCAGCGCTGCCGGCACGGCCAGCCATGCGTTGCCGAGCTTGATCTGCGACACGGCGGCCGGCGCGCCGCGCACGGTGCCGTCGTCCAGCGTGGCGAGCACGCGCAGCTCCTGCTGCTGCGCGAGTCCGTCGAGCAGGCCCGCCTTGATGGCCAGGCTGTCGCCACTGCGCTGCGCGCGCCACACGGGGCGCGTGGATGCGGGAGCGCCGCTGTTGGCGAACAGCGGCGCATCGAGGTTGCCTTCGGCCACCGGGGACGGCAGCTCGCGTGTCGGAAAACGCTGGGCAAGTTCGTCGATGACGGGCGGGTACAGCGCGAGCACGCCATCGAACAATTCCCGCCAGGTGGCTGGTTTTCGCGAAAGGGCTTCGACCATCGCCCATGTCAGCAGGCCCTGCGGCCTCGCGTTTCGCGCCTTGCGCGGCAGCCGCAACTCGGGCGTGATCTGGTGGCTTTCCGATGCGAAGAAGGCGACGTAGCGGGCACGCGGAACGGACTCGGCCGGCGCGGGTGGCGCCGGCTGCCGGGCGGGCGGCGCGCCGCCCGTGAGCTGCGTGGCGCGCAGTCCGCGCCAGCGCACCTCGTCGTCGGGCGGGCCCTCGGCGGTGGCGGGTGCGTCCGCCGTGCCGCGCGTCATGGAGTTGGCGGAGCAGGTGTCGAACACCGAGGCCACGAACACGTTCTTCGCGAGGAAGGACTGGATCCACGCATCGAAATCCACGTCGCGCAGGTCGCCCGCGAGCGCGTTGTCGCTGCCCAGCGTGCCGCGTACGTCGCGCGCGAGGAAGTTCTCCGAGAGCCCGTCGGGCTCCTGGTAGCGCTTGACGATGTCGCGCAGCCGAGTGCCGTGGCCCGAGAAATACAGCAGCACGAAGTCGCCGCTCCTCGACTGCGCGAGCAGCTTCGCCAGCGCCTCGTGGATGGCCTGCGACTCGGGCAGCGCCGCGCCGCTCACGCCGTCGGCGAGCACGGCGATGTCGGGCGCGGCAAAGCCCTGCCTGAGCAGCGCGTCGCGCATCAGCATCACGTCGTTGCGCGGCGCCTGCAGCCACAGCGCCTGCGGCTGGTTGACGAGCTCGGAGACGCCGACAAGCAGCGCGCGTTGCGTGGCGAGGGCGAGGCTGCAGCAGGCCAGCAGCCACAGCACCAGCAGCACCTGAAGAAAGCGCAGCTGCGTGAGGCCCCTGCCCTTGGGCCGCAGGTGCGGATACAGGCGGGCGGCATGCGCGGTCATGGCCGCCGCTCGCTGGCCGGCCCGGCCGATTCCACCAGCGGCGAGGCCGCGAGCACTGCCAGCGCCTCGACGGGCTCCGGCACGCGCAGGCGCCATGCGCCATCGCCGCCCGGCCCGCCCACCACGTCGGCCGAGACCGACTGCAGCAGCCTGTCGGCCTCGTCCATGCGCACGCCGGGCTTCCAGCGCACGACGAGGTCTGCGCGCATGGGCGCCGGTGCGGTGGGCACGGCGCGGAAGCGCACTTCGTCGTCCTCGGGCGCGCCGCGGCCGCCGATGAGCCCGACGTTCTGGACCACCACGACCAGCGCCAGCACGGCAAAGGCCGGGCGCGCCCAGCCTTCGGCGCCGAACCAGCGGCGGATGCTGCCCCACCAGCCGCCCTCGGGGCCGGGCTGCGGCCGCGCGCGCGATGGAGAAGAAGAAGAAGAAGAAGAAGAAGGGGCGGCCTCGTCGCTCTGCGGCCGCGTCAGCGCGGCGCCAAGTTCCAGGCCCACGTCGCGGTACAGATCCTGGTAGTCGGTGCGCGGGTCTTCCGGCCCGAGCGGCGTGCCCGACAGCACCGAGAAGACGCCGCCGCCCACGCCGCGCAGCGCGATGCGCCCGGGCTGCGGCGCGATGGCCAACGCGGTGCGCGCGGCCCACTCGTTGTGCACCGCGCGGATGGCCGCGAGCCGCGTGGCGGAGACTTCGCCCAGCACGCGCGCGCAGAGCTGCGGGCTGGGTTCGAGCGTGAGCACGTTCCACGTCTGGACGACACCGAACATCGGCTCGAAGGGCTCGTCCTCGGGCTCGAGCAGCACGTCGAATGCACCGGCCCAGTCGGCCTCGCCGACGGCCATCCACCCCTGCCAGAGGTCGTCGTGGATGCAGCGGTCGAGCAGCACGCCAAGCAGCCGCCCGCTGTAGACCACGCTGACGAGGCGGCCCGGCGCCCAGCGGGCCGGGAAGGCTCGCTGGGCGACAGCCTCGCGGCGCCGGGCCAATTCGGTGAGAGGCATCAACAGGTCGGACGCGGCAACGACGGGCGTGGCCGGCGTTCCTGGCGGTGATCCGGGCATGGCCACGGTGGCCGTGCCGGGCTCGCCTTCGGGCCCGGTGTCCGGCATCGCGGCCGCGCCGGTCGTTTCCAGCGCGTGGCGTATCACGCTGAGCGGGGGCCAGAGGTCGTGGGTCATGGCGTCTGTTCCTGAATGGCTATGTCTTCAGGCGTAAGACGCTTCAGCACCGAGGATTTTGAAAACCTGCAGGATCGCCGCCATGTTGTCGGGCTCGATGGCGATGCCCAGCGTCTGCTGGAGCCAGCCGCCGAGCCGGGTCCTGGCGTAGTCCGCCGTGAGCCCTTCGCGCTTGTGCACCAGGCCCAGCCGGCCCGCGCGGTAGTGGTAGGAAGCGATGGCGTGGCGCGAGGCGATGCCCGAGAGCCCGCCTTCGGCCTCCTTGCCGAAGCCCTCGCACAGCAGCAGGCGCTCGGGCTCGGGCAGCCCCGCGATGAACTCGCGCGCGGCCTGCTGCACCGCCTGCATGCTCAGGCCGTGCTCGGCCAGGCAGCCTTCGAGGTCCTCGTCGGCGCCGATCTCGTCTTCCAGCTGCGCCTCGGTGATCTGGTCGCCGATGGAGAGCTTGCGGCGGAAGGAGCTGGCGCGCGTGCAGTCGATGAGATAGCGGCGGAAATACGCGCACAGCGCGAAGGCGGTGGACGGTGCGCTGTGGCCCGCGCGTTCGTCGGCCTCGTCGGGGTCGGCGTCGAGCCGCAGCACCTTCACGTAGATGAACTGCGCCACCAGCTCCTGCCGGCCCTCGCCCAGCACCTGCAGCTCGGGCGGATTGCAGGCCACCAGCGCGTCGCCGACGATGCGGTACATGGCGCCCATCTCGCCCGGGGACAGCGTCTGGCGCCGTCGCCAAAGGCGAACGAGTTCACTGCTTTCCGCGGACGACAGCGTTTCGATCATTGGCTCACCCCCAGGCTGCGCGCACTTCGTGTCGCTTCGCCCACCCCCTTGCAGGGGGCAACACCGGCGGCCCGGCAAAGCCGGTTCCGCGGTGTTCCCCGAACGGGCCCCGCTTCGCGGGCCGGCGGGATGGCCATGGGCCCGGCGTCTCGCATCTCTCGATCCTTCAGTCGTCGACGCAGGTGCCCTCCGAAGGCACCAGGCACTGCGGCAGGTTCGCGCCCACCGGACCGCCGCGCGTGCGGATGGCCGAGGACGTGGCCGCCTGCGCCACGGCGAGGCCGCGCGGCAGCAAGATCCAGAGCTGGCCGCGCTCCTTCATGCGGCGCGCGTTGGTCGCGGCCTGCTGGCCGTTGCCGAAGAAGTAGTCGGCCCGCACCGCGCCACGGATGGCGCCGCCGGTGTCCTGCGCGATGGTCAGGCGCTGCATCGGCGCGCCGCTGCCGGGCGTGCGCGTGGAAACGAACACCGGGTAGCCCAGCGGCGTGCTGCGCGGATCGACCGCAATGGAGCGCCCCGCCGACAGCGGCACGCCGAAGGCGCCCACCGGTCCGCCCACCGGCGATGGCGATTCCTTGAAGAACACGTAGCTCGGGTCCTTGATGCCCGAGCCCGTCACCGCGCCACCCGTCGGCCGCCGACCCGGCACCACCACCGGGCCGCTGGCCACCGGTCGTGCCAGCGTGAAGCCACGCGTGCGGATGGTGCCGTTGGCCACGGCCCCGGTGTCGCTGTCGTCGTCGTCGCCGTCGTCCAGCTGCAGTTCGATGGACGAGCCGCGCACCTTCACCGGACTGCGCGGCTTGCCGTTGGCGGCCTGCGCCAGCGTCGGACGGAAGGGCTGGCCGTTCTGCTCGGCGTAGGCCACGCGCACGATGTCGCCGTTGGCCATGCGGATGCGGCCCGAGCCCTGGATCTGCATCTCGTACAGCGCGGTGGCGCTGCTCACGAACGCAAGCACCTTGGCGTTGGGCGCACCCTTGGTCTCGATCTCTTCGCGCGTGTAGTACGGCAGCAGCTGCTTGCCCTCGATGCGCAGGCGCACCTTGCGGTCCAGCGTGTCGCGCGAGATGCCCGAAAGGTCCAGCGCATAGAGGCCCGGCGCGCCCATGTCGCGCGTGCTCAGGCCCGTTTGCACCACCACGTTGCGGCCTTCCACGCGGGCCGCCACCGTGCCGTTGCCCGGCGGCAGCTTGCGCGCGTCGGCAAAGAGCATGTCTTCTGGCTGGCCGTACACCGGATAGATGAAGGGCGCACCGTACTGGCGCGCGCCCGCGATCTCGGGTTCGAAGTAGCCGGTGACCACGCCGTCGGGCCGGCGGTCGTCGTCGCGGATCTGGTAGGCCGAGAACTCGCCCTCGAAGAAGCCCCGGATCGCGTTGTTGTTCTTGCTGTCGACCTTCAGCGCGCGGTCGCACACCGATTTCCATTCGGCGCCGCGGCCATTGAGCACCTTGCAGCTGCCGAGGAAGGCGGGCCAGCTCTCCGAGAAATCGTCGCGCGACCAGCCCGGCACCGAGTCGAAGCTCACCGATGTGTAGGTGGCCAGCTGCGTCGAGAAAGTGCGGGCCTGGCCGGCCACGCTGGCGCCGGTGGGTGCCGGGCGCGAGGCGGCGGTGCTGCTCGCGCTGGTGTCGGCGGTGGCTGCGCCGGTGTCCGTGGCGGCCGGCGGCGGCGTGGTGCAGCCTGCCAGCACGGCGATGGCGGCGCCGGTTGCGAGAGCGCTCCAGCCGGTCTCCGGCCTTCTGCGTGCCTGGAGTTGCTGCTTCTGCTGCGGTTGCGATGCGGTCATCATGAAAGCCTCCTTGTCCTGAGAGTCACGGCCCGTAGGCCGACGCTCTGCAGACGATTACTTCTCGACGATTTTGAAATTGCCGACGCCGTAGACGTCGTTGCACGGGGTGTTGGGCGCGCACACCGGCTTGCCCAGGAGAGGCGACGGACCGGTGCCGCGCGTGGCCTCCAGCGCGGCCAGCACGGGCAGCGGGAACACCGGGAACACGCCGTCGTTCTGCACGCCGGCGGCGCTGAAGTCGCGCTCGTGCTCGCTCACCAGCACCGCGAACTGGTCGGTGCCGGCCGGCCCGCCCGCGTCCATCGGCCACGAGGCGCGCGGCAGCGAGAGCGTGCCGCCCGCGGTGATCTTGTTGTACTTGTCCAGCAGGTTCGGGAAGAGCAGGAACATCTCGCCGCCGCTGGACAGCAGGAACACGTACACGAACCCCTCCCGCTTGCTGCGGACCTCGAAGGCGAGCCGGTCCTTGCCGATGGCGACCTCGGCTTTCTTCGGCGTGGCCGTAACGTCGAAGCCGGGCGTTGCGCCGGTGGCGAGCGACTGCAGCGACTCGGCCGGCGTGCGCGGCGCCGGAGGGGGAGGCGGTGGTGGTGGAGGCGGCGGGGGCGGTGGGGCCTCGGCGACCTTGGTGTCGGGCGGCGGAGCCGGCGTGGTGCTGACGACCTGCTTGTCGTCTGCACCGCCGCGCCCCTGGAACCACCACCAGCCACCACCGGCCGCTGCCGCGAGCACGGCGATGGAAGCGAGGGCGACGGCGGTCTTGTTGCTGCCGCCACTTCCTCCCCCCTTGTTGCCCGTCGGAGCGGGCGCGGGCGCAGGCGCCTTCGCACCGCCGCCTGCCTTGCCTGCGATGACCGTGGCGGCGTCCGCATTCGTTCCCATCGACGTGCGCGCGCCGGACGACGAAGGCGGCTGCGTGCGCGGCACCGGCGCGATGCTGTGCCCCACCTCCAGGTCGAGCGCCGAGCGCAGTTCCGCCATCGACTGCGGCCGCTGCTCGGGCCGCACGCCCAGCCCCGCGTCGATCGCCTCCAGCAGCCGCGGGCTGTAGCGCTTGCGCAGGATCTCGTTGCCCGCGAGCGGCACATAGCTGTCGGACAGCAGCCGCGCCACCGAAGGCGGCGGCGCGCGGCCGCACACCGCCACGTGCATCACCGCCGCGAGCGCGTACACGTCGGTCCACGCGCCCTGCGACATGTCGGGCATCTCGGCGTACTGCTCGATCGGCGCGTAGCCGGGCTTCAGGATGACCGTGATCGCCTGCGTCTTGTCGGTGATCACGCGGCGCGCGGCGCCGAAGTCCAGCACCACCGGGCGGCCCGAGCCTTCGAGCAGGATGATGTTGTCGGGGGCGATGTCGCGGTGATAGCAGTTGGCGTTGTGCATCACAGCCAGCGCCTGGGTCACGCCGTCCATGATGCGGATCAGCCAGGACTCGTCCACGCCGGCGGGGATCGACACCAGGGCCTCACGCAGCGTCTCGCCCCGGTAGAAGGGCATGACCATGTAGGTGGTGCCTTTTTCCTGCCAGAAGCGGTAGACCTTGAGGAGCGACGGGTGGTCGAACTGGGCGAGCAGGCGGGCTTCGTTGATGAAGCTGCGCATGCCGAGGTCGAAGGTTTCGCGGTGCTTCTCCGACAGCGGGATGACCGTGCCGTCCTGCTGCCTCGCCGAGAGCGATGTCGGCAGGTACTCCTTGATCGCCACCACGCGCTCCAGCGTGTGGTCCCAGGCTTCGTAGACGACTCCGAAGCCGCCCTGGCCTATGACTCTTGTGATCTCGAATTCTGCGAGGCGGCTGCCTACGGGGAGGAGGCCGGCTTCCGTTGCGCCGGTGGCGGGGCTTGTTACGGGGTTTGTGCCGGACATGCTCGTGGGGGCACCTGCCGTGATTACCGTGGCGGAGGTGTCGCCTGTCGTCGTGGGCTGCGATGGCGGAGTTGACTTGGGGACTACGCGGGTGCGGTCGTCTTCGTTGGAGTCGGTCATTGACTGGCTCCTTTTTGGGTTGTGCTTGGGGTTTGTTTCCCGGGGCCGGGTCTCGGCCCGGCGGCCGACTCACTTTCTTTTGCTTCGCCAAAAGAAAGTAAGCAAAGAAAAAGCGACCCCACTGTCTGCGACCCCTTCGCTGCGCTACGGGGCAACCTGCGGTGCTCGCGTTTCGCGGGGTCTCGCCCAAACTCGCTTCGCTCAGACAAGGGCGAGCCCTGATCCGCGAAACGCTGCGCTCCTCGGCGCAGCCAGAGGGGATTGGGGACACGCGGGCCATCGCTGCGCTCGGCTGCGGGTGCCCAGCAGGCGCTTTGCGCCTGCTGGGCTTGGAATGGGCCGTTGGGGTTGCTCAGGCCATGGGAACGAAAGGCACCGCCGAGCAAAGCGAAGGCCCGAGGAGTCTGTTCAGAAGCCGAGCGAAGCGATGGCGCGGATCGCTCCCTTCTGGCTGTGCCGAGGAGCGCAGGCGCAGGAGGGATAAGGGCCGCAGCTGTTTGAGCGAAGCGAGTTCTGCGGACCCCCTCCTGCGCCGAGCACCGCAGGTTGCCCGTAGCGAAGCGAAGGGACACAGACAGCAGGGTCGCCATTTCTTTGCCTACTTTCTTTTGGCGAAGCAAAAGAAAGTAGGTCGCCCGCCGGGGCGAGACCCGGCCTCGGGAAGCAACACGGCAAGAGGCATTCATCTCACCCCTCCTCCGCAAACCCAAGAAACAGCGCATCAAACTGCTCATCCCGAGGCAACCCGGTACTCAACATCCGAATCCCCGCCTCCGCAGAAGGATCACTCAACCAAAGCGAAGCCCCCGCCAGCGGCAGATCAAGCGACTCGACAGCAATAACCCGCTCATCGGACAAAGAAGCCTCTTCGACAAAAAGCCTCTGCAGCACAGCATCGAACCGCACCGCATCCAGATCCCCATCCAGCCCCTCCAACGCAGCCTGCGTCGCATGAGCCCACCACCGCAACGCAACAGCCAGCGCCTCGCCTCGCAGGGTCCCGGGCGAATCCGCCTCCAGCTCCACCGCGATGGCAAACGGAAAGTACCGCCCCACCCCATCCACGGAAGGCATCAGCACCCCGATCCAGGCTCGGTCGCCAGCCACCTGCCGTCCCAGCGCAAAGCACCAGATAGGCGCCTCCAGATACCGCTCGGTCCAATCCGCCCGATCCCGCAGCCGCGACATGCCCCGCTGGAGCCACTGGTCCCACACCGCACGGAACGGCTCAGGCAGCCGCCGATGCGCGAAGTCCCCCATGCCCGGCAATTTCCCGAACCACCCGGGCAGCACGGCGGTGGCGGCAAGAAGCGGGGAAGGCTCGATGCTCACAGCCCCTCCGGACATGAGAACTCGCGCAGCTCGCGCAAGCGAATGGGATGCTGCACGCTGTTGGTCGTCACCTCGAAGCGCGTCTTGCGCGCCCCGATCTGGAAGGTGATGAAGAACTTCTCGGGCGCGTCCCCCGCTTCGAGCTGCCCGTCGTCGAGCGCGCGGAACAGGGCCCACGGCCCGTCCACGGCTGCGCCGGAACTGCCGGTGGTCGATGGCGGGCTGACCTGGATGCGCACCTGGTTGCTGCCCTTCGGCCCCGGCCACTGCACGGCCATGGGCACGACGGGGCCGTGCGCGTATTTCACGAGTTGGCCGTCGACGTCGAGGATGAACTGGGTGATGCCCGCGTCCATTTCCACCGGCTTGAAGTCCAGCCGCATCGACGGGCCCCGGCCGCCGCCGCGGAAGAAGATTTCCTTGATGCGCGCGGCGCGCTCGAACTGGGCAATCGCCTGCGTGGTGATGGCGCCGCGCTCGGCCACGGGCTTGTAGCGCCACGGGCGGGTGCTGGTGTCGACGATGGCGGCCAGACGCTTCTGGAAGAAGTCGTCCATCAGGCCGCCGGGACCGAACATCTGGCCGAAGTCCTCGGGCAGCACGTCGCGCTTGCTGCTCTGCACGAAGGGGTAGCGGCCGGCGATGGCGCGCGCGCAGAACTCGGTGACGGGGCGCAGGTCCTGGCTCAGGTTGCCGCGTTCGGCCACCTGGGCCTGCGCGGCGCCGGCCTGGCTCAGGTTCTCGATCATGGAGCGCACGGGCTCGGGCAGGCGGCCGGCGTCGGACTTGAGCTTGCCGGCCACGTCGCCGGGCGGCGGCGAGGTGCGGCCCTTCACGGCCGTGTCGACGGCGTTGAGGTACACGTACACCTCGTTGAAGAGCTTCAGCGCGTCGTCGATGGGCGCGGGCTGGTTGGGGCCGCCCGCGGTGACGAGGCGGCGCAGCGCCTCGAAGCGGTCGTCCACGATGCTCTCGATGCGCTTGCCCGGAGCCACCTGCCGGCCGGGATCGCCGCCGAACAGGTCTTCCAGGCCCTTGCGGGTGTTGCGCACGGTCTCGGTGGCCTTGCTGACGACGTCCTTGTTGGCGTCGGCGGCGGGGATGAGCGTGGTCTGCTTGACGACGGCGCGCAGGAAGTTGGCGAGCGGCGAATCGACGCCCGAGAGGATGCGCGCGGTCTCGATGTTCTTCTCGAGGCCGTTCACTCGGATCAGGCGCACGTCGGCGAGCAGCGCTTCCCACTGCTTGACGTATTCCTCCAGGTAGAGGCGGCGCACGCGGTCGGTCAGCGCGCCGAGCGCGGCGGCGTCGCGCAGGCGGTCGGCGGCGTTGCGGTCCTGTCCGAGCACCCACGGATCTTCGTTGGCGAGCAGGCCGGTGAGCACCACCACCTCGTTCTGGAAGCGCTTGTGGTAGCCGTCGTAAGTGAACATGCCCGGCACGCCCTCGGACAGCGGCTTGCCGCTGATGCGCTCGAACACCAGCGGGCCCGAGGGGCCCGTAGCCGTGGCCACGCTGAAGGCCGGGATGTCCTTGCTGGCGCGCTGGCGCTTCAGGCGGCTGAACACGCGCTGCTCCAGCGGATAGCTCGCGAGCACGGCGCGCACGCTGCGCACCAGGTTCTCGTCCATCTTCAGCGGCGAGCGTGGCGGGCCCTGGGCGATGAGCACGTCGAGCTGGTCTTCGAGCTGCTTGCGCTGGTCTTCCGGAATGCCGCGGTCGAGGTTGCGCGACCAGTCGAGGGTGATCCAGGCCTTCAGCGCCTCGGCGTCGAAGTGCTCGGGCTGGTAGAGCATCAGGTAGCTCTTGAGCGCCTCGTAGGTGAATTCGAGGTTGTCCTTCTGCGCGGTGCGCAGCTGGTCCTCGATGCGCTTGGCGATCTGCGGCAGGAACGCGTCGTTCAGCGCGCGCTGGTGCGTGAGCATGGCCGCCGCGTCGAGCTTGTCGCCTTGATAGAGGCCCAGCGTCATCGACAGCGGCTCGTCGCCCTGGCGGTTGTCGGGCGTCTTCCAGATGTCGCGCAGGCTCTGCAGCACGGGCGCCGCTTCCACCAGGTTCTGCACGCGCGCGGGCAGCGCCGCGAGGTTCTGCCGGGCGGGCTCCACGCGGGCCTCGACCGACTTCAGGTAGTTCATGTTCTGCAGCGTGCTGTAGCCCCAGGCCGCGAGCAGGCCGACGGTGACGAGCGTCATGGCCGTCACGCCGATCACGCGCAGCGTGTGGCGGCGGCGCTCCAGCTTCACGTCGGCGCCGGCCAGGCGCTGCTCGGGGAACACCACCTCGCGCAGCAGCGAGGTGAGGAAATAACTGCGCCCACTGGACTTCTGCGGCGCGAGCATGGCGCGCTCGATGCCGAAGCTGCGCGCCAGGCTGCCCATCACGCGGTCGATGGGGCTGCCCTCCTGCGTGCCGCTGGTGAAGTAGACGCCGCGCACCCACGGCGGCTGCGCGAAGCGCGAGCCGGTGAACACCTGCTCGAGCAAGTCCGACAGCAGCGGTCCGATGGAGCCGAACTGCGCCGGAAAGCCGAAGATCGCCGCGCGGCGGTTGCCGTCGGTCTCGCGCTGCATGCGCGCGATGAGGCCGTCGTTCACGCGGTTGTGCAGCAGCGCGAACTCGCGGTTGAAGGCAGCGGAAAGCCCCTTCTCCTCGACCTGCAGGTTCTCGTCGGCTGGCAGCGTGAAGCCGAAGACCTGCGCGCGCTGTTCCTTGCCGAGGTCGTCGAAGTAGTCGGTAAAGCCGTAGAGCAGGTCGCTCTTGGTGACGAGCACGTACACCGGCAGCCGCGTGGTGAGCTTGCCGTCGAGCTCCAGCAGGCGAGCGCGGATCGATGCGGCAAGCTGGGTACGCGCCTCGGGGCCCTGGCTCAGCAGGTCGGCCACGCTGACGGTGAGGAACACGCCGTTCAGCGGACGGCGCGGGCGCACCTTTTTCAGCAGGCCCAGGAAGCCTTCCCACGCGCTCTTGTCTTCCGACTGGTGGCTGTCCTGCGTGGTGTAGCGCCCGGCGGTGTCGATGAGCACCGCCTCGTCGGTGAACCACCAGTCGCAGTTGCGCGTGCCGCCCACGCCGCGGATCGCACCGGGGCCGAACTTCTCGGCCAGCGGGAAGCTCAGGCCCGAGTTGACCAGCGCGGTGGTCTTGCCCGCGCCCGGCGCGCCGATGAACACGTACCAGGGCAGGTCGTAGAGATAGCTGCCGCCCGAGATGGAAAGCCAGTCGCGCCAGCCCGGCTTCTTGCCGGCGGCGTGCATGCGCATCTGCTTGAGCGTGGCGACGGCTTCGCTGAAGCGGGTGTCGAGGATCTTCTGTTCGCCGTTGACCGGCGCGTCGGCCTTGGCGGCGGGCGCCTTCATCAAGCCGTCGGTCAGGTGCTGGCTCGCACGGCGGGCGCGCCAGCGGCGGTACAGCGCGCGCAGCACCACGACGAGCACGATGACGCCGATGACGATGGCGCGCGTGGTCTCGCTTTCGAGCGGCGCGAGCGAGCCGATCTTCACCAGCGGGCCGATCCACCAGATCAGCAGCGCGACGACGATCAGCGCCAGCAGCGTGAGCAGCAGCGGGCTGAAAAGGAAGCCGAAGATTTTCTTGATCATTTCGTCGCTCCCGTGGCTGGAGCAGCGGCCGGCGCGGCGGCGGGAGCGGTGGCGACGACGCCTTCGGGCCCGGTCAGCAGCACCACTTCCACGCGGCGGTTGCGCGCGCGGTTGGCCGGTGTGTCGTTGGGCGCCACCGGCTCGGCGTCGGCCTTGCCGTCGGCGCGCATGCGCGCGGGGTCGACCAGCGTGGATAGCGCCCCCTTCACCGCGTCGGCGCGCGCGGCCGACAGGTGCCAGTTCGACGGATAGCGCAGCGAGCGGATCGGCTGGTTGTCGGAATGGCCGGTGATCAGCACCTCGCCCTTCACCTCGGCCAGCGCCTGGCCGATGCGGCGCAGCACCGGCAGCGACTGCGGCATCGGCTCGGCGCTGCCGGAGCCGAAGAAGGAGTCGCCGCGCAGGCGCACCACGCTGCGGTCGGCCTCGTCGGTCACGGTGACGAGACCCTGCTTCACCTCGGGCTCCAGGAAGCGCGCGAGGCGCGGCGTCTTCGCAGGCAGCGCGGGCGGCGCGATCTGGATGTTGGGCGCGCGCAGGCTGGACACCGCGGCGTACGTGGTGTCGGAGCGGTAGTTGAGCGTGAGCCGCAGCCCGAACCACGCGAGCGCCAGCAGCAGCGCGAAGCCGGCCGCGAACACCCACAGCGGCAGCGACTCGCGCAGCCGCACCGTGCCCGCGCCCTGCCCGCGCCAGTGCGGCGAGAGCTCGGCTTCCACGGGCGGACGGTCCTTGGCGATCAGGTCGGCCAGGCGCTGGCGCACAGAGTCGAGCTGCGCGCGGCCGTTGTCGATCACGCGGTAGCGGCCCTCGAAGCCGAGCGCGAGCACGCTGTAGATCAGCTCCAGCAGCTGGCGGTGCGTGGGCACGTCCTGCGCGAGCTTGGCGAGAAGCTGGAAAACCTTTTCGCCGCCCCATGTCTCGTTGTGGAACTGCACCAGCAGGCTCTGCTTGTTCCAGCCGGCCTGCACGCCCCAGGGCGTGTTGGCCACGGCCTCGTCGAGCGCGGTGCACAGCACGTAGCGCGCGGCGAGCACGGATTCATTGCCCACGCCCGCGCGCCTCGCGCTGGCATCGAACTGGTTCACCGCATCGGCGGTCGATGCGCGCAGCGCCGGCACGTTGGGCGGCTGCGCGAGGTTGCGCAGCTTTCCGATCAGCACCAGCAGCTTGCCGGCGGCCGACACCAGCGGGTTGAGCAAGCCGAGTTCGCCGACATCGGCGGCCGGCGTCGGATCGGCCCCGCCGAAGAAAGGCGCCGCAGCGGGCGCGGCAGGTGTGCCGGCGGGCGTGCGCGGCTTGGGCTTGATGACCGTGCGCTCCGACTCGAAGGCGGCAAAAGGATCGGGAGGTGTGCTCATGATGGCTCCACGCTGACGGTGCCACTGGGGGTCATGCTCGTATCGCCCAGAACTGGAGATCGAGGCCGGGGAAGTCCCCCGCGATGTGCATCGCGATGCCGCCCGACTGCTCGAGCTGCCGCCACAGGTCGCTGTTGCGCGTCTCCAGCTCGAAGTAGCTGGCGCCCGTGTGGAAGGGAATCTGCCTCGGCGCCACCGGCATCGGCGTGAGCGTGACGCCCGGCAGCGCGAGATTCACGAGATCGCGGATGCGCTCGACCGGCCCGATCTTGACCTGCGTGGGAAAGCGCGCGCGCAGCGCCTCGCTGGGCATGCTGGCGCTCACCGCGAGCACGAAGGTGGCCTTGCGCTGCAGCTCCACGTCGGTGACCACCGCCACGCGCACGCCATGCTTGCGGTCGTGCAGGTCGATGCGGATGGCCGACTGCTCGAACACCATCGACAGGCTGCGGCGCAGATCGTCCATGAGCGGGCGGAAGCTCATGGCGAGGTCGTCGTGGATGTAGGGGCCGAAGCGCGACACGCGGCGCGAGTCGCGAAAGCTCGCGAGGTCGCCCGCCAGCCCCAGCGCATGCTCGAAGAAGTGCTGCGGGTGCAGCATCGCGCTCTTCGCGAGGTGCGCGAAGATGGCCTCGTTGCGATTGACGGCCTGCAGCAGCATGAAGTCGGCGATCTCGGCCACGCCGCCGGTGCCGCCCTGCGTGAGCCGGCCCGCGAGCGCCTCGCCGCGCTGGCGCAGCAGGCCCAGCAGCTCGTCGAGCCAGGCGCGGATGACGGCATGGCCGGCCACGTCGAGCAGCGGCGGCAGCATGGCGCGGTCGAGCTGCACCTGGTTGTCGACGCGGCGCTCCACCACGCGGGCCACGCCGATGGTGGTCCAGGCGTCGGTGGCCTCGCTCGCACGCATCAGGCGCGTGTGGAGCTGGCCCAGCTGCAGCATCGCGGTGCGCTCGCCGGCGGTGTTGGAGTCGGGCACTTCCGACTCGAGCACGCGGTGGCGCACCAGCTCTTCATATTCTTCCGCGTCGGCCTCGCGCGCCCCCGCGCGGCGCAGCGGCAGCGCGAGCACCACGGCCTCGTCGCGCATGGCGGCGGGAATGTCGATGGGCTCGGGCAGCGGGTCGACTGCCGGCATGTCGAAGACGGTGCCGTCGCCGAACACGCCGACCGCGCGCACCAGCGCCAGCTTGCCCAGCGTGAGCGCGGCGGGGTCGATCTCCAGTTCGGCGAAGCCCCATGCGTAGGGCGTCGTGGAACGCAGCAGCACGTGCCGCGCGTGATCGGCATGACGCTCGCTCTGCTGCAGGTGCTGAGGCTGCAACAGCATCCCCTCGCTCCAGACCACTTTTGTTCGCCAACTCATCCGCACTCCGTCAACGGCAAGGGTTGCCTGAAAGAAACACGAAGTTTCCGGCTCGGGGGGCTGGTGGCAAATCCGCCTTAAGGCCTAGCTAATGGCCTAGGCGGGGTTCTGGAGCTACGGCGAAGGGAGTAGAGATTCGCCCGGCGCGCGGGGCCTGTCCGCTCAGCGCGCGGCGGAACGCAGCGTCTCGACCTGCTCGGCGTAGGTCTTCTCGATGCGCTGCAGCCGCTGCTCGCGCGCGGCCTCGTTGACCCACGACGCGGCCATGGCGTGCTGCCTGCCGAGCTGGCGCTCCAGCAGCGCCTGCGGCAGCAGCGCGCTGTCGTCGGCCGCGACATAGCCGTAGGCCGCGCGCAGGCTCTTGAGCACTTCGCGCTCGGCGTCGCCGCGCGCGCCCTTGGCCTTGCCGTAGCCGGTCAGGAAGTTCTGCAGCCGCGCCTGGAACTCTGGCGGGAAGTCGCGCCGCACCACCATCTGCGCGCCGGGTGGCGGCTGCGACTCCCACACCACCTGCAGCCGCTCGGCCTCGATGGGGAACTGCTGGCGGAAGCGCTCGAAGTCGGTGGTGTTGTTGGTGGCCACGTCGGCATCGCCATTCGCCACGGCCAGCGCGGTGGCCTGGTGGGTACCGACGAACTCGCTGCGAAAGCGCGTCTCCATCTCGATGTGGTTCGGCAGGAAGAGCTGGCTCTGCGGCACGATGAAGCCGGTGACGGAGCGGCTGTCGCCGCGCGCGAGCCGCCACTTCTCGGGCTGCGCGAGCAGGCCCTCGAGCGTATTGAGCGGACCGGCCTTGCGCACCAGCAGTACCGCGCGGTGTTCGGGCAGCCCCGGGTGCCGCGCGATCTGCGCCACCACCTTCATGCGCCGCTGCATCACGGCGTCGAGCGCCATCTTGCCGGAGAGAAAAGCCATGTCGATCTCGTCGCGGCCGATGGCGCGGTCGAGTTCTTCATAGGTCGGCACCGAATACATGCTGACCGGCATGCCGAGCGAACGGCCCATGTCGTTCATGAGCGGCGTCCACAGCGCACGCGACTCGACGGTGCCGCCCAGCGGCAGCACGCCGAAGCGGATCATCCGGATGGCCGGCGAAGAGGCGCCCTTCTCGGCAGGCGAAACGGCGGCCGCGGGCGCCTGCTGGGCCACGGCAGGCAGGGCGATGAAGAAGAAGGCCAGCAGCACAGCGGCCGCTCGCCTGAACCCGGCTCCCGCGCTCATGGCGACACGTCCTTGAGCACGCTGACCTGGTCGGCGTAGCTGCTCTCGATGCGCTGCAGCCGGGCTTCGCGCGCGGCGTCGTTCACCCATTGCGCGGTCATGGCGTTCTGCTTCGCCAGCTGGTAGGCCAGCCTGGCGGCCGGCTGCAGCGAGCTGTTGTCGGCGGCCACGAAGCCGGCCAGGTCGTGCAGCGACTTCAGCACCACGCGCTCGGCGTCGCCGCGCGGGCCCTTGGCACGGCCGTAGGCGACCAGGAAGGCCTGCACGCGCTTGCGCAGCTCGGGCGTGTATTCGCGCCGAACCACGATCTGCGCGTGCGGGATCAGCTCGGACTCCCACAGCACCTGCAGCCGCTCGGTCTCGGCCGGAAAGCGCGTCTTGAAGCGCTCGAAGTCGGCCGTGTTGTTGGTGGCCACGTCGGCCTCGTTGTTGGCCACGGCCAGCGCGTTGGCCTGGTGGGTGCCCACGATCTCGCTGCGAAAGCGCGTCTCCATCGCGATGTGGTTCGGCAGGAAGAGCTGCAGCTGCGGCACGATGAAGCCCGACACCGACTGCTTCTCGCCGCGCGCGAGCCGCCAGCGATCGGGCTGGTCGAGCAGGTTCTTCAGCGAATTGAAGGGCGGCGCCTTGCGCGACAGCAGCAGTGCCCGGTAGCCGGGCAGGCCGTCGTGGCGCACCACCTGCGCCACCACCTTCATGCGGCGCTGGGTGACGGCGTCGAGCGCCATCTTTCCCGAGAGGAAGGCCATGTCGACCTCGTCGCGCTGGATGGCCTGCTCCAGCGCTTCATATGAATTGACCGACAGCACGCTCACCGGCCGGTTGATGGCCCGGCTGAGCTCGGCCAGCAGCGGGTCCCAGTCGCTGCGCGACTCGAAGGCGCCGCCCAGCGGCAGGATGCCGAAGCGCACCGGGCCGTCCAGCGGATGGCCCTGCGCCGGCGCCGCCAGGGGCAGCACCGCCAGCAGCGCCAAGGCGGCCGCGCGGAGCCAGGCGGCTGGAAACTCGGCGAATCGGCGCATGGAAGCCAGCATTTCTGGAGCGAAAGACATAGGGCCGGCGCGCATCGGCGGGTCTAACATGGCAGCGCGGACGTCATTAAATATCAATTACAAGCATTTTTTGTGATGTTTTACCTAGCTTTCCCGCTCCGGACGGCCCCAATAAGCTCGGCCCCCATGCGTCCGATGCGCCCATGAACTGGAATTTCCGCGTCATCCGAGGCCTGGCCCGCCTGACCTTCGCCCAGCAGCTGATCCTGCTGGCGATGGTGCCGGCGGCCCTGGCCACGCTGGCGGCGATCGCCGTGCTGACGCGCCAGCACCTGGGCAACCTCACCGAGCTGATGCGGGCCAACGCGCAGACCGTGGCGCTGCAGGTGGCCACCGTGGCGCAGGCGCCGCTGGCGCGCATGGACCGCCGCGCGCTGGCGCGCACCGCCCAGTCGGGCACCTACCAGCCCAACGTGCAGCAGGTGCAGATCTGGACGGAGGACGGCGAGATCGTCGCCAACTCCGAGACCATCGACCGCGCCCGCGCCGAGGGCCTGCAGGTGGTGGTGCCCATCGTGAGCGACGACGGCCGCCACAACGGCAAGGTGATGGTCGAGATGAGCCTGGCGGCCGTGCAGAGCGCGCGGCGCTCGGTGTGGTTCAACGTGGGGCTGGTGCTGGCGATCAGCCTCTTCGGGGTGGGCCTGGCGGGCTGGTGGGCGGCGCGGCGCATCAGCGAGCCCATCCGCGCGCTGGGCAAGGCGGTCGACCGGCTGGGCGCGGGCGAGGACGCGAGCGTGGCCATCGAGGGCACGGCGGAGGTGCGGCACCTGCAGCAGGGCTTCAACGAGGCCGCGCGCGCGCTCGCCGAGAGCCACCGGCTGCTGCAAAGCCGCATCAACGAGGCCACGGCCGAGCTGGCGCGCAAGAACCAGCTGCTCGAAGTGGCCAGCCAGGCCAAGACCCGGCTGCTGGCAGCCGCCAGCCACGACCTGCGCCAGCCGCTGCATGCGCTCACGCTGTTCTCCGACGGGCTGGCCAACGGCGAGAGCGACCCGGTGAAGCTGCAGCGCATCGGCCACATCCGCGAGTGCGTGGATTCGCTGGACCGCCTCTTCTCCGAGCTGCTGAACCTGTCGCAGCTCGACGCAGGCGTGCTGCAGCCGCAGTGGATCGACTTTCCGCTCGACCGGCTGTTCGAGGAGATCAGCCGCAACTTCCGCCCGGTGGCCGAGCAGCAGGGCCTGCGGCTGGTGGTGCGCAAGACCGACGTGTGGGTGCGCTGCGACTACGTGATGCTCTCGCGCATCCTGAACAACCTGGTGTCGAACTCGCTGCGCCACACCATCGAGGGCGGCGTGCTCATCGGCGCCAGGCGGCGCGGCCGGGGCGTGCGCATCGACGTGGTCGACACCGGCGTGGGCATCGCCGCGCACCACCAGGCGCGGGTGTTCGAGGAGTTCTACCAGGTCGAGCCCGCGAGCCGGCAGGCATCGCGCGGCACGCGCGGCATGGGGCTGGGCCTGGCCACGGTGCAGCGGCTGGCCGAGCTGCTCAACACGCGCGTGGAGCTGAGTTCGAAGCTGCACAAGGGCACCTGCGTGCGGGTGCTGGTGCGCTCGGCGCCGGCCGCGCTGCCGGCGCTCGCGGCGTCGCCCGCCGTCGCCGCCATCGAGGAGGAGGAAAGCCTGGCCGGCGTGCGCATCATGGTGATCGACGACGAGCGCACCATCCTCGAGGGCCTGACGGTGGTGCTCTCCAACTGGGGCGCCGAGGTGCTGCCCGCGCAGACCCGCGCCGAGGCGCTGACCATGGCCGACGGCTGGGCGCAACCGCCCGACGTGGTCATCAGCGACCTGCTGCTGCAGGGCGGCGACAACGGCCTGGACGTGATCGCCGCGCTGGAGCGCCACCCGCGCGGCATCGGCGCCGGCACCGCGCGCCTGCTGGTGACCGGCGAGACCAAGCCCGACCGCCTGCGCGAGGTGGCGAGCGCCGGCATCACGGTGCTCTACAAGCCGGTGTCGCCGCGCGTGCTGCGCCAGGCGATACAGGCGCAGCGTGCGGCGGCGGCGCAGGCGGTGGGGGCATAGGGCCTGCGGTAAGTGCCTGGGTACTCCATCGGGCATAGGCCGTGCGGCCATCGCCGCGTGGAATTCGTCACGCGGGCAGGCCACCGTCGACGCTGACATAAGCCCTCCGCCTTATCGCGCGAAGAGGGGGTCGTCCTTACATTGGATCATCGCTCCTCGCTGCGGAAGCAGTCCATGTTTGTTGCCGTGATCTCCGTTCTCCCGCCCTCCTCGAGAAGGCTGTGGCGCGCCGCCCGCAGCGCGCTGGTGGCGGCGCTCGCGTGGGCTGCGGCTGGCGGCAGCGTCGCGGCTGCCAGCCTCACGGTACTGATGGGCGACGACATGGCTGCGTCTTCGGAGTTCGTGCAGCAGCTGCGCGCGGACCAGGAGCCGGGCGGCAGGTTCGAGCTGGTGCGCGTCTCGCCCGGCGCACCCGGCGCGGCGCAACCCGAGGCGGCCGCGGCTCCCGACACCGAACGCGCCGCCAACGCGGGTGTGCGCACGCGCGGCCTGCGCCCCAGCGCCGCCGACACGCCGCTCACCATGGCCGTGGGCCCCGCCGCCGCGCGCGCCGCGGTCGAGCGCCCGGGCCAGGAGCCGCTGGTGCTGGCGATGCTCAGCCGCCTCGAATACGAAACCCTGAAGGCCTCCAGCCCGGCGCTGCGGCGCGGCGACCGCCGCGTGGGCGTGCTGCTGCGCGACCCGGCCATGGCCGACCAGCTCGCGCTGGTCAACGCGGTGCTGCCGCAGAAGCACCGCGTTGGCGTGGTCGCCACGCCCGAGTCGGAGCCGCTGGTGCGCGAGCTTCAGCGCGCAGCGCAGGGCGCGAACCCGGCGTGGGACCTGCGCGTGGAATACGCGCCCGACGCGCGGTCGATCGCCTCGGCCCTGCGCCAGGTGGTGCCGCAGAGCGACGCGCTGATGGTGCTGCCCGACCTGATCGGCGACAACCAGGCCGCCACGCTCTCGGTGCTGCGCGCCGCCGCGACCGCCGGCCTGCCGGTGTTCGGCGCCAGCGAGGGGCTGGTGCGCTCGGGCGGCCTGGCGGCGGCGGTCTCCACGCCCTCGCAGCTCGCCCAGCAGGCGCGGCAGCTCGGCCAGAAGGTCGCGAGCGCCGGCACGGGCAGCGGCAACAGCAACAACGCACCGCTGGTGGAAGCTGCGACGCCCGCCACCGTGCGCGTCAACGCGACCGTGGCACGCGGACTCGGCCTGCGCCTGCCGGAGGAACGGGAACTGACCGACCGGCTCGCGGCCCCGCGATGAGCAGCGTTCCGCCCTCCCACGACCCGGCTGGGCCCTCGGGGACGGAGGGCGCGGGTGCGCCATCGCAGTCCCCGCCATCGCCATCCCCGCCGCCCGCATCCTTCCAGTCGCCCCACACGCTGGTCGTGCGCGGCAACCTGCAGCGCGACCTGTTTCGCCTTGGCGTGGTGCCGTGCGCGGCGGTGGCGCTGGCGCTCACCGGCTGGTTCACGCACAACCGGCTGCAGACCCTCGAAGCCGCCTTCGACGCCGAGGGCCAGGCCGTGGCGCGGCAGGTCGCGGCCATGTCCGACCTGAGCCTCTACGCGGGCGACGTGCCGGCGCTGCAGAACGTGGCCAATGCCGCGCTGCGCGGCGGGCAGGTCACTCGTGTGGAAATCAGCAACAGCGCGGGCATCTACGTGACGGCCGGGCCGAAGACTGCGTCGCTCGCGCAGTTGCGCATGTTCACCTCGCCGGTCACGCTGCGCGAGGCCTCGCGCGCCAGCGCCTTCGCACCGGCCGGCTCCACCGCGGCGGGCGACACGCCCATCGGCCTGGTGCAGACCTTCCGCGACACCACCGCCTACACGCGCGAGCGCAGCCGCTCGCTCATCGCCGGCATCGGCATCGCGCTGGTGGCGCTGATGGCGGCATGGGCCTCGGTACGCCACATGGCGCGCACGGTGGCGCGGCCGCTGCGGCGCGTGTCGCGCACGGTCGCGGCGCTGGAGGCCGGACATTTCGAGGTGCGCTGCGACGTCGTGGAAGGCGGCACGCGCGGCACGCACGAGCTCGCGGTGCTCGCGCACGACATCGACCGGCTGGCCGAGCGCCTGCAGCGCAACCGCCAGATCAGCGAAGAGCGCGTGCGCGAGGCCACCGCCGTCGCGCTGCAGCGCATGGCCGAGGCGGAGCAGGCAGCTCTTTCGCGCGCGCGCTTCCTCGCGGCCGCGAGCCACGACCTGCGCCAGCCGCTGCATGCCATGGGCCTCTTCATCGACGGACTGCTGCCCGGCGCCACGCCCGCGCAGCGCCCGGCCGTGCTGCGGCTGCAGGAAAGCACCGAGTTCATGGGCGTGCTGCTCGACGACCTGCTCGAAATCTCGCGGCTCGACGCGCAGGTGCTCACGCCGGCGATCGCGAAGGTGCCGCTCGCGGAACTCTTCGACCAGCTCGACGCGCAACACGCCGCGGCCGCCGTCGAGGCCCGCGTGCGGCTGCGCTGGAGCGACCGGGGCCTGGCGGTGCGCACCGACGCGGCGATGCTGCGGCGCATCGTCGGCAATCTCGTCACCAACGCGCTGCGCCACGCGCCCGAGGGCGGCACGGTGCTGGTGGCGGCGCGGCGCAGCGCGGGCGGCGTGCGCATCGAGGTACGCGACAACGGCGTGGGCATCGCGCCCATCCACCAGGGCCGCATCTTCGAGGAGTTCTACCAGGTGGCCAACACCGAGCGCGACCGGCGCCGCGGCTTCGGGCTGGGGCTGGCGATCTGCGCGCGCATCGCCGCGCTGCTGGGCACGCGCATCACGGTGCGCTCGGCGCTGCAGGCGGGCAGCACATTCGCCTTCACGCTGCCGGCCGCGCGGCTGGCCGACGTGGCGCCACCGCAGCCGGCGCCGATGGCGCCCGCGCCGCTGGTGGGCCTGCGCTGCCTGGTAGTGGACGACGACCCCGCCATCCTCGACGGCAGCCGCGCGCTGCTGGAGCAATGGGGCTGCCAGGTGGAGTGCGTGAGCACCGGCGCCGAGGCCATCGCGCGGCTGGGCACCGGCGACATCCACTACGACGCGGTGCTGTGCGACCTGCAGCTCGCGGGCGACGGCGACGGCGTGGACGTGATCGACGCCGCCAGGCGGCTGCAGCCCGAGGCGCTGGCGGTGCTGGTCTCGGGCGCCACCGGGCCCGAGGTGCTGCAGCGGCTGCGCCACGGCGGCGTGATGCTGCTGACCAAGCCGGTCGCGCCGGCCAAGCTGCGCGCGCTGCTCACCACGCGGCGACAGGTGCCGGCGCACTGAGCGCAGGCGCCGGTCAGTCGATACCGGCCCGCGAGAACTGCTGCCGGTACGCCGTCGGCGACACCTTGAAGGCCGAGAGGAAATGCTTGCGCAGCGACACCGCCGAGCCGAAGCCGGCGCCGGTGGCCACGCGCTCCACCGGATGGTCGGTGGTTTCGAGCAGGCGCTGCGCGAGCGCCAGGCGCTGGTTCTGCATCCACTGGCCGACGGTGGTGCCGGTGGATTCGCGGAAGCGCCGCGTGAAGTTGCGCCGGCTCATGAGCGCGCGCCGCGCGAGGTCGTCGAGCTCGTGCGGCCTGTCGAGGTGCCGGCCCAGCCATTCGAGCAGCGGCGCGAGCCGGTCGCGCTCGGCGGTGGCGGGCACCGGCTGCTCGATGTACTGCGCCTGCCCGCCCTGCCGGTGCGGCGCCACCACCATGCGCCGCGCGGCGCGGTTGGCGGTCTCGGCGCCGTAGCGCACGCGCAGCAGGTGCAGGCAGCAGTCGATGCCGGCCGCGGTGCCGGCGGAGGTGAGCACGTTGCCGTCTTCCACGTAGAGCACCTCGGGCTGCAACTTCACCTTCGGGTACTGCCTGGCGAAGGCGGGTGCCAGCTTCCAGTGCGTGGTGGCCGGGCGGCCGTCGAGCAGGCCGGCCTCGGCCAGCACGAAGGCGCCCAGGCACAGGCCCACTACGGTGGCGCCGCGCCGGTGCGCGGCCTGCAGCGCGCGGACGAGCTCTGGCGGCGCCGCGCTGCAGTCGTCGCGCCATGAGGGCACCACCACGATGCGCGCGCGGCGTATCGCCTCCAGCCCGTGCGGCACCACCAGCGAGAAGCCCGCGTTGGTGCGCAGCTCGCCGGGCTCGGGCGCGCACACCTGCACGCGGAAGCGCGGCGCGCCGGCCTCGGTGCGGTCCTCGCCGAAGACCATGCAGGGCACGGACAGGTGGAAGGGACTGATGCCGTCGAAGGCGACGACCGCGACGGTTTCGGTGGCAGCGGTGCTCATGGCCCGATCTTATCGATGAATGGCTTTCGGGCCACTTTCGAGGAATGGGGCCCACGGGAAGAATCCAGTCATCCGAACCACACAAGAGAAGGAGCCCATCATGAGCAGCAACACAACCAGGCCGCGCCGCGCCCTCGTCGTGATCGACGTGCAGAACGAATATTTCGAGGGCGGCGGCCTGCCGATCGAGTACCCGCCCATCCTGGACACGCTGCCGAACGTGACGAAGGCCATGGACGCCGCGCGCGCCGCCGGCACGCCGGTGGTAGTGGTGCGCCACCATGCGCCCAAGGGCGCGCCGGTGTTCCAGGCCGACGCGCACAACGGCCAGCTGCACCCCGAGATCGCGAAGCGGCCGCACGACCACCTGGTCACCAAGAGCTTTCCGAGCGTGTTCACCGGCACCGACTTCGCCGACTGGCTCGCGCGCAACGAGATCGACACGCTGAGCGTGGCCGGCTACATGACGCAGAACTGCGACGCCTCCACCGTGTACGAGGCCATGCACCGCGGCCTGGCCGTGGAGTTCCTGTCCGACGCCAGCGGCGCGCTGCCCTACGAGAACGCGGCGGGCAAGGTGACGGCCGAGGAGATCCACCGCGTCTTCAGCGTGGTGTTCCACAGCAACTTCGCGGCCGTGACTTCCACCGATGCATGGATCACGGCAATGCGCGAAGGCCAGGTCATCCCGAAGGACAACGTCGTGATGTCCAACCGCCGCGCACGCGGCGTCGCCTGAGGCCGGCGCGCTGCGTCAGAAATCGGCGCAGCCGTTGCGCTTCTCGGTATCGACGCAGCTCGACAGGTTGGGCCGCGAGCGCACGCGCGACCATTCGCGCGCCAGCACGTCGCCGCCCTGCGTCGCGCGGTCGCCGTCGAGCGGGCCGGTGGCGAAGCAGATCGGCGGCGGGCCGATGTTGCGGTCGTACACCCAGGTCGCGGGCAGGTCGCGCAGCGCGTCGGGGCGCGGCAGGTCGGGCATCTGGTTGACGAACAGGTTGCCCGGCACCACGTTGACCCTGTAGCCCTCGGCCGAGGTGAAGGCGCCGTTGATCGGATACACGCCCGGCGGGCTCGCCTGCAGCGCGGGCGAGAACATGAAGCCCGAGAAGCCTGCGCCCGTGTCGCCCAGGATCAACCCCGTGACGAGGTAGCTGAAGAGCGGGTTCGGATAGCCGAAGGGCCTGCTCGCATTGCCGATGAGCACCGTGGCCACCGGCTGCTGCGCGTAGATGAAGTGGTTGGCGCCCGCCGGGATGCTCACCGCGCACAGGCCCGAGTAGGAGCAGTGGTACAGGTTGGGGTACAGCCCCGAGCCCGCGAGGCCTCCGCGCGTTTCTCCCACCCAGGTGTCGGCCCACACGCGCCACGGCGCGCCGGCGATGGTGTAGCCGCCGGTGTTCTGGAAGCGCGATCCCGCCACCAGGTCGACCCCGCCGGTGCTGCTCACGTTGGTGCCCAGCAGCAGGTCGCCGCTGAGCGTGCGCACCGCCACGGTTTCGGCGGCCATCGAGGTGGCCGACACGATCTGCGGCAGGTTGCCCGCCGCGTCGTAGCCGGTGACGCTCACCGAGCCGAGCTTGACGGTGTCGACGTCCACGTAGCGGAAGGCGCCGGCCGCGCTGCCGCCGAGCGTGTCGGCGCTGACGTTGTTCGCGGCCTGGTCCAGCAGCACGCTGCCGCCGGTGGAACGCGCCAGCAGCGTGCCGGCGGTGATCGGTGCTGCAGCCGTCTGGGTGATGTTCCCGCCCGAGATCAGCCCCACGGTCGCGGCCGTGAGCGCGCCGCCGAGCTGGATGCCGCCGCCACCGCCGGTGTTCTGCAACGTCAGCGCGCCGGGCACGGTGAGCGGGCCCACCACGTTGATGCTGCCCGCATGCGCATTGCTGCCGGCCACGATGGCGGGCGCGTCCAGCCGCGTGAACTCGTCGGCCGACACCGCGAAGCCGTTGGCCGCGGTGCCGCCCAGCGTGATGGGGTTGGCTGTACGGTCGACCGCGTTGCCTGCGGCGTCGACGCCGCCGGGGCGCAGGTTCAGCACGCTGCCGGCGCGGACCGTGCCGGTCAGCACCACCGCGTCCGTGCTGCCGTCGTTGCTCGCGCGCAGCACCACGTTGCGGTTGCCGTCGATGCGGCCTCCGGTGCCGAGCGTGATGCCCGTGCCGTTGGCCTGCGACTCGCCCGCCACGTCGATGTCGCCGGCACCCAGCGTGGTGACCAACGCGTTGTTGGCGATCAGCACGCCGCCCGACTTGTCGCTGGAAACGCCCGGCGTCACCAGGCCCTTGATGCCGATGTTGCCGTCAACGCTGCGCACCGTGACGTTGCTCAGGTCGACCGCCTGCACGGCCAGCGGCCCGGTGCTCGGGTCCGTCACGCCGCTGCCGATGCCCACGATGGAGATGTCGCCGCTGGTGGTGAGGATCTGGCCCGGCCCGGTGCTCGCGCCGATGCGCACCCCGGTGCCTCCGGGCGCCGTGCCCGAGATGGTCACGTCGCCAGTACTGCTCTGGATGGTGGCGCCGCTCAGCTGCACCGTGGCGGTGAAGCCCGAGAAAGTGGGCGTGCCGCGCTTGCCCGTGATCTGCACCGCGCCGCCGGGGCCAGCGTCGCCCAGCGCGGTGGTGCGCGTATCGATCGTGGTGTTGGTGATGCCGATCGCCTGGTTGCCCGTGGGGCTGGTATCGGCCGTCATCACGACGTCGCCGCCGTTGGTGGCGATCTTCGCGCCGCTCAGGAAGATCGCTCCGTTCTGCCCGCCCACGCCTGCGTTGAGCACCACGTTGAGCGCGCCCGAGTTGGACTGGATCGAGTTGTTGTTGAAGGCGCTGATGTTGTGCGCCGCGTCGAGCTCGAAGGTGAGCGGCGCCGAGCCCTTGCTGCGCACGATGGCCGCATCGGTGGCGAAGGTGATGTTGCCGTCGGTCGCGAGGCCGCCGGTGCCCGTCGTGATCGTGACGCTGGTGCCGCCGTCCAGCGCGTTGTTGATGTCGCCGTCCTGGATGGTCGAGTTGGCGAGCGGGTCGAAGGGGTTGCCCGTGAGGCTGCCCGATGCGGTGCCGTGCGCGATGTTGACGTTGTACGGGTCGATGGTCCAGGTACCCGCCGTACCCACCGGCGCCGACGCATCCACGCGCAGCCCCGTCAGGTCGAAGTGCGGTGCCGAGGTCTCGATGCTGCCGCCGTTTCCTGCGCTCGCGCCGCCGCGCGCCGAGATGCTGCCGTAGCCGCGCAGCGTGTCGCCGGCGATCACGTTGATCGTGCCGCCATTGCCGGAGGCCGATTTCGCGTCGGCGCGCAGGCTGGCCTGGTCGCTGATGGCGATGCTGTTGGTGGCTCGCACGTCGATGGTGCCGGACTGGCCCGCGCCGCCGGCGTCGATGGTGGTCACGTCGTCGAACGCATCGATCACGAGCACGTTGCGCCCGGCGAGACTGACGGTGCCGCCCGCGCCGGTGCTGCTCGACACGTCGAGCACCGGCACGAAGACGGTGCCCGAAGGCACGTCGCGAACATTGACGCGCCCCACCAGCACGTCGCCGCCGCGACCGTCGATGGCGATGCGCCCGCCCTCGGCGCGCACGGTGCCGCCGGCCTCCATCGCGAGCGCCACCGCCGATGCGTCGCCGCCGATGGTCGCGACTGCGCCATCCACCGTGAAGCTCTTGCCCCCGGCCGTGCCGGAGATCGTTATGTCGCGCCCCGCGCCGGCCGTGATGCTGCCGCCGAAGATGGTCACGCCGTTGCCCGCGGCGTAGGACACGCCGCCACCGCCGTTGGCGGCCGATGCCGAGGTCAGGAAGGCGCTGTTCGCGGTCAGGCCCTGCATGTCGCCGCCGGTGCCGTCGATGGCCACGCGCCCGCCGGAGTCGATGGTCGCGCCGCGCATCGAGATGCCGCCGATGTTGCTCGTCGTCACGTCGGGGAAGGAGCTGTCGACGAAGTCCACCGCGCCGCCGTACACGGCGACCGGATCGGTGGCGGTCCAGCTGCGCGAGCTGCCGGTGATGCTCACGTCGCCGGTGCCGGTGCGCAGCACCGTGCCGTTGCCTTCGGTGTTGTCGAGCAGCACGCCGCCCGCGCCGATACCGCCCACGCCGGTGATGGCGATGTTGCCGCCGCCGGTGGTCAGGCTGGTGCCCGAGACCTGCACGCCGTCCGAACTCACGTAGTAGTTCGGGTCGCCGGCCGAACTGCTGGTGCCCTGCCCGCGCAGCACGATCGAGCCGCTGCCGCCGCAGTTGCCGGAGGCCATCGCGCAGGTGTTCAGCGAGCTGTCGAACAGCGAGACGCCCGCGCGTCCGACATTCGGTCCGCCGTCCGTGGGCGCGATGCCGCCGACCGCGTAGCCGTTGGCCGCGTCGCCCTGGCCGTAGAAGCGGATGTTGCCGCCGTTGGTGGCGATGCTCGCGTTGTTGAGTTCGATCACGCCGCCGTCGGAGCCGCCGGTCGCGTTGGCGTTGAAGTCGACGTGCAGCGCACCGCTTTCCGAGCGGATCGACGAGCCGCTGAACATCTGGATGTCGCGCAGCGAATCGACCGTGAGCCGCGCGTCGCGCCCCTCGGTCTTGACGATGCCTGCGCCGTCCTGGAACACCACGTCGTTCGACTCGCCGTCGTTGGAGCCGGTGCGCAGTGTCACGTCGGTCGAGCGGCCCAGCGCGTTGCCGATGGCAACGGAACTCACGCGCGTGTCGGCGGTGTTCAGTCCGTAGTCCGCGGGTTCGTAGGCCGGCACGGTGTTGTCGACGTTGAGCGTGCCCTTCGACTCGACCACCCACTTGCCGTTGGCGCCGCTCGCGCCGCCGGCCGCATCGATCTGCGCGAGCTCCGTCACCTCCACCTGCCGCGCGGTGGTGGTGATGGTGCCGCCCGCGCCGCTGCCGGCGCCGCGCGCCTGGATCTGGCCGGAAACGTGAACGTAGCCGGCGCTCAGGTCCACCGTGCCGCCCTGCCCGCTCGCGCCGGTGGCGTTGCTGCGCAGCACCGAGTCGGCAGACATGCTCACCGCGGCGTTTCCCGTCACCTGGATGCTGCCGCCGTTGCTGCCGCTGGCGTCCGCCGCCAGGCCCGACAGCCGCACGTAGTCCGCGCTCGCGGTGATCGATCCGCCTGCCACGCCGGCCTCGGTGCCGCTCGCGTCGATGGTTCCGCCCAGCAGCATCTCGTTGCTGCGCGCGCCCGACTGGCCGCCGTCGAGCACGATCTCGCCGTTGCGGGAACTCAGCGAGCGGGCACGGATCACGCCGGTCTGGCTCACCACCAGCTGGCGCGCATCCACGTCGGCCGCGGCGGCCATCAGCACCACGCGGCCGCCGTCGGCCGCGACGTTGCCGGTGTTCATCAGTTGCGCGGTGGTGGTCTTGTCGGTGGCCTGCAGGTCGGCCAGCTTGAAGGTGGTCTGCCCGTCCAGCGGCACCTTGAAGGTGGTGAGGCCGTCGCCGTCGAAGTCCAGGTTCATGGTGAGCTTGCTGGCCGATACCAGGCCCACCGAACCGCGCGCGACGTTGATCTCGCCGTCGTTGCGCACCGAACCGCCCACCAGCGCCACGGTGCCGCCCGGGCCCGCGGTGATCGACGCGCCCTGCTCCAGCCGCACCTGCGCCAGGCTGTTGGCCGGGCCGGCGAAGACCAGCTGCTCGCTCTTGTCGAAGGCCTTGTTCTCCGAACCGGCGGGCATGAAGTTGTCGTTGGCGATGTCCAGCGTGGAAGCCACCAGCCCACCCACGTTGACCGACGCGCCCTTGCCGAACACGATGCCGCTCGGGTTGATGAGGAATACGCTGCCGCCCGGCAGGTTCGGGTTGCCGATCAGCGAGGTCCGCAGCGTTCCGTCGATGCGCGAGGCCTGGATGCTCATGCCGTCGCCCACCACGCGGTTGAGCAGCACCGCGCGCGTGCTCGGCTGCGCGATGTTGACCGTGCCGCCCGCGCCGATGGAGAAGGTCTGCCAGCTCGCGATGCCGCGCAGCGACGGCTGGTTGATGTTCATCACGCTGCCGTTCTGCGTCATGGTGACGCCGCCGGCAATGGAGTTGAAGCCGGTAGGCAGCACCTGCGCCATGGCCGGCGCGGCGCCCGCGCAGATCAGCGACAGCGCGATGGGCCGCAGTTGCAGGCGCCGGAATTGCGCGCGCGAGGATGGGTTGCGTTGCTTCATTTCAGTGTTCCACCACGCTTTCGCGTGACCCGCAATGCTTGAAACCGGCCCGGACGATTCGCGGGACACCGCGGAACCGGCTCCGCCGGGCCGCCGGTGTCGCCCCCGGCGAGGGGGTTGGCGAAGCGACACGAAGTGCGCGAGGCCTGGGGGAGTGCCATTTCAGAACGCCTTGATGAGCTGCACGAAAAGGCGCGGGTTGCGCCCGCCACCGTCGGTCTGCGCCGGCGGCGTACCGGCGCGCCAGGCCAGCGTGGCATTGATCGAGAAATTGCCCGGGCGCGACCAGCTCAGGCCCACCCCGTAGCCGCGCAGGCTGTGGCTGTTGACGCCGTCGTAGGGCGTCGGGTTGCGCACGATCTTTCCGTGCGCGGCGTCGTAGAACAGGAAGGGCGTGAGCTCCTCGTTGAGCGACCAGCGCCATTCGACGGTGCCGATCACGCCCTGGTCCACCAGCAGTTCGCCGGAAGGGTAGGCACGCACAGCGCGCGCGCCGCCGAGCGCGAGCTTCTCGGACGCGTCGAGGTTCTTGCTGGCCCACTGGCCTCCGACCGACAGGTACAGCGAATGGCGCGGCACGATCGACTGCAGGCGCGAGAACTGGAAGCTCAGCTTGGTGAAGCCGCCTTCGGTGCGGTGGCCGGTGATGCCGCGGTCGAAGTCGCGGCTCTCCGGGTCGCGAATGGAGAGGTTGCCGTGGTACAGGGTGCCGGAGCTGGCCCAGTAGCCGCCGCCGAGGAGCTCGTCGCGGCGTTCCCAGGTCCAGCCCAGGCTCAGGCCGTTGACGCGCTTCTTGGAGTTGAAGTCGGCCGCGCGCAGCTCGTCGGTGAGGTCCTTCACGTCCACACCCAGGCGCAGGAACAGGTTCTGCTGGCGCTGGCGGATCAGCGGATAGCTCAGCGAGAAGTCGAGCACGTTGGCGCGCCCGCGCGCGTCGAGGTCGGCGAACTGCCCGCCCAGCTCGTAGCTCACGCGCGAAAGGCCCACGCCCGCGCGCAGCCCGCTGGTGCCGATGGGCGCCTCGTAGGCGATGCGGCCGAACTGCAGCGCGTTGCTGTTGGAGACCATCAGCCGCATGTCGAGGTTGTCGCCGATGCCGAAGGGGCTGAGCCAGCGCGCCGTGCCGCCCACGCGATAGCGGCCCGACTCCCTGGTGCCGTGGTTGTCGCCCTCGGCCGTGAAGGCCCATCGCGGCGCGGCGGCCACCTCGACCGAGAGGTCGGTGGTGCCGGGCTGCGTGCCCTCCTGCAGGCCCGAGGACACCTTGATGCCCGGCTGGTCCGACAGCAGCAGCATCGCGCGTTCATAGTCCGGCGCGCTCACCGCCGCGCCGGGCTGCAGCGGCGCAAGGAAGCCGCGCACGCGCGACTCGGCAATGGGCGCATCGGGAGCGACGGTCACGTCGACCTTGCCCAGGCGGCCCTCGATCACGCTGATCTCGACGATCCCGTCGCGCACGGTCTGCACCGGCACCACGGCCTGCGCGAGGAAGTAGCCGCGCTCCTTGTAGCGCGCGGTGATCGCCTTGGCGAGCTCCTCCAGGTCGGAGAGCGTGACGTCGCGGCCGATGTAGGGGCCGGTGATGGCCTGCAGCTCCTCGTTGCTCAGCGCCTTCACGCCGTTGAGGCGCAGGTCGTTGAGCTTGAAGGTCGCGCCGGCGGCGCCGCCCGTGTTGCGCGGCGGCGCGGGCAGGCTCTGCGGGGCGACGGCCCCCGTGGGCGCCTGCGCGATGGGGCGGTCACAGCTTCCGCAAGGGTCCTTGGTCGGCAGCAGCTGGGTGTCGTTGCCGTCCGCTTCGGCGGCATGGGTGCGCTGGGCCGCGACGAGCAGCGTCGCGCTGACCAGGGCCGTGACCGCGAAGGCGATCGGCGTGATCGGCGTGGGGCGTTGGCAGGATTTCATTTCAGCCTCCCACCGTCAAACGCCAGTTGCCGATCAGGTTGAACGGCGCCCAGAAGAAGGGATGGGACATCTTGGGATCCTTCAGCACCGCGAGCTGCCCCGCCTGCATGGCCTTCTGGATGTCGCGGCCCTTGGAGAGCTCGCCGTAGAGCGTGCTCATGAGCACGGCGGTGGCGTCGTCCGACACCGGCCACAGCGATGCGATCAGGCTGGAACTGCCGGCCGAGAGGAACGAGCGCGTGAAGCCCAGCACCTCGTCGCCCTGCGCGATGCGCCCGAGGCCCGACTCGCAGGCCGAGAGCGTGACCAGCGCGGTGCCGTCCATCGGCAGCCCGAGGATCTCGTGCGCCTCCAGGAAGTTCTGCTTGCCGCCCTCGTTGGCCAGCAGGATGCGCGAATACAGCGGATCGACCGCGTCGGCCTCGGCGTGGGCCGCCACGTGCATCAGCGGCGAGCGCGCGGCCACGTCGCGGAACTGGGTCTTGGTGGCGGCCGCGCCCATGTACACCGTGTTGCGCGGGAAGAGCCGCGCGAGCTGCTTCACCTCGGTCTCGGCGCCGGGCAGGTCGTACTTGTCCTCGATGCGAGGATTGCCGAAGGCGGTGAGCGATGCGTTCACGCGCGGCGTGCGCTGCGCCAGCTGCACCGCGATGCTCATCGACGGCGCCACGGCCACCGGATGCGTCTCGATGATGTAGCGCCCGTCAAGCCGCAGCGCCTGGAACGGCAGGTAGTGCAGCGGCCCGTGCGGCACCACCACCAGCCGCTGCCCCGGCGCGAGGCCCAGCGGCCCGAGCAGCGCGGCGCCCAGCTTGTCGGCGTTGGTGATGGCGGCGCGGCGGCCGCGCACGATGGAATTGCGGAAGGTCTCGACCAGTTCGTTGAGCTCGTCGCGCTTCACCGCCACCGTCTTCTCCGCGATGCTGTCGGGGCTCACCACCCACACCACGAGGCGGTCGGGCAGCGAGTGGAACTGCACCACGCGCTCGTCGGCCGCCAGCGTGCGCTGCAGCGTGGCGAGGTCGACGGTGTTGGCGGCCTGCTCGTTGATCTTCGCGCGCCCGCGCACCGCGTCGAGCAGCGCGCGCGAGCGGCTGTGCTCGCTCACCTCGAAGGCCTGGCGCGCATCGCCCGCGTCGCTGTAGATGGACACGCCGCGCTCGAACACCGTCTGCAGGTCCGAGAACAGGCCCATCTTGAATTCCTCGCTGCGAAAGCGCGCGCGGACCTTGTCCACGTCGCCCAGCGCGCGGCCCACGGCCTCTGCGGCCGCCTGCTTCTGGCCCAGCGCGAGTTCGCTGCGCGCCACGCCGTCCCAGGCCCATAGGCGGTAATACTCGGTGTCGGCACCCACCTGCCGCGCGGTGAGAGCGCGATACGCATCGCGCGCCTCGGCCGGCTTGTTCTCGGCCAGCAGCAGCCGGGCGCGGGTGCGGTCGAGCTGCGCGGTCAGCGGTGCATCCTTGGGCGGCGCCATGCTGCCGAGCACCTCGCGCGCCCGGGCGGGGTCGCCCGATTCGATGAGCGCATTGACCAGCGATGCCTGCACCAGCGGCGCATAGCGCTGCGAGCTGTTGGCCAGCGCCTCGTCATAGCTGAGCACGGCACCCGAATAGTCGCCGCGGCGCGAGCGCACATCGCCGATCACCTTCTGCACCGGACCGACCACCAGCTTGGGATCGCGCGCCTGATGCTTGAGAGCCTCGCGTGCGAACTCCTCGGCCTTCTCGAGTTGGCCCGAGTAGCTGTAGACGATGGCCAGGTCGCGGTTGGCCATGGCCATCAGGTTCGGATCGTTGGTGGCGTTGGCCAGGTGCAGCGCCTTGCTCGCGGCGCGCACGCTCTGGCGGAACTCGCCCGCCTCGGCCAGCGCGACCGCCTGGCTGCAGTACTGATAGCCGGAGAGCTTGACCGAGTCCTGCCCGTAGAGCACCGCGCCTTCGCTGGTCAGCGCCAGCAGGGTGTCGGTGTCCGCAAGGCGGGCCTGCTCCGCCTTGCTGGCGGCGGCTTCGGCGCTCGTCGCCTGCTGCGCCGGTGCCGGAAGGCTCCAGCCCATCAGAAGAACGCCAGCCAGACCGAGCGCACCTGCCATGCCAGCACGATGACGTGCAGGGCGCTCCCTTCCCCATCTCGAAAACCACGCCATTGGACCCCCGCGTCTGGCCCTGTGGGCCCGCCGCGGCGGACCATCGACGTCGCGGGAGTGCGCGCCGTTCAGGCCTCGGGGAGAAAGTCTAGGAGCGGCCCCCAGGCGCGCCTATTCGCAATACGGTCTAGGGCTAAAGAACTAACAGGCAGCCGAAGGGCCTGCCCTGCGCATTCGGTCACGGCGCGCCGCAAAGGGTGCGGGGGGCATCGCGGCGAATACACATCGGCTTACATAATGCGCGCCTCAGAGCCCGCGCATGAACGCAGCGGGCCGCATCAGGGAGGTTCCATGTCACATCACAGCCGGGCCGGTCGGGCGCTTGCGCGCGCCCGCGCATACGCATGAAGCGGCGCAACGAGGCCACACCCCCGCCCACCGATGCACGCAAGCTTCGCCGCAGGTCGAGCCTGTGCATGGCGGGGTGCGGCCAGGCCGTCGAATGCGGACCGCTCGGCTGGTGGCCGTGCTGCTCGAAGTCCTGCCTGAAGATCTGGAAGAACCGGCCGCCGGCGATGCCTGCCGAGCGCATCGAATGGCCGCCGCGGCAGCAGGCCGCGGGCGGCGGCTAGCCGAGATCGCCGGTCAGGCGGGCACGGCGTCGATGTTCGCGCGGTCCCAGTGCCGGTGCTTCGCGATGGCGGCGGCGAAGCGCTGCGCGATGCCCGAGGCGGCCGTGCTGTCGCCCAGGTTGGTGACCGGCGTTTCGGCCACCACCACGCCGGCGGGCGCGTCATCGGGCGAGGTCTGCTCGTCGATGCCCAGCGTGGCCAGCAGCCGTGCGCCCTCGCCCACCGTGCAGATCGCCTTGCAGTGCTTGTAGGCCTCAAGCACGAAGTGCACCGCGTCGCCCATGCCCGCGAGCGCCGCGGCGCCCTCGGCACCGGCGGGCACCAGCACCGCGTCGAACATCACCGAGGGCGTATTGACGAAGGTCGCGTCCACCTCGATCTGCCGCCTGGATGCGCTGGCGACGGTGCCCAGGCGCGGCCCCACCACCTTGCACTGCGCGCCGGCCTGCTCGAGCGCGTCGCGGATCGGCTTGAGCGAGGCCGAGTCGACGCCGTCGGCAACCAGGATCGCGATCTTGCGCGTGCGGATGGAGCCGTCGCCGGTGTCGGCCATGCTCAGCGCGGGCGACTCGTCGATGGGCAGCGACATGCGGTGGTCGCGGAAGCCCGCCCGCCCCGCGGCCGCCCTGGCATCGGGCTCGCCGATGCCCAGAGGCTCGGCGACGCGGCGCGCGAGCTTCTCGTCCACGTGCGCGAGGTTGTCGACCATGCGCTGGCGGATGGCGGGCACATCCAGCTTCGACAACTCGAAGCGGAAGGCCGCGATGATGTGCTCCTTCTCGGCCGCGCTCTGGCTCTCGAAGAACAGGCGCGCCTGCGTGAAGTGGTCGTCGAAGGAGGCGCTGCGCCGCCGCACCTTGGGCGGGTCGATCTCCTCGGGAAAGGACTGGAAGCCGTGGCTGCCGCCGTCCACCCGGAACTCGGTGCCGCTGCCCAGAGTGTTCGGCTCGTAGGCCACCTGGCCGCGCGCGATGGTCTGGCGGTGCATGCCGTCGCGCTGGAAGTTGTGGAAGGGGCACACCCCCTTGTTGATGGGCAGCTCGTGGAAGTTGGCGCCGCCCAGTCGCGAGATCTGCGTGTCGGTGTACGAGAACAGGCGCCCCTGCAGCAGCGGGTCGTTGGTGAAGTCGATGCCCGGCACGAGGTGGCCGGGATGGAAGGCCACCTGTTCGGTCTCGGCGAAGAAGTTGTCGGGGTTGCGGTTGAGCACCAGCCGGCCGATCTTCTGCACCGGCACCATCTCTTCGGGAATCAGCTTGGTGGGGTCGAGCAGGTCGAAGCCCAGCGAGTGTTCCTTGTCCTGCGGTATGAGCTGGACGCCGAGCTCCCACTCGGGGAAGTCGCCGTTCTCGATGGCTTCCCACAGGTCGCGGCGATGGAAGTCGGGGTCCTTGCCGGCGATCTTCTGCGCCTCGTCCCAAGCCAGCCCGTGCACGCCGAGCTTGGGCTTCCAGTGGAACTTCACGAAGTGGCTCTCGCCGCGGCTGTTGATGAAGCGGAAGGTGTGCACGCCGAAGCCTTCCATCATGCGAAGGCTGCGCGGGATGGCACGGTCGCTCATGGCCCACATCAGCATGTGGGTGCTCTCGGGCATCAGCGAGACGAAGTCCCAGAAGGTGTCGTGCGCGCTCGCGGCCTGCGGCATCTCGTGGTGCGGCTCGGGCTTGACGGCGTGGATGAGGTCGGGGAACTTGATCGCGTCTTGGATGAAGAACACCGGGATGTTGTTGCCCACCAGGTCGTAGTTGCCCTCGCGGGTATAGAACTTGACGGCGAAGCCGCGCACGTCGCGCACGGTGTCGGCCGAGCCGCGCGAGCCGGCCACGGTGGAGAAGCGCACGAACACTGGCGTCTTCGCATCCGGGTCCTGCAGGAAGTCGGCGCAGGTGAACTGCGACATCGACTTGTAGACCTGGAAGAAGCCGTGCGCCGCGGAGCCGCGCGCATGCACGGCGCGTTCGGGAATGCGCTCGTGGTCGAAGTGCGTGATCTTCTCGCGCAGGATGAAGTCTTCCAGCAGCGTGGGACCGCGCACGCCCGCCCTCAGCGAGTTGTGGTTGTCCGGGAGCTGCAGCCCCTGGTTGGTGGTGAGGGTCGTGGGGTGCTCGACGGTGAAGCCTTCGAGCTGCTGCTGCTTGGGGTTGGCGGCATCGGCGGCGCCCGCCTTCACGGCGCTGGCGCGGCGGCCCGCGGCGGCCTTGTTCTGAGGTGACATCGTGGACTTGCTCGGATCTTTCATCGCTGATGGTTCATGCAAAGGAAGGCGGGTTTCATCAGCCCGCTTCGCCGTTGTCCAGGAACATGTCGAGCACGTTGACCAGGGCGATCAGGCAGATGCAGCCTGCGACCGCGGCCACGCCCCATACGAGGATCTCGTCGCCCCAGGTGCTGGTGAACGAGTCGAAAAGTGTCGAAAACTCCATGGTTCCCCTCCGTATTTCGCCCCTCTGTTGGCGAACTCACTTGCAAGAATCCGAAGGTTATGTTTCAGGCGGTGCGCGCCCCGTAGTGGCGCCCCTTTCCCCGCTGTGGGAGAAAACGCGTGGGCGCGGTAGGAGCCCGCCGACAGCGCATCGCGCCCGCCTACGAAGCTTCGCGGGTCCCGCTCGTGGGAGCCGCGCGTGCGGCTGCCTACCATGGCCTGACCATGTTGATCAGAATCGGCTTCGACATCGAACTGGAGGTGACGGCCCCCACGGCGCTGATCCACATGCTGCAGGTGCACCCCTCGCGCGAAGGCGATCTGCAGGGCGGCGAGAACCTCGTGCTCAGCCCCTCGCTGTCCACCGACAACTACCTCGACGGCTTCGGCAACCGCTGCGCCCGCGTGCACGTTCCGCAGGGCGTGACCAGCGTGCGGCTGCGCAACCATGCACTCATCTACGACACCGGCCAGCCCGACCCGGTGGACTTCGACGCGCTCCAGCACATGGCGGCCGACCTGCCGGTGGAAACGCTTCCCTTCGTGCTGCCCAGCCGCTACTGCGAGGTCGACAGCGACCTGCTGGCGTTCGCGTGGGCCAGTTTCGCGCACACGGCGCCGGGCTGGCCGCGCGTGCAGGCGATCTGCGACTTCGTGCACCGGCACCTGCGCTTCGACTACGGAAACGCCCGGCCCACGCGCACCGCGCTCGAAGGCTTGCGCGAAGGCACGGGCGTGTGCCGCGACTTCGCGCACTTGGCGATCACGCTGTGCCGCGCGATGAACATTCCGGCGCGCTACGTGACGGGCTACCTCGGCGACATCGGCGTTCCGCCCGCGCCCTACCCGATGGACTTCAGCGCATGGTTTGAGGTCTACCTGGGCGACCGCTGGTACACCTTCGACGCGCGGCACAACACGCCGCGCATCGGCCGCGTGGTGATTGCGCGCGGACGCGACGCGGCGGACGTGCCGATCACCATGGTGTTCGGCGCGAACACGCTGAAGCGCTTCGAGGTGACGACGGAGGAAGTGCTGCGGTAGGCGTTGCGCTCCCCGGAAGGGGGAGGGAGAAATACCTTACTTGCCGCCGTAGCCGAGCAGCTTCATCGCGGCAGCGAGGCTCTTGCGGCTGCGCTCCATGCCGGCCCATGGCTTGTTGCCGGTTTCGAAGCGCTCGGCGGCGTTGGCGACGGTCCACTGCGCGGGGCCGGTGAGCGAGGGCAGTTCGTCCCACGCGAGCGGCACCGATATGCCGAGCCCCGGGCGCGAGCGCGCCGACCATGCGCTCACTGTCGTCGCGCCGAAGCCGTTGCGCAGGTAGTCGACGAAGACCTTGCCCACGCGGTTGCGCGGCCCGCTCTTGGCGACGAAGCGCGCCGGAATGGTCTGCGCGAGATGCGCCACGACGGCCTGCGAGAAGCCCTTGACGGTATCCCAGTCGTACTGCCGGCGCACCGGCACCACCACGTGCAGCCCCTTGCCGCCGCTGGTCTTCAGGAAGGACGGCAGGCCCAGTTCGTCGAGCAGCGTGCGCACCAGCATCGCGGCCTCCTGCACCTGCGGCCATTCCACGCCCTCGCCGGGGTCGAGGTCGAAGGTCATGCGGTCGGGCCTGCCGATGTCGTCGGAGGTGGCGTTCCAGGTGTGCAGCTCGATGACGTTCATCTGCGAAGCACCGAGCAGGCCTTCCTTGGTGTCGATCTGCAGCAGCGGCTCGTGGCCCGGGTCCAGCGCGGGGTCGAGCTGGTTCACGCCGGGAATCTCGCGGGCCTGCAGATGCTTCTGGAAGAACAGCTCGCCGCCCACACCGTCGGGCGCGCGCACCAGCGACACCGGCCGGCCGCGCAGGTGCGGCAGCATGAGCTTGGCCACGCTGTCGTAATAGGCGGCGAGCTCGCCCTTGGTGATGCCGCTGTGCTTGTCGATCACGCGGTCGGCGTGGGTGATCTTCAGGGACATGGACTTGCTCTTTCCTTCACTGCGGCTCTTCGCGGGCTGCGACCTGGCAGCCTCGGCCTCGATCACGCGCACCCGCTGCGGCCGCTCGCGCCGTATCTCGCGCGCGGGCTTGTCGCTGCGCAGGCCCTGGAACACGGCCTGGCGCACGCGGTGTTCGCGCGTCCATTCGCCGAACGATATCTCGGCCACCAGCGAAGGCCTGACCCATTGCGCCTTCACGCCGCGCGGCACGGGTTCGAAGGGGCAGTCGTCGGTGGCCAGTTTGTCCAGCTTCGCCTTGATGTCGGCGAGGCGGTTCGCGTCGAAGCCGGTGCCCACGTTGCCGCAGTAGCGCAGCCGGCCGCCCGCCTCGTCGTACACGCCCAGCAGCAGCGAGCCGAAGCCGGCGCGCGTGCCCTTGGGCGCGGTGTAGCCGCCGATCACGAATTCCTGGCGCTGCTGGTTCTTGAGCTTGATCCAGTCCGGCGAGCGTCGCGACACGTATGGCGAGCCCTTGCGCTTGGCGACGATGCCCTCGAAGCCGATGCGCGCGGACGACGCGAGCAGGTCGCGGGGCGAGGCGTCGAAGGCATCGCTCAGGCGCAGTGGCGCGGGCGGCTTTGCGCCGAGCAGCGCGGCCAGCCTCGCGCGGCGCTCCTCGACCGGCAGGTCGCGCAGGTCCTCGCCGTCGATGAAGGGCGCGTCGAAGAGCCAGTAGACGATGGACGAGGTGGCGCCGCGGTCGAAGGCGTTCTGCAGCGCCTGGAAGTCGGGCGCGCCATTGGGACCGTCGACGGTGATCTCGCCGTCGAGCCAGGCCGAACTGGTGGGCAGCCTGGAAAGCGCCTCGACGAGCGCAGGCAGCTTCGCGCTCCAGTCGTGGCCGTTGCGGGTGAAGCAGCGCACCTTCCCCTTGCCCTCGATGCGCGCCAGCAGGCGGTAGCCGTCGAACTTGAGTTCGTAGAGCCATTCGCCGGGCGACGAAGGCGGGGAGGACGCGAGGGTGGCGAGCTGGGGTTCGAGGGTGGCGGGCAGCGCCGCCTTCTTCCTTTTGGGCTCCGCGTTCTTCGCCGGCGCGCTGCTTCCTGTCTTCGCCTTGGCTTTCTTCCTCGGCGCCTGCCCCACTTCGTCCACGCCGAGGCCGGTGATCACGCTCGCGGGCTCTGCCTCCACCACGTCGTAGTCGTCGAGCGCGCGCGCCTCGCCGTCGCGCTCCTTGATGAGCAGCCAGGGCTCGTGCGATTCGTCGCCCTTGCCATGCATGCGCACCAGCGTCCAGTGGCCATGCAGCTTCTCGCCGCGCAGCTCGAACTTGAGCTTGCCGGCCGCCAGCGCCTTGCGCGCGTCGCCGTCGGGCAGCCAGTCGCCGCGGTCCCAGACGATGACGGTGCCCGCGCCGTACTGCTTGGGCGGAATGGTGCCCTCGAAGTCGGCATACGAGATGGGATGGTCCTCGACATGCACCGCCATGCGCTTCACGCCGGGATCGAGACACGGCCCCTTGGGCACCGCCCAGCTCTTGAGCGTGCCGTCGAGTTCCAGCCTGAAGTCGTAGTGCAGGTGGCTCGCGTGGTGCTTCTGGATGACGAAGCCCAGCGCGCCCTTGCCGCGCCGGCCACCGGACCTGGGCTCCGGCGTGCGGGAGAAATCGCGCTTGCCGTGGTAGCGCGCGAGCGCCTTGCGAGCGGTGGACGAAGACGAAGACGAGGAGGATGGGGTGCGTGCCATGGCGTGCGGTCCTCGGCGGGCTCAGGCGGCGCGGCGGTGGCGCGCCGGCGCCCTGCTGCGCGTGGTGCCGCCGGTGCTTCTCGCGGCGGTCTTGCCGGTCTTGGGTTTCTTCGCGGCGGGGCGCCTGGGTCGCGGCTCCTCCTCCGGCTCCTCCTCTTCTTCTTCGGCATCCTCGCTCCTGGACCTGGCACCTCCGCCCTTGCGCAGGCTGCGCTTGAGCAGCTCGGTCAGGTCGATGACCTTGGCGCCGCGGCCTTCGGCCTGTTCGCCTTCTTCCGGCTCAGGCTGCGTCACGGTCTCGGTCTGGCCGGCCTTCACCTTCTTTTCGACCAGCCGCAGGATCTCGTCCTTGAATTCGTCGCGGAATTCCTCCGGGTCCCACTCGGCGCTCATGTCCTCGACCAGTTCCTTCGCCATCTCCAGTTCGCGCGGGCGCAGGCCGGCCTTCTTCGCGTCTTCGGAGGGCAGCGGCAGGTCGGTCCACGGGCGGATGTCGGCGCCCCAGCGCAGCAGGTTCAGCACGAGGCCGGGGCCCACGGGCACCAGCGCGGCCAGATGCTGCTTGGTCTGGATGACGACGCGGGCCACGCCCACGCGTCCGCTGCGCTGCAGGGTCTCGCGCAACAGCGCATACACCTTTGCGCCTCGGTTGATGGGCGCCACGTAGTAGGGGCGCTCCAGGTACACGAAGGGAATGCCGTTGGCCGGCACGAAGCTCTCGATCTCGATGGTCTGCGTGGTCTTCGGGTAGGCGGCGGCGATCTCCTTGTCGCTGAGCACCACGTACTCGCCGCTCTCGTACTCGATGCCCTTCACGATCTGCTCGCGCGCGATCTCGCGGCCGGTCTTCTTGTTGATGCGCTTGTAGCCGACGGGGTCCATGGTCCTCTTGTCGAGCCAGTCGAAGTCGATGCCGTGGTCGACGGTGGCCGAATACAGCGCCACCGGTATGTGGACGAGGCCGAAGCTGATGGCGCCCTTCCACAGGACGCGCGGCGCGGGTGCTTTTTTCGAGACGGGCATGTGCTGCACACTCCTTCCCCCTCGAATGTGCGCCGCCCCGGCGCGCGCGATGTAGGAGCGCGGCCCCAGGCGCCGTCAGGCCGCGCCGGTGGCTCCGGCGGCCCTGGCGACAGGTCCGAGCTGGCGCTCGCTGGGGCGCGCGAAGTAGAACCACTCCGCCCCCGGCAGCGCCATCGCGTTGGGGAACACGATGAAGCCGTCGTCCGGCGCGCTCAGCAGCGTGCCGTCGTGGCGCATGCCGATGGGCTCGCCGCGCTGCACTTCGTCGAAGGTGGCCCAGTCGCGCACGAAGCTGTCTTCCTCGTGCAGCCGGTCGGTCACGCTGGCAAGGCGCAGCAGCTTCGGCGGCTGCGCGGGGCCGCCCGACAGGCCCTCGGGCAGCGCGGCCATGCCCAGCAGTGCCAGGGTGCGGCGGATGGCGCGCCACGCCACCTCGGGCGCCTGCGGGTCGAGGTGCTGGCCGCATTCGAGCGTCACGCCATAGCCGCCGCGGCTGCGGATGTATTCGTTGGTGCCGCGGCCGAAGTCGAGCTCGGCCTCGCTGGCCGGTGTGCCGCCCGCGCGCTGCGCGAGGCCGGCGGCGTAGATGTCGAGCCAGCCCTCCACCACGATGGGCGTGCCGATGTGCAGCGCGAGCTGGCCTTCCTCGTAGGAGCGGGCGAAAGGCTCCAGCGTGCCGGCGTTGTCACGCGGGCCGATCATCGCGAAGGCCTCGCCCTCGCTCTGGAAGGAATGCAGGTCGAGCAACACCTCGTGGCGCTCGATGATCGGGGCCAGCACGTTGGTCACGCGGGCTTCGTAGTCGGCCGGCGATCCGGTCGGCCGGAACATGCGGTTGAGGTTGCGCTCGCCCTCGCGCTGCAGGCGGCGCCGCGCGAGCGGGTTGGCCACCGGCACCATGGTGAGTTCGCCGCGCAAAAGCCGCAACGAGCCCGACTCGAACTCGCCCAGCACGCGCTCGATGCCCAGGGTGCCGGAGATTTCGTCGCCATGCACGCCGCCCATCACGAGCAGCCGGGGACCGGGGTTCAGCGAGGCGAACGAATGGATGCGCAGGCTGTCGGTTGCCGCGCCGGCGAAAGGATCGGAAGACATCCGGGGATTATTGCGGAGCCCCTCGCCCGCAGGCAAAAGCGCTATGCGTTCGATAGCAGCAGGCCGCGGCCCCGCCAAGGCCGAGGCCGAGGCAAGGCCTACAGGGAGTGACTCGGCCGTCCTACCGGGCAGGCCGAAGCGCCGGCGCAGGCTCTGTGGCTGTCGAAAGGAGTCCATGCATGAACAGCAAGAGCAACCCCGGCAAGGCGCAGCCCACCGATCCGCTGAAGGATGCCGGCGGCGGCAACACCAAGGTGGAGCAGGGCGGCGAGTCGTCGCCACGCCTGCCGCACGAGCGCGACCAGTCGTCGGACAGCCAGCAGGCCAGGGAGGGCAGCCAGCCCGAGATGGGCCGCAAGGCCCATGACGACGTGGAGCGCGGCGTGGTCGACACCGACCGCGGCCCGCCCAGCGACCGCGTCTACAACGAGAAGCTCAAGCGCTGACGACGCCCGCGAGCTGCTTGCGCATCTCGGAGATGACGGCGCCGTAGTCCTTGGCGTTGAAGATCGCGCTGCCGGCCACGAAGGTGTCGGCGCCGGCGGAGGCCACGCGCGCGATGTTGTCGGCCTTGATGCCACCGTCCACCTCCAGGCGGATGTCGCGCCCGCTCTGCTCGATGCGCTTGCGGGCCTGTTCGATCTTGCGCAGGGCCGAGTCGATGAAGCTCTGGCCGCCGAAGCCGGGGTTGACACTCATGATCAGGATGAGGTCGATGTCGTCGATGGCCCAGTCCAGCGCCTCCAGGCCCAGCCCCGGGTTGAACACCAGCCCGGCCTTGCAGCCGGCCGCCTTGATGGCCTGGATGCTGCGGTGCGTGTGGGGCGAGGCGTCGGGGTGGAAGCTGATGTAGTCGGCGCCCGCTTGCGCGAAGGAGGCCGCCAGGGCGTCGACCGGCTGGATCATGAGGTGCACGTCGATCGGCACCGGGGTGCCGTCGGCGGTCTTGGCGTAGGGCTTGAGCGCCTGGCAGATCATCGGGCCGAAGGTCAGGTTCGGCACGTAATGGTTGTCCATCACGTCGAAATGGATCCAGTCGGCGCCGGCCGCGATCACGTCGGTCAGTTCTTGGCCGAGGTGCGCGAAGTCGGCGGACAGGATGGAGGGCGCGATGCGGAACGGGGTGCTCATGGACCCCATTCTCGCAGCCGGCGCAAGCCCGACAAAAGGCCTGCGTTAGCCTCCGTTACCATCCGCCCCATGTCACACAGCCCCTTCAGCGTACAGGTCGAACCCCGCTACCTTGCCGACCAGTCCTCGGCCAAGGACAACATCTACACTTTCTCGTACACCGTCACCATCACGAACACCGGCCCGGTGTCCGCCCAGCTGATTGCCCGCCACTGGCTGATCAACGACGCCTCGGGGCATTCGCAGGAGGTGAAAGGGCTGGGCGTGATCGGCCAGCAGCCGCTGCTGGCGCCCGGCGAGACCTTCCGCTACACCAGCGGATGCCGCCTGCAGGCCTCGAGCGGCACGATGCACGGCAGCTACTTCGTGGTGACCGAGGAAGGCGAGCGCTTCGACGTGCCCATTCCGATGTTCGTTCTCGAAGCCGACATGGGCGGCGCTCCAGTTTCCCGCGTCCTGCACTAGGCACTCCCCCAGGCTTCGCGCACTTCGTGTCGCTTCTCCTACCCCCTCGCCGGGGGCAACACCGGCGGCCCGGCAAAGCCGGTTCCGCGGTGTTCACCGCATAGATCCCCACTCACACCCATGGCTGCCGCATCGCGCGACTTGCAGGGGCTGCTTGCCGGCCTCGATCCCACGGCCGATGTGGCGCAGCGCCACATCTGGCTCATCGACATCTTCGACTGGGTGCGCGGCGACCGCGCCTCCCCGCAGGCGGCCATCGGCCGCGTGCAGCTGCTGCTGGACGCCGTCGAGGCGCGGCCCGAGCTGCGCGAGCGGCTGCGCGCCTGGTGGCGCGTCTTCACGCAGACGGTCGACCTCACCACGCTCCTGGCCGACTACGGCTTCGCCCCGCGCACCGCCTTCGCCAGCGAGCTGAGCGAGCGGCTGCGCCGCAAGATCCTGCCCGGCACGCCCGAGACCACCGACGCATCGGACCTGTTCCGCATGGTGCTGCCCGGCGTGTTCGACGCGGGCTGGATCGCCCTGCTCGACGAGACGCAGCTCGGCCGCATCGGCGCCCTGCTGGCCGACGCCGCACTCGATGAAGACGGCGCGCCGCGCTGGCGCCACACGGTGATGGACGCCGTCACCTACTGCAGCAGCCAGGTCGTGGCCGCCGGCTTCTCGCCCGAGCTGCGCCTGCGCATGAGCACCGACGCGATCGGCGAAACACGCCCCTTCCACGCGCTGATGGCCGACCTCGACGAGCTGCGCGAGCAGATGTTCGACCGCCCCGGCGAGCCGCACGACGAAGAGGCGCTGCAGGCCGCCTTCGTGGCCTTCCGCGACCGGCTGGACGCCTGCCGCGCGGCCGCCGCCTCGGTCTACACGCACCTGGAAGACAACGGCATCTCCGTCGGCCTGGTGTTCCGGCTGCGCCAGCTGCGCGAGCGGGTGCTGCGCATCCGCGAGCTGCTCGACTGCCTGATGGCGGCCAACCCCGGGCCCAGCGTGGCGCGGCTGGTCGGCCGGCTGGTGCTGGCCGGCGGCGAGCGCAACAGCATCCGGGCGCTGATCGCCTCCAACTCCTCGATGCTGGCCGCCAAGGTGACCGAGCGCAGCGCCGAGACCGGCGAGCACTACATCACCCGCGACCGTGCCAGCTACCTGCAGATGGTGAAGAAGGCGGCTGGCGGCGGCGCTTTCACCGCCCTCACGGTGCTGCTGAAGTTCGGCATCTACGCGCTGGGCCTGTCGGCCTTCTGGAGCGGGCTGAGCGCGGGGCTGATGTACGCGGCCAGCTTCGTCGCCATCCAGCTGCTGCACCTGACGCTGGCCACCAAGCAGCCCGCGATGACCGCGCCGGCCATGGCGGCGCGGCTTCGCGACATCAGGTCGGACGCGGGCGTGGACGACTTCGTCGACGAGGTCGCCAACCTGGTGCGCTCGCAGGTGGCGGCGGTGCTGGGCAACGTGCTGGTGGTGGTGCCGGCGATGGCGGCTGTCACGCTGCTGTTCCAGTTCGCGCTGGAACGGCCCCTGCTGGACGCGGCCCATGCGACGGCCACGCTGAAATCGCTTTCGCTGGCCGGGCCGACCGCGCTTTATGCGGCAATCACCGGCATCCTGCTGTTTTCGGCCAGCATCATCGCCGGATGGACAGAAAACGCCTTTGTCCTGCATCGACTGGACTCTGCAATGCGTTACAACCCCCGCATCGGCGCTTTTCTCGGCGCCGCACGGGCTCGTCGCTGGGCCGATTTCATGCGCACCAACATTTCAGGCTTCGCCTCCAACATCTCGCTGGGACTCATGCTCGGGCTGCTGCCCGCGTTCGCGGGTTTCTTCGGGCTCGGGCTGGACGTGCGGCACGTGACACTGTCGGCCGGACAGATCGCCGCCGCGGCGGCATCCACCGGCTTGGCTGTGTTGCAGCAGCCTGCGCTGTGGTGGGCGGTGGCAGCGATCCCGGTCATTGGCGCGCTCAATGTGAGCGTGAGTTTCTACTTCGCTTTCCGCCTGGCGCTGCGCGCGCACAGCGTGAGCCTCGGTGACCGCGCGCGCATCCGCAGCGCGATCTGGGCCCGCTGGCGCAGCCGTCCGGTGAGCTTTTTCCTTCCTGGATGAATTTGACGAGCTTCTTCAACGATCTGCTGGGTTTCTGGTCCGAGTGGGTGCGCCCCTCGGCCGGCCTGCCCACCGTGCTGTGGTCGCTGCTGCTGGCGGCGGCGGCGGCCTCCGGCCATCTCGTGCAACGCTACCTCGGGCTGCCCAAGGTGATCGGCTACTCGCTGGTCGGGGCGGTGGTGGGCTTCGCCGGCTTCGAGGGCGCGATCTGGCCGCTGCGCGGCATCAGCCTCTTCCTGCTCGAGCTCGGCGCGGCCGTGGTGCTGTTCGAAGCCGGCGGGCGGCTGCCGCTGCGCTGGTTCCGCCACAACCCGATGGTGCTGGTGCAGAGCCTGCTCGAAGCCACGCTCACCTATTTCGGCGTGTACTGGATGCTCACCCTGCTGGGCCTGCCCGAACCGGTGGCCAACCCGATCGCGCTGATGGCCATCGTCGCCTCGCCGGCGGTGCTCAGCCGCGTGATCATCGACACCCGCGCCGCCGGCCCCGTGACCGAGCGCGCGATGACGCTGGCCACGCTCAACACCTTCTATGCGCTGGCGCTGGGCTACGCGCAGGCCGGGCTGATCGAGCGCGCACCGCAGACCATGCTGCAGAAGCTCTACCCGGTGGCGGTGGTGCTGGGCCTGTCGTTCGTGGTGGGCGCGATCATGGCGCTGGCGCTGCGCTCGGCGCTGCGGGTGATGAGCCCGTCGAGCGAGAACACCTCCATCCTGCTGCTGGCGATCATCGCGGCCGGCGCGGCGCTCACCGCGCACGTGGGCGGCTCCGCGCCGCTGGCGGCGCTGATCGGCGGCGTGCTGCTCAAGACGCTCAACCCCAAGCCCTGGGCCTGGCAGCGGCAGCTGGGCACGGCCTCCTCGCTGCTGACCATGCTGATGTTCGTGCTGGTGTCCATCGTCGCGGCGCAGGCCGACTGGACCCTGCCGGTAGCCAGCGTGGTGCTGGCCGTCATCGGCATCCGCCTGCTGACCAAGATCGCCGGCGTGGCCGTGGCCAACCCCGGCAGCGGCGCGAGCTGGAAGCAGGCTTTCTGGGTCGGCTGCGCGATGTCGCCGCTGTCCTCCATCGCACTGCTGATCGCCTCCAACTTCGCCACCGCCTCGCCCCTGCTGGGCACGATGATCACGCAGGTGGCGCTGCCCTCGATCCTGCTGATGGAGGTGGTGGGCGCGGTGCTCGCCACGCTGGCCATCCACGCGGTGGGAGAAAGTTCGGTGCCCTGGGCGCCACGGGCCTTCAGCATCACCGAGGACACGCAGCGATGAGCACCACCGCAACCACACCCATCGACCCGGACAGCGACGACGTGCGCTCGGCGCCGCTGCCTGCCGACCCCGCGAGCCGCGCGGTCAAGCTGGAGCCCTTCAACAAATCGGAGGCGCTCTCGCTCGGCGTGGAACTCGAGCTCCAGCTGGTGAACACGCACGACTACGACCTCGCCCCCTACGCCGAGGACATGCTGCGCCTGATGGCCCAGACCCCGTTGCCCGGCAGCGTGGTGCCCGAGATGACGTCGAGCATGATCGAGATCTCGACCGGCATCTGCCACTCCGCGCAGGACGTGATCACGCAGCTCTCGCCGATCCGCGAGGCGCTGATCCGCAACGCCGACAAGCTCAACATCGCGGTGGTGGGCGGCGGCACGCATGCCTTCCAGCAGTGGCACGAGCGGCGCATCTACGACAAGCCGCGCTTTCGCGAGCTCTCGGAGCTGTACGGCTACCTGAGCAAGCAGTTCACCATCTTCGGCCAGCACGTGCACATCGGCTGCCCCGACGCCGACGCGGCGCTGCTGATGCTGCACCGCATGTCGCGCTACATCCCGCACTTCATCGCGCTGTCGGCGTCGTCGCCCTTCGTGCAGGGGCAGGACACGCAGTTCGACTCGGCGCGGCTGAACTCGGTGTTCGCATTCCCGCTCTCGGGCCGTGCGCCCTTCACGCTGAGCTGGAAGGAGTTCGAGGCGTATTTCGAGCGCATGACCCGCACCGGCGTCGTGCGCAGCATGAAGGACTTCTACTGGGACATCCGTCCCAAGCCCGAGTTCGGCACCATCGAGATCCGCGTGTTCGACACGCCCCTCACGGTGGAGCGCGCCGCCGCGCTCGCCGGCTACGTGCAGTCGCTGGCCGCGTGGTTCCTGCAGGAGCAACCCTTCGAGCCGACGGAAGACGACTACCTCGTCTACACCTACAACCGCTTCCAGGCCTGCCGCTTCGGCCTCGACGCGGTGTACGTCGACCCGGCCACCGGCCAGCACATGCCGCTGCGCGACCACATCCTGATGACGATGACCCAGCTCGAATGGCACAGCGAGGCGCTCAACGCCACCAAGGCGCTGGGCGAGCTGCGCACCAGCGTGGAGTCGAACCGCAACGACGCGCGCTGGCTGCGCGAGAAGCAGGGCAAGGAACGGCTGCTGGCGGAGGTCGTGCGGCAGGCGGCGCTGAGGTTCCGCGGGCAGGGCTGAGCCGCGCCGCAGCGCTTATGCTCTCACCCCCATGGGTGAATTCGACCTGATCGCACGCTACTTCAAGCGCCCCGCCAAGCGCTCGCCGCTGGGCGTGGGCGACGACTGCGCATTGCTCGCGCCGGCCGCGGGCATGCAGCTCGCCGTTTCCTCGGACATGCTGGTCGAGGGACGGCACTTTCTTTCCACCGTCGAGCCGGCCCGGCTGGGCCACAAGGCGCTGGCGGTGAACCTCAGTGACCTGGCCGCCTGCGGCGCGAAGCCACTGGCCTTCACGCTCGCGCTGGCGCTGCCCGGCGTGGACGAGCCGTGGCTCGAAGGTTTCTCGCGCGGCCTGCTCGCGCTGGCCGACGCGCACGGCTGCGAGCTGGTAGGCGGCGACACCACGCGCGGCCCGCTCAACATCTGCATCACGGTGTTCGGCGAAGTGCCGGCCGGCGCGGCGCTGCTGCGCTCGGGCGCGCGCGCGGGCGACGACATCTGGGTGAGCGGCACGCCAGGCGAGGCTCGGCTGGCACTCGAGGTGTTCCGGGGCACGATCGCGCTGCCGGCGGACGCCTTCGATACGGCGCGCAGGCGCATGGAGCAGCCCACGCCGCGCGTGGCGCTCGGGCAGGCCCTGCGCGGCATCGCCACTTCGGCGGTGGACGTGAGCGACGGGCTGATCGGCGACCTGGGCCACATCCTCGCGTCGAGCGGCGTGGGCGCCACGCTCGACGTGGACGCGGCCACCGCGCTGATCTCGGTCGACACCGGCAACCTGGGCGAGGAGCTGCGCCGCACCTGCGCGCTTTCGGGCGGCGACGACTACGAGCTGGTCTTCACCGCGCCCGCCTCGGCGCGCAACGCGGTCGGGCAGGCAGGCATGGACAGTTCAACGCGCGTCACGCGCATCGGCCGCATCGAGGCCGACGCCGGCCTGCGCATCGTCGACGCGGCCGGCGCGCCGGTGTCACAGCGCTTCGGCTCGTTCGACCACTTCGTCTAGTTTTCCTGCAATCCCTCTCTTTCGGGAAACACCGAGGAACCGGCTTTGCCGGGCCTCAGGTGTTGCCCCCGGAAGGGGGTTGGCGAAGCGACACGAAGTGCGCGCAGCCTGGGGGAGAGCCTATCCTCCGCGCACCACGGCCTGCATCTTCTGCTGAGCCGCGTTGATGGCCGCCGACTGCCCGTTGAGCTGCTGCAGCATCTTGTTGAGCTCGGCCTGCACCGTCGGGTCGGTCACGGCGACGCTGCTGCCGCTGACCTGGATCTTCGACTTGTTCTTCTCCATGAAGTCGCCGATGGCCAGCGCGCTGTCGAACACGGTGTCGAGCGCGGGGAACACTTCCTTGAAGGTGGCCGAGGGCGTGGTCACGGTCTTGGCGTAGGCCTTGTCGTAGACCTGCTTCAGGTCGTCGGGCTGCTTGAGCTGCGCGTGCGCGGCGTCCGCCCTGGCGGACTGCTGGTCGAGCGCGGTGCGCAGGCCGCCGAGGCCGTCCTTCGCGGCCTTGAGGTCGTCGCGGCGCGCGGGCAGGTCGGCGATGGAGCGAAGCGCGCCCTTGGCCATGATCTGTGTCATGGGCTGGCTCACCGACTTGTTCATGCCTTCGTTGAAGTCGGTGATCACCGCGTAGTGCTGCGCGTAGTCGCCGAACGAGGCCTTCTCTTCGGCCGTGGGCACCGGCACGCGCAGGCCGGGCTTGTCGAGCACTCGGGTCTGCAGGAAGGAGATGAAGGCCTTGCGCTGCTCGGCCTCCTTGTTGCCGCAGGCCACCAGCGCGAGGCTGAAGGCGACGAGGAGCGACATGGCCCCGAGACGTTGAATGAAAGTTCTCATGGGCCGGGCCCCCTCTGTAGTTGTTCCGGAAAAATTATAGGGAGCGCTTCAGCGCGTCGATGAATGCGCGCGCGGCAGCCGAGAGCGAGTGGCCGCGCTTGGTGACGATGGAGATGTCGCGCGCCACGCGCGGCGAGCTCAGTACCTTGATGACCAGCGAGGAGTCGGCCTCCGCGCGCGCGAAGGCCGAGGGCATGATCGACGCGCCCATGCCGGCTGCCGTCATCCAGATGGCGGTGGAGAGGAACGACACCTCGTTCACCACGTCGAGCGCCACGCCCGCCTCGGCGGCGGTGCCGTCGATGAGCGGGCGCACGCCGTAGCCGGGGCGCACGGTGATGACGGGGTGGCCGCGCAGGTCGCTCCAGCGCACCACGCGGGGCTTGGCCAGCGGGTGGTCTTCGCGGCAGACCACGGCGAGGTGGTCGCGCATGAGGCGCTGCACCTCGACCTCCGCGCCGGGGCGCTCGGGGGTGCCGATGCCGAAGTCCACGTGCTCGCCGATGATGCGCGAGATGAACTGGTCGGGCGCGCAGTCGTTCACCAGCACGCGCACGCCGGGGTGCTGTTCGTTGAAGGCGCGCATGGCATCGGGCAGCAGCAGGGCCGCGAGCGTGGGCGTGATGGCGAGCGTGACGCGGCCGCGTTCGAGCGCGGCCAGCTCGCGGAAGTCGTTCGACAGCGAATCCACGTCGCGCAGGATGCGCTCGACCGTCGACACCATCTGCTCGGCCGCCGCCGTGGCCTTGAGCGAACGCGTGGTGCGGTCGAAGAGGCGGGTGTCCAGCCCCTCCTCGAGCTGGCGGATCAGCATGCTCACCGCCGACTGCGTGACGAACAGCCGCTGGGCCGCCGCGCTGAGCTGTTTCAGCTGGTAGACGGCGAGGAACGCGCGCAGCTGGCGGATCGTAGGACTGAAGTTCGCATTCATCAGCAAAGATGATATTTCATTAGAAATTTCTTGATTTACGAATGAATCCGCCCATCGTTCAATCATCGAAAAGACACATCACATTCAAGGAGTCCTGATGGCCGCTGCACCTCTTGCCCCCGGGAAGAGCGCGCTTCGCCGGCAGCTGCTGCTCACCGCGGCGGGCGCGGCGCTGACCGGCGGCAGGAGCTTCGCGCAAACGCTTTCGTCCTCGCCGCCGCCATCCCAGCCTCCCGCTGGCGACTTCCCGAACAAGCCCATCCGCCTCGTCGTGACCTTCCCGCCCGGCGGCAGCGCCGACGCGGTGATGCGCCTCTTGGTGCCCCGGCTCAACGAGAAGCTGGGCCAGCCCGTGGTCATCGACAACAAGCCCGGCGCGGGCGGCAACGTCGGCCTCTCTCTGGTGGCAAAGACGCCCGCCGACGGCTACACGCTGGGGCTTGGCGCGGCAGGCGCGCTGACGGCCAACGCGAGCCTCTATCCGCAGATGCCCTTCGACCCGGTGAAAGACTTCAAGCCCGTGGGCATGGTCGCGGCCACGCCCTTCGTGATCGTGGGGCACCCTTCGATCGCCGCGCGCACGCAGCGCGAGCTGATCGCGCTGGCCAAGGCCAGCCCCGGCACGCTCTCGATCGGCCACGGCGGCAACGGCACGGCCATGCACCTGTCGGCGGCGCTCTTCGCGCAGATGGCCGAGGTGAAGTTCGTCGAGGTGCCCTACCGCGGCTCGGGCCCGGCGGCGCTCGACGCCATCGCGGGGCAGATTCCGCTCGCGCTGGTCGACCTGCCCGCCTCGCTGCAGCAGATCAGGGCCGGCAAGCTGGTCGCCTTCTCGGTGACCAGCGCGCAGCGCGTGCCGATGCTGCCCGAGGTGCCCACGGTTGCCGAGGCCGGCCTGCCCGGCTACGACTCCACCGGCTGGTTCGGCGTGGTCGCGCCCGCAGGCACGCCGGCGCCCATCGTCGCGCGGCTCAACGCCGAGATCAACGCGGCGCTGGGCGACGAGCAGATCAAGGCCACGATGCGCAACCTCGGCGCCGAGCCAGCGCCGACCTCGCCCGAGGCCTTCGAGGCCTACATCCGATCCGAGACGAAGAAGTGGGCGAAGGTGATCCAGACCGCCCGCATCCGGCTCGACTGACGACACCGCCGCCAGAACATGACCGACCTCGACCACACCCGCGCACTGCAAGCCGACGTACTGATCATCGGCGCCGGCCCGGTGGGCCTCACGCTGGCCATGGACCTCGCCTCGCGCGGCGTCTCGGTCGCGATCTGCGAGACGCGCCGCTTCGCAGAGCCGCCGAACGTGAAGTGCAACCACGTGGCCTCGCGCACCATGGAGCAGTTCCGCCGCCTGGGCGTGGCGCAGAAGCTGCGCGATGCGGGCCTGCCTGCCGACTACCCGAACGACGTGGTCTTCCGCACCAGCGTCACCGGCACGGAGCTCACGCGCATTCCCATTCCGTGCCGGCGCGACCGCTACACCGAGACCGAGGGCCCCGACGCATGGTGGCCCACGCCCGAGCCGCCGCACCGCATCAACCAGATCTACCTGGAGCCCATCCTGTTGAAGCACACGGCCGCGCTGCCGGGCGTGCAGCTGCTCAACCGCACGCAGTTCGCGGGCTTCACGCAGGACGACACGGGCGTGACCGCGATCGCCACCGACATGGACAGCGGCGTCACGCGCAGCATTCGCTGCCGCTACCTGGTGGGCTGCGACGGCGGCTCCTCGGCCGTGCGCAAGCAGATCGGCGCGAAGCTCGAGGGCACGGCGGTGATCCAGCGCGTGCAGTCGACCTTCATCCGCGCGCCGGGATTGCGCGCGCTGATTCCGGGCAAGCCGGCGTGGTCGTACTACGCGATGAACCCGCGCCGCTGCGGCACGATGTTCGCCATCGACGGGCGGGAGACCTGGCTGGTGCACAACCACCTGAACGCCGAGGAGCCCGAGTTCGATTCGGTGGATCGCGACCGCTCGCTGCGCGAGATCCTCGGCGTGGGCCCCGACTTCGAGTACGAGATCATCAGCAAGGAAGACTGGATCGGCCGCCGCCTCGTGGCCAACCGCTTCCGCGAGGGCCGCGTATTCCTCGCGGGCGACGCGGCGCACCTGTGGGTGCCCTACGCGGGCTACGGCATGAACGCGGGCATCGCCGACGCGCTGAATCTCTCGTGGCTGCTGGGCGCCGTGGTGCAGGGCTGGGGCGACGAGGCCATGCTCGACGCCTACGAGGCCGAGCGCCTGCCGATCACCGAGCAGGTGTCGAACTTCGCGATGAACCACGCGCAGAAGATGATCCGCGCGCGCCGCGCCGTGCCGCACAACATAGAGGAACCCGGCCCCGCCGGCGACGCGCTGCGCGCCGAGATCGGCCACGAGGCCTACGAGCTGAACGTGCAGCAGTTCTGCTGCGGGGGCCTGAACTTCGGCTACTTCTACAGCGGCTCGCCGATCATCATCGCGGACGGCGAGCACATGGCGCCGCCCTACTCCATGGGCGAGTTCACGCCTTCCACCGTGCCCGGCTGCCGCGCGCCGCACTTCTGGCTGGCCGACGGCCGCTCGCTCTACGACGCCTTCGGCCCCGGCTACACCATGCTGCGCTTCGACCGCAGCGTGGATGTGCGGCCGCTCGAACGCGCCGCGGCCGCCTACAACATGCCGCTCACCGTGCTCGACATCGAGACGGAAGAGGTGCCCAAGGCCTACACCCACCGCCTCGTGCTGTGCCGCGCCGACCAGCACGTGGCCTGGCGCGGCGCGCACCTGCCGGCCGAGGTCTACGACCTGGTGGGCATGCTGCGCGGCGAGGGCAAACGCATCCGCGCGCGCCGCAAGGCGCTGGCCTGGGAAGGCGTGGTGGCCTGAGCTACTGCTTTCACCAGCTGCGCCGCGCGACGACGCGGTACGCGAGCCATGCCGCGGCGGCCGGCGCGAACGCGAATCCCGCGAACAGCCACACGGCCGCCGATTTCGCCCCCTCAGCGCCGCCCGGCACGCTGAGCCCCGCCGCGTTCGCCACCAGCCCCGCCACCGCCGCGCCCACGGCCATGCCGTAGAGCTGCACGGTGGTGATCGAGGCCGAGGCCAGCCCCTGCTCGCCCTTCGGCGCCAGCGACATCACGCGCGTGATCAGGTGCGGCCAGCCGATGCCCACGCCGAGCCCCACGGCCGCGAGCGCGAGGGCGATCAGCACGGTCTCGAATCCCGCGTCCATCTCACCCGGCGAAGGCAGCAGCCATGCGAGCGCCAGCAGCCCCAGGGTGCAGGCCACCGGTCCGGCGCGCAGCATGCGGTCGGCGCCCGCGCCGATGCGGCCCGAAGACAGCAGCGAGCCCGCGCTCCAGCCGCCCGCCATCGCGGCCGTGAGGTAGCCCGCCGCCAGCGGCGAGTGGCCGTGCAGCAGCTGCAGGAAGTACGGCACGAAGATTTCGGTGGTGCTGCCGATCAGCAGCAGCGCCACGCTGGCGTAGATGGCGCCCAGCGGCGCGCTCACGGCGTAGGCGCCGCGCGGCAGCACGCGCACGGCGGCGCGGCTGTCGATGCGGATGGCAGCGAAGCCGATGGCCAGCCCCGCCGCCACGCCGGCGGCCTGCCAGCGCAGGTCGGGCACGAGGCCGCTGGCCGCGATCGCCAGCACCGAGGCCGCGAGCAGGCCGATCTGCAATGCCGGCACGCGCGGCGCGGCGGCGGGCCGCTCGTGCCTCACGCCCATCGAAGGCCGCAGCTGCACGAGCACCAGCAGCGCCTGCCCCGCCGCCACCGGCAGCAGGAACCAGAAGGCCCAGCGCCAATGCCCGGCCTGCGCGAAGAGCCCGCCCACGGCCGGCCCGCACAGCGTGGCCACGCCCCACATGCCCGACACCAGCGCCACCGCGCGCGGCCACAGCCGCTGCTCGAACACCAGCTGGATCAGCCCGTAGCTCAGCGCCGCGAGCAGCCCGCCGCCCAGCCCCTGCACCGTGCGGCCGGCAAGCATCCACGGCATGGCCGGCGCGAGCGCGCAGCCGACCGAGCCGGCGCTGAACACCGCCAGTGCGGCCAGGCAGGCGCCGCGCGGGCCCAGCACCGCGAGCAGCCGCACCGACAGCGTGGCGCCGAGGATCGAGCCGATCACGAAGAGCGTGGTGCTCCAGGCGTACCAGTCGAGCCCGCCGATCTCGCGCACCACCGAGGGCAGCACGGTGGTCACGATGTGGACGTTGACTGCATGCAGCGCGACACCGCCGGTGAGCGCCAGCGCGCGCCAGCCGTTGCGGCCGCTGAAGAGCTCGCTCCAGGCGGCGGTGGAGGACGGGGGATGCAGGGCGGCGGAAGAAGAGGAGGAAGAAGGAGAAGACGCGGAAGCCATGGCGCAGGCCGGAAGGCCAGAAGAAGCGGAACGAGCCCGGATACTAGGCGCCGCCAATGAATTAAACAAGCTATTGCTTTGATAAATAAAACATCACCGGACCGCCCCACCTCCGGATGCGCGACACTCCTTTCCCGATGCAAGCCGCTTCCCCCAATACTTCGTCCCCGTCTTCCTCCTCGTCCACCACGACTTCCGGCGCCATGCCCCGACCACCGATGCGCCGCGCCACGCTGCGCTTCCTGCTGTCCCACCCCGCGCACTTCATCGCGCTGGGCTTCGGTTCGGGCCTCTCGCGCCTGGCACCCGGCACGGTGGGCACGCTGTGGGCCTGGGTGGCGTTCTCGGTGATGCAGTTGTGGTTCACGACGGCCACCATCGGCTGGATCATCGCGGCCTCGCTGCCCATCGGCTGGTGGGCCTGCACTGTGACCGCGCGCGACATGAACGTGGCCGACCCCAGTCCCGTGGTGTGGGACGAGGTGATCGCCTTCTGGATCGTGCTGTGGCTGGTGACCCCCGCAGGCCTGCTCGCGCAGACCGTCGCCTTCCTGCTCTTCCGCTACTTCGATGCCGCCAAGCCCGGCCCGGTGGCCTGGGCCGATGCGCTCTTCAAGCAGCGCGACGCCGTGCGCGTGAGCTGGTGGCGCGCGGGCTTCGGCATCATCCTGGACGACCTGGTGGCGGCCTTCTGCACGCTGCTGGTCATCGCGCTGTGGCGCGCGTGGTGAGCATCATCGATTCCTCTTCTTCCCTTTCTCCTCTCCCATGCAACTGAAGAAAGCCCTCGCGGACCACGACACGCCCGAACTGGTCGTGGTGCTGGCCGAGCTGCTGCAGAAAAAGGGCTGGATGCTGGCCACCGCCGAGAGCTGCACCGGCGGGCTGATCGGCGCGGCCTGCACCGACCTGGCGGGCTCGAGCGCGTGGTTCGAGCGCGGCTTCATCACCTATTCCAACGAGGCCAAGACCGAGTTGCTTGGCGTGGACGCCGGCGTGATCGCCGCGAACGGCGCGGTCAGCGAGCCGGTGGCGCGGGCCATGGCCACGGGCGCAATCGCGCACTCCCCGCCCTCGCGCGTGGCGCTGGCCGTAACCGGCGTGGCCGGCCCCACGGGCGGCACGCCCGACAAGCCGGTGGGCACGGTGTGGTTCGGCTGGTCGGTCGATGGCTCGGTGCGCACCGAGCGCCGCCGCTTCGATGGTGACCGGGCCACGGTGCGCGCGGCGACGGTGCACCACTCGCTGCAGACGCTGGTCGAGCTGCTGCTCGCGCGCTGAGCCTGGAATTCAGGCCGTCATGAAGTCGGCCAGCGGCCGGCGCGGCGCGGGCGGCACCGGCGCCATCGGATAGCCGAGGCGGCACATCATCTGCACCGTGGGGCTGCGCCTGTCGCGCGGCGGCGCGGTGCCCAGCAGCATGTCGTGCGCGGCGGCGTGGTGCGGCGCCATTTCGGCGAATTCCTCCAGCGGCTGGCTCATCGGGTGCATGCCCAGGCCCAGGTCGGTGGCGCGCAGCTGCTGGCGCACGTAGGCGCGGCCTGCCGCGATCTGCTCGGTTCGGCTGTTGCCGCGCGTGCTGAGCCAGATGAAGCCCATCGCGGTGTTGGCCTGGTCCTCGAAGAGCTGCAGGGTCTGGCGGAACGACAGGCTCTCCTCGGAAGCCGGCGTGCGGCGGTCGAACTGGCCCAGCGCGACGGCGATGCGCAGTGCCGGGTCGTTCAGCGAGAAGCCGTCGCGGTGCGCGAGGATTTCCTGAGGCCCGACGCGCAGCAGCCGCAGGTTTTCCATCGCCGTGCCGGGGGTGGTGAGCTCCACCCGGGCGGCCTCGGCGCAGAGCTTGCGCAGCGGCAGCACCCGCGCCATGTCCACCGTGCCGGCCGAGCTGACCATGCCGCCCGTGGGCACCATCGAGGCCAGGCCCTGCAGGATGTCGGCCGACACCGGCCGCGTGAGGTCGAAGCGCTGCTTGGGCGTGCGCCGCCGCAGCACCTGCGCGAAGAGCGGATCGGGCACGCCGCCGCCCGCCAGCCGCAGCCGCGCCACCGGAATGTGCGGCCAGCGCAGCGGCTCGCCGCTCAGTTCGCCCTGCGGCCACAGCTGCACGCTGGCCTGCAGGCCGTGCTGGGCGAGCGCCATCACCAGCAGCTCGATGAAGGCGCCATGGCCGATGAGCACCTGGCGGCCGAAAGGGTCGGTCTCGGGCTGCACGCGCTCCCGGTCGCAATACACCGCGATGGCGTCGGGCTCGCGCAGGTCGACCAGCCAGGGCTGGCGGTTGTAGGCGGTGGGGGCGGTGACGGCGTAGGCGACCGCGCGCTTGCGCAGGTCGGGCTCGTCGCCGGGGCCGTTCCATATCTCCAGCGCGGCGGCCGGCACTTCCGAGTTCAGCCACCAGGTCGCCAGCGCGGCCGCACCCGCCGCCACGACAACGCCGCCTCCCAGCAGCCGGACAAAGTTTCTACGCTCATCCATTGCGCGGATTATCGAAAGCGGGCCGCCAGTTAACAATGGCTTAAGCTTCCATAACTGCTATGCAGAACTGAATACCCGATGAGAGCGGACAACGACCTGGGCTTCGACTGGCGGCTGGTGCGCGCATTCCTGGCCGCGCTCGACCACGGCAGTCTGCTGAAGGCTGCGCGCGCGACGGGTACCAGCCAGCCGACGCTGGGGCGCCATATCGCGGAACTGGAGTCGCAGCTGGGCGTGATGCTGTTCGAGCGCACCGGCCGCGGCCTGCAGCCGACAGCCATGGCCGAGCGACTGGCGGACTCGGCCCGGGCCATGGAAAGCGGCGCGCAGGCGCTGTCGCGCAGCGCGTCGGGCGCCAGCGCGCAGACGGCGGGCTCGGTGCGCATCTCGGCCAGCCAGGCCACCGCGCGCCAGATGCTGCCGAGCCTGCTGGTGCGCATGCGCCAGGAACTGCCCGAGATCCAGGTCGACCTGGTGTCGACCAGCGAAAACAGCAACCTGCTGCAGCGCGAGGCCGACATCGCCATCCGCATGTCGCAGCCCACGACGGCCACGCTGGTGGCGCGCCGCATCGGCAGCTTCGCGCTGGGCGCCTTCGCCCATTCCGACTACCTGCGCCGCCGGGGCACGCCACGGCAGACCTCCGATCTGTACCGGCACGACGTGCTGGGCTACGACAGCATCGACACCATCATCCGGATGTCGGCCCAGCTGGGCACGCCGCTGCAGCGCGAGCATTTCTGCTTCCGCACCGACGACATGGGCGCCTACTGGGAGGCGCTGCGCCAGGGCATGGGCATCGGCTTCGTCAGCGAATCGCTGGCACGCACCGACAGCGCCGTGGTGCGGGTGCTGCCGCAGCTGAAGATCAGGTCGCTGCCGGTGTGGCTCGCGGTGCACCGCGGGATCCGCACCGACCGCCGCATCCGCGCCGTCTATGATTTCCTGGCGCGCAACATCCCCGCGTCCATCTAGACGCCGCGCCACGCCCACAACCAACGCCAAGAGGCCTCATGACCGCAGCCACCAATGCCCAGACCATCGAGCGCTTCTACAGCGCCTTCGCCAAGCTGGACGCCCCCGCCATGGAAGCCTGCTACGCACCCGACGCGGTGTTCGACGACGAGGCCTTTTCGCTGCGCGGGCGCCGCGAGGTGGGCGGCATGTGGCGCATGCTGGCCGGCGGTACCAGGGCCAAGGGCGCCGACGTGTGGAAGCTGACCTGGCGCGACGTGAAGGCCGACGACAGCACCGGCAGCGCCCACTGGGACGCGCACTACCGCTTCACCGCCACCGGCCGCATCGTGGACAACAGCATCGACGCGCGCTTCACCTTCACGCCCGACGGGCTGATCGCCACGCACCGCGACAGCTTCCCCTTCTGGACCTGGTCGCGCCAGGCGCTCGGCACGCCGGGCCTGCTGCTCGGCTGGTCGCCCATGCTGCGCAAGAAGGTGCGCGCCACCGCCGCAGCCAACCTCGCAACCTTTCTCGCACGACAGCCATGAGCAACACCAACGACACCGCCCTCGCCTTCTCCAACAACGAAGCCCAGCACCGCTACGAGGCCACGCTCGACGGCAAGCTGGCCGGCTACGCCGAATACAACCTGCTGACCGACGCGATCATGTTCACCCACACCGAAGTGCTGCCCGAGTTCGAGGGCAAGGGCGTGGGCTCGGGCATCGCGAAGCACGTGCTCGGAGAGGCGCGCGCCAAGGGGCTGCATGTGATTCCGGTGTGCCAGTTCATCGCGGGCTACATCCGCAAGCACCGCGACTATGTCGACCTGGTGCGCCCCGACATCCAGCGCGCCTTCAAGATTTGAACAGGGCTCGCCCCCAGGCTGCGCGCACTTCGTGTCGCTGCGCCACCCCCTACCGGGGGCAACGCCTGCGGCCCGGCAGAGCCGGTTCCGCGGTGTTCCCTGATCAGGCCGAAGAATTCTTCGGCGCGGGCAGCCACGCGAAGGCCGCGATGCCCGCGACCAGCAGCGCGGCGATGGTCGCCAGCACGGCCGTGAGCGGATCGGCGCCATGCGCCGCCGCAATCGATGCGGCCACGCCCGTGCCCCACTGCATCAATGCCACGCCGAGGAACATCGCCATCGTGAACACGGCCATCGCGCGGCCGGTGAGCGTGGCGGGATAGGCGCCGCGCACGTCGGCGTACTGCCAGACGATGAAGCCCGAGAGCACGCCGATCAGCACCATGCCGGCGATGTCGAGCCAGGCCGAGTGCAGCACCGCGATGAGCGCGAAGAGGCCCGCGTAGCCCAGGCCGCAGACCAGGATCCAGCGGCGGCGCGAGACGGCGTCGCTGCGGTCAAGCCGGCCGAACAGCGGCGCGCCGACGAGCGAGATCACCGACACCGCCAGCGCCACGTTGCCGCTCTGCACCAGCGAGTAGCCGTGGCGCTCCATCATCAGCGGGCCCAGCCAGAGGCCGCGCAGCGAGATGAAGGCGGCGTAGGTGACGGCGCCCAGCACCATGATGCCCAGCGTGTGCGGCATGGCGAAGAGCGCGCCGAACTGGCGGATGGCCTCGGGGACCGACTCGCGCTTGCCCGCCGAGGCCGTGGCGGGCTCATGCACCCAGAACCAGATCGCCAGCCACGCCAGCGCCGCGGCGAGGGCCAGCACCAGGAAACCCGCGCGCCATGAATACGCCTGCACCAGCCAAGCCAGAGGCGTGCCGGTGACCAGCATGCCCACGCCGCCGATGGCCAGCACCATGCCCGACACGGTCGCGAAGCGCGCCGGCGGAAAGTGCCGCGCGATGAACACCGTGCACACCAGGAAAGCCGGCGCGCAGCCCACGCCGATCAGCGCCTGCCCCACCACCAGCACCAGGTAGCTGGACGACACCGCCGACAGCAGCGCCCCCGCGATCGCGACAGGAAAGGCAACCAGCACCGTGCGTCGCACGCCGTGCAGGTCGATGCCGATGCCCATGAAGAGCTGCATCGCGCCGAACGCAAAATGAAAAGCCCCCGAGAAGATCCCGAGGGCCTGTGCCGAAAGATGGAAATCGGCCTGCAGCGGACTCGCCATGATGGCGCCCACCGTGCGGAACGCCTGGCTCAGCGCGACCCCGGCGCACAGCGCCAGGACCATCGCCCAGGCCGCGCGCGGCGTCAGGGGCGCAGCATCGCCGGCGGTGCCGCTGTCAGGTGGCACCGTGGCACTTCTTGTACTTTTTGCCGCTGCCGCAGGGGCATGGATCGTTGCGGCCAGGGGTTGCTTCCTTGCGGATGGTCTCGGCCTTCGGCCCGAGGCTCTTCCAGAGCTGGCGCAGGTCGTACACCGCCCAGATGGCGGCGCCGAAGTCGTCGAGCCGCTGCTGGCTCACGCTGGGCGGTGCCTCGTCGCTGTACATCGACAGCGTGGGCTTGCCGGTGTCGTCCTCGGTGAGGGCGACGATGTTGTCCAGCGCGTCGTTCAGCATGCGCGCGGCGTCCTTGTCGCGCGGCTCGGCCCAGTCCTCGGGCCAGTTCTCCACGGCGTACATGAAGCCCAGCGCCCAGACCTGGGCGAAGGAGGGAATGGCCTCGCCGGCCACTTCGGCGCGCTCTTCCTCGGGCAGAGAGGCGATGGCGCCGCGGGTGTCGAGCACCTCGGGCTGCCAGCTGCGTTCGTCGTCGAGGGTTTCGACGGGGGCGTCGAGGCCCTCCTCGATCTCGATCCAGCGGCGCTTCCAGTTCCAGACGAACTCCATGTGCTGGGCGGACGAGAAGTTGTCGCCCAGCAGGACGGGCCAGTATTCGGACGGCATGATGGGCCGGCGGGTGCAGATCAGGGCGGCCATGAAGCCCTCGCAGAACTCCCACTGGGGGATTTCCTCGTCATGCTCGCGCATGGCGTCGAGGGCCTGGTCGAGGGCGTCGAAATCGTCGGGACCGAGGGGAGTGCGGGCTGCGGGGGTGCTGTCGGGAGGCGAAATGGGGTCGGGAATGGTCGTCATGGCAAGTTCGAGGCAGCCCTCTATGATGCAGCAGGCCACGGTCGAGACTATTTCTATGCCCACGATTATTCCGTTTCCGACGCGCTACAGCGCCTTCGCCCTGTGCGTGGTCGGTCTGGCGGCCTGCCTGGCCTTCGTGCTGGTTTCGCCGCACCTGTGGCTGGCCTGGATCGGGGTGGCGGTTTTCGCGGTACTCACAGGTACCGGCGTACACGACCTTCGGCAGGCCCGGCACGCCATCCTGCGCAACTACCCGGTGATCGGCCACCTGCGCTTCCTGCTGGAGTTCATCCGCCCCGAAATGCGGCAGTACTTCATCGAGAGCGACTCCGAGGCCGCGCCCTTCTCGCGCGCCCAGCGCTCGCTGGTGTACCAGCGCGCCAAGGGCGACCCCGACAACCGCCCCTTCGGCACGCAGATCAACGTGACCATCGCGGGCTACGAGTGGATCAACCACTCGATGCGGCCGACCAAACTGGCCGGCCACGATTTCCGCATCGTGATCGGCGGCACGCCGCAGCCGGCCGGCGCGAACCCGGCGCAGGTCTGCACGCAGCCGTACAGCGCCAGCGTGTTCAACATCTCTGCGATGAGCTTCGGGGCCCTGTCGGCCAACGCCATCCTCGCGCTCAACAAGGGCGCGAAGATGGGTGGCTTCGCGCACGACACCGGGGAAGGCTCGATTTCGCAGCACCACCGCGTGCACGGCGGCGACCTGATCTGGGAGATCGGCTCGGGCTACTTCGGCTGCCGCAACGACGACGGCAGCTTCAGCGAGGAACGCTTCACCGCCAACGCGCGCGACCCGCAGGTGAAGATGATCGAGATCAAGCTGAGCCAGGGCGCCAAGCCCGGCCACGGCGGCGTACTGCCGGCCCCCAAGGTCACGCCCGAGATCGCGGCAGCGCGCGGCGTGCCGGTGGGCGTGGACTGCATCTCGCCCGCCTCGCACAGCGCCTTTTCCACGCCTACGGAAATGATGCATTTCGTCGCCCGGCTGCGCGAACTCTCGGGCGGCAAGCCCACCGGCTTCAAGTTCTGCCTGGGCCATCCGTGGGAATGGTTCGGCATCGTCAAGGCGATGCAGGCCACCGGTATCACGCCCGACTTCATCGTGGTCGACGGCGCCGAGGGCGGCACCGGCGCGGCGCCGGTCGAGTTCAGCGACCACGTGGGCGCGCCGCTGCAGGAAGGGCTGCTGCTGGTGCACAACACGCTGGTGGGCGTGAACCTGCGCCACCGCATCAAGATCGGCTGCGCCGCCAAGGTGATCACCGCCTTCGACGTGGCGCGCATGATGGCGCTGGGCGCCGACTGGTGCAACGCGGCGCGCGGCTTCATGATGGCCCTGGGCTGCATCCAGGCGCAGAGCTGCCACACCGGCCACTGCCCCACGGGCGTGACCACGCAGGACCCGCTGCGCCAGAAGGCGCTGGTGGTGCCGACCAAGGCCGAGCGGGTGCAGAACTTCCATCGCAGCACGCTGCACGCGCTGCAGGAGCTGGTGCAGGCCGCGGGCCTGGACCATCCGCAGCAGATCACCGCGCACCACATCGTGCGCCGCATTTCCGACACCGAGGTGCGCCTGTTGAGCAACCTGGTGATGCAGGTGCAGCCGGGCGCCCTGCTCGGCCCGCTCGACGAGCAGCACAATGTCTTCCGTACCTACTGGCCGCTGGCCAGTGCAGAGAGTTTCCAGCCCGTCACGCAGGGCCCGCAGGGGCTGGTGGCGGGTTTCGCAATGGCCGCATGAACCCACTGAGTAGAGGCGCCAGCCGGCGCCCGCAAACGCGCAAGGGCGCAGCTTCGGCGCCCGCGCCCCTTGACGCGATTTCTCCCAGCCCGCCCGCGCCCGGCGACTACGCCGAGTTCCTGCGCGCGACCCTGCCGCAGCAGCAGAAGAACGTGGCCAGCCACCGCTTCGGCAGCGAGCGCGTGTGGCTCAAGAAGGCCGGCCCGCGCCACGGCAAGTGGGGCTACCGCGTGATGGCGGCAGTCGCGCGCATGGCGCGGCTGGACATCATCAAGCCCGTGCCCAACCCCGGCGGCGAGGCCGCCATCGCCACCGAGGCGCGCCGGCTCAAGCAGCTCGCCGCCGCCGGCCTGCGCGTGCCGGTGGTGCTGGCGCAGCAGCCCGACGGCCTGCTGATTTCCGACCTCGGCGAAAGCGGCCGCGCGACCGTCGTGCTGCAGGAGCGGCTCGACCAGGCCGCGGCCGCCGGCCCCGCCGCGCTGCTGTCGGTATGGCGCGAAGGCCTCGCCGCCATCGCCGCCGTGCACGTGCGCGGCCAGCACCTGAGCCAGGCCTTCGACCGCAACCTCGTGCAGTGCCCCGACGGCGTGATCGGCTACATCGACTTCGAGGACGACCCCGCCGAGGTCATGACCCTGGCCGAATGCCAGGCCCGCGACTGGCTCAGCTACCTGCACTCCACCGCCATGATGCTCGAGGCCGCCGCGCCGCAGGCCGCAGGCCAGCACTGGCACGCGGCCCTGGCCGGCGTGGGCGAAGAGGTGCGCGAGCGCATCGCCAATGCGGCAAGGCGCATGAAGTGGGCGCAGAAACTGCCGGCCAGCCGGCGCTGGGGGCGCGACACGCAGCGCGTGCGGGCGGTGGCGCGGCTGCTGGGGCGGTGGCATCTGCAGCCTGGCAATGGGGTGCAGCACTAGCGGCGGTCGAGGCGCTTCTGCCGCCACTTGCGGAACAGCCGGTCGCCGAGCCAGCCTCCAGCAGGCAATGCGACAAGCTGGATGGCAAGCGCAACCATGTACGCGCGACTCAAGTCGTCGTCATTCTTCGCGAAGTTGAGTTCGTACCACTGGCCCGCCTGGCCGATGAGCTTGTAGAAAAAGAGGCCGAGCATGCCCGCTCCGGCAAGGATGGAAAGCACTCGGATTGCAAGGCTCATGACGCGATTCGGAAGGAGCTGCACACGGGGCGGGGTGTCGCCGGGCGCCCTTCGACATGCGGAAACTGGCAGCGGCGCGGCAGCCTCCTTGCAAGGCCCAAAAGCAACCGAAGCGTCAAGACGGCTATTGCCGATCGGCTCATTTCTTCAGCCATTTGCGAACCAACCAATCGCCAAGCCAGCCCCCAGCGATGAAACAAAGGACTTGTATTGCAAGGGCAATTGCGAAGGCTTGCGTCAGATCGCTCTCGCTTTGAGCCTTGTTCATTTCGTACCAGTGGCCAATGGATACGAGGAGTCCCTTGGTCACAACAAAGCCGAGTCCGAGTCCGCCCAGCACGATGCCAATGAGGCGAAGCAGAGCTTTCGAGTGATATCCCGGATTCATATGCGTTGCAGTGGCGACGCTTGGCAGAGGCTCTATACGCGGTCGGACTGTCTCTTACGCCACTTGCGAAACAGCCGATCGCCGAGCCAGCCGCCGATGGCGGCGGCAATCGCCTGGACAGCAAGCGAGAGTGCATAGAGATCAGACAGGTCGTCGAAACTCCGAGCCCGATTCACTTCGTACCATTGACCCGCAGGGATGAGCACGCATACCGCAACGAGAAAGCTGAGCGCCAGCGCGCCGGCCACGATGCAGAGCACTCGAGCAAGTAGTTTCATAAGACAGGCCAGAACCATATGGCTTGTGCTTGGCGCATGTCGGTCAACACTCCTTCCCATGAGATGTGCCACTGAATCAGAAACCACGAAGACCGCTTCGTCATCCGCGAACCATTCCAGAGATCAATGTGGTCACCCTGCCGCCCCTCGCCCCAATAGTTCTGGACGAACACGATACCCGTGCGCCCCGCGACTTTCTCGAACCCATCCTTGCCCGAGTACTTCTCGGTGCGAGACATCAGACCGGCCTTGCCCGAGTCCAGCCAGTTCGCCAGCTCCTGGGCCCTGATCGGGTACTTCGGGCTGTCCTTCTGCCACGAGTAGACGCCCGGAAAGCTGCCGAGGCTCAGGCTGGAGCGGATGAATGCCGCTCCAACGTTGATGGCACATTGATCCTTGTAGATGTTCTTGTCCAGCAAGGCATCGTCGCCCTTGATCGTCGGGTGGTTTGCCCAGAGGGCCGCGAAGGATGGCTGCATGATTTCCAGTTGCTCGAGGCAAGCGGAACCCCGCGATGCCGTCACCGCAACCCCTCGCCCTGCTGAAAATGTAGAGCCGCTTCCAGCAAATTCGGTGATGAAAAGGTTGTCAATTGATTCCTGACGCCAGGAACCAACATCGCCGCTAGCCCGCGTACGCCGCCTGCACCACCACCCCGCGCAGCGCCAGCCTCTTCTTCATCGACAGCACCGCCCGGTCCTTGCTCAGCAGCAGCGCCCTGTGCGCCACGGCGAGGTCGATGAAGATCTGGTCGTCGGGGTCGCTGCACACGCAGGGCGCGCGCGGCGGCGTGCCGTCGAGCATGCGCACGCGTGTGTCGAAGTCGGCGAGCACCGCGGGCGGCTGCAGTTCGCGCTGGGCCATGCGCCGGGCGATCAGCGGGTAGCCCAGCACCCGCTCCAGTTCGACGCGCATGGCGGCGGTGGCGAGCCAGCGCAGCTCGCCGGCGGCCAGCCGGGCGGCCAGCGGGGCCCAGGCGGGGTCTTCGAAGACCAGCAGGTCGAGGGCGATGTTGGTGTCGATGACGACGGGGCCGGGTTCTGTCAACGTCATGGAATGTTCAGGAAATCCGGCCGATGTTGCACCATACGAGGCCGGCGCCAGTTCCATGCCGCCGGTACGCGAAAATACCCGTCCGCATACGCCTTCCTTCGACCACGCCTTCCTTCATGAAACGAATACCGCTGCTCTGCCTCGCCCTGCTCGCCTCGACGGGTGTCAGGGCCGAGTGGCTGACCCTCACGGGCACGCCCGGGGACGCCGCCAGCAGCTATGTGCAGGTCGATCCGAGCAGCATCGAGGTGGACGGCTCGCGCCGCAACGTGGCGCTGCGCATGAACCTGAGGGAAGGCCGCCTCAACCGTGACGGTGTCAGGTTCCGCTCGTTCCAGGGCGTCGCCACGGTCGATTGCGACGCCCGCAGCGCCCGCTATGTGAGCGCGAGCTACTTCTCGTTGCCCAATTTCGTGGGCGAACCGGTCCAGGTGAAGCATTTCGAGGAAGGCGACGTTCGCCCGGTGACACTGCCTGGCGCGCCGACCGAGATGGCCGCGCGCATGGTCAACGCGGCGTGCGCCGTGCGGCCGAAGCAGGCGCCCCGGTCCGAGGACGCCGGCGGCGAATCACCGCCGCGCTGAGCCCGCGACCATGTCGAAGCGGAACAGGCGGCATTCGATGGGGCCGTTCCACATCGGCACGCGGCGCGACTCCTTCAGGCGCATCTGCCTGGGCAGCTTCAGGTCGGGCGTGAGCACCCAGGCGGTCCAGCCGGCGTAGTTCTTCTTCCAGTGGGCGGCGAGCTGGGGGAAGAAATCGCTGCCGTCCCCTTCGGAAGACTGCGCCGCCTCGCGCGCACCAGGGCGACCTCCTCCCCCTGCGCCAGCCACGCCGCCCACGGCGATGCGCTCGCCGTACGGAGGGTTGAGCATGATCACCCCGCCGCCTTCCACGGGCGGCATGCGCTGCAGCGCGTCGCCGCCGCGGAACTCGACGGCCCGCGCCACGCCGGCGCGCTCGGCATTGCGCTGGGCGAAATCGACCATGCGGTGCGACACGTCGGAGCCGAAAACCGCCGGGGCGCCGTCACCGGCCACGGCCGCCTCGGCGTCCTTGGCCTCCTGCCTGATCGCCGACCACACGTGCGCCTGGAACGGCAGCAGCTTCTCGAAGCCGAAGCGCCGCAGCGATCCGGCTGCGATGCCGCTCGCGATCTGCGCCGCCTCGATGGCGATGGTGCCGCTGCCGCAGCAGGGGTCGTACAGCGGCTGGCCCGACACCTCGCCGGTCTCGGGGTTCCACCAGCCGCTGGCGGCCAGCATGGCGGCGGCCAGGGTTTCCTTCAGCGGGGCGTCGCCCTTGTCCTGGCGCCAGCCGCGCTTGAAGAGCGGCTCGCCGCTGGTGTCGATGTACAGCGTGCAGGTGTCTGTGGTCAGGTGAGCGAACACGCGGCAGTCGGGCCACTGGGTCTCGATGCTCGGGCGCACGCCGTTGGCCTTGGCGCGGAAGCGGTCGGCAATGGCGTCCTTGATGCGCAGGGTGGCGAAGTTCAGGCTCTGCAGCGGGCTGTGCTGGGCGGTGGTCTCGATCTTGAAGGTCTGCTTCGGTGTGAACCAGATCTCCCAGGCCACGCCGCTGGCGATGGCGTAGAGGTCGTTCTCGTTGCGGTAGGGGGCGTGGGCCAGCTCGACCAGCACGCGCTGTGCCAAGCGGCTGTGCAGGTTGAGCTTCAGGCCGTCGCGCCAGCCGGCGCGCACGCGCACGCCGCCGCGCAGGGAGAGCAGGTCTTGCCCGGCGCGGCCGGTCAGGGCGTGCACCTCCTGGGCAAGGAATTCCTCGACGCCGGCGGCGCAAGGCAGGAAAAAGGAGAGATCGTTCACGGAAAACTGGCTACCGGTAAGCCCGAAGCCCGACTAGGGGACTCCATTGTCGCCGCGACGCGAACCTTCCTCTATATAGTCAATTTTGCCGATGACCCCCACGCCCGCATCTCCGCCCGCACCGGCCGCCGCCGGCAACGGCGACCGCTTCGCGATCCAGTGCGAGGTGCTGCGGCTTTCGATCCGCCCCATCGGGCCGGTGCTGCTGGCCCAGTACCTGCTGAACTGCGGCGTGGCGGCGCTCTTCGCCTGGCAGGTGTCGCTGGCGCGAGCGCTGGCGTGGATCGCGCTCATCACCGGGGTGACGGTGATGCGCGGCTTCTTCCCGCAGCGCCTGCCCGAGCCCTTCACGCCCGCCAGCCTGCGCGAGGCCCAGCGCACGCACACGCTGCGCACCGCCGTCTGGGAGCTAGCGCACGGCCTGGCCGGCGTGCTGCTGTTCGACCCGGCCAGGGCCGACCTGCAGCTGCTGCTGGGCCTGATCATCATGGGCATGACGCTGTCGTCGGCCTTCTCGGTGTCGTTCTACACGCCGGCCACGCAGCTGGCCATCACGCTGCTGCTGGCGCCGATCATCGTCACCGGCCTCTGGCTGGGCGCGCCGGTGATGGCGGCGGTGGCGGTCATCGGCATCGGCCTGACCGCGATGATGTGGAAGCTGGTGGCCGAGCGGTCGCGCCAGCTCGAGGAAAACATCGGCCTGCGCCTGAACGAACACCGCCTGCGCGAACAGGCCCTGGTCGGCCTTCGCGCCTCCGAGCAGGCGCAGGCAGAGCGGCTGCGCTTCTTCTCGGCCGCCAACCACGACCTGCGCCAGCCGGTGATGGCCATCGGCCTGCAGGCCGAGGTGCTGCGCCAGCAGCTGAACGACGGCGCGAGCATGGAGGCGGTGCAGCACACGGTGGGCTCGCTGGCCCGCGCCCAGCAGGCGCTGGAGGGGCTGACCAACCAGCTGCTGGAAATCGGCCGCATCGAGGCCGCCGTCGATCCGCTGCGCCCCACCAGCGTGGCGCTGGCGCCCCTGCTGCACGAACTGGCGCGGCAGGCGGGCAACGGCCGGGTGCTGGTGCGCTGCCCGCCGGATGCCATTGCCTGGAGCGATACGGTCTCGCTGCGCCGCGTGCTCGCCAACCTGGTCGACAACGCGGTCAAGTTCACGCCGCGCGGGCGCGTGCTGCTGGCGGTGCGGGCCCGCCGTCGCGGCACCGGACAGGCCTGGCGGGTGGAAGTGCGCGACAGCGGCATCGGCATCGCGCCCGAAGCGCAGCAGCGCGTGTTCGACGACTTCGAGCAGATCGGCAACGTGGAGCGCAACCTGCAGCGCGGCCACGGGCTGGGCCTGGCGATCGTGCGGCGGCTGGCGGCGCAGTTGGGCATCGAGGTGACTCTGCGCTCGGCGCCGGGGCGGGGCTCCGTGTTCGCCTTCGAGCTGCCTGCCGCGCCCGAGGGAGCGATGGGGGCGACGGTGTCTCCGCCGCCCGCCACGCCGGCCGCAGGGCAGGACGACGGCACCAACACTGCGCGCACGCTGCGCCCCAGCCTCGCGGTGCTGGTGGTGGAAGACAACGCGGTGGTGGCCGACAGCCTCACGGCCCTGCTGCGGCAATGGGAGGTGGAACCGCGCGTCTACGGCAGCGCGGCCGAGGCGCTGGCGCTGGCCGACCTGCATGCGCTCGACGCGGCGCTGTGCGACATCCGCCTGCCGGGCGCGCTCGACGGCATCGCGCTGGCCGAGCGGCTGCAGCGGCAGAAGCCTTCGCTGGCGATCGCGCTGATCTCGGCCGACATCAACGAGGCCACGCAGCGGCTGGCCGCCGAGCGCGGCTGGCATGCGCTGCGCAAGCCGGTGCAGCCGGAAGAGCTGCGCCGGCTGCTGCTGGGCGCACAGCAACAGGCGCGCGGCTGACACAGGCGCCGGGGATCGACCTGGCACGGCCCGTGCTGACATCGCTTCCGGGATATGCTCCGCGCACAGGCCGCCGCCCTGCCTCCGATGTCCACCGACACGCCTTCCACCCTTCCTGCCGCCGGCTCGCGCGGCCTGCGCTACGACCCGTTCGCCATCGCGCTGCACTGGCTGCTCGCGGTGCTGATCGTCGGCTCCTTCGGCGTGGGGCTCTACATGACAGGGCTGCCCTTCTCGCCGCTGCGGCTGAAGGTCTACAACTGGCACAAATGGGCGGGCGTGACCATCCTCGCGCTGTCGGCGCTGCGGCTGCTGTGGCGGCTGGGGCATCGGCCGCCGGCACTGCCGCCGGGCACTTCGGGCCTGCAGAAGGCGGGCGCCCGCGTCAGCCATACGCTGATGTACCTGCTGTTCTTCGCGGTGCCGCTGTCCGGCTGGGCCTACAGCTCGGCCATGGGCATGCCGGTCTCGTGGTTCGGCATGCTGGCGCTGCCCGACTTCGTGTCCGCCGACCATGATTTCGCCGAGGCGGTGCTGCAGCCGCTGCACCGCAACTGCGCCTTCGCGCTGGCGGGCATCACGCTGCTGCACGTGGCGGCTGCACTCAAGCACCACTGGATCGACCGCGACGGTCTGCTCAAACGCATGTGGCCGGGGCCACGCCAGGAATCTGCCGGATCATGAGCTCACTTACTTCTCGCCTTCCTTCCCGACTTCTCCCGCCGCTGCTCGCGCTTGCAACCGTATTTCCGGCCGCTGCAGGCCCGGCGACGCCGCCCGGCGCGAAGCTCGTCGCCGACAAGAGCCAGATCGTGTTCGTCACCAGGCAGATGGGCGTGCCCGTTGAAGGCAGCTTCAGGAAGTTCGACGCGCAGGTGGCCTTCGACCCGAAGAAGCCCGAGGGCGGCAGCGTCGCGCTGCAGATCGACACGGCCAGCGCCGGCTTCGGCGTGCCGATGAGCGACGCCGAGCTGCCCAGGCAGCCGTGGTTCGACGCCGCGCACTTTCCGCAGGCGAGCTTCCAGTCGAGCGCAATCAAGGCGCTGGGCGAAGGCAGGTTCGAGATGGCGGGCAAGCTCACCATCAAGGGCATCGCCAGGCAGGTGACGGTGCCGGTCAGCATCGCACCGGCGCAGGGGAGCAACTACTCGGTGGCCACCGGAAGCCTTACGATCCAGCGGCTCGACTACAAGGTGGGCGAAGGCGAATGGACCGACACCTCGGTGGTCGGCAACGAGGTGCAGGTGCGCTTCAGGTTCACGCTCGCGGGGCTCGGCCCCCTGTGAGGCCGCAGCCCCTTCCTTCCTCACACGGACGTCCCGAATTTCTTCTTTCCTCTCTTTCATGACACAGGCAGACAAAGCCATGAAAAAGCTTCTTCTCGCCGCGGCCCTGTCGGCCGCCGCGTTCACCGGCAGCGTGACGGCGCAACAACAAGCGCAGCTGCCCTCGGAATTCGCGCCGGCGGCCGCCGCCAAGCCCGCGGGCGGGCCGGCCCGGAACGCCAACTACGTGATCGACCCGACCCACACCTTCGTGATGTACGAGATGGGCCACTACGGCACCACCACCAACCGCGGCCGCTTCAGCACCAAGGACGGCTCGGTGCAGATCGACGGCACCGGCGCCAGCGGCAAGGTCGACATCACGATGGACATCAGCTCCATCAACACCGGCGTCGACCTGCTCAACCGCCACGTGCAGAGCAAGGACTTCTTCAACGTGGCCGAGTTTCCGACCGGCCGCTTCGTGGCCGACCGCATCGACTTCTCCGGCGACAAGGTGGTCGATGTGCCCGGCAAGCTCACGCTGATGGGCCAGACCCGCCCGGTGACGCTGAAGGCCGTGCGCTTCAACTGCTATCTGAGCCCGCTCATCAATCGCCAGGTGTGCGGCGGCGACTTCGAGACCACCGTGGAGCGCAGCGACTGGGGCATCACCTGGGGCCTGAACTTCGGCTTCGAGAACAAGGTGAAGCTGCTGGTGCAGGTCGAGGCGGTCAACGTGCAGTGACACCGGAGGCGACACCATGATGGACACCACCCTCGCCCTGCTCGGCATCGCCGGCGCCATGACCGTGGGCGCGATGAGCCCCGGCCCCAGCTTCGTGATGGTGGCGCGCACCGCCGTGACTTCGCGCGCCGACGGCCTCGCCGCCGCGCTGGGCATGGGCGCGGGCGGGCTGGTCTTCGCGATCGCCGCGCTGGCGGGGCTGCAGGCGGCATTCCTCGCGGTGCCGGCGCTGTACCTGGCGATCAAGGGACTGGGCGGTGCGTACCTCGTGTACCTGGGTTTGCGCATCTGGCGCGGCGCGCGGCAGCCGCTGGCAGTGGCGCAGGAAGCCGGCGATCCGGCACAGCGCCCGCAGGGTCGGGGAAAGCGCACCTTCCTGCTGGGCCTGGCCACGCAGGTGAGCAACCCGAAGACGGCCGTGGTCTACGCGAGCATCTTCGCGGCCTTCCTGCCGCGCGAGGTGCCGCTGGTGCTGGCGCTCGCGGTGCCGGCGGTCATCTTCTGCATCGAGACGGGCTGGTATTCGATCGTGGCGCTGGCGCTGTCCTCGGCGGCGCCGCGCTCGGCCTACCTGCGCTACAAGGTCTGGATCGACCGCGCAGCCGGCGGCGTGATGGGGCTGCTGGGGCTGCGGCTCGTGTGGTCGGCAGTTCGCGGCACCTGAGGCTGCAGAGCTACAGCAGGCTCTCGGGCGTCAGCGGCGCCAGGATTTCGAGCATGGTCCGGTCCCAGAAGCCGGAGTCGGGCTCCTCGGTCAGCACGGTGGCCTTGCCGCCGCCCTCGTCGCTGACCCATTCGATGCGCGACTCGTTGCTGCCCTCGGCGAAGCGCAGCCTGTAGGCGCCCTGCTGCTTGAGCACGTCGATGAGCTTCAGCGCCTGTTGCGCCATCTCGGGGCTGCGGATGAACAGGCCGATCTCGGTGTTGTGCGTTTCCGAGCGCGGATCGAAGTTCATCGAGCCGACGAAAAGAATGCGCCGGTCGATCACCGCCGACTTGGCGTGCAGCCGGCCCACCGAAGTACCGAAGAGGCCCAGGCGCACGCTGCTGCGGGTGCGCTTGGTGCTCAGCTCGTAGAGGTCGGCGCCGAGCTTGAGCATGTCGGGCCGGTAGCGGCGGTAGGCGGTGTGCACCAGCGGCTCGTCGGTGGCGGCCAGCGAGTTGGTGACCACGCTGATCTTCACGTTGCGCCCGCGGATCTCGCGCATCACCTCGAGCCCCGAGGCGCCCGGGATCAGGTAGGGCGAGACGATGGTCACTTCCGAGCGGGCGCGGCGCATCTGCTCGACCACGTTGTAGCGCACGCTGTCGACGTTCAGCAGCGGCACGCCGCCGTAGGAGGCCGTCTTGCCGATCACGCGCTCGGGCGAATCGGCGTACGCCTCGGCGGTGGTCCAGATCAGGCCGAGCTTGCCGGCGTCCAGGTCTTCCGCCATCGGGCTGTAGCCGAGCAGATCGTTGGGCGCGGGCTTCGGCGGCGGCGGCGTGGTGTCGGGGCCGGTGGCCAGTTCGAAGCGTTTCTGCAGTTCCTCGCGCGGCAGGTCGCTGGCCACCACGGACTGGATCGGCCGCACGTAGACGCTGTTCCAGTACTGGTCGAACAGGCTGCCCAGGCGCGGGACCAGCGCGCCGGTGACGAAGGTGTCGAGGTCGATGAAGTTCTCGCCCGAGGTGCGCCTGAAGTACTGGTTGCCGATGTTGCGCCCGCCCGCCACCGCCATCGCGCCGTCGGCGATGAACAGCTTGTTGTGCATGCGGCGGTTGACGCGGCTGAAGTCGAAGAGCGAGGCGGTGAAGCGCTTCAGCAGGCTGCCGCGGCCGGCCGGGAAGGGGTTGAACAGGCGCAGCTCCACGTTGGGCGTGGCGGCCAGGCCCAGCAGCAGCTCGTCCTCGCCGGAGGTGTAGAGGTCGTCCATCAGCAACCGCACGCGCACGCCGCGCTGGGCGGCGTCGCGCAGGGTGCGCAGCAGGTAGCGGCCGGTCTCGTCGTTCTCTATCTGGTAGTACTGCACGTCGAGCGTGCGCTGCGCGCGGCGCGCGAGTTGGATGCGCGTGTCGAAGGCGAAATCGCCGCCGGGCATCAGGCGGAAGCCGCTGAGGTCAGGGTCGGGCTGGGAGGCCAGCGCGATCTTGCCAAGAGCGGTGTCGGCCGAGACGGCGATGGTCTTGGTGGGCGGGCGCGGGGCCTCGTCGGGCAGGGTGGCACAGCCGGCGAACAGCAGCACCGCCGCCATGGCGAAGACCCAATGCCCGGCGCGCGACATCAGGCCATGGCTCATCGGCTTCTTTCTAGAGTGCCTTGCGCAGGTTGGCAGGGGCGATGCGCAATGCTTCGCGGTACTTGGCCACGGTGCGGCGCGCGCACTCGATGCCCTGCTCCTTCAGCATCTCGGAGATCTGGCTGTCCGACAGCGGCTTCTTCACGCTCTCCGAGCCGACGAACTGCTGATGAGCGCGCGCACCGCGGTGCTCGACGCGTTGCCGCCGGTCTCGGTGCCCAGCGCCGAGCCGAAGAAGTACTTGAGCTCGACCGTGCCGAAGGGCGTGGCCATGTACTTGGCGGTGGTCACGCGCGAGATGGTGGACTCGTGCAGGCCCAGCTCGTCGGCGATCTCGCGCAGCACCAGCGGGCGCATGGCGAGCTCTCCGTGCACGAAGTAGCTCTTCTGCCGTTCGACGATGGCGTTGCTCACGCGCAGGATGGTGTCGAAGCGCTGCTGGATGTTCTTGATGAACCAGCGCGCCTCCTGCAGCCGCTGCGACAGCGCCTGGCTGCCCTCGCCCTTGTGCGACTTGAGCGCGCCGGCGTAGATGTCGTGCACGCGCAGCCGCGGCATCACGTCCGGGTTGAGCATCACGCGGAACTTCACGTTGGTGCCGCGCCCGGTCTTGGTGACGATCACGTCGGGAATGACGACGTTGCGTTCCACGTCGACGAAGCTGCGGCCCGGCTTGGGCTCCAGCCGCGCGATGACCTGCAGCGCCGAGCGCACCAGCTCCTCGCTGCTGCGGGTGAGCGTGGCCAGGCGCTTGAAGTCGCGTCGCGCGAGCAGCTCCATGGGCTGCTTGCAGATGGCCAGCGCGGTCTTGCGGACCAGCTCTTCTTCCTCGGTCTCCTCGTCGCTGGCCATGGCGCGCAGCTGGATGCTCAGGCACTCGCCGAGGTCGCGCGCGCCGACGCCGGCGGGCTCCAGGCTCTGCAGCAGGCCGAGCGCCACCTGGAAGTGGTGCACGAGGTCGTCGAACTCGTCGTTGTCGTCGCCGGCCAGGCCCGAGGCCAGCGCGGGCAGCGAGTCTTCGAGGTAGCCGTCGTCGTTGAGCGATTCGATGAGAAAGCGCAGCGCGGCGCTGTCGCTCTCGTTGAGCCGCAGGCTCAGCGCCTGGCGGTGCAAAAAGGACTGCAGCGACTCCTGGCTGCGCGCGAGCTCCGTGGCATCCGCGCGCTCGTCGTCGCCGGCGTTGTTCTGGCGCGCGGGCGCGTCGCCGCCCCATTCGCTGTCGTCGGGCGCCATGTCGACGGTGCCGTCGCCTTCCCAGTCGGGTTCGCGCTCGGCGACTTCGGCGGCGGGACCGTCGGAGTCGGCGGCGGCGGTGCTTTCCGTGGACGAACTGGTGGTGCTGCTGCTCGCGGCCGAGGGGGTGAAGTCGCTCTCGCCTTCGCCGCCTTCACCGCCGTCGTCGCGGGGGACCGGCGCGTCGGCTGTGTCGAGCCCGAATTCCTCGCGCACCGCTTCTTCGGCTGTGCGCTCGAGGAACGGGTTCTCGTCGAGCATCTGCTCCACCTCCTGGCTCAGCTCGAGCGTGGAGAGCTGCAGCAGCCTGATTGACTGCTGCAGCTGCGGCGTGAGCGCCAGATGCTGCGAAACGCGAAGGGACAGCCCTTGCTTCATGATGGAAACCGCCCCCGCGCCTTACATGCGGAAGTGCTCGCCCAGGTACACCCTGCGTACCTCGGCGTTGTCGACGATCTCCGAAGGCGTGCCTTGTGCCAGCACGTGCCCGTCGCTGATGATGAATGCGTGGTCGCAGATGCCCAGCGTCTCGCGCACGTTGTGGTCGGTGATGAGCACGCCGATGCCGCGCTCCTTCAGGAAGCTGATGATGCGCTGGATCTCGATCACCGCGATCGGGTCGATGCCGGCGAAGGGCTCGTCCAGCAGGATGAAGCGCGGCTGCGTGGCCAGCGCGCGCGCGATCTCGACGCGGCGGCGCTCGCCGCCCGACAGCGCCAGCGCGGGCGAATCGCGCAGGTGGTCTACGCGCAGGTCGGCCAGCAGGTCGCTCAGGCGCTCCTCGATGTGCTCCTTCGACAGCGGCACCATCTTGCCCTTCGCGTCGGGCTCGCTCTGCAGCTCGAGCACGGCGCGCACGTTTTCCTCGACCGTGAGCTTGCGGAAGATGGAAGCTTCCTGCGGCAGGTAGCTCAGGCCCATGCGGGCGCGGCGGTGGATCGGCATGTGGGCGATCGGCTCGCCGTCGATGGTGATGTCGCCGGCATCGGCGCGCACCAGCCCCACGATCATGTAGAACGAGGTGGTCTTGCCCGCACCGTTCGGCCCGAGCAGCCCGACGACTTCGCCCTTCTGCACGTCGAGCGAAACGTCCTTCACCACCGTGCGGCTGCCGTAGCTCTTCTTCAGGCCGCGCGCGACCAGGCGGCTGCCCGGTGCGCCGCTGGCGTCCTGCGTTCCTGCGGATTCGATCACTTGCGCGTGTCTCCCTGGTCACTTCCGAGCGTGGTGCTCGGGCGCAGGCCCTTGCCGGGTGCCGGGGTGACTGCCGGCGGCGGTGCCTTGGCACCACCGGCCGGGGCCGAGGCGCCCGCGGCCGGCGCGGTGGCGGCCTTCGGGGTGAGGATGGTCCTGACGCGTCCGCCCGGTGCCGAGGCGTTCACGGCGGTGTTTGGGGGCACGGTCGATCCGTTGACGGTGTAGGTGTCGTTGCTCTGGTCGTAGACGATCAGGGCGCCCTGGCTCTCGTCGTTCGGCGTGGCGCCCAGCAGGCGGCGCATGACGGCATTGCGGATGAACTTGACGTTGTCGGCGCGGCTGTCGTACTCGATGACTTCCGACTCGCCCTCGATCCACTCGTCGGGCGCGTTGCGCTTCTGCTTGTAGTAGGCCCGCTTGCCCGGCGCCGCCGTGACCACGCCGTACTGGTAGCCCTCGGCGTCCTGGCGCACGTCCAGCCGTGCGCCACGGATGATGATCGTGCCCTTTGTCACCAAAACGTTGCCGGTGAACACGCTGGTCTGCTTCAGGTCGTCGTAGCGCATCGAGTCGGACTCGATGTTCATCGGCTTGGAGCGGTCGGCGGTCTCCGCCACGGCTCCCGATGCGAGGCCTGCCAGCAACAGCGCGCCGGCGGCCAGGCGGCCGATGCGACGCAGGAAGGGGGTTGTGGGGTAAGAGTGCAATGTCATAGAGGCACGAAACTTGCTCGGCATTGTATGCGGCTGAGTGCTCCAGCCCCGCACGCACAGATGAAAAAGCCCGCCTAGGCGGGCTTGACTTTCTTTCTGGTTTTCTCCCAGAAACACGCGCAACCGCGCGGTACGGCTCGGCTTTTGGCGCTCAGCCCTTCTTTGCTTCACCGATGAGATAGTTCACGACCTGAAGCACCTTGGTCATGTTGCCTGCGGTTTCACCGTCGACATACCAGCGGCCGGCCACGGCCATCGCGGGCACGCCGGCCACCTTGTAGGCATCGGTCAGCTGCGAAGCGCGCTTGGCCTTGCTGGCCACGCCGAACGAGGTGAAGGTTTCCTTGAACTTGGTGGCGTCCAGGCCGTTGGCGGTGGCCCAGGCAATGATGTTGGCGTCGCCGTTCACGTTCTGGCGCTGGGCGTGGATCGCGTTGAACACCTTGGGCTGGAACTCGTCGACCTTGCCCATGGCTTCGAGCGCGTAGTAGAGGCGCTGCTTGGCCTCGACGTCGTTGCCCACGAAGGGCACGGGAATGCGGCGGAAGGAGACCTCCTTCGGGATGGTCTTGAGCCAGGCTTCCAGCGTCGGCTCGAAGTCGTTGCAGTGCGGGCAGTTGTACGAGAAGAACTCGACCACCTCGACCTTGCCCGCGGGGGCGTCGACCGGCACGCGCTTGTCGAGCACCAGGTACTCGGAACCGGCCTTGGGCGCGCGCGCCTGGGCATGGGCCGTATTGACACCCAGGGACATCAGCCCGAGCGAAGTGGCGGCCAGCGAAAAGTCACGACGTTTCATTTGAAAGGGTTCTCCAGTTGGTACGGCAGACTGAGCCGGCGCGCGGCGGGGAGTTCCACTCCCCTGCTCGACGGCGCGCCCGAAGCCATGAAAGGCGATATGAAAGGCGACGAATGGTGGCGGCAAACGCCGCCCGGCGGGGCTTGAGGGCTATTCCGGCTGTTGTGTGCGGCGCTCAGCGCTGCACGCGGACCAGCGCGGAATCCATGCCGCCGCCGTCCAGACGTTCCTTCAGGCGGTCGGCGTCGTCCTTCTTGCTGAACGGACCGGCGCGCACGCGGTAGACGGTGCGGCCCGCCTGCTCGCGCTCGGTGACCTTGGCCTCGACGCCCATCAGCGACAGCTTGGCGCGCTGCGCCTCGGCGTCCTCGGTGGTGCGGAAGGCGCCGGCCTGCACGAAATACATGAAGGGATCGGGGCCCGAACTGCTGCCAGCATTGCTGTTGCTGCTGCTCGGCGCGGCCGACGCGGTGGTCGTGCCGCCGGAGCCGGAGACCTGGCCCGAACGCGCGCGGGCCAGATCGCCCAGCGGATCGTTCGATTGTTGCGGCAGGGCGTTGGCCTCGGCCGGCACCGGCGCTGTGCGCGGCGGCTTGGGCGCCACCACCACGGGCACAGGCGGCGCGGCGTTGGGCGAAGCGGTGGCCGGAGCGGCGGCGGTGTTGCCGGTGGCGGGCTCGCCGGTGATGGGGTTGACCGGGCCGGTCGCAGCCGCCGGCGTCGCCGGCTTGGGAGCGCCCGCCTTGCCGGCGAGCGGCGCGTTCGGGTCCCAGTCGCGGTTCTTGCGGGCCTCGGCCTCGTCCTGCTCGGCGCCGCCACGCTGCGTCTTGGTCACGAACGGGATCGGCACCTTGGTCACATAGACCGCGATGCCCAGCGCGACGCCCAGGCCGAGCACCAGCCCGATGATCAGGCCGATGACGATGTTGCCGCGTTGACTTCTTGTCTTCTTCATGGTGAGGGAGTTCACATCTTGCTCGGCGCACTGACGCCGAGAATCGCGAGGCCATTGTGCAGCACCTGCGCGGTGGCGGCGACCAGCGCCAGGCGGGCCAGCTTCACCTTCTCGTCGTCGACCAGGATGCGCTCGGCGTCGTAGTAGCTGTGGTAGCTGGCGGCCAGTTCGCGCAGGTAGAAGGTGACGTCGTGCGGGGCGAAATCCTTCGAGGCGGCCGTCAGCATGGCCGGGTACTTGGCCAGCAGCAGCATCAGCGCCTGGGCGGCCGGGCTTTCCAGCGGCGACAGGTCGACGTCCTTCAGCAAGGCGGCGTCGCCGCCCCAGCCAGCCAGCACCGAACAGATGCGTGCATGGGCGTACTGCACGTAGTAGACCGGGTTGTCGTTGTTCTTCGTCACCGCGAGGTCGACGTCGAAGGTGTACTCGGTGTCGGGCTTGCGGCTCAGCAGGAAGAAGCGCACAGCGTCGGTGCTGGTCCATTCGATCAGGTCGCGCAGCGTGACATAGCTGCCGGCGCGCTTGCTGATCTTGACCTCCTCGCCGCCCTTCATCACGCGCACCATGGTGTGCAGCACGTAGTCGGGGTAGCCCTCGGGAATGCCTTCGCCCGCCGCCTGCAGGCCGGCGCGCACGCGCGCGATGGTGCCGTGGTGGTCGGTGCCCTGGATGTTGATGACCTTGTGGAAGCCGCGCTCCCACTTGGCGATGTGGTAAGCGACGTCGGGCACGAAGTAGGTGTACGTGCCGTCCTGCTTCTTCATCACGCGGTCCTTGTCGTCGCCGTAGTCCGTCGACTTCAGCCACAGCGCGCCGTCCTGCTCGTAGGTCTTGCCCGCGGCCACGAGCTTGCGCACCGCGGCCTCGACGCGGCCGCTGGTGTAGAGGCTGGACTCCAGGTAGTACTGGTCGAAGCGAACGCGGAAGGCCTGCAGGTCCAGGTCCTGCTCGCGGCGCAGGTAGGCCACGGCGAACTCGCGGATGGCGTCGATGTCCTCGATGTCGCCGCTGGCGGTGACTTCGCGGTCTTCCGACTTGACGGTCTTCTTCGCCTTGAAGTCGGCCGCGATGTCGGCGATGTAGTCGCCGTTGTATGCAGGCGCCTTCTCGCCGCTGGGCCATTCGGCGTCGCCGGGCTTGAAGCCGCGCGCGCGCAGCTGGGTGCTGTTGGCCAGCGTCTGGATCTGCACGCCGGCGTCGTTGTAGTAGTACTCGCGCCACACGCTCTCGCCCTGCGAGGCGCGCAGGTTGCAGATGGCGTCGCCGAGCGCCGCCTGGCGGCCGTGGCCGACGTGCAGCGGGCCGGTCGGGTTGGCCGAGACGAACTCGACCAGCACCTTCTCACCAGTGGCCGGCTGCTGGCCGAAAGCATTCCCGGCCGACAGCACCTCGCGCACGATCTGCTGCTTGGCAGCCGTCTTCAGGCGGATGTTGAGGAAGCCGGGCCCGGCGATCTCGATGGCGTCGACCCACTGGGCGAACGCGGGGGTGGCGAGCAGCGCTGCGCTCAGTTCCTCGCCCAGTTCGCGGGGCTTGCGCCCCAGCGGCTTGGCGAGCTGCATCGCTGCCGTGCAGGCGAAATCGCCGTGCGCGGCCATCTTGGGCGACTCGAACGCGGCCTTGGAGCCGGCGCCGGGCGAGAGGGATTCGAGCGTGTTCGCGAGCGCCGCGAGCAGCTCTTGTTTGACCAATAGCATCCGGAAATTTTACCGGGGGCAAACCCGGGCGCAGTTGACGATCGTCATCCGATCGTTGAGCTGGCCCGTTACGATGGTCGGCCCCGAGGCGGGGAACCTGTCACAAATCAACCTAGCGAGGACATATCACCATGAAGAAGCTCCTTTCCCTGGTCGCACTGGGCGCCTGCCTTTCCTTCGGCGCAGCACAGGCTCAAGACAAGGCTCCCGCTCCGGCCGCGGCACCCGCGGCTGCCGCCCCCGCAGCAGCCCCCGCCGCCGGCGCAAGCTGCGAAGCCAAGGCCGTGGACAAGAACGGCAAGGCCCTCGCCGGTGCCGCCAAGGCCAGCTCCATCAAGAAGTGCGAGAAGGAAGCCAAGGCGGCCGCAGGTCCCGCATGCGCGGCCAAGGCCGTGGACAAGAACGGCAAGGCCCTCGCCGGTGCCGCCAAGAACAGCTTCATCAAGAAGTGCACCGCTGACGCAGCCAAGGCCTGAAACGGCACCGCGCTGAGCTCACAACTGTGAAAAAGGCCCGCGTCCGCGGGCCTTTTTCTTTTACTTCAGCGCACCCAGCAGATTGTTGAAATCGTCGGTCCAGGGCCTCTGCCCCGGCTCCGTGGCGATCGGGGCCGCGCCCGCTCGTATGGGCTCGCGCGCCAGCGCCTGGGGGTCGCGCGAGACCAGCACCCAGTCGGTGCGATGCAGCCAGTCGGACTGCTCCGCCAGGTCGTGCACCAGCACCGCGTGCAGGCCGCGCGCGGCGGCCACCCTGGCGATCACGGGCGCCAGCGCCAGGAAGCGGTTGGTGACGTGGAAGGCGATCACGCCATCGGACCGCATGTGGCGCAGGTAGACGTCCATCGCCTCCACGGTGAGCAGGTGCACCGGCACCGAATCCCCCGAGAAGGCATCGACCGCGAGCACGTCGAAGCCCTGCGCCGGTTCGCGCTCCAGCGCCAGCCGGGCGTCGCCCGAAACGCGCTCGATGCGCGCGGCGCTGCCGCGCAGGAAGCTGAATTCCTTGTCCGCCAACGCGAACACCAGCGGATTGATCTCGTAGAAGCGGTAGACGTCGCCGCTGCGCCCGTAGACCGCAAGCGTGCCGGCGCCCAGCCCGATCAGGCCCACGCGGCGCGGCCCGGCCGGCGCCGCGGCGATGGCGCGGCCGATGCCCGAGGTCTGGCCGTAGTAGGTGGTGAGCTCGCGCCGGCGCGCGGGGTCGGTGAACTGCGAGCCGTGCTTGACCGATCCGTGCGCCAGCTGGCGCGTGCTGTCCGAGGGCGGATCGCGCTTCATGTCGTACACCTGCAGCGCCCCGTAGAAATTGCGCTGCAGGCTGCGCGCGCCCAGGTTGTCGCTGGCGATCTGCCGCAGCAGGAAGAAAGTGCAGCCGGCGGCCAGCACCACGCAGCCCACCCGCAGCCATGCCCGCCGGCGCAGCACGGCCGCCGCCGCCAGCGCGGTCAGCATCAGGCCGAGCCCCAGCTCGTAGTACGCCGCCAGAACATGCGGCGCGACCAGCCCCACCATCACTCCGCCCAGCGCGCCGCCGAGCGAGAGCATCAGGTAGAAACGCGTGAGATAACGCGGCCCCGGCCGCAGCCGGGCGGTCTCGCCGTGCAGGAACATGCACAGCACGAAGAGCCCCGACACGTACAGCGGCAGCGCGATCCGCACGTTGGCGCCGATGGAGTGCTGCAGCCCGAAGGCGCACAGCAGCAGCATGGCGGCCCCCACCGGCAGGAACACGCCGCGCCGGTACCAGCGGTCGCTCTCGAAGCACAGCACGAAGGTCAGCAGGTACAGCGACAGCGGCAGCACCCACAGGAAGGGCACGGCCGCGACGTTCTGCGTGATGTGGTTGGTCACCGCCAGCAGCAGCCACGACGCCAGCGCCGGCAGCGCGAGCCACAGGAAGCAGTCGAGCGCGCGCGGCGGCCTTTCTTCCGCCAGCGCCGCGGCGGACTCCGGCGCGGCCTGCTGCCGGACGTCTTGCGGCCAGCGCCGCGCCATGTACAGCGTGGTGCCCGCGCACAGCAGCGCGAACGAGCCGTACCCCCACGACCATCCGTGCGCCTGCTGCAGCAGCGTGCTGCGCGGCTCGATCAGCACCGGGTAGCTCAGCAGCGACAGCAGCGAGGCCAGGTTCGACAGCGAGAAATACCGGTACACCTGCGCGCCCCACGGCGTGCGCGCCACCCACGACTGCACCAGCGGCCCGGTGGTCGAGAGCAGGAAGTAAGGCAGGCCGATGGTGCAGGCCAGCAGCCCGAGGATGCGCCAGGCCGGGTCCTCTGTGCCCACCGGCTTCCAGTGGGCGCTCACCACGATCGGCAGGAAGGCCAGGCTCGCGAGCAGCAGCCCGACATGCAGCACGGCCTGCGTGCGCATGCGCAGGTGGCGCGCGACCCAGTCGGAATACGCGTAGCCCGCGAGCAGCACGACCTGGAAGAACACCATGCAGATCGACCACACCGCGGCCGAGCCGCCGAACCACGGAAGGATCTGCTTCGCGATCAGCGGCTGGACCAGGAACAGCAGGAACGCGCTGCTGAAGATGGTTCCGGCAAACAGGAGCTGGATGCCGGCGCGCCCCATGCCGCGCCTACTTGCCGAAGCCGCGTGCGAGGAACACCGCCACCAGCGGGATCAGCGCGATCAGATGCGCCTGGATCATCACCAGCTTGCGGGTCTTGAGGATCTCGGCCTCGGCCGGCAGCTTGCCGGTGGCGCGCAGCGTCTTGCGCCAGCGGAAGTAGGTCAGCGTCGGGAAGATCGACACCACCCCCACGATGATGAACAGCCCCAGCTTCACGTGCAGCAGCGGGTTGGTCCAGTACCAGGCCGTGCCCTTCACGCCCCACCAGGTGCGCGCGATGCCGGTGGCGAGCACCGCGATGGCGGCGATGCCGTAGACCATGTCGACCTTGGCCAGCCGCTCGACCACCGCCGCGTTGAGCCATTGCACGCGGCACAGCGCGGCCTCGCTGGAAATGAAGACGACCATCGTGAGGATGGCGAGCAGGTGAAGGTACGCAAGGATGGCTTCTAGCGTCATCGGTGGAGCTTTCTACTCGTGGGTTGCAAATGCAAACAGATTGTGACGCCGACGGTGCGCCTCAGGCCCTCCCGCCCCAGAAATCCGGGTTGCCGTATTGCTCCTTGAGGAAATCAAGCCACAGTCGCACCCGCAGCGGCATGTGCTTGGCGCCCGCGAACACCGCGTAGATGCCGTTGGGCGGCGCGGCGAACTCCTCGAGCAGCGGCACCAGCAGGCCGGCGTCGATCTCGGCCTCGACCTCCCAGGTGCTGCGCCACGCGATGCCGTGGCCGGCGAGGCACCAGTCGTGCAACACCTGGCCGTCGGAGCAGTCGAGCGGGCCGCTCGGGCGCAGGTGGATCAGCTCCTGGTTGCCCTCCTCGTTGACGACGCGGAAGGCCCAGCCGCGCGTCTGCGAGGCGTCGCTCGACAGCGTGAGGCAGGCAAAGCGCGAGAGCTCGCTTGGGTGCCTGGGCTTGCCGTGGCGGCGCACGAATTCCGGCGTGGCGACGCAGCGGCGGCGGTTGTCCGCCAGCCGCACGCTCACCAGCGACGAATCGGGCAGGTCGCCCACGCGCACCGCGCAGTCGAAGCTCTCCCCGGTGACGTCGACCACGCGGTCGCTGAGGTTCAGCGAAATGGTCACTTCCGGGTGCAGCGCATGGAAGCGCGGCACCAGCGGCGCGACGTGGCGGCGGCCGAAGCCGGCCGGCGCCGTCACGCGCAGATGGCCGCTGGCCTTGAGGCCGCCGGCGCTCACGCTGGCCTCGGCGTTCGCGAACTCGGCCAGCAGGCGCTGGCAGTCTTCGAGGAAGGCGCTGCCTTCGTGGGTGAGGGTGATACGCCGCGTGGTGCGCACCAGCAGCTTGACGCCCAGGCGCTCCTCCAGCGCGTCGAGCCGGCGCCCCATGATCGCGGGCGCCACGCCCTCGGCCTTGGCCGCGGCAGTCAGGCTGCCGCGGGTCGCGACCGAGACGAAGGATTCGAGTTGCTTCAGGCGGTCCATGGGGCGGGAACTATAGCCCCGCTCCCTGCCGCACCGGCTCTTCCGGTTCTAGGCTTGATGCCGGGAGTCGGTGGCGTGCGAGAAGAGCGGCGCGCCGCCCACGGGCAGTTCCGCCTCCAGCACGCTTCCGGTGGCCGAATCGGTGAGCACCAGCTGCCGGGTGCCGGGCCGGAAGGCGATGTTGGTCACGGTCTGCCCTGCCGGGCTGCGGACCATGTGCGTGACCTCGCCGCGCGCGTTGAGCAGGAAGGCGCCGCCCAGGCTGGCATGCGCCACCACCAGCCCGCCGTCGGCCGTGACCGCCAGCCCGTCGGGGCCGCTGGTGCCGAAGAAGGTCTGCAGCGCGCCCACCTTCGAGAGGCTGCCGTCGGGCAGCAGCGGCGCGCGCCAGACCTGGTTGCCGCGCGTGACGGCCACGAACAGCACCTTGCCGTCGGCGCTCGCCGCCACGCCGTTGGGGCTCGGCGCGTTGGACAGGAGCAGATCGAGCCGGCCATCGGCATGCAGCCGGTACACCCGCCCGGTGGGGTCGTGCAGGCCGGTCTGGCCCTGGTCGGTGAAGTAGAGGCGTCCTTCGAGGTCGAAGCTCAGGTCGTTCACGCCCTTGAAGGATTCGCTGTTGCGATGCCCGAGCACCGTCTCGATCGGGCCGCCGCCCGCGTCGCGCCGCAGGATGCCGCGCCGGTAGTCGGCGATCCAGAGGCTGCCGTCGGCATGGATCGCCATGCCGTTGGGCCAGCCGTCATAGGCCTCGACGAGTTCCCATTCGAGCGACGAAGGTGCGATCCTGAAGATGCGGCCGTAGGGAATGTCGGTGAGGTACAGGTTGCCAGCCCGGTCGAACACCGGGCCTTCGAGAAAGCTGTCCATCACGTGGCCGGGCTTGTTGGCGTCGACCCAGTCGGTGCGCCGCGGCTTGCGGAAGGCGTCGGGCAAGCGGGTGAGCACGCGCGCCTCGATCACCTCGGGCGGCTGGAAGTCCAGGTTCCACATGGTGTCGCTCAGTCGGGCTGCACGCCGGCAGCCTTGATGACCGCGCCCCAGCTCTGCGTCTGGCCTTGCACGAACTTGCCGAAGTCCGCCGTCGAAGCGCCGCCGGGGCTGGCGCCCTGCTCGGCGAAGCGCTTCGCCAGGTCGGGCAAGGCCAGTGCCTTCTTCACCTCGGCCTGCAGCTTCTCGACGATGGGCTGCGGCGTGCCCTTGGGCGCGGCGATGCCGAACCAGTTGGTGGCGGTGAACTCCTTCAGGCCGGCTTCGGCGCTGGTCGGCACATCGGGCAGCGCGCCCAGGCGCTGCGGCGAGGTCACGAGCAGCGCGCGCACCTTGCCGCCCTTGACCTGCGGAATGGCCGTGGGCGCAGCGGTGACCAGCACGTCGACCTGCCCCGACACCACGCCCAGCATTGCCTCGCCCGCGCCCTTGTATGGCACGTGCGTCAGCGCGAGCTTGCCGTTCTGCTTGAGCAGCTCGCCGCCCAGGTGGGTTGAACTGCCCACGCCGCCCGAGCCGAAGGTCAGCTTGCCCGGGTTCGCGCGCGCGTCGTCGATCAGCGCCTGCACCGTCTTGTAGGGCGAGTTCGCGCCCACCACCAGCACCAGCGGCGCATCGACGATGGCCGTCACCGGCACCAGGTCGGCCGGCTCCCACGGCAGCTTCTTGAACAGGTGCGGCAGCATCGCGTAGGTGGTGTCGTTGATGAGGAAGCTGCCGCCGTCCGGCGTCGCCTTGGCTACGAAGTTGGAGCCGATGGTGCCGCTCGCGCCGGCGCGGTTGTCGACGTAGAAGGACACACCCGTCTGCTCTGTGAGCTTCTGCGCGATCTGGCGCGCCGCGTAGTCGGTGGTGCCGCCGGGCGCGTACGGAACCACGAGGCGCACCGGCCTCGAAGGCCAGCTGCCGGCGGGCGACTGCGCCTGGGCGATGAATGGAACCGCGAGCGCGATGGCGGCGAGCCAGGAGTGCAGCTTCATCATTTGTCTTCCTTCGTTTGTTCTTCTGGGCAGGGCCCGCTTATTCGGGCCGCACGCCCGCGTCGCGCACCGCCGCGCCCCAGCGCGCGTGCTCGGCCTTGATGTACTGCGCCGCCTGCTCCGGCGTACCGCCCACGGGCGTGCTGCCTTCGGCCAGCAGCTGCGAGATGGTCGCGGGCTTGGCCAGCGCCTTGTCGACGGCGGCACTGAGCTTCTTCACGATCTCGGGGCTGGTGCCTGCCGGCGCGACCAGCGCCTTCCAGTCCACCGCCTCGAAGCCCTTGTAGCTCTCTGCCACGGTGGGCACGTCGGGCATCACCGGCAGGCGCTTGGCCGACGTGACGGCCAGCGCGCGCAGGCGGCCGCCCTTCACCATCGAGAGCGCGCCCTGCGGCGTGGCGAACATGTAGTCGGTCTGGCCGCCGAGCAGGTCGGTGATGGCCGGCGCGGCGCCCTTGTACGGCACGTTGAGCACCTTGAAGCCCGCGCGCTTGGCGAGCACCTCGCCGGCCATGTGGCCCAGCGTGCCGGTGCCCGCGAGCGCCTGGCGGATCTCGCCCGGCTTGGCCTTGGCGGCGGCGACCAGGTCGGCCAGCGACTTGAACGGTGCGTCCGCGCGTACCACGAGCACCACGGGTTGCGAGGCCACGACCGACACCGGCGCCAGGTCCTTCAATGCGTCGTAGGGCATCTTCGGGAAGAGCGTCGGGTTTATCGCGAGGTTCGCCGTCTGGCCCAGGCCGATGGTGTAGCCGTCGGGCTTGGCCTTGGCCACGACGTCCATGCCGATGTTGCCGTTGCCGCCAGCGCGGTTGTCGACGATGAAGGTCCACTTGGTGTCGTCGGCCAGCTTCTGCGCGACCAGCCGCGCCACGATGTCGGTGGCGCCGCCGGGCGTGTAGGGAACGATGAGCCGCACCGGCTTGTCGGGCCAGGCCGTATCGGCGAGGGCGGGTGCGGCGTTCAGCCATGCGGCGGCCGCGGCGCACGCCAGCAAGGCGCGCCGTGCATTGGAAAACATGAGGTCAGTCTCCGAGGGTGATGTGTTGTGTTTCGAGCGCGGCGATTTCCTCGTCGCTGTAGCCCACTTCTTTCAGCAGCTCGCGGCCGTGCTCGCCCGTGCGCGGCGGCTGCAGGCGGATGCCCGGGCGTTCGCCGTCGAGCGTGAACGGCATGAGCGGCACCTTCGCCATGCTGCCGTCGTTCATGCGCACCGGCGCGAGGCCGCCGGTGGCGTTGAGGTGCGGATCGTCGAACAGCTCCTGCGGCCGGGTGATGGGCGCGAAGGGCAGCTCGTTCTTCTCGAACACCGCGGCGAGCTCGGCCGCGCTGTGGTTGGCGAGGTGCGAGCGCAGGATGGGCATCATCCATTCGCGCGCCAGCACGCGGTCGTTGTTGGTCTTCAGGCGCGGGTCGGCCAGCATCTCGTCGAGGCCGAAGGCCTTGCAGAAGATGGCCCACTGCTTGTCGCTCACGGCCGCCAGGAAGATCTGCTCGCCGTCCTTCACGGTGAACACGTCGTACACCGCCCAGGCCGAGATGCGGCTGGGCATCGGGTCGGCCGCCTTGCCGGTGGCGGCGAACTGCATCATGTGCTGCGCGACCAGGAACACGTTGTTCTCGAACAGCGCCGACTGCACCTCGCAGCCCTTGCCGGTGATGTCGCGCTGGCGCAGCGCGGCCATTGCGCCGATGGCGCCGAACATGCCGCCCATGATGTCGTTCACGCTGGTGCCCGCGCGCAGTGGGTCGCCCGAGCGGCCGGTCATGTAGGCGAGGCCGCCCATCATCTGCACCACCTCGTCGAGCGCGGTGCGGTGGTCGTAGGGGCCGGGCAGGAAGCCTTTGTGGCTCACGTAGATGAGGCGCGGGTTGAGCTTGGCCAACGTGTCGTAGTCGAGCCCCAGCTTCTTCATGGTGCCGGGCTTGAAGTTCTCGCTCACGATGTCGGCGGTGGCGATCAGCCGCAGCGCGGCCTCCACGCCCTCGGGCTTCTTAAGGTCGAGCGCGATGCTCTTCTTGTTGCGGTTGAAGGTCGGGAAGAAGCCCGAGCCCGAGCCCAGCAGGCGCCGCGTGCTGTCGCCCTCGATGGGCTCGACCTTGATGACCTCGGCGCCGAGGTCGGCCAGCAGCAGGCCACAGGTCGGGCCCATGACCATGTGGGTGAACTCGACCACGCGCACGCCCGCGTAGGGCAACGGATTCGACGGGGAATTGGCTTCAGGCATGAGCGACGGGTTCCTGGACAAAGCCTTTCGGCAGACCGGCCTCGGGCGTCATGCCGTACACCGGTTCGCCGGGCAGGCCGGCCATGAGCGGCGCGCGCGCCGCGATGAGTTTCTGGATGTCGATGCCGGTGCGCACACCCATGGCCTCGAACATGAAGACCAGGTCTTCGGTGACTGCGTTGCCCGAGGCGCCCGGCGCATAGGGGCAGCCGCCCAGGCCGCCCAGCGATGCGTCGAAGGTGCGCACGCCCTCGTCCCACGCGGCGAGGCAGTTGGCCAGGCCGAGGCCGCGCGTGTTGTGCATGTGGGCCGCGCCGGCGTGCTTGCCGATCTCCGCGCGCAGGCGCTTGAAGAGGCGGCGCACCTGCGCGGGGTTGGCATAGCCCACGGTGTCGGACAGGCCCGACTCGTCGGCGCCCGCTTCGATGCACTGCGCGGCGAGGCGGATCACGTCGTCCTCGGGCACCAGACCCTGCAGCGTGCAGCCGAAGGCGGTGGAGATGCCGGCCTCCAGCTTCGCCTGTGGCGCGATCTCGCGGCGCAGGTCGGAGATGGCGCGCACCTCCTCGACCATCTCGGTGGGCGTCTTGCGCACGTTGGCCAGCGAATGCGCCACGCTGGCCGACACCGGCATGGTGAGCTTGTGCGCGCCGGCTTCGAGCGCGGCCTGCCCGCCCTTGCGGTTGGGCACCAGGGCCATCACCACGAGGCCCGGCAGCGTGACGGCGTGGCGCACCACCTCGGCGGCATCGGCCATCTGCGGCAGCAGCTTCGCGGGCACGAAGGAGGCGACCTCGATCTCGCGCACGCCGGCGGCGTAGAGCGCGTCGATCCAGCGCAGCTTGTCGGCGGTGGGCATGGTGGCCTTGACCGACTGCAGGCCGTCGCGCGGGCCGACCTCGCTGATGAGGACGTCGGGGGTTGTCATCGGATTCTGTCTCCTTGCGCTTGACTGTTCTGTCTTATAGAACTACATTCCGTTAAACAGAATTAGACCGTCGATCCACCCCGACTGTCAAGCCGCGCCATTCCCTGCCCTCCCCAGCCATGCCCCGAAAAGCCCAGACCGAATCCGTCTCCGATCTCAACGCCGCCCCCGGCGGCGCCGCCGCGGTCGACCGCGCGCTGAGCCTGCTCTCGGCCTTCCAGCCGGGCGACGAGGCGCTGTCGCTCGCGCAGTTCGCCGAGCGCACGCAGCTCTACAAGAGCACAGTGCTGCGGCTGCTGGCCTCGCTGGAACACGCGCGGCTGATCCGCCGGCAGGACGACGGCCGCTATGCGCTGGGCATGGAGATCGCGCGGCTGCACGGCCTCTACGCGGCCTCGCAGTCGCTCGACCGGATCGTGCTGCCGGTGCTGCGCGCGCTGGTCGCAACCACCGGCGAAAGCGCGGCATACCACGTGCGGCAGCCCCAGGGCGACAGCTGGGTGCGGCTGTGCCAGTTCCGCATCGATTCGCCGCACGTGGTGCGCGACCACGTGCGCGCCGGCGACCTGCTGCCCAACGACCGCGGCGCGGGCGCGCGCGTGCTGATCGCCTTCGGCCCCGAAGCCGAACTGCCGCGCGGCACGAAGGAACGCAAGCTCTACGACACCATCCGTGCGCAGGGCTGGTGCGCGCTGGTGGGCGACCGCACTGCCGAGCTGGCCGGCATCTCGGCGCCCGTGCTCCACGCCGACGGCAGCCTCGCGGCCGCGGTCACGCTGACCATGCCCACGCACCGCTATGACGAGCGCTACATCGAGCCGGTGCGCGCGGCGGCCAGGGAACTGAGCGGACAGGTCTGACCGAGCGAAGAAGCAGGGCCCAGCCCCGGTCAGTGCAGCGCGGCCAGCACCGCGCGGTTCTGCTCCGGCAGGCCGATGCTGATGCGCAGCCATTCGGGCAGGCCGTAGGGGCCGAGCAGCGAAACCTCGATGCCGGCGGCCAGCAGGCGCGCGTGCACGGCCTGTGCGTCGCCGACCCGCACCATCAAGAAGTTGCCGGACGAGGGCACGTATTCGAGGCCCAGTTCCTTGAAGCCGGCCGCGAGCTGGTCGCGCCCTGCCGTGTTGAGCTCGTAGGTGCGCGCAAGGAAATCGGCGTCGCCCAGCGCGGCCACCGCAGCCGCCTGCGCCGGGGTCGTCACGTTGAAGCGCGGGCGCTGCGCGTTCATGCGCGACGTGAGCGCCGGCTGCGACACGCCGTAGCCGATGCGCAGCCCCGCCAGCCCGAAGGCCTTGGAGAAGGTACGCGCCACGATCAGGTTGGGCAGGCGCCGCACCCATTCGATGCTGTCGTAGCGCTGCGCGGGCGAAAGGTATTCTGTGTAGGCCTCGTCCAGCAGCACCGTCACGTGCGCGGGCACCGACTGCAGGAAGGCCGCCAGCGGCGCGGCGTCGATGAAGGTGCCGGTCGGGTTGTTCGGGTTGGCGACGAACACCAGCTTCGTGTCTTCGCCGATGGCGGCGCGCATGGCGTCGAGGTCGTGGCCGAAGTTGCGCGAGGGCACGACAGTTGCGTGCGCATGAGCATGCGCCGCGGCCTGCGCGTAGACGATGAAGCCGTACTGCGAATAGACCACGCCCTCGCCCGGCTTCAGGCTCACCTGCGCCGCGAGTTCGAGGATCTCGCTCGATCCGCTGCCCAGCGTGAGCCAGTCGACCGGCACGTCGAGCCGGGCGGCCAGCGCGTTCTTCAGCGCCGTGCCGTTGCTGTCGGGATAGTTGCCGGCGCCCGCGAGCGCTTCGGCGGCCGCGCAGCGGGCCGAGTCGGGCATGCCCAGGGGGTTTTCGTTGGAGGCCAGGAGGATCATGGAAGCTGACGTGCTGAAGATGACGGATTTATTTAAGAAGTTAAATATATCCGGCGCCTGCGGCCTTCTTATCAGTGCCTACCCTTTGCGCTCCTGAGGGCCGCGCATTCATTACCTCTATTTTTGTCACGGATAAATCCCGATTCAGGCTCTTACTCGCCAGCAAAGTATCGAATAAAGTTCGTCCCAGGATTGCATTTTTCTCAAGGAGAAACCCACATGACCGCCCGCACCACCGCCCACGGACTCCAGGTCGCGACCGAACTGCACCGCTTCATCGAAGAGAAGGTCCTCCCCGCCAGCGGCGTGGCCAGCGACGTCTTCTGGAAGGGCTTCGACGCCATCGTCAGCGACCTCGCGCCGAAGAACATCGCCCTGCTCGCCGAGCGCGACCGCCTGCAGAGCGAGCTCGACGCCTGGCACAGGAAGAACCCCGGCCCCATCGCCGACATGCCGGCGTACCGCGCCTTCCTCGAGAAGATCGGCTACCTGCTGCCCCAGCCCAAGGGCGTGAAGGCCACGACCGCCAACGTCGACTCCGAACTCGCGCTGCAGGCCGGTCCGCAGCTGGTGGTGCCCATCCTCAACGCGCGCTATGCGCTGAACGCGGCCAACGCGCGCTGGGGCTCGCTGTACGACGCGCTCTACGGCACCGACGCGATTCCCGAGACCGGCGGAGCCGAGAAGGGCAAGGGCTACAACCCGGTGCGCGGCGCCAAGGTCATCGAGTTCGCGCGCAACGTGCTCGACCAGGCCGCGCCGCTGATCAACGGCTCGCACAAGAACGCCACCGGCTACAGCGTGAAGGACGGCAAGCTCGTCGTCGCGCTGCAAAGCAGCAGCACCGGCCTGGCCGATGCATCGCAATTCGTCGGCTTCCAGGGCGACGCCGCCTCGCCGTCGTCGGTGCTGCTCAAGCACAACGGCATCCACCTGGACATCCGCATCGACCGCTCCACGCCCATCGGCAAGAGCGATGCCGCCGGCGTGAGCGACCTGGTGCTCGAAGCCGCGCTCTCCACCATCCTCGACCTGGAAGACTCGGTGGCCGTGGTCGACGCCGCCGACAAGGTGGTGGCGTACTCGAACTGGCTGGGCATCGTCGAAGGCACGCTCACGGAAGAAGTCACCAAGGGCGACAAGACCTTCACGCGCGGCCTGAACGCCGACCGCGAATACACCGGCGCCGACGGCAAGCCCGTGAAGCTGCACGGCCGCTCGCTCATGTTCCTGCGCAACGTGGGCCACCTGATGACCAACCCGGCCGTGCTGTACGCAGATGGCAAGGAAATCCCCGAGGGCATCCTCGATGCCGTGGTGACCACCACCATCGCCACCATCGACCTCAAGCGCAAGGGCAACTCGCGCACCGGCAGCATCTACATCGTCAAGCCGAAGATGCACGGCCCGGCCGAAGTGGCCTTCGCCAGCGAACTTTTCGGCCGCGTCGAGCAGCTGCTGGGCCTGCCCGCCAACACCGTGAAGCTGGGCATCATGGACGAGGAGCGCCGCACCAGCGTGAACCTCAAGGCCTGCATCGCCGAGGCCGCCGCGCGCGTGGCCTTCATCAACACCGGCTTCCTCGACCGCACCGGCGACGAGATGCACACCGCCATGCAGGGTGGCCCGATGATCCGCAAGGGCGACATGAAGTCCAGCGCATGGATCGGCGCCTACGAAAAGAACAACGTGCTGGTCGGCCTCTCGAGCGGCCTGCGCGGCAAGGCGCAGATCGGCAAGGGCATGTGGGCCATGCCCGACCTGATGGCCGCCATGCTCGAGCAGAAGATCGGCCACCCCAAGGCCGGCGCCAACACCGCCTGGGTGCCCTCGCCCACCGCCGCCACGCTGCACGCGCTGCACTACCACCAGGTCAGCGTGACCGCGGTGCAGCAGGAGCTGGAGAAGATCGACGCCGACGCGGAGCGCGACAACATCCTCAACGCCCTGCTGCAGGTGCCGATCGCGGCGGAGGCCAAGTGGACCGCCGAAGAGCGCCAGCAGGAAATCGACAACAACGTGCAGGGCATCCTCGGCTACGTGGTGCGCTGGATCGACCAGGGCGTGGGCTGCTCGAAGGTGCCCGACATCCACAACGTCGGCCTGATGGAAGACCGCGCCACCCTGCGCATCTCCAGCCAGCACATCGCCAACTGGCTGCTGCACGGCGTGGTCACCAAGGCCCAGGTCGACGAGACCTTCCAGCGCATGGCCAAGGTGGTCGACGAGCAGAACGCAGGCGACCCGCTCTATAAGCCGATGGCCGGCAACTTCACCACCTCGGCGGCCTACAAGGCGGCGCAGGACCTGGTGTTCAAGGGCATCGAGCAGCCGAGCGGGTATACGGAGCCGCTGCTGCATGCGTGGCGGTTGAAGGTGAAGGGCGAAGCCTGATTGCCTTGCCCGGCCCGGCATCGCGCCGGGCCTGACGCACGCAACGAACGGCGCCCGAGGGCGCCGTTCTGCATGATGGGCGGCCTGCCGTTAGCATCGACGGGGTCCCCTTCGCCTCCCGCTCCTCCTCCCCGATGAACACGAACGCGGCATCGCCGCCTCCGCCGCGCTGGACTTCTTCCGCGGCCGCCATGCTCGTGGCCCTGGCCACCGCCTTCGCCCTGAGCCAGGCTTTCCGCACCGTCGGCGCCATGATGGCCACGCCGCTCGGCAACCACTTCGGGCTCACGCCGCAGCAGCTGGGCACCTGGGCGGGCACCTTCCATTTCATGTTCGGGATCATGCAGCTCGCGATGGGCGTGTCGATCGACATCTTCGGCGTGCGGCGCACGGTGCTGGCGGCCTTTCCGCTGGCGATCGCGGGTGCGGTGCTGTGCGCGATGGCGCCGGACTTCCACGCGCTGCTGCTGGGGCAGGCGCTGATCGGCGTGGGCTGCGCGCCGGCCTTCCTGGCCTGCACGGTGTTCATCGCGCGGCACTTCGATGCCTCGCGCTTCACCGCGATGTCGGGGCTGGTGATGAGCCTGGCCGGCATGGGCATCCTGTTCACGGGCACGCCGCTGGCGCTGCTGATCGAGGCTTCGTCGTGGCGCGTGGGCTATGCGGTGCTGGGGTCGTTCGCTGTGCTGTCGTGGCTGATCATCTTCTGGCGCGTGCGCGAGCCTGCACGTGCCGCCGATATCGCGCTGCCGGAACGGGCGGAGCGACAGTCGCTGCGCAAGGCCGTGCGCGAACTGCTGCCGCTGTTCGCGATGCCGCACACGCTGGGCCTGCTGTGCTTCGCATGCGTGTCGTATGCCGCCTTCATCACGCTGCGCGGCCTGTGGCTAGGCCCGGTGCTGCACGAGCGGCACGGCCTCTCGCTGGTGGCCAGCGGCAACGTCGCGCTGGTGATGACCGTCGCCGGCATGATCAGCCCGACGCTCTTCGGCCGCATGGACCCGGGCGGCGCGCGGCGCACGCGCTGGATGATGGGCTGCGCGCTCGCGGGCTCGCTGATGTTCGGCGCGATGGCACTGACGCATTCGCGCACGATCGACATCGGCCTGCCGATCGTCTACGGCCTTCTCTCGGGCTACAGCGTGCTGCAGTACGCCTACACCAAGAACGCCTACCCGGCAGCCATGACGGGGCGCGCGATGGCGCTGATGAACATGGCGATGTTCCTCGGCGTCTCGCTGATGCAGTGGACCACCGGCGTGGCCGCGTCGTGGGCCGTGGCGAACGGCGTCGAGCCGTTCCGCGCGGTGTTCTTCACGGTGGCGGGCATGCTGGCTGCGGGCAACCTGGCATTCCTCCTTCTGCCGCGCGCGGCAGCACGGCCGGCAGCGCAGTTCAGCGCTTGATCGCGAGCATCAGCACGCCGCCCGCGATCATCGCCACGCCCGCCCATTCGCGGCCGGAGGGTCGCTCGCCGAGGAATATCACGGCGAAGAGCACGACCAGCACAACGCTGAGCTTGTCGACCGGCGCGACGCGCGAGGCATCGCCCACCTTGAGCGCGCGGAAGTAGCAGACCCACGACGCGCCGGTCGCAAGCCCCGAGAGCACGAGAAAGAGCCAGGTGCGCGGCGAGAGCTGCAGCGGGTTCGTCCACTTGCCGGTGGCGTTCACGAAGACCAGCAGCACCGCGAAGATGACCACGGTGCGCACCAGCGTCGCCATGTCCGAATCGACACCGGCCAGGCCCAGCTTGGCGAGGATGGCCGTCAGCGCGGCGAAGACGGCCGAGAGGGCGGCCCAGAGGAACCAGTTGGAGGCGGTGAGATTCATCGTGCTTTCTTTCATCGCGGGTGGCGCGGCGCCTGCATCATGCGCGATGCGACTTTGCCTCTACCTGACGAACGGCTTCAGACGTCTTCGCCCAGGCGCGCGCGGATCTCCTTGCGGCTGAGCTGGCGCTTGGTTGCGGCATAGACGTCGTCGCGCCCGTACATGGCCCGGTTGCTCGACACGCCGAACTCCGGCCGGCCCCACGCACACGTGGTCCTGACGAAGCAGCGCCGCAGCACGTCGAAACGCTTGTCCCAGACACCCGGGGCCTTCATGGGCGGCGTGGCTGCCAAGGTGATCTCGAACCAGTCGCCGTTCACGCGGTGCCATTGCGTGAGTTCGTCGATCACGACGAACGACAGCTCTGCCTTCGTGCCGCCGCGCTCACGCCGTCGAGCCTGTGAAAACCGGCGGTTGGGCAGAAGGATGCCGGTGGCGGGGTGCACGAAAAGCTTTACCCGCGAAGCCTCCTCCAGCGGCACGCGCTCACCGCGGCCCCACCATCCTGCACGCACCAGCACCTGCCCGTCGTGCATCACCGCATCGCGTTCGACGAAGTCGTCGATGTGCTCGAAGATATGCGCCTGCACGACGCTGCGTCGATCGATGGTGCTGCAAAGCTCCGAATACACCTTGTCCCAAGGCCGGTGCACCTGCTTGTGCAGCCAGCGCTTGAGCGGCGCGAGGTTCTCGTTGAGCCCCTTGGGGTATTCGTAGCCCTGCTTCATGCCCAGTCGCGAGCCGCGCTCCTTGCTGTTGCGCCACTTGCGTCCATCGCCCTGCACGCCGCCACCGCGGCGCGGCCGTTCGACGATGACCTTGTCCATGTCTTCACGCATGGTCAGTCCTCCTGCACGATGTTGCGCGCTGCCTTTTGCAGCGCCACCTTCTGCGCGCGCCGCTCGGCGCTGTGGGTGCGCAGGTGGCGGCCCGCCTTCTGGCTTGCTTCGCGGCGCGCCAGCGCTGCCACCACGGGGTTGCGGGGTGCCGCGTTCGGCACCGAGAAATAGAACCGGCCCAGACGCTTGTCGTCGTCGCGGGCCCTTCGTTGAGCACTCATGTGCACACACTCCGAAAAACAAAAAGGCCCCGGCGAATGGCTGCGCGGGGCCTTTGTCGATGGGCCTCGGCGGATGCGTGGATGCACGTCCGGCCGGGGCGGTCGGTGTGCGGGTCAGGTGTTCAGGTAACGGTTCATTGGATGGGTGTGTCGCCAGGGAGGTCGATCGTCGCCGGGCGCGCGGGGAGCAAAAACTGTTGCTGAAAAACGAAGCGCGGATTCTGTAGCTCGCGCGTTCGATGCGCAAGCGTCGCGCATCGCCTGTGTGGCGCAAAGCCTACGTGGAGGGCCGATGAATCCAATCGCGCGCAGGCGGCGTATCAGGTTCAAGCGCATTGCGCCTCCGATCTGCTGGCGGTTTCCACAGAGAGCCTCGAGAACCATCCATCATCTTTCCAGGAGACTTCAATGAAGAAACTCGTGATCGCAGCCAGCGTCTCTGTCCTCCTCGCAGCCTGCGCGGGCGGCATGGGCATGAGCGGCAACGGCAGCGGGGCATCGAACCCGATGGTCGGCGGCGCGCCGATGTACCCGACGAAGGACATCGTCGACAACGCGGTGAACTCGAAGGACCACACCACGCTTGTCGCCGCCGTGAAGGCCGCGGACCTCGTCGGCACGCTGAAGAGCCCCGGCCCGTTCACCGTGTTCGCGCCGACCAACGCCGCCTTCGCGGCACTGCCCGCCGGCACCGTCGACACGCTGCTCAAGCCCGAGAACAAGCCCACGCTGACCAAGGTGCTGACCTATCACGTGGTGCCCGGCAAGCTCGATAGCGCGGCGCTCATGAGCGCGATCAACGCAGGCGGCGGCAAGGCCACGCTGAAGACCGCAAGCGGCGGCACGCTCACCGCGACGATGAGCGGCGGCAACGTGACGGTGACCGACGCCAAGGGCGGCACGGCGACGGTGACGATCGCCAACGTCTACCAGTCCAACGGCGTGATCCATGTCGTGAACAAGGTGCTGCTGCCAGGTTGATCGACATCGCTGTGCGTCAACTGCGCTGCGCGGCCTCGGCCTCGTCGCGCAGCCACTGCGCGAACTCCTGCGCGTCGCGGTTGCCTGCGGCACGCCTGGACATCTCGATGAAGTAGCCGCGGTGCGAGGCAACGCCCTCGCCCAGCGGCGCCACGAGCCGGCCGTCGCGCACCAGATCGCTCAGCAGCGGCAGCCGGCCGATCACCACGCCCTGCCCCGCCACAGCGGCCGAGACCGCATCGGCGTACTGCGTGAAGCGCAGCGTGCTCTTCATGCGCAGGTCTTCCAGCCCCATGACCTTGAGCCAGGGTTCCCAATCGGCAGTGGGCGCCTCGCTGTGGTCGGGGTACTCGACGGTGAGCAGCGTGAGCTTGGAGAAATCGGAAAGCTCGCGCAGCGACGCAGCCACCTGCGGCGAGCACAGCGGGATCACCGACTCCTCGAACAGCGCCGGCCCCACGCCACGCCCGACGGGCACGAAGCGCACCGCCAGGTCGATGCGGCTGCTTTCCAGGTCGAGCACGTCGAGCGTGGCCGACACGCGCACGTCGACCTGCGGATGGCTGCCCGTGAAGCGCGCCAGCTTCGGAATGAGCCAGATCGACGCGAAGCCCGGCGTGGTGGTGATCGCCACCTGCCGGGGCGCGGAACTCGCGCGCACCCGCGCCGTGGCGTCGCGCAGGCGCTCGAGGCTGTCGGTAACGGCGCGCTGCAGCACGCCGCCGGCCTCGGTGAGCGACAGCGCGCGGTGGCGCCGCTCGAACAGCAGCACGCCCAGGCTGGCTTCCAGCTGCTGGATCTGCCGGCTCACGGCCGACTGCGTGAGGTGCAGCTCCGAGGCCGCCAGCGTGAAGCTCAGCCGGCGCGCAGCCGCCTCGAAGCTGCGCAGCAGTTCGAGCGGGGGAAGCTCGACGCCGGTGGCATTGGCGGCTTTCGCATTCTCTGTACGCATGCAACGAGTTCCGAATGACCGTGTGTAAGAAGGGCTCCGGTTCACTATATTCATTCGCATAGTGAATGCAATGGAGCTTGCCATGAGCACCTCTTCTTCCTCTTCGATCACCTCCTCTTCTTCTCCCGCCGTGACCTTCTCGTCCAGCACTTCCCGCTTCCACGTGAGCCTGCCGAAGCGCTCGGTCTTCGCCGTGCCCGACGGCGCGGGAGTGGGCATCGAATGCCGCAGCGGCTCGGTGTGGGTCACGATCGACAGCGACACGCGCGACATCGTGCTGGAGCCCGGCGAACGCTTCGAGAGCACCGACCACCGGCGCGTGCTGGTGTCGGCGCTGGAGTCGTCGTGCATTACCGTGTCCGACGCGCAGCCGGCCGCGATGCCGCTGCGTTCGCGGGATGCCAGCGCATGGTCGCAATGGCGACTTCGCTCCCACGGGTTGTCCCCGGCTTGACCGGTCTCCATGCGCATCGAACCATCGATGCCATGAGTTCCGACACCGCTGCACAACCCCTTATCCTCCAGGAGCAGGCCGACGGCATTGCGACGCTGACGCTGAACCTGCCCGCCAAGTTGAACCCCATCGCGCGCGACCTGCAGATCGAGCTGCGCGACGCACTGGAGCGCATCCGCGACGACCGCTCGGTGCGCGCCGTGATCCTCACCGGCGCCGGCAAGGCCTTCTGCGTGGGCGCCGACCTGAGCGCGATGGCGCCGCCCGAAGAGGGCAAGTCGCTCGGCACGCAGACCGCCGAGTGGATGCAGAGCCTGAGCAACCCGCTGATCGAGACGCTGCGCACGCTGCCGGTGCCGGTGGTCGCGGCGGTGAACGGCCCGGCCGCCGGTGCGGGCGTGGGCCTGGCGCTCGCGGCCGACGTGACCATCGCGGCACGCAGCGCCTACTTCTACCTGCCCTTCCTGCCGAAGCTGGGCATCGTGCCGGACCTGGGCTGCACCTGGGCCATCCCGCGCCGCGCGGGCCGTGCGCGCGCCATGGGCATGGCACTGCTCGACGAGCGCGTGGGCGCGGGACGTGCGGTGCAGTGGGGCCTGATCTGGGCCTGCGTGGACGACGAGCAACTGCTCGAAGAGGCCAAGGGCATCGCCCAACGCCTGGCCCGCCTGCCCGCGCACGCGGTGCTGGAAGCGCGAGAAGCCTTCGAAGCCTCCGAGCACCACACGCTGAAGGAACAGTTGCACTACGAGAGCGAGCGCCAGCGCGAGCTAATCGACAAGCCCAGCTTCCGCGAGGGCGTGAGCGCCTTCCTGCAGAAGCGCGCGCCGGTGTTCGAGAGCCGCTGACATCCGGACACCGGCGTCCACTGGCGCCGCCCGGGGGGCTGCACGACAATGCCGCGCATGTCCATCCCCAACGCCTTCTACGCCCAGTCGGGCGGCGTCACATCGGTCATCAACGCCTCGGCCTGCGGCGTGATCGAGACGGCGCGCCGCTACACCGACCGCATCGGCAAGCTGTACGCCGGGCGCAACGGCATCATCGGCGCGCTGGCCGAAGAGCTGATCGACACCGGCGCCGAATCGGCCGAAGCCATCGCGGCGCTGCGCACCACGCCTTCCGGCGCCTTCGGCTCGTGCCGCTACAAGCTCAAGTCGCTGGAGAAGAATCGGCGCGAGTACGAGCGGCTGATCGAGGTGTTCAAGGCGCACGGCATCGGCTATTTCTTCTACAACGGCGGCGGCGATTCGGCCGACACCTGCTTCAAGGTGAGCCAGCTCTCGCAGTCGATGGGCTATGCGCTGCAGGCCATCCACGTGCCCAAGACCATCGACAACGACCTGCCGCTGACCGACTGCTGCCCCGGCTTCGGCTCGGTCGCGAAGTACGTGGCGGTGTCGACCATCGAGGCTTCGTTCGACGTGCGCTCGATGGCCGCCACCTCAACCAAGGTGTTCGTGCTCGAGGTGATGGGCCGGCATGCGGGGTGGATCGCGGCGGCCGGCGGGCTCGCGGCGGACCAGGGCATTCCGGTGGTGGTGCTGTTCCCCGAGATCGAGTTCGACAAGGCACGCTTCCTCGCGCGCGTGGACGAGCTGGTGAAGCAGCACGGCTACTGCTCGGTGGTGGTATCCGAAGGCTGCCACCACCGCGATGGCACCTTCCTCGCCGAGCAGGGCACGCGCGACGCCTTCGGCCATGCGCAGCTCGGCGGCGCGGCGCCGGTGGTGGCGCAGATGGTCAAGGACGCGCTGGGCCACAAGTTCCACTGGGCCGTGGCCGACTACCTTCAGCGCGCGGCGCGGCACATCGCATCGGCCACGGACGTGCGCCAGGCCTACGAACTGGGGCAGCGTGCGGTCGAGCTCGCGCTGGAAGGCCGCAACGCGGTGATGCCGACCATCGAACGCATCTCCGACGCGCCCTACGCCTACCGCCTGGGCAGCGCGCCGCTCGAATCGGTCGCCAACGTCGAGAAGCCGATGCCGCGCGACTTCATCTCCGACGACGGCTACGGCATCACCGAGAAGTGCCGCCGCTACCTGCTGCCGCTGATCGAGGGCGAGGACTACCCCGCCTACAGCGGCGGGCTGCCGGTGTACGCGACGCTGCGCAACGACGTCGTCGCGAAGAAGCTGCCGGCCTTCGAGATTTCATGATGTCCACCACTGCAGAGGCTCCGGCCGGCCTGATCGACGCCACGCGCTGCCCGCTGTGCGGCGAGGCGAACCGCTGCGCGATGGAGATGGAGCGCGAGACGGGCCAGGCGCAGCCGCCCTGCTGGTGCATGCAGGTCGACTTCAGCAAGGCGCCGCTCACCAACCTGCCGGAAGAAATGCGCGGGCTCGCGTGCATCTGCATGCGCTGCGCGATGGGCAACCCCTCGCCTCAGGACTGAGCGGGGCTCTCCTGGGCCGGCTCGATGTCGCCGGCCACCACCATCGAGGGCGCATTGCCCGGCCGCTGCTGCGTGACCACGCGGTGGATGAACTGCAGCTTGCCCACCGCCACGCGCGGCAGCACGAAGGGGTAGTAGTCGGGCTGGCCCATGCTGCGCGACAGCTCGTTGAGCACGTTGGTGAGCAGCACCCAGCCGTTGATGAAGTCGAGGAACCTGCCGGCGTCGGGGTCGTCGGGCTGCCACAGGTCGGCAGGCGTGAAGAGGTCGCTCGCGAGCTCGACGTTGGTCGCGTCGACGCCGAAGCTCATCGCGGTGTCGGCGGTGTCGGCCATGTGCAGGTAGTGGGCCCAGGTCTCGGCCCAGTCCTCCCATGGGTGGGTGCTGGCGTAGCTGCTCACGAAGCGGTCGGCCCAGTCGGGCGGCGGGCCCTGCTCGTAGTGCGTCTGCAGCGCGGCGGCGTAGTCGGCGCGCTCGTCGCCGAAGAGGGCGCGGAAGTCGTCGATCCACTGCGTGGGCTGTACCAGCAGGTCCCAGTAGTAGTGGCCGATCTCGTGGCGGAAGTGGCCCAGCAGGGTGCGGTAGGGCTCGCGCATCTCGGCGCGGATGCGCTCGCGCACGGCGTCCTCGGCCTCCTCGGCGTTGAGGGTGATCACGCCGTGCTGGTGGCCGGTCATCACGTGCGGGCCGCCCGGCGTGTTGCTGAGGAAGTCGAAGGCCAGCCCGTGCTCGGGATCGGCGTGGCGGCTCACCACCGGCAGGCCCAGCGCGAGCAGTTGCGAGAGCAGCCGGCGCTTGGCGGTCTCGAGCTTGCGCCAGAGTTCGCCGTTGCCTTCCACCGAGAGATCGGGAATGGTGCGCGTGACGCTGCAGGCCAGGCAGTAGCCGGGCGCGAGGCCATGCGTGTCGGGCGGCTGCTGCTCGCCTTCACGCGCGGCGGGCACCATCCAGTTGCAGCCGGCCGGCGTCATGAAGTTCACGCAGCGGCTGTAGGTCTTGCCGTGCGGATCGCCGAACACAGTGAAGGTGCCAGGCTGCACGCCCGCGCCTTCCGCGGGCGCGAGCGGCATCACGCCGAGCCGCTCGATCACGTAGCCCAGCGGCGTGTGGCATGCCAGGCATTCGCTGTTGCGCAGGAACACGGGGCGCTCGCACTGGCAGCGGTAGGCGCGGCTGACGGTGGGCGCGGCCAACTCAGCGGCGAGGGTGGGCGCGCCTTCCCCTTGCGCTTCGCCGGAGGCAACCGGCTGGGCGTTGGCTTGATCGTCGGATGGAGCATTCATGCGGCAGTTGTCTTGATTGATCTTCCTGACGCGGAAGGGACAGCGGGTGCATTTTGCGGTCGCCCCTTTCATTTGCCGCCGCGCAAAGCCCGATATGCTTGTAGGACGACGGACCCGAGACATTCCGCCGCCCCATGACCTCCCCACCGCCCCAAGAAGCCGCGAGCACGCCGGCCCCGCCCTCCATCGGCACGATGCGCCAGCGCTACGGCGAACGCTACCGGTGGTACCTGCTGCTGTCGGTGATGGTGGGGACGATGGCGTCGATCATGTCCTCGACCATCGTCAACGTGGCCATCCCCGGCATGAGCCACCACTTCTCGCTCGGACAGGAGCGCGCGCAATGGGTGAGCTCGGGCTTCATGGTGGCGATGACAGTGTCGATGCTCACCACGCCGTGGCTGCTGTCGCGCTACGGCTACCGCCGCACCTACGTGGGCACGATGCTCCTGCTGCTGATCGGCGGCATCGTGGGCGGTGTGGCCAACGACTTCTCGCTGGTGCTGTTCGCGCGCGTGGCCGAGGGGCTGGCCGCGGGCGTGGTTCAGCCCATTCCGGCCATCATCATCCTGCGCGCCTTCGAGCCGCACGAGCAGGGGCGCGCCAGCGGCATCTTCGGCATGGGCGTGGTGCTGGCGCCGGCCATCGGGCCGAGCATCGGCGGCGTGCTGGTCGACCTGTTCGGCTGGCGTTCGATCTTCTTCATGGTGGTGCCGTTCTGCCTCGCCTCGCTCTGGCTGGCCTACAAGTTCGTGCCCAAGACCGCGCCCGGCGGCGTGGCGGCCGCGCGCGGCGACGGGCTGGACGCACGCGGACTGGCGCTGGGCACGGTCGGCACGCTGTGCCTGCTCAACGGCCTGGTGGCGCTGCGCGGCGATTCGCCGCTGCAGGCGGCGCTGCTGCTGGCGGGCGCGCTGCTCTCGTTCGGCGTCTTCGTATGGTGGCAGCGGCGGCTCGCGGCCTCGGGCGGCACGCCGCTGATGAACCTCGCGCTCTTCCGCTACCGGCAGTTCGCGATGGGCAGCGTGGTCGCATTCATCTACGGCACGGCGCTCTTCGGCTCGACCTACCTGCTGCCGGTGTACATGCAGGTGGGGCTGCATCTCTCCGCTTCCCACGTGGGCACCATCCTGCTGCCGGCGGGCATCGTGCTGGCGCTCACCATCGCGGGCGTGGGCCGGCTGGCCGACAAGCATCCGACCTGGGTGCTGGTGACCATCGGCCTCGCGCTGCTGGCGGCCTCGTTCGCGCTGATGATGGTGCTGCGGCTGGACAGCGCGCTGTGGCTGCTGGTGGCCTTCGCGATCATCGGGCGTATCGGGCTGGGCTTCATCCTGCCCTCGCTCAACCTGGGCTCGATGCGTCCGCTGGCCAAGCCGCTGATCCCGCAGGGCGCGAGCGCCATCAACTTCGTGCGCATGCTCGGCGGCGCGGCCGGCGTGAGCCTGTGCGCGATCGTGCTGGAGTGGCGGCTCGCGGCGCACGGCGATTCGCTGGCCAACCCGATGACCAGCCCGGCGCGGCTCGCGGCGTTCGACGAGGTGTTCGCGATGCTCGCCGGCCTCTGCGCGCTGGCCATTTGCGCGGCGTGGCAGTTGCGCCGCCCGCCACAGTCAGGGTAAGCACCAAGTAATACGAAAGGACCCATCGTCTCTAATTGTGAGAATTTGTTAAGTCAGTTGGGATGGGTCTTACATGCAACGCAGAAGTTTTATCGCATCGACGGCCGTGGCCGCCGCCGGGCTCGCTCGGCTCTCCTGCGCGCAAGCCGCCGAAACGGGGGTGAGCGACAGCGAAGTCGTGCTCGGCAGTTCGGCTGTCCTGAGCGGTCCGCTCGGATCGCAGATCAAGGTCGTGCACAACGGTGCCGCGCTGGCGTTCGATGCCGTCAACGAACAGGGCGGCGTGAACGGGCGCAAGATCAAGATGGTGGCGCTGGACGACGAGCTGAAGCCCGAGAAGGCGCTGGAGAACTACACCAAGCTGCTGAACGACCATCGCGTGTTCGCCTTCTTCGGCTGCGTGGGCTCGGGCACCACGGCCGCCGCGGCGAAGCTGCTGCAGCAGAGCGGCGCGCCCAGCGTGGGCGGCTACGGGGTGGGCGACAGCGCGCGCGAACGCGTCGCGGGCTCGGCCTACTTCGTGCGCGCCAGCAACGCCCGTGAAGCGCAGGCCCTGGTCGAGCACCTGGCGACCATCGGCGTGAACAAGATCGCGATCGTCCACCTCGACAACCCCGGCGGCGCCGAGGCGGTCAAGCTGATCGAGGCGGCCATGGTCCCGCACAAGCTGGTGCCGACTGCCAAGGTGGTCGCCAAGGGCGACGGCTCCGACGCCGCCGCCGCCGGCAAGGCGCTGGCCGACAGCCAATCGCAGGCCATCCTGATGTACCTGGCCGGCACCGTGGCCGGCGAGGTGATCAAGGCCACCTACGCCGCCGGCAGCAAGCCGATGTTCTACGGCATGTCGATCGTGCCGGGCGAAGTCACGGCCAAGGTGGTGGCCCTGCAGGCAGGCGGCCTCGCGATCTCGCAAGTCATGCCCTATCCCTGGGGCGAAGTGGAGACCGTGACGCGCGACTATCGCCGGCTGGCGGAGCGGGCACAGGTGCCGGTGGGTTACGGCAGCTTCGAGGGCTACCTGAACGGGCTGGTGATGATCGAGGCGCTCAAGCGCACCGGCCGCGACCTGACGCGCGCGCGCCTGCATGCGACGCTGCGCGCGCTCAAGTTCCGCCTGGCCGGCATGGACATCGATTTCTCGACCGGCAACACCACCGGCTCGCGCTTCATCGAAATGGTGCGCGTCACGCCCGAGGGCCGCTTCGTGCGCTGAGCGGCGAGCGGATCCGCCGCACGGCCGGCCGGCACTCGCGCTCTAATAGCGCCATGTGCCAATTGCTAGGAATGAACTGCAACACGCCGACCGACGTGACCTTCAGCTTCACGGGGTTCGCGCAGCGCGGCGGCCGCACCGACCACCATGCCGACGGCTGGGGCATCGCATTCTTCGAGGATCGCGGGCTGCGGCACTTCGTCGACCACCAGCCGGCCTGCGAATCGCCGGTGGCAGATTTGATCCGGCGCTACCCCATACAGAGCCGCAACGTCATCGCGCACATCCGCAAGGCGACGCAGGGCGAGGTCAACCTGCAGAACTGCCACCCCTTCGTGCGCGAGCTGTGGGGGCGCTACTGGGTGTTCGCCCACAACGGCGACCTGAAGGAGTTCCGCCCGCGCCTGCACGGCAACTTCCACCCGGTGGGCAACACCGACAGCGAGCACGCCTTCTGCTGGATCATGCAGGAACTGGCCAAGTCGCACGCGGGCGTGCCGAGCATCGAGGAGCTCACGCTCACGCTGCGCGAGCTGGCCCCGCAGCTGGCGAGCCACGGCACCTTCAACTTCATGCTGTCCAACGGGCAGGCGCTGTGGGCACACGCCTCGACCAACCTCTGGTACGTGGAGCGCCGCCATCCCTTCGTGACGGCGCAGCTGTCGGATGAAGACCTGGAGATCGACTTCGCACAGCACACCACGCCCAACGACCGCGTGGCCGTGGTCGTGACCTCGCCGCTGACCACCAACGAGACATGGACACAGTTCGCGCCGGGCGAGCTGCAGGTGTTCGTGGACGGGCAGCGCGTCGGAAACTGAGGCGAGTCAGTCTTTCGACTGACACTTTTTCGCAACATTGCAAGAAAGTATCGACGGGTGGGCGCATACGAGTAAACAATAACGGTTCTCATTTGCAAATTGAACCGTTCATGCCCGCTTCCTTCTTCCATCTCCGGCCGACCGTGGTCGCAACGCTGCTTGCGCTGAATGCCGCGGTAGCTCTGGCCCAGACCACCGCAACGCAGCCGGCGGCTGCGGTGGTTTCGAGCGGCGGCACGCTGTCCACCGTGACCGTCGAAGCCAGCGCCGACGCCTCGGCCGAGGGACTGACCAAGCCCTACGCCGGCGGACAGGTGTCGCGCGGCGGGCGGGTCGGCATCCTGGGCAACCAGGACATGATGAGCACGCCGTTTTCCAGCACCAACTACACCAACGAGCTGATCCAGGACCAGCAGGCCAAGAGCGTGGCCGACGTGCTGCTCAACGATCCGTCGGTGCGCCAGGCTCGCGGCTTCGGCAACTTCCAGGAGCTGTACGTGGTGCGCGGCTTCCCCGTGTACTCCGACGACGTCGCCTACAACGGCCTGTACGGCATGCTGCCGCGCCAGTACATCGCTTCGGAATTCTTCGAGCGCGTGGAAGTCTTCCGCGGCGCCAACACCTTCCTGAACGGCGCAGCGCCCGGCGGCAGCGGCATCGGCGGTGCGATCAACCTGCTGCCCAAGCGCGCGCCCAACGAGCCGCTCACCCGCGTCGGCTTCGGCGTGCAGACAGGCGGACAGGGCTACGTCAACCTCGACCTGGCACGCCGCTTCGGCCCCGACGACAGCCTGGGCGTGCGCGTGAACGCGGTGCGCCGCGAAGGCGGTACCGGCGTGAAGAACGAGAGCCAGCAGCTCAGCGCCTTCAACGTCGGCCTCGACTGGCACAACCGCAACGTGCGTCTGTCGGCCGACTTCGGCTATCAAGACTACGACCTGAAAGACGGACGCCCGAGCCTGACGCCCTCGTCGACGCTGCCGATCCCGCGCGCGCCCGACGCCCGCACCAACTTCGCCCAGCCCTGGACCTATTCGAAGGAAAAGGACAAGTTCGCCACCTTCCGCGGCGAGGTCGACATCACCGACAACATCACGGCCTGGGCCGCCGGCGGGGTGCGCCGCAGCGACGAGGACAACGTGCTGTCGAACCCCACGCTCGCCGACGCCTTCGGCAACACCAGCAACACCCGCTTCAGCAACACCCGCAAGGACCGCATCGGCACCGCCGAGATCGGCGTGCGCGGCAACTTCGCGACCGGCCTGGTGAAGCACACCGTGGTGGTGTCGGCGGCCAAGTACAGCAACGACCGCGACAACGCCTACACGATCTCCCGCGGCACCATCCGCAACAACATCTACGCACCCTACGCGTCGCCCTACCCCGTCGCCAATTCCTTCACCGGCAACACGCTGGAAGACCCGCGCCTGACCGACAAGATAGACACCTCGAGCGTGGCCATTGCCGACACCATGCCGTTCATGGACGACCGCCTGCTCGTCACGCTCGGCGCGCGCCGCCAGACCATCGAGCAGACCAGCTACGCCTACACCACGCTCAAGCAGTCGAGCACCTACGACAAGAGCAAGACCACGCCGGTAGCCGGCGTCGTGTTCAAGATCACGCCGACCGTCTCGGCCTACGCCAACTACATCGAAGGCCTCGTCAAGGGCAACGTGGCACCGGGTACGGTCAACGGCCTGCCCGTCGCCAATGCTGGCGAGATATTCGCGCCGTACCAGGCCAGGCAGAAGGAAATCGGCGTCAAGTACGACGGCGGCACGCTCGGTGCGAGCGCCGCGTTCTTCACCACCGACCAGCCCACGTACTACTCCTCGGGCCAGACCTACGGCCTCTACGGCAAGCAGCGCAACCAAGGGCTGGAGCTGTCGGTGTTCGGCCAGCCCGCCAAGGGCCTGCGCCTGCTCGGCGGCCTGACGCTGCTCGACGCCAAGCAGAAGAACACGCAAGGCGGCGCCACCGACGGCCTCACCGCCATCGGCGTGGCGAAGCAGCAGGCCAACATCGGCGCCGAATGGGACGTGCCCGGCGTGCGCAACCTGTCGCTGAACGCCCGCTTGCTCTACACCTCGAAGCAGTACGCCAATGCCGCCAACACGCAGTCGGTGCCGTCGTGGACGCGCTTCGACGTAGGCGCGCGCTACCTGGTCGACCTCGGCAACGGCCGCCTGCTCACGCTGCGCGCGCGCATCGACAACCTCTTCAACAAGTCGTACTGGGCCTCGGTGGGCGGCACGCAGGGCAGCAACTACCTGGTGCTGGGTGCGCCGCGCACCTTCGCGGTGAGCGGCACGATCGACTTCTGATTGACCGCCGCGGCGCGCTCAGCGGCCCTGCTCGCGCAGGTTCGCCTCGAGCGCGTCGATGAACATCGCCGGCACGTCGAAGCCGGTCTGCTCGGTGATCTCCTGGAAGCAGGTCGGGCTGGTCACGTTGATCTCGGTGACCGAGTCGCCGATCACGTCGAGCCCGATCAGCAGCAGCCCGCGCGGCGCCAGCGCGCGGCCCACGGTCTCGGCGATCTCGCGGTTGCGCGGCGTGAGCGGCTGGGCCACGCCCTTGCCGCCCGCTGCCAGGTTGCCGCGCACCTCGGTGCCCTGGGGGATGCGCGCCAGCACGAAGGGCGCCGGCTCGCCCGCGATGATGAGGATGCGCTTGTCGCCCTGCGAGATCTCGGGCACGAAGCGCTGCACCATGATGGTTTCGGCGCCGTCCTTGTTGAGCGTCTCGACGATGGAGCCGAGGTTCAGCGCGTCCTGCTTCACGCGAAAGATGCCCATGCCGCCCATGCCGTCGAGCGGCTTGAGGATGATGTCGCCGTGCTCGGCGTGGAAGTCGCGCACCGCCTGCGCACTGCGCGTCACCAGCGTGGGCGTGGTGAACTGCGGAAACTCCATGATCGCGAGCTTCTCGGGGTGGTCGCGCAGCGCGCGCGGCTTGTTGATCACCTGAGCGCCCTCGCGTTCGGCCTGCTCCAGCAGGTGCGTGGCGTAGATGTACTCGGCGTCGGGGCGGGTCCTTGCGCATGAGCACGGCGTCGAAATCCTTCAGCGCCTTGGCCTCGGAGATGTCGACGCGGTACCAGTCCCTCGCCTCGCCGGTCAGCGTGATCTGCTGCACCGTGGCCGTGACCACGCCGCCCGACTTCCACTGGATGTCCTGCGGCAGGCAGGCCGCGATGCGGTAGCCGCGGCGCTGCGCCTCGCGCATCATCGAGAAGGTCGTGTCCTTGTAGATCTTGAAGTGGTCGAGCGGATCGGCGACGAAGAGGATGTTTTTCATCAGGCGTTCTTTCTTGCGTTGCCGGGGCGCGGCGGCCATTGGCGTTGGCATTGCGTTGGTACGGGGCGCGATGTTGCCGGAAGCGGCGATGTCCTTGCCGGCGGGGGCTTTTTTCTCTTCGGCCCACCGCGTCCGGCCTTGTCGCGCAGCGCGCATCCGGGCGATTGTGCCGGGCGCCCAATGGCTCAGGATGGTCAACAATCTGACTCCCATAAAGTCAACCATCCGGCACGGGAATTGCGTGTCTCCACCTCCGACAACTCCCGGAGAACCTCGTGGACACATCCATTTCGCAGGGCGGCCCTGCGCTCGATCCCGCCGCCGTGGTCGACGAATTCCTTCGCCTGGTGATGATTCCGGACCCGCAGTCGGCCTCGCGCTTCACCGCGCCCGACATCCGCATCCGCTTCACCGGCAACCGCCCGATGCATGCGCCGGCCGACACCTCGGCCTTCAACGCCCGGCGCTACGCCTGGGTCAAGAAGAAGATCGAGCGCACCGAAACGGTGGCCGGCGGCACGCCCGAGGAAACGGTGGTCTACAGCCTCGGCACGCTTTACGGTGCGTGGCCCGACGGCACGGCCTTCGAAGGCAACCGGTACGTCGACCGCTACGTGGTGCGCCACGGCCTGATCGTGCAGATGGACGTCTGGAACGACAGCGCCGAATGGCTGCTGGTGCGCGCCGGGCTCGCCGTGCTGTGAGGCCGGCGGCATGACGACGCGCTGGCCCGACCGGCTCCCCACGCACGACCGCTTCGACTACCGGCCGATAACGCGGCGGCCCGATTACGCGTGGCCGAACGGCGCACGGCTGGCGGTGTACATCGGCTTCAACGTCGAGCATTTCGCCTTCGGCGACGGACTGGGCGCATGCATCGGCCCGGCCTCGCCTCAGCCGGACGTGCTCAACCACGGCTGGCGCGAGTATGGCAACCGCGTGGGTGCTTGGCGTTGTCTCGAACTGTTCGATTCGCTCGCGCTGCCGACCGGGGCGCTCGTCAACACCGCGCTGTATGACCACTGCCCGGAGCTGGTCCAGGCCCTGGTGGCGCGCGGCGACGAGCTCATCGGCCACGGCCACAGCAACGCCGAACGCCAGGGCGTGCTCGACGAGGAACACGAGCGCACCCTGCTGCTGCGCTGCCGCGAGCGCATGCTGCGCGAAAGCGGGCAGGCGCCCGCGGGCTGGCTCTCGCCGTGGATCTCCGAAAGCGCCCTCACGCCCGACCTGCTGGCCGAGACCGGCTACGGCTACACGCTCAACTGGTGCCACGACGACCAGCCGCTGCGCATGCGCACGCGCGGCGGCGGATCGCTGTGGTCGGTGCCGTATCCGCAGGAGCTCAACGACATCCCGATGATCGTCGGCCGCCTGATGGACGCGAAGGATTTCAGCGCGATGGTGGTCGACAACTTCGAGGAAATGCTCGATCAGTCGCGCGCGCAGCCGCTGGTGATGGGCGTGGCGCTGCACCCCTACATCGTGGGGCAGCCCTACCGGCTGAGGCACCTGCGCACGGCGCTGGCGCGGCTGGCGCAGGCGCGCGACCGGGGCGATGTCTGGTTCACCACGCCGGGTGCGATCGCCTCGCACGTGGCCGGGCTCGAGAAGGAGCGGCCGGGGGAATTCGACTGAGCCGAGCGCGGCTTCAGATCTCGATCTTCGACCCCAGCTCCACCACCGCATTGTTCGGCAGCCCCAGGAAGGCCGCCGCGCCGCTGGCGTTGTGGTGCATCTGCGCGAACAGCTTCTCGCGCCACGGCGCCATGCCGCTGCCCAGCGTGGGAATGACGACGTCGCGCGACAGGAAGTAGCTGGTGGTCATCTGCTCCAGCTGGCAGCCGCGCATGCGCGCATTCTCGAGCGCGCGCGGCAGGTCGATGTCGTTCTTGAAACCGTAGTGGACGATGATCTGCCAGCAGTGGTGGCCCAGCGGTTCGATCTCGATGCGCTTGTCCATCGGGATCCACGGCACCTCGTGGTTGCGCACGGTGACGAACATGTTCTGCTCGTGCAGCACCTTGTTGTGCTTCAGGTTGTGCAGCAGCGCGTTGGGCACCACGCCCGGCTCGGCCGTGAGGAACACCGCCGTGCCGTCGACGCGCGCGGGCGGGCTCACGAACACGGAATCGAGGAAGGACTTCAGGTCGATGGCGTCGGCGTGCTGCGCCTCGCCCATCAGGCGGCGGCCTTCCTTCCAGGTGATCATCAGCGTGAAGACGAAGCCGCCGATCAAGAGCGGGAACCAGCCGCCCTCGAAGAGCTTGAGCAGGTTCGACGCGAAGAACAGGAAGTCGACCACGAAGAAGACCGCGGTGGAGGCGATGCACAGCGCCAGGGGAAGCTTCCACGCATAGCGGATCACGAAGAAAGTGAGCACCGTGGTGATCAGCATGTCGGTGGTCACGGCGATGCCGTAGGCCGCGGCCAGGCTGCTCGACGAGCGGAACATGACCACCGCCAGCACGATGGCCACGAACAGGCCCCAGTTGACCAGCGGAATGTAGATCTGGCCCGCCGTGCGCACGCTGGTGTGTTCGATGTTCAGGCGCGGCAGGTAGCCCAGCTGGATCACCTGGCGCGTCACGCTGAAGGCGCCGGTGATGAGGGCCTGCGATGCGATCACCGTGGCTGCGGTAGCAAGCAGCACCAGCGGAATGAGCGCCCACTCGGGCGCCATCATGAAGAACGGGTTCTTCACCGCCTCGGGGTTCTCCAGCAGCAGCGCGCCCTGGCCGAAGTAGTTGAGCGTGAGGGCGGGCATCACCACCGAGAACCACGCGATGCGGATCGGGCTCTTGCCGAAGTGGCCGAGGTCGGCGTACAGCGCCTCGGCGCCGGTCACGCACAGCACGGTCGCGCCCAGCAGGATGAAGCTGGTGCCGGGGTTGTCCCACATGAACTTCAGCGCGTAGAACGGGTTCAGCGCCTTCAGGATCTCGGGGTGGTGCAGGATCTGCGACACCCCGAGCACCGCGATCGCGATGAACCAGGTCAGCGTCACCGGCCCGAAGAACTTGCCGATGCCGGCGGTGCCGCGCTTCTGCACCACGAACAGGCAGAACAGCACGACCAGCGTGAGCGGAATGACGTAGTGCGTGAAGTGCGGCGACACCACCTCCAGGCCCTCGACCGCCGAGAGCACCGAGATGGCCGGGGTGATGACCCCGTCGCCATAGAAGAGCGAGGTGCCGAAGATGCCTACCACCAGCAGCAGGTGGCGCAGCCTGGGCTTGTCGGCCACCGCTCGGGAGGCCAGCGCCAGCATGGCGACCAGGCCGCCCTCGCCTTCGTTGTCGGCCCGCAGCACGAGCACGACGTACTTGATGGAGACGATGACGGTGAGCGTCCAGAAGAACATCGACAGGATGCCGTAGACGTTCTCGACGGTGAAAGGCACGTGGCCGTGGCCGAACACTTCCTTGACGGCGTACAGCACGCTGGTGCCGATGTCGCCATAGACGACGCCGATGGCGCCGACGATCAGGCCGGCTGAGAGATTTTTGGGGGCTGACACGAAGTCGATGGGAAAAGGGCAGGCTGCTGGAATCGACGCGTCAGGCACGCCGGGCGCGAACGGCGAACTTTAGTTCACCCGGATCGCCCTCCCGCCCTTTTGTTTCCGTTGCTGTGGGGCCGCTATTTTGCCGCCGCCTGCGCTCGGTGCAAGCCGAGGCGGGGAGCCCCCGGCCAATCACTCGTAGATTTCGGCATCCGGATCGGTCGCTTCCATCTCGTAGCTGGCGGCCACCATGGCCAGCCGGCCGACCACGCCGTACATGTAGAAGCGGTTCGGCGCGCTGGCGCCAGGCTTGGCGCCCGGCTGTGGCAAGTGCGCACTTTCAGAGAAGGCCAGCGGCACGAAGCTCGCGCCCGGCAGCTTCAGGTTCTCGTCGGCGGCGCGCTCGGCGTGCACCCGGTAGAAGCCGCCGACCACGTAGCGGTCCATCATGTAGACCACCGGTTCGGCCACGCCGTTGTGCACGCGCTCGTTGGTGAGCACGCCTTCCTGGACGATCAGTTCCGTCGGCTCGCGCAGGTCGCGGCCGGCGGCGTTCCTCGCGGATGCCGCCGGAACGCTGGCGCTGGCGCCGCCGCGCGGCTTGCCGATCAGCGACTCCACGTCCTTGGCGTCACGAACCGTCACCACGCCGGGGCTGCCGCTTCCGCTGTGGCCGCCCTTGACGACCACGAAGGGCTTCTCGTTGATGCCGTATTCCTTGTACTTGCGGCGCACCTTGGTCAGCACCGCATCCACATGGCTGGTGAGCACGTCGATGCCGCGGCCCTCGGCCACGTCGACGCCCTCGGCGCGCGCATAGATCGGGTTGATGAGCCACGGGTCGATGCCCAGCAGCTTGCCGAAGCGCTTGGACAGCTCCTCGTAGCTGTGCAGGTGGTTGCTCTTGCGGCGTACCGACCAGCCCGCATGCAGCGGTGGCAACAGGTACTGCTCGTGCAAATCTTCGAGGATGCCGGGAGTTCCCGCAGAAAGCTCGTTGTTAAGGAGAATTGTGCACGGATCGAAGTTCTTGAGCCCCAGACGTCGCTTGGTGCGCACCACCGGCTCCAGCGTCACGGTCTCGCCATTGGGCAGTTCGATCTTCTTGGGCGACTTGATCGCCGGATCGATCGACCCGATGCGCACGTTGAGCCCCGCCATGTGGAAGATGCGCACGAGTTGCGCGACGTTGGCGAGATAAAAGGTGTTCTTGGAGTGGTTTTCCGGAATGACGAGCAGGTTGCGCGCCTCCGGACAGATCTTCTCGATGGCCGCCTGCGCGGCCTGCACCGCCAGCGGCAGCATTTCCTTGGTGAGGTTGTTCCAGCCGCCCGGAAAGAGGTTGGTGTCGACCGGCGCCAGCTTGAAGCCCGCGTTGCGGATGTCGACGGCGCTGTAGAACGGCGGCGTGTGCTCCATCCACTCGAGCCGGAACCAGCGCTCGATGGCGGGCATCGAGTCGAGCACCCGCTGCTCCAGTTCGTTGATCGGGCCGGTCAGGGCGGTGACTAGATGCGGAACCATGCAGCGGCCTTGTTGGTTTTGTGCTTAAAGGTGGAGTGGAATTGTAGGATTTGGGGCTGGTCGCCCCAATGACAAGACCGCGCGCGAACGCATCGGATCGACCGCTCCCGTGCGGCTCATCAGGTCCGGACTTCGCCTTGCCCCAGCACCACGTACTTGAGCGAGGTCAGTCCTTCGATGCCCACCGGGCCGCGCGCATGGAACTTGTCGGTGCTGATGCCGATTTCGGCACCCAGCCCGAACTCGAAGCCGTCCGCGAAGCGTGTGCTCGCATTGACCATCACGCTGGCCGAATCGACCTCGCGCAGGAAGCGCTGTGCATGCACGTGGTCGCGCGTGACGATGGCGTCGGTGTGGTGGCTCGAGTAGCGGTTGATGTGCGCGATGGCCTCGTCCACGCCGGCCACCACCCTGATGCTGATGACCGCGGCGAGGTACTCCTCGTACCAGTCGGACTCCACCGCGTCGACGATCTTCGCCGGCGGGTTCACCGCGCCCAGCGCCTCGCTCTCGCGCAGGATGGCAGCGGCCGCCGGGTCGCAGCGCATTTCCACGCCCTTGGCCGCGAAGATGGCGGCGATCTCGGGCAGGAAGTCCTCGGCCACCGCGGCCGACACCAGCAGGCCTTCGGCGGCGTTGCAGGGGCTGTACTTCTGGGTCTTGGCGTTGTCGACGATGCGCAGTGCCATCTCGAACTCGGCGGTGTCGTCCACGTAGACGTGGCAGTTGCCGTCCAGGTGCTTAATGACCGGCACCTTGGCGTCGCGGCTGATGCGCTCGATCAGGCCCTTGCCGCCGCGCGGAATGATCACGTCGACGAATTCCGGCATGGCGATCAACTGGCCGACGGCCTCGCGGTCGGTGGTCTGCACCAGCTGCACCGCCTCGACCGGCAGGCCGGCCTCGCCGAGCGCCTCGGACACCAGCAGCGCCAGCGCCTTGTTCGACTCGATGGCCTCCGAGCCGCCGCGCAGGATGGCGGCGTTGCCGCTCTTGATCGCCAGGCTCGCGGCCTCGATGGTCACGTTGGGCCGGCTCTCGTAGATCATGCCGAAGACGCCGATCGGCACGCGCATCTGACCCACGCGGATGCCGCTGGGCTGCTGCTTCATGCCGATGATCTCGCCGATCACGTCGGCCATCCCGGCGAGCTGCTCGCAGCCCTGGGCGACGGTCTCGATGACCTTGGGCGTGAGCTTCAGGCGGTCGACCATCGGCGCTGGCAGGCCGGCGGCGGTGGCGCGCTCCAGGTCCTTCTGGTTGGCCTCGGCGAGCGCCGGGCCGGCTTCGCGCAGGCGGCGGGCCAGCGCCTTCAGCGCCTTGTTCTTGCTGGCCGCATCGGCACGGGCCATGAGGAATGCGGCGGTCTTGGCTTGCAGACCCAGGGTCTGCATGTGTTCGCTTACGTTGAACGCGTTCATCGAGCTATTTTCCCACGCCGACCCGCCGCCCGGCTGGCGCAGGCCTTTTGGCGGCTGAAGCCGCCAGCCCGCTTCGACCGGAAAGCCTTCAGGCGCGCCGCGGCGTGCCGCCCGCGCTGCCGCAGGCGCGGCACAGCATCAGCGCCAGCCGCTGCAGGGCCCGCCAGCCGCTGGCGGGCCAGTCGGGCTGCTTCAGCCCCTTCACGATGCCGTCCACCACGTGCGCGGCGCGCAGCAGGCGCGCCAGCATGCGATCGTCCAGGCGCGGCAGCACGCGCTCGAAGGCACGCTCGCGCGGGCCCCAGATGCGGTTCTCACGCAGCGCCATCGGCAGCGGGCGGCCGGCGGCCATGGCGTCCTTCACGCGCTTGAGCGCGCGGATGTCTTCGGCGATGGCGTAGTGCACCAGCACTTCGGCCTCGCCCTCGGCCTGCAGGCCGTCGAGCATGCGCGCCACGCGCTGCGGATTGCCCGCCAGCACGGCCTCGGAGAGCTTGAAGACGTCGTAGCGCGCCACGTTGTTGACCGCGCCTTCCACCTGCTCCCAGCTCAGCTCGCCGGCCGGATGCAGCAGCGCGAGCTTCTGGATCTCCTGGTGCGCGGCCAGCAGGTTGCCCTCCACGCGGTCGGCGAAGAACTGCAGCGTGCGCTGGCCCTCGTCGCCGGGCATCACGCGCTGGCCCTGCTGGCCCAGGCGTTGTGCGATCCACTGCGGCAGCGCGTTGCGCTCGATGGGGTCGACCTGGATGCTCGCGCCGTTGTTCTCCAGCGCCGAGAACCAGGCGCCGGTGCGCGTGGCCTTGTCCAGCCGCGGCAGCATCACCAGCGTGAGCGTGCTGTCGTTGCCCGGCGCCGCCTCCGCCAGCTGCTGCAGGGCTGCGCTGCCGTCCTTGCCGGGCTTGCCAGAGGGAATGCGGATCTCGACGATCTGCTTGTCCGCGAAGAGCGACAGCGAGCCCCCGGCCGCGAGCACCGCGCTCCAGTCGAAGTGCGCGCCGGCCACGGTGTAGGAGCTGCGCTCGGTGTAGCCCTGCGCGCGCGCCGCCGAGCGAATGGCGTCGGCCGCCTCCTGCGCGAGCAGCGGCTCGTCGCCGTGGATCGTGTAGAGCGGCTTCAGGCCCTTCTGCAGATGGGCCCCGAGCTGGGCGCTGGCAAGTTGCATGGAATCGGAAAAGCCGGGCTCAGATTTCCTTGAGCGCAGCCAGCCGCCGCATCAGCTGCTGCGCGATGTCCGACTGCATGTCGCGGAACAGCAGGTCGGCCTCGCCTTCCTTGGCCAGCGCGTTGGTCTCGTTGAAGCTCAGGTCGCGCGTCTGCGAGACGTCGGTGGGCGGCAGCAGGTCCTTGCCGCCCGGGGTGCGCAGCTTGAAGCGCACCTTCAGCTGAAGCTGCAGCTCGCGCACGAGGCCCGCCGAATTGGTCGAGATCACGATGCGGTTGCGGTCCTCGCCCAGGATCTCGAGCACGACGTCGGCCTTGGATGCGTCCTCGGCCGACATCACCGTCACGGTGCCAGTAGCCCGCAGCTCGCGCCGGATCTGGTTGATCATGGCCGAGTTGCCCGACACCGACAGCGACTTGAACGCGAAGACGGGCGCCTCGCGCAGCTTGAAGCCGCAGCCGGCCAGGCCCAGCGAGGCGCCGGCCGCCAGCCCGAGGAGGAGGCCGCGGCGCGGCAGCGAGACATTGCGAGTGTTCATGCTTGCTTGGTTGATTGAGCCGTTCGTGCGGCGTTTCAGATGACCACGTTGACCAGGCGGCCCGGAACCACGATCACGCGCTTGGCGGACGCCCCCTCGGCGAAGGCCACGAAGTCGTCGCAGGCCAGCGCGAGCTTCTCGATCTCGTCCTTCGAGGCGCCTGCCGGCACGCTGAGCTTGCCGCGCAGCTTGCCGTTGACCTGCAGCATGAGCTCGATCTCGTCCTGCACCAGCGCGCCCACGTCGACCACGGGCCAGGGCGCGTCGAGCAGGCCGCCCAGGTCCTTGTCGTAGCCGAGCTCGCTCCACAGCTGCTGGGCGATGTGCGGCGTGGCCGGGTAGAGGCAGCGCAGCAGGATGCCGAAGCCCTCGCGCAGCGCGGCCAGGTCGCCCGGCGTTCCTTCGGACTTGAAGCCTTCCAGCGCGTTGAGCAGCTTCATCGCACCCGACACCACCGTGTTGTATTGCATGCGCTGATAGTCGTAGTCGACCTGGCGCAACACGGTATGCACTTCGCGGCGCAGCGCCTGCGCGCTCTTGCCATACACCGGCGGGCCGCCCAGCGAAACGGGCATTTCCGCCAGCGCCGCCCCGAAGTTCCACACGCGGCGCAGGAAGCGGAAGCTGCCTTCGACGGCCGCGTCGTTCCACTCGAGCGTGGCCTCGGGCGGCGCGGTGAACATGGTGTACAGGCGCGCGGTGTCGGCACCGTATTTCTCGATGAGGTCCTGCGGGTCGACGCCGTTGCGCTCGCTCTTGCCCATCTTGCCGACGCCGCCGTATTCCACCTTCGTGCCGTCGGCCGCGGTGCCGCCGACGATGCGGCCCTGGGCGTCGAGCACGGGCGTGACTTCGGAGGGCGGGAAGTAGTCCTTGCCGCCCTTCTCGTTGCGCGAGTAGAAGATGTGATTGAGCACCATCCCCTGCGTCAGCAGCTTGCTGAAGGGCTCGTCGGCCTTCAGCAGGCCGAGGTCGCGCATCACCTTGGTCCAGAAGCGCGCGTACAGCAGGTGCAGGATGGCGTGCTCGATGCCGCCGATGTACTGGTCCATCGGCATCCAGTAGTCGGCGCCCTCGGCCACCATCGCCTCGTCGTTCTTCGGGTCGCAGTAGCGCATGAAGTACCACGACGAGTCGACGAAGGTGTCCATCGTGTCGGTCTCGCGCCGCGCGGGCTTGCCGCACACGGGGCACACCACGCCGGCGTGGAAGCCCTCGTGCTTGTGCAGCGGGTTGCCCGAGCCGTCGGGCACGCAGTCGGTGGGCAGCACCACCGGCAGGTCCTTCTCCGGGACGGGCACCGCGCCGTGCTCTTCGCAATGGATGATCGGGATCGGCGTGCCCCAGTAGCGCTGGCGGCTCACGCCCCAGTCGCGCAGGCGCCAGGTGGTCTGCATCTCGCCCAGGCCCTTCTGGCCCAGCGCATGCGCCACGGCTGCAACGGCCTCCTTGTAGGTCATGCCGCTGAAGTTGTCGGAGTTGATGGTCACGCCACGCTGCTTGTCGGCGTACCAGTCCTGCCACTTGTGATAGTCGAAGTGCGGCTCGTCGTCGACCAGCACCACCTGGATGATCTCGATGCCGTACTTGTTGGCGAAGGCGAAGTCGCGCTCGTCGTGCGCGGGCACGCCCATCACGGCGCCGTCGCCGTAACTCATCAGCACGTAGTTGCCGACCCACACCGGCACCTGCTCCTCGGTGATCGGGTGCATCACCGTGAGGCCGGTGGGCACGCCCTTCTTCTCCTGCGTGGCCAGCTCGGCCTCGGTGGTGCCGCCGCTCTTGCACTCCTCGATGAAGGCCGCGACCTTGGGGTCGAGCGTGGCGGCGTGCGCGGCCAGCGGGTGCTCGGGCGCCACGGCGCAGAAGGTCACGCCCATGATGGTGTCGGCACGCGTGGTGAACACGTACATGCGGCCGTCCTGGATCAGCTTGCCGTCGGCGCCCTTGATGTCGTGCGTGAAGGCGAAGCGCACGCCCTCGCTCTTGCCGATCCAGTTCTCCTGCATCAGCTTGACGCGCTCGGGCCAGCCCGGCAGCTTGTGCTGGGTGTGCTCGAGCAGTTCCTCGGCGTAGTCGCTGATCTTCAGGTAGTAGCCAGGGATCTCGCGGCGCTCGACCGTGGCGCCGGTGCGCCAGCCCTTGCCGTCGATCACCTGCTCGTTGGCCAGCACGGTCTGGTCGACCGGGTCCCAGTTGACCACCTGGGTCTTGCGGTAGGCGATGCCCTTCTCGAGCATCTTCAGGAACAGCCACTGGTTCCACTTGTAGTAGCTGGGGTCGCAGGTGGCGATCTCGCGGCTCCAGTCGATGGCCAGGCCCATGGCCTGGAGCTGGCCCTTCATGTAGGCGATGTTCTCGTAGGTCCACTTGGCCGGCGGCACGCCGTTCTTCAGCGCGGCGTTCTCGGCCGGCAGGCCGAAGGCGTCCCAGCCCATGGGCATCAGCACGTTGTAGCCGCTCATGCGCAGGTAGCGCGTGAGCATGTCGTTGATCGTGTAGTTGCGCACGTGGCCCATGTGCAGCTTGCCGCTGGGGTACGGCAGCATCGAGCAGGCGTAGTACTTCTTGCGGCTCGCGTCCTCGGTGACGCGGTAGGCATCGGCGGCGCTCCATTGCGCCTGGGCAGCGGACTCGACGTCGCTGGGTTTGTAGCTGGGATTCATGGCGGTTCGGCAAGAGCCCGGCTCGGAAGCGGCCGGGAACGCGGGATTATCGCGCCGGACTAGACTCGCCCCCAGGCTGCGCGCACTTCGTGCACTGCGCCAACCCTCTTCCGGGGGCGACACCTGCGGCCCGGCGAAGCCGGTTCCGCGGCGTTTCGCGAAGAATGCATGCCTGCCCGTTATCTGACGCGGACGAAAAACACACCATGAAACTGCGCCTCAAACACCTCGCCCTGACCCTGGCGGCCGCCGCCGGCCTTGCCGCCACCTCCGTCTGGGCCCAGCAGAACGACAAGCCCCTGCGCATCGTCGTGCCCTTCGCCACCGGCGGCGCGCAGGACGTCATCGCCCGCTACCTCGGCGCCAAGCTCACCGACAAGCTCGGCCAGCCGGTCATCATCGACAACAAGGCCGGCGCAGGCGGCATCGTGGCCGCCGACGCGGTGGCCAAGGCGACCGACGGGGCCACGGTGCTGCTGGCCACGGGCGGCGCGGTAACCATCGCGCCGCACCTGCAGGCCAGGCTGCCCTACGACCCGGTCCACGAGCTGGTGCCGGTGGCCCTGGTGGCCGACACGCCCATGACGCTCTCGGTGCGCGCCGAAAGCCCCTACAAGACGGTGGCAGACGTGCTGCGCGACGCCAAGGCCAGGCCGGGCCAGGTGACCTACGCCTCGACCGGCAACGGCACCGTCTCGCACCTGACCGGTGCGCTGCTGGCCCAGGCCAGCGGCGTGAACCTGCTGCACGTGCCCTACCGCGGCGCCGCGCCGGCCCTCACCGACCTGCTCGGCGGCCAGGTGGCGACCATCGTGACCAGCGTGGCCTCGATCGAGCCCATGGTCGCCAGCGGAAAGGCCCGCGTGCTGGGTACCTTCTCGCGCGCGGCGCTGCCGAGCATGGGCTCCGCCCCGACCATCGGCGAGGCGACGGGCCTGCCGGGCATGGAAGTGCCGGTCTGGGTCGGCGTGATGGCGCCCGCGCGCATGCCGGCGGCGAGCGTCGAGAAGCTTTCCGCGGCGCTGGTCGAGGTGTGCAACCTGCCGGAGACGAAGCAGCGCTTCGCCCAACTGGGCGCGGTCAACACCTGCGGCGGGCCTGCAGCGCTCGGCAAGGTCGTGACCGAGGACAGCCAGCGTTGGGCCAAGGTGATCAAACAGGGCGGAATCAAGGTTGACTGAGGCCGCTGCAGGCAAGAAGTACCGCGTCGGCATCGCCGGTGCCGGAGCGATCGCGCTGGCCAGCGCAGCTTGGCTGCGGCGGGCAGGCCATGGCGTCACGATCTGGTCGCCGGGCGGCCGGGGCGCGGATGCCCTGCGCACGCAGCCGCTGGAAGCCGGCGGCATCGAGTCTTTCTCGGTGAACGTCGAGGTCGCAGACGACGCAGCCGGGCTCTGTGCCGCCTGCGACGTGCTGCTGATCGCCCTGCCCGTCAACGGCCACAGGCGCGTGATGGACGCGCTGCTGCCCTTCCTGCGCGACGGCCAGACGGTCATCGTCAGCTCGATGGCCTCGCTGTCCTCGCTCTACCTGCACGAGGCCGCGGTACGCGCGGGTTTGCAGCGGCTCACCGTCGCCAGCTTCGGCACCACGGTGCTGACAGCGCGCCGCGAGTCCGGCACGCAGGTGCGCGTGATGACGCGGCGCAAGGCGGTCGGCGTCTCCGCCCTGCCCGCCGGCCGGGTCGACGAAGCTGTCGCGCTGTGCACCAGTCTCTTCGGCGAAGGCTTCTCCGCGCAGGGCAGCGCGCTCGCCAGTGCCCTGGGCAACGTCAACCCGCAGTCGCACGGGCCGCTCGCGGTCTTCAACTGGACGCGCATCGAGCGCGCCGAGAACTGGCCGCAGTACCACTGCATGACGCCCGGCGTGTCGCGCGCGATCGAGGCGCTCGATGCCGAGCGCCGCGCCGTGGCGGCCGCCTTCGGCATCGAGCTCGGCCCCATCGAGGCGCATTTCGCGCGCTCCTTCGGCACCACCGCCGAGAAGCTCGCCGACATCGCCGCCGAACTGCACGCCAAGCGCGGCGGCCCGCCCGGCCCCACGCAGACGGACACGCGCTACCTGAGCGAGGACATGCCCTACGGCCTGGCCTTCGTCGAGGCGCTGGGTGCCATCGCCGGAGTGCCGACGCCCGCGACCCGCACCATCGTGGATGCGGCCTCGCTGGTCAACGGCATCGACTACCGCCGCGAGAACGACCTGGTCGGGCCGCTGGGCCTGGCCGACGAAACCGTCGCCGGCCTGCTCGCCCGCCTATGAGGCGTCGGAGGCCTCGGCCTCGGGAAACACCGGCTCCCCGAGGTTGAGCATCAGCCGGTTGGCCCAGGCGAAGATGGCCACCGAGTGGATCAGGTCGAGGATCTCCAGCTCGCCCAGCCCTACGTCCTTGAGCTTGCGCATGTCGTCGGCCGTGACCTTGTCGGGCTCGGCGCCCAGGCGGATCGAGAACTCGACGATGGCCTTCTCGCGTTCCGTGGTGCCGGCGCCCTCCGGCTCCTCGAACACCTGCGAGATCACGTCGTTGCGCCTGGCCAGCTGCTCGAAGCGCTGCGCGTGCACCGAGGCGCAGTACACGCAGCCGTTGACGCGCGATTCCACCGTGGCGCCCAGCTCGCGCTCGGCGCGCGGCATGCCGCCCGGCGCGAACATGATCGCGTTGAAGGCGATGGAGCGCTGCAGCAGTATCTCGGGCTGGTGCGCCAGCACCAGGAAATAGGGCGAGGTGCGCGCCTGCGGGCTCATCTCGTCCAGCGCCGCGAGCTGCTCGGGCGTGGCGGTATCCACGTTCACCGTGTCCAGCCACGGCTTCCACTTGAGCACTTCGTTGGTGAAGCCCTTGATGCGGATCGGGGCGTTCATGCCGACACCTCCAGCGCGGCCAGCGCCTTCAGGCCCGCCGCGACGCGGATCTGGTACGACAGGAAGGCGATCAGCTGGCTCATCGCCACGATGGCCGGCGTCGACAGGCCGCTGGCGGCCAGCGACTGCACGGCGGCCTCATCGCCTTCGATGGGACGCTCGATCAGATTGCCGGTGAAGGCCAGCATGGCCTGCAGGCGCGCGTCGGCCACGGGCTCGCCGGCATCGACCGACGCGACCGCGGCCGCGTCGGCGCCTTCGGCCAGGAGCCGGTCGCGGTAGTGCGCGGCCAGGCTGTCGGCCTTCGACACGCGGCAGGCGTGCAGCGCCACCAGCAGCCGCTCGGTCACCGAGATGCCCTCGACGGAAGGAGAGAACATCGCGTCGTAGCTGCCCTGCGTCGCGGCGAGCACCTTTTCGCGCTGGCGGCGCAGCGTCCAGGTGGGCTGGTCCGGCGCCAGGGGGACGACGGCATCGATCACATCGGTAGTGCTTGTCATGGTTCGTTCTTTTCTCAGTTTCTTTCCTTGGGCGGCAGCGCGGGCGTCCATTCGTCGCCGAAGAGTTCCGGCTCCGCGAACTCCTGCAGGTAGGCCCAGTGCTGGTCGAAATCCTCGCGGTAGAAGAGGCTCGCGATGCCGCCGGCCAGCCGCCTGGCGCCGTCGCTGATGGCCGGGATGTCGCCCGACACCGTGCCGTGCGACAGCGCCGCCGGGTAGCAGAAGCAGTGGATGCGGCCGAGCCCCGGGCATTCGCCGGGCGCGCGCTCCTTGAACTCGAAAGCCGGGCCTAGGTCGGGCGAGTCGGCCAGTTCCTGGTCTTCGTCGCCCGGGGCGGGCGTGAAACGGTCCTTCCAGGTTCGCACGTGGGGCGCGATGGCGGCGAACTCGGGGCGGTTCGGCCAGTCGACCTTGAAGCCGGTCGAGACGATCAGGAAGTCGAACTCGAAGTCGCCCTTGGGCGTCGACACCACCATCGCGTCGCCCTTCGGCTCGACCGAGAGCACCGGGCAGCCGAAGTTGAAGAAGGCATTGGGATGGCGCGACACCCGCAGCGTGCTGCCGTGCGGCGGCGGCACGTTCAGCACGTTGATGTAGTGGCGGATGCGCCACTTGAGCTCGTCGGGCAGATCGTAGTGCCCCTGCGTGAGGCCCGGCACGCCCGCGCCCTTGCCCTTGTTGACGCGCGGCAGGTCGGGGCGGCGGATCAGCAGCTCGACGCTGCGGGCGCCGGCTTCCAGCGCGGTGGCGGCGCTGTCCATGGCCGAGGAACCCGCGCCGATCACGCCCACGCGCAGGCCCTTGAGCTTGCCGTAGTCCATCTCGTCGGAGGAATGCGCCCACTTCGAGCGCGGCAGGGCGTCCACGAAGGCCGGCACGGCCGGGCCGCCGAGGCCATCGCGCCCGGTGGCCAGCACCAGGCGACGGGCCAGCACGCTGCTGACTTCGCCTTCGCTCGAGCGCAGGTCGAGGCGCACGCCGGTCGCGTCGGGCAGGGGATGGATCGCCGTGACCGTCATGCCGTTGCGCACGTCCACGTTCATCACGCGGCGGTACCAGACGAGGTAGTCCATCCACTGCAGGCGCGGGATCTTGTCCATCGCCGCCCAGGCCTCCAGCCCGAACTGGGCCTCGAACCAGGCGCGGAAGGTGAGCGCGGGCAGGCCCAGCGCGGGACCGGTGAGCTCCTTGGGCGAGCGCAGCGTCTCCATGCGGGCGGTGGTGGCCCAGGGGCCTTCGCTGCCGGCGGGCGAACGATCGAACACCACGGCGCGGATGCCCAGCTGTGCCAGCGCCACCGAGGCGGCCAGCCCGGCCTGCCCGCCGCCGATGATGGCCACGTCGATCATGGCCTCGCCATTGGCGGCCTGCCGCGGCGGCATCCAGTTGCGGGCGGGCCAGCCGAGGTAGGAAAGGTCCTGGGCGAGCCGGGCCTCGAGCGCGGCCAGGGAGGAAGAAGGGGAAGCGGGATCTGGAATCGTCATTTTCAAAACCGGGAACGGCGCTCAGTGTAGAAAGCTTCACGCCCCCCATGCCGTGCTCCGACGCTCGCATGACCGTATCACTGGCCCGGATTTCGCATGCCACAATGATTTTCAGACCACAGGGACCGGCATGGCCAGCAGCAAAACCGACGGCAGCGACAGCGAATGGTGGCGCGGCGCGGTGATCTACCAGATCTACCCGCGCAGCTTCATGGACAGCAACGGCGACGGCATCGGCGACCTGCCGGGCATCACGTCCCGGCTGGAGCACGTGGCCGGCCTCGGCGTCGACGCCGTCTGGGTCTCGCCCTTCTTCCGCTCTCCGATGAAGGACTTCGGCTACGACGTGTCCGACTACCGCGCGGTCGATCCGCTCTTCGGCACGCTGGCCGACTTCGACGCCATGCTGGCGCGGATGCACGCGCTGGGCCTGAAGCTCATCATCGACCAGGTGCTCTCGCACACCTCCGACCAGCACGCCTGGTTCTCCGAAAGCCGCAGCTCCCGCGACAACCCCAAGGCCGACTGGTACGTGTGGGCCGACCCGAAGCCCGACGGCACGCCGCCGAACAACTGGCTCTCGGTATTCGGCGGCTCGGCTTGGCAGTGGGACTCGCGCCGGCGCCAGTACTACCTGCACAGCTTCCTGGCCGAGCAGCCCGACCTGAACTTCCACTGCGCCGAGGTGCAGCAGGCGCTGCTGGGCGAGGTGCGCTTCTGGTGCGAGCGCGGCGTGGACGGCTTCCGCTTCGACGCCTGCAACCACCAGTTCCACGACGCGCTGCTGCGCGACAACCCGCCGGCCTCGCTGGCCTCCATCGGCGAGGTCAGCACGGTGCGCGCCGACAACCCATACGCGATGCAGCAGCACCTGTACGACAAGAGCCAGCACGAGAACCTGGCGTTCCTCGAAGGGCTGCGCCGGCTGCTCGACGAGTACGGCGCGGTGGCGCTGGGCGAGGTCGGCGACGAGAACGCGCCGCCGGTCATGGCCCAGTACACCGAACTCGGCAAGCGCCTGCACCTGGCCTACAGCTTCAGCCTCCTGACGGCCGACCACAGCCCCGCGCACCTGCGCCACCAGGTCGAGGCGCTCGACAGCGCGCTGGCGCCCACCGGCGGCTGGGGCTGCTGGGCGGTGTCGAACCACGACGTGCCGCGCGTCGCCACCCGCTGGAGCGGCGGCGCCGCGCCCGACACGCGCCGCGACCGGCTCTGGCTCGCGCTGCTGCTCTCACTGCGCGGCAGCGCCAGCATCTACCAGGGCGAGGAACTGGGCCTGCCCGAGGCCGAGGTGCCTTTCGAGTTGCTGCAGGACCCGTACGGCCGCGCCTTCTGGCCCGAGTTCAAGGGCCGCGACGGCTGCCGCACGCCGATGCCCTGGACCGGCGAGGCGCCCAACGGCGGCTTCACCACCGGCACCCCCTGGCTGCCGGTATACGGCCCGCACCTGCCGCTGGCCATCGAACGCCAGGCCACCGACCCCGATTCGATGCTCGCCTTCAGCCGCACCCTGCTGCACTGGCGGCGCACCCAGCCACTGCTGCGCACCGGCGGCATCCGCTTCTTCGACACGCAGGAGCCGCGGCTGCTGCACTTCGAGCGGTACGGCGACGGCGCTTCGCCGCCGCAGGCGATCTTCAACTTCAGCGGCGAGCCCTTGTCGATGCCGCTGCCGGACGGACTGACACCTCTTGTCGGACAGCCGCTGGCGGCGACCTCCGTCATCCACACCTCCGACGGAAAGCGCATGCTGCAACTGGCGCCGTACGGCGTCTTCTTCGGCGCGTCCGCCGGGGAAGGATGAAGCCGAGCCCGATCACCATGCCCTTGAAGCCGCTGCCAGAGTCCGAAATCCACGCGCTGATGCGCGCGGAGCATGGCGATGCCTTCGCCGTGCTCGGCCCGCACGAGACGCCCGAGGGCCTGGTCGTGCGCGCACTGCTGCCCGGCGCCCAGCATGTGGCGGTGGTGCATTCGCGCACCGGCTGGCCGCTGTCGATACTCACGCGCCACCCGGAGTCCGACCTGTTCAGCGGCCTCGTTCCGGCCGCCGAGGCGCGCATGGGCTATTCCTTCCAGGTCGACTGGGATACGCACACCTCGCGGCTCGAAGACCCCTACCGCTTTCCGTTCGTGCTCGGCGAGACCGACGTGTGGCTGCTGGCCGAGGGCACGCACCTGCGGCCGTGGGAGCGGCTGGGCGCGCACCTGCGCGAGATGGACGGCGTGAAGGGCGTGGCCTTCGCGGTCTGGGCGCCGAATGCGAAGCGCGTGTCGGTGGTCGGCAGCTTCAACAACTGGGACGGCCGGCGCCACATGATGCGGCTGCGCCGCGAGTGCGGCGTGTGGGAGATCTTCGCGCCGCACGTCTCGGCTGGCGACAGCTACGAGTTCGAGATCCTGTCGGCGCAAGGCGAGGTGCTGCGCAAGGCCGACCCATTCGCCTTCTCCGCGCAGCTGCGCCCCGACACCGCCTGCGTGGTGCAGCCCCTGCCCGCGCCGGTGAAGATGCCCGAAGGCCGCGCCGCCGCCAATGGCCGCGACGCGCCCATCAGCATCTACGAAGTGCACCTGGGCTCGTGGCGCCGCAAGAACGGCCACGAGTGGCTGGACTACCGCGAGCTGGCCGACACCCTCGTGCCGTACGCGCGCGACATGGGCTTCACGCACATCGAGCTGCTGCCCGTGAGCGAGCACCCCTTCGACGGCTCGTGGGGCTACCAGCCCATCGGCCTCTATGCGCCAACCTCCCGCTTCGGCACGCCGGGCGACTTCCGCCATTTCGTCGAAGCCGCGCATGCGGCCGGGCTGGGCGTGATCCTGGACTGGGTGCCCGCGCACTTCCCGACCGATTCGCACGGCCTGGGCCGCTTCGACGGCACCGCACTTTATGAGTACGCCGACCCGCGCGAAGGCTTCCACAACGACTGGCAGACGCTGATCTTCAACTACGCGCGCACGGAAGTCCGCAACTACCTCGTCGGCAACGCGCTGTACTGGCTGGAGCGCTACGGCGTCGACGGCCTGCGCGTCGACGCCGTGGCTTCCATGCTCTACCGCGACTACAGCCGCAAGTCGGGCGAGTGGATTCCCAACGCACTGGGCGGCCGAGAGAACCTGGAAGCCATCGAATTCCTGCGCCGCATGAACCGCGTGGTCGGCGTCGAGCGGCCCGGCACGGTGACCATCGCCGAGGAGTCGACCAGCTTTCCCGGCGTGACCCGCCCGCCCGAGGACGGCGGCCTGGGCTTCCACTACAAGTGGAACATGGGCTGGATGAACGACACGCTGGCGTACGCCGGCACCGACCCGGTCTACCGCAAGCACCATCACCGGCAGATCACCTTCGGCCTGATGTACGCGCACAGCGAGAACTTCGTGCTGCCGCTGTCGCACGACGAAGTTGTGCACGGCAAGGGGTCGATGATCGGGCGCATGCCCGGTGACGAATGGCAGAAGTTCGCGGGCTTGCGCAACCTGTATGGGTACCTCTGGGCCTATCCGGGAAAGAAGCTGCTGTTCATGGGTGGGGAGTTTGCGCAGTACGCGGAGTGGAATGCGGATCGCAGCCTGGACTGGCATCTGCTGGAGCATGCGTCGCACCAGGGGGTTCGACGGCTGGTGCGGGACCTGAACAACGTTTATCGGCACTTTCCGGCGCTGCATGAGCTCGACCATGAGGCTCGGGGGTTCGAGTGGATCGTGCATGACGATTCGGATCAGTCGGTGTTTGCGTTTGTGCGGAGGGCTCGGGATGGGGCGTTTGTTGTCGTGGTCTGCAACTTCACGCCTGTGCCTCGGATGGGGTATCGGCTAGGCGTTCCCTCTTCTGGGTCCTATCGGGAGGTCATCAATACCGATGGGATTGTTTATGGAGGGAGTGGGGTGGGGAACGGGGTTGTGGAGAGTTCGCCCGTGCCTTGGCATGGGAGGGCGGATTCGGTTTTGATCGATTTGCCTCCGTTGGGTACCTTGATGTGGGTGCTGGTTTGACTTCTTGGGTAGGTTGCTTCCCGGGGCCGGGTCTCGGCCCGGCGGGCGACTCATTGCGCTGGCTTTGCCTCAGTGAGACGCTGTTGGGTGTTTGCTTCCCGAGGCCGGGTCTCGGCCCGGCAGCCGACCTACTTTTCTTTGCTTCGCCAAAGAAACGTAGGCAAAAGAAAGGCGACCCTACTGTCTGCGTCCCTTCGCTTCGCTACGGGCAACCTGCGGTGCTCGACGTAGGAGGGGGGCCGCAGAACTCGCTCCACTACGTTGCGCTCAAACAGCTGCGGCCCTTATCCCTCCTACGTCTGCGCTCCTCGGCGCAGCCAGAAGGGAGCGATCCGCGCCATCGCTTCGCTCGGCTTTGGGAACAGCCTGGACTGGCCTTCGCTTTGCTCGGCCGAGGATGTGGGTCACGAACTTGTTCACATGCTCCCGTCCTCAGCAACGCGCACCTGATATCGCACACAGGTCCAACGACCTCACAGCCCCAACATCCCACCGTCTCATTCCAAGCACTGCAGGCGCAAAGCGCTTGCAGTGCCTTGGTGGCCGAGCGCAGCGATGGCCCGCCCGTTCCCCCTCCCCTCTGGCTGCGCCGAGGAGCGCAGCGTTTCGCGGATAAGGGCTCGCAGCTGTCTGAGCGAAGCGAGTTCTGCGAGACCCCGCGAAACGCGAGCACCGCAGGTTGCCCCTTCGCAAAGCGAAGGGGTCGCAGACAGTGGGGTCGCCTTTTCTTTGCCTACTTTCTTTTGGCGAAGCAAAAGAAAGTAGGTCGCCCGCCGGGGCGAGTCCCGGCTTCGGGAAGCAACCGCCCTGAGGAGCCAACAGCATGCTGAGCCCAGGCAAGCCCTACCCCCTGGGTGCAACCCCTTCCCAACAAGGCATCAACTTCGCCCTCGCAGCCCCTTCAGCAGAAGCCGTAGACCTGTGCATCTTCGACACCACAGGCAACAACGAACAACAACGCCTGAGCCTGAAAGAACAAACAGACGGCATCTGGCACGCCCACCTCCCGAGCGGCAAGCCAGGCCTCGTCTACGCCTACCGCGTCCACGGCCCCTGGAATCCGAAAACAGGCCACCGCTTCAACCCATCGAAGCTCCTCCTCGACCCCTACGCCCGCGAAATCACAGGCACCTACGACGGCAGCGACCTCTTCCTCGGCCACGACCCCGCGAACCCGGAAAAAAGAGACCCTCGAGACAACGCAGCAGTCGCTCTCAAGGCACGGGTAGCAACCCCTCTGGCCCCGGCAGCAACAGCAGGCCACGCCCGCATCGCACCAAGCGACCGCGTCCTCTACGAACTCCACGTCAAGGGCCAGACCAAGCTCAACCCCGCGGTCCCCGCACCGCTGCGCGGCACCTACGCCGGCCTCGCCGAGCCCGCCGTGCTCGACCACCTCCAGCGCCTGGGCGTCACCACCCTGAGCCTCATGCCCGTGCAGCACCGTGCCGACGAGCCCCGCCTGCTGCGCATGGGCCTGAGCAACTACTGGGGCTACAACACCATCGGCTGGTTCGCTCCGGAGGCCCGCTACTGGAGCGGCCGCCCCGGCACCACGCCCGCCAGCGAGTTCCGCGCGATGGCCGACGCGATCCACGCGCGCGGCATGGAGCTGGTGATCGACGTGGTCTACAACCACAGCGCCGAGAGCGACGAGCTCGGCCCGACGCTGTCGATGCGCGGCATCGACAACGCGCTCTACTACCACCTGCGCGAAGACGACCGCTCGCTCTACGAGAACTGGGCCGGCACCGGCAACTGCCTGAACCTCGGCGAGCCGCGCGTGCTGCAGCTGGTGATGGACAGCCTGCGCTTCTGGGCCTGCGAGATGGGCGTCGACGGTTTCCGCTTCGATCTAGCCCCGGTGCTCGGGCGCGCCGACGCACAGCGCGGCTTCGATGCGCGAGCGCCCTTCTTCGCCGCCATCGCGCAGGACCCGGTGCTCTCGCGCACGCTGCTCATCGCCGAGCCCTGGGACATCGGCCCCGGCGGCTACCGTCTCGGCGAGTTCCCGCCCGGCTGGCTCGAATGGAACGACCGCTATCGCGACACGCAGCGCGGCTTCTGGCTGAGGCAGGGCCACGACGACAAGGCCGGCCTTGGCGATTTCGCCCATCGCTTCGCGGCCTCCAGCACCGAGTTCGCACACCGGGGCCGGGCGCCGACGGCGAGCGTCAACTTCATCACCGCGCACGACGGCTTCACGCTGCGCGACCTGGTGAGCTACGACGAGCGCCACAACCTCGCCAACGGCGAGAACAACCGCGATGGCCACGGCCACAACCTCAGCAACAACTGCGGCGCGGAAGGGCCGAGCGACCACCCTGCCGTGCTGGCCCTGCGCACCCGGCTGCAGCGCGCGCTGCTCGCCACGCTGATGCTGTCCCAGGGCACGCCGATGCTGCTGGCCGGCGACGAGCTCGGCCACAGCCAGCAGGGCAACAACAACGCCTATTGCCAGGACAACGACACCACCTGGCTTGCATGGATCGGCACCTCCGCCCCCGGCAGCGACGCGGCGCGCCTGGGCGCCTTCATCGCGCGCCTCGCCGCGCTGCGCCGCGAGGCCCCTGCCCTGCGCAGCACGCGCTGGTGGCCGGCCGAACCGGCGCCCGGCGACTCGTCGTCCCCCGGCATCCGCTGGCTGCGCCCCGACGGCGAGCCGATGACGCCCGCCGACTGGAACGACACGGGCACGGCCCTTGCAATCCACTTCGGGCATGGGACAACGGCAAAGGAAGGCGACGGGAGCAGTTCATGGCTGGTGATGGTGAACGCGGGAGCGCAGGCCGTGTCGTTCACGCTGCCGCCGGGCGCGTGGTTTCTCTGCCTGAGCACCGATCCGGAGGCCGACACGGGCGACGGCCCCCGGGCGCTGGAAGGCACGGCACAAGTGCCGTTTTCGAGCATCGGGATTGCAAGAACGTAGAAGCCAGCCGCCCGGCGCGGTGCTAGTCTCGATGCAGAAACTCTGACGGCGTATTCCAGCCAGGCGAACGACCAACAAGACGGAGACTCAGGATGGACAACCCCACACCGCAAGCGCAGCTGCCGCAGCACGAGCTGCAGGCCCATCAACTGGTACGCCGCACCATCGCCCTGGTGCTGGCCGGCGGACGCGGCTCCCGCCTCAAGCAGCTGACCGACCGGCGCGCCAAGCCGGCCGTGTACTTCGGCGGCAAGTTCCGCATCATCGATTTCGCGCTGTCGAACTGCCTGAACTCCGGCATCCGGCGCATGGCGGTGGTCACGCAGTACAAGTCGCACTCGCTCATGCGCCACCTGCAGCGCGGCTGGAGCTTCCTGCGCGCGGAACTCAACGAGATGGTCGACGTGCTGCCCGCCCAGCAGCGCATGGGCGACGAGCACTGGTACCGCGGCACCGCCGACGCGGTGTTCCAGAACCTGGACATCATCCAGACCCGTTCGACCAAGCACGACTACGTGGTGGTGCTGGCCGGCGACCACATCTACAAGATGGACTACTCGCTGATGGTGAAGGACCATGCCGAGCACGGCCTGGGCTGCACGGTCGGCTGCATCGAGGTGCCGCGCATGGAGGCCACGGCCTTCGGCGTGATGGCAGTGGACGACGGCCGCCAGATCACCGACTTCCTCGAGAAGCCCGCCGACCCGCCCGCCATGCCCGGCAAGCCCGACACGGCGCTGGCGAGCATGGGCATCTACGTGTTCGACTCCGAGTACCTCTACCAGCTGCTCGAGGAAGACAACGCCAACCCGGATTCGAGCCACGACTTCGGCAAGGACATCATTCCCCGCGCCGTGGCCCAGGGCCGGGCGCTGGCCCACCCGTTCGGCATGTCGTGCGTCACGCGGGCCTCGCGCGGGCCGGAAGCCAAGACCTACTGGCGCGACGTGGGCACGATTGATGCATTCTGGGCAGCCAACCTCGACCTGGCCTCCATCACCCCGGAACTCGACATCTATGACACGGACTGGCCCATCTGGACATACCAGCGGCAGCTGCCGCCGGCCAAGTTCGTGCTCGACCGCAACGGCCACCACGGCATGACGGTCAACACCATCGTCTCTGGCGGCTGCATCGTCTCGGGCTCCAAGGTCAGCAGCTCGGTGCTGTTCTCGGGCGTGCGCGTGCATTCCTTCTGCGAGATCAACGAGGCCGTGCTGCTGCCCGACGTGGAAGTCGGCCGCGGCGCGCGGCTGAACCGCGTGGTGATCGACCGCGCCTGCGTCATCCCCGAGGACATGGTGATCGGCGAAGATGCCGAGGCGGACGCCGCGCGCTTCGAGCGCACCGAGAACGGCGTCGTGCTCGTCACCCGCGAGATGCTGAAACGGCTGACCCCGGCCTGATCCACCCCACGATGCGAATCCTCCAGGTCAGCGCAGAACTCTTTCCCCTCCTCAAGACCGGCGGACTGGCGGACATCGCCGGCGCACTTCCCCTGGCGCTCATGGCGGCCGGGCAGGACGCGCGCGTGCTGCTGCCGGGTTTTCCGGCCATCGTGGCCGGCGTGCGCGACCTCGCGCCCGTGGCCGGCTTCGACGCACCATGGGGCGAGCGCTTCGGGTTGCGGCTGGGACACATCGACATCGAGGGTGCGCCGGGCATCCCGGCCTACGTGATCGACGCGCCGGCGCTGTACGACCGGCCCGGCAACCCCTACGAAGACAGCTCGCGCCAGCCCTACGGCGACAACCACCGCCGCTTCGCCTTGCTTGGCTGGGCCGCGGCGCGGCTGGCGCAGGGGCTGGACCCGGCATGGCAGCCCGAGGTGGTGCACGCGCACGACTGGCATGCCGCGCTCGCGCCTGCCTACCTGCACTTCGCGCGGCAGTCCGGCGCCCCGCACGTGGGCAGCGTCTTCACCGTGCACAACCTGGCCTACCAGGGCATCTTCGCGCCCTGGCACTTCACGGAGCTGGGCCTGCCGGGCGCCGCGTTCCAGATGAACGGCCTCGAGTACCACGGACAGGTCTCGTTCATGAAGGGCGGCCTGTGCTTCGCCGACCGGCTCACCACCGTCAGCCCCACTTACGCGCTGGAGATCCAGACGCCCGAGCAGGGCTGCGGACTCGACGGCCTCTTGCGCCAGCGCAGCGCGGTGCTGAGCGGCATCCTCAACGCGGTCGACGACCAGGTCTGGAACCCGGCCGGCGACAGTGCGCTGGTGCAGGGCTATCACACGCCCGAAGGCCGCCACATGGCGGGCAAGGCGCGCTGCAAGTCGGTGCTGCAGCACCAGCTGGGCCTGGCCGAACGGCCGGATGCGCCGCTCTTCATCGTCGTGAGCCGCCTCACCGAGCAGAAGGGCCTGCACCTGGTGCTCGGCGGGCTCGACGCGCTGCTCGCCCAGGGCGGCCAGCTCGCGCTGCTGGGCAGCGGCGAAGCCTGGCTGGAGGAAGCCTTCCGCCAGCGCGCGGCGGCCGCGCCACAGTCGGTGGCCGTGACCATCGGCTACAACGAGACGCTGGCCCACCAGCTCTTCGGCGCCGGCGACGTGACGCTGGTGCCCTCGCTCTTCGAGCCCTGCGGCCTCACCCAGATGTACGGCCTCAAGTACGGCAGCCTGCCGCTGGTGCGCCGCGTCGGCGGGCTGGCCGACACGGTGGTCGACAGCTCGCTGGAGGACCTGGCCAGCGGCGAGGCCACCGGCTTCGTGTTCGACCGCTTCGAGGCCGCCGACTACGAGCGCGCGCTGCGCCGCGCCTTCGCGCTCTACGAGCGCGCGCCCGACTGGCGCCGCGTGCGCGGCAACGCCATGCGCCGGCCGGCCGACTGGGCTACCGCGGCCGCGCAGTACATCGACGTGTACCGGCAAAGCCTGAAATAGACAACCCTCTTCCGGGAGCGCCCCATGACGATCAAGGACTTCGCTTACGACCACCCCGACCGCGACGTCGCGGCCTTCAAGCGCGCCGTGGCCAACAAGCTGATCTACGCAGTCGGCAAGGACCCGGTCGCCGCCAGCCAGGACGACTGGCTCAACGCCACCTCGCAGGCCGTGCGCGACCAGCTGGTCGAACGCTGGATGATGACCACGCGCGCCAACTACGCGCAGGACCTGAAGCGCGTTTATTACCTGTCGATGGAGTTCCTTATCGGGCGCACCTTCACCAACGCGCTGCTGGCGGTCGACCTCTACGACACGGTGCGCGAGGCGCTGGCCGACTTCGGCGTGGACATGGCGGCGCTGTCCGAGCGCGAGCCCGACGCGGCGCTGGGCAACGGCGGCCTGGGCCGGCTGGCGGCCTGCTTTCTCGACTCGATGGCCACGCTGGGCGTGCCGGGCATGGGCTACGGCATCCGCTACGAGTACGGCATGTTCCGCCAGCGCATCGTCGACGGCCAGCAGGTGGAAACGCCCGACTACTGGCTCACGCGCGGCAACCCCTGGGAGTTCCAGCGGCCCGAGGTGAACTACCGCGTGCGCTTCGGCGGCCATGTGCAGAAGCGCGAGGGAGCCGGCGTGCCCAGCGGCGCGGCCGACTGGGTCGACACACACGACGTGCTCGCCGTGGCCTACGACACCATCATCCCGGGCTACGGCACGCAGGCCACCAACACGCTGCGGCTGTGGTCGGCGCGCGCCACCGAGGAGATCGACCTCTCGGCCTTCAACCGCGGCAACTACATGCAGGCGGTGGAGAGCAAGAACCACTCGGAGAACGTCTCGCGCGTGCTCTACCCCGACGACTCCACGCCTTCGGGCCGAGAGCTGCGCCTGCACCAGGAATACTTCTTCTGCAGCGCCAGCGTGCAGGACCTGCTGCGCCGCTACCTGCGCAACCACAAGACATTCGACCAGCTCTCGGAAAAAGTCAGCATCCACCTGAACGACACGCACCCGGTGCTGGCGGTGCCCGAGCTCATGCGCCTGCTGCTCGACGAGCACGGGCTCTCGTGGGACGTGGCCTGGGCGCACACGCAGAAGGTGTTCAGCTACACCAACCACACGCTGATGCACGAGGCGCTGGAGACCTGGCCGGTGGAAATGCTCGGGCGCATCCTGCCGCGGCACCTGCAGATCATCTACGACATCAACGCGAAGTTCCTCGCCACGGTGACGCAGAAGGTGGGCAACGACGTGGAGCTGATGCGCCGCCTCTCGCTGGTCGACGAGACCGGGGAGCGCCGCGTGCGCATGGCCTACGTGGCGGTGCTCGCGAGCCACTCGGTCAACGGCGTGTCGGGGCTGCACTCGGAGCTGATGAAGCAGTCGATCTTCTCGGACTTCGCGAAGATCTTTCCCGAGCGCTTCAACAACAAGACCAACGGCGTCACGCCCCGGCGCTGGCTCGCGCAGGCCAACCCGCCGCTGGCGGCGCTGCTCGACCAGCGCATCGGCAAGGGCTGGCGGCGCGACCTCTCGCAACTGGAGGCGCTCAGGCCCATGGCCGCGCAGCCGGCCTTCGTGCGCGCCTTCCGCCACGCCAAGCGCGAGAACAAGCTGCGGCTGGCCAACTGGGTGGAGCAGCACCTGAAGATCGACATCGACACCGACGCGATGTTCGACGTGCAGGTCAAGCGCATCCACGAATACAAGCGGCAACTGCTCAACGTGCTGCACGTGGTGACGCGCTACCACCGCATCCTCGACGCACAGGCCGCTGGCACGCCGCTGGACATGGTGCCGCGCGTGGTGGTGTTCGCGGGCAAGGCGGCGTCGGCGTACGCGATGGCCAAGCTGGTGATCCGGCTCATCAACGACGTGGCGGCCACCATCAACGCCGACGCGCGCGTGGGCAAGCTGCTGAAGGTGGTGTTCCTGCCGAACTACAGCGTGAGCCTGGCGGAGATCATCATGCCGGCGGCCGACCTGTCGGAGCAGATCTCCACGGCGGGCACGGAAGCCTCGGGCACTGGCAACATGAAGTTCGCGCTCAACGGCGCGCTCACCATCGGCACGCTGGACGGCGCGAACGTCGAGATGCGCGAGAGCGTGGGGCCCGAGAACATCTTCATCTTCGGCAACACCACGCCCGAGGTGGCCGACATCCGTGCCCGGGGCTACCAGCCGCGCGAGATCTACGAAGGCAATGCCGAACTCAAGCGCGTGCTAGACGCGATCCGCGACGGCGCTTTCTCGCCGGGCGAGCCCTCGCGCTACCAGGGCATCTACGACGCATTAGTGAACTGGGGCGACCACTACCTGCTGCTGGCCGACTACGCGAGCTACGTGGCGAAGCAGGCGGAAGTCGACGCGCTGTATCGCGACTCGGACGCGTGGACGCGGATGGCGATCCTCAACGTGGCGGGGATGGGGGTGTTCTCGTCGGATCGCACGATCGCGCAGTATGCGCACGAGATCTGGCACACCAAGCCAGTGGTGCTGGGCTGACCCGGCCCGGCTACAGGGGCTAGCTGCCGGGCTTCTTCGCCGGCTCGGCCTCGGTCACGAAGCCGATGCGGCTCAGCCCGGCCTTGTTCGCGATGCCCATGAGCGCGACCACCTTGCCGTAGGGCACGGTCTGGTCCGCACGCAGCTGCACCTCGGTGTCCTTGCTGTCGGCGGCGGCCTTTTCGAGCTGCTGCGCCAGTTCCTCGTCGGTCACGGCCTTGTCGTTGAGGAAGACCTTGCCCGAGGCGTCGACCGAAAGGCTCACGAACTTCGGCGCGTCGTTGGGCTGGCCGGCGTCGGTCTGCGGCAGGTCGAGCTTGATCGAGCTGGCCATCAGCGGCGCTGTGATGATGAAGATCACCAGCAGCACCAGCATCACGTCGACCAGCGGCGTGACGTTGATGTCGGACAGCGGCCGCTGCGCCCCGCCACCCATGGCGCGCCCGCCGCCGCCGGCAGCGCTGCCCAGTGATGTGCGACCGAAGGCCATGGCGGTGTTGTGCCTCTCGGTATGTGGCTAGACTGGCATCGGCCGCGCGGGCGGCGGCGCGGCGGATGCCGGCGGGGCGCCGAAGCTGCCCAGCAGGTCGTGCGCGAAGCCTTCGAGCTCGGCTTCGATGCGGCCGATGACGCGGCCGAAGACGTTGTAGGCCAGCACGGCCGGAATGGCCACCGCCAGGCCGAAGGCCGTCATGATGAGCGCCTCGCCGACCGGGCCGGCCACCTTGTCGATGGTGAAGCCGCCGGTCTGGCCGGCGATGCCCGTCAGCGCGCCGTAGATGCCCCAGACCGTGCCCAGCAGCCCGACGAAGGGCGCGGTGGCGCCAACGGTGGCCAGCAGGATCTGCCCCGCCTGCAGCCGCCGCAGGGCGCCGTGCAGGGCGTCGCGCAGCACGCGCGTGAGGCGCTGGTTGCGGTCGACCGTGGCGCCCAGCGTGCCGGCCGGCTCGCCCGCGGCCACGCTGCGGATGGCCGAGACAGCGGGAGACACGAGCGTCGCCCGGTCGAAGGCCCTGAGCTTCTGCTCGGCATCGGCCAGCGAGGACGACTGCCAGAACGCCGCGATGCTGCGCAGCACGTCGCGCGTGCCGCCGCGCAGCAGCCATGCCTTCCAGAGGATGATGACCCAGCTCGCGATCGACATCGCGAGCAGCAGCGCGGCCACCGAACGGCTGACACCGTCACCGTGGGCCAGCAGTTCGAGCACGCTCATCGGCGGTCCTTCTTCGTCGCTCGGTCAGCGAAGGCCGAGCACGTCGTACATGTCGAACAGGCCCGCGCGCTGCCCGGCCAGGAAGCGCACCGCGCGCAGGCTGCCCTGGGCGTAGGTGACGCGGCTGGACGACTTGTGGGTGATCTCGATGCGCTCGCCAGTGCCGGCGAACAGCACGGTGTGGTCGCCCACGATGTCGCCGCCGCGGATGGCCGAGAAGCCGATGGTGGACGGGTCGCGCTCGCCGGTGATGCCTTCGCGGGCGTACACCGCGCAGTCCTTGAGGTCGCGGCCCAGCGCGTCGGCGATGACCTCGCCCATCTTGAGCGCGGTGCCCGAGGGTGCATCGACCTTGTGGCGGTGGTGCGCCTCGATGATCTCGATGTCGTATCCCGTCGCCATGGCCTTGGCCGCCATTTCGAGCAGCTTGAAGGTGACGTTGACGCCCACGCTCATGTTGGGCGCCATCATGATCGCGATGTCCTTGGCGATCTCGGCGATCTCGGCCTTCTGCGCGTCGCTGAAGCCGGTGGTGCCGATCACGGCCTGCACGCCCAGCTCGCGGCAGACCGCGAGGTGCGCGAGCGTGCCCTCGGGCCGGGTGAAGTCGATGAGCACCTGCGCGTCCTTCAGGCCTGCGCGCAGGTCGGACACGATGGACACGCCGCTGTCGAAACCCAGGAAGGCGCCGGCATCGGAGCCCAGGGCCGGGCTGCCGACGATGTCGAGGGCGCCGGCCAGGCGCAGGTCGGGCGCATTGCGCACGGCCTCGATCAGCATGTGGCCCATGCGGCCCGAAGCCCCGGCGATGGCGACGCGGCGCGGCGCGGAGGCGGAATTGGCGGAGGAAGTGGAGGTGGATTCGGTCACGCGGATTCAGTCAGTCTTCGAGGTTTTCGAAACGGCCCGAGGCGGTCAGGAACGGCCGGGAGCATGGATCGACACGAAAAGGACGGCCGCCTGGCCTCTCGGCTCGGCGGCCTCCCCGTTGCCGCCGATGCTCCAGCGAGCGCTCAGCGCGCGGCTTCGAGCGGGGGGTAGGCGGCCGGCAGCGGCGGCAGGGAGGCCGACGGCGAGGCCTTGTCGGCATCGGCCTTTTTGTCGCCGTCCTTGGGCGCGTATTTCTTGAGCTCGTCTTCCGAGGCCTCGAGCGTGGGCACCTTGCCGGATTTCTTGCGGGTGTCGAGCGTGGCGACGAATTCTTCCTCGCTGGGCATCTCGTCGCCCTCGAAGCGGTCGAGCAGCTCGCCGTTGAAGAACACCGTGAGGTGGCGTTCCTGCGGGTCGACGCCCTGGCGGCGGATGGTGAAGACGTAGTCCCAGCGGTTGGAATGGAAGACGTCGTTCAGCAGCGAGGTTCCGAGGATTTCACGCACCTGCTGGCGGGACATGCCCGGCTTGAGCGCCGCAACCTGTTCCTTCGACACGAAATTGCCCTGGACCACCTCGACTTTGTAGGGAGTTACGGCGGCCAGCGCACCACGCGTGCGCTCGGTGAAACCGCTGCAGGCACCGAGGGCGAGCGTTGCCGCGACGGCGGCAGCCAGCAGCCAGGGCCGGCGTTGGAAGATGGCAGGCATGGGAGGAAAAGGGGGTAGCGATATGATCGGCCATTGTAGCGGCTGGCCTTTTCGGGGCCTTTCGCCGCGGCCCCGCCAGGGGCGCAGGAACCAACATGGCCAACATCGACGAACTCAAGAATACCGGCCTCAAGGCCACCCTGCCGCGCCTGAAGATCCTGGAGATCTTCCAGACCGGCGCCCAGCGGCACATGACGGCGGAAGACGTGTTCCGCGTGCTGCTCAACGAGCACTCCGACATCGGTCTGGCCACGGTCTACCGGGTGCTCACCCAGTTCGAGCAGGCCGGCATCCTGGAACGCAGCCACTTCGAAAGCGGCAAGGCCGTCTACGAGCTGAACGAAGGCACCCACCACGACCACCTGATCTGCACCTCCTGCGGCAAGGTCGAGGAGTTCTACGACGCCGAGATCGAGCGCCGCCAGCAGATGATCGCCAAGGACAAGGGCTGGATCCTGCAGGACCACGCCATGTCGCTCTACGGCTTGTGCGGAGACTGCGCGAAGAAGCGTTGACCCCCCGGCTTCTCACTTCGCTTCGCTGCGTGTAACTCCACCCCCCGAGGGGGAGGCGCGGCCCGCCTTGAGGCGGCCCGGCGGCGGCCGCACTCTGCGATCAATCAATCGCCGTCGCGGGAGTTCTCCATCGCCTTGTGGTGCCGCGCCACGAAATCGGCGTACGTGTCGATGCCGCGCAGCTGCAGGATCGAATTGCGCACCGCGGCCTCCACCAGCACGGCGATGTTGCGCCCAGCCACCACCTGGATGATGACCTTGCGCACTGGAATGCCCAGCACGTCCTGCGTGAGCGGCGCCGAGGGCATGCGCTCGTAGTCGCGCTCGAAGCTGTCGCGCCGCACCAGGTGCACGATCAGCTTGAGCCGCATCTTCCGGCGCACCGCCGTCTCGCCGAAGATGGCGCGGATGTCCAGCAGGCCGATGCCGCGCACTTCGAGCAGGTTCAGCAGCAAGTCGGGACAGCGGCCCTCGATGGTGTTCTGGTTGATGCGGTAGAGGTCGACCGCGTCGTCGGCCACCAGGCCGTTTCCGCGCGAGATCAGTTCCAGCCCCAGTTCGCTCTTGCCCAGACCCGACTCGCCCGTGATCATCACGCCCATGCCCAGGATGTCCATGAACACGCCATGCATCGAGGTGCGCTCGGCGAAGTGCTTGGACAGGTAGGCGCGCAGCAGGTCGATCACGAAGGCCGACGACTCGCGCGTGGCAAAGAGCGGCAGCTGGGCGCGCTCGCAGATCGACAGCAGCTCGTCGGGCGCGGCCTGGCCGTCGGCCAGCACCAGCATCGGCGGCTCCAGCGTGACGATGCGGGCGATGCGCCGGGCGCAGTCTTCCTCGCTGCCGCGCGTCAGGTAGGCGACCTCGCGGGCGCCGAGGATCTGCACCCGGTACGGATGGATGTAGTTGAGATAGCCGACGAGGTCCGCCGCCGACTGCGCGCGGCTGATGACCTCCGCATCGAACTGACGCTCCGATGCCCCCAGCCCCGCCAGCCATTCCCAGCGGAGCGAGCCACGGAACTCCTCGAACATGGCATCGGCGCTGATGACGGTCGGCTTCATGCGTTCAGGAGACGGCGCGCAGGCGCCGGCTTTGCGTTGGAAATGAGGGAAGAAGCCGCGCAGCTTATCAGCAGCCGCGCGCGCCAACGCATGCGCTCAGGCGACTTGCGTCGATTGCCAGCCGGCGATCAGGTCGTGCAGGGCCGTGGCGTCCGTGCTGGACTTGATCTGTTCGCGCAGGCTGGCGTCGCTCAGCAGTTCGGCGATTTCGGAGAGGATTTCGAGGTGCTTCTGCGTGGCCGCTTCGGGAACCAGCAGGAAGATCAGCAGTGCGACGGGTTGCTCGTCGGGGGCGTCGAAGCCGATCGGATTGGCCAGCTGGAACACAGCGGCCATCGGCGACTTGAGGCCCTTGATGCGGCCATGCGGAATGGCAACGCCATGGCCCAGCCCGGTGGAGCCGAGGCGCTCGCGCGCGAAGAGGCTGTCGGTGATGAGGGCACGGCCCAGACCGTGAAGGCTTTCGAACAGCAGGCCGGCTTCTTCGAAAGCACGCTTCTTGCTGGTAGCGTCAACGCTCACAAGCACTTGAGCGGGCGGCAGGATGGACGCGAGTCGATTCATGGTGGGTGCAGAGCGGGGGCGATTATGCACCCGCTTGGTAAAAACCCCCAGTCCCCCTATTTACTTTCTGTCTACATGTTGCCCAGAGGCCTCTCGCTCTCCTCTGGGCGACTGCCAAAAGCCCGACCGTGACAGTCGGAAAACAAAAAGCCGCCCGAAGGCGGCCTTGATATGCGAGCCCCGGGGGCTCCTTACATCACGCGCTTGGGCGCCGCGTGATGGTGGTCCTGCAGGCGGTCCTTGTGGCGCACCACCTGGCGGTCGAGCTTGTCGACCAGTTCATCGACCGCAGCGTAGAGATCAGCGTGGCTCGACTCCGCGAACATGTCATTGCCCTTGACGTGGATGTTGCATTCCGCCCTTTGGCGGCGTTCCTTTTCCTTCTGCTTTTCCACCGTGAGGATCACCTTCACATCGACCACCTGGTCGAAATGTCGGATGACCCGGTCCAGCTTGCTCGTGACGTAGGTGCGCAAGGCAGGTGTGACGTCGAGGTGATGACCGCTGATCGTCAAATTCATGAATGACCTCCTGGAATTGACGGTTGGGGAAATGACCGCGCCGCAGGATGCGGTTTGGCCGGCGAAACGAAACGGGGAGTTCTCTCTGGGGGGTCTTGAGAAAGAAAAGAGGGAGGTGGGAAGAGGTGAGAAAGAAGGGAAGGTCGATTCACTATGCCCAAGCTGTCACGGTATTGCAATACCTGAGTTGCCCGGGGTTTTGCAGCTTCGTGAGCAGCTTTTTACACGCTAGCGAATCGATAGCTGCGGGCACGCGCGGGGCTGGCGATACCGCGATTTGGAAACAAGTGTTTCAATGCCGGCCCGCCGGTGACCATGCCGGCACAAGGGCCTGTCCATGCCGTCTCCGGCTCAGCGCCAGGCGGCCCGCATCCTGTTGCGCAGATCGATCACCGAGCTGGGCGGCGGCACCGCCGGCGGACGCTCCGGCGGGGGCGGCCAGGTCTGCTGCTCGAAGCCTTCCAGGTCGGCATCGGCGATGAAGCGTGTGCGGTTGGCATACAGGTGCCGGTCGCCGCGCGCCGCCTGCTGCGTGACATGGAAGCGCTGCGGCACCAGCAGGTGCAGGTGGTCGCGCGCCCGTGTCATCGCCACATAGAGCAGGCGCCGCTCCTCCTCCAGTTCTTGCGCGCTCTGCGCGACATCGGCCGGCAGGCAGCCGTCGACCACATTGAGCACGTGAACCGAATTCCATTCCTGCCCCTTGGCCGAATGGATGGTCGAGAGGATCAGGTAGTCCTCGTCCAGCAGCGGCGGCCCCGGTCGGTCGCTGGTGGCTTCGGGCGGATCGAGCGTGAGTTCGGTAAGGAAGCGTTCGCGCGAGGCGTAACCGGCCGCGAGCCGCGCGAGCTGCTCCACGTCGGCGCGCCGCACGCCGGAGGTGTCTTCGTACAGGCGCTCCAGATGCGGCAGATACCAGTCCATCGCCAGCTCGACGTCGGCCGGCCACTTCAGCGCGGGCTCCCGCAGCGCCTCGTAGGCCTTCGCGAAGTCGGCCCATTGCGCGCGCGCAGCGGAAGGCGGCACGAACTCGCGCACCGCCTGGGCCGGGTCGGCCGCCTGCTCCATCGCATCGAGCAGGCGCGCGCTCGTGGCGGGCCCGATACCGGGGATGAGCTGGGTCACGCGAAAGCCCGCCATGCGCCCGCGTGGGTTCTGCGCGAAGCGCAGCACCGCGAGCAGGTCCTTCACATGCGAGGCCTCCAGAAACTTGAGCCCGCCGAACTTCACGAACGGGATGTTGCGCCGCGCCAGCTCGAGTTCGAGCGCGGCGCTGTGCGACGAGGTGCGGAACAGCACCGCCTGCGACTTCAGCGCCAGCCCGCCCTCGCGGTGCGCCAGCACCTTGTCGGCCACCCAGCGCGCCTGCCCCGCCTCGTCGGGCACGAGCACGAGCAGCGGCTTGCCGGCCGAAGGCTTGTCGGTCCACAGCGTCTTGGCATGCCGCTCGGCGGCCTGCGCGATGACGCGGTTCGACACGTCGAGGATCGGCTGCGTCGAGCGGTAGTTGCGCTCCAGCGTGACCACGCGCGCGGGCTGCGTGAACTGCGAGGGGAAGTCGAGGATGTTGCGCACCGTGGCGCCGCGGAAGGAGTAGATCGACTGCGCGTCGTCGCCCACCACCGTCACGCCGCGGCCGTCTGGCTTGAGCGCCAGCAGGATCGCCGCCTGCAGCAGGTTGGTGTCCTGGTACTCGTCGACCAGCACGTGATCGAAGCGCGCACCGATGTGCGCGGCCAGCGAAGGCTCGGCCGCCATCTCGGCCCAGTAGAGCAGCAGGTCGTCGTAGTCGAGCACGTTCTGCCGCTGCTTGGCCTCGACGTACGCGCCGAAGAGCTTCTTCAGCTCGGCCTCCCACTCGCCGCACCAGGGAAAGGCTTCCTTGAGCACGTCGGCCAGCGGCGCGCGGGTGTTCACGCAGCGCGAGTAGATCGACAGGCAGGTGCCCTTTCGCGGGAAGCGGTTGACGGTGGAAGAAAGCCCGAGCTCGTGGCGCACCAGCCCCATCAGGTCTTCGGCGTCGCCGCGGTCGTGGATGGTGAAATTCTCGTCGAGCCCGATCTGCGGCGCGTACTCGCGCAGCAGCCGCGCGCCGATGCCGTGGAAGGTGCCGGCCCACGGCAGCGCGGGCGGCGCCTCCGACTTCAGCCCCAGCACCTGCGCCAGCACGCGGCCGGCGCGGCGCTCCATTTCCTGCGCGGCGCGGCGCGAGAAGGTCAGCAGCAGCAGGCGCTGCGGATCGACGCCGCCGGCGATGAGGCTGGCCACCCGATGCGCCAGCGTACTGGTCTTGCCCGAGCCGGCACCGGCGATGACGAGCAGCGGCCGTTCGTCCGGGCCGGCGGTGGCCGCGGCCACACCGTGCTCCACCGCCGAGCGCTGCGCCTCGTTGAGCGAGGCCAGTGCCTGCGCCAGGCGTTCGGCCTGGGTCTTCGGCGCGGCGGAAAAAACGGGAAGCGCAGTGCTCTGCATGGACCGTGACTTTACTGTATGCCCGTCCAGTCCGGCCACCTCGCCGACATGTGGCCGGTGACATAATCGGGCCACGCTGCAACCGGAGATTTTTCCTATGGAAACCGCCCCGTCTCGGCAGCTTTCAACTCCCTTTCGCTGACGCTTTTTTCGCGCTTCCTGCGCACGTCGGGCCGGGGAATTGAAAGCGCCCCTCCCCTCGCCCACCGTCCAGTCAGTCATTCCCGGGAGTGAGCCCCATGCTCAACATCTTCACGCTCGCCAACGGCCGCCTAGTCCAGGAAGAAATCGAGGCCCTCGAAGAGCTCTCCAGATTCCAGCCGATCTGGGTCGACCTCGAGTCGCCCACGCTCGAAGAGAAGCGCTGGATCAAGCAGTACTACGGCCTGTCCATCCCCGAAGACGCGATGGACGAGGACATCGAGGAATCGGCGCGCTTCTACGAGGAAGACAACGGCGAGCTGCACATCCGCTCCGACTTCCTGATCGACGACGACGAAGCCCCGCGCGCCGTGCGCGTGGCCTTCATCCTCAACCAGCACAACACCGACCTGCGCAGCCGCGGCGTGCTGTTCTCGATCCACGACGAGGACGTGCCCGTGTTCCGCCTGCTGCGCATGCGCGCGAGGCGCGCGCCGGGGCTGATCGAGGACGCCAAGGAAGTGATGCTCAAGCTCTTCGACGCCGACGCCGAATACTCGGCCGACTCGCTGGAGAACATCTACGACGAGCTCGAGGCCGCGAGCAAGAAGGTGCTGTCGGGCAACGTCAGCGACGAGCTGGCCGGCGAGGTGCTCGGCGCCATCGCGCGGCAGGAAGACCTGAACGGGCGCATCCGCCGCAACGTGATGGACACGCGCCGCGCCGTCAGCTTCATGATGCGCAGCAAGATGCTCAACGCCGAGCAGTTCGAGGAGGCCCGCCAGATCCTGCGCGACATCGAGTCGCTGGACAACCACACGGCCTTCCTCTTCGACAAGATCAACTTCCTGATGGATGCGACCGTCGGTTTCATCAACATCAACCAGAACAAGACCATCAAGATCTTCTCGGTGGCCAGCGTGGCGCTGCTGCCGCCGACGCTGATCGCCAGCATCTACGGCATGAACTTCAAGTTCATGCCCGAGCTCGACTGGGCCATGGGCTACCCCTACGCCATCGTGCTCATGGCGGCGAGCGCGCTGGTGCCGATGTGGTACTTCCGCCGGCGCGGCTGGCTCAAGTAGCAGAGCCTCCCCGGGCGGCCCCGGTGCTAGAGTGGCTCCGGCCCCAAGCGCCGACCGGAGAGCCATCTTGCGCAGAATTCGCTTTCTCACCAACCGCCACCGCGCGCCGTCGACCAACACCGCGCTGGGCCTCCTGCTGGCCTTCAATGCCGGCGCCATCAACGCGGGCGGCTTTCTCGTGCTGCACATGTACACCTCGCACATGACCGGCTTCGCCTCGCAGCTGGCCGACGGCATGGTGCTGGGCAACGTCAAGCTGCTCTTGAACGCACTGGGCGCGATCCTGGCCTTCCTGACCGGCGCAGCCGTGTGCGCGGTGCTCGTCAACTGGGCCCGCCAGCACCGCATGCACGGCGTGTACGCACTGCCGCTGATGCTGGAGGCGGCGCTGATGTTTCCCTTCGGGCTCATGGGCGCCATCACGCTGACCTGGGCCACGCCCTTCGCGGTGCCGCTCACCGTGCTGCTGCTGTCCTTCATCATGGGCCTGCAGAACGCGGTGGCCTCCAAGACCTCGGGCGGCAGCATCCGCACCACCCACATGACCGGCAACATCACCGACATGGGCATCGAGATCGGCAAGATGCTCTACTGGAACCGCCGCTCGAAATCGGCGCCGGCGCACGCCCTGCCCGTACGCCACGACCGCAGCCGCATGCGCCGCGCCGGCGGGCTGGTCGGCATGTTCGTGCTCGGCGGCGCGGCGGGCGCGCTGGGCTTCAAGTACGTGGGCTTCGTCTGCGTGGTGCCGCTGGCGGCGCTGCTGCTGGCGCTGTCGATCCCGCCGCTGCTGCGCGACATCCCGCGCCGCCGCACGCCCTCGCTCGGCTGAATTCAGCTGATCTCGGCCGGCAGCGAAGCCAGCCACGCGTCGACCAGCGCGAGGCTGTAGCGGCTCGCCACCGCGGCGACGAAGCGCGAGAAGTCGCCGTGCGCGGCATCGTCGGCCCGGTCGGAAATCGTGCGCATCGCCGCAAAAGGCACGCCGTAGTCGTGACACACCTGCGCCACCGGGGCGCCTTCCATCTCGACCGCGAGTGCGTCGGGCAAGGCGCGCTGCAGCGCCTCGCTCTCGACGGTGGTCGAGACGAACCTGTCGCCGCTCACCAGCAGGCCGCGATGCACCTTCGGCGAACGCAAGCCGAACTCGTCGACGGCCTCCTGCCCCACCAGCGCCACTGGATCGCGCAGCGTCTCCCGCGCAACCGTCGCAAGCGCATCGCCGATGGCTGCATCGGCCGCGAAGCGCGACAGCCCCATCAGCGGCACTTCGTATTTCGGAAAGATCGGCGAGGCATCGAGGTCGTGCTGCAGCATCTGCGTGGCCACCACCACGTCGCCGACGTTCACGCCCGGCGCCAGTCCGCCCGCGACGCCGGTGAACACGATGGCCCGCACGCCGAAGCGCTCCAGCAGCACCGTGGCCGTGATCGCCGCCGCGACCTTGCCAATGCGCGACAGCACCGCGACCACCGGCCGGCCATGCAGATGGCCCACCCAGAAGTCGCGGCCCGCGACGCGCACGCGCTGCTCGTCGGGCATCAGCGCGAGCAGCGCGCCCAGTTCCTCGTGCATCGCAGCGACGATGGCAACAGGCGGACGCGACAGGGAACTCACAGTATTTCTCTTTCCAGGAACACCGCGGAACCGGCTTTGCCGGGCCGCAGGTGTTGCCCCCTGCAAGGGGGTTGGCGAAGCGACACGAAGTGCGCGGAGCCTGGGGGTTTACTCGTTCACTTGATGTCCACACCGTAGAAGGTGTGGCGGCCGAACGGGCTCAGCTTGAAGTCGATCACTTCCTTGCGCACCGGCTTCAGCTGCACCGCGTGCGCGATGGTGAACCACGGCGCCTGCTCCTTGAAGATCAGCTGCGCCTTCTTGTAGAGCGCGTCGCGGTCGGCCTGCTTGGTCGCGCTCTTGGCCTTCACCACCAGGTCTTCGTACGGCTGGTAGCAGAACTTCGAGATGTTGCTGCCGCTGGCCGACTTCGCCGAGGCGCAGCCCAGCAGCGTGTAGAGGAAGTTGTCCGGGTCGCCGTTGTCGCCGGTCCAGCCCAGCATGCCCATCTGGTGCTCGCCGGCCTGCAGGCGCTTGCGGTACTCGCCCCACTCGAAGCTCTTGATCTCGGCCTTGACGTTGATCTTGGCGAGGTCGGCCTGCATCAGCTCGGCGATGCGCTTGGCGTTCGGGTTGTACGGGCGCTGCACCGGCATGGCCCACAGGTCGGTGGAGAAGCCGTCGGGGAAGCCGGCCTGCGCCAGCAGCTTCTTGGCGGCTTCGGGGTCGTACGGATCGTCCTTCACCGCGTCGTTGTAGGACCACATGGTCGGCGGGATCGGGTTCTTCGCGGCCACGCCGGTCGACAGATACACGCCGTCGATGATGGCCTTCTTGTTGATCGCCATGTTGATGGCCTTGCGCACGCGCACGTCGTCGAAAGGCTTCTTCGTCGTGTTGTACGAGAGGTATCCCACGTTCAGGCCGGGCTGCTCCAGCAGCTGCACGTTCGGGTCCTTGCGGATCGCGTCGAGGTCGGCCGGGTTCGGGTAGGGCATGACGTGGCACTCGCCCTTCTGCAGCTTGGCCCAGCGCACCGACGCGTCAGGCGTGATCGCGAACACGAGGTCGTCGATCTTGGCCTTGCCGCCCCAGTACTGCGGGAAGGCCTTGAAGCGGATGATCGCGTCCTTCTGGTACTGCACGAGGTAGAAGGGGCCGGTGCCGATCGGGTCCTGGTCGACCTTCTCGGGCGTTCCGGCCTTCAGCATCGCGATGGCGTATTCCTTCGACTGGATGCCCGCGTACTGCATCGCCAGGTTCGCGAGGAACGGTGCCTCGGCCTGGTTGAGCGTGATCTTCACGGTGTAGTCGTCGATGCGGTCCACAGACTTCAGCAGCTTGGGCATGCCCATGTCGTTGAAGTAGGAGTGGTTCTGGCTCGTGACCTTGAAGAAGGGGTCGCTCTCCTTCCACTGGCGCTCGATCATGAAGATGAAGTCGTCGGCGTTGAAGTCGCGCGTGGGCTTGAAGCTCTTGCTCGTGGTGTGCCACTTCACGCCCTTGCGCAGGTGGAAGGTGTAGACGGTACCGTCGGGGGAGATCTCCCATTTCTCGGCAAGGCCGGGCACGACCTTGGTGCCGCCGCGCTCGAACTCGACGATGGTGTTGTAGACCTGCGTGGTCACGTCGAAAGAGGTGCCGGTGGTGTTCATGCCCGGATAGAAATTCTCAGGGCTGCCTTCCGAGCAATACACCAGCGTCTTGGCGGACACCGCGCCGCAGGCCAGGGTAAGGGCTGCGAGCGCTGCAGGTGCCAGGAGCGCCAGGCTTCGTGAGCGGCGCGAAACGGTGGGCTGGGTCTTCATTTGGACTCCTTGATACACGGTTGAAAGAACTGCGAGAACGGGAACGGAAACAGGAACCGAAGGAACGCTAGGGATTCGTCGCCATCGCGATGGAGGCGGCGGAGGGAACGTCGGCGCGCGCGAGCGGCGCGCCTTCCAGGAACTTCTCGGAGAAGTGACAGGCCACCTGCCGCTCGTCGAGCATGCGCAGCAGCGGGCGCTCTTCGCGGCAGCGCTGCTCCACATGCGGGCAGCGCGTGCTGAACACGCAGCCAGAAGGCGGATTCAGCGGCGACGGCAGCTCGCCCTTGAGCACGATGCGCTGGCTGCTGAGCCCCGGCGTGGATGCCAGCAGCGCCTGCGTGTACGGATGCAGCGGCCGCGAGAAGATGCGCGACTTCGGTCCCTGCTCCACCGCATGGCCGAGGTACATCACCAGCACCTCGTGCGCGATGTGCCGCACCACGCCGAGGTCATGCGAGATGAAGAGATACGCCAGGCCCAGCTCGGCCTGAAGGTCGGCCAGAAGGTTCAGCACCTGCGCCTGGATCGACACGTCGAGCGCCGACACCGGCTCGTCGGCCACCAGCAGGCGCGGGCTCAGCATCAACGCGCGCGCGATGGCGATGCGCTGGCGCTGGCCGCCCGAAAACATGTGCGGGTAGCGGTTGGCGTACTCGGGCCGCAGGCCCACGCGCGCGAGCATGTCGCGCGCTTTTGCAGCGCGCTCCTGCTTGCCCAGGGTGGTGTTGATGGCCAGCGGGTCTTCGAGCACCGTCGCGATCTTCTTGCGCGGATTGAGCGAGCCGTACGGATTCTGGAACACCAGCTGCACAGCCTGGCGCAGCTCGCGCCTGCGCTCGGGCGGCGGGCTCACCGCGTCGGCGCCGACCAGCGTGAGCTGGCCCGCCGTCGGCTTCTCGATCAGCGCGACCATGCGCGCCAGCGTCGACTTGCCGCAGCCCGATTCGCCGACCACGGCCAGCGTGCGGCCGCGCTCGATTCGGAAGGAGATGTCGCCCACGGCGCGCAAGTGCGAAGGCGCGCGGAACAGCCCGCGGCGGATGTCGTAGGTGCGCTGGAGGTTCTTGGCCTCGACCACCACGTCAGTCGATGCCTCGCTCATGCCGCGACCTCCACGACCCGCTGCTTCGGCGGATCGCCCGCGATGGCCTCTCCTCGCCCCGGATCGCCGAGCGGAAAGTGGCAGCGCACCTCGGCGCCGTGCGACTCGCGCAGCGCCGGCCGCACCTGGCAGGCGCGCTCGGTGACGTAGCCGCAGCGCGGCGCGAACAGGCAGCCGGCGGGCCGGTCGTGCACGCCGGGCACCACGCCGCTGATGGTGGCGAGGCGCCCCTCGGGCGCGGCGCGTTCGGGCAGTGCCGCGAGCAGCGCCTCGGTGTAGGGGTGCTGCGGCTGTGCGAAGAGGCGGTCGACGCGCTGGTGCTCCATCACCTGGCCCGCGTACATCACGGCGATGCGCTGCGCCATCTCGCTGACCACGCCCATGTTGTGCGTGATGAGCACCAGCGCCATGCCGCGCTCCTTCTGCAGGTCGCGCAGCAGGTCGAGGATCTGCGCCTGGATGGTCACGTCGAGCGCGGTGGTCGGCTCGTCGGCGATCAGGAGGCGCGGATTGCAGGCGATGGCCATCGCGATCATCACGCGCTGGTTCATGCCGCCCGAGAGCTGGTGCGGAAAGCTCCCCAGGCGCGAGGACGCGGCCGGAATGCCCACCTGCTCCAGCAACTCGGTCGCGCGCTTCTTCGCTTCGCGCTTGTCGAGCTTCAGGTGCAGCCGCAGCGTTTCCATCAGCTGGAAGCCGATGGTGAAGCAAGGGTTGAGGCTGGTGGTCGGCTCCTGGAAGATCATCGCGACTTCCTTGCCGACCAGCGCACGGCGCGCCTTGTCGGAAATGCCGAGCAGGTCCCTGCCGGCGAAGCGCATGTGCTGCGCGCGCACGCGGCCCGGGAAGCCAACGAGCCCCATCAGCGCCATCATCGTGACGCTCTTGCCCGAGCCCGATTCGCCGACGATGCCGAGCACCTCGCCCTCTTCGAGACTGAGGCTCACGCCGTCTACCGCATGCAGCACACCGCCTTGAGTGGGGAACTCGACGTGCAGGTCCTCTATTTCAAGCAAAGGCATATCAGTGACTCCGGCCCGAACGGCCTGTTCCAGGAACACCGCGGAACCGGCTTTGCCGGCCCGCTGGTGTTGCCCCCTGCAAGGGGGTAGGAGGCCACACGAAGTGGGCAAGCCCGGGGGTGTGCTTCATGCTAGCGTTTCAGTTTGGGGTCGAGCGCATCGCGCAGCCCGTCGCCCAGGAGATTGAATGCGAGCACGGCCGCCAGGATCGCCATTCCCGGGAAGGTGACGACCCACCACGCACGCAGCACGAACTCGCGCGCGTCGGCCAGCATGGTTCCCCACTCGGGCGACGGCGGCTGCGCCCCGAGGCCCAGGAAGCCGAGCGCCGCCGCGTCGAGGATGGCAGTGGAAATGCCGAGCGAAGCCTGCACGATCAGCGGCGCGGCGCAGTTGGGCAGCACCTCGCGGAACATCAGCCGCAGCGTGCCGGCGCCGCTCACGCGCGCGGCGGTCACGTAGTCGCGCGAGACCTCGGCGATGACGGCGGCACGCGTGATGCGCACGTAGTGCGGCAGCACCACGATGGCCACCGCGAGCATCGCATTGACGAGCCCCGGCCCGAGGATCGCGACGATCACGATGGCCAGCAGCAGGCTGGGCAGCGTGAGCACGATGTCCATCAGCCGCATGATCGCGATCTCGAGCACGCCGCGGAAGAAGCCCGCGATGAGCCCGAGCACCACGCCCGCGATCACCGACAGCGCCACCACCGCGACGCCGATCGAAAGCGACAGCCGCGCGCCGTACATGAGCCGCGAAAGAATGTCGCGGCCGATGGCGTCGGTGCCCAGCAGGTAGCTCATGGAGCCGCCCTTCTGCCACGCCGGCGGCTGCAGGAAGACGGCGCTGTTGGTCTCGTTCGGTGCGTGCGGCGCGATCCACGGCGCGAACAGCGCGACCAGCAGCAGCACGACGATGGTGGCGAGCCCGATGACCGCGCCGCGGTTGGCCGAGAAGGCCGTCCAGAATTCGCGCCAGGGGCCGGGGGGTGCGGTGCTCTTGCCCGCACCGTCGGAAACGGTGATCTGCGTGGTTGTCGCCATGGGGAAGCTCAGCGCCTGATGCGTGGGTTGATGACGCCGTACGCCACGTCTACGAGAAGGTTGACCAGCATCACGATGCCGCCGAGCAGCAGCATGCCGCCCTGCAGCACCGGGTAGTCGCGCCGGCCGATGGCCTCGATGAGCCACTTGCCGACGCCGGGCCAGGAGAAGATGGTCTCGGTGAGGATCGCGCCCGTGAACAGCACGCCCACCTGCAGCCCGATGACCGTCACCACCGGAATGAGCGCGTTGCGCAGCGCATGCAGCCCCACCACGCGAAAGCGCGAAAGCCCCTTGGCGCGCGCGGTGCGGATGTAGTCCTCGCCCAGCACCTCGAGCATGGCCGAGCGCGTCATGCGCGCGATGACCGCGAGCGGCACCGTGCCGAGCACCACGGCCGGCAGCACGAGGTGGTGCAGCGCCGACCAGAAGGCGTCGGTCTCGCCGGCGCGCAGCGCGTCGACGAGCAGGAAGCCGGTGTCGGGCTCGACGTAGTACTGCACCGCGATGCGGCCCGATACGGGCGTCCATCCGAGCTGCACCGAGAAGAACAGGATCAGCAGCAACCCCCACCAGAAGATCGGCATCGAGTAGCCGGTGAGCGAGGTGGCCATCACGCCGTGGTCGAAGATGGAGTTGCGCCGCACCGCCGCGAGGATGCCCGCCGGCAGCCCGAGCAGCAGCGCGAAAAGAATGGCGCACACCGCGAGCTCGACCGTGGCCGGGAAGAGCGAGAGGAACTCGCTCATCACCGTGTCCTGCGTGATGAGCGACTTGCCGAGATCGCCGTGCAGCACGCGGGCGATGTAGATGCCGTACTGCACGATCACCGGCTTGTCGAAGCCGTAGGCGGTGCGCAGTTCGGCATGGCGCGCGGGGTCGATCCCGCGCTCGCCGGCCATGGTTTCAATGGGGTCGCCCGGCACGAGCCGGATGAGAAAGAAGGCGAGCAGTGTCATGCCGAAGAAGGTCGGCACCAACAGACTCAAACGGGTAAAGACAAACCTGAGCATCGACCCGCGAATATGCAAGATCGATGCCTTGGCCCCACCCGGGCCGAACCCTTACTCCAGCGCGTGCTCGCGCACTTACTTCTTGGTGTCGCGCAGCTCGCGGCGAAGGATCTTGCCGACCGGCGTCTTCGGCATGTCGGTACGAAACTCTACGATGCGCGGCTGCTTGTAACCCGTAAGGTTTGCTCTGCAGTACTCGCGCACCTGCGCCTCCGTGAGCGAAGGGTCTTTCTTGACGATCACGAGCTTCACGGCCTCGCCCGTCTTGTCGTCGGGCACGCCGACCGCGGCGCACTCGAGCACGCCCGGAATGAGTGCGACCACATCCTCGACCTCGTTCGGGTACACGTTGAAACCCGACACCAGGATCATGTCCTTCTTGCGGTCGACCACCTTGAAGTAGCCGCGCTCGTCGACCACGCCGATGTCGCCGCTCTTGAAGTAGCCGTCGGCCGTCATGACCTTCGCGGTCTCGTCGGGGCGCTGCCAGTAGCCGGCCATCACCTGCGGGCCCTTGATGGCGATCTCGCCGCGCTCGCCGACGGGCACCTCGTTGCCGTCGTCGTCGAGCAGCCTGAGCCAGGTGCTCGGCAGCGGCAGGCCGATGGTGCCGGTGTAGGCCGTGCTGTTGGTCGGGTTGCAGGTGGCCGAGGGCGAGGTCTCGGAAAGGCCGTAGCCCTCGCAGATCGGGCAGCCCGTCTTCTCGAGCCAGAGCTTCGCCACCGCGGCCTGCACCGCCATGCCGCCGCCCACCGACACCTTCAGGTTCTTCCAGTTGACGGTGTTGAAGTCGGGGTGGTTCGCCAGCCCGTTGAAGAGCGTGTTGACGGCCGGGAAGCTGTGGATCGTGTGCTTCGACAGCTCCTTCAGCACGCCGGGAATGTCGCGCGGATTCGGGATAAGGATCAGCTTTCCGCCCGTGCGCATGCTCAGCATCATGCCGACCGTGAACGCGAAGATGTGATACAGCGGCAGCGCGCACACGCCCGTGGGCTGCTCGTTGGCCGGCACCTTGTTCATGACCGGCTCGTTCCACGCCTCGGACTGCAGCACGTTGGCGATCACGTTGCGGTGCAGGAGCACCGCGCCCTTGGACACGCCGGTGGTGCCGCCGGTGTACTGCAGCACCGCCACGTCGTCGGGTCCGATGGCCACGGGCTTGAGCGAAGCGCTCGCGCCCTTGTCGAGCGCATCGTTGAAGCGCACCGCGCCCGGCAGGCTGAAGGTGGGCACCATCTTCTTGACGTTGCGCACCACGTAGTTGACGAGCGCGCCCTTGAGGAAGCCGAGGCGGTCGCCCATGGAAGCCAGCACGATGTGCTTGACCGGCGTGCTCGCGATGCATTGCTGCAGCGTGGTGCCGAAGTTCTCCATGATGACGATGGCCTTCGCGCCCGAATCCTTGAGCTGGTGCTCCAGTTCGCGCGGCGTGTACAGCGGATTGACGTTGACCAGGATGAGGCCGGCGCGCAGGATGCCCGCGACCGCAATGGGGTACTGCGGGCAGTTGGGCATCATCACCGCCACGCGGTCGCCCTTGGCGAGGCCCAGGCTCTGCAGGTAGCCCGCGAACGACTTGCTCTGCCTGTCGGTCTCGCCGTAGCTGATGTCCTTGCCCATGAAGCTGTAGGCCGTGCGGTCGGCGTACTTCCTGAAGCTCTCCTCCATGAGCGCGACCAGCGAGGGGTACTGCGAAGCATCGATATCGGCGGGCACGCCCTGCGGATAGCTGCTGAGCCAGGGACGATCGGTCATTGGATTTGTCTCCTCCGGGAGTCGGACTGTTGAAAACGAAAACGGCGCACTTGATGGCGCCGCGAAGAACTCGTCCGCTGCGCGGACGGGGACCTTCGGCCTATTCGATGGCCTTGCCCATATCTTCCACTACTTTTTTGGCATCGCCAAAGACCATCATCGTCTTGTCCATGTAGAAGAGCTCGTTGTCCAGGCCGGCATAACCCGCGGCCATGGAGCGCTTGTTGACGATGACGGTCTTGGCCTTGTAGGCCTCCAGGATCGGCATGCCGTAGATCGGGCTGCCCTTGGTGTGCGCGGCCGGGTTCACCACGTCGTTGGCGCCCAGGATGATCGCCACGTCGGCCTGGCCGAACTCGCCGTTGATGTCCTCCATTTCGAACACCTGGTCGTAGGGCACCTCGGCCTCGGCCAGCAGCACGTTCATGTGGCCGGGCATGCGGCCTGCCACCGGGTGGATGGCGTACTTCACGGTGATGCCCTTCTCTACGAGCTTCTGCGCGAGCTCCTTCACCGCGTGCTGGGCGCGGGCCACGGCGAGGCCGTAGCCGGGCACGATCACCACCGTCTCGGCGTTGCCGAGCACGAAGGCCGCGTCGTCGGCGCTGCCGCTCTTCACTGGACGCTGCTCCTTCGCGCCGCCCGTGGCCGCGGCCGCGTCGCCGCCGAAGCCGCCCAGGATCACGTTGAAGAACGAGCGGTTCATGGCCTTGCACATGATGTAGCTCAGGATCGCACCCGAGGAGCCCACCAGCGAACCGGCCACGATCAGCATCGCGTTGTTCAGGCTGAAGCCGATGCCCGCGGCCGCCCAGCCGGAGTAGCTGTTGAGCATCGACACCACCACCGGCATGTCGGCGCCGCCGATGGGGATGATGATGAGCACGCCCATCACGAAGGCCAGCGCCAGCATCGCGAAGAAGGCCGGCCAGCTTTCGGTGAAGACGAACACCAGCCCCAGGCCGATGGTCGCCAGGCCCAGCACGAGATTGAGCATGTGCTGGCCCGAGAACTGCACGGGCGCGCCCTGGAACAGGCGGAACTTGTACTTGCCCGAAAGCTTGCCGAAGGCGATGACCGAGCCGCTGAAGGTGATGGCACCGATGGCCGCTCCCAGGAAGAGCTCCAGCCGGTTGCCACTCGGGATCGGATCGCCCTTGAGCGCGATGCCGAAGGCATGCGGCTCGGCCACGGCGGCCACCGCGATGAACACCGCCGCCAGGCCGATCATGCTGTGCATGAAAGCGACCAGTTCGGGCATCTTGGTCATCTCGACCTTGTTGGCCATGTAGGCGCCCAGGCCGCCGCCGACGACCAGCGCGACCAGCACGTAGCCCAGGCCGGCGAGGTTGCCGCTGGCGAGCTTGTAGATCAACGCTCCTGTGGTCAGCACGGCGATGGCCATGCCGGTCATGCCGAAGATGTTGCCGCGGATGGAGGTGGTGGGATGGCTCAGGCCCTTCAGGGCCTGGATGAAGCAGATGCTGGCGACGAGGTACAGCAGCGTGACGAGGTTCATGCTCACTTGGCAGCTCCCTCGGCGTTGGCTGCGGGTGCGGCCTTCTTGTCCTTCTTCTTGAACATTTCCAGCATGCGCCTCGTGACGAGGAAGCCGCCGAAGACGTTCACCGCGGCCAGGGCCACGGCCAGCACGCCCATGGTCTTGCCCAGGGGCGTGTCGGTGAGCGCGGCCGCCAGCATGGCGCCCACGATCACGATGGCCGAGATGGCGTTGGTCACCGCCATCAGCGGCGTATGCAGCGCGGGCGTGACGGTCCACACGACGTGGTAGCCCACGTAGATGGCCAGCACGAAGATGATCAGGTTGATGACTGTGTGAGAGACGATGTCCATGTTCTTCTCCTCGACGGGCGTTGCTTGTTGCGTTACTTCTTCGTGACCTGGCCGTCGTGCGTGACGCGGCAGGCGGCGACGATGTCGTCCTCGAGGTCGATCTTCAGCGCGCCCTCCTTGGTGACGATGAGCTTGAGGAAGTCGAGCACGTTGCGCGCATACAGCGCCGAGGCGTCGGCCGCCACGAGCGCGGCGAGGTTGGTCTCGCCCACGATGGTCACGCCATGCTTGACCACGGTCTTGTCGGCCTCCGACAGCGGGCAGTTGCCGCCCACCCCATCCGGGCCTTTACCGGCCGCGATGTCGACGATGACGGAGCCCGGCTTCATGGACTTGACCATGTCCTCGGTGATGAGGGTCGGCGCGGCGCGCCCCGGAATGAGCGCGGTGCTGATGACCACGTCGGCCAGCGCCACGCGCTTGGCGACCTCGGCCTGCTGTCGGCTGAGCCAGCTCGCGGGCATCGGCCGCGCGTAGCCGCCGACGCCTTCGGCCGCGTCTTTCTCTTCCTGGGTCTCGTAGGGCACGTCGATGAACTTGCCGCCCAGCGACTCGATCTGCTCCTTGACGCTGGGGCGCACGTCGGACGCCTCGATGACGGCGCCCAGGCGCTTGGCGGTGGCGATGGCCTGCAGGCCCGCCACGCCCACGCCGAGGATGACGACGCGCGCGGCCTTCACCGTGCCGGCTGCCGTCATGAGCATGGGGAAGAAGCGCTGGTACTTGTCGGCCGCGATCATCACGGCCTTGTAGCCGGCGATGTTGGCCTGCGAGGAGAGCACGTCCATGCTCTGGGCGCGGGTGGTGCGGGGGGCGGCCTCGAGCGCGAAGCCGGTGACGCCGGCGGCGGCCAGGCGCTGCAGGCCGGCCGCGTCGAAGGGGTTGAGCATGCCGATCACGACGGCGCCGGACTTCAGCAGCGCGGTCTCGGCCTCGGTGGGCGTGCGCACCTTCAGGACCATGTCGGCGGAGAAGGCGCCTGCCTGGTCGGTGATCTCCGCGCCTGCGGCCTGGTAGGCCGCATCGGTGGCGCTGGCGGCCACGCCCGCTCCCGACTGCACCCTTACGGTATGCCCGGAGGCCACCAGTTTTTTCACCGTCTCAGGTGTAACAGCCACGCGGGTTTCGCCTGCCAGTGTCTCGGCGGGCACGCCTATCAGCATAGAGATCTCCTCAGAGCAAGGGGCACAGGGGGAATGTGCCGGCAGCTTACAGCAAGATTACAGCCGATCGCTGTCGCCGGAGCGCTCTGTCGTTTTCATCCCAAAGCGTTGAGGAGCTTATGGATACTATAACTTCAGCTATTCAATTGATAGCGAATTCGGGTATCCGATAGAGACGACCGGCAAAGGAGCGAATACCTTTGATTTACATTCCATGTGATTTGCTACGGCGACGGCATGGACGGGAACCGGAAGAGGTTCGCCGACCAAAATCCCCATTTGTATCCAACTGCATTCAACTTCGTTAACAAGCCCTCAGAAATCGGCGAATTGCGTGCATTAGTTGCAATTCCGAAAACTTTACCTTAGTCGCAGATAGATACACTTCCCCTCATCAATCGCCAGTTCACGGAAGCTGACGAAGGGAGGAAAAAAGGGGCTCGAATGCGAATCGCGGTACTCGACGACGGTGTTGATCAGATCAAGCAGATCAATCGAACCATGACTGCACTCGAACACGAGTGCCACCCGTATACGGAAGGAAGGGCGCTGCTGCAGGCCATGCGCCGCCAGACCTTCGACCTGCTGATACTCGGCTGGAATCTTCCCGACATGAAGGGCTCGGAGGTGGTGGCGACCATCCGCCGGGATCTCAACAGCCGCCTTCCCATTCTTTTCGTCTCCGACAAGCCCGGCGAGGCCGACATGGTCGAGGGCCTCAATGCCGGCGCCGACGACTTCATGGCCAAGCCCGCCCGCGCCGGCGAGCTCGAAGCCCGCGTCAATGCGCTGCTGCGCCGCTCCTACCCGGCCCAGCACGAAAACGAGCTGATCTTCGGCCCCTACCACTTCTATCCACCTTCGCGCGTGCTCAAGGTGCGTGGCGTACAGGTCGAACTGAAGAATCGGGAATACGAGCTCGCACTCTTCCTGTTCCAGAACCTCGGCCGCCTGCTTTCGCGCGAGCATCTGCACGAGGCCGTCTGGGGTCTGGGAATCGAGGCGTTGTCGCGCTCGCTCGACACCCACATCTCCCGCCTGCGGACCAAGCTCGACCTGCGCCCGGCCAACGGCTTCCTGCTGCTGGCCATCTACGGGCTGGGCTACCGGCTCGAAACCATCGAGGCCGACGCGCTGCCTGGAGTGGTCGGCGCGCGCTGAGCCCGGAATTCCGGGCGAGCTACAGTAGTCTCTCCAACGGCCTGCGCCCTGCGCGCGCCGCACCAAGGAACGAGACGAATGAATCCGATGATCCGGCTGCTGCTCGCCACCGCATTGCTCTGGAGCTGGCTGGGGCCCGCCACCGCGGAAGAGGTCGAAGCAAGCGAAATGGTGCGCGGCGGCCTGATGGCGATCCAGATGATCGACCAGGGCCGCGCCGCCGAACTCTGGGACGGCGCCACGCCGGCGACCCGCAATCGCGTGACGCGCGCCGACTTCACCAGCCAGGTCAGCCGAAGCCGGGCGCCCATCGGCGTGCCCCAGATGCGCACCTGGGTCGCGGTCAACCGACAGGTCGTCGCCGACGCTGATGCCGGCATTGCTGGCCAGTACATCAGCATCGAATATGAAACCCGCTTCACGGGCAAACCTGACGGGACCGTTCGCGAACTCGTCAGTTTCCACCTGGACCAGGACCGCGTCTGGCGCTTCAGCGGCTATGTATTGAAATAAAAGGCCAAACGATGCCAACTCCACGCTGGAAGCCCAATGTCACCGTCGCCGCGGTGATCGAGCGCGACGGGCGCTTCCTGCTGGTCGAGGAGCAGACTCCCGACGGCCTGCGCCTCAACACGCCGGCAGGCCATCTCGACCCCGGCGAATCACCCGCCGAAGGCTGCGCCCGCGAGACCCTGGAAGAAACTGCCCATCATTTCATGCCAACTGCGCTCATCGGCATCTACATGGCACGTTCCCGTCCGCTCGCGGAGGGCGGCGAAGACATCACCTACATGCGCTTTGCTTTCATGGGCACGCTTGGCGGGTTCGAGGAAGGCCGCCCGCTCGACAAAGGCATCGTTCGCACCGTCTGGATGACGGCCGACGAGATCCGCGCGAGCGTCGCGCGGCACCGCAGCCCGTTGCTGCTGCAGTGCGTGGAAGACCATCTGGCCGGCAAGCGATACCCGCTCGACGTGGTCCACGTCGACGAATCGGTGCGATCAGTGCCCTGAGTTGAAAAGCTTCGTCAGACGATGACGCCGCCGCCAAGGCAGCGTTCACCGTCATAGAGCACGGCCGACTGCCCCGGCGTCACCGCCCATTGCGCGTCGCCGAAGCGCAGTCCGAAGGCGGCCGGATTCACGCCGCCCTCCACCGCCTCCATCTCGCAAGCCGCATCGGCCTGCCGATAGCGCGCCTTGGAACCGTAAGCGCCCGGCACCGGCGCCTCGCCGGAAATCCAGCTCGCGTCGTCCGCCTTCAGCTCCGACGACAGCAGCCAGGGATGGTCGTGCCCCTGCACCACCCACAGCGTGTTCTTCTCGACGTCCTTGCGCGCCACGAACCATGGCGAATGGTCGCCCGAGCCGCGCTGCGCGCCCTTTTCCTTCACGCCGCCGATGCCCAGCCCCTGCCGCTGCCCCAGCGTGTAGAAGCTCAGCCCCTGGTGCTCGCCCAGCTTGCGGCCGCGATCGTCCTTGATGGGCCCCGGTTCCTTGGAGATGTAGCGGTTCAGGAATTCGCGGAACGGCCGCTCGCCGATGAAGCAGATGCCGGTCGAGTCCTTCTTCTTCGCGTTGGGCAGGCCGATTTCCTCGGCGATGCGGCGCACCTCGGTCTTGTGCAGCTCGCCGACCGGGAACAGCGTCTTCGACAGCTGCGCCTGGTTCAGGCGGTGCAGGAAGTAGCTCTGGTCCTTCGCCGGATCGAGCCCCTTGAGCAGCTCGTGCCTGCCGGTGGCCTCGTTCAGCCGCACGCGGGCGTAGTGCCCGGTGGCGATCTTCTCGGCGCCCAGGCGCATGGCGTGGTCGAGGAAGGCCTTGAACTTGATCTCGGCGTTGCACAGCACGTCGGGGTTGGGCGTGCGGCCGGCCTTGTACTCGCGCAGGAACTCGGCGAACACGCGGTCCTTGTAGTCGGCCGCGAAGTTGACGTGCTCGATCTCGATGCCCAGCACGTCGGCCACGCTGGCGGCGTCCACGAAGTCGATGTTCGACGAGCAGTACTCGCTGTCGTCGTCGTCTTCCCAGTTCTTCATGAAGATGCCGACCACCTCGTGCCCCTGCTGCTTGAGCAGGTGCGCCGTCACCGCGGAGTCCACTCCGCCGCTCAGTCCCACAACGATCCGATGCTTTGCCATAAGCCCGCTATTGTCCCAGCCCCGCGCAAGGGGCTTCCGGCGTGTGGGAAATCGGGAAAACCCGTGTCGCCGGTTTGTCAGCCCGAAGGCCATCGACGGGAGGGCCGGCGCTAAAGTGATTCCGGACGAAGGCGGCAGCAAGACCCGCCACGCCATTCACGAGACAACCGCAAGCGGAGACAAGACGCATGGCCACACCTTCCACCGCCGCCAATGCCGGCGACCCCCTCCCCTGGACACGCGCCTACCCCGAAGGCATGCGCTGGGACGCCGAACTGCCCGTGAAGCCGGTGCAGCAGATGCTCGACGAAGCCGTGGAGCGCTGGCCCGAGCGGTCTGCTGTCGAATTCATGGGCCAGGCCATCACTTATCGCGAGCTTGGCGCCGCCGTCGAACGCGCCGCCAAGGGCCTGCAGGACCTGGGCGTGAAGCCCGGCGTGCATGTCGGCCTCTACCTGCCGAATACGCCGCACTACCCGATCGCCTTCTTCGCGGTGCTCAAAGCTGGCGGCACGGTGGTCAATTACTCGCCGCTGGACGCCGAGCGCGTGCTGGCCCACAAGATCGAGGACAGCCGCACCGACATCCTCGTCACGCTCGACCTCGTCAACCTCTACCCGCAGATGGCGCGCCTGCTCGACAACTCGCGCCTGAAGAAGCTGGTGGTCGGCAGCCTCGGCGACTACGGCGCCATGGGCGACAAGGTGCAGGCCCAGCTGCAGGGAGCCGGCCAGATCGCCCCGGTGCCGGTGGACGACCGGCACGTGCGCTTCACCGACCTGCTCAAGAGCGAAGGCAGGCACAAGACCTATCCGCTGGGAGACCTCACGGAAGAGATCGTGGTGCTGCAATACACCGGCGGCACCACCGGCCTGCCCAAGGGCGCGATGCTCACCCACGCCAACCTCACGTCGGCCTCGGCCCAGTATTACGAATCGACCCGGGGCGAACCGCCGATCCTGGAGGAAGGCAAGGAGCGCTTCCTGGTGGTGCTGCCGCTCTTCCACATCTTCGCGCTCAGCGCCGCGATGCTGCTCGGCGTGCGCCTGGGCGCGGCGCTGGTGCTGCACACGCGCTTCGACGTCGACGCGGTGATGAACGAGCTCGCCGCCAGCCGCATCAGCGTGTTCCCCGGCGTGCCGACGATGTACACCGCCATCCTCTCGCACCCCAAGGCGAAGGAAATGGACCTGCGCTCGCTCAAGTTCTGCGGCTCGGGCGGCGCGCCGCTGCCGGTGGAAGTGGAGCAGCGCTTCTTCGAACTCACAGGCTGCCATCTCAACGAAGGCTGGGGCATGACCGAGACCTCGCCCGTGGGCACCTTCACGCCCGCGCGCGGCCTGCGCAAGGCGGGCTCGTGCGGCATGCCGCTGCCGCAGGTGCGCATCAAGCTCGTGAGCCTGGACGATCCGGCGAAGGACATCACCACCTTCGGCGAAGCGGGCGAGCTCTGCATCAAGGGCCCGAACGTGATGAAGGGCTACTGGAACAACCCCAAGGCCACGGCCGATTCGATGACGGCCGACGGCTACTTCCGCAGCGGCGACGTCGCGAAGATGGATTCCGACGGCTACCTCTACATCGTCGACCGCACCAAGGACATGCTGCTGTGCGGCGGCTACAACGTCTATCCGCGCGTGCTGGAGGAGGCGCTGTACGAGCATCCCTCGGTGGCCGAGGTCTGCGTGATCGGCATCCCCGACGAGTACCGCGGCCAGTCGCCCAAGGCCTTCGTGAAGCTCAAGGAAGGCGCGCCCGAACTGACGCTCGACGCGCTGAAAGCCTTCCTGAAGGACCGCCTCGGCAAGCACGAGATGATCGGCGCGCTGGAGATCCGCGCAGAGTTGCCCAAGACGCCCGTGGGCAAGCTCTCGAAGAAGGACCTCGTCGACGAGGAAGCCCGCAAGCGGGCGGCCTGACCGCAGTTACCGCTTCGTCTGCCCGAACGCCTCGGCGAGCAGCTCGTAGGAGCGCAGCCGGGCCGCGTGGTCGAACACCTGAGAGGTGATCATGAGTTCGTCCGCGCCGGTGCGCGCGACGAAGGCTTCCACGCCCTTCTTCACCGTCTCGACCGAACCCACTGCCGAGCACGACAGCACCGAGTCGAGCAGCGCGTTCTCCGCCGGACCGACCTTCTGCCGGTAGCCCTCCACCGGCGGCGGCAGGCGCCCCGGACGGCCGCTGCGCAGGTTCACGAAGGCCTGCTGCCATGAGGTGGCGCGGAACTCGGCCTCCTCGTCGGTGTCGGCCGCGAACACGTTGAAGCCCAGCATCACGTACGGCTTCTGCAGCTGCGCCGAGGGCCTGAAGGTCTCGCGATAGATCTGGATGGCCTGCATGATCTGCTGCGGCGCGAAGTGCGAGGCAAACGCGTAGGGCAGCCCCAGATGGGCCGCGAGCTGCGCGCCGAAGGTGCTGGAGCCCAGGATCCACACCGGCACCTCCAGCCCCGCGCCGGGCACGGCGCGCACCGGCTGCTGCGGATTCTTCGACATGAAGTCCATCAGCTCGATCACGTCCTGCGGGAACTGGTCGGCGTCCGACTCCAGGTTGCGCCGCAGGGCCCGCGCGGTGCGCTGGTCGGAACCGGGCGCGCGCCCCAGGCCGAGGTCGACACGCCCCGGGTAGAGCGACTCCAGCGTGCCGAACTGCTCGGCGATCACCAGCGGCGAGTGGTTCGGCAGCATCACGCCGCCGGCGCCGATGCGGATGGTGGAAGTGCCCGCCCCCACGTAGGCCAGCAGCACGGCGGTGGCCGCGCTCGCGATGCCCGGCATGCCGTGGTGCTCGGCCAGCCAGTAGCGCGTGTAGCCCAGTTTCTCGCCATGCTGCGCCAGCGAGAGCGAGTTGCGGAACGACTGCGCGGCGTCGCTGCCCTCGGTGATCGGGGAAAGGTCGAGGATGGAGAACGGAATCATGGGCGCGATCATGGCGCGAACTGCCCAATTCCGTCGCCCCAGGGGCTATTCGGTTTGGTATAGCGTGGTCACGCTCGCGAAGTCGCGGCCGTTCTGCTCCACGCTCGCCTGGAAGGGCACGCTCTCGCCCGGCGCGATGGCCGGCAGGTTGTCCACCAGCTTGAAGCCCGTGAGCTGCCCGTTACGGTCGCGCAGGCTCACCCACAGCCGCACCTTGCCGACGATGCCCGTGCCCGGGTTCTTCACGCTGCCGCTGACCACCACGTACTTGTATGAAAAGCGCTGGCTGAAGTTGAGCAGCACGCTGCCGATCTCGGCCTTGGTGCCCGTCACCTTCACCTCCAGCGGCTTGCGCGGGCCGGGCAGCGCCGCGCGGCGCATCGGCTTCCATTCGATGCGCGTGTCGGTGATGCGCTCCATGTCCTGCGGCTCCAGGTAGATGGGAAAGCGCTCGCCGGGATACAGGTAGGACAGTCCCGAGATCGTGGTCGTGCCGTGCGCCTTGCTGCCGCTGAAGCGCGAGATCACGCCGCCCGGCGCGAGCACCACGGCATCGGTGCTGCGGTTGACCAGTTCGCCCAGGAAGAGCCGCTGCTGGATGTTGTTGCGCCCGTCCACCAGCGGCAGCAGCTCGAGCAGCTTGTCGTCGAAGCGCTCGCTGTCGTCGGCCAGCAGGTCGTCGGTGCCCAGGCGCAGTTCGGGGTTGAAGCTTTCCGGGCCGCCCGCGGTGCGGATCACGCGGTCGGCGTTGAGCACCGGCGTGCGCCCGCCCGAGGCCTCGACGGTGCTGTAGCCGATGCGGTAGTCCCACGCCGCGATGGCTGCCGCGCGGCCGAAGCGCGCGATGCTCACGTCCACCGAGGTGCGTGCGCCGGGCTGGATCTCGTTGGCCTGCCCGTAGCCGTGGCCGAAGCCGATCACCTGCCCCGCGTCGTCGTACAGCGTGGCCAGCACCTCGAAGCCGCCGAGCACGGTGGCGTCCTTGCGGTCGTTGACGATGCGGCCCACCAGCCGGACGCGGTCGCCCTGCTGCACCAGCCGCACGCGCGAGAACGCCATGCGCGGCCCCTTCACCGCGCTGTAGGGCTCGGCCAGCTTCTGCACGCGCAGCTCCTGGCGCGTCACGTTCTTGCCGCTGGGCATGTCGATCAGCGCGGGGGCGCTCTCGCCGGGCTCCAGCACGGCCACGGGCAGCATCTCGCTGCGCTCGTCGAGCTTGCTCTCGCCGTCGAAGTACACGGCGCGGATTCCGGCGCGCGACAGCGGCTTGCCGGTTTCATTGCGCGCCACCACCAGCAGCTTGGGGCTGGCAGAGCTGCCGCTGCCCACGAGCACCTGGCGCGGCTCGTCGAGCTTGAGTCCGTCGACGGGAATGGTGCGGTCGACCGCAGCCACCACACGCTGCGAGCCCGATGCAGCGCGCGTGTCGGCATTGCGGCTGCCGAGGAACACGCCCACCAGGCTGAAGAGCAGCACCGCGCCCACCGCAATGCCCACACCGATGCCGACCTTGCGCATCATGAGCGCCTGCCTGCGCGCCTCCTCGGCCGCGAGCCGGCGGCCGGCCTCGTTCTTCACCTGGTTGAGCACGCGCTCCAGCCGGTCGGAGACGTTGTCTTCCACCAGCGTGACGGAGCCGCAGTGCTCGCAGGTGTATTCGTTGAGGCCCGTGCGCTTGAGCACGCTGCTGCCGCACTCGCCGCACTTGAGCGTCTGGAGATCGATGGTCATGTCTGAAATGCTGCTCCCGTTTTTCTTTTGCCGCGGTCCCCGCGGCTCTCTACCAGTCGAAGAGGTCCGCGAGATCGTCGGCCCGGCCTGCGCCGACCAGCGGCGCGAGCCGCTCGATCAGGCGCGCGCGGTGCAGCGGGTTGACCGAGAAGTCGTCCATGAAGATGTCGTCGCCCGCCTCGTCCCACACCTGGCCGATGGTGCCGAGGCACGCGGCCATTTCGAAGATGTCTGCGAAGAGCGGCCCGTCGTCTTCCCACGCGCCCGCGCCATGCCGGGCGAACTGTATCGCGCCGCTGCGCAGGTCGAAGATGAAGGGATCGGCGCCCTGGTCGGCCACCACCAGCCAGTGGTCGGGCCATGAAGCGAGGCGTTCGCCGGTGATGCCATGCCAGCGGTAGCCGGCCTGCTGCGACCACAGGCGCGCCAACGGAGGAATGCTGAACGGGTTGCCCGCGGTGGATACGGTGAGGCCCGCGTGGCCCACGCGCTCGTTGACCCAGTTGCCCAGCGGGCCGACCTGCTCGTAGAAGGCCGCGATGGCTTCGGGCAGCGGGATCTCGCCGTGCCAGTGGTCGGCGGCGAGCTGCGGCGCCAGCGCGCCGTGCGGAGCCAGTGCCGCGCAAGCCTGTTCTGTCGATGCCACCTGTGTTCCTCTTCGTTCAGGAAGCGCAGGCCGCACGCAGCGCGGTGCGAAGCGCCTCCACGTCGCCGGGCGCGATCTCGCGCACGCCGCTCGGAGCGCCAAGGCCGCAGGCCGTCGATGCGACGACCGGAACGCCCGCTGCCACGGCCCGCAGCAGCGCGCGCGGTGCGTGCTCCACATGCGCGGGCAGCACCACCACATCGGCGCCGGCCAGCCAGTCGCCCTGCCAGTTCATGTGCTCGACGTGGCCGATGCCCTGCCAGAGCCGCGCATCGTCCGAGGCCGAGCCCAGCACACGCAGGCGGCATGGCCAGCCTTGCAGCGCCGCGGCGAGTTCGCGCGCGCCCTTGCGTGCCAGCGCGCTCGCGGCGAAGACGACGAGCGGAAGGTCTGAATTCGTGCGGGCAACGGCCTTGGCCCGAGGCAGCGCCCATTCCAGCTTCCGCAGCACCGCCAGCGGAGCCAGCGCCGCCAATTGCCGTGCAACTTCGGCATGCGGCGTGACGATGACCGAAGCGCGGGCCAGCGCCATCGACTCCGCACGCACCAGCGAAGGATCGGCACGGAAGTCGCGCAAGGTGGCGTCGTCGGGCCAGCGGCGGGAGGCCTCGTCCAGCCGCCGCTCGATCTCCGCCATCGGCAGCGCGCTGGCCAGCACGACGACGCTCCGGCCATCGAGCGCACCAAGGCGCTGTAGATACGGCAGCAGCGACTGCTCGACCACCAGCTGCGTGTGCTGCGGCTTCAGCCGAGCCGCGAAGGCCTGCGCGAGCCAGCGCTGGCCGTCGATCAGGCTGGCCTGCCGCCGCCCCGCCTGCCGCGCCCACAGCCGCAGCCACAGCGCACGGCGCAGGCTCGTGGCCCACGGTGCTTGTGAAGCCACGGCCGCCGGCTCGCGATGCCAGCCCGTCGCGCTGCGGCGCCAGAAGGCGAGCCGCATCGGCACCGGCTGCATGCGCTGCGCGCGTGGATGCTCTTCGCGCAGGTAGCGCGCGAACTCCGGCGTCCATGCGTCGAGCAGCGCGACGGTGAGCCCCTGCGGCCCCACATCGACCTGCGGACGATGGCGGAAGCAGGCGGTCTGGTCGCAGCTGAGGCAGCCGCGCGCCACCGGCAATGCGGCTGCGGTTTCTTCGTTCGCGCGGCGCATGGTGACGGGCACAAATGGCGCAGAAGATGCACCACGGCTGCGGATGCGCAGTACCAGTTCCGCCCCGGTCAGCTCCACTTCGAGCCGCCATGCATGCCTGGCGCGCACCTTGAGATCGATGTAGTTCCAGAACACGGTCGCGTCGACGGCATCCGAGCCCGGCTCGCCGGCCTGCTCGATGCGCGCCGTGTGCCCGTGCCGCTCCACCAGCTCGAAGCCCGCGCGCGACGCCACGGTGGCGAGCGCATTCGACAGCTGGCACAGCCCGCCAGCCAGCGTCGGCACCACGCAGCCGCCGCGCAGTTCGCGGCCCTGCACGAAGCCGCGCCATGCGCCCGGCCTGCCCAGCTGGCGCCAGAAGCTCAGCACCTCACCGGCCGGGACCTCGACGGCATCGAAGGCGCCGCGCGCCACGCGCAGGTTCTGCACCTTGCCGGCCACGAGGGGGAATTCGTCCGCGCGGCCGTCGGTCCACAGGGGCGTGCGGTATTGGGTGAGCACGGGCGCGTCGGCCAGTGCGTGGCTTGTGCCGGCGGTCCACCGGCGGGCCGATGGCCGCAGCGTCTCGCGCAGCGCGTGGGCCGTGGCCAGCAGCCGCGAGCGCAGCCAGAAATCGATCGCGTCGATGCGGCGCGGCGGCTGCCAGGCCTGCACGCTCACGCGGAGGGGCCTCGCTTGCGCCACTGGCCGAGGTCGGCCTCGATGCGCTCCTCGATGCTGCCGCTCCACTGCACGCCGAAACCGGCCGCGCGCAGCAGCTCGACGATGCGGCGGCCCACGGCCATGGTGTTGGCTTCGCGCTGCTCGATCTCGGGAATCATCCCGCCGCTGAAGGCCAGGTGGAGGCGGCCGGTTCGCACCGCGCGTTCGAGATCCTGTGCGTGATAGAAGCAGCAGCCGCGGATGCCGGATTCCATGCGGCCCGCGGCACGCCATTGCTCGCGCACGTCGTCGTGGCCGTCGGCGAGCGTGTTGCCCGCGCGGTGCAGCGCGATGATCTTCTCGCTGCGCAGTTGCTCGAACACGGCTTCGAGCCGGTCGTATTCGGTCTGTTCGGGCCAGCCGGCCTCAGCGGCGCGCTTGGCGGCGCATGCGCTCGCGGCCTCGGCCTTGACCCAGGCGCGGTCCTCGTAGGTGATCTCGTCGGGATCGAGGTACTCGTCGGTGATCATCCACTCGACATCGGCATCGGGATGAAAGCCGCTCCACACCAGGTCGTGGATGCGTCCGCGCGTGTCTTCTGGGTCGAGAGTAAGTGCCATGCGTGTTGTGCTGCCGCCTTGGCGGCAACGGGTCATGCTTTCTTTTTTCCTGGCGGAAGCGTGCTGGTATTTTCACCCGGGCGCACCACCATGGCGCAGTAATGCGAAAGCATGATGTCCTGGGCCACCCTTTCGCACCGCACCATCATGAAGGATGCCTCAGGGCAAGGCAATGCGCCTTTAGGCGAAGGCTGCCCGGCCGGATGGCCTGCGCTGGGCGACTGGCTATGCTCGTCGGCTCTTCATGCCCCAGCCCTCCTTTCCAGCCCCGCCGCTCGACGCACAGTCGCCCACCGCGTGGACCTCCGCCATGCCGCAGGCCACGGAGCGCGCGCCGAAGCCGGCCGCCGACTGGCTCGCGTGGCTGGTCGCGCTGGCGGTGCTGGTCTTCATGGCGGTGTTCGGCCTGCAGGCGATGCGCTGGTCGCTGGCAGGCGGCTGGCATTGGCTCTGGATGCTGGTGGGGCTGCCGTTCTTCGGCGTCTTCTCCGTGCTGGCCGTGACGGCCGTCGCCACGAGGCTGCGCGAGCGCCGCCGGGTGCGGGTGGCGCTGGAGAACATGTCGCTGGAGCGCGGGGAAGGCTTGCGCGTCGGCGAGCCGCTGGAACTGCGCCTGCGCGCAACGGTACCCGCTGCGCAGGAAGGCGAGCGCACGGTGGCGCCGCAGCGCATCGCCATGCGACTGATGCTGCACCGCACGCTCGATGCTGTTGGCGAATGCTGCTGCGAGGCCATCGCCTCGCGCGAGGAAACGCGTGACGGCCGGGTTCTCTACGCCTGCGAACTGCGCACGGCCCCTGGGCTCGATGCCCCGCTGTGGTCGGTCGAACTGCGCGACGCGGCTGACGACACCGGCGCGCCCATCCTCACCGCCGCGCTGCGGCGGCTGCCCGCGCGCTGATCCTGAACACAGACGCAAAAAGGCCGGGCCATGCATTCCGCATGGCCCGGCCTTCTCTGTCTGTCCTCAGCTCTGCAGCGGATTACAGCGGCAGTGCGTCGCCGTGAGCGGCAGCGCGGGCTGCGGCGCGAACTGCGGCGCGGTCCACCGAGCTGGCCACGATCGGGGCCACGCCGGACGAAGCGCCTTCGGCGTACGGGTCACCGCTGCGGGCGGCAGCCACGGCTTCGGCGCGAACGGCGGAACGGCTGGCCGTCGAGACGATCGCCTGGGCCGGGCCGGCGTTGGCACCGGTGGCGTACGGGTTGGCGCTGTGCGCGGCAACCACGGCCTGGCCGGCGACGTCGGCGCGGCTGGCGGCCGAGGTCAGCTGGTGCACGCCTTCATAGGTTTCGGCGTGGGCAACGCCGGCGACGGCCAGCAGGGCGAGAGAAACGGCGGAGAGGAGCTTCGAGGCGGTCATTTGGATGGGTCCTTCAATTGGTTCGGTTCTGGTTCTTGGTCTGGATCAGCTGAAGGGCTGGTCCATGGGAAGAATTGTGCGCCGTTATCTAAGTAAAAACCCTTAGACAATAGAACCGCGGTGTTCACGCCACGGAAACAATCGATCGCCAGGAAGGCAGATCACCGCCTGTCGTAGAGTCCCCGCATGAGCGACCCGGCCCCCGCCCTTTCACCGATTTCGTCCCCCTGGGGCAGCCCCGGGACCGTGTTCGACCGGCTCGCGGGCGAATGGAGCCTGTGGCGCAACATCGAGGGCCAGGCCACCATGAGCGGCGTCGCCACCTTCACGCCGCTCCAAACGGCCGACACGCTGAAGTACCGCGAGGAAGGCCGCATCCACCTGGCCGACGGCAAGGAGTTCGACGGGCACCGCGAATACGTCTTCGAGCGTGCGCCGAACGGCTTCGTCGTGCACTTCGCCGAAACGCCGCCGCGCCTCTTCCACACCATCGCCATCGTGCGCGACGGCGGCACGCTCGCCGGTTCGGCCACGCACCTGTGCACGCCCGACACCTACGACAGCAGCTACCGCTTCCTGCCCGACGGCTCCTTCGGCATCCGCCACGTGGTACACGGCCCGCGCAAGGACTACCTCTCGGACACGGTCTTCAGCCGCCTGGGCTGAACGAGGCCATTCAGTCGCGGTCCAGCCGCCAGCCCGGCATGCCGCGCATCACCGTCTGCACGAGCATCGCGCAGATGCCGCACTTGATGAGGTCGCCCGGAATGAACACCAGCATGGCCAGCGCGGCCTGCGACAGCGACATGTGCGCGATCAACGAGAGCCCGACGATGCCGAAGGCGTAGACCACGCCGATCCCGCCGACCAGCGCCGAGAGGAAGGCAGCCGCCAGCAGCGGAAGGCCCGTCGCGCCGCCGATGCGGCGCACGGCCAGGCGCATCAGCAGGCCGCAGGCGAAGGCGCCGAACATCCAGCCGAACAGGAAGCCGCCGGCCGGCGCCACGAACACGCTCAAGCCGCCACGGCCGCCGGGCAAGAGCGGCAGCCCCAGCGCCACCGCCAGCAGGAACAACGCGATGGCCAGGAAGCCCCGGCGAGGCCCGAGCAGGCAACCGGCGAGCATCACACCCAGCGACTGCAGCGTGATCGGCACGCCGAAAGGCAGGTCGATCTTGGGGATCAGGCCGAACACCGCCATCAGCGCCGCGAAGAGCGCGATGTACGCCAGCGAACGGGAGGAAGCGAGGGAGCCTGAAGTGGTGGTCATGGCGATGGCAATCGAGAAGAAAAAAAAGAAAAAATGGCTCAGCGCCCGAGCCGTGCGGCCAGCGCATCGGCCACGCGCTCGGCCGTCTGCAACGTGCGTATGGTCAGCGGCGCCAGCAGTCGCAGCCCGCCGCCATGGCCCGAGCGCGCACGGTAGGCATCGTCCAGCCGCTGCCACTGCACATAGAAATTTTCGGCGAAGCGCAGCATCAGGCCAAGGCCGAGCGCGATGCGCTCCGTGGGCACGCCGAAGCGCTGCAGCGGATGCAGCACGGCTTCGAGCACCGCCAGCAGGTCCTCGAAGCGCGTGGTGAGCGTGAGCATGAGCGCGAGCGTGGCCGCGCTGGCCAGCCGCAGCGCGCTCGCCACGCCGAGCAGCGTGGTGCCCATTGCCCAGTGGAAGCCGACGATCAGCCCGCCCGCGATGGCCACGCCGAGCAGCATGTGTACGCGCCGCCACGCCGGCCGGCCGAGCGACGCGAACCCCAGCAGCACCACCGCGCAGGCCACCGCCAGATAGACAGGCCGCTCGACCAGCACCAGCAGCGTGCCGCACACCGACAGCACCGCGAGCTTCAGCCACGCCGCAATCGCATGCAGCCACGTCGGCTGTTCCGAATAGAGGCTACGCATGGCGCCCCCGCTCGGCCGCCGCGCGCTCGCGCACGTCTTCGGCATAGGCTTCGCAGATCTCCCGGCCCGGCCCGTCGGCGCGCACCCTGCCCCGCTCGAGCCACAGCACGCGCTCGAAGTCGTACACATGCTCCAGCAGGTGCGTGGACACGAGGATCTGGTGATCGCTCTCCTGCAGCTGCGTGGCCAGCCTCGCCTGGCTCAGCAGGTCGAGGCTGGCGAAGGGCTCGTCGAGCAGCAGCGTGGCCGGCTCGCTGATCTGCAGGGCCAGCAGGCATACCTGCTGGCGCTGGCCCTGGCTCAGCTCGCTCACCGCGCGCCCGGCCCAGGCTTCGAGCCCGCGCCGCGCGAGGAAGTCGCGCGCCTGCCGGCGCGCCGCCTGCCGCGTCTCGCCGCGCGCGGTGAGGCTGAAGGCCAGCTCCTCGGCCACGGTCGGGAAGATGATCTGGTCGTCGGGGTTCTGGAACATCAGCCCCACGTGCTTCGCGAGCTGGCCGCGGTCGGCCTGCGTGTCGCAGCCATGCACCACCACGCGCCCCTGCTCGGGCTGGTCGAGCCCGCTGATGAGGCGGAACAGGCTGCTCTTGCCCGCGCCGTTGTCGCCGACGAGGCCGATGCGCATCTCCTGCAGCTCGAGCGTCAGCCCCTCGAACACGCGGTGGCTGCCGCGCACCAGCGTCACCGCATCGAGGCGGATGCTGTGCGAAGAGACGGTTTCTGACGGGCTGGGCTGCGGCAAGGGGCGCCCACTGTACCCGAAGCCGCTCTGGCGGCGCGGGGCTCAGGCCGTGGCGGGAAAGAGCGCGTTGAGCTCGCCCACCGACAGCATCCCCTCGCCCATCTTGCCGAAGCGGCCCTGCCCGAAGGCCTCGGCAGCGATGCGGTTCACCAGGCCCAGCGCCGACTGCAGCGGCCCGCAGCCCAGGCTGATGCGCCGCGCGCCGGCCTTCGCGAAGGCATCGGCCGACGGCGCCCCCGCATAGCCCGCGTACACGTTGAGCGGCAGTTCCAGCGCGCCGGCCAGCCGCGCGATCTCGTCGGGGTCGGACATGCCCGGCACGAAGATGCCGTCCGCGCCCGCCGCCGCGTAGAGCTTCGCGCGGCGCAGCGCCTCCTCGAAGCGTGCCACCGGGTCGTCCCATGGCACGAAGTACACGTCGGTGCGCGCGTTGATGAAGAAGCGCGCATCCAGCCCGCGGATGGCCGCGATGCGCTCGCGCAGCACCTCGGGCGATGCCAGCTCGCGCGTGCCGGGCCGGGTGCCGTCCTCGATGTTGATGCCGGCCGCGCCCATGCCGATCAGTTCGGCCACAACTTCGCGCACCGCCTGCGCGCTGTCGCCGAAGCCGCTTTCGATGTCCACGCTCACCGGCACACCCGCCACGCGGCAGATGCGCGCGCAGGCCGCGAGCAGTTCATCGACCGGCATGCGCTCGCCGTCGGCATAGCCCAGCGACCAGGCCATGCCCGCGCTGGTGGTGCCGATGGCGCCGGCCCCGGCGCGCTCGACGATGCGGGCGCTCGCGGCGTCCCATGCGTTGACCAGCACCAGCGGCGCGGGGCCGGCGTGCAGTCGGTGGAATGTTTCTGTCTTTTGCTGCGCGTCGCTGGCTCGCATGGTCATCCGTTCGGCAAGTTGAGGAATGACCGCAGCTTAGGAACGCCGCGGCGCGCCGGCTTGGAAAAAACTGCTATTTCATTTCACGCCGTAGCCGCGCGCCGCCCGCAGCGCGATCAGGCTCACCACCACGCCGAAGCCCACGTAGAACGCCGGCGCGATCTTGCTGCCCGTGGCGGTGATGAGCCAGGCGCTGATGAAGGGCGCGAAGCCGCCGAAGATCGCCACGCCGAAGCTGTAGCTCACCGACAGCCCCGTGCCGCGCGTGGCCGCCGGGAAGAGCTCCGACATCGCCGCCGAGATCGGCCCCCAGTAGGCCGAAGCCACCACGCCCATCGCCGTGAGCGCCAGCATCAGCGCCGGCACCGAAGGATGGTTCACCAGCAGGTAGAAGAGCGGCACGATCATCACCAGCATGACCAGCGCCGCGGCGCGCATCACGGGAATGCGGCCCACGCGGTCCGACATGCTGCCGAACAGCGGCACCAGCGCGAACTGCAGCACGCCGAACCAGAATGTGCCCGCGAAGGCCATCGAAGGCGGCAGGCCCAGCTGCCGCACCGCGAAGGTGGGCATGAAGAGCCCCGTGTAGGCCACGATGGTCGCGAGGATGATGAGTCCCATCGCCGCCAGCGTGCGGCCGCGCTGGTCCACCAGCGTGGCGCGCACCGGCGCGGCTTCCTGCGCGGCGCGCTTGAACTCCATGCCCTCGTCGAGATGGCGGCGGATGTAAAGCCCCGCCGGCCCGATCAGCAGCCCGAAGAAGAACGGGATGCGCCAGCCCCACGACAGCAACTGCTCGGGCGTGAGCAGCGCGTTGAGCCCCATGCCGAAGCCGGCAGCCAGGAAGGTGGTGACGCCCTGGCTCGCGAACTGCCAGCTCGAGAAGAAGCCGCGGCGGCGCGGGTCCTGCTCCGCCAGCAGCGCGGTGGCGCTGCCGAACTCGCCGCCCGCCGCGAAGCCCTGCAGCAGCCGCGCGAGGATCACCAGGCCCGGCGCCCACAGCCCGATCTGCGCGAAGGTGGGCGCCACCGCGATCAGCAGCGTGCCGCACAGCATCAGCGCCATCGACAGCGTCAGCGCGTTCTTGCGCCCCCTGGCGTCGGCGTACGCGCCCAGCACCAGCGAGCCGACGGGCCGCATCACGAAGGTCACGCCGAAGGTGCCCAGCGTGATGAGCAGCGACACGGTGTCGTTCTCGGCCGGGAAGAAGAGCTTGGAGATGGTGACGGCCAGAAAGCCGTAGATCACGATCTCGAACCACTCCAGCGCATTGCCGATGGAGATGGCGGTGATGACCCTCAGCGTGCTCTGCCGGGAGGCCGGCCCGGCGGGTTCCGAGAGGTCGGCGGTGCGTGGGGCGATGGTGCTCATGATGCTGCGTGCTCCAGGGATGGTTGAACTGCAAGGTCCGCGCCTGTCGAGGGCCGGACGCCGAAGTGGTGCAGCACGTTGCGCAGCAGCCCTTCGAATGAGGGGTCGACGCCGAGCACCCAGCTCGCGCCGACGGCGCCTGCGTTGAACACGCGGCCGCCTTGCGGGCGCTCCCAATAGATCATCTCGGCCGAGAGCCCGCCAAGCGAATCGGTCGGCTGCGAGTAGTAGTCGAGGTAGGCATCGAGGCGCCCGGGGCGCTGCCTGCGCCCCTCGGCGATGACCTGGATGCCGCGCTGCGGCTCGGGCAGCCTTTCACCGGCGGGCAGCCTGCGCGTCATGCGGTTCAGCGTCGCGACGCTCAGGTCCCATTCGTGGCCGATGGCTCTCGGCAGCCCCCCGCCCGGCGCGTGGCCGAAAGTGGCGCCTTCAGTCAGCCCCAGCGGATGCGGCCGCGTGAACAGGAAGTGCTCCGGCTGCGTCGCGTGGTAAACGCCGAAGTCGTCGCCATCGGCAAAGGCCCAGCCCGCCGATTCCAGCCCGATGAGCTCGGCGCACGAACGCCCCGCCTGCCTGAACTGGCCGCCGCGCGCCCAGTCCTGCGAGTGGTACTGCTCGCCGTAGGGGCCGGCGGGCGGGCGCAGCTCGACCGACTCCGCGCCGTCCTCGTCGCCGGGGCCGCGCACCTTGCGCTGCTCCATCACCGTGCATTCCTCGTCGTAGCTCACGCGCAGGTACATGGTGTTGCCCGACAGCACGATGGCGGTACCGCCGTTCGACAGGTAGTCGTCGAGCCCGTCGCACGCCGGCAGCGACCAGTATTCGCTGTGGCCGTTGATGAAGACCGTCTTGTAGGCCTTGAGCAGGCCCGGATCGCGGTGCAGGTCGAGGTCGCCCACCACGTCGTAGTCGTAGCCGCAGCGATCGAGCCACACGTGCAGGCGGCGCTCCAGCCGGGTCCACTGGCTGAAGCCGGCGTCGGCCGGGTCGTACAACGCGTTCGGGCTGGCGTTGGGCCAGGGCATGCGCAGCCCGACCTGGTAGGTGGGCTGGCCGCCGCGGTGGTAGGTGTAGCTGCAGAAGGCCGGCGCCTCGGGGTGGCTGTTCTCCAAGCCCGCCGAGCGGCGCGGCCACACCGGGTCGCTCGCGACGTTCTTCGCGAAGGGCGTGGCCGCGTAGGCCAGCCAGCTGTTGGTGGCGCACAGCACCAGCACCGGCGCGGGAGCACGATTCGCGGCGCGGCGCACGATGAAGGCGATGTCGTATTCGGCGCTCCGGCCGTCGAGCAGGAAGCGCACGCGGCCCACGTACACGCCGGACTTCGCATCCGCCGGCATGCGGAAGGCATGGCTCTCGGGCCAGCGGCAGTCGTAGAGATCGTCGCTCGCCAGCCGCAGGCCGTGGCCGCGCGTGGGGTCTGCTAGTGGGTCGTAGCCCTCGTCGGAAAACTCGTTCACGCGACTCGGCTCGAAAGCCGGGCCGACGATCATCCAGGTGCCGTGGTTGACGATGCGGCCGGTGCGCTGGTGGCCGCTGGCATCGGCCACCGCCTCGCCGCGCTCCTCGCGCAAGGGCCAGCAGGCGAGCACGGCGCGGCCGCGCGGCGTGTGCAGGCCGCGGTCGGCGAAGCGCGCGCGCACCTCCTCCAGCCGCAGCGCCTGCGAGTAGATCGCGGGCATGGCGATGTCGCCTTCGAGGAACGCGTCCGCCAGGCCGTCGATGCCGCTGCTGCCCAGGCGCAGCGGCGCACGACCCGGCTGCATCGGGCCGTCGAAGCGGCCGCGCGCGACCGCCTCGCCGTCGAGCCACAGCACCGTCTCGCTGCCGTCCCACGTCGCGACGATGTGGTGCCAGCGCCTCGGCTGCAGCGTGCCGCCCGAGAGCTGACCCTCGGTCCGGAACGCCGCGCCATCGCCCAGATAGAACACCGCGCGTCCGTCTTCGTCGACGAAGAGCCCGTAGCCGCAGGCGCCCGGCAGGTCGAACTGCCCGATCACGCTCTGGCGCGTGCCCACGCTCCACACCTGCACCCAGCACTCGAGCGCGAGCGCGCGCAGCGGCTGGTCGAGGCCGCGCTCGATGCGCACATAGGAGCCGGGGTGGATCGGATGCACGCGCGGCGCGGAAGGCTCGAAGCTGTGCAGCACCGTGTCGGCGGTGCGGCCCTCGGTGTCGGGGCCCAGCCGGCATACCGAGAGCGTGTAGGGCACGTCGCTGCTGATGTGGAAGCGCACCACCTCGCCGGCGGCCACGCTCTTGCGGTCGGTGTAGCCGTGCACGCCGGGCACCCGCAGGCTGCGGTGGGGCGGAAGGGTCTTCTGCTGCTGCATCGTCATGCCGCGGTGGCCAGGCCCTTGGCCGCGATCTCGTCGGCCAGTCCGCGCAGCGAGCGTTCGAGCAGCTCCGCGAGTTCGTCGATCTCGGCGGGCGTGATGGTCAGCGGAGGCGTGATCATCTGGAAGTCGCCGAAGGCGCCCAGGTTGGCGCGCCGGTTGTACAGCGCGATGCCGTGCTTCAGGCCGTGCTCGGTGAGCCGCGCCGGCGCGTTGAAGCTTGCCGGCAGCTGCCGCTTGGTAGTCTTGTCGGCCACGATCTCGATGGCGGTGAAGAGCCCCTTGCCGCGCACGTCGCCCACGATGGGCGAGCGCTCCGCAACCTCGCGCAGTCGCGCCATCAGCAGCTCGCCCATGTCGCGTGCACGGCTCACGAGGTCTTGCTCGATCACCTCGCCGAGCACCGCGTTCGCCACCGCGCACGACAGCGGGTTGGTGAAGTAGGTGTGGCCGTGCACGAAGCCGCCGCTGCCCGCCACCGCATCGACGATGCGCTCGGGCGCCAGCAGCGCGCCCAGCGGCGTGTAGCCCGCGGCCAGCCCCTTGGCCAGCGTGACGAGGTCGGGCCGCGCGCCGGCCCAGTGGTGCGCCGCGAGAAAGGCGCCGGTGCGGCCCGCGCCGCTCATGATCTCGTCGTAGATCAGCAGCACACCGTGCCGGTCGCAGATGGAACGCACGCGCTCGAAGTACGCGGCTGGCGCCACCGCCGCGCCGGTCGAGAGCCCGCCGATGGGCTCCATGATGAAGGCCAGCACCGTGTCGGCGCCCTCGCGCACGATGGTGGTCTCCAGCTCGTCGGCGCAGGCCAGCGCATGGCTCTCGGCGGTGTGGCCCGCGGGCACGCGGTAGGACAGCGGCGCGCTCACCTTCGGCATCTCGCGCACCATCGGCCCGTAGATCGACTGCGTGTGCGCATCGCCCGTCACGGCCAGCGCGCCCAGCGTGGAGCCGTGGTAGCTCGGATTGCGCGAGATGACCTTGGCGCGCCTGGGCTGGCCCGTGACCACCGCGTACTGCCGCGCCAGCTTGATCGCCGACTCGTTGGCCTCGGAACCGCCCGAGACGAAGAAGGCGCGGTCGAAGCCCTCGCCCGCCAGCGCGCAGACGCGGTCGGCCAGCTCGATGCTCTGCTCGCTCTCGAAGAAGCGCGGATAGGCGAAGGTGACGCGCGCCGCCTGCTCCTGCATGGCGGCCAGCACGCGCGGATTGCCGTGGCCGATGTTGGCGACCACCGCGCCGGCCGTTGCATCCAGAAAGCGGTGCCCGCCCTCGTCCCACAGGTAGACGCCCTCGCCGCGCGCGATGCGCGGCGGCCGGGGGGAGCCCTTGGCGGCATAGAAGCCGAGCACGGAACCGCCCTTGGGCGTGTCGCCCACGGTACGGGGGGTTTTGTCTTCGGTCGAGGCATTCATCTGTGGGTAATCCATTCGTTCGCAGCCCCGGACGATAGGCATGACAGGCCTTTGCGGGTAGACGTATGGCCCGATGAAGTGCTATACGTCTGGCGCATGAAGAACACCCACGACCGCCTCGACCTGCTCCAGACCTTCATCCGCATCGGCGAGAGCGGATCGCTCAGCAAGGCGGCGCGATTGCTCGACACCACTCAGCCCACGGTGAGCCGCCGCCTGCTGGAGCTGGAGCGGCTGCTGGGCTGCAAGCTGGCGATCCGCAACACGGCCAATTTCTCGCTCACCGACGAAGGCCGCTCGCTGCTGGCCGAGGCGCACGACCTGACCGACCGCTGGTCGGGCCTGTCGCAGCGGCTGCGCGGCGGCCAGAGCCGGCCCGAGGGCACGCTGCGCGTGATCGGCCCCTCCGGCTACGGCACGGGCTTCCTCACCGACGCGGTGACCGACCTGCGCGCCGCGCATCCGCAGCTGCGCGTGGAGCTCACGCTGACCGACCGCGTGGTCGACCTGGCGGCCTCGGGCGCCGAATGCTGGGTGTGCGTGGGCGAGGTGCGCGACCCGGGCCTCGTCTGCCGCACCGTGGGCCGCATGGAGCGGGTGCTGATCGCCACGCCCGAGCTGCTCGAGCGCACAGGCCCCGTCACGCTGGCACGGCTGCCGCAGGTGCCGTGCGTGGGCCTGATCCCGTACGTGACGGGCAACGTGCGGCTCATCGACCGCAGGGGCCGCTCACGCATCGTGGCGCTCGATACGCCCATCCGCACCGACAGCCTGCTCGCGAGCTACCGCGCGATTCTCAACAGCGCCGGCATCGGCGCGGCGGCGCCATGGATGTGCCACGAGGACATGCAGGCCGGCCGCCTGAAGCGCGTGCTGCCCAACTGGTGGCTGGAGCCCATCGGCGTGCACGTCGCGCTGCCGCCGGGGCTGTACCGGCCGGCGCGGGTCACGGCCTTCGTCGAGGCGCTGCGGCGGCGCATGCATGCGCTGCCGGGGTTCCGGCCAGCTGACTAGGGCCAGTTCACAGGCCCCAAACCCCTGCTATCGCATCAGCGCGACGACCGGATAGCGCCGCCACCCCGCCTCCGCATGCCGCCGCCCGTGCGTGAAGATGAAGCCCAGCACCGCCTTCGGGTCGGACAGCAGAGCGGGGTTCTCCACTTTCCATTGCTCGAAGCGCTGCCTGAGCCCGGCTTCTTCCTCCAGCATCCGCAGCGCCGTGTCCTCGAAGACGTAGGCCGAGAAGTTCTCCTTCTTCTCCAGAACGCTGTTGAAGAAGCCCCAGCGGAAGAAGCTGTCGTGCGCGAGCGGCTCCAGCGTCTCGACCGCGTAGCGGGCACGCGGCTGGTCCAGCGAAACGAGGACGTCGCCCGCGCGCGCCTGGAAGGGCTCGGTGCCTTCGGTCAGCACCACCTCGTCGTGGAACATGTGGCCTTCGTAGGCACCGGGGCGCGAGGTCACGTCGCGGATGCGGTAGACGCGCGCCGCGTCGAAGAGCCGGTCTTCCTCGAGCCGCTGCAACTCGACGCCGTTCCACGCCAGCCGCTCGATCGCCTCGCGCCATGCCTGGGGCACGAGATAGGCCTTCGGCGCGGCGGCCGTCGCTTCCTCGACGCAGCGGTCGAAATGCACGATGTCCTTCTCCCACGGCCGGCTGCGGTCGTAGGCCAGGCGCTCGTAGCTGCCCAGCAGGCTGGGCGCGCGGACCGCGCTGTAGCCCTTGAAGCGCAGGCTCGCGGGCCGGCTGCGGTCGTTGCGCCAGGTCAGGGGCCAGCGCGCCTGCCGTGCGGCTTCAGCCTTTGCCTCGCGGCGCAGCTCCTGGATGCGCGCCGCATTCGCGATGCTGAAGTCGAGCACCGTCTCCACCAGCGCCCGCATCGAGGCCACGCGGTCGGCGAAGGGCTTGAGCATGTGGGTCTCCGGCATGAAGCCGATGGTGTGGTGCAACGCGGCATAGCCGGTGGAAAAGCGCGGCGTGTCGAGGAAGTCCTCGATGCCGTCGTCGGGCGTCTCGGCCAGCAGGTTCATGTACGGGCAGGTGGGCCAGCCGCGCCGCTCCATGCCGACGTAGACCGCGGGCAGCATGTTCTCGCGCAGGAAGGCGCCGAGCCCGCCGCCGAGCTTGTCGGGCTGGGTCGGGATCAGCGTCATGGTGTAGCTGTAGTCCGCGCCGTTGGATGTGTGGGTGTCGACCATCACGTCCGGGTCCCAGGCGGTGAAGAAGCGGTTGAACACCTGCGCGGCGAGGCTGTCGCACTTGATGAAGTCGCGGTTCAGGTCCAGGTGCCGGCCGTTGCCGCGGAAGCCGAACGACTCGGGCCCGAGCTGGTTGACGCGCGAAGTGTTCTGCCGGTCGATGCAGCCGTCCACGTTGTAGACCGGGATGAAGAGGAACACCGTGTCGCCCAGTGCCGCCAGCCTGCCGGGCTGCGTGCAGAAGTCGCGCACCAGCGCCATGCAGGTGTCGATGCCCTCGGGCTCGCCGGGGTGGATGCCGTTGTTGTTGAAGAACACCGGGCGGCCCTGGCGCTTGAGCGTTTCGCGGTCGAACACGCCGTCGGCGGTGACCACGCCCGCATGGATCGGGGCGCCGGTGTCCGAGGTGCCTATCTCGCCCCAGCGCAGCACGCCGGGGAAATCACTGGCCAGCCGCTCGTAGAAGGCGATGCATTCGGCCCAGGTGGCGGTCTGGTTGCCGTTGCCTGCTTCGAACGGCGTGACGTACGAGGTGTCCTGTGGAGCGGTCATGGGAAGAAGGCTACAGTAGTCGCCCCTCCCGGTCATCGAGCCCTTCTTTCTTCAAAAGAGCCAGACAAGGCCGCAAGCAATACATATTCATTCAAGGAAACGACATGGGCGCCCAGTGGAAAGCCAAGCACAAGGACATCGCCGCCAACGCCAAGGGCCGGCTGTTCGGCAAGCTCGTCAAGGAAATCGTGGTGGCCGCGCGCAACGGCGCCGATCCCGCCTCCAACTCGCGCCTGCGGCTGGCGGTGGAGCAGGCCCGCAAGGCCTCGATGCCCAAGGAAACGCTCGACCGCGCCATCAAGAAGGGCGCGGGCCTGACGGGTGAATCGGTCAACTACGAGCACGTGATCTACGAAGGCTTCGCGCCGCACCGCGTGGCGGTGATGGTCGAATGCCTCACCGACAACGTGAACCGCACAGCGCCCGAGATGCGCGTGCTCTTCCGCAAGGGCCAGCTCGGCACCTCGGGCTCGGTGTCCTGGGACTTCGACCACGTCGGCATGATCGAGGCCGAGCCCGCCCGCCCCGACGCCGACCCCGAAGTGGCCGCCATCGAAGCCGGCGCGCAGGACTTCGAACCGGCCGGCGAGGACCACCCCGCCGTCTTCCTCACCGACCCCACCGACCTCGACCTCGTGAGCCGCGCCCTGCCCGCGCAAGGCTTCACCGTGCTGTCGGCCAAGCTGGGCTACAAGCCGAAGAACCCCGTGGATCCGGCGAGCCTGAGCGCCGAGGCGCTGGAGGAAGTCGAAACCTTCCTCGCTGCCATCGACGCGAACGACGACGTGCAGAACGTGTACGTGGGGCTGGCGGGCTGAGCCCCATGCCGCGCGTGCTTTCCGGCAGGTGCCTGTGCGGCGCCGTCCACTACGCGGTGGCAGACGAGTTCACCTATTCGCTCAACTGCCACTGCGCCGACTGCCGCCGCGCGACCGGCTCGGCCTTCAAGCCCTTCGCGGGCATCGAGCGAAGCAAGTTCGCGATCACGCAGGGCGAAGACGGCATCACGATCTACGGCAAGCCCGACGCGGGCGACCTGCACTGCGCGAAATGCGGCTCGCTGCTGTGCTCGGTGGTGCGCGACGGGCAGTACGTGCACGTCACGCTGGGCACGCTGGTCGACGCGCCCGCGATCCGGCCGGACGCGCACATCTTCGTGGGTTCGAAGGCGCCATGGTTCACGATCACGGACGACCTGCCGCAGTACCAGGGCCACGTCGGCTGAAGCCGGGCGTCGCGCTTCGTGCTGCCACCCGCGCGCTTCAGCCGGCGGTTCCCGGATGGCGAGCGCGAAACTCGCCCGGCGTCATTCCCTCGATCCGCCGGAAGTGCCGGTTGAAGTTCGAGACGTTGTTGAAACCCACCTCGTAGCAGATGCTGCTCACGTGCTGGCGCGTCGTTGCCAGCAGCCGGCAGGCCCTGGCCACGCGCAGGCCGATCACGAAGTCGGTGAAGGTCTGCCCGGTGGTGCGGCGGAAGCTGCGCGAGAAGGCGTTCTCGCGCATGCCCACGATCGCGCCAACATCGGCAAGCGAGAGGTCTTCGGCGTAGTTGTCGCGGATGTGGTCGATCGCCTTGCACATGCGCAGCGCGCGGGCGTCCTCGCCCAGGCCTTCGCCGGCCAGGGCGACGCCGGAGAGCACGCGGTAGTCGCGCCACTGCGCGAGTTCGTTCAGCAGCGCGGCGAATTCGGCAAAGCGCGCGAGGCCGCTCGACGCCTCCACGCGGCGCAGACGCGCGATGGTGCCCGCTTCCAGGCCGACGAACCGCACGCCCAGCCGCGCCCGGGCCAGCAGCGGCCCGGCGTCGGCGAGTTCCGGGAAGAGCGCCATGCCGCGCTTGAGCGGCTCGTCGCCGAAGCGCAGCACCAATCCATCCGTGGAGCCGCTGCCCGGCAGCGCGCGATGCTCGAACGCGAGGCTGCGCGGCAGCCGGGGCCCGAGCAGCACGACGGTGCCGGGTGCGAAGCTGTGGACCTCTTCGTCCCCGCCGCTGCCGATGCGCAGGCGTGCCGGCGCGGCGCCGATCAGGTGCAGCTCGTGGTCGTGCATGCAGCGCGTTGCGCTCGCGTGGGCCGCGGGCCCGGAGGCCGGCTCGCACCGGACCGTGGCGCAGATGTCGCCCGTTTCGCCAGCGCGAACCGGCGCGGGGGACGCCGCCTTGCGCCATGCGGCCGCCTCGATGCCGCGCGCGCCATGCCGCCGTGCCGGCGACAGGGGTCGCGCGGCTTTCGCGTGCGGATGCGGATGCGCGTGTGGAACGGAAGCGGGTGTCATCGTGTTCAGCAAGACCGGTTTTCCTTCAGCAAATCTCCGATGGACAACGACGACCGGCAGGCCGTCAGCTTCGCCGCTGCGACGGTGGCACCGCCGTCTGCTGCTGGAACGCGGCGAGCAGCCGGTATTCCTCGCCGAGCTTGCGCGGCAGCGAGTGGTACACCGGCAGCAGCTGCCGGTAGAGCGCGGCGTTCTTGGCGTTGGGCGTGTGGCGATGGGTGGCGCCGACCATGCCCGCGACCGCGTCGAGCGAATCGACATGGCCCAGCGCGTAGAGCCCGAGCACCGCGGCGCCGAGGCAGGAGCTCTCGAAGCTCTCGGGCACGACCACCTCGCGGTCGAACACGTCGGCCATCATCTGGCGCCACATGCCCGAGCGCGCGAAGCCGCCGGTGGCCTTGATGCGTGCACTGCGCCCGGCGATGGATTCGACCGCCGGCAGGATGCTGTGCAGGTTGAAGATCACGCCCTCCAGCACCGCGCGGATCATGTGTTCCTTGCGGTGGTGGATGCCCAGCCCGAAGAAGGAGCCGCGCAGGTCGGCGTTCCAGTAGGGCGCTCGCTCGCCGGTGAGGAAGGGGTGGAACACCAGTCCTTCGGAGCCGGCCGAAACGCGCTCGGCGATGCGCGTGAGCACCTCGTAGGTGTCGATGCCCAGGCGCTTGGCGGTCTCGGCCTCGGCCGAGGCGAACTCGTCGCGCACCCAGCGCAGGATGATGCCGCCGTTGTTCACCGGCCCGCCCACCACCCAGCGCCGCTCGGCGAGCGCATAGCAGAAGGTGCGGCCCTCGGGGTCGGTCATCGGGTGGTCGACCACGGTGCGCATCGCGCCGCTGGTGCCGATGGTCACTGCCACCTCGCCGGGAGCCACCGCGTTCACGCCCAGGTTGGAGAGCACGCCGTCGTTCGCGCCGATGACGAAGGGCGTGTCGCGCGCCAGCCCCAGCTGCTTCGCCACGTCGCTCGCGAGGCCCTCGACGTGCCAGGTGGTCGGCACCGGGCGCGAAAGCTGTTCGGCGTGCACACCGGCGAGCGCGAGCGCTGCCTCGTCCCACTCGAGCCGTTCGATGTCGAAGAGGCCGGTGGCGGAGGCGATCGAATGGTCGACCTGCCACTGGCCGAAGAGCCGGAAGAACACGTACTCCTTGATGCCGACAAAGCGCGCGGCGCGCGAGAAGAGTTCGGCGCGCTCGTGGCGCAGCCACACCAGCTTGGCCAGCGGCGACATCGGATGGATCGGCGTGCCCGTACGGCGATAGATCGCGAGGCCATCCCACTCGTCGCGGATGCGCGTGGCCCAGGCCGAGGCGCGGTGGTCGGCCCAGGTGATGCTGTTCGTGAGCGGCACGCCCGCGTCGTCGACCAGGATCAGGCTGTGCATCGCCGCGCTGAAGGACACGGCGAGCACGTCGGCAGGCAAAGCCTTGGCCTGCTTCACGCAGCTGGCGATGGCCGAGAGCACGGCCTGGAAGATCTGCTGCGGGTCCTGCTCGGCGGCGCCAGCCTCTGGCTGCAGCAGCGGGTATTCGGTCGCGTCGTGCGCCAGCACGCGCCCGGCGGGCGTGAAGGCCACGGCCTTCGTGCTGGTGGTTCCGATGTCGACGCCGATGACGATGCGACCCATGCTTTTTCTCCTCAGACGACCATGTTCAGCAGCATGATGAAGACGATGGCCACGACCGAGATCAGCGTTTCCATCACGGTCCAGGTCTTGAAGGTCTCGGCCACGCTCATGTTGAAGTATTGCTTCACCAGCCAGAAGCCCGCGTCGTTGACGTGCGAAAGAATCAGCGAACCTGCGCCGGTGGCCAGCACCAGCAGCTCGCGGTTCACGCCCGGCACCATGGTCGCCAGCGGCGCGACGATGCCAGCGCCGGTGATGGTCGCGACCGTGGCCGAGCCGGTGGCGATGCGGATCAAGCCCGCCACCAGCCAGGCCAGCAGGATCGGCGAGACCTGCGCATGCAGCGCCATCTGCCCGATCGCGTTGCCCACGCCGCTGGCCACCAGCATCTGCTTGAAGCCGCCGCCCGCGCCGATGATCAGCACGATGGCCGCGGTGGGCGCGAGGCTGTCGTCGACGAACTTCATGATCTGCCTGGCCGTGAAGCCGCGCGCGGTGCCGAAGGTGTAGAGCGACAGCAGCAGCGCCGCCAGCAGCGCGGTGATCGGGTGGCCGATGAAGTCCATCCACTGTCGCACGATGTTCTTCTCGTCGAGCGCCACGTCGGCGAAGGTCTTCAGCAGCATCAGCGCCACCGGCAGCAGCACGGTGATGAGCGTGATGCCGAAGCCGGGCAGCTCGCGCGCCTCGGGCTCGCGCGCCAGCTGTTCCATCAGCTCGGGCGAGGCCTCGCCAGGGACGTACTTCGAGATGAACTTGCCGAAGACCGGGCCCGCGATCATCGCGGTGGGCAGGCCGACGATCAGGCCATAGAAGATGGTCTTGCCGATGTCGGCGTTGAACACGCCGATGGCCAGCAGCGGCCCCGGATGCGGCGGCACCAGGCCGTGCACCACCGACAGGCCCGCCAGCAGCGGGATGCCGATGCGGATGAGCGACACGCCGGTGCGCCGCGCCACGATGAACACCAGCGGGATCAGCAGCACGAAGCCGATCTCGAAGAACAGCGGGATGCCGACCAGGAAGGCCGCGAACATCATTGCCCAGTGCACGCGCTCGCGGCCGAAGGCGTCGATCAGCGTGCGCGCGATGCGGTCGGCGCCGCCCGACTCGGCCATCATCTTGCCGAGCATGGTGCCCAGGCCGAGCACGATGCCCACGAAGCCCAGCACGCCGCCGAAGCCGTCCTGGAAGGACTTCATCACCTTGTCCACCGGCATGCCCGAGGTCAGGCCCAGGAAGCCCGCGGCCAGCGTCAGCGCGATGAAGGGGTGCACGCGCCAGCGCGTGATCAGAAGGATCAGCCCGAGGATCGCCACCAGGGCGTCGACGAGCAGGAAGATCTCTTGGCTCATTCCGAACATGGGTTGTCTCCTGGACCCGGGCCTTTGCGAAAACAAGGCAAGGCGGCGGCCCGGTGGGCTGGACAGCTTCGGGACAGCGCTATCCTGCACGATTCAAAAAAAGCCCGCTCTGGTGGGCGCTCGGGTTTTTCCGAATCGGCCAGGGGCTGGGATAGCGCTATCCTAGGACAGCGCTATCCAAATCCGGATTGGTATTAACCCTGAGACACGCCCGACCATGGCCGACACCCCCGACCGCCCGCGCTCCCGCTCTTCCAGCCACGTCACCCTCGACGACGTGGCGCGCGCCTGCGGGGTGAGCCCGATCACCGTGTCGCGGGCGCTGCGCGGCGCGCGCAACGTGGCGCCCGAGCTGCAGGCCCGCGTGCAGGCGGCGGTCGACCAGCTCGGCTACGTGCCCAACGTGGCGGCGCGCGCGCTGGCCTCGGCGCGCAGCTCCCACGTGGCGGTGCTGATCCCCTCGCTGACCAACCAGCTCTTCGTGGAGCTGCTCGAGGCGGTGCAGGACGCGCTGTCGCCGCACGGTTTCCAGTCGCTCATCGGCGTGACGCACTACGACCCGAGGCAGGAAGAGGCGCTGCTGCGCAGCTACCTCTCGCAGCGCCCGGCCGGCGTGCTGCTGACGGGCTTCGACCGGAGCGACGCGGCCGTGCAGATGCTGGAGCGCAGCAACGCGCCCTGCGTGTACCTGATGGAAACCTCGGCCGACGCGGGCGTGCACAGCGTGGGCTTCTCGCAGCGCGACGCGGGCCGCGCCATCGTGCAGCACCTGCTGCAAGGCGGCCGCCGGCGCATCGCCTATGCCGCCGGCCAGCTCGATCCGCGCGTGATGATGCGCCTGGAAGGCTATCGCGAGGCGCTGCGCGCGGCGGGCTGCCACGACCCCGCGCTCGAACTGCTGGTGCCGGGGCCGACTTCCATGGCGCTGGGCGGCCGCCAGTTCGAGGACCTGCTCGCGCGGCACCCCGACGTGGACGCCATCTTCTATTGCAACGACGACCTCGCCCAGGGCGCGCTGCTGGCCGCGCTGCGCAACGGCGTCGAAGTGCCCCGGCGCGTGGCGATCGCCGGCTTCAACGATCTGGGCGGCAGCGACCAGATGCTGCCGCCGCTGACCACCGTGCGCACGCCGCGCCGCGAGATCGGCGAACGCGCGGCCGCGATGCTGCTGGCGCTGATGCGCGGGGAGACCGTGGCCGAGCGAACGGTGGACCTGGGCTTCGAGCTGATGGCCCGGCAAAGCAGCTGAGGCCAGGCAACCGAAGGCGCGCGGCCTACAGCGCCAGCGCCGCCACCTCCGCGCTGCCCAGCGCACCGCCGTAGATGCGGAAGTCGTCGATGCGGCCCTTCAGGAACGCATCGCTCGGATACTGCGAGCGGCCCAGCCAGTTCTGCGTGGTAGCGCCGAGGTCGGCGGGCGCGAGGCCCATCTGCGCGTTGGAGCCGGCTTCGACGCCGTCCACGTACAGGGTGCCCAGCGTGTCCGACACGGTCACCGCCACATGCACCCACCGGCCGATGGGCATCGCCGCCGAGCCGTCGATCACCTGTTCGTTGTAGCCGTGCTCGGTGGTGATGGAGAAACGCGGCACGCCGCTGCCGTTGCGCACCGTCAGCATCATGTAGCGGCGCGTGCCGGAGCCGAAGTCGAAGACGCGCGACCAAGTCGCGAGCGTGTCGATGTAGAGCCAGGCCGCGATGCTGAAGTCGGCGATGTTCTTCGCCGCGCCGGCAGGCAGCGCCACGCAGCCGTTGGTGCCGCCAAGGGCGAGCGCGTTGCCCTTGCGTCCGGCGGTCCAGGTCGCGTCGCCCTGCAGTTCGCCGGCCGCGAACCGCCCGGTGGCGTCGGCAGCCTGCGTGCCCGCGGATTCGTCGAACTTCAGCTGCAGCAGCAGCTCGGCCCTGATCGCCGCGCGCTCTTCGTTGGAGGCGGCGCTCTCGCCCGATGCGCCGACCGCGACGACCACGTAGTACCAGACATCGTCGGCCGCGACACCGGCGTCGGTGAAGGTCAGCGTGTCGGTGATGCCCGATGCGATGTCGCTGTAGGGCCCGCCCGCGGTGCTCGCTCGCCTGACGGTGTAGCTCTGCGCATCGGGGCAGCCCCACCACGACAGCACCACCTGCGTGCCGCGCACGTGCGCCGTGAGCCCGCTCGGCTTGCCCGGCGCCGCGAACGGATCGCGCGTGAAGGTCAGCGTGCCGAAGCCCAGCTGGTCGCCGTTGCCGCCGTCGGACTCGGGGCGCATCTGTATCGCCTGCAGCGAGGTGTAGGGCGCGGCGACGCCCAGGCGGTTCGCGTAGTGGTTGTAGACGCTCTCCCAGACGGGGCGCCGGTGCCCCTGCCCCCCGGTCGCCAGCACCGACTGCGTGCCCTGCCTGTTGACGTTGGTGAAGAAGGGCACGGTGTAGAAGGTGCCGGTGCTGCTGTCGACGAGGTTCGACCTGGCGACGTACTCGGCGCCCGCGAGGAAGCGGTTGTTCTCGTAGCCGTAGGTGTCGTCGCCCTGGTTCCACGCCATCTCGTGGAAGGCGGCCGCCAGGCCGATGCCCAGCGTGCAGTGGCCCTGGTCGCGGCCGCTTTCCTGCCACTGGCCGAGGTAGCCCGGATGCACCTGGTAGACCGCCTGCAGGCCCGCGCCATTGCCCTGGCCGGCCTTGAAGTAGCCCATCGCCTCGTCGTAGATGTCGGTACGGTCGCACAGCACGCCGATGGCCAGCATCGAGGCGATGTTGCACAGGTCCCAGTTGGCCCAGTAGTTGGTGATTTCAGAGCCGTTGTGGTTGATCAGGAAGCTGTGGTTGAGCGGGTAGAACAGCGTGAGCATCATGTTCTGGAAGCGCGCGAAATCGCTCGCGGCCCAGCCCTCGTAGCTGCGCATGATCTCGCCCGCGTTCGCGAACTGGTAGCCGTAGATGCCGGCGGCGAGGAAGCGGTCGGAGTTGCCGGTGACCAGCGTCAGCGTGGACGACCATGCGTTCAGGAAGACGACGGCGAGGTCGGCATAGCGCTTGTCCTGCGAGACCTTCCAGCGCAATGCGAGCTGGTAGGCGCGCGCGATGTCGATGTACATCTGCGCGAAGTTCTGGCCGTCCCCGCCTCGGATCACCGTGGCCAGCGGCCGCGGCGTGGCGCCGAGCTGCGAGCGGCCGCTGGAGGTCAGCGCTTTCCAGCCGTCGAGCCAGGGCTGTGCCTGCGCCGCGACCTTCTGGCGCATGCGCTCGAAGTCGGCCTCGGTGTGCAGCAGGCCGGGATGTACGAACTTTCGTGTCTGCGTGACCGGCTCTGTCGTTGCTGGTGCTGTTGTCGTGTCGACCGCATCGGTGGCCGTGACCGTCGTCTGCGGCTGCCCGGTGGTGGCAGCGGTGGAGCCCTGCGTGCCGGTGCCCGCTGCCGGAAAGAAGAAGCTGCCTCCCCCTCCTCCTCCGCAAGCCGTGGTCCCGAGGGTCAGGGCACTTGCCGTGCCCAGAAAGAAAACGCGGCGATCCAGGGAGAAGCCGTTCTTGTCGTCGTCCAACGCGTGCATCCTTGCAGAAACCTGTAAGGAGTCGATTCAGCAATCGGCATGCCCGCGCGCCCGCGCCGCCGCGCGGCGTGCCATTGCGCGCAGCGGTGAATGCAATGGCCTTGCATTGCGTCGGAAATGCATGCAGTGGCGTGACATTCGCTGTCACTCCCGCAAGCGGCGCGCCCAGGAATGTCAGTGCCAGCCGGTTCGCCGGACGCGTGGCGGGTTCAGGCGTCCTCCATGCGCGCATCCATATGCACGAGCTCGATGATGGCCTGCATCAGCGTGGCCGCGCTGACCGGCTTGAACAGCACCGGCACGCCCCACTCGCGCACGCGCTGCAGGCGCTCGGGCGCGGTCTCGCCGGTGATGAGCAGCATCGGCGCATCGAGCCTGAAGCGCTCGCGCAGCCGCAGTCCCACCTGCAGGCCCTCGGCACCGTCGCCCAGGCGGTAGTCGCACATCAGCAATGCGACCGGATTCAGGTCCGCGTCGGGCTGCGCAAGGACTTCCACTGCCTCGGCCTCGTCGGCCACCGCCACGACGTCGATGCCGTAGGCGCGCATGAGCTCGGTCATCGCCTCGCGGATGTCCTCCTCGTCGTCGATCAGCAGTACGCGCCCACCGAGTTCCGGCACCTGGAAGAAGTGGCGAACCGGCGATTCGAATTCCTGCAGCGGCAGGCTGTCCTGCGATGCCTCCGAGGGTTCGGCCAGCGGCAGCACGAGACGGAAGCGCGTGCCGCGCCCGGGGCGCGAGCGCAGTTCGACCCCGTGGCCGAGCAGGCGGCCGAGGCGCCGCACGATCGACAGCCCGATGCCCAGGCCGCGCGAGCGGTCGCGCCCCGGGTTGTTCACCTGGTAGAACTCCTCGAAGATGCGCTCCGCCTGCTCGGGGGCGATGCCGATGCCGGTGTCGCGCACCTCGATCCACACCTGCTCGCCGCGCCTGCGCGCCATCACGGTCACGCCGCCCTGGCGCGTGTACTTCAGCGCGTTGTCCACGAGGTTGGAGAGCATGCGGTACAGCAGCTGCGGGTCGCTGCGCACCCACAGGCCGCTGGCGCGCACGCGCAGCTGCAGCCGCTTGCGCTCGGCCTGCACGGAAAAGGTGTTGTGCAGCGGCAGCAGCAGCTCGTCGAGCCCCAGCGCGGTCGGCACGGGCTGCACCACGCCGGCGTCGAGCCGGGAGATGTCGAGCATGGTGTCCAGCGATGCGCCGAGCGCATTCACCGCGCGCATCAGCCGCTCGACGTTTCGCTCCTCGGGCCGGTGGCGCAGCGTGTTGCCCAAAGCGGCGCCGAACAGCGCGATGGCATGCATGGGCTGGCGCAGATCGTGGCTGGCGGCGGCGAGGAAGTGGGTCTTCTCGGCGCTGGCGCGCTCGGTGGCGGCGATCTGCTCTCGCAGCTGCGCGGCGAGCGCCTCGTTCTCGAACTGCAGGATCAGCGTGGCCGTCAGCCGCTTGTTCTGCTTGACGCCCTCGCTCAGCGTCAGCACGAGGTTGACGAAGGCGAAGCCGGCCAGGAACCAGTTGAGCGCGCCGCCGTACCAGGCCAGCGAGATGATGAGCCCGCTCATCATCGGAATGCCGTAGCCGAACATCGCGGTGCGCAGCGGCCATCGCGCCTGCACCGCGCGGGTCCAGCTGCCCATGATGACCACCGTGACGAAAGTGGTCAGCATCGAGTCCTGGATGCTCACGAGGAAGAGGCTGCTGGGCGCGGTCACGGTGCTGACCGCTGTGACGATGCGGGTGTACTTCTTCGCCCACGCGGGCGTTTCCGACAGCGGTACCTGCGGCGTCCAGCGCGGCGTGACGATGGCGTACAGGTCCACCAGCACGATCGCGGTGATCAGCGCCACGATCAGCAGCCTGAAGGCCGGATCGACGAAGAAGTAGCCGAAGCACCCGATGCCGATGGCGAAGCCCATGTGCGCGACGATGGCCGTGGTGTGGCCCGCGTACAGCGAGGCGACGTGCTCGCGCAGCACGCGCAACTCGAGCGTGGCGTCGACGGGCAAGCGCCCCGGGGCCGGATCGTTCTTCTTCATTTCCCTTGTCTCCCTTCGAGGCCTTCATCGCGCCCCGTTGCCTGCCGCGGCAGGGTCCGGCTCAGCGCAGGCTGCTGATCAACTGCGCGCGCGAGCGCATGCCGAACTGCAGCAGGATGCCCGCGACATAGTTCTTGACCGTGCCTTCGCTGATCTCGGCCAGCAAGGCGATCTCGTGGTTGCTCTTTCCCTCCAGCAGCCAGTTGAGCACCTGCAGCTGCCGCTTCGTGAGCTTGTGCCGGGCGTTGCTGGACGAAGGGGCCACGGCATCGGACGGCGCGGGCATGGCGGGAGGCTGGTAGTTCACCGCGTCGCCGCCCAGCAGGCCGCAAGCGCGGATGAAGCTCACGACTTCGCGCAGCGTGGCCGACTTCGGCAGGTACGCGAAGGCACCCAGCGTCATCGCTCCCTGCGCGAGCGTGTCTTGCGCGAGCGTCGTGTTGCCGGTGCCCGAGAGCACCACGATGCGCGCCTCGGGATAGCGCGATCGGAATTCCATGAGCCCGCTCAGGCCCTGCGTGTCGGGCAGCGCCAGGTCGAGCAGCACCAGTTCGATCGCTTCCTGGTTGTCCTCGAAGACCGCCATGGCCTCGGCCAGGTTGCCGGCCTCTAGCACCTCGATGGGCGTGGCCGACACGTTGGCCTCCAGCAGCGCGCACACGCCCATGCGCACGAGGTCGTGATCGTCCACGACCAGGATGGCGCGCGGCCGCGCGGGGTCTCGCTGTCGCCGGGTCTCCTCGGCCGGGGATGCGGGCCTGTCGGTCTCTGTCATCCCCCGGATGCTATTTGCGACCCGTGGGGCACCGTAAGTGCCCAAAGTCATGGCCGCGCCGGGCAGGCTCAGAGCGGCTCCAGCCCCACCTTCTTCATCATGGCCTCGGTGAATACCATCTCTTTAGTGAAGCCCGTGGTGTAGGCCGAACCGTCCTGCATGTCGACCCTGCCGCCCTGCTCCTGCAGCGCCGCGACCACCCTGGGCTGCGCCAGCGCCTTCTCGAAGGCGGCGCGGATGCGCTGCACGATGGCGTCGGGTGTGCCAGCCGGCACCGAGATGCCGCCCCACGAGGTGAGCTCGGCCCCCTTCACGCCCAGCTCGGCCAGCGTGGGCACCTGCGGGAGCACGGGGTTGCGTTTCGCTCCCGCCACCGCCAGCGGACGCAGCTTGCCGGCCACGATCTGCGGATAGGCCACGCTGAAGATCGGCATGCCGAACGCGACCTGGTCGCCGAGCACCGCGTTGACCAGCTCCGAGGCGCCCTTGTAGGGCGCATGCAGCGCGGTGACGTTCTCGGCCGAGAGCAGCATCTCCACGCCCAGGTGCGAAGGCGTGCCCACGCCGCCCGAGGCATAGGCCAGCTGCCCGGGTTGCGCCTTGGCCCTGGCCACAAGGTCGGCCAGGCTGCGGAAGTCGGAGCTGGCGTTCACGACCAGCACCACGTCGGAGCTGGCCAGCCGCATCACGTGGCGGAAGTCCTTCAGCGCGTCGTAGCCCGGGTTGCGGTACATGCGCATGTTGGCGGCCATGGGCGCGGCCGAGTAGATCCAGGTGTAGCCGTCCGCCGGAGACTTGGCGACGATGCGCGCGCCGATGTTGCCGGCCGCGCCGGCCTTGTTCTCGATCACCACCGGCTGGCCGATGACCGGCGCCACCGCCTCGGCGAGGATGCGCGCGGTGATGTCGGGGCCGGTGCCGGCCAGGTAGGGCAGCACCCACTTGATGGGGCGGCTGGGGTAGGCCTCTTCGGCCCGCACGAGGCCCGTGCCCAGGGGCAGCAGCATGGCGGCCAGGGCGTGCCCAAGCAGCTTGCGGCGATGCGGATCGGTCATTGTCTTGTCTCCTGTCGCTTGTCTCGTTGTCTGCTTCTTCTTCGGAACGCGCAAGGCGTTCTCAACCCGCCTCGGACGCCAGCAGCTCCTTGGCGATGGTGTTGCGCTGGATCTCGCTGGTGCCGGTGAGCACGCGGTACATGCGCAGCACGCGGAAGAGGAACTCCACGCGCCGGCCCTGCACGATGCCTTCGCCGCCGTGGATCTGCACCGCGCGGTCGGCCACGCGGAAGGCGGTCTCGGAGCAGAACAGCTTGGCCATGGAGGCCTCGGCGCGTGCGTCCGAGCCTGCGTCGATCTGGCGGGCGGTGTTGATCATCAGCGCGCGCGCCGCCGCGAGTTCGGTCGCCATGTCGGCCAGCATGTGCTGGATGGCCTGGAACTGGCCGATGGCGCGGCCGAACTGCTTGCGCTGCAGCGCGTAGTCGCGCGCGTCGCGCAGCGCCACCTGCGCCAGCCCGACCATCGCCGGGCAATGCAGCAGCCGGTTGACGGTGATGCGGCCCAGCGCCAGCGCCAGACCCCGGCCCTGCTCGCCGATCAGGTTGGCGGCCGGCACGCGCGCGTTCTCGAACACGATGTTGCCGGTGCCCGACTGGCCGGCCATGGTCTTGTAGCCCGACTCCACGCGCACGCCGGGCGCCTTCAGGTCGACGAAGAAGGCCGACACCTCGCGCTGCGCGGGGTCGGTGGCGGTGGAGGCGACCAGCACCGCGAAATCGGCGAAGGGCGCGCCCGAGATGAAGCGCTTGCGGCCGTTGACGATGTACTCGTCGCCGTCGAGCACCGCGTGCGTCTGCACGGCGCCGGCGTCGGAGCCGGCCTGCTCTTCCGTCAGCGCGAAGCAGATGGCCTTCTCGGCCTCGGCCACCGGCACGATGAAGTTCCGCATCTGCCACGGCGTCGCGAAGCGTGCCAGCGCGCCCACACGCGGCGGGCCGCTCAGCTCGCCGAACACATGCGGCGCGAAGGGCGAGCCGGTGGCGTAGATCGCCTCCTTGATGAGCGCGTGGTCGAGCACCGAGAGGCCCATGCCGCCCATTTTTTCGGGCAGCGTCATGCCGTAGAAGCCCAGCTCGCGCGAGCGCTTCCACACGCGCTGCAGCAGCTCGCGGGGCGCGCCGCGCTCGCTGTCGATGTCGTGCTCGCGCGCGAGGTCGGCCAGCTCGCCGTTCAGGAAGGCCTGCACGCGGCCGATGACTTCGGCGGCGTGCTCCGAGCCCTCGAAGGGGCCCGCGAAGATCGGTGCCATGTTGTTGATGGCGGGTGTCGTCATTGCATCCATCTCAGTTCACCATCCTCTCCTGGCCTGCCCAGTACGGCGCCTGCACCGCCTTGCGCATCACCTTGCCGTTGGGGTTCTTCGGCAGCGAGGCCACGAACTCGATGCGGCGCGGGCGCTTGAAGCCCGCCAGCCGCTCGCCGCAGAAAGCGTCGATGGCCGTGCCCTCGGCCGCGCGGCCGGGCTTGAGCACCACGTGCGCCGCCACCGACTCGCCCCACTTGTCGTCGGGAATGGCGAACACGCAGGCTTCCTGCACCGCTTCGTGCTGGAACAGCACCGCCTCTACCTCGGAGGGATAGACGTTGAAGCCGCCGCTGATGACCATGTCCTTCTTGCGGTCGACTATGTAGACGTAGCCCTCCTCGTCCATGCGCGCGAGGTCGCCCGTGTGGTAGCGGCCGTTCTTCAGCACCTCGGCCGTGAGCTCGGGCGCGCGCCAGTAGCCGGCGAAGATGTCCTCGCCGCCGACCACGATCTCGCCGATCTCGCCGGTGGCCACCGGCTGGCCCTCGTCGTCGAGGATGCGCACGTCGCATTCGAGCAATGGGCGCCCGCACGAGGCCAGGCGCTCGGGCCGCGCGGCGCGGGCATGAAGGTGGTCGTGCGTGGTCAGCGCGCACACGCCCGAGGTGGTCTCGCCCGCGCCGTAGCCTTGCGACAGCACGGGGCCGAACACGTCCATGGCCTTGAGGATGCGCGCCGGCGCCATCGGCGCGGCGCCGTAGCCCAGGCGCTGCAGGTCAGGCAGCGGGCGGTATTGGCCCTCGAGCTCGCCCAGCAGCATGTTGATCATGGTCGGCACCATGAAGGTGTGCGTCACGCGGTCGGCGCGCATGTCTGCGATGAAGCGCACGGGCTCGAAGCCGGAAAACAGTCGGATCGTCACGCCGCTGCAAAGCGCCGGCACGATCTGCATGCCCGAGGCGTGCGTGACCGGACCCACCAGGCCGAGGATGTGCCCTTCGTGCATGCCCTCGGAGCGGATCAGGAACTTGCGCAGTTGCGCGAGCCGGTTGCCGAAGGTCTGCATCGCGGCTTTCAGCACGCCCGATGAGCCCGAGGTGTAGTGCAGCACCGCGAGCTCGTCGGCATGCACTTCCACCGGTGCGAAGACATCGCTGGCGCGGGCGAGCGCGGCGTCGTAGTTCGTCGCGGCATCGCCGTCCAGCAGCAGCAGGCGGGGCATCTCGCCGCGGATGTGCGCCCGGAAGCTCTCGGCGCGCTCGCTGGTGGTGACGATGATCGCGGCCTCGCTGTTGGCCGCGATCTCGCCCACCTCGCTCGGTGACAGGCGCGAGTTGAACGGCGCCTTCACCAGGCCGGCCTTGTAGCAGGCGATCTCGATCTCGACGATCTCGGCGCAGTTGGCCAGGTAGATGCCCACGCGGTCGCCGCGCGCGAGGCCGAGGCCCAGCAGCGCGTTGGCGAGACGGTTGCTGCGCTGTTCCAGTTCGGCGTAGCTGAGCGTGCGCGCGGGGCTCATCACCGCGATGCGCCGGCCGTTGGCACGCGCGCTGCGCGCCACGAGAGCGCCGACATTGGCGACCACGCGCCTTGGGGGAATGGATGGGGGATTGATGCTTGTCTCCTGGGTGCCGCCCTTTGCGGTTCACGGCACTGTTCCAGAAGCGGCGCCGCAGGAGAAATACTGTTTGCTGATCCGCGGCCATCAACGGAATTGATGGCCCGTTGTGCCTCGGCGTGAGCTCAGCCGCGCATCATCCACTCGGCCATCCACTTGCGCTGCCTGATCAGGCTCTGCGCCTGGGATGTCAGCGCATCCACCACCACCTGCGTGACGGCATCGAGCGGCCGCTCGGCGGTGACCAGCGTGTATGCGCGCGAAAGCTCCGGGTTCACCACGCGCGCGACCAGCCAGCCTTCGCGCGGCGCCGGGCTGTCGTTGAGAGCACAGGCCGGCACGAAGGTGAAGCCGGCGCCGCTGAGGTAGAGCGAGCGGATCACGCGCGCGGAATCGTGCTCGTGGACGATGTTCAGCGGCACGCCGCGAGCGCTCGCAGCGCCCTCCACTGCCTGCCGGATCGCGAATCGGCGCGACTGCAGCACCAGCGGTTGAGCGGCGGCGTCGGCGAGGTCGATCAGCGGATAGGCGAGCGCACCGGCATCCGGCTTCGTCGCGGAGCGCCGACGGCCCGCGGGCGCCGCGCGCAGCAGCCGGGCGACGCGGCCATCGGTATCGCGTCCGCAGAAGTACATGCCCTCCTGCGCCATCGGCCTGCAGCGCAAGCCTTCGAGAGGCGGCGTGTCGACCAGGATGCCCACGTCGGCGCGGCGCTCGAGCACGGCCTTGCACACCGTCAGGCTCAGGCCGTCGAGCACGAAGACGCGCACGCGCGGGTGCGACTCCTTGAGCGCGGCCAGCACCGGCCCCATCAGCAGCGAGGCGAGCAGGAACGGAATGGCCAGCGTGACCGAGCCTTCGGGCCCCTGCGGCAGGCGCTGGATGCGCTCGCGCATGGCATCGGCGTCGCTCAGCAGGCGGCGCGCGTCGTCATACAGGCGCAGCCCGGCCGACGTGGGCGTGACGCCGGCATGCGAGCGTTCGAAGAGCTGCACGCCGAGCTCGCTTTCCAGCTTCTTGATCTGCGCCGTGAGCGCCGGCTGCGCCACGTACAGCGCCCCGGCCGCGCGAGAGAGGCTGCCGGCTTCAAGCACGGCGATGAAATAGCGGAGTGTGCGCAGGTCCATGCTGGCTACTATGCCTCGCGGCGCCGCAGCGGCTGCGGCGACGGACTTGCGGGCCTGGCAAACCCTGATCGGTCATCAGACATATGTTTGAAAATCAGACACGCCATTTGTCTGAATCGACGACACCATCCGATCGACAGATCGGGAAATCTCTTGTGGATCAACGCGCAGGCGCACTGGCATGCCCCATGCAAAGCACAGCCGACCCGATCCACAACACGCGCGGAATCATCGCGGGCCGCCGCTCTTCCCGTTTCGCGCCTGGAGACACCATGGACACCCTTCTTCTTCAATCTCGCGCAGACGCGCCCCAGGCGCACGACAGCGTCGCCGCCTGGTTCGACCCGCTGCTGTCCGAAAGGCTCGCGCAGGCCGGCTTCGGCACGCTGGAGCAGCTGGCGCAACGCATCAACGATGCCGGCGTGACCTGGTGGTATCCGGTGCGGGGCATCGGCGTGAGGCGCGCCGAGCGCGTCGTGCAATGGCTGCACGAGCAGCAGCAGAGCACGGGCATGGAGGTGAACCTGCGCGGCCTGCGCGAACACGGGCGGGCGCGGTCGTCGTCATGCGCAGGCGCGCAGGCTGCGGTGGAGTGCGGCTCGGATAATGCGGGCTTCGTGTCAGCAGCAACAAGGCAAGGATGAGCGCCGCGGATTTTCTTTTTTCTCCCGAAGTACAGAAGCTGCTCGCGGTCTTGTACGCGGCACCAGCCGACGAGCAGTTCCCGACCGCCGAACTCGCGCGGCGCGCCAGGCTGGCGGAACCCGAAGCCACGGCGACCGTCGGGCACCTGGTCAGCAGCGGCATCGTGAAGCGCCAGGCAGCGAAGGCCGAGCAGCCCGAGACCATCCGGATCGACCGCTCCTTCGTCTTCCACGACCAGCTGCGCAGCATCGCGCTGCGCTCCTTCGCCGCGGCGGAGCCGATCCGCTCCATGCTGCGGTCCAGGTTCAAGGACTCCGTCGTGCGCGCCTTCGTGCTGGGCGAAGACGAGCAGGGCACCTTGGAACTGCTGGTCGCGCACGGCCAGCTGGTGCCCGACGAAGCCGCCATGGCGGCGGCCTGCCAGAAACTGTCGAAATCCATGGGCAGGCATCTGAAGGTGCACGTCGTTCCGCTCACGCGGCTCAACGGCATGCCGCCGCGCGATCCGCTGGCGTCGAAGCTCGCCGCGGCCACGGTGCACGAGATCATCGCGCTGGGGGACACCAAGGCGGCGCTGCCCGTGGAACGTGGCGGGCTGCTGCAGGCGGCGAGGAAGAGGCTGGCGACGCTGGGCAGACCGGCAGCGTGATCCCCAGGAGAAGGAGGACGACACCAGCAAGATGGCCGGCAACCCGGCCTGCCGCCGGGCGGGGCTGCGATCAGAAGACGCCGAAAACCTTCAGCAGGATGATCACGCCGATCGGTACGCCGCACAGCCAGAGGATGATGCTTTTCATGGGGGTCTCCTGTTCATTGGAGCGGCAACCTTAGCGAGCGCCTGGCTGGCGCCGAGACGGAAAAGGACGGACGACGGGGTAGGCGCACTTCCACGCGCCGCGAGCCAATGCACGACGGCGCCCGCCGGACTCCGAAATAGAAAGAGCCGCTTTCCCCAAAGGGAAAGCGGCTCTCTATTTGCAAAAACTTGTCCGGCTTCAGAACGGAATGTCGTCGTCCATGTCATCGAAGCCCGACGACGACTTGGCCGGTGCCTGGCGCGGAGCCGGCGCCGGAGCGCGCGGTGCGGCCGCGGGTGCGCGCGGGGCGTAGCCGCCACCACCACCGCCGCCTTGCGAGTAGCCGCCGCCACCGCCGTAGCCGCCGTCGTCATCGCTGGGACCCGAAGGGCCGCCCTGGCCCTGGCGGCTGCCGAGCATCTGCATCTGGTCAGCGCGGATCTCGGTGGTGTACTTTTCGATGCCGTCCTTGTCGGTCCACTTGCGCGTGCGCAGGCTGCCTTCGACATACACCTGCGAGCCCTTGCGCAGGTACTGGCCGGCGATTTCGGCCAGGCGGCCGTTGAAGACGATGCGGTGCCACTCGGTGGCTTCGCGCATTTCGCCGCTTTGCTTGTCCTTCCAGCGATCGGTGGTGGCCACTGTGACGTTCGCGACCTGGTCGCCGCTCGGGAATGTACGCATCTCGGGGTCGCGCCCCAGATTGCCGACGACGATGACTTTATTGACCGATGCCATATGCACTGCCCCTGATAAGTAGATGGAGGAGAAGGTTGAGAAGAACCCTCGATTGTGCCCCAAGGCGACCGCTCTCTTTCTCCCCCGGTGCCAGAATGGGCGCTTGCGATGAACCGGGAACCTGACTTTTTCGAGCATCTGCGCGCCGAGCTGTCCAGCGGCCGCGTCTGGCTCGACCGCGCCATCGTGCTGGGCTACGCCATCGCGGCGGGCCTCTTCGTGGTGGGCTTCACGCTGGCCAGCGACTGGGTCTTCGGCCAGTTCCACCGCTTCTACCGCGCCTGGCCCTGGGCGGTGCTGCTGACCACGCCGATGCTCACGGCCGGCATCGTCTGGTTCACCCTGCGTTTCTTCCCCGGAGCTGGAGGCTCCGGCATTCCCCAGATCAAGGCCGCGCTCCACCCGGCCCTGCCCGGGGAGCGGCGCTTCGTGTTCGCCTCGCTGCGGTTGACGGTCGCCAAGATCGGGCTGGGCGTGGCGGGCTTCGCAGCCGGCCTGTCGATCGGCCGCGAGGGGCCTTCGGTGCAGGTGGCGGCGGGCGTGATGCAGCATGCGCGGCGCTGGCTGTCGCCCAACACGTCCATCGACGGGCGCGCGCTGCTGGTGGCCGGCGGCGCGGCCGGCATCGCGGCGGCGTTCAACGCGCCGCTGGCGGGCGTGGTGTTCGCCATCGAGGAGCTGTCGGGGCGGCTGGAGGCGCGCTCCAGCGGGCTGATCATCACGGCCATCGTGCTGGCAGGCCTGGTAGCTGTGTCCGCCTTCGGCAACGTCAGCTATTTCGGCGTGATCCGCGTGCCGCGGCTGGGCTGGGACGTGCTCGGGCCAGGCCTGCTGGTCACGCTGCTGAGCGGCGCCGCGGGCGGCCTCTTCGCGCGGCTGCTGATCGCCTCGCTCACCGGCACCGCCGGGCGCTTCAACCGCTGGCGGGCGCGCTTTCCGGTGCGCTTCGCGGCGGTCGGCGGGCTGGCTGTGGCCGTCATCGGGCTGGTCACGGGCGGCGTCACCTTCGGCGCGGGCTCGGAGGCGGTCAAGCAGATGCTGCAGGGCCACGACGAGCTGACGCCGCTGTACACCGTGCTCAAGTTCGTCGCCACCTGGCTCACGGCGTGGTGCGGCGTGCCGGGCGGGATCTTCGCGCCCTCGCTGTCCATCGGCGCGGGCATCGGCGACGCGGTGGCCCGGTTCGCAAGCAGCGAGCAAGGGCCGGCGCTCATCGCCATGGGCATGGCCGGCTTCCTCGCGGCGGTGACGCAGGCGCCGCTGACCGCCTTCATCATCGTGATGGAGATGGTCGACGGCCACTCGATGGTGCTGAGCCTGATGGCCGCCGCGATGCTGGCCAGCCTGGTCTCGCGCATGATCAGCCGGCCGCTGTACGACACGCTGGCCGAGCACATGGTGAGCCGTGCGATCAGCACCTCCACCGGCACCGAAGCGGTGCACCCGCCGCCGGCAGAAACCCCGAAGTCCGAACCGCCGGTTCCCTCCGGCTCGCCATGAAATCGTCGGCGGTCTATCATGTCCGGTTGCCTCGGACGATCGCCTCCCTTGAATTCAAAAGCCACAGCCCACACCGCAGCCGACGCGGAAAGCGCTCGCGACGCTGAACTCGAACGAAACACCTACCTCGGCGCGGTGCTGGCGCAGCAGCGCATCAGCATCCGGGGTGCGCGCACGCACAACTTGAAGAACGTCGATCTCGACATCCCGCGCAACAAGCTGGTGGTCATCACCGGCCTGTCGGGCTCGGGCAAGTCGAGCCTGGCCTTCGACACGCTCTATGCCGAAGGGCAGCGGCGCTACGTCGAGAGCCTGTCGGCCTACGCGCGGCAGTTCCTGCAGCTCATGGACAAGCCCGACGTCGACGTGATCGAGGGCCTCTCGCCCGCGATCAGCATCGAGCAGAAGGCCACCAGCCACAACCCGCGCTCCACCGTGGGCACGGTGACCGAGATCCACGACTACCTGCGCCTGCTGTACGCGCGCGCCGGCACGCCCTACTGCCCCGACCATCACCTGCCCTTGCAGGCGCAGACCGTGTCGCAGATGGTCGACGCAGTGCTGGCGATTCCCGACGAGCCGCGCCTGATGATCCTGGCGCCCGTGGCGCGCGAGAAGAAGGGCGAGTTCGTCGAGCTCTTCGCCGAGATGCAGGCCTCCGGTTACGTGCGTTTCCGCGTCGACGGGCAGATCTACGAATACAACGACCTGCCCAAGCTCAAGAAGACCGAGAAGCACGACATCGACGTCGTCATCGACCGCCTTCGCGCGCGCCCCGACATGCAGCAGCGCCTGGCCGAGAGCTTCGAGGCCGCGCTGCGGCTGGCCGAGAGCCGCGCCATCGCGCTGGAGTTGGGCGCCGAGGGAGCGCCCGACAGGGAGCACCTGTTCAACGCCAAGTTCGCCTGCCCGATCTGCCACTACTCGCTGTCGGAGCTGGAGCCGCGCCTGTTCTCGTTCAACTCGCCCGTGGGCGCGTGCCCGACCTGCGACGGCCTGGGCAGCCGCGAGGTGTTCGATCCGGCGCGCGTGGTGGCGTTTCCGTCGCTGTCGCTGGCCAGCGGCGCCATCAAGGGCTGGGACCGCCGCAACGGCTACTACTTCAGCATGATCGAGAGCGTCGCCAGGCACTACAAGTTCGACGTCGACGCGCCCTTCGAATCGCTGCCGGCCTCGGTGCAGCAGGTGCTGCTGCACGGCTCGGCGGCGGAAGAGATCAAGTTCAACTACACCATGGAGTCGGGCAACTTCGCGGGCAAGAAGCTCACGAAGAAGCATCCCTTCGAAGGGATCATCCCGAACATGACGCGGCGCTACCGCGAGACCGACTCGGTGATGGTGCGCGAGGACCTCGCGCGCTTTCGCAACATGCAGCCCTGCCCCGACTGCGGCGGCTCGCGCCTTCGCCCCGAGGCGCGCAACGTTTTCCTGGTCGACGAGAGCGGCGCGGAAAACGGCGCCGAGCGCCCGCGCATGGCGATCTTCGAGCTCAGCCGCCTCACGCTGCGCGACTCCCTCGACTGGTTCCAGAAGCTCAAGCTGCGCGGCGCCAGGGCAGAGATCGCCGACAAGGTGGTGCGCGAGATCGGCCTGCGCCTGAAGTTCCTCAACGACGTGGGCCTGAACTACCTGAGCCTCGACCGCAGCGCCGAGACGCTGTCGGGCGGCGAAGCGCAGCGCATCCGGCTCGCCTCGCAGATCGGCTCGGGCCTCACGGGCGTGATGTACGTGCTCGACGAGCCCAGCATCGGCCTGCACCAGCGCGACAACGACCGCCTGATCGGCACGCTGAAACACCTGCGCGACATCGGCAACAGCGTGATCGTGGTCGAGCATGACGAGGACATGATCCACGCCGCCGACCACGTGATCGACATGGGCCCCGGCGCCGGCGTGCACGGCGGACGCGTGATGGCGCAGGGCACGTACGCCGAGGTCTCGTCCAACCCCGACTCGCTCACCGGCCAGTACCTCTCGGGCGCACGCAGGATCGAGGTGCCGAAGCATCGGACCGCATGGCTGCCGTCGACGAAGCAGCCCGCCTTCCACGAAGGCAGGAAGCCCCCGCGCTTCCCGCCAAGCCCCGCCGCCGAGCGCCGCGCCGCGCGCGAGGCCGCGCATCTAGCCACGCAGACCGACCTGCAGGAAATCCGCGTGGTCGGCGCCACGGGCAACAACCTGAAGAACGTGAGCGTCGCCTTCCCCGTCGGCCTGCTGACCTGCGTGACGGGCGTGTCGGGCTCGGGCAAGTCCACGCTGGTGAACGACACGCTCTACACGTCGGTGGCGCGCACGCTCTACCGCGCGCACGAAGAACCGGCGGCGCACGAGTCGGTGGAAGGCATCGAGTACTTCGACAAGGTCATCAACGTCGACCAGAGCCCCATCGGCCGCACGCCGCGCAGCAACCCGGCCACCTACACGGGCCTGTTCACGCCCATCCGCGAACTCATGGCCGAGACCAACACCGCGCGCGAGCGCGGCTACGGCCCGGGCCGCTTCAGCTTCAACGTGGCGGGCGGGCGCTGCGAGGCCTGCCAGGGCGACGGCGTGGTCAAGGTCGAAATGCACTTCCTGCCCGACGTGTACGTGCCCTGCGAGGTCTGCCACGGCCAGCGCTACAACCGCGAGACGCTGGAAGTGCTCTACAAGGGCAAGAACATCGCGCAGATCCTGGAGATGACGGTCGAGGCCGCGCACGACTTCCTGAGGGCCGTGCCCACCATCGAGCGCAAGCTGCGCACCCTGCTCGACGTGGGCCTGAGCTACATCAAGCTGGGCCAGTCGGCCACCACGCTCTCGGGCGGCGAGGCTCAGCGCGTGAAGCTGGCGCTGGAACTCAGCAAGCGCGACACCGGCCGCACGCTCTACATCCTCGACGAGCCGACCACCGGCCTGCACTTCGCCGACATCGAGCTGCTGCTGAAGGTACTGCACCAGCTGCGCGACGCGGGCAACACCATCGTCGTCATCGAGCACAACCTCGACGTCATCAAGACCGCCGACTGGCTCATCGACATGGGCCCCGAAGGCGGCGCCGGCGGCGGCACGGTGGTGGGCCAGGGCACGCCGGAGGAGATCGCGGCGAACGAGGCGAGCCATACGGGGCGGTATCTGAAGCGGCTGCTGTAGCCAGGCCGCTCCCTGCACGAATGGCCGGGCCGCGCCACAATCGCGCCCCATGCCCTCCTTCACCCCGCGCCAGTTCGTCATCCTCGTTCTCCTGACCCTCGCCTGGGGTTTCAACTGGCCGGTGATGAAGCTCGGCGTGGCCGACTATCCGCCGCTGGGCTTCCGCGCGATCTCGATCTGGCTCGGGCTGCCGGTGCTGGCCGTCGCGCTGGTGTGGCTCAAGGTGCCGTTCCGCGTGCCTCGCAGCGCATGGCCCGAGCTGGTGTGGCTGGGCGCCACCAACATGTTCGTCTGGCACGCCTGCATCATCCTCGCGGTGAAGGCGCTCTCGGGCGGGCGCGCGGCGATCCTGGGCTACACGATGCCGGTGTTCTCCGCCGTCATCGGTGCGCTGCTCTTCTCTGCGGCGCTCACGCGGCGCGCATGGCTGGGCGTGGGTGCCTGCGCGATCGGCGTGGGGCTCTTGCTGTGGCACGAGCTCACGAACCTCTCTGGCCGGCCCGGCTACGTGGCCCTGGCACTGGTGGCCGCAGCCACATGGGCGCTGGGCACGCAGCTTCTGCGCCACACGCGCATCGGCCTGCCTACGCTCACGCTCTCGTTCTGGATGACGGCGATGACTGCGGTGGTGATGACGGTGCTGTCGCTGCTCTTCGAGCGCGACCAGCTCTACTGGCCCAACGACGTGACGTGGGCTTCCATCGGCTACAACGCGGTGCTCATCTTCGGCTTCGCGCACGCCGCATGGTTCTACCTCGCGCGCGGCCTGCCACCCATCGCTTCGACGCTGAGCGTGATGTTCATTCCGGTGCTCGGCGTGTTCAGCGGCGCGGTGTGGCTGGGCGAGGTCGTGCACTGGCAGGACTGGGTGGCGGTCGCGCTGATGGTGGTCGCCATCGCCTCGGTGCTCTGGCCCTCGCGCAGCGCGGCGAAGGCCTGAGCGCGCCTTCTTTTTTCAGGTCGTCGTCTGCACGTGCAGGCGGCTGGTCTTGCAGCGGTGCAACGCCCGGTAGTGCTCCAGCGGCCTGCCGTTGGCGCCGTAGGCGATCGACTCGATGCGCAGCAGCGGCTCCGGCTGTGGCAGGTTGAGCAGCTCGCAGGTATCGGCATCGGGCAGCACGGCGTCGATCCAGCGTTCGGCGCGCACCAGGCGCAGCCCGTACTGGCGGCGCAGCACGTCGTAGAGCGAGCGGTCGTCCAGGCGCGTGCGGTGCAGGCCGGGCGCGAGGTCGGCGGGCACCACGGTCTCCACCAGCAGTCGCAGTTCGCCGTCGACGCTGCGCAGGCGCTTGAGCGCCACCACCTGCGTGTCGTCGGTCAGGCCGAGCGAGGCGGCTTCCTGCTCGGTGGGCGCGCGCAGCTCCTGCGTGAGGATCTGCGTGCGCACCGAGCGGCCCTTGCGCTCCATCTCGTCGGAGAAGCCGAGCACGGTGGAGACGAAGTCTTCGTCGCGCTCGCGCGCCGACACGAAGGCGCCGCGGCCCTTGATCTTGTAGATGAGGTTGTTGCGCACCAGGTCGGCCAGCGCCTCGCGCACCACGATGCGCGAGATGCCGAACTGCTCGCCCAGCTCGGCCTCGGACGGCAGCTTGGCGCCGATGGGCAGCACGCCCTGCAGGATCTGCATGCGAAGCGCGTCGCGGAACTGGGCCCACAGCGGGGACTCGGAGTCGCGGTCGAGCACGGTCGAAATTTCGGTCGGAGAGTTCACGTCGAAGCTTGGCCCAGGGCCTGAGGAGTCATCAATGATGCATCGAAAGATGCGGGCGCATCCGCGGCCACCGGCGAAAGCCGCACGCCGTGGCGTTCGCGCAGGGCGGTGGCACAGGCCTGCAGCTCCGCGTGCTGCTGCGCGGCGTCCCAGCCCAGCGCATCGGCGGCGATGCCTGCGATCTCGGCGAGCGCGGCATCGGTGACCAGCCCGCGGATGGCCAGCAGCGTGCGGCGGATCACGAGGTCGTCGAGATGCACCACGCCGGTCTCGAGGCAGAGGTACGAAAGCTCGGCCACCGAATAGCCCGGCGCGTGGCGCAGCGGCATGTCGCCCGATGCGGCGAGGCGCTGCGCCAGCGGCAGGGCCTTCGATCCGTAGCGCTTCAGCAGCACCTGCGCGCGCGTGCGGCTCATGCCCGAGGCGGCGACCAGGCGATCGAGAAAACGCTCGACGGCCTGCGCATCCACCGGCAGTTCGGCGCCGCCGCCGATGGGCAGCATGTCGGTCGAGGCTGTGCGGGGACGGCCAAGTTGCTTCAGCACTTCATTGACCGCCTCCTCCGCGAGCGCGCGGAAGGTCGTCCACTTGCCGCCGACCAGGCCGACCACCGGAATGTCGCGCGTGGCGCTGGGCGGATCGAGCACCACCGAATGGTCGCGCGAGATCTGCCCCGGCTTGTCGGCGTCGGAGCGCGCAAGGGGCCGCACGCCGACGTAGGTGTAGACCACGTCGCCACGTCCGAAGCGCAGGTTGGGGAACACCTCGGCCAGCACTTCGAGCAGGTAGTCGACCTCCTCGGGCTCGGTCTCGATCCTGTCGGGGTCGTCCACCGGGATGTCGGTGGAGCCCACGAGCACGCGGTCGAGAAAGGGATAGACGATGCACACGCGCCCGTCCACCGCCTCGAAGTAGGCCATGCGGCCCTGCAGCGCATCGCGCAGCGCGGGATGGTCGAGCACGAGGTGCGAGCCCTTGGTGCCCATCACGCGCGGGCCGGCGCCGCCGAGCACCGCCGTGCTGCGGTCCAACCACGCGCCGCTGGCATTGACCACGGTGTCGGCCGTCACGCGCACCAGCGCGCCAGTGATCTCGTCGCGCAGCGTGATGATGTTGCCCGCGCAGCCCATCACGCGGCAGTAATTGGCCGCGGCCGAGCGCGGCTGGTCGCGGCAGGCGTCGCCAATGAGTTCGAGGATGAGCCACTCCGGGTGGCTGATCCATGCGTCGAAGAAGGTGGCCGTCCAGCGCACCGCGGAGCGGAACAGGCTGCGGTCATTCGGCGGCACGCGGCTGATGCGGTGGTTGGGCATCACGCGCTGTCGGCGGCCCAGCAGGTCGTACAGGCGCAGGCCCGCGGCCACCGCCAGCAGCCCGCGCGTGCGCTGCGGCGGCGTGCGGCCGAAGAACTTGAGCGCGCTGCTCATGAGGCCGCCGAAGAAGCTCGACAGCGGCACCACCGTCTTCAGCGGCTGAACCAGGTGCGGCGCGTTGCGCAGCAGCAGGTTGCGCTCGCGCGTGGCCTCGGCCACCAGCGAGAAGCTGCCGTTCTCCAGGTAGCGCAGGCCGCCGTGGATCATGCGCGAGGGCGCGCTGCTGGCGCCCGCGCTGAAGTCGCCCTTGTCGACGATGAGGCAGTCCACGCGCTGCAGGCACAGGTCGCGGAACACGCCCACGCCGTTGATGCCGGCACCGATGATGACGGTGGAGAAATGACGGTCCGCGAGCGATGCAGGGCGCACGAAGGGCAGTTGCCACGCGCTCATCGGGAGACCTCCGCGCTGCGCGCTGCGGTGCTGTCGGCGGCGGCCGTCACGCCGCCCGCCAGATGGGAAAACACAGGAGACATGGTGTCGATCAGTTCGTTGAAGCCGGCGTTGAAGTCGGCATGGGCGCGCGCCTGAGCGCCGTCGGGTTCGACGATGTCGCAGGGCGCGAGCAAGGCGCTGCCCTGCTCCGCGCGGTCGATGCCTTGCGACATGGCGGCATGGATGGCGGCGCCGCGCGCGCCGGTTTCGTCGTCGGCGCAGCGCTCGACCGGGTGGCCGAGCAGGCCTGCGAGCAAACGCACGAGGCGCGTGTCGCTCGCGCCGCCGCCGAGCACGGTGCACGCGGACACCGGCAGTCCGCAGGCCGCGAGCCGCCCGAGGTGGCGCGCATGCAGCGCGGCCACCGCATCGACCACCGCGCGCGCCATGTCGCCGCGCGTGTGATGGCTCTTGAGGCCGACGAAGCCCGCCGTCACTCCGCCACCGCCGTTGACGAAAGGCAGGAAACGCAGGCCGCCCGCGCCGAGCGGCACCGACATCGCGAGGTCGACCACCGCACGCGCATCGGGCAGGCCGAGCACGCCGGCCAGCCACGCGATGTTGGCCATCGACGAGGGGCTGTTCTCCATGTAGAGCCGCTTGTCCTCGCGGCCGAAATTCACGACGGCGGCCACCGCGGGCTGGGGCTCGATCACCGGCCCGATGACGGCGTTGACGCACCAGGTGCCGAAGACCGACACCGCGCGCGAACGCCCTTCGGCGCAGATCGCGGTCATCGATGCAAGCAGGTCGATGGCGCCCATCGCCACCGGAATGCCCGCTGGCAGGCCGCACAGCGCGGCTTCGGAAGGCCGCAGCCTGCCGAGGAGTTCGCCGCTGGGCACCAGCGGGCCGAAGACGCGAGGGCCGAGATCGGCGATGCCCGAAGCATCGAAGGCCGCCTGCGACCACGTGCCCGTCGCGATCGACACCAGCCCGGCCGTGCTCGCATCGCTGGCATCGGTGGCGATCTCGCCGGTCAGCAGGAAGCCGAGGTAGTCCTTCGCGAACAGCAGCCGGCGCACCGCGCCGCGCTGCACGGCGTCGGTGCCCAGCAACTCGGCCGCGATCACGGTGGGCTGGCCGGGCCAGGGCTGGCAGCCCACGTCGGCGAAGAGCGCCGGGCCGTGGCTCAGAGCGAGCGAGCGGGCGCGCGCGTCGGCGCGCTGGTCGGTGGAGGCGATGGCGCGTCCGCCCACGAGCTCGTTGCGTGCATCGAGCGCGTAGAGCCCCGCGCCGTGGCCGGTGCAGCCGATGGCGCGGACCTCCGACACGCGGTCTCCGAGTTGATGGGCGACGTCGCGCAGGACGTGGGTCAGCGCGGCGCGGATCGCCGAGGCCCCCACTTCGCATCCCCCTCCGGGCAGCCGGTCGTGCGGCAATGGCATTCGTGACAGGGCGACGCTGCGGCCACTCCCGGCTTCCAGGGCCAGGGCTTTCAGGCTGCTCGACCCCATGTCGATGCCGATCAGTATGTTTGGCTTCATGTCATAACAGCTTCGGCTGAATAAAAGCGGCCTGCCAGTAGCGTTTCCCCTAGTTATCCCTTCAAATGGCCAGCGCGTACATTCTAGCCTGTCATAACAACTGATGTGACAACAAGGTTCCGAGAGCTGCCCTGAAAAGCGGCATCCACAAGCTGTGCACCCAACGTGAGGAGACAAAGAATGAGGCGTAATTTCCTGAAGTCCGCCGCCGCAGCCGGCATCGGCCTGGCCGGCGCGAGCGCGTTCGCGCAGCAGCAGGCGGCTGCCCCCACGGCCGGCGGCGGCCTGCGCGGCAACCCCAGCGACGTCTACGTGATGAACGTGATGGTGTCGGGGGTCGAGTACTGGTTTCCGGTCTACGAAATGATGAAGCAGCTCGGCCGCACGCTGGGCGTGAAGACGCGCTACACCGGCACGCCCGAGTACGACGTGAACAAGCAACTGGCGTCCTTCGAGCAGGAACTGGCGCGCAAGCCCGCGGGCATCCTGCTGCACCCGATGAACCCCGACCCGTTCATCGAGCCGATCAACCGCGCCGCGGCGATGGGCATCCCCGTCGTCACCTTCGCGGCCGACTCGCCCAACTCCAAGCGCACCTCGTTCGTCACCTCCGACAACGACCGCGAGGGCAACCAGGCAGCCGACGCCATAGCCGCCTCGCTGGGCGGCAAGGGCGAATACGCGGTGCTGGAGAACCCGGGCCAGGACAACCACGACCGCCGCATCGCCGCCTTCGTCAACCGCATGAAGACGAAGCACCCCGGCATGAAGCTGGTGGGCCGCGCCGCCAGCAACCAGGACCCGAACAAGGCCTACCAGGCGGTGCTGAGCCTCGCGCAGGCCAACCCGAACCTGGGCGCCCTCTTCATGCCCGAGGCCAACTCGGCCCTGGGCGCGGCACAGGCCAAGGTGGAGACCAAGAAGAACATCAAGGTGATGTGCTGCGACGTGAACGCCAAGATCCTCGACATGATCAAGTCGGGCGACGTGTTCGGCGCCATCAACCCCAACCAGGGCATGCAGGGCTACATGGGCATGATGATGCTGTTCCTGGCCAAGAACCCCGGCCTCATCGACCCGATGAACGACGCCAAGCGCAACGGCACCAACCCGATGGCCGTGCCCTTCCTGGACAACGGGCTGTCGGTGGTCAGCAAGGCCAACGCCGACGACTTCTACTGGGACAAGTACCTCGCCCGCCGCGGCACCAAGGGAATCGGCGAGTGAACGCAGTGGGCGCATTGCTCGAACTGCGCGGCATCAGCAAGCGCTTCGGCGCTTCGCGCGCGCTCACGGGCGTGGACTTCTCGCTGCGCCGCGGCGAGATCCACGCCCTTTGTGGCGAGAACGGCGCGGGCAAGTCCACGCTGATGAACATCATCGACGGCATCCACCAGCCGGACGAAGGCACCATCTCGCTGGACGGCCAGGCGGTTGTCATCGACGGCCCCGCGCATGCGATGCGCCTGGGCATCGGCTTGGTGCACCAGGAGATCGCCCTGTGCGGCGACGCCACGGTGGCCGAGAACATCTTCATGCCGGAGATCAACGCCGGCAGGAGCGCGTGGATGAACTACGCGAACCTCAACGAACGCGCCGCCAGGGTGCTTGAGCGGCTGGGGCAGGACGTCGATCCCGCCGCGCTGGTGAAGGACCTGAGCATCTCCACGCAGCAGCTCATCGAGATCGCGAAGGCGCTCACGCTCGACTGCAAGGTGCTGATCCTCGACGAGCCCACCGCCGCGCTCACCGACAACGAATCGGCCGCGCTCTTCAGGGTGCTGCACGACCTCAAGGCGCAGGGCATCGGCATCATCTACATCAGCCACCGCATGGCGGAGATCTTCGCGAACTGCGACAGCGTCACGGTGCTGCGCGACGGCCGCAACGTACACACGGGCCCGCTGGCCGAGCTCGACGCCGACGGCCTGGTGCGCCGCATGGTCGGGCGCGACCTGGGCAACTACTACCCGCCCAAGCAGGAAGAACCCGCATCGGGCGAGCACGTGCTCGAGGTGACGGACATCGCCGACGGCGAACGCGTGCACGGCGTGTCGTTCAGGCTGAAGCGCGGCGAGATCCTCGGCATCGCGGGCCTCATGGGCGCCGGCCGCAGCGAGCTCGCCGAGACCATCTGCGGCTTGCGCACGCCGCGCGGTGGCAGCGTGCGGCTGCGCGGCAGGCCGCTCGCCATCCGCAAGTACAGCGACGCGCTGCGCGAAGGCATCGCCTACCTCAGCGAAGACCGCAAGGCGGCGGGCGTGTACCTCGATCTGCCCATCGCGCAGAACATCGCCTCGATGGCGCTCGCGCGCGTCAGCTCGCGCTTCGGCCTGCTGCAGCGCGCGGCCGAGCACAAGCTGGCCGTGAGCCTCGGCGCGCGGCTCAAGCTCAAGTCGGACGGCGTGGACATCGACGTGGCCAGCCTCTCCGGCGGCAACCAGCAGAAGGTGGCCATCGCCAAGCTGCTGGCCACCAATCCCTCGGTGCTGCTGATGGACGAGCCCACGCGCGGCGTGGACGTGGGCGCCAAGTCGGAGATCCACCACATCCTGCGCGACCTGGCCAGCCAGGGCGTGGGCGTGATCGTGATCTCCTCGGAGCTGCCCGAGATCATCGGCCTGTGCGACCGCGCGCTGGTGATCCGCGACGGCCGGCTCGCCGGCGAGGTGCAAGACAAGGACATGACGGAAGAGGCTCTGCTGCGGCTGGCCTCGGGACTTTGCGAAGAGGAAACGACAGCATGAACTACCCAGCACAACTGGACGCGGGAGCCGCCGGCCTTGCGCCACGACAGACGACCGAGGGAGGAGGAAAGGGAGGCCCCGTGAAACCCGCCAGCAAGCTCGCCAGCATGCGCGAGCTGGGCCTGTTGATCATCATCGCGGCGCTGTGCGTGGGCATGAGCTTCGCGTCGCCCTACTTCCTCACCTGGGACAACGTGCGCGCGATGCTGCTGTCGTTCTCCATCGAGGGCATCGTGGTGGTGGGCATGACCATCCTGCTGATCGTGGGCGGCATCGACCTCTCGGTGGGCTCGGTGGTGTGCTTCGCGATGGTGGTCACCGGCAAGCTCTTCCTCATGGGCTTCGATCCGTGGACGGCGGGGCTCATCGCCATCGCGGCCAGCGCCATGATCGGCGCGATGATCGGTGGCTGCGTCACGCGCATCGGCCTGAACCACTTCATCGCCTCGCTGGCCTTCATGGTGATCGTGCGCGGCCTGTGCCTGGCGCTCACGCAGGGCACGCCGCAGTCGCTGTTCTCGCTGCCGGCGGAGTTCAAGTTCATCGGCCAGGGCACGCTCTTCGGCGTTCCGGCGGTGATCCTGATCTTCCTGGCCATCGTGGTGGTGAGCGATTTCGTGCTTCGCCGTTCCTCGCTGCTGCGCCGCGTGTTCTACACCGGCAGCAACGAGAAGGCCGCGCTTTACTCCGGCATCCGCGTGGGCCACGTCAAGTTCTGGGTCACGGTGCTGTGCGCCGCGTCGGCCGGGCTCGCGGGCGTGATCTACACCGCGCGCTTCGGCGCCGCCACGCCCACCTTCGGCGTGGGCATGGAGCTCAACGTGATCGCAGCCGCGGTGATCGGCGGCGCCAGCCTGAAGGGCGGCTCGGGCACGGTGCTCGGCGCGGTGCTGGGCCTGGCGCTGCTGTCGGTGGTGACCAGCTCGCTGATCCTGCTGGACGTGTCGCCCTACTGGCAGGACGTGATCAAGGGCCTGATCCTGCTCGCGGCCGTGACCATCGACCACCTCATGAACACGAGAAAGACCAAGCGATGAGCAACAGCAGCACCATCAACGCATCGGACATGAAGAAGACCGTTCTCGGCCCCTCGGGCATCGAGTGCTCGGCCATCGGCCTGGGCACCTGGGCCATGGGCGGATGGATGTGGGGCGGCGGCGACAACGCGGCCGCCGTGCTCGCAATACAGGCCTCACTGGACGCGGGCGTGAACCTGATCGACACCGCGCCGGCCTACGGCCTGGGCCGCTCCGAGAGCATCGTCGGCACCGCGCTCAAGGGCCGCCGCCACGAGGCGGTAATCGCCACCAAGTGCGGGCTGGTGTGGCACACCCAACAGGGAACGCACTTCTTCGAAGAAGACGGCCACCCGGTGTACCGCTACCTCGGGCGCGAGTCGATCATCCATGAGGCCGAAGAGAGCCTGAAGCGCCTGCAGACCGACTACATCGACCTCTACATCACGCACTGGCAGGACGCCACGACGCCCGTGGCCGAGACCATGGACGCGCTGCTCGAGCTCAAGAAGCAGGGAAAGATCCGCGCCATCGGCGTGAGCAACGTGAGCCCCGAGACGCTGGCCGAATACCTTCGCTACGGCCCCGTCGACGCGGCGCAGGAGCGCTACAGCCTGATCGACCGCGAGATCGAGCAGACGCTGGTGCCGCTGTGCACCGAGCACGACGTGGCGGTGCTGGGCTACTCCTCGCTCGCGCTGGGCCTGCTCGCCGGCCCCATCGACCCGGAGCGCAAATTCACCGGCGACGACCAGCGCGCCACCAACCCGCGCTTCAGCGCGCAGAACCGCGCGAAGCTCGCGGCCTTCTTCGAGGAACTGGAGCCGCTGCGCAGGCAGCTCGAATGCTCCTTCGGCCAGCTCATGATCGCCTGGACGCTGGCGCGCGGCAGCGTGTCGGTCGCGCTGTGCGGCGCGCGCGCCAGCAAGCAGGCCATCGAGAACGCAGGCGCCGGCTCGGTGCGCCTGCACGACGCTGCGCTGCAGCTGATCGACAGCGCAGCGAGCAGGCACCTGGGCTCGCTCGGCTGAGCAGCCCTCCTCCCTCTTTTCTGTCACACACCAACAAGCAAGGACTCTTTTCGTATGTCGAAGGACAAGACCGCACGCCTGAACCGGCTGCTCAACAACGGGCGCTGCCTGGATATCGCGCTCGACCATGGCGTGTGCAATGAGCCCAGCTTCCTCGACGGGCTGGAAGACATGCCCTCGGTGATGGAGCGTCTGCTGGCCGCCGGCCCCGACGCGATCCAGCTCAACTACGGCCAGTCCGACCTGCTGCAGGACCGCCCGGGCCGCGACAAGCCGGCCCTCGTGATGCGCATCGACATGGGCAACCCCTACAACGCCACGCGGCATCGCGTGATGTGGGCGGTGCTGCAGAACGAGCACGACCCGGTGCTGCCGGCGGTGCAGCAGGACGCCGCCTGCGTGGTGGTCAACCTCTTCATGCTGCCCGACGAACCCGACCTGTTCCGCCAGTGCGTGCAGAACATCGCCCGCGTGCGCGCCGACTGCGACCGCTACGGCATGCCGCTGATGATCGAGCCGTTGGTGATGCAGGCGCCCTCCGCCGGCAGCCGCTACTCGGTGGACGGCGACGCCGAGAAGATCGTCACGCTGGTGCGCCTGGCGCGCGACATGGGCGCCGACATCGTCAAGGCGGACCCCACCACCGACCCCAGGGACTTCCACCGCGTGGTGCAGGCCGCGCGCTGCCCCGTGCTCGTGCGCGGCGGCGGGCGCGAGGACCTGCAACAGGTGTTCGCGCGCTCGCGCGTGCTGATGGACGAAGGCGCCGTCGGCATGGTGTACGGGCGCAACGTCTACCAGCACGGCAATCCGTCGGCGGTGGTGGACGCGCTGATGGCCATGATCCACCGGGGCGCCAGCGCCAAGGAGGCATGGGACATCTACGAATCGGGTGGCGCGAAATGACATGACGAAGACGCGCCCTCTTTAGGAGGAAGAAAAAAGAAGGAAGAGAGCTCACGGCGGGCGACGGATGCGTCGCCCGCCGGGGTGCGTCCTGCGCGCGCGTTTTCCTGCCACGCGCGCAGGCGGGCAAGGAAGAGACGAGAGAGACAACGAGACAAGACAAACACGGAGTTAGCTGGCCAAGAAGAAAACGGTTCCCCTGCGGACTTCAAACAACCTGGAGGCGACGATGAAAATCCGGTATTACTTGATGGCGTTCCTGCTGCCGTTCGTCACGCTGTTGACGCACGCGGCAATCACCGGGGTCAGTCCGATGACGACCCTGAACAACATGGCGACGGCAGTGGCCGAAGCCGTGGCCGACCCGCTGCCGCTGCAGGGGCCGGGCCTGGGCAATCTCACCTACACATCGGCCGAGCTGTTCAAGCCGGTCTCGATGATCACCAGCGCCGCGCACCCGCTCGACCCCGCGCACAGCAGCGCCTATGAGTCGCGCGAGGTGCCCGCCACCTACCCGGGCCGCAAGGACTACGGCATGAACGCCGGCATCATGGTCAACGGCTACTTCCTGACCTCCTTCGCGCCCGACAGCGGCCTCGGCCCGGGCGGCTTCCTGCTGTACGACATCTCGAACCCGCGGCAGATCAAGCTCGTGAAGAAGATCTACGAGCCCGAAGGCCGCACGCAGGAGTTCCGCGAGACCCACTCCTTCGGCACCGCGAAGATCGGCGGCAAGACGTACGTGGTGCTGCCCAGCATCAACGGCGTGGAGTTCTGGGACTTCACCGACGTCAACGACATCAAGCAGGTCAAGAAGCTCGCGCTGCCCGGCGTCAACGGCGGCGACTACGAGAACGTGGCCTGGCAGCTCTGGTGGCAGGCCCCCTACCTGTACGTGGCCTCGGCCGGCCGCGGCATCTTCATCGTCGATGCCACCGACCCCGCGAACGCCGTGGTGGCGAACCGCGGCGCAGGCAAGCCGAACCCGGTGCCCACCGGGGAACTCGGCGGCTTTCGCATCGGCCCGATCTTCACGATGGGCAACCACATGGTGCTGACCTCGATGGACAACACCGCGGGCTTCTCCAGCCTCGACATATCCGACCCGCTGAACCCCAAGGTGCTGGACACTGTGGGCTCCAACCCCAACTACTACGCCACCTGCTTCGATGGCAAGACGCTGCATGCCTCGGCGCGCGGCGGCGGGGCGAAGATGTACAGCTACGACCTGAGCGACCGCTCCAAGTTCGTGGCCGAGGACAACCGCCTCGTCATCGACGAGCAGCTCTATTGCGCCACGCAGGACAACTACGTCATCCAGGGCGCGCAGACGTACATCCACAAGGTCGACGTGAGCAATCCGCTGAACCACGTCGAGGTGGGCCGCGGCAGCATCCTGCGCGAGGACGACCCCAACTTCTCGCACTCCGACAACGGCCAGGTCGCGATGTTCGGCAACCTGGTCTTCGTGGGCAACGACCACGGCTCGGGCAGCGGCTTCGTCGTGCACCAGGTCGACCCCGACACCACCAAGCCGGAGGTGCGGCAGGTCTCGCCCGCCAACAACGCCAAGCAGCAGGCGCTGACCTCGCGCATCGGCCTGGGCATGAGCGACAGCATCCTGCCCGAGAGCGTGAATTCCAACACCTTCATCGTGCGCCCGGTGGGCGGCAACACGCTGGCGGGCACCTACAGCGTGCAGCTGGGCATCATCAACTTCCACCCCGCGCAGCCGCTGCAGCCGGGCACCAGCTATGAAGTGTTCCTGCCGGCCAACGGCGTGAAGGACTATGCGGGCAACGCCATCGGCGCGGACTACAAGTCGGTGTTCCACACCGGCAACGCCGCCGAGATCGGCCTGATGCACTACTGGACGCTGGCGGGCAACCTCTCCGACCAGATCGGCGCCAACAACGGCACGCCCGCCACCGGCGACGCCTTCGAGAGCATCGGCCTGAACTTCGCGAACCGCACCGCCGGCGTGACGCTCAAGAGCGACACCGTGGCCACCGTGCTCGGCGGCAGCGCCTCGGTGAGCTTCTACATGAAGACCACGCAGACCGGCGGCGGCAACTCCTGGACGGCGCCCGGCATCTTCGGCCGCGACCAGGCCTCCGGCACCGACGACGTGTTCTGGGGTTGGCTCGACAACGGCGGGCGCATCAAGCTCTCGGTGGGCAACGACGGCGGCACCACCTCCACGGCGGCGGTGAACGACGGCACCTGGCACCACGTCGTGATGACGCGCGACGCAGCCTCCGGGGCGCAGGCCGTGTACGTCGACGGAGCCAAGACCACATCCACCGGCCCCACGGGCAACAAGGGCCTGTCGAACAAGTTCGCGCTGCTGGGCCAGATCCAGGGCAACGCGGCGCTCTTCAAGGGCACGCTGGCGGAAGTGCGCGTCTACGGCCGCGTGCTCAGCGATACCGACGTGAGCACGCTGCGCAGCCAGGCCATCATCGGCGACCCCGGCATCGGCGGCGGGCCCAAGCTGGTCAACGGCCAGCTGGTGTTCAACCCGGCCACGCTGGGCAGCAGCGGCGCGCAGTACCGCTGGAACTTCGGCGACGGCACGCAGACCGCCTACTCGAACCAGCCGAACTACACCTACACCTACACGCGCCCCGGCCACTTCACGGTGACGCTGACGGTGAAGGACGCCAACGGCCGCGAGACCTTCTACACCTACAACCTCACGGTGATCATGCCGGTGACGGCGAAGGCGCCCACGCACACCACCAACATCGCGGGCGACGCGAACTCGGTGTACTCGGTCAACCCCGACAGCGGCACGGTCGCCGCCATCGACTCGCAGAGCCTGGTCAAGCGCTGGGAAGTGCGCGTGGGCGACGAACCGAAGACGCTGGCCGTCGGCCCCGACGGGCGCATCTGGGTCGCGGTGCAGGGCGAGGACAAGCTGGTGGTGCTCAACGCCGCCGACGGCAGCCTCTCGGCCACCGTGCCGCTGGCCTACGGTAGCGGCCCCTACGGCGTGGCCTTCACGCCCGACGGCACGAAGGGCCTGCTGACGATGGAGAGCAAGTCGGTGCTGATGAGCTTCAACCCGAGCACCGGCGCCACCACCGGCGCGGTCGCGCTCGACGGCGCGCTGCGCGGCATCGCGGTCGAGTCGGGCTCTCAGGTGGCCTACGTCACGCGCTTCAAGTCGAAGATGACGGGTGGCCAGCTGCACAAGGTGAACCTGCAGAGCATGAGCGCCATGAGCACCATCGCGCTGCCGGTCGACACCACCACCATCGACACCGAGAACCGCGCGCGCGGCGTGGCCAACTACCTGAGCCAGGTGGTGATCTCGCCCGACGGCGCACGCGCCGTGCTGCCCTCGAAGAAGGACAACATCGTGCGCGGCAAATTCCGCGACGGCAACAACCTGGTGCACGACCAGACGGTGCGCTCCATCCTGTCGCAGGTCAACCTGCAGACGGCGGCGGAGGAGTTCGGCGAGCAGATCGACTTCGACGACCGGGCGCCGGCACGCGCGGCGCTCTTCTCTCCCTCGGGCGACTACCTGTTCGTCGCGCAGATGGAAGGCAACCGCGTCGCCATCGTCGATCCGTACAGCCGCGCGGTGCGCGGCGAGATCAACGCCAGCAGCGCGCCGCACGGCCTGTACCTCGACACGGTGCGCAAGCGCCTGTTCGTCAACAACTTCCTGGCGCGCTCGGTGACGGTGCACGACGTGGCGACGGTGCTGTCGTCGGAGACCAACGTGCCGACCTTCCTGCAGACCGTGTCGACGGTGGCGGCGGAGCCCATGTCGCCGGCCGCGCTGCGCGGCAAGCAGGTGTTCTACAACGCGTCGGATCGCCGCATGAGCAAGGACAACTACATCTCCTGCGCGAGCTGCCATGCGGACGGCGGCGACGACGGCATGGTGTGGGACTTCACCCAGCGCGGCGAAGGCCTGCGCCGCACCATCAGCCTGCAGGGCCGGCGCGGCCTGGGCCACGGCAAGCTGCACTGGACGGCCAACTTCGACGAGGTGCAGGATTTCGAGAACGACATCCGCAACGAGTTCGGCGGCACCGGCTTCCTGACCAACGCGGACTTCGCGGCCACTTCCGACCCGCTGGGCGCGCCCAAGGCCGGCAAGAGCGCGCAGCTCGACGACCTGGCGGCCTACCTGACCTCGCTGACCAAGTACATGCGCAGCCCGGCGCGTGCGGCGGACGGCAGCCTCAGCGTGGACGCGGCGCGCGGCCAGACCGTGTTCAACACGGCCCAGTGCGCGACCTGCCACACCGGCGCCACCTTCCGCGACGGCGTGCGGCACGACGTGGGCACGATCCAGGCCTCCTCGGGCAAGGGCATGAACCAGCCGCTGGCGGGCGTGGGCTTCGACACGCCGACCCTGCTGGGCACGTGGAACACCACCGCGTTCTTCCACAACGGCCAGGCCGCCACGCTGCAGGACGTTCTCACCGGCGGCCACGGCAACGCCTCCAGCCTGCCGGCCAACGACGTGGTGGCGCTGCGCGAGTACGTGCGCTCGCTCGACAACGACCCGACGCCCGTGGTCACGCGCATCCGCTCCAACCACAGCAACCTGTGCGTGAACGTCAAGGGCGCGGCGACCACGAGCGGCACGACGGTGGTGCAGTGGCCGTGCGGCAACGCCGGCAACGAGCGCTTCACCGTGACGCAGCTCGGCGGCGGCTTCGTGCAGTTCAAGGCGGAGCACAGCGGCCTGTGCCTCGCGCAGAGCGGCACCGCGACGACCAATGCGCCCGTGGTTCAACTGGCCTGCACGGCTGGCGACACGACGCAGTGGAGCCTGGTCGGCGCGGCCCTGCGCAACCGGGCCTCGGGTTCGTGCCTGGACGTGCCGAACAATGCGACCGCGCAGGACACGGCGCTGATCACCTGGACCTGCAACGGCGGCAACAACCAGAACTGGACACAGCTGCAGTAGCTAGGCAAACCCCCAGGCTTCGCGCACTTCGTGTCGCTGCGCCAACCCCCTTGCAGGGGGCAACACCTGCGGCCCGGCGAAGCCGGTTCCGCGGTGTTTTGCGAAGGAGCCGCCCGTTCTCACGGGCGGCTTTTTTGTTTGTGCCTCGGCACCTGCTCCATGACCTCACACGTCATGGACCGTGCGCAGCCGCTCTGGGAAAGTACGTCCATCGAGGAAGCGATCAGTGCCTCGATTCACCAACCAACCAGGAGAAAACACCATGACCGGCTTCAACATCCTTCCCCTCGCAGTGGCCCTGCTGATCGGCGTCGCCGCCCTCGGCTCCTGCCTCGGCATCGGACTGGTCGGGCAGAAGTTCCTGGAGAGCACGGCGCGCCAGCCCGAGCTGGTCGACACGCTTCAGACCAAGTTCTTCCTGGTGGCGGGCGTGACCGACGGGGCGTTCATCATCGCGACCGGCATCGGCCTGTGGTTCGCGACGGCCAATCCCTTCGGCTGAGCGGGAACGAGACGACGCGCTCGCCGGTTCAGGGCTGCTGCGGGCGGCGTGCGAGGAAGTAGACCCACGCCTCGTCGTTGCGGCCGATGCGCTCCATCTCCCAGCAGGGGTGCAGGCCGGCCGCCACGAGCTCCGCGGCGAACCGGTCCTTCTCCCAGCACACCGTGTGGTAGTCGCCGTTCTTCTCGCCTTCGCCGACGCGCATTGACACCAGGAAGACGCCGCCGGGCCGGAGCGCGTCGAAGATCTTGCGCAGCACCGCGGCGATCTGCGCGCGATCGACATGGATCAGCACGCACATCGCGAGGACGGCGTCGTAGGGCCCGCCCAGCGCATCGGTCACGACGTCGAGCAGCTCGCCCTTCTTGCCTCGCTGCGCCTGCAGATCGAGAAATGCCTGCGCCGCGTCGGTGCGCCGGACCACGCCGCCCAGGGACTCGACGAAGTCGGCGTCGCGCCCCGGACCGGAACCGACCTCGAGCACGCTGCCGCCCGCGGGCACGTACTCCATCATCCGCCGCATCGAATCCGCGATTTCGGGCTGCAGCGGGTGCCCGGCCACGATCGCGTTGTACTCGCGGGCATGCGCGTCGTAGGACTGGACTGTGCGGCGCGAATTCTCCAGCGCCTGCGCCGGGGTCTTCATGGAGGCCTCACACCGACCGCGTGATGCCACCATCCACGCGCAGGTTTTGTCCGGTGATGTAGCCCGCGCCTTCCGACGCGAGGAAGCCGATGACGGCTGCGATCTCGCTGCTCTTGCCGTAGCGGCCCATCGGAATGCGCGAGCGGAACTCGGCCTTCTCGGGCAGGCTGTCGATGAAGCCGGGCAGCACGTTGTTCATGCGCACGTTCTTCGCCGCGTAGGTGTCGGCGAAGAGCTTGGTGAAGGCCGCGAGCCCGGCACGGAACACGCCCGACGTGGGGAACACCGGATCGGGCTCGAAGGCCGCGAAGGTGGAGATGTTGATGATGACACCACCGCCTTGCTGCACCATCAGCGGCGCGACCAGCCGCGCCGGACGCACCGCGCTCAGCAGGTACACGTCCATGCCGCGGTGCCAGTCTTCGTCGGTGATGTCGAGGATGGGCGCGCGCGGACCGTGGCCGGCGCTGTTGACCAGCACGTCGACACGGCCCCACTGGGCCACCACCTTGTCGACGAGGCGTTTCAGGTCGTCGTTCGACTGGTTCGAGCCCGTCACGCCGATGCCGCCGAGCTCCGCCGCGAGCGCCTCCCCCTTGCCCGACGACGAGAGGATGGCCACGCGGAAGCCGTCCTCCGCGAGCTTGCGTGCCGCGGCGGCACCCATGCCGCTGCCGCCGGCGGTGACGATGGCTACTTTTTTCTGGTCTTCAGAAGACATTCGGGATTCCTTGGTTCATGCGAGAGCTCGCATTTAGCCAAGGATTCGGATCTCCTGCCAAGTGGAGACTTGCGGCCATCTCCGGGGTGCATGCGCAGGCCGCCGGGTACTCCCCTGCACGAATGTCCGCCGTCGGCGCGATCGCACCCCGAGCAAAAAAGACTCAGGCAGTGGGCAGGGTCGCCTGCATGGAAGCCCGCTGGTTGAACGCCTTGAACCACTTCGCGCTGTTCGGTGCTTCGGCGCGCCAGTCCACCGAGGGAAAGCGGAAGTCCATGTAGCCCAGCGCGCAACCGAAGGCGATGGTGCCGATGTCCACGCGGTCGCCGAAGGCCGGCGTGGCGGTTTCCAGCCATTCGAGGCCGGTGCGCACCTTGGCGAGCTGGCCGTCCGTCCAGTCGGACCAGCGCAGTTCCTCGGGGCGCAGCACGTTCTCGTAGCGCGCGAGCAGCGCGGCGCCGGTCATGCCGTCGGCCAGCGCCAGTTCGGTGAGACGGGCCCAGCGCTCCTTGCCGCCGGACGGGAAGAGCTTGCCCGACTGCATGGCATCGAGGTACTCGCAGATCACGCGGCTGTCGAACAGCACCTGGCCATCGTCGGTGATGAAGGTGGGCACCTGGCCCAGCGGGTTCTTCGGGATGATGGTGGCGTCGCGCTTCACCGGGCCGGCCGCGCTGGGCAGCTTCTCGATGCGGTCGGCAACGCCGAGCTCGTGCGCCACGACCATGCACTTGCGCACGAAGGGGGAAGCGGGGGAGAAGAAGATTTTCATGGTGGAGGCCTTGTTTCAGCTGAATCGCCAGAACGCACTATGCGCGAGCCGCCGGCTTTCTGATGCGCAGCATGCCTTCCTGCGCAGCCGAGGCCACGAGCCGCCCGTCGCGCGCGTAGAGGCTGCCACGGCACAGGCCGCGCGCGCCGCCCGCGCTGGGCGAGTCGAGCACGTACAGCAGCCAGTCGTCCATGCGGAAATCGCGGTGGAACCACATCGCGTGGTCGAGGCTCGCGGGGCGCACCTGCCCGCTCATGAAGCTCAGGCCGTGCGGCAGCATGGCGGCGCGCAGCAGTCCGTGGTCGGAGGCGTAGGCCAGCAGCGCGCGGTGCACCATCGGGTCGTCGGGCAGCGGCGCGATGGCGCGCATCCAGATGGCGCTCTGCGCCGAGGTCGGGCGCACCTGCGGCGCGATCAGGTCCTCGGGGTCGACGCGGCGGTATTCGATGCCGTGCGGCTGGATCGCCTTGGTGCGCCAGGGTTCGGGCAGGCGGTCGCCGAGTGCGATGCGCTGGTCGAGCTCGCTGATGAGCCCGTCGGGGCCATCCACCTCGGGCATGTCGAACTGGTGCTCGACGCCTTCGTCCACGGTCTGGAAGGAGGCCGACATCTCGAAGATGATGCGCTCCTGCTGGCGCGCCACCACGTGGCGGGTGGTGAAGCTGCGGCCGTCGCGCACGCGGTCGACGCTGTACTCGATGGGCGCATGCTCGCCCGGCAGCAGGAAGTAGGCGTGCATCGAATGCACCGGGCGCTCGGCCCCCACCGTGAGGCTCGCGGCCATCAGCGACTGGCCCAGCACCTGGCCGCCGAACACGGCCGGCGTGCCGATGTCCTCGCTCTGGGCACGGAAGCGGTCGCCGCCCAGGGGCTCGAGCTGCATGAGCGCGACGAGTTCGTTGACGAGGCGGGCGGCGGTGGCGGGATCGGTGGTCATCGGAGGGGAAAAGCGGTCGGAAAGCGACCCTCGACCATAGCAAAGCCCGCGCCCGCCGGCTGTCGCGGGCCTGTCAGCAGGCCCCCCTCTTCTCCCTCTTCTCCCTCTTCTTCTACTTGTAGAAGCACATGCCCATGAAGCCCGCACGGCAGCTGTAGTCCGTACCGCCCTGCACGACGCGCACCGGCACGCCGCCCAGCAGCATCGAGCCGTCGTCGGCATACACCAGCGGCGAGGGCGCGGCCTTGCTGAAAGGAGCGCTGAGCGTTTCCTGCTCGACGTAGTTCAGGTACTGGCGCCTGGAGAAATCGACCTTGTCGCCCGACTTCAGCGGCACCGCCTCGTAGCGCTTGCCGTAGACGGTGCCGAAGTAGCGCAGCGCGGGGCCCGTACGGTCGCCGTACTTCACCTCGGTCTTCGCGAAGCCGGTCTGGATGAGGAAGGTGCGGTCCTCTGGTGTCAGGTCGGCGTCGAAGGCCACCAGCACGTACTGGCCCTCGAAGCTCTGGTTGCGCGCCACCCTGAACTCGCCGAGCAGTGCGGGCGTGACCTTGGTGCGCCCGTCCCAGCGCAGCAGCGCAGCCACGGAGGGATCGCCGTCGAACACGTAGTGGTAGTTCTCGCCGACGATGGCGACCTTGCGGCCATCCTTGGCTGCCAGGAAGCTCAGCAGCCGGTCCTTACCGTGGACGGGTTCGCCTTCGGGGGTACTGGCGCAGCCGGCCAGCGAGAGGCCGATGGCGGCGCAGGACAGCGCCAGGAGGGTGCGACGCGCGGGTGTCGACAGCGAAGGGAAGTGCACGTTGGGTCCGGGGTTCGAGTTCATCAAGCCCCGGACTCTAGCGCCATCCCGCACGCCGCGGGCCTTCAGCGGTCGAGGTCGACGCCGTCGGCCGCCAGCTTTTTCTGCAGCGCCGGGATGTCGACCGCCGCGAAGCTGCCTGCGCCCACCGACGCCGCCGCCGTGCCCGCGGCCTGCCCCATGACGAAGCAGCCGCCGCTGGCGCGCGCGGCCGACTGGCCCTCGTGCGTCATCGACGCGCAGCGCCCGGCCACCAGCAGGTTGTCGAGCGTCTGCGGCACCAGCATGCGCCAGGGCAGGTGGTTGTAGGCATTGTCCTCGTCGCGCGGGAAGGCCCATTCGATGCGGCCGTCGGCATGCATCTCCATCGGCCAGGCGTTCAGGCCGATGTTGTCGTCGAACTTCGCCGAGCCCAGGATGTCCTCGCGCCCGAGCGCGTAGAGCCCCTGGATGCGCCGCGTCTCGCGGATGCCGACCTGCGGCGCGATCTCCACGATGGCCGACTGGGCGAAGCCCGGCACCTCGGCCTTCAGGAATCTGAAGTACTCGGTGATCTGGCGGCGGCCCTCGAGCTCGCCCTCGGTCAACTCGCGCGCGTCGACGCCGTTCATCGCGCGGCCCTGCGAGTTGCGGATCTGCGTGACGTTGGCGCGCCACTCGCGCGGGTCCTTGTTGGGCCGCAGGATCGCACCCTCGCGCGGGAACCTGTAGACGCCCGGCTTCTGCTGCTCGGCGCGCGCCATGAAGTCGTTGATGGCCTTGAACTCGCCCACCGCCTCCAGCGCAGCCGGCGCGTCCACCTGGCCGATGCGGAACATGGTGGTCGGAAAGAGCCCGCTGCCGTGGCCGTCGCCCACCTCGAAGGGCACGCCCGCGAAGGCGGCCACGTCCGCGTCGCCGCTGGCGTCGATGAAGGCGTTGGCGCGGATCGCCTGGCGGCCCGACTTGGTCTCGACCACCAGCGCCGCGATGCGCTTGCCGTCGAGCACCACGGCCGCCGCCAGCGCGTGGAACAGCAGCTTCACGCCCGCACCGCCCAGCAGCTGGTCGGCGGCCAGCTTGTAGGCCGAGGTGTCGTACGAGCGCACGCAGATGCGCCCGCCCATGCCGTTCTGCGGCTGGTTCATGCCGTTGAGCGCGGCAATGCGCTCGATGAGCTCATCGACCACGCCGCGCACCAGCTGCATCATCTCGCCCTTGCGCTTGCCGTACAGGCCCGCGAAGTTGGTGACGCCGCCGGCCGTGCCCATGCCGCCGAGGAAGCCGTAGCGTTCCACCAGCAGCGTGTTCGCACCGTGGCGCGCGGCGCTCACGGCGGCCGCGATGCCGGCGGGGCCGCCGCCGACCACCACCACGTCGTACTCGCCGAACACCGGCAGCTCGCGCGCCGGTTCATGCAATGTGGAAGTCATTCAAATAGGTCCATGGATGTCTGTTCGGGAAACACCGCGGATCCGGCTTGGCCGGTCCGTCGGTGTTGCCCCCTGCAAGGGGGAAGGCGCGCGCGACACGAAGTGCGCGCAGCCTGGGGGGTGTGGTTATTGCAACTTGATGCCGCGGGCCGAGATGATCTTGGTCATGATCGCGGCCTCTTCATTGACGCGCGTGCGCATGCCGTCCGGCGAGGTGCCCACGGCCTGCCAGCCCTGCTCGAAGAGCTTGCGGCGCACGTCGGGGTTCTTCATCACGGTCTCGAGTTCGCGGCTGATGCGCGCCTGCGCCACCTTCGACAGGTTGGACGGGCCCAGCAGCGCCACCCAAACCTCGAGGTTGAAATCCTTCACGCCTGCGTCGGCGAGCGGCGGGATCTCGGGCACCAGCGCGCTGCGCCCGCCGGTGAGGCCGATGGCCTTGAGCTTGCCGGCCTTGATCTGCGGCATGGCCACGCCCGGCGGGATCAGGCCCATCTGCACCTGGTCGCCCAGCATCGCGGTGATGACCTGCGGGTTGCCCTGGTAGGGCACGTGCTCCGGCTTGAAGCCGGGCACGCGGGTCTTGAGCAGTTCCATGCCCAGGTGGCCGACGGAGCCGATGCCCACCGAGCCGTAGTTCCACTTGTCGCCGGCCTTGCGGCCTTCGTCGAAGAAGGCCGCGCCCGAGGGCAGGTTGTTCTGCGCCACCAGCACCAGCGGCGCGGTCGCGATCAGCGACAGGTAGGTGAAGTCCTTGACCGGGTCGTAGGGCAGCTTGGGGTACAGCATCTTCGACGACGTGAGGTTGCCGTTGATGACGATGCCCAGCGTGTGGTCGTCGGTGGCCTTGGCCACCTGGTCGGCCGCGATGTTGCCCGAGGCACCGGCCTTGTTGTCGACCACGATCGGCTGGCCCAGCGCCTTCGACAGCGGCTCGGCGATGGTGCGCGCGGCGATGTCGGGCGTGGAGCCGCCCGGGAAGCCCACGAGCAGGCGGATCGGCTTGGTCGGCCAGGCGGCGTTGTCTGCGTTGGCGCTCAGGGGCAGCATGGCGGCGGCGGCCAGGCCGCAGGCGATCAGAAGGGCTCTCTTGGTGGCGTGCATGGAGAAAAAGTGTGAAAAAGTCGTCAAAAAACCAAAGAGGGCCAGCTTAACTGCCGAGCAAGACACCGGGCAAGGCCGGGGCCTGGCGCACCCTCGCTATTCGAGGCTGATGTTGCCCCTGCGCACCAGCTCGCCGTACACCTTCGACTTGGCCTCGGCATTGCGCTCGATTTCCTCGGGCGACCAGGCCAGCGGCTCGAAGGCGAAGGTGTCGAAGCGGGCGCGGATCTCGGGATCGGCGATGACCTTGGCCACGTCGGCATTGATCTTCGCCTTGATGGCCGCCGGCACGCCCTTGGGCGCGAGCAGCGACACGAATGAATTGACCTCCAGCGAGGCCGGGCCGCCCGCCTCGGCCATCGTCGGCACGTCGGGCATCTGCGGAATGCGCTTGCTGGCCGCCACCGCGATGTAGCGCAGCTTGCCGGCCTTGTAGATGCCCTGGCTCGACGGGATGCTCGCGAAGGCCCACGGCACCTCGCCGGTGCCCACGTTCGAGTAGAGCTGCGACACCTCGCGGTACGGCGCGTGGCGCATGCGGATACCGGTGAGCGCCTCGAGCTGCTGCGCGCCCAGGTGGCCCGGGCTGCCCACGCCCCACGAGCCGTAGACGATGCCGTCGGGGTTGGCCTTGGCGGCGGCGATCAGGTCGCTCATGTTCTTCCATTTCGAGTCGGTACCCACCGCCACGAAGAAAGGCGTGCGGAAGAGCGATGCCACCGGATCGAAATGCTGCAGCGTCACGAAGTTGCGCGACTTGTACAGGTGCGGCAGCGCGGCGACGTGCTCGCTGTCGAGCTGCAGCAGCGTGTAGCCGTCGGGCGCGGCGCGGCGGGCCTGGTCGATGGCGATGAAGCCGCCGCCGCCGGGCCGGTTGTCGATGACCACGCGCTGGTTCCACAGGCGCGAGAGCTTGTCGGAGACGAGGCGCAGCACCGCGTCAGGGCCGCTGCCGGCGGCGAAGGGCGTGACCAGGGTCACGGGCTTGCTCGGGTAGTCGCCGGACTGGGCCAGCACACCTGAAGCGGCCGTGAGGGCGAGGACGCCTGCGAGCAGGGCGCGCGAAAAATTCATGTCTTTGTCTCCTGGGCCTTCGGCCTCGATGGTTATGAATGATGAAAGAAACGGACCTCAGAGCGGCGAAAGCACGGCGGCGCCCTCGGCCCGGATCACGGGCGAAGGCCGCAGCGCCTCGGGCGCATCGTCCAGGCAGCGCTCGGGCCGCCAGGCGTAGAGCCACTCGACCGCATCGTAGAAGCGCTCGGGCGTGCGGCCCGGCCACAGGCTGTTGCGCACCAGGCGCTCCACGCCCTTGGCGTGATAGAGCCGCCCCATCTCGCGCACCGACAGCACCACGCGCGCGGTGCGGGCTACGCGCGCCGCCTCGTAGAGCTTGAAGGCTGCAGGCATGTCGAAGCCGCAGGCCTTCACTGCCTCGCCGAGCGTCACGGCGTCTTCCAGCGCCATGCACGCGCCCTGCGCGAGGTACTGCATCATGGGATGCGCGGCGTCGCCCAGCAGCGTGGCGGAGCCTTCGCTCCAGCGCTCGACCGGGTCGCGGTCGGCGGTGCTCCAGCGGCGCCACGAGGTCGGCCGGTCGAGCAGCTGGCGCGGGCGCGCGTGCACGCCCTCGAAGTACGAGAGCACTTCTTCCTTGCTGCCGTCGGTCACGCCCCACTCTTCCTTCTCGCGGCTGTGGAAGGTGACGACCAGGTTGTATTGCTCGCCATGGCGCAGCGGGTAGTGCACCAGGTGGCAGTCGGGGCCGGCCCAGACCACGGGCGCGTTCCAGCGCAGGTCGGCGGGCATGTCGGCCGCCGGCACCACGGCGCGGTACACAACGTGGCCCGAGACGCGCGGCGCGTCGCCGATGAGCCTGCCGCGCACCACCGACTTCACGCCGTCGCAGCCGACGATGGCGTCGGCCTTGAAGCTGCGGCCGTCGCGGGTGACGGCGGTGACTCCCTGGCCGCCCAGGTCGATGGACTCGACCTGCGCCGAGGTGTGGAAGCGGATCAGCGGATGCTGCTTCACCGCCTCGTGGATCGCGCCATGCAGGTCGGCGCGGTGGCTCACCGCATAAGGATTTTTGAAGCGCGCGCGGAAGGCCTCGCCCACCGGCACCGAGGCCACTTCGCCGCAGTCGACCGCGTCCATCATCACGAGCCGGTCGGTGAACACCGAGCCCCGACGCACCGCCTCGCCCACGCCCAGCGCGTCGAGCGCCGCGAAGGCATTGGGGCCGAGCTGCAGGCCGGCGCCGATCTCGCCGATGGTGGCGCTCTGCTCGAGCAGGTCGATGGAAACACCCAGCCGCGCGAGCGCCAGCGCGGCGGCCATGCCGCCGATGCCGCCGCCGACCAGCAGCACTGTGGGAGGGTTCTTCGAAAGGGTCATGGCGCGGCCTGTGCGGTCGGAAAAAACTTACTCGATGTGCACCGTCAACGACGGCAGTCGCTCGATGCTCACCTTGATGGTCTGGCCCGGCTTCACCGCGCCCACGCCCTCGGGCGTGCCGGTGAAGACCAGGTCGCCGGGCTGCAGCGTGAAGAGCGTCGAGAGGTTGGCGATGACTTCGTTCACCGACCAGATCAGGTGCGTGATGTCGCTCTTCTGGCGCACTTCGCCGTCGACTTCCAGCACGATGGCGCCGGCGTTGATCTCGCCCACGTCGGCCAGGGTGCGCAGCGGCGCGATGGGCGCGGAGAAGTCGAAGGCCTTGCCGATCTCCCACGGACGGCCCTGCTCGCGCATCTTCATCTGCAGGTCGCGGCGGGTCATGTCCAGGCCCACGGCGTAGCTGTGGATGTGGCTGGAGGCCTGCTCGACCGGAATGTTGGCGCCGCCCTTGCCGATGGCGACCACCAGCTCGGCCTCGTAGTGGTAGTTGCTGGTGAGCGGCGGGTAGGGAATCGAGACGCCCTTTCCGTCGGCCACCGGCACCACCGAGGCGTCGTCGTTGGGCTTGCAGAAGAAGAAAGGCGGCTCGCGGTCGGGGTCGAAGCCCATCTCGCGCGCATGGGCGGCGTAGTTGCGGCCCACGCAGTAGACGCGGCGCACGGGGAACTGCTGGTCGGAACCCACGATGGGCAGGCCGACGATGGAAGGAGGCGTGAAGGCGAAGGACATGGGAAGCTCCTGCCGCTCGGGGCGGCACTTGGTCAGACGGAAAACGGGACGATCGCCTGTGGCTTCAGGCGTCTTCGAGAAAGGCTTCGCGCAGGATGCCCATGGCCTGCTGCACGGGGCGGTCGGAGAAGCTGAAGAGCACGGCGTCTTCGGCCGGCGACGACAGCTTCAGCGTTGCCCACGAGGGCACCACGAAGGTGTCGCGCGGGCCGAACACGAAGCGCTGGCCGGCGATCTCGGCCGTGCCGTGGCCCTCGACCACGCTGTACACCGCGCCGTCGGTCGCGCGGTGCGCCTTGCCGGCGAAGCCCTTGGGCAGCAGCTGCAGGTTGGTGGCGATGGTCGGCATCGGCGAGCCGCCGGTCAGCGGGTTGATGTAGCGCAGCTTGTGGCCCAGCCAGGCATCGGGCGCTTCCTGCTTCTGCAGCTGCACCAGCGCCTCGCGGCTGCGCGCATAGGGGTAGTTGAAGATCGGCGAGGTGGCCGATGCGTGGTCGTGCCGCACCGGCACCATGTTGTGGCCGAAGCGCGCGAGGCTGTTGCCCTCGGGGCGCGAGACATGCTGCACCTTGGAGTCGTCGTTCTCGGCGAAGCCGGCGTCGAAGAAGCGCAGCATCGGGATGTCGAGGCCGTCGAGCCACACCACCGGCTCCACGCTGCCGCCGATGCCCTCGTTGCCATGGTCGTGCCAGGCCCACGAGGGCGTGATGATGAAGTCGCCCGGGTACATGGTGGTGCGCTCGCCGCCCACCGTGGTGTAGGCGCCCTTGCCGTCGACGATGAAGCGCAGCGCCGACTGCACATGGCGGTGCGAAGGCGCGACCTCGCCCGGCATGATGAGCTGCAGCCCGGCGTAGAGCGACTGGGTGATCGACGAATTGCCGGGCAGCGCCGGGTTCTCCAGCACCAGCACGCGGCGCACGGCCTCCTCGGCGGTGATGAGGTCGGCCGACTCCATCAGCAGCGGGCGGATCTCGTCGTAGCGCCACAGGGCGGGCACGCACGGCGTCTGCGGCTCGCGCGGCACCAGCGCGTGCAGCGACTCCCACAGCGGCGTGAGATGCAGCGGGCGGATGCGGTCGTAGTAGTCGCGGCGCTCGGCCGCATTCGAGGGGGCTGGTTTCATGGGGCGGTTGTCTCCGTTGGCGGGCATTGTTGGCCCGCACCACTATTTCCTCAAGACCGGCAGCCAATACACGGAATTCGAAATTTCGATAATGGTGCCTTTCGCCGTAAGCAGGAGCCCCCATGTCGAAGCTCGATCTCGAATGGCTCGCCGTGTTCGACGAGGTCTACAAGACCGGCAACGTGTCGAAGGCGGCCGAGCGCCTGGGCATGGCGCAGGCCGCCGCCAGCACCGCGCTGAACAAGCTGCGCGCGCACTTCGACGACCGCCTGTTCACCCGCACCGCGCAGGGCATGCAGCCTACGCCGCATGCCGAGCGCATCTACCCGAACCTGCGCGAGGCGCTGGCGCAGATCGCGCAGGCGCAGGGCAACCGCAGCAGCTTCGATCCCGCGCAGGCGCAGCGGCGCTTCCGCATCTGCATGACCGACATCAGCGAGGTGGTGCTGCTGCCCGGCCTGCTCGACCACCTGCGGCAAGCGGCGCCGGGGGTGCACATCGAGACGGAGATCATCTCCACGCTCAGCGGCCGCCGGCTGCAGGACGGCGAGGTCGACCTGGCCGTGGGCTTCATGCCGCAGCTGGACGCGGGCTTCTACCAGCAGACGCTCTTCATGCAGAACTTCGTCTGCCTGGCGGCGAGGAACCACCCGCGCATCGGCACGAAGCTCACGCGCAGGCGCTTCGAGGCGGAGGCGCACGCGGTGGTGTCGACCTCGGGCACGGGGCACGCCATCGTCGACACCACGCTCGCGCGGCTGGGCCTGAAGCGCAACGTGGTGGTGCGGCTGTCGAGCTTCCTGAGCGTGGCGCGCATCGTGGCGCAGACCGAGCTGCTGGTGGTGGTGCCGCGCATCCTCGGCAAGGTGCTGGCCACGCAGGAGCCGGTGAAGCTGCTGGAGCCGCCCTTCGCGCTGTCGGACTACGCGGTGAAGCAGCACTGGCACGAGCGCTTCCATGCCGACCCGGGCAATGCCTGGCTGAGGCGCACGCTGGCGCAGCTGTTCAGCGGCAGCTGAGCGTGCGCGCCGGGACGACCGGCGGCGTCCGCAAGCGGGCGCCCGCTCGCATAATCGCGGCTCCCCACTCCATAGTCACAGCCACATTCACCAAAGGCGGCCTCCCATGTCCTCGATCACCCTGCGTTTTCTCGCCGAGCCCAGCACCGTCAACTTCGGCGGCAAGGTCCACGGCGGCACCGTCATGAAGTGGATCGACGAGGCAGGCTACGCCTGCGCGACGAGCTGGGCCAAGCGCTACTGCGTCACCGCCTTCATCGGCAGCATCCGCTTCCACCGGCCGATCATGATCGGCGACCTCGTCGAGGTGGAGGCCCGCCTCGCCTACACCGGCAATACCAGCATGAACATCTCGGTCGAGGTGCGCAGCGGCGACATGAAGGGCGGCTCGATGGAGAAGACCACCGAATGCCTGATCGTGTTCGTCTCGGTCGATTCGCACGGCCGTCCGCTGCCCGTCGTACCCTACGTGCCCGGCACCCCCGGCGAAATGGCGCTGGCCGAGCGCGCCAAGGCCCACCTGGACGCGAGCCGCGCGGCCGGCATCTCGGCCTGAGCCTCTGCCGGGGAGCTTCACCCCATAGACGCGAAGCTCTAATGAAGAGGCCGCCGGGCGGCTAGAGTCAGGCGATTGTTTGCAGGCAAAGGAAAAGGAACGAATCGCATGGCTACCCAGGACGACGACAGCAACGGCAAGGCCGCCGACCGCATCAAGGATTCCGCCCAGCAGATCTGGCTTGCCGGCCTCGGTGCCTTCGCCAAGATGCAGCAGGAAGGCAGCAAGGCCTTCGAGGCGCTGGTGCGCGACGGCGCCGGCATGCAGAAGAAGACCCAGCAGGCCGCCGAGGAGACCCTGGCCCAGGCACAGCAGCGCATGGCGGGCTTCGCCAGCGAGTTCGGCACCAAGGCCGCCGGCCAGTGGGGCAAGCTGGAGAACATCTTCGAGGAGCGCGTGGCGCGCGCGATGGAGAAGCTGGGCGCGCCCAGCGCCGCCGACATGGCCGCGCTGCAGGCGCGCGTCGAGGCGCTCGAAGCCCAACTGAAAAAGGCGCAGCAGGGCACCGCTACCGCCACCGCCGCGCGCAAGACCGCGGCCCGCAAGGCGGCCGCGCCCGCCGCCAAGAAAACCTTGCGCCGCAGCAAGGCCGGCTGACCCCGCGCAGGCCGCCGCGCCGGGCGGCCGCGATTGCGGCACTGCACAAGAAAGCCGGTGCGGCAAAACATGGCCCGTGCCTTCATGGTGCGGTGCACATACGCTAGAGTGTCCCCAAGAGAGACGAACGAGACATCGGGGGCACGACATGGCAAAGAAGGCGCCACGCCGCACCGCGCAACGCATCCTCGAAGCCGCATTGGACCTGTTCAACCGCTTCGGGGAGCCGAACGTCTCGACCACGCTGGTGGCGAGCGAGCTCAACATCAGCCCGGGCAATCTCTACTACCACTACCCGGCCAAGGAAGAGCTGATCAACAAGCTCTACGAGGCCTACGAAGCCGAGCTCGACGAGCTGCTGCACGCCAGCGAGGGCGTGCACGACGTGGAGGACGCCTGGTTCTTCATGCACAGCCTGTTCGAGCTGATCTGGCGCTACCGCTTTCTCTACCGCGACCTCAACGACCTGCTCAGCAAGAACCGCAGGCTGGAGACCCAGTTCCAGCTGGTGCTGAAGAACAAGGCGCGCGCCATCCGCCAGCTCATCGCCGGCCTGAGCCGCGCCGGCCACCTGGAGATCGACGTGCACGAGGTCGACACGCTCGCGCAGAGCATGGTGGTGGTGCTGACCTACTGGCTGAGCTACGAATACGTGCGCAACCCGCGCGAGGCACTGGAACCCGAACATGCGCAGGGCGCGCTGATGCGCGGCGGCCTCCATGCATTGCACCTGCTCGCGCCCTACCTCGGGCCCGAACAGCGGCGCCACCTGCTGGCGCTCGGCAATGCCTACAACGGCGAAGACCCCGGCGGCGCAAACGCTGCCGGCGCCTCGGCTTCTCCTGTCGATATGGCGGTCTAGAACATGCCCCACCACGATTTCAAACCGCTTTCGCTGATGTCCGCCGGCGCCCCCGGCACCAATGCCGGCACCGAACCCTGGACTCCCCTGCCCTGGGCCGACTCTCCCCGCTACGACGCGCGCAGCGTTCTGCCTCACTGGGCGCGCCTGCATGCCGGCCACGAACTGCCGGTGCCGGCCGAGGGCTCGGCGCTCGCCGAGGGCTGGGCGCTGTATCACAGCGGCGAGTTCGAGCGCGCCGCGGCCATCGGGCTGCTGCAGGGCGCCGAGGGAATGGCGCTGGCCAACCAGGCGACCGCGATCTACGCCAACTACCTGGAGCCGCGCGAATCGGTGCGGCTCGCGATGTTCCGCCAGGTCATCGAACGCGCCGGCGCGCAGGCCGACTCCGAGCCCGACAACTGCCAGGCGCTCTACTGGCAGTCATATGCGCTGGGCCGCTACAGCCAGGGCATCAGCGTGGCGCGCGCGTTGGCGCAGGGCCTGGGCAGCAAGCTCAAGGGCGCGCTGGAGCGGGTGATCGAGCTGCAGCCCCGGCATGCGGACGCGCACCTCGCACTGGCCTCGTTCCACGCCGAAGTGATCGACAAGGTCGGCGCACTGGTCGGGCGCATGACCTACGGCGTGCGCTCCGAAACCTCGCTGGAGCTGTTCGAGCGCGGGCTCGAACTGCATCCCCATTCGGCCGCCGGAATGATGGAATACGCCCGCGCGCAGCTGATGCTCCACGGCGAATCGCGCATGGGCGAGGCGACGCGGCTGTACGAAAAGGCGGCGGCGCTGAAGCCCGCGGATGCGCGGGAGCGGCTGGACGTGGAACTGGCAAGGGCCGGGCTGCGGGACTGAACCGCGTCGGTACGGTCGTGTACCGCAGGATTTAAGATGCGGGCTTTCCGCTTCACATCCCCCTGACCGACATGTCCGACCTCAACGCCCTGTTCGAAGCCGCCCAGGCCAATTCCAAGCTGCTCGCCGAGCGTCCCGACAACCCGACGCTGCTGAAGATCTACGCCCTGTTCAAGCAGGCCACCGAGGGCGACAACACCGCCAAGAAGCCCAGCTTCAGCGACATCGTCGCCCGTGCCAAGTGGGACGCGTGGACGGCCCAGAAGGGCCTGAGCGCCGACGAAGCCAAGCAGAAGTACATCGACCTGATCGAATCGCTGCGCGGCTGAACGCCGACTCGCGGCCCGCTCAGCCCGGCAGCTTCGTATCGGCGAAGCGCCGGATGGGCTGCACGAAGGCGAGGTCCGCGCCGTCGAGCACGTCGCGGCCTTCCAGGCTTTCGAAGCGCAGCCCGGTTTCGGCCTCGATGAAGGCCAGCGGGCGCTGCGAGGTGCCGAAGTCTTCCAGGTCGCGGGCCACGCCCGAATCCAGGTAAGTGCCCTGGCTCATCAGGTAGGCGATGGCGCTGAGCTCGCCGGTCGCTTCGCTGATGAAGGCGACTACCTTCCAGAAGTCGCGCGGAATGCGGATACCGAATCTCTCCGGGTCGTCCTGCCGCAGGATCGGGCCGGTGAAGACGCTGATTCGCTTGTCGTCGCCCTGGGCGTTGCCGAGGACGTAGTCCTCCAGGTCGCCCCAGAGCCCGTCGTTGAAGGGCTGCCACTGGGGGCAGGCGTTGGTGGCGAAGAAGGTGTCGATGTTGGCCCTCTGCGCCGTCGCCAGCGGGCCCCAGTTCGGGTCCTGCCTGCGCGTCATGTGCCCGCGAGAGAACTTGCCTTCCTGCCCGGGGCCGTAGGCCTCGCGCAGCATCTGGTATTCCTTTTTGATGCGGCCGTCGTAGTTCCAGGTGTCGTGGCGCGGGACGTTCTTCGACTTCGAGCCGTCGATGTTGCAGGCAGAGTAGAGCGGCACACGCCGCGAGATGCACTGCACCGTGCTGAAGTGCTGGTACTTGAGCTCGAAGGAGCCGTCCTCGAGCGTGGCGATGTCGTCCGTGGAAATGGATTCGCCGATGGCCGGCAGTTCCACGTGCCAGTCATCCCCCAGGAAGCCGGGCGCATAGCCCTTGCGGCCCTTGAAGAACTCCGGCGGCTTCGGCGTCGCGGCGACGCGCTGGATGCCGGCCCACGAACTGCTCACGACCTGGATGTCTGCGTCGGACATGGAAAGCCTCCTCCTGAAAAAAACCGGGGCCGAAAACGGCCCCGTTGGATGCGTGCACGCTGCGCGGCTACTTCGCGAGCTTGGCCCGTGCGTTTTTCAGATTGAAGACAGGCTTGCGGATTTCCGCGAAGGTGGGCTGGGAGACGGCCCATTCGGGGTTCTGCTCGAGGGCGGCAAGCTGCTCCTCGTCGACCTGGGCTTCCATCAGGGTGCTGGTCTTGGCCGTCAGCACCACGCCCGGCACGCAGCGGCGCAGCCGTGCTTCCGCCGACAATTTCTTGCGCGGGCTGCCTGTGTAGGTCAACACGATGCTGGTCACTTCAGAACTCCAAAACCTTCGTACTCGGCCGGCCAACCCACCTTTTTCGCTGCCTTGGACAGCATCCTGACGATGGCGTCGGCCTTTTCAGGGCCTCCCGGCATGTTAAGCAGCTTGTTATCCCCTGACAACAAACGGGCCGCCATTCCCGAGGAGTACGGCGTGGCCATCGAAGTTCCGGACATCATGGCGTAACGGTCGCCCGGAAAAGCCGACAGCACCGCCACGCCGGGGCCGATGAAATCGGTGGAAAGCCCGTAGTTCGAGAACTCGGCGACGAATTCCTTGCGGCGGCGAATCTCGCTTTCCTGGAAGCTCTCGGGGCAGTCCGCCGGAAAGGTCCCGTCGCGCCCCAGCGCGCCCACCGCCAGGGTGTGGCTGTAGCGGGCGGGGTAGCGCAGGAGCGACTGGCCGTCGTTGCCGGTGGCGGCGAACACCACCACGCCCGCGTTGCGCGCCTTCTCGAGGATGTCGGGCATCTCCGGCATCGGCTCCAGGCTGCCCATGCTGATGTTGACGATGTGGCAGCCGTCGGCGATCGCCCGGTCGAGCGCGCTCGCGATGTCGGTCGACTTGGCGCGCCCGCGCTCGCCGCTCTTCGGACAGACGCGGTAGGCCATCAGCCGGCAGGCGGGCGCGAGGCCGTAGATGCCGGTGTCCGCCGCCACCCGGCCCGCGATGATGCCGGCGACATGGGTGCCGTGCCCGATGCCGTTGTCCAGGAAATCCGCCGGGTTCTCGCCGGTGACGAAGCAGCCTCCGCCCGCCACCGCGATGCCGGCGTGCGGCCCGACGCCGCTGTCGATCACGCCCACCGTCACGCCCTCGCCCGCCTGCGCATCGTAGGGCGCGTAGTTCGCCAGCAGCTGAAAACTGTCGGGCGCCAGCGGCGCGGCCAGCACGTTCAGCCGCTTGGGCGCATCGACCCGCTCGAAGCCCTTCACGAACACCGACCAGTGCGTGTGCTCCGGCTCGACCAGGATCATTTCCACGCGCCGGTAGAGCACCGGAATCCCCAGGCTCGCGACGCCGTCGCCGTCGGTCACGGCCGGGACGTGCGCGCCGTCCCAGTCCACCAGCGCCTTCACCCGCACGCCCGCCACCGGCTTTCCCTGCGCGTCGGCAAAACGCACTTCGAAGCGCTTGACCTTGGTGCCCGCGGCGACCTGGATCGCGCTCGCCTCCAGTTCGTCGCCCAGCGGGCGGATGTATTGCAAATAGGCCCACGCCGCCGGCGCGATCCGCAACCCCGGCGTGTTGCGGCGCATGGCCAGCAGGGCCGACGAATTGGCGCGCATCACCGACACGCCCTCGACCTGCTTGAGCAGCTTCATCCTCGGCGCGCCGCGGCCGCGCACGCCCTCGCCTATCGCATCCGCCGCGTTGCCGAGGTTGATCGCGCTCAGCGTCGCCAGCTCCGCGCCACCGGCCTCCGCCGTGCGGGGCGGCCAGACGATCACGTCGTCGGAGAATTTCGGCTCCAGCGCCATGCGGCGCAGGCGAAGCTCCTGCAGCAGGCGCTCCAGCTTCTTTTCGTCCGATTCCGAAAGCTCGCTCTTCATGGACGGAAGATTGCCGTTGTTGTCGCGCCTGTGGACTTCCCGTCGCTCGTTCGCTGCTGCAGCCATGGACTCTCTCCTTTGCCGCTTTATCGCACGAGGACGGTTTCGCGCCCGTGAATCGCCCCGTGGCGAACTAGCCCACGATGCCCCGCTCGTGCAGCGCCGCGATCTGCTGCGTGCTCAACCCGATCTCCTTCAGTACCGCGTCGGTGTCCGCCCCCAGCGCGGGCGCGTTGCGCCGGTGGCTGGCCGGCGTGAGCGACAGCTTCGGTACGAAGCCGGGCACCGCGAGATCGCTGCCGTCGGACATGCGCACCTGCTGCAGCATGCCGCGCGCGGCGTAGTGCGGATCGGCCGCGATGTCGGCGATGGTGTAGATGCGCCCGGCCGGCACGTGCGCCGCGTCGAGCGCGGCCAGCACCTGGCCCACCGTGCGCTGCGCGGCCCAGTCGCCGATGGCGGCGTCCAGCATTTCCACCTGCGCGACACGGCCCGTGTTGCCCGCCAGCGCCGGGTCGACGGCCAGGTCGGGCCGGCCGATGCATTCCATGAGCCGGCGGAAGATGCTGTCGCCGTTGCCCGCGACGATGGCGTAGCCGCCGTCCGCGCAGCGGTAGGCATTGGTCGGTGCGATGCCCGGCAAGGCGCTGCCGGCAGCCTCGCGCACCGCGCCGAAGGCGCCGTACTCGGGCAGCAGGCTTTCCATGCAGTTGAAGACAGCCTCGTACAGCGCCACGTCGACCACCTGCCCGCGCCCTTTGGGGAATTCCGCGCTCACCGTCGCGTGCCGGTGCTGCATCGCCATCAGCACGCCGATCACGCCGTGCAGCGAGGCCAGCGTGTCGCCGATCGAGACGCCCACGCGCACCGGCACCCGGCCCGGCTCGCCGGTGAGGTGGCGCAGCCCGCCCATGGCCTCGGCCACCACGCCGAAGCCGGGGCGGTCGCGGTAGGGCCCGGTCTGGCCGTAGCCGCTGATGCGCAGCATCACCAGCGCGGGGTTGGCGGCCAGCAGCTCGTCGGGGCCGAGGCCCCAGCCTTCCATCGCGCCGGGGCGGAAGTTCTCGATCAGCACGTCGGCCTCGGCAGCGAGCTGCCGCACGATGGCCTGCGCCTCCGCCTCGCGCAGGTCCAGCGCCAGCGAGCGCTTGTTGCGCGACTGCACCTGCCACCAGACGGAGGTGCCGTCCTTCAGCAGCCGCCAGGTGCGCAGCGGGTCGCCCGCGCCCGGCGGCTCGATCTTGATGACCTCGGCACCGAAGTCGGCCAGCGTGCGCGCGGCGAAAGGCCCGGCGATGAGCTGCCCGAGCTCGATGACCTTGAGGCCGGCCAGCGGGCCGGCCGGCGAAGCGGATACGGTGTTGGTTGAAGCGGTCGTCGTCATGCGCCCGAGTGTGCCGCGCCGCCGCAGCCACCCCGCCGGGGCGGGAAAACACCTATGAATTCTTGACACCGCAGGCCCCGCCGATTCCGCAGTGCAGCAACGACAGCCCCGTCCGGCCCGCTCCCCCGGGGAGGAAGGCCCTTGCTGCGGCGCAATGAGGGCCAGCGGGGCGGCCTTCAGCGGCCCTTCCAGGGTCAAGAAAGTATCAATTCAGGGCGCTATCTCTGGTTGTTGGCATCGGGAGCGATTCGTACAGTCCGCCCCATGCAACCCGACCTGGAAATCGTCGAAGTCCGCGGTGACGAATCGTTCACCTGCTGGGCCCACGGCTACCCGTACCGCACCGTGCGCTGGCATTTCCATCCCGAGTACGAGATCCAGCTGATCGTCGAGACCGAGGGCGTGTATTTCGTGGGCGACCACGTCGGCCACTTCGAGCCGGGCAACCTGGTGCTGATGGGCCCCGACCTGCCCCACAACTGGATCAGCGACGTGCCCGCCGGCCAGAGCGTGGAGCGGCGCGGCATCGTGATCCAGTTCCCGGCCTCGCTGGTGCAGGGCATGGCCGCGGCCTTCCCCGAATTCGAGCGCGTCGCGCCGCTGCTGGCCGAATCGGGCTCGGGCCTGCTGTTCTCGGCCGAAACCGCCGCGGCGGCCAAGCCGATCATGGAATCGCTGCTGCAGGCGCGCGGCCTGCGCCGGGTGATCCTGCTGCTGTCGCTGCTCGAGCTGCTGGCCGACGGTCAGGACCGCCAGCGCCTCGCGAGCCCGGCCTTCAAGCCCGACCCGAAGGCCTTCATGTCGCATGCCATCAACAACGTGCTGGCGCACATCGCCGCCAACCTCGGCGACGAGCTGCGCGAGCCGATGCTGGCCGAGCTGGTGGGCCAGAGCCCGAGCGCGTTCTCGCGCTCCTTCCGCAAGCACACGGGCCAGTCCTTCGTGCGCTACGTGAACCGGCTGCGCATCAGCCGCGCCTGCGAGCTGCTCACCAACAGCGAGAAGCCCGTGCTCGACGTCTGCATGGACGTGGGCTTCAACAACGTGTCGAACTTCAACCGGCAGTTCCTGCTGCACAAGCGCATGCCGCCGACCAAGTTCCGCAAGTTCCACCGCATGCAGGCAGCCGCCTCGCATGCCGCCAGCCCGCCGTAGCGCACGGCACCTCACCGAGTTCCCCCGCGTCGTTTCCGGCGCGGCGCAAAAAAAGGCGTCGCGCGGGGCGGCCCTTTGCCAGCGTTTTTTCAAACAGCGAGACAACCTCAAGGAGACAGCCACCATGACGAAACTTCTCAAAGCCACCGCCCTCGCCGCATGCATCGCCGCGCTGGTCTGCGGCACTTCGGCCGCGCAGGCCCAGTCGGCGAAGCAGCCGCTGCGCATCGGCATGACCTTCCAGGAGCTCAACAACCCCTACTTCGTGACCATGAAGCAGGCGCTGGAGGAAGCCGCCGCCAGCATCGGCGCGACCGTGGTCACCACCGACGCGCGGCACGACGTGGCCAAGCAGATCGGCGACGTGGAGGACATGATCCAGAAGAAGGTCGACATCCTCCTGCTGAACCCGACCGACTCCACCGGCGTGCAGTCGGCCGTGCGCTCGGCCAAGAAGGCGAATGTGGTGGTGGTGGCGGTGGACGCCAACGCGCAGGGCCCGGTCGATTCCTTCGTGGGCTCCAAGAACACCGACGCCGGCCGCCTGGCCTGCGACTACCTCGCGAAGAACATCGGCGAGAAGGGCGACGTGGCCATCCTCGACGGCATTCCGGTGGTGCCCATCCTGGAGCGCGTGAAGGGCTGCCGCGAGGCGCTTTCCAGGTACCCCGGCATCAAGGTGGTGAGCACGCAGAACGGCAAGCAGGAGCGCGCCACCGCGCTCACCGTGACCGAGAACATCCTGCAGGCCAACAAGGACCTGAAGGGCATCTTCAGCGTGAACGACGGCGGCTCCATGGGCGCGCTCGCGGCCATCGAGGCCAGCGGCAAGGACGTGAAGCTCGCCAGCGTGGACGGCGCGCCCGAGGCCATCAAGGCGATGCAGAAGCCGGGCTCGAAGTTCATCGCGACCACCGCGCAGTACCCGCGCGACCAGATCCGCCTGGCCATCGGCATCGCGCTGGCGAAGAAGTGGGGCGCCAACGTGCCGGCCGCCGTGCCGGTGGACGTGAAGCTGATCGACGCCGAAGGTGCGAAGACCTTCACTTGGTAACCCACGCCCGAAGCAGCGCACGGCCATGAACGACACCGCCGAAATCCTCCGGCTCGAAGGCGTCTCGAAGAGCTTTCCCGGCGTGAAGGCGCTCTCGGGCATCGACCTGTCGATCCGCAAGGGCGAGGTGCACGCGCTGCTCGGCGAGAACGGCGCGGGTAAGTCGACGCTGATGAAGATCCTCGGCGGCATCCACCAGGCCGACGAGGGACGCATCATCATCGACGGCGGCGAATGCAGCTTCGCGGGCTACAACGACGCGATCGCGGCGGGCATCGGCATCATCTTCCAGGAATTCAGCCTCGTTCCGTACCTGAATGCGGTGGAGAACATCTTCCTGGGCCGCTACATCAGGAACCGCTTTGGCCTGATGGACAAGGCGGCGATGAAGCGCTCGGCGCGCGAGCTCTTCGACGAACTGGGCGTGCAGATCGATCTCGACGCGCCGATCTGCCGGCTCTCGGTGGCGCAGCAGCAGTTCGTGGAGATCGGCAAGGCGCTGTCGCTGAAGGCGCGCCTGCTGGTGCTCGACGAGCCGACCGCCACGCTCACGCCGAACGAGGCCGGGCACCTGTTCAAGATCATGCGGGAGCTGCGCGCCAGGGGCGTGGCGATGATCTTCATCTCGCACCACCTCGACGAGATCTTCGAGGTGTGCGACCGCATCAGCGTGCTGCGCGACGGCGCCAACGCGGGCCATGCCGAGGTGGGCGAGACGAACGTGGACGCGCTGGTCGAGATGATGGTGGGCCGGCGCATCGAGCACAGCTTTCCGCCGAAACCGCAGCCCGCGCCGCGCGGGCGCAAGGTGCTGGAGGTGCCGCACATCCAGCTCGCCAGGGGCGGGCCGGTCAACGCCTTCGAGCTGCACGAGGGCGAGATCCTGGGCTTCGCCGGGCTGGTCGGATCGGGCCGCACCGAGCTGGCGCTGGGCATGATGGGCGCCGACCGCGCCCATCGCAAGACGGTGCTGCGCAACGGCGTGCCCGTGCGGCTGAACGACCCGACGCAGGCGCTGGACAACGGCATCGGCCTGCTGCCCGAGAGCCGCAAGGTCGAGGGGCTCATCACCGACTTCACGATCCGCTTCAACATCTCGCTGAACAACCTCGGCAGGCACCGCCGCGCGGGACTGGTCGGCCGGGCCTCGGAGGAGCGCTCGGCGAACGAACTCTCGCGCCGCGTGGGCGTGAAGGCGCCAGGCATCGAGACGCGCGTGGCCACGCTCTCGGGCGGCAACCAGCAGAAGGTGGTGATCGCGCGCTGGCTCGGTCATGACTGCGAAGTGCTGATCTTCGACGAGCCCACGCGCGGCATCGACGTGGGTGCCAAGGCCGAGATCTACGGGCTCATGCGCGAGCTCACGCGGCAGGGCAAGTCGATCGTGATGATTTCGAGCGAGCTGCCCGAGATAGTCGGCATGTGCGACCGCGTCGCGGTGTTCTCCGGCGGCTCCATCGTCGCCACGCTCGAGGGCGACTCCATCAACTCCGGCGACATCATGCGCCACGCAACCAAAGGGGGCCTGCAATGAACGCCACCGCCAGCCATCACCCCGTGCCTCCGGTTCCCGCGGGCGGCCTCTTCACCCAGCTGCGCCGCTCCACGGCCTTCCTGCCGCTGGTGGGGCTGGTCGCGATCTCGGTCTTCATGATCGTCGCGACCGACAACTTCCTCTCGTGGAGCAACCTGCAGAACATCGCGCTGCAGTCGTCCATCAACGCGATCATCGCGGTGGGCATGACGGCGGCGATCCTCACCGGCGGCATCGATCTTTCGGTGGGCGCAGTGGTGGCGCTGTCGGGCACGCTGGCCTCGGGGCTGATGGTGCAGTTCGGCCTGCCGCCAGTGCTGGCGGTGCCTCTCGGCCTTGGCGTGGGCGTGGTGATCGGCCTGTTCAACGGCTACTGCGTGGCCTACCTGCGCATGCCGCCCATCATCGTGACGCTGGCCACCATGGGCATCGCGCGCGGCATCGCGCTGATCTACACCGGCGGCTACCCCATCGACGGGCTGCCCGATTCCTTCGCCTTCCTCGGCGGCGGCGTGCTGGCGGGCATCAAGGTGCCGATCCTCATCATGCTGGCGATGTATCTGGCCGCCTATGTGCTGCTGAACATGGCGCCCTTCGGCCGATACGTGTACGCCATCGGCGGCAACGAGGAGGCCACGCGGCTCTCGGGCGTTCGGGTGTCGCGCTACAAGCTGCTGGTGTATGCGCTCAGCGGCTTCACCGCCGCGGTGGCCGGCATCGTGCAGGCCTCGCGCGTGACCAGCGGGCAGCCCGGCGTGGGCGTGGGCTTCGAGCTCGACGCCATCGCGGCCGTGGTGATGGGCGGCACCTCCATCGCGGGCGGACGCGGCGCCATCGTGGGCACGCTGGTCGGCGCGCTGCTGCTGGGCGTGCTGAACAACGGGCTGAACATGATCGGCGTGTCGCCGTACCTGCAGCTGATCATCAAGGGCGGCATCGTGCTGCTCGCCATCTTCATCAGCCGAGAAGCAAAACGATGAGTTCGCCCCCAGGCTTCGCGCACTTCGTGTCGCTACGCCAACCCCCTACCGGGGGGGCAACACCAGCGGCCCGGCAAAGCCGGTTCCGCGGTGTTCCGCGAAAGAACCGCAAACCCTTCGAACAGAAAGAACCATGAGCTATCAGAAACTCCAGCCCGGCACCTCGGGCGCCATCTCCCAGCTCGCCTCCATGCAGGCCGTGGTGTGCCACGGCCCCAAGGACTACCGGCTGGAGACCGTCGACATGCCGGTCATCGGCGCCAACGAGCTGCTGATCTCCATCGCCGCCTGCGGCATCTGCGCCTCCGACTGCAAGTGCCATTCGGGCGCGAAGATGTTCTGGGGCGGCGACGGCCAGCCCTCGTGGGTGAAGGCGCCCGTCATCCCGGGCCATGAGTTCTTCGGCTACGTCGAGGCGCTGGGCGAAGGCGCGGCCGAACACTTCGGCGTGGAGAAGGGCGACCGCGTGATCGCCGAGCAGATCGTGCCCTGCGGCAAGTGCCGCTTCTGCACCTCGGGCAAGTACTGGATGTGCGAGGTGCACAACATCTTCGGCTTCCAGCGCATCGTGGCCGACGGCGGCATGGCCGACTACATGCGCCTGCCGCCCACCGCGCGCGTGCACAGGATTCCCGACGGCATCTCGCTGGAGGACGCGGCCATCATCGAGCCGCTCTCTTGCGCGATCCACACGGTGAACCGCGGCGACATCCAGCTCGACGACGTGGTGGTGATCGCGGGCGCCGGCCCGCTGGGGCTGATGATGGCGCAGGTGGCGGCGCTGAAGACGCCGAAGAAGCTGGTCGTGATCGACCTCGTGCCCGAGCGCCTCGCGCTCGCGAAGCAGTACGGCGCCGACGTCGTCGTCAACCCGAAGACGGAGAACGCCGACGCCATCGTCAAGGGCCTGACCGCAGGCTACGGCTGCGACGTGTACATCGAAACCACCGGCGCGCCCATCGGCGTGACGCAAGGGCTGGAGATGATCCGCAAGCTCGGCCGCTTCGTGGAGTTCAGCGTGTTCGGCTCCGAGACCAGCGCCGACTGGTCGATCATCGGCGACCGCAAGGAGCTCGACGTGCGCGGCGCGCACCTGGGGCCGTACTGCTACCCCGTGGCCATCGACCTGCTGGCGCGCGGGCTGGTCACCTCGAAGGGCATCGTCACGCACGACTTTCCGCTGACCGAATGGGAGCGCGCCTTCGCGCTGGCAAACTCGCTGGATTCCATCAAGGTGCTGCTGAAACCGCAGCCCCGATCCCGAGAGACAACCGGCCAGGGGACAACATGAAATACGTGATCGGCGTCGACATCGGCACGCAAAGCACCAAGTGCCTGCTGGTCGGCATCGACGGCAATGTGCATGCTCAGGCGAGCGTGGCCTACCAGCCCGAGACGCCGAAGCCGCTGTGGGCGCAGCAGGACTGCGAGGTGTGGTTCGAGGCGGTGTGCGAGAGCGTGCGCGCCTGCGTGGCGAAAAGCGGCGTCGCGCCGGCCGACATCGCCGCGATGTGCGTGAGCAGCCTCTACGGCGGCGCGGGCATCCCGGTCGACGAGGCCATGCGCCCGCTGCACCCCTGCCTGATCTGGATGGACCGCCGCGCCACCGCCGAGGTCGACTCGGTGAACGAGAACGTCGACGTGGCGCGGCTGCAGGCCATCACCGGCAACGGCGTGGACAGCTACTACGGCTTCACCAAGATCCTGTGGGTGCGCGAGCACCTGCCCGAGGTGTGGTCGAAGACGCGCCACTTCCTGCCGCCCAACAGCTACATCAACTGGCGGCTCACGGGTGAGCTCGCCGTCGACCACAGCTCGGCCGGCAACATCGGCGGCGTGTACGACGCGGCGCGTCGGCAGTGGTCGCAAGAGGCAATGGAGATGCTCGGCATTCCGTCGCGCATGATGCCGCCGCGCCTGGTCGAGTCGAGCGACGTGGTCGGCGGGCTGAGCACCGAATGGGCCGCGAAGCTGGGCCTCGCCGAGGGCATGCCGCTGATGGCGGGCGGCGTCGATGCGGCGGTGGCCACCTTCTGCGCGGGCGTCACCGGCAGCGGCGACCACGTGGCGATGATCGGCACCAGCATGTGCTGGGGTTTCGTGAGCCCCACTGTCGATGCGCGGCACCGGCTCATCACCATGCCGCACGTGTACCGCGGCGCGGACCGCAGCTATGTGTTCGGCGGCGCGATCACGGCGGGCGCCGCGGTCACCTGGTTCCGCGAAGCCTTCTGCCAGGCGGAGATCGCCGAGGCCGCGCGCACCGGCGAGGACGCGCACGCGCTGATCGAGCGCAAGGCGGTCGAGGTTCCGCCCGGCGCCGAGGGCCTGGTGTTCCTGCCCTACCTCATGGGCGAGCGCAGCCCGATCTGGGACGCGCAGGCCAAAGGCGCCTTCATCGGGCTTTCGCTGGCGCACAGCCGCGCCCACCTGTACCGCGCGGTGCTCGAGGGCGTGAGCTTCGCGCTGCAGCACAACATCGAGGCCGGGCGCCAGAGCGGCCAGCCGCTGGACGAGCGCCTGATCGTGGTCGGCGGCGCGGCGCACTCCGACCTCTGGATGCAGATCGTGGCGGACATCACGGGCTATCCGGTGTTCACCATCGAGCAGGAAGTGGAAGCGGCGCTGGGCGCGGCCATGCTCGCGGCGCTCGGCGCCGGGCTGGTCGATGCGGCCACCGCCGAGCGCGGCTGGGTCACGCTGGTGGAGCGGGCGCGGCCCGAGCCCCGCGCGCAGGCCGCGTACCGCGAGCGCTTCGAAATCTACAAATCGCTCTACCCCGCGCTGCGCGATGCGATGCAGCGGCTGAAATGACCACTTCCTTCGATTTCTCCGGGCGCCGCGCCCTCGTGACCGGCGCGAGCAGCGGCATCGGCCGCGCGGTGGCGGCGCGGCTCGCGCAGGCAGGCGCGCAGGTCACGGCCATCGGGCGCAATGCCGCGGCACTGGCGGCGCTGCACACCGAAGCCGGCTGCACGCCGCTGGTGCTCGACGTGGCCGACGCACCCGCGCTGGAACGCGCGCTCGCGCCCCTGCCCGCCTTCGACCTGGTGGTGAATTGCGCCGGCATCGCGCTGCTCGAACCGGCCACCGAGATGCAGGCCGAGAGCTTCGACGCCGTGATGGCCGTCAACGCGCGCGCGGCGGCATTGGTGGCCTCGCGCTGCGGCAAGGCCATGATCGCGGCCGGCGTGCGCGGCAGCATCGTCAACGTGTCGAGCCAGGCTGCGCTGGTGGCGCTCGACGCGCATCTTTGCTACTGCGCCTCGAAGGCGGCGATGGACGCCATCACGCGTTCGCTGTGCCTGGAGTTCGGGCCGCACGGCATCCGGGTGAACAGCGTGAACCCGACCGTCACGCTCACGCCGATGGCCGAGCAGGCCTGGTCCGATCCGGCCAAGAGCGCTGCGGCTCTGAAGAACATTCCGCTGGGCCGCTTCGCGCAGGTGGAGGAAGTGGTGGCGCCCGTCCTCTTCCTGCTGGGCGATGGCGCTTCGATGGTGAGCGGCGCGGCGCTGCCGGTGGACGGCGGCTACACCATCGTCTGAACTTCAGCGCGCTCAGGCGAGACGCGTGCCGCCGCCTCGCGGCGCATCGAGCATCGCGTCGAGGTTGCGCGTGATCTTGGCCTCGATCATTTCGCTGAAGCTGCTGAACAGGAAGCCCAGCGTCGCGTCGAGCTTGAAGGTGGTGTCGGTGACTTCGACGGTGCCGTCGATGCCGGCGCGCGTGAAGGTGGCGGTGTCGCAGCCCTCGCCCTGCGTGTAGACGCATTCGAGGCCGAACTCCTGCTCGGCCTGCTGGATCCACTTGCGCGCGACGACGCGCGCGCGTGCGATGCCCAGTGTGTGGTTGCGTTCGATGTGGATGTCAGGCACCGCGATCTCCGGTCTTGTCGTGTTCAGGTGTGGTCTGGGTCTGGAGGATACCCGTCGCTGCCTGCAGGGCGACGCGGCGTTCCTCGGAGGTCGGCAGCTTCGCGATGCGCCGCACCTCGGCATAGAAGCGCGGCCAGTCGCGGCCCTCGCGCTCGAAGAGTTTCTCGAAGCTGGGCACGAGATCGTCGTACGCGCCCTGCGCGCCGAAGGCCGCGTTGTTGGCGCGCGCCACCCAGGCGTCGTAGGCGTTCTGGCGCGGGCCGGTCCAGCCGGCCTTGAGCTTCGCGTAGCGCTCGCGGAAGTCGGCCATGGCGGCCTGCTTCATGGCTTCCACCTTCGTCCAGTCCTTGGCCTTGGCTTCGGGCGACTCGTACACCTTCGTCAGCGCGCGGCGGGTGTCGAGCGCCAGCGCGCGGAATTCCTGTCGCTGCGCGTCGAACTGCGCGTACTCGCGCCGCGCCACATCGCCGGCCTCGCGCTGCAGCCACATCGCGCCGCCGATGCGCTCGACCGCGGTGGCATAGGACTCGTTGAAGACCGTGTCGCCCGCCACGTAGAGCACCTGGTGCGCGAGCTCGTGGAACACGATGCGCGCGAGCTCGCCCTCTGGGTAGCCGATGAAGGTCGACAGCAGCGGATCGCCGCCGGCCCAGTTCATCCAGCCCAGCGTGGAGTACGCGGGCACCGGGTAAACGGCCACTTCCAGGTCCTGCTTCTTCTGCTCCTCGGCCTCGGCCTTGGCCGCTTCCTCGGTGTAGTAGCCGCGGTAGCCCACGCAGCCCGCCACCGGAAAGCACCAGCTCTTGAGCGTGAGCGAGTAGTGCGGCGCCGCCACCACGTTCCAGACGGCCGCGGCGCGATGCAGGTCGGCGTACGACTTGTAGCTGGCGTTGTCGGGCAGCCCGAGTTCGGCCGAGGCGAAGCGGCGGATGCGCTGCGTGAGTTCGAGCTTGGCCTTCAGCGCCGACGACACCGACGGATCGGCCAGCCATTCGGGCACCGGCTTGGCGGCGCGCATGATGCCGATGTGGCCGCTGGCGGACTGCCAGTAGTAGCCGAGGTCGGCGCAGCCGGTGAGCAGGAGCAGCGAGCCGGCCAGTGCGAGGGCCGGAAGAACGCGTCGGGGCCTCACACCTTCTCGACTTCGACCAGGCAGTCGTAGAAGGTCGGCCCGCGGCCGATGTCGGTCAGGCGCTGGCTGGTGAGCTCGTTGACGTTGGTGCCGTCCATGCCGAGCTTGCGCCACCAGATGCCCATGCCGTGCACCACGCCCTGCCGTGCGCGGCGCGAGATCTCGGCGCGGCAGCGATGCTCGCCGCGCTTGTTGAACACGCGCACCGTGGCGCCGTCCTCGATGCCGCGCGCCGCGGCGTCGGCCTCGTGGATCTCGAGCAGCGGCTCGACCTCGATGGCGCGCAGGCTCGTCACGTTGACGAAGGTCGAGTTGAGGAAGTTGCGCGCCGGCGGCGAGATCATGGCCAGCGGGAACTCGGTCGAGCTGCCGGCCGGCTCCCAGTTGGGCACGTGATCGGGCAGGCCGTCCAAGCCCATGGCCTGCAGGCGGTCGCTGAAGAATTCGCAGCGGCCCGAGGGCGTGGGGAAGCCGCCTTCGGCGAAAGGCGCCTCGGGCAGCTTCAGGCTGCTGAAGCCCTGCGCCATCAGTTCGGAGAAATCGATGTTGCGCTCGGCGAAGGCGGTGCGGCAGAGCGTCTCGTCGGAATCGGAGAAGCAGGGTTCGGTGAAGCCCATGCGCTTCGCCAGTTCGCGGAACACCCAGGCGTTGCTGCGGGCCTCGCCGCGCGGCGCCACGGCCGGGCGGTTCAGCAGCACGTCGGTGTGGCCGTAGCTGCAGTGGATGTCCCAGTGCTCCAGCTGCGTGGTGGCGGGCAGAAGGTAGTCGGCGTAGTCGGCGGTGTCGGTGCGGAACTGCTCCAGCACCACGGTGAAGAGGTCTTCGCGCGCGAAGCCCGCCGCCACCTTTGCCGACTCGGGCGCCACCGCCACCGGGTTGCTGTTGTAGACCACGATGGCCTTCACCGGGTTGGCGGTGTCGAGCAGCGCATCGCCGATGGTGCTCATGTTGATGGTGCGCGGCTTGCGCCCGGCCAGCAGGTCGGGGCGCTGCAGCGCGGCGCGGTCCACCGGGTAGTGGCCCGAGCTGCTCAAGAGCAGGCCGCCCGCGCGGTCGCGCCAGGCGCCCACCAGCGCCGGCAGGCAGGCGACGGCGCGCGCCGCGTTGCCGCCGCCGCGCACGCGCTGCATGCCGTAGTTCAGGCGGATCGCGGCCGGCTTCGTGGTGCCGTAGGCCTTCGCGAGCGAGACGATCTGTTCCTCGGGAATGCCGCAGACCTGCGCCGCGCGCGACGGCGGCCATTGCAGCGCGCGCTCGCGCAGCTGCTCCCAGCCCAGCGTGTGGTTCGCGATGTAGTCGTGGTCGAGCCAGTCGTTCACGATCAGCTCGTGCATCAGTGCCAGCGCCAGCGCGGCGTCGGTGCCGGGCAGCAGCGCGATGTGCTCGTCGCACTTGTCGGCGGTTTCGGTCTTGCGCGGGTCGATGCACACCAGCCGCGCGCCGGCGCGCTTGGCGGCCTGGGCGTGGCGCCAGAAATGCAGGTTGCTGGCAATGGAATTGCTGCCCCAGATCAGGATGAGCTTGGCCTCGGCGAAGAACTCGATGCGCATGCCGACCTTGCCGCCCAGCGTGTAGAGCATGGCCTCGCCGCCGGCCATGGAGCAGATCGTGCGGTCCAGCAGGCTGGCTCCCAGCTTGTGGAAGAAGCGCCGGTCCATCGACTCGCCCTGCACCAGGCCCATGGTGCCCGCATAGCTATAGGGGACAATAGCTTCGGGTTTTCCCTGTAATACTTGAAGATTCGCCGCGATGTCGTCCAGGGCGGCGTCCCAGCTCACCGGCTCGAACTGGCCGCTTCCCTTGGGGCCCACCCGCTTCAGGGGCTGAACCAGCCGTTCCGCATGGTCGTTGCGCTCGATGTAGCGCGACACCTTGGTGCACAGCACCCCGCCCGTGTGCGAATGGGCGGGGTTGCCCTGCAGCTTCACGGCAACGCCGTCCCTGACGGTGGTGACCAGCGCGCAGGTGTCCGGACAGTCGTGCGGACATGCGCCCAGCACGGTGGTCGTTGCGGGCTGGGAGGGCGCTTCTTCGAGCGAGGTATCCGGTGCGTGGGCCATCGGGCAAGTCTAATTTGTGCGCGATTCAGAGCGCAGGAGTGGGTTTTCATCATGTTGTTGAATCGACGTCGTTTTTCTCTGGCCGCGGGCGCGGCCGCCACGCTGGGGGGCTTCGGCCTCGCCCGGGCGCAGGACACGCCGCTGGTGCTGGGCCAGTCGGCGGCATTCACCGGCCCGGCGGCGCAGCTGGGCATCCAGTTCCACCAGGGCGCCAAGCTGTTCCTGGACCAGTACAACGCCCAGCCCGGCCGCCGCAACGTGGTCATCAAGAACCTGGACGACGGCTATGAGCCCGACCGCTGCGCGGCCAACACGCAGAAGCTGATCGAGGAAGACGTCTTCGCGCTCTTCGGCTACATCGGCACCCCGACCAGCCTGGCCGCGCTGCCGCTGGCGGTGAAGGACAAGGTGCCCTTCGTGGCGCCCTTCACCGGCGCGATGTCGCTGCGCGAACCCTTCCAGAAGAACGTGTTCCACCTGCGCGCCTCGTACAACGACGAGACGGCGCTGATGGTGAAGCAGCTCACCCACCTGGGCCTGAAGAAGATCGCGGTCTTCTATCAGAACGATGCCTACGGCAAGGCCGGCCTCGACGGCGTGACGCTGGCGCTCGGCGAGCAGCAGCTCAAGCCGGTCGCGCTGGCTACCGTGGAGCGCAACTCGGCCGACGTGGCGCAGGCGGTGAAGGCCATCGTCGCGGCGCGGCCCGACGCCGTGGTGCAGGTGGGCGCGTACAAGGCCTGCGCGGCCTTCATCCGCGAAGCGCGCAAGGCAGGCTATGGCGGCACCTTCTTCAACATGTCCTTCGTGGGCACGCAGGCGCTGGCGGACGAGCTGGGCAAGGACGGCGCCGGCGTGATGATCACGCAGGTGGTGCCCTCGCCCTACAACCAGGCCAACGCGCTGGCCCGCGAGTTCGCCGAGGCGGCGCGCAAGGTCAACGGCGCGAGCGTCAACTTCTCGAGCCTGGAGGGCTACCTGGCCGCGAAGGTGCTGGTCGAAGGCCTGCGCAAGGCGCCGGGCAAGCCCACGCGCGAGAGCCTGATCGCGGGCCTGGAAAGCATCGACCGCCAGCAGTTCGGCGGCTTCGAGGTGTCGTTCTCGGCCAGGAACCACGTGGGCTCGAAGTTCGTCGAGCTCTCGATGCTGACGGGCGACGGCCGCGTCAGGACCTGAGGTTCTCCGGCCGCGGCGTCAGCCCGTCAAGCCGTCGACGGCCTGGAACATCGCCTGGCGCGCCTGGCTGACGATCTGCCCGCGCCAGGCGTCGGTGTCCGTGTAGAACGCTTCCACCATGCGCGCGCGGATGCCATCCGCCAGCTCGGCCGGCGCCTCGGGGTGCTTGTGCAGCCAGTGGTCGGCGCGCAGGGCGCCGGTCACTTCGAGGATGGGCAGCGTGCCGTATTCGAGCGCGATGCCGGTGTACTCGGCCTGCGGGCACTCCTGGTACACCGAATCCCACATCAGCCCGCGCAGCAGCGCCGAGGTGGATGAACCGTCGTAGATGGAGGTGACGGGCGCCGCGGGCGTGCCCCACCACGCGTTGGCCCGCGCGTAGGCGGCCTTGTCGTCGCGGCAGGCGAAGATGCGTTCGCCCAGGCCGTTCGGGCCCAGCCCGGTGTGCAGGTCGATCCACGCGATGCGCTTGGCCTGCCCCGCATGGCGGCGCAGCACCTCGCGGATGGTCCTGTTGCTCCAGGTCGGCGCCTTGCCACCGTAGAAGAGGCCGTCTTCGAACTGGTACTGGCCGCTGGTCACGGCCGCCTGGTAGGCGGTGGTGCCGTGCTTGCCGATCCATTTCTCGATGGCCGCCTGGTTCTCGGGCGTGGGCGGCCAGGTGTCGGGCAGCAGCAGCTCGTGCAGCTTGGCGTAGGCCTCGTTGACCGGCACCGGCTTCGAGAAATCGATGAAGTTGCGGTTGAGGTCGACGTTCTCGTGCGTCACGCGCCGGCCGTGCGAGAAACCGTGCGGATTGAGCGCATGCACGTACAGCACCGACACGCCCTGCGCCTTCGCTTTCTCGCGCCACTCGGCGTCGTGCAGCGCGAACACCTGCACGCCGCTGCCGCAGTGGCCTTCGACGCCGTGGCACGCGCTGCTGACGACCAGCAGGTTCGGCGCATCGGGCGCGCCGTCGAGCGCCACGTCCATCGAGAGCTCCTCGCCCTCGCGCCCCTTGAGCGGATGCGCATGCGGCTCGACCGTGAGGCCGGCGCTCACGCAGCCCTGCAGGAACTTCTGGCGCGCCTGCGCGTAGCGCGGCGAAAAGGCTTCGGCGATTCCGATCATGTGGCGCTGGACCTCTCTCGGTGAATCAGGCGACCAGGAAGGCGGTCAGGCGGCGCTGCCGCCGGGCTTGAGGAACTGCTCCGCGATCTGCACCCAGCAGGTGGCACCCAGCGGAATGAGATCGTCGTTGAAGTCGTAGCTCGCGTTGTGCAGCGTGCAGGGGCCTTCGCCATGGTGCACGTCGCGGTGCGAGCCGTCGCCGTTGCCGATGAAGGCGTAGGCGCCGGGCTTGGCCTGCAGCATGAAGGCGAAGTCCTCCGACGTCATGGCGGCTTCCTGCTTCAGCACGTTCTCGGGGCCGACCACGCCGCCCATCACGCGGCGCGCGAAGTCGGCCTCGGCCTCGGTGTTGATGGTGGGCGGGTAGTAGCGCTCGAAGCGGAACTCGCAGGTGGCGTCGTGCGCGGCGCAGATGTGGTCGCAGATCTGCTTCATGCGCGCCTCGATCATGTCGAGCACTTCGATGGAGAAGGTGCGCACCGTGCCCGACAGTTCGCAGTTGTCGGGAATCACGTTGTTGGTTTCGCCGGCATGGATGGTGGTGACGGAGATGACGGCCGAATCGGTCGGCTTCATCTTGCGCGTGAGGATGGTCTGGAAGGCCTGCACGATCTCGCAGGCGATCGGCACCGGGTCGATGCCGGTCTGCGGCAGCGCCGCGTGGCCGCCCTTGCCCACCACGTTGACGAAGAACTTGTTGCCCGAGGCCATCACCGGGCCCGGGCTCACCGCGAACTGGCCGGCCTTCATGCCGGGCCAGTTGTGCATGCCGAAGACGGCATCCATCGGGAATTTCTCGAAGAGCCCTTCCTTGATCATCTCGCGGGCGCCGCCACCGCCTTCTTCGGCGGGCTGGAAGATCAGGTAGACGGTGCCGTCGAAGTTGCGGTGCTTGGCCAGGTGCTGCGCGGCCGCGAGCAGCATGGCGGTGTGGCCGTCGTGGCCGCAGGCGTGCATCTTGCCGTGGTGCTTGCTGGCGTGGGCGAAGGTGTTGAGCTCGGTGACGGGCAGTGCGTCCATGTCGGCGCGCAGGCCGACGGCGCGGTTGCTGGTGCCGTTCTTGACGATGCCCACCACGCCGGTGGTGCCCAGGCCGCGGTGGATGGGGATGCCCCATTCGGTGAGCTTGCCTGCCACCACGTCGGCGGTGCGGACTTCTTCGAAGCAGAGTTCGGGGTGTGCGTGCAGGTCACGTCGGACGGCGGCGATGCCAGCCGCCTGCGTGACGATCGAGTCGATGAGTTTCATGGGGATAGACCGTCTCAAAACGCCAGTCTATCCACTCTGGCATTTCGGGGCACCTCGGGAAACACGCAGCCCCAGCCGGGTGCCGGGGCCTTTCCTCAGTTCCTCAGTGCGCGCCGGTCCAGAAGCCCACGTGCGGCGCGGCGGCTTCCTGCTCCAGCAGCGGCCCCACCACCTCGACGCGCCGCTGCCCGCGCGCGAAGACTTCGCGGCAGGGAAGCGAAAAGGTCGGGTTCTCGGGATGGTCGCCCGTCAGGCCGAGCAGCGCGTGTTCGGAAAGCGCGTACACCACGCGCCCGATGTTGGTCCAGTAGATAGCGCCCGCGCACATGCAGCAGGGCTCGGCGCTGGTGAAGAGCGTGCAGCGCGCGAGCTCCTCGGGGGTGAGCAGCTTCGCGGCCTGCGCGGCGGCCACCAGCTCGGCGTGCTGCGTGGGATCGCCCTCGGGCGGCATCGAGTTGTTGCCCGCGGTGACGACGACCTCGCCGCGCTCGTTCGCCACCAGCGCGGCGAAGGGATGGCGCCCGCGCGCCTTCGATTCGTCCGAAAGCCGGATGGCCATGCGAAGCAGTTCGAGGTCGCGCGGGGACAGGTCGGGCGAGGAGGTGTCGTCTGTGGTCATGCTCGGACGATAACCCGGTCGATCAGCGGCCGATGCTCTTGAGGTAGTCGGCGCGCGCGGCCAGCGCGGTGTCGGTGAAGTCGGTGAACACGCCGTCCACGCCGAGCTTGTAGTACACGCCGTATTCGTTCTTGCCGTCCTTGTTGTAGTCGGAGGCCAGGCGGCGCGACTCGTTGCGGAAGGTGAAGGGGTGCACGAACAGGCCCGCCTTGTGCGCGTCGGCGATCAGCGAGGTGGGCGCCGTAGAGGTGGCGTCGGCGTCGTTGATCTTGCCGTCCTTGTTGACGTCCACCGGCTTGCCATCGGCACCGATGGTGCCCTTGATGCTCACGATGTAGCGCTTCCAGGGGCCGATGCCGTCGGCGTACTTCTTGATCTCTGCCAGGCCCGCGGGCGTGACCATGGCGTCGAAGTTGCGCTTGTCGCCGGCCTTGGTCCAGTCGTAGGGGCGGTCGCTGGGCACGGCGAAGGTCACGGCGCCGGTCTTCAGGTCGACGGTGTCGCCGTCGATGAGCTGGATGAGCTTCGTATTCAGGCCCTTGCTCTTCATGTACTTGAGGCTGCCCGGCTCGAAGGACTGCACGTAGATGGGCGCGGTCTTGCTGTTCCAGCCAGCCGCGTTGATGGCGGCGATGACCTTGTCCTCCATCGGCAGGCCCAGGTCGCGGAAGTAGGTCGGGTTCTTGGTCTCGGGGTAGATGGCGATGGTGCGGCCGGTTTCCTTCGACTTGGCCTTGGCGAAGTCGATGATCTCCTGGAAGGTCGGCACCTTGTACTTGCCGTTGAATTCCTGCGGACGCTCGGCATCGGTGGAGATGGCGCCCAGGGTCTTGATCTCGGCCAGCGTGAAGTCGTTGCTGAACCAGCCGGTCTGGGTTTCGCCGTCGACCTTGATGGTCTTCTTGCGCGAGGCGAAGCGGGGGTGCCTGGCCACGTCGGTGCTGATGGCGAGATTGGGGTCGTGGCGGGCGATGAGCACGCCGTCCTTGGTGGAGATCAGGTCCATCTCGATCACGTCGGCGCCGAGCTCGATGGCGCGGGCGTAGGCTTCGAGGGTTTCCTCCGGCAGATAGCCCGATGCACCACGATGGGCGATGACCAGCGGCGGGTTGCCGTCCAGCGTGAGCAGCTTGCTGCTGCCGCCGGAAGGTCCGGTGCTGCTGCAGGCGGCCAGTGCGAGGGCTGCGGTGGCGGTCAGGGCGATCTGAAGAGAGGTGCGCATGGTCGAGGTTTCTCCGTCCGGAATGAAGAGGCGCAGGGTACCCGTTTCGCGTGACAGCTTCGACATCCATGCACGCGCGGCGCCGACTTCCGGGAGAATGTGTTGCATGCCCCATACGCTTTCCCCCCAAAGCCTGCTGATGGCCCAGACGCTGGTGCGCATGAACACCATCAGCGCCAACAGCAACCTCGAACTGATCGACTTCGCCCAGAGCCACCTCGCGGCGCTGGGCGTGAAGAGCCGCATCACCTACAACGCCGAACGCACCAAGGCGAACCTCTTCGCCACGCTGGGCGAGGGCAAGCCGGCCGGGGTGATCGTCTCGGGCCACACCGACACGGTGCCCTGGGACGGGCAGGACTGGAGCGTCGACCCGCTCTCGGCCGTGGTGCAAAACGAGCGCCTCTACGGGCGCGGCTCGGCCGACATGAAGAGCTTCATCGCCATTGCGCTGTCGAACGCGAAGCGCTTCCTGGAGAGCGACTCTCCCTTCGCGGTGCACTTCGCCTTCAGCTACGAGGAGGAGATCGGCTGCTTCGGCGTGAAGGAGCTCATCGCCGACATGCGCGATGCCGGCATCAAGCCCCTGGCCTGCATCGTGGGCGAACCCACCAGCATGGTGCCCGCCATCGCGCACAAGGGCGTGTACCGCTACAAGTGCTGCGTGCGCGGCAAGGAGGCGCACTCCTCGCTCACGCCGAAGTCGGTCAACGCCATCGAGATGGCGGCCCGCGTGATCGGCAAGGTGCGCGACATGGCCGAGGGCTTCGAGCGCAGCGAGCCGCGCTACGAGGGCTTCGACGTGCCCTTCAGCACCGCGAGCGTGGGACAGTTCCACGGCGGCATCGCCGACAACGTGGTGCCGCGCGACGCCGAGTTCCGCTATGAATTCCGCGACCTTCCCACCGCCGACGCCGGGAAGATGCAGGCCGAGGTGGTCGCCTACGCGGGCAGCCTCGAACCCGCGATGAAGAAGGTGGCGCCCGACGCGGGCTTCAGCTTCGAGACCATCTGCGAGATCCCGAGCTTCCTGGGCTCCGCCAACGACCCCATCACGCTGCTGGCCCAGCGCTTGGCGAGCGAGGAGCGCACCACGCTGGTGGCCTTCGGCACCGAAGCGGGTCTTTTCAAGAACGCCGGCATCCCCACCGTGGTGTGCGGACCCGGCAGCATCGAGCAGGCGCACCAGCCCGACGAGTACGTGAGCCTCGAGCAGCTCGCGCGCTGCGAGCTGTTCATGGAGCGCCTGGCATCCACGCCGAGCATTGGCTGAGAGCGCCGCCAGCATCGACGCGTCGCGGCGCATGAAGCGCGTCGCGCTCGGCCTGCTGTGCGGCGCCGCACTGCTCTATGCGGTGGCGAGCGTGCTGCATGCGCGGCATCCGGCCTGGGGCTACGTGGCGGCCTTCGCCGAGGCCGCGATGGTGGGCGCCATCGCCGACTGGTTCGCGGTGGTGGCGCTGTTCCGCCACCCGCTGGGCCTGCCGATTCCGCACACCGCCATCATCCCGAGCAACAAGGACCGCATCGGCGCCAAGCTCGCGGGATTCATCTGCGACAACTTCCTGAGCACCGCCCAGGTGCTCGGCAAGCTGCGGCAGTTCGACGCGGCCGGGCGCATCGCCGACTGGCTGGCGCGCCCCGCCAGCGGCGACAAGCTCGGCGAATGGGGCGTGGCCGCCACGCGCTATGGCCTTTCGGCCTTCGACGACGAGCGCGTGCGCGACTTCATGGGCCGCGCCGCCGCGGCCGGGCTGCAGAAGATCGACCTCTCGCGCCTCACGGGCCAGGCGCTCGACGCGCTCACGGCCGGCGGGCGCCACCAGGCACTGCTCGACGACGTGCTGCAGCAGGTGGCCGGCCTGCTCGAAGGCGAGGAGGTGCAGGCGCACATCACAGACGCGATCGCGCGCGAGATCAGGACGCTGCGCTACGTGGGCCTCGACCAGGTGGCGGCCAAGCTGGCCACGCGCAAGATCGTCGCGGCGGTGGCGCGCACCATCGGCGAGCTCGCGGCCGAGCCCGAGCATCCGATGCGCAGGCGCTTCGACCACTTCGTCGACGACTTCGTGGTGCGCCTGAAGCTCGACCCCGAGTTCCAGCAGCGCGGCGAACAGATCCGCGCGGAGCTGGTTGCGCACCCCGCCCTGGGCGACTACCTGCACGGGCTGTGGGGCGAGATGCTCGCGTGGCTGCACGACGACCTGGGCCGCAACGACTCGAGCATCCGCCGGCGCATCGCGTCGATGGCCGGCGCGCTGGGCACGCGGCTGCAGGGCGACGAGGCCATCCGCCGCTGGATCAACGAGCAGATCGAGGCCGCCGCGCCGCTGGCCATCGAGCGCTACCGCGAGGACATCCGCCGCTACATCGAGGAGCGCGTGGGCGAGTGGAACGCGCAGGAGATGACGGTGGAGCTCGAGCGCCACATCGGGCGCGACCTGCAGTTCATCCGCATCAACGGCACGCTGGTGGGCGGGCTGGTGGGGCTGCTGATCCACACGGCGACGCAGCTGCTGCGCGGCTGAGTTGCGGCTGAACCGCAGCTGAAGGCCGCGGGTAATCCACAGCGGACGAAAGTCCGCATCCTGTCCCCGTGGGGACTCCGCGGCCCCGCCGCGCTCCTAGACTGCTGCGCGCATCAACAAGAGGAGACGCCAACCATGCCACGTCGAAGCAGCCTCGGCGCCATCGCGCTGACCGCCACCCTCGCCCTGCTGGGCGCCTGCAGCAGCCTCGCGCCGCCGGCCTCCACCAGTCCGCCCACCCGACCTGCTTCCTGGGCCGCGCCCGAGGCGCTGGTCGCGCCCTCGGCCTTCGCCGGGGTGCATGGGCTGGCCGTCGACGCCAAGGGCCGGCTGCTCGCGGGCTCGGTGCTGGGCAACACGATGTGGGAAGTCGACCGCAGCACCGGCGCGGCCAGGGTGTTCATCGACGCGCCCGAAGGCCAGGCCGACGACATCGCCGTGGGCCCGAAGGGCGAGCTGGCCTGGACCAACTATCTGATGGGCATGCTGCGCTACCGCGAGAGCGACACCGCGCCCATGCGCGTGCTGGCCAAGGACCTGCCTGGCCTCAACTCGCTGGACTTCGACCGCCGCAACGGCAGGCTCTACGCCTCGCAGGTGTTCCTGGGCGACGCGCTGTGGGAGATCGACCGCGAGGGCCAGAAGCCGCCGCGGCTCATCAGGAAGGACATGGGTGGCTTCAACGGCTTCGAAGTGGGGCCCGACGGCATGCTCTACGGGCCGCTGTGGTTCAAGGGCCAGGTGGTGAAGATCGACCCGGCCAACGGCAACACGACCGTGATCGCCGACGGCTTCAAGATTCCGGCCGCCGCCAACCTCGACGGCAAGGGCAACCTCTGGGTGGTCGACGCGCGCAGCGGCGAGCTGGTGCGGGTGGAGCTGGCCACCGGCCGCAAGACGGTCGCGAAGCAGCTGCGGCCCTCGCTCGACAACCTGGCGATCGCTCCCGACGGGACGATCTACGTCTCGAACATGGCGAACAACGAGGTGCAGGCCTTCAACCCCGCCACCGGCGAGCTGCGCACGCTCACCAGCGGCAAGGTGGCGGCGCCGGCCGGCATGAAGATCGACGGCAACGACCTCTGGGTGGCCGACGTCTTCGGCTTCCGCCAGGTCGACGTGCGCACCGGCGAGGTGCGCGACATCTTCCGCATGCAGCGCGACCCGGAGCTGGACTACCCCTTCGCCGTCGGCCTGTCGCCGAAGCTTTTCGCGCTGAGCTCGTGGTTCACCGGCACGGTGCAGCTGGTCGACCGGCAGACGCTGAAGACGGTCGAGACCATCCACGGGCTGAAGGCGCCGTTCGACGCCATTCCCATGCCGGACGGCAGCGTGATCTACGCCGAGATCGCGACCGGCAGCATCACACGCGCGAGCGGGCCGAAGTTCGCGCAGAAGTCAGTGCTCGCCAGCGGCCTGAACGGCCCGGTGCAGATGATCGTCGGCCATGACGGCGCGCTCTACGTGACCGAGGCGGCCGGCCGGCTGCTGCGCATTCCGCTGGACGCCAGCGCTCTGCTGCGCGCGGTGGCCGAGGGGCTGGCCCTGCCCGAGGGCCTGGCGCAGACGCCCTGGGGCAGCTTCATCGTGGCCGAGAGCGCGGCGCGCCGGCTGGTCGAAATCGCGCCCGACGGCAGCCGCCGTACCGTCGCCGAGAACCTGCCGATCGGCCTCGCGCCCGGGCCCGGGCTGCCTCCGCCCTACGTGGTGACGGGCGTCGCGGTGGGCCGCGACGGCTCGATCTACATGGCGGCCGACCGCAACAATGCGATCTATCGGATTCGCCCCGTAAGGTAGGGTAACAATAAGTGTAAATTTCAGTTTACTTTTACAAACAAACATTACAGACTGCGCGGGACGTCTTGTGGCGTCCCGTCCGCATCCGGCGGCGGGGGGTCCGCGAGGCGCTCTTTTGACCTGAAAGGGACATCGCATGACTCCGCTCGTCGTAGGCCAGATCCTGTCGCCCGAGTACTCCCTGGGCATGGTGGCGCTCTCCTTCCTCATTTCCTTCGCGGGCTCGCTGGTGGCCCTGATCTGCGCCGGGCGGATGGTCGGCGCGGACGGCAAGCCCAACCTCGCCGTCGTGACCTGCGCGGCGGTGGCGCTGGGCGGCATCGGCATCTGGTCGATGCACTTCATCGGCATGCTGGCGTACCGGCTGCCGATAGCCATTTCGTACAACATGCCGCTCACGGTGGTGTCGCTGGTGGCGGCCATCCTGATTTCAGGCATCGCGCTGTACATGGCCGGCGGGCGGCGCAAGTTCAGCCGCTCGGGCTGGCTCGGCGGCAGCCTGCTGGCGGGCATCGGCGTGTGCGTGATGCACTACATGGGCATGTTCGCGATGAACATGCGCGCCTCGATGAACTTCGACCTGACGACGGTGGGCCTGTCGGTGCTCATCGCCGTCACCGCCGCCGCGGCGGCCCTGTGGCTGGCCTTCAACCTGCGCAAGTTCACGCACAAGGTCGCGGCCGCCGCAGTGATGGGCGTGGCGGTATGCACCATGCACTACGTGGGCATGAGCGCGGCCAGCATGGTCTGCACCGCCGCCGCGCCGGTCGACGCGCTGGCCATCGGCGGCAGCTACATGGGCCTCACGGTGTTCGGCACGGCCGGCGCGGTGCTGATCTTCATCTACTGGGTGGTCACCGGCAGCAGCCTCGACGCGCCGCCGGTCGCCGGCCGCCGGGTGCGCGCCAGCTAGTAAGCGCAAGCGGGCGCGGCGCCCGCATCCTAGAGTCCGTGCAGAGCGAAAAAAACGATCTGCACGGACTCTCACATGCCAGTCATCGAATCCCGGCTGCAAGCGGCCGGCGACACCTTCCAGGCCAACCGGGCCAGCATGCTGGCGCTGCTCGGCCAGGTGCGCGAGCACGAGGCCCGCGCCGTCGCGGCCTCCGGCGCATCGGCCGAGCGTTTCGCCAGGCGTGGGCAGCTGCTGCCGCGCGAGCGCATCGCGCTGCTGCTGGACACCGGCGCGCCCTTCCTGCCGCTGGCCTCGCTGGCCGGGCTCGGGCAGGACAACCCAGACCTCTCGAAGAGCGTGCCCGGCGGCGGCCTGATCTCCGGCATCGGCTACGTCGCGGGCGTGCGCTGCATGGTCAACGCCTCCGACTCCGGCATCGACGCCGGCGCGCTGCAGCCCATGGGCCTGGACAAGCAGCTGCGCGTGCAGGAGATCGCGCTGGAGAACAGGCTGCCCTACGTGCAGCTGGTGGAAAGCGCCGGCGCCAACCTCATGCACTACCGCGTGCAGGACTTCGTGCGCGGCGGCAACATCTTCCGCAACCTCGCGCGGCTGTCGGCCGCGGGGCTGCCGGTGGTGACGGTGACGCACGGCTCCTCGACCGCCGGGGGCGCCTACCAGACCGGTCTTTCCGACTACATCGTGATGGTGCGCGACCGCACGCGCGCATTCCTCGCGGGACCGCCGCTGCTGAAGGCGGCCACCGGCGAGATCGCCACCGAGGAAGAACTCGGCGGCGCGGTGATGCACACGCACATCTCGGGCCTGGGCGACTACCTCGCGGAGGACGACCGCGACGCCATCCGCATCGCGCGCACGATCCTCGGCAGCATCGACTGGGCGCGCGACGAGGCGCCGCGCCGGTTCGCGCCGCCGCGCTACGACGCCGAGGACCTGCTGGGCATCATGCCCAGCGACGGCCGACGCCCGGTGGACATGCGCGAGGTCATCGCGCGCATCGCCGACGGCTCCGAGTTCCTGGAGTTCAGTGAGCACTACGGCAGCGCCACCGTCTGCGGCCACATCCGGCTCGAAGGGCATGCGGTGGGCATCATCACCAACAACGGCCCCATCGACTCCGACGGCGCCACCAAGGCCACGCACTTCATCCAGGCCTGCTGCCAGTCGCGCACGCCCATCGTCTACCTGCAGAACATCACCGGCTACATGGTGGGCCGCGCGCACGAGGAGGCCGGCATCATCAAGCACGGCGCGAAGATGATCCAGGCGGTTTCCAACGCCACGGTGCCGCAGGTCACGCTGCTGTGCGGCGCCTCGTACGGCGCGGGCAACTACGGCATGTGCGGCCGGGGCTTCGCGCCGCGCTTCTGCTTCAGCTGGCCCAACGCACGCACCGCCGTGATGGGCGGCGAGCAGGCGGCGAAGACCATGGCCATCGTGATGGAAGCAGGCATGGCACGAAAGGGCGCGGTCGACCAGGCAAAGATCGACGCGATGCAGCAGCAGGTCATCGAGCGCTTCGACCGGCAGATGAGCGTGTTCACCACCAGCGCGCTGCTGCTGGACGACGGCGTGATCGACCCGCGTGACACCCGCGCCGTGCTGGCCGAGGTTCTCTCGGTGTGCCGCGACGCCGATGCCCGCGCGCCCCAGCCCATGCAGTTCGGGGTGGCACGGCCATGAGCAACAGCACCACTACCGGATTCCGCAAGATCCTCGTCGCCAACCGCGGCGAGATCGCGGTGCGCGTGATGCGCACCGCCCGTGCCATGGGCTTTCGCACCGTGGCCGTGTACTCCAGCGCCGACGCCGGCTCGGAACACGTGCGCTTCGCCGACGAGGCGGTGCACATCGGCGAGCCCCTGCCTGCGCAGAGCTACCTGAACATCGCCGCGATCGTCGAGGCCGCGCGCGCCAGCGGCGCCGACGCGGTGCACCCCGGCTACGGCTTCCTCGCCGAGAACGCGGCCTTCGCGCAGGCCTGCCGTGATGCCGGGCTGGTCTTCATCGGCCCCTCGCCCGAAGCCATCCGCGCCATGGGCGACAAGGCCGGCGCCAAGCGGCTGATGCAGGCGGCGGGCGTGCCCTGCATTCCGGGCTACCAGGGCGAAGACCAGAGCGAGAAGACGCTGGCCGCCGAAGCCGCGCGCATCGGCTGGCCGGTGATGATCAAGGCCACCGCAGGCGGCGGCGGTCGCGGCATGCGGCTCGCGGCATCGGCCGCCGACTTCGCCGCGCAGCTGCGCAGCGCGCAGTCGGAAGCGCTCAATGCATTCGGCGACGCCACCGTGATCCTGGAGCGCGCCATCGTCGCGCCGCGCCATGTCGAGGTGCAGGTGTTCGCGGACCGGCACGGCAACGCCATCCACCTCGGCGAACGCGACTGCTCGGTGCAGCGCAGGCACCAGAAGGTGGTGGAGGAAGCGCCCTCGCCCGCTGTTTCGGAAGCGCTGCGCGAACGCATGGGCGCCACGGCCGTGGCGGCGGCGAAGGCCATCGCCTACGAAGGCGCGGGCACGCTCGAATTTCTGCTCGATGCCGATGGCCAGTACTGGTTCATGGAAATGAACACGCGCCTGCAGGTGGAGCACCCGGTGACCGAGGCGGTGACTGGTCTCGATCTCGTCGAGCTGCAGCTGCGCGTGGCGGCCGGCGAGCCCCTGCCGATCGCGCAGAAGGACGTGCGCATCGCCGGTCACGCGATCGAAGTGCGCCTGTGCGCCGAAGATCCGCAGCAGGGCTTCATGCCGCAGAGCGGCAGGCTCGCGGCATGGCGTCCTTCCACTTCGCTGCGCACCGAGCACGCCTTGCGCGACGGCGCCGAGGTGCCGCCCTTCTACGACTCGATGATCGCCAAGCTGGTGGCCAGCGGCCGCACGCGCGAGGACGCGAGGCAGCGGCTCCTCGCCGGCCTGCAGGACACCGTCGCGCTCGGCATACCGACCAACCAGCAGCTGCTGCAGCGCACGCTGTCGCACGAAGTCTTCGCGAAGGGTGCGGCAACAACCGCCTTCGTGGCCGACCACATCGACGCGCTGCTCGCCGCCGACGAATCGGACCAGACCCGCGCCGCGCTGCTCGCCGCACTGCTGCTCCAGCTCGGTGAACGCGGCTGGCCCTCGCCGCTGGCGCACACGCTTCCAAACTCCCTGCGCTTCGAACTCGACGGCACGGTGCACGCCGCACGCGTGACGCCGCGCGGCGCCGCACGCTTCGACATCGCGCTGGACGGCAGAGAGCCGGTGCAGCTCGCACTGCTCGCATTGCCCGGCGACGGCAGCCTGCGCTTCTCGTGCAACGGGCTGTCCGCGCAGGCATTCGTCGCGCGGCACGACGGCCACGTCTTCTTCCACCACGACGGACAGGCCCACCGGCTCGACAACCTCACCCACGTCGCAGCCACCCGCGCCGATGCCGGCGGCGGCGATGGCCTGCTGCGCGCATCCATGAACGGCCGCGTGATCGCGCTGCTGGTGGCCGAGGGCGAGGCCGTCGCCGCGGGCCAGCCGCTGGTCACGCTCGAAGCGATGAAGATGGAGCACGTGCACTGCGCGCCTCGCTCCGGCAAGGTCGCCCTGCACGTCGCGGTGGGTGCGCAGGTGGCGGCGCGCCATGTGGTCGCGCAGGTCGCCGATGCATGACAGAGACAGCCCGCACGTCTTCCTGAAGGTCAACCGCATGAATGCTCCCCTCCCCCATTACCGCTCCGTCTTCGCTCCAGGCTTGTTCGACGGCCAGGTCGTCGTCGTCACCGGCGGCGGCTCCGGCATCGGCCGCTGCACCGCGCACGAACTCGCGGCACTCGGCGCGCAGGTGGTGTTGGTCGGCCGCAAGCCCGAGAAGCTCGACGCGGTGCGCGCCGAGATCGAAGCCGCCGGCGGCAAGGCCTCCACGCAGGCCTTCGACATCCGCAACGAGGACGCGGTGCGCTCGGCCATCGCCGCCGTCGTCGCCGCGCACGGCCGCGTCGACGGGCTGGTCAACAACGCGGGCGGCCAGTACATCACGCCGCTGCATGCGATCTCGGCCAAGGGCTGGGAGGCGGTGATCCACACCAACCTCACGGGCGGCTTCCTGGTCGCGCGCGAGTGCTACCTGCAGAGCATGCAGGCCAACGGCGGCGCCATCGTCAACATCGTGGCCGACATGTGGGGCTCCATGCCCAACATGGGACACAGTGGCGCGGCGCGCGCGGGCATGGTGAGCTTCACCGAGACGGCCGCGCTCGAATGGGCCGCGAGCGGCGTGCGCGTGAACGCGGTGGCGCCGGGCTACATCGCCTCCAGCGGCATGGACCACTACCCGCCCGAGGCCGGCGACATGCTGCGCGCCATGCGCAAGACCGTGCCGGCCGGGCGCTTCGGCAACGAGGCCGAGACCTCCGCCGCCATCGTCTTCCTGCTGGGCCCGGCCGCGAGCTTCATCAGCGGCAGCGTGCTGCGCGTGGACGGCGCGCGCCCGCAGGTGCGCATGGGCTGGCCGATGGCGACTCCCGATGCGCAGGCGCAGCAGCGCCGCGCTGTGAAGCCCTTCGACGGCTTCCACCTCGCGCAGCAGCCGCGCGTGTTCAGCAGCGAAGAGAAATCGCAGGAGGGCAAGGGATGACGCTGGGCTGTGGCCACGAAGACGTCACGGCAGGCGACGTCTGCGAGCATCTGCTGGCAAAGCCGCTCGACAGCTACATCCGCTGTTTCACCGGAGAAGGCTGGCACTATCGTTTGTGCTGCACGGCATGTCGCAGGGCCGATGTACCGCCGTGGCGCAGCAGTTGCGCGACATGCCTCCAGGGTATCGAAGAGAAGAGCTGCTGGGACGGCATCGAAGGTCGGCCTGAAGTCGTCGAGCGAGTCAGCGGACTTACCTTCTCGCGCACCATAGTTTCTCTGCCAGGCTTGCGCTCCGAAGAGGTACTCGATATCAGGGCCCTCGCGGCACCAGGCAATTGGATCGCACTCGATGTCCGGGGACAACTCTGGCGCGTGAACTTCCAACACCAGGAAGCCAGCTTGCTGCGCGCAAGCTGGCCCGAAGATATCGGCCCGGAGGAAATACTTGAACTGCATGCATCGGCCGACGGCCGCTTCGTCGCGATCGTGCAGTGCATCGGCAGTCACGGTATCGTTTTCGATCTGGCCGGCGACGCTCCTTCGCCGATCACGATGCGGCTGGCGCGCGGCGACTACCACTGCGACGTTTCGCCGTTCGGCATTGCCTTCCTCACCCACGAGGGGCGCACCTTGCTCGCACATGCCACCGACTGGAACCGGCTCGATGTCAGTGACCCGGCCACCGGCGAGCTGCTGACTGCACGTGCCGCTCCCCGCAACGGCGACGCCCATTTCCTCGACTACTTCCATGGTCGCCTCCTTGTTTCGCCCGATGACCGTTGGGTGGCCGAGGACGGATGGGTTTGGTCGCCCACAGGATTTCCGAGGACGTGGAATCTGCACGATTGGGTGGCCGGCAATCCGTGGGAATCCGAAGACGGCGCATCGGTGAGACAGCTGCCGTGGCGAGCCTACCGCTGGGCCAGTCCCATGTGCTGGACGGCCGACCACACCCTCGCCGTGTGGGGCTACGGCGAAGACGACCAATGGATGATCCCTGCCGTGACGCTCTACGACGTGCGCAGCGGCGAGGCGCTTCACCGCTTCGCAGGACCTGAAACCGCGGCCGCAGAAAACACCGACTGGCGTGCCGCGATCGCTCGGCCGGGCGGCGCGCTGGTGTTCGATCAACACCTGTTCGCCTGCTCCGATCGCTTCGGAACATCCGTCTGGGACATCGCGGACGGCGCCTGCCTTCATCGCGATACCGCACTGAAGCCGCGTGCCTATCACGCCACTGACCGCACCTTCCTGTCGGTGGAACCCGATGGCGCTTTCCGCCTGTCGCGCCTCGCGAGCCCCTGACATTCGACGAACACCAGGCCTCATCAAGGAAACCTCTCATGCAGTACAGCCACGAACACCTCGAGATCCAGAAGACCCTGCGCCGCTTCATCGACGACGAGATCAACCCGCACGTGGACGAGTGGGAAGAAGCCGAGATCTTTCCCGCGCACGAGGTCTTCAAGAAGCTGGGCAACCTCGGCCTTCTGGGCCTGAACAAGCCCGAGGCCTTCGGCGGCGCGGGCCTGGACTATTCGTACGCGATGGCCATGGCCGAGGCGCTGGGCCACATCTCCTGCGGCGGCGTGCCGATGGCCATCGGCGTGCAGACCGACATGTGCACGCCCGCGCTCGCGCGCTTCGGCAGCGACGAGCTGCGCCGCGAGTTCCTCGCGCCGGCCATCGCAGGCGACATGGTCGGCTGCATCGGCGTGAGCGAGCCCGGCGCGGGCAGCGACGTGGCGGGGCTGAAGAGCCATGCGCGCAAGGACGGCGGCGACTACCTCATCAGCGGCCAGAAGATGTGGATCACCAACAGCCTGCAAGCCGACTGGATGTGCATGCTGGTCAACACCGGCGACGGGCCCGTGCACCGAAACAAGTCGCTCGTGATGGTGCCGATGGACAGCCCCGGCATCGAGAAGGCGAAGAAGCTGCGCAAGATCGGCATGAATTCGAGCGACACCGGCCTCATCTACTTCGACAACGTGCGCGTGCCGCAGCGCTACCGCATTGGCGAGGAGGGCCAGGGTTTCGTCTACCAGATGCAGCAGTTCCAGGAAGAGCGCCTGTGGGCTGCCGCGAGCTCGCTGGAGCCCATGGAAGACTGCATCGCCCAGACCATCGAGTGGGCGCAGCAGCGCCAGATGTTCGGCTCCACGCTGGCCGACCAGCAGTGGGTGCAGTTCAAGCTCGCCGAGCTCAAGACCGAGGTGGAGGCGCTGCGCGCGCTCACCTACCGCGCCTGCGACCTGCACGTGAAGGGCGAGGACGTGCTCGAGCTCGCCTCGATGGCCAAGCTCAAGACCGGCCGCCTCACACGGCAGGTGGCCGACACCTGCCTGCAGTTCTGGGGCGGCATGGGATTCACGCTGGAGAACCGCGTTTCGCGCCTGTACCGCGACGGCCGGCTGGGCTCCATCGGCGGCGGCGCGGACGAGGTGATGCTGGGCATCCTCGCCAAGACCATGGGCATCGCCAAGCGCCCGCCGCGCGGCTAGCAGGAAGCCGGTCGCATGGACGCCGAGCTGCAAGCCGACCGCGCCGCGCTGGCCGACACGGTGCGGCGCTTCGCCGAAAGCGAGATCGCGCCGAACGTGCAGGCCTGGGACGATGCGGGCGAGTTTCCGCGCGCGCTCTATGCACGCGCCGCCGAACTGGGCCTGCTGGGCCTGGGCTATCCGGAAGAACTCGGCGGCACGCCGGCCTCGTATTCGCTCAAGCTGCCGGCCTGGGTCGCGCTCGCGCGCCATGGCAAGAGCGGCGGCGTGCTCGCCAGCCTGTTCTCGCACAACATCGGCCTGCCGCCCGTGGTGCTGCATGCCAGCGACGCAGTGCGCCGCGAGGTCGTGCCGCCGGTGCTGCGCGGCGAGAAGATCGCGGCGCTCGCCATCACGGAGCCCGGCGGCGGCTCCGACGTGGCGGCGCTGCGCACCACGGCAAGGCGCGACGGAGATCACTACGTGGTCAACGGCGAGAAGACCTTCATCACCTCGGGCATGCGCGCCGACTGGATCACCGTGGCCGTGCGCACCGGCGAGGGACGTGGCGCGGGCGGCATCTCGATGCTGCTGGTGCCGGGCGACGCGGTCGGCCTCACGCGCACGCGGCTGTCGAAAATGGGCTGGCAGTGCTCCGACACCGCCACCCTGCACTTCGACAACGTGCGCGTGCCCGCGCGCTACCTGCTCGGCAACGAAGGCGAAGGTTTCCGCATGATCATGGGCAACTTCAACGGCGAGCGCATCGGCCTCGCCGCGGGCGCGCTGGGCTTCTCGCAGGCCTGCCTCGACGAGGCGCTGGCCTGGGCGCGCGAGCGAAAGGCCTTCGGCGCCCCGCTCATCGGGCACCAGGCCGTGCGCCACAAGCTCGTCGACATGCAGATGCGCATCGCCTCCACCGAGGCGTGGATCGAAGCGGTGTCGGCGCAGGGCGATGCGCTGGAAGCCGCCGGCCGCCACAACGCCCCCGAATGGGTGGCACAGATATGCATGCTGAAGAACCACGCGACGCAGACCATGCAGTTCTGCGCCGACCACGCGGTGCAGATCCTCGGCGGCATGGGCTTCATGCGCGGCACCGTGAGCGAGCGCATCTACCGCGAAGTGAAGGTGATGATGATCGGCGGCGGGGCCGAGGAAGTCATGAAGGAGCTGGCGGCGAAGCAGCTGGGCTGGCTGTAAAGGCAACAGAAGGAAGAAGCGGGGAAAGCGGAAAACTGTTCTTCACAGGCGCGGCTCACCGGGCGCGATGCCGTGCTTACCATCGGTCGCGCCAAGCCAGGCAGCAGGAGCCCGTGTGACCCTCATTCCCCATCTTTCTTTCGGCGAGCCCGCCACGGGCACGCGAGCGCCATGCTGAAGCACATCGTGATGTGGGACCTGCGCGCAGACACGCCCGAAGAAAAGGCGCGGGCCACCCAGCTGCTCAAGCGCAAGTTCGAATCGCTGCGCGGGCAGATACCCGGCCTGCTGCACATCGAGGTCGGCGTCGATTCGAGCCGCGTGGGCTACGCCTGCGACGTGGTGCTCTACAGCGAGTTCGACAGCCAGGCTTCGCTCGACGGCTATGCCACGCATCCGGCGCACCTGCGCGTGCGTGAAGAGCTGGGCGATCTGCGGATCGCGCGGCATCAGGTGGATTACGCGGTGGGCTGATCGGCCGCGGTCAGTCGCTCGCCTCGGGGGCGTCTCCCCGCGCGGCAGCAAGCGCAGCAGCCGCCCGCAGCTTGTCCTTCTTGCTCGGCCTCTTCCCCTTGATCCCCCCCGTGCCCGAGGCGTCCACCACCGGCGGCGCGGTTTCCGTCGGCTCGAAGCCCTCGACGCGCTCGCGCGGCAGCCGCAGGCCGTTGCGTTTCTCGATCAGGCGGAAATGGGCCTCGGTGGCCGCGCTCACGAAGCTGATCGCCAGGCCGCGCTCTCCCGCGCGCCCGGTCCTGCCGATGCGGTGGATGTAGTCGGTCGGCGAGCGCGGCAGGTCGTAGTTGACAACCACGGGCAGCTGCGCGATGTCGATGCCGCGCGCGGCGAGGTCGGTGGCGATCACCACGTCCCACCGGCTCTGCTTGAACTGGGAGAGGATGTTGCTGCGGGTGCCCTGCGCGATGTCGCCGTGGAAGGGCACGGCGTAGATGCCGTTGCGGTAGAGCTTCTCGGCCACGGTCTGCGCCGCGTGCTGCGTGGCGACGAAGACCAGCACGCGGTCCCACTCGTTCTCGTGCTGCTCGAGCAGGTGGCGCAGCAGCTGGGTGCGGCGGCTCGCGTCGACCTCGATCACGCGCTGCACGATGTCGGGCGCGGTGCCCGGCTCGCCCTGCACGTCGACGATGGCGGGGTCGCGCAGCATGCCGTCGGCCAGCGCCTGGATGGCCGGCGGGAAGGTGGCGGAGAAGAACAGGTTCTGGCGCCGCTTCGGCAGCAGTTCGAGGATGCGGCCGAGTTCCTCGGCGAAACCCAGGTCGAAAAGGCGGTCGGCCTCGTCGAGCACGAGCATGGCGACCGCGTCCAGCCTGAGCGCGTTGTGCTCCACCAGGTCCAGCAGCCGCCCGGGGGTGGCGACGACGATGTCGGCGCCGCCGCGCAGGCTCATCATCTGCGGGTTGATCGACACGCCGCCGAAGGCGGTGACTATCTTCAGGCGCTTGGGCAGGTGCTGCGCCAGGTCGTGCATGGTGTCGCCGACCTGGCCCGCGAGTTCGCGCGTGGGCACCAGCACGAGCGCGCGAACGCGGCGCGGGCCCTCACGCTGCTCGGTCAGGCGCTGCAGCAGGGGCAGGGAGAATGCGGCGGTCTTGCCGGAGCCGGTCTGTGCCGAGCCCCGCAGGTCGCGGCCTTGCAGAATGGCGGGAATGGCCGCGGCCTGGATGGGCGTCGGCGTGGAAAAGCCGCTTCGGGCGGCGGCCTGCACGAGCGCGGGGACCAGGCCCAGTGAGTCGAATGGCATGTGTATGAGCGCGGCGGGCGAAGAGAGAGAAAGATCGAAAGCAGAAAGAGGCGTATCGGATGTCGACGATGAAACAGCAGCGCACCGGCCAGTCCGGCGGCAGCACCCTGGTGTATTCCACCGACGGGGGCGGACGCATGTGCCCCGGCTGCGGCGAGCCCGTGGCCCGTTGCCGCTGCAAGGAACTGGAAAAGGCACGCGGCACGCCGGCCACCGACGGCATTGTGCGCGTGTCGCACGAGACAAAGGGCCGCAAAGGCAAGGGCGTGACGGTAGTGAAGGGCATGGCGCTCGATGCGGCGGCCCTGCTGGCGCTGGGCAAGCAGCTCAAGACGGCCTGCGGCACGGGCGGCACGGTGAAGGACGGCACCATCGAGATCCAGGGCGACCACCGCGAAACGGTGATCGCAGCGCTGGTGAAGCTGGGCCATACGGTCAAGCGCGCGGGAGGCTGAGCGCTCCATGAACCCCGAAGACCTGCAACGGCTGGTAACGCTCGAAATGCCCTTCGGCAAGCACAAGGGCACGCTGATTGCCGACCTGCCCGGCAACTACCTGAACTGGTTCGCACGCGAGGGTTTTCCCTCGGGAGAAATCGGCCGGCTGCTCGCCCTGATGCATGAAATAGACCACAACGGGCTTTCCGGGCTGCTGAAACCGTTGCGAAACCGCCCTCCGGAACGGGGAGTTTCCCGATAAGGCGCGATTTCGCCACATCTTTTTCGAAATCGGGCTGGATAATGCCCGCTACGTGTCAGTGAGTCGCATTGCGGCTCCCGTGCACGTAATTTGGTGATCGGTCAGTTTCGCGCCACAGCGCAGTTCTTGTTTGTTGTGATTCTGGGACTCCATCGCTTTTTTGTTTTTTTGTTGGTTTGAATCAGGAGTCCCTCAATGGGCAAGAAACTTTACGTGGGCAACCTCGCCTACTCGATCCGCGACAACGATCTCGAACAAGCCTTCGGCGAATTCGGCTCGATCGTCAGTGCCAAGGTCATGATGGAACGTGACACCGGCCGTTCGAAGGGCTTCGGCTTCGTCGAAATGGGCACGGATGCCGAAGCGCTCGCAGCCATCGAAGCCATGAACGGCCAACCCCTGCAGGGCCGCGCCCTGACGGTGAACGAAGCCCGCCCGATGGAAGCCCGTCCCCCCCGCAGCGGTGGCGGCGGCTACGGCGGTGGTGGTGGCGGCTACGGCGGCGGCGGCCGCAGCGGTGGCGGTGGTTACGGCGGCGACCGCGGTGGCTACGGTGGCGACCGCAGCGGTGGCGGCGGCTACGGTGGCGGCGGTGGTGGCTACGGCGGCGGCGGCCGCGGCGGCTACTGAGTCGCCCCCCCCCAGGGCCCTCGGGCCTCTGAATGAAAAGCTCCTCCGGGAGCTTTTTTCGTTTCCGGGACACACCGGCCCCGGGGAGAACCCTTGCCCTGCGGTACGCATTTGTTCGTACCGCACCGGTCAGCCAACGGTCAGGCGCGCAGATCGACCCTCGTTTCCCCAATACAAGAGGAGCGAGACATGCGGATAAAGAGCCAGGCGGACTTCTTTTCGGGAGTCATGTTCACCACCGTGGGAGGCGCCTTCGCCATCGGCGCGACCACCTACACCATCGGCGACGGCGCGCGCATGGGGCCGGGCTACTTCCCGCTCATGCTGGGCATCCTGCTGGCGGTGCTGGGCGCGATCATCATGTTCCAGGCGATGGTGGTCGAGACCACCGACGGCGACCCGATCGGCAAGTGGGCCTGGAAGCCTCTGGCCTTCGTGCTCGGCGCCAACCTCGCCTTCGGCGTGCTGCTGGGCGGCCTGCCCAGCATCGGGCTGCCGGCCATGGGCATGATCATTGCGATCTACGCGCTCACCATCATCTCCAGCATGGCGGGCGAGCACTTCAGGCTGCGCGACGTGCTGATCCTCGCGACCATCCTGGCGGCCGGCAGCTACGTGGCGTTCATCTGGGCGCTGAAGCTGCAGATCCAGGTCTGGCCCACCTTCATCGCAGGTTGAGGAGCACACGCCATGGAACTCTTCAACAACCTCGCGACCGGCTTCGGCGTCGCGTTCACCTTCACCAACCTGCTGTACTGCCTGATCGGCTGCATCCTGGGCACGCTGATCGGCGTGCTCCCGGGCATCGGCCCCGTCGCGACCATCGCGATGCTGCTGCCGGCCACCTATGCGCTGCCGCCCGTGTCGGCGCTGATCATGCTGGCCGGCATCTACTACGGCGCCCAGTACGGGGGCTCCACCACCGCCATCCTGGTGAACCTGCCGGGAGAGTCCTCGTCGGTGGTCACCTGCATCGACGGCTACCAGATGGCAAGGCAGGGCCGCGCGGGCCCGGCACTCGCCGCCGCCGGCCTGGGCTCGTTCTTCGCGGGCTGCGTGGGCACGCTGATCCTGGCCGCCTTCGCGCCGCCGCTGACCGAGCTGGCCTTCAAGTTCGGTCCGGCCGAGTATTTCTCGCTGATGGTGCTGGGCCTGATCGGCGCGGTGGTGCTGGCTTCGGGCTCGCTGCTGAAGGCGGTGGCGATGATCGTGCTGGGCCTGCTGCTGGGCATCGTGGGCACAGACGTCAACTCCGGCGTGGCGCGCTACAGCTTCGACATTCCGGAGCTCACCGACGGCATCGGCTTCGTGGTCATCGCCATGGGCGTGTTCGGCTACGGCGAGATCATCGGCAACCTCTCGCAGCCCGACGACGAGCGCGAGGTGTTCACGCACAAGGTCAAGGGCCTGTGGCCCACCAAGGACGACTTCAAGCGCATGCTGCCCGCGGTGCTGCGCGGCACGGCCCTCGGCTCGGCCCTGGGCATCCTGCCGGGCGGCGGCGCGCTGCTGGCCTCCTTCGCCTCCTACGCGCTGGAGAAGAAGATCCGCATGCGCCCCGGCGAAGTGGCCTTCGGCAAGGGCAACATCCGCGGCGTCGCATCGCCGGAGTCGGCCAACAACGCCGGCGCGCAGACCTCCTTCATCCCGCTGCTGACGCTGGGCATTCCGCCCAACGCGGTGATGGCGCTGATGGTGGGCGCGATGACCATCCACAACATCCAGCCGGGACCGCAGGTGATGACCAGCAACCCGGAGCTCTTCTGGGGCCTGATCGCCTCCATGTGGATCGGCAACGCGATGCTGATCATCCTGAACCTGCCGCTGATCGGCATGTGGATCAAGCTGCTGACGGTGCCCTACAAGTTCCTGTTCCCGGCCATCGTGCTGTTCTGCGCGATCGGCGTGTACTCGACCAACAACAACACCTTCGACGTGTGGATGGTGGCGGCCTTCGGCTTCATCGGCTACCTCTTCATCAAGCTGCGCACCGAGCCCGCGCCGCTGCTGCTGGGCTTCATCCTCGGGCCGATGATGGAAGAGAACCTGCGCCGGGCGCTGCTGCTGTCGCGCGGGGCGTGGAGCGTATTCGTCACGCGGCCGCTGTCGGCGGGGCTCCTGATCGCTGCTGTCCTGCTGCTGGGCATCGTGCTGCTGCCGGCGATCAAGGCCAAGCGCGAAGAGGCGTTTGTAGAGGATTGAGCCTCAGCGCACGAGCAAAGGCAGCAGCAACAGCTGCCACGCGAGCCCCAGCAGGGCCGAGGCGAGCACCACCGGGATCACACCGGCCTTGAAGCGGAACAGCGCCACGGCGGTGACCAGCCCGATCGCCGCCGATGCCGCGTCGAAGCCTCCCCCGGCTCCCTTGGGCCACAGCACGTGCCAGGCGAAGAACACCGCCAGGTTGACGATCACGCCCACCACCGCCGCCGTGATGGCCGTGAGCGGCGCGGTGAGCTTCAGGTTGCCGTGCGTCGACTCGATGAAGGGACCGCCCAGCAGGATGAAGAGGAACGACGGCAGGAAGGTGAAGAAGCTCACCACCGTCGCCGCCACCGCGCCCGCAGTGAAAAGCGAACCGGTGCCGAACAGCGCCTGGTTCCAGCCGCCGACGAAGCCCACGAAGGACACCACCATGATCAGCGGCCCCGGCGTGGTCTCGCCCAGCGCGAGGCCGTCGATCATCTGCGTGGCGCCCAGCCAGCCGTAGTGGTCGACCGCGCCCTGGAACACGTAGGGCAGCACCGCATAGGCGCCGCCGAAGGTCAGCAGCGCGGCCTTGGTGAAGAACCATCCCATCTGCGTGAGCGTGCCGTGCCAGCCGTAGAGCGCGGTGAGCGCGCCCATGGCGCCCAGCCACAGCGCGAGGAACACGCCCAGCACGCGCCAGAAGCGGCCCCAGCCGAAGCGCGCGTGCGCGGGCGTGGGAGTGTCGTCGTCGATGAGCGCCGGGCCGGCGGAAGCCACCGCCGCGCCATGCCCGCCGCCGGGCGCGAAGCGCTCCGGCGCCACCCGGCTGCCGAAATAGCCGATGGCTGCGGCCGCCAGCACGATCAGCGGAAAGGGCACGCTCAGCGCGAAGATCGCCGCGAAGGCCGCCGCCGCGATCGCCCACAGCCATGCGTTCTTCAGCACCCGCGAGCCGATGCGCCAGGCCGCGAACAGCACGATGGCCGTCACGGCAGGCTTCACGCCGTACAGCAGCCCCGCCACCGCCGGCACCTGCCCGTAGGCCATGTAGACCCACGACAGCGCGATCAGGATGAAGAGCGAGGGCAGCACGAACAGCGCCCCCGCCGCGATGCCGCCCCAGGTGCGGTGCATGAGCCAGCCGATGTAGGTGGCGAGCTGCTGGGCCTCGGGGCCGGGCAGCAGCATGCAGTAGTTGAGGGCGTGGAGGAATCGCTTCTCCGAGATCCAGCGCCTGCGCTCCACCAGCTCCTGGTGCATCAGCGCGATCTGCCCGGCCGGCCCGCCGAAGCTGATGAAGCCCAGCTTGAGCCAGTAGCCGAAGGCCTGCCAGAAGCTGACGGGAACGGGCCGCTCGACGGGATCTTGGGGAGAGGACATCGGGCGACTTTCGTGTTGCGCTATTTCAGGAATGCGTCGTAGGCGGTCTTCAGTATCAGCGCGCTCACCACCACGATGAACACCACCCGCACGAAGCCCGCGCCGTGCTTCAGTGCAACCCGCGTGCCCAGCACGCTGCCGGCCACGTTGGCCACAGCCATCACCAGCCCGTAGTGCCACCAGACGTGGCCCTTGGCCGCCAGCAGGATCAGCGCGGCGGCGTTGGTCAGCGTGTTGATGATCTTGGCCGAAGCCGAGGCGTTGAGGAAGTCGTAGCCCATCCAGCGCACGAAGAGGAACACCAGGAAGCTGCCCGCACCCGGCCCGAAGAAGCCGTCGTACAGCCCGATCGACAGGCCGATGGTGCAGGCCGCCAGCGTCTCCGCCCTGCCCGAGAAGCGCGGCGCGTGCATGCGGCCCATGTCCTTGCGCGCCAGCGTGTACAGCAGCACGCCCAGCAGGATGAGCGGCAGCGCCTTGCGCAGGAAGTCGCCCGGAAACATGGTGACGCCCCAGGCGCCCAGCATCGAGCCGGCAAAGCCGAGCAGCGCGGCCGGCCACAGCGCGCCCCAGCGCATCTGCACCCGCTGGCTGAACTGGGCCGCGGCGGCGGCCGTGCCCCAGATGGACGCGCTCTTGTTGGTGCCCAGCAGGGTCGCGGGCGGTGCGCCCGGAAAAACGGCGAACAGCGCGGGCACCAGGATCAGCCCGCCTCCGCCAACGATCGAATCGACAAAACCCGCGAGCGCAGAGGCGCCTGTCACCACCAGCATTTCCATAGGGGCTGGATTGTCTCACCCGGGCGCTATCGAAAAAGTAGCTGAAAAGGCCCGGGCCTCAAGCCTTCGCGGAAATAAAAAAGGCGCCGACCAGCGGCGCCTTTCAAAGTCGAACAGGCATCTCGTACGGAGCCTTTGAAGAATTTTTATTGTTGCTAGGGGGGATTGTCTCCTCGGACCCTCGGCACACGAGCAGGGCCCGTTCGCGAGTGCGCAGACTTTAGGGGCACGCACCGCCTCAGTGCATAGGGAATTACCCGCTTTGCCTTACGCGGGAAGCCCGATTTGCAAACCAAAGTGTTTCTGATAGTTAACGACGTGGCACGACTTGTGCACGGGGCGCCTGAGTCCACCACATGAAGAAGAAAGCGACCATGGCCCTGGCACCGCAAGCCTCCATCAACGCGGCAGACACCGCATGGATGATGACCTCGACCGCGCTGGTGCTGCTGATGACGCTGCCCGGCATCGCTCTCTTCTACGCGGGCATGGTGCGCCGCAAGAACGTGCTGGCCACCATGGCCGCGGTGGTGGCGATCGCCTCGACGGTCTCGCTGACCTGGTTCGCGGTGGGCTATTCGCTGGCTTTCACCGAGGGCTGGCCCTGGCTCGGCGGCTCCGGGCGCTTCTGGTTCTCGGGCTTCGACTACCTGAAGGAGGCCGGCCAGCTCGCGGTGAGCCACGTGGCGCCCAACGTGCCCGAGTCGGTCTACGCGATGTTCCAGCTGACCTTCGCGATCATCACCACGGCGCTGGTGCTCGGCGCCTTCGTCGAGCGCATGCGCTTCTCGGCGATCCTGTGGTTCGCGCTGCTGTGGAGCGTGCTGGTGTATGCGCCCGTCGCGCACTGGGTGTGGGAGCCGGGCGGCTGGCTCGCGCAGATGGGCGCGCTCGACTTCGCGGGCGGCTCGGTGGTGCACGTCAACGCCGGCATCGCCGGGCTCGTGTGCGCCTACGCCCTCGGCTCGCGCAAGGGCTACGGCCGCGAGGCCTTCGAGCCCTACAACCTGGCTTTCACCATGACCGGCGCCGGCCTGCTGTGGGTGGGCTGGTTCGGCTTCAATGCCGGCTCGGCGGTGGCGGCCGACGGGCGCGCGGGGCTGGCGATGCTGGTCACGCACATCGCGGCGGCTGCCGGCGCCATGAGCTGGATGCTCGGCGAATGGATCGTGCGGCGCAGCCCCTCGCTGCTGGGCCTGTGCTCGGGCCTCGTGGCCGGGCTGGTGGCCATCACGCCGGCGGCCGGCTTCGTCACGCCGCCGGCCGCGCTGGCCATCGGCGCCATCGCGGGGCTGGCCTGCTATTGGGGCGCCACCGGCCTGAAGCACCTGCTGGGGGCGGACGACTCGCTCGACGTGTTCGGCGTGCACGGCATCGGCGGCATCGTGGGTGCGCTGCTGACGGGCGTGTTCGCCGACGCACGCATCTCGGGCGCCACCGGCGACGTGCTGACGCAGGCGATCGCGGTCGGCAGCGTGGCCATCTTCAGTGCGACGGGCACGGCCGTGGTGCTGTTCCTGGTGCACGTCATCGTCGGCCTGCGCGTCGATGCCGACAGCGAGCAGCTGGGCCTCGATCTTGCACAGCACAGGGAACATCTCGGGAGCAGTTGACCCACCGCCGGAGGAAACAAGCCATGTCCCCATCCATGTCAGAAAGCGAACGCATCGCCCTCGCCGCCCGCCTCCACGTGGCGCTGCGGCGAAAGCACGGCCGCGTGACCGACACCGAATGGATGGCGACCAACGCCGAGTACGCCGCCGAGATCGTGCGCATGACGCGCGCGCACGCCGCCGACACCAAGGACGAGGAGCTCTACCTGCTCGCCACCCGCCTGGAGCAGGCGATGGAACCGCTGGCACGCGCCGCGCGCCTGGCGGCGCGCCAGCCCGACGGCCAGCCGCCCACGCCCCCACCCCGGTACGTAGGCGGCCTGCGCTGAGGCTTGCTCAGCCCTCCAGCGCAGCCTTGCGAATCGACTGCAGCGTGCTGCCCGGCGTGATGGCCTCCGGGTCCAGCAGGCAGTGCAGGATCGCCGGCTTGCCGCTGGCGCGCGCACGGGCCAGCGCGGGGCCGAACTCTTCGGTGCTCTCGACGCGCTCGCCGTGCCCGCCGAACACCTCCGCGTAACCACGGAAGTCCGGGTTCTTCAACTGCGTGGCACTGATGCGGCCGGGGTAGTGCTTTTCCTGGTGCATGCGGATGGTGCCGTACATGGCGTTGTCCAGCAGCACCACGATGATCGGCAGCCCGTACTGCACGGCGGTGGCGAATTCCTGGCCGTGCATCATGAAGTCGCCGTCGCCCGCGAACACCACCACCTCGCGCTGCGGCCACAGCCGCTTGGCGCCGACGCCGGCCGGCAGGCCGTAGCCCATGGAGCCGCTGGTGGGAGCGAGCTGGCTCGCGTACGCGCGGAACGGCCAGAAGCGGTGCACCCAGGTGGCGAAGTTGCCCGCGCCGTTGCAGAAGATGGTGTCGGCCGGCAGCACCTCGCGCAGGTGCTGCATGACCTCGCCCATCTGCAGCGCGCCCGGAATGCGGATCGGCGACGGGTCGCTCCAGCGCAGGAAGTCTTGGCGAGCGGTCTTCGTTTCCGCTGCCCAGGCCGGAACCTGCGCGGGGCGCAGCGTGGAAACGGCTTCGGCGAATGCCTGCGGCGTGGCATGGATGCCCAGCGCCGGGCGATACAGCTTGCCCAGCTCGTCGGCGTCGGCATGCACGTGCACCAGCGCCTGCTTCGGCTGCGGGATGGACAGCAGCTCATAGCCCTGCGACGGCACCTCCGACAGGCGCCCGCCGGCCAGCAGGATCAGGTCGGCGTTGCGGATGCGCTCCAGCATCTTCGGATTGACGCCCAGCCCGAGGTCGCCCGCGTAGCAGGGGTGCTCGGCAGACATCAGCATCTGGCGGCGGAACGAGCAGTACACGGGCAGCGAGAACGCCACCGCGAAATCCGCGAACTGGCCCGCTGCCTTCTCCGACCAGCGGCTGCCGCCCACGATGGCCACCGGCCGCTGCGCCTGCAACAGGCGCTGCTGCAGTTCGGCGAGCTGCCCGGCGCCTGGATGGGTTTCGGTGACGGCATAAGGCTGCGCGTCGGCAACCGTCGCGGCCTCGGTCAGCATGTCTTCCGGCAGCGCGATCACCACCGGGCCGGGCCGGCCCGAGGTGGCGACATGGAAGGCGCGCGACACCAGCTCGGGCACGCGCGCCGGGTCGTCGATCTGCACCACCCACTTGGCCATGGTGCCGAACACCGCGCCGTAGTCCAGCTCCTGGAAGGCCTCGCGGCCCAGCGCGTCGCGCGCGACCTGGCCGACGAAGAGCAGCAGCGGCGTCGAGTCCTGGTGCGCGATGTGCACGCCCGCCGATGCATTGGTGGCGCCCGGCCCGCGCGTCACGAAGCACACGCCCGGCCTGCCGGTGAGCTTGCCCTGGGCCTCGGCCATCATCGTCGCGCCGCCTTCCTGGCGGCACACGGTCACTTCGATGGAGGCGTCGTGCAGCGCGTCGAGCACGGCGAGAAAGCTCTCGCCGGGCACGCAGAAGAGCTGCTCGACGCCGTGGGTGACGAGCTGGTCGACCAGGATCTGGCCGCCGGTGCGGGGTGTGGTCATGGGGTTTCCGATGAAATGAAACAGGCCGATGGGTCGCTCACTCGAGCGCGGCGCAGGCGGCGGCGATGCGCTCGCAGGCCTCCTGCAGCTGCGCCATCGAGGTCGCGTATGAGATCCGGAAATACGGCGCCAGCCCGAACACGCTGCCCGGCACCACCGCCACCTCGAAGTCCTGCAGCAGGTAGCGGCAGAAGTCGCTGTCGCTGTGCAGCAGAGTGCCGCCGCGCGTGCGCCTGCCGAGCACGCCGGCGCAGCTCGCGAATGTGTAGAACGCGCCCTCAGGCACGCGGCAGTGCAGGCCCGGCGCGCGGTTCAGCGCGGCGACCACGAAGTCGCGCCGCGCCTGGAAGTCGGCGCAGCGCTGGGCCACGATGTCCTGCGGCCCGGTCAGCGCCTCGATGGCGGCCGCCTGGCTGATGGACGAGGGGCAGGAGGTGGTCTGGCTCTGCACCACCGCCATCGCTGCAATCAGCGCGCGCGGCCCCGCGCCGTAGCCCACGCGCCAGCCGGTCATCGCATAGGCCTTGGACACGCCGTTCACCGTCAGCGTGCGCTCGCGCAGGCGCGGCTCCACCGCCACCGGCGTGGCGAAGGCCAGACCGTCGTAGAGGATGTGCTCGTAGATGTCGTCCGCCAGCACCCAGACCTGCGGATGGCGCAGCAGCACCTCGCACAGCGGCTTGAGCTGCGCAGCGCTGTAGGCCGCGCCGCTCGGGTTCGAGGGCGAATTCAGGAAGAGCCAGCGCGTGCGCGGCGTGATGGCCGCTTCGAGCTGCGCCGCGTCGAGCCTGAAGCCGTTCGCTTCGGTACAGGCCACCGGCACGGGTACGCCGCCGCAGACCTGCACGATGTCGGCGTACGAAGTCCAGTACGGCGCGGGCAGGATCACCTCGTCGCCCGGGCCCAGGCTGGCCATCAGCGCGTTGAAGATCACCTGCTTGGCGCCCGCGCTTACGCTGATCTCGTCGAGCGCGAAGTCGAGCGCGTTGTCGCGCCTGAATTTCAGCTGCACCGCCGCCTTCATCGCCGGGCTGCCGTCGAGCACCGTATAGCGCGTGTCGCCCAGGCCGATGGCGCGCACGGCAGCGTCGCGCACGTTCTGCGGCGTGTCGAAGTCGGGCTCGCCCGCACCCAGAACGATCACCGGGCGGCCCGCGCGCTTGAGCGCGTTGGCGTGGTCGGTGATGCGCAGGATCTCCGAGACGCCGATGGCGCGCACGCGCTGCGCAGGAGAAAAGACGACGGGGGCGACTGTGTCTGCGGTCACTTGGCGTAGGCCTCCAGCGGCTTGTCGTTGGGCTCGGCGATGAGCTGCTTCAGCGTCGCGCTCATCGGCAGGTTCAGGCTGGTGTTCTTCGGCGGAATGGCTGCGACGAACCACTTGCCGTAGATCTTCTCGAGCTCGCCGCTCTTCATCATGCGGCGCAGCGAGTCGTCCACCGCCGACTTGAAGGCCGGGTCGTCCTTGCGGAACAGCAGCGCGATCGGCTCCGAGCCCAGCGGCTCGCCCACGATGCGGTAGGCCGAGGGGTTCTTCGAGTTCGCGATGATCCCGGCCAGCAGGTTGTCGTCGAGCACGAAGGCATCGGCGCGGCCCGCCTCCATCAGCAGGAAGCTCTCCAGGTGGTCCTTGCCGAGCAAGGTGTTGTACGAGACGTTCTGCGCGCGCTCGCGCTTGCGAAGAAGCTGCACCGCGGTGGTGCCGGAGGAGGCCGACACGTTGCGGCCCGCGAGCTGGTCGAGGCTGGTGATGCCCGAGTCGACCCTGGTGGCCATGCGCACCTCGCTCACGTAGGTGGTGAGCGCGAAAGCCACCAGCTGCTGGCGCGCCATGTTGTTGGTGGTGGGGCCGCAGCCGATGTCCAGTGTGCCGTTCTGCACCAGCGGGATGGTGTTCTGCGCGGTCACGGCCATGTATTCGAGCCTGGCCTGCGGCGCGATGTCCTTCAGCACGCGCTCGCACAGCTCGACGTGATAGCCCACGTACTTCTCGCCCGCGCCCAGCATGTAGGCCATGGGCGGCGAAGCCTCGCGCACGCCGAGCACCACCTTGCCGCTGGACCTGATCTTGTCGAGCGTGCCGCCGGCGGCGGCGGCGGTCTGCGCGGTGGCGCCGAACGAAAACGCGAGCAGGCCGCCTGCTGCGGCGATGGTCTTGAAGGAAATCCTCATTTCTTCTGTCTCCTGGTTGTGGTTCTGGTTGCAGTGAAGGCATGCGGCTGCCCGCCTGGCGCGCGAAGCGGCAGGCCCCGGGCAGTCCGGAAGCGGTCGGTCAGTCGCCGATGTCGAAGGTCACGCCTTGTGCAAGGGGCAAGGCGGTCGAGTAGTTGATGGTGTTGGTGGCGCGGCGCATGTACGCCTTCCAGCTGTCGGAGCCGGCTTCGCGTCCGCCGCCGGTTTCCTTCTCGCCGCCGAAGGCACCGCCGATCTCGGCGCCGCTCGGGCCGATGTTGACGTTGGCGATGCCGCAGTCCGAGCCCGAGCTCGACATGAAGCGCTCGGCCTCGCGCATGTTCAGCGTGAAGATCGACGACGACAGGCCCGCGCCCACCGCGTTGTGCTGCTCGATGGCCTCGTCGAGCGAGCTGTAGCGCACCACATAAAGGATGGGCGCGAAGGTCTCGCGCAGCACCGGGCCCTCGTGCGACTTCAACTCCACCAGCGCCGGGCGCACGTAGTAGGCGTCCTTCGTGCCGATGCCGTCCACGCGCTGGCCGCCGTGCACCGTGGCACCGGCCTCGCGGCTTTCGGAGAGCGCCTTCTGCATGCCGTCGAAGGCCGCGCGGTCGATCAGCGGGCCGACCAGCGTGCCGGCCTCGCGCGGATCGCCCACCTGCACGTTGCCGTAGACCTTGGCGAGCTTGGGCACCAGCTGTTCGTACACGCTCTCGTGCACGAAGAGGCGGCGCAGCGTGGTGCAGCGCTGGCCGGCCGTGCCCATGGCCGCGAAGGCGATGCCGCGCAGCGCGAGGTCGAGGTCGGCCGAGGGCGTGACGATGGCGGCGTTGTTGCCGCCGAGTTCGAGAATGGCGCGGGCGAAGCGCGCGGCCAGCTTCGGCCCCACCTGCCGGCCCATGGCGGTCGAGCCGGTGGCCGAGAGAACGGGCACGCGGTGGTCGTCCACCAGCAGCTCGCCGATGTCGCGCTGGCCCAGCAGCAGGCCCAGCAGGCCTTCGGGCGCGTCGCCGAAGCGTGCGATGGCGCGCTGCGCGATGGCGTGCACGGCCAGCGCGGTCAGCGGCGTCTTTTCGGAAGGCTTCCACACCACCGGGTCGCCGCACACCAGCGCCAGCGCCGCGTTCCACGACCACACCGCCACCGGGAAGTTGAAGGCCGAGATCACGCCGCACACGCCCAGCGGATGCCAGGTTTCCATCATCCGGTGCTCCGCGCGCTCGGTGGCCAGCGTGAGGCCGTAGATCTGGCGCGAAAGGCCGACTGCGAAGTCGCAGATGTCGATCATCTCCTGCACCTCGCCCGCGCCCTCGGACGGAATCTTGCCGGCCTCCAGCGTCACGAGACGGCCCAGGTCGGCCTTGGCGGCGCGCAGTTCCTCGCCCAGCAGCCGCACCAGCTCGCCGCGGCGCGGCGCCGGCACGTTGCGCCAGGCCTTGAAGGCCTCGTGCGCGCGGCCGATCACCGCCGTCGCTTCGGCCGGCGAGGTCTGCGGCACCTGCGCCACCACTTCGCCGCTGACGGGCGAACGCACCGTCAGCTCGCCGCCGATGTGGGCCGCGCGGGGCACGCCCAGGCGCTGCAGCAGCTGTTCGACTTCGGTGGCGACGGGATGAGAGGTCTGGGCTTCGGACATGAGCACGCTCCGGGGGACAGGTGAAGGGAAAACGGGAAGGCGGCGAGAGGCCTGATCCGGCCAATATCAGCGAATCCCGCGCGATTGCCTAATGAAAATATGGAAGGACCTGATGCGTTTCAGGAAGGATCCCGGCCTTTTGATGTGCGTCTAGCGCACCAACCGGGCCGCCGCCAGGACCCACAGCGCCACCAGCACCGCATTGCTCGCCGCGAACACGTACAACCGGTGCAGCACGTGGTTGTAGGTCAGGTGCACCGCGCTATGCAGCGCCCGCAGCCCCACGTAGGCCCAGGCCAGCCACACGGCCGCGGGCGTCGGCTGCGCCGCCACGTAGAAGACCAGGCACACCACGTAGAACAGCACCGGCAGCTCCAGCAGGTTCATGTAGTTGCGGTTGGGAATGCGCACCGCATCCGGCACCGCCGCCGACTCGCCCAGCCTGAAATCGGCCGCCCGGACTTCGCGGCGCAGAACGGCGCGCACGCGCGTGAAGGGAATGAGCAGCAGCACCATGCCGGTGAGGGCCGCGAGGGCGAAGACGGGGTAGAGGATCGAGGGGTTGTTCATGGTCGGCTCCCTGCTCAGCCCGCCCCCGAGGGCTCAGGCAACGGAATCTTCTGCCCCGCCGGCGAACTCGCCAGGCTCTGCGCCGGCCGCCTCAGCGTCGCATCGAAGGGGTTGATCCTCGGCCCGATCACCGCCGCCTCGCGTTTCAGCAGCTCCACCACCGTCGGCATGCGGTCGGCGTTGAGCCGGTCGGCGATGGTGCCCACGCTCAGCGCGGCCACCGCGCGGCCTTCGCGGTCGAGGATGGGCACGGCCACGCCGGCCATGCCTTCGAGCAGGCCGGTGTTGCGCCCCGCGTAGCCCTGCTGCCGCACGCGCTCGATCTCGGTGCGCAGGTAGACCTCGTCGTACACGCCGTACTCGCGAACGCGCGAAAGGTTGAAGCGGATCACCTCCTCGCGCTCGGCCTCGGGCAGGAAGGCCAGGATCGCCAGCGCACCTTGCCCCACGCCCAGCGCGATGCGCCCGCCGATGTCGCCGGTGAAGGAGCGGATGGGAAAGGGCCCTTCGCTCCGGTCGAGGCACACGGCGTCGAAGCCGCTGCGCGCCAGCAGGAAGATGCTGTCGCCGAGGCTAGCGCACAGCCGCAGCAGCACGGGCCGGCAGATGGAGCGCAGGTCGCCGGGGTTGCCCGCGCTGGCGGCCAGCGCGAAGAAATCGATGCTCAGGCGGTAGAGCTTGCTGCGCTCGTCCTGCTCGACCATGCCTTCGGCGATGAGCGACTGCAGCAGCCGGTGCGTGGTGGCCTGGGTGAGGCCGACCGAGCGCGCGATCTGCGTCACGCGCCCGCCCTCGGCCTGCACCGCGCCGAGCGCGCGGATCACCGAAAAGACGCGCGGCACGCCGCCGCTGGCCGCCGCGTTCGCCCCTGCGCCGGCCGGGGTGTTCGCCGAAGAGCTATCCATACCTTCCTCCTGCGGAATTCGATTCATTGATCGAAGCCATGATATTCCATTGAACGGAATAAATTGAAGAAAGATTCTGATTAATGGAATACCCGAGGCGATGTGGCTCAATCGTTGCAATAGAGTGAATCAAGGACAGCAAGCTGTCCATGGCCCGCACCAAGTCGAAGCAAGGTGCCTGAAGCCATCTTTTCGCCCCCGAAGAAAGGCCCGTTCCATGTCATTCCTGCGGCTCACCGACGTGACCAAGTTCTATGGCGCCACCCGTGCGGTGACGGACATGAATCTCTCGGTGGAAAAGGGCGAGTTCGTCTCGCTGCTCGGTCCTTCGGGCTGCGGCAAGACGACCACGCTCCAGATGATCGCGGGCTTCGAGGCGGTGAGCAGCGGCCGCATCGAGCTCGCGGGCAAGGACATCACGCACGCCAAGGCCAACACGCGCGGGCTGGGCATCGTGTTCCAGACCTACGCCCTCTTCCCGCACATGACGGTGGCCGACAACGTGAGCTTCGGCCTCGAGATGCGCAGGATGCCGAAGGCCGAGCGCACCGAACGGGTGAAGCAGGCGCTGGCGCTGGTGCACCTCGAGCAGCATGCCGCGCGCTACCCGCGCGAGCTTTCGGGCGGCCAGCGGCAGCGGGTGGCGCTGGCGCGCGCGCTGGTGATCGAGCCGCCGGTGCTGCTGCTGGACGAGCCGCTGTCGAACCTCGACGCCAAGCTGCGCGAGGAGATGCAGTTCGAGCTGCGCCAGATCCAGCGCAAGGTCGGCACCACCACGGTGATGGTCACGCACGACCAGAGCGAGGCCATGTCGATCAGCGACCGCGTGGTGGTGATGGAGGGCGGGCGCGCCACGCAGATCGATCATCCGCAGCGCGTGTACGAGCATCCGGGCACGCGCTTCATCTCCACCTTCGTGGGCAAGGCCAACCTGCTGGACTGCCGCGTGTCGGGCAGCGGCCCCGGGCGCACCTGCGTGGAGGTGGGCGCGCTCTCGCTGGACGTGGACGACACCGGCTTCAGTGTCGACGCCGCCGCGCTGCTGAGCGTGCGGCCCGAGAAGCTGCAGCTGGTGGCGCCGGGCCAGGGCCGCATCGACGGCGAGGTGCAGGAGCGCTTCTTCCTCGGCAGCCAGTGGCTCTACCGCGTGGCGACTTCGGTGGGCGAGCTCATGGTGCTGAGCCCCAACGACGGGCGCGAGGCCCTCGCCGAAGGCAGCCGTACGGGCATCGACTGGCCGGCGCATTGCATGCGGCTTCTGCCGGCCGATGAAAGGGCTGTCGCGGCATGAGCAGCGCATCGAAAAGCAAGGCCACCGCATGGTGGCTCTCCGGCCCCGCGCTGCTGCTGTTCACGGTGCTGCTGGTGGTGCCGCTCGGGCTCACCGCAGTGCTGTCGTTCAACGTCTACGACCCTGCCACGGGGCCGAAGTCGGGCGAGTTCACGCTCGCGCACTACGCGCTGGTGTTCTCCGACTCCTACTACCTCGGCATCTTCTGGCGCACCTTCTGGGTCTCGGCCCTGGTCACGCTGATCTGCGTGCTGATCGGCGCGCCCGAGGCCTATGTGCTCAGCCGCATGCGCAACCCGTGGCGCTCGGCGCTGCTGCTGGTGGTGCTCGCGCCGCTCTTGGTCTCGGTGGTGGTGCGGGCCTTCGGCTGGAGCATGCTGCTGGGGCCCGAGGGCGCGGTGAACGCGCTGCTGCAGCTGCTGGGCATCGGGCCGGTGAAGATCCTCTACACCAGCGCGGCAGTGGTCATCGCGCTGGTGCACGTGATGCTGCCCTTCATGGTGATCCCGGTGTGGACCTCGCTGCAGAAGCTCGACCCCGGCGTGGAGAACGCCGCCCTCTCGCTCAACGCCACGCCCTTCACCACGCTGCGGCGCATCGTGCTGCCGCAGGTGATGCCGGGCATTCTCTCGGGCAGCCTGATCGTGTTCGGGCTGGCGGCGAGTTCCTTCGCCATCCCGGGGCTCCTGGGCGGACGCCGGCTGAAGATGGTCGCGACCATCGTCTACGACGAGTACCTGAGCGAACTCAACTGGCCGCTGGGCGCGGCGGTGGCGCTGGTGCTGCTCGTCGCCAACCTGGCGGTGATGCTCAGCTACAACCGCCTGGTCGAAGGCCGCTACAAGAAAGCGCTGGGGTGAACCGATGAGCAGAAACGGCCCCATCGCCCTCGCGTTCAACGCGCTGGTCATCGTCTTCATGCTGGCGCCGCTGGTGGTGGTGTGCATCGTGGCGTTCACGCCCGAGAACACGCTGACCATCCCCACCACGCACTTCTCGCTGCGCTGGTTCGAGGCGGTGTTCGCGCACCCCGACTTCATGCAGTCGTTCTGGAACAGCCTGTGGCTCGCGCTGAGCTCGGCCACCATCGCGACGCTGCTCGCGGTGCCGGCCGGCATGGCGATCACGCGCTACGAGTTTCCGGGGCGCGACTTCCTCAACGGCCTGTTCCTCTCGCCGCTGATCGTGCCGCACCTGGTGCTGGGCGTGGCGCTGCTGCGCCTGTTCTCGCTGGTGGGTGGCGCTGGCAGCTTCGGCTGGCTGGTGCTGGCGCATGCGCTCATCGTCACGCCCTACACGCTGCGGCTGGTGGTGGCGGCGCTGGTGGGCTTCGACCGCAGCGCCGAGCAGGCCGCGCTCTCGCTGGGCGCGAACCAGGCCACCGTGTTCCGCCGCATCACGCTGCCGATGATCCTGCCGGGCGTGACCGGCGGCTGGATGCTGTCGTTCATCAACAGCTTCGACGAAGTGACGATGTCGATCTTCGTCACCTCGCCGAGCACGGTGACGCTGCCGGTGCGCATGTACATGTATGCGACAGAGTCCATCGACCCGCTGATGGCCGCCGTGTCGGCGCTGATGGTGGCGGTGACGGCCTTCGCGATGGTGCTGCTCGATCGCGTCTACGGGCTCGACCGCGTGCTGGTGGGGCGCAGATAGATGACCATGAAAACACACGCATTGCTCCACCGCGTGGCCGAGAAGACCGGCCGCGCGACGGTGCCCTTCACGCTCGACGGCCAGCCGGCTAGCGCACTGGCCGGCGACACCGTGCTGACCGCCGTGCTCACCCAGTGCGGCCAACTGCGCCGCAACGAGTTCAGCGGCCTGCCGCGCGCGGGCTTCTGCATGATGGGCGCCTGCCAGGACTGCTGGATCTCCACCGGCGAAGGCGAGCGCGTTCGCGCCTGCTCGACATTCATCGCGCCGGGCATGGCGCTGGTCACGGGAAAGGACGGCGCATGACCGCGACAGCAACACCGGCAGCGACAGGCGAAGTCCGCCCGGTGATCGTCGGCGCAGGTCCGGCCGGCGTGCGCGCCGCGCAAACGCTCGTGGCGCACGGCCTGAAGCCGGTGGTGATCGACGAGGCCTCGCGCGCCGGCGGCCAGATCTACCGCCGTCCTCCTCCCGGCCTGACGGCGCGCGACAAGCAGACGCTCTACGGCTTCGAGTCGAAGCGCGCCGACGCTGTGCACAACGCCTTCGAGGCGCTGCAGGGCCGCATCGAACACCATGCCGACAGCCTCGCGTGGAACGCGCAGGACCAGGCGCTCGACGTGATGCACAACCCCACGCGCAGCAACCGCCGCGTGCCCTACAGCCACCTCATCGTCGCGACCGGCGCCACCGACCGCGTGCTGCCGCTGCCGGGCTGGACGCTGCCGGGCGTCTACACGCTGGGCGGCGCGCAGGTGGCGCTCAAGTTCCAGGGCTGCGCCATCGGGCGGCGCGTGGTGTTCATGGGCACCGGGCCGCTGCTCTACCTGGTGGCTTATCAATATGCGAAGGCCGGCGTGGACGTGGCCGCGGTGCTCGACACGGCGCACCTGGCCGACCAGATCGCCGCCGCGCCGGCGATGCTGGCGCAGCCGGCCGTGCTCGCGAAGGGCATGTACTACGTGGGCTGGCTGCGCGCGCACGGCATTGCACTGCATGGCGGCGTGCGCCCGCTGCGCGTGCTCGGCGACGAGGCGCAGGGCCGCGTCACCGGCGTGGCCTGGCTCGACGGCGGGAACGAGCGCACGATCGAATGCGATGCGATCGGCTTCGGCTACGCGCTGCGCTCGGAGACGCAACTCGCCGACCTGCTCGGCTGCCGCTTCGACTACGCGCCGCTGCACCGCGCGCACCTGCCGGTGCGCGACGCGGCTGGGCGCTCCAGCGTGCAGGGCGTGTACCTCGCGGGCGACGGAGCCGGCATCATGGGCGCGGATGCGGCCGAGTGGGCTGGCGAGCGCGCAGCGCTGGCGCTGCTGCAGGATGCCGGCATCGCCATCGACACCGCGCGTGCGTCGGAGCTCGAACGCAAGCTCGAAAAGCTCGCCGGCTTCCGCCAGGGCCTGGAGCGCGCCTTTCCCGTGCCGCAGGACTGGGCGGAGAACGCGGCCGACGACCTCGTCATCTGCCGCTGCGAGAACGTCACCGCCGGCACGTTGCGCCAGACCATCGCCAACACCGGCGCCGACGAGATGAATCGCCTGAAGGCCCTGTCGCGCGTCGGCATGGGCCGCTGCCAGGGGCGCATGTGCGGCGCGGCCGCGGCCGAGATCCTCGCGCACGCGACGCGGCAGCCGCTGCAGCAGGTTGGCCGGCTGCGCGGGCAGGCGCCGATCAAGCCGATCCCGATCCGGCTCGTGCCGGCCGAAGGGAGCGGCGCATGAGTTCGATCAGGAAGCTTCGCACCGACGTCGCCATCGTCGGCGGCGGCATCGTCGGCTCTTCCGCCGCACTGGCCCTGCGCCGCATGGGCATCGGCGTGGTGCTGCTGGAGCGCGACCTCTGCGGCTCACGTTCCAGCGGCGTGAACTACGGCGGCGTACGCCGCCAGGGCCGGCCGGTGAGCCAATTGCCGCTGGCGCAGCGAGCACACCGCATCTGGGGCGGTCTTGCCGGGCTGCTGGGCACCGACGGCGAATACATCCGCTCGGGCCACTTCAAGATCGCGCGCAGCGAATCCGACATGGCTTCGCTCGAGCGCTACCGCGCGCTGAGCAGCGATTTCGACCTGGGCCTGGAGCTGATCTCCGGCGCGCGACTGCGCGAGCAGTGCCCGTGGCTGGGTACGCGCGCGGTGGGTGGCTCGCTCTGCGCGGAAGACGGGCAGGCCAATCCGCGCCTGGTGTCGCCCGCCTTCGCGCTGGCGGCGCAGCGCGCGGGCGCGCAGGTATTCGAGCGGCACCGGGTCGACGAGGTGGCGCACGACGGCGCCATGTTCATGGTGCGCAGCGGCAACGCGCTCGAAGTGCAGGCGCCGGTGCTGCTGAACTGCGCGGGCGCGTGGGCCGGCGCCATCGCCAGCCAGTTCGGCGAGACACCGCCGATGTATTCGCGCAGCCCGCTGATGGCGGTGACCGAGCCGGTGCCGCATTTCATGAAATGGAGCCTGGGCGTGGAAGGCGGCGGCATCTACTGCCGGCAGGTGGAGCGCGGCAACGTGGTGCTGGGCGGCGGCTCCGGCATCACGCTCGACGCCGAACGCTCGCGTGCAGAACGCGAGGGCATCGCCACGCTCGCGGTGCAGGCGATCGAACTGCTGCCGGTGCTGCGCCACGCGCACATCATCCGCACCTGGGGCGGCACCGAGGGCTACCTGCCCGACCGCGAACCGGTGCTGGGCCCAAGCCGCACCACGCCGGGCCTGTTCCACGGCTTCGGCTTCGCGGGCGCGGGCTTCCAGATCGGCCCGGCCGCCGGCGAGGTGCTGGCCGAGCTGGCGCGCGACGGCCGCACCGACACCCCCATCGACGCCTTCGCCATCGAGCGCTTCGACGGCGCCGACGAATCCCTCACCGCATCCGCATCCCCCACCTGAACCTGAATGGAGAGCATCGCCATGTCCAAGAAGTCATCGATCAGAACCCTCCCGCTGCTGGCCGCGCTGCTCGCGGCCGCCGGCATCGCCGGTGCGCAGACCAAGACCCTCTACATCGGCATGAACGGCGGCACGATGGAGAAGGCGTACACGCAGTACGTCTTCCCGGCTTTCGAGAAGGCCTACGGCGCGAAGGTGGTGGTGGTGCCGGGCACCTCGTCCGACATCCTCGCCAAGGCGCAGGCCAACAAGGACAAGCCGCAGATGCACGTGATGTTCCTCGACGACGGCGTGATGGTGCGCGCCATCGGCATGGGCCTGTGCCAGAAGCAGAAGCCCAGCCAGTCGCTCAGCGAAATCTACCCGGCCGCGCGCTTCAAGGACGACATGGCCAGCGGCGTGAGCCTGGGCATGACGGGCCTGGCCTACAACGCGAAGATGTTCAAGGAGAAGGGCTGGGCGCCGCCCACCTCCTGGATGGACCTGGCCGATGCGAAGTACAAGGGCAAGGTGGTGTTCCAGTCGGTGTCGTCGTCCTCCTTCGGGCTGCACGGCTTCCTGATGTTCAACCGCATCCAGGGCGGCAACGACAAGAACGTGGAGCCCGGCTTCAAGGCCTGGCCCACCACCATCGGGCCGAACGTGCTGGAGTACATCCCGAGCTCGGCCAAGCTCTCGGAGATGGTGCAGACCGGCGAGGCCGCGATCTTCCCGCTCACGCCCACGGCCGTGGCCGCGATGAAGAGCAAGGGCATTCCGGTGGAATACGCACCGCCCAAGGAAGGCGCGGTGGTGCTCATGGTCGGCCAGTGCGTGATCGCCAACAACACCGAGCCCGAGCTCTCGCAGAAGCTCGCCGAGTTCCTGCTGAGTCCGCTGGCGCAGGCCAACGTGCTGCAGTACGGCGCGCAGATTCCCACCAACCCGAAGGCGCCGGTGGTGGGCGACGGCGTGGCCCAGGTGGCCGACATCAACAAGTGGATGAAGACCGCCGTGACCATCGACTGGGAAAGCATCAACGCGAACCGCCCGGCGTGGAACGCGCGCTGGAACAAGACGATAGAAAAATAAAGCTCGCCCCCAGGCTGCGCGCACTTCGTGTCGCTTCGCCAACCCCCTACCGGGGGCAACACCTGAGGCCCGGCAAAGCCGGTTCCTCGGTGTTTCTGGCATCGGACCGAAGTCAGACCGGAGCTATGGCTTGGGAGTCTTGCGCAGCAGCACGGGCATGCACAGCAGGTACACCACCGCGCCCGCCAGCCACGCGATGCCGGGAAAGCGCAGGCGAAAGGCGAAGTAGAGCTGGCTGATGAGCAGCGGCCCGAACACCGAGGCCAGGCTGGACAGGCTCGCGAGCACGCCCTGCAGCCGTCCCTGCTCGGACTCGCCCACGCGGGCCGAGAGCATCGACTGCAGCGCGGGCGCGCCGATGCCGCCCGTGCACAGTAGCGGCAGCAGTGCGAGCGCCATCCAGCCCTGCGTGGCGAAGGCCAGCAGCGCATAGGCGGTGCAGTCGGCCGCGGTGCCGATGGCGATGGCCGCGCGCTCGCCCCAGCGCTCGACCAGCGGGCCCGCGACGAAGCCCTGCATCAGCGCCTGGATCAGCCCGAAGACCGCGAGCGAGACGCCGACCATGGTGCCGTTCCACGCGAACTTGTCCTCGCCGTAGAGCACCCAGGTCGTGCCCGCGACCTCGCCCACCAGCATCAGCACGGTGAACACGCCGAGGATGGGCAGCAGCGCGGGAAAGCTCTTCGCCCAGCGCAGCGGTGCGAGCGGGTGCAGCACGCCGCGGTCGAAGGGCTGGGAGGCGAGCTTCGGCGGGCGCGACTCGCGCAGCAGCAGCAGGGCCGCGAGGAAGGTCAGGCCGTTGAGCACCGCGGCTGCGATGAAGGGCAGCCGCACGCCGTGGTCGCCGAGCACGCCGCCGAGCGCCGGCCCCGCGATGAAGCCGATGCCGAAGCAGGCGCCCATGCGGCCGAACCAGCGCGCGCGCTGGTTCTCGGGCGTGAGGTCGGCGATGGCAGCGGAGGCCACCGCCATGTTGGCCCCGGTCATGCCGGCGATCGCGCGGCCCACGAACAGCATCCACAGCGACGGCGCGAAGGCCATGAAGAGCGCGTCGACGGCGGCGCCCGCCACCGAGACCAGCAGCACCGGGCGGCGCCCGAAGCGGTCGCTGAGCGCGCCGAGCACCGGCGCGCAGAGGAACTGCATCAACGCGTAGAGCGAGAGGAATGCGCCGAAGCGCCAGCCGAGGTCACCGGTATGGCCGACCTCGCGTAGCAGGCTGGGCACGATCGGCATGACCAGGCTGATGCCGATCGCGTCGAGCGTGACGATCGCGAGGATCACGGCATGCGCATGGCGGCCGCTCGCGAAAGGGGTTGGGAGGGTGCTTGAATTTATCATTGATAAGAATTATCAGCGATAAATTCCGGGCTGTGAAGTACGCTCTCCGGTCGACATCGGCACGCACGCACATCGGAAGAATGAAACTGGACCGCGAAGTGATCCTCGAGACGGCGCTCACGCTGCTCGACGAGGTTGGAATGGACAAGCTCAGCACGCGCCTGCTGGCCGAGCGGCTCGGCGTGCAGCAGCCCGCGCTGTACTGGCACTTCAGGAACAAGCGCGCGCTGCTCGACGCGATGAACGGCGAGATCCTGCGCCGCGTGCACGAGCGCAAGCTGCCGCAGCCCGGCGAGACCTGGGACGCCTTTTTGCGCGAGAACGCCCGCAGCTTCCGCCGCGCGCTGCTGGCACGGCGCGACGGTGCGCGGCTGCATGCGGGCTCCGAGCCCGATCCGGCCGATCTCGACATGGTCGAGGCGCAGCTCGCTTCGGTGGTCCGGCTGGGCCTGCCCGCGCCGCAGGCGATGACGCTGCTGATCGCGCTGGGCCGCTACACCGTGGGCTGCGTGCTGGAGCAGCAGGCGACGCCGCCCGACGCGGCCGAGCAGCAGCAGGCGCTCGATGCCGCCGCGGCCTCGCGCCCGCTGCTGGCCGAGGCTTTCGCCAACTACCGCCGGGCCGGGCCCGACGCGCTGTTCGAGATCGGCATCGACCTCATGCTGGAAGGCGCGAAGGCGCGCATGGCGGGCAATGAGCCGCCCAAGCGCCGCACTGCCGCACCGCGCCGCTGAAGCCGATCAGCGGTTGTCCTCGACGATCCAGCCCGCGGCCTTCTCGGCCATCATGAGCGTCGGGCTGTTGGTGTTGCCGCTGGTGATGGTGGGCATCGCGCCCGCATCCACCACGCGCAGGCCCTGCACGCCGCGCACGCGCAGGCGCGAATCGAGTACCGCCGCGGGGTCGTTGTCCGCCCCCATCCTGGTGGTGCCCACCGGATGGAAGATGGTGGTGGCGATGTCGCCGGCCAGGCGCGCCAGGTCCTCGTCGGTCTGGTATTGCACGCCGGGCTTCCATTCCTCGGGCTTGTACTTGGCGAGCGCGGGCTGCTCGGCGATGCGGCGCGTGACGCGCAGCGACTCGGCCGCCACCTTGCGGTCCTCGTCGGTGCTCAGGTAGTTGGGCGCGATGGCCGGGGCGTCCTCGAAGCGGTTGCTGCGGATGCGCACCGAGCCCCGGCTCGTCGGGTTGAGGTTGCACACGCTCGCGGTGAAGGCCGGGAAGCTGTGCAGCGGATCGCCGAAGGCATCGAGCGACAGCGGCTGCACGTGGTACTGCAGGTTGGGCCATTCGCGGTCTGGCGAGCTGCGCGTGAAGGCGCCAAGCTGCGAGGGCGCCATGCTCATCGGGCCGCTGCGCTTGAGCACGTATTCGAGGCCGATCTTCGCCTTGCCGATCATCGACGAGGCCATCACGTTGAGCGTGGGTGCGCCGGAAATCTTGTAGACCGCGCGGATCTGCAGGTGGTCCTGCAGGTTGGCGCCGACGCCGGGCGCGTCGACCACCACGTCGATGCCATGCTGCCTCAGCAGTTCGGAGGGCCCCACGCCCGAGAGCTGCAGGATCTGCGGCGAGCCGATGGCGCCGGCGCTCAGAACCACTTCGCGCGTGGCGCGCACCGTGACCTTCTCGCTGCCGTTCCACACCTCGGCGCCGGTGCAGCGGCGCGTGCCGTCGGGCTGCGTCTCGAAGAGCAGGCGCGAGACCTGCGCGCCGGTCCAGAGCTCGAAGTTGGGCCTGCCGTAGCAAGTCGGACGCAGGAAGGCCTTGGCGGTGTTCCAGCGCCAGCCGTTCTTCTGGTTGACCTGGAAGTAGCCCACGCCCTCGTTGTTGCCGCGGTTGAAATCGGTGGAGTGCGGCACGCCGGCCTGCACCGCCGCTTCGGCAAATGCGTCGAGGATGTCCCAGCGCAGCCGCTGCTTCTCGACGCGCCACTCGCCGCCCGCGCCGTGCATCTCGTCGGCGCCCAGGTAGTGGTCTTCGTGCTTTTTGAAGGCCGGCAGCACGTTCTGCCAGCGCCAGCCGTCGTCGCCGGTGAGGTCGGCCCAGTGCTCGTAGTCGCGCGACTGGCCGCGCATGTAGATCATGCCGTTGATGCTGGAGCAGCCGCCCAGCGTCTTGCCGCGCGGATAGCGCAGCACCCGGCCGTTGAGGCCCGCGTCGGGCTCGGTGCTGTAGAGCCAGTCGGTGCGGGGGTTGCCGATGCAGTACAGGTAGCCGACCGGAATGTGGATCCAGTGGTAGTCGTCCTTGCGGCCCGCCTCGATGAGCAGCACGCGCCGGTTCTTGTCGGCGCTCAGGCGGTTCGCCATGAGCGAGCCGGCGGTGCCGGCGCCGATGACGATGTAGTCGAAGGTGGTCTCGCTCAAGTGGTTGTCTCCTTCTGCTTCGTTCTTGTTTGGTCAGGGCGCCGCACCACGCCGATGCCAGTATCTGTCAGTACCAGTGCTCCCGCGGAACCGGCTCCGCCGGGCCGCCGGGAGCGCCCCCTCGAGGGGGGATGCGAGCGACACGAAGTGCGCGAGAGTCGGGGGTGGGCCTACTTTGCCGTGGGCATCACGAACTCGGCGCCCTTGCCGATGCTTTCCGGCCAGCGCTGCATCACCGACTTCTGCTTCGTGTAGAAGCGCACACCCTCTTCGCCGTAGGCGTGCATGTCGCCGAAGAGCGAGCGCTTCCAGCCGCCGAAGCCGTGCCAGGCCATAGGCACCGGGATCGGCACGTTGATGCCGACCATGCCCACCTGGATGCGGCGGCTGAATTCGCGCGCCACGTTGCCGTCGCGGGTGAAGCAGCTCACGCCGTTGCCGAACTCGTGCGCGTTGACGAGGTCGATCGCGTCCTTGAAGTTGGCCACGCGCACGCAGCTGAGCACCGGGCCGAAGATCTCTTCCTTGTAGATGCGCATCTCGGGCGTGACGTGGTCGAAGAGCGTGCCGCCCATCCAGAAGCCATCGCCGCAGCCTTCGCCCGCCTGGTTGCCGTCGAACTTGCGGCCGTCCACCAGCAGCTTCGCGCCTTCCTTCTCGCCCAGGTCGATGTAGCCGGTGATGCGCTCGTGCGCGGCGCGGGTGACGATGGGGCCCATCTCGGCCGCGAGGTTCTCGCCGTTGAGCACCTGCAGCGTCTTCGTGCGCTCGATGAGCTTGGGAATGATCTTGTCGGCCACGTCGCCCACCAGCACCGCCACGCTGATGGCCATGCAGCGCTCGCCGGCCGAGCCGTAGCCGGCGCCGATCAGCGCGTCCACGGTCTGGTCGATGTCGGCATCGGGCATCACCACCATGTGGTTCTTCGCGCCGCCCAGGGCCTGCACGCGCTTGCCGTGGCGGGCGCCGGTCTCGTAGATGTAGTTGGCGATGGGCGTGGAGCCGACGAAGCTGATGGCCTTGACGTCGGGGTGCTCCAGCAGCGCGTCGACCGCGGCCTTGTCGCCCTGCACCACGTTGAACACGCCGTCGGGCAGGCCGGCTTCCTTCAGCAGCTCGGCGATGCGCAGCGAAGGCGTCGGGTCGGTCGGGCTGGGCTTGAGGACGAAGGTGTTGCCCGCGGCGATGGCCACCGGGAACATCCACATCGGCACCATCACCGGGAAGTTGAAGGGCGTGATGCCGGCGACCACGCCCAGAGGCTGGCGCAGCGTCCAGTTGTCGATGCCGGTGCTGACCTGGTCGGTGTAGTCGCCCTTGAGCAGCTGCGGGATGCCGCAGGCGAACTCGACGATGTCGATGCCGCGGCTGACTTCGCCCTGCGCGTCGGTGAAGACCTTGCCGTGCTCGGCGGTGATCATGTGGGCCAGCTCGTCCTTGTGCTCGTTGAGCAGCTGCAGGAACTTGAACATCACGCGCGCGCGGCGGATCGGCGGCGTGTCGGCCCAGCCCGGGAAGGCGGCCTGCGCGGCTGCGACGGCGGCCGAGACCTGGTCCGCATTGGCCAGGCCGACCTTGCCGGTGACGGCGCCGGTGGCGGGGTTGGTCACGTCCTGCGTGCGGCCGGAGGTGTTGGCGGCGGGCTTGCCGGCGATGAAGTGGTCGATGGAAGTAGGCATGGGGAGAACCCTGATGGAGGCGGTGTCGGGAGGAGGAGTGCGGCCAGTTTAGGCAGCGCGTTGTTCCCCGCCTAGTCACGATGCTTGAACTTATTGTTCGCATTGGCGAACAATGCAGGCATGAAACCCCAAAATATCGAGTCGCTCTGGACGCACCTGCACTGGCTCACGGTGCTGGCGCAGCAGGGCAGCTTCACCGCCGCCGCGCTGCGCCTGGGCGTGAGCAAGGCGGCCATGAGCCAGCGCATCGCCGAGCTCGAGCGCGCGGCCGGCGCGCCGTTGGTGCAGCGCACCACGCGCAGCGTGCGGCTCACCGAGGCCGGCCAGCGGCTGGTGGAAGACATGCGCGGCCCCTTCGAGCAGATCGCCCACAGCTTCGCCGGCGTGCGCGACCTCGCGGGCGTGCCGCGCGGGCTGGTGCGGGTGACCGCGCCGGTGGCCTTCGCGCGCCAGCAGCTGGTGCCCCGGCTGGCCGACTTCCTGCGCGCGCAGCCCGAGGTGCGCATCGAACTCGACCTGTCCGATCGGCTCAGCTCGCTCGCGATGGAGGGCTTCGACCTCGCCATCCGCCACACGGCCGCGCCGCCCGACACGCACGTCGCCTGGACGCTGTGCGAGACCCGCTCGGTGCTGGTGGCCAGCCGCGCCTACCTGCGCCGCCGCGGCACCCCGCGCGAGCCCCAGGCCCTGGCCGGTCACGACTGCCTGCACTACCCCCGCGCGCAGGAAACGCCGACCTGGCACTTCGAGGCCAAGGCATCAGCGCCGCGCATCACGGTGCCGGTCTCGGGTCCGCTGGTGGCCAACAACAGCGAGGCGCTGCGCGACGCGGCGCTGACCGGGCTGGGCATCGCGCTGGTGCCCGACTTCAGCGCGCAGTCGGCGCTGCAGTCGGGCAAGCTGCAGCAGGTGCTGCCGCAATGGCGCTCGGTGGGCGCCTTCGGCGAGCGCCTGTATGCCATACGGCCCTACGCCACGCACGTGCCGCAGGCGGTGACGGCCTTCGTGGGCTGGCTGCGCGAGGCGCTCTCCGATGGCTTCGCGCCCTGAGGAAATCATGAAGAAACGGCGTGGTGCCCTACGCGAACGAAGGGTCTGGCGCACCTTGACCGCGGATGCACGCGGTTACGATGCGCGCACCCGGCACGGGTTTTGTTAACTTTCCCCCTCACCCGCCTCACTTATTTCTCATCCAGCCATGTCTCCCGCTCCATCGCCTGCCGACGCCTCCGCCGCCGACAGCGCGTGGCCCCGCGTCGGGCAACGTGAGCAGGAGGGCCGCCAATGGACGGTGGCCAGCGGCCGCTGGACCACGCTGGCGATGTCGTCCAAGCCGGCATGGCAGGCGCTGGACCAGAGCCTGAAGGCGGCCCCGCCGGCCGACGACCGTGCCTGGGACCTGCGGCCCATCGAGCAACTCGACCACATCGGCGCGCAGCTGCTGTGGGAGCACTGGCGCCATGAGTGGCCCGCCACCATCGAGTTGTCGCCGCAGCACAAGGCCGTGCTCGACCAGGTGGCGCAGTACACCGTCGCGACGCCCGACGAGCCCTCGCCCACGCTGAACGACCGCATCCGCGAGTTCTCGCACAACGGGCCGCGCGTGATGTACGTGGTGCGCGACTTCACCGCGCTGATCGGCCAGCTCGCGCTCGACCTGTGCCGGCTGGCACGCGCGCCGCACCGCGGACCGTGGCGCGATTTCTCCGGGCACCTGTATCAGTTCGGCGCGACGGCGCTGCACATCACGGCGCTGGTCGGCCTGCTGATCGGCGTGGTGCTGGCCTACCTGATCTCGCAGCAGCTGCGCCAGTACGGCGCCGAGACCTTCGTGGTGAACATCCTCGGGCTCTCGCTGATCCGCGAGCTGGGGCCGGTGCTGGCCGCCGTGCTGATCGCCGGCCGCTCGGGCTCGGCCATCACGGCGCAGATCGGCGTGATGCGCGTGACCGAAGAGCTCGACGCGATGCGCGTGATGGGCATCCCGCACGGCTTTCGCCTGGTGATGCCGCGCGTGCTGGCGCTGGCCATCGCAATGCCGCTGATCAGCCTGTGGACTTCGATGGCCGCGCTCGCGGGCGGCATGCTCGCGGCCGACGCTGCGCTCGACATTTCGCCGGCCTATTTCCTCTCGGCCCTGCCGCGCGCGGTGCCGATCTCGAACCTGTGGCTGGCCATGGCCAAGTCGGCGGTATTCGGCATCCTGATCGCGCTGATCGGCTGCCACTTCGGCATGAAGGTCAAGCCCAACACCGAGAGCCTCGGGCGCGGCACCACCTCGTCGGTGGTGACGTCGATCACTGCCGTGATCCTGGTCGATGCATTGTTCGCCGTGCTCTTCAAGGGTATCGGCTTCCGAGCGTGAACATGACGCACTCCCCCAGTCTTCGCGCACTTCGTGTCGCTTCGCCAACCCCCTCGCCGGGGGCGACACCCGCGGCCCGGCAAAGCCGGTTCCGCGGTGTCCCTGGCCTCGGCCATGCGGTGTTCACGGATCGCGCACCTCGCTGGCGAAATGGAGCAGCCGCATGAGCATGCCCGTGCGCCCCGACACCGACGCCACCGTGGTGGACATCCGCGGGCTGTGGACCGTGTTCCAGAGCGCCGACGGCGAGCAGGTGGTGCACCGCGACCTGCAGCTGCACATCGACCGCGGCGAGGTGCTCTCGCTGGTCGGCGGCTCGGGCACGGGCAAGACGGTGCTGCTGCGCCAGATTCTCGGGCTGGAGAAGCCCACGCGCGGCCACGTGGAGGTGCTGGGCCAGGAGCCCGGCGAGCTCAGCGCCTCGGGCGCGGCCAACGTGGGCATGCTGTTCCAGCACGGCGCGCTGTTCTCGGCCTTCAGCGTGCTGGAGAACATCGCCTTTCCGCTGCGCGAGCTGAAGCTGCTGCCCGACGAGCTCATACGCCACGCGGCGCTGGTGAAGCTGCAGATGGTGGGCCTGGGCCCGCAGCACGCAAACAAGAGCCCGGCCGATCTCTCGGGCGGCATGATCAAGCGCGTGGCGCTGGCGCGCGCGCTCATCATGGACCCGCCGCTGCTGCTGCTGGACGAACCCACGGCCGGCCTCGACCCCGAGGCCTCCGACAGCTTCTGCGACCTGCTGCGCGGCCTGCACCGCGAGCTGGGCCTCACGGTAGTGATGGTCACGCACGACCTGGACACGCTGTTCGACCTGAGCACCCGCATCGCGGTGCTGGCCGACCAGAAGGTGATCGTCACGGGCGCGGCGCGCGAGGTCATCGCGTATCCGCATCCCTTCATCCACGAATACTTTCTCGGCGGGCGCGGCCAGCGCGCCCTCGAAGCGCTGCATGACAAGCCGGCCCCCGAGCGGGCCGCTGAAAGGTAGGTAGCCACCATGGAAAACAAGGCCCACGCACTCGCCGCCGGCGCCTTCGTGCTCGGACTGATCGCCGCGCTCGTCGCGCTGGTGGTCTGGTTCACGCGCGACAACACCGTGCGCAACATCTACGAGCTCTCCACGCGCGACGCGGTCAGCGGCCTGCAGCCGCAGGCCATGGTGCGCTACCGCGGCATCGCGGTGGGCAAGGTGGCGTCGATCGACTTCGACCCGAAGGTCAAGGGCAACGTGCGGGTGCGCATCACGGTCGACGAGCGTGTGCCGCTCACCACCTCCAGCTTCGCCACGCTGAGCTACCAGGGCGTGACCGGCCTGGCCTTCATCGCGCTGGACGACAAGGGCGAATCGACCGTCGCGCTCAAGCCCAACAACGACGACCCGCCGCGCATTCCGCTCAAGCCCTCGATGCTGGCGCAGCTGCAGGACCGCGGCGAGGCCATCATCAACCAGGTCGAGGAAGTGACCAAACGCGCCAACCAGCTGCTGAGCGATCCCAACCAGAAGCGCGCGGCCGACGCGCTGGAGAACATCGCGGCCGCTTCGGCCAGCGCCAACACGCTGCTCAAGACGCTCGACAACACGGTGAAGACCGGCCTGAACCCTGCGCTGACGAAGCTGCCCGACACCATGGCCTCCGTGAAGAAGGCCGCCGGCGACGTCTCGCGCGTGGCCAACAACTTCAACACCACCGTGGGCCGCCTGAACGCGCCCGACGGTCCGGTCGAGCGGCTGAGCGACGGCACCAAGGCGCTGGCGCAGGCGGTCGATTCGTTCAACGCCGCCACGCTGCCGCGCGTGAACCGCGTGGCCGACGACACCTCGCACGCGGTGCGCCGGCTGGGCCGCGCGGCGGACAGCATCAACGACAACCCGCAATCGCTGCTGTTCGGCAACGGCGGCGCGGCCGCGGGCCCGGGCGAGCCGGGCTTCCAGGCGCCGGCCGCGACGCGGCCCTGATTCCCGACCGAGGGAGGATCACCGACCATGAACGCCATTCGCAAGACCCCCGCCGCCCTCGCGCTCGGCTGCGCCCTGCTGCTGGCCGCAGGCTGCGGCGCGCTGCCCGACAAGCCCGCGCGCGCCACGCTCTACGACTTCGGCCCCGGCCCGGCGATGCCGGCCCCGGCCGCCGCACCGGCCAGCCTCCCGACGCTCTCGCTGGCCGAGTTCGAGAGCAACACCCGCCTCGAAGGCACGCAGATCCTCTACCGCCTGGGCTACGCCGACGCCAACGAGCTGCGGCCCTACGGCCAGTCGCGCTGGAGCCTGCCGCCCTCGCAGCTGCTGCGCCAGCGGCTGCGCGACACGCTCTCGGAGCGCCGCATGGTGCTCGGCCCCGAAGAGGCGGCCACCATCTCGCGCGGCCGTGGCGAGGCGCCGGACACGCTGCGCATCTCGCTGGACGAGTTCAGCCACTACTTCGAGTCGGCGAGCGCCAGCATGGGGCTGGTGCGCCTGCGCGCCACGCTGGTCCGCACCACGACCGGCGGCGACCGGGTGCTGGGCCAGCGCCTGTTCACGGTGCGCCGCCCCGCGCCCAGCGCGGATGCGCCCGGCGGCGTGAAGGCGCTGATCGCGGCCAGCGACGCGGCCGTGGCCGAGGTCGTGCAGTGGGTGGACCAGTTGCAGCAGCAACAGCCGCGGCAGTAATCTGCGGCACCACACGGAAAGGAAGGAGCCTCGCCTCATGAACGCAACACGCATCGTCGGCATCCTGCTGATCGTGGCCGGCATCGCCGTGCTGGCCATGGGCAGCTTCAGCTTCACCAAGGAAACCCACCAGGCCAAGCTCGGGCCGCTGGAGTTCTCGGTGAAGGAGAAGGAAACGGTCAACCTGCCCGTGTGGGCCGGCGTGGCCGTGATCGTGGTGGGCGGGGCGCTGGTGCTGCTGGGGGGCCGGAAGGGCTGAGCGCCCTCAGCTTCTGGAGCCCGGCACACCCGCCAGCAACTGCGGCAGCAGGTCTTCGGAAAGACCGCGCAGCACCACGGCCGCCGCGTCGTCCAGGTGCGGCAGCGGCTCCAGGTTCAGCGTGATGAGCCGCGCGCCGTGCGCGAGGGCGGTCTGCGGCAGCTCGGCCGCCGGATAAACGATGGTGGTGCTGCCCACCACCATGAACAGGTCGCACTCCTGAGCCGCCACTTGCGCGTCGAGCAGCACGCCGGCATTCAGCATCTCGCCGAACATCACCACGTCGGGCCGCGCGTGCGAGCCGCAGCGCAGGCAGCGGTGGAAAGGCCAGGGACCGCTGCGGTTGCCGCAGCGGTCGCAGCGCCAGCGGCGCAGCGAGCCGTGCAGCTCCAGCACGTCCTGGCCGCCGGCCAGCGTGAGCAGGCCGTCGACGTTCTGCGTCACCAGCCGCGTGGCGGGGCGCAGCCGCTGCAGCAGCGCGAGCGCGGTGTGGCCCGGGTTGGGCTGGGCCGACTCGATGACCGACTGGCGCTGCCCCCAGAACTTCGTGAAGCCCGACGGGTCGCGCGCCAGGTCTTCGGCGTGGGAGAACTGCAGGGCGTTCTGGCTCTTCCAGAGGCCGTCGGCATCGCGGTAGGTGGGAATGCCGGAGGCGCGCGACAGGCCCGCGCCCGAGAAAACGACGATGCGGCGGGCGTTGGCCAGCAGTTCGGTGGCCGCGTGAACAGGGGAGGAAAAGGAAGAAGAAATATCCGGTGTGACTGGCGTCGTCATCTCTCTGTTCTGGGGGAAGCTGGCGCGGCGGCTGCGGCGCCCAGGCGCTGCGACACGGTATCGGCGCAGGCCTTGAGCGCACGGGAAATCTCGCCGTCCCACGCGGTATCGAAAATGCCGGCCGGGCCAATGGCGGTGACGGCCAGCACGATGGCGCCAGTGTGGTCGAAGACGGGCGCGGCCATGGCGCTCACGCCCTCGATGACCTCGCCGTCGGAACGGCTGATGCCGTGGTCGCGCACTTCTTTCAGCTGGCGCTCGAAGTCGCTCCATGACGGCAGCGGCTGCACCGGCGGCATGCCGGCCGGCGGCGTGGGCTCGCCGCCCCTGCGCTGCTTCTGGCGCTGGCGTTCTTCCTCGAGCAGGCTGCGCACCACCTCGGCATCGAGGTAGGCGGCGAACACGCGTCCCGAGGCGGTGTTGGTCAGCGAGAACACCGTGCCGTGCCGCATGTTCACATGCACCGGCGAGGGCGACTCGGCCGTGCGCACGATGGTCGCGCCGCGCGCGCCCCACACGGCCAGCGCGATGGTGTGGCCGATCTGCTGCGCGAGCTGGCCGATCAGCGGGGTGGCGATGTGCACCGGGTCGGCCTGCTGAAGGCTGATGAGGCCCAGTTGCAAGGCGAGCGGGCCGAGCAGATAGTGGCCGCTGGCGCGGTCCTGCTCGATGAGGCCCAGGCGCCCGAAGCTGACCATGTACGGGTGCGCCTTTGCGGCCGTCATGTCGGCCTCGCGCGCGAGGTCTTTCAGCGCCATGGGCCGGCCGTGATGCACCAGCGCGCGCAGCAGCTGGCCGCCGACTTCGATGCTCTGGATGCCGCGCTGGGCGCGGTCGCTGTCACTGGCTGCCATGGCCGGCCTCGCCTTCTGGTCGTTCGTTCATGAAGAAGGGATTAGACATTAACTGATCGCCGGCTTACACTGCAGCCATTCGTTAACTGCAAATTCGTTCGACTTAGACGAATTTCAAATTCCACCCCACCGACGGAGACACCCCGATGAGCCAAGCCAAGAAATTCGCCAGCCAGGCCGACATGGAAGAGAAAAAGGTCACCTTCAGCCAGATCTCGGAACATGCCTGGGCCTACACCGCCGAGGGCGATCCCAACACCGGCATCGTGATCGGCGACGACTGCGTGCTGGTGGCCGACACCCAGGCCACGCCCGCCATGGCGGCCGACGTGGTGCGCCGCATCCGCGAGGTGACCGACAAGCCCATCAAGTACGTGGTGCTCACGCACTACCACGCGGTGCGCGTGCTGGGCGCGGCCGGCTACGGTGCCGAGCACATCCTGGCCAGCCAGGACACGCGCGACCTGATCGTCGAGCGCGGCGAGCAGGACAAGGCCAGCGAGATCGGCCGCTTCCCCCGCCTGTTCCAGAACGTCGAGACCGTGCCGCCGGGCCTGACCTGGCCCACCATGACCTTCACCGGCAAGATGACCCTGTGGCTGGGCAAGCTCGAGGTGCAGCTGATCCAGCTCGGGCGCGGCCACACCAAGGGCGACACCGTCGTCTGGCTGCCGCAGGAGCGCACGCTGCTGTCGGGCGACCTGGTCGAGTTCGGCGCCACGCCGTACGCGGGCGACGCCTACTTCAAGGACTGGCCGCAGACGCTGGACAACATCGCCGCCCTCAAGCCCGTGGCGCTGGTGCCGGGCCGCGGCGCCGCGCTGACCACCCCCGAGGCGGTGGCCGAGGGTCTCACCGGCACGCGCGACTTCATCTCCGACGTGTACGCCAGCGTGCAGGAAGGCGTGAAGGCCGGGCGCGACCTGAACGCGGTCTACAAGGAGACCTACGAGAAGCTCAAGCCCAAATACAGCCAGTGGGTGATCTTCGACCACTGCATGCCCTTCGACGTGAGCCGCGCCTACGACGAGGCCTCGGGCCACGCCGACCCGCGCATCTGGACGGCCGAGCGCGACGTCGAGATGTGGAAGGCCCTCGAGGGCTGATTCCGCATTGCTCCCTCCCCCGCTGGGGGAGGGTTGGGGTGGGGGCAGGCAGAGCGCCCGAAGTGAACGCCGTCGTGCCCCCACCCCGGCCTTCCCCCAGCGGGAAAGGAGCAAGACAAGGACAAAAGACACGGAGACAAGTACGTGATCGACTATCAGAGCCTGCGCTTCGACTACAAGCGCCACGCCGACCAGGACGCGGCGGCACCGGCGCGCCATCCCGTCGTGATCGTCGGCGCGGGCCCCGTGGGCCTCACGCTGGCCATCGACCTCGCGCTGCAGCAGGTGCCCGTGGTGCTGCTAGACAACGACAACACGCTCTCCAGCGGCTCGCGCGCGATCTGCTTCGCCAAGCGCACGCTGGAGGTGTTCGACCGCCTGGGCTGCGGCGACCGCATGGTCGACAAGGGCGTGTCGTGGAACGTGGGCAAGGTGTTCTTCCATGACGAGCAGGTCTACCGCTTCGACCTGCTGCCCGAACCCGGCCACGAGCGTCCGGCCTTCATCAACCTGCAGCAGTACTACGTCGAGGGCTACCTCGTCGAGCGCGCGGCGGCGCTGCCGCTGGTCGACCTGCGCTGGAACAACAAGGTCACCGGCATCGAGCAAAGCGACGGCGGCGCGGTGCTGACGGTGGAAACGCCCGAGGGCAGCTACCGGCTGCGGGCGGACTACGTGGCCGCCTGCGATGGCTCGCGCTCCAGCACGCGCCAGATGCTGGGCCTGGAGGCCAAGGGCCGCGTGTTCCGCGACCGCTTCCTGATCGCCGACATCACGATGGACGCCGACCTGCCGACCGAGCGCCGCTTCTGGTTCGACCCGTCGTTCCACCCCGGCCAGAGCGTGCTGCTGCACAAGCAGGCCGACGGCATGTGGCGCGTGGACTTCCAGCTCGGCTGGGACGCCGACCCGGTGGAGGAGCGCAAGCCCGAGAACATCACGCCGCGCGTGCGCGCGCTGCTCGACAGCATCGGCTTCGAGGGCGTGCAGTTCCGCATCGGCTGGGCCAGCGTCTACACCTTCGCCTGCCAGCGCATGGAGCGCTTCCGCCACGGGCGCGTGCTGTTCGCGGGCGACTCGGCCCACGGCGTGTCGCCCTTCGGCGCGCGCGGCGCCAATTCGGGCGTGCAGGACGCCGACAACCTCGCCTGGAAGCTCGCCGCCGTGGTGCAGGGCAACGCGCCCGATGCGCTGCTCGACAGCTACGCCAGCGAGCGCGAGTACGCCGCCGACGAGAACATCCGCAACTCCACCCGCGCCACCGACTTCATCACGCCCAAGAGCGAGGTGAGCCGCCTCTTCCGCGACGCGGTGCTGGAGCTGACGAAGCGCCACGCCTTCGCGCGCACGCTGGTCAACAGCGGCCGGCTGTCGGTGCCTTCGGTGCTGCGCGATTCGCCGCTGAACACGCCCGACGCCGACGCCTTTACGGGCGCGATGGTGCCCGGCGCCGCCGCCGCCGACGCGCCCGTGGTTCATGCCGACGGCAGCACCGGCTGGCTGCTGCGCGAATGCCATGTCGCGCAGTTCACCGCGCTGGTATTCGGCCAGGGCGAGGCGGCCGAGCGCAGCCTGGCCGCGCTGAGGGCCAGCGACCGGCCGCTGCACGTGGTGCGCATGGACGACGGCGCCCGCGGCAGCGAGTTCGCCGCGCAGCGCTACGACGCCCGCCCCGGCACCGTGTACCTGCTGCGCCCCGACCAGCACGTGTGCGCGCGCTGGCGCGCCCCGTCGGCGGCACAGGTTCGCAACGCCGTCGATCGTGCGCTCGGCAAACACTGAGGGAACGAACCCATGACCGCATCCACCCCCAAGCTGATCACCGAAGCGCACCTCGAGGCGCCCGACGATTTCTATGAAGCGCTGATCGACGCGCACCAGGGCCTGAGCACCGACGAGAGCAACGCGTACAACGCGCGCCTCGTGCTGGTGCTGGCCAACCACATCGGCTCGCTCGCCGTGCTGCGCGAAGCGCTCGCGGCTGCGAAGTAGGCACTCGGATGCGGACAGCCGAACGCAGAGGACGCGAAGGTTTCGCGAAGGACGCAGAAAAGAATTTCAAAATTTCTTTCCTTGTCTCTTTCGCGCTCTTCGCGAAACCTTCGCGTCCTCCGCGTCCCGACCCCGCCTTCCACCCCCATTCAAGTCAATCCATGAGGACCACATGACCGCCGCAACCTCTTCCACCGAGCGCCGCTACCAGAGCGGCTTCGGCAACGAATACGCCTCCGAGGCCGTGCCCGGCGCGCTGCCGCAGGGCCGCAACAATCCGCAGCGCGGACCTCTCGACCTCTACACCGAGCTGCTCTCAGGCACCGCCTTCACCGCACCGCGCCACGAGAACCGCCGCACCTGGCTGTATCGCCGCCAGCCCTCGGTGGTGTCGGGCCGCTACCAGGCCTATGCGCAGCCGCTGTGGACCACCGGCGCCGACCGCGAGGTCGCGCTGCCGCCCGAGCCGCTGCGCTGGCATCCGCAGCCGCTGGACGAAGCGGCGGCCAAGGAAGACTTCATCGACGGCATGCGCACCATCGCGGCCAACGGCGATGCCGAGTCGCAGGTCGGCATCGGCTCGCTGATGTACCTCGCGGGCCGCTCGATGGAGCGCCGCGCCTTCGTCAACGCCGACGGCGAGATGCTGGTGGTGCCGCAGCAGGGCCGCCTCGTCATCACGACCGAGCTGGGCGTGCTCGACGTGAAGCCCGGCGAGATCGCCGTGCTGCCGCGCGGCATGGCCTTCAAGGTCGCATTGCCCGACGGCCTCTCGCGCGGCTACGTCTGCGAGAACTACGGCGCGCACTTCCGCCTGCCGGAGCTGGGCCCGATCGGCTCGAACGGCCTGGCCAACGCGCGCGACTTCCAGGCGCCGGTGGCGGCCTTCGAGACGGAGGAAGGCGGCTACGAGATCGTCAAGAAGTTCGGCGGCCGTTTCTGGCAGGCGCCGATGAAGCAGTCGCCCTTCAACGTGGTGGCCTGGCACGGCAACCTGTCGCCGGTGAAGTACGACACGGCGCACTTCATGGTGATCGGCTCGATCAGCTTCGACCATCCCGATCCGTCGATCTTCACCGTGCTGACCTCGCCCAGCGACACGCCCGGCACGGCCAACTGCGACTTCGTGATCTTCCCGCCGCGCTGGATGGTGATGGAGAACACCTTCCGCCCGCCGTGGTTCCACCGCAACCTGATGAGCGAGTTCATGGGCCTGGTGCTGGGCGAGTACGACGCCAAGCCCGGCGGCTTCAAGCCCGGCGGCGCGAGCCTGCACAACTGCATGGTGCCGCACGGCCCCGACGAGGAAGCCTTCGACAAGGCCACCCACGCCGACCTCAAGCCGCACAAGCTGGACAACACGCTGGCCTTCATGTTCGAGAGCCGCTATCGCTTCGTGCCGACGAACTTCGCGCTGAAGAGTCCGGCGCTCGATACCGACTACGCCGACTGCTGGGCAGGCTTGAAAGACCAGTTCAAGGCATGAAGACCGTGTTCACTCTCACACGCCGCGCGATGGCCGTGGCTCTGCTCGCCGTGCCTTTCCTCGCCCAAGCGGCCGACTACCCCTCCAAGCCCATCCGCTTCATCGTGCCCTACACGCCGGGCGGCACCACCGACCTGGTGGCGCGTACCGTGGGCCAGAAGGTGTCGGAGAAGCTGGGCCAGCCGGTGCTGGTCGACAACCGCGGCGGCGCTGGCGGCAACATCGGCATGGACGCGGTGGCCAAGGCCGCGCCCGACGGCTACACCATCGGCTTCGGCGCGATCTCCACCAATGCGTTGAACCCGCACATCTACAAGTCGATGGCCTTCGATCCGCGCAAGGACTTCACCGCCATCAGCCTGCTTGGCACCTCGACCATCGTGCTCGAAGTGCCGGCGGCCTCGGCCGTGAAGTCGGTGCCCGAGCTGATCGCCGCCGCGAAGAAGAACCCCGGCCTGCCCTACGCCACCGCGGGCGCCGGCACCTCGATGAACCTGGCGGGCGTGATGTTCGCGCAGATGACCGGCACCGAGCTCGTCCACGTCGCCTACAAGGGCAGCGGCCCGGCCATCACCGACATGCTGGGCAACAACATCGGCGTGATGTTCGACAACCTGCCGGCCTCGCTGCCGCACATCCAGGCCGGCAAGCTGCGCGCGCTGGCGGTGGCCGGCCCGGCGCGCTCGCCCTCGCTGCCCGACGTGCCGACGATGTCAGAGGCGGGCCTGAAGGGCTACGCGCTGGAGCCGTGGTTCGGCGTGTACGGCCCGGCGAAGCTGCCGGCGCCGGTGGTGAAGGCGCTGAACGAGGCTTTCGTGGAAGCGCTCGCGATGCCCGATGTGAAGGCCAAGCTGGCGCAGGCCGGCTTCTCGCCGCGCGGCTCCACGCCGCAGGAGCTCACCACGCTGACCGAGACCGAATACCAGCGCCTGGGCGATGTGGCGAAGAAGGCCGGCATGACCGCAGACTGAACACAGACAGATCAAGTACAGAAAGACATCCATGACCGCACTGAACGCCACCCATGACCCGAAGCTGCGCAGCTGGGTCGCATCGGCCAACGAGGCCGGCACCGACTTCCCGATCCAGAACCTGCCGTTCGGCCGCTTCCGCACCGCCGGCAGCAGCGAAGCCTTCCGCATCGGCGTCGCCATCGGCGACCAGGTGCTGGACCTGCGCGCCACCGGCCTGATCGACACCGACGACATGAACGTGCTGATGAACGCCGGCACGAACGAGCGCCAGGCGCTGCGCGCCGCCATCTCGGGGGGCCTGGCCGAAGGCAGCGACAAGCAGGCCGCCTGGTCGAAGGCGCTGCTGCCGCAGGCCAGGGCCGAGATGACGGTGCCCTGCCGCATCGGCGACTACACCGACTTCTACACGGGCATCCACCACGCCACCACCATCGGCAAGCTGTTCCGCCCCGACCAGCCGCTGATGCCCAACTACAAGTGGGTGCCCATCGGCTACCACGGCCGCGCCTCGTCCATCGGCGTGAGCGGCCAGGTCTTCAAGCGCCCGAACGGCCAGACCAAGGCGCCCGACGCGGCCGAGCCGACATTCGGGCCGTCGAAGCGGCTGGACTACGAGCTGGAGCTGGGCTTCTTCATCGGCCGCGGCAACGCGCAGGGCGAACCCATCGCCATCGCCGACGCCGAGGAGCACCTGTTCGGCGTGACGCTGCTCAACGACTGGTCGGCGCGCGACCTGCAGGCCTGGGAATACCAGCCGCTCGGCCCCTTCCTGTCGAAGAACTTCGCGAGCACGCTGTCGCCGTGGCTCGTGACGATGGAAGCGCTGGCGCCCTTCCGATCGAAGTTCGAGCGCCCCGCCGGCGACCCGCAGCCGCTGCCGTACCTCGACTCGGCCTCCAACCGCGAGAGCGGCGCGCTCGACATCACGCTCGAAGTGCTGCTGCAGACCGCGAAGATGCGCGCCGAGGGCGTGGCGCCCGTGCGCCTGACGCGCGGCAACACCACCGAGGCGGCCTACTGGACGGCAGCGCAGCTCGTCGCGCACCACACGGTCAACGGCTGCAACCTGCAGCCGGGCGACATGCTGGGCTCGGGCACCCTCTCGGGCCCGAAGCCCGACGAAGCCGGCTCGCTGATCGAGCTGACGCAGGGCGGCAAGCAGCCGATCACGCTGCCTAACGGCGAGAAGCGGACGTTCCTGGAGGACGGGGACACGCTGACCATTCGCGGTTACTGCGAGCGACCGGGCGCGGTGCGGATCGGGCTAGGTGAGGTCAGCGGAACGGTGGTCTGAGAGTCTTCTTCCCTCTCCCCTTGGGGAGAGGGCCAGGGTGAGGGCAAGGTGCCTCCAATGAAGCGCCGCATCGAATCCGCCGCCGATGCCCTCACCCCACCCCTCTCCCCAAGGGGAGAGGGAGCAAGGCATCAGGGCGCGGTGGCGGGCGTGGCCGAAGCGGCCGGCCAGGCCACTTCGCTCGCCACGCGCGGCTTGCCGATCGGCGCGGTCGCCTTGCCGATCTTGATGGCGGCCATGTCGGCTTCGCTCGGGTACTGGTCCGCGAGCCAGTAGTCGAAGACCCGGCGAGCGATGGGGGCTGCAGCGCCTGCGCCCCAACCGGCGTTCTCGACGATCACCGCCACGGCGATCTTCGGGTCGTTCACCGGCGCGTAGGCCATGAAGAGGGCGTGGTCGCGCTGGTGCTCCTCGAGCGCGCGCGCGTTGTACTTGGTGTTCTGGCCCATCGACACCGCCTGCGCCGTACCCGTCTTGCCGGCCGCCTGGTAGCTGGCGCCCGCGAACACGCCGCGCGCGGTGCCGCTGGTGACCACGCTGGTCAGGCCCTCGCGGATCACCGCGATGTTGGCGGCCGTGAAGCCAAGGTTCTCCGCCGCGGGCTGCGGCAGTGGCACCACGTTGCCGCTGACGGTGTCGCGCGTGGCCAGCGCGAGGTGAGGCTTGTGCTTGAGGCCGCCGTTGGCGATGGTGGCGGTGGCCTGCGCCAGCTGCAGCATGGTGAAGTTGTTGTAGCCCTGGCCGATGCCCAGCGAGATGGTCTCGCCCGCATACCACTTCTTCTGCTCGGGGCGCTTGTAAGTGTTGCGCTTCCACTCGGTGCTGGGCAGCACACCGCGCACCTCGCCGCCGAGGTCGATGCCGGTGATCTGGCCGAAGCCCAGCGGCTTCATGAAGTCGTGGATCATGTCCACGCCCATCTCGTTGGCCAGCGAGTAGTAGTAGATATTGCTCGACAGCTGGATCGATCGGCGCATGTCGACGCCGCCGAGGTTGCCCTCGGGGCTGCCGAAGCGGTGGCCGCCGAAGTTGAAGTAGCCGGGGTCGTTCACCACCACGCTGGGGCCGCGCTTGCCGGTCTGCAGCGCCGCCAGCGCCATGAAGGGCTTGTAGGTGGAGCCCGGCGGGTAGGTGCCGCGCAGGGCGCGGTTCAAGAGCGGCTTGTCGATGGATTCGGTGAGCGCCGCCCAGCTCTCGTTGTCGATGCCCTCGACGAAGAGGTTGGGGTCGAAGGTGGGCTTGCTCACGAAGGCGAGGATCTCGCCGGTCTTCGGGTCGATGGCCACCAGCGCACCGCGGCGCTCGCCGTACATGTCCTCCACCAGCTTCTGCAGCTTGATGTCGAGCGACAGCATCACCGTGTTGCCCGGCGTGGCCGGGTGGCTGGCCAGCCGGCGCACGGCGCGGCCGCCGGCGGAGGTCTCCATCTGCTCCACGCCGGTCTGGCCGTGCAGCGTCTTCTCGTAGCTCTGCTCGATGCCCAGCTTGCCGATGTAGTCGGTGCCCTTGTAGTTGGCCTGGTCTTCCTCGTCCCAGTCCTCCATCGCGGTCTTCTCGCGCTGGTTGATGCGGCCGATGTAGCCGAGCACGTGCGAGGCCAACTCGCCCTGCGGATAGTTGCGGAAGAGGCGCGCCTTGATCTCCACGCCCGGGAAGCGGTAGCGCTGGGCGGCGAAGCGGGCGACTTCCTCGTCGCTCAGGCGGGTGCGGATGGGAATGGAGTCGAAGCTGCGCGAGTCTTCGCGCAGGCGCTTGAAGCGGCGGCGGTCGCGCGGAGAGACTTCGAGCACCTGCGTGAGGCTGTCGATGGTCTCCTCCACGTCGCCCACCTTCGAGGGCGTGATCTCCAGCGTGTAGGCCGAGTAGTTGGAGGCCAGCACGATGCCGTTGCGGTCGAGGATGAGCCCCCGGTTCGGCACCACCGGCACCACCGCCGTGCGGTTGCTCTCGGCCTGCTCGGCCAGGTCCTCGTGGCGCGTGACCTGCAGGTAGACCAGCCGCGCGCACAGCAGCCCGAACGCGAAGAGCACCGCCAGGCCGATGACGATCACGCGGCGCTTGAAGCGCGCAAGATCGGCGGCGACGTTGCGGATTTCGGTCATGGCGATGGGAGCTTAGGCGCGCGCAGGTGCGAAGGCAAATGCGGGAGGGGCTGGGCTTAGAGGGGGCGGTTCTCGTCCGGTTCCGGCGTTCTGCGCTGGGGGGCCAGCAGCAGTGCGGTCGCAAGGGGCCACAGCGCCGCCTCGATGGCCGGCGAGGCCAGCACCGTCCAGCCCGGGAACACGCCGCCGCCGATCATCCGCGTGACCACCTCGATCAGCTGCGAGAGCGCAAAAAGCGGCAGCACCTGCAGCGCCTGCGAGGCCACCGGATACCACAACAGCCGCCGGTGGATGGTGATCGCGAAGAAGCCCAGCGTGGTGTAGGAGAGCGCGTGCTGCCCCAGCATCGACGACTGGTGCACGTCCATGCACAGGCCGAACACGAAGGCCGCGCCGATACCCACGCGCGCGGGCTGGTGCACGCCCCAGAAAACGATGACGAGCGCCAGCAGGTCGGGCATCCAGACGGCGCGGCCGATCGGGATCATGTTGATGAGCAGCGCCACCACGAGGCTGCTCCACATGAAGACCGGGCTGACGGGCAGCAGGAGCTGCTGCTGGCCTGGACGCTTGATCATGGGCGCGCTCCCGGTTTCTTCTCGTTCTTGCCGGCGCCGGGCTTGCCCTCGGGGCGCTTGCGCTGGGTGACGGTGGGTGCCGGGGGCGGCGGCGCGGCGGGCGTGCCGGTGGGTTCGAGCACCAGCACGTAGCGCGCGGCCGTCACGTGGGCCAGCGGCAGGCAGTAGATGCGGGCGAAGGCGGAGTCGGCACGCCGCTCGATGCGCTCGATCTTCGCCACCGGCAGGCCGGCGGGGTAGATGCCGTCGACGCCGCTGGTGGAGAGCAGGTCGCCCTCCTGCAGGTCGGCGTTGGCGGCCATGAAGCGCAGCTCCAGCCCGCCGCCGTGCGCCGAAGCGTCGCCGAAGGCCACGCTGCGCACGCCGGTGCGGGTGTTCTGCACGGGAATGGAAAGGTCGCGGTCGATCACCAGCGTGACTTCGCTCGTGAAGGGCAGCACCTGCGTGACCTGCCCGAGCACGCCGCGCGCGTCGATCACCGGCGAGCCGGGCTGCACGCCCTGGGCCATGCCCTGGTCGATGACGATCTTGCGGGTGTAGGGGTCTGCAGCGTCGTAGAGCACCTCGGCGGCGCGGCCCGGCGTGGTGGTGGTCTGGCGCAACTCGAGCAGTTCGCGCAGGCGGGCGTTGTCCTGCGCCAGCGTGTCGGCCTGGGCGGCGCGCTCGGCCTGCGCCATCAGCGCCTTGCGGGCGTCTTCCTCGTTGCGCTGGGCGGTCTGCAGGTCTTCGAAATAGCGCCCGCCGCCCAGCACCGCCTGCACCGGCTTCAGCGCCACCCACTGCACCGGATAGAGCACGGCCCCGACAGCGGCCCGGATCGGCTGCACGATGTGGAAGCGCGCGTCGGCCACCATGAGGAACAGGGAGAGCGCGCCGAAGAAGATCAGCTTGCTGAGTGCCGACTGGCCCTGGTTGAACAGGGGTGGCGCTGTGCGATCGAGCGTGCCCAGGGGCATGAATTCAGACTCGGCGGTGGTGCGGAATCAAATAACAAAAAGCCGGCCTGCGCAAGCAGAGGCCGGCCGATGATGGCTTTCGCCCCTTACTCGCTCGTGAAGATGCTGCCCAGGCGGTCCATGCGCTCGAGAGCGATGCCGCAGCCTCGCACCACGCAGGTCAGCGGATCTTCGGCCACCAGCACCGGCAGGCCGGTTTCCTCGGCCAGCAGGCGGTCGAGGTCGCGCAGCAGCGCGCCGCCGCCGGTCAGCATCATGCCGCGCTCGGCGATGTCGGCGCCCAGCTCGGGCGGCGTCTGCTCCAGCGCGTTCTTCACGGCCGAGACGATGTTGTTGAGCGGATCGGTCAGGGCTTCCAGCACTTCGTTGCTGCTGATGGTGAAGCTGCGCGGCACGCCTTCGGAGAGGTTGCGGCCCTTGACTTCCATTTCCTTGACTTCGGAGCCCGGGAAAGCCGAGCCGATGTTCTTCTTGATGACTTCGGCCGTCGGCTCGCCGATCAGCATGCCGTAGTTGCGGCGGATGTAGTTGATGATGGCTTCGTCGAAGCGGTCGCCGCCCACGCGCACGGAGCCCTTGTAGACCATGCCGCCCAGGCTGATGACGCCCACCTCGGTGGTGCCGCCGCCGATGTCCACCACCATCGAGCCCGAGGCCTCGCTGACGGGAAGGCCGGCGCCGATGGCCGCGGCCATGGGCTCTTCGATGAGGTAGACGGAGGTGGCGCCTGCCGCCTCGGCCGCGTCCTTGATGGCGCGGCGCTCGACCTGGGTGGAGCCGCAGGGCACGCAGATGATGATGCGCGGGCTCGGCGTGAGCAGCGTGCGCGGGTGCACCATCTTGATGAACTGCTTGATCATCTGCTCGGTGATCACGAAGTCGGCGATCACGCCGTCCTTCATCGGGCGGATCGCCTCGATGTTGCCGGGCACCTTGCCCAGCATGGCCTTGGCTTCTCGGCCGACGGCCTGGATCACCTTCTTGCCATGCGGACCGCCTTCGTGGCGGATGGCGACGACCGAGGGCTCATCGAGCACGATGCCCTTGTTGCGGGCGAATATCAGGGTGTTGGCGGTGCCGAGGTCGATCGCAAGGTCGGTGGAGAAGTACCGACGGAAAGCTCCAAACATGTGCGGAATCCTCTGAGCACGGCCTGCGCATCGGCAGGTCGTCGCTCTATTTTTTGGGTCGTTTGACGGGGTGAATTGATCGTTTTTGGCGCAAAAGCCGGCGCGTTCGCGGGGGTTGCGGCAAAGGCGGGATAATACCCGAATCCCCTCTGATTCCCGTATTAGCACCGGCTCCCGCGTGCGAATACCTTCGCTTTTTTGGGCCGTTCCGACCTATGTCTCTCTCCGCTTCCGATATTGCGCGCATCGCCTCGCTGGCGAGGCTACAGCTGGCTCCCGATGAAAGCGAGCGCATGCTCAGCCAGATCAACGGCTTTTTCGACTTAGTCGAACGTATGCGTTCCGTCGACACCACCGGCGTCGAACCGCTGGCCCATCCGGTGGCCGCCCTCGAAGACATCACGCTGCGCCTGCGCGACGACGTGGTGAGCGAACCCAATAACCGCGAAGCCAACCAGAAGAGCGCCCCGGCCGTCGAAGCCGGCCTTTTCCTCGTGCCCAAGGTAATCGAATGATGAGCAGCAGCGGTGAATTGCACCAATTGAGCGTTGTCGAGCTGGCGAAGGCGCTGGCCGAACGCAAGGTTTCGGCCGTCGAGGCCTCGCAGGCCTTCCTGGGCCGCATGAAGGCGCACCAGTCGCTGGGCACCTTCGTCGACGTGAACGAGGAAGTCACGCTGGCCCAGGCGCGCGCCGCCGACGCGCTCATCGCCAAGGGCGACGCCCCGGCGCTGGCCGGCGTGCCCATTGCGCACAAGGACATCTTCGTCACCACCGACTTCGCCACCACCGCCGGCTCGAAGATGCTCGCGGGCTACCGCTCGCCCTTCGACGCCACCGTGGTGCGCCGCCTGGCCGAGGCCGGCGCGGTCACGCTGGGCAAGCTGAGCTGCGACGAGTTCGCCATGGGCTCGGCCAACGAGAACGTCGCCGTGCCCGCCGTGGGCCACGACAAGGCCGTGCCTGTGCGCAACCCGTGGAACCTCGAACGCATTCCGGGTGGCTCGTCCGGCGCCAGCGCGGCGGCCGTGGCGGCACGCCTCGCGCCCGCGGCCACCGGCACCGACACCGGCGGCTCGATCCGCCAGCCCGCCTCCTTCTGCGGCATCACCGGCATCAAGCCCACCTACGGCCGCGCCTCGCGCTACGGCATGGTGGCCTTCGCATCGAGCCTCGACCAGGCCGGCCCGATGGCCCGCTCGGCCGAAGACTGCGCGCTGCTGCTGTCGGCCTTCTGCGGCCCCGACCTCGACCGCGACTCCACCTCGCTCGACAAGCCCGCCGAGGACTTCGGCCGCTCGCTGAACGACTCGCTCGAAGGCCTGCGCATCGGCGTGCCGAAGGAATTCTTCGGCGAGGGCGTGGCGCCCGGCGTGCGCGCGGCCATCGACGCGGCGCTCGCGCAGCACGAGAAGCTCGGCGCGAAGCGCGTCGAGGTCACGCTGCCGCGCACCGAGTTGTCGATTCCGGTGTACTACATCCTTGCCGCGGCCGAGGCCTCGAGCAACCTGAGCCGCTTCGACGGCGTGAAGTTCGGCCACCGCGCCAAGGACTTCATCGACCCCGCGAGCAGGAAGAGCGCGCTCACGCAGATGTACGAGCGCACCCGCGCCGAAGGCTTCGGCGACGAAGTGAAGCGCCGCATCATGATCGGCACCTACGTGCTGTCGCACGGCTACTACGACGCCTACTACCTGCAGGCGCAAAAAGTGCGCCGCATGATCGCCGACGACTTCCAGCAGGCCTTCAGGCAGTGCGACGTGATCGCCGGCCCCGCCGCGCCCACCACCGCCTGGAAGATCGGCGAGCACGGCGACGACCCCGTGGCCGACTACCTCGCCGACATCTTCACGCTGCCCGCATCGCTGGCCGGCCTGCCCGGCATGAGCGTGCCCGCGGGCTTCGACGGCGGCATGCCCGTGGGCCTGCAGCTGATCGGCAACTACTTCGGCGAAGCGAAGCTGCTGAACGCGGCCCACCGCTTCCAGCAGGCCACCGACTGGCACGCCCGCACGCCGGAGGGCTTCTGAAATGAGCGAGACAGTGAACACCTTCGAAGCACAACAACAGGGCCGCCCGACCGGCCCGCTGGTGCGCGGCTATGAAGTCATCATCGGCTTCGAGACGCACGCGCAGCTCTCGACCGCGAGCAAGATCTTCAGCCGCGCCTCCACAGCCTTCGGCGCCGAGCCCAACACGCAGGCTTGCGCGGTCGACCTGGCGCTGCCCGGCACGCTGCCCGTGATGAACAAGGGCGCGGTCGAACGCGCCATCAGGCTCGGCCTGGCGCTGGGCTCGCACATCGCGCCGCGCAGCGTGTTCGCGCGCAAGAACTACTTCTATCCCGACCTGCCCAAGGGCTACCAGATCAGCCAGTTCGAGATTCCCGTGGTGCAGGGCGGCGCGGTGACGTTCTTCGTCGGCGAAGAGCAGAAGACGGTGCGCCTGGTGCGCGCCCACCTCGAGGAAGACGCAGGCAAGTCGCTGCACGAGGACTTCGTCGGCCAGAGCGGCATCGACCTGAACCGCGCCGGCACGCCGCTGCTGGAGATCGTGACCGAGCCCGACATGCGCTCGACCGCCGAGGCCGTGGCCTATGCGAAGGAGCTGCACAAGATCGTCACCTGGATCGGCATCTGCGACGGCAACATGCAGGAAGGCAGCTTCCGCTGCGACGCCAACGTGTCGGTGCGCCGCCCCGGCGAGAAGCTCGGCACGCGCCGCGAGATCAAGAACCTGAACAGCTTCAAGTTCATGCAGCAGGCGATCGACTACGAGATCCGCTGGCAGATCGACGAGATCGAGGACGGCCGTGCCATCGAGCAGGCCACGGTGCTCTTCGACCCCGACACCGGCGAGACGCGCGCCATGCGCGCCAAGGAAGACTCGGCCGACTACCGCTACTTCCCCGATCCGGACCTGCCCCCGCTGGTCATCGCCGCCGACTGGATCGAGCGCGTGAAGGCCGAGATGCCCGAGCTGCCGCGCGCGATGGCCGAGCGCTATGTGCGCGACCATGGCCTTTCGGAATACGACGCGGCGCAGCTCACGCAGAGCGCCGCGCTCGCCGGCTATTTCGACGAAGCCGTGAAGGCGGGCGCCACGCCCAAGCTCGCGAGCAACTGGATCACCGGCGAGATGGCACGCCGCCTGAACGCCGCCGAGATCGGCATCGAGGCCGCGCCGGTGAAGGCGCAGCAACTCGCGCAGCTGGTCAAGCGCATCGCCGACGGCACCTTGCCCAACAACGCTGCGCGCCAGGTGTTCGAGGCCCTGTGGACCGGCGAAGGCAGCGACGTCGACGCGATCATCGAGGCGAAAGACCTCAAGCCGATGAACGACGCCGGCGCCCTCGACAAGATCCTCGACGAGGTGATCGCGAAGAACGCGAAGAACGTCGAGGAATACCGCGGCGGCAAGGAAAAGGCCCTCAACGCCCTCGTGGGTCAGGTCATGAAGGCCAGCGGCGGCAAGGCCAACCCGGCGCAGGTCACCGAGTTGCTGAAGGCCAAGCTCAGCTAAGTCTTTTCGGGGAACACCGCGGAACCGGCTTTGCCGGGCCGCAGGTGTTGTCCCCCGCAGGGGGTTGGCGAAGCGACACGAAGTGCGCGCAGCCTGGCGGGTTACCTGGGATTTCCGCCGTTCTGCGGAGTCCACAGCGCCTTCAAGCGAGTGCGCTCCTCGTCGAAGCGCGCATTCACCCGCTTCTTCTCGTCTTCCTGCTCCGCGATGAAGCGGTTCTGCACCGCCACGCTCTTCGTGTTCTCGTCGATCCTGCGGCGCAGCGCGGCCGGGGCCTTGGTGGGGTCCTGCTTGTAGAACTCCATCTCCTCGTCGATCTTCTTGCGGTCTTCACTGAGCTCGGAGATGCGTTTCTTCGCCGCCTCCGACACGGCATCGATCTGCGACAGCGCCTCGGCGCGTTCACGGTCGTGCGTGGCGCTGTTGGGGTAGCGCACCAGCAGCGCCCGCTCGCGGCGCCGCTCGTCGGTCTGGCGCGCCGCCACGATGGCGGCCTCGCGGGCGCGGTCTTCGCGCTCCTGCAGTTCGCGCGCGGTGTAGGTGGGTTCCAGCTTGCGGCGGGTCGAGCCGCTCGGATTGAGCTCCCGCTGCTCGCGGTCGCTGCACTCGGCGATGGGCCGGTCGGCCGTCAGGGTGCGGCCACGGGCGTCGGTGCAGGTGTAGATGCCGGGAGAGGCGCCTTCCACTTTCTGCGGTTGCGCCTGCAGCGCGCCGCAAAACGAGGAAGCCATTAGAAGAAATGATGCCGCCGCCAGCAGGCGGGCCGGTGAACCGTGAGCGTCGCGTGCGGGATGAGGATGGTGCATTCGGCGGCCCTGCGTCTTCAGCTGGCGCCGTAGCGCGCGCGGTAGGCCAGCACGCGCTCGCGGTGAGCACCCAGGTCGGCCGCGGCGTCGCCGGAGAGATAACTCAGCAGGTCGTCCAGCGTGGCGATGGCGATCACCGACAGGCCGAGCTGGTTGCGCACGTACTGCACGGCGCTGTGGTCCACGTCGACGCCGTTCTCGGTGGCCTTCTCCTGCCGGTCGAGCGCGATGGCCACGGCATGCGGCGTGGCGCCTGCAGCCTCGATGGCGGCGATGGATTCGCGCACCGCGGTGCCGGCGGACATCACGTCGTCGACGATCAGCACGCGTCCTTTGAGCGGCGCGCCCACGAGGTTGCCGCCTTCGCCATGCGCCTTGGCTTCCTTGCGGTTGTAGGCAAAGGGATAGTTGCGGCCCCGGCGGGCAAGCTCGGCCGCCACCGTGGCGCCCAGAGGAATGCCCTTGTAGGCGGGGCCGAAGATCATGTCGAACTCGAGGCCGCTCTCGATCAGGCGGTCTGCATAGAATCCGGCGAGCCGGGCGATCTTGCCGCCGTCGTCGAAGAGCCCCGAGTTGAAGAAGTAGGGGCTCATCCGACCGGCCTTGGTCTTGAACTCCCCGAAGCGCAGTACGCCGGCGTCCAGGGCGAACTGGACGAAATCCTGGGCGATCGCGCTGCCTTTGCTTTTCTCACCATCTACAGCCATCGGAAATTCCTTGTGTTCAAACTGACCAGTCTCAATCTCAATGGCCTGCGTTCGGCCGCAACCAAAGGCGTGGCCGACTGGGTGGCCGAACTTGCGCCGGATTGTATTTGCATGCAGGAGATCCGCGTCCAGGCCAGCGACATCGAGGGCCGGTTCGAGGAAATGGCCGGCCTCAAGGGCCATTTCCACTTCGCCGAGAAGAAGGGATACGCCGGCACCGCGGTCTACACCAAGCACGCTCCGAGCCAGGTCGTGGTGGGCTGGGGCGACGCCGAATTCGACGCCGAGGGCCGCTACCTCGAACTGCGCTTCGACACGCCCAAACGCAAGTTCTCCGTGATCAGCTGCTACTTCCCGAGCGGCAGCTCGGGCGAGGAACGGCAGGAGGCCAAGTTCCGTTTCCTCAAGGGCTTCTTCCCGCACCTGGTGGCCCTGAAGAAGGAGCGCGAGTTCGTGCTGTGCGGCGACATCAACATCGCCCATAAGGAGATCGACCTGAAGAACTGGCGCGGCAACCAGAAGAACAGCGGCTTCCTGCCCGAGGAGCGCGCCTGGATGACGAAGCTGCTCGATGCCGGCGCCGAGGGCGCGGGCCTGGTGGACGTCTACCGCATGCTCAAGCCCGACACCACGGCCGAGGCCTACACATGGTGGAGCAACCGCGGGCAGGCCTATGCGAACAACGTGGGATGGCGGCTGGACTACCACCTGGCCACGCCGAAGATCGCGGCGCTGGCGCGCACCGAGCAAATCTACAAAACCGTGAAGTTTTCGGACCATGCGCCGATCACGGTGGACTACGACTTCAAGCTGTAGGTCATCATCCGGGTCCGATGCCGCTGCCAGCACCCACACCCAATCCTTCGCCAGCCAACGCCTATCTGCCACGCGACGTGGTCAACGCGCCCGAGGTCAAGGCAGCGATCACCCGGCGCAGCACCGAACGGGGCGACGAGCCCGACATGCAGGCGTGGCTGCGCAACCATTTCTTCCGCTGGGCGATCGGCAGCTTCGAGCATGTGGTGCCGCTGCGATCGATTGCCGACTATCAGGCCGTGACCGGCACCGGCGATCCGGTGCCGGAGTGGCTGGCCAGGCTCCTGCGGCCGTCCGCTGCCGGGGCCGGCAAGGACTGCTGGTATCTCGACCCCGAGCATCTCCTGCTGATCGAACGCGAGCGCGTGCTGGTCGAGTTCCTGCGTTCGCGGCGTGGCACGCGGCTCGAACAGAAGCTGCAACGCATCAACTGCTTCATGGCGCTGACGATGTGGGAGCAGGAGCACCAGCGCATGCAGTCGCGCCGCAGCAAGGGCTGGGTCCCCAGCAGCGGTCTGGCCCTGCGCGAAGTACTGCGCACGCCCAACGGCGTGATCTTCGAATTCGACGGCCGGCACGCCGCGCTGCGCGAGGAAATGGCGTACGAGTCCTACCACATGCAGCACTGCCTGGGCCAGTTCGCGAGCCTCAAGAAGCTCAGCGGCGGCTACGGAGAGCAGTACGCGCAGGCGGCGCAGGACGGCCGGCTGCGCCTGTTCACGCTGCGCAGCGCGGGCAACATGCCGCACGTGACCATCAGCCTCGCCGTGCATCCGGACGGCCTGCGCGTGGACCAGATCAAGGGCAAGCAGAACCGCCACCCGATCCGCAAGTACGCGGACGACGTGCTGCAGTTCCTGCGCACCGTCGCGCCACGGGGCGAACGGCATCCCGACTGCGAAGGCATGGGCCTGGTGTTCGAGCCCCAGGCGACCGCGCAAGGCCCATCCGGCGGCCAATGGAAGTTCGTCACCGAGGTGGGCGACGCCAACTACCTGCTCAGCGTGATGAGCGCCAACTTCCATCTGGCCGAGCACTTCGAACAACCGCCGGCCGCGCTGCAATGGCTGTTGCTGCGCATTGCGCCAGGCGAGCTGGCGCGGCTTCGGCAGATCGACCCGGGAGTGGCTGCAGCCGCGCGCCTCACGCTGCCGCAAGACGCGCTGCCGGCCACACTGCGGGAGATGCCCGCGGGGGCCTGCGAGATCGAGGGCATTCCGCTCGATCTCGTCCGCAAAGGCGCCGCATGCTGACGGCGCTCGCGTGGCTCGCCGGCCTGGTGGTGCTCTTCATCGTGCTGCGCACAGCTGCCGTCTTGTGGGGCGTGGTGCGCGAAGGCGACGGTCAGGACGGCAGCAACACGGCCTTGCCCGCCAGGGACGATCCCGCGCTGCGAGCCCTCCGCGCCAGGGCCGAAGCCGCGCCGCCCAATCGCCGCCGCTGGGCTCTTGCGCTCTGTGACATTCTGTCGATTCGCAACGGCCTTCCATGCAACGGCGACACGCTGGCGCTCGACCTTCCCGCGGACAGGCGCGAGCAGCTCGGGCGCCAGGTGCTGCGCGAAATGAACATCGCCGCCGACCTCCCCGCTCCGGCCATCGGCGCACGCATGCAGGAAGCGCTCGACGGCTGGGTCGGGGGCCTGGGGCGCTCGCACGACGGCTTCTACGAACAGCTCGCGGCACAAGGCCGCGTACGCGACGCGCTGGCGTTCGACTGCGCGCGCACGGCCTTCCTGGTGCGTTGCATCGCCCACCTCGGCTGGGTGCCGGAGGCACGCGCCTGGCTGGTGCTCTTTCTCAACGCGCAGCGCGCGCAGGACAGCTTCGAGAGCTGGGAAGACTTCGGCCTGGCCTACGCCCGGGCGCGCGAGTACTGGCTGCGCATGAGCAACCAGGACGGCCCCGCCTCGACACGCGCCATGATGGAAGTGCACGAACACCTTCGCAACGCCGAAGGCAGCTGGCTCGCGCTGCCCTGGAAGCACTATCGCATCTTCGACCCCCAGCCTCGGCCCACCTGACGAGTGCTGGCGTCTCCGTTTCCTTTTTTGCAACTCACGCCATGACCACGATCGCCCCGATTCCTTCGCCGTGGAAAGTCTGCGACGCCAGTGCGCTGCTGCGCGCAGGCGACTACGACACGCTCGACCAGCTCTTCGATGAGGCGCTCGCCGCGAGCTTTCACGATCGCACCAGCGAAGAGCGGTACTACGCCGCACTGCCCGCCGACCTGAAGGACTGCATCGATTCGGGCTCCGAAGGACTGGCGCTTCTGCGCGCCTGGCAGGCGGCCCGACCGGAGTCGGCGCACGCATGGCTGTGCGAGGCGCACTACTGGTTCCACTGGGCCTACGAGTACCGGGGCTCCGGCTGGTCGAACACGGTGACCGAGCTGGGATGGACCTGCGCCCACGCCTGCTGCATGCACGCGGCGGTCTGCGCCATTCGGGCGCTGGAGCGAAGCCCCACGCTGTGGAGCGCGCCCGCCCTGCTGATGCAGAGCGTGGCCGCCTTCGAGGAGCCCGCATGGCTGTCGGAACTGGTGCGCAGCGGCCGCGGCCCGGCCGGCGAGCTGGCGCACGACCTGGCGCTCGAAGGCATGCCTACCGACGCGCGCGACGAATTGCTGGCCATGCTCGCGCGCTCCGGCATCCGCGCCGACGAACGCATTGCCTGTCCTCAGACCGTACCCGAGTCCCTGCCACCACCGATGCAAGGCAAGAAGCTGCTGAGCGGCAGGCAGTACTGGATGCACGCCACGATCCATCTGCATCCGCGCCTGTTCTTCTTCCTGCGCCAATGCATCTGGTTCATGCAGCCGCGCTGGGGCGGCAGCCACGACCGGGTGCGGGCCTTCATCGCTTCGCCCACTTGCGCGCACCTGGACGAGGTAGAGAAAGACCGGCTGCGCCATGAAATCTGGCGCGACGACCATCTGGGGAACGAAGTGGACGAGGACGACGATCCCGAAGACGTTCGCCAGTGGATCGAAGCCGCCCGCAAGCGCGCCGAAGAGGCCCTGTACCCCTATCACCGCTGGGAGACCCTGTACTGGATTTCCAGCGCCCACTACGGACGCGGTGATCAGCCGCAGGCTCTCGCCTTCCTCAAGGAAGCGGAGGCGCACTGGCCCATCGAAGACGACGACGCGATGGTCCGGGCTGTGTTCTTGTCGTTCCAGCTCGAGCCGCAGGATCCGACGTGGCTGGGCCAGGCCATCGTGCGCAGCGCCAATGCCGGGGAATGCACTGCCGCGATGATCCTCCACGGGTACTGCAGCCTGAAGGGCGTGCTGGGCTTTGTTCCGAACGCGGAGGCCGCAGAAGCCTGGCTCGAGGCCGCGCGCCGGCACGCCCCCGGCTCACTCGCATGGAACAAGGTGTCCTACGCGTTCCGCAGGGGCAATCGCGAAGCGGATGCATTCGAACTGGCGACCATGGGCCTGGCCGCGGGCGGCGATTCCTGCGACTACCTGCTCGGCCTGTTCCACGAGGAAGGCGTGCACGTCGCGCCCGACCTGGGCAAGGCCATTCGCTATTACGGCCAGACGGCCGAAGGCGGCGGCAACATGGGTGCATACAAGCTGGGTTACGCCAGCTACAACCTCGGCCAGGTCACCCGGGAACCGGCCGAGCGTTCACGTCTCCTGCGGCAGGCCGTGGAAGCCGCTCGCCAGGCACACGAACTGGGGCACTCCGAGGGCCTCGAAAGCATGCTGATGTTCGTCGGCGCACTGGAGGACGTTCCCGCGCGCCATGAATACCTCGAGCTGGTACGCGAACACGCACAGCAAGGCGATGCCACCGCCATGGCCACGATGTCGGTGCTGCTGGCTGACAGCGACGACAAGAAGCTCTACGACTACCGCGAAAGCGTGCGATGGATCATGGGCGCGCAGGCCGTCGCCCCCGAAAGCGAATACGTCCGGAACGTGACGAAGACCTGTCACCAGGACGGCTTCCTGTCGTCCACGCTCTACAAGCTCACGCGGCGCCAGATCAAGGCACACGAGATTCCCGGCGCCGACAACGCGATGGTCTGAGCTTCAGCGCGACAGCTCCGGCAGCGCCTTCTCCAGCGTGGCGACGAAGGCCTGCATCGCTTCCGTCTCATACGCCCCACGCTTGGTGATGCGGTAGAAGTCGAGCCCCACCTTCGGCTTGGTCAGCACGTCGGTGCGCACGCGGTGGCGGCGGCAGGCGGCGAGCGCGAAGGTCGGCATCACGGCGGTGCCGAAGCCGGCCTCCACCATCGAGATCAGCGTGCCGAAGAAGTTGAATGCGGTGCGCTGCGCATCGGCGCGGCCGATGGCGGCGAGATGCTGGTCGATCACCTTCTGGATCGGGTTGCCCGGCGGCAGCCCGACGAGCTCGGCGCCGCGCAATGCCGACCAGGGCGCGGTGCCTGTGGCCTGCGGCTCTCCGGCCTCCACGCGCATCAGGTGAAAGCGCCCCACCGGCTCGCGCGACAGCCCCGGCGCGGCCTTGAAGAAGAAGCCCAGGCCCACATCGGCCTCGCCGGCGGCCACCATCGCCTCCACGTCGCGCAGGTCGGCGTCGAAGAGGCGCAGGCTCACCTGCGGATGCGCGGCGCGGAAGCTGGCGAACACCTGCGGCAGAAGGTTCGACGACACCAGCGGGGTGGCCGCGATGCGCAGCGTCTGGCGTGCCGCGTCGCCCTCGGCGCCCAGCTCGGCGGCCACGTCGTCGAGGTCGGTCACCATCCGCTCCACCACCGGCAGCAGGCGCCGGCCCGCGGGCGTGAGGCTCACCACGCGCGTGGTGCGGTCGAAGAGCCGGCAGCCCAGCTGCTTTTCCATCTCGCGGATCAGGATGCTGAGCCCCGCCTGCGTGATGTGCGCCTGCTCGGCCGCGCGAGTGAAGTTGCCCACGCGCGCCACCTGGAGGAAAGCGCGCAGCTGGCGGGTCGATAGATTCATATTGATTCATGATAAATCCATATCACATCTAAATTTCCCAAATGATCCGTCTGCGTTCCTAATGCGGGCCGAGACAAAGCAACGCGTCGCAACGACCGATCATCATGAGCAACGAAGTCATCATCCTGGGCGCCGGCATCGGCGGCCTGACCTTCGCGCTGAGCCTGCACCAGGCCGGCATTCCCTGCCGCGTGTACGAAGCCGTGCCCGAACTCAAGCCGCTGGGCGTGGGCATCAACCTGCTGCCGCACGCGGTGCGCGAACTCACCGAACTCGGGCTGCTGGAGGCCCTCGACAAGGTGGGCGTGCGCACGAAGGAAGCCGTGTTCTTCACCGAGCACGGCCAGCTGGTGTTCCGCGAGGCGGCGGGCCAGCATGCGGGCTACGACTGGCCCCAGTTCTCCATCCACCGCGGCGACCTGCAGACGGTGCTGTACGAAGAGACGCTCAAGCGCCTCGGCCCCGACAGCGTGGTGTGCGGCCGCCGCTGCACGCACGTGGAGCAGGACGCGGACGGCGTCACCGTGCATTTCGCCGATGCGCCACCTGTGCGCGGCGCAGTCGCCGTGGGCTGCGACGGCATCCACTCGGCGCTGCGCAAGCAGCTCTATCCGGACGAAGGCGCGCCGCGCTACTCGGGCATCAACATGTGGCGGGGCACCGCGCGCTGGAAGCCTTTCCTCTCCGGCGGCAGCATGGTGCGCGCGGGCTGGCTGTCGGTCGGCAAGATGGTGATCTACCCGATCCGCGACAACATCGACGCCGAGGGCCGCCAGCTGGTGAACTGGGTCGCCGAAATCCACGCGCCGCAGCCCGCCATGCGCGACTGGAGCCGCGCGGGCCGGCTCGAAGACTTCCTGCCGGCCTTCGCCGACTGGCATTTCGACTGGCTCGACGTGCCCGCGCTGATCCTCGCCTCCGACACCATCCTCGAATATCCGATGGTCGACCAGGACCCGCTGCCGCGCTGGACGCACGGCCGCCTCACGCTGCTGGGCGACGCCGCGCACCCGATGGTTCCGCGCGGCTCCAACGGCGCGGGGCAGGCCATCATCGACGCGCGCTACCTCGCGGGTGCGCTGAAGAAGATGGGCGTCGGAGCGGCCGCGCTCGAAGACTACGACCGCGTGCGCGTCAAGGCCACCACCGACGTGGTGCTGACCAACCGCAGCAATCCGCCCGACGCCATCCTGCGCGAAGTGTTCGAGCGCTCGGGCGGAAAGCGCTTCGAGAGCATCGAGCAGGTCGTGCCCGTTGCCGAGCTGCAGGCCATCTCGGACAACTACAAGCGCGTGGCGGGCTACGACCCTGCCGCCCTGAAGGCGCGCTCCTCCTACCTTTGAACCGACAGGCAACCCCGGAAGAACACGGAGACTGAAAAGACCATGCGATCGCTGATCAAGAAGACCCTCGCCGCCCTGCTCGTCATGGCAGGCACCGCTACCACCGCATTCGCATGGCCCGAGCAGGCCATCACGCTGGTGGTGCCCTACACCCCCGGCACCGGCATCGACCTGATCGCCCGCCAGCTCTCGGCGAGACTGCCCGCCAAGCTGGGCCAGCCGGTGATCGTGGAGAACGTGGCCGGCGCCAGCGGCAACATCGGCAGCGAGCGCGTTGCACGCGCCAAGCCCGACGGCTACACGCTGCTGGTGCAGGTCAACACGCTGGTGATGAACCGCAGCCTGTATCGCTCGCTGAGCTACGACCCGGTGGCCGACTTCGCCCCGGTGTCCCTCACCTCCTGGGGCACGCTGCTGCTGGTGACGAACCCGAACGTGCAGAAGGCCTCGTCGGTGCAGCAGATGGTGAGCGCGGCCAAGGCGGCACCCGGCAAGCTGACCTACGCCACGCCGGGCGTGGGCACGCCGCACCACCTGTCGATGGCGCTCTTCATGCAGGGCACGGGCACCGAGATGCTGCACGTACCCTACAAGGGCACGGCCGGCGCGGTGACCGACCTGCTCGGCGGACGCATCGACTACATGTTCCTGCCGGTGCACGTGGCGCTGCAGCACATCCAGGCCGGCAAACTCAAGGCCATCGCCACCGGAAGCGGCAAGCGCCTGCCGCAGCTGCCCGACGTGCCCACGCTCGCCGAGGCCGGCGTGACGGCCGACAACGTCGACATGTGGTACGGCGTGCTCGCGCCCAAGGGCACGCCGCCCGAGGTGGTGGCGCGCCTCAACAAGGAGATCGCGGCGGTGCTGAAGCAGCCCGACGTGGCGAAGTCGTTCGAGTCGCAGGGCATGGTACCGGCGAGCTCGACGCCGGCGGAGTTCGGCACGCTGCTGAAGAAGGATGCGGACCGCTGGGCCGCGGTGGTGAAGCGCGGCAATATCACCGCGGATTGAGCCAGACCCGGCTCAGCGCGGCGCCACCTTCCCCGCATGCCGCGCCAGATGCACCTGGTGCAGCGTGATCTTGCGCACCTCCGCCTGGCTGGTCTCGATGTGCGCGCGCAGCAGCATCGCGGCCTGGTCGCCGCGGTTCGCGCGCACCGCCTTCAATATCTTGGCGTGCTCGTCGTAGGTGGCGTCGATGCGCGGCTGCTTGGTGAAGTCGAGGCGACGGATGATGCGGATGCGATCGGTCACGTCGCCGTGCACGCGCGCCATCTCGGCATTGCCGGCGGCGGCCACCAGCGAGCAGTGGAAGGCTTCGTCCCACTGCGCGACCTGCGCCATGTCGGTGCTGCGCTGCGCCGCGGGCACCAGCCAGATGTCGGCCAGCATCTCCAGCAGGCGGCGGTCGATGTGGCGGTCGGTTTCGCACAGGCGGTGCACGGCGGTGGTCTCCAGCACCATGCGCAAGTCGTAGAGCTGCTCGAACTGGTCGAAGTCGAAGGGCAGCACGCGCCATCCGCTGCGGAAGAGCACCTCGACGAACCCCTCCTGCTGCAGCCTGAACAGCGCCTGCCGCACCGGCGTGCGCGACACGCCGAGCCGGTCGCTGATCTCGCTCTCGGTGAAGCGGTCGCCCGGCACCAGGATGAAATCGGCCACGTCGCGCTTGAGCTGCGCGTAGACCTCGTCGGCCCGAGTGCGGAAGACCGCCGCGTCGGGCGCGGCAACGGGAGTTTCTGGGCTGGATCGGGCTGTGGACACGGCTGGAATGTTAGTCGCAGGCGCCCGCTTCATCGAAGGCTCTTCAGCGCGGAAAGCAACGCCGTGCCCGGCGCCGTCCAGCCGACGATGCCGCCCTGCGCGCGCACCATGTCGAGCGTGACCGCCTTGAACGCGGGAAAGTAGCTCTCGGTGCAGTCCTCCAGCAGCAGGCAGTCGTAGCCCCGGTCGTTGGCTTCGCGCATGCTGGTCTGCACGCAGACCTCGGTGGTGACGCCGCCGAACAGCAAATGCGTGATGCCGCGCGCCTGCAGCAGCTCGTGCAGGCCGGTGGCGTAGAACGCGCCCTTGCCCGGCTTGTCGATCACGACCTCGCCCTCGACGGGTGCGAGCGCCTCGACGATCTGGTTGCCCGGCTCCCCCGCCACGAGGATGCGGCCCATCGGCCCTTCGTCGCCGATGCGCAGCGTGGGGTTGCCGCGATTGCGCTTGGCCGGCGGGCAATCGGAAAGGTCAGCCTTGTGGGCCTCGCGCGTGTGCACGACAAGCCCGCCGGCCTGCCGCCATGCGTGCAGCACAGCCTTCGTCGCGGGAACGATGGCTTCGAGCAACGACACGTCGTTGCCAAGCGTTTCGCCGAAGCCACCGGGCTCGATGAAGTCGCGCTGCATGTCGATCAGCACGAGCGCCGTGCGTGAAACGTGGAACTCATAGGGAAAGGGGTTGGCTTCGTCGATGTGCATGCTGGTTCTCAAGAATGTTCCGGATCGGGCCAGCGGCTAGGCCGCACCTTCGTGATGCCCACCGCCCATATGCGCCCCGATCACATGCCGCTGCGCTCCAGCAGCCGATGTCTCGAACACGATCCGCCCCTCGCTCATCACGACGATGCGGTCCGCCAGCTCGAGCAACTCGTCGAGGTCCTCGCTGATGAGCAGCACAGCCCCGCCCTTCTCCCGCACCTGCACGATGCGCGAATGGATCTCCGCGACCGCGGCAAAGTCCAGCCCGAACACCGGATTCGCCGCGATCAGCACATTGATGTCGCCCGCCAGCTCGCGCGCCAGCACCGCACGCTGCACATTGCCGCCCGAGAGGCTGCGGATCGGCGCGCCCTCGCCCCGCGTCTTCACGCCGTATTCGGCGATCCACTCGCGCGCCCTGCTGCGCCAGTACGGAAAGCTCAGCACGCCGGCTCGTGACAGCGGCGGCAGGTCGAAGTCGCGCAGCGCCATGTTCTCCGCGACGCTCAGGTCGCCGACGCATGCGTTGCGCAGCGGCTCCTCCGGCAGGCTGCGCACCTTGAGCTCGTGGTTCTCGGCGCGGCGTGCAGCGTATGGTTGACCCATCACCGTGACCTTGCCTGCAAGGCGCGGGCGCTGCCCCACCAGCGCTTCGACCAGCTCGCGCTGCCCGTTGCCCGAGACGCCGGCCACGCCGAGGATCTCCCCGGCGCGGACCGACAGGCTCAGCTCGTGCAGCGCCAGCGTTCCGCGATCGCCCTGCGCCTTCAGTCCTTGGACCTCCAGCGCGACCGGCGCGCCGGCGGGCATGGGCGTTCTTGCAACGCAAGCCTGCGCCGCAGGCGAGGCAGCCACCTGTTCGCCCCCCATCATGGCCTGCGCCAGCTGCGCCGGGCTGGTGTCGGCCACGTGGCAATGGTGCACCGCCTTGCCGCGCCTGAGCACCGTCACGCTGTCGGCGTACGCGATCACCTCGCGGAACTTGTGCGTGATGATCAGCACCGTGCACAGCCCACCGCGCGCGAACTCGCGCACATGTCCCAGCACTTCGTCGGCCTCCTGCGGCGTGAGCACCGAGGTCGGCTCGTCGAGGATCAGCAGGCGCGGCTTCAGGTAGAGCTGCTTGAGCAGTTCGAGCTTCTGCTTCTCGCCCGCCGCAAGTTCGGCAGGCCGCGCGTCGAGGTCGAGGCTGAACGGCGTGGTCGCCAGGAAGGCCTCCAGCTCCGCGCGCTTGCTCTTCCAGTCGATGACGGCGGGCGTCTTGCCGCCGGCGAGCAGCAGGTTCTCGGCCACCGTCATGCCCGGCGCCAGCGTGAAGTGCTGGTAGACCATGCCGATACCCAGGGCGCGCGCCACGATGGGGTTGGCGATGTCCTGCTCGCGCCCGTCGATGAGGATGCTGCCCTCCTCCGCGCGCTGGAAACCCGCCACGCATTTCACCAGCGTGCTCTTGCCCGCGCCGTTCTCGCCGAGCAGCGCATGCACCGTGCCGGGCTCGACGCGCATCGTCACGCGGTCCATGGCGGTGAAGTCGCCGAAGCGCTTGGTGAGCTCGTAGGTGTCGAGCGCGAGCGCGCCGCTGCCCGCCGGCAGGCCACCGATGGCGTGAGAGGAAGAAGACGCGGCGCCCATGGCGGTCAGCCGAGCGCCGCCAGCAGCGCCTGCGAGGTGGCGTGCGCGCCGAACACGCCGCCCTGCATCGTGATCATCTTCAGCGCGGCGAGGTGGTTGCCGTAGTCGGTGGCCGCCGTGCAGTCCGACAGCAGCAGGCATTCGAAACCGCGGTCGTTGGCATCGCGCATCGTGGTGTGCACGCACACGTCGGTGGTGATGCCCGCGAGGATGATGTTCTCGATGCCGCGCGTGCGCAGGATCAGCTCGAGGTCGGTCGCATAGAACGAGCCCTTGCCGGGCTTGTCGATGATCACCTCGCCCGGCAGCGGCGCCAGCTCGGGAATGATTTCCCAGCCGGGCTCGCCGCGCACCAGGATGCGCCCGCACGGCCCGTCGTCGCCGATGCCCACGCCGTTGGCGCCGATCTGCCGCGAGCGCCAGCGCTTGTTGGCCGGCAGGTCGCCGAGGTCGGGCCGGTGGCCTTCGCGCGTGTGGATGATGTGATAGCCCAGCGGCCGCAGCGCCGCCAGCGTGCGCGCGATCGGCTGGATGGGCGCCTGCACCAGGGAGAGGTCGTAGCCCATCACGTCCACGTAGCCGCCCTTGCCGCAGAAGTCGGTCTGCATGTCGATGACGATGAGCGCCGTGTTGTCGGGGCGCATGTTCGCGTTGTAGGGCCAGGCGTAGGGCTCGGCGGCGACGGTCTTTGTTGTCGTTGTCGTCATGGCGTTCAGTTCCTTGTCGATGAGAGTTCGCCGGGGCTGCCTGCGGCGGCGCTGCCCGGCCTGCAGGTGAACACCAGGATCACCAGCGTGAGCACGTAAGGCACGGTGTTGAAGAGGTGGTAGCCCCAGCCGATGCCGATGGACTGCAGCGCCGGGCCGATGGCGCCAGCGCCGCCGAAGAGCAGCGCCGCGCCGACGCAGCGCAGCGGGCTCCAGCGCGCGAAGATCACCAGCGCCACCGCGATCAGGCCCTGGCCGCTGGAGATGCCTTCGTTCCAGCTGCCCGGATAGAAGAGCGTGAGCGACGCGCCGCCCAGCCCGGCGATGAAGCCGCCCGCCGTGGTGGCCGCGATGCGCAGGCCCGAGACCGAATAGCCGAGCGCGCGCGTGGCCTGTGCCGAGTCGCCCGCCATGCGCACCAGCAGCCCTGCACGCGTGCGCGCAAAGCCCCACCACAACAGCACCGCGAGCGCCACGCCGACGGGCACCAGCGCGTTGAGCTGCAGGGCCGAGCGCACGACGGGGTTGCCGCTCCAGAAGCCCAGCGGGATCGCCGGGATCTGCGGCGCCTGCGGCTGGATCAGCGGCTTGCCCAGGTAGAACGCGAGCCCCGTGCCCAGCAGCATCAGCGCGATGCCGGTCGCCACGTCGTTCACGCGGTCGAGCGAACACAGCAGCCCGTGCAGCAGCGCGAGCGCGGCACCGGCCAGCGCGCCGATCAGCACGCCGAGCCATGCGGAGTCGGTGAGATAGGCGCCGCCGAAGGCCGCCATGGCCGACAGCACCAGCACGCCTTCCAGCCCGAGATTGATGCGGCCCGACTTCTCGGTGAGGCACTCGCCCAGGCTCACGAAGAGAAAGGGCGCGCCCACGCGCAATGCGCCGCCGATGATGCCGGCGACCAGCGCGATCCATTGGTCGGCCGTCATGTGTAGCTCCTTGCTTCCGGAAGCATGCGGTCGCCGAACTTCTTCCAGTCGACCGTGCGCAGGCCTTCGCTCGCGAGGATCAGCACGAAGGCGATGCCCTGTAGCACCAGCACCGATGCATCGGGCAGGCCCAGCCGCCGTTGCAGCAGGCTGCCCGCCGCGCCGAAGCCGCCGAACAGGATCGCCACCGGCACGATGGCCACCGGGTTGTGCCGCGCGATGAACGACACCAGGATGCCCGCGTAGCCGTAGCCCGCGATCAGCGATGCGTTCGCGTTGGTGTGCACCGCCGCAACCTCGATGGCGCCAGCGAGCCCCGCGCATGCGCCACCGAGCCCGCAGGCCGAAAGAATGAGCCGCGTGGCCGGCAAGCCGACGAGCTGCGCGGTGCGCGGATTGCCGCCCACCACCCGCACCGAGAAACCCGAGGCCGTGGCGCGCAGCCACCAGCCGAGCCCGAGGCAGGCCACGATGCCGACCACCAGGCCCCAGTGCACGTCGGAACCGCCGATGCCGCCGATCAGCAGCCCGTCGCCCAGCGCGTAGGTCGAGGGCTTGTTGAGGCTGGCCGGGTCGCGCAGCGGCCCTTCGACCAGATGCTTGAAGATGCCGATGGCGATGTAGGCCAGCAGCAGGCTGCTGATGGTCTCGTTGATGCCTCGATACTGGCGCAGCCAGCCCGCGAGCACGATCCACAACGCGCCCGCGAGCGCACCGGCAATGCACACGGCCACGGTGCCGACGACATTGCCCGGCAGCGGCACCGCATGCGCCAGCGCCGCGCAGGCCAGCCCGCCCAGCACCAGCGCGCCCTCGCCGCCGATCACGATGAGCCCCGCGCGCGCGGGCAGCGCCACGCACAGCGCGGTGAGCATCAGCGGCGCTGCGCGCTGCAGCGTGTTCTGCCACGAGAACCAGTCGCCGAACGCGCCCTTGAAAAGCGTGGCCCACACCTCCACCGCATCGATGCCGGCGAAGGCCACCACCAGCCCGAACAGCAGCAGCGCCGCCGCGATGGCGAACACCGGCAGGGCCAGTTCCTTGAAGAGCGCGGGGCGCAGCATGACGGTACCGGGGTGTCGGTCAGACGCTTCCGACGACGCCTTCGACGAGGTAGTTCATCTTCTCGAGCTCCAGGTCGGTCTGCTTCAGGACCTTGCCCGCCGGCACCACCACGGCGCCCTTGTTGTCCTTGATGCCGTCCTTAAAGATGTCGAAGCTGCCCGCGATCATCTTCGCCTTGATCTCGTCGGCGTGCTTCTTCGCGGCGTCCGGCACCATGGGGCCGTAGGCCGACATCTTCACGTAGCCTTCCTTCAGGCCGCCGCGCAGGAAGTTGGGGTGCGGCTTGCCGGTCTGCGCGGCCTCGATGGCGGTCTTGTAGGCGGTAAGCCAGTTCCACTCGGCGCCGGTGAGGTACGCATTGGGCGCGAGCTTGGCCTGGCTGGCGTGGTAGCCGCAGACCATCTTGCCGCGCTTGGCGGCCGTCTCGACCACCACCTTGGGGCCGTCCACGTGCATGGTGAACACGTCGCAGCCCTGGTCGGCCAGGCTGTTGGTGGCCTCGGCTTCCTTCACCGCCATCGACCAGTCGCCCGTGAAGATCACGCTGCAGGTGATGTTCGGCTTGACCGAGCGCGCGCCGAGCGTGAAGGCGTTGATGTTGCGCAGCACCTGCGGAATGGGCTTGGCGGCGACGAAGGCGACCTTGTTGCTCTTCGTCATGTGCGCGGCGATCACGCCGTTGAGGTACTGGCACTCGTCGATGTAGCCGAAGAAGCTGCCGACGTTCTTGGGGTGCTTGCCCTCGGTCCAGAGGCCGCCGCAGTGCGAGAAGCGCACGTCGGGGTTCTTGGGCGCGACCGCGAGGATGTGCGGATCGAAGTAGCCGAACGAGGTGGGAAAGAGCAGGCCCGCGCCGTCCTGCGAGATCATTCCGGTCATGGTCTTCTGCACGGCCGCCGTCTCGGGCACGTTCTCTTCCTCCACCACCTTCACGCCGGGCAGCTTCTTGATCTCGGCGGCGGCCATGGCGTGCGCCTGGTTGTAGCCGTAGTCGTCGCGCGCGCCGACGTAGATCACGCCGACGGTGAGCGGCTTGGGCTTGGCCTGGGCGGCGGCAAGCGCGCTCCAGCTTCCGAGGCCGCCCGCCGCGCCGAGCGCGGCCAGGGTCTTGAGGGAATCGCGGCGATTGAATTGGCTGGTCATGACGTACTCCGTTGCTGGAAAACAGGTTGAAGGACTGAAGGAAAAAGAAGTGCCTGGGCGCTCAGCCGAGCAGGCTGACGTGCGCCGAGACCACGCGCCAGCCCTCGGGCGTGCGCATCCAGGTCTGGCTCTGGCGGCCGCTTCGCTCGGCGCCTTCGCGGCGGAACTCGCAGTTCGCGGTGGCGAAGTCGCGCCCGTAGGTGGTGATGACGGTCACGAGCAGTTCGCGCGCAAGGCCCTGTGAAGGGCGCGATGCGCGAAAGGCCCGGATCTCGTCGTAGCCGTAGAGGTTTTCGGTGGCGCCATAGCGCAGCGTGGTCGGGCTGTTCCAGAACAGCTCGTCGAGCACCTCGACCTTGTTGTTCACCAGCGCGTCCTCGTAGCGGGCGAAGGCGGCCTGCACTTCGGACAGCACGTCGGGCAGGTTGATGTCGCTCGCGTTCATGCGGGTGTTTCCTCCGAACTGAGTGCGGCGACCGGCGCATGCGCCACGCCCGCGGCTTCGAGTGCCGCGGCCACGCGCAGCACGAGGTCTTCGCGCCACGGCGCGGCGATCACCTGCACGCCGACCGGCAGGTCGGGCTGGTTCGGCTGGCTGGCGTGCGTGCCCCATACCGGCACGGCGCACACTGGCAGGCCGATGCACGAGAAGGGCTGGGTCAGCAGGCCCATGTTGGGCCGTACCGGCAGCACCTGGCCGTTGACCTCGAAGCTTTCCGCGCCGATGGGCGTGGCCGCGCTGGGCGTGGCCGGGGCCAGCAGGATGTCGTAGCGCGCGAACAGGCGCGCCACCGCCTCGGCATACACACGGCGCACGCGCTGCGCGCGCGCCACCCAGGCGGCCGGCAGCAGCGCTCCGGCCAGGAAGCGGTCGCGCGACAGCGGCTCGAAGTCATGCGCGCGGCGCCGCAGGTCATCCAGGTGCAGCGCGGCGCCTTCGGCGTTGGTGATGAGGAAGGCGGCGGCCCGCCCGGCCTCGACCAGCGGCAGTTCCACGCTGGCCCGCGAGACGCCCGAGCCCAGTGCATCGGCGACCAGATCGACGGCGGCCAGAGCCTGGGCGCCTGCGCGCTGGTGGAAATAACCGCCGAGCACGCCGATGCGCAGGCCGCGCGCGCCCTGCGCCAGCACGCCTGATACAGGTTCGACGGCCCGCTGCGCGCAGCCGGGGTCGTGCGGGTGGCCGGCGTCTTCGGGGCCCTGCAGCGCGTCGTAGACCAAGGCCAGGTCGCGCGCCGACCGGGCGAACGGGCCGAGGTGGTCGAGGCTGGACACGAACGGGAAGCTCCCGGTGCGCGGCAGCCGCCCGAACGTGGGCTTGAGGCCGAACACGCCGCACAGCGACGCGGGCACGCGGATCGATCCGTTGGTGTCGGAGCCCAGCGCGAGCGGCACCTGCCCCGCGGCCACCGCGGCACCCGAGCCGCCCGACGAGCCGCCCGCGATGCGCCGGAGGTCGTGCGGGTTGCGCGTGGGGCCTTCATGGCTGTTCTCGGTGGTGAAGCCGTAGGCGTACTCGTCCATGTTGAGTGCGCCCACCAGCACGGCGCCCGCACGCTCCAGCCTTCGCACCAGCGCGGCGTCGGCGCGCGCGGGCGCGGTCTGGCGCTCGATCTTCGAGCCCGCGAGCGTGGGCAGGCCGGCGATGTCGAACAGGTTCTTCACCGCGAACGGCACGCCGAGCAGCGGCAGTTCGCGGGTGCGCGCGCCGTTCGCCGAAGCCAGCGAGGCATCGACCTGTGCCGCGCGACGCAACGCACGTTCCCCCAGCACGGCAGTGAATGCGTTGACCCGGCCGTCGGTGGCTTCCACGCGCTCGAGGCTGGCCTGCACCAGCGCGGTGGCGCTCGCGGCGCCCGCGCGCACCGCTTCGGCCATGGCGGTCGCATCGCGCAGGAGCAGGTCCGCGGCGCTCATGCGTCCTTCTCCTCGGGCGCCACCGGAGCGAAATGCACCGCCGGCTCGGCCGACATGGCCAGCGGTACCGACTCCACCAGCGCGGCGAACTCGGCCGCGAGCGCGAAGTAACGCAGCACGCCGGGGCGGTGCGCGGGCGACAGGGGCAACGCGAGCGCCGCCGCGGCGGCGTCGACGTAGCTCTCGATCTGCGTGGGTGTCATGGACGGTTCCTCGGGTCGATGCCTAGCGGCGGACTTCGCGCTGGAAGATGTCGAGGCTGAGCTTCTTCATGGCGACGAAACTCCCGGTGCTGAGCGTTTCCACCGTGCGGGGGCGCGCATCGCCGTAGCGCAGGATCTCCGCGACCTTGGTGGGCCGCTTGGTCAGGAGCAGCACCTCGTCGGCGAGGTACACCGCCTCCTCGAGGTCGTGCGACACCAGCAGCATCGTGGTGCCGGTCTGCATGAACACCTCCTGCAGCTTCTCGCGGATGAAGAGCGTCATCTCGAAGTCGAGCGCGGAGAAGGGCTCGTCGAGAAAGAGCACCTCCGGGTTGGGCGCGAGCGCGCGCATGATCGACGCCGTCTGCTGCTGGCCGCCCGAGAGTTCGTACGGGTAGCGCGCGAGGTCGAACTTCACGTCGAAGGAGGCCACCAGCTCTTCCATGCGCCGGTCGACCTCGGCCTTGCTGCGCCCTTCGAGCTTCAGCGGATAGGCGATGTTGTCGATGGTGCGCATCCACGGGAACATCGCCTCGCGATAGTTCTGGAACACGTAGCCGATCTTGGTGTCCGAGCGCCGCTTGCCGTCGAACAGGATCTCGCCAGAGTCGATGGGAATGAGCCCCGCGATCATGTTGATGAGCGTGGACTTGCCGCAGCCGTTGGGGCCGAATACCGAGACGATCGCGTGCTTCGGGATGTCGAGGTCGAAGTTCTCGTACAGCGGCCAGCCCGCGAAGTACTTGGTGAGCCCTCGGATGGTGATGTGCGTGCCTGCCGGGCCGGGCCTGAACACGGGCCTGGGCACGTCGGCGTACACCGGGCCGTTGACGACGATGTCCTGCGTGACTTTCATCTTCCGCTCCAGTGGACGATGCGGCGCTCGGCGACCAGGAAGAGGATGTTCAGCGCATAGCCCAGCGCACCCGCCGCCAGAATCGCCGCGTACATGCTCTTCACGTTGAGCACCTGCTGCGCGTCGATGATCCGGTGGCCGAGCCCCGTGTCGGAGCCGATGAACATCTCGGCCACGATGACGATCACCAGCGCCATCGACACCGCCGAGCGCAGGCCCACGAAACTGGGCTGCAGGCTTTCCCACACCAGCACGTCCTTGAAGATCTGCCAGCGCGATGCGCCCATGACGCGCGCCGCCATCACGCGCTGCTTGCGCGCGTTCATCACGCCGTAGGCGCTGTTGAACACCACGATGAGCAGCGCGCCGAAGGCGGCGATGGCCACCTTGTTGACGTCGCTCACGCCGAAGATCAGCAGGAACAGCGGGATGAGCGCGGACGACGGCGTGGAGCGGAAGAAGTCGATCAGGAACTCCACGCTGCGGTAGGCGCGCTCGTTGCTGCCCAGCAGCACCCCCAGCGGCACGCCGATGGCCGCCGCGATGACGAAGGCCTGCACGGTGCGCCACACGGTCATGGCGAAGTCGGTGAGCAGCGGGCCGCCGGCCAGGCCTGTGACGAGCGCCGCGACGGTGTCGGCCGGCGTGGGCAGCAGGATCGGCTTGATGAAACCGAGCCGCACCGCCAGGTCCCACACGATGAACAGCACCACCGGTCCGATGAAGGGCAGCAGGCGGTCGCGCAGCGGCGGCTTCGGCGCGGCCGTGGCCGCGCTGGCCGGCGGGGTCCACGGCGCGGCCGTGGTCGAGCTTGCGTCGGCCATGGTCTTCAGGCCTTGTAGAGCAGCGTGTCCACCGCGACCTTCTTCTCGAAGATGCCTTTCTCGGTGAACAGGTCGTAGAACTTCTGGAAGTACGCGACGTCGCTGGGCTTGAACTCGTTGTAGAGCATGTACGACGCGAGCGGCACCTCGGCGGTGAGCTTGCCTTCGATGGCGGTGTAGCCCTTCATGAACTGGCGTGCCTCGTCGGGCTTGCTGCGCACCAGCTCCACGCCGCGTGCGTAGGCGGCGATGTACTTCTTCGCGACCTCGGGGTTCTTCCTGATGAAGTCGCTGGTGAGGCTGGCCGCGCCGCCGTGCCACGGCGCCATCGGGTCGCCGAGGATGTACTTCGCGACCACGCCGGCCTCGACGACGCGCGTGGTGCCGTTCATGCGGCCCACGGTGCCGGTGGGCTCCAGCGTGTAGCAGGCATCGACCTGGCCCGCGACCAGCGCGGCCACGTGCTGGCCGATGGGCAGCTCGCTCACGGTCGCGCCCTTGGCGCCCGCGCGCTCCAGCATGGTCTTGCACAGCGTGACGTTCTGGATGCCGGGGCCCGAGGCGACCTTCTTGCCGGCCAGCTCGGCCACCGACTTGACGGGGCTGTCCTTGGCGACGATGAATTCGTCGAGCACGTACTTCGCGTTGCTCGGGTTGGTGCAGAAGATCTTGAACAGCCCGGGCTGCGCGATCTCGCCGATCGCGAGATTGGCGGAGCCCGTGCCGTTGGCGCTGCCGTCGCAGCGGCCCGCGAGCATGCCTTCCATCACCTGCTGCGCGCCGGCGAACTTCAGCGGCTCCACGTCCAGGCCGGCTTCCTTGAAGTAGCCCTTGTCGACCGCCGCGAAGAACGGCAGGCCGGCGGCCACCGGCCAGAAGCCGATGCGCAGCTTCGCAGCCGCGCCCTGCGCGCGCACGATGGCGGGCGCGGCCAGCACTGCCATGCCCGCGGCGCCGGCCTGCAGCAGCTGGCGTCGCCGGCGTGCGGCGGGAGAGTGTTGTTGGATGCTCATCGGAACTCCTCTGATCAGTTGGAACTCGGGGTGGCGCGGCTCGCGACGTATGCGCGCCAGCCGCCGTGATGGCTCACGTCCTGCGCGCCGTCCAGCGCGTGGCCTTCGCAGATGAAGCCCTTCACCCAGCTGCCGTCGGCCAGCTCCACGCTGCCGAGGCCCAGCGGTGGCGGGATCAGCGCGAGGAAGCTGCCGACCTGCGCGAGCGGCACGGCCCACACCTCCAGCGCGATGGCGGCGCCTTCATCGCCTTCGGCCACGCGACGCAGTCCGGGCTTGGGCGGCACGGTGCCCGGCAGCGCGTGCAGCCTGTAGGCGGGCGAGGTGGTGGTGGCGCGCACCAGGGTCGCGCCGCGCTCGGTCAGTTGGCTGTTGAGCGGCATGCCCGAGAGATGCGCACCGACGACGGCGATCGGCAAGGTGCCGGCACCCGCCGCCGCGAGCCCCGGAATCGCACGCGGCGGCGGCAGAGGCTCGCCTGTCGCGCCCTGCGCAAGGCCGGTGGCGTGGTGGAAGCGCTGGCCCAGCTCGGCGAGTGCGAGATCGCTGCCGCAGGGGCCGATGAGCGTGATGCCGAAAGGCAGGCCGTCCGCGCGCAGGCTGCTGGGCACCGAGAGCGCGGCGTAGTCGAGCAGGTTGACGAAGTTGGTGTAGGCGCCGAGGTTGCGGTTGAGCGCGACCGGATCGGCGCGCATCTGCTCGCGCGTGTAGTGCGTGGGCGCGGTGGGCACGAGCAGCAGGTCGATGTCGCGCCACATCGGCTCGACCTTCTGCGCGATGGCGCGCAGCCTGGTCTGTGCGTCGAACAGGTCGGCGGCGCTGTAGCCCCGGCCGCTGGCGAGGATGCCGCGCACGGGCTCGACGACTTCGTCCGCATGCGCATCGAAGAACTCGCGCACCGCGGCGTAGCGCTCGGCGACCAATGCGCTCTCATAGAGCATCCCGGCCGCTTCCGCGAGCGGCGCGTAGGCGATGGTGACGGGCGTGCCGCCCATGGCGAGCAGCCGCGCGACCGCATCGCCGAAGGCCTGCTCGGCGGCGGCGTCGCCGAAGAAGCTCAGCCGGTCGGGCACGCCGAAGCGGAAGCGCGCGGGCAGCGGCTCGCGGCGCAAGTCGATCTCGCGGGAGTACGGATCGCGCGCGTCGTGGCCGGCGGCTGCCAGCAGCACGTCGACCGCGGTGGCGACGGTGCGCGCGAAGATGGAGACGCAGTCGGCGCTCTGCGCGGCGGGCACCACGCCGAAGGCGCTCAGCAGGCCGCGCGAAGGCTTCAGGCCGACGATGTTGTTGAGCCCGGCCGGCACGCGGCCGGAGCCGGCGGTGTCGGTGCCCAGCGCGAAGTCGGCCTCGCCCGTGGCCACCACACAGGCCGAGCCCGAACTGGAGCCGCCCGATACATAGCGCGCGTCGAAAGCGTTGGGCACCTCGCCATAAGGAGAGCGGGTGCCGTTCAGGCCGCAGGCGAACTGGTCGAGATTGGTCTTGCCGGCCAGCAATGCACCGGCTTCGAGCAGGCGCTGCACCACGGTCGCGTGCACCTCGGGCAGGCGCTCGAAGGCCGGGCAGGCGGCGGTGGTGGGCACGCCGGCCACGTCGATGTTGTCCTTGACAGCGAAGCGCAGGCCCGCGAGCGGCAGGGCGAAATCCAGCGCCACGGCGGCGTGCGTGTGTGCCACAGGCGAGGCGAACCTGGCGATCCAGGCCGCTTCTGGCGTTCCGCTTTTCGGGTTTTCTTCGTGCACCATCTTCAGGCATCCAAACATGTGTACAAGTTGAGATGCAAGCGGCATGCCAGCGCAAGCGCACCGTGGCGCAGATCGGAATCGTGCGGGGATTGGCCCGCTCCCCTCGGGCTTGGCTCCCTCTCCCCCTCGGGGAGAGGGTTGGGGTGAGGGCAGGTGCGGAAGATGAAGCGCGACTCTTATCTAGAGGCCGTAGCCCTAACCCCCGCCCTCTCCCCACGGGGGAGAGGGAGTCATGCAAGTCAGCTCTTCCTTGCGTCGCGGTAGAGCTTCTCGACCTTCGGCAGGTTCGCTTCGAGCTTCGAGATGCGGTCCGGACCGCTCGGGTGCGTCGAGAGGAAGCTCAGGCCGCCCTGATTCCTGGACGCCGTGGCCATCTTCTGCCACAGCGAGACCGACGCCTTCGGGTCATAGCCCGCCCGCGCCGCCAGTTCGAGCCCGACGAGATCGGCCTCTGTCTCGTCGCTGCGGCTGAACTTGAGGGTGATGAGCTGCGTGCCGGCGCGCGCGGCCAGGTCGCCTACCTGCCCCCAGCCGAGCAGCTGCGCACCGATGGAGAGCGCGGCGCCCGTGCCCGCGCTCTTGGCCAGGCGGGCGCGTGCATGCTCGCGCAGGGCGTGGGCCATCTCGTGGCCCATCACCATCGCGACCTCGTCGTCGGTGAGCTTCAGCTGGTCGAGGATGCCTGTGAAGAAGGCGATCTTGCCGCCGGGCATGCAGAAGGCGTTGATCTGCTTGCTGCCGATCAGGTTGACCTCCCACTTCCAGTCTCGGGCGCGCGAATTCCACGGCATCGCGAACGGAATGAGCCGCCTGGCGATGGCCCGCAGGCGCTGCAGCTGCGGATTGCTCTCGCCCGCGAGCGCTCCCTTGGCGCGTGCCTGCTCGAGCAGCTGGCCGTACTGCTGCACGCCGGCCGTCTCGATCTGCTCGACCGGCACGATGTTCCGGGCCACCGAGGCCTTGCCCACGTCGACCTGCGCCAGGGCCGGCTTCGCGAGAACCGCGCCGGCCGCCGCCAGCAGGAAGGCTCGCCGCGGATGCCACGCGGAAGCTGCGGAGGGGGCGGGAACGTCGGTGAAGGGGCGATCGCATCGTGTGCACATAGGAGCGGGATGATAGGAACAAATGAAGACAAGAAGCCCGGGAACCCGGACCGTCGCTCATGGACAATCCAGGGCACATGTCCGCCTCGCCCGCAGAAACCCCCACGCCCACCTCACCGCCCTGGCGCGACGCGCTGAAGGTCTACCTGGAGCCCGCCACCCTGCGCATGCTGGCGCTGGGCTTCTCGGCCGGGCTGCCGCTGCTGCTGGTGCTGGGCACGCTGAGCTTCCGGCTGCGCGAAGCGGGCATCGACCGCACCACCATCGGCTATTTGAGCTGGGTCGGGCTGGCCTACGGCTTCAAGTGGGTCTGGGCGCCGCTGGTCGACCGGCTGCCGCTGCCGCCGCTCACCACCTTGCTGGGACGCCGCCGCGGCTGGCTGCTGCTGGCGCAGTGCATGGTCATCGCCGGGCTGGCGGGCATGGCGGTCAACGATCCGCGCCACGGGCTCACACCGCTGGTGTGGTGCGCGCTGCTGGTGGCCTTCGGCTCGGCCACGCAGGACATCGCGCTCGACGCCTTCCGCATCGAATCGGCCGAGGCACGCAAGCAGGCCGCGCTGGCCGCCGCCTACCAGACAGGCTACCGGCTCGCGATGATCTGGGCCGGCGCCGGCGTGCTGTGGGTCGCGGCCTGGGCGGAGGTGGCGCCCGCTGCAGCGGCCACGGGCGCGGCGGCCTATCAGAACGGCGCCTGGAAGACGGCCTACCTGGTCATGGCGGCATCGATGGCCATCGGCGTGGTCACGGTGCTGCTTTCGCCCGAGCCGGTGCCCGTCGACCGGAGCAAGCAAGCGGCTGCAAGCCTCTTGGTGCGCGAGCAAGTGCTCAGCACCGGCATTTCGCTCTGGGGAGCACTGCTGACCGTCGCCGTGCTTCCAGCATTGGGCATCCTGGTGGAATTCAGCCTTTCGGATGCTCGCCTGACATTGATCGGCCTCGCGCAAGTCCTGGCTGTCCTGTTGCTGTTCGGCCTGGGACTGCGGGGCCTGGCCAGGTTGGGCTGGCGCGTCCCGGTGCCACCGTTCCTCGCCTCCCTGGTGGCCTGGTTCATTCAAGCCTTCTATCAGCCGTTCGCCGACTTCTTCCGCAGATATATGTGGCAGGCAGTCCTTATCCTGGCGCTGATCGCCATCTATCGCATCAGTGACGTGGTGATGGGCATCATGGCCAATCCTTTCTACGTGGACATGGGATTCACGAAGAGCGAAGTTGCATCCGTGAGCAAGATCTACGGCGTGGTAATGACGGTTGCCGGAACGTTCATCGGCGGTGTGCTGTCCACCCGCCTGGGCGTGATGCGCGTGCTGATGCTCGGCGCCGTGCTCAGCGCCGCCAGCAACCTGCTCTTCGCCTGGCTGGCCACGCGCGGGCACGACCTGACTGCGCTGATCGCGGTGGTCTCGGCCGACAACCTCGCCGGCGGCATCGCCTCGGCGGCGTTCATCGCCTACCTGTCGAGCCTCACCAACATCAGCTACTCGGCCACGCAGTACGCCCTTTTCAGCTCGCTGATGCTGCTGCTGCCAAAGTTCCTGGCCGGCTACTCGGGTGCCTTCGTCGACGCCTACGGCTACAGCAGCTTCTTCGTCGGCACCGCCCTGCTGGGCGCGCCGGTGCTGTTGCTGGTGGCGCTGGCCTCGCGGCTGACGGCGACCACAAGCCCACAGGGCCGTCAATAGGGCCTGGGCCTTATAGGAAACGGCCGACGGTGCGCGGGCCGCGCAACTGGTAGGCTGTGCCGGTATACATTCGTTTCTTTCAATTTTCTTTCCCCGCCGCGCGCTTCGCTTCCTGCCGGCGTCCATCGTCCGCCTGACCGACAGCCCAACACCTACAAGATCGTGCCGTCCCGAATTTCTCCTCTTCAGATAAGTGCCTACACGGCCACCAGCGCCGTCGGTGTCGGCAAGGAAGCGCTGGCCGACGCGCTCGCGCAGTCGCGCAGCGGGCTGCGCGCCAACGATTTCGGCGATGCGCCGCTGCCCACCTGGATCGGCCGCGTCGAAGGCGTCGAGGAGGTCCGGCTCCCCGAATCGCTCGCGCAGTGGGACTGCCGCAACAACCGGCTGGCCTGGATGGGCCTGCAGGCCGACGGCTTCATCGATGCCGTTGCCGCGGCGCGCGAGAAATACGGCGCATCGCGCATCGCGCTGGTGCTGGGCACCTCCACCGCGAGCATCGGCGAGACCGAGCTGGCCTACACGCAGCTCGACGCGCACGGCATGTTCCCGCCCGGACAGCGCCGCCCCGAGGTGCACACACCGCATTCGCTGGCCATGTTCGCGCAGCAGCTGCTGGGCATCAGCGGACCCAGCGAAACGATTTCCACCGCCTGCTCGTCCAGCGCGAAGGTGTTCGCCTCGGCCGAGCGGCTCATTCGCCTGGGCCTGGCCGACGCGGCCGTGGTCGGCGGGGCCGACACGCTGTGCGGCAGCGTGCTGTTCGGCTTCAACTCGCTCGAACTTGTATCGAGCGAGCCGTGCCGGCCCTTCGACGCCGCGCGCAAGGGCATCAGCCTGGGCGAGGCCGCGGGTTTCGCGCTGGTCGAGCGCGTGCAGACCGGCGCCGATGCCGCGCCGCTGCATTTGCTGGGTTACGGCGAAGCGAGCGACGCGCATCACATGTCGACGCCCCACCCCGAGGGCCTGGGCGCCGAGCGCGCGCTCGACGAGGCGCTGGCGCGCGCCGGCCTCGAACCCGAGGCGATCGACTACATCAACATGCACGGCACCGCGAGCCAGAAGAACGACGAGGTCGAGGGTGCGCTGGTGGCGCGCCGCTTCCCGGCACGCACGCACGCCAGCTCGACCAAGGGCTTCATGGGCCACACGCTGGGTGCGGCGGGCATCGTCGAGGCGGTCATCAGCCTGCTGGCGATCGAGCGCGGCCTGATGCCGGGCACGGTCAACACGCACACGCTGGACGAGGGCTTCGGCCCGCAGATCCGGCTGGAGCCCGCGCGCGGCGAAGTGCGCTATGCGCTGAGCAACTCCTTCGGCTTCGGCGGCAACAACTGCTCCCTCGTTTTCGGCAAGGCGGCATGAACCACATGAACCAGGCCGCACCCAAGCCCCCCACCCTCTACATCGAAGGCCCGGCCTTCTGGACTCCCACGCTGCCCGGCTGGGACGCCGCCCGTGCCGCCTTCCGCGGCGAAGGCGCGCTGGCCGATCCGCCCGCGAAGCGCCCGTCGCCGCAGGTGCTGGCCCCGGCCGAGCGCCGCCGCGCGCCCGACACCGTGGCGCTGGCGCTCGAAGTGGCGGCCGCCGCCCTTGCCGGCTCGGGCCGCAACGCGGCCGACGTGCCCTGCGTGTTCACGTCGGCGCACGGCGACCTGTCGATCAACGACTACATGTGCAGCACGCTCGCGAGCGATCCGAAAGGGCTGTCGCCCACCAAGTTCCACAACTCGGTGCACAACGCGGCCGTGGGCTACTGGACCATCGGCACCGGCTGCATGGCGGCAAGCAACGCGGTTTCGGCCTACGAGCACAGCTTCGCCTCGGGCCTGCTGGAGGCGGCCGTGCAGTCCGCCTGCGACCAGGAGCCTGTTCTGCTGGTGGGCTACGACACCCCCACGCTGGGCGCGCTGACTTCCGTCACCGACAGCCGCGGCCTGCTCGCGGTGGCGCTGGTGATCGCGAGCGAACCCGGCGAGCGCACCGTGGCGGCGCTCGACTGGTCGCTGGTCAGCGAAGACGGCAAGGCTGTGGCAGCCACGCCGCCGCGCTCCGAAGCCGCGAAGTCGCTGGCCGAGATCAACCCCATGGCCCAGTCGCTGGGCCTCTTCGAATCGCTGGCACATCTGGATGACGGCAATGTCGGCGGCGTGGGCTCGCCGGTCGACCTGCCGCTTTCCGCCACCCTGTCGCTGCGGCTGCAGTTGCGGCCGTTCGCACGGGGCTGAGCCCACGGCCACTGCAACCGGCGCTATGCTTTTCGCAGCATGGCCGGTTGACAGGGGTTGCCGAGGTTTACCCAACTTTACGGAGCGTTCAAGCCCTCTTGCTCCCGGTGGACGACCATGAAGCGCATGAGCACCCCCCAACTCCTGATGATCGAAGACGACGCCCGCCTGGCGCAGATGGTGGGCGAGTACCTGACGCAGTCGGGCTTCGCGTTCAACCATGCCGGCGACGGCGCCGCCGGGCTCGAGCAGTTGCAGCAGCACGCGCCCGACCTGGTGATCCTCGACCTGATGCTGCCTGACACCGACGGCCTCGAAGTCTGCCGCCGCATCCGCGCGCTGCCCGGTCCGCTGTCGAAGGTGTCGGTGCTGATGCTCACGGCCAAGGGCGACCCGATGGACCGCATCATCGGCCTGGAGATCGGCGCCGACGACTACCTGCCCAAGCCCTTCGAGCCGCGCGAGCTGCTCGCGCGCATCCGCGCCGTGCTGCGCCGCCGCGCCGAGAGCGCCACCGAGGCCGAGGCCTCGTCGGTGATGCGCTTCGGCACGCTGGAGATCGACCGCAACGCGCGCACCGTGTCGGTGGGCGGCGCGGTGGCCGACCTCACCTCCTACCAGTTCGACCTGCTGACGGCGATGGCCGAGCGCGCGGGCCGCGTGCTCACGCGCGACCAGATCATGGAGGCCGTGCGCGGCCGCGAGCTCGAAGCCTTCGACCGCTCCATCGACGTGCACATGGGCCGCATCCGCGCCGCCATCGAGGTCGACGCGAAGAACCCGAAGCGAATCCTCACGGTACGCGGCGTCGGGTACGTCTTCGCCAAGCAGCAAGACTAGGCTGACCGCCAATGCTGCGCAGTCTCTATTCGCGCCACCTCTACGTCCGCATCTGGCTCGCGGTGGTAGGCGGGGTCGTCATCCTCACGCTGATGGCCAACTGGATCGTGCGCGAGGCCGCCGAGGCCGAGCGCGAACGGCTGGCGCCGGTGCCGCGCAACGTGGTGGTGCTGGACGCACAGGACAAGCCGATAGGCGCGGGCACCGCGCTGCGCGTGCCGGGCCAGGGCCTGGAGTTCGACGTGACGCTCAGCGACGGCAAGGCCATCACGCTGCGCGTGGCGCCGCGCGAGCGGCCCACCGGCACCGGCGGTTTCGCGCCGTGGCGCACGCCCTTCGGGCTGGGCTGGATGATCGCGCTGGTGGGCGTGGCGGTGGCGCTGGGTGTGTACCCGATCGTGCGGCGCATCACGCAGCGGCTGGAATCGCTGCAGCGCGGCGTGCAGCGGTGGGGCGAGGGCGATCTCTCGGTGCGCGTGACAGAAGAAGGGCAGGACGAAGTGGCTGATCTATCCAAACGATTCAACGCGTCGGCCGAACGCATCGAGCAGCTGGTGCGTTCGCACAAGTCGCTGCTGGCCAACGCCTCGCACGAGCTGCGTTCGCCGCTCACCCGCATCCGCATGGGCCTGGAGCTGATGGGCGAGCACCCGAGCCAGTCGGCGCGCGAGGAAATCTCGCGCAACATCGGCGAGCTCGACCAGCTCATCGACGAGATCCTGCTGGCAAGCCGGCTCGACGCCAGCGAGGCCGACATGGGCACCATCGAACCGGTCGACCTGACCGGCCTGGCGGCCGAGGAATGCTCGCAGGTGAACGCCGAGCTCGACCTGGCCGACGGCACCGACAACGCCACTCTCACCGTGCCGGGCGTGTCGCGCCTGCTGCGCCGCGCCATCCGCAACCTGCTGGAGAACGCGCGCCGCTACGGCGCCGGCGAGATCGCGGTGGAGCTGGGCAGCGCCAACGGCTACGCCACCGTGCGTGTGAACGACCGGGGCCCGGGCGTGCCGCCCGCCCTGCGCGAGCGCATCTTCGAGCCCTTCTACCGCCTGCCCGGCGCCAGCGAGCGCAACGGCGGCGTGGGCCTGGGGCTGGCGCTGGTGAAGTCGATCGCCGAGCGGCACGGCGGCACCGTGCGCTGCGAGGACCGCCCCGGCGGCGGTGCGAGCTTCGTGATCCGCCTGCCGGCCGCCGCACGCAGCCACTGAGCGCGCACCGCCCACCCCCGCCCGCGCGGGGTCGTGGTCAGGTTGGCCCGAGGACGCCAACCTAAAATCCCGCCCCTATGCAGAGATCGCACATCGTTCGGCCCGCGGCCATGTTCTGGGGGCTGGTGGTGTTCATGCCGGTCGGCGTCACCTATCTTTCGGCCATCGTGCTGCTGCTCGCCATGCTGGTGGCCGGCGGCCTGGGCGAGCGCTATGCGCGGCTGCGCGCCAACCCGCTGTGGTGGCCGGTGATGGCCTACTTCGCCTGGACCTTCATCGTGCTGGCCATCGGGCAGCACTATCCCGAGACTGGCTCCAACCTCTTCCACGGCATCCGCATCGGCCTCACGATGCTCATGGCGATGGCGCTCACGCGCGAGGAGGCCATCTGGGCGCTGCGCGGCTTCCTGCTGGTGGCGGCGCTCAACATCGTGCTGGTCATCGTCTTCTACGCGGTCGGCGGCTTCAACATCTGGTCGCCGCTGCGCGCGGTGGTGATGGAGGTGGGCAACAAGTCGATCAGCAACGCGCTGCTGTTCAGCGTGGTGGCTTCCACCGCCGCCGTGTGGGGCATCGCGCAGATCGCCGCCCACAAGCCGCTGCGCGCCGTTCCCGCCTTCGTGCTGATGCTCGGGCTGGGCCTGGTGGTGGCGCTGCCGCTGACCTCGCGCACCTCGGTGCTCGCGCTGCTGCTGGTGGTCCCGGTGGTGTGCATCCATCAGTGGCGCAGCCACCTGAAGATGCTGGTGGGCGCACTGGTGCTGGGTGCCGTGGTGATGGGCGCCGGGCTCTACCAGTTGCCGCAACTGCAGCACAAGGTGGAAGTGGGCGTGCAGGAACTCGAGGAGGCGCAGGCCGGCGCGGTCTTCAAGGGCAGCTGGGCCATCCGCTACTACATGTACCGCGACACCGGCCTCATGATCGCCGACCGCCCGTTCACCGGCTGGGGCATCGGCGGCTGGACCGACCAGTGGCACAAGCGCGGCCCGGCGCTGCTGGCCGACTCGAACATGCCCCACAACGACTTCCTCTGGGTCGGCGCCCAGGGCGGCCTGCCCGCGCTGCTGAGCCTGCTCTTCATCATGGTCGCCGCCGTCTGGCAGGCATGGAAGAGGCCCGACATCGCGGGCCGCTACGCGCTGGCGGCCACGCTGATCGCGCTGATCGCCTCGAGCGTGAACTCGGCCATGCGCGACGCGCAGATCGGCCTGGCGCTGCTGTTCATCGCGATGGTCTACCTGCGGCTCGCGCAGGAGAAGAACGACCCGAATCCGTGGCGCGGACTGCTGTCCTCGCGCCTGAAAGGCCTGGAGAGCCTGGAAAAAGACCCCGCCCGCCCGGCTGCCTGAAGAGGCACCTGGCGGCCGGGGCCGGGTGGTTCAGCCGTGGCTCAGTGCCGCGCCGACACCGCCTCGCCGGCCTTCAGCCGGTACACCGTGCCGCAATACGGGCACTTGGCCTCGCCGGTGCGCGCCACGTCGAGGTACACCTTCGGGTGGCTGTTCCAGAGCTTCATGTCGGCCTTGGGACTGGGGCAGAACACGCCGCCCTGATGATTGAGCTCCTTGGCCAGGAGTTCGACTACTGCATTGGTGGACATGGGGTCGTTCTCTCGTTCTCTTCTTCTGCTCAGACTTTCGTGAGCCAGTGGGCGTACTTGGGATTCTTGCCGTTCACGATGTCGAAGAAGGCCGCCTGGATCTTCTCGGTGATCGGGCCGCGCGCGCCGCCGTCGCCGCGGTTGCCGATCTCGATGCGGTCGAGCTCGCGGATCGGCGTGACTTCGGCGGCCGTGCCGGTGAAGAAGGCTTCGTCGGCGACGTAGACCTCGTCGCGCGTGATGCGCTTTTGCACCAGTTCCAGGCCCAGGTCCTTGCACACGTGCAGGATGGTGTTGCGGGTGATGCCGTTGAGCGCGCCGGCCGACAGGTCGGGCGTGTAGACCACGCCGCCCTTGACCACGAAGATGTTCTCGCCCGCGCCTTCGGACACGAAGCCGCTCGCGTCGAGCAGCAGTGCCTCGTCGTAGCCGTCGTCCAGCGCTTCCATGTTGGCCAGGATCGAGTTGGTGTAGTTGCTCACCGTCTTGGCCTGCGTCATCGTGATGTTGACGTGGTGGCGGGTGTAGCTCGAAGTCTTCACGCGGATGCCGCGCTTCATGCCCTCTTCGCCCAGGTAGGCGCCCCAGGACCAGGCCGCGACCATGGCGTGCACCTTGTTGCCCTTGGGGCTCACGCCCAGCTTCTCGGAGCCGATCCAGATGAGGGGGCGCAGGTAGCAGCTCTCGAGCTTGTTCTCGCGCACCACCTGCTTCTGGGCCTCGTTGAGCTGCTCCTGGGTGAAGGGGATCTTCATGCGCAGGATCTTGGCGCTGTTGAACAGGCGCTCGGTGTGCTCGGCCAGGCGGAAGATCGCGGTGCTGCCGTCGGCCGTCCTGTAGGCGCGCACGCCCTCGAAGGCGCCGCAGCCGTAGTGCAGCGTGTGGCTCAGCACGTGGATCTTGGCGTCGCGCCAGTCCACGAGTTCGCCGTCCATCCAGATCTTGCCGTCACGGTCGTCCAGCGAGGGGGGGATCGAGCTCATTTCCTGATTCCTTTGGGATCGGTGTGGGGGTGCGACAGGAAGGGAAGTCGCAAAAGCTTGCGATTTTACGGCGCCGGGCCGAACGGCCTGCCCGACAATGGCCGGCTGTCCAAACCGTTGGAAAAAGGGTTTCCGTGTCCGTATTCAAGAACGTCATCGTCTATCGCATCGAACCCGCCTGGTCCCAGACACTGGCCGAGGCGGAAGAAGGCCTGGGCAGGCAGCGCTTCGAGCCCTGCGGCCCCTCGCAGGAAAAGTCCGCCGGCTGGATCGAGCCGCGCGGCGAGGCCAACGGCCCGCTGGTGGAGTCCATCGACGGCCAGTGGCTGGTCGAATACATGATCGAAAGCAAGCAGGTGCCCGGCTCGGTGGTTCGCCGCAAGGTCGACGAGCGCTGCGCCCACATCGAGGCCACCACCGGCCGCAAGCCCGGCAAGAAGGAAAAGAAGGAGCTCAAGGAAGACATCACCCTCGAGCTGCTGCCCATGGCCTTCACCCGCAGCGCCCGCGTCACGGTGTGGATCGACAAGGCCGAGAACCGCCTGGTGATCAACACCGGCAACGCCTCGCGCGCCGACGAAGTGGTCACCAGCCTCGTGAAGTCGCTCGACGGCTTCGCGGTGGCCCTCATCAACACCCAGGTCGAGCCCGCCGCCGCCATGGCCAACTGGCTGCTCACGCAGGAGCCGCCGGCCGGCTTCACCATCGACCGCGAGTGCGAGCTCAAGGCCAGCGACGACTCCAAGGCCGTGGTGCGCTACGCCAAGCACCCGCTGGACATCGACGAGGTCAAGCAGCACATCACCGACGGCAAGCGCCCCACCCGTCTCGCGCTGACCTGGGACGACCGCGTGTCTTTCGAGCTCACGCACGGCCTGCTGATCCGCAAGATCGCCTTCCTCGAAGGCACGGGCGACGGCGCGGCGGGCGGCAAGAAGGAAGACAACTTCGACGCCGACGTGGCCATCGCCACCGGCGAGTTGGGCCAGCTGGTGCCCGCGCTGCTCGACGCGCTGGGCGGCGAGGCAGCCTTCACCGCCGCGCCGCAGGACGAAGCGGCCAAGCCTGCCGCCGCCCAATCCGAGGCTACGGCAGGGGCCGAAACGGAAGACGCGCCGTTCTAAGGCCGTCAGGAACACGGACAACCGAACGCAGAAGAAATACAAAAACTACGCAAAGGTCGCAAAAGAAACCAAGGAAAAAATTTCTGGTTTTCCTTTCGCGACCTTCGCGAAACCTTCGCGTCCTCTGCGTCCGGCTGCCCACTCCCGCATTCCAGCAGCTTGCGATCAGGCCACCAGATAGGTCTGCGCCAGCCGCACCCAACAGGCGGCCCCAAGCGGCAGCACTTCGTCGTTGAAGTCGTAGCCGGGGTTGTGGACCATGCAGCCGCCGAATTCGCCCTCGCCGTTGCCCAGCAGCAGGTAGCAGCCCGGCAGTTCGGAGAGCATCCAGGCGAAGTCCTCGCTGCCCGAGAAGCCCTTGGGCGCCTGCCTGACGACGTTCTCCTCGCCCACCAGCTCGGCGCACACCTGCGCCGCCAGCTCGGTCTCGGCGGCGGTGTTGACCACTGGCGGCACGAGCTGGCGATAGTCGATCTCGGCTTCCACGCCGTGCGCCTGCGCGGTGAGGTTCACGATCTCGCGGATGCGCTGCTCGACCAGCGCGCGCGTCTCGGGCCGCGCCGCGCGCACGTTCAGGCCCAGCGACACCGACTGCGGGATCACGTTGTGCGTGGCGCCGCCGCGGATGAAGCCGACCGACACCACCGCCGTGTCGTCCGGCGCCACGTTGCGCGCCACCACCGTCTGCAGGGCCGTCACCACCGCCGCGGCTGCCGCGACCGGATCGCGCGCGCGGTGCGGCATGGCGCCGTGCCCGCCCACGCCCTTGATGGTGACGTCGGCCACGTCGGACGACAGCGTGACCGGGCCTTCGATCGCCATCATCGTGCCCACCGGCACGCCCGGCGCGTTGTGCAGCGCGTACACCGCATCGCAGGGGAAGCGCTCGAACAGGCCGTCCTCGATCATGGCGCGCGCGCCGCAGAGGTTCTCTTCGTCGGGCTGGAAGATCAGGTTCAGCGTGCCGTCGAAGTCGCGCGCCTTCGCCAGCGCCTTGGCGGCCGCCAGCAGGATGGCCGTGTGGCCGTCGTGCCCGCAGGCGTGCATCCGCCCCGCGTTGCGGCTCGCGTACGGCAGGCCGGTGGCCTCGGTGATGGGTAGCGCGTCCATGTCGGCGCGGATGCCCAGGCGGCGCGTGCCGCTGCCGAGCCTGAGCTGCGCCACGATGCCGGTGCGGCCGATGCCGGTGTGCACCTCGTAGCCCCAGCTGCGCAGCAGGTTCGCGACCAGCTCGCTGGTGGCGTTCACCTCGAAGCCGAGCTCGGGGTTGGCGTGGATCTGCCTGCGGATGTCGACGAAGGCCTGGGTGTCGACGTCGGCCTGCGGCAGCAGGCGCGACAGGAGCTTGGTGGTCTGGGGGCTGAGTTGGCGGGTCATCTGAGAAATCTGTTCCTTTCGTCGTCTGCGGATGGCGTTCAGGCCGCCTTACGTTCGCGCAGGCTCAGCAGCGCGCCGAGGCTCAGCACGCCGCAGACCATCATGTAGAAAGCAGGCGACATCGGGTTGCCGGTCTTCGCGAGCAGCCAGGTCACGATGAACTGCGAGGAACCGCCGAACACCGTCACGCCCACGCTGTAGATCACCGAGATGCCGCTGGCGCGCACGCCGGCCGGCAGCATCTCCAGCAGCATCAGGAACATGGGCGTGGTGCCGATGTTCACGCTCGCGGTGAGCAGCGCCGACAGCGCCAGCACCAGCGGCACGCTCGGGTACTGGCCGATGAGCCAGAACACCGGGCACACCGCGATCACGCTGAAGAGCAGCGAGCCGACCACCAGCGGCTTGCGGTTGGGCAGCCGGTCGGCCAGCCGGCCCGCCACCAGCGACACCGCGAACAGCGTGATGCCCGTGACGCAGCCCGACAGCAGCGACAGCGACGGCGGCATGTGCAGCACGCGGATCATGTAGGTGGGCATGAAGAACACCACGAGGTACATCGTGGCCGTGCCGGCGGTGGTGGCCAGGATGCCCTTGAGCACCAGTCCGCCGTGCTCGCGCAGCAGCCGGCCGATGGGACTGGACTCGTGGTTCTCGGCGACGTGTGTCTCTTCCAGGTGCGCGCGGATGTAGAGCCCGACCGGCGCGATCAGCAGCCCGAGCAGGAACGGCAGGCGCCAGCCCCAGCTCTCCAGCGAGGCCTGCGGCAACGCGGCATAGAGCGCGGCGCCGGTGAGCGCGCCCAGCAATGCCGAAACGCCCTGGCTCGCAAGCTGCCAGCTCACGCGAAAGCCCCGGCCCTTCACACCGCCCGCTTCCATCAGCATCGACGTGGCGGCCCCCACCTCGCCGCCGAGCGAGAAGCCCTGCAGCAGCCGGCCCAGCACGATCATCAGCGAGCCGAAGACGCCAGCCGACGCATAGGTGGGCGCGAAGGCGATGCACAGCGTGCCCAGCACCATGAGGCCGATGGTCAGCGTCATCGCCGCCTTGCGGCCCTTGCGGTCGGCGTAGTTGCCGATGATCACGCCGCCCAGCGGACGCATCACGAAGCCGATGCCGAAGGTGGCCACCGCCAGCAGCAGCGAGCCGTAGGGGCTGTCGGAGGGAAAGAACAGCTTGCCGATCAGCAGCGCGAAGAAGCTGTAGACGGTGAAGTCGTACATCTCCAGCGCATTGCCCAGCGAACAGGCTGCGATCAGGCGGAACTGGCTCTGCTTCTTTCCCTTGCCGTGCTGCACCACGGCAGCCGGTGAAGAGGCCCCGATCGGGCTTGCGGGCAATGCGGCTTCGCTCATCTAATGTCACTCCACGTACAGGTTGCGAGGGGGCGTGCATCGACTGCGGGCCCGTTCGCGGCGGAGTATTCAGGCAAAGCGCTGCGGCGAAGAATCACAAATTTTCATGCTGATAACCAAACGGCATCCCCGTCATAAACAGGCGCCGGAGGCCATCGGGACAACCCCCAAGAGGCCTCTTTCCGGGAGCGGCGCACCACGATGAAGCTGCAACAGTTGCGCGTACTGCTGGCCGTGGCGCAGCACGGCAGCATCCACGAGGCCTCGCGCAGCCTGCACACCACCCAGCCCGCGCTGTCGAAGACCATCTCGGAGCTGGAGCGCGAACTCGGCGTGACGCTGATGTCGCGCTCCACGCGCGGCGTGAGCCTCACGGCCTACGGCACGGCGCTGGTCAAGCGCGCGAGCGTGGTCGAGCAGGAGCTGCGCCACGCGCTGGAAGACATCGAGGCGATACGCGGGCACGACGAGGCGCAGCTCAACATCGGCTTCACCGCCGTGGCATCGAGCGGGCCGCTGCCCGATGCGATGGCGTCTTTCCGCAGGCGCTTTCCCAACGTGGCGCTGCGCGGCTTCGAGCTGCGGCCGCAGCAGATCTTCGAGGGCTTGCGCGAAGGCCGGCTCGACCTGGGGATGGTCTCCACCTGCAACGGGCCGGGAACCAACGCATTCCAGTGGGAGCCGCTGTTCTCGGTGGCCATGCACCTGTCGGTGCGCACCGGCCATCCGCTTAGGCGTGTGCGCAGGCTGCAGCCGCTGGTGGACGCCGACTGGCTCGTGCTCGACCCCATCGACGACGCGGGCAGCCCGCTGGTGAGCATGATGAACATGCACGGACTGGAGATGCCCAGGCGCATGGTGCACAGCGCCTCGAACCTGCTGGGCCTGCAGCTGGCCACGCAGACCGACCTGATCAGCATGTGGTCGGACTTCGTGTTCCACGGCGCGGGGCCGCTGCGGCTGCAGCCCCATCTGCTGGAGAAGCTGCCGATCACCGACGAACTGCCGGACTTCGACGTGTTCCTGGTCTACCGCTCGGCCGACCTGATGACGCACGCATGCGCCGAATTCGCGAAGGAGGCGCGCCACCAGGCGAAAGCCAATCCGCCGTGGCGGCAGCCCCGGCGCAAGGGGAGTGCGTCCTAGGCTGCGCTGTCTTCGTCGGCCGGCGTCTCGGGCCGCGTCATCGTCCAGCTCTGCAGCTTGCCGCCGTTGAACACGGTATCGACATACGAGCCGCCGCCGTCGGTCCAGCGGTAGTGCTCGGGCTGCTCGTCCTTGGGCGAGCGCAGTTCGCCGAGGGCGCGCGTCATCGCGATCACATGCATCAGCGTCACGCCCGGCTTGAGCTTGGCGTTGAGCATCACCGCGCTGGCCACGTAGCCCACCGGCCGCTCGGCCGCGCGCTTGAGCACCTGCATGGCGCGGTTGAAGTGCAGCAGCAGGAACATCACGATCGCGCCACCGGCCAGGGCGACACCGCCCCATCCGCCAGCGCGCCAGGCCAGCGCCATGACGACGATGGCGCCCACGGGCAGCAGAAAGTTCTTGAAATTCATGGCGTGCATTGTCGCCGCCCGGCACATCGCGGCCGGCAAAGACCTCAGGCCGGGCCGCGCAGGCCGATGCAGTTGCCCCAGGGGTCGCGCACCTGGCACATGTACTGCACGCCCTGCGCGTCGTCCAGCCGTAGCGGCCCCCGGTACAGCACAGCACCGGCCGATTCGAAGCGGCGCAGCGCGGCATCGAAACGGTCGACGCTCCAGTACACGACCGAGCCCGAAGCGCCCGAACCGACCTTCCCGTCGCTCGGCACGATCTCGAGCAGGACCCCTTGCACCGACAGGCATTCGAACACCGGCGTCCCGATGCGGACGCGAACGGCCTCGCCCCCGAATGCCGCTTCGTACCAGCGCAGCGCCGCCTCCACGTCAGCGACATGGACCATGACGGCGGCAATCGGGAACGGCATCGGCTTCATTCGGCGAACGGTTGGTAGGGGCGTGATTGTGCCGGCCCATCCGCAGCGATCGCGGTAGCGGCCGTGGCTACCGCCGGGCGCGCAAGGCGGTACTCGCAGCGAAAGGCACGTACGGCGGCGGCGAGAGGCGGCACATTTCGCCGCACGGGCATCCGCCCGGGCCACCGAAAAGCGTATGACCATCCCGCGCTCCGTCACATTCGTTCGTCTCACCCTCGCCGCCACGCTCACGGCCGCCGCGCTCAGCGGCTGCTACGTCGTGCCGCTCGGGCAACCCGCTCCCTCGGCGCCGCCTTCGCAGGCTTACGCCGTCGCGCCGGGCCCGGTCGCACAGACCTTCAACGCGCGGCTGTACCCGTCGAATGCCGAGGCCTCGCGCTACGGCGTCGTCGCCGGCACCGTGACCAACGACATGAACGGCCGCGGCCACTTCAACGCACAGATCGGCGGAGAACAGTTCCAGGGAGAGGCAACCCGGGTCGCCGGCTCGCGTGCCAACGGCGTGGCGAACGCCACGGGCAGCCGCGGCGGCAACCTGAGTTGCCAGTATTCGATGAACTCGGCCACGCTGGGTAGCGGCCAATGCGTGCTCAACAGCGGACCGGCGTTCACGATGCACATCGGGGGATAGGGAGGGTAGGCCCGGCGCGACAGCGTGCGCGCCGGGTCATTTTTTCCCGGTTTCAGTCGAGGCGGCGGACGACGTCCATCGCCTCCTCGATGCGGTCCACCGCGTGGATCGTCAGCCCTTCGATTTCCTTCGCGCCCTTCTTGGGCGCGTTCGCCTTCGGCACCACCGCCACGCTGAAGCCCAGCTTGGCGGCCTCGCGCAGGCGCTCCTGCCCGCGCGGCGCGGGGCGCACCTCGCCGGCCAGGCCCACTTCGCCGAAGGCGATGAAGCCCTTGGGCATGGGCTTGCCGCGCAGGCTGGAGGTGATGGCCAGCATCACGGCCAGGTCGGCCGCGGGCTCGCTGATGCGCACGCCGCCCACCGCGTTCACGAACACGTCCTGGTCCATGCATGCCACGCCGGCGTGGCGGTGCAGCACCGCCAGCAGCATCGCGAGGCGGTCGCGGTCCAGGCCCACCGAGAGGCGGCGCGGGCTCGGCCCGCCGTTGTCGACCAGCGCCTGGATTTCCACCAGCATCGGCCGCGTGCCTTCGAGCGTGACGAGCACCACGCTGCCAGGCACGGGCTCGGCATGCTGGCTCAGGAAGATCGCGCTCGGATTGGTCACGCCCTTCAGGCCGCGCTCGGTCATGGCGAACACGCCGATCTCGTTGACCGCGCCGAAGCGGTTCTTGATGGCGCGCACGAGGCGGAAGCTCGAATGCGTGTCGCCCTCGAAGTACAGCACCGTGTCGACCATGTGCTCCAGCACGCGCGGACCGGCGAGCGCGCCCTCCTTCGTGACGTGGCCCACCAGCACCACCGCCGTGCCGCTGGTCTTGGCGAAGCGCGTGAGGTGCGCGGCGCATTCGCGCACCTGCGCCACCGAGCCCGGGGCCGAGGTGAGCTGGTCGGAGTAGACGGTCTGGATCGAGTCGATCACCGCGATGGCCGGGCGCGTGGCGTCGAGCGTGGCGATGATCTTCTCGAGCTGGATCTCCGCCAGCACCTGCACCTGCGAGTGGTCCAGGCCCAGCCGCCTGGAGCGCAGCGCCACCTGCGAGCCGCTTTCCTCGCCGGTGACGTAGAGCGCGTTCTGCCCGGCGTGCTGCAGCGCGTCGACCGCCTGCAGCAGCAGCGTCGACTTGCCGATGCCCGGGTCGCCGCCGATCAGCGTGACGCCGCCGGAGACGATGCCGCCGCCCAGCACGCGGTCGAGCTCGTCGATGCCGGTGGGCGTGCGCGCGACGTCGGTCGCCTCGATCTCCGAGAGCGTCGCGAGCTCCGATGCGCCCGCAAGCGACGCGAACTGTGTGCCGAAGCGGTTGTTGGCGGGCCCGCTGCCGGCGCCCGCGACCTGCTCGACGAGCGTGTTCCATGCGCCGCAGCTGGGGCATTTGCCCAGCCACTTCGGGCTGGTGCCGCCGCATTCGCTGCAGACGAAAAGTGATTTGTCCTTGGCCATCCTTCGAGTTTAGGTGGCCGGGCGATGCTGCTTCTTCAGTCGTTGGCCTGGAAGTTCACCGCCTTCATGATCGCCGCCCATCGCGCGGTGTCCTCGCGCATGGTCTTCAGCAGCGCCTCGGGGCCATCGCCGACCGGGTACATGCCGTTCTGCAGCAGCTGCTGGCGCACCTCGCGGGAATTCACCGCGCGCGTGAACTCGGCGCGCAGCTGGTCGACCACAGGCTTGGGCGTCTTCAGCGGCGCGTAGTAGGCGAACCAGGCGGTCGCCACCACGTCCTTCAGGCCGCTCTCCACGAAAGTGGGCAGGCTGGGCATCAGCGGCGAGCGCTTCTCGCCGCTGGTGGCGATGACCTTCACGCGGCCGGTGGGCAGCAGCTGCAGCGCGCCGCCGACGGTGTCGAAGTAGGCGGGAACGATGCCGCCCATCACGTCCTGGCGCGCCGGCGTGGAGCCGCGATAGGGCACGTGCACCATCGACAGCCCCGCCGATCGGTTGAGCATCTCGCCGAGAAAGTGCGAGGGCGTGCCCGCGCCGTACGACGCGAAGCTCACGCCGCCGGGCTGCTTTTTGGCCCAGGCGATGAATTCGGCGACCGTGTTGGCCGGCACGTCCTTGTGCACCACCAGCGCGAGCTCGAAGCGGGCCGCGTTGATGATCGGCTGGAAATCCTTGACCGGGTCGTAGGTCAGGTTCCTGTAGGCGCTCGGGAACATGGTCATCATGCTCGCGGTGCCCAGCAGCAGCGTGTGGCCGTCGGGCGCGGCGGTCTTCACCACGTCGACCGCGATGCGCCCCGCGGCGCCGGAACGGTTGTCCACGATGAGCGGGCCGAGCGACTCGCGCACTTCCTGCGCGATGGCGCGGGTGAGCACGTCCTGCGTGCCGCCGGCGGGCACGCCGATCAGCACGCGGATGGGGGTTCCCGGCGCGATTGCCGGCTGCGCCCGCACGGCCGTCGCCAGCGGCGCGAGGGCCATGCCGCCGAGCGCGGCCAGCATGCGGCGGCGCCTGTGAAGATGCAGGAACTGCGGGTCTGTCGTCATCTGTCTTGTCTCCGTTGCTTGCTGTCTGCGCAGCGCGATGGGTCGCGGCCACTGTAGAGCGCCGACAATTGGTTCATCTAATCAATCATTGCCCGGGCAAACCCTATGCCGATGCAAGCGCAGCCCCGCACGCTCGACGACCTGCTGCTCTACCGCACCAGTCGGCTGCTGTCGGTCGCGGGCAGCATGGTCATCCGGCTGTGCGAGGGGCGCTTCGGCATCACGCGGCGTGAATGGCGGCTCATCGCCACGCTTGCGGGGCACGGCGCGCTGGGCTCGTCGCAACTGGCGGAGCACGCGCAGCTCGACCGGGCACGTACGTCGCGCGCCGTGAGCTCGCTGGTCGAAAAGGATCTGATCTCGCGCGAGCAGCCCGCGGGCGACCGGCGCCATGTGCTCCTGCGACTGACCGCGCGAGGCACGAAGCTGCATTCGGAGCTTTATCCGCTGGTCTGCGCGATCAACACCGAACTGCTGGGTGCGCTGAAGACCGACGAAGTGGCGCTGCTCGACGACATGCTGCAGCGCCTGCATGCGCGCGGCGAGGCGATGGTGGCTGCCGCAGCCGACCTGCCCAAGGCCGACCGGCGCCGCCGTGAAGCACCCGCCGCGCGCTGAAGCGCATCGCACGGCGTATCCGTGCATACCCTAGGTTTGCGAATCGACCCGGCAATCGGCTAGGAAAGCCGCGACGATTCATTTAACATGTTAAGTAATTTCGGAAGAGACAAGCCTTGAGCACCACATTCACTCATCGCAACCTGCCGCGCCTGCTGCTGCAGGCACGCGAGGCCGTGATGGCCCACACGCGGCCCAGCCTGCGGGAGCACGCGCTGTCCGACCAGCAATGGCGCGTGCTGCGCGTGCTGGGCGAGCACGGCGCGGTCGACACCGGCCGCGTGGCGCGCGAGGCCTTCATCCTCGGGCCCAGCCTCACCGGCGTGCTCGCGCGCATGGAGCGCGACAACCTCATCACCCGCGCGCGCGATCCGGCCGACCAGCGCCGCACCGTGGTCGAGGCCACGCCGCACGGCATGAAGCTGGTGAAGCGGCTGGGCAGCAGCATCGAGGCCCACTACGACTGGATGGAACAGTCCCTCGGCAAGGCCAAGCTCGCGCAGCTCTACGGGCTGCTCGACGAACTCATCGCACTGGAGCAACCCTCGCCATGAGCAGCACTCCCCATTTCCTGCCCACGGGCACGGTGTACGGCACCCTGCTCAACTTCCGCGCGGAGGTGGAGGCACTCGCGCCGCAGATGATGCAACCGCCCTACAAGGCTCCGCCGAAGGCGCCCGTGCTCTACGTGAAGACGGCCAACACCTGGAGCCCGCACGGCAGCGCCATCACGGTGCCGGCCGGCGTACCCGAGGTCGAAGTCGGCGCAAGCATCGGCATGGTGATCGGCGCCGAGGGCGACGTCGAAGGCTTCGTGCTGATGAACGACCTGTCGATTCCCCACGCGAGCTTCTTCCGCCCGCCGGTCAAGTTCAAGTGCGTCGACGGCTTCCTCGGCATCGGCCCCGTGCTGCGCGACGCGCAGGAAGTGGCCGACCCCGCGAATTTCCGCGCCGAGGTGCGCATCAACGGCGAGCTCAGGCAGTCGCTCGACTTCTCGCAGCTCGTGCGCCCGGCGCAGCAGCTGCTCGCCGACGTCGGCGAATTCATGACGCTCGCGCACGGCGACGTGCTGATGCTCGGCTGCGGCGCCGGCCGTCCGCTGGCCCGCGCGGGCGACCGCATCGACATCTCCGCGCCGGGCTTCGAGACCCTGAGCAACACGCTGGTGAAGGAAGCCACGGCATGAAGCACGCACGCGTCATCTTCGAAGGCCGCGAGCACACCGGCACCAGCCACGAATTCGACGGCCGGCCCGACGCGGCCGTGCGGCTGGACGACGGCCGCGTCGTGCCGCAGGAGCAGCTCGTGTGGCTGCCGCCGCTTGCACCGACTGCGCGCCCGCGCACCATCCTCGCGCTGGGCCTCAACTACGCCGACCACGCCAAGGAACTCGAATTCAAGGCGCCCGAGGAGCCGCTGGTGTTCGTCAAGGGCCAGAGCGCGCTCATCGGCCATCGCCAGCACACGCGGCGCCCGGCCGGCGTGCAGTTCATGCACTACGAGTGCGAGCTCGCCATCGTGGTCGGCAAGACCGCGAGGAACGTGAAGCGCGACGACGCCTACGACTTCATCGGCGGCTACACCGTGGCCAACGACTACGCTATCCGCGACTACCTGGAGAACTGGTACCGCCCCAACCTGCGCGTGAAGAACCGCGACACCTGCACGCCGCTGGGCCCGTGGTTCGTGGACGCCGCCGACATCGCCGACCCGATGGCGCTCGCGCTGCGCACCACGGTGAACGGCACCGTCACGCAGGAAGGCAACACGCGCGACATGATCTTCGACGCGCCCTTCCTCATCGAGTACTTCAGCCGCTTCATGACGCTCTCGCCGGGCGACCTGATCCTCACCGGCACGCCCGACGGCGTGGTCGACTGCAAGCCGGGCGACGTGGTCGTCACCGAGATCGAAGGCATCGGCGCGCTGGTCAACACCATCGCGGCGGCCTGAGCCGGTGCGCCGTCGCAGCGCACCTTTTCCTTGCCATATCCAAAACCAGATCAGCGGAGACGACACGACATGATCACCGGCAGAAAGCTCCTCCAGTTCACCGCGGCCGCCCTGGCGCTGGCCGTCTCGGCCGCAGCCCTCGCGCAGACTGCCTACCCCGCCAAGCCCGTGCGCTGGGTGGTCGGCTACCCGGCCGGCGGCGGTACCGACTTCCTCGCGCGCACCGTGGGCGCGCAGGTCTCGCAGCAGATGGGCCAGCCGGTGCTGGTGGACAACCGCCCCGGCGCGGGCGCGATCATCGCGTCGGAGAACGTGGCCCGCTCGCCGGGCGACGGCTACACCGTGTTCTCCGCCGACAACGGCGTGCTGGTCTACAACCCCGCGCTCTACAGGAAGCTGCCCTACGACGCCGAGAAAGACTTCGCCCTCGTCGGCATGATGGGGCGCTCGCCGCTCATCATCACCGCCGCGCCCAACGCAGGCATCGCCGACGCGAAGGCGCTGCTGGCCGCGCTGAAGGCATCGCCGGGCAAGTACAGCATCGCGACGCCGGGCACCGGCAGCCCGCACCACCTCGCCTACGAACTGTTCCAGCGCGAAGCCGGCGTGTCGATGCTGCACGTGCCCTACAAGGGCGGCGCCCCGGCGCTGCAGGACCTGATGGGCGGCCAGGTCGCGCTGATGATGCTCGACCTGCCCAGCGGCGTGAGCGCGGTCAAGGCCGGCAAGGTGATCCCGCTGCTGGCCATGTCGGGCGAGCGTGTGCCGCAGCTGCCCAACGTTCCCACGGCCAAGGAGCTCGGCTTCGCCAACGTCGAGGCCTACACATGGCAGGGCCTCGTGACGCCCGCGGCCACGCCGAAGGAAGTGCAGGCGAAGCTGGGCAGCGAGCTGCAGAAGGCCATGGCCGACGCCAGCGTGAAGCAGAAGCTCTACGACGCCGGCTGGGAGGCACGCCCCGCCGATGCCACCGAAATGACGCGCTACACCGACTCGGAGCGCAAGAAATGGCACGCGCTCATCAAGGCGCGCGACATCAAACTGGACTGATTGAACCGGACCTTTTTGGACTTTTTTCCATGCAACAGATCGACCATCTCATCGGCGGCAAGTCCGTCAAGGGCTCGGACTACTTCGAGACCGTCAACCCCGCCACGCAGGAAGTGCTGGCCGAAGTCGCCTCGGGCGGCGAGGCCGAAGTCAACGCCGCCGTGGCTGCCGCCAAGGAAGCCTTTCCAAGGTGGGCCGGCATGCCCGCTCCCGAGCGCGCCAAGCTCATCCGCAAGCTCGGCGACCTGATCGCGAAGAACGTGCCCGAGATCGCGCAGACCGAGACCAACGACTGCGGCCAGGTCATCGCCCAGACCGGCAAGCAATTGGTGCCGCGCGCGGCCGACAACTTCTACTACTTCGCCGAGATGTGCACGCGCGTCGACGGCCACACCTACCCCACGCCCACGCACCTGAACTACACGCTGTTCCATCCGGTGGGCGTGTGCGCGCTCATCAGCCCGTGGAACGTGCCCTTCATGACGGCCACCTGGAAGGTCGCGCCCTGCCTGGCCTTCGGCAACACTGCAGTGCTGAAGATGAGCGAACTCTCGCCGCTGACGGCTGCGCGCCTGGGCGAACTGGCGCTGGAAGCCGGCATTCCGCCGGGCGTGCTGAACCTGGTGCACGGCTACGGCAAGGAAGCCGGCGAGCCGCTGGTGGCGCACCCCGACGTGCGCGCCATTTCGTTCACCGGCTCCACCGCCACCGGCAACCGCATCGTGAAGAGCGCGGGCCTCAAGAAGTTCAGCATGGAGCTCGGCGGCAAGAGCCCCTTCGTGATCTTCGAGGACGCCGACCTCGACCGCGCGCTCGACGCGGCCGTGTTCATGATCTTCAGCAACAACGGCGAGCGCTGCACCGCAGGCTCGCGCATCCTGGTGCAGCAGTCGATCTACGCCGACTTCGCCGCGAAGTTCGCCGAGCGCGCGAAGCGCATCACCGTGGGCGACCCGCTGGACGAGAAGACCATCGTCGGCCCGATGATCTCGCAGGCCCACCTGGCCAAGGTGCGCAGCTACATCGAGCTGGGCCCGAAGGAAGGCGCGACGCTGCTGTGCGGCGGGCTGGAAGCGCCCTCGAGCCTGCCCGAGCGCGTGAAGAAGGGCAACTACGTGGCGCCCACCGTTTTCGCCGACGTGGACAACCGCATGAAGATCGCGCAGGACGAGATCTTCGGCCCCGTCGCCTGCCTCATTCCGTTCAGGGACGAGGCCCACGCCATCGAACTGGCCAACGACATCCAGTACGGCCTCAGCAGCTACGTGTGGACCGAGAACATCGGCAAGGCGCACCGCGTGGCCGCCGCAGTAGAGGCCGGCATGTGCTTCGTCAACAGCCAGAACGTGCGCGACCTGCGCCAGCCATTCGGCGGCACCAAGGCCTCGGGCACCGGCCGCGAAGGCGGCACCTGGAGCTACGAAGTGTTCTGCGAGCCGAAGAACGTGGCGGTGTCGCTGGGCTCGCACCACATTCCGCACTGGGGCGTGGCGTGAGCCACGATCCGACAGTCGTGCAAGGGCGTGGCGTGAGCCACGATCCGACAGTCGTGCAAGGGCGTGGCGTGAGCATGCAACGCCGCGCGCTGCTGCAGGGCGCCGCCGCCCTGGCGGCCCTGCCCTCGCTCGCACGCGCGCAGGGCACCTGGCCTGCCAGGCCGATCCGCGTGATCGTGCCCTTCACGCCCGGCGGCACCACCGACTTCGTCGCGCGCCTCGTCGGCACGGAGCTGTCGAAGACGCTGGGCCAGTCGGTGATCGTCGAAAACAAGCCCGGCGCGGGCACGGTGATCGGCGTCGATGCCGCTGCCAAGGCAGCGCCCGACGGCTACACCTTCGTCTGCGTGGCCAACAGCTTCACGGCCAACCAGACGCTGATCCGCAAGCTGCCCTACGACACGCAGAAGGACCTGCGCCCGGTCGCGCTCATGGGCATGTCGGAGCACGTGCTCGCCACGCATCCGGGCAGCGGCCTGAAGACGCTGGCCGACCTGCGCGACGCCGCCAAGGCCAAGCCGGGCACGCTGAGCTTCGCATCCTTCGGCAACGGCACCTCGGCCCATCTCTCGGGCGAGATGCTCAGGCTGCAGATGGGGCTGGACATCGTGCACGTGCCCTACAAGGGCCAGGGCCCCGCGCTCACCGACCTGCTCGGCGGGCAGGTGACGATGATGTTCGGCAACTGGCCCGAGTTCCGCGGCCACATCCAGAGCGGCAAGCTCGTGGCGCTGGGCATGGCGACCGCGCAGCGCTCGCAGTACGCGAGCGCCATACCCACACTGGCCGAACAGGGCGTGCCCATCGAGTCCAATTCGTGGAACGGCCTGCTGGCGCCCGCCGGTACGCCCGACGCCATCGTGCAGCGCATGAACGCCGAGGTGAACCGCGCGCTCGCGAGCCCCGCGGTGACCGAGGCCTTCCAGAAGGGAGGCATCGCGTCGCTGTCGGGCACGCCCGAGCGCTTCGCGGCCTTCATCCAGAGCGAGATCGCGAAGTACGCCGAGGTGATCCGCAAGGCCAACATCCAGATCGAGGGCTGAACCATGAGCCTCTATGCGATGCAGAAATTCCTCTTCGCGCTCAACCGCGAGCCCGAGGTGCAGCGCCGCTATGCTGAAGGCGGCGAGACGCGCGCGGCGCTGCTGGGCGCCTACGACTTCACCGAGGAGGAACGCGAGGCCATCGACGCCGGCGACATCGGCAAGCTCTACGTGCTCGGCTGCAACGGGCAGCTGCTGATGCACTTCGCGCCGCTGCTGGGCATTCCGTGGGCCGACTACCTCGAAGCCATGCGCGAGGGCGTGCGCAAGTACGGTCCCGTGCGCGCCGGCATCTACGCAATGACGACAGGCACAGACGAAAAGGTGGCGGGCGTATGAGTCTCGTATTCGCAGGCGTGTGCAGCCACGCCCCCGGCATCACCGGCCGCGCGCACCTGGCCGACCCGGCCGTGAAGGACGAGTTCCACGCGCAGTTCCATCGTTTCGGCGAGGCGATGCGCGCGACCAAGCCCGACGCGGTGATCGTGATCGCCGCCGAGCACTTCGCGAACTTCTTCATGAACAACATGCCGGCCTATGCGATCGGCATGGCCGACAGCTACGAAGGCCCGATCGAAGACCCGAAGTGGCTGGGCATCGAGAAGCACCGCATTCCCGGCGACGCCGCGCTCTCGCAGCGGCTGATCCGCGAAGTGATGCAGACGGTGGACGTGGCCTACGCGGAGGAATGGAAGTTCGACCACGGCATCATGGTGCCGCTGAACTTCCTCACGCCGAAGTTCGACACCAAGGTCATCCCCGTGAACATCAACTGCCAAGGCCCGCCGCTCACACCGCTGCACCGCGCCTGGGCCTTCGGCGAGGCCTTGCGCCGCGCCTGCGACAAGGTGCCCGAGCGCATCGCGCTGGTGGGCACGGGCGGCATCTCGCACTGGCCGGCCACGCCCGATTCGGGCAAGGTCAACGCCGAGTGGGACGCCGAGTTCATGCGCCGCTGGTGCGCCAACGACCGCGACGCCCTGCTCTCGCAGGACGACTACGGCGACGAGGCCACCTACCGCGAGGCGGGCCAGGGCGGCTTCGAGATCCGCACCTTCATCAGCGTGGCAGCGGCCGCGCGCGGCAAGGGCGAGATCTTCCACATGAAGGCGATCCCGATCTTCGCGGTGACCTGCACGGCCGCCGTGATGTCCGTCGAATGAAAGAGCAAAGACGATGCCCCACCTGGTGATCCTCTACACGCCGAACATCGAGGCCGAGACCGACATGCAGGCCCTGTGCCGCTCGCTGGCCGACACCATGCTCGCGCAGCGCGACGAAGCGGACAAGCCGGTGTACCCCACCGGCGGCACGCGCGTGCTGGCCTACCCCGCCGCGCACTACGCGGTGGCCGACGGCGAGGCCGACTACGCCTTCGTGTACCTCAACCTGCGCATGGCCGCGGGGCGCTCGGAGGCCGTGAAGAAGAGGGCCGGCGACGACCTGCTGGCGGCCGTGCGCGCGCACTTCGCGCCGATCTTCGACAAGCGCCACATCGGCATCACCCTGCAGATCGACGAAAGCCCGGGGCAGGTGTACGACGGCAAGCACAGCAACCTGCATCCGCTGTTCAACAAGAGCTGAACGACGACAAGAGAAAAACGGACCCACATGCTCTCCCAAGCCACCATCGCCCAACTGGCCGCCGAGCTGCACGAAAGCGAGAAGTCGCGCGTGCAGGTCGAGCACTTCTCCAAGCGCTTTCCCGAGATGACCGTCGAGGACGGCTACGCCATCTCGCGCGAGTGGGTCAAGACCAAGATCGCCGAGGGCCGCACCGTCAAGGGCCACAAGATCGGCCTCACCTCGCGCGCCATGCAGCAGTCCAGCCAGATCGACGAGCCCGACTACGGCACGCTGCTGGACGACATGTTCTTCGAGCAGGGCGGCGACATCCCCTTCAACCGCTTCATCGCGCCGCGCATCGAGGTCGAGCTGGCCTTCATCCTCGGCAGGAAGCTGCAGGGCCCGAACGTGACCATGTTCGACGTGCTCGCCGCCACCGACTACGTGGTGCCCGCCATCGAGATCATCGACGCGCGCATCGAGCAGTTCGACCGCCACACCAAAGCGCCGCGCAAGGTGTTCGACACCATCTCCGACAACGCGGCCAACGCCGGCATCGTCATGGGCGGGCGCCCCGTGAAGCCCGACGCGGTGGACCTGCGCTGGGTGAGCGCGCTGCTGTTCAAGAACGGCGTGATCGAGGAATCGGGCGTGGCCGCCGCCGTGCTCAACCACCCGGCCACCGGCGTGGCCTGGCTCGCGAACAAGCTCGCGCCGTGGGACGAGTGCCTGGAGGCCGGCGAGGTGGTGCTGGGCGGCTCGTTCACGCGGCCCACGACGGCCGTGCCCGGCGACACCTTCCACGCCGACTACGGCCCGCTAGGCTCCATCTCGTTTCGCCTTGCCTGAAAGAAAACCGCCATGCACACACCCATCAACACCTTCAAGCAGGCCCTCGCGGCCGGCAAGCCCCAGATCGGCCTGTGGGTCGGGCTGGCCGACGGCTACGCGGCCGAGATCCTGGCCGGCACCGGCTACGACTGGCTGCTGGTCGACGGCGAGCACGCGCCCAACGACGTGCGCTCGGTGCTCGCGCAACTGCAGGGCATTTCCAGCGCATGGTCGGCGCAGGCCGAGGCCGACCGTTCGCACCCCATCGTGCGCATCCCGGTGGGCGACACCACGCTGATCAAGCAGTACCTCGACATCGGCGCGCAGACGCTGCTGGTGCCGATGGTCGATACCGCCGAGCAGGCCGCGCGGCTGGTGCAGGGCATGCGCTATCCGCCCGAAGGCATCCGCGGCATGGGCAGCGCGCTGGCGCGTGCCTCGCGCTGGCAGGCCTACCCCAACTACCTGCACGAAGCCAACGCGCAGACCTGCCTGCTGGTGCAGGCCGAGACGGTGGAGGCGATGAAGAACCTCGACGCCATCGCAGCCACGCCCGGCGTGGACGGCGTGTTCATCGGCCCGGCCGATCTGTCGGCCTCGATGGGCTTCGTGGGCCAGCCCAACCATCCCGAGGTGCAGGCGGTGATCGCCGACGCCATCGAGCGCATCCGCAAGGCCGGCAAGGCGCCGGGCATCCTCTCGACCACCGAGGAACAGGCGCGCAAGTGGCTCGCGGCCGGCGCACTGTTCGTGGCAGTGGGCGTGGACACGGTCGTGCTGGCGGCGGCAGCGAAGCAGCTGCTGGCGAAGTACAAGGCAGCGCCGGGCGCGGCCACACCCAACGGTTATTGATCTTCTTCACCCGGGAGCACTCGCCATGCAACGCACCACCCTCGCGGCCCTGGCCGCGGCAGCCACCCTGTTCCTCGCCGCCTGCGCGCCCATGGGCTCCGGCAGGCAGGACGCCACCGCCCAGCAGGAGGCCAACCGCCGTGCGGTGCTCGCCTTCTACGAGAAGGGCCTGAACCAGAAGGACGCCGACGCGGCGCTGCAGTACGTGGGCAACCGCTACGTGCAGCACAACCCGACGGCGGCCGACGGCCCCGAGGGCTTCCGCAAGTTCATCGCCTTCCTGCGCGAGAAGTTCCCGAATTCGCGCAGCGAGATCAAGCGCAGCTTCGTCGACGGCGACTACGTGATCCTGCACGTCAACGCGATTCGCGAGCCGGGCACGCGCGGCAGCGCCATCGTCGACATCTTCAAGCTCGAGAACGGGAAGATCGTCGAGCACTGGGACGTGGTGCAGCCGGTGCCAGAGACCGCCGCGAACAAGAACGGCATGTTCTGACCTCCTCCTGAAACCCAGCCAGCCCCACGCCAGCCGATGACCACGCCGACCGACCCGAACAGCAAGCGCTTCCGCTCCGCCACCATCCGCGAGGGCACGATCCGCGCGACCACGCGCAGCTTCCTGCACGCGCTGGGCCAGGACGACGAGGACATCGCGCGACCGCACGTCGGCGTGTTCCACACGGGCGGCGAGATGAGCCCGTGCAACCTCAACCTGCGCGAGCAGGCGCAGCACGCCAAGACCGGCATCTACGCCGGCGGCGGCACGCCCCACGAGTGCCCGGTAGTGTCGATCAGCGACGGGCTGACGATGGCGCACTCGGGCATGCGCTTCTCGCTGATCTCGCGCGAGCTCATCGCCGACAGCGTGGAAGCCTCCACGCGCGGCCACCAGTGGGACGGCATCTTCGCCATCGGCGCCTGCGACAAGAACCTGCCGGGGCTGATGATGGGCATGGTCCGCTGCAACGTGCCCAGCGTGTTCGTGCACGGCGGCTCGGCGCTGCCGGGCCAGATGCCGGGGCCCGACGGGCAGGACCTGAACGTGGTCGACACCTACGAGACCATCGGCAAGGTGCTGGCCGGCACCGCCACGCACGACGAGCTCGACGCGATGAGCCGCGCCTGCCTGCCGACGGCCGGCGCCTGCGCGGGGCAGTTCACCGCCAACACCATGGGCATGGTTTCGGAAGCGCTGGGCCTCGCGCCCATCGGCTCCAGCATGGTGCCGGCCGTGTTCAGCGAGCGGGCGCCGCTGATGCGCCGCGCCGCGAAGCAGCTCATGAAGGCGGTCATGGGCGACGGGCCGCTGCCGCGCGACATCGTCACGCGCAAGGCGCTGGAGAACGCCTGCGCCGTGGTCTCGGCCACGGGCGGATCGACGAATGCCGCGCTGCACCTGCCGGCCATCGCGCACGAGGCGGGCATCAGGTTCCATCTCGACGACGTGGCCGAGATCTTCGCGCGCACGCCGCTCATCGCCGACCTGCGCCCGGGCGGCAAGTACCTGGCGCGCGACGTGTTCTACATCGGCGGTGCGGGCGTGATCCTGCGCACGCTGCTGGAGCAGGGCTTCCTGCACGGCGACGCCCTCACCTTCACCGGCCGCACGATGGCCGAGGAGCTGGCCGGCGCGCTCGCACCCGACGGCCGCGTGGTGCGCGAAGCCGGCAACCCGATCACGCGCGACGGCGGGCTGGCGGTGCTCAAGGGCAACCTGTGCCCCGACGGCGCGCTGCTGAAGACCGCGGGGCTGAAGACGCTGGTGCATCGCGGCCCGGCGCGCGTCTTCAACTCCGAGGAAGAAGCGCAGACCGCCGTGCAGAACCGCCGCTACGAGGCAGGCGACGTGATCGTGATCCGCAACGAGGGACCCAAGGGCAGCCCCGGCATGCGCGAGATGCTGGGCATCACCGCCCTGCTCTACGGCCAGGGCATGGGCGACAAGGTGGCGCTGCTGACCGACGGGCGCTTCTCGGGCGCCACGCGCGGCTTGTGCATCGGCTACGCGGGTCCCGAGGCGGCGGACGGCGGCCCGATCGCGGCGCTGCGCGACGGCGACATGGTGTCCATCGACGCGCGGGCGCAAGCGCGCTCCATCACGGTCGACCTGACGGCCGGGGAAATCGCGTCGCGGCTTGCCGGACGTGAGGTAAACGCGGGGGTCGCGCGCGGCGGCCTGCTGGAAAAATATGCGCTCACCGTGCGCCCTGCCCACCAGGGCGCCGTGACCCACTCGGGCGCGGTCACCTGGCTGCGCGACGAGTCTTGATCGAACCCTCCACAACCACCGTCCGGAGAGAGACACCATGAGCTTCACGCGCCGCCAGATCCTGCAGACCACCAGCGCATCCGCCTTGCTGGCAAGCATCGGCCAGAACGTCTTCGCGCAGGCGACGACGAACATCGAGACCGCCACCATCGTCACCGGCTTCGCGGCCGGCGGCACTTCCGACACCACCTGCCGGCGCCTGGCGACCAAGCTCGGCGGCGACTACGCGAAGACAGTGGTGGTGGAGAACCGCACCGGCGCCGGCGGCCAGATCGCCGTGGGCTACGTGAAGGGCAAGCCGGCCGACGGCAGCACCATCCTGCAGACGCCGACCTCGATCCTCACGATCTACCCCCACATCTACAAGAAGCTGCCGTACGACCCGATGGTCGACATCACGCCGGTGAGCCTGGCCTGCATCTTCGACTTCGGCTTCGCGGTGGGCCCGGCGGTGCCGGCCAGCGTGAAGAGCGTGCCCGAGTTCCTGGCCTGGGCCAAGGCCAACCCGGCGGGCGCCAACTACGGCTCGCCGGCCGCCGGCTCCACGCCCCACTTCATCGGCGCGCTGCTGGGCAAGAAAGGCGGCGTCGAGCTCAAGCACGCGGCCTACCGCGGCACGCAGCCGGCCATGCTCGACCTGCTGGGCGGCAACATCTCGGCCGTCTCGGGCCCCATCGGCGACATCACGCAGCACCTGCCCACGGGCAAGGTGCGCATCCTGGGCGTGTCGGGCGCCAAGCGCAGCCGCTTCGCGCCCGAAGTGCCCACCTTCGGCGAACAGGGCCTGAAGGACATGGCGCACAGCGAGTGGTTCGCCTTCTTCCTGCCGGCCAAGGCCTCGCCCGAGCTGGTGGCGAAGCTGAACACCGCGATGAAGAACGCGCTCGCGCAGAAGGACGTGATCGACGGCCTCGGCACCTTCGGCCTGGAAGCGATGTCTTCCACGCCGGCCGAGCTGACGGAACTGCTGAAGAAGGACACCGCCAAGTGGGCGCCGATCGTCAAGGAAGTCGGCTTCACGGCGGAGGGATAGGACCACCCCGTTTCTTGCCCGCTTCGTGTAGCCGAATCCCCCTGAAGGGGCAACACCGGCGGCCCGGCAAAGCCGGTTCCGCGGTGTTTCCCGCGAAGGGCGCCGGCCGGCGCGGTGGGCAAGCCATCTAGATAGAAGGAACTGCCATGAACGCAATCGCCACCACCGCGCCGTCTTCCACGTCTGCGCTGGTCCATCCCTCGATCCACCCCGACGAGCGCGCCGCACGCGAGGAGCTCGCGGCCTGCTATCGCGTGTTCGCGATGCTGGGCTGGACGGAGATGATCTACAACCACATCACGGTGCGGCTGCCCGACAGCGTGACGGGCGGCGAGAAGCAGTTCCTCATCAACCCCTTCGGCCTGCACTACAGCGAGGTCACGGCCAGCAACCTGGTGAAGATCGACCTGCAGGGCAAGGTGCTCGACGGTTCGTCGTACCCGGTGAACCCGGCCGGCTTCACGGTGCATGCCGCGATCCACGACGGGCTGGAGGGCGCGCACTGCGTGATGCACACGCACACCACGGCCGGCGTGGCCGTGGCCTGCCTGCAGGGCGGCCTGCAGCAGACCAATTTCTATACGGCGCAGTTGCACGACATGGTGGCGTACCACGACTTCGAGGGCATCACGATCCATGCCGACGAGGGCCCGCGCCTGCTCAAGAGCATCGGCGAGCGCAACGCGGTGATCCTGCGCAACCACGGCCTGCTGGCCTGGGGACAGACGCTGCCGCAGACCTTCGCGATTTTGTGGACGCTGCAGCGCGCCTGCGAGATCCAGATGGCCACCTTCTCCATGGGCCAGGCCATTCCGGTGAGCGAAGAGATCGCCCGGCGCTGCACGCGCGACGCGCTGCAGTTCAGCCCCGAGCACGGCGCGGGGCAGGACGTGTTCAACGCGCTGGTGCGGCAGGTGGACCGCATCGATCCCTCCTACCGCAACTGAACCGGAACGGCTTAGCTCATGAAGATCTGCATCTACGGCGCCGGCGCGATCGGCGGATGGATCGGCGTCGGCCTCGCGCAGGCGGGCGAACGGCTGAACGTGGTGGCGCGCGGCGCCACCCTGGAAGCACTGCAGCGCGACGGCCTCTCGCTGATGCGCGGCAGCGCGGGTGGGGAGGTGCGCACGCGCGTGCCGGTCAACGCGGTGGCCGACCCCGAGGCGCTCGGCGTGCAGGACCTGGTGGTCATCGCCGTGAAGGCGCCCGCGCTGGCCGGCGTGGCCGAGCGCATCGGACCGCTGATCGGCGCCGACACCGTCGTGCTGGTGGCGATGAACGGCGTGCCGTGGTGGTTCCTGGAAGGCGGCTTCGGCGGCGAGATCACCGGCCACCGGCTCGCCGCCGTGGACCCCGACGGGGCCATCGCGCGCGCGATCCCGTCGCGCAACGTGATCGGCTGCGTGGTGCATGCGAGCTGCTCGCTCGACGGGCCGGGCGTGGTGCGGCACCACTTCGGCAACGGGCTGATCATCGGCGAGCCTTCGGGCGAGGCCACGCCGCGCGTGCAGAAACTGCTGGCGCTGCTGAAGAGCACCGGCATCGACACCACGCTGTCGCCGCAGATCCAGAAGGACGTGTGGTTCAAGCTGTGGGGCAACATGACGGTGAACCCGATCAGCGCGCTCACCGGCTGCACCACCGACCTGATCATGGGCGACGACTACGTGCGCGGCTTCATCTCGGCGGTGATGCTGGAAGCCAAGGAAATCGGCCGGCGCATCGGGATCGAGATCACGCAGAGCCCCGAAGACCGGCACGAGATCACGAAGAAGCTGGGCGCGTTCAAGACTTCCATGCTGCAGGACGTGGAGGCCGGGCGCTCGGTGGAACTGGACGCGCTGGTCACGGTGGTGCGCGAACTGGGCGAACTGACGGCGGTGGCCACGCCCTTCACCGATGCGCTGCTGGGCCTGGCGCGGCTGCGCACGCGCAAGCTCGGGCTGTACTGAGTACCGAGCCGGTCCGCCGGCCAGAGTCAGGCCGCGCACAGGTTCGGCCCGCAGACTGAAGAAGAGACGGGGGTGGGGTTGCGGGGGCCGCAAACCCTGTACCCCCGCTTTTCTTCTTGGGCTATCCTCTCGCCACTCAAAATGCACGTAGCGATTTATTACACACCACCAAGGCTGCCTGCATGTCCGAGAACAAGGGGAGACGGATGCGTTTGATCTTCATCGAGCTGCTGGTGGCGCTGGTGCTGCTGCCCATCAGCGGCCTGTTCTGGTGGTGGGCCTTCGGCATGGGCGGCCTCGCGGTGGCTGGCTTCGTGGTGGTTGCCGGCGGCGCTCTCTATCTGGTGGTGCGGGGCGTGCGCTCCGCCAAGAAGCAGCTCGGCCACCCGGGCGACGACCGCGAAGAATGAGCGCGGGCCTGCAACGGGCCTGCCCGCCGCACCGGCGGCACAGAAACATTCGCATTCAATTCGCCGACGCTCGGCACAATATTTCTCCCTGATTCGCACCTTTGTGCGGCCCTGCCCGGCCGCTCATGAACTCTTTTTTCTGATTTATTCCGATCTTTGCGGCAATCCGGGCCGGTTTCAATGATCGAAATATGAAACATTCTCCGTCACCCGGAATTCCTGAAATTGCAGGGCAATACGAAAGTCTTGCCTGTCTCTGGGCAAATCGGAACCTGCACGAAATACGCGCCCAATTAGCCTGAAATCATTCCGACCCCGATGGAACGGCATTGCACGTACTTGGTGCCCGAAGCCCCGGCGCAGGGCGCCCGATTTCAGGATTAATCAGAAAAACGTACTTCCGCGCCTGCCTCCGAGTTATGTACGGCCGCGACGCCGTTTCGAAGTAGTTTGTTGCCTCCGGCAGGCACATTGATGCTCCCGCCCCACGGCTTGTCAGCCATCTCCTACCGGGACACATTTCTTTACAAAATTGAACGCAATATCAAAAACCCTATGGAACCTGACTTTGTGGAGCGAAAACCACAATCTCCCGGCTGTCCGGGGTAATAAATAGGTCGCAAGTTTCGGCTTTCCGGAGTGCCTGAAAAACAGGCATTCCGCCCCCCCTTTCCCCAGTGAAAACAGGGCTGCGGGCAACTCGCCTCCGCATAACCCTGTGCATGGCGTGGTCGACGCACGAATAGACACGTCATTTGCGTCTACTCCACCAAAAAGTCGCCTTGCGAAGGCAGCGACAATTCGCGCTCTCGCTGGCTCGCCGATAAATCGCCGATGCCCGGATTAACTCTTCCTCAATAAAAAGAATTAACCGGCGCAATCGACGCAAATCAGGCTCGGGCTTTGCATGGGCAATCGCAGTTATTGAAATAACCAAGTTCGCAATGGAGTTCCATTTGTCACGCTACCTGTACCTGACGGGTTGGAGTGCCGCCCTCGCCGGGGCGTTGGCGCTTCAGGGCTGCGCGCCGGGCTTCGGCTCGGTGGTGGCCTACGAGCCCGACCAGAGTCCGGCGCCGGCCCTGTCGGCCGACGGCATGCCGGCCGAAGGGGGGCTGGTGCCGATCTCGCCTGGTCTCATCCGGGCGATGGCCGATGCGCGGCCGACGGCGGTGCCGCCGGACGTGAAGGCGCTGTTCGGCGAGGCGCCGGTCTACACGATCGGGCCCGGCGACGTGGTGGGCGTCGTCGTCTACGACCATCCGGAGCTGCTGCCCCACGCCGGTGCGGTGATCTCCCAGCAGGTGGATCCCACCGGCATCAGCGTGGCGCCCGGCTTCATCGTCGACGCCTCGGGGCAGATCAGCTTCCCGTACATCGGGCGCGTGAAGATGCAGGGCCTGACCGAGATCGAGGCCTCCGACCTCATCGCCAGGCAGATCGCCAGGTACATCAAGGACCCGCAGGTGACGGTGCGCATCCAGTCCTTCAGGAGCCGCCGCGCCTTCGTCGAAGGCGAGGTGAACTCGCCGGGGCTGCAGATCTTCACCGACGTGCCGATGACGCTGGCCGAGGCACTCAACCGCGCGGGCGGCATCACGGCCGCCGGCGACCGCTCGTTCATCACGCTCACGCGCGGCGACAAGACCACGCTCATCGACCTGCCGAAGCTGCAGGACATCGGCGTCGGCGCCAGCCGCATCCCCTTGCACAGCGGCGACGTGGTGCAGGTGCGCAACCGCGACGAGAGCAAGGTGTTCGTGACCGGCGAAGTGCTCAAGCCTTCCGCGCTGACCATGCACAACGGCAGGCTCAGCCTCAGCGAGGCGCTGGGTGAAGCCGGCGGCGCGAACCTGGGCACTGCCAACACGGGGCAGATCTATGTCGTGCGCAACACCGGCGGCGGCAGCAATGACGCCGGCAGTGCCAGGAGCACGCCGGCCATCTTCCATCTCAACGCGAAGAACCCAGCCGCGCTCGCGCTGGCCGACCGCTTTCCGCTGCAGCCGCGCGACGTGGTCTACATCGACTCCGTGCCGCTGGTCACCTGGAACCGCGTGGCCAGCCTGATCCTGCCGGCGACGCAGGCGCTCTACAACACCGACCAGGTCTACATGAACCACCGATGAGATCCGTGCTGACCGTCTGCATCGGCAACATCTGCCGAAGCCCCATGGCCGAAGGCCTGCTCGCAGCAGGACTGCCGGGGCTGCGCGTGTTCTCCGCGGGCACCGGCGCGCTCGTCGGCCGGCCTGCGGACGCCACCGCGCGCAAGCTCATGCATGAGCGCGGCGTCGACATCTCGGGCCACGTCGCGCAGCAGGTGAGCCAGCTGCTGTGCCGGCAGGCCGACCTGATCCTGGTGATGGACCGCGACCAGCGCCGCTACCTCGAGTCGACCTATCCCTTCGTGCGCGGCAAGGTGTTCCGCATCGCCGAGTTCGAGGGGCACGACGTGCCCGACCCCTACGGAAAGGACGAGGCCGCGTTCGAGCACGCCCTGGCGCTGATCGATGCCGGCGCGCGCGCGTGGATCGACCGCATTCTGAAAATCACGAAACCCGAGCAGCAACCGACATGAACGCACCCCAGCAAGCCGCGCTGCCGCTGCAAGCCATGGAAGAGGATGGCGATGGCATCAACCTGGCCGAGTACCTGGACATCCTGATCGACAACCGCTGGCTGGTCGCGGCCATCGCGCTCGTCGCCGTGCTGCTGGGCACGGCGTACGCCTTTCTCGGCAAGCCGGTCTACGAAGGCAACGTCGCCGTGCAGGTGGAAGACACCGGCAACTCGGCCGGAAGCTTCCTGGGCGACGCAGCCTCCTCCCTGCTGAGCGTGAAGACGCCGGCCGCGGGCGAAATCGAGATCCTGCGCTCGCGCGCCATCCTCGGCAAGGCGGTGGAGAACACCAAGCTCTACATCAGCGCGCGGCCGCGCTACGCGCCCTTCGTGGGGAGCTGGCTCGCACGCCGCGCCACCGAGCTGTCCGACCCCGGCTTCATGGGCCTGTCCGGCTACGTGACGGGCACCGAGAAGATCCTCGTGCCCAGGTTCGACGTGCCCGCCGACTTCGAGGACAAGCAGTTCACGCTGACCCTGGGCACCGACGGCCAATACGAGCTGGGCAACCCCGACATCGACACGCCGATGAAGGGCCGCGTCGGCACGCTGCTCGAGGCCAAGGTGCCGGGCGTTCCCAACGGCAGCCTGAGCCTGATGGTCACCAGCATCGAGGCCAGGCCCGGCGCGCAGTTCGTGCTCGTGCGCTCGTCCAGCCAGCTCACGCTGCTGGCGCTGCAGGACGCGCTCAAGGTCGTCGAGAAGGGCAAGCAGTCGGGCGTGCTCGACGTGAGCTGGAAGAACCCCGACCCCGAGAAGCTCACGCAGCTGCTCAACGAGATCGGCCGGCTCTACGTGCGCCAGAACATGGAGCGCAAGGCCGCCGAGGCCGAGAAGACGCTGGGCTTCCTCGACGGCGCGCTGCCGCAGTTCAAGAAGCAGCTGGAGCAGTCGGAAGACATCTACAACCGCTACCGCAACCAGAACGGCACCGTCAGCCTCGACGACGAGGCGAAGAACGCGCTGACGCAGACGGTCGACCTGCAGTCCAAGCTGCTGGAGGCCGAGCAGAAGCGGCGCGAGCTCACGTCGCGCTTCACGAACGAGCACCCCAACGTGCAGACGCTCGACGCGCAGGTCGCCGCATGGAAGAGCGCGCTCGCCACAGTCGACGCGCGCATCCGCAAGATGCCCGAGCTGCAGCAGAACACGGTGCGCATGCAGCGCGACATCAAGGTAAACACCGACCTCTACGTGTCGCTGCTCAACAGCTCGCTGCAGATGCGGCTGGCCAAGGAAGGCAAGGTCGGCAACGTGCGCCTGCTCGACGAGGCCATCGTTCCGGAAGAGCCGGTGTGGCCGAAGCGGCCGCTGGTGATCGCGCTGGCGGCGATCCTCGGGCTGGCCGCCGGCTTCGGCGCGGCGGTCGCGCGGAGTTCCTTCTTCGGCGGCATCCGCAATCCGGCCGAGATCGAGAGCCATACCGGCCTCAACGTCTACAGCAGCGTTCCGCTGAGCGCCGCGCAGCGCACCATCGACAGGAACATCGAGAACAAGGTGGCCGGCAAGCACGTGCTGGCGCACCTGCAGCCGGAAGACCCGGCGGTGGAAAGCCTGCGCAGCCTGCGCACCGCGCTGCAGTTCGCGATGCTGGAGGCGACCAACAACCGGCTGCTCATCTCGGGCGCGACACCCGGCGTTGGCAAGACCTTCGTCTCGGTCAACTTCGCGGCGATCACCGCGGCCACCGGCAAGCGAGTGCTGCTGATCGACGCCGACCTGCGCAAGGGCCGGGTCAGCCAGTTCTTCTCGATTCCGCGCTCATCCGGCCTGTCGGAGCTGATCGCCGGCACGCTGGACTTCAAGCAGGCCATCCGCCCTGGCGTGCTGCCCAACCTGGACATCATGACGACGGGGGTGCTGCCGCCGAATCCGGCGGAGCTGCTCACCAGCGAGTCCTTCGTTCAGGTGCTGGAACAGCTCTCGCCGCTGTACGACCTGGTCGTCATCGACACCGCCCCGGTGCTGGTGGCCGCCGACACCGCCTCGGTGGCGCCGCTGGCGAGCACCCTGCTGCTGGTGGCGCGCGCCGAGAAAACCCAGCTCGGCGAATTGAATGAAACCGTCAGAAGGCTCGCCCATGCGGGCAGAACGGTAAATGGCGTAATTCTGAATGCTATTGATTTAAGCCGCCGCCACGCTGGAAGCGGGGGTTACAAATACGGCGCTTACAAGCAGTTGCAATACACATACAATACCAACAGGGATTCCACTTAGACCGCCTGAATTGGAGTTAAATTCAAAATCATGCGGTGGGCCTCCAACCTCCCGCATCGATTAAATACTCAAATAGTATTCAGCATAAAAAGGCACTACAAATGATCTTTAATTCATTGGTACTGCCTTCATCGAGTCATTTGGCCGCGCAATAGTTTCTGCATTGCAGACGCTAAAGAGGCATTTGTGCGGGTAGTGTCGGCCAAAAACAAAGGGCCATAACCGAGGATCTGCGGGCAATTGCCCGCATGAGGAAAGGTGCGTCAAAAATGAAAGCATTTCGACGGGAAATCTTGTCGCGCTTCAAACCCGGATGGAAAAATCCCATGGGAAATCTCCATCCCGAAGAATCGCTCGTACCGCAGGGCTGGGACCTTGCCGACGCAGGTGCCGAAATGTCCCGCGGCGGATCGCAATCCGGAATCAACCATTCCCCATTGCTGAAGGTCGCGAAAAGATCGGTGGACATCGGCGCCGCTCTTTTTTTCTTCATCGCATTCGGCTGGCTTTTCGTATTGCTCGGACTTTGCGTCTTCGCGAGTTCGGGAGCACCGGTGCTCTATTACCAGCCGCGGTACGGGAAGAACGGACGCGTATTCCGCTTCTACAAATTCCGCTCGATGATCGCCAATTCGGCGCAGGTGCTGGAAGAGCACCTGAAGAACAATCCCGAGGCGCGCCGCCAATGGGACGAATACCAGAAACTGGACGACGATCCGCGCATCACCCGTTTCGGCAAATTCATCCGCAAGACCAGCCTCGACGAATTGCCGCAATTCTGGAACGTGCTGGTGGGCGACATGAGCCTGATCGGCCCTCGCCCCTGCATGCTGGAGCAGAAGGAGCTCTACGGCCACAGCTGGTCGCACTACTGCGCCGTGCGGCCCGGCATCACCGGCCTCTGGCAGGTCAGCGGGCGCAACCAGCTGACCTACAACGCGCGCGTCGCGCTAGACGTGAGGTATGTCGAAACCCTTTCCGTCGGGAAGGACGTGGACATCTTCTTCAGAACCATCTGGGTGGTTGCCGCCGGTCACGGGTCGCGGTGAATTCCACCGCCGGTCCCGGGTGACCGGCTCCGGCCGCGCCGGCCGGAGTACGCCTTTCATGAAGTCCACGCCACCGGGCCGGACAGAACTTCTTTCGCTTTGGAATTGATCGGATCGGAATCCACATGCCGATGAGCCACGCCATTCCCGCTCCGGCGGCGCCGGCACGGGCACCCGCGACGACAACGACAGGAAGAAGGGGCACGCGCCGCTTCAACCAGTACTCCGTTGCCGGGGTGCTGATCGTGTTCGTCTACGTGATCATCTATGCGTATTTCCGGGAAATGCTCCCCGAGAAATGGAGCGTGGACTCGGCGAAGATCCTCGAGATCCTGAATTACGGCGGAACGGACGAAATGGACAATTCGTTCGCCGTCACGGCCGCGCTTTTCAGCATCATCGGGTCGGACAATCTCGACGTTTTCACCTGCATCAGCAGCGCGATATTTCTTTTCTTCGCGACACGCAATATCCGCCGGGCGGGCGATTTCTTCTCCAGGCTGCTGCTGATCGCGCCTTGCATCATGCTGAACATGTTCGCACCGTCGAAGGAGACGGTGGTACTCATCATGACCATGTGCATCACGGTGACGACGATCTATTTCCGCACCTCCAGATTTCTCACCGTCGGCGCATTTCTCGGCCTATACGCAATCTACGGAGTTTTCGTCCGGAATTATTATTTGCTGATCGTCGGCGCATTCTTCGCCGTTCATTATCTCTGGCGGCGGCCGCTCAAATACCATTTCCTGGCGGCAATCCTGGCTGCCGGCGCGATCATGGCGGCACCCTCCAATATCCTGCAGACGCTGCAGTCGCCGCGCGACACCTCCAATGCCTATGCGGAGCAGATCGGCAGCGACAACCGCACGGCCTTCACCAATATCGCCTCGCCCGCCACCGGCCCGGGCTTTCTGGTGAATTACGTGTACGCCGCGACGGTGCTGATCACGCCCGTTCTCTATTTCCAGACACCTAGCGACGCATTCATGCAATTGATGATCGCGGCGATGCTGATCATCCTCTACAAGGCGCGGCGATGGTCGAAGCGCGATCCGACGCAATTCGAGCCACGCTTCTTCGGAAGTCTTTTCGTCGCGCACATCCTCGTTCAATTGATTTTCGAACCGGACCTCGGCAGTTTCACCCGGCATCTGACCTCCGTGATGCTCTATCTGATCGCCATCAAGGTCGCGGGAAATAAAAGGCTTATTCGGGGTATTCAAAGATGAAAAAGATCCTGATCTGCGCGGTGCCGTTCAGCGACAACCTCGGCGACGGGGTCATCGCGGCCTCGCTGGCCCATATCGCGGCCATGAAGTATCCCGACGCGAAGGTCGAGTTCCTCGACATCGCCGGGCGCGTGGCCTTCGACGAATCCAACCTGCGCGGCGGCGGCGCCTTCGGCGTCTTCCAGAAGCTGCCTTCGCTGCTGCGTTCGGCAATCGTTTTCGCCTACTGCCTGAAGAACTACCTGCTGAGCTGGCGCAGGCAATGGCAGGCGGCGGTGGCCGATGCCGACCTGGTGCTGATCGGCGGCGGGCAGCTCTTCTGCGACGTGGCGCTGAATTTCCCGTCGAAACTCTTCTTCCTGGGCCGGCTGCTGCGCGGAAAGAGGGTGGCCGTGGTGTCGGTCGGCGTCACCGGCAAATGGTCTTACTGGGGACAGTGGCTCGTCGGCAAGTTCCTCAAGAACGCCGCGCCGGTCTTCTACGCGACGCGCGACGTGGATTCGGCGAACAACCTGCACGCCTTCTTCCGCATTCCGCGCAGCCGCATCAACGTGGTGCCCGATCCGGCGCTGGTCTGCGCGAGCGCCTTCTCGGAAGAACTCTCCCCCGAGAAGAAGTGGGACGTGGGCATCTGCGTCAGCAGCCTCGACGCGCTGGTGATGAATTCCGAATACGGGGGCAAGCGAGCCGGCGGTTCGGCCGAATTCTTCTCGGGCCTCGCGCAGGCATTGCGGGCCGAGGGCGCGCGGGTGCTGTACTTCACGAACGGCGCGGCGGAAGACAACCGGGTGCTCGCCGAGATCTCCGAGCGCACCGCCGCCGCGGACGACTTCTCCTTCGCCGTGCCGAGGCGCCCCGACGACCTGGTCACGCTGATCAGTGCCTGCTCCTGCATCGCGGCGCACCGGCTGCACGCGAACATCGTCGCCTACAGCCTGAGCATCCCGTCCATCGGCATGAACTGGGACAAGAAGGTCGAGTCTTTCTTCCGGCTCACGAACCGCACCGAGTTCCTGTTCGGCCTATCGCCGCGCCACGACGAGCTGAAGGCATCCGTCCTGAACCTGCTTCGGGAACGCAACGATCCGCGCCGGCTGGACGAGCTCCAGGCCGAAGTCATCGCCGGCACCCACGCAATGATCTGAGCAGCCAGGAGCGAAGAAGCCATGAAAGTCCTGCACGTCGCGGAAACGCTCAAGGGCGGGCTGGAGACCTATCTCCGGATCGTCTCGAACTTCCAGCGCAACTCGCCGGAGATCAGCCAGGTGAAGTTCATCCTGCCCGGGCAGGTCGACTGGCTGGGCCCCGAGAGCGCGCACGTGGTGCCCACCGCGCGCAGCCCGCTCTCGCTGGTGGGCTATGCGAAGCGGGTGAAGAAGATCATCGAGTCGGAGCGGCCCTCGGTGCTGCACCTGCACAGCTCGATCGCCGGCGGCATCGTGCGCTCGATGGCGCTGCTGGGCCAGATACCGCGCGAGGTGAAGATCGTCTACTGCTCGCACGGCTGGGCCTTCGACCAGGCGGCGTCGAGCTACAAGAAGTCGGCCTACCGCTGGATCGAGCGGCTGCTGTCCTCGCGCAGCGACGCCATCATCTGCATCAGCCGCCACGAGGTGCGGATCGCTGCCGAATCGGGCATCAGGCGCTGCACCTGCATTCCCAACGGCATCGATTCGGTGAACCCGGCGCCAGCCCCCGCTTTCGAGCCGCCGCCTGCGGATGCCGGCAAGCCCGCGCCGCGGACCATCCTGTTCGTCGGCCGGCTCGACCGCCAGAAGGGCATCGACCTGCTGCTCGACGCCTACGCCCGCGTGCGGCCCGACTTCAGGCTGATCGTGGTCGGCGACGCGGTGCGCAAGGACCTGCAGCTCGCGCAGCCCGAGCGGGTCGAGTTCAAGGGCTGGCTCGAGAAGGACGCGCTGGATGCGGTCTACCAGTCCTGCGACGCCATCGTCGTGCCCTCGCGCTGGGAGGGCTTCGGCCTCGTCGCGGTCGAGGCCATGGCCAGGAGCAAGGCCGTCTTCGCGTCCGCCGTCGGCGGCCTCGTGGACATCGTCGAGAACGATCGCAGCGGCCGGCTCTTCGAGCTGGAGCACATCGACCAGATGCTGCGCGAGATCGACCGCATGCCCGTCGAGACCCTGCGCCAGATGGGCCGGACCGGGCGAAGGATCTTCGAGGAGAAGTTCACTTCGCAGCGCATGAACACCGCCATCGTCGATCTGTACAAGGAGTCGGTACTGCCATGAAGAAGACCATCACCAGCCTGCTGGGCGCCCTGCTCTTCGCCGCAGCGCCGATCGGCCCGGCCCACGCGCGAGGCATCGGCACCCTGAGCTCCGAATACCCGGTTTCGCTGAGCGTGCAGATCGACCCCGCGACCATCACCGACGAGGACCTGCACGAGATCCGCGCCGCCGGCTTCGAGTTCGTGCGCTTCGGCGTGCGTCCGCCGATCAAGAGCGTGAACCCCGCGATGACCGACTATCCGAAGCTGATCCAGCGTGTGCGCAAGGCGAAGCTCAACGCCATCGTGACGCTCTTCGGCGGCAAGGAGATCTGGGGCCACGAGCCCGGCGACATGCGCAGCGGCGGGGGCGGCGACACCGCCAGCAAGGAGAGCCGCTTCGCCGACTTCGCGGCCGGGTTCATCAAGGCGCACTCGGCCGACGTCGCGGTCTGGGAAGTGTGGAACGAGCCCGACAACAAGACCTTCCTGCAGCCCGCCCTGGTGCCGGACTTCGGCGCCGCCTCGTCGGCGCTGTGCGAGAAGCTCGCGCAGCAGCAGATCCGCCCGGACATCATCGTCGGCTTCGGCTTCGCGAAGCTGCCCTTCGTCGGCGGCAGTGCGGGGAAGGTGCCCTCGGAGCTGGAAGATGCCTTCGTCTCGGCCGCGCGCAGCGACTGCCTGACGGACATCTCCATCCACCCCTACCGCTCCGTGCCCGAGACCGCACTGGCCGACTACCAGAAGCTGCGCGCGCAGCTCGACCGCCGCCAGCTGAACAAGACCGGCATCGTCGCCTCCGAATGGGGCTACGCCTCGTACATGCCCGTGCGCAACCAGGGCGCGCAGGCGTCGCTGATCTTCAGGGAGTACCTGATCAACGCCGCGGCCGGCATCAAGCTGCTGAACCTCTATTCGTGGCGCGACCGCGGCCAGTCGTACTTCTCGAAGGAAGACAACTTCGGCATCAAGTCGAAGGCCGGCGAGAAGAAGGAGGCCTACTCGGCGCTCACCGAGTTCCTGAAGATCGCGCGGCACTCGCAGAAGGTGTCCTACGACGACGCGCGCGGCGCGAGCCGGCTGGTGCTGCGCCGTGGCGAATCGATGCTGCACGTGGTCTGGACGCAGGGTGCGCAGCAGAGCGTGTCGGTGCCCGCGGGCGCCGGCGCGAAGTGCACCCGCGTCGACTTCTTCCCGCAGATGCGCGAAGGCAGCTGCGGCAGCCGTTCGGGTGAGGGCTTCACCGTGAAGGCGACCTCCAGTCCGGTCCTGCTTTCCATCTCGGGCTAGGTGGATGAAGCAGCGACTGTCAGGACTCAGGAAACGCCTCGGCGGTCCCATCTATGCCGTTGCCGACCAGTGCATCTACAGCGCCAGCCAGCTGCTGCTCAGCTTCGCGCTGGCGCGCGTGCTCTCGCCCGCCGACTTCGGCGTGGCCTCCGCGTTCCTCGCGGTGATCAGCTTCCAGTACATCCTGCACATGGCCATGGTGCACGAGCCCCTGCTCATCCGGCGCTACTACGCCGACCGCTCCACGGCGTGGCTGACGTGGGCGCTGGTTGTGCTGTTCTCGCTGCTGGGCTTCCTCGCGTGGCAGATCGCCGCGTTCCCGGGGCAGCTGCAGTGGGTGGGCGTGGCGCTGATCGTGGGCTACGAGATCTTCTGGATCTCGCGCAGCCTGCTGCTCGCGGGGCGGCGCTATGGCGTGCTCTGCGTTTCGGGCGCGCTGATCGCGATCGGCTATGTCGTCGTGCTGAACGCCGAACGGCCCGCGAGCTGGAAGGAGGCCCTACTGCTGGTTTCCGTGCTGCAGCTTCCGTTTCTCTACCTGGTGCTCGCGAACACGCGCCACACGGTTCTTCCGCTGCCGGCCGCGAAGGACGACCGGGGCCTGACGACGCGTGAATCGATGGCCTACGGCTGGAAGGCCAGCCTCTCGCAGTTCATGAGCTGGATCATGACCGGCGGCGCCATCCTGCTGCTGGGCTCCTCGGCCGATGCCGAGCAGGGCGGCCTGCTCAAGATCTACATCACCTTCCTGCTGCCGATGCAGTACGTGCTGTCGGCGCTGGGCTACTACCTGCTGCCGCAGCTGGCGGCCAGCTGGAAGTCGGCGGACGCAGCGCAGAGGAAGAAGTCCTTTCGCGACTTCACCGGCTTCGTGCTGCTCGGTTTCCTGGTCGCCGAGGCCGTGGGCGTGGCGCTGGGCCTGCTGGGGCCGCACCTCGTGGTGCTGGCCTTCGGCGCGAACTACAGGGACATGGACTTCTCGCCCTTTTTCTACGCGCCCGCGATCTTCGGCCTGACCATGTGCCTGCGCACCGGCTTCAGGGCCGCTTCGAAACCCGGCGCCCTGCTGCTGTGCTCGGTGGTCGGCGCCGTGGTGTTCGCTGCCGCGATGCTCGCTGCCGGACGGCCCGTCTCCTACATCCAGACCATCCACGCCATGACCTGGGGCTTCGCCTGCATGGCCGCGCTGATGGTCGGCTGGCTGCTCTTCCTGGTGCGGGCGAGCGGGGTGGATGGGAACAAAGGGGAGCAACGCGCCTGATGCCCGAAGGGCCGGCGCCGGACGAGGAGATCCTGATGAGCAACCCACTGCTTCGCGGCGTGAGCTTCGACGAGCGCCTCCGGTTCCTGCGGGACGGCGTCGTGTGCCTGCGCGGGATCGTCTCGCCCGGGTGGATAGAGCTGGCGCGCGACGGCATCGAGCAGCGCCGCGACGGCCTGCTGCAGCGCGTGGTGTCCGAATCGGGTGCCAGCGAGATCGCCGGCCAGCTCACCGTGACCCGGCGGCTGCGCTGGATCTGCGACCAGCTGCTCTTCGACAAGGACGTGAGCGCCGCGACCGCAACACCCTGGCACCAGGACATGTCCTGCGGCCTGGCCGACAGCCACCGCATCGTCCACCTGTGGATGCCCGTGGACCACATGCCGCGCGAAACCGCGCCGGAAGTGGTGCGCGGCTCGCACCTGTGGAAGACGGGCTACCGGATCGCAGGCCAGTCCGGTGAAGCGCCGGCCATCGAGCTGCCCGACATCGAGTCCAACCGCGGCGCCTTCGACATCGTGGGCTACGAGGTCGACCCGGGCGACGTGGTGGCCTTCAACCACCGATCGCTGCACCACTCGGGGCCCGTCATGAGCTTCGGAGAGAAGCACCGCGCCTTCGCCATCCTCTGCGCGGACGATGAATTGCTGGCGCTGGGACAACTGAACCGGCAGCTGGCTGCGCCCGAGGCATTCCGCGCCGCTTCCTGATCAGCCGGCAGGCACGGCCTCCAGCGCTCGCAGCATGGCTCCGAGCACGCGTTCATGGTCACGCGGATGGGCCTGCAGCCAGTCGTGCAGCTTGTGCCCCGCGCCTTCGAGCCGCACCACTTCGACGGACTTCGCCCTGCGGGCCCTGCGCTCGTACTGGGCCAGCACCTGCGCGGGAATCACCGCGTCCTCCGATCCGTACACCAGCAGCAGGCGGCCTTCGTAGCTCTCGAGCGCCGTGAAGGCCGGCGAACTCGCGTAGTCCACGGTCGAGCGCAGGATGCCCTGGAAGCTCGGCCCGAAGGGCGCGTCCTGTGCCTCGGCCACGTAGGCAGCCGGACAGAAGAGCATCAGCGCAGGCGGCCGCAGCCGCTCGACGAGGGAGCACGCGACGTGCCCGCCCATGCTCGTGCCGATCAGGGAAAGCCGCCGCCCCGGCGCCACATGCCCGGCCACCGCCATCGCCTGCGCCACGCGCCCGTTCAGGCTGGAGCCTTCGACCTGACCGGTGCTTTCTCCATGGCCGGAGAAATCGAAGGCAGCGCTGGCCAGGCCTGCGCGCGCGAGCCCCGCAAGAAGGTACTGGATGCCCCGCCGCGAGGACTGGCCGCCGCCGTGCAGCGCGAGCAGCCGGGGTGCATCGCCCGCGGCGTTGCCGGTGATCGTGCCGCGCAGCGTGTGAGCGCCCGAGGGCACGGAGAAGTCGTCGTCCATCGGCGCGAGCATGACACAGCCTGTGGCCGCGGCCTCAGGCGGTATCGCCGACGGCGGCGCGGCCCGCCCTTTCCCTCACCGGCATCGTCACCCACAACGCCGCACCGACGATCAGCAAGCCCCCCGCCCACCCCCATGGCCCGATGCGTTCGCCGAAGCCGTAGGCCGCGATCAGCGCGCCGAACACCGGCTCGCTGCCCATGAGCAGCGACACCCGGCTCGGGCTCGAGCGCGAGGCGGCGTGGTTCTGCGCGAAGAAGGCGAAGACGGTGCACAGCAGCACGAGGTACGCCATGCCCCACCAGAACGAAGCGGTGGCAGGCGGCATGTGCCACGCGCCGCCGGCTGGCGAGGCGGCGAGCGCGAGCAGCGCCGCGCCGAGGGCCATCACGCCCGACTGCACAGCCGTCAGCGTCAGCGCGGGCATCGCGTGCTGGCCGGCGAGGCGCCGCGTCATGCAGACCATCACTGCGCGCAGGAAGGCGGCGATCACCATCAGGCCGTCGCCCCAGCCCACCGAGAGCTCTGCGGGCGAGGTGGCCGACAGCATCGCCGCGCCCAGCGCCGAGAGGCCGGCCGCCCAGAACATGCGCCGCGCCGGCCGCTGGCCCAGCAGCCACCATTCGACGAAAGGCGTGAGCGCGACGCACAGGCTGATGAGAAAGGCGGCGTTGCTGGCGGTGGTGAGCGACACGCCGAAGGTCTCGCACACGAAGATGGCCAGCAGGTTCGCGCCGAGCAGGCCGCCTACCGCGAGGCCCCGCCGCGCCCCGGCGCCGAAGAGTGGCCTCAGCGCGGGCAGCAGCACCAGAAAGGTCAGGCCGAAGCGCAGCGCGATGAATTCCAGCACGGGCAACTGCTGCGTCGCCTGCTTGGCCACCGCGTAGCTGCCGCCCCACACCGCCGCCACGAGCAGCAGCATGACTTCGGCGAGGCCGATGCCCGCCAGCTTGTTGTTCCGCTTTGAATCCATACTCCGCCTGCGCCGTTCGTGAACATTTCAAACAAACCCGGTACATCCGCCGGGCAGGAAATTGTTCCGGGCAGCACCCGGGCCGCACAGCCGTCGGCCGGAACAGGACTATTGCGTGGTGGGAACGAATTCATTTCTCAAGGTGCTGCCGGAGATGGTGACCTTCGTGCGGGTCGCCGAGCTGGGCAGCTTCTCGGCAGCGGCCGACCTGCTGGGCATGACGCCGTCGGCCGCGAGCCGGCAGGTGAAGCGGCTCGAAAAGGAGATCGGCGTGCAGCTGCTTCAGCGCACCACGCGCCAGCTGCGGCTGACCGAGCCCGGCGCCGAGGCCTTCGCGCGCTGCCGCGAGCTGGTGCTGGCGGCGCAGGGCGCAATGGAGATCGGCGAGCAGTTCGCGGCCGGGCCCAGCGGGCTGGTGCGCATCAGCGCGCCCAAGGCCTTTGCGCGTCGCGTGCTGCACGCGCACATCCTCGAGTTCCTGCGGCGCTATCCCGAGGTGGACGTGCAGCTCATCGTGGCCGACCGCGACGTCGACCCGATCCGCGAGGGCGTCGACCTGGTGGTGCGGCTGACGACGAAGCCGCCCGAGGGCCTGGTGGCGCGACGGCTGATGCCGGTGGGGCACATCCTCTGCGCTTCTCCGCGCTACCTGTCGGCGCATGCGGCCATCGAGCACCCGGGCGACCTTGCGGCGCACAGCTGCCTGTCATTGGGCGAGCACGAGCGGGACAACCACTGGCGGTTCGGCAAGAAAGGAGAGAAAGAGGAGACGGAAATCATCGTGCGCGGCCGCTACGTCTCCAACCACAGCGAAGTGCGGCTCGAAGGCGCGCTGGCGGACCTGGGCGTGGCGGTGGTGCCGGCCTTCGTCGCGCGCGAGGCTCTGGCCGCAGGCAGCCTGGTGCGCGTGCTTCCCGGCTGGGAGTACCGGGGCAACTACCAGGGGCACGCCTACATCCTCCACCCGCCCAACCGTTTCATGGCGCCCAAGTGCAGGGCGCTGGTCGATCACCTGATGGGCGCGCTCAGTGCTTCTTCAGCAGGACGCGCACGGCCTCGGGCAGGGAGTTGACCTGCGGCATGAAGTGGTCGAGCAGCGCGCCCAGCGCCACCGCGCAGATTACCGCGCCAAGCAGCGGCTTCCAGGTGAGCCGCACGGCGGCCATGAGCCAGCCCTCGCGCGCCACGCGCACCGCGGCGCGAGCCGAGACGTAGGAGAAGGCGATCTCGATGGCCACGGCCAGCAGCGCGTCCCAGCTGAAATACAGCAACACCAGCGAGCCCGCGCCGAACAGGATGGCGGCGCAGATCAGGAAGATGGCAATCACCGGGATGACGACGACCGCGCCCTCGTCGGCGCCGCCGGCCACGTCGAGCGCGCCGCCGGCGATGTCCGAGAGGCCGCTGCCGCTGCCGCCGCCACCGTCGCCCCGGGCTTCGCCGATGCCCGTGTGGCCGTGCGAGCCGCTGCCGCCTCGTCCGCCGCCGAACTCGAAGTCGGGCGCATCGACGTTGAGATCGAGCCCGCGTTCCTCGACCAGCCGCTTCGCCCACCAGCGCAGCACCAGCAGGTAGCCCAGGTACCCCACGCCCAGCGTGAGGAAGTAGCGCACCGCGAGCGAATCGACGTGCAGCAGGTGCATCTGCAGCGCCGACACGCCCCACATGAGCAGCAGCGTGAAGCTGCCGATGAGAATGCCGTGCGTGCGCAGGCTGTACTTGCGGTGGAGCTCGCGCTCAACCTGCGTTTCCCAAAGACGCACGGAGCGCCAGTTGGAAAGGATCTTCACGGCTTCAGGGTGTTCAGGCAGCGTCCGCCATGTCGGCGAACGGCACGCGCTGCGCCACCGCGCACATCAGTTCGTAGCCGATGGTGCCGCCGGCCCTGGCGACCTCGTCGATGGGCAGCACGGCGCCGGTCTTCGCCGACCTGCCCCACAGCGTGACCTCGCTGCCGAACTTCGCGTCGGGCACGTTGGTGAGGTCGACGGTGATCATGTCCATGCTCACGCGTCCGACCATGCGGGTGCGCACGCCGTTCACCAGCACCGGCGTGCCGGTGCCGCAGTGGCGCGGATAGCCGTCGGCATAGCCGACCGCCGCCACGCCGATGGTCATGGGGACCTCGGCGGTGAAGTTGGAGCCATAGCCGACGGTGTCTCCTGCCTGCAGCGTCTGCACCGACAGGAGCTGGGTCGACAGCGTCATGGTGGACTGCAGCTGCCAGTGCGCCGCGTCGTGCTGGGGAAAGTCGGGCGCGCCGCCGTAGAGCATGACGCCGGGGCGCACCCAGTCGCCGCGCGTGAGGTCGGCGTGGCGCAGCGTGGCCGCGCTGTTGGCGATGGAGCGCTCGCCCGGCAGGTCGCGGGTGGCGCGCTCGAAGGCCTCCAACTGGTGGGCGATGCCGCGTTCGCCGTCGGCGTCGCTGAAATGGGTCATGAGCGAGATCTCGTCGACCTGGGTGAGCGCGTTGAGGCGGGTCCAGGCGGAGCCGAAGCGCTCGGGGGTGAAGCCCAGGCGGTTCATGCCCGAGTTCATCTTCAGGAACACGCGTTGCGGCTTGAGGGTCTTGTGGGCGGCGAGCATGTCGATCTGCTCGTCGCAGTGCACGGTGTGCCAGAGATCGAGGCGCGAGCACAGCTCCAGGTCGCGGGCCTCGAAGACGCCCTCCAGCAGCAGCACCGGGCCGCGCCAGCCGAGGGCGCGCACGCGCTCGGCCTCTGCCAGGTCGAGCATCGCGAAGCCATCGGCGCCTCGCAAACCCTCATAGACCCGCTCGATGCCATGGCCGTAGGCGTTGGCCTTGACGACGGCCCAGACGCGGGCTTCGAGGGCCGAGCGGCGCGCCCGCTCGAGGTTGTGGCGCAGGGCTTCGGTGTGGACGGTGGCGAGGATCGGGCGCGGCATGAAGGGTTTCCGGAGAAGGCTCGGTGGGAGCTCGGGGACAATGCAGACCACGTTTTAGCATCTTCGGGAATGGGGTCGAACACGGTGGGGATGCGGGATTGCGCGTCGCACCCCCGTGCTATAACCGCCCATTCGCCCTCTACGCGACACTTTTTCACTACCGCCAGCAGACCTATTCCTCTGGCCAGCCAGCCCATCGATGAAGCGCGGTTTCTACACGATCATGTCGGCCCAGTTCTTTTCGTCGCTGGCCGACCAAGCGCTTTTCGTTGTTGCGGTCGACCTCATGCGCAGTTCGGGCGCGCCCGAATGGCAACGCGCGGCGCTGGTGCCCATCTTCGCTGTCTTCTATGTGGTGCTCGCCCCGCTGGTGGGCGCCTTCGCCGACGCCCTGCCCAAGGGCAAGGTGATGTTCATCAGCAATGCCATCAAGGTGCTGGGCTGCGTGATGATGCTCTTCGGCTCGCATCCGCTGCTGTCCTACTCGATCGTGGGGCTGGGCGCCGCGGCCTACTCGCCGGCCAAGTACGGCATCCTCACCGAGCTGCTGCCGGCCTCGCAACTGGTCAAGGCCAACGGCTGGATCGAAGGCCTGACCATCGCGTCGATCCTGCTGGGCATCGTGCTCGGCGGCGCGCTGGTGGGGCATGCGGTCTCCAGCAAGCTGCTGGCCTTCGACCTCCCGCTCATCGACACCGGCATCGACACGCCGGCCGAAGCAGCCCTCGCGGTGCTGATCTTCGTCTACATGCTGGCGGCCTGGTTCAACACGCGCATCCCGCACACCGGCGTCGAGATGCGCCCGCTGCGCGCCAATCCCGAACAAGGCCTGCTGCGCAATGTCGCGGCGCTGCTGCCCGACTTCTGGCACTGCAACGCGCGCCTGTGGCGCGATCGCCTCGGCCAGATCTCGCTGGCCACCACCACCCTCTTCTGGGGCGCGGGCGGCAACCTCAAGTACATCGTGCTGGCATGGGCGTCGCTGGCGCTGGGCTACAACACCACGCAGGCCTCTGCGCTGACCGGCGTGGTGACCATCGGCACCGCCGTGGGCGCCATCGTCGCCTCGATGCGCATGCGCCTGGACATGGCCACTCGCGTGATCCCCATGGGCATCGCGATGGGCCTGATGGTGATCTGCATGAACTTCATCGGCAACGTGTGGCTGGCGGTGCCCTTCCTCATCCTGCTGGGCGGCCTGGGCGGCTTCCTGGTGGTGCCGATGAACGCGCTGCTGCAGCACCGCGGCCACAACCTGATGGGCGCGGGCCGCTCCATCGCGGTGCAGAACTTCAACGAGCAGGCCTGCATCCTTCTGCTGGGCGGCTTCTACAGCGTGTGCACGGGCCTCGGCCTCTCGGCCTACGGTGCCATCAGCGCCTTCGGCCTCGTGGTGGCCGGCTGCATGTGGATCATCAAGCGCTGGCACGAGAACAACCTCAAGAAATATCCCGAGGAAGTGGAGCACCTGCTGGCTATTGCCCGTAGCGATAAACATCATTGACCTCCCCCAGGCTGCGCGCACTTCGTGTCGCTGCGCCAACCCCCTCGCCGGGGGCGACACCGGAGGCCCGGCAAAGCCGGTTCCTCGGTGCCCCACGAAAACTCCGCCACCATGCCAGCACTCGCCCTGCTACTGAACGCCTTCGTCTGGGGCGTGTCCTGGTTTCCCTTCCGCCAGATCGCGGGCCACGGGCTGCATCCGCTGTGGACCACCTGCCTGATCTACCTGGCCATCGCCGTGCTGATGGGCATGCTGCGCCGGCATGCGTGGAAGGGCTTCGCGGCCTTTCCGATGCTGGTGGTGCTGGGCCTGGCGGCCGGCTTCACCAACGTGGGCTTCAACTGGGCTGTCACGCAGGGCGATGTGGTGCGCGTTGTGCTGCTGTTCTACCTGATGCCGCTGTGGAGTGTGCTGCTGGCCTGGCTGCTGCTCGGCGAGCGGCCCACCGGCGGCGCGCTGGCACGCGTGGCGCTCGCGCTCACCGGCGTGGCGGTGGTGCTGAAGGCGCCCGGCACCGACTGGCCCGTGCCTTCGAGCCTGCCCGACTGGCTGGGCGTGGCAGCGGGCTTCGGCTTCGCCGTCACCAACATCGCGCTGCGCCACCTGCGCGAGGCGCCGGGCGAATCGCGCGCGCTGGCGATGTTCTGCGGCTGCACCTTCGTGGCCGGCGTCGCGGCGCTGATCGGTACCGCGCTGGGCGTGTTCGATTCGCCGCTGCGCGCCTCGCCGGGCTGGCTCGGCTGGGCCGCGCTGCTGGGCACGGCCTTCGTCTTCGCCAACGTGTGCCTGCAGTACGGCGCGGCGCGGCTCACGGCCTCCGCGACCTCGGTGATCATGCTGTCGGAGGTGCTGTTCGCAAGCGTGTCTTCGGTGGCGCTGGGCGCAGCCGAGATGGACCCGCGCATCCTCGTGGGCGGTGCACTGATCGTGCTGGGCGCCGTCTGGGCGGCGTTTGCGCGAACGCCCGCTCGGCGCGATGATCGCGCCTCTTCTTCTCCTTCCTGACGAGGACACAGCATGACCAGCGTCTACGACTTCGAAGCCAACCTGATCGACGGCAAGCCGGTCAAGCTTTCCGCCTTCAAGGGCAAGGTGCTGCTGATCGTCAACACCGCCAGCAAGTGCGGCTTCACGCCGCAGTTCGCGGGGCTGGAGGCGCTGCACGAGAAGTACGCCGGCAAGGGCCTCACCGTGCTGGGCTTTCCCTCGAACCAGTTCGGCGGGCAGGACCCGGGCACCAACGAGGAGATCGGCGCCTTCTGCACCACGAACTACGGCGTGAGCTTTCCGATGATGGAGAAGATCGACGTCAACGGCAGCAACGCAGCGCCGCTTTACCAGTGGCTCACGAAGGAAAAGCCGGGCCTGCTGGGCAGCACGGCCATCAAGTGGAACTTCACGAAGTTCCTCATCGGCCGCGACGGCACGGTGCTCAAGCGCTACGCGCCGCTGGACACGCCGGCCTCGCTCGAGCGCGACGTCGAGGCAGCGCTGGCCGCCGCCTGAGCGCCTTCGATCTCCGGCCTGTTCAGAACCTGAAATCGGCCGTCTTCGGCCCGCCGCCCACCGTCACGGCCTGGCTCTTGGTGGCGCCGCCGGGCGCCGCGACGTCGATCACGTAGCGTCCGTTCGGCACGTCGACCAGGCAGACCGGGCCGCTCGCGCGGAACGCCAGCGCGGCGGCATTGCCGGCGTCGCCGCCCTTGATCGTCACGTCGACGTTCGCCAGGTAAGCGCCATCGGCGCGAGCGAACAGCAGCGCGAGCGGATGTTCCTTCATCGCGGCGCGCATGGCCGTCGATTCGTCGGAGCCGATGCCGCCGCACACGTAGCGCGCCGGGCCCGCGCCCTGCCAGGGCGGCATGGCGCCCTGGGCCTGCGCGGCGGTGGCGCCGGCCGCGCAGGCGCAGGCCAGCAGCACGACCCGCAGCGAGGCGGAAATGGAAGGAATGTAAGGAATGGAAGGTGCGAGAACACGAGGCATGGCACTGGCTCCTTGCAGGTTCGATGCAGCCATGATGCGCCCCGAACCGGCCCCGCGCGAGTCGGACCAACCCCCTCCTGCTTGTCCGATGGCGCCTGCGTTCAGGCCTTTTGCCGCAGTGCAGCGTCCAGCAGCTCGACCCAATGCCGTACCGGCGTGTCGTCGCTACCGCTTTGCAGGTGCGTGATGCAGCCGATGTTGGCCGAGGCGATCGCCACCGGGCGCAGCTGCTTCAGGTGGCCCAGCTTGCGGTCGCGCAGCGGATAGGCCAGCTCGGGCTGCAGCACCGAGTACGTGCCGGCCGAGCCGCAGCACAGGTGCGATTCGTTCATCGCCACGCGCATGTCGAAGCCCAGCGCGCGCAGGTGCGTCTCGACGCCGCCGCGCAGCTTCTGGCCATGCTGCAGGGTGCAAGGCGGGTGGTAGGCCACCACGCCCTCGGGCGCCTTCACGCGGGCCTTGAGTGCAGGCACGAGGTCGGGCAGCAGCTCGCTGAGGTCGCGCGTGAGCTCGCTGATGCGCGCAGCCTTCAGCGCATAGGCCGCGTCGTGCTGCAGGATGTGGCCGTACTCGCGCACGGTGACGCCGCAGCCGGATGCATTCATGACGATGGCCTCGACCTCGTTGCGCTCCACGTAGGGCCACCACGCGTCGATGTTGGCGCGCATCTGCGCCTTGCCGCCCTCCTGGTCGTTCAGGTGGAACTTCACCGCACCGCAGCAGCCGGCCTCGGGCGCGATCACGGCCTGGATACCGGCCGCGTCGAGCACGCGCGCGGTGGCGCTGTTGATGTTGGGCATCATCGACGGCTGCACGCAGCCCGCGAGCATCAGCACCTTGCGCGCATGCGTGGCGGTGGGCCAAGCGCCGGCATCCTGCTTCTCAGGCACCTTGGCCTTCAGCGCATCGGGCAGCAGGCCGCGCACCGACTGGCCCAGCTTCATCGCAGGGCCGAAGAGCGGCGACGGCAGGCCTTCCTTCAGCACCCAGCGCTGGGCCGATTCCATCGCGGGGCGCGGCACCTTCTCGTCGACGATTTTTCGGCCGATGTCGACCAGGTGGCCGTACTGCACGCCGCTCGGGCAGGTGCTCTCGCAGTTGCGGCAGGTGAGGCAGCGGTCCAGGTGCAACTGCGTGCTGCGCGTGGGCGTCTTGCCTTCGAGCACCTGCTTGATGAGGTAGATGCGCCCGCGCGGGCCGTCGAGCTCGTCGCCGAGCAGCTGGTAGGTCGGGCAGGTGGCGGTGCAGAAGCCGCAGTGCACGCATTTGCGCAGGATGGCCTCGGCCTCGCGGCCTTCGTCGGTGCCTTTGAATTCGGGAGCGAGCTCGGTTTGCATGTCTTGCGTTCTTGTTCTCAGTTGGCGCTCAGCAGGCGGCCGCGATTGAAGATGCCATGCGGATCGAACTCGCGCATCAGCGCGCGCTGGATGCGCTCGACCGGCGCGCTCAGCGCATCGAAGCGCGGCACCCCTTCGTACATGCCCGAACCCGGCAGCCGGAACAGCGTGGCGTGGCCGCCCGCCGCGCGCGCGATCTCGCGGATGCGCGCAGCCTGCGAGGGCGGCGCCTTGTACCAGCGCTGGCCGCCGTGCCATTCGATCAGCGGCGCGGCACCGTCGATGGAGAGCACGGGCGCGGTCTGCGGCACCGACACGCGCCACAGCGCGTCGGGCCCCTCGCCGATGGCGAACCAGGGCAGCTGCTGGTCGCGCAGCGATTGCCAGTCGGCGGCGGCGCGCGTGTTGTCCTTGCGCTCGCCGCCCAGGTGTTCGCACGCGGCTTCGACGGCGGCGACCGCACCGCGCAGCCGCAGGTAGAGCGCGCCAGCACCGGCATATTCGAACCAGCAGCTCGCGTTCAGCGGCAGCGGCCGGCCGCCCCACTCGTTGAGCAGCCGCAGCGCATCGGCCTGGCTGCAGGCGAATTCGAGCGTGGCCTCGGCGGGCGGCACCGGCAGCACCTTGAGGCTGACCTCCGCGATCACGCCCAGCGTGCCGAGCGAGCCGGCGAGCACGCGCGAGACGTCGTAGCCCGCGACGTTCTTCATCACCTGGCCACCGAAGCTCAGCAGCTCGCCGCGGCCGTTGACCAGCGTGGCGCCGAGCACGTAGTCGCGCACCGAGCCAACGCTGGCGCGCGCCGGGCCGCTGAGGCCCGCTGCAACCATGCCGCCCACCGTGCCGCCGCTTGCGAAGCACGGCGGCTCGAACGGCAGGCACTGGCCCTTCTCGGCGAGCGCCGCTTCGAGCTCGGCCAGCGGCGTGCCCGCGCGCACGGTGACGACCAGCTCGCTCGGCTCGTAGCTCGTGATGCCGGCGAGCGCCCGCATGTCGAGCAGTTCGCCCTGCGGCGCCTCGCCGTAGAAATCCTTGGTGCCGCCTCCCCGGATGCACAGCGGGGTAGCGTCGGCTGCAGCGGTGCGGATGCGCTCGACGGTCTGGCGGAGGGCGTTGTCGTTGTTGTCCATCGCCATCCTCAGAACCTCGGCAGATCGGAATGCGGCAGCCTGCCGCCGCGCACCACCTGCTTGCCGTACTCGGCGCAGCGCTGCAGCGTGGGAATCACCTTGCCTGGGTTCAGCATGCCCTCGGGGTCGAAGGCGCGCTTCACGCCGAGCATCTGCTCGTTCTCGGCCGCCGTGAACTGCACGCACATGCTGTTGAGCTTCTCCACGCCCACGCCGTGCTCGCCCGAGACGGTGCCGCCCATCGCGACGCTGGTCTCCAGGATGTCGGCGCCGAAGAGCTCGCAGCGGTGCAGCTCGTCGGGGTCGTTGGCGTCGAACAGCACCAGCGGGTGCAGGTTGCCGTCGCCCGCGTGGAACACGTTGCAGCAGCGCAGGTCGTATTTTTTCTCCATCTCCTGGATGGCCAGCAGGATGTCGGCCAGGCGCTTGCGCGGGATGGTGGAGTCCAGGCACATGTAGTCGGGGCTGATGCGGCCCGAGGCGGGAAAGGCGTTCTTGCGCCCGCTCCAGAACCGCATGCGCTCCTCCTCGCTGTTGCTGCAGGCGATGGCGGTAGCGCCCGAGGCGCGCAGCACGGCGGTCATGCGGCCGATCTCTTCCTCCACCTCCTCGGGCGTGCCGTCGGACTCGCACAGCAGGATGGCGGCGGCGTCGAGGTCGTAGCCCGCGCGCACGAAGTCTTCGACCGCGGCGGTCATGGGCTTGTCCATCATCTCCAGCCCGGCCGGGATGATGCCGGCCGCGATCACCGCGGCCACCGCGTCGCCGGCCTTCCGCACGTCGTCGAAGCTGGCCATGATGCAGCGCGCGAGCTGAGGCTTGGGCACGAGCTTGACGGTGACCTCGGTGGTCACGGCCAGCATGCCCTCGCTGCCGATGACCAGCGCGAGCAGGTCGAGCCCCGGTGCGTCGAGCGCCTCGCCGCCGAACTCGATGGGCTCTCCCTCTGCCGTGAAGCCGCGCACGCGCATCACGTTGTGCAGCGTGAGCCCGTACTTGAGGCAGTGCACGCCGCCCGAGTTCTCGGCCACGTTGCCGCCGATGGTGCAGGCGATCTGGCTCGACGGATCGGGCGCGTAGTAGAGGTTGAAGGGCGCGGCCGCCTCGCTGATGGCGAGGTTGCGCACGCCGCACTGCACCACGGCCGTGCGGCTCACCGGATCGATCTTCAGGATGCGGTTGAACCTGGCGAGCGACAGCGTCAAGCCCATGGTGTGCGGCATCGCGCCGCCCGAGAGCCCGGTGCCCGCGCCGCGCGCGACCACCGGCACGCCGAGCCGATGGCAGGCCTTGAGCACGGCGGCGACCTGCGCCTCGGTCTCGGGCAGGGCCACAACCAGCGGGCGGGCGCGGTAGGCGGTGAGGCCGTCGCACTCGTAAGGGGTGGTGTCCTCGTCGTGCCAGATCAGCGCGTGGGCCGGCAGGTGCGGCTGCAGCGCGCGAACGATCTGCGCCTGGCGCTGCGTTTTCTGTAGCGAATCGTGTTGCGTGGGGGTCAGCGGCGCGTTCATGCGGCGGCCTCTTTTTCTTCTGTTCGCGGATGTCTCGGGTGTACCGCACTCTACGGGCATTGCGGCAGCCCCGGGTTGATGGATTTTTGCCGGCCGCTTGAAAGAACTTCGCGCCAGGCCGTCCGGTTCAGCGCAGGCTCTGTTCCAGCCAGTCGGCAAAAGCTGCGCATTCCCAGCGCTCGAGCGTGCCGGTCTGCCAGCAGATGTAGTGCCGGTGCGGCGAAGTCACGGCCTGGTCGGACAGCGCCACCAGCCGCCCCGATTCGAACCACTCCGCGCCCAGCTTCTGCCGCACCAGCGCCACACCGAAGCCGCTGGCGGCCGCGTCGTACATCAGCCCCAGGTCGTTGAACTGCGAGCCGATGGCGGGCTCGGGCTGGTCGATGCCGCAGCTCGCGAACCAGGTGCCCCAGGGCTCGAGCGGGCTTCGGATGAGCCGCGCGGCGGCGATCTCGGCCGCGCTGCGGAAACCAGTGAAGGGGCCGAACTCGTTGAGGTAGCTCGGGCTGCAGGCGGGCACCACCTGCTCGCCGATCAGCAGCCGGTGCTCGCAGTCGGCATAGCCGCCGGGGCCGTAACGCACCTCGAGGTCGGCCTGCTCTGCCGTCACGTCGAGCAGCGGGATCGACACCTGCAGCACGAGCTCGATGTCGGGGTAGATGTTGCGGAACAGCTCCAGCCTCGGCATGAGGAACTGCCGGCTGAAGGTGGGCGTGACCGCGATACGCAGCCGCGTGGCGCGCTGCGCAGCACTGCCGCCCAGAGGCGTCGCCTGCAGCGCGGCGAGCCCCGTGCGCACGTTCGCGAGGTAGGCCGCGCCGTCGGCCGTGAGGCTGAAGTCGCCGCGCCCGAAGAGCTTGAAGCCGACGTGCGATTCGAGCTGCCGGATGCGGTGGCTCACGGCGCTGGGCGTCACGCACAGCTCGTCGGCCGCGCGGCCCGCATGCCGCAGCCGCGCCACGGCCTCGAAGGTCAGCAGGCACTGGATCGGCGGGATGTGCTGCAGGGCCATGCGCGCCCGGGTCTCCGGCTTCTCTTCAGTCTTCGAAGAAGTTGACCGGAAGGCCGGGCGTGTCGACGCGCATCGAGATCACCGTGCCCGATGCCGGCCGCTGCGCGAGCTCGGCTGCAGGCCGGCCCTTGCGGCCGCTGGTGACGAACAGCGTCTTCAGGTCGTCGCCGCCGAAGCAGGGCATGGTCGGGCACTGCACCGGCACGGGCACCGAAGCCACGATCTCGCCCGTGGGTGCGAAGCGCAGCAGCTGCGCGCCCTCGAACATGGCAACCCAGTAGTGGCCCTGCGCGTCGACGGTGGCGCCGTCGGGGCGGCCCTGGTAGCCCAGCGGTGCATCGGCGCTCCAACCCTCGGGCTTGGCGTCGAACTGGTGGAACACGCGCGCGCGCGAGAGCGAGTTGGCTTCGGCGTCCCAGTCCCATGCGCAGACCACGTGCGCGGCCGTGTCGGCCCAGTAGAGGGTGCGCGCATCGGGCGAGAAGGCAAGGCCGTTGGCGGTGGTGGACTCATTGGCCATCTGCGTGAGCGTGGGCGAGACGCCGGTGCCGGGGCGCGCGTCGAAGCAGTAGAGCGCGGCGTTGGCGCGGTCCTTCGCCTCGTTGAGCGAGCCGCCCCAGAAGCGGCCCAGCGGGTCGCACTTGCCGTCGTTGAAGCGCATGGTGCGCACGTCGTGCTCAACGCGCGCCATCGCGGCGAGTTCGCCACCCCATTCGCGCGCACGGTAGATGCCGTCGCGCAACGCGATCACCAGGCCGCCGCTGCGCGCGGGCGCCATGCAGCCGGGCTCGGTGGGCAGGGGCCAGCGCTCGACCTTCGCATCGGGCGATCCGATCTCGCCGCGTGTTCGCAGCACGGCGCGGCCGGGAATGTCGAGCCAGTAGAGCGATCGTTCTTCGGGGTGCCAGAACGGCGATTCGCCGAGCTCGCAGAGGCTGTCTTCGATGGAGGTCCACATGGTGGCGAGATTCTGCTCCCGGCCACCGGGGCTCCGGACAAAAAAATGCCCGCTGGCGCCGAAGCGCTGGCGGGCTGAACATCCAAAGGAGACCTCGCTTGAAACTTTTTCTTCAGTCGGGGAACACCGCGGAACCGGCTTTGCCGGGCCGCAGGTGTTGCCCCCTGCAAGGGGGTTGGCGTAGCGACACGAAGTGCGCGTAGCCTGGGGGTTTACCTGTTATATGCGGTTTCGCCGTGCGAGGAGATGTCGAGGCCTTCGCGCTCTTCTTCTTCCGACACACGCAGGCCGAGGGTCAGGTCGGCGATCTTGTAGGCGATGAAGGCCACGATGCCGGACCACACGACGGTGAGCAGCACGCTCTTGATCTGGATCCAGACCTGTGCGCCCATCGCGAAGGTGTCGGGCGTCGCGCCGCCGGTGCCGCCCAGGCCCTTGGCAGCGAACACGCCGGTCAGGATGGCACCCAGGATACCGCCCACGCCGTGCACGCCGAACACGTCGAACGCATCGTCGGCACCGAGCATGCGCTTCAGGCCACCCACGCCCCACAGGCAGACCAGGCCGGCCAGCAGGCCCAGCACGATCGAACCCATCGGGCCGACGAAACCGGCGGCGGGCGTGACGGCCACCAGGCCGGCGACGGCACCGGATGCCGCACCCAGCATCGAGGCCTTGCCCTTGTGCAGGCTCTCGCCCAGGATCCACGACAGGGCCGCGGCGGCGGTGGCGAGTACCGTGTTCACGAAGGCCAGGCCGGCGACGGCGTTGGCAGCACCGGCCGAGCCGGCGTTGAAGCCGAACCAGCCGACCCACAGCAGCGATGCGCCGACCATGGTGAGCGTGAGCGAGTGAGGCGTGAAGGCTTCCTTGCCGTAGCCCACGCGCTTGCCGACCATGTAGGCACCGACCAGGCCGGCCACACCGGCGTTGATGTGCACCACGGTGCCGCCGGCGAAGTCGAGCGCGCCGTCCTTGCCCAGCAGGCCGCCGCCCCACACGATGTGGGCGATCGGCACGTAGCTGAAGGTGAACCACAGCACCGAGAACAGCAGCACGGCCGAGAACTTGGCGCGTTCGGCGAAGGCGCCGACGATCAGCGCCACGGTGATGGCCGCGAAGGTGCCCTGGAAGGCGACGAACACGTATTCGGGAATCGTGGTCAGCGCGCCGAAGGTCTCCTGCGTGATGCCCTTCATGAAGATCTTGTCGAATCCTCCGAAGAAGTTGCCGTCACCCGAGAAGGCCAGGCTGTAGCCGTAGACGGCCCACAGGATGCTGATCAGCGAGAAGATCACGAAGACCTGCATCAGCACCGACAGCATGTTCTTCGAGCGGCCCAGGCCGCCATAGAACAGCGCGAGGCCGGGGATGGTCATCAGGATCACGAGAAGGGTCGAAGTCAGCATCCAGGCGGTGTCGCCGGAGTCGATCTTCGGAGCGGGAGCCGCGGCGGGCGCAGCGGGAGCTGCATCGGCGGCGGCGGGGGCTGCAGCTGCGGGCGCCGCAGCCGGGGCGGGCGCGGCGGCAGCGGGCGCCGACGCGGCCGGGGCCTCGGCCGTGGCCGCGGCGGGAGTCTGCGCGAAGCCGGTGGTACCGGCGGCCAGCACGCTCAAGCCGAGCGCAAGAGAGACAAGCAGTTTTTTCATAGTCGTTGTTCTTTCGGGCCAGGACTCGATCAGAGGGCTTCGCGGCCCGTTTCGCCGGTGCGGATGCGAACGACCTGTTCGAGGTTGTAGACGAAGATCTTGCCGTCGCCGATCTTGCCGGTGCGCGCAGCGCCTTCCACCGCCTCGATCACGCGATCGACGAGGTCGTCGGAGACGGCCGCTTCGATCTTGACCTTGGGCAGGAAGTCGACCACGTATTCGGCGCCGCGGTAGAGCTCCGTGTGGCCCTTCTGGCGGCCGAAGCCCTTCACCTCGGTGACGGTGATCCCCTGCACGCCGATGGCCGACAGCGCCTCGCGCACTTCGTCGAGCTTGAACGGTTTGATGATGGCTGTGACCAGCTTCATGAGTTTTCTCCTTCGGATGGAAATGAAATGGCGCGGCAGCTTGGGCCGCACCTCGTTGTTGTATGGATTACAGCGTCTTCGTCAGCGTGAGGATGAAGCGTGCCTTGTTCGGCGAGTAGTAGGTCGTGCCGAAGGTGCCGAAGCCGTAGTCGACGCCCGGGTTGCTCACCGCGAGGTACGAGTTCTTCTTGTTGGCGCCCTGCACCGAGCCCGTCAGCGACAGGCCGTTGCCGAAGTCGTAGCTCGCGCCGATGTTGTAGTCGACGTAGCTCTTGTAGCCCAGGCTGCGGATGTCGCTGGACATGTTGGTGAAGCCCACCGCGGCCTTCAGCGTGACCTTGGGCACGATCTCCTTGCTGTACGACAGGTTCAGGTAGCCCGTGTTCGTGCCCTTCAGGCCCGAGCCGGCCTTGTTGCCGGCGTAGCCGAAGTAATCCTTCGACACGGTGTGCGAGTACTTGGCGGTGAAGGAGCCGAAGCTGTCGTTCGCGTAGGTGGCGCCGACGTACAGCTCGGTGGTGTTGCCCGAGGAGTTGCCCGGGTAGATGTAGGTGAGCGCACCGACGTCCATGTCCAGCGGGCCGGCCTTGAACTTGTAGCCGCCGTACACGTCCATCTCGATGCTGTTGCCCTTGAGCCAGTTGACGCTCGAGTTCCAGTTGCCCACGTAGAAGCCGCTGTCGCCGAAGGCGTAGTCGAGGCCGCCCTGGATCGCGGGCTTGAAGCCCTTGGTCTTGGCGTAGTCGTTCTTGCCGATCATGTCCTGGTCCTGGCCACGGAACTTGTAGTTCGTGGTGATGGACACGTTGCCGGTCAGATTCGGGGCGGGAGCTGCCGCAGGCGCTGCTGCGGCGTCGGTCGTTGCAGTCTGCGCCAGGGCCGCGCCGGACGCGGTCAATGCGGTGGCCAGAACGATCAGCGCCTGGGCGGCGGTACGGTGCGTCATCAGGGAACTCCTCGCAAGTGTGTGGTTGGACCGGAAGGCTCAAAGCAGGGAGCGTGCCAAAGTGCACGAATGCCGCCCCTTGCAGCCATGTCCGCGGCGCGGTTGAGAGCCAAATCGTTACAACAGCTGTTGCGAGTGGTTGCAGATGCACGGTGCGCCGCACCACCGCGGGAATGCTCAAAAAATGCGCACCATCTTGGGGAGAGGGAGAGAAATGGGACTGTCTTTGGTGCAAAGCCGCGCCTTGCTGGGTCTTGAAGCGGCCAGTGTCACGGTTGAGGTGCATCTGGCGAACGGCCTGCCCAGCTTCACGCTGGTCGGCCTGGTCGAGACCGAGGTCAAGGAGGCGCGAGAGCGCGTGCGCTCGGCGCTGCAGAACGCGGGGCTGGAGTTCCCCAACAACAAGCGCATCACGGTCAACCTCGCGCCGGCCGACCTGCCGAAGGACTCCGGACGCTTCGATCTGCCCATCGCGCTGGGCATCCTCGCGGCCAGCGGCCAGATAGACAACGCGAAGCTCGCCGGCCACGAGTTCGCCGGCGAGCTCTCGCTTTCGGGCGAGTTGCGGCCCGTGCGCGGCGCGCTGGCCATGGCGCTCGCGCTGCACACGCGCGGCGTCGCGACGCGGCTGGTGCTGCCCCTGGAAAGTGCGCAGGAGGCGGCGCTGGTACCAGGCGGCGAGGTGTACGGCGCCAGGCATCTGCTGGACGTGGTGCGCCAGTTCGTGGCCACCGATGACGAAGCTTCACAGTTGCCCGACACCACGGACGACGGCTGGGCGCGCATCCGGGCCGCGCCCGACACGAACCCGCCCCGCTACGCCGATCTTGCGGAAGTGAAGGGACACACGGGCGTCAAGCGCGTGCTCGAAATCGCCGCGGCGGGCGGCCACAGCCTGCTGATGGTGGGCGAGCCGGGCTCGGGCAAGTCGATGCTCGCCCAGCGCTTCGCGGGGCTGCTGCCGTCGATGCACATCGAGGAGGCACTGGAGAGCGCGGCCGTGGCCAGCCTGGGTGGGCGCTTCGCGACCGAGCGATGGCGGGTGCGGCCGACATGCTCGCCGCACCATACGGCGAGCGCGGTGGCACTGGTCGGCGGGGGCTCACCGCCACGGCCCGGTGAAATCTCCCGCGCGCACCATGGAGTCCTTTTTCTCGACGAATTTCCCGAGTTCGCCAGATCCGCCCTCGAAGCGCTGCGCGAGCCGCTGGAGACCGGCACCATCACCATCGCCCGCGCCGCGCGGCGCGCCGAATTCCCGGCGCGCTTCCAGCTCGTCGCCGCGATGAACCCATGTCCCTGCGGCTATCTCGGCTCGTCATCCAGGCCCTGTCGCTGCACGCACGAGCAAGTCTCGCGCTACCAGAGCAAGCTCAGCGGCCCGCTGCTCGACCGGATCGACCTGCACATCGAAGTGCCTCCGGTGTCCGCGCAGCTGCTGCTCGAAGCGCCCGCGGGCGAATCGACCGACAGCATCCGCGAACGCGTGGTCGCCGCGCGCGAGCGCGCGATGCTGCGCCAGGGCCATGCCAACCAGTCGCTGCAAGGCGCGGCCATCGACCGTCATGCGGCACTCGACGACGCGGCGCGCGCGTTCATGTTCAACGCGGCCGCCAAGCTCGGCTGGTCGGCGCGCAGCACGCACCGGGCGCTGAAGGTGGCGCGCACGATCGCGGACCTGGCCGGGTCGCAGGCCGTGCAGGTCGGGCACCTGGCGGAGGCGGTGCAGTATCGAAGGGCGTTGCGAGGAGCCGCCTAAAGCGAGATATGCAAGAGCGCGCTCCCGCCTCGCGCACGTAACCCCGAGGCGGGTCGCGGCCCGGAGCCGGCAGGGCCGCAGGATCCGGCTACTTGAACTCGTGGCTCACCACGGGCGCCGACTTGCTGTCCTGCACCGTCACGCGCTGCCGGTACACCTCGAGGTCGCCGTTGCGCACTTCGATGTTGTAGATGCCGGGGCGCAGCGACAGCGACTTCAGCGGCGGACTGACACCACGGTCGGCGCCGTCGACGAACACCTGGCCCCAAGGCCGCACGTTGAACAGCACACGGCCCATGCCGGGCGCCGCCGCGGGCGGAGTGGCGGTGGCGCCAGGCGTGCCGGGCGTGGCGCCGGCCACGGTGGTTCCGGGCGGCTGTGTGCCGGGGGCAACGGGCACCGAAGGCGGCGAGACGCGGTTGATCTCGGCGATGGCGTTGCGCGCCTCCCGGGCGTGCAGGCCGCGGCGGTAGCGGCGCAGGTAGGCCTCGTAGCCTTCGCGCGTGTTCTCGCTCTGCGCGAGGTTCCAGTCCTCGGCTTCGGCGGTGGCCAATGCGGATTCGGGCGGCGTGGCCGGTGTTGCGGGCGTCGCCGGCGTAGTCCCGGGCGTGGTGACCGGAACGTTCTCGAGCGGCGCCAGAGGCCCGGTGGATGCTGCGGGCGCGCTGGCCGCCGCGGCCGGGGGCAGCGCCGCGGCACCGCCGGCCACCGCCGGCGGCACGCCGTCGGTGGCGGGCGACGTGGCGGTACCGGTCGTGGCCGCTGGCGGCATCGCTGCCGGCGGCGCTGTGCTGGTCGACATCGGATCGCTGGGCGGCGGCACCGGCACCATCGCGGTCTTGGGCTCCTGCGGCTGCATGCCCGAAGTGAGGCGCAGGCCGATCCACGCGCCCACGGCGACGAGCGCGATCAGCAGCACGCCGACCATGCCCCAGGGCGGGCGCTTGAGCTTCTGCTTCTGCGCGGGCGCGGCAGCCACGGCCTTGCGGGCCTTGGCGCGGCTGTCGCGCTCGTCCTGCGCCGCACGCGGTGCGGGCGCCGGCGCGGGAGCGCGCACCGGTTCGGGCGCGGCCACCGGCATGGGCATCGACATCGGCTCCAGCGGCGCGGGCGCCGACACCGGCGAGAACTGCTGCGGCGTGAGCTGCGGAGGCGGCGGCGTGGCCGACACGGGGGCGGCGGGAATGATCACCGCCGGCACGCCCATGCCGCTCACGTAGATATCGCCCAGCTTCACCAGCCCGAGTTCGGCGGCGAAGGCGGCCACGGTCTGCGTGCGGTCCTTGCTGTGCACGGCCAGCGTGTGGTCGATGGCGGCGCAGAAGGCCGGGCTCAGGTCGTCGCGGCCCATGGACGACAGCGGCACGTAGGCATCCTGCACGCTGCGCACCACGGCCGAAGGCGGCGGATGGCCGGTGACCGCGCGGTACAGCACCGCGCCCAGCGCGTACAGGTCGGTCCATGCGCCCTGCAGCAGGGTGTTGTCGTCGGCGTACTGCTCGATGGGCGAGTAGCCCGACTTCACCATCACCGCCACCTCGTCGACGAGGTCGGCGATGGACTTGCGCGCCGCGCCGAAGTCGAGCAGCACCGGCAGGTCGTCCTGCTGGATGAAGATGTTGTCGGGCGCGATGTCGCGGTGGAAGCACTGGCTGCGGTGCAGCGTCTCCAGCGCACCCAGCAGCGGCCCCAGCATGCCCAGCAGCCAGGGCTCGGTGACCTTGCCGGGCTCGTCTTCTGCCAGGCGGCGCAGCGTGCGGCCCTTGTAGAGCTGGATCGCCATGTAGGCGGTGGAGTTCGCCTCCCAGAAGCGGTGTACCCGCACCAGCGCCGGGTGGCTGAACTGCGCGAGCGTGCGCGCCTCGTTGATGAAGCTGCGCAGGCCCGCCTGGAAGGTGGCCGTGAGCCGCTCGGAGCGCACGTGCACGCTGTTGTCGCCCACGCGGCGCGCGAGCATCGCGGGCATGTATTCCTTGATGGCGACTTCGCGCTGCAGGGAGTGGTCGTAGGCGCGGTAGACGATGCCGAAGCCGCCCTCGCCGATCACCTCGAGCAGCTCGAACTCGTCGAGGCGGTGGTTCACGCCCAGGGGATGCGGGCGCTCGTCCTGCGCGTCGGCCGCCGGGCTTCCGATGCCGTGCGTGGTCGTCATGCTTCTTTTCCTCCTGCGGGACGGCCGCCCACATGATCCTCACGGTCCTCATGGTCCTCACGGCCCCCATGACCCTCTCGGCCCCTCCGGGCCTGCCGGCCGATATGGCTCTTCTTGTTCATGCCCATGGCACATGTCCCTGCGAAAACAACTTGGAAAACAGCGGCGTGTTGAGCCCGCCGCCATGGGCCGCGGTGCGCAACGGAGACCCGTCGGCCTGGTTGGTCCACCAGTAGCTGGTGCTGCCGAAAGGGTCGAAGCACAGTGGAAGCTCTGGCCAGCCCAGGCGCTGCTGGGCGCTGGCGCCACCGGCCGTAGGCCCGAGGATCGAAAGGATGTCGTCCGAACCGCCGCTGGCCGTCTGGAAGCCCGCGCGGCCGGCCGCCAGCACCTGGCTGTCGAACTGGTCGGGCGCCACGCCGTGGCGGATGGCCTGCAGCATCGCGCTGCCGCACTGCCAGTACCACTCGGCCGAGCCTTCGAGCACCGAGGGGCGGTAATTGCGCGCGGCCACCTGCAGGGTGATGCACACGGGGTAATAGCGGCCCACCCGGTCGCAGCTGGGTGCGATGCAGCCGAACTGCACCGCGTCGACGCCCTGCGTGGCGGGAATCGCGAAGTTCCACACCGGCGCCACCGCGTAGTGGCGCGTCATCGCGTCGGGCCAGCGCTTGAAGCTGCCCAGGCCGTTCTGCATCCAGCGGTCCCACCAGGCCTGCAGCTCGCGCGGCATGCGGCGATAGAGGAAGTCGCCGGCGGAGGGCAGCTTGCCGTACCAGCCGATCTGCTCGTCGACCGGCACCCATGCCTGTGGAGGAATGCTGCTGTTCATTGCATGTGCCTCGAAACAACATCGCGGCATATGCCAGGAACACCGCGGAACCGGCTTTGCCGGGCCGCTGGTGTTGCCCCCTGCAAGGGGGTTGGAGAAGCGACACGAAGTGCGCGAAGCCTGGGGGTGTTCATGATTTCCCGGGGCACGAGAAGCTGTTCATCTGCGGCAGGCGCAGCGGGTTGTAGACGCTGTTGGCGGTGACCGCGAGCACCACCTTCTTGCCTTGCAGGTCGAAGCTGGCGTTGAAGGATTCGGGCGAGCTGCCCGCCGAGATGGAAGCCTTGTCGAAGAGCCGGTGCAGCGCCCACGGCCCCTCGGTCACGATGCCGCCGGCCGGCGTGCCGTTGGCGGTGGTCACCTGCAGGCGCACCTGGTTGCTGTTGCGCGGGCCCGGCCACTTGATGGTGCTGGGCGCCTGCGGGCCGTGTGCGTAGCGCACCGTCTGGCCGTCGACGTCGAGCGTGAACTGCGTGAGCGCCGCGTCCATGTCCTCGGGCCGGATGTCGATGGTGAACGAGGGCGTGCGCCCGCCCGCCATGCCCGAGAAGAACACGTCGCGGATGGCCTGAGCCTTCTGGAAGGAATCGAGGTAGGCCGAGCGTCCCGCCGCGCTGCCGTCCACGCCGCGCTTGAAGGCCCACGGGTTGACCGATGTGTCGACCTGCGTGATGAGGTTCTTCTGGAAGAAGTCGTCCATCATCCCGCCCGGCGCGAACAGCTGCGCGAAGTCGCCCGAGGCCACGTCGCGGTTCGATCCGCGCGTGAAGGGGTAGCGCCCCGCGATCGCCTGGTTGCAGAAGGTGCCGATGCTGGCCGCCGCGCTCTGCCCGATGTTCTGCCGCGTCACCGCCGCGGCCTTCGACGAGGCGGTGGCGGAAAGGTCGTTCAGCATGCCCTGGAAAGGCACCGGCAGGCGCCCCGCCTCGGCCTGCACCTTGGTGACCGCGTCGCTGGTCGGCGGGATGTTGCCGCTGCGCAGCGCCGTGTCGGTGGCGGTGAGGAAGTTGTAGAGCTCGTTGATGAGTGCGGCCGTCGCGTCGATGGGCGCCTGCCCGCCCTGCTTGGGCGCGGTGACCATGCGGCGCAGCGGCTCGAAGTGGTTGTCCACCAGCGACTCGGGGCGGTCCACGCGCGTGTTGCGGCGCTGGCTGCCGTCGGGCTGGCCGATGAGCTGCTCGATGCGCTCGCGCGTGCTCTGCACGCGGTTCTGCGCCTGGTCGAGCAGGCTGCGCGCGGCCTCGTCGTGGTTGCGCAGGAGGTCGGTCTCGCGCGCGGCGCCCCGGATGATGCGCGACATCGGCGACTCGGCGGTCGAGAGCACGCGCGTCATCTGGATGCTCTGCAGCAGCGAGCGGCTGTCGGCCAGGCGGATGTCGACGAGGTAGTCGTCCCACACCTTGATGTAGTCGGTGAGGTAGAGCCGGCGCACCTCGCGCAGCAGCAGCTCGCGCGAGGTGATGTCGGCGATGCCGGGTGCGCGGATCTGCAGCACCCAGCGGTCTTCCTGCTCGAGCGACAGCGCGGTCTCGGCCATGCGCTTGTCGAAGATGTCCCAGTAGCCGCGGTAGGTGAAGAGCGTCGGGATGCCGTCGGTCAGCGGCTTGCCGCTCGCGCGGCGGATGACCAGCGCCGACTCGGCGCCGCCTGCCTCGGCGATGGTGAAGGCATTGGGCTGGCTGGTCTGCAGCAGGATGCGGCGCAGCCGCGCATACGAGCGCTGCGCCAGCGGCACGCCGGCCAGGCGCTCGCGCGTCTGCGTGATGAGCCTGTCGTCCTTCGCGAAGGGCGAGGTCACCACGCGGCCCGAGAACAGCGCCTTCAGGTGCGACTCCAGGTTGGCGCGCTGCTCGCGCGTGAGCGAGGCGCCGATCTTGCGGTCCACGTCGGTGAGCAGCCAGGCCTGCAGGAAGTCGGCGTCGTAGCGCTCGGCGTCGTACAGCATGAGGTAGGCCTTGAGCGCCTCGTAGCTGTATTCGGCGTCGTTCTTGGCGGCTTCGCGCAGCGACTGCTCCACGCGCTGCGCGGCCTGCGGCAGCAGCACGGTCTCGAGCGCGCGCTGGTAGACGCCGTCGGTCGCCGCCTGCAGCTTCTCGCCCTGGTACAGGCCGAAGCGGTAGGAGGTGGGCGGATCGCCGATGTCGAAGTGGCTGGACTTCGGCAGGTCGCGCAGCCTGTCGAGGATGAGCAGAGAACTGGCGATGTCGCCGCTGGTGTCGACCACCGTGGGCAGCTCGCCGCGCGCGGCGGCCTTGTTGAAGGCCTTGGCGTTGGTGTCGACCTCGGCCACGTACTCCTTGTTGTTGCGCCAGCTGTTCACGCAAGCGCCCAGCAGCAGCACCAGCAGCACGCCGATCACGCTGTAGCCCGCGATGTCGATGGCCCGCTTGCGCCGGTACCAGCGCAGGTTGGTGCCGGCCACGCCAGCGTCGCGGAAGATCACCTGCTGCAGCAGCTCCTTCAGGAAGTAGCTCTTGCCCGGGCCCGGCGGCGGCGCCGGCGGCGCGTTGACCTGCAGGTAGCGCTTGATGGCGCCCATCACGCGGTCGAAGGCCGTGCCCTCCTGCGTGCCGCTGGTGAAGTACACGCCGCGCAGCATCGACGCGGCCTCGAACTTCGACGGGTTGAACACGTCGGCCAGGAAGGTACCGAGGATGTCCTCGAAGCTCGCGAACTGCTGCGGCAGCAGGTAGGCCTGCGCACGGCGCATCGGGTCGGACTCGGCCGCCAGCAGCTCGGGCAGTCGCTCGTCCAGGCGCTGGTGCAGCAGCTTGTATTCCTGGTGGAAGCGCTCGCGCAGGTCGCCGCCCACGGGCGCCGCGCCCTTGTTGCCCTTGCCGGCCTTCGCCGGGTTGCCCTGGATCGGGAAGGTGAAGCCCCACACCTGCTGGCGCTCCGCGCGGCCCAGCGAGCCGAAGTATTCGTTGAAGCCGGCCAGCAGGTCGGTCTTGGTGACCAGCACGTACACCGGGAAGTCGATGCCAAGGTCGTTGCGCAGCTCCAGCAGCCGCTTGCGCAGCGCCATCGCGTGGCGCGCGCGCTGCGCGTCGTCGGCCAGCGGCAGGTCGGCGATGCTGATGGTGAGGATCGCACCGTTGATCGGCTGGCGCGGCCTGAACTTCTTCAGCAGCTCGATGAAGCCCTTCCACTCGCCCTCGTCGGTCTCGCGGTTGCTCTCGTGCGTGGTGTAGCGCCCGGCCGTGTCGATCAGCACCGCCTCGTTGGTGAACCACCAGTCGCAGTTGCGCGTGCCGCCGATGCCTCGCACCGCCGCCTTGCCGAGCTGGTCGGCCAGCGGGAAGTCGAGGTCGGAGTTGACCAGCGCGGTGGTCTTGCCCGAGCCCGGCGCGCCGATGAAGATGTACCAGGGCAACTGGTACAGGTACTGCCGGTCGAACAGCGAGAAGCGGCTCGCGGGCTTGCCGTCGGCATCCGCGCCGAAGCGCATGTTCTTCAGGATGTTGGTGGCGTCGGTGAAGCCGCTTTGCAGCTCCTTGATCTCGGGCGCGTCCTCGGGCTTGGCCTCCTTCTCGCTCTTGGAGGGCGTGCGCAGCTGGTTGAGCAGCTGCGCGTTGAGCCGGCGCTCGCGCCACTTGCGGTAGATGACGCGCACGATCCAGATCGTGAACATCAGCACGATGACCACGATGCGCACGATCTCGTCCTCGAGCGGACGGTAGCGGCCGACCGCGATGGCCGGGCCGATGACCCAGATCAGGAAGGCGAGCGCGACCAGGCCCAGGAAGACCCACAGGTCGCGGCTGATGAGAAAACGGAAGATGGCGCGCAGCATCAGCGGGTGCCTCCGGAGCGCGGTGCGGGCACAGGTGCGGGTGCGGGCGCAACGAGCGGCGCAGGAGCCACCGGCGCCACCAGCAGCGTCACCTCGACGCGGCGGTTGCGGGCGCGGTTGGCGGGCGAGTCGTTGGGCACCAGCGGGTCGGCGTCACCGCGGCCTTCGGCGCGCAGGCGCTCGGGCCGCGCAATGCGCGCTGCGATCATCTTCTTCACCGCGTCGGCGCGGGCCTGCGAGAGTTGCCAGTTGGAGGGGAAGCGCACGCTGCGGATCGGCTGGTCGTCGCTGAAGCCGCTGACCAGCACATTGCCTTCCACGGAATTGAGCGCATCGGCCACGCGCGCGAGCACCGGCGCGTAGCGGTCGAGCACGCGGTCGGAGCCCGAGGCGAAGAGGCCGTCGCCGCGCAGCACCACGACACTGCGATCCGCCTCGTCGCGCACGGTGAGCAGTCCTTCGCGAATTTCAGGCTCGAGGAAGCGCTGCAGGCGCGGCACCGGCGCCGGCATGACGACGGCACGCTCGGCCTGCGGCAGGCGCACCGCATTGACGGCCGCGAAGGCGCCGTCGGAGTGGCCCGCGAGGTTGAAGGTGAGAAACGCGAACACGCCCACCAGCAGCACCGCTGCGACCGCGCCGACGGCCCACACCGGTAGCCAGTTGCGCGAACGGCGCACGGGTGCGCTGCCGTCCTGCCAGTGCGGCGACAGCGGCACCGGGATCTCGCCGCGCGTCTGCCGGATGATCTGCAGCAGCCGCTGCTTGAGCGTCTCGAGCTGCGAGCGGCCGTTGTCGATGACGCGGAAGCGCCCCTCGAAGCCCATGGCCAGGCAGAAGTAGATGAGTTCGATCAGGTGCAGGTGCTGCTGCGGGTTCTGCACCAGGCGCGACAGGAGCTGGAAGAACTTCTCGCCGCCCCAGGTCTCGTTGTGGAACATCACCAGCAGGCTCTGCGACGACCAGATGCTGCCGCCCCACGGCGTGAGCGCCGCGGCCTCGTCGACCGCGGTGCACAGGCAATAACGCGCGCCGATGATGACTTCAGGCGCGATGCCCGCCTGCTGCGCGCGCGTCTCGAAGCGGCGGACCTCGTCGACGAGGTGCTCGCGCAGCTGCGAGGGTGCGGGATGGTGGCCGGTGGCGCGGATCTGCGGGATCAGGTCGAGCAGCGGGTTGGCCGCGGCCACCAGCGGGTTGTTGCCCGCGAGCGCCGTGTCGCCCGCATGCGGGCGCCGCGCGTCATGCCATGCGGTGAAGGAGTCGGGTTGCGCACCGAGTCCGCGCTGCGCGGCGGGCATGCCGCCCGCATCGGCGTTGCCGCCACCCGGGTTCGGCGGCACGAAGCCCCCCGGGCCGACGGCCATGTCGTTGACACCGTTCATAGAGTCCCTCACGGACGGATGGCCCAGAACTCCATGGCCAGACCGGGAAAGTCACCGGCCAGGTGCATCGCGACGCCGCCCGATTTCTCGAGCTGGCGCCACATGTCGCCGCTCTTGTCGAGTTCGAAATAGTGGTAGCCCGCGTTGTACGGAATCTGCCGCGGCGCCACCGGCAGCGGACGCACCACCACGCCCGGCAGCTGCAGCTGCACGAGGTCGCGGATGCGCTCGACCGAGCCGATCTTCACCTGCGTGGGGAAGCGCTGCTGGATGGCGTCGGCCGGCAGGTCGGCATGCACCGCGAGCACGAAGCCCGCGTTGCGCACCAGCACCGGGTCGGGCATGCGGCCAACGCGCACGCCGTGGCTGCGCTCCTCGAGCTCGATGGCGATCGCGCTCTGCTCGAGCACGGCGGAGAGCGATCGCCGGAGCTCTTCGAGCAGCGGGCGAATGCATTCGTTGAGGTTGTCGTGGTCGTAGATCGGCCACAGCACCGGCCGGCGCGTGGGCGAAGTGTGCGTGGCGAGGTGGCAGGCGAGCTTGAGCCAGTCGACGAAAAGCTCTTCGGGGTGCACCTGCACGGCCTGCTGCGCATGCCAGGTGAGCGCGAGATAGCGGTTGACCAGCTCGAGCAGAAGGAAGTCGGAGACTTCGCTCACGCCGCCGCGGCCGGGTTGCGAGAGGCGCGAGGCCAGTGCCTCCGAGCGCTGCGTGAGCAGGCCGTGCAGCTCCGCGATCATGCTGCGCAGCATGGCGTGCGCGGAGGCGTCGAGCACCGGCGGGATGTAGTTGGCGTCGACCACCAGCTTGTGGTCGGTGCGGCGCTCGATCACGCGGACCGCGCCGATGGCCTGCCATTCGGCAGTGAGGGAAGACGCACGGGCAAGGCGCAGGCGTGGTGACGCGAGCTGCAGCACGGCCGGGCCCAAGGCGACGGCATTGCCGTCGTTCACCTCGCGTTCGATCACGCCGAAGCGCGCGGCGGAGCCTTCGTCTTCCGAAAAGATGACTTCCTCGCTGCCGGGCCTGCGCAAGGGCAGCGCGAGAACGATGAGTTCGTCGGTGAGATCGCTGGGCACTTCATAAGGAAGCGGCGCGTCTTCGGCGCCGAACGAGAAGGGCGTGCCGTCGGGCATCACGCCCGCGCCGCCGAGCAGCGACACGCGGCCCAGCGCGTAGGCGTCGCGATCGATGTCCAGGTGCAGCCAGCCCCAGTAGGCGCCTTGCAGGCCCGCGGTGCGCCGGGTCACGTACTGCTCGACATAGCGTTCCATTTGCTGGAAGTGCTGCGGGCGCAGGTACATGCCCTCGGACCACACAACGCGATTCGCCAATGCCTGCGGATGAGCGCCGTTCTTTGCGGCGCCCCGATTGCGAACTGTCACCAAAAAGTCCTCCTGGGGAGTGCTCACGCCGGAGCGGGAGATGCGCTGGAGAGCGGCCTCCCGGTCCACTTGTTTTGCTCTCGATGCTACACGTCGAGTCTTACGTTTTGCACCGCATTTCGCTTATGAATTTCTCGCACTTTGGTACTAGCGAATCAATACCTTCGGTCCAAAGTTAACGACTTGGTAGCAGCTCTATGCCTGTCTTGCGCACAGCGACATGCACGGCCTGCTCGCTCGGCGAGAACTGCCACACCTTGTACAGGTTGGTTTGCTTGGGCTCCTTCAGCGGCAGCACGATGCGCCAGCGAGCGGCCTCCAGCTTGCGATAACCGGCGATGATGCCTATGGCGCGCGAGTCCAGACCGGCCTCGCGCTTGAACACCCGCTCCTCGCCGCTGCGCATGATCGCCTGGTCGGCGTTGACCAGTTCCGTGCTCAGCGTTTCCCTGTCACGGTCTTGTAATGCGAAGTAGTCTGCTGTCTCGAAGTTACCGGAAGATTTCAATTCGAAGACTTTCACCAGGATGGGAGCGGCTTGTCCTCGCCCGTCCGGATTGACGCCGTCGTCGATCCTGATGGTGACGGCGTAGGGCGTGGGCATTGACTTGGCCGTCGATGCGCATCCGCTGATGAGGCCCGCAAACAACGGTGTGGTTGCGAGTGCGCCTTGTAGCAAGCTTCGTCGATGCATTGAAATCTCCCGAGGGTTCGCGGCTTATATTATCGAAGTCATGCGCCCTTACGATGGCGCATGGCGTGCATGTCGCGACTGAGCGGCACACTATCTCAAGCATTGCCTTTTCATTGCCCTTTGCAAGGTAGGAGAGAAGATTGAAGTCATGTCTGCCTGCTCTGGCGTTAGCTGTTCTTGCGGTCGCCGGTTGCACGACCACACCGCCGCCGGAGCCCGCGCCCCAACCCGAACGACTGAGCCAGCAAGTGGCGCGCACCACGCTCGAGAAGGCGCAACAGGCGTATGACGAAGGCGACTATGCCAAGGCACTCAGCACGCTCAAGAGCGGCGGCGTCTCGGTGTTCGAAGCCGCGGAGCCGGCCACGCGCCTCGATGCGATGAAGCTCGAGGCCTTCAGCTACTGCGTGGCCAACCAGATCCCCGAATGCCGGCTGCAGTTCCGCAAGATCCTCGATGCGTTCCCGACCTTCGAGCTCAACGTGGCGGAGCGCAAGCATCCGGTGTGGGGCCCCGCGTTCGAGGCCGCCAAGCGAATGAAGCGTTGATGAAGAACATCGCGGCCGCACCGGCACTGCGGCGCGAGAAGACCAACACGGAGAAGCCATGCGTTGGACAGTGATCGAACACGCAGGCAGGCCGGTGGCCACGGGCCCCTCGGCATTGCTCGCCGCGCCCGGAGGAACGATCGGACGCAGCCCCGACAACAATCTTGTGCTGCCTGACGAGCAGCGCCAGATCTCGCGCCTGCAGGCCACCGTGCGCTTCGACGACGACGGCGCCGCGGTGCTGCGCAACATGAGCGCGGTGCTGCCCATCAGCGTGAACGGACGCCCGCTCGCGCACGAGCAGGAATCGCGCGTGGCCGATGGCGACCGGGTGACGATCGGCAGCTATGTGCTGGAGGCCTCTAGCGCTCAGCATGCCGCGCGCCCTGTTGCACCACCACCCCCGCCCTTTCCCCCGCCACCGGCAGCGGCGCCGGCTCAGTACATGCCACCGCCGCCGATGGCCGCGCCACCGATATCGGCAGCAGGCCCCATCGACGCGCTGCTTCCGTCTTCCGGCGCATCCGACGTCTTCGCCGACCTGTTCGGCGAAGGGGCCCTGCCCATCGGAGACACGCAGCCCACGGTGGCAATGCCATCGCCGCCGCGCCAGGCGGTGCCGGCGCCGCCGCCACCTGCTGCTTTCGCCCCGTCGCCACCCAGCCAGGCTTTTGTTCCACCGCTGCAGCAGCAATACCAGCAGCCGCCTGCGCCCGCGCCTCAGCCCGATCCCTGGGCGACGCTTTCGCAATCGACTCCGCCCACGCAGAGCCAGGGCACGAACGCCAGTTCGTCGCAGATGCCCTCCGCGGCCGACTGGGACGCCATCCTCGCCAACGCACCGCGCCGTGTCGACACAACGCCCGCGCCGATGCCCGACCCGATGGCGCACGAGCCCTTCGAGCTGCCGTCGCAGGCACGCCGCAATCCGGTCGACCCGCTCGCCGAGCTGAATCCCGACGCGACCAGGGACATGTCTGACGTTGCGCTCAAGCGCGGCGTCGATCCACTGTCCTTCTTCGCGTCCGACGAGAGCGCGCATTCGCCGCTCTCCGACCCGCGCCCCACGGCACTGACCCATACCGATCCGCTGCTGCCGGGCGACACGCACCCGGCGGTCGACCTGCTGCACAACAACAGGCCGGCCCCACCGGGCTACAGTCATTCGAACCATGCGCGCGAAGTGGCGGCGCAGTTCCGTCCGCCGAATCCGGTGGCGATGCCGGCACCTGCGCCGGCACCTGTCGTCGAGCCGCCGCGAGTGGAAGCAACGCCCCCGCCTCCCCCGCCTCCGCCCGCGCCGGTTCCGCCCCCACCACCTCCGCCGCCCTCTCCTCCCGCGCCACCGCCTGCGCCCGTGATGCAGGAGACAAGACCCGAGCCGCCCCTCCTTACGGAGCCGCCGCCGGTGGCAGAACCTGTCCCGGCACCCGAAGCGGCGACGTCAGCACCCTCGCCAGCAAGCACGCCGCAGCCCGGGACAGCAGCGCTTCCATCGTCGTCATCGGAAGCCCTCTTCAGGGCTTTCCTCGAGGGCGCCGGCGTTCCGGAAGTCGCCGGCCAGCAGCCGCTCGACATCGAAGCCATGCAGCGGCTCGGCCGCATCATGCGTGCCTTCACCGACGGCACCATCGAACTGCTGTCTTCGCGCGCCATGCTCAAGCGCGAGGTGCGCGCCGAGATCACGATGATCGTGGACGAGGAGAACAACCCCTTCAAGATCCTGCCCAATGGCCGCGCCGTGCTGATGCAGATGTTCGGTGCGCGCATGCCCGGCTTCCTGCCGCCCGAGGCCGCCGTGCACGACGCGCTCGGCGACCTGCAGTCGCACCAGCTCGGCATGGTCGCGGGCATGCGCGCGGCGCTGCTCACGCTGCTCAAGCGCTTCGACCCCGCCGCTCTCAGCCGCGACACCCCTCACGACGGCAGCCTCGGCGAGAAGCTGCTGCCTGGCGGCCGCGAAGCGCGCCTGTGGCGCGAGCTGCAGCAGCTGCACACCGAGACCACGGCGGCCGTCGAGGACGACTTCCAGGCCGTGTTCGGCCGGGCCTTCCAGCAGGCCTACGACAAGGAGATGGAACGGCTGAAGGAGATGCGCCGTGCTTGAAGCCACACGCTCTTCCTCGTCCTCCTCCTCGTTCGCCGTGCCGATCTCGACCTCGCAGTTCTCCTGCGTCGGCGAGCGCAGCGGCAACCAGGACGCCATCGGCTACCACCTCGACGAACGCAACGGCTGCTTCGTGGTGAGCGACGGTGTCGGCGGCAACGCGGGCGGCGAGCTGGCCTCGCGCATCGCGGTCGACACCGCACTCGACACCTTCGTCGCTGCGCCCTCGCTGGCGGCCGACAACATCCAGCGCTGCGTGAAGGCGGCGAACGACGCCATCCTTGCCAAGCAGCGCGAGCTGACCGAGCAGAGCCGCATGAGCGCGACCTTCGTGTCGCTGTTCGTCGACCGCATCACCAACCAGGCCTGCTGGGCGCACGTGGGCGACAGCCGCCTCTACTGGTTCCGTCGCGGCGCGCTGATGCAGCGCACGGAGGACCACAGCCTGTCGGAGCGCTCGGGCGATGCGGCCGCGAGCCATCAGAACGGCGGCGAGCGGCTGGTGAAAACCAATCTGCTGTACCGCGCGCTCGGTGCGCGAGCAACGGCCGAGGCGACCATCACCGCGCCGCAGCGGCTGGCCGATGGTGATGCATTCCTGCTTTGCACCGACGGGCTTTGGCAGCTGATCTCGCAGCAGGTGATGGAGCGTTCGCTGCAGCTGGCCGACAGCGCGGAGGAATGGCTGGCACTGATCCGCCGCGCGGCGGAAGCCAAGGCCGATGATTCGCAGGACAACTACTCGGCGCTGGCGGTGTGGGTGGGGTTTCCGCAGCAGGTGACGCTGGCGGGCGCAGCACCCGTGCTTGGCGCCTAGTGGAACCGGCGCAGCGCATCCAGGCACTACATGTGCAGGATGTTGTACTGACTCGGAATCACACGGAAGCCGCGGGCATTGCCACCGTTCTGGTTTTGCTGGTCGGTCAGACGTACCGAGAGTGCGCCGCCCAGGATCACCTTCTTGCCCGACGAAGTGTAGTACGCAGGCCCCATCACCAGCGGCACTCTCACCCCCAGTCCGACGCCCGCGGTGTCCAGCATCGAGACGGGATTCACCGTAGCCCTGTTGTGCGCTGGCGTGCACTTGTACAAGACTTTCCCCTGGCTCGGTACCGCCATGATGCCGTCGGCCTTGTTGATCAACGGCACTGGAGCCACTGGCGCACGGCAGATATCGGGAACGGCGATGCTCGACCCGCCAAGCTGGCAACTTGCTAGACACATGATTGAACTCCTCGAATCAGGAAAAGGCTTCAGCCCACGTGAATCTGTCTGGCATCCACCTTCACGACCCGCTCTGCGGTAACGAAGGTGTTCTTTGCATGAACGCGGAGCATTTCGTCGGCCTGGTAGTCCAGCCTGCCAGCGCGTATCTGCTCCACACCATCGGTCATGCGAAAGGCCGAGCGGCTGAGCTGCACCAGCCGGTCGACCACGGCTTCGTAGAGCCGGCCGATGACGCGCACATTGAGCGCCCTCGCTTCGACATCCGTTCCCTCGTAATCCAACCGGCCTATGCGGCAATCGGCCTCAGCCGCCTCCAGCGCCAGCCGCGAGGTGCCGATGTGCACGCCCTGCCGCCCCTTGAGCGCGAGCTGGGTGTCCGCCTCGATGCTCACCTCGCCAGAGTTGGCCGCCAGCGTCATGCCGCCCTCGGTGTCGATGCGCGACATGCTGGAATCGGCCTGTTCCGCCACCGCGGTCAGGTACAGGCGCTGCGCATCGGGGCCGGACACCAGCACGGTATCCCCCATCTCCGGCCGTAGCAGGCAGCTTGCGGCGCGCTGGCAGCGCACCGGCACCTCGTCGCACATCACGGTGTAGATGCCGCCCGGCAGCGCACCTGTGACAACGCCCAGCGCGTTGACCATGCCGCCCGATCGGCGTTCGAAGGCCTCGACCTCAGCGCGCGTGGGTCTATCGAATGCAACGACGGCGGAGGTATGCGCGCTCATGGCAGGACAGCGCAGGGCGCACGGTATTGGACGACGGCGAACGATATGGTCATGGTCTCTCCTGTCTACGGCGTTGGGAACGGCGTGCCGAAAATTCTTCGGCAGCCAGGACATCGGGATCGGGTTGAAGAAAACCGCTGCGGTCGCCGATCCGCGCACCATCGAGCAAGGCACGGTGCATCTGGGTGCGCAACAGCGTTGCCTCACGCAGGTCCGCCTGGCGGAGGTCGGCATGGGCGAAGTCGGCAAACACCAACCGCGCGCCTCGAAAGTCGGCGCCGCTGCAGCGTGCCCGATGGAACACGGCCTGCTCGAGGTTCGAGCGGGCGAAGTTCACTCCGTCGATCTGGGCATCAACCCAGATGCCCTGCATCAGGAAGGCATCACTTGCCTGAGCGCCGCGCATCTTGGCGTTCAGGAATACGCAATTGGGTGCATGTGCGCCGTTGAAGCGCGCCCCTTCCAGCATGGCTCCCATGAAGTTGCATGCCAAGAGCGTCGCGCGCTCGAAGTCGCAGTCGCGCATCTGAGCGTCGATGAATTGGCAATGCGCGAAACTCTGTTCACGGAAGGATTGCCCGGTGAGATTCGCTTCGACGAAAACCGCCTGCTGGAATCTGCAACCGCCGAAGCGTGCGGTCCGCAGGTCCGCTTCGTAGAAGGTGGTGTATTTGAGATAGCAATCCGAGAAGTCGGTTCGTGACAGGCTGCCCTCCGCAAATACAAGGATGTCGCAGCGCAGCGCCTGAAAAGAAGCATCGTCCAACGCACAAGCCACGAAGTTGCTCATGGTGCTCTCTGCCTGGTCGAATACTGCCCCGGTCAGGTTGCATTCGTGGAAGGCAATGTCGTCCATGAAGACGCCACGCATATGGACATGGGATCCATCGCAACGGTCGAATGCGCATCGGCCCAGTTGTGCGCCATCGAAGTCGGCCTGTGCCAGCCGGCAATCTTCGAACAGGCTGCCGCGCAGGTCAGCGCCGGCGAAGTTCGCGTCAGAAAAATCAGTGTGCGCGAACAATCCGCCCGACAGATCAAGTCCTCGGAAATCGAGCCCGGCGAGCCGCTTGCCTTCGATTCGCTCACCCGCTTTCACATTGGCCATCACATCCGCAGGCGTCATGCCATGGTCTCGCTCTTGCGCTTCGGCGTCGTGACGGCCTGCGCTGCATGCGCGCCGTCAAACAACGTGTGTTCGTCCACCAGGCATTCCGACAGATCGGAGCGAAACAGGTTCGCGCGCCGCAGGTCTGCCGATGCGAGGATGGCCTTGCTCAGCATGGCATTGCTCAGTTCCGCTTCGATGAGCGAAGCCTGGGTGAAGTCGGCACGGATGAACATCGCTCCCGGCGCGTCAGTTCCTTCGAAGTTGGAGCGGCGCAGCGACGCAGAGCCGAAGTCGCTGTTGAGGATTCGCGCGCCGGAGAAGTCCGCGTCATCGCATGGCACCTCACGCAGGCAGCAGTCTGTCAGCTTCGCGTTCCGGAACAATGCTCCTTGCAGCGTCGTGCCACCGATGAAGCAGGTCTTGAGCAGAGTGGATTCCGACAAATCCACACGCTCGACAGTCGGCATCGCCACCCAGGCGCAATGGGTCATGGCGGCACCGACGAAGCGAACATCGTGTAGTTCGGCTTCCATCAACGACGAGCGCTCGAAGATGGCATCGTCGAAGTGCGTCTGACGCAAAACGCTGGCCTCCAGCACCTGCAGTGCAGTGATACGCGCACGATCGAAGCGGCACCGCTCGACGTACAGGGACAGCCCTTGGATCTCTTCCACCACGGCACCGGAAAAATCGCAGCGCCGGGCCTCCAGCTTCTCGATGTGCATCTGGCGCAACGTGGCTGCCTCGAAGACCGAGTCTTCCAGGCTGGCCAGCGACAGGTTGCAGCCGTCGAAGACCGCGCGCCGCAACGATGCCCGGTGCAGCCTGGCGCGCACCAGCACCGCCTCGTTGAAGTCGCTGTCGTCCAAGGTACAGCCGCTGAAGTCCACGCCCTCCAGCAAGGCGCGATGCCAGCGGGTGCCTCGCAGGTCCATGCCAGAGAAGTCGGCGCCGGTGAAATCCTTGTCGGAAAAATCCCGATCGCCCGCCAGGATACGCTGCACCTCTTCGCGCGCGCGCACGACGGCCATACCGTCCATGGAGTCGGCAGCGGACTGGTGATGAGCCATGCGCCTGTAGGCCTCCGTCAGGCCATGCCCACCGCGCTCGGTCACACGCCGCAGCTCGTCCTGCTTGTCCTGCGCCATGGGGGGCACTCCCACTGCTTTCGCAACGCCGGTGATGCCGTCGAACAATTTGCGGGTGTTGGTCCTGGGTGGCCCCTTGACCACAGCCTGGTCGAACTTCTCGAAGAACAGCGAAGTGTCCATGCCGGCCTTGCGGGACATGGGTGCGTTTTCTTTCGCTAGCACTTCCATCTTGCTGCGCGCCGCTGCGAGCCTTTCCTTCTGCTCTGCCACAAGGGCCTCGGTCTTCTTGATGAAGGCAGGCAGGTCCTTCAGCGTCGGAATTTGAGGAGTCGGATCTGCAGGCATCTGGTAGCGCGAGAAGTCACCACCCGAAGCGCTGTAGGCCTGCGATAGTCGCTCGCGTGCACGCTTGGCGCGCTCGCGCATGTTTTGTTCCAGTGCATCCGGCTGCGCCTCGTCTTCGCTATCGAGCCACGGGCCGATGCATCTACCGGGCAGCAAGGCCGTGTCATCCAGCACGACGAAAGGCGCGCCCTCGGGATCGCAGCGGCTGTGGAGAACCTGCCAGTAGTGGTCGGGGTCGCGCGGCGCATCCTGCGGATCTTCCAGCGCAACCATCATGTGGCTCACGTCCTCGGCATCGTTCTCGGTAATGGGCACAGCGCCATGGAAGACCAGCGCCAGCCGGTCCAGATGCGGAAAGAACCAGGCGGTCGTCAACTGCATCGGCACTTGCTCGAAGTCCTTCGCCTGCGGCATCGCTTCGGATCCGATGGGAGGTTCAACGCCGCGCACGATGAAGCCTCGGGCTCGCCAGGCCGGCAGGGTGCCGCGGATCACCGCATACTTCGGATGCATGTTGCGGATCTCGAAGGCAGCTCCAGCAAGTCCTCCATCGCTCTCATCCAGCCATTGGTCCGGCGAGGCAGCGTTGAAGTAGCGCCAGTCCATGTCCCTGGAGAAGCCCGGGAACAGATGGTCTTTCCAGTGATCGTCGTACTGGTGCCCCAACCTTCCCAGTCGCGAAGGCCGCTGCATCTCGATAGCGCCGAGCCCGGCGGGCACGACTTCCTGATCAGGCCGCTGCAGCAGATGGTCCGGGTTCTCGATGTTGGGCAAGCGACGCGCGCGCAGGCCATTGACGACTTCCTCACTACGCCCGATGCCCACCGGATTCTCTTCGTGATCCGGGCCACCATAGGCATGCTGCCAATCGATGGGCATCGCATCGAAGGCCTGCGGCGGACTGGGTCGGCCGTTTATCCAGAAACGGTCGCCGAACACGGCCAGTGCCTTTCTGCGCCGACCGACCCGCACGCTCACCGCTGTCTGAGTCTTGTCGTCCTGGTGATGGGTGAACGCATAGCCCGTGGCCAGAAACTCTGGTTGGCTCTTGGGCATCGAGGCGTCCAGCACGCCGTCGCTGCCCAAGGCCTGGGCAGCGGTCTCCCAGAGTTCCGGCTCCGGCAGCAAGACCCGCTCTCCACGAAGTGTCGTCATTCCGATCGCGGTCAGCGCGAGCCAGTCCCGTCCGTCCTTCTGGAACGGGCGATGCATGGCGCCCAGGCGCAGCGGTTTGATGATTCTCATGAATTGGGCGTGTTGTGAATCTCGAGCAGCGCCTTGTCGCGATCGATAGCGACAAGGTCAGGGTTGTCCTCTGCATACACGATCGGGACACTGCGCCCGGTGGCGAAGTTGCTCATCAGTTCACGCTCGATGAAAGTGGAAACGGTTACCTCGTGAACAACACCCTGGCGGTCCTGGAATGACAACCGGAGGTCGGTCGCGGCCAGCGCCAGGGCCTCGCCCCCCGAAATCGCCAGCTGATTGGCAGGACGCGTCAGCCGAAGAACGGTCGCCTCGCCGCGCGTGCCCGAGCGCTGCAGCGACTGCCATCGCCGCTCGTCTTCCCGGTACTCCTCCTCCGTGGCACTGGGCGGCATGCGCGCGGTCAAAGCCCAAACGCCACCGACGCCGAACAGCACCAGCACAAACGCCACGCCCGCAACGTCCCACCAATTCATGCCGTGAAGCGCCTCCAATGGCTTCACCGTTCAGATCCGGATGAACAGTTTCTTGGCGGCAAAGCACAGCCCGCCGCGCACGGATTTGACCGTCTCGCTCTTGGCAGTGATGCTCGAGTTCTCGAGCTTGACTCTGGCAGTGATCATGTTGATCCGGGAGATATTCATGAAGGTACCGTTGAACTGCGCGTTCAACAGCGAAGCCTGGGCCTTGAGGCCATAAAGGTCCGCCGCCAATGCCCACGCCCCTGTGTGCTCGAAGGTCCCATGGTTGTCCGTCCACCGCCACCAGCCCTCGTTCTTGGCGTTCACGGTGTGCTCGGGAGTGTTGGTGGTCTTCGCTGGAGTATTGGTGGTGTCCGGCCCCGTCGTGGTAGTGGTCTTGCCGCCGTCCACGACAGTGGTGTGGTCCCCCACGACATTGCTGTGAAAGCCGCCGTTGACGGTGAAATTCATGCCGTCGTTGACGGTGAGGTTCACCCCGCCCGAAATGGTTTGCACCACGCCGCCGGTGATGGTCGAGTTGATGCCACCACCGATGTTTTCCTTGATGCCACCGGTGATGGTCTGGGTAAGGCCATCGCTGATGGTCTCGTTCATCCCGCCGGTCACGTTGCGCGTCTCGCCGCCAGCAATGGTTTCCTTCGCGCCACCGGTGATGTCGCGCGTCTCGCCTTCGCTGATGGTTTCCTTCGCTCCGCCCTGCACGGTGCGCGTTTCTCCGCCCTTGATGTCTTCCAGCGCGCCGTTGGTAATGTGACGCTCCTCGCCGTCCTTGTAGGTGGCCGACTCGTGCCCTGTGATGACGGTGGTGCGCGTGCCGCCAGTGTCATGGGTTTCATCCTGCTCCACAGAGACATTCAGGTTGCGTTCCGCATGCAGCGCCACGAACTCGGCCCCCATCTTGTCTTCGAAGACGAGCGAATTGGCAGTCTCCGGCGAGCCACCAGGCGTCGAGCGCGTAACGAAGCCGCTCTTGGTCTGCTCGCCCGGAAGGTTGAATGGAGGCATTTCGCGCGGGTTGTAGACGCGGCCCACGATGATCGGACGGTCAGGTCGGCCACCGACGAAATCGACCACCACTTCCTGGCCGATGCGCGGCGTGAAGACCGCACCGAAGCCATCACCCGCAATGACGTGAGACACACGTACGAAGCACGAGCAGTTCTCGTTGCGCCGCCCGCTGCGGTCCCAGCGGAACTGCACCTTCACGCGTCCATACTGATCGGTCCAGATCTCCTCGCCTTCGGGGCCGACCACCACAGCGGTCTGCGGGCCGGTGGTGCGGGGGACGTTGGTGACGCGAGGAGCCCTGAATGGCAACGACGTGGGCTGTACGACGAAGTTGAAAGCGTAATCGCTCGGCGCAGCGCCGGTGGCATATCCGCCTTCGCGCAGCTTGTAGTTCACGGAAACGACCAGATACTCACGATTGTCGTCCGAGCGCGGGGAGTTCCGCATGCTGAACGTGTAACCCGGGGCCATGCCCCGAACCGTCGCATGACCCACGCTGCGATCTGCCAGCGACTGCGCTTCCTCGAGCCGCACTCGCGCATAGTGTTCACCCTCTCCCGCATTGGTGAACTCGCCGAGCCATTCGTACATTTCGTAGCTGGCATGGTCGTAGGGCTGCGGCTGTGACCGCACGTTGACCAGATCCCCCCCGGGCGTGGTGAAGTTGAAATCGTCCACCGTGTAACTGCCCGAACGGACCTCCGAGGTCACCTGCCAGTCGTCGATGACCTCCATGTCTTCGGTCACGTCACGGTCGGCGGCGAAGTAGTTGATGGTCTCGTAGCCGGGCATCGGCTCGTGCCCACCTGCATCGTCGGCCAGCACCAGCGTGTGCTGGTTCTGCTCGTGCTTGAAGTAGTAGTAGATGCCTTCCAGTTCCATGAGCCGGCTCACGAAGGCGAAGTCGGTCTCGTTGTATTGCACGCAGTTCTCCCATTGCCGATACGAGCCCGTGAGCTTTTTCTCGAAGGCAAAGCCGTAGTCTCCCAGCACCTCTTCGAGAATTTCGACCACCGTTTTGTTCTGGAAAATCTTGTTGTCGCTCGAGCGCGTGAGATACCAGAGCCAGGGACGCACGGTGGCGCGGTAGATCGTGTGCCGCGCGGTGCCGCCTTCGCGGCCGATCATCGTGAAACGAACAACCTGCCCATTCAGGAAGCGCGGCGTGCTGGCTGTCTGGATCTCCAGCGACATCGGCTTGCCCAGCATGGCCTTCATGTCGATCGACGCACTGGGGCTCAGCAGGTCGATCTCGAACTCGAACAGCTGCGAGAGACCTTCGCTGCCGCTCATCGAGCGAAACTGCAACTGGTCTTCACCCAAGGGGGTATGTGCTCGTACGACTCTGGTGGCCATGGCAATTTCTCCTTGTACTTTTACGCTTCGGAAAATTCGTAGCGGAAGTCGTCGTCCGCGGCGCTGAGCTGCACGCCGCTCAGCTTGCGCGCACTGACGGTGGCACCGATGACTTCCTCGCTCAGGCGCGGAAGGATGGTGTGCGTGAGGATCGCGTCGATCATCCGGCCGCCCGATTCGATGGCGGTGCAGCGGCGTGCGACGAGCTCGACGGCGCTGTCGTCGTAGGCCAGTGCGATGCCGTGGTTCGCCTGCAGGCGCGTCGCGATGCGATCGAGCTGGAGGCGGATGATGCGATGCAACGCCTCTGCGTGCAACGGGTAATAAGGCACTACAACGAGGCGGCCCAGCAGCGCGGGCGCGAACACCTTGAGCAGCGGCTCGCGCAGCGCGGCGGCCAGCGGCTCGGGGTCTGGGCGCAGGGTCGGGTCTTCGCACAGCTGCATGACCAGGTCGGTGCCGACGTTCGAGGTCATGATGATCACGGTGTTGCGGAAGTCGATGTGGCGGCCTTCGCCGTCTTCCATCCAGCCCTTGTCGAAGACCTGGAAGAAGATCTCGTGCACGTCGGTGTGCGCCTTCTCGATCTCGTCGAGCAGCACCACGCTGTAGGGCCTGCGGCGCACGGCTTCGGTAAGCACGCCGCCTTCGCCATAGCCCACGTAGCCGGGCGGCGCGCCCTTCAGCGTGGAGACGGTGTGCGACTCCTGGAACTCGCTCATGTTGATGGTGACGAGGTTCTGCTCGCCCCCGTACAGCGCTTCGGAGAGCGCCAGCGCCGTCTCGGTCTTGCCGACGCCCGAGGGGCCGCATAGCAGGAACACGCCGACGGGCTTGTTGGGGTTGTCCAGCCGCGCGCGCGCGGTGCGGATGCGGCGCGAGATGGTTTCCAGCGCATCGGGCTGCGCGACCACGCGCGCCGAGAGAATCTCGCCGAGCTTGAGCACCGATTGCGCGTCGTCGCGCACCATGCGGCCGATGGGAATGCCGGTCCAGTCGGCCACCACGGTGGCGACAGCCTGCGCATCGACGGCGGCGAGGATGAGCGGCGACTCGCCCTGCAGCTGCGAGAGCCTGTCCTGCGCTTCGTTGAGTTCGGCGCGAATTTCGTCGGGCGTGCGCTGGGGTTCGGCGGGAGGCGTATCGGGGTCCACGTCGGCATTGGCCGCGGCTTCGACATCCTCGGCGTCTCCCGCGTCCGATGCCTCGGCCTGAGCTTGCGGCACTGCCGCCGGCGAGAGCTGCTTGCGCAGCGCGACGATGCGCTCGACCAGCGCGCTTTCTTCCACGCGCCGCTTCTCCAGCACCTCGAGCTCGGCCTTCGCCTGCTCGACCTGCGCTGCGATGTCTTCCACGCGCTGGTGCTCGCCCACGCCGATGGCGGCCTCGCGCCCCGCGATGCCCGACTCGATGCCCAGCACCTCGATGCGGCGCTGCAGGTCTTCGATGGCGGCGGGCAGCGCATGCTGGCTCAGCGCCACGCGCGCGCATGCGGTATCGAGCAGGCTCACAGCCTTGTCGGGCAGCTGGCGCGCGGGAATGTAGCGGTGCGACAGACTCACGGCCGCCTCGAGCGCGGCGTCGAGGATGAGCACGCCGTGATGCTTCTCCAGCTCCGCCGAGATGCCTCGCAGCATCAGAACCGCCTTGGGCTCGGTGGGCTCGTGCACCTGGATGGTCTGGAAGCGCCGCGTGAGCGCCGGGTCTTTCTCGATGTACTTCTTGTACTCCGACCAGGTGGTCGCGCCGATGGTGCGCAGCCGCCCGCGCGCGAGCGCGGGCTTGAGCAGGTTGGCCGCGTCGCCGGTGCCGGCCTGGCCGCCCGCGCCCACCAGCGTGTGCACCTCGTCGACGAAGAGCACGATGGGCTTCGGACTCTTCTCGACTTCGTCGATCACCTGGCGCAGCCGCTGTTCGAACTCGCCCTTCACTCCCGCGCCGGCCTGCAGCAGCGTGGGGTCGAGCACCCACAACGACACGTCCTTCAGCGAGGGCGGCACGTCGCCCGCGGCGAGGCGCGAGGCCAGGCCTTCGACCACCGCCGTCTTGCCGACGCCGGCCTCGCCGGTGAGCAGCGGGTTGTTCTGGCGGCGGCGCATCAGGATGTCGATGATCTGGCGGATCTCGTCGTCGCGGCCATAGACCGGATCGAGCTCGCCCGCGCGCGCCTTGGCGGTGAGGTCGCTCGCGTACTTGGCGAGCGCGGAACCACCGGCTGCGGGGCCGTCGCCCTGGTGGTGCGCCGCGGCCGGCGCGCCGCCTGCTGCGCTGGCCGCAGCGGCATCGAAGTCGTCCTCGGGCGAGCCTTCGGTCCACGAGGCAAGTTGAGCCACCAGCACGTCGGGCACGATCTTGTCGAACTCGCGCGAGATGCCCGAGAGCACCTGCCGCAGCCCCGGCGTCTTGATGATGCCCGCGAGCAGGTAGGCGCCGCGGATCGAGGTGGCCTCGAAGCGCAGGCTCGCATAGACCCACGCGCGCTCCACGGCGTTGTCGACGTGCTCGGAGATGTCGCTGATCGACGTGGCGCCATGCGGCAGCCGGTCGAGGGCGCGCACCAGGTCCTGCTCGACCGCGTCGAGGTTGAGCCCCGCGCGCCTGATGATGCGCAGCATGTCGCTGTCCTGCTGCTGCAGGATCTGGTGCAGCCAGTGCACCAGCTCGACGTAGGCGTTGCCGCGCAGCTTGGCGAAGGCGGTGGCGGTCTCCAATGCCTTGTAGAGCATCGGATTGAGCTTCGAGAACAGGGAGACGCGGCGGATGTCGGTCATGGATTAAAGCTAACCCCCAGTCTTCGCGCACTTCGTGTCGCTACGCCAACCCCCTTGCAGGGGGCAACACCTGTGGCCCGGCAGAGCCGGTTCCACGGTGTTTCGCGAAAAGACCGTGATGTGGTCATGTCGTCGGCGTCTCGAGCGGAGTTGCGGAAGAGCGGGTAAGGAATGCATCGGTAGGAGCCGCCGATGCGGAACGGGAAAACAATGCTTCGGGCTGGAACAGCATGTCGCCAGCGTCGGTGTCGGACATGCGCGTGCCCAGCCAGCTGCCCCAGCCCAGCCGCTGGTTGCTGTTGAGCCGCATGCCGCGCGCGTCCTGCTTCTTGAGCACGAGCCGCAGCTCCCACGCGAACTCGATGCCGACGTACTGGCGCACCCAGTCGACCACCTGCTGCAGCCGCTTGCTGCCCGGCAGGAACTCGCGGTACTGCTCCTGCGAGAGCGGACCGAGTTCGAGGCGGAACTTGCTCTGCGCGTCGCGCACCGCGAGGCCGATGGTGGCGCCGCCTCCGAGCCGGTGGTTGCGCCCGAGCGTGCCGATGCGGCTGACCTGGCGCTCGTCGATCATCACCCAGTCGCTCACGAACTCGTCGATGCGCACCGGCACGTCGAAGTAGAGCCGCATGATCTGGATCAGCCCTTCGGGGTTGCGCGTCTGGCGAACGAGGTGGCCCGCCATGAAGGTGCGCGCATGGTCGGCGATGCGGTCGCGCTCCTTGAGGCCGGGCTGGCCCATGTTCATGAGGCTCGCGACGTAGTCGACGAAGCGGTGGCCATCGGTGCGGTCCAGGCTGTTGACCGACTGGGCGTCGGCCCAGGCCCGGTAGAACAGCAGGATGAGCCTGTGGTGGAACAGGTCGGCGAACGCGCTGATGGTGTTGTCGGCGTGGTGCCGCTTGCGCTCGCGCGCGTACTCCGTCAGGTGCAGCGGCAGCGGGCCGTTGGGGCCGAACAGGCCGAAGCCGTAGATCGAGATGCGCGGCGGCCCGTCGCCGTCGGCCTCGACGCCCGAGACGTTCGATGGCGCGAAGGCCATCGAGGGCTCCTGCCCGAGGCGCAGCGGCTCGTCGAGCGGGCGTGGCGCGCGGCCCAGCAGCGGATGGTCGTCCTGCGCGTCCAGGCGGCGCAGCAGCATGAAAAGGTCGTGCTCGAAGGGCTGCTCGAGCAGCCTGGCCCAGAGCTCCGGGTCGGCCTGCGCGATCCCGCGCGCGGGGGGCAGGCCTGCTCCTTGCGCGGACGCTTGGAGGACCTCGTGATCGACGGCGATCTCTGCCGCGTCCGGCACCACGCCCTGCGCATGTCCGGCCGAAGCGGCTTCCTGCTGCTCCTGGTGCTGCTGCACCGCGTCGGTGAAGCCCGTTTCGCTCATACGGCGGGGCGGCGTCCCACGCGCGGGGTCCAGCGCGCGATTTCGCCGCGCTGCAGGCTGGCCAGCGCGAATTCGGTGAACGCGTTGAGCGACACGTGGCGGCTGAAGAACTGCTCCAGCACCGCGCCGAAGAGATACGGGCTCGCGCCCGAGAACGCGACCTCGTCGATCTTGAGCGCGATCTCCACGCCGCGGCCGAACACGATCGGGCCGGGCTCGGGCAGGCGGCGGAACACCGGCGCCAGCGCCATCGAGCGCACGCCCTGGATCTGGCGGCGCACCGAGGGGTCGGCGAGGTTGCCGTACAGGTCGAGCATCTCGCGCAGCGCGGCCGCGCCCTGCGTGGGGTCGACGTCTGTGAGGCTCAGGTAATTGAGGCCCAGGTGGCTGATGAGGCGCCAGGTGAGCGCGCCCTCGGCCAGCGCCGGGTAGGGCCGCGAGGGCCCGCGCAGGATGCGGATGGAACGCACGGGCGCGGACACGCGCAGCGTGAAGTCGGATTCAAGCCCGGTCGGCAGCAGCAGCGGCAGGTCGCGGTTGGTGCACAGCGCGTCGAGCGTGATGTGGCGCAGGCTGTGCGGGAACGGCGCGTCGTGCTGGTCGACGAGCGACACATAGACCTCGCTGCCGGTGTAGCTGGTGCGCGTACCCTGCGCGCGCGCGCGGTCCGACACGAGGCGCGGTTCGCGGCGCAGCGAGAAGTAGGCGCCGAAGTCGCCATCGTCGGCTGCGAAGGAGCCGAGGAAGGGCCGGAATTCGCGCTCCTCCGAGCCGTTGGCCATGTGGCCGGTGACGCGCTCCACCGTGAAGATCTCGAAGTCGCGCGGACGCGTACGGTCGATCACCGCATGGTGCTCGTGCTGGCCCGGCCCCACCGGAATGCGGTCGCTGCGGCGCGGCACGAGGTTGATGATGGGCGTGCAGAACAGCGAGAAATGCTTGGCGTCGACCAGGCGTTCGAGGTCGGCATCCGCGCGGTCGAGCAGGATCACGATTTCCATCGCCGTGCCGCCCATGGCCGCGACCGCCGCACGCAGCTTGTTCACGCTGAAGAACAGGTAGCGGTCTGGGAAGGCGAAGTACTCGTGCAGCAGGCGGTAGCCCTGGAACGAACGCGCGTCATAGGGCAGCAGTGCCTGGTCGGGCTCGAAGCCCTCGTGCCGGATGGCATCGTCACCCAGCGGCACGATGCGCGCCGTGGTGCCGGGCCCGCTGCGGCACACCACGCCGACGCTGTGGTGCGTCGCGAGTTCGAGCATGCGCAGCGCATGCAACTCCGCGCCCGAGAGGAAGAATTCGAGCCGGTCCAGCGGCATGTCGGCAAAGCGCGCGCCGCCCACTGCTTCGAGCTTGATGGTGATGGCGCTCTTCGCCTGCCGGGCGACCATGGGCATCGCATGCGCGATCTCCGCCGGCACCGGGCCGATGCCGGCCTCGGCGATGCGGATGGGCCACAGCGTGACGGCATGGCCGGTGCGGAACTCGCAGGCCGTCTGCTCGCCCTTGATCATCCGGCCGCGCAGGATGGTGTGGCGCGGCAGTTCGTAGCCCGCCTTCAGCGAGCCTTCGTTGAGGTTGCCGTCGATCTGCACCACCGCCATGGCAGGCAGCGGCGCGAGGAAGTTGGGGTAGACCACTTCGAGCAGCCGCTGCGAGAAGCGCGGGAACTCGGCGTCCATCTTGAGCTGGATGCGCGCGGTGAGAAAGCTGAAGCCTTCGAGCAGCCGCTCCACGTACGGGTCGCTGACCTCGATGCCTCGCATGCCGAGGCGGCCCGCGATCTTCGGATAGCGCTGCGCGAACTCGGCCCCGAGCTCGTGCATGTAGGTGAGCTCGCGGTTGTAGTAGTCCAGCAGCCGGGCATCCATCAGAGGCCTCCGGTAGGCCGAAGGACCATGTGCCCGCTTTCGAGATCGAGTTCGGAACGCAGGATGAATTCGATGGGATACGGCACCGACCACAGGGTGCCGCGGATCTCCAGCGCGAGCAGGTTGTGGTGCTCGAGATCGGTCGCATCGGTCACGCAGCGCACGTCGATGCTGTCTTTCATGATGCGCGGCTCGAAGTCGATGATGGCCGCGCGGATGGCGGCCTCGACATCGGCGAAGTCGACTTCGGACATGCGCCCGCCGGCCCAGCCGCGAACGCCGAAGTTCAGCACCGAGCGGCGCGCGCGCGGCATGGTGTTGATGTTGTGCTCGGCGCCGAAGTTGGTGGTGTTGAGCAGCCACTGCAGGTCGCGCAGCACCGAGTCGCGCAGCAGCCTGCCGCTCATGAGGAAGGCCCCCGCGCGCTCCTGTCGGGTCTGCGGCGCCTTGTCGGTAAGGCGGTCGAGCAGCACCGGCTGCAGGCGGTCGCGCGCGACGCTTTCCTGCTGGTCGCCGTCGGTGTCCATCATTCCGCTCATCCGGCGCTGCCCTCGCGCGAGAACTCGATGAGGCGCAGGTCGAGCAGCGAATGGTCGCCGGCCTCGCTGATCAGCGTGCGCTGGCCCAGGCCTGCGTACTGCTCTTCGCCGGCCAGCGGCAGCCAGTCGGTGCGGCGGCCCAGCGCGGCCTCGTCGTCGAGGCCCTCGAGCTGGCCCGGATAGCGCACCGGCACCAGGCCGTTGAGCGCGCGGCCGTCGTGCAGTTCGAATTCGGTGGGAGCCCACAGCAGGTCGACGAGGTGCTGCGGCCGGGAAAACTTGACGCGGCGCACTTCCGTCAGCGGCAGCCATGCGTAGCCCGAGGGCGTGAGCAACTCGAACACGGTACCGATGCGCACGTCGCCGTCGCAGAGCCATTCGAAATCGCTGTGCTGCACCGGCTCGCCATCAAGCGCCTGCACGGCACGCGAATCGGAGCGGTCGACGCTGGTGAGCCTGCCATGCAGTGCGGGCGCGGCCTGCCGCGCGCTTTCGCGCAGGGCCGCGGCTTCCTCGGCACGATCCGCTGGCAGGGCTGCGGCGGCGATCAACTGCTCGACCCATTCGGCATTGCCGCCGACGATGGCCGGAGCACGTCCGCCCGACCAGAACTCGCTGCGGTGGCGTTCGCCCGAAAGCGCCATCGAGCAGGTGACGCTGGCGGGCGTGAAAGTGGGATCCAGCTTGGTGGCGAGCTTGAGCTGGTCTTCGGCCCGCTGCCACTCTCCACGCAATGCGAGAAAGTGGCACAAGGCAAGACGCAAGCCTGCATTCTGGGGATTGGAGCGGATCTGCCGCTGTACCCATTCGGTGTGCTCGGCCACTGAGCGCTCGCCCAGTACTGCAAACCCATCGCCCATGAAGCTTCCTCGCTGACTTGCTGGCACGCGGCGCGAACGTTGAGAAGGCCGCCGTGCGAAGGACGGCCGTGGAGGCCGTCGGGAAAAACGTCGCGGCCGGCCCGAAAGGCCGGCCGCGCATCGGGAAAAGGAGATCAGGACTCCTTGTTTTCCTTGATGTTCCAGGCCAGCACCGTCTCGGCGCCCTTGCCGCCCTTGTCGGTCTGTTCCCAGTACTGCTGCTTCACCTTGGCGGCCTGGAAGGCGTACTGCACGAACACGGCGTCCGAGCCCTGTTCGGCGGTGTACTGCACCGAGGTCACCAGCACTTCTTCGAGCGTGACGCGCGTGTACTCGATCTGCGAACCACCGGCCTTGCACACCGACACTTCCACCTTGCCCAGGTGCTTGCCGCTTGCGCAGTTCTTCATGACGGACGGTGCCGCCTTGTCGATGCGCGCCAGAACCTGCAGGTCGTTGAAGCTGGCCTTGCCAACGCCACCGCCACCGCCGCTGACCATGTTGCCAGGCTGCGTTGCTCCCCACGCAAACGACTTGATGTCCGTCCACTCCTTGTGGTTCGAGTCCTTCGATTCGCCGTTTGCGCCTTCAACGCGCATGAACATGTCTACTGCCATGATTTAAACCCCCAGAGTTATTTGCGCCCGATTCCGGGACGCCGTTGAATTAGCTGCTGTCCTTCTTGTTGGATGGCAGCTTCGAAACCAGCCGCAACGACACCGTCAGCCCTTCGAGCTGATAGTGCGGCCGGAGAAAAAACTTGGCGGCGTAGTAGCCGGGGTTGTCCTCGATGGCTTCCACCTGGACTTCCGCCGCCGCCAGCGGCTTCATTGCCTTCGTGTCCTGCGACGAGGTGCCGGGGCTGCCGTCGACGTAGTTCATGATCCAGTCGTTGAGCCAGCGCTCCATGTCCTCGCGCTCGCGGAACGAACCGATCTTGTCCCGCACGATGCACTTCAGGTAGTGCGCGAAGCGGCAGCAGGCGAACAGGTACGGCAGGCGTGCCGCGAGGTTCGCGTTGGCCGTGGCGTCGGCGTCGTAGTACTCGGCCGGCAGCTGCAGCGACTGCGCGCCGATGAAGGCCGCGAAGTCGGAATTCTTGCGGTGCACCAGCGGCATGAAGCCGTTCTTGGCGAGCTCGGCCTCGCGGCGGTCGCTGATGGCGATCTCGGTCGGGCACTTCATGTCCACGCCACCGTCGTCGGTCGGGAAGGTGTGCGTGGGCAGGTTCTCGACAGCGCCGCCCGATTCCACGCCACGGATCGACGTGCACCAGCCGTACTGCTTGAACGAGCGGTTGATGTTCACGCCCATCGCATAGGCCGAGTTGGCCCAGGTGTAGCGGTTGTGGGCTGCGGAGTCGGTCTCTTCCTCGAACTCGAACTCATCGACCGGGTTGGTGCGCGCACCATACGGCAGGCGAGCCAGGAAGCGCGGCATGGCCAGGCCGATGTAGCGCGCGTCTTCCGAGTCGCGCAGCGAGCGCCATGCGGTGTGTTCGGTGTTCTGGAAGATCTTGGTCAGGTCGCGCGGGTTCGAAAGCTCCTGCCACGAATCCATCTGCATCACGGTGGGCGAAGCGCCGGCGATGAAGGGGCAGTGCGCTGCCGCGGCGATCTTGGCCATTTCGCCGAGCATCTCGACGTCGGGCGGGCTGTGGTCGAAGTGGAAGTCGCCGATCAGTGCGCCGAAGGGCTCGCCGCCGAACTGGCCGTACTCGGCTTCATAGATCTTCTTGAAGAGCGGACTCTGGTCCCAGCCGATGCCCTTGTGGCGCTTGAGCGAGCGAGCGACTTCACGCTTGGATGCGCACATCACGCGGATCTTCAGCTGCTCGTCGGTCTCGGTGTTGTTCACCAGATAGTGCAGGCCGCGCCATGCGCCTTCGAGCTGCTGGAACTCCTCGTGGTGCAGGATCTGGTTGATCTGCTCCGAGAGCTTGCGGTCGATCTCGGTGATGATGGCCTGAACGGTGCGGTACGCATCGTTGGAGACCGTGACGGTGCTTTCCAGCGCCTGCACGGCCAGCGTCTTGACGGCGTTTTCCACCGCCTCGCGGGCCTGGTCGGTCTTGGGCTTGAACTCGCGCTGCAGCAGGTTCGAGAACTCGTTCGGCTCCAGCGTCTCGACGGAAGCCGGTGCGCGCGCGGTGGTCTGTTTGGGGGCGGTGCTCATGATGATGGCGGTCCTTGCTGCTGCTCGCGCTTATTCGGAAGACGTGCCGGGCGTGCCGGCCTTTTCGTTCGCGGCTTCCACTGCCTTTGCAACGGCGGGGTTCGGGGCCGATGCCAGCGACTTCAGCAGTGCCGGGTTCTGCAGCGCCTGCGCGATCAGCTGTTCGGCGCCGTTCTTGCCGTCCATGTACGACAACAGGTTCGACAGTTCGGTGCGCGCCTCGAGCAGCTGCTGCAGCGCGCCGACCTGGCGGGCGATGCGCGCGGGCGAGAAGTCGTCCATGCTGTCGAAGGTGATGTCGACGTTCATCTGGCCGTCGCCGGTGAGCGTGTTGGGCACCTGGAAGGCAACGCGCGGCTTGATGGCCTTCATGCGCTCGTCGAAGTTGTCGATGTCCACCGCCATGAACTCTCGCTCGGCGAGGTCGGGCATCGGGTCGATCTGCTTGCCCGCGAGATCGGCGATCACGCCCATCACGAAGGGCAGCTGGATCTTGCGCTCGCTGCCGTAGATCTCGACGTCGTACTCGATCTGCACACGCGGCGCGCGGTTGCGCGCAATGAACTTCTGACCACTGTTTCTGACACGGTTGTCTGCCATAAGCTTCCTCTTGAATCTGTAATGCGTGTGGGTACGACCCCCGGCCGGCCTCTCGGCTCGCGGGGCCCGCGACGGCCTCCGCCTGTTACTCCGCGCTGCCCCCGTTCAACGGACGTCCTGCAAGGCTCTCTATCTTTTGCAATCCCTCTGGCACGAGCTCTTCGATGATCTGGAAGAAGTTGAGATCCAGCAGCCGCTGCGCCCTGCGTATGAGCATGGGCGCCGGATGGCTGGGCTCCGTGCGTTCCATGAACTGGCAGGCCTTCTCGAGCAGCACCTGCACATCTTCACGGCTCGATATTTCAATATCCTTAATAAATACCTGACGTAGGCCGGTACCGACATTTGCCGCAGTACCGCCAACAGCACCATTCGCCACGGTCCCGGCCGCACCGCCCTCTTGCGCAACGGCTCCGGCGTGGGTTTCGCCGGCCACTGCCTCCTCGACATGCGCCTGCTCCGGCAACAGTTGGGCAACGGTGCGCAACGAACGCTCGAGCCGCGAGAAATCGGGCGCCCAGCTCTGTCCCAGCGCGCGCTCGCAGGTCTCGCGAATTCGCTGCAGCAACTCCAGCGCTGCGCGCAATGCCACCACAGGTGGCGCCGCCTTGTCCTGCGCGCGCCGCACCGCGTCCTTCAACCGGCCGATACCGCCGGGGTAATCGATCTGATGATCGGTCTTGCTCGAATCGAGCAAGGCCTCGACCTGGCGCAGGCTCATCGACGCGCCTGCGCCTTCGTCGAGCAGCCGCGCATCGCGCACGCTGCGTCCCAGTCCTTCGGCTTCGGCCAATGCGGCCAGCGCATTCATGCGCGGCAGCGGGTCTTCGAAGCCGTCGTCGACGACGCGTGGATGCACGTCGTCCCAGAATCTCTGAAGCACGACGTCGACGAGTTGCAGACCTTCTACATACCCGGGCAAGCCTCGGCTCTCGGTCCAGGCCAGCGTGAGAGGCACCAGCACGCGCAGGTCTCGCGTACGCGAGCACAGCTGCTTCGCGATGCGTTCCACACGGGCCCAATCGGGCGGCTCGGCGGGGATGATGGTCGAGCCGAACTGCTGTTCGCGCTTGCCCGCCGTCGCCTGGTGCAACGCCATGAAATCGGGGTCGTATTCCAGGTCTTCACCGCAAGGTAGCGGGCCCTCGACGGGCTCCTGCAATAGATCGATCTCGCTCTGCGCCAACCTCTACTCCCCTCGTTCAAACGTTTCTTAACAGCAGCAATCTTGAGGGGAACAAGTGATGCGGTCAACAGCAACAGATTGCAACACGACTCGTATGAATTACTAAGGAGTACACCCCTTTTTGAAACTCATACAGAACGCCTACATGCCAATCAGAGCAAACCGCGCGCAGCCAGATTGCGCATCAACGCACTGATACCAAAAGTCCACATCGGCGCCTTGTCCGAATGCATCACGCGATTCACCAGGGCACCGAGTTCCGGTGCGGCAATGCGCACGCGGTCCCCCACGACGTGCGTGAATCCTTGCCCAGGCCCGTGACGATCTTGTGTCGGTGCGAACATCGTTCCGAGAAACAACATGAAGCCGTCCGGATAAGCGTGATTGGCTCCTATCGTCTGCGCCACGAGGTCGAGCGGGTCGCGGCTGATCTTCGACAGCGAACTCGAGCCCTCCAGGGTGAAGCCTTCGGGCCCCGTCACTTCCAGCTCGACGGTGATGCGCCTCACGTCAGCAATACCGAAGTGTTCATCGAACAGGCGAATGAACGGGCCGATCGCGCACGACGCGTTGTTGTCCTTCGCCTTGCCCAGCAGCAGCGCGCTTCGGCCTTCGAAGTCGCGAAGGTTCACATCGTTGCCCAGCGCCGCGCCCAATGTTTCGCCGCGGCTGTTCACCGCGAGCACGACCTCGGGCTCCGGGTTGTTCCATGCGGAGCCCGGATGAATGCCTACATCGGCCCCGGTACCGACGGCTGAAAGTACGGGCGCCTTGGTAAAGATCTCCGCGTCGGGCCCGATGCCGACCTCTAGATACTGCGACCAGGCGCCCTGCGCTATCAGCACTTGCTTGACCTTCATCGCCTCGGGCGAGCCGGGCACGATGTCCGCGAGGTTGTCGCCGAGCACGCTGCCGATGGCCGCTCGCGTGGCTTCCGCCTTCGATGCATCGCCCCGCGCCTGCTCCTCGATCACGCGCTCGAGCAGGCTCGCAACAAATGTGACGCCGCTCGCCTTGATGGCCTGCAGGTCGCATGGCGCGAGCAGCCAGGGCTTGCCCGTGTCGCGCGCGGCCTCGTCGCTGTTGGCAAGGGCTTCGTCGAGCGCGGCAATGCGCGGCGCGCTCCTGAGTGCGGCGCGAACCGCTTCCGCAGGTGGTGTGTTGCCTTCGAGCAGATCGCTCATGGTGGGAGCGAGCTTCGACAGGTCGTGCAGGCCACCTTCGTGAACTGCGACCAGCGCGGGGCCCACGCCCGGGTGCCAGAGGCGGCCGACGAGCGTGGCGCGTCCGGCGTCGCGGGGCAGGCTGGAAGAAGTGGAAAGATCGAGCGGCATGGCGTGGTGTCTCCGTGATGAATGTGGCTGCTACGTTGCATCGTAGCGGCGCACGCAGAAAACAGCCCGCTCGGCCCTCCTTGTCTACGGCCTCAGTGCCCCGGCGTCGCGCGCACGCGCGCCACCTCGGCAGGCAGGTCGGTCCACGCGGGCTCCTGCGGCGCGAAGCGTGCGCGCATGTAGCCGGCAAGCTCGGCGATCTGCCGGTCGTCGAGCACATCGCGAAAGCCGGGCATGAAGCCGATGTCGCGGCTCGCCGGCTCGCGCACGCCGTCGAGGATGGTGCGCAGCAGGTTGTCCGGCCGCGCGCTCGTGAGGTTGCTGTTGAGCGCGAGCGGCGTGTTGACGCCGAGCAGCGTGGGCCCGTTGCCGTCGTGGTGGCAAGAGGCGCAGGCACTGTCGAACATGCGCTGTGCGGGGCCCAGCAGTCGCCCCTGCGTGCGCGCCGCGTTGCCCACAACCTGTTGCGCGACAGCGGCAGGATCCGCGGCCGGCGCGGGGTTGAACGAGCCCAGATACGTGGCCATCGCGCGAATGTCCTCGTCCGGCACCTGCGCGAGCTCGCGCACAACCTCGGCCATCGGCCCGCCCGCGACGCCGTGCCGCTGCGTGTGGCCGTTGCGCAGGTAGCGATACAACTCGTCGGCATCCCACGGCACCGCCGACTTCGATGCCAGCTGCGTGAGCGCCGGCGCCTCCCAGCCATCGACCATCGCGCCCGACAGGAAGGCACTGCCGCCCTGCTCCGCGCCCAGCGCATTGCGCGGGGTATGACAGGCGCCGCAATGCCCCAGGCCGTTGACCAGATAGGCACCACGATTCCACTCCGCGCTCTGCGTGGCCACGGGCTGCATCGGCGCCGGGTCATGGAAGAGCGCGTTCCAGCCGGCCATCAGCGGGCGAATGCTGAACGGAAACTTGAGCTCGGACTTCGGCGTTTCCGCCCGCACGGCGGGCAGTGACATGAAGTACGCATACAGCGCCTGCAGATCGTCGTCGCTGGTCTTCGCGAAAGCGGTGTAGGGGAATGCGGGATACAGATAGTGCCCGTCGCGCGAGACGCCCTCGCGCATCGCACGCTGGAAAGCGCTGAAGGACCAGCGGCCCAGGCCCGTCTCGGCATCCGGCGTGAGGTTCGTGGTGTAGAGCGTGCCGAAGGGTGTGTCCATGGCGCGGCCACCCGCGTTGGCCATGCCGCCGGGTGCCGTGTGGCACACGGCGCAATCGCCGACCGAGGCGAGCACCCGGCCACGCTCGATGGTGGCCTGGCTGTAGACCGGCGCGGTGAGCGACACCGGCGCGATGGCCGATCGCCAGCCGAGCAGGCCGGCGATGACGCCGATGCCACCGACAACCAATGCAGCACCAGTGGCCCACAGCCCCTTGCGCCGAGGCCAGACCACATTGCTCCTTCCGGCACCGGGGGAAGGCCCGGATGGGGGCACGACGGCATCACCATTCCCACGCAGCTCGCCTCCCCCGCCATCTCCCGGAGGAGCCGGAGGCAGCAAGCCCTTGTTCAATTCCGCGAGCACCGTCTCCGGCGTGAATGGCGGCGCCCTGAAGCGCACGCCCGTCGCATCGAAGATCGCATTCGCGATCGCCGCAGTGCCCGGCACCGACGACGACTCGCCCGCGCCCAGCGAAGGCTCGCCGGGCCGCGGCATGTGCATCACCTCGATCACCGGCACTTCGCGGAAGTTGATGATCGGGTAGCCGCCCCATTCGCGGCTGGCGACCACGCCGGAAGGCAGGACGCCAGGCAGCTGCGCACCCGTCGCCGCATCCTGCTGCTGCTGTTGCTGCGGCGCGAATTCCACGCGCTCCTTCAGCGCGCGGCTCGTGGTCTGGATCACGTTGCCGTGCACCTGGTGCTCGACGCCCGCCGGGTTTACCAGCAACCCCGCGTCGTGCCCCACCACCACGCGGCGCACATGCACCTCGCCCGTCTTGCGGTTGACCTCCACGTCGGCCACCCACGCGGCCCACGCCGCGCCGAAACCCGGCCACTTGCTGTGGATGTAGCGTGCGTACGCAAAGCCCTGGCCGAAGAGGATGTCGCCGCCCTCGCCGAGCCCGCCGTCGGCGTTCTCCTGCGGCCCGGTGCGCATGCGCCAGCCGGCCTTCTGCGCGGTGGCCTGCACGAGCTCGACGGCGCGCGGGTCTTCCAGGTACCGCAGCCTGAACTGCACCGGATCGACACCCGCCGCCGTCGCCAGTTCGTCGATGTAGGACTCGTGCGCGAACGAACTCGGCAGCGCCGACACGCCGCGCAGCCACGAGGCGCGCACGATCGGCGCCATGTCGTTGACCTTCACGCGCAGGTTGTCGTAGCTGTAGGGCGGGCGGGCGGTGCGGTCGCCCATCTCGAAGGCCTGCGCCACCGGCTCGATGGTGCGCGTGAGCAGCAACGCCAGCGTCGGCGCGCCGTTCGAGGGATACGAGGTTTCGAAATCGTAGGCGGCGACGTTGCCGTCGGGCATGAGGCCGCCGTCGATCTCCATGAGCTGCGCCGCGCCCTTGGGCTCCCACGCGTGTTCCTGCTCGCGCGTGAGCTGCACTCGCACAGGCGCGCCGACGGCGCGCGCGAGCAGCGCGGCATCGGCGGCCACGTCGTCGGCGCCGTTGCGGCCGTAGCAGCCCGCCGCCTCCATGCGGACCACGTCGACCTGCACGTCGTCCACGCCCATGAGCTTCGCGAGATCGGCGCGCAGCACGTGCGGGTTCTGCGAGCCGGTCCAGCAGCGCAGTTGCATGCCGCTGCCGTCGGCGGGCTGCCAGTCGGCCAGCGCGCACGAGGGGCCGATGGAGGCATGCATCTGGTAGGGCCACACGTAGGTGCGGCGCATGGGCTTCGCGGCCGATGCGATGGCGCCGTCCACGTCGCCTTCGTCGACCAGCAGACGCTGCGTCGAGGGGTTGTCGCGCAGGGCCTGGGCGAGGTCGCCCAGGTCGGGCATGCCGGGCCAAGGCTTCCACTTCACGCGCAGCTCGCGAAGGGCCTGCTCGGCGTGTTCCTCGCGCTCGGCCACGATGCCGACGAAGTCGCGGATGACGACCACCGCGCGAATGCCGGGAATGTGCGCGATCGACGATTCGTCGACCGACTCCAGCGTGTTGCCGATGAACTCGCCGTGGTCCGCGCCGGCATACGGCGGGCGCACCACACGGCCGTGCAGCATGCCAGGCACCCGCATGTCGTGCACGAACACGAGCTCTCCCGCGAGCTTGGCCGGGATGTCGACGCGCGCCTGCCGCGTGCCGACCACGCGGTAGTCGGCCGGGTCCTTGGGCTTCGCCCGCGGATCGAGCCGCAGCACGGTGCGCTGGCCGGCGACGAGTTCGGCATAGCTGACGTGCCGGTCGGGCAGCTCGGCGACGCGCACCACGCCATTGCGCATCTGCAGCGCATCCGCGGCCACGCCCAAGCGCTCGACAGCACGCGCCAGCAGCCATGCACGCGCCTGTGCCGCCGCCAGCCGCAAGGGCTGCGCATGAATCTGGATCGACGCGCTGGCGATGGTCGCGCCCTGGTTGGGCGCGCGCGCGGTGTCGCCGAGCATCACGCGCACGCAGGGCATGCCGAGGTCGAGTTCCTCGGCCACGATCTGGCCCAGTGCCGTCTGTATGCCGGTGCCCAGGTCGACGTGCCCGTTGAGCGCCGAGGCGCTGCCGTCGTCCCATACCGCAAGAAGAATCTCGTCGCCCTCGACGGGGTTGCCGGCAACGAAGGCCGGCTGTCCCTTGGCGGGCACCGGCGCGGCCGGCGTCTCGCGCACCACCAGCAGCACGCCGTCTGAGGCGAGGAATTCGGCGCGCGTGCGCGGAAGATCGGCGCGGCGCGTCATGTGGCGGGTTGCTCGCGCATGCGCACCGCCGCGCGCTGCACCGCATCAAGAATCTCGATGTGCGTGCCGCAGCGGCATAGGTTGCCCGAAAGCTCGCCGCGGATGCGCGCCTCGCTGGCCTGCGGGTCGCGCGCCAGCAGCGCAGCCGCCTGCATCACCATGCCGTTGAGGCAGTAGCCGCACTGCGCGGCCTGCGCATCCTCGAAGGCGGCCTGCACCGGATGCCAGCTGCCGCGCGAACCCAATCCTTCGAGCGTGGTGATGGCGCGCCCCGCCACGCCGTGCGCCGGAATCACGCACGAGCGCGCGGCCACGCCATCGACGTGCACGGTACATGCGCCGCACTGCCCCAGCCCGCAGCCGTACTTGGGACCGTTCAGCCCCAGGTCGTTGCGCAGCAGGTGCAGCAGCGTCGCCTCGCGCGGAACTCCTGCTATCGATTGCGCCCGGCCGTTGACCAGCAGGCGCAGCGGCTCAGCGCCGCAACTGGCCGTCACGGGCGTATATCTCCAGATCGACGAAGGTCGAGCCGTTGTGGTTTTTCGCGCTGTACTCGATGGGGAAGTCGCCGAAGCGCGTGCTGCCGATGCTCTCGAGGCCGGCGATGAAGCTGTCGCGCGTGGGCGTCTTGCCGGCGCGGCGCAGGCCTTCGACCATCACGCGCGCGACGATGTAGCCTTCCAACGCGGTGTAGCTGTCGATCTTCTCGCCGAACTCGGCGCGGTCGCGCTGGTAGTCGGCCACGATCGGCACCCGCAGCGCCTGCGGCGGCGGCACGATGCTGGCCGTGACCAGGCCCGCGAGCTTGCCTTCGAGCCGCTTGGCCGAGCCGGCCGCGTCGGTGATGCCGACGGAGAGCGTGTACAGCGGTGCGCCCACGGCGTTGGCGCGGTAGTCGCGCATGAACACTTCGACCATGCGCCCGGCCATGATCATCACGACCGCGCCCGGCTTCGCGTCGGCCAAGCCGGTGACGACCTGCCTGGCGTCTTCAGCTGTTATGGCCAGCGGGAAGGTCTTGAGCACCTTCACCTTGTAGTCGGCCGCCAGCTCCTCGCAGGTGGCGAGGTTCGACTTGCCGAAGGCGCTGTCCTGATAGACCACCGCGATCGACTGGATGCCGATGGTCGACAGGTGGCTGATGATCTTGCGCAGCTCCAGGTCGTAGCCCGCGCGCACATGGAACAGGTAGCGGTTGACCTTGGTTCGGAACGACGTGGTGCCCACCAGCGGCGCGAACATCGGCACGCCGGCCTTCTCCGCCAGCGGCATCGCCGCCGCGAGGTTGCCGGTGGCCACGTAGCCGGTGAGCGCGAACACCTTGTCCTCGTCGATCAGCTTGGCGGTGTTGACGGCCGTCTTCGCGGGATCGTAGGCATCGTCGTAGGTGACGAGCTCGATCTTGCGGCCGTTCACGCCGCCCGACTTGTTGACGCGGTCGAAGTACAGCTTGATGCCCGCGCGGTAGTCGATGCCGAAGTCCTTCGCCGGTCCGCTGAACACGGCCGACTGGCCGATGCGGATGGTGGTGTCGCTCACACCGTTGTCCGCGCGCGCCGTGCGCAGCAGGCCGGGGCCGAATGCAAGGGCGGCGCCGCCCGCGACCATGGCGCGCCTGGTGATGGAAAGCTTCATGCGTCGTGGATCCGTGTGTTGCCCGTTCTTGTCGTTCTTCTTCACGGCGGCGCGCTCAGGCGGCCTGGATGTCGGCCGACTGGATGCGCTTGACGCCCTTGGCCGTCATCTGCTTCCAGGCCGCCGCCAGCGAGCCGTTGAGGTCGATGCCGCGCGTGGCGTCCTCGATCACGTAGGCCTCGAAGCCGGCCTTGCGCGCGTCCATCGCGGTCCAGGCCACGCAGAAGTCGGTGGCCAGGCCGGTGACGAACACGGTCTTGATGCCGCGCGCCTTCAGGTAGCCGGCGAGGCCCGTGGCCGTCTTGTGGTCGGCCTCCTCGAAGGCCGAGTAGCTGTCCATCTCCTTGTGGAAGCCCTTGCGGATGACGAGCTGCGCGGTGGGCACCTTCAGGTCCTTGCCGAGCGCGGCGTCGTCGGTGCCCTGCACGCAGTGGTCGGGCCACAGCACCTGCGTGCCGTAGCTGAGCTTGGTGGTCTCGAAGGGCTTCTTGCCGCTGTAGGTGCTGGCGAAAGATGCGTGGCCCGCCGTGTGCCAGTCCTGCGTGACCACGATGTTCTCGAACGCCGGCGCGAGCGCGTTGATCACCGGGATGACTTCGTTGCCGCCCTTCACCGCGAGCGTGCCGCCGTCGAGAAAGCAGTTCTGCACGTCGACCACGATCAGCGCCGCCTTGGCGCCGGGCTTGATCTTGCCGGCCGCGAAGACGTTGAAGCCGAGACTGCCGAGGCCGCTGGCCAGCCCGAGGCCGGCGGCGGATTTCACGAGGGTTCTGCGATGCATGGCGTGGACTCCGGTGGGTTGAAAGAAAGAAGGCTCAGACACTCAGATAGGCGCGGCGGACTTCGTCGTTGGCCGCAAGCTCGGCCATGGTGGCGTGATAGCGGATCTGCCCCTTCTCGAGCACATAGGCGCGGTCGGACACCAGCTCGGCGAAGTGCATGTTCTGCTCCGACAGCAGGATGCTCACGCCCTGCGCCTTGAGCTCCAGGATCATGTTGGCCATCTGCTCGACGATCACCGGCGCCACGCCTTCGGAAGGCTCGTCGAGCAGCACGAGATACGGGTTGCCCATCAGCGTGCGCGCCACGGTCAGCATCTGCTGCTCGCCGCCGCTCATGCGCCCGCCCGGGCGGTTGGGCATCTCGCCGAGGTTGGGGAAGAGCTTGAACAGGCGCTCGGGCGTCCACAGCGGCGCGTCGGTGCCGTCGGCCCAGCGGCGCGCCGGCTGCCTGCCGACTTCGAGGTTCTCCATCACCGTGAGGTCGGTGAACACGCGCCGGTCTTCGGGCACGAAGCCCAGGCCCAGGCGCGCCGCATGGTGCGGCTCGCTCTTCGAGATGTCGTGGCCCAGGAAGCGCACCGCGCCGCGGCGCTTGGTGAGCATGCCGATCAGCGCCTTGAGCGTGGTCGACTTGCCCGCGCCGTTGCGGCCCATGAGCGCGACCACTTCGCCGCGACGCACTTCGAGATCGACGTCGTAGAGGATCTGCGCGGCGCCGTACCAGGCGCACAGTGCCTTGGCCTGCAGGAGAGGTTCATGCGTGCTCATACTGCTTCTCCAATGGCTGCGGCCTTCTCGGCGATCTTCTTCTCGAATGTCTTGCCGGTGCCGAAGTACACCTCCTGCACCTTGGGATGGTCGCGGATCTCCAGCGGCTTGCCCTGGGCGATGAGGCGCCCGCGCGCCAGCACGATCATGCGGTCGGCGTACGCGAACACCACGTCCATGCTGTGCTCGGTGAAGAGCACGGCCATGCCGCGCTGGATGACGAGTTCCTTGGTCAGCGCCATGAGCGAGTTGCGCTCCTTGGGCGCCATGCCGGCGGTGGGCTCGTCCATCAGCAGCAGCTTGGGCGAGTTGGCCATTGCGATGGCGAGCTCGACGCGCTTCACGTCGCCGTATGCCAGCACGCTGCAGGGCCGGTCGGCCTGCGACTTCATGCCGACCTGGTCGAGCAGCGCCAGAGCCTCCTCGCGCTTGTGGTCGGCGGCACGGCGCCATGTGGAAAAGAGCTTGCGGTCGTGCGACAGCAGCGCCATCTGCACGTTCTCGACCACGGTGAGCGAGGCGAAGGTCTCGGCGATCTGGAAGGTGCGGCCCACGCCCATGCGCCAGATCTCGCGCGGCTTGCGGCCCACGAGTTCCTGGCCGTCGAGCGTGATGGAGCCCTGGTCGGCCTTCAGCTGGCCGTTGACCATGTTGAAGGTGGTCGACTTGCCGGCGCCGTTGGGCCCGATGAGCGCGAGCAGCTCGCCGGGCGGCAGCTCGAAGCTGATGCCGTCCACGGCCTTCACGCCGCCGAAGGACTTGCCGAGGTTCTCGACCTTGAGGAGCGTGTTGCTCATGCCTTCACCTCCTCGAGCTTGGCCTTGGCTTCGGTCTTTTCGGCTTCGCCTTCCTTCGGCGCGCGCCAGCGGTCCGCAAGCTGCTTGATGGAGCCCGCGATGCCCTGCGGGAACAGCAGCACCAGGATCAGGATGATGGCGCCGAGCATCGCGCGCCAGTAGTCTGTGTTGCGCGCCACGGTGTCGTGCAGCCAGGTGAAGGTGACGGCACCGACCACCGGGCCCGCGAGGGTCTGGATGCCGCCGAGCAGCACCATCACGAGGCCGTCGACCGACTTGCCGACCGACAGCGTCTCCGGTGAGATGCTGCCCTTGGAGAAGGCGAAGAGCGCACCCGCCAGGCCCGCCACGGTGCCCGCGATGATGAACGCCACCCACTGCATGCGCTTGACGTCGATGCCGATGGCGTCGGCGCGCAGCACCGAGTCGCGGCCCGCGCGCATCGCGTAGCCGAAGGGCGAGAACAGCACGCGCCGCAGCCACCACACGCCGAGGCCCACGAGCACCAGTGTGAGCCAGTAGTAGGCCTGCTTGTCGGAAAGCCACTCGGAAGGCCACACGCCGGTCAGGCCGTTGCTGCCGCCGGTGAAGCTGTCCCACTGGTAGGTGATGGCCCAGGTGATCTGCGCGAAGGCGAGCGTGAGCATCGCCAGGTACACACCCGACAGCCGCACCGCGAACCAGCCGTAGACGAAGGCGCCGAGCGCCGCCACCAGCGGCGCGACGATCAGCGCGAGTTCCATCGGCAGGTGCAGCGCGCGCACCAGCAGCGCCGCACCGTAGGCGCCGAGGCCGAAGTACGCCGCATGGCCGAAGGAATGCATGCCGGCCGGCCCCATGATGAAGTGCAGGCTGGTGGCGAAGAGGGCCGCGATCATCAGGTCGATCATCAGCACCGTGGTGTAGGGCGAGTTCACCGTCAGGAACGGCAGCACCGCCAGCACCAGCGCGAACGCGGCGGCCGCCACCACGTAGGCCCTGCCCGGGCGGCGCAGCGGTTCTTCCTGCATGCCCACGTAGCGGCTGGGTGCCTGCGGGCGGCCGAACAGGCCCCAGGGGCGCCACACCAGCACGATGGCCATCACGAGGAAATCGACCATCAGCGTGAGCTTGGAGAACGAGACGTCGATGCCGAAGATCTGCACCACGCCGAGCCAGATGCACACCGCCTTGATCTCGGCGATGAGCAGCGCGGCCATGTAGGCGCCGGGCAGCGAGCCCATGCCGCCGACCACCACGACCACGAAGGCGGCGCCGATGGTGTTCAGGTCCATCTCCAGCGTGGCGGGTTCGCGCGGCAACTGCAGCGCGCCGCCGAGGCCCGCGAGCAGCGCGCCGAGCGCGAACACTGCCGTGAAGAGCCAGGCCTGGTTGACGCCCAGCGCACTGACCATCTCGCGGTCCTGCGTGGCGGCGCGCACCAGCGTGCCGAAGCGCGTGCGGGTGAGCAGCAGCCACACGAGGCCGAGTACCACCGGGCCGATGACGATCAGGAACAGGTCATAGGAAGGGAACTGCCGCCCGAGGATCTCGACCGAGCCCCTGAGGCCGGGCGCGCGCGGACCGAGCAGTTCGTCGGGGCCCCAGAGCCACAGCACCGCGTCCTTGATGACGAGCACCAGCGCGAAGGTGGCCAGCAGTTGGAACAGCTCCGGCGCCTTGTAGATGCGGCGCAGCAGCAGCACCTCGATCAGCGCACCGAGCACGCCGACCGCCAGCGCGGCGATCAGCAGCGCAGGCCAGAAGCCCAGGCTCGAGCCCAGCTTGTCGACGAGAGTGTACGCGAGGTAGATGCCCACCATGAAGAACGATCCATGGGCGAAGTTGACGATGCGTGTCACGCCGAAGATCAACGAGAGACCGGCCGCCACGAAGAAGAGCGAGGACGCGCCGGCCAATCCGTTGAGCAACTGAACAACAAAACCTGAAAAACTCATCAAGGATCCTTTGCTCGCCCCCAGGCTTGCCCACTTCGTGTGGCCGCCCACCCCCTACCGGGGGCAATACCTGCGGCCCGGCGAAGCCGGTTCCGCGGTATTCCTGGAATGGTCCGCTTTGGTATAGGTGTCAGGGGTTGGCTTGCGCTCAGTCTGCCGGGCGCATCTTCTTCACTTCGTCATCCGACGGCTGGAACTTCGCGCCGTCGAGGTAGACGTAGTCGACCATCACGCCCTTGCCGCCGTCGTTCTTGGTCTTGCCCACGTACGCGCCCATGGTGGACTGGTTGTCCTGCGCGCGGTAGCTGATCTTGCCGAAGGGCGTGTCGACCTGCAGGCCCTTGAAGGCGGCCACGAGCTTCTCGGTGTCGGTGCCGCCGGCCTTCTTGATGCCGGCCGCGATCGAGTGGATGGCGCTGTAGCCGACCACCGAGCCCAGGCGCGGATAGTCCTTGAACTTGGCCTGGTAGGCATCGAGGAAGGCCTTGTGCTCGGGCGTCTTTACGCCGCTCCACGGGTAGCCGGTGACGATCCAGCCGTTGGGCGCCTCGTCCTTCAGCGGGTCGAGGTACTCGGGCTCGCCGGTCAGCACGCTCACCACCTCGCGGTCCTTGAAGAGGCCGCGCGTGTTGCCTTCGCGCACGAACTTGGAGAGGTCGGCGCCGAAGAGCACGTTGAAGATGGCATCGGGCTTGGCATCGGCCAGGGCCTGCACCACGCTGCCCGAGTCGACCTTGCCCAGCGGCGGCGCCTGCTCGGCGACGAACTCGACATCGGGCTGCGCGGCCTTCAGCAGCGTCTTGAAGGTGGCGACCGACGACTGGCCATATTCGTAGTTGGGATACACGAGCGCCCAGCGCTTCTTCTTGAGCTTGGCGGCCTCGGGCACCAGCATCGCGACCTGCATGTAGGTCGAGGGACGCAGGCGGTAGGTGTACTTGTTGCCGTTGCTCCAGACGATCTTGTCGGTGAGCGGCTCGGCGGCGAGGTAGAAGAACTTCTTCTGCTTGGCGAAGTCGGTCAGCGCCAGGCCGGTGTTCGACAGGAAGGCGCCGGCCAGCACGTCGATCTTCTCGCGCGAGATGAGCTCCTCGGCCACGCGCACGGCGTCGCCGGGGTTGGCGTTGTCGTCGCGACTGATGAGCTCGATCTTCTTGCCGTTGATGCCGCCCTTGGCGTTGATCTCGTCGACCGCGAGCTCCATGCCCTTCTTGTAGGGCTCGAGGAAGGCGGGCTGCGCCTTGTAGCTGTTGATTTCGCCGATCTTGATCACGCCCTGCGCGTGCGCGGGAACGAGGGCCGAAGCCAGCGTGACGACGGAAGCGGCGCAGAAAACATGGCGCAATGGATTCATCGAGAAGCTCCTAGGGGTTAAGGCAGAAAGAATTCGAGTTGTATGGGCGCGGGGCTCTGGCTGGACGATGCGGCGCGTCTCAGCGCAGTCCGTCCTCGCCCTTGATTTCGGAGACCTGCAGGCCCCCGATGCGCGGCAGCGGACGGCCGCTGTCGGTGACCGCCACCGCCACCACGATCTCGTTGGCGCGGGGCGCGTCGCTCACGCGGGCTTCCACCGCGTCGAAGTGGCTGCGCACGAAGGCGGCGTCCTTGTGGCCCAGCGGCACGTCGATGGCGGTGCCCAGCGTGCCCTGCTTCTTGGCCGAGGGCACGAGCGCGGCGCCCTTCTCCACTGCAACGCGCAGCGGCGCGCCCAGCTTGGGATGCAGGATGGCGGCGGCATGCTCGAGCTCGCCGCGCTCGCCGACGATGGCGGCCTTGCCGTAGCTCTGCGCCTGGCCGGGCTCGATGCCCAGCGCCTTCACGGCCTTCTGGCCCAGCAGCGCGCCGAGTTCCTCGCCGATGGCGATGAGCTCGTCGAGGTTCTCGCTGTAGCGGCCCGCGTAAGGGTTCTCGATGACGGCGATGGCGACGGCGCGGCGCGTGGGCGGCGTGATGTCCTTGCCCATTTCCTTGCGGGTTTCATCGACCTGAATGACGAGCTTGCGGATGTTGGCGGTCATGTTCTGTGTGTTCCTTGTCTTGTCTCTGTGCGGGTCTTCGCGGGTCAGCGCAGGCCGTCCCACTTGCTGATGTCTTTCGCGAGCAGCCCGCCCACGCGGGCATGGATGCGGTAGCCGGTGCTCATCGCGAGGATGAAGACGATCTCGTCGGCCGCAGGCGCGCCGGGCACGCGCACCTCGATGGCGTCGAACTGGCCGCGCACGTAGCTGGCGTTGATGTTGGTCAGCGGCACGTCGAGCGTGGCGCCGGGCGGGCCGACCTTCTTGGTCGAAGGCACGATCGAGAGCGCGTTGCCGGGCTGGCCGGTTTTTTCCTCGGCCTTGCCAGCGGTGTAGGCGGCGCGGCTGCCCTTCCAGCCGAGCAGTTCGCGCATCGCGTAGCCGCCGGGCACGTGCCACAGCGCGCCATGCTCCAGTTCGCCATCGGCGCCGACGATGGCGCCCTTGCCGTAGGTGGCGATCTGCTCGAGCGGCACGTCCATGGCGGCATGCAGCCGGTGCGCCATGTCGACGCCCACCGGGTCGAGCAGCGCCATCATCGGCAGGATGTCGGGCTCGTAGCGGCCCGCGAACGGATTGGTCAGCACCGCGCCGATGGCACCACGCACCAGCGGGGTGTCGGCGCGCGGTCCGAACTCGTGGTGGATGTGCTCGACCTGGGTGAAGACGCGGCGGATTTCGATCATGAAAAAGAACCTTGCTTTTCGTTAAGCAAATACTGAACCAACGGATTTCGGCGACTCTGCATCGAGCGCCTTCGAGCATAAGGGTTCGACAAGTCTCCACTGCCCCTGGCAAACGAGTAGAGCGGCCCATACGAGCCCTCCTTTTTGCAGGACCTTGGCGCATATCGCGCCCGTATCGAGTGCGCTGCGCACCTGCGCGGGGGCCAGCGCGGGCACGTCGACGGTGACGAGGGTGTCGCCGAGGTCGCTGTCGTCCTTGCACTCGCTCGCCGGGCGGCGCGCGATGGCCTCGTCGTCCACGTCGACGGCGTTGGCGATCACTGTCGCGGCGGCATCGGCCTGCGCTGCGGTGGCGGCCAGCACCGTCACGCTGTCGGCGATACCCAGCGAGAAACTGCGCCCGCGCCAGCCGCTGGTGGCGACGCCGCGCACGGGCTGGTCGGCGCGCAGCTCGAACTGGCCGTCGGTGGTGAGGACGCCGCCTTCGCCGGCCAGATGGCCGCGCAGGTCGAAGCGCGCGATGTCGGCGAACACGCCCACGCGCGCGGACTGCCCCGGCGCAAGATGCAGCGCGATGTCGCCGCCGTTGTTGATCCACGCGCGCTCCACGCCGGGGCGCTCGTAGAACGCGATGAGTTCCTGCGCAACCGAGCCGGCCACCGCCGCCATCGGCGTGATGAACATCGGCGAAAAAGCGGCGCAGGCATCCCACATGCGGCGTGCCACCACGTTGCGCGGGCGCATCTTGTCCACGACGGGCAGGCGCAGCAGCGGCAGCTCACGCACGAGCTCGTCGAGCACGTGGACGAAGCGCGCCCACGCCGCGTCGTGCGCGGCGGCCACGGCGTACGGGTCGCCATGCGCCTCGGCCACGATATCGATCGGGCCGTGGTTGAAATGCCAGCGACTCTTGTCGAGCGCTGTGCGTTGGGCGGACATGATCAGCCCAGCATCGGGGCGTGGCCCAGGGGCCACGGGTTGGCGTCGTCCACCGCGAGCCATTGGCGCGCGAGCGGTGCGCCGTCTTCCTGCCATGCACCGCGAGCGAGCGCCTGCTCGAGCGGAAAGATGTGTTCGACGTGGCCGCCGAGCGCCTCGTAGTCGTCTCGCCGCATGCTGAATTCGATGGGCGCGACGATGGCCGGCGTGGGCACGGTGCCGAAGCTGTTGTCGGGCATGCGCATGACGTCGGCCATCACCGTGATGCCGCCGCCGGGCCACACATAGGCCGGCGCGCCGCCGCAGGTGACGTTGACCAGCGCGCGCTTGATGGCGCGCGTGAGCAGCACAGGGTTCTCGGTGACGCCCGCGCGCAGGCTTCCGCCCGCACCGCCGAGGAACAGCACCGTGCACAGCGACGGTTCGCAGTTCTCGCCGATGCGGTCGACGATGCGCTTCACCTCGGGCGGCATCGGCTGCTCGACGGGCTTGAGCGCATCGTCGAGCACGTACCACTGCGCGTGCTCGCCGGTGGTCGACGTCATGAGCAGGCGCAGGCCGGGGCGGGCGACGCCCTCTTCCCAGCCTTCGATGATCGCGAGCGGATCGGCGATGTCGGTGCCGCCCCAGCCGTTGCCCGGGTTCGCCACCTGGAAGTAGCGCCCCGGCGTGGACTTGCGCCCCAGCATCTGGATGCCCGAGGGCGCCATGTCGAGGCAGCGGCCCGCCTGGTGCTCGGTGAGCACGCCGGTGATGTGGTCGTCGACCACGACCACCTCGTCGGCCACGCCGGCGAACTGGCGCGCGAAGATGCCGACCGCGGCCGAGCCGCAGCCCACGCGCATGCGCTGCTCTTCCACGCCGTTGACGATGGGCGCCTTGCCGGCCTGGATGACGAGGGTGGAGCCGCCGTCGATGGTGCACTCCACCGCCTTCTTGTTGCCCAGCAGCTGCATCAGCTCGGCCGTCATGCGACCTTCCTTCTTGCTGCCGCCGGTGAGGTGGTGCACGCCGCCCAGCGAGAGCATCTGCGAGCCGTATTCGGCGGTGGTGACGTGGCCCACGACCTCGCCGCGGTAGCGCACGTTGGCCTGCTCGGGGCCGAGGAAGCGGTCGGTGTCGATCTTCACCTTGAAGCTGCAGTAGCTGAAGATGCCTTCGGTGACGACGGTGACCATGTCCACGCCCTGGGCCTTGGAGGCCACGATGAAAGGGGCAGGCTTGTAGTCGGGATAGGTGGTGGAGGAGCCCACGCCGGTGACGAAGACTTCGTCGGCGTGCATCAGGTCGCCGTTCCAGTCGGGGCTGGCGGGGGCCTCTTCGGCGCCGGGCCGGTTGAAGGGCACCAGCGCGGGCTTCTCGCTCTCGACCGTGCGGCGCAGCAGCACCACGGGATCGACGCGCACCAGCACGCCCTCCTTGTTGGCGTAGCGGTCGCAGGCGCCGGTGCGGCCGTCGGAGATCTGGCAGAGCACCGGGCAGGCGTTGCACTCGACCTTGGCCGTGCTCATGCGCTCGTTGCGCAGCGGCGCCTTGCCGAAGGCGCTGCTGCCGGCTTCGGCCACCACGGGCATGTCCATGCCGGGGAGGCCATCTGTCTTGGTGTGTTCTGTCATCGGGGCGATCTCGTGGGCGTTCGGTGGTGAGCGAAAGGCAAATCCAGGCTGCCGGGGTTTGCAACAAACGTGCCGTCCGCCCGCTTGTGCATCGACTTTCGTTTGTGTAGCATTCCCTACACTTTCATGTTGCATTCACTACATCAAAGGTCAATGTAGCAAACGGGCCCGATGCTTGCAATGGTGTTTTCTCGCGGTGTTCATCGGGGTTTCTCCGACCAACGACAATGGAGGGTTCGGAGCCGGCCGGCGGCTTGCGCCCCAAAGGCGTGCACGCAGGCTCAGCCAACCTCCCCTGTTACCAACCAACTCTTGAGTTCCGTATGAGTGCATTCAGCGAAGAACGCGTCCTGAGCGTCCACCACTGGACCGATCGCCTGTTCACCTTCACCACCACGCGCGACCCGGCGCTTCGCTTCTCCAACGGTCATTTCACGATGATCGGCCTGAAGGTCAACAACAAGCCCCTGCTGCGCGCGTACAGCATCGTGAGCCCGAACTACGAGGAGCATCTCGAGTTCCTGAGCATCAAGGTGGAAGACGGCCCGCTGACCTCGCGCCTGCAGCACATCCAGGTGGGCGACACCATCATCGTGGGCCGCAAGCCCACCGGCACGCTGCTGATCGACTACACGCTGCCTGCCAAGCGCCTGTACCTCTTCGGCACCGGCACCGGCCTCGCACCGTTCATGAGCATCATCCGCGACCCGGACACCTACGAGAAGTTCGAGCAGGTCATCCTGGTGCATGGCGTGCGCCAGGTCGACGAACTGGCCTACCACGACCTCGTGACCGACCACCTGCCCAAGCACGAGTTCCTGGGCGAGATGATCGCCAAGCAGCTGCTGTACTACCCCACGGTCACGCGCGAGGAGTTCCGCAACCAGGGCCGCATCACCGACCTGATCGAGAGCAACAAGCTCACCGACGATCTGGGCCTGCCGCCGCTGAACGTCGAGGAAGACCGCGTCATGCTGTGCGGCAGCCCCGGCCTGCTGGTCGACCTGAAGCACATCCTGGAGGCTCGCGGCTTCAAGGAAGGCAACACGTCGACCCCCGGCGACTACGTCGTCGAGCGCGCCTTCGCAGAGAAATGAAAGCCCCCCGGCTTTTCCCTCGTGTAACTCCACCCCCCATGGGGGAGACGCGGTCCGCCTTGGGGCGGCCCGGCGGCGACCGCCTCGCCCTTCATTCCGGCCGCTGATGGAACGCAAGGCAGTCACCAAGCCGCAGCGCCGCACGGGCGTGCGCGAGGCGGCTGCCCAGGCCACGCGCGACAGCATCCTGAAGGCCGCGACCAAGGTCTTCGCCAGGTACGGCTACGACGGCGGCAGCGTGGAGAAGATTTCCAAGGCCGCGAAGTCGTACGACCGGATGATCTACTACTACTTCGGCAGCAAGGAAGGCCTCTTCATCGCAGTGCTCGAAGGCATCTACCAGCGCATGGACGACGCCGAGGCCGCCATCGCGCTCGACGCCTCGCGGCCGGTGGACGCGCTCACCGAAGTCATCCGCTTCGTGCTGGGCTATTACCGCAAGAATCCCGAGTTCGTCACGCTGCTGAACACCGAGAACCTGCACAAGGGCCGGCACATTTCGAAGTCGCTGCGCGCACGCGAATACTCGTCGCGCGCGGTGGCGATCATCGAGGAGATCCTGGCGAGCGGCGCCGCGCAGGGCCTGTTCCGCAAGGACCTGGTGGCGCGCGACATCTACCTGCTGATCGCCTCCACCGGCTACTTCTACACCTCCAACCGGCACACGCTCACCGCCTTCCTCGGCGAGCCGCTGGAGTCGCCCGAGGCGATCGCGCACTGGGAAGACTTCGTGATCGAGACCGTGCTGCGTACCGTGCGCGCGGACGAAGTGCAAGACAACACCCCACCCCACGAGGAAAACACGAAATGGCAGAAATCGCAGCCGGCGGCAAGTCGGGCAAGGTCGTCATAAGGAACATCGGGCTGCTGCTCTCGGGCGACATCGACAAGCCCATCCTCGATGCCGACACCATCGTCGTGAACGACGGCCTGATCGTCGCGATCGGCAAGGAAAAGGACTGCGACCTCGAAGGCGCCATCACCGTCATCGACGCGAAGAAGACCTGCGTGGCGCCCGGCCTGATCGACAGCCACGTGCACCCGGTGTTCGGCGACTGGACCCCGCGCCAGGGCCAGCTCGGCTGGATCGACTCCACCATGCACGGCGGCGTGACCACCATGATTTCCGCCGGAGAGGTGCACCTGCCCGGCCGCCCCAAGGACATCGTGGGCCTGAAGGCCCTGGCCATCACCGCGCAGCGCGCCTTCGACAACTTCCGCCCCGGCGGCGTGAAGGTGCTGGCAGGCGCGCCCGTCATCGAGAAGGGCATGGTCGAGAGCGACTTCAAGGAACTCGCCGAGGCCGGCGTGGGCCTGCTCGGCGAAGTGGGCCTGGGCTCGGTCAAGGCCGGCTACGAGGCCAAGGAGATGGTGGCCTGGGCGCGCAAGTACGGCATCCAGAGCACCATCCACACTGGCGGCCCGTCCATTCCCGGCTCGGGGCTGATCGACAAGGACGTGGTGCTCGAGGCCGACGCCGACGTCATCGGCCACATCAACGGCGGCCACACCTCGCTGCCCGAGGCGCACGTGTGCGAGCTCTGCGAGAAGAGCTCGCGCGCCATCGAGATCGTGCACAACGGCAACGAGAAGGTCGCCATCGCGGCGGCGAAGGCCGCGCTGGAGCTCAAGTGCCCGCACCGCGTGATCCTCGGCACCGACGGCCCCGCAGGCTCGGGCGTCCAGCCGCTGGGCATCCTGCGCATGGTGGCGATGCTGTCGTCCATCGCAAACATCCCGGCCGAGCTGGTGTTCTGCTTCGCGACGGGCAACACCGCGAAGATCCGCAAGCTCAACTGCGGCCTCGTCGAGGTGGGCCGTGCCGCCGACTTCGTCTTCATGGACCGCGCGCAACATTCGCCCGCGCCGGGCCTGCTCGAGAGCGTGCAGCTGGGCGACATCCCGGGCGTGGGCATGGTGATGATCGACGGCATCGTGCGCTGCGGCCGCAGCCGCAACACGCCGCCTGCGACAGAGATTCCGGTCGTCGTCTCAGGCGCGCACTGAGCGCGCCGCACCGCCGGCCTCAGCCGTTGCGGTGAGACCGGAAGACGAGATAGCGCGCCGACAGGAAGTTGGCGCTCATGCCCGCGAGGCTGCCCAGCGCCACGCCGAGCGCCGCGGCCCAGCGGCCTTCCACCCAGTGCAGCGTGAGCACGTAGGCACCGTAGTTGAGCACCGCGCCCGCGGTCATGGTCGCGAGATAGCCCAGGTATTCGCGCCAGATGGAACGGCCGGCCGCCGCGCTGGCCGCGAAGGTGTAGCGGCGGTTGAAGGCCCAGGTGGTGGTCGCCGCCGCGAGGAACGACACCACGCGCGCCGCGTACCAGCCCAGCAGCGGCGCCAGCAGGTACAGCACCACCACGTCGACCACGAGCCCAATCACGCCGACGGCGGCGAAGACGAGGAACTCGCGGCCTATCTTCATCGTGGGCCGGCCGCCAAGCCGCGCGACACCCGTTCGCGCACGCTCGGAATCGCGAGGTAGCTCAGCCGCTTGGCCTCACGTCGGCCCAAGGTGATGGCTTGCATGATGACGCCGCACACGAAGGACAGCATCGCCGCCAGCATCGCCCCGGTGGCCAGCACCGCGGTGGGCAAGCGGGGCACCAGCCCGGTCTGCACGTAGGTCATGAAGACCGGCACGACCAGCGCGACCGACATCAGCGCCAGCAGCGCGCCGATGATCGAGAAGAACTGCAGCGGCCGTTCGCTCACGAACAGTTTGCAGATGGTCTTGAGGATGCGCCAGCCGTCGCGATAGGTCGAGAGCTTGCTCACCGAGCCTTCGGGGCGCGTGCTGTAGGCAGTGGCTTCCTCCGCATAGGGCATGCGCAGTTCGAGCGCGTGCACGGTGAGCTCGGTCTCCGTCTCGAAGCCCCGCGACAGCGCCGGGAACGACTTGGCATAGCGCCGCGAGAACACGCGGTAGCCCGAGAGCATGTCGGTGAGCCCGCCGCCGAAGAGCTGCGCCACCGCGCCCGTGAGCATGCGGTTGCCGAAGCGGTGGCCCGCGCGGTAGGTGTGCACGTCCTGGCCGTCGTCCACGCGGCTGCCGACCACCATGTCGAGGTTGTCGTTCACCAGACGTTCGACGAGGCGCGGCGCGGCGCCCGCGTCGTAGGTGGCGTCGCCGTCGGTCATCACGTACACGTCGGCGTCGACGTCGGCGAACATGCGCCGCACCACGTTGCCCTTGCCTCGCAGGGCCACGTGGGTGACGGTGGCGCCGGCCGCGCGCGCCACGGCGGCCGTGTCGTCGCTGGAGTTGTTGTCGAAAACGTGGATGTCGGCTTCCGGCAGCGCGGCGCGAAAGCCCCGAACCACCTGTTCGATGGCCAGCGCCTCGTTGTAGCAGGGGATGACCACGGCGACGCGCAGGCCGCGGCCGCCGCTGCCTCCGAGGCCTTGCCGGGTACTGGTGGAGATGTCTGCCGCGTCGTTCATGGTGCGACGGGAAGGATACGGTAGACCCGGCTGCCGTCCTTCTGGTATTCCACGGCGAAGTACTTGTCGAAGTCGATGCGCGCGGTGAAGACCGGCACCACCGAGTCGGGCAGCACGATGGCAACGAAGCCCATGCCCGAGAGCTTGCGCGCGAGATCACCGCCCGACAGGCGCCCGAAGTCGGTGTAGCGCCAGGGCCCGAGGGTGTCGCCCCAGATGGGGTTGGGGCCGTAGTAGATCGCCTCGTTCAGCGCGATCTGGTAGACGCGACCCTTGGCGTTGCGCCGCAGGTAGTCCATGGCCGCGTAGCCCGGCACGTGCTTGCGCAGCACGGCTTCACGGGCCTCCGGCGTGGTGGCGACCAGCGCGACCTTGGTGGCCGTCTGGCGCACGGAAACCGCGGCCAGCACCGCCAGCAGCAGCACGATCGCCCAGTCGCCCACGCGGGCCGGGGTACGCGCGGTGACGACGGCGGGCGGAACGTCGGCTGCCGCACCCTTGCCCCCGGCCAAGCGGCGAAAGCCCGCGGCGATCCAGCCGAACACCACCTGCCAGCCGATGGCCGCGATGGCCGCCAGCAGCGGGAACGAGGCCGTCAGGTAGCGCGGATAGCGCGAGGTCGCGACCCAGACGACCACCGAGTACAGGCAGAACCAGCCGGCCGCGCGCACCGCCGCGGAGCGCTTCCACAGGGGGCTGAACGGCGCGAAGAACACCGACCACAGCAGCGCGTTGGGCAGCTCGGCATGCACGCGCACGTCGGCCACCTGCTGCACGTAGTCGGCCGGCGTCCATTCGGTGAAGCCGAACACGCGCGCGCCGATGGGGTTGAAGGGGTCGCCGGTCATGATGGCGTTGCGTGCGTACCAGTACACGCAGGGAATCAGGAAGCAGGCGAACATCAGCGCCCAGGCCTTGAGGCTGCGCTCGTGGCGGAAGACGAAGGGCGCCACCAGCGGCAGGAAGACCAGCGCCTGGTACTTCGAGCCCGCGGCCACGCCCAGGCAGAAGGCCGCCAGGCCGAGCCAGCGGATGCCACCGTGCACAGGCTTGCCGATCTCGGACTCGCGCCACCACCACAGCGCCACGCAGGCCGAGAGCACGAAGAGCGCCACGCCCATGTCGATCAGCGCGTTGGAGTAATCGCCGAGCCCCAGCCAGATGGCCGCGCCGATGCACGCGGTGAGCCGGCCGGCATGCAGCATGCCCAGGCGGTAGACCATGACCACCGACAGCGCTCCGGCCAGACCGTTCAGGAAGTGCGGCAGCACGTCGTCGCCCAGCTGCAGCGCACCGGCATACAGCAGGTTGTAGTTGTACGGGAACCAGGGGTAGCGCAGCCAGTCGTGGATGCCCAGCGAGCCTTGCTCGGCGACCTGCCGCGCATAGGGCAGGTGGTACATCAGCTCGTCGAAGGCGATGGGCGGCGCGAGCGGGGCGGCCAGCGCGGGCAGCACGACCAGCGCCAGCGCGATCGCCGCGACGCGCTCGACGTAGCTCCACGGCGCCGCGGGCAGGTTCGCGAGCAACAGCGTGCGCCGCTCGCGCAGCCATGAGGGCAACTGGAGCGCCGCGGTCGCCACGCCCACGGCGACGATCGCCGCGGTCGCGCCGGGCCTGAAGGCTCCGAAGATGGCCAGGGCCTGCAAGGCGCAGATGAAGATTCCCACGCCCAGGGCCACGGCCATGGCGGCTTCGAGCCCCGCGTCGCGGCGCGGGGGAGGCGCGAGGCGGCCCAGCAGCGCGCGTCCATAGCCCCAGCAGCCCGTCACGAAAATCGCCAGGGCCGCGTAGTGCGCGGCTGCAAACATCAGCTTCTGAATAACGACTCCCGGTGCCGGACGGCCGCGCCGGCCGGCAGGTTCAAAGGTTGGGCGCGAGCAGGCGTTCGAGGTCGGCTTCGCTTTCCTTGCGCCGCGCGGCCTGGTCCTGTAACTGGTCGTGTCCGATCTTGCCGACGTTGAAGTACGTCGAATCGGGGTGACTCAGGTAGAACCCGCTCACGCTGGCGGCGGGCATCATAGCGAGGCTTTCCGTCAGGCTCATGCCAATGTCCGCGCAGTTCAGAAGGTCGAACATGGGCTTCTTCACGCTGTGGTCGGGGCAGGCCGGGTAGCCGGGCGCGGGGCGGATGCCGCGGTACTTCTCCGCGATCATGTCGTCGTTGCTCAGGCTCTCGTCGCTCGCGTAGCCCCACAGGTCGGTGCGCACGCGATGGTGCAGCGCCTCGGCGAAGGCTTCGGCCAGCCGGTCGGCAAGGGCCTTGAGCATGATGGCGGAGTAGTCGTCGAGGTCGTCGACGAAGTACTTCTCCTTCTTCTCCACGCCCAGGCCGGCGGTCACGGCGAACATGCCGACGTAGTCCTTCACGCCGCTGTCTTTGGGCGCGACGAAGTCGGCCAGGCAGCGGCTCGGGCGCATCACGCCGTCGATCTCGTGCTTCTCGGTCTGCTGGCGCATGCCGTACCAGGTGAGCGCCACCTCGCTGCGCGATTCGTCGGTGTAGAGCTCGATGTCGTCGTCGTTCACGGTGTTGGCGGGCCAGAAGCCCACCACGCCGCTCGCGCTGAGCCAGCGGCCCTCGATGAGGCGCTTGAGCATGCGCTGGCCGTCGGCATACACGCGCACGGCCTCGGTGCCGACGATCTCGTCCTTCAGGATGGCCGGGAACGGGCCGGCGAGGTCCCAGGTCTGGAAGAACGGGCCCCAGTCGATGTACTTCGCGAGTTCGGTGAGGTCGAAGTTCCTGAACACGCGCCGGCCGATGAACTTCGGCACCGGCGGCAGGTAGCTGGCGAAGTCGACGGGCGTCTTGTTGGCGCGCGCCTTCGCCAGCGGCCACAGCGGCACCTGCTTCTTGTTGGCGTGCTGCTCGCGCACCTTGACGTAGTCGGCGTTGATCTCCTCGATGTACGCGGCCGCCTGGTCGCTCAGCAGGCTCTGCGCCACGCTCACGCTGCGCGAGGCGTCGGGCACGTAGACCACGGGGCCCTCGTAGTGCGGCGCGATCTTCACGGCCGTGTGCACGCGGCTGGTGGTGGCGCCGCCGATCAAGAGGGGGATCTTGCGGATACGGAAGTGGTCGTCCTTCTGCATCTCGCCGGCCACGTACTGCATTTCTTCGAGGCTCGGTGTGATGAGGCCCGACAGGCCCACGATGTCCGCGCCCTCGACCTTCGCCTTCGCGAGGATCTCGTGGCACGGGACCATCACGCCCATGTTCACCACCTCGAAGTTGTTGCACTGGAGCACGACGGTGACGATGTTCTTGCCGATGTCGTGCACGTCGCCCTTCACGGTAGCGATGATGATCTTGCCCTTGGAGCGCACGTCGCGCCCGGCCGCCTCGTCCTGGCGCTTCTCTTCCTCGATGTAGGGAATGAGGTGCGCCACGGCCTGCTTCATCACGCGGGCCGACTTCACCACCTGCGGCAGGAACATCTTGCCCTGCCCGAACAGGTCGCCGACCACGTTCATGCCGTCCATCAGCGGACCTTCGATCACGTGCAGCGGACGGCCGCCCCTCGCGAGGATCGCGCGGTAGGCCTCTTCGGTGTCTTCGGTGATGAACTCGGTGATGCCGTGCACCAGCGCGTGCGACAGGCGCTGCGCCACCGGCACGGGCTGCTCGGGCGTGCCGCGCCATTCGAGCTTCTTGCTGTCGTCCTTGGCCGCGCCCTTGGCGCTCTCGGCGATCTCGACCAGGCGCTCGCCGGCGTCGGGGCGGCGGTTGAGCACCACGTCCTCCACGCGCTCGCGCAGATTCGGCTCGACCTCGTCGTACACGCCGACCATGCCGGCATTGACGATGCCCATGTCCATGCCCGCCTTGATCGCGTGGTACAGGAACACGGTGTGGATCGCCTCGCGCACCGGGTCGTTGCCGCGGAAGCTGAAGCTCACGTTCGACACGCCGCCCGACACCTTCGCGCCCGGCAGGTTCTGCTTGATCCAGCGCGTGGCCTCGATGAAGTCGACCGCGTAGTTGTCATGCTCCTCGATGCCGGTGGCGATGGCGAAGATGTTCGGGTCGAAGATGATGTCCTCGGGCGGGAAGCCCACCTCGTCCACCAGGATGCGGTAGGCGCGCTCGCAGATCTCGATCTTGCGCGCGTAGGTGTCGGCCTGGCCCTTCTCGTCGAAGGCCATCACCACGGCGGCGGCGCCGTAGCGCTTCACCAGCTTGGCTTCATGCTTGAACTTGTCGACGCCTTCCTTCATGGAGATCGAGTTGACGATGCCCTTGCCCTGGATGCAGCGCAGGCCCGCCTCGATGACCTCCCACTTCGAGCTGTCGACCATCACCGGCACGCGCGCAATGTCGGGCTCGCTGGCGATGAGGTTGAGAAAGCGCACCATCGCGGCCTTGCTGTCGAGCATGGCCTCGTCCATGTTCACGTCGATCACCTGCGCACCGTTCTCGACCTGCTGGCGTGCCACCGCCAGCGCTTCTTCGAACTGGCCGTTGAGGATCATGCGCGCGAAGGCCTTGGAGCCCGTGACGTTGGTGCGCTCGCCGATGTTGACGAACAGCGTGCCTTCGCCGATGGAGACCGGCTCCAGGCCTGAAAGCTTCATGGGAGGCGGCATTGGGGAAGACATGGTTGGACTCGGAGGCAAAAGCGGTTATTCGTGCGCGGGTTGGGGGAGTCTATCGCCCTCCCATACGCCGCAGGGGCTGCAGGAGTAAGTCCGATTCATGAAAGGGAAAGTCCGGATCGATCCGGCCCGGTCGGTTTCGCAGAATGAAAAGTGCACGCTCGTTCGTTTTTGCGTGCCCCCACCCTACCAACCGACACAGGGAGTTCCGATGATTCGAATGAAGAGGAATGCGGCTTCGAGGACCGAGGCGACGGGCAGCAAACAGGGCGGCGCGGCCCGGCGGGCGGGCGGCGCGCTGCTGGTGTGTGGCATGCTGGCGCTCGCGCCCCTGGCGCAGACGGCACAAGCGGCCAACACCAGCGCGCAGACGGCCTATCCGATCGTGCTGGTGCACGGCATGCTGGGTTTCGACACCATCGCCGGCATCGACTACTGGTACGGCATTCCGGGCGAGCTGCGCGCGCAGGGCGCCAAGGTCTTCGTCGCCGAGGTGGCGGCCACCAACAGCAGCGAGGTGCGCGGCGAGCAGCTGCTCAAGCAGGTCAAGGACGTGCTGGCGCTGACCGGCGCGAGCAAGGTCAACCTGATCGGCCATTCGCACGGCGGCCCCACGGCGCGCTACGTCTCGGGCGTGGCGCCGCAGCTGGTGGCCTCCGTCACCACCGTGGGCAGCCCGCACAAGGGCAGCAAGGTGGCCGACGTGCTCGGCAACACGTTGCCGGACGGCAGCATCAGCCGCGCCGTGGTGGTGAGCGTGGTCAACGCGTTCTCCAGCCTCATCGGCATTCTCTCGGGCAACAACACGCCGCAGAACGGGCTGGGTGCGCTGGATTCGCTCAACACCGCCGGCTCGGCGAAGTTCAACGCCAAGTTCCCCGACGGCGTGCCCACCACCGCCTGCGGCAACGGCACCGAGCTGGTCAACGGGGTGCGCTACTTCTCCTGGTCGGGCACCCAGCCGCTGACCAACGTGTTCGACGCCTCCGACTACGCGCTGTCGCTGACGAGCGTGGTGCACGGCGAGCCCAACGACGGGCTCGCATCGGCCTGCAGCTCGCACCTGGGCACCTACCTCGGCAGCTACAGGCAGAACCACCTGGACGAGGTCAACCAGATGCTCGGCCTGCGCGACCTTTTCTCGGTGAGCCCGGTGACGCTGTACGTGAACCAGGCGGCGAGACTGAAGCAACTCGGCCTCTGAGGAGACGATGCCCCGCAAGCTCCTGCTGCCGCTCGCGGCGGCCGCGGCGGTGCTGGCCGCGGGCACCGCGTGGTGGCTGGCCGGCGGCGAGGGGGCTCCGGCTCCCGCGGTCGTATCGGCAGCCCTGCCGGCCACCTCGTCGGACCTTCCCGATGTGTCCAGATTCGCGCCAGACGCAAGCCCCCACGCCCCCGATCCGCTGCTGACGCCCGCCCTGCTGCGCACCTTCGAGCAGATGCTCGACGGCAGCCAGGCGCGCGACAAGGAAGGCCTGATGGCCGAGATGCGCGCCAGGATCGACAGGTACCTGCCGCCCGAATGGCGCGTGCGCGCGCTCGGCCTGCTGGAGCGCTACATCGACTACCGCAACGCGCTGGAGGCGCTGCCGGCAGCCAACATCGGCGATCCGGCGGGGCTGCGCCGGATCCTCGATGCGCGCGCCGGCATCCGCTCGCGCTACTTCGCGCCCGAGGAAGTCGAGGGCCTGTTCGCCGCCGACGAGAAGTTCGACCGCTTCAGCGTCGAGAAGCTGGAGATCGAGCGCAACGCCGGCCTCACCGCCGAGCAGAAGCGCCAGGCGCTGGCGAAGACCGAGGAGACATGGCTCACGCCGGAGCAGCGCGCCGATCGCGTCGCCTCCGTCGCGCAACTGGCCGTGGGCGAGCAGACCGCCGCACTGGAAGCACGCGGCGCCAGTCCGCAGGAGCGTTTCGAGGAGCGCTCCAAGCAGTATGGCTACGAGGCGGCGCAGCGTCTCGCGACGCTCGACCGGCAGGAGCAGGACTGGCAGAGCCGCCTGTCGCGCTACGCCGCGGCCGACGAAGCCGCGCGGGCACAGCTGCAGGCGGAACTCTTCACGCCGCAGGAGGCGCTGCGACTGCAGGCCGCGCTCGAGATGCGGGCGGCCGAGCAAAAGAAAAAGGCGGCCACGCCGCCTTGATCCTCTCTGCCCGGGCGGCCCTCAGGCCGCCACCGGCACCTTCGCCGCAGCCGAAGCCGGCAGGCCGAACACGCGGTCGAAGGCCCAGTTGAAGACGAAGGTGTAGACCAGGAAGAACACCACCAGCCCCAGGTCCATCACCAGCGCCTGCCAGAGCGTGACGCCCAGGCCCCAGGCGAACATCGGCACCAGGAAGGCGATCAGGCCTCCCTCGAAGCCGATGGCGTGCGCGATGCGGCGGCGCAGGCTGCGTCCGCGCACGACCTGACGCGACTCCCAGCGCTCGAAGAGCGAGTTGAAGACCAGGTTCCAGATCACCGCGATGACCGAGGCCGCCACCGCCATCGCGCCCGAATGGCCCAGGCCGGCATCCGTCATCAGGGCCAGGCCCGCGCTGGCGGCCACGATGGCGATGCCTTCGTAGAGGCTGATGTAGACGATGCGACGCTGAATCCCTTGCATGGCTTTCTCTCTGTGTTCGTTGATGCGATGACTGGACTTTATTTGTCCCGGGCTGATATAAAAAGTTAACTTGTTTCAGTTTTATTGAAAGATCGGCGCCATGGCCTTTTCCAGCGACAACGTCGAAGTCTTCCTGGCCGTGATCGACCACGGCTCCTTCTCGGCCGCCGCGCGGGCGCTGCGCCGGGTGCCGTCGGCGGTGAGCATGGCTGTCGCCAACCTCGAGGCCGAGCTCGACCTGCAGCTGTTCGACCGCAGCGGCCGCGAGCCCCAGCCCACGGCCGCAGCGCGCTCGCTGGAGCCGCAGGCGCGGCTGCTGGCGGCCCAGCTGAAGCAGCTTCAGGTTCAAGCGCTGGCGCTCACGCAGGGACTGGAAGACCGGCTCACGCTGGCCATCGCGCCCGAACTGCTGGCCGCACCGTGGACCGGTCCGCTGTCGGAGCTGGCGCGGGAGCATCCGCTGCTGCAGGTCGAGGTGCTTGCCGCGCCGCAGGCCGATGCGCTGGCGCTGCTGCACAGCGGACGCGCACAGCTCGCGCTGGTGTTCGAGCGGCCCAGCCTCGACGGGCGCGAGGGCTTCCAGGAAGTGGGCAGCGAGCTCATGGTGGCGGTGATGGCGCCCGACCATCCCGTGCTCGCCGCCAACGGCGGCCGGCTGCGCGAGGACCACCTGACCAACACCCGCCAGATCGTCGTGGCCGGGCGCGACCTCGCCACCAGCGACCCGCGCTTCGTGTTCGCGCGCCACGTCTGGCGCTCCGACAACGCGCTGGCCGCGCTGAGCCTGATCACCGCCGGGCTGGGCTGGGGCTGGCTGCCGCGCAACTTCGCGCGGCCCCATGTGGCGGCGGGCGCGCTGGTCGAGATTCCGTTCGAGAACCTCAGCAACGGGCTCGACCTGTGGGTGGACGTCGTGTGGTCACGTGAGCGCCCACTCGGCCTGGGAGCCCAGCATTTCGTGAATCTGATCGCCAAGGGACGGGCTGCGGCGGGCGAATGCAGCCCCAAAGTCAGCGGCGACACCATTGGCTCGCAAGACTAGACGACTGGTCTAATTGCCGCTAGAGTGCGGCCCATGAACGCCGCAGCCGCACCCATCACCGACGTCCGCCAGCACATCCTCGACGTGGCCCATCCGCTGCTGCTGCGAAAGGGCTTCACCGGCGTCGGACTGGCCGAGGTGCTGGCGGCGGCGAAGGTGCCGAAAGGCTCGTTCTATCACTACTTCGGCTCCAAGGAAGTCTTCGGCGAGGCGGTTCTGGAGGCCTACTTCAGCGAGTACCTCGGGCGCACCGACGCCCTGCTGACCGAGGGATCCGGCACCGCCGCCCAGCGCCTGATCGCCTACTTCGACGACTGGCTCGACTCCCAGACCGGCGAGGAGGCGCAGAGCCGCTGCCTCGTCGTCAAGCTTGGCGCCGAGGTCTGCGACCTGTCCGAGAGCATGCGCGCGGCGCTGGCGCGCGGCACCCGCGGCATCACCGACCGGCTCGCAGGCTGCATCGAAGCCGGCCGGGCCGACGGCTCGATCAAGGCGATGCCGCAAGGGCAGGACGCCCAGGGCGTCGCCGTCGCGCTCTACCAGCGCTGGCTCGGCGCCAGCCTGCTGGCCAAGATCACGCGCGACCGCTCGTCGCTGGACGCGGCGATGCGCGACACCCGGCAGCAGCTGGGCCTGTCTTCGGACCACTGAAGGAAATCACCCGGCGGGAGGCGAACGCGCTCCCGCCTTTTTTCGCCCACGCACTAGACGACTGGTCTATTAACCAAGGAGCCACGCCCCATGTCCCAGAACAGCAACGCCGTCGATACCGTCAACCGCCGCATCGTCCTCGCCGCCCGGCCGCGCGGCCTGCCGACGCCGGAGAACTTCCGGCTGGAGGAAGCCGCCGTCCCCGCGCCCGGCGAGGGCCAGGTGCTGCTGCGCACGCTGCACCTGTCGCTCGATCCGTACATGCGCCAGTTGATGGACGAGGTGCCGCCGCTCTATGCGCCCGCCTCGGTGCAAGTGGGCGAGCCGATGCCGGGCGGCACGGTCAACCGCGTCGTCGAGTCCCGGAATCCGCAGTTCCGGGTGGGCGACCTCGTGCTCGGCAACGCCGGCTGGCAGGACTACGCGCTGTCCGACGGCCAGGACCTGATGCCGCTCGGCGACATGGCCCAGCCCTCGCTGGCGCTCGGCGGGCTCGGCATGCCAGCCTTCACCGCGCACGTCGGCCTGCTCGACATCGGCCACCCCAAGCCGGGCGAGACGGTGGTGGTGGCGGCCGCAACCGGCGCCGTCGGCTCGGTGGTAGGGCAGATCGCCAGGCTCAAGGGCGCGCGCGTGGTCGGCATCGCGGGCGGCGCGGACAAATGCCGCCACGCAGTCGAGGTGCTGGGCTTCGACGCCTGCATCGACCGCCGCGACCCGGCGTTCGCAGCGCGCCTCGCGGCCGCCTGCCCCGCGGGCATCGACGTCTACTTCGAGAACGTCGGAGGTGAGGTGTTCGACGCGGTGCTGCCGCTGCTCAACATCGGCGCGCGCGTGCCGGTGTGCGGGCATATCGCCGACTACAACAGCGAGGCACTGCCCCCGGGCCCGAACCGGCTGCCGCTGCTGACGGCGGCGCTGCTGCAGAAGCGCATCCGCATGCAGGGCTTCGTCATCCTCGACCACTACGGCGAGCGCTTCGATGCGTTCCGGCGCGAGATGGACGAGTGGGTCGAGGCCGGCAAGATCACGCTGCGCGAGGACCGCATCGACGGCCTGGAGAACGCGCCGGATGCGTTCATCGGCCTGCTTCAGGGCCGCAACTTCGGCAAGCGCGTGGTGCGCGTCGCGGAAGCCTGAGGCACCGGCCCTCAGTGCCGGTGCCCGCCGCCGTGACCTCCGCCATGGTCACCGCCACGGCCTCCCCCACGATGCCCACCGCCCCCTCCGGGATGCGGATGCGGCTTGCCCGGCGGCGGCCCTGGCCGGAACCCCGGCCCCGGCTGCCACGGATGCGGTTGCCATCCGGGCCGTACCGGCGGTGGCGGACGCCAGCCCGCCACGGGCGGAGGCGGCCGGCCGCCCCACCAGCGCCGGTCGCCGTACCAGGGCCTGTCGCGGTAGTAGTCGGCCCAGTAGCTGCCGATGGCGAAGCCGATGATCGGCACGCCGATCAGCGCGCCGTACGTGGCCAGCGGCACGCGCTGCTCCTGGTAGGCGTAGTCGAGGTTGCGCGCCCAGATCCAGCCGCGCCCGCCATCGGGCAGCACCACGTCGCACCAGCCGTAGCCGCTGGTGCAGCCCACCACCTCGAGCGGCTGGCCGGGCCCGAGACGGGCCACCAGCGGATAGTCGCCCGAAGGCCCCGCGCGCAGGTTGACCGCGCCGCGCGTGAAGGCCTGCTGCGCCTGCGCGGCGAGCGGCAGCGCCAGGGCCAGAGTGCCGACGGCGGCCCAGCGCCAGGCGAGTGATGAGTTCATGGCAAGGCTCCTTGCGCCCCAGCGTAGGCCGGGGGCTGGGGCCCGTCAATCGGCCGCGGACGCGACCGGAGCGCTCAAGCTGCCTCTTTGTAGAAGCCGGCGTTGTTGGTGCCCAGCACCCGGCCGGCCATCGGCGCGACCGCCTTGCCGATCGCCGCGATGTGGTCCGGCGTGGTGCCGCAGCAGCCGCCCACGATGTTCACCAGCCCTTCCGACGCGAACTCGTGCAGCAGGCGCGAGGTGACCTCGGGCGTCTCGTCGAAGCCGGTGTCGCTCATCGGGTTGGGCAGGCCGGCGTTCGGGTAGCAGCTGATGAAGGTGTCGCCGGCCACGCGCGCCAGCTCCTGGATGTAGGGGCGCATCAGCGCCGCGCCCAGCGCGCAGTTCAGGCCGATGGCCAGCGGCTGCGAATGGCGCACGCTGTGCCAGAAGGCGGTGACGGTCTGGCCGCTGAGGATGCGGCCCGAGGCATCGGTCACCGTGCCGCTGATGATGAGCGGCAGGCGCTGCCCGCTGTTGTCGAAGTACTCGTCGACCGCGAACAGCGCGGCCTTGGCATTGAGCGTGTCGAAGATGGTCTCGACCAGGATCACGTCGGCGCCGCCCTCGACCAGCGCTTCGGTCTGCTCGTAGTAGGCAGCGCGCAGTTCCTCGAAGTTGACGTTGCGCGCGCCCGGGTCGTTCACGTCGGGGCTGATGCTCGCCGTCTTGGGCGTCGGGCCGAGGGCGCCGGCCACGAAGCGCGGCTTGTCGGGCGTGCTGAACTTGTCGCAGGCCGCGCGCGCCAGCTTGGCCGATTCGAGATTCATCTCGCGCGCGAGGTGCGCCATCTTGTAGTCCTCCTGCGCGATGGTGGTCGCGCCGAAGGTGTTGGTCTCGATGAGGTCGGCGCCCGCCGCGAGGTAGCCCTCGTGGATGTCGCGGATCACGTCGGGCCGCGTGAGCGAGAGCAGCTCGTTGTTGCCCTTCACGTCGCGCTCGAAGTCCTTGAAGCGCTCGCCGCGGTACTGCTCTTCCGTCAGCTTGAAGCGCTGGATCATCGTGCCCATGGCGCCGTCGAGGATGGCGATGCGCTGGGCGAGGATGCCGGGCAGGGCCTGGCCGCGGGTGTAGGTGACGGGCTTCATAGACCCCCGATTGTAGGAAGGGGGCCTGCCCCTGCCCGCGGTCAGCCCTTTGCGCGGCCTTCCACGAAGGCCAGCACCGCCTCGATCATCCGCCGCACGTGCGGCTGCACGCCCGCCGCCACCTCGGGCAGGTAGTCGAAGGGCAGCTTCTCCTGCATGTAGCTCGACTGGGTCATCTCCAGTTGCACCGCGTGCACGTTCTGCGCGGGATTGCCGTAGTTGCGCGTGATGTAGCCGCCGGTGAAGCGGCCGTTGAGCACGCCCGTGTAGCCGGTGGCGCTTTCGGCGATGCCCAGCAGCGTCTGCGCCAGCGCCGGGTCGCAGCTGATGCCCTTGCCGGTGCCCAGGTTCAGGTCGGGCAGCTTGCCTTCGAAGAAGCGCGGCAGCACCGAGCGGATGGAGTGCGCGTCCCACAGCGCGGCCACGCCGTGCTGCGCGCGGATGCGGGCGAGCTCCTCGGCGAGCTTGGCGTGGTAGGGCTGCCAGATGGCTTCGCGGCGCTCGGCGACTTCGGCATCGCCCGGCACGTCGGCGGCGTCGGCGTACAGCGGCGTGTCGTCGAAGGTGTCGACCGGGCACAGGCCCGTCACGCTCTGGCCGGGGTAGAGGCTGGCGCCGTCCGGCGGACGATTCAGGTCGATCACGTAGCGCGAATGCGTCGCCACCAGCACAGAGGCGCCGAGCTCGTCGGCGAAGTCGTAGAGCCGCTCGAGGTGCCAGTCGGTGTCGGGCACATGGCGCGCCTCTTCGGTGAGGCGTGCGGCGAGCGCCGGCGGCACGTGGGTGCCGACGTGCGGCATCGAGATCAGCAACGGGCGGGTGCCCTGGCGGAAACGGAACGGCGGTTCGTGGGTGGTGAAGGCCATGGGGGTCTCGTTCGATCAATCCTGGAGTAGTTGGGTGCGCGCGGCCACGAAGGCGGCGGCGGCTTCGTCGTGCAGCGCGTGGCGCCCGGCCGAGACACGCGGCCGGCCCGCGACCCAGACACCGTCGATGGCCGAGGTGCGATGGCTCGCGAAGACGTGGGCGGAAAGCATATCGGGCGCGGGCAGGCCCTGCAGCGCGATGTGCGAGGCATCGAGCACCGCGAAGTCGGCCTGCTGCCCCGCCGCGAGCCCGCCCGTGGCGCGGCCCGAGGCCCGCGCCCCGCCCTGCACCGCCTCCAGCGTGAGCGCGGTCGCGACGTGCGGCTGCGCCGCGCTGGCGCCGACGTTGCGCTGGCGCCGGGCCAGGCGCTGGCTGTATTCGAGCATCAGCAGTTCCTCGGCCGCGTTCACGCTGGCGTGGCTGTCGGAGCCCACGCCCCAGGCGCCGCCGTGGCTGCGCCACTTGGCGAAGTCGAAGATGCCGTCGCCCAGGTTCGCCTCGGTGGTCGGGCACAGGCCCGCGACCGCGCCGCTGCGGGCCGCGTATTCGTACTCGGCGTCGTTCATGTGCGTGGCGTGCACCAGGCACCAGCGCTCGTCCACCGGCGCGTGGTCGAGCAGCCATTCGACCGGGCGCAGGCCGCTCCAGGCCACGCAGTCGTCCACTTCCTTGGTCTGCTCGGCAATGTGGATGTGGATGGGCGCCGTGCGGTCGATGGCCTCGAGCCCCGCGATGGCGTCGCGCAACCCCTCGGGCGGCACGGCGCGCAGCGAATGCGGCGCGAGGCCCAGCCGTGCGCCCTGAGCATCGCACTGCGGCTTGAGCGCTTCTAGCAGGCGCAGCATCGATTCGGTGGAGCGCACGAAGCGGCGCTGTCCTTCGGTGGGCGGCTGCTCGCCGAAGCCGCCGGTCTGGTAGAGCACCGGCAGCAGCGTGAAGCCGATGCCCACCTTCTTCGCCGCGCGCAGCAGCGCGAGGCTCAGCGTGGCGTCGTCGGCATAGGGGCGGCCGTCCACGTCGTGGTGCACGTACTGGAACTCGCACACACCGGTGTAGCCCGCTTCGAGCATCTCGGCATAGAGCCAGGTCGCGATGGCTTCCATGTGCTGCGGGCCCAGGCGCGCGGCAAAGCGGTACATCAGCGTGCGCCAGCTCCAGAAGCTGTCATGCTGCTCGGCGCGGTGTTCCGTGAGGCCCGCGAAGGCGCGCTGGAAGGCGTGCGAATGCAGATTGGGCATGCCCGGGATCACGGGGCCGCGCGCGGCCTCGGTGCCGGCGGGGCGCTGCGCGCCGGCCTGCACCTGCGTGAGCCGGCCCGCGTCGTCCCACGCCAGCAGCACGTTGCGGGCCCAGCCTTCGGGCAGCAGCGCGTCGGCAGCGAAAAGGGTGTTTGTCGTCATGCGTTGGCTCCAATGGCGATGCGCCCTTGCCGCACCACCGTGCGCACGGGCTGCTGTCCGAACCAGTAGGCGAGCTCGGCCGCCTCGCGCACGTTCCACAGCACGAAGTTGGCGGGCATGCCGGGCGCTATGGCGCCGTGCGTGTCCTGCAGGCCCAGCGCGCGCGCGGCGTGCACGGTGACACCGTCGAGCGCCTCGGGCACCGTGAGGCGGAACAGCGTGCAGGCCATGTTCACCATCAGCAGCAGGCTCAGCGCGGGCGAGGTGCCGGGGTTGTGGTCGGTCGACACCGCCATCGGCACGCCCGCGGCGCGCAGCGCGGCGATGGGCGGCAGGTGCGTGTCGCGCAGCGTGTAGTAGGCGCCCGGCAGCAGCACGGCCACGGTGCCGGATCTGCGCATCGCCGCGATGCCCTCGGCCGACAGGTGCTCGATGTGGTCGCACGAGAGCGCGCCGTAGCTCGCGGCCAATGCGGCGCCGCCCATGTCAGAGAGCTGCTCCGCATGCAGCTTCACCGGCAGGCCCAGCGCCTTCGCGGCCTTGAAGACCTGCTCGGTCTCGGCGAGCGAGAAGGCGATGCGCTCGCAGAACACGTCCACCGCGTCGACCAGTCCTTCGGCCGCGAGCGCGGGCAGCATCTCGTCGCACACGAGATCGATGTACTCACCGCTGCGGCCCGCGTACTCGGGCGGCAACGCATGCGCGCCGAGAAAAGTGGTGCGCACCGTCACGCCGTAGGCCTCGCCCAGGCGCCGCGCCACGCGCAGTTGCTTGCGCTCGTGCTCCAGCGAGAGGCCGTAGCCCGACTTGATCTCGATGGCGCACACGCCGTCGGCCAGCAGCTGCTCCAGCCGCGCGGTGGCCTGCGCGAAGAGCGTGTCCTCGTCGGCCTCGCGCGTGGCGCGCACCGACGAGACGATGCCGCCGCCGGCCTTCGCCACTTCTTCGTACGTGGCGCCCCCCAGGCGCATCGCGAACTCGTTGGCGCGCTGGCCGCCGTAGACGAGGTGCGTGTGGCAATCGACCAGCCCCGGGGTGACGAGCGCACCGCCGCCATCGTGCGGCACGAGCCCGGCGAATTCAGCCGGCAGCGCGCTTCGGGCGCCGACCCAGCGGACCGCGCCCTGCTCCACCACGATGGCGGCTTCCACGCCCGCATCGGCGGCAAGGCGGATGCCGGTCCAGAGGCCGTCGGCCGAGGGAAATTCGTTGACGGGTTTCATCGTTGTTCCTGTTGTTGCGTCGGCAGCTCAGGCCGGCAGGATGCGCACCGCGAGCAGCCGCGCGCCGGCGCCCTCGGGCATCGCCTGCCAGCCGCACGCGGCATCGGCCCACTGCAGGCCTTCGCCCTCGCCGCAGGCTTCGTCGTCCAGGCGCCATGCACCGCGCAGCGCCAGCAGCACGCCGTGCGGCGCAGGCTCGATGGCCGTGGCGCCGTCCAGCACGCGAACTTCGGCGCGCCACTGGCCGCGCCGGGTCATCACGTTGAAGTCGTTCGAGGCGCCGCCGAGCAGCGTGCAGTCGATGGCCTCGTCGCCGCTGAAAGCGAATGGCTGCAGTGCGGTGTCGAGCCGGTGTTCGATGCGCCCGTCGTGCGTGAAGAGCCGCACGCCGTCGCCCTCGAGCAGCGTGATGCTGCGGTCCACGCCCGCGAACACCGAGAACGGCCCGGCCGCCGCGATGGTGGCGATGCTCACGCGCCAGCCGAAGCTGTCGAGCCCCGCGCCCTGCGGCCAGCTGGCGATCTCCTGCGTGGTGCCGCCGCCGTTCTTCCACGGCGTGGCGGGCAGCGAGGCGCGCGAGAAGCGACGAAGCACGCCGGTCATCGCACCATCCCGCCCTGGCGCAGGCGCTGCTCAAAGTGCCGCAGCACCAGCGTCATCGTGCCGGTGAGCACGAAGTACACGACCGCGATGGCCAGGTACACCTCCAGCGAGCGGTACGACACGCTGATGATCTTCTGCCCCTCGTGCATCACGTCGTGGATGGTCAGCAACGACACCAGCGCCGAGTTCTTGATGAGCGCGATGAACTCGTTGCCCAGCGGCGGGATCATGCGCACCACCGCCTGCGGCAGCACGATGTGGCGCATCGCGAGGCCGGGCGTCATGCCCAGCGACTGCGCCGCCATGGTCTGGCCCTTGTCGATCGACTGGATCGCGCCGCGCACGATCTCCGACACGTAGGCGCCCGAATACACGCCGAGCCCCAGCACACCGCACACGAAGGCCGGCAGCAGGATGCCGAAGTGCGGCAGGCCGAAGAACAGGATGAACAGCTGCACCAGCAGCGGCGTGCCGCGAATGGCCGCGACATAGGCGGTGCAGATGCCGTAGAGCCAGCGCCGCTTCGGGTTCAGCCGGCCGATGCCGACCAGCAGGCCCAGCACGCAGCCCAGCGCCAGCGCGCAGGCGGTGATTTCCACCGTGACCAGCGCGCCGCGCAGCAGGTCGTGCCAGCCTTCCCAGACGGGCGAGAAATCGAGATCCATGGCGGGCTTACTTGGCAGCCGTGCTGAACCACTTCTTGACGATCTGGTCGTAGGTGCCGTCCGCTTTCAGCTTCTCGATGGCGCCGTTCACCGCCTTGGTCAGCTCGGGCGTGTCCTTGCGGATGGCCATGCCGTATTCCTCGGTGGTGATCTGCTCGGGCAGCACCTTCAGGCCGCCGCGCGTGCGCACGTACTGGTAGGCGGCGGGCTTGCCGGTCACGGCGGCGTCGGCGCGGCCGATGTCGACGAGGTTGAACATCTCCTGGTTCTTCTCGACTTCCATCAGCTGCACCTGCGGGAATTTCTCCTTCGTGTAGCTCACCGACTTGGTGCCCACCTGCACGCTGACCTTCTTGCCGTTGATGTCGGCCGGCGTCTTGATGGCCGTGTTGCCGTCCTTCACCATCACCACGAGGCCGCCCGCGTAATAGGGCACGGTGAAGTCGACCACCTTCTTGCGCTCGTCGGTGATGTAGATGCCAGAGACTGCCATGTCGAAGCGCTTGGAGATCAGGCCCGGCACGAGGCCCTTGAAGTCGATGTCGATCCACTCGATCTTTCGGCCCAGCGTCTTGCCGATGGCCTCGACCAGTTCCACGTCGAAGCCGGTGCGCTTGCCGTTCTCCACGAACTCCATCGGCGGGAAGGTGGCGTCGGTGGCCACGCGCAGCGGCTCGCCCTGCGCATGCGCGGCACCCGCGAAACCGAAGATGGCAAGGCCGGAGAGTGCGGCGGCGACGATGGAGCGGCGGGTGTTCATGGCGATGGGCTTTCGTGGTGTGAGTGGAGGTGAGAGGGAAAGAAAAGAAAGAAGAGCCGGCGTGGCTACTGCAGCGCCCGCGAGATGCGCGCCGCCGTGACGACGGTCATGTGCAGCAATGCAGCTTCCATGCCCTCGACGCGCGTGAGCGGTGCCATCAGCGTGATTGCGCCGCGCAGGCGGCGGCCCGGGGCCAGCACCGGCGCGCTCGCGCCCCACACGCCGGCGTCGACTTCGCCGTGGGTCACGGCATGGCCGGCCTCGCGGATGGCGTCGAGTTCGGCGGCGCGCTCGGCGCGGCGCTCGGGGCTTTCGCCGAGGCCGTCGAGCAGGGCGTCGCGCTGGTCGATCGGCATGTGGGCCAGCAGGCACTTGGCGCTGGCGCCGTCGCGCGCGGGCACGCTGCGGCCGCGGTCGAAGGAGCAGCGCAGCGACTGTTCGCTGTCGATCATCTCCAGGCACACGACGCGCTCGTTCACCGCCGTGACCAGCGCCACGCTCTCGTGCGACTGCTGTGCCAGCGCGCGCATGTCGGCGCGAGCCGCGATCACGAGGTCGGAGTTGCCGTCGAAGCCGGTGGCCAGCTGCACGCTCACCGGGCCTGGCGAGTAGCGGCCGTCGGACTCCATCACGAAGCCCCAGCGACGCAAGGTGGCGATCTGCCGGTACAGCGTGCTTTGCGAGAGGCCCGTGGCCCGCACCAGCTCGGCCGCCGTCATCGACGCCTTGCTCTGCGCCAGCACCGACAGCACGAACAGCGCGCGGTCGTTGGCGGGGGCGTCGGTCGGGGTCGTCATGCGGTCGATCGGATGAATGGAACCGGCGTGCAGTATCTTGCCCGCCGTTCCCACTTCCAAGCCCGTATTCCCATCGAGTGGGAATGGGCCTGCTTTTTCTTTCTACCTTCGGCTTAAGGTGCCGCCGTTCTTCGCGGCGGCGCCCGCCCTCACTTCACCATCGGCAGCTTCAGGCCCTGCTTCTTCGCGGTGGCGACGGCAATGTCGTAGCCCGCGTCGGCATGGCGCATCACGCCCGTGGCCGGGTCGTTGAAGAGCACGCGCTCGATGCGCCTGGCGGCCGCGTCGGTACCGTCGCAAACGATCACCACGCCCGAGTGCTGCGAATAGCCCATGCCCACGCCGCCGCCGTGGTGCAGGCTGACCCAGGTGGCGCCGCCTGCGGTGTTGAGCAGCGCGTTGAGCAGCGGCCAGTCGCTCACCGCGTCGGTGCCGTCCTTCATGGCTTCGGTCTCGCGGTTGGGGCTGGCGACCGAGCCGGTGTCGAGGTGGTCGCGGCCGATGACGATGGGCGCCTTCAGTTCGCCGTTCTTCACCATCTCGTTGAACGCCAGGCCCGCGATGTGGCGCTCGCCCAGGCCCAGCCAACAGATGCGCGCCGGCAGGCCCTGGAACGCGATGCGCTCGCGCGCCATGTCGAGCCAGCGGTGCGTGTGCCTGTTCTCGGGGAACAGCTCCTTGATCTTGGCGTCGGTCTTGTAGATGTCCTCCGGGTCACCCGAGAGCGCCACCCAGCGGAACGGGCCCTTGCCCTCGCAGAAGAGCGGGCGGATGTAGGCCGGCACGAAGCCGGGGAAGTCGAAGGCGTTCTTCACGCCTTCGTCGAAGGCCACCTGGCGGATGTTGTTGCCGTAGTCGACCGTGGGGATGCCCATGGCCTGGAAGTCGAGCATGGCCTGCACGTGCACGGCGCACGACCTGGCTGCCGCCTTCTTCAGTGCGTCATGCTGCGGGGCGTCCTTCATGGCGGCCTGCCATTGCGGCACGGTCCAGCCGGCCGGCAGATAGCCGTTGATCAGGTCGTGCGCGGAGGTCTGGTCGGTCACGAGGTCGGGCTTCAGGCCGCCGGCCTTAGCACGCTTCACCAGCTCGGGCAGGATTTCGGCCGCGTTGCCCAGCAGCGCGATCGACACGGCTTCCTTCGCGTCGCAATGCTGCTTGATGAGTTCGAAGGCGTGGTCGATGTCGCGCGCCTGCTTGTCGACGTAGCGAGTGCGCAGGCGGAAGTCGATGCTCGACTGCTGGCATTCGATGTTGAGCGACACCGCGCCCGCCAGCGTGGCAGCCAGAGGCTGCGCGCCGCCCATGCCGCCCAGGCCGGCCGTGAGGATCCACTTGCCCGCGAGGCTGTTGTTGTAGTGCTGGCGGCCGGCTTCGACGAAGGTCTCGAAGGTGCCCTGCACGATGCCTTGGCTGCCGATGTAGATCCAGCTGCCGGCCGTCATCTGGCCGTACATGAAGAGGCCCTTGCGGTCGAGTTCGTTGAAGTGCTCCCAGTTGGCCCACTTCGGCACGAGGTTGGAATTGGCCAGCAGCACGCGCGGCGCGTTCTCGTGCGTCTTGAAGACGCCGACGGGCTTGCCCGACTGGATGAGCAGCGTCTCGTCGTCGTTCAGCTCCTTCAGCGAGGCGAGGATCTGGTCGAAGCAGGCCCAGTCGCGCGCGGCGCGGCCGATGCCGCCGTACACCACCAGGTCCTGCGGGCGCTCGGCCACCTCGGCGTCGAGGTTGTTCTGCAGCATGCGGAAGGGAGCCTCGGTGAGCCAGCTCTTGCAGTTGAGCTCGCTGCCGCGCGGGGCGCGGATCACGCGCGTCGGGTCGTGGCGCGGGTCGGTGGCAGTGTTCAGGGCAAATTTGTCGGGAGCGTTCATGGCGGGTTCTCCTAATCGGGGGGTGTTTTACGAGTGGCTGGGCAGGATGTCGAGCAGCGCGGCCGGCAGCTCGGCCTTCAGCGCCCACTGGCGCATGGCTTCGATGTCGGGGGCGAGATAGCGGTCGGTTTCGAGGAAGGCGACCTTCTGGCGGATGGCGGCGAATTCGGCCTCCACGAGCGGCGAGCTCTTGAGCTTGCGTTTGAGTTCGATGCCCTGCGCGGCGGCCATCGCTTCGATGCCGACGACAACAGCCGTGTTGTCGACCATGTCGGCCAGGCGGCGGCCCGCGAAGGTGGCCATCGACACGTGGTCTTCCTGGTTGGCGGAGGTCGGCAGGCTGTCGACGCTGGCGGGGTGCGCGAGCGACTTGTTCTCCGACGCAAGTGCCGCGGCCGTGACCTGCGCGATCATGAAGCCGGAGTTCAGGCCGCCGTCGCGCACCAGGAAAGGCGGCAGGCCCGACAGGCCGCTGTCCAGCAGCAGCGCGAGGCGGCGCTCGGAGATCGCACCGACTTCGCTCACGGCCAGCGCCACGATGTCGGCCGCGAAGGCGACGGGCTCGGCGTGGAAGTTGCCGCCCGAGATGACCTCGCCCGTGTCCGTGAAGACCAGCGGGTTGTCCGACGCGGCATTGGCCTCGATCACCAGCACGCGCGCGGCGTGCGCGAGGTTGTCGAGGCAAGCGCCCATCACCTGCGGGATGCAGCGCACGGAATACGGATCCTGCACGCGACCGCAGTCCGCGTGCGAGGGAACGATTTCGCTGCCTTCGAGCAGCGTGCGCACCGCGCCCGCCACGGCGATCTGGCCCGGCTGGCCGCGCGCGGCGTGGATTCGCGCGTCGAAGGGCTTGATGGAGCCCTGGATGGCTTCGAGCGACAGCGCGCCCGACATCAGCGCCGAGGCGAACACGTCTTCCGCGCCGAACAGGCCGGCCAGCGCGAGCGCGGTCGACACCTGCGTGCCGTTGAGCAGCGCCAGGCCTTCCTTCGGGCCGAGCACGAAGGGTTCGAGGCCGATGTGCTTCATCGCTTCGGCGCCGCTCACCACGCGGCCGTCGGCCAGCGTCGCCTCGCCTTCGCCGATCAGCACGCAGGCGAGGTGCGCGAGCGGCGCGAGGTCGCCCGAGGCGCCCACGGAGCCCTTGGCCGGGATGCGCGGCATCACGCCCGCGTTGAACAGCGCCAGCAGCGCGTCGGCCAGCGCGGGCCGCACGCCCGAATGGCCGCGCGCCAGGCTCACGGCCTTGGTCGCGAGGATCATGCGCACGACAGGCGCGGCCAGCGGCTCGCCCGTGCCCACGCTGTGCGAGAGCACCAGGTTGCGCTGCAGTTCGGCCAGGTGGTCGTTGCCGATGCGCGTGCTCGCGAGCTTGCCGAAGCCGGTGTTGATGCCGTAGACCACCTGGTCGTTCTCGACGATGTGGCGCACGGCGGCCTCGGCGCGCTGCATGCCCTCGCGCACCGACGCATCGAGCGACAGGCGCACGCCGCCGGCCTGGATGCGACGCAGCGTGGCGAGGCCGACCTTGCCGGGCGTGAGGATCAGGGAGGCTTCTGGGTTGGCGGTATGTTTGCTTGTCATGTGAACCTGTCTATACAAGTAGTTGCGAGTGAAATCGAAGCCGATGACGACGTTAAAAAAGACCTACGGCCCTTCGCGGAACACCGCGGAACCGGCTTTGCCGGGCCGCAGGTGTTGCCCCCGGCGAGGGGGTTGGCGAAGCGACACGAAGTGCGCGAAGACTGGGGGAGAGTTCATTGCTTCAGCCGAAGCTGGGGTTGCCGTCGGCCTTGAAGCGGCTTCCCAGGCTGTAGCGTGAACCGGGGTGCAGGCAGCGCACCCACGTCACGGGAACGTTGCGCGACCAGGTGCGGCGCGTGAGCAGCAGGCAGGGGTCGGTGGGCGTTATCGCGAGGCGCTCGGCCTGTTCGGCGTTGGGCAGCACGGCGTCGACGACGTGCTCGATCTGGTCGAAGGGCACGTTGCGCACCAGGTACTCGCTGGGCGGCATCGCCGAGAAGTCTTGCTCGAGGTAGTCGGGCACCACCTGCGGGTTGACGAAGCGCTCCTCCAGCTGCACCGGGGTGCCGTTCTCCAGGTGCAGGCACACGCTGTGGAACACCGAGTCGCCGGCGCGCTTGTCGAGCCAGGCGGCCACGTCGGGCGAGGCGGCGAGGCGCTCGACGGCGATCATCTCGCAGCGGTAGTCGTGCCCGCGCTGGCGAATCTCGCTGGCGATGTTGGCGATCTGCAGCAGCGTGGACTGCGGCTTGTTCTCCGCCACGAAGCTGCCGACGCCCGCCACGCGCACGATGCGGCCCTGCTCCACCAGCTCGCGCAGCGCGCGGTTCACCGTCATGCGCGCCATGCCGAACTGCGCGACCAGTTCGTGCTCCGACGGCAGGCGGTGGCCGGGCGGCCACGTCCCGTCCTGGATCTTGCGGGAGATGTGATCCATGACTTGCGCGTAGAGCGCGAGGGTCGGCAGGTCGCGTTTCATCGTGTCTTCGTCAATGCTCCGCCGCGGCCATCGATTCGGCGCGGATTTCTTCTGTCAGGCGCGCCTTGATCTCCATGAACTCCGGCGAGGTCTTGATGGTGTAGCTGCGTGGGTGCGGGAAGTCGACCGCGATCTCGGTCTTGATGCGCCCGGGCCGCGCGCTGAACACCGCCACGCGGTTGGCCATGAAGATCGCTTCGTCGATGTCGTGCGTGACGAACAGCACCGTCTTCTGCGCCGACTCCCAGATGCCCAGCAGCAGCTCCTGCATGAGCACGCGAGTCTGGTTGTCGAGCGCGCCGAAGGGTTCGTCCAGCAGCAGCATCTTGGGGTCGTTGGCCAGCGCGCGCGCGATGGCCGTGCGCTGCTGCATGCCGCCCGAGAGCTGCTTCGGGAAGTGGTTCTCGAAGCCGCGCAGGCCGACCTTGGCGATGAAGAATTCGCTGCGCTCCTTCTGATCGGCCTCGCTCATGCCGCGCTCGCGCAGGCCGAAGCGGATGTTCTGCGCCACCGTGAGCCACGGAAAGAGCGTGTAGCTCTGGAACACCACGCCGCGGTCGGCGCCGGGGCCTTCGATGCGCTGGCCGTCGAGCAGCACCTGCCCGGTGGTCGGGAAGTCGAGCCCCGCCACGATGCGCAGCAGCGTCGATTTTCCGCAGCCCGAGGGGCCGAGGATGGTGACGAAGTCGTTCTCCTTCACCTCGAAGTCGATCGGCTGCAGCGCCTGCGTGCGCTGGCCCTTGGCGCCGGTGAAGACGCGAGAGACACCCTGGATGGAAAGTTGGTTCTGCGACATCACAGTGCTGCCCACGCGAAGAGACGGCGGTTGATTGCCTTGAAGGCGAAGTCGGACAAAAGGCCGATGACGCCGATCACGATGATTCCGAAGATGATCTGGCCGGTGTTCAGCAGCGCCTGGCTGTCGGTGATCATGTGGCCGATGCCCGAGGAGGAGCCGATCAGCTCCGCCACGATCACGTAGGTCCATGCCCAGCCGAGCACCAGGCGCAGCGTCTCGGCGATGCCCGGCGCCGCGCCCGGAATGAGCACGCGCGCCACGATGCCGCGGCTGTTGGCGCCCAGCGTGTAGGCGGCCTCCACGAGGTCGCGCCGCGCGCCGCCCACGGTGACAGCCACCATCAGCACGATCTGGAAGAAGGAGCCGATGAAGATCACCAGCAGCTTCTGCATCTCGCCCAGGCCCGCCCACAGGATGAGCAGCGGAATGAAGGCCGAGGCCGGCAGGTAGCGGCAGAAGGACACGAAGGGCTCGAAGAAGGCTTCCACGGCCTTCCATGTGCCCATGGCGATGCCCAGCGGCACGGCGAACACGGCCGCCAGCAGGAAGCCGCCGAACACGCGCCACACGGTCATGCCGATGTCGCCGATGAAGCCGTACTCGGTGAAGAGCAGCCAGCCTTCCTTGACCATGGTCGGCGGACTCGCGAGGAAGGTCGGCGGCACGAAGCCGCCGAGCGTGGCGATGGCCCACACGAGCACGAAGACGACGAAGAAGGCGAGCCCCAGCAACACGCGGGCGCGCGTGCCGATGGGCTCCAGTGGCGCGAGCGCGCGGCGGCGCGCGGGCGCGACGACAGGCACCGCTGCGGGCCTCGAGGCTGGCGCTGCGGCCACCATGGCGGACGGCATCTGCGACATCTGACAGGCCTTACTTGACGAAGCTTGCATCGAAGGTGGCCGAGAGATCTTCCGGCGCCTTGCGGATCACGCCGGCTTCCAGAAGGATGGGCGTGGCTTCCTTCATGAAGCTGGTGAGTTCGCCCGCGAAGAACTTCTGGTTGGCCGCCTTGTCCTGCCAGCGCAGGAAGGCCGACGACTTGGCGAACTGCTCGCCGCTCTGCTTCACGGCGGAGCCCATCAGTTCGTTCGACTTCTCGGGCTCGGCCTTGATCATGTCCAGCGCGTCGAAGTACGACTTGGTGAGCGCGGCGGCGGCCTTGGCGTTGGCCTTGAGCCAAGTGGGCGCGCAGCCGACGGTGTCCATCACCATCGGGTAGTCGAGCGTGGTGGCCAGGATCTTGCCGGCGGCGGGATTGGCGCGCACCGTCGAGAGGTAGGGTTCGTAGGTCATGGCGGCGTCGTTCTGGCCGGCCACGAAGGCCTGGGCCGAGGCCTGCGGCGACAGCGTGGTGGTCTTCACGTCCTTCAGCGACATGCCGTTCTTGCTGAGCATCCAGGCCAGGCCGAAGTAGGGCGCGGTGCCGGGGGCGTCGACGCCGATGGTCTTGCCCTTGAGGTCGGAGAACTTGCTGACGTCGCCGCGCACCGCGAGGCCGTCGGCGCCGTAGGACTTGTCCATCTGGAAGATCTGCACGATCGGCACGCCGTTGGCGTTCCAGGCCACGTGCGTCTCGACGGTGGTGGCCGCGCACTGGATGGCGCCGGATGCCAGCGCGAGGTGGCGGTCCTTCTGCGGGATCATCTTGAGTTCGACGTCCAGGCCGTTCTTCTTGAAGATGCCGGCCTTGTCCGCCAGCGAGAGCGGCGCGAAGCCGGTCCAGCCGGACATGCCGAGCGAGATCTTCGTCAGATCCTGGGCGGCGGCCGTTCCGGCCATGCCTGCCGCACATGCGCCCGCTGCAACCAGCGAGGCGAACTTCACAACTACCGTCTTGACCATGGGTACTCCTGGGTCTGTTCTTTGAGGGAAAAAGGCTCGGCGGCGGGCCCGATGGCCGGGTAACGCACGCCTCGCATTGTTGCCAGGCGCCCCAACTTGTATATACAGGATAACCCGAAAGGCCATTTCTGGTGCATTTGCTTGGGAAATGCACCTTTTTGCTGTCTAGACAGGAGGGACGCAGGACGGCAGCAACCATTGCAAACCTCGTGCCACAGTCATATCTGTGGCGCTGGGGGACAATCGACGGCCGCCCTCTTTCCCCTCCCTTCCGACCTCCCCCCGCCCGCCGCCCGTGTCCTCTCTCGCCCCCCAACCCATCGACATCTCCGGCAGCAGCGCCCCCTCCGACATCCTCCACGAGGTCTTCGGCTATGCGCAGTTCCGGGGGGCCCAGCAGGACATCGTCGACCACGTGGTGGCCGGCGGCGACGCGCTGGTGCTGATGCCCACGGGCGGCGGCAAGTCGCTGTGCTACCAGATCCCGGCCATCGCCCGGCAGCGCGCGGGCAAGGGCGTGGCGATCGTGGTGTCGCCGCTGATCGCGCTGATGCACGACCAGGTGGGCGCGCTGCACGAGGCCGGCGTGAGCGCGGCCTTCCTCAACTCCACGCTCGACTGGGAAGAGACGCAGGATGTCGAGCGCCGCATGCTGCGCGGCGAGATCACGCTGCTGTACGCGGCGCCCGAGCGCGTGAACACGCCGCGCTTCCTGTCGCAACTCGATTCGCTGAAGGAGCGCGGCAAGCTGTCGCTCTTCGCCATCGACGAGGCGCATTGCGTGAGCCAGTGGGGCCACGACTTCCGCCCCGAGTACCGCGCGCTCACCGTGCTGCACGAGCGCTACGCGGGCGTGCCGCGCATCGCGCTCACCGCCACGGCCGACGCGCTCACGCGGGCCGACATCGTCGAGCGGCTGCAGCTGGAGGACGCGCGCCAGTTCGTCTCCAGCTTCGACCGGCCGAACATCCGCTACACCATCGTCGAGAAGAAGGACGCCACCACGCAGCTGCTGCGCTTCATCGAGCGCGAGCACGAGGGCGACGCGGGCGTGGTCTATTGCCAGTCGCGCAAACGGGTGGAAGACGTGGCGGTGCAATTGCGCGACGCGGGCATCAACGCCCTGCCCTACCACGCGGGCCTCGACGCCGCGGTGCGCCAGCAGCACCAGGACCGCTTCCTGCGCGAGGAAGGCATCGTGATGGTCGCCACCATCGCCTTCGGCATGGGCATCGACAAGCCCGACGTGCGCTTCGTCGGCCATCTCGACATGCCCAAGAACATCGAGGGCTACTACCAGGAAACCGGCCGCGCCGGCCGCGACGGCGGCCCCGCCGACGCCTGGATGGCCTACGGCCTGCAGGACGTGGTCAACCAGCGCCGCATGATCGACGAGAGCCCCGCCGGCGAGGAATTCAAGCAGGTGATGCGCGGCAAGCTCGACGCCCTGCTCTCGCTGGCCGAGGCGAGCGACTGCCGGCGCGTGCGCCTCTTGGGCTACTTCGGCGAGAAGAGCACGCCCTGCGGCAACTGCGACAACTGCCTGAACCCGCCGCAGGTGTGGGACGGCACCGATGCCGCGCGCAAGCTGCTGAGCACCATCTACCGCGTGCAGCAGTTGAGCGGCATCAGCTTCGGCGCCGGGCACATCATGGACATCCTGCGCGGCAAGACGACCGAGAAGGTCAAGCAGTTCGGCCACGAGCGCATCAGCACCTTCGGCATCGGCGCGGAGTTCAGCGAGGTGGCGCTGCGCGGCGTGCTGCGCCAGCTGATCGCCACCGGCGCGCTGGCGGTGGACGCGGAGGCCTTCAACACGCTGAAGCTCACCGAGGGTTCGCGCGCCGTGCTCAGGGGCGAGACGCCGGTGACGCTGCGCGAATCGGTGTCGTCGCCTGCCGAGCGCAAGCCCCGGCGCGAGAAGGCCGCCAAGGGCACACCGCCGCCGGCCGCCGCCAAGCTCGACGAGACGGGCCGCAAGCGCTTCGACGCGCTCAAGGCCTGGCGCGCCGAGGTGGCGAAGGAGCACAACCTGCCGGCCTACGTGATCTTCCACGACGCCACGCTGGCGGCCATCGCCGAGCGCGCGCCCGCCTCGCTGGAGGACCTGCAGGGCATCAGCGGCATCGGCACCAAGAAGCTCGAGGCCTACGGCAGCGAGGTGCTGCGCGTCTGCGAAGCCTTCTGACGGCCTGAAAGAGAGAACGGGGCACCGCCGTGGACACCCGCCAGATGCGCTGCGTCGTCGCGATCGCCGAGGCGGGCAGCCTCACCAAGGCGGCCGAGCGGCTGGGCCTGGCGCAGCCGGCGCTCACGCAGACGCTGAACCGGCTCGAGAAGGAACTCGGCACGCCGCTCTTCACGCGCACGCGCCGCGGCGCCGCGCTCACCGATGCGGGGCAGGCCGTTATCGACGACCTGCGCGCCAGCCTGGCCTATGGCGATGCGGCCACCGAGCGTGCCCGTGCGATGGGGGCAGGACGCGCGGGACGGCTCACGATCGGCTTCGTCACGCATGCGGTCTACGAGGTGCTGCCGAATGCGCTGCGCCGGCTGCGCGCCGAGCATCCGCAGCTCGACGTGGTGCTGCGCGAGATGAGCAACGCCGAGCAGGTGGCGGCGCTGGAAGGCGGGCGCATCGACATCGCGCTGCTGCATCCGCCGGTGTCGGTCACGGCGCGGGTGCACGAGCTGCGGCTGGGCGAGGAGCCGCTGATCGCCGCGCTGCCCGCCGCGTGGCCGCTCGACGAAGACGGCTGCGTGTCGCTCGCCGATGTCGCGCGGCACGGTCTGGTGTGGTTCCCGGAGCAGCAGATTCCCGCCCTGCGCGCACAGCTGCTGGGCGCGCTGCGACGTGCCGGCCACGAGACGCGGGTGGTGCAGGACGCCAATCGCACGCTGACGGTGCTGGCCTGCGTGGCGGCCGGGCTGGGCTGGTCGCTGCTGCCGCGCTCGGTGCGCGCGCTGCGGCACGAAGGCGTGCGCTACGCCGAGGTGCGCGACGGCGCGGGGCTGCCGGCCTTCGAGCTGTCGGCGCTGTGGCTGGCGCGCTCGCGGCCCACCTTCGCCGACGCGTTCGCGACCATGCTGCGCGGCTGAGGCTGCGGCCTCAATCGAGCTGGATCTTGTTGTCCTTCGCGAGCTTGGTCCACTTGGCGATCTCGGCGCGGCGGAAGCTGTCGAGCTCGGCGGGGCTGGAGCCGATCACCTCGGCGCCCAGCGCTTCGAGCCGGCTGCGCACTTCCGGGTCCTTGAGCGCGGCGGCGAATTCCTTCGACAGGCGCTCCGCCACCGGCGCGGGCGTGCCGGCCGGCACGAACACCGCGTTCCATTCGTAGACCTCGTAGCCGGGCAGTCCGGCCTCGGCCACGGTGGGCAGCTGCGGCAGCGCGGGCGCATGCGCCTTGCCGGTCACGGCCAGCGGGCGCAGCTTGCCGTCCTTGATGAAGGGCATGCTCGAAGCCAGGCTGGCGAAGAACACCGGCACATGCCCCGACATCACGTCGGTGAGCGCCGGGCCGCCGCCCTTGTAGGCCACGTGCGTCATCTGCACGCCCGCCATCGATGCGAACAGCTCACCCGCCAGATGCTGCGCCGAACCGTTGCCCGACGATGCGTAGTTGATGCCGCCCGGCTTCGCCTTGGCCTGCGCGATCAGGTCGGCAACGCTCTTGAACGGCGCCGACGGGTTCACCACCAGCACGTTGGGCACCTTCACCAGCAGCGACACCGGCGCCAGTTCGCGCAGCGTGTCGAAGGGCATCTTGCGCAGCGCCGGATTCTGCGCGTGGTTGGAGGCGTCGAGCAGCACGGTGTAGCCGTCGGGCGCGCTCTTGGCGACGAGGTCGCCGCCGATGGCGCCGCCCGCGCCGCCGCGGTTGTCGATCACCACCGGCTGGCCCAGCTTCGCCGAGAGCCTGGGCGCCACGATGCGCGCCACTGCGTCGACCGTACCGCCCGGCGGATAGCTCACGACCAGCCGCACGGGCTTGGACGGCCACGCCTGGGCATGCGCGCCCAGGCTGCCCATCAGCAGGGCTGCGCCGGCGAGCGCGAGCGGGACGGCGCGCAAGAGCCGCGCGCGGGTGATTTCATTGGTCATCTCTGATGTCTCCTGTCTTGAACTTGAAAAGCAGCGCCGGCGTGTCGACCAGGATGCGTCGGCGCACGGCGGCGTCGGGCACCCAGCCGGCGAGCGTCGCGTGGGCGGTTGTGTAGTCGGCGATCTCGCGGTGCTGGGTGTGGGGCCAGTCGCTGCCCCACATCAGCCGCTCGGGGCCGAAGGCTTTCAGCAGCGCCTGCGCGGCGTCATGCGCGCAGACATCGGTGGACGCGGGCCAGTTGCGGTAGGCGGCCGAGAGCTTGACCCAGATGCGCCCGCAGTCCGCGGCGCCGAGCAGCCAGGCGAAGCCTTCATCGTCGGCGGGCGCCGATGCGGGCCGACCGAAATGGTCGACGACCAACGCGCATCCGGCATCGAGCACAGGCTGCGCGGCCAGCGCGAGGTCGCGCGACTCGCGGTGCAACTCCACATGCCAGCCCAGCGCATTCACGCGGGTGAAGAGCCGTTGCCAGTCGGGCCGGGCGAGATCGGGCAGCGGCATGCCCACGATATTGAGGCGGATGCCGACGATGCCGGACTCGGCCATGGCCTGCAGCGTGGCGTCGTCCACCAGCGGATCGACCACCGCGACGCCGCGCAGGCGGGTGGGGGCCGCGCGCAGCGCGTCGATCAGGAAGCCGTTGTCGGTGCCGAAGAAGCTGGGCTGCACCAGCACCCCGTGCGAGACGTCGTGCGCATCGAGCAGCGAGAGGTACTCGGCCAGCGTCGCCTCGTAGTCAGGCGCGTGCCGGCGCGTCGCCGCCAGGGGCAGGCCACGCGCGAACACATGGGCGTGGCTGTCGATGGCGGTGATGGGGGAAGGCACGGCGGCGTCTCTGTCGGAATCGTTGTGCGTCCGCGGGAAAGCGGACGTGGGCGAGTATCCGAAGGACGGCGCCTGCCGGGAACGGGTCTCCCGGTTGCGTTTGGATAAGCGCGGCTTATGACGCCGCTCAGTTCGACGTCAGGGGCAACACCACGGGCACGGGCCGCGTGAGCAGGTCGACGTAGAGCTCGAAGAAGCGCGCGTTGTCGAACTTCTTCACCACCGTCATCTTCTGCAGCGTCGGCCCCGCGGGCTGCGAGGAATAGCCGATGGAGCGGCCGTTGTCCGCCGCGCCCGGCTTGGCGATGACGTCGACGTAGCGGTCCACCGTCTGCGTGGCGTAGCTCGGGTCGATCAGGTAGGCCAGCGTGAGCGTGTCCCAGATGTTCTGCGTGTAGTTCGGGTTGGTCTCGAAGCCGTTCTTGCCGTCGAAGCCGTAGCCGTTGAGCTTCTGGAACACGTCGGTCACGGCCGTGGGCTTGGCCGGGTGCGCGACGCGGTCGTAGATGGGCTTGGTGAGGAACACGGTGTCGGTCACATCCAGCGGCACCACCACCTGCGGAATGGGCAGCCGCACCACGAACTGCGCCGCGTCGGGGTCGAACCACCAGTTGAACTCGGCCGCCTTGGTGGTGTTGCCGGGCACGTCGATGGCGCCGCCCATGTAGATGATCTTCTTGATGAGCGGGACGATCTCGGGGTTCTGCTTCACCGCGAGCGCGATGTTGGTGAGCGGGCCGATGGCCAGGATGGTGATCTCGCCGGGGTTGGCCTTCACGGTGTCGACGATGAAGTCGACAGCCGTCTTGCGCTGCAGCACCGTGTGCTTCGCGAAGCCGTCGGGCGAGGGCTTGAGGTCGGCATCGGTCTTGGGCTCGGGGCCGCCCCAGGCGCCGAGGTAGCCATCGCCGCCGGCACCGGCGGCCATCTCGGCCTCGACGTCGGCAAAGGTGTGGTTCAGCGCGTAGTTCGCGCCCGAGTAGATGCCGATGCGGTCGCCCACGCCCAGGCGCTCCACCGACATCAGCGCGTCGGCCACGCCCTGCTTGAGCCACTGGTTGCCCGAGACCACGCTGATGCCCATGACCCGCACCTTGCCCTCGGCCTGCAGCTGCGCGGCCATCACGCCGAGCTGGCCGTCGTCGCTCATGGTGTTGTAGTCGCTGTCGATGATGATCTTCTGCGGACCGGCGCTGCCGCCGCCCGATCCACCACCGCCCCCAGCGCCCCAGCCCGGACCGAGGCCGATGCCCGAGCCTCCGTTCCCGCCGCCTCCGCAGCCCGCCAACGTCGTGATGACGGCGATCAACATCGCCCCGATCCATTTGCGCATCGTGTCTCTCCTGGTACTAGGAAGTTGGTTCTCAGGTGGGGCAAGTCCTGCCGCTCCGAGATACAAACGTTTGCGCAAAGCTTTGCGCAAACGTTTCACCCACTCTACGGCGCGAGCGACGGGGGTGGCAAGCGCCAGCGCTAGGGGTTTTCCGCGAGCCGAAGGAGGCCCTGGCAGCGCTCAGAACTGCTCGGGCGGCGCGGTGTCTCAGGCCGGATCGGGCACGCCGACCAGGCGGTTCTCGCGCAGCGGCGAGCGGCCTCGCAGATAGGGCTGCTCCGCTTCAGGCTCGGTCGCCTTCTCCAGGCCCTGCACGGTCGTCTTGGCGGAGACGGAACAGGAGCCCGAGCTGCGCAGCGCGAGTGCGGCAGCGAGCCGCGCCTCGGCCTTGTCGCCGAGCTGGTGATTGAAGTCGTCGGCCACGACACAGCCGGCATTGGGCACCATGCCGTCGCCGTAGTCGCCCTCGCCCTTCTGGTTCACCCCCTTGAACTGGATCGCGAAGTAGGTGGTGCCGCAGTTGTCCTGTGGATAGAAGCCATAGGGCTTGCCGCAGGTGGTGCCGCCGACGAGATTGACGGTGACGCCCACGCCGCGCAGGCTGTTGACGACCGACTCGCTCGCCGAGCAGGTGTCGGGACCGGTGAGCACGGTCACGCGCGAGAGGCCCAGCGTGGGCAGCGCCTGGCCGCTGCGGCTGGTGGCAGTGAAGGGCGTGAGCGTCTGCGCGACCGTGAGGTGGAACGGGTTCTTGTCGTTGAAGACCAGCTGCTCGAAGGTCTTGCCGGCGGTCACCGACGGCGACGCGATCATGTAGGCCAGCCGGCTGGCGATGAGCAACTGGCCGCCGCCGTTGTAGCGCATGTCGAGCACCAGGTCCTGGATGCCGGCGCCCTGCTTGAAGGTGTTCACCGCATTGATGAGCTGGGTCTCGGACGTGGTGATGTGGTCGTTGAACAGCAGATAGCCCACGCGGCCGCTGCCGGTGTCGATGACCTGCACGTTCTGCACCGGCGTGCTGGTGATCTTCGCGGCCGTCAGCTGCACCGGCGACTGCGCGACGCCGTTCACCTCGAAGGTGAAGGTGTGCGATTCGCCGATGGCCTTGGGCGAAAGCGCCCCGTTGATCGCGTTGACGTTGGCCGTGCCGGTGCTGCTGACGACGTTGATGCCGTCGATGGTGAGGATCTTCGCGCCGCGCAGCAGGCCAGCATTGGTGGCGGGCGAGTTCGGCTCGACGAAGGCGATGCGGATGTCGCGCGGCGGCGAGCTGCGTATAGCGGCCGTCTCCATGCCGTAGCCGGCGGAGACGCCGCCCTGCGTGAGCTGGCGGTACACCTCGGTGTCGTAAGTGAAATGGAAGCGGTCCTTGGCGCGGCCCGAGGGCGTGGTGGCCGTCGTCTTGAGCACGTTGAACCAGGTGATGGGCGTGGCGTAGTCGGCGGCCTTGAGGGTGGTGGGCACTTCGCCGTACCAGAGGTAGGTTTCGTCGATCCAGCCGCGCACCCAGCTTTTTTCATTGTCGAGCGTGCCGCCGCGGTCGGGGTAGGCCGCATTGGTGTCCGGGTTGATGCCGCTGCGCGGCGATGCGCACAGTCCCGCGACGGTGGCCGAGGCGACGATGCCGTCGCCGCTGCTCGGGGGAGTTGTTGCCGGTGGTGTCGTGGCGCCGGGGATCAGGCCGACCGGCAAGCCACCGCCGCCGCCCCCTCCTCCTCCGCCACCGCAGCCCGCCAGAAGGAACGCGGCAGCGAGCGCCGCGCCGGCGGCAGCCCATGCACCTGGAAGCGGCAGCCGCCGCGCGTCGTCGACCTTGCGAGATCCCACCATGCGCTCCTCCTCGTGCCCGCGATGGCGGGCGGATGTTTTCGTTCTGCGCGGCGACGGCCGCCCGCGCCTTCGGCTTGCCGCTGGAGCCTGAGCTACTGCACGAAGCCCATGCCGCGCGATTCGCGCACTTCGGGCTTGATGCGGTGCTCGGCTTCGAGCTGGTCCAGGAACTCGCTCGCGGAGAACTCCGTGGCCAGGATATCGGTCTGCCTTTTCACCGCCGCGAAATCGCCCGGGCACAGCTGCCCCAGCGCTGCGAGGCGCGAACGCATGGCAGCCGTCATGAGCTCGGCGTCGCCCGCGAGCGCCTCGGTGACGAACATGCGCTCGCGCTGCGCCGCGGTGAGCGGCATGAACTTGATCTTGAAGGTGAAGCGCCGCAGCGCCGCCTGGTCGAGCCGGTCGAGCAGGTTGGTGGTGCAGACGAAGACGCCGTTGAAGCGCTCCATGCCCTGCAGCATCTCGTTGACCTCGGTGACCTCGTAGGTGCGCTGCGCGCCGCGCCGGTCCTGCAGGAAGCTGTCGGCCTCGTCGAGCAGCAGCACCGCCTTTTCGGTCTCGGCCTCGCGGAACATGGCGGCCATGTTCTGCTCGGTTTCGCCGACGTACTTGCTCATGAGGTCGCTGGCCTGCTTCACGATGAGCGGGCGGCCGATCGAGCGGGCGATGTGCTCGGCCAGCGCCGTCTTGCCGGTGCCCGGCGCGCCGTAGAAGCACAGCGTGCCGTGGCCGCGCGCCTTCAGCGCCTCGACGATGCGCGGGATCTCGAAGCGGGTCTCGACGTTGAGCATGTCGAGGTCGTAGGTGGTGACGCTGCGGCGTTCGCCGCGCGCGGCATCGGCGGTGCCGAGCGCGAGGTCGGCATTGCGCAGCTGGCGTTCGATGAGCGCTTCCATCGAGGCGCCTTCGGCGCCGGCCAGTCCGGCGAAGCGCACCGCCGTACGGATCTGCGCGGGCGTGAGGCCCTTGCGTTCCGCGAGCTTGGCGGTGAAGGCTTCGGACACGACCACGCCTTCGAGCGTCTTCTTCACGAGCTGCTCGCGCGCGCCGGGCGGCGGCGACTTGAGCTCGAGGTGATAGGCGAAGCGCCGGCGGAAGGCCGGGTCGATCTGCTCGATGCGGTTGGTGACCCACAGCGTGGGCACCGGATTGGCCTCCAGGATCTGGTTGACCCAGGCCTTGCCGCTCACGCTGCCGCTGGTGGGCGCGGGAATCTGCTCGGCGCGCGCCATGAACTGCGCGGCCTCGGTGCTGATGGGCGGGAACACGTCCTCGACCTCGTCGAACAGCAGCGCCGCCTGTGCGCTGCCCTTGAGGAACACCTGCGCGATCTGCAGAGAGCGGTAGCGGTCGCGGCCGCTGAGCGAGTTGCCGTCGCGGTCCGCGTACTCGACTTCGAAGAGCTCGAGCCCGGCGGCCTGCGCCACGACCTTCGCGAGCTCGGTCTTTCCGGTGCCTGGCGGGCCGTAGAGCAGCACATTGACGCCCGGCTCCTTGCGCGCGACGGCGGCACGCAGCAGTGTGACGAGCATCTGCGCGTCCTCCTGCACGAAGGAGAAGTCCTGCGGCGTAAGCGCGCTCTTGGCCGAGGGACGCGTGAACACGGCCATCAGCTCGTTGTGGTCGCGGTACTCGCGCATGAGCACCGGCGGCAGCTTCTCGCTGACCTTCATGAGGTCGGCGAGGTCGGTGATGTTGTGCTCGGAGATGAGGTTCTCGACGAGCCCGATGCGCTCGAGCCGCGAACCGGCGCGCAGTGCCTCGCCCACGTCGCTCGCGTTCACGCCGGCGATGTCGGCGATGGCGGCATAGGCCTCGGGCGCGTTGTTGACCTTGAACTCGACCAGCAGCGAGCGCAGGTCGCGCTGGTAGCGCGCGAGCGTGCCGTACAGCAGCAGCGCACGCTCGGCCTTGTTGAGCTGCAGCAGGCCCGCGAGCGCGTCGATGTTCTTCTCGACCAGCGTCGATTGCTTGCGCAGCGCGTGCGTGAGCCAGTCGCGCGTGACGGCCAGCACCGAAAGCAGGTCCTTGGGCTGGTCCTTCGCGTATTCGTCGAGATAGAAGAAGAGCGTGCCTTCCTCGTACGGGCCGCGCCACACGCCGTGACGCTCCAGCAGCGTGCGGCCATCGAAGTCTTCGACGCCCTTCCAGGCTTCGTTGCCGGCACAGCGTCGGCCGAGGAATTCGCGCAGCCGCTGCAGTACCGCGGCAGGCCACACGAGATGCCGCCCGGTGAGCGAGAGCAGCCCGTTGATATCGCGCCGCACGTTGAAGCGCGGCCCCTGCTTGGCTGCGAGCGTGAGCACGAAGTGCGAGCACATGAGCTCGAGCACCGGTGCCTCCTTGAGTCCGGGCGACGGCAATGCCTGCCCGCGTACCGCAGCAGCCACGACATCGACACCCGCACGCTTGACCATCAGGCAACCTCCAACGAGGACAATTTCGGAGAGACCATAACGCAGACTTTTGGCTTCGGGAAGACCGTGAAACGGGAAAAACCCTGATGGGTGCGATTCCAGCCACAATGCGCGCCATGGTCGGAATCCAGGAAATCGAACGCGCCGCGGCGCGGCTCCAGGGGCAGGTGCTCAACACGCCGTGCGTGGAGTCGCGCACCCTTTCGGAAATCGTCGGCGCTCAGGTGTTCCTGAAATTCGAGAACCTGCAGTTCACATCCTCGTTCAAGGAGCGGGGGGCATGCAACAAGCTGGTGGATCTTTCCGAGAACGGTACACGCGGAGTGATCGCCATGTCTGCCGGCAACCATGCGCAGGGTGTGGCCTATCACGCGCAACGCCTCGGGCTTCGGGCGCTGATCGTGATGCCGCGCTTCACGCCCGGCGTGAAGATCGAACGCACGCGCGGCTTCGGCGCCGAGGTGGTGCTGCACGGCGACACGCTGGAAGCGGCGCGCACCCATGCTTTCGAGCTTGCGCAGCGCGAGGGGCTGACCTTCGTGCATCCCTACGACGACGAAGCGATCATCGCCGGCCAGGGCACCGTGGCGCTGGAGATGCTCGACGCCGTTTCCAATCTCGACGCGCTGGTGGTGTCGGTCGGTGGCGGCGGGCTGATCGCGGGCATGGCAGTAGCCGCGCGCGAACGCAAGCCGGACATCGAGATCGTCGGCGTGCAGACCACGCGCTTTCCGGCGATGGTCAACGCCGTCAAGGGTACCCACCATGCGCAGGGCTCGAGCACCATCGCCGAAGGCATCGCGGTCGGTACACCCGGTGTGCTGACGCAGCAGATCATCGGGAGCAAGGTCGACGACCTGCTGCTGGTGGATGAAGGCGATATCGAGCAGGGCGTGCTGATGCTGCTGGAGATCGAAAAGACCCTGGTCGAGGGTGCGGGTGCCGCCGGACTGGCGGCGTTGATACGGCACCCCGAGCGCTTCCGGGGCAAGCGCGTGGGTCTGGTGCTGTCGGGTGGCAACATCGATCCGCTGCTGCTGGCGGCCATCATCGAGCGCGGCATGGTTCGGGCGGGGCGGCTGGCGCGCATCCGGGTGAGCGCACGCGACGTGCCGGGCTCGCTGGCCCACATCACGGCCACTGTGGCCGAAGCGGGCGCTAACGTCGACGAGGTTCATCACCAACGCGCCTTCACCATGCTGGCGGCGCAGAATGTCGATGTCGAGCTGGTCCTGCAGACCCGCGGACGGGCCCACCTGGCCAGCGTGCTGTCCGCGCTGAAGGACGCCGGCTTCGAGGCCGAAGAGCAGCATTGAGCTGCAAGATCAAGCCCGCAAGGCGCTGTTTGGGGGCTCGCATCCCCCTAGAACGGCTCCGGACGGCCCGCCGGTAAAATGCCATCAGTTTGTCAATTGCGTATTCGAGGAATTTCCCGATGTCCAATCCCACTCCCGTCGAGCCGAGCCACAGCGCGGCCGTCGAACATGACGCTGTCGAGTCGGTCGTTCACCTGATGCCGCTGGTGCTTCCGCTGGCTGGCGGCGTGCTGATGCTGCTGCTGGCATCCATCGCCGTCTACATGGCCTGACGCTGACAGGCGTTAGCGCCTTTGTCCGCGGGCGGTGCGGCCCGCGCTGACGCAATCTCCCGAAGCGAAACGTTTTCTCAAACGGACCTCCGTGCCTGAGCTGGCGCGGCGTCCCGTTCGGAAAGACGATTTTTCAACTTAGGAGATTTTCCGATGAACGCACCCACGATGAAGGGCCTCACCATTCAGGCGCCCTCATACGTCAAGAACGCGAAACTGATTGCCTGGGTGGCCGACATGGCCGCGCTGTGCAAACCCGAAGCCATCCACTGGTGCGACGGAAGCAAGGAAGAGTACGACCGCCTGTGCCAGCAACTGGTCGACGCCGGCACCTTCAAGAAGCTCAACCCCGCCAAGCGGCCCAATTCCTTCCTCGCGGTGTCCGACCCGAGCGACGTTGCGCGCGTGGAAGACCGCACCTACATTTGCTCCGAGCAGAAGGAAAACGCCGGCCCCACCAACAACTGGATGGCTCCCGCCGAGATGCGCGCGACCCTGCAGCCGCTGTTCGACGGCTGCATGAAGGGCCGCACGATGTACGTCGTGCCGTTCAGCATGGGCCCTCTGGGTTCGCCGATCGCGCACATCGGCATCGAGCTTTCCGACTCGCCCTACGTGGTGGTCAACATGCGCATCATGACCCGCATGGGCAAGGCCGTTTACAACGTGCTGGGCGCCGACGGCGAGTTCGTGCCCTGCGTGCATACCGTGGGTGCACCGCTCGAGCTTGGCCAGAAGGACGTGTCCTGGCCGTGCAACAAGACCAAGTACATCGTTCACTACCCCGAGACGCGCGAGATCTGGAGCTACGGCTCGGGCTACGGCGGCAACGCGCTGCTGGGCAAGAAGTGTTTCGCGCTGCGCATCGCCTCCAACATGGGCCGCGATGAAGGCTGGCTGGCCGAGCACATGCTCATCCTCGGCGTGACGAGTCCCGAGGGCAAGAAATACCACGTGGCGGCGGCTTTCCCCAGCGCCTGCGGCAAGACGAATTTCTCGATGCTGGTGCCGCCTGCGGGCTTCGAAGGCTGGAAGGTTACGACCATCGGCGACGACATCGCCTGGATCAAGCCCGGCAAGGACGGTCGCCTCTATGCGATCAACCCGGAAGCTGGTTATTTCGGCGTGGCGCCCGGCACCAACATGCTGACCAATCCGAACTGCATGGACAGCCTGCACCACGACGTGATCTTCACGAATGTGGCACTCACCGATGATGGCGACGTGTGGTGGGAAGGCATGGAGCAGGACACCAAGACGCTGCCCGGGCATCTCACCGACTGGCAAGGCAAGGACTGGACCCCGCAGATCGCGAAGGAAACCGGCGCCAAGGCTGCGCACCCGAACTCGCGTTTCACCGTGGCCGCGACGAACAACCCCGCGCTGGACGATGCCTGGGACGATCCGAAGGGTGTGGCGATCGACGCGTTCATCTTCGGTGGCCGCCGGTCGACCACCGTGCCGCTGGTGACCGAGGCACGCAACTGGGTCGAGGGTGTCTACATGGCAGCGACCATGGGTTCGGAGACCACCGCTGCAGCAGCCGGCCAGCAAGGCGTGGTGCGCCGCGACCCGTTCGCGATGCTGCCGTTCATGGGCTACAACATGAGCGACTACTTCCAGCATTGGCTCGATCTGGGCAAGAAGCTGGAAGCTGCTGGCGCGAAGTTGCCGAAGATCTACACGACCAACTGGTTCCGCAAGGGAGCTGATGGCAAGTTCGTCTGGCCAGGCTATGGCGAGAACATGCGTGTGCTGAAGTGGATGATCGATCGTGTCGAAGGTAACAAGACCGAAGGCGTGGATCACATCACCGGCGTGAGTCCGCGCTATGAGGATCTGAACTGGACTGGCTTGAATTTCAGCGCGGAGCAATTCGCTACTGTGACGAGTATCGACAAAGCCGCATGGCAAGCCGAGTTGAAGCTGCATGCGGAGCTGTTCAAGCAGCTTGAGCATCATCTCCCGAAGGAGCTTCCGGAGACCAAGGCTGCGATTGAGCAGCGCTTGGCTGCTTGATAGCAAGCTGCTTCCAAAAAAGCAAAGGCCCGATGGAAATCCATCGGGCTTTTTTATTTGTGCGCACTTCTCAGCAGAGCGGCATAGGCTACCAAGTCGGCTGGCTGCGGGGTTGGGCAGTTAGCGCCGCGAGTAATTCAGCTCTCGTAGTCGCTATGTAGCCTGTCTTAGGCCGTCTCCTGGCGTTTTTTCTTGTTTGTGCTGTGCAACAAAGCAAAAACCCCCGATCGCGATGGACCGGGGGTTTTTGGGGCTGTAAGAGCCTGACGATGACCTACTTTCACACGGGAACCCGCACTATCATCGGCGCTGAGTCGTTTCACTGTCCTGTTCGGGATGGGAAGGAGTGGGACCAACTCGCTATGGTCATCAGGCATAAAGGGTTGTCTGGCTGATCACATGATCAATCAGACGAATTCATAGAGTTTGGAATCAGTTTTGGCGAATTGTTTTGAATGCGTCAACTTGGCATAACACCTTGATCTGACTGATCAAAGTTATAGGGTCAAGCCGCACGAGCAATTAGTATCAGTTAGCTTAACGCATTACTGCGCTTCCACACCTGACCTATCAACGTCCTGGTCTTGAACGACTCTTCAGGGGGCTCAAGGCCCCGGCAGATCTCATCTTGAAACGAGTTTCCCGCTTAGATGCTTTCAGCGGTTATCTCTTCCACACTTAGCTACTCGGCAATGCCACTGGCGTGACAACCGATACACCAGAGGTGTGTCCACTCCGGTCCTCTCGTACTAGGAGCAGGCTTCCTCAAATCTGCAGCGCCCACGGAAGATAGGGACCAAACTGTCTCACGACGTTTTAAACCCAGCTCACGTACCTCTTTAAATGGCGAACAGCCATACCCTTGGGACCGGCTACAGCCCCAGGATGAGATGAGCCGACATCGAGGTGCCAAACACCGCCGTCGATATGAACTCTTGGGCGGTATCAGCCTGTTATCCCCAGAGTACCTTTTATCCGTTGAGCGATGGCCCTTCCATACAGAACCACCGGATCACTATGTCCTGCTTTCGCATCTGCTCGACTTGTCAGTCTCGCAGTTAAGCACGCTTATGCCATTGCACTATCGTCACGATGTCCGACCGTAACTAGCGTACCTTCGAACTCCTCCGTTACGCTTTGGGAGGAGACCGCCCCAGTCAAACTGCCTACCATGCACTGTCCCCGATCCAGATAATGGACCTAGGTTAGAACCTCAAACACACCAGGGTGGTATTTCAACGTTGGCTCCACAAGATCTAGCGACCCTGCTTCAAAGCCTCCCACCTATCCTACACAGATCTGTTCAAAGTCCAATACAAAGCTACAGTAAAGGTTCATGGGGTCTTTCCGTCTTTCCGCGGGGAGATTGCATCATCACAAACATTTCAACTTCGCTGAGTCTCAGGAGGAGACAGTGTGGCCATCGTTACGCCATTCGTGCAGGTCGGAACTTACCCGACAAGGAATTTCGCTACCTTAGGACCGTTATAGTTACGGCCGCCGTTTACTGGGACTTCAATCAAGAGCTTGCACCCCATCATTTAATCTTCCAGCACCGGGCAGGCGTCACACCCTATACGTCCACTTTCGTGTTTGCAGAGTGCTGTGTTTTTAATAAACAGTCGCAGCCACCGATTTTTTGCAACCCGTTCATGCTCCGTTGTTCACTTCACACTAATAGGGCACACCTTCTTCCGAAGTTACGGTGTCAATTTGCCGAGTTCCTTCTCCTGAGTTCTCTCAAGCGCCTTAGAATACTCATCTCGCGCACCAGTGTCGGTTTGCGGTACGGTCGTTGTTAGCTGAAGCTTAGTGGCTTTTCCTGGAACCTCGTTCAATCACTTCACCAGCAAGCTGGCTCGATCGATGGCCTCGGTATATGTGCACCGGATTTGCCTAATGCACGCCTACATCCATCTAAACCGGGATATCCAACACCCGGATGACCTATTAAGATCCGTCCCCACATCGCACTAACAATCGGTACAGGAATATTGACCTGTTTCCCATCAGCTACGCATCTCTGCCTCGCCTTAGGGGCCGACTCACTCTACGCCGATGAACGTTGCGTAGAAAACCTTGCGCTTACGGCGAGGGGGCTTTTCACCCCCTTTAACGCTACTCATGTCAGCATTCGCACTTCTGATACCTCCAGCACGCTTTACAACGCACCTTCACAGGCTTACAGAACGCTCTCCTACCACTTGCAATAAATTGCAAATCCGCAGCTTCGGTAACTGGCTTAGCCCCGTTACATCTTCCGCGCAGGACGACTCGATCAGTGAGCTATTACGCTTTCTTTAAATGATGGCTGCTTCTAAGCCAACATCCTGACTGTTTTAGCCTTCCCACTTCGTTTCCCACTTAGCCAATTTTAGGGACCTTAGCTGGCGGTCTGGGTTGTTTCCCTCTTGAGTCCGGACGTTAGCACCCGGTGCTCTGTCTCCCAAGCTGTACTCTTCGGTATTCGGAGTTTGCCTTGGTTTGGTAAGTCGCCATGACCCCCTAGCCAAAACAGTGCTCTACCCCCGAAGGTAATACTTGAGGCACTACCTAAATAGTTTTCGGAGAGAACCAGCTATTTCCAAGTTTGTTTAGCCTTTCACCCCTATCCACAGCTCATCCGCTAGTTTTGCAACACTAGTCGGTTCGGACCTCCAGTACCTGTTACGGCACCTTCATCCTGGCCATGGATAGATCACTTGGTTTCGGGTCTACACCCAGCGACTGATCGCCCTATTCGGACTCGATTTCTCTACGGCTTCCCTATTCGGTTAACCTTGCCACTGAATGTAAGTCGCTGACCCATTATACAAAAGGTACGCAGTCACCCTTGCGGGCTCCTACTTTTTGTAAGCACGCGGTTTCAGGATCTATTTCACTCCCCTCCCGGGGTTCTTTTCGCCTTTCCCTCACGGTACTAGTTCACTATCGGTCAATGATGAGTATTTAGCCTTGGAGGATGGTCCCCCCATATTCAGACAGGATTTCTCGTGTCCCGCCCTACTTGTCGTTAGCTCAGTACCACACAGGTCATTTCACGTACGGGGCTATCACCCGCTATGGCCAGCCTTTCCAAGCTGTTCCGTTATGTCTTGTGCTATCACTAACAGGCTTCTCCGATTTCGCTCGCCACTACTTTCGGAATCTCGGTTGATGTCTTTTCCTCGAGCTACTGAGATGTTTCAGTTCACCCGGTTCGCCTCGTTACCCTATGTATTCAGATAACGATACCTTTCGGTGGGTTTCCCCATTCGGAAATCTCCGGATCAAAGCTAATTTGCCAGCTCCCCGAAGCTTATCGCAGGCTATCACGTCCTTCGTCGCCTATCATTGCCAAGGCATCCACCACGTGCTCTTATTCACTTGACCCTATAACTTTGACGTTTCCTCACGGAAACCAAAGCCAATCAAGGAATTGCCAGGTCTTTCACCTGACGCGTTATGCCGTCTTCAAAAATCGATTTGATTCGAAATTGAAGTTTCTTTTGACGCAATCAAAAATTCTTGCTGCTGATGGCACGGTCCGCACTAAACCTTTACGAATGTGCGGTTTCCATCAGCAGCGCTGATTCGACTCTATGAATTTTTAAAGAACAGCCGATTGATCAAGAGATCCTGATCAACAACAAAGAAGCCTCATGCTTTCGCAGGAAGCCGCTTTGGTGTTGAGTAAGCATCGAGTTGTTGGTGGAGGATGACGGGATCGAACCGACGACCCCCTGCTTGCAAAGCAGGTGCTCTCCCAGCTGAGCTAATCCCCCTCAACTCTCACACGAGATATCAGAAGATTTGGTGGGTCTAGTTGGGCTCGAACCAACGACCCCCGCCTTATCAAGACGGTGCTCTAACCAGCTGAGCTACAGACCCATATCGATGACCTTGACGATCTCGACTTCTTCCAACAACCGATAAGTGTGGGCGTTTAAATTAAATTGCCTGTTTCCAGAAAGGAGGTGATCCAGCCGCACCTTCCGATACGGCTACCTTGTTACGACTTCACCCCAGTCACGAACCCTGCCGTGGTAATCGCCCTCCTTGCGGTTAAGCTAACTACTTCTGGCAGAACCCGCTCCCATGGTGTGACGGGCGGTGTGTACAAGACCCGGGAACGTATTCACCGTGACATTCTGATCCACGATTACTAGCGATTCCGACTTCACGCAGTCGAGTTGCAGACTGCGATCCGGACTACGACTGGTTTTATGGGATTAGCTCCCCCTCGCGGGTTGGCAACCCTTTGTACCAGCCATTGTATGACGTGTGTAGCCCCACCTATAAGGGCCATGAGGACTTGACGTCATCCCCACCTTCCTCCGGTTTGTCACCGGCAGTCTCATTAGAGTGCCCAACTGAATGTAGCAACTAATGACAAGGGTTGCGCTCGTTGCGGGACTTAACCCAACATCTCACGACACGAGCTGACGACAGCCATGCAGCACCTGTGTTACGGCTCTCTTTCGAGCACTAAGCCATCTCTGGCAAATTCCGTACATGTCAAAGGTGGGTAAGGTTTTTCGCGTTGCATCGAATTAAACCACATCATCCACCGCTTGTGCGGGTCCCCGTCAATTCCTTTGAGTTTCAACCTTGCGGCCGTACTCCCCAGGCGGTCAACTTCACGCGTTAGCTTCGTTACTGAGTCAGTGAAGACCCAACAACCAGTTGACATCGTTTAGGGCGTGGACTACCAGGGTATCTAATCCTGTTTGCTCCCCACGCTTTCGTGCATGAGCGTCAGTACAGGCCCAGGGGATTGCCTTCGCCATCGGTGTTCCTCCGCATATCTACGCATTTCACTGCTACACGCGGAATTCCATCCCCCTCTGCCGTACTCCAGCAATGCAGTCACAGATGCAGTTCCCAGGTTGAGCCCGGGGATTTCACAACTGTCTTACATCACCGCCTGCGCACGCTTTACGCCCAGTAATTCCGATTAACGCTTGCACCCTACGTATTACCGCGGCTGCTGGCACGTAGTTAGCCGGTGCTTATTCTTACGGTACCGTCATTAGCCCTCTTTATTAGAAAGAGCCGTTTCGTTCCGTACAAAAGCAGTTTACAACCCGAAGGCCTTCATCCTGCACGCGGCATGGCTGGATCAGGCTTGCGCCCATTGTCCAAAATTCCCCACTGCTGCCTCCCGTAGGAGTCTGGGCCGTGTCTCAGTCCCAGTGTGGCTGGTCGTCCTCTCAGACCAGCTACAGATCGAAGGCTTGGTGAGCCTTTACCTCACCAACTACCTAATCTGCCATCGGCCGCTCCATTCGCGCAAGGTCTTGCGATCCCCTGCTTTCATCCGTAGATCGTATGCGGTATTAGCACAGCTTTCGCTGCGTTATCCCCCACGATTGGGCACGTTCCGATGTATTACTCACCCGTTCGCCACTCGCCGCCAGGATTGCTCCCGCGCTGCCGTTCGACTTGCATGTGTAAGGCATGCCGCCAGCGTTCAATCTGAGCCAGGATCAAACTCTATAGTTCGATCTTGATTTTTGCGCCCCATCTCGCGATGGAGCAAAACTCACAAAAACGGAATTGAAGTGAACTTCACTTCTATTCTCATGAGCGTTTTAAGTCTTGCGACTTGTTCCGAAGAACTTGTGCAATTACCTTCAAACGCCCACGCTTATCGGCTGTAATTTTTTAACGATCACCGAAGCAACTTGTCGTTTACTTCGTTTGCTTGCTGCGATCAGCGAAGCCTTGTAGTCTAGCACGATTTTTAAAGAATCGCCAAACTTTTTTCGCTTTTCATTTCTTCATTATTCGCAGCTCACAACTTTCATTGTCAGCCGCCGAAGTCATTTCAGCGAAGCCTTGCAGTCTAGCACGATTTTTTCAAATCAACCAAACTATTTTGGCTTTTTACATCCGCCAACTTTTTTCGCAACCCGCAACTTTCATCGCAAGTCGCTGAAGCAGTTCGTTTCAGCGAAGCCTTCGATTATGCACTGTTTTTTCAAACCGCGTCAACTTTTTCGAAGACTTTTCTTCACTCCGTCCAACAAGCCCCTAAGAACCTGCAAGACCTGAACACCAGGAGGCATTCAGCAGCGAAGCCCACGAGTATATGACAGATTTTGAGACTCTGTCTACTCTTTCGCACTTTTTGCGCAGCGGCCGTGCGCCTCCCCTCATAAATAAAGAAAGCCGCCCGAAGGCGGCTTTCTTTATTGGCGAATCGCTGCTGCTTAGTAGTAGCGCGAACTGTTCATGCGGCGCATCGCTTCGTACAGCGTGGGCATGCGCACTTCCTGCGAGCGGGCGCTCATGCGGGCCAGTGCATCGATCTTGGCGGCTTCGGCTGCGGGCACGGTGCCTTCCGATTGCTGGCGCCACATGGCGGCCTGCAGTTCCTGCATCACGCGCGGGTCGCTTTGAGCGGTGGCGAGGAAGCGGGCGTCGGCACGCGCCGCGGCACGGCGTTCGGCAGCTGCGCGCCACGCGGCGGCGAGGCTGCTCTGGCGGACCGAGCCGGCGAACAGCGCGAACAAGGCGATGGCTGCAATGCAGAACACCGTCCAGGCAGCAAGCAGGCCGCCGTCGTTCCAGTTGGAAACGAGCGACTCGGTCACCACAAGGACGGCCGCCGCGATGGCGACGATCAACAGGGCGATCAGCGGGCGGGCGCCATTGGCGCCTGCGCGTGCGGCCTGGATCTGGCCGAACAGGACCTCGGCGCGACGGACGCCGGGGTGGACGGTAGGTTGCTCAACGTGAACGAAGCTGGTCATGATGCATCCCTCCTGGGACATTGGTAATCAGTGGTGGCGAACAAGGCCGATGGGGTGATATTAGGGATTACCCCAGTGTTTATCCACTTTATCTTTCTGATGTTTATCATTCACAAGGCTGATGGACGTCAACTTTCGCACGCTCGACCTCAACCTGCTCCGCGTCTTCGACGAGGTGATGGCCGAACGCAACCTCACGCGAGCCGCTCGCAACCTGTCGATCACCCAGCCGGCGGTAAGCAATGCGCTGCGACGCCTGCGCGAAGTCCTGGGCGACGAGCTGGTGCGCCGCTCCGGCGCAGGCGTCGAGCCCACCCCTCGCGCGCTCGCCCTCTGGCCGACCGTGCGGGACGCCCTGCGCCAGTTGCAGCACACGCTGGCCCCCGGCGAATTCGATGCCGGCACGGCCGACACGACGTTCCTCTTGGCGATGGCCGATGCCACCGCGGCGGAGCTCATCCCGGGCCTGGTCCAGATCGCCGAAAAGGAAGCTCCGGCCATTTCCCTGCGCGTGCTGCCGCTGACCACGCGCGATCCGCGCCGCATGCTGGAACAGGAAGAGGTCGACATGGCGGTCGGCTACTTCCCGGCGGTGATCGCGAGCCTCGCGGCGCGGGGGCAGTCGGGGGTAGGGGTTCCGTTCGAGACCCAGCGGCTCTACCTGGGCCAATATGTATGCGTGATGCGGCGGGGCCATCCGCTGGCGGATGCGCCCCTCACGCTGGACGACTACTGTGCCGCCCGCCACCTGCTGGTGAGTTTCTCGGGCCGGCCCTACGGCTTCATCGACCAGACGTTGGGCGCCATGGGCCGCGAGCGGCGCATCGTGGTGACGGTGAACCAGTTCTTCACCGCAGGCAGGGTGGTCGCCAATTCGGATCTGCTGACCGTGCTGCCCCGCCACTTCGTGACCGTGACCGGCATCGACGACCAGCTGGTACTGCGCGACCTTCCCTTCGACCAGCCGCCGGTACACGTGGATGCGATCTGGCATCGGCGCGCCCAGCACGGGCATTCTCACGAATGGCTGCGAAATGCGCTGTTGCGCTCGGCAGCCGCGGCTTTCGCCGGCTCGGCCCTCGGACAGAAGGTGCCCGACTGACCTGTTGCGCTATCTATATGCGGATCAGCGGACGACGCTGAGCCAGGCGCTGGCTGCGGCGCGCAGCTCCTGGGCGTGATGGGCTCCGCGGCCGGCGCGCATGTCGGCGCTTTCCATCAGTGCGGCGGCGTGGCTGGCCGGGGCATTGGCGCTGGAAGAACGGAAGAAGCGGGCCACTTGGGCGATGAGGCTGAACATGATGGTGCGCGGCTCGTGGCTGCGCTGGAGTGGTTGATGCTCCAAGAATAAGGGTTAACCCTAGAAGATCAAGCCAAACCTTATGCGTGTCACGCATGGGGCAATTCACTAGACTGGCTCGACGATGAAGCTGCAACTGCTGTCCGACCTGCACCTGGAGTCCCATCCCCGCTTCCGAGCCGAGCCCCTGCCCGGCGCCGACATGCTGATCCTGGCGGGCGACATCGGCTCCTACCAGCAGGGCTCCCGCCTGACCGACACCGACTTCGGCCTGGGCCGCTTCTCCCCCCGCAAGGGCTGGCCGGTGCCGGTGATCTACGTGCCGGGCAACCATGAATACGACAACGTCGACTTCGACGAGACCCACCAGCGCCTGCGCGCCCTCTGCGACGAGCTCAACATCATCTGGCTGGAGCGCGAAACCCGGGTAATCGAAGGCGTCCGCTTCGTCGGCACCACGCTCTGGGCCGATTTCGACGCGCTCGCCGAGCCGACAGACAGCCTCGCCGAAGCACTCAAGAAGCGCGGCAAGGCCATGCGCGCGGCCGATTTCTATCTTGAAAAAGCAGCCACCATGCGTAACGGTGAGCTGTTCCTCGCCGCGCAGCTGCGCGACCAGGGGCTGGCCTGCCAGGACTGGCTCAAGCAGGCGCTGGCCGAGCCATTCGACGGGACCACGGTCGCCATCACCCACTTCGCGCCCAGCCTCGAGAGCGGCGATCCGCGCTACGGATTGACACCCGGCACCGCAGGTTTTTGCAACGCGCTCGACGAGCTGCTGCCCCATGCACAGCTCTGGCTGCACGGCCACCTGCACTGCCCGTCCGACTACGTGAAGAACGGCTGCCGCGTGGTTGCCAACCCCCTGGGCTACGCGCGCAACGGCGAACAGGAAGGCTACAAGCCCCAGCTGCTGATCGAGGTGCCCGGCGCCCGGCACCAGCAGCGGTAACGGCCGGCAACGCGTTCGCCGCCATGGCTGTGTAGACTGGCCCGATTCCATCCGACCGGATGGGGGAGCGTGCCATGACGCAGCAGCAACAACAACGACGTCGCCACTTCCTGCAGCAGGCCGCCGGCGCAGCCGCGACCGCCGGGCTGTCCTCCTTCTGGCCGCGGGCTTTCGCCCAGAAGCCGGTCGAGGCGACCGGAGGCCGGGCCATGGGGCAGCTCTCGATCGCCGAGATGTCGCGCCGCCTCGCCGCCGGCGGCCTCAGCAGCGGCCAGCTCGTGGAAGAAGCGCTGGCCGCCATCCAGAACCCCGCCGGCGAAGGCGCCCGCACCTTCATCCGCGTGCATGCCGATTCGGCACGCGCCGCCGCCGCGCGGCTCGACGCCGAACGCAAGGGCGGCCGCCCCGCCGCCTCGCCCATCGCCGGCATCCCCATCTCGCTGAAGGACCTGTTCGACGAGGCCGGCGTCACCACGCTCGGCGGCTCGGTGGTGCTGGCCGGCCAGCCGCCGGCCGCGCGCGACGCCATCGTGGTCGAGCGGCTGCGGCGCGCGGGCGCGATCGTCATCGGGCGTTCCAACACGGTCGAGTTCGCATACACCGGCCTGGGCATCAACCCGCACTACGGCACGCCGAAGAACGCCTACGACCGCGCGACCGGCCGCATCCCCGGCGGCTCGACCTCCGGCGGCGCGATCTCGCTGACCGATGGCATGGCAGCCGGCGCCATCGGTACCGACACCGGCGGCTCGCTGCGCATTCCGGCCGCCCTCAACGGCCTGGTGGGCTTCAAGCCGACGCAGCGGCGCGTTCCGCTGGACGGCGTGCTGCCGCTGTCGACCTCCTTCGACTCGGCCGGTCCGATGGCGTGGACGGTGGAAGACTGCGCCCTGCTCGATTCCGTGCTCGCCGCCGAGCTGCCGCGCCCGCTGCGCGTGCTGCCGATGCGCGGCCTGCGCTTCGCGGTGCCCAGGACCTTCTTCCTCGACGAACTCTCGCCGCCCGTGGCTGCGGCCTTCGCCTCGGCGCTGGCCAAGCTCTCCGCCGCGGGCGCGACGATCACGGAGCTGCCGATGGCCGAGTTCGCGAAGGCGCCGACCATCAACCCGCGCGGGATGATCACCGCCGCCGAAGCCTTCACCTGGCACCGCGAGCTCATCAAGACCGGCGCCGCCAGGTACGACCCGCGCGTGCTGGCCCGCATCAGGACCGGCGAGACCATCACCGCGCCCGACTACCTGCAGCTGCAGGCGCTGCGCCGGCAGTTCATCCGCTCGATCAACACCGTGGCCGCGAGCTACGACGCAATGCTGATGCCCACCACGCCCGACATCGCGCCGCCGATCGCCGAAGTGCTGAAGGACGATGACACCTATTACCGGATCAACGGCCGCATGCTGCGCAACCCCGCGGTGGTGAACCTGTTCGACGGCTGCGCGCTCTCGGTGCCCTGCCATGACGCGGGCACCGCGCCGGTGGGGCTGATGGTGGCCAGCATCGGCAACACCGATCACCGCCTGCTGGCAGTGGGCGCGGCGGTGGAGGCGGTGGTAACGCCGAGGCGTGCGCTCAGCAGCTGAGCTGCCGCACCGCCAGCGTCGGAGATTCAGGCGCCGCCGCGGCCCTTCGCCACCAGCTTGATGCCCGGCATCAGCTCGGCCGCGAGCTCGGGCCGCTCCAGCGCGTAGTCGAGGTTCATGCGCGCGATCTCGACGTGCTCCTCGCCCAGCGCCTGCGCGCGCGAACCCTGCCCGCGCTCGATGGCCTGCACCATCGCATGGTGCGTGCGGTGCGCCTGGCGCATCCACTGCTGGCCTTCTTCCATCGACGACTGCATCGGCAGCATCGCGCTCGGGGCAGCGAAGGGCTGGCCGCCGAGCATGTCCATCACCCGCTTGAGCGCGAGGTTGCCGCAGCCTTCGATGATCAGCTTGTGGAAGCGGTCGTTCATCTCGACGTAGGCAGCGTAGTCGTCGATCTCCATGCTGGGCTTGTTCACGGCGCGGTCGCCGTCTTCCAGGCATTCCTTCAGGTCGCGCAGCAGCTGGCGCGAGGCGCCGTCCTCGGCAAGCAGGCGCGCGGCGAAGCCTTCGATCACGCCGCGTACGCGGATGGCGTCGGCCACCTCCTGCGAGGTGAAGCGGCGCATCTGGTAGCCGCCGCTGGGGGACTGCTCGATCAGCCCTTCGTGCTCCAGGCTGGCCAGCGCCAGCCGCACCGGGGTGCGCGAGGCTTCGAGCTTCTCGGCCAGCGGGATCTCGGCCAGCCGCTCTCCGGGCCCGAATTCGCCCTTGAGGATCATGTCGCGCAGTTGCACGAGCACGCGGGATTGTTGGGAGTCCATGGGCGGATTCTAGGAGACGGGCCCCACATTGCACGCAGCGTATTTACTCTGGCTCGGTTGTTGCATGCATCTCTTCACAAGAAGTGTCAAAAACCGACGATACGCTCAGCGTTTACCCTGATTTTGGCGTTTGCAGGCCCCATATTGGGGCAATTTGGCAGATGAAAGTTTGACCCGGATCGAGGATCACCAAGACAATGCATACAGTTGCATGCAATGGCTGCAAGCCTCTTTCCACAGTCCCCACGATGGAGCCCGCACGATGATCAGCGCAGAGCAGAACGAATTCATCACCCGCGTCGGACCCGGCGCGCCCGCCGGCAAGCTGCTGCGCCGCTACTGGCAGCCGGTGGCCCTGGCCGACGAACTGGCAGGCCCGCGCCCGGTCAAGCCGGTGAAGCTCATGGGCCAGGACTTCGTCCTGTTCCGTGACGAGAGCGGCCAGCTCGGCATGCTCGACCGCGACTGCCCCCACCGCGGCGCCGACCTCGCCTTCGGCCGGCTCGAGAACGGCGGCATTCGCTGCGCCTTCCACGGCTGGCTGTTCGACGCCAAGGGCAACTGCCTCGAGACCCCGGCCGAGCCCGCCACCAGCAAGCTGTGCACCCGCATCAAGCAGTCGGCCTACCCGGTGGTCGAGAAGAGCGGCGTGGTCTTCGCCTACATCGGCGAGGGCGAGCCCCCCGCCTTCCCCGAGTTCGACTGCTTCGTCGCGCCCGACAGCCACACCTTCGCGTTCAAGGGCCTGTTCGAGTGCAACTGGCTGCAGGCGCTCGAGGTGGGCATCGACCCGGCGCACGCCTCGTACCTGCACCGCTTCTTCGAGGACGAGGACACCTCCGGGAGCTACGGCAAGCAGTTCCGCGGCGCCTCGGCCGACTCCGACATGCCCATCACCAAGGTGCTGCGCGAATACGACCGGCCCGACATCAGCGTCGAGCCCACCGACTACGGCTTCCGCCTGAAGGCGCTGCGCAAGCTGTCGGAGGACACCACCCACGTGCGCGTGACCAACCTGGTGTTCCCGCAGGCCTTCGTGATCCCGATGAGCTCCGAGATGACCATCTCGCAGTGGCACGTGCCGGTGGACGACACGCACTGCTACTGGTACGCCATCTTCACCAGCTTCACAGGCCCGGTCGACAAGCAGCAGATGCGCGAGCAGCGCCTGAAGCTCTACGAGCTGCCCGACTACACCTCGCGCAAGAACAAGCGCAACAACTACGGCTATAGCGTCGAGGAGCAGCTCACCGAGACCTACACCGGCATGGGCGACGACATCAACGTGCACGACCAGTGGGCGGTGGAGTCGCAGGGCCCTATTCAAGACCGCACCCGCGAGCACCTGGGCAGCACCGACAAGGGGATCATTGCCTACCGCCGCGTGCTGGTGAAGGCGATCGAGGCCACGCTGGCCGGCGAAGGCGCGCCGATGGTCATCGACGCCGCGCAGGCCAGCGCCATGACCGGCCCGCCCTCCATCGACGGCATCGGCCGCAACGTCGCCGACGAGGCCGCCACCGAGGCCTACTGGCAGGACGCCGACCGCGCGCGGCGACTGAAGTCCGACTGGGCCTCCGCACGCCTGGCCGCAGCCTGAGCACACGCCATGACGAGCCACACATTCGTCGACCGCTTCGGCCTCTGGAGCGAAGACCAGCACGCGCAGGCCAGGGAACTGGTGCGCCGCATCGACGGCGGCGAGGTCGACCTCGTGCGCTTCGCCTGGCCCGACCAGCACGGCATCCTGCGCGGCAAGACGCTGGTCGCGGCCGAGGCGCGCTCGGCCCTCTGGGAGGGCGTCAACCTCACCTCCACCCTGCTGGCCAAGGACACCTCGCACAAGACCGTGTTCCCGGTGTTCACCCAGGGCGGCGGCTTCGCCATGGAGGGCCTGCAGGGCGGCGCCGACTTCACCATCGTGGCCGACCCGGCCACCTTCAAGGTCCTGCCGTGGTCGCCGCGCACCGGCTGGGTGATGTGCGACGCCTACATGGCCGACGGCAAGCCCTGCCCCTTCGCCACGCGGCAGATCCTGCAGCGCGCGGTGCGCCAGCTCGACGAGCTGGGGCTGGACTTCATCGCCGGCCTGGAGGTGGAGTTCCACGTCTTCAGGCTCGACGACGCCCGCATGGGCCTGGCCGATTCGGGCCAGCCCGGCGAGCCGCCGCGCGTGTCGCTGCTGTCGCACGGCCACCAGTACCTCACCGAGCTGCGCTACGACCGCGTCGACGGGCTGATGGAGTTGCTGCGCTCGCAACTCATGGCGCTGGGCCTGCCGCTGCGCTCGCTCGAGATCGAATTCGGCCCCAGCCAGTTCGAACTGACCTTCGGCCCCACCGCTGGCGTCACGCCCGCCGACACCATGGTGCTGCTGCGCAGCGCCATCAAGCAGGTCTGCCAGCGCCACGGGCTGCACGCCACCTTCATGTGCCGGCCGAAGATCCCGAACGTGATGTCCAGCGGCTGGCACCTGCATCAGTCGCTGCGCCGCAGGAGCGACGGCGTCAACGCCTTCATGCCGGAGGCCTCGAGCGGCCAGCCGCTGAGCGAGACCGGCATGCACTACCTCGGCGGCCTCAAGGCGCACGCCTGCGGCGCCGCGGCGCTGGCGAGCCCCACCATCAACGGCTACCGCCGCTACCGCCCCTTCTCGCTCGCGCCCGACCGCGCGATCTGGGCCAAGGACAACCGCGGCGCGATGCTGCGCGTGCTCGGCGGCCCGGGCCAGGCGGCCACGCGCATCGAGAACCGCGTGGGCGAGCCGACGGCCAATCCGTACCTGTACCTGGCGTCGCAGCTGTTCTCGGGCCTGGACGGCATCCGCAACAGGATCGACCCCGGCCCCTCTGCCGACGCACCGTACGAAACGCCGGCGGAGCAGCTGCCCCGCTCGTTGAGCGACGCCCTCGCCTGCCTGCGCCAGGACGAGATGCTCAACGCGCAGATGGGCAAGACCTTCGTCGACTACCTCTGCCACATCAAGGAAGCGGAGATCGCCCGTTTCAACCTCGAAGTCAGCGAGTGGGAACACCGCGAGTACTTCGACATGTTCTAGAACCCATGCCCACGATCCACTACATCCTCAAGGACGGCACCACGCGTTCGGTCGACGCCAAGGTCGGCGCCAGCGTGATGGAGACCGCCATCCGCGGCAACGTGCGCGGCATCGACGCCGAGTGCGGCGGCTGCTGCTCCTGCGCCACCTGCCACGTCTACGTGGACGACGCCTTCATCGACCTGCTGCCGCCGCCCGACGACATGGAGAGCGCGCTGCTCGATGCCGTGGCGTCCGAGCGCCGGCCCGGCTCGCGCCTGAGCTGCCAGCTCGGCATCACCGCGGCCTTCGATGGCCTCACGGTGCGCGTGCCCGATACGCAGGTCTGACGCCTGGCTCGGGCATCATCGCCCGCTTTGTTTGCACATCCGGTTACATGACAGCGGCGCCCGAAGGGGCGCATCCACTCCACCTGAAAGGCGTTTTCCCATGACGACGATGACCAAGAGAACCATCCTCTCGACCCTGCTGCTGGCCGGCTTCGGCCTGCTGGGAGCGACCGCGCAGGCCGCCGGCGAGCCGCTGCGCATCGGCCTCATCGCCACCTACTCGGGCCCGTACGCCGACTACGGCCGCCAGTTCGACGCTGGCATCGCGCTCTACCTGAAGGAGCACGGCGGCAAGGTGGGCGGCCGCACGGTCGAGATCATCAAGAAGGACACCGCCGGCCCCGCGCCCGACGCCGCCAAGCGCATCGCGCAGGAGCTCATCGTGCGCGACAAGGTGAGCGTGCTCACCGGCCTGGACTTCAGCCCCAACGCTTACGCCGTGGGCGCCATCGCCACGCAGGCGAAGATCCCGACCATCGTGATGAACGCGGCCTCGTCGGCCATCACCACCAGCTCGCCCTACGTGGCGCGCCTGTCCTTCACCGTGCAGCAGGTCACCGACCCGATGGCGCGCTACATGCTCAAGGAAGGCATCAAGGACGCCTACACCGTGGTCGCGGACTACGCCTCGGGTGTCGACGCCGAGACCGCCTTCAAGAAGACCTTCACCGCCGGTGGCGGCAAGGTCTCGGGCGAGGTGCGCACGCCGATGAACAACCCCGACTTCTCGGCCTACGTGCAGCGCATCAAGGACGCCAAGCCCCAGGCCGTGTTCTTCTTCTTCCCCTCGGGCGTGATGCCGCCGGCCTTCCTCAAGGTGTGGAAGGAGCGCGGCATGGAGCAGGCCGGCATCAAGCTCTACGCCACCGGCGAAGCCACCGACGACAGCTACCTCGACGCCACCGGCGACGTGGCGCTGGGCCTGGTCACCAGCCACCACTATTCCTTCGCGCACCCCTCGCCGAAGAACCAGAAGTTCGTGAAGGACTTCGCCGCCGACAACGGCACCAAGCTGCGCCCGAGCTACTTCGCCGTGACCGCCTACGACGCCATGGCCGCCATCGACCTCGCGCTGGCCAAGACCAAGGGCGACACCGCCGGCGACAAGTTCATGGACGCGCTCAAGGGCCTGAGCTTCGAGAGCCCGCGCGGCCCCATCGAGATCGACCCGGCCACGCGCGACATCGTGCAGACCGTCTACATCCGCAAGACCGAGCGCGTGAACGGCCAGCTGGTGAACGTGGAGTTCGACAAGTTCGAGCGCGTGAAGGACCCGGCGAAGGAAGGCGCGGCCGCCAAGTAAGCAGGGACAGGCGCTCGACAGCCCCATCGTTCAGTCATTCAGCCAGCGAGTCAGCAAGCGGGAAATTCATGGGCATCGTGATCTTCGACGGAGTGGCCTACGGCATGCTCCTCTTCCTCATCGGCGTGGGCCTGTCCATCACGATGGGGCTCATGAATTTCGTCAACCTCGCGCACGGCAGCTTCGCGATGGTGGGCGGCTATGCCGCGAGCGTGCTGATGAGCCGGTTCGGCCTGGGCTTCGGCCTCTCGCTCGCTGCTGCCTTCGTGGCGGCGGCCGTGCTGGGCGCGGTGCTGGAGTTCGTGTTCTACCGGCGCCTGTACCGCGCGCATCCGCTCGATCAGGTGCTGCTGTCGATCGGCGTGGTGTTCGTGTCCATCGCCGCCTTCACCTATTTCTTCGGCCCGACGATGCAGCCCTTCACGCTGCCGCCGGCGCTCGACGGGCAGGTGTCGCTGGCAGGCCTGGAAGTGGGCCGCTACCGGCTCTTCCTGATCGTCTGCGGCGTGCTCGTGCTGGCCGCCCTGCTGCTGGGCCTGGGCAAGACGCGCTACGGTGCGATGGTGCGCGCGGCGGTCGACAACCAGCGCGTGGCCGGCGGCACCGGCATCCACGTGCAGCGGCTCTTCTTCCTGACCTTCTCGCTGGGCTGCGGCCTCGCGGGCCTGGGCGGCGCGCTGAGCCTGGGCATGCTGGGGCTGGAGCCCTCGTTCCCGCTCAAGTACCTCGTCTACTTCCTGATGGTGGTCTGCGTGGGCGGCGCGGGCACCGTCACCGGGCCCTTCATCGCGGCGCTGCTGGTGGGCATCGTCGACGTGGCGGGCAAGTACTACCTGCCCGAGGCGGGCGCATTTCTCATCTACGTCTTCATGATCGTCATGCTGCTGGTGCGCCCGAACGGCATCGTCGCGAAGAAGGGGCTCGCATGATGACGAAGGCCCTGCTGAACCTCTCCCCGGCGCAGCTGCGCATCGCCGAAGCCGCCTTCTGGCTGGCGCTGGCCTCCAGCTTCTTCCTGCTGCCCGACAAGCTCACGCTGATGAGCCAGGTCCTGATCTTCGGCCTGTTCGCCGTGTCGCTGGACATGGCGCTGGGCTACGCGGGCATCCTCACCGTGGGTCACGCCGCCTTCTTCGGCGCGGGCGCCTACGCGGCCGGCCTGCTCGCCAAATACGGCTGGAGCGAGCCCCTCAGCGGCCTGGTGTTCGCGCTCGCGGTGTGCGGCGCGCTGGGCTATGCGCTGAGCTACCTGGTGGTGCGCGGCGCCGACCTCACGCGGCTGATGATCACCATCGGCGTGTGCGTGCTGCTCTACGAGCTGGCCAACCGCCTCTCGGGCATCACCGGCGGCACCGACGGGCTGCAGGGCGTGGTCATCGCGCCGGTGCTCGGCCTCTTCGAATTCGACCTCTACGGCAAGACCGCGTTCGGCTACGCCTTCGGCGTGGTACTCGCGATGTTCCTGCTGGTGCGGCTGGTGCTGCGCTCGCCGTTCGGGCTGGCGCTGCGCGGCATCCACGACAGCCGCAAGCGCATGACGGCCATCGGTTCGCCGGTGGAGGCGCGGCTGCGCATGGCCTACGCCTTCTCGGCGGCGGTGGCGGGCGTGGCGGGCGCGCTGCTGGCGCAGACCACGCAGTTCGTCGGCATCGAATCGATCGGCTTCAACCGCTCGGCCGAGGTGCTCATCATCCTGGTGCTCGGCGGCACGGGGCGGCTCTATGGCGGGATGATCGGCGCCATCGTCTACATGCTGGTGCACGACTGGTTCGCCGACATGAACCCGCAGTACTGGATGTTCTGGCTCGGCATCTTCCTGATCGCGGCGGTCATGCTGGGGCGCGGCGGCATCATGGGCGCGCTCTCGCGCTTCGTGCGCACGGGGAAGGCACGATGAGCACCGCGACGACGACAACGAACACCCTGCGCACGCAAGACCTCGGCGTGCGCTTCGGCGCCTTCCAGGCCGTGGCCGACGTGAACCTCTCGCTCGAACCCGGCGCGCGGCAGGCGCTGATCGGCCCCAACGGCGCCGGCAAGACCACGCTCATCAACCTGCTGACCGGCGTGCTCAAGCCCACCAGCGGCAGCATCCACATGGGCGGGACCGACATCACGCGGCTGCCCGGCGACAAGCGCGCCCGAATGGGCCTGGCGCGCACCTTCCAGATCAACACGCTCTTTCCCAGCCTCACGCCGCTGCTGTCGGTGGTGCTGGCGATCAGCGAGCGCGAAGGGTTGGGCGCCACCTGGTGGCGGCCGCTGAAGGGCTGCACCGCGGTGTTCGACGAGGCGCATGCGCTGCTTCGCACGTTGAAGCTCGACGGCCTCGCCGACGTGCCCGTGGCCGAGCTGGCCTACGGCAAGCAGCGGCTGCTCGAGATCGCGCTCGCGCTGGCGGCCAAACCCCGCATCCTGCTGCTCGACGAACCCGCCGCCGGCGTGCCGCAGGACGAGAGCGGCGAGCTGTTCGAAGCCATCGCGGCGCTGCCCGCGGACATCAGCGTGCTCTTCATCGAGCACGACATGAAGCTGGTCTTCCGCTTCGCCCGCCGCATCTCGGTGCTGGTGGGCGGACGCATCCTCACCGAGGGCACGCCTTCGGACATCGGCGCCGATCCGCGCGTGCGCGAGGTCTACCTGGGCAGCTCGCACCTCCATCACCACCCACACACCCATGCCTGAAGCACTCGCCTTCGACAACGTCACCGCCGGCTATGGCAACGCCGTGGTGCTCGACCGGCTCGATTTCTCCCTGCAGCAGGGCGAGAGCCTTGCCATCCTCGGGCGCAACGGCGTGGGCAAGACCACGCTGCTCGAGACGCTGATGGGCAACACCCGCGTGATGCAGGGCGCGATCCGCTGGCAGGGCACGGACATCGTGCGCTGGCCCTCGCACCAGCGCGTGCGCGCGGGGCTGGGCTGGGTGCCGCAGGAGCGCGAGGTGTTCCCCTCGCTCACGGTCGAAGAGAACCTCACCGTCATCTCGCGGCTCGGCGGCTGGAACCTCAAGCGCGTCTACGACTTCTTCCCGCGCCTGCGCGAGCGTCGCGGCAACTACGGCAACCAGCTCTCGGGCGGCGAGCAGCAGATGCTCGCCATCGGCCGCGCGCTCATGACCAACCCGAAGCTGCTGCTGCTCGACGAGCCCATGGAGGGCCTCGCGCCGATCATCGTGGAGGAACTGGCGACGGCGATCCGCCGGCTGTGCGAATCGGAGGGGCTCGCGTCGATCGTGGTGGAGCAGCACCCGGTGCTCGCGCTGGAGATGACGCACAAGGCGATCGTGCTGGAGCGTGGCACCGTGGTGCACGCGGGGCTCAGTGCGGAGCTGGCGGAGGACGCGTCGCTGCTCGAGGGGCTGCTCGGGGTCGGGGTCTGAAATTCGGGAGCGGGCAGCCGGACGCAGAGGGCGCGAAGGTTTCGCGAAGGTCGCAAAAGGAAAACCAAAAAGTTTTCGATTTCTTCTGCGACTTCTGCGTAGTTTTTGTATTCCTTCTGCGTTCGGCTGTCCGTTCCCGCTTTCACGCCCGGCGGCCTAGCTGAGCATCTGGCCGCGGCTGCCGATGACGGCCACGTCCACGAACTGGCCGCCTTCGCGGTTGGTGCGCCCGTAGTTGATCTTCACGCCGCCCAGGTCGAAGTTCTCGATGCTCGCGAGCCCCGACATCACCGATGCGCGGGTGAGCGAGCCGCCCGCGCGGCGCATGCCCTCTGCGAGCACCGCCGCGTTCAGGTAGCCCTCCAGGCTGGTGAGCGAGAAGTCCTTGACGCCGTTGGCCACCATGTCGGCCTGGTAGCGGCGCACGATCTCGAACTTGGTCGAGTACGGCGAGGGCACCACGATCACGAAGCCCAGGCCCTTGGCCAGGTCGCCCATGGCCGACAGCGCGCTGGCCGTGATGGAGAGGCCGTAGGCCGAGCTGCTGTTGCCCGCCTCGCGCAACGCCTTCAGGAACACCGGCGCCGTGCCGGCCAGACCGACCACCACCACCTGAGGCTTGGCCTTGGCGATGGCTTCGGCGGCGGGGCCCACTTCCATGCTGGTCGTGTTGGGCGTGGTCGCGATCACCGCCGGCTCCAGCTTCGCCTTCGCCAGCGCGGCCTTGAAGGCGGCCAGCACCGACTGCCCCAGCGGATCGTTCGAATGCACGAGGCCGATGCGGCTCTGGCCCAGCACGGCGGCGGTGCTCACCAGCTTCTCGACTTCCTGGTCGTAGTTGGCGCGCACCCAGAAGGTGTTGGGCGAGTTCTTCTTGCGCAGCGAGATCGTGCCGGTGATGGGCCCCACCACGGCCATGCCGGGCACCGCATCCATCACCTCGGCCGTCTGGCGCGTGCCCAGGGGATGCACCAGCGCGAGCACGGAGCTGTCCTTCTCGAACGCCAGCGCGTTGGCCTTGGCCACGTCGGGCTTGAAGGTGTCGTCGGCCATCACGAGCTCGACCTTGGAGCCGTTGATGCCGCCAGCCTTGTTCAGCGCATTGAAGAAGGCGCTGGAGCCCTGGTACAGGCCCTGGCCGTTGGCCTTCTCGACGCTGCTGTTGTCGAAGGTCGTTCCCACGCGCAGCGGCCGGTTCTGCGCGAGCGCCGGAAAGCCGAGGCCGGCGGCGGCAGTGGCGGCGGCCAGCCCGGTCAGCGCACGCCGACGGCTGTTGGAAAGCGGCGCAATCGACTCGCGCGGCACGGGAACGGTCATGGTCGAAGTCTCCGGAAATGAATGCGTCTGTGACAAAAGTTCACACTCTTGCGAGGAATGTAACGCACCTTGCCGCGCCGGAGATGACCTTGGCTGCTACTTCATGGCCGGCTTCGGCATGGCCGCCACATAGCGTGCGTCGGTCAGGGTGCCGAGGAAGGCGCTGATCTCGTCGATCTCCTCGTCGGTCAGCGCGGGCGTGGTGCCGGGGCGACGGTTCATCGGCGTGGAGTTGACGTTGATGTTGCCCCGGTAGGCGGCGGGCACGTCGTCGAAGGTCGGCCTGCCGTGGTACCACTTCGCAGGGTCGGTGGAGCGCGTGGCATAGAACGCGACCGCGTCGCGCAGCGTGGTGAACACACCGTTGTGCATGAAGCTCTGGCGCACCGCTACGTTGCGCAGCCCCGGCGTGCGGAAGTAGCCGCACCACTGGTTCGGCTCCGGCCAGCGCAGCTGCGCCGCGGTGCGGCACAGGCCGTTGTCGAAGCGGCGCGGATCGCGGTTGGCCGGCAGCGAGAGGTTGCGCGGCACGGCGATGGCGTCGTAGCCGAAGTCGGTGAAGAGCGAACGCTCGGGCCGGCTCGCCGTGTCCGACAGCGTGTGGCACGACATGCAGTTGCCCTTGTCGGGGTTCTTGAACAGCGCGAGGCCGCGCATCTCCTGCGGGCTCAGCGGCGTGCGCTTGCGCAGGTAGTCGTCGAAGCGCGAGCTGAAGGGCGCCATTTCGTCGCTCTGCAGGTAGGCCTGCAAAGCCTGGCCGATGCCCTTCACGGCTTGCTCCGGGTCGCGCAGCACGCGCGGCCCGAAGGCCAGCGACATCGCGGGAGCCAGGTCGGTGCCGCGCAGCTTGCGCAGCAGGCTCTGCGGCGAGGCGTTGTTCATCTCGTCGGGGTCGAACAGCGGGCCGCGCGCCTGCTCGGCCAGCGTGTCGGCGCGGCCGTCGGCGAAGAGGCCACCGAAGGGCGAGGCGAAGGGCGCGTCGTCGTCCTGGTAGAAGTGCCGCCGCGGCACGTAGCGCACGTACAGCAGCGACGGCGCCGTGCGCGCGCTGAAGCGCCCCGGCCGGCTGCCCTGCGGCGTGCGCGGGCCTGCCAGCGAGGCCGCGTTCAGCGTCGAGGTGAAGGCGCGCAGCGGATCGTGGCAGCTCGCGCACGAGGTGCCCTGCGGCTGCGAGAGACGCGTGTCGAAGAAGATGCGCTTGCCCAGCGCGGCCAGCGCCGGGTCGGGCCTGAAGGTGGCCTCGGTGGGATCGATGCGCGCGGAGACCTTGGGCGTGGCGCCGATGCGTTCGACGACCACGCTCGGCGGGCCGCCCGGGTTGATCTCCACGGTGGTGGCGGCGGCGGCAGTCACGCCCGGCCAGCCCAGGCAGGCGGCCGCCATCGCCAGCGCAGCACGCATCGTCACGGCGTCAGGAAGCCCGTCTTGTCGCAAGCCAGCGTGCGCCCGGTCTGCACGCAGGTGGCGAGCAGCTTGCCGGCCACGGTGTAGGCCTTGAAGGTCCAGCCCACGCCGGGCGAGGCCTTGCGCTCCATCAGCATGAAGCCGAAGCTGGCATGGTGCGTGATGCGGTCGACCGTCACGTCCGGCGCGGGCGTGGTGCCGGGTGCCAGCGGATCGGGCAGCGCCACGTCGAGGTTGTCGCCGCCGTTGCCCGACACCAGCGTCGCGGGATGGTCGGTGGCGAAGTTCAGCGCCTGGAAGTCGTGCACATGGCCGTGCAGCGCGACGTGCACGCCGCTCGGGTAGTAGGCCTTGGGGTTGAGGTTGCTCATCACCGACTGCAGCGCGAGGTTGCCCGGCGCCGGGGTCTGGCCCGCGACCGGCGCGAAGGCCAGGATCGGGTGGTGGTTGGTGAACATCGTGGTCGTGATGCCAGGCTTGGCGGCCAGCGTCGCGACGGTCTGGAACTGCTTCTGGTAGGCGATGAACTGCGGATCGTTCGTCGCCAGCGCCGCCTTGCCGGCCTTGGCCGAGTCGAACACGATGATCTGCGAGCCGGTGCCCAGCTGCACCGCGTATGGCTCGGAATAGTTGCCGGTGCTGTCGTTGGCCGGGTCGTTGCACGAGCGCTTGTCGGAGTACGGGCGCGGATCGAGGAAGCGGATCCAGCCCTGGCCGCCGCGCGCGCATTCCTCGTGGTTGCCGCGCACCACGATCCACGGCGCCTTGGCCAGCAGCGGCGCGGCCGGCTTGAAGAAGTCGGCCTGCCAGGTGTCCCAGCCATAGCCCCAGGGGCTGTCCTTGCAGCCGGCGATGTCGTCGGGGCAGGCGTTCTCGCGGTAGTGGTAGTCGCCGATGTGCAGCACCAGGTCGGGGTTGAAGCCCGCGCCGGTGGCCGCGAGCGGAGCGAAGGGCCACACGGTGCTGTCGTTGCAGGGCTGGTAGGCCTTGTCGGCCTTCTTCAGGCGGCAGCCGGTGTCGGCCAGCACCAGAACACGTTGCGGCTCGGCCTTGGGCATCGGCAGCGTGCGGCTGCCGATGGCGGCCTGCTTCGCGTCGGCCGGCAGCGTGGTCTCGCAGGCCGAGACGGGAAAGGCGGAAGGCTTCGAATCGGCCGGGTCGCTGGCCGTGGTGCGCAGCGCCATGGTGCCGGCGCCCACGCGCAGGGTCATGCGCGTGACCTTGCCGTCGATCGTGATCTGCGGGCACACGGCGTTGGCGTCGGCCGTCGTGTCGGCCGACGGTGCGGCGTAGCTGGTGATTGCGCGCGCGATGGCCGCGTTGTTGTCGCCGATCTCCACCCAGGTGGCCTGCAGGTTGGCGTCGGCCGAGGCGGCGTCGGGTTGGGGGGCGGGAGCCGGCGCTGGGGCCGGAGCGGGTGCCGGGGCCGCCGGGGGCCCCAGGACGATCGACTGGTTGTTGCCGCCGCCGTTGCAGCCCTGCAGCAGGATGGCGGTGCAGGCCAGGCCGGCCAGCCAGCGCAGTTCGCGCATGGCGCGCGGCGCGGGGGCCGCGGTGAGTGTGGTGCGCATCTGGGAATCCCTCTGGTTGTTGTGTCGTGGGACGCCGCAATCTAGAGGGCCAGTGTGCAAGCCGTATTACATGGCCGCAGGCGCGCCGCGGGCGCGCATCGACGAAGGAACCGCTACAGCAGCTCTTCGCCCACGATCGGCAGGAGCAGCCAGTTCTTGAAGCGCAGCCAGAGGAATTCGCCGGGCTCGTCCTCGTGGACGATGTCGCCGCCGGCGTCGTCGTACTCCAGCCACTGCACGCGCCGGCCGTTGGGCGCGAGCCGCAGCCGGTAGCCGAGGTTCACGCGCTCGCCGCTCATGAGCCTGTCGTAGTCCTTCACCAGCTCGGGGCTGTCGATGACCAGCCCCATCTCGGTATTGACCGCGGCCGAGCGGTGGTCGAGATTCATCGAGCCGATGAAGAAGCGCTCGTCGTCGACGATCGCCAGCTTGGCGTGCAGCCGGCTGATCGACTTGCCGAAGTCGCCGAAACGCCCCGACTTGCCGGTGAGCGTGGGCGCGATCTCGTAGATGGTGACGCCGATCTTCAGCATGTCGGCGCGGTAGCGCTCGTAGCCCGCATAGGCCAGGGGCTCGTCGGTGGCGCCCAGCGAGTTCGTCACCACCGTGATGCGCCCGCCGCGCTCGATGGCCTTCTTCATCATCGCCATGCCGCGCGCACCCGGGATGAAGTACGGCGAGCCGATCTTCACCTCGCGCCTGGCCGAATTGATGACGCTCAGCGCCCCCTCGGTCACGCTGCCCTCATAGGCGGCCTCGGCCTTGCGCGTGATCTTCTCGGGGTCGTCCACGAACAGCGTCGACGGTGCCCAGTAGCGCTCGACGTTGCCGGCGATGAGCTGCTGCCCCACCGGCGACTTGTCGAGCACGTCGCGCTGGTGCATGGCCACGTCGGGCACCGCGGTGCGCGCGATCTCGTCGAAGCGCTTCTGCGCCTGCGCAACGGGCATGCGCAGCGGCGCGATCTGCTCGATGGGGCGCACGTGCTCGCTGTTCCAGTAGCGGTCGAAGCCCTCGGACATCTGGCGCACCACCGGGCCGCTGGACAGCACGTCCATGTCGATGAAGTTCGCCGCCGTGCTGCGCATGAAGTATTCATTGGCGATGTTGCGGCCGCCCGAGACCGCGAAGCTGTTGTCGGCCACCAGCAGCTTGTTGTGCATGCGGTGGTTGATGCGGCCGAAATCGGTCAGCGAGAACAGCAGCCGCGTGGCCAGCGAACTCGCGCGCGACGGCAGCGGGTTGAACAGCCGCACCTCGATGTTCGGGAAGGCCGACAGCGTGCTGAACACCTCGTCCTCGCCGCCCGTGTAGAGGTCGTCCACCAGCAGCCGCACGCGCACGCCGCGCGCCGCGGCCTCGCGCAGCTCCTTGAGGAACAGCAGGCCGACGTCGTCCTTCTGGATCAGGTAGTACTGCACGTCGAGCGACTTCTCGGCATGCCGCGCGAGCGAGATGCGCGCGTCGAAGGCGAAGGCGGCCTCCGGCAGCAGCCGGAAGCCCGAAAGCGAGGTCGAGCCGCCCGGCGTGCCCTTGGCCGCCAGCTGCCCCAGTTCTGTCTGCGACACGTCGGTGACAGCCGTGACCACCGGGCGCGGCTGCGGCGGCGGCAGGCTCGCGCAACCCGCCAGCCAGAGGGCGGCGGCGCCCAGGACGAGAGCGGCGAATCGGCGGACGGTGGAGGCGCGCATGGGCCGAACTGTAGCTCGCGGCGGGCCCGGATGGCGGGCCTATCATCGAAGCGAAACAAAAGGAAAAGAAGCGTGCTCAACGGCTTGTGGCTTGGTTTCTTCGGGGTGGCGGCATTGGCGGCGCTGGTGCGCTGGCTGGTGGGGGGCGATCCGACCGTGTTCGCGGCGCTGGTCGAAAGCCTGTTCGCGATGGCGCGGCTGGCGGTCGAGGTGATGGTGTTGCTGTTCGGCACGCTCACGCTGTGGCTGGGCTTCCTGCGCATCGCAGAGGCGGCGGGGCTGGTGGGCTGGCTCGCGCGGCTGCTGGGGCCGCTCTTCCGGCGGCTCATGCCGGGCGTGCCGGCGGGGCATCCGGCGCTCGGGCTGATCACGATGAACTTCGCGGCCAACGCGCTGGGGCTGGACAACGCCGCCACGCCCATCGGCCTGAAGGCGATGCGCGAGCTGCAGCGCCTGAACCCCGACCCGGTAACGGCCACCAACGCGCAGATCCTCTTTTTGGTGCTCAACGCCTCGTCGCTGACGCTGCTGCCGGTCACCATCTTCATGTACCGCGCGCAGCAGGGCGCGGGCGACCCGACGCTGGTGTTCCTGCCTATCCTGCTGGCCACCAGCGCCTCCACGCTGGTCGGGCTGCTGTCGGTGGCGGTGGCGCAGCGCCTGCGGCTGTGGGACCCGGTGGTGCTGGCCTACCTGGTGCCGGGCGCGCTGCTGCTGGGCGGATTCATGGCCCTGCTGGGCACGCTGTCGGCGACGGCCATCGCCTCGCTGTCGTCGCTGCTGGGCAATCTGACGCTGTTCGGCGTGATCGTCGTGTTCCTGCTGGCGGGCGCCATCCGCCGCATCAAGGTGTACGAATGCTTCATCGAGGGCGCGAAGGAAGGCTTCGACATCGCGAAGAACCTGTTGCCCTACTTGGTGGCGATGCTGTGCGCCATCGGCGTGCTGCGCGCCTCGGGCGCGCTCGACTTCGCATTGGACGGCCTGCGCTGGCTGGTGACGGCGGTGGGCTTCGACGCGCGTTTCGTCGACGCCATGCCCACCGCGCTGGTCAAGCCCTTCTCGGGCAGCGCGGCGCGCGCGATGCTGATCGAGACCATGAAGAGCCACGGCGTCGACAGCTTCCCCGCGCTGGTGGCCGCCACCATCCAGGGCAGCACCGAGACCACCTTCTACGTGCTGGCGGTGTACTTCGGCGCGGTGGGCATCCAGCGCACGCGGCACGCGGTGTCGTGCGCGCTGCTGGCCGAGCTGGCGGGCGTGGTGGCCGCCATCGCTGTCTGCTATTGGTTCTTCGGCTGAGCGCGGGGCTCGACGACCGGGAACATCGGCTCGAAGGTGTCGAGCATCGACATCAGCTCCGCCAGCTTCGTGCGGTCGCCGTCGATCTTCACCTTGCCCGCGAGCACCGCCGCCGGGAAGCTGGTTTCCTTCAGTGTGATCGCGTCCAGCGTGGCGCGGCTCAGCGTCACGGTGGCGTCGGCATCCGGCTGCTGCCCGGCGATGTGCGTGAGCGCGGAGTTCTCCAGCGTCAGCACGAACTGCTGGTTCGAATCGGTGAAGTTCCAGTTGATGGCCATCTTCCTGCCCTCGGCCCTGGCCGCGTTCAGCCGCACGCCGAGGAAGTCGAAGAACAGGTCGTTGCTCACGGCCTTGAGCGAATCAGCGTTGGCGCTGTTGCCGGCTGCGATCTTCGGCACGCCGTTGCGCAGCTCCATCGCGCCCACCAGATAGGCGCTGCGCCAGGTGCCGGCCTCCGACTGGTAGCCCATCTGCTCCAGGGCGTCGGCGCCCAGTTCGCGGGCCGCGCGGTTGGCGGGGTCGGCGTACACCACCTGGCTCATCGCGCTGGCCACCCAGCGGAACTCGCCCTTCCTGAAATCTTCGCGGGCGCGCGCCAGCACCGCGTCGGCGCCGCCCATGTACTCGACCGTCTTCTTCGCATAGGCCACAGGCGGCAGCGGGTTCAGGTTGGCGGGGTTGGCGTCGTACCAGCCCAGGTACTTCTGGTACACGGCCTTGGCGTTGTGCCGCAGCGTGCCGTAGTAGCCGCGCGCCGACCATTCCTGCTCCAGGCTCGCGGGCATGCGCAGCGTCTCGGCGATGTCGGCCGCGGTGTAGCCCTGGTTGAGCAGGCGCAGCGACTGGTCGTTGATGAACTTGTACATGTCGCGCTGCTTCTTCAGCAGGTCGACGATGCGGTCCTGCCCGAAGGTGGGCCAGTGGTGCTGGGCGATCAGCACCTCGGCCTTGCCGCCGAAGGCCACGCGCGCCTCATCGATGTACTTCGACCACAGGTTGCCGTCGCGCACCTCCGCGCCGCGGATGGTGTAGAGGTTGTGCATGTTGTGCGTCACGTCCTCCGCCATGTTGAGCACGCGGAACTGCGGCAGGTACATGAGCATTTCCGACGGCGCCTCGGAGCCCGGCACCAGCCTGAAGACGAACTGCACGCCATCGATGGTGCGCTCCTCCGTGGTCTTGTCGATGGTGGACGTGGGCGCGATCAGCGACATGGTGCCGCGCGCCAGCGCCTTGCCCAGGCCGGTGTCGACCTGCCCGCGCGGGCCCGGCGGCAGCAGCGTGCCGAACTGGTACTGCGAGCGCCGGCTCATCGCGTTGCCCGCGAGGATGTTCTCGGCCACCGCCGTTTCCATGAAGCCCGAGGGCGCGAGCACCTGCACGCGGCCGGCCTTCACGTCGGCCTCGTCGATCACGCCCTTCACGCCGCCGAAGTGGTCGGCATGGCCGTGCGTGTAGATCACCGTTCCCACCGGCTTGCGCGGACGGTGCTGGTAGTAGAGCTCGAGCGCGGCGCGCGCGGTCTCGGCGGCCAGCAGCGGATCGATGACGATCAGCGAGCTGTCGCCTTCGACGATGGTCATGTTCGCGAGATCGAAGCCGCGCACCTGGTAGACGCGATCGGTCACCTTGAAGAGCCCGTGGATCGCGTTGAGCTGCGCCTGGCGCCACAGGCTCGGATTTACGGTGTCGGCCGGCGCCTCGGCCTTGAGGAAGTCGTAGGGCTTCATGTTCCACACCGGGCGCGCGCCGGAGCCCGGCACCAGCGCATCGGGCACGGTGCCGACGAAGCCGTGCATCGCGTCCTCGAAGTCCTGCCGGTTGGCAAAGGGCAGCGTCTTCGCCATCTCGGCGTTGGCCTGCAGCGTGGAGGGCTCGGGCGCCTTGGGCGCGGTCTGCGCAAAGGAGGCCGACGGCGCGCCCAGCGCGCATGCAAGGGCGACGAGCGCAACGGAGAAGGAAGAAGGAGCGGGCGAGGAAGATTTCATCCGGCAATGATGCGAAGCGCCAGAACCATTGGCAAATGCAAAATATGCGCTTCCTTTTGAAGCAAAACGCAAAATGCAGCTGCGCCAGCTCCAGCATCTCGTCGCCCTCGCCGACCAGGGCAGCTTCGGCCGCGCGGCCCAGGCGGTGCATCTCTCGCAGCCGGCGCTTTCGCGCAGCATCGAGAACCTCGAAGAGAACCTGCAGGCGCGCCTGGTCGACCGCGCCTACGGCAGCGTGCGCTTCACCCAGGCCGGCGAACTGGTGCTGGCGCGCGCCCGCGAGCTGCTGGCCGACGCGCAGCAGATCGCGCGTGACGTGTTGCAGCTCGAAGGCCTTGCCATCGGCAGCCTCGCGGTCGGCTTCGGCCCCTTCGCCGCCGGGACGCTGGGCCGCGCGGCGCTGTCGCTCATGACGCAGCGCCACCCGCAGCTGCAGATGCGCATGGAAGTGGCCGATACCGCCACCCTCTGCGAGCGCCTGCACCGCCGCGAGCTCGATCTGTTCGTCGCCGACACGCGAGACCTGACGAAGCTTCAGCCCGGGCTGAAGCTCTCGCGGCTGCCCAACCTGCCGGTGTCTTTCTTCGTGCGAGCAAAGCACCCGCTGCTGAAGCTCAAGCCCCAGCCGACGACGCTCGAGAAGCTCATGGCGTATCCCGTCGCCGGCCCGCGCCTGCCGGCGGAGGTGGCGCAGCAGTTCGACCGGGCCGCTCCGCGCGGCGACCGCGGCGTGTTCAACGTGACCTGCGACGACGCCGGCACGCTGCGGCACCTGGCGCTCACCGCCGACGCGGTGATCCTCGCGCCGGTCGCCCCCGTGCCGGGCCACGACACCGACACCCTTGTTCCCCTGCCGGTGGCGGGCCTGGAGCGCATGCAGACGCACTACAGCCTCGTCACGCTGGCGGCGCGCACGCCTTCGCCGGCGGCCGCCGTCTATACCCGGCTGGTCGACGAGTTGATGGACCCGCTCGGGCAGGCCGGCGGGCACTGAGCCAAAATGGCCCTCCGCCTTCAAGCCTTTGCGTCTTTTTTCAGTGACCACTCCCCGCCGGGCCCAGCCGCCCTCCTTTTCGTCCGACGAGTTCCGTGAAGCCCTCGGCATGTTCGCCACCGGCGTCACCGTCGTGACCGCGCGCGCGGCGAACGGCACGCTGGTCGGCCTCACGGCCAACTCCTTCAACTCGGTGTCGCTGACGCCGCCGCTGGTGCTGTGGAGCCTGTCGCGCGCGGCCGGCTCGATGCCCGCGCTCAGCGCCGGCTCGCACTACACGGTGAACATCCTCGCGGCCAACCAGAAGGCGCTGGCCGAGCGCTTCGCCACCAAGAACATCGACCGCTGGGCCGACGTGGCCTTCACCGAGGGCCTGGGCGGCGCGCCGGTGCTCGTGGGCGCGGCGGCCAGCTTCGAGTGCTTCAACCGCAGCCGCTACGACGAGGGCGACCACGTGATCTTCGTCGGCGAGGTGGAGCGCTGCTCGCACGACGCGGGCGCATCGCCGCTGCTCTTCCACGGCGGTCGCTTCTACACGGAGCATCCCTTGTGACGCATCGTCCTGCGCTCCTGCTTGTCCTGCTGCTCGCCGCGCAGGCCGGCACGGCGCAGGAAGCGAACGGGCCGGTCAAGCAGAACTGGTTCGACGACCCGTTCTTCCAGCTCTCCTCGGGCCTGCCGGCCTGCGCCGTGCCCGAGGGCCCGTTCTACACGGCGCAAGAGCGTCGCCTGCAGACCCATTCGAGGCTGGAGCGCGGCACCACCTGCTGGCTGGCCGGCAAGTGCGCCGACAGCAACGCCTACCGCTACGACAAGCCGCTCGCACCCAAGGTGCGCGCCGCGCTGCTGGCCGTGCCGGGGGTGAAGAAAAGCAGCGTCTGGGTCATCATCCAGCGCCGCTGGGTGTACCTGCAGGGCTGCGTGCCGGACGCGGCGCTCGCCAGGAAGCTGGAGCGCGCCGCGCGCGCGGTGGCCGACGTGGAAACCGTGGTGCCCGACCTGATGACGGGCACGCGGGGCAAGCCGCCCTATCCGGTGGCCCCGCCGAGATAGAGGCCGGGAAGCCTTGCGCGCACGCCGAACACGCCGCCGCGATACGATCATCGGATGAATCCGGCGGCTCCTCGCCGCGAACGACCCGATCCGAATGATCCAGCGCAAGACCCACCTCGACGGCCTCGCCATCGGCCTGCTCATCGCCTGCTGTGCCTTCTGGGGCCTGCAGCAGATCCTCATCAAGACCACCGTGGCGGAGGTGCCGCCGATGTGGCAGGCCTCGATCCGCATGGTCGGCGCCACTGTGCTGCTGTGGCTGTGGTGCGTGTGGCGGCGCGTGCCGCTCTTCGAGCGCGACGGCACGCTGTGGCCCGGGCTTCTGGCGGGCATGCTGTTCGCGGGCGAGTTCGCCGGCATCTACCTGGGGCTGCAGCACACCAGCGCATCGCGGCTCACGGTGTTCCTCTACACCGCCCCCTTCTGGGTGTCGCTGCTGCTGCCGCGCTGGGTGCCGGCGGAGCGGCTGCGCGGCTTCCAGTGGCTGGGGCTTTTCATCGCGTTCTCGGGCGTGGTGCTGGCCTTCAGCGAGGGCTTCGCCCACATGAGCTCGTCGCAGCTCATCGGCGACGGCATGGCGCTGGCGGCCGGCATGCTCTGGGGCCTGACCACGCTCACGCTGCGCACCACGCGCCTGGCCACGGCCAGCGCGGAGAAGACGCTGTTCTACCAGGTGGCGGTCACGGCGGCGGCGTGCCCGGTGCTCTCGCTGGTGCTGGGCGAGCACTGGGGCTTCTCGTATTCCGCCTGGGCCTGGACCTCCATCGGCCTGCAGACGGTGGTGGGCGCCTTCGCCAGCTACCTCGCATGGATGTGGCTGCTGCGGCACTACCCGGCCACGCAGATGTCGTCCTTCACCTTTCTCACGCCGCTGTTCGCGCTGGTGTTCGGCGTGGCGCTGCTGAAGGAGCCGCTCACGGCGCAGCTGATCGTGGCGCTGGTCGGCGTGGCACTGGGCATCGTGCTGGTGAACCGGCGGCCTGCGGTACAACGCAGCGCATGAGCAGCAGCAACGGCAACACCGCCACCTGGTTCCAGCCCGTCCTCGACGAGATCGTCGCCACCCTGAGCCCCCAGCTCGGCCAGGGCGGCAAGGTCGCGAGCTACATCCCGGCGCTCGCGCGCGTCGATGCGCGGCAGTTCGGCATCGCGCTGCGCACCTGCGAGGGCGAGGAAGCCGGCGCGGGCGACTTCGAAACGCCCTTCTCCATCCAGAGCGTGTCGAAACTCTTCACGCTCACGCTCGCCATGCAGCGCATGGGCGACGCTCTGTGGGAGCGCATCGGCCGCGAGCCCTCGGGCAATCCGTTCAACTCGCTGGTGCAACTGGAGAACGAACAGGGCAAGCCGCGAAACCCCTTCATCAATGCAGGCGCCATCGCGGTGGCCGACCGGCTGGTGAGCCAGGCCAGGGCCGCGGGCGGCAGCGCGAAGGCCGACATCCTCGCGCTCATGGGCAGCCTGTGCGGCGAGCCCGTCGCCTTCGACGACGAGGTGGCGCAGTCGGAGGCCGACACCGGCTTTCGCAACATCGCGCTGGCCAACTTCATGAAGAGCTTCGGCAAGATCGACAACGACGTCGAGACCGTGCTGGACACCTACTTCCACCAGTGCGCGCTGCGCATGAGCTGCCGCCAGCTCGCGCGCGCCGCGGCCTTCCTGTGCCGCGACGGGGCGCACCCGCTCGACGGCGAGCCCGAGGTCACGGGCGAGCGGCAGACGCGCCGCATCAACGCGCTGATGCTCACCTGCGGCACCTACGACGCGGCGGGCGACGTGGCCTTCTCCATCGGCCTGCCCTGCAAGAGCGGCGTGGGCGGCGGCATCGTGGCCGTGGTGCCCGACAGGCTCACGCTGTGCGTGTGGTCGCCCGCGCTCGACGCCACCGGCAATTCGCTGCTGGGCATGAAGGCGCTCGAACTCTTCGTGGCGCGCACGGGGCTGTCGGTGTTCTGAGCGGCGCCGGTCAGGCCGCGGCCGCCACCGGCACGGTGGCCAGGCAGCCCATGCCGTCGAGCGCAGCTTCCACCGCCTCGTCGAGCGGCGTGTGCGGCTCGCGGCCGAGGAAGGCCACCAGCTTCGCGTTGTCCATGCCCACAGGCTTGCGCCAGAGGTAGCGCATCTCGCGCATCTCCCGGAAGGTGACGACGAAGGGCGAGGCCAGCGTCAGCAGCCACCACGGGAAGGCCGACACGCCGACCCTGGCACCGGTACGGCGCGCCACCACCTTGCGGATGGCATCGCTCATGCGCGTGCCGTCGGCGTCCCAGTGGCCGGCCATGTGGAAGCGCGCGAAGCGCTCCAGCCTGTCGCGGCGTGCGAGCAGCTCGACCATGGTGCGCGCCACGTCGGGCAGGTAAGACCACTGGTGGCCGACGCCGGGGCTGCCGGGATAGCTCACGGCCCGCACGGGCTGCCCCGCCTTCACCAGCCCCTGCGAGAACCAGTTGTTGCCCGCCTTCGGGCCGAAGAAATCGCCGGCGCGCACGATCAGCACGCGCGCGCCCTGGCGGCTGGCCTCTTCCAGGCGCCGTTCCATCTCGACGCGGATCGCGCCCTTGCGGGTGAGCGGGCGCTGCGGCGAGTCCTCGGACAGCAGCGGGAAGGCGTCGGGACCGAAGTTGTAGACCGTGCCGGGCAGCACGATGGTCGCGCCTTCTGCCCTGGCGGCGGCGATGGTGTTGTCGAGCATCGGCAGCACCAGCTGCGACCAGTTGCGGTAGCCCGGCGGGTTGACCGCATGCACGATGACCGAGCAGCCCGCGGCTGCGCGGCGCACCGCCTGCTCGTCCATCGCGTCGCCTGCGAACCAGGTGATGCCGTCGCGCTTTCCTTCCTGCGTATCGCGCTTCAGTGCGCGCACCTGCCAGCCCGCATCGCGCAGCTGGCGGGCCACTTCGCCGCCGATGCCGCCCGTTGCGCCGAGAACCAGGACCGTGTCGTTTGCCATGGAATGCTCCAGAAGTTGTTGCCGATGGAAGAATTCTGGAACCGCGCCTGCTCTATTGGAATTGCCGAACATGAGCTATCGGCCATACATTTATGTATGACCTCGAACATCGGCTGGGAGCTCTACCGCACTTTCCTGAGCGTGCTGCGCGAGGGCTCGCTCTCGGGCGCGGCGCGCGCCCTCGGCATCACCCAGCCCACGGTCGGGCGCCACGTGGCGGCGCTCGAGGAGGCTCTGGGCACCGTGCTCTTCACGCGTTCGCAGACGGGGCTGCTGCCCACCGAGGTGGCGCTGGCGCTGCGCACGCATGCGGAGGCCATGGAAAGCACGGCCGCCTCGCTGGAGCGCGCCGCCAGCAGCCAGGGCGAAGGCGTGCGCGGCGTGGTGCGCGTATCGGCCAGCGAGGTCGTCTGCGCGGAAGTGCTGCCGTCCATCGTCGCGGGGCTTCGCGAGACGCACCCGGCGCTGAAGGTCGAGCTGGTGTCGACCAACCGCGTGCAGGACCTGCTGCGGCGCGAGGCCGACATCGCCGTGCGCATGGTGCGCCCCAGGCAGGAACAGCTGGTGGCGCGCCGCATCGGCAACATCGAGCTGGGCTTCCATGCGCATCGCGACTATCTCGAACGCCACGGCACGCCGCGCAAGCTCGAAGAGCTGGCCGCCCATTCGCTGATCGGGTACGACCAGCCCACGGCCTTCGTGCGCAACGCGGGCAAGTCGCTCACGGGCTTCACGCGAGACACTTTCTCGCTGCGCACCGACAGCGATCTCACGCAGCTGGCGCTGATCCGCGCTGGTGCCGGCATCGGCATCTGCCAGGTGGCGCTGGCCAGCCGCGAGCCCCGGCTGGTCCGGCTGATGCCGCGCGCCTTATCGCTGAAGCTGGACACCTGGGTCACGATGCACGAGGACCTGCGCGGCAGCCCGCGCTGCCGCGCCGCCTTCGATGCGCTGGCAGAGGGTCTCGCGCGCCATATCGACAGTGCCGGGACCGAAGCGAAAATGCCTCGCGCCAGAACGACAGCAACCGAATGACCGAACCCACCACAGACTCCGACATCCTCCCCCTGCAGGAAGACCGCCTCTGGCGCGACGACCGCTGGACCGCCCGCATCATCAAGAACGAGGAAGACGACGGCTGGGCCGTCGAGATGACCCGCCACGGCGACCCCGAGCCCGCCCTCGTCGGCCCCTGGACCATGGGCCGCGACAAGAAGAACCCCAAGCCGCTCGACGCGCCCGCCTTCTCCACGCTGGTGAAGACCGCCGCCGAAGTGATCCGCCGCCACGAGCAGCAGCTGCACGCCACGCTCAACAAGAGCGTGACCGTCACCGCGCGCGACGACCGGCGCGTGCGCGTGGCGCTTTCCATCGTGCCCGACGAGGACAATCCCACGGCCACGCTCACGGCCTTCGACGATGCGGACGACAGCGAACTCGCCAGCGTGAGCGTGTCGCCCGGGTTCAGGCTCACGGCGAGCAGCGCGAGCGCCTGGATCGAGTCGGGCTACGCGCGCCCGCGCTGAAGCGCATCGCCGCCGCAATCAGCGAAATGACGTATGTGCAGCTCGCGATGAGTTGAGAACAATCGGCTCCGACGACACGAACCCATTGCTCCACCGGAAGGCCCGGATCGGTTGAACGCCGATCCGGGCCTTCTTGTTTTCTTTCTTCATCAACCATCCTTCAGGAGCAGCGTCATGAGACACGGTGATATTTCGAGCAGCAGCGATTGCGTGGGCGTCGCGGTCGTCAACTACAAGATGCCCCGCCTGCACACCAAGGCCGAGGTGCTGGACAACGCGCGCAAGATCGGCGAGATGCTCGTCGGCATGAAGAAGGGCCTGCCGGGCATGGACCTGGTGGTGTTCCCCGAGTACTCCACGCACGGGATCATGTACGACGCGAAGGAGATGTACGACACGGCCGCCACCGTGCCCGGCGAGGAGACGGCCATCTTCGCCGACGCCTGCCGCCGCGCGAACGTGTGGGGCGTGTTCTCGCTGACCGGCGAGCGCCACGAGGAGCACCCGAACAAGGCGCCCTACAACACCCTGATCCTCATGAACAACAAGGGCGAGATCGTCCAGAAGTACCGCAAGATCATGCCGTGGGTGCCCATCGAGGGCTGGTACCCGGGCGACTGCACCTACGTGAGCGAGGGCCCCAAGGGCATGAAGATCAGCCTGATCATCTGCGACGACGGCAACTACCCCGAGATCTGGCGCGACTGCGCGATGCGCGGCGCCGAGCTCATCATCCGCTGCCAGGGCTACATGTACCCCGCCAAGGAGCAGCAGATCATGGTGTCGAAGGCCATGGCCTTCATGAACAACACCTACGTGGCGGTGGCCAATGCGGCGGGCTTCGACGGCGTGTACTCGTACTTCGGCCACTCGGCGCTCATCGGCTTCGACGGCCGCACGCTGGGCGAATGCGGCGAGGAGGAGATGGGCATCAACTACGCCGAGCTGTCGATGGGCCTGATCCGCGACGCGCGCCGCAATGGCCAGTCGCAGAACCACCTGTTCAAGCTGGTGCACCGCGGCTACACCGGCACCATCAACTCCGGCGACGGCGACAAAGGCGTGGCGGCCTGCCCCTACAACTTCTACACGAAGTGGATCAACGACCCCGAGGGCACGCGCGAGATGGTGGAGTCGTTCACGCGCAGCACGGTGGGCACGCCCGAGTGCCCGATCGGGGGGATTCCGAACGATCCGGCGCAGTCGCGCTGAAGGTGCTCAGGCCTGGCTGAAGGTCTTCAGCACCTCGAGCACGCTCAGCGTCGCGCCGTCGAGCAGCGCATGCTGGCGGTGCGCGATGCCCACGCGGCGCGTGAGCTTCGGGCTCACCGGCAGGATCTGCATGCGGTCGTTGCTCGGCAAGGTATCGGTGGACTGCTGCAGCGGCAGCAGTGCGGCGCCGTAGCCGGCGGCCACCAGGCTGCGCATGGCGGCGTCGTAGTTGAGCTCGATGCGCGCGCGCGGCGCGAAGCCGGCGGCGGCGAACCACTCCATGGTGAGGCGGTACATGTGCGTGGTCGCCTCGTTGAAGATCAATGGCTGCGCCGCCAGCCAGGCCGGCGTGACGCGCTTCGGCGCCTTCCAGCGGCGAGGCACGAAGGCCATCATGGGCTGCTCGCACCAGGGAGTGACGACGATGCCGCGCAGCGGCGGCTGCGGAATGGCGACCAGGCCGATGTCGAGCGTGCCCGCGGCCAGCCGCTCCATGGCCTCGAAGGAGCCGCGGATGCTCACCTCCACGTCGATGCCCGAATGCTCCGCGCCCAGCGCCTCCAGAACCTGCGGCAGCAGGTCGACCAGGACACCGGTGGAAGTACCGAGACGCACGCGGCCCACCCGCCCCTCGGCCTGCCGCTTGACCGCCTCGACCGCGTCGTCGGTGTCGCGCAGCAGCTTTCGCCCGCGCTCGACCAGCGCCGAGCCCGCCGCTGTCGGCGTGATGCGGCGGTTGCCGCGCACCACCAGCGCCGCGCCCAGGCGCGATTCGAGTTCGCTGATGTGCAGGCTCACCGTGGGCTGGGCAAGGTGCAGCGCCTGAGCGGCCGCAGAGAAGGTGCCGAGGTCGACGATGGCGATGAGGGTGCGCAGTTGATCGAGGTTGAGCTGTCGCATGGGCTGTGCCGGTATCAGGAAGCCTGATTGCCAGGCTCAGAATTCTCAACTTCCACAATATCACGCCCGGCGGGAAGATGAGCGCACCAACCAAGGAGCCCATCGTGAATGCGCCTAAGCCAACGTCCTTTCATCAACGCCTGATCCATGCCCTGCGCGGCTGGCGCCGCCGCGTGGTGAATCGCCGCCGCGCCCGCGCCGATTCGCGGCACCTCGCCGGCATGAGCGAGCACGATCTGCGCGACCTGGGCATCGGGCGCAGCGAAGTGCCCGGGCTGCTGGACGAGCACCGGTACTGAACGCGGGGCCGAGCCTTCTTCTGCGGCGTCATCTTCAGGTAGCGCCCCGTTTTGAGGTTCAAATCGGGGGCGTGCCCAAGCCAGCCCCACACGCAAACCAGGTTTCCATCGAACTCACCTCGCCGCAGTCGGTGAACGGCCGGCGCGCGGCCTTCCAGTCGCTGTGGCTGCTGGTACGCATGCAGCATGCCCACGAGGCCGGCGCCGATGTCGTGCGGCTGGCCGACCTGCGCGGCGAGGTCTCCGACGCCAGCACCCTGCGCATGGTGGTGAGCCGCGCGTTCCGCGACTTCAAGGCCTGGGGCATCGACGCCGGCTGGGGCGAGGGCACGCAGCGCGAGCCCCGCTTCCTGAATGCCGAGCGGCGCAGCCAGGGCCCCTTCTGGCTGCCCGCCGCCGAGGCGAAGCGCGTGCGCGTGCTGGTGGAAGGCCGCGCGGCCACCGCGGCAGAAGTGGCGTCCTTCCTCGGCCTGCGCTCGCGCGCCTCGCGCCAGGCCGCCGGAGCGCCGCCGCCCGACGCGGTGCATCTGCAGGACGCGGCGTTCTGGAAGCAGCTCGTCGCCTCGCAGCAGGCGGCGCGGCAGGGGCGGCTGATGGCGCCTGTCGCAGGCGAGAAGGCCGGCGAGAACGCAGGGGGCAACGCCCTCGAATCGATCCGCCTCGCCGGCACGCTGGCGGCCACCGACTTCCAGCGCGCGCTGGTCACGCTCAACGAGGCCATGTTGTGGCGCCGCCTCGGCGACAACGAGCAGGCACGGCGCCGGCTGCAGGCACTCAAGAAGCAGCGGCTCGCGCACCACGTGGCGGGCAACGACTACCTGGGCGCGATGGAGTGCATCGTTTCCGCATGGTGCGCCTACACCGCGCGCGACCTGCCGCTGGCGCAGTCGCTGCTGAGCGGCATGGCCGAAGACGCGGTGCGCGCCCTGGTGCTGCGCCACCATCCCGACGTGCGCTTCGAGTGGTGCAACCTGTGGGCGCTGGCCTGCCGCTCGCGCGCGCTGGCGCTCGCGGCCGACGACAAGCCCGCCGCCGCCGCGCTGGCCGAGGAATCGCTGCAGCGCTTCGGCGAGGCGCTGGCGGCCGCCTTCGAATCGCACTCTTTCGACGCCGCGCAGCACGTGGCCGCCAACATGGGCATGGCCGCATGGCTCTTCGACCGCGTGGGCCTGGCCGACCTGCCGGCACTGGCGCACGACGGCAACGCCGACACCACCCGCCGCGCGGTGCAATGGATCGCCTTCAGCGAATGGCTCTGCGGCCACACCGACGGCCAGGGCCGCTCGGCATGGAACGCGATCTACCTGATGCGCATCGCGCGCGGCCACTGCCGGCCGGAGCGGCAGCCCACGCTCGCGCAATTCCGCGCGCAGAAGCCGCTGGACCCGGCCGCCATCTCGAAGCTGGCCGGCCCGCTCGCCGACGCCTTCGACGCGGCCAACTGGCCCGCGCGCTGGGTGCAGGTGGCGCAGGCGCGGCTGGCCGACCACCAGGCCGGACGCCGCCGCTACCCGGGCCTGCAGCACTGCAGCCTGCTCTTCGAGCACGCCTGGTACGCGGCGCATGCGGGCGAGCTGAAAGCGGCCGAGCAGTCGCTGGCGCTGCTGCGCGAGGTGCTGCCCCAGCTGGTGCCCAGCGACCGCGCCTACTTCACCGAATCGTGGAACGACCAGCTGCCGGCCGAGCTGGTGCTGGAGGCGAAGCCGCCGCGCCGGCCCGCCGCGCGCAGGAAACCCACGTCGCGCGCAGGTGTGGCACGCTAGCCGGATACGTTCTCACCAGAGCATGTCCGACAAGCCCAACGACCCCATCGACCTGGCCGCGCACCGCGAACGCCGCGCGCGGCTGCAGCAGCAGCGCCAGCGGGACGGGCGGCACGACGCCGGCACGCCGCCGCCGGAGCCTGGCCCCGACGACGTGCCCTGCGCCCGGTGCGGGGAGCTCATCTACGGCAAGGTGCGGCAGTGCCCGCACTGCGGCGTGCACTTTCTGGGCGGTGCCGCGGTCTTCGCGCCGAAGCCGAAGATGTCGCTGCGCAGCAAGTGCATCGTCGTGCTGGTCACGCTGGTGCTGCTCTACATGGGCCTGAGCGACGACATCGCCCGCTGGTGGTGGTAGCGGCAGCAGCGGCGAAGGCTCAGCGCGTGCCTGCCGGCGCGGCGGTCGACTGGCGCACCACCAGCTCGGGGCGCAGCACCACGGTCGAGGCCGACATCGAATGGCCGTCGATCTCCTCGAACAGCATCTCGGCCGCGCGCCAGCCCAGCTCGCGGTGCGGCAGCCGGATGGTGGTGAGCGGCGGGTCGACCATGTCGACCAGGGGCATGTCGTTATGGCCGGTGACTGAAATGTCCTGCGGCACGCGCAGGCCCGCCTCGCGCAGCGCGTCGTAGGCGCCCAGCGCAACCAGGTCGTTGCAGCACACCACCGCCTGCGGCGCGGCTCCCGCCTCGAGCATCTGCTTCATCGCTGCGGCGCCGGCTTCGCGGCTGTAGCTCGCGCACTCCACCACGCGGAAGGGCTTCATGCGGTGGTCGCGCAATGCCTGCTCCACGCCGAGGCGGCGGCCCACGCCGGTGGGAATGGTCTGCGGGCCCGCGAGGTGCGCGATGCGCTTGTGGCCCAGGCCCACGAGATGGTCGACCGCGAGCTTCATCGCGAGCCGGTCGTCGCTCACCACGGCCGGCAGGCGCCCGGTTTCGTCGGCGCGGTTGACCAGCACGGCCGTCATGCCGGCTTTGGTGACGAAGTCGACCAGCGGATCGTCGCGCGTGGCAGTGGCCATGACCACGCCGTCCACGCGCTGCGCCAGCATGCGCTCCAGCACCGGCCGCGCCAGCGCGTGGTCGACCACGTTGGTGACGAACACGAAGTAGCCGCGCGCGGCGGCGCTGGCCTCGATGCCCTGCAGGATCGGCGGGAACACCGCGTTGGTGATGTCGGGCACCAGCACGCCGATGGTGTGGGTGCGGCCCGTGCGCAGCGCCGAGGCCGCGCGGTTGGGCCGGTAGCCCAGGCGCTGCGCCGCCTCCTCGACCACGCGCAGCACCTCGTCGCTGATGAGCGAGCGCTTCTCGGGGCTCAGCGCGCGCGAGACGGTGGACACGTGCACGCCGGCGGCGCGGGCGACGTCGCGGATGGTCACTGTGGCTGGTGTGGAAGGTTGATTGGCGCTCATTGGTGCAAACGATTGTCGCCGGGCTGCATGGCTTCGGGTGGCTTTCCCTCATTCCTGAAGCCCGGATTCCCTCCATTTTACTTTTCGGCGATTTGGACTAATATCTTGCAAACGATTGCAAAGACCCGCCATGAACATCGCCACCTCCCCCCAATCGGTGCTGGGCCATGTGCTCGACGCCATGCGGCACACGCCCGACCCGCGGCTGCGCACCGTGATGGAAGCGGTCACGCGCCACCTTCACGCACTGGTGCAGGAAGTGAAGCTGACGGAAGAGGAGTTCGAGCAGGCGCTCGAATTCATCGTCGCCATCGGCCAGGCCACCGGCGAGACCAAGAACGAAGTCGTGCTGGCTGCCGACATCCTGGGGGTATCGACCGTGGTCGCGCTGCAGAACAACCAGGACCCGCAGGGCGAGTCGCCGGCCGCGCTGCTCGGCCCCTTCTGGCGCGCCAATGCACCGGCCTGCGCGCAGGGCGAGAACATCGCGCGCTCGGGTACGCCAGGCACTCCGCTCGAAGTGACAGGCACGGTGCGCGACCACGAAGGCCGGCCCGTGGAAGGCGCCACCGTCGACGTGTGGCAGGCCTCGCCCGTCGGCCTCTACGAGAACCAGGACCCGTCGCAGGAGAACATGAACCTGCGCGGACGCTTTGCCACCGACGCCGAGGGCCGCTTCCACTTCCGCAGCGTGCGCCCCGCCGGCTATCCGGTGCCGACCGACGGCCCCTGCGGCGTGCTGCTGCGCGCGCAGAAGCGCCACCCGAACCGCCCCGCGCACCTGCACTTCATGGTGAGCAAGCCGGGCTACAAGGTGCTGATCACGCAGGTCTTCGCCGATGACGACGAAAACCTGGAAAGCGACCCGACCTTCGGCGTGACGCGCAGGCTCATCGGCCGCTTCGCGCTGGCTCCTGACGGCAAGAGCGCGTCACTCCACCACGACTTCGAGCTCGAACCCGGCGAGATGAAGTTCCCCCGCCCCCCCATTCCCTGACTCCACTTCCCACACCGACATGAGCTTCGACCCAGTCTCCAGACTCGACGGCAAGGTCGCCGTCATCACCGGCGGCCTCGGCGCCATTGGCTATGCCACCGCCACGCGCTTGGCCGCGCTCGGCGCCACCTGCGTGCTGCTGCACCGCAAGGGCGACGATGCGGCGGCGCGCGCGGCCGCCCTGCCCTCGGCCAGCGGCCAGCGCCATGCGGCGATCCGCGCCGACATCGTCGACACGCCCAGCCTCGTTGCGGCGGCCGCCGAGGTGAAGGCCACGCTCGGGCGCTGCGACATCCTGGTCAACAGCGCAGGCCACACCAAGCCGGTGCCGGCCGGCGACCTCGACGCGCTGACGGACGAGCTCATCGACGACATCGTGCGTTCCAACTTCCGCGGCGTGTTCGCCACCATCCGCGCCTTCGCGCCGCTGCTGAAGGCGAGCGGCGACGGCCTCGTGGCCAACATCTCGTCGATCGCGGGCTTCACGGGCGTGGGCAGCAACCTCGCCTACGTGGCGGCCAAGGCCGGGCTCGACGTGGTGGGCGACGCGCTGGCCAAGGCGCTGGCGCCCGCGGTGCGCGTGGTGTCGGTGTCGCCAGGCGCGGTGGAATCGGGCTTCGTGCCCGGGCGCGGCGCGGAGTTCGCCAGCAAGATGGCCAGCACCACGCCGCTGGGCCGCATCGGCCAGCCCGAGGACGTGGCCGCCACGGTCGAGGCGCTGGCCACCACCATGCGCTTCGTGACCGGCACGCGCATCGTGGTCGACGGAGGGCGCCACCTGTGAGCACCGCCAAGACCCTCATCACCTGCGCCGTCACGGGCAACCTCGTGAAGCCGGAGCAGACGCCGCACCTGCCGATCACGCCGGTGCAGATTGCCGACGAATGCCTTGCTGCAGCCGAAGCCGGCGCGGCGCAGGTGCACATCCACGTGCGCAACCCCGAGACCGGCAGGCCCTCGATGGAAGTGGAGCTCTACCGCGAGGTGGTGGACCGCATCCGCCGCGGCAACCGCGAGCTGATCGTGAACCTCACGACCGGCCCCGGCGGGCGCTTCATTCCGAGCGAGGACGACCCGAAGGTCGCGGCGCCCGGCACGACGCTGCTGCCGCCCGAGAAGCGCGTGGAGCACATCGCGCTCATCAGGCCCGATGTGTGCTCGCTCGACCTGAACACCATGAACTCCGGCCCCGACGTGGTCATCAACACGCCGCGCAACGTACGGCGCATGGCGAAGGTGATGCGCGAGGCGGGCGTGAAGCCCGAGCTGGAGATATTCGACTCGGGCGACATCAACCTCGCGCTCGACCTGATTGCCGACGGCACGCTCGAGGGGCCCGCCATGTGGACCTTCGTGCTCGGCGTGAAGTACGGCTTCGCGCCCACGCCCGAGACGCTGCTCTACGCGCGCAACATGCTGCCGCGCGGCGCCTTCTGGAGCGCCTTCGGCATCGGCCGCATGGAGTTCCCGATCGTCGCGCAGGCCTGGCTGCTGGGCGGCCACGTGCGCGTGGGCATGGAGGACAACATCTACCTGGAGAAGGGCGTGCTCGCCGAGAGCAATGCCCAGCTCGTGGCGAAGGCGCGCGACATCCTCGTGAGCCTGGGCGGCGAAGTCGCCAACCCGCGCGAGGCGCGCGCCATGCTGGGCCTGCCCGATGCGAGGAGCTGAACGATGAGCGACACAGCCATGCACAGCCCGCGCGCACTTCGCGTGAACCAGAAGGCCGCCGACCTCGACGCGCTGAGGCTCGAAGCCGCGCCGCAACCCGAACCTGTGCCGCCACCCGGCCACGCCGTGGTGCGCATCGCCGCCGCAGCGGTGAACCCCAGCGACGTGAAAGCGACGCTGGGCATCATGCCGCAGGCCGTGTGGCCCAGAACCCCCGGCCGCGACTTCGCGGGCACCGTCGTCAGCGGGCCTTCCGAATGGATCGGCCGCGAGGTCTACGGTTCCGGCGGCGACGTTGGCATCACCCGCGACGGCTCCCATGCGCGCTACCTGGTGCTGCCCGAGCAGGCGCTGCGCGCCAAGCCGCGCGGCATCTCGATGGACGAGGCCGGCGCGGTGGGCGTGCCCTTCGTCACCGCCTACGAGGGCTTCCGCCGCAGCGGCATGCCGCAGGCCGGCCAGACGGTGCTGGTGCTCGGCGCCAACGGCAAGGTCGGGCAGGCGGCGGTGCAGCTCGCCTCGCAGGCCCGCGCGCGCGTGATCGCGGTGCAGCGGCACGCCGGGCCCTTCCAGGGTTTCGCGAGCGGGCCGGTGGACACGATCGACGCGCGCCACCACACCGACGTGGGCGCGCGGGTGCGCGAGCTCACCGACGGGCGCGGCGCGCACATCGTCTACAACACCGTGGGCAGCGCCTACTTCGAGGCGGCCAACAAGGCGATGGCCAAGGGTGCGACGCAGATCTTCATCGCCACGCACGACCGCGCCGTGCCCTTCGACATCTTCGCCTTCTACCGCGGCATGCACACCTACGTGGGCATCGACTCGCTGGCGATGGACTGCGTCGCCAGCACCGCACAGCTCGACGCGATGCGCGAGGGCTTCGAGCGCGGCACGCTGAAGCCCTTCCCTGTGGCGCGCCACTTCACGCTCGACGAGGCGCACGAGGCCTACCGGCTGGTGCTCTCGGGCAGCACCGACCGCGTCGTGCTGCGGCCCTGAGCCTGCTTCTATTTTCCGGAGCACATCCATGCACGTCACCCGTTTCACCGAGGCGCCGCACTACGAGGCGCCCAACCATTTCGACATGCGCTGCCTGCGCCTTCAGGGCAAGGAGGCAGGCCCTTCCACGCAGATGTGGATGGGCATGAGCCAGATCCTGCCCGGCGGGCGCACCGGCCTCGACGGCTCGCCGATGGAAAAGCTCTACCTCGTGCTCGAAGGCCAGTTGCATGTGGTCGGCGAAATCGACGGCGCGCACCAGGAAGAAGTGCTCGGCCCTTACGACAGCTGCCGCTTCGCGCCCGGCGAGAAGCGCCAGCTGGAGAACCGCGGCAACCGGCCGGTGCTTGTGGCGCTGGTGATGCCGAACGCGCCACCCGCGTAGCGCCCCTTCCCTCTTTTCAGTCATTCATCGCTCAACCAATTAAATCGACGGAGACAAGACGCATGAAGAAGACTTTCAACTGGAGCCGCCGGCAGACGCTCGCCGCGGCGGCGGCCCTCGCGGCCTGCGCGCTCACGGGCGCCCACGCGCAGGGCAACTGGCCCGGCACGCAGGCGGTGCGGCTGGTCGTGCCCTTCACGGCCGGCAGCGGCACCGACATCGTCGCGCGCCTGGTGGCCGAGAAGCTCGGACCGGCGCTGGGCACCAGCGTGATCGTGGACAACAAGCCCGGCGCGGGCGGCACGCTGGGCGCGGCCATCGTGGCCAAGTCGCCGGCCGACGGCTACACGCTGCTGGTGCATTCGGCCGGCCACCTCGTGAACCCGTGGATCTACAAGGGCCTGTCGTACGACACCCTCAAGGACTTCACCGGCATCACGCCGATGGCCAGCCTGCCCAACGTGCTGGTGACCGCGCCCTCGCACTTCGCCGACGTGAAGGACCTCGTGGCCAAGGCGAAGGCCAAGCCCGGCGGCTTCAACTACGGCTCCGCCGGCAACGGCTCGGCCACGCACATGAACGCCGAGGTGTTCCGCCTCGCGGCCGGCGTCGACGCGCAGCACGTGCCCTTCCGCGGCACGCCCGAGGCGATGACCGAGGTGATGGCCGGGCGCGTCGACTGGTTCTTCGCGCCCATGGTGTCTGCCCTGCCGCTGATACAGACCGGCAAGCTGCAGGCGCTGGCGGTGGGCACGGGCAAGCGCTCGTCGGCACTGCCCAGTGCACCCACCACCGTGGAGGCCGGCGTGCCGGGCTCGGAGTACCTGTTCTGGGTCGGCCTGTTCGCGCCGGCGAAGACGCCGCAGCCGGTGGTCGACCGGCTGCAGGCCGAGGTCGCGAAGATCATGGTGTCGCCAGAGCTGAAGGAGCGGCTGGAGAAGCTGGGTGCGGAGCCGTTCACCATGCCTTCGGCTCAGTTCAACAAGTTCATCGTCGACGAGACGGCGAAGGCGCAGCAGGTCGTGAAGGCCGCCAGCATCAAGGTCGACTGACATGGCACGCACACTCTTCACGGCGGCTGCCATCGCCGCCAGCTTGCTGCTGCCTGTCGCCGCGCAGGCACAACCGGCAGACCTCGTCGTCACGAACGCGAAGATCGCCACGCTCGATGCGGCCGGCACCATGGCGCAGGCGATTGCGGTGCGCGACGGTCGCATATTGGCCGTGGGCAATGCCGCGCAGATGGGCGCGCTCGCAGGTCCCGCTACGCGCACGATCGACGCGGGCGGCCGCACCGTCATTCCGGGCCTGATCGACTCGCACATGCACGCGGTGCGCGCCGCGCTGAGCTACTCCACCGAGGTCAACTGGATCGGCGCAGGCACCATCGCCGAGGCGATGGCGCGCATCCGCACCGCCGCCGCCAACGCGCGCCCGGGCGGCTGGCTGATCGTGGCCGGCGGCTGGACCGAGCAGCAGTTCGCCGAGCGCCGCCGCCCCACGCTGGCCGAGCTGCAGGAAGCGGCGCCGAACAACCCGGTGTACGTGCAGCTCTTCTACGAGGCGGTGGTGATGACGCCCAAGGCGCTGGAAGCGCTGGGCGTCGCACCCGGCACGCTGCCCGCCGGCATGAAGCCCGTGCCCGATGGCGCACCCGGCTGGATGAGCGGCGACATCGTCGGCATCTCCGCCCTCTTCGACAAGCTGCCCAAGCCGACCTACGACGACAACGTCGCCGGCACGCGCGCCTTCTTCACCGAGCTCAACCGCCTGGGCATCACCGGGCTGGTGGACCCGGGCGGCTTCAGCATCGCGCCATCGCAGTACGCCGCGCTCTTCCAGCTGTGGCGCGAGAAGGCGCTGACGCTGCGCGTGGCCTACAGCGTGTTCGCGCAGAAGCCCGGTGCGGAGCTGCAGGAGTTCCGCGACCTCACGCAGATGCTGCCGATGGGCTTCGGCGACGACATGCTCAAGTTCAACGGATTGGGCGAACGCGTGACGCTCGCGATGTACAACAACAACTTCCCCGACGAGGCCGCGAAGGCGAAGTTCTACGAACTCGTCAAGTGGGCCGCCACGAAGAAGATGGCCGTCACCATCCACTGGCAGGAGAACGGCTCGGTCGACCACCTGCTCGGGCTGTACGAGAAGCTGAATGCCGAAGTGCCCATCAAGGACCTGCGCTGGTCCATCGCCCACCTGGACGACGCCTCGCCCGAGACGCTCGCGCGCATGAAGGCGCTAGGCATCGGCTGGACCATGCAGGACGCGATGTACTTCCAGGGCGACCGCGCGCTCGCCGTGCGCGGCGACGCGGCAAGGCGCATGCCGCCCATCGGCACCGCCCTTCGCGCCGGCGTGAACGTGGGCGCGGGCACCGACGCGCACCGCGTGGCCTCGTACAACCCCTTCGTTGCGCTGCAGTGGATACTCGACGGCAAGACGGTGAGCGGCAAGGCCATGCGCGGCGCCGACGAGACGCCCACGCGCGAGCAGGCGCTGCGCCTGTACACGCAGGGCAGCGCGTGGTTCAGCTTCGACGAGGGCAGGCGCGGCACGCTGGAGGTGGGCAAGCTCGCCGACTTCGCCGTGCTCGACCAGGACTTCTTCAGCGTGCCGCTGGAGCGCATAGGCAAGACAACATCGCTGATGACGGTGGTGGGCGGGCGCATCGTGTATGCGGCGCGGCCCTTCAACGCCACGGGTGCTTCGGTCGCCTCGGCGCCCTGAAACCCACTCAGAGCCCGAGCGCGTGCCGCACGCGCTCGCGCAGCACCGGCAGCACGTCGCTCTCGAACCACGGGTGGTGCTTGAGCCAGCCCGTGTTTCGCGGCGACGGATGCGGCAGCGGAACGAAGCGCGGCGCGTAGTCGGCGAAGGCCTGCACGGTCTCGGTGACGCCCGCGTGCGCCTTCCTGCCGAGGAAATGGCGCTGCGCGTACTGGCCGATGAGCAGCGTCAGCTCCACCTGCTTCATCTGCGCGAACAGCTTCTCGTGCCACAACTCGGCGCATTCCCTGCGCGGCGGCAGGTCGCCGCTCTTGCCTCGGCCGGGGTAGCAGTAGCCCATCGGCACGATCGCCACGCGCGCGGCGTCGTAGAACACCTCGCGCTCGATGCCGAGCCAGCGGCGCAGCTGGTCGCCGCTGCGGTCGTTCCACGGTACGCCGGTCTGGTGCACCGTGAGGCTGGGCGCCTGGCCGACGATGAGCAGCCTCGCGCTCGCGCTGGCCTGCACCACCGGCCTGGGGCCCAGCGGCAGGTGCACCGCGCACGCACGGCAGGCGCGGACCTCGGCGAGCAGCGCCTCCACGGCCTCAGTCTGCGAAGGGTTTGAAGAAGGCGTTGAGCTCGGCACCCGGCGCGGCATCGGCAAAGCCGTCGAAGCGCCCGTCGGCCAGCATGCGCGCGGCCCGGATGAAGCCGCCCCACGCCGCGCGCGCCAGCCCGCCGCCCACGCTGACGCGGCGCACGCCGAGTTCGGCGATGTCCTTCAACGTGAGTTCGCTGGGCGCGCCCACCAGCAGGTTGACCGGCTTGCCTCCCGCGGCGGCGACCACGGCGGCGATCTGCTCGCGGGTCTTGATGCCGGGGGCGTAGAGGCAGTCGGCGCCCGCATTCGCATACGCCTTGATGCGCGCGACGGCATCGTCCAGGTCGGGGCGGTCGGCGAAGAAGTTCTCGGCGCGGCCGACCAGCAGCACGTCGGCGCCCGATGCGTCGATGGCCTTGCGCGCGGCGCGCAGGCGCTCGATTGCCACGTCGACGGGAAAGAGCGGATCGGCGGCATTGCCCGTCGAGTCCTCGATGGACAGGCCCGCCACGCCCATCTCGATGGCCAGGCTCACGCTTTCGGCCACGCCCTGCGCATCGGCGGCGAAGCCGTTCTCGAAGTCGGCGTTCACCGGCAGGTCGGTGGCTTCCACGAGTTCGCGCAGGTGCGCGAGGATGTGCTCGCGCGACATCGCGCCGTCCGCCTGCCCCTGCGACCACGCGAAGCCGGAGCTGGTGGTGGCCAGCGCCTTGAAGCCCAGGCCTTCGAGATAGCGCGCGCTGCCCGTGTCCCACGGGTTCGGAATGACGAAGCAGCCTTGTTGATGGAGCGCGCGGAAATCGGCGCGTTTTTCGGCGATGGTGCGGGTCATGGGGCCTCGGCTTTGAATGTTCAAGACGGTGGGCCGGCCATTCTGACGCAGCCTCGCGTCCTCAGCACTCCACGACGTTCACGGCCAGTCCGCCCAGCGAGGTTTCCTTGTAGGTGGCCTTCATGTCCTCGCCGGTCTGCTTCATGGTGCGGATCACCGCGTCGAGCGACACATAGTGGCTGCCGTCGCCGCGCAGCGCCATGCGCGCCGCGTTGATGGCCTTCACGGCGCCCATCGCGTTGCGCTCCACGCACGGTATCTGCACCATGCCGCCGACCGGGTCGCAGGTGAGGCCGAGGTTGTGCTCCATGCCGATCTCGGCCGCGTTCTCGACCTGCGCCGGCGTGGCGCCGAACACTGCTGCGAGCGCGCCGGCCGCCATCGAGCAGGCCACGCCCACCTCGCCCTGGCAGCCGACCTCGGCGCCCGAGATGGAGGCATTGGTCTTGTAGAGCATGCCGATGGCCGCGGCGGTGAGCAGGAAGTCGACGATGCCTTCATCGTTCGCCTGCGGCACGAAGCGCTGGTAGTAGTGCATCACCGCGGGCACCACGCCGGCCGCGCCGTTGGTGGGCGCGGTGACCACGCGGCCGCCGGCGGCGTTCTCCTCGTTCACGGCCATTGCGAAGGCGTTGACCCAGTCCATGGCCGCGAGCGGATCGGCCGCGCCGGCTTGGGCGAGCAGCTCGCGGTGCAGCTCGGGCGCGCGGCGGCGCATGCGCAGCGGGCCGGGAAGCGCCTGCGCGGCCAGCGGGTTGTCGATGCCGAATCCGCGCTGCACGCACTGCTGCATCACCTGCCATACGCGCAGCAGGCCGGCGCGCACCTCGGCCTCGGGCCGCCACGCGCATTCGTTGCGCATGACGAGCGCGGCGACCGAGAGGCAGTGGTCGCGGCACTGCGCCATGAGCTCGTCGCCGGTGCTGAAGGGATGCGGCACGGCGGATGTCGCCGCAGCCGTCTGGGCCACGGCCTGCCCGCCTTCGACGACGAAGCCGCCGCCGACCGAGAAGTAGGTGCCCCCGGCCAGCACGCCGCCATCGGCCGCGAAGGCGGTGAAGCGCATCGCGTTGGGATGCTCCGCCAGCGACTCCTCGCCCCTGAAGGCGATGTCGCGCACCCGGTCGAATTCGACGGGCGTGGTGCCCAGCAGCTCGAGCCGGCCCGTGCGGCGCAGCGCCTCCAGCCGGGGCTGAACGGTCTCGGGCCGTACCGTGTCGGGCGCGTCGCCGAAGAGGCCGAGGATCACACCCTGGTCGGTCGCGTGGCCGTGGCCGGTGGCGCCGAGCGAGCCGAAAAGGTCAATGCGCAGCCGCGCCACCTGCGCGAGCAGGCCGCGCGCTTCGAGCGAGCGCGCGAACATGAGCGCGGCGCGCATCGGCCCCACGGTGTGCGAGCTGGAGGGCCCGATGCCGATCTTGAAGATGTCGAAGGCGGAGAGCATCAGCGCATCATGCTCTCATCTCTCGATGCGGGAAGCTGCTGTTTGACCAGTGCCACCCAGTAGGCGGCGCCCAGCGGCAGGATGTTGTCGTTGAAGTCGTAGTACGGGTTGTGCACGTTCGGGTCGTTCGGGCCCTCGCCCGCGCCGATGCCGATGTAGGCGCCCGGGCGCTTCTGCAGCATGAAGGCGAAGTCTTCCGAGCCCATGGCGGGCGGGATGTCGGTGTGCACCTGCGCGCGCTCGACCAGGCTGGCGGCCGCGGCGATGGCGGCATCGGTCTCGGCGGGCGTGTTGACCACGCCGGGGTAGCCGCGGCGGTAGTCGAGCGCCACCTTCGCACCGTGCGTGGCGGCCACGCCGTCGCAGATCTGCTGCATGGCGGCCTGGGTCTGGTCCTGGATGCCGGGGTCCAGCGTGCGCACGGTGCCGCGCAGCACGACGGTCTCGGGAATCACGTTCCAGGTGTCGCCGCCATGGATCTGCGTGACGCTGACCACCGCCGAATCGGTGGCGCCGGTACGGCGGCTCACGATCGTCTGCAGCGCATTCACCAGCTGGGCCGAGACCACCACCGAGTCGATGCCGGTCTCGGGCATCGCGCCGTGGCTGCCCTTGCCGGTGACGACGATCTCGAAGGTGTCGAGAAAGGCCGTCATCGTGCCCTTGCGGATCGCGAACTGGCCGCGCGGCAGGCTGGGGAAGTTGTGCATGCCGTAGACGGCGTCGGCCGGGAACTGCTCGAACAGGCCCTCGTCCACCATCACGCGGCCGCCGCCCTCGTTCTCCTCGGCGGGCTGGAACACGAAATGCACCGTGCCCTTGAAGGGCCTGTGGCGCGAGAGATGCTCGGCCGCGCCCAGCAGCATGGCCGTGTGGCCGTCGTGGCCGCAGGCGTGCATCTTGCCGGCGCACTTCGAGGCGTGCGGCCGGGTGCCCAGCTCCTGCATGTTGAGCGCGTCGAGGTCGGCGCGCAGCGCGATGCTCGGGCCCTCGCCGTTCTTCAGCGTGCCCACCACGCCGGTGCCGGCCAGACCGCGGTGCACCGGCAGGCCCATCAGCATCAGCGCGTTGGCGACGACGTTGGCGGTGCGGTGCTCCTCGAAGGCGGTCTCGGGGTTGGCGTGGATGTCGCGGCGCCAGGCCAGCATGCGGGCACGGGTGTCTTCGGCGATTTCGGGGTCGCGGTACATGGTTTGCGGGTCCTGTCGTGGGATGGATTGGTTGTCAGTGGAAGAATTCGGCGATCACCGTGGCGCCGAGGAAGGTGCCTGCGGTGGCGGTGAGCGACACCACCACGATGCGCCACCCGAGCTGGCGGAACACCGGCAGGTCCTTCGCGACCGAGAAGCCGGCCAGCGCGAGCACGGGGGTGGTGAAGGCCAGGAAGTTGAGCTTGGCGGTGATCGCGATCAGCGCGTCGGAGAACGGGAAAAGCCCCGGAATGCCGGCCACCGTGGCCACCACCGACAGCACCAGCACCATCGGCAGGCGCGGCACCAGGCGCTTGATGCCCTCGACGATCAGCGCGATCAACGCCACCGCCGCCAGGCCTTCGAGCGACACCAGCACCGGCACCTTGTAGGTCAGCGAATTGCCGATGAGCACGCCGCCGCTGACCACCGCCCAGGCGATGAGCGTGTCGCGCAGCGGCAATGCGCCGCCGTGGCCGACGCTGGCCTGCGAGACGGCCGCGGTGCCCGCGTCCTGCGCACCGCGCTTCGAGAAGCGGCCCAGCACCGGCTCCAGCTTGCCGTAGAGCCACGAGCACAGCGGCAGCGACAGGAACAGCGTGAAGTAGAAGCCCACCACCGTCGTCAGCAGGTTCGACGCCGCGGCAATGGCCGTGAGCTGCGGCAGCATCTCCGCCGGCTGCTGCGCGGCGATGGCGCCCAGCGCCGCCGCCATCAGGCTGCCCGAGCCCACGCCGGCGCCCATGGCCAGCGAGCGCGGGTCGAAGATGTGCAGGCTGGCGATGAAGCCCGCCAGCACCGCGATGAAGAGCGCACCCAGCACCGTGCCGGTGATGTACTCGGCCAGCACGCCGCGGCCTTCTGGCGAGGCCATGCCGTACTTCTCTCCGATGATCACCAGGTTGCCCTCGCGCCCCACCGAGAAGGTGGCGCCCACCGCCTCGCGCTTGATGCCCAGCAGCAGCGCCAGCGGCAGGCCCAGCGCCAGCGTGCCCAGCGCGTGGCCGAACTCCTGGAAGAGCAGCGCCCAGCCCGCCTGCTTCACCTGCGGCAGCGCGGCGCCCACCGTGAGGCCCAGCTTCACCACGAAGAGCAGCAGGCCCGCGTTCAGCAGGCCGCCCGCGAAGGACTGCTCGGCCGTCGCCACGCGCACCGCGCCCGGCACGCGGCGATGCGCGATGCCCCAAGCGGCCGCGATCAGCAGCGCCCACAGCATCGGCAGCAGCGCCACCTTGCCCGGGCCGACGCTGAACTGCACCGGGCCGATGAGCTCGGCCGCGGCCACGACGGCCAGAGTGACGAGCACGAGCCTGAGTTTTCCGGAAGCCGAGGAAGAAGCGACGGAGGGCAGCGTGGAGGTGGTTGAGGCGGCGGATGTCATCGGGTGGGGCATCGTGTGGCGCAGCGGCGGCTGCGGGGTGCCGGGGAGTTTCGGATCGCCCGCCTCTTGCATCAATGACCGCGAATTGACATATTTGTTGCATTGGATGCAACACTCAGGAGACAGGGCCATGGACGACAGGCTCGACACGCGCCGCGTGCGCTACTTCATGCAGGTGCTGGACAGCGGCTCCGTACGCGGCGCCGCCGAGGTGCTCGACATGGACCCCTCGGCCGTCAGCCGCGCCATCGGCATCCTGGAGCAGGAGTGCGGCCTGCCGCTGCTGGAGCGCCACGGGCGCGGCGTGGTGCCCACCGACGCGGGCCAGATGCTGGCCGGCTACGTGCGGCGCCAGCACAGCCAGAAGCAGCACCTGATGGCGCAGCTCGACAGCATCCGCAAGATCGAGCGCGGCCACATCGACATCGTGGCCGGCGAGGGCTACGTGGACTGGCTCATGCGCCACAGCCTGCGCGACTTCATGATCTCGCACCCGAAGATCACGATCGATCTCGACGTGGCCAGCACCGACGAGATCGTGCAGCGGGTGGTGGAGGAGCGCGCCCACGTCGGCCTGCTGTTCCAGCCGCCGAAGGACGAGCGACTGACCTCGCACCATTCCCACCCGCAGCCGATCCAGGCAATGGTGCTGCGCTCGCACCCGCTCGCGCAGCTCGACCGCCCTCTGACGCTCGCCGACCTGCAGCCCTACCCGGGCGCCACGCTGCACCGCAATTTCGGCGTGCGCCAGCACATCGAGGCCGCCGAGATCAGCGAGGGCGTTCGCCTGGCCTCGCTCCTGACCACCACCTCCTTCAGCGCGCTCGGGCACTTCGTGTCGGCGGGGCTGGGCTATGCGCTGGGCACGCGCATCTCGCTCACGCCCAACGCGAGCAACCCCGAACTGGTGGAACTGCCGATGAAGAACCCGCTGCTGTCGCAGGGCCGCTCGCACATCGTGTCGCGACACGGGCGCATGCTCTCGCCGGCCGCATCGGAGCTGCTGCGGCAGGTGGTGGCGGACATGCGGCGTTTCGCGGAAACCAAGCCCTCCGGATGACGATGAAGGGCTTCGTTGCGCGCCGGGGCCCTTCGGTGTTCTGATCGGGCCCAACATGCTCTACGTCACCGCCCTCTTCATCCACCTGCTGTGCGCCGCCTTCTGGGTCGGCGGCATGGCCACCATGCACTTCGCGGTGCGCCCCTCGGCCGTCGCCACGCTCGAACAACCGCCGCAGCGCCTGCGCATGATGGCCGCGACGCTCAGGCGCTTCTTCGTGGGGGTGGACGCATCGGTCACGCTGCTCTTCGCGACCGGTGTCGCGATGATCCTGGCTGGCGGCGGCTTCCGCAGCCTGCACTGGCGCATCGAGGCGATGATGAGCATCGCGATCGTGATGGCCGCCATCTACACCTACATCCGCGCCTCGGTATTCAGGGCGATGCGCCGTGCGGTGGATGAAAGCGCCTGGCCCGCCGCGGCCGCGCGGCTGAACACGGTGCGCAAGCTGGTGACGGTGAACCTGGCGCTGGGCGTGATCGTGTTCGGCGTGGCGACCATCGGGCGCGCGAGCTAGCTGCTGCGGCACTCCAATCCGAATCGTGGCTCGCCTGTGCACAGGACGGAGACGCAATCGGTGAGTCCCGCAACCAGGTATTCGCGAACCTCGCCATAGAACGAGCCGATGCAGCTGCCGGGGCGCACCATCTCCTGAGAAAGCCAGCCACCGGACTGGATAAAGAACACCCAGCCGCTCGGCAATGAACAGGCGGGCCAGTATTCAGCGAGGTCGCGTTCGTCCATGACCCGATGGGCCACGACGCCTGCGAAACTCACTCCGATCGGCGCACCGCCATTCGCATCCCGGGCAACGATGGTGAGTTGCCGAGGCACGTAGTCGATGCGCACGATCTCAAGAGCGCCATGACCGTCGTACGGGGAAGGCACTGCGACCGCGTCGACCTTGACCGGGCAAGTCATATCTTGATCGACCTCAGCGTTCGCCCAGCACCGCGCCGTTCACCGGCTTCAGCAGCCACTGCGCGATGTCCTCGCCCAGCTTGTAGGTCACCACACCGACCATGCTGCAGGTGCTGCGCGGCATGCCGAAGTAGATGAACATCTGGCGCTGCGCAGTGAACGTCGCGGGCTCTTCGCCCTGGCGCTCCAGCGTGCCGCGCAACTGAACGATCTTTGGGCCGCCGTAGAGGCCACCCGCATTCGCCAGCAGGTCGGTGATCTCCACCTTCAGCACGGGCGCGGCCTTCGCGTTGTCGGGCGCTGGCGGCGTGAGCACGAATTCGTAGGGTTCGAGCAGTTGGTCCTGCACCGCCTGCCGCAGCGATGCGGGCACGTCGCAGGCGTCGTCGGCCTTCGACAGCTGCAGGCCCTTGGCCGTGGTGCCGTAGGCGACTGCGGGCATGACGACGCTGTTGCGCGGCGTGGCGGTCGCAGGCGGCGGCTCGGGCGGCGTCGGCTGGCGCGAGCCGCATGCGGCCAGCAGTGCTGCGACGGCCACGGCGGGCATGGCGAAGGAAAGCCGCGCGGCAACGCGCGCGGCGAATGAATGTCCGGACATCGGAACCCTCCCTGGAAGAATCGTTCTGCGCGAGATGGCGCGGGGCGATTCTCCGCGAAGCCCGGAGACGGCTCCGATGCCGGCCCGCTCAGACCAGGTTGAGCTCCACTTCGATGTTGCCGCGCGTGAGCTTGGAGTACGGGCAGGTCTGGTGCGCGGTGTCGACCACGGCGCGCGCGGTTTCGCGGTCGAGGCCGGGCAGGCTCACGTTCAGTCGGGCCTGCAGGAAGTACTGGCCTTCCTGCAGGACCAGGTCGACCTCGGCATCCACCGACAGGTCGGCCGGCAGCTTGACCTTCAGCGTGCCCGCGGCCTTGCCCATGGCGCCGATGAAGCAGGCCGACCAGCCGGCGGCGAACAGCTGCTCGGGATTGGTGCCGGTGCCATTGCCGCCGGGGGGCGACAGCTGGATGTCCAGGTGGCCGTCGCTGCTGCGCGATGCGCCGAGGCGGCCGCCGGTGGTGTGGGTCTTGCCGGTGTAGAGGACTTGCTTGTCGGTCATGGTGGTTCCTTTGGATGGAAGGTGGTTCGGAATGAGGCCCTGTCTCGGGCCCCATCGCCTCGTGTGACGTGCATCTGAAGCGATGCAGGAATTACATCGGCGGGCTGTATCCGCGATGTGTCGAACCACCTGCCGATTTGCATGCGCGTGTGTTCACTGCGTCGGGCAGACACAGTGGCGTACAAATCGGCGGAGAAAGAAGAAAGAGAGGAACGCTCAGGCCGCCGCGGGGCCCTTGAGCTCGACGCTGTTGCCGTCGGGGTCGGCGATGTAGATCGAGGGGCCGTTGCCCTCGGCGCCGAAGTTGTTCTGTACATCGCCGTACACCGTCACGCCATTCGCCGCCATCAACGCGCGGATGGCGGCTTCGTCGAAAGGCTCGATGCGCAGGCAGAAGTGATCGACGTTGCGGCCCTCGGTACCGGCGAGCGCCCCGCCCTGCCTGCCCAGCGGGCCGTCGGGCGTGACGAGGTCGATCAGGCTGGCGCCCGCGCGCAGGTGCACGAGCCCCAGGTCGTTGCGGCGCTTCTCGACGGTGCAGCCCAGCACGCCGCAGTAGAACGCGATGGCGCGTTCGGCGTCCTTCACGCGCAGCACGACGTGGTCGATGCGCAGCACCGAGAACGGCGGCTGGCGCATCGGGTTCGTCATGCCGCTTTCCTCTTCGTCAGACCACGCCGGCCGAACGCAGCGCCTCGAAGCGGGCGGCGTCGATGCCCATTTCCGTCAGCACCTCCTGCGTGTGCTGGCCCAGCGCCGGGGGCGCGTGGCGAAGCACGGGCGGCGTGGCCGACAGGCGCAGCGGGCTCGCCACGCCGGTGATGCTGGCTATGCCGTCACCCGCATCGCGCGGCAGCGTGACCGCGAGGCCGCGCGCCTTGACCTGCGCGTCGTCGAAGGCCTGCGCGATGTCGTTGATCGGGCCGCAGGGCACGGCCTTGTCTTCGAGCAGCGTGACCCACGCGGCGGTGGTGCGGGTGCGGGTGAGCTCTTCCATCATCGGAATGAGCACGCCGCGGTGCTTCACGCGCAGGGTGTTGGTGGCGAAGCGCGCGTCGGTCGCCCACTCGGGGTGGCCGCCGGCCTCGCAGAAGCGCGCGAACTGGCCGTTGTTGCCGATGGCCAGCAGCATCGCGCCGTCCTGCGTCGGAAAGTCCTGGTACGGCGCGAGGCTGGGGTGCGTGTTGCCCTGGCGTCCGGGCGCCTTGCCGGTATTGAGGAAGGCGCTGGCCTGGTTGGCGAGGATGGCCATGCCCACGTCGAGCAGCGCCATGTCGATGTGCTGGCCCTCGCCGGTGCGCTCGCGCACCTGCAGCGCCGCGAGGATGGCGGTGCTGGCGTAGACGCCGGTGAACAGGTCGGTCAGCGCCACGCCCACGCGCAGCGGGCCGCCGCCGGGCACGTCGTCGGGGCGGCCGGTGATGCTCATCATGCCGGTCATGGCCTGGATCATCAGGTCGTAGCCCGCGCGCTCGGCATACGGGCCGTCGTGGCCGAAGCCGGTCACGCTGCAGTAGATGAGGCGCGGGTTGGCCGCGCGCAGGCTCTCGTGGTCGAGGCCGTACTGCTTCAGGCCGCCGGTCTTGAAGTTCTCCACCACGATGTCGGCCTGCGCCGCCATCTGCCTGAGCAGCGCCTGCCCGTCGGGCGTGGCCATGTCGACCGTGACGGAGCGCTTGTTGCGGTTGCAGGCGGTGAAGTAGCTGGCCTGGTCGGTGTCGTTGCCGTCCGCGTCCTTGATGAAGGGCGGGCCCCAGGTGCGCGTGTCGTCGCCGACGCCGGGGCGCTCGATCTTGACGACGTCGGCGCCCAGGTCCGCGAGGATCTGCGTGCACCACGGGCCGGCGAGCACGCGGGAGAGGTCGAGGACTTTGATGCCGTCCAGGGCTGCTTGAGGGGTCATGGGTCTATCGAGAAGGAATACGGGGACAGAACGCAGAAGTCGCGAAGGCCACGCAAAGGTCGCAGAAGTAAAACCCAGGAATTTGCTTAGGTTTCCTTCTGCGACTTCTGCGTGCCTTTTGTGTATTTCTTCTGCGTTCGGCTGTCCGCTTTCAGTTCGAGAACGCCGCGATGCCCGTGATCGCACGGCCCAGGATCAGCGCATGGATGTCGTGCGTGCCTTCGTAGGTGTTGACCACTTCCAGGTTCACCAGGTGGCGCGCCACGCCGAACTCGTCGCTGATGCCGTTGCCGCCCATCATGTCGCGCGCCATGCGGGCGATGTCGAGCGACTTGCCGCAGTTGTTGCGCTTCATGATCGAGGTGATTTCCACCGCGGCGATGCCTTCGTCCTTCATGCGGCCCAGGCGCAGGCTGCCCTGCAGGCCCAGGGTGATCTCGGTCTGCATGTCGGCCAGCTTCTTCTGGACGAGCTGGTTGGCGGCCAGCGGGCGGCCGAACTGCTTGCGGTCCAGCGTGTACTGGCGGGCGCGGTGCCAGCAGTCCTCGGCGGCGCCGAGCGCGCCCCACGAGATGCCGTAGCGGGCGCTGTTGAGGCAGGTGAAGGGGCCCTTGAGGCCCTGCACTTCGGGGAAGGCGTTCTCTTCGGGGCAGAACACGCCGTCCATCACGATCTCGCCGGTGATGCTGGCGCGCAGGCCGACCTTGCCGTGAATGGCGGGAGCGCTCAGGCCCTTCATGCCCTTCTCGAGCACGAAGCCGCGGATCGGGCCGACGGCGCCGCTCTCGCTGACTTCCTTGGCCCACACCACGAACACGTCGGCGATGGGCGAATTGCTGATCCACATCTTCGAGCCGGTGAGCGAGTAGCCGCCCGGCACCTTCTTGGCGCGCGTGGCCATGCTCCCGGGGTCGGAGCCGTGGTCGGGTTCGGTCAGGCCGAAGCAGCCGATCCATTCACCGGTGGCGAGCTTGGGCAGGAACTTCTGCTTCTGGCCCTCGGAGCCGAACTCGAAGATCGGCACCATCACCAGTGAGCTCTGCACGCTGGCCATCGAGCGGTAGCCCGAGTCGACGCGCTCGACTTCGCGGGCGATCAGGCCGTAGGCCACGTAGTTGAGGCCGGGGCCGCCGTACTGCTCGGGGATGGTGGGGCCCAGCAGGCCGAGGGCGCCCATTTCGCGAAAGATGGCGGGGTCGGTCTCGCCGGTGCGGAAGCCTTCGAGCACGCGGGGCGCGAGGCGCTCCTGGCAGTAGGCATTGGCCGCGTCGCGGATCATGCGTTCTTCGTCGGTCAGCTGCTGGTCGAGAAGAAGGGGGTCGTCCCAGTGGAATTGCGCTTTGGCGGCCATGTGGCTGTCTCCGGAAAAGGGGGAAGAAAGAAAAACAAAAACGAGGGGGATCGGCCGATGCTAGCCACGCGGGGGCCATGACGCAAACGATGATTCCGCACCCAGATATGCGTTCGTAGAATGTCTTGCAAGATGTTCGAGCGGCTTCTCCATTGACGAGCCATCGGATCCATACATACAGCCGAGGCATACATGCGCCGCAAGATCCCGCCCCTGCAGACCCTGGTGTGCTTCGACGCCGCCGCGCGCCACGAGAGCTACACCCGCGCCGCGCAGGAACTGGCCCTCACGCAGAGCGCGGTGTCGCGCCAGATCGGCACGCTCGAGGCCTTCCTGGGCGTGGCGCTGTTCCGCCGCACGCGGCACGGCGTGGCGCTCACGGCCAGCGGCGCGGCCTATGCGCGGCAGATCAGCAAACGGCTCGAAGCGATGGAGCGCGACACGCTCGACGCCATGGCGCACCAGGGCGAGGGCGGCTCGCTCTCGCTGGCGGCCGTGCCCACCTTCGCCACCCGCTGGCTGATGCCGCGCCTGAAGGGCTTCGCGGCGCTGCAGCCCGACGTGGTGGTGCACATCGAGACGCGCACCCGGCCCTTTCTGTTCGCCGACGCGGAGTTCGACGCCGCGCTCTACGCCGGCACGCCCGCGCAAGTCGAGAACTGGGCCGGCACGCGCGCGCTGCTGCTGATGCACGAGGACGTGGTGCCGGTGTGCAGCCCCGCCCTTCTTCCGCGCGGCAAGGCCGTGACGCCCGCCGCCATCGCCAGGATGCCGCTGCTGCAGCAGAGCACGCGCCCCGACGGCTGGCGCCAGTGGTTCGATGCGCAGCGCGTGGACGCACCCAACGCACGCGGCGGCCCGCGCTACGAGCTGTTCTCCATCCTCGCCGCTGCCGCGTCGCACGGGCTCGGCGTGGCGCTGATGCCGACCATGCTGGTGGCCGACGAGCTCGCGCGCGGCGAACTGGTGGTGGCCTGCGCGCGGCCGCTCTCGGGCGAGCGCAACTACTACCTCGTGACGCCCGAACGGGCCGACCAGCGGCCGTTGTTGAGGTTCTTCAGCGAGTGGCTGCTGGAGCAGGCGCGGGCCGCCGCTAGCGCAGCGTGATCCCGAGCGAATCGAAGGGCGCGTCGAATTCGGCGCGCCACGACTGGCCGGGCTCCAGCGGCCAGGCGTCAGTCCATGTGCCGGTGGTGACCACGTCGCCGGGCATCAAGGCCGGTGCGCCGGCGCAGCGCTGCAGCTCATGGTTGAAGTGGTGCAAGGCATGCAGCGGGCCGTCGAGCACGTTGGCACCCTTGCCTTCTTCGACGAGTTCATCGCCGCGATGGAGCCTCACATGCGTGCAGCCGAGCAGTTCGTCGAGCGCATGGGCGCTGGTGGCGAAGTGGCCGACGGGCGTTTCGCGCCCGATCAGCAGGCGCGCGTGCAGGCCGCCGTCGGCCACGGTGTCAGCGGCGCTGAATTTCCAGCCGGGCAGGTGCGACTGCACGATCTCGAAACCCGGCGCGAGCCACGCGATGCAGCCGAAGAGGTCTTCCAGCGTGGCGTCACGCGGCGGGGTGGCGGCCATGCCGAACACGATCTCCGGTTCGAGGCGCGGCTGGCACAGCCTGTCGAGGCTCACTTCGCCGGTGCCGCCGCTGCTGCGCGTGAGCGTGGTGTTCCACACGGTGCCCCAGATGGGCGCGTAGACCTCGTAGCGGGGCCAGATCGTGCGGTTGGTGAAGCCGATCTTGTAGCCCACTGCGCGTTCGCCGCGAGCGGCGCGAAGCGCGCGCAGGGCCAGGGCCTGCTGGTAGGCGGCGTCCAGGTCGGCGGCGATCGGGAGCGGGCGATCGGCGGGCCACAGCAGGCCCTGGTCGTAGTGGTCGAGAACGGCCTGGGGCGTCATGGCGCCAGCCCTTCCGTCAGCGCTTCGGGGGCCGGGAGCCTTCCCGGGCATAGGCTTCGATGAGCGCCGGGAAGGCGTCCATCTCGGGCAGGGCGCCGAAGCTGTGCTTCGCGGGCGTCGTGGCCCAGGGCAGCTTCTCGTCGGTCCAGGTCTCGACGAAGGGCTCGACCCATGCGTGGCTATCGAGCATCGACGGCCGGAGGTTGACGAACTGGTCGAGGCCTTCGGCGCGCGTGAACATCCAGCTCTTGCAGTGCGGGCAGAAGTAGTGATGCGAATCGGCGCCGTGCGGCCCGCCGATGACGGGCTCGCCCGACACCACCTCGAAGCCCTGCGTGGGAATGGCGATGGAGAGCGAGAAGGCGCTCGCGCTCATGGTCTGGCAGCCGGTGCAGTGGCAAGCCATCGACAGCAGCGGCGGCGCGCTGATGCGCAGGCGCACCCGGCCGCAGCGGCAGCCGCCGGTCCAGGGAAGTTGCCAGTCGCCGGCTTGATCGGGGGATGGATTCGAGGTGCTCACAAAGGTCTCCGGTCAGGTTGTCGATGTGGTCGCCGGCGCTGCCGATGCCGCGCTGTTCTTCCTCGGCGGCGAAGCGCGCGGCGGCCTGAACGGTCCCGTGACCTTCTCCAGCCACGGGTCGCAGACGGCGCGCAGCTGCGGGTCGACGTCGAACTGCGGGTCGCGCGCGTCGAACAGCACCGACTTCTTCGCCTGCGCGCGCACCAGCGAGAAGGCGTCCTTTTCCGAGCGGCTGTTGTCGAACATGAGCGTCATGTTCGCGATCTGCGCCGCGTGGCCGACCGCCGCCTGCGTGCGGGGAAAGCGCTCGATGAGCTTCCTGCGGTCCACGTCATGGCCGCCCTGCTGCCTGCGCGTGCTCACGCGGAAGACCGACATGTCCACCGACACCAGCCCCACGAAGAGCAGCACGACGAAGTAGCCGGCTTCCTGCATCGCGCGGATGTCGTCGGCCTTCGACTCGTGGCCGCCGCCGGGCAGCGGCTTCCAGTGCGAGAAGACGGTCTCGAAGGCGAAGGGCATGCGCTGGTCCATCACCAGGCTCTTGAAGGCGCGCACGCCCTTCTGCGAGAGGATCTGCCAGCGCTCGTCGTCGTCGCGCAGGCGCTGGGCCCAGGCGGGGATGTGTCCGGTGGCGGGGTCTGCGTCGGGCAGGATGGACATCATCATCCGGTCGGCATTGACCAGCGGCAGGCGCAGCGAGGGCGCCAGGCGCGAATACCAGAGGGTGGATTTGCCGGAGCCGTTGTGGCCGGCCAGCACGAAGGCCACGGGACGCGGGCCCTGCGTCTGCTCCAGCAGTTTTTCGAGCTTCGGCGGGCGGTTGATGCTCACGCCTTGCTCGCGCGGAACCTGCCGTCGACCATGCGGCCGATGACCTTGGTGCCGTCGGCCGCTTCGCGCACGATCTTGCTCGGGTCCGGCGGATAGGCCGAGTAGGCGTACACCTTGGCCGCGTTGGGTCCGCGGAAGACCACCGACCTGTCGATGCCGGGCTTGCCCAGCGCACGGGCCGCCTTCTTCATCAGCGCCGTGGTGTTGTCCTCGGGCCGCACCTGCGGACGCGGCGCCTTGCCGACCTTGACCAGCGCCATGCCGCGCCCCAGCACGGCCACCGGCCGGCCCTGCACCAGCTGCCCCGTGGAGCCTTCGCGCGAGGTGGTTTTTTCTCTTGCCATGAGGGGATGATCGCTCAAAACCCCGGACAGCCTCCGCTTGGCCCTCCAAAGCCCGCGATGCGAACCGGTGCGGAAATCCGCGTCCGGAAACGGCCAGCCGCTCGGTGCCGAAGACGGGACACTGCACGCATGACAGCAGCAACCCCAGCCTCCCTGGTCGAAGCCCTCGACTGGCCCCGCATCGAAGCCGACATCGCCGCCCGCGGCTGCGCCACCACCGGCACACCGCTTTTCACCCCGACGGAATGCGCCGCGCTCGTGGCGATGTACGACCGGCCCCGTCATTTCCGCAGCCGCGTGGTGATGCAGCGCCACGGCTTCGGCCAGGGCGAGTACCAGTACTTCGCCTATCCGCTGCCGCCGAAGCTGGCGGCGTGGCGCGCCGCGCTGTACGAGCGCCTCGCGCCGCTGGCCAACGCGTGGGCGGCGGCAATGGGCCAGCCGGCCGACTATCCGGCGGAACACGCCGCGTACCTGGCGCGCTGCCACGCAGCCGGCCAGGAGCGCCCCACCCCGCTGCTGCTGCGCTACGGCGAGGGCGACTACAACTGCCTGCACCAGGACCTGTACGGCGACCTGCAATTCCCGTTGCAGCTCACGGTGCTGCTGAGCGAGCCCGGCAGCGATTTCGCCGGCGGCGAGTTCGTGCTGACCGAACAGCGCCCGCGCATGCAGTCGCGCGCCGAGGTGGTGTCGCTCTCGCGGGGCGAGGCGGTGATCTTCGCGGTCAACCAGCGGCCGGTGGCCGGCACGCGCGGCAGCTATCGCGTGACGATGCGCCACGGTGTGAGCCGCGTACGCTCGGGGCGCCGGCATACGCTGGGCATCATCTTCCACGACGCGCGCTGACGGACGAGCCGCCTCTTTTTTCAGCATCTTCCCCGGACTGGTCTAGACAGGCTCGAGCCACCGCCGCGCCGTGCAATACCGCACGGCAAGCCGAAGTCGAGCGAAAATCACGCCCGCTTCCGCGCAGCCACGGACCCCGACACCAACGATCGGCGCCGCGGGCCTGACGGAAGCCGGCCCGCGGCTTCGGCCTTGCGGCGTCGAGTGGTTGTCAGGGAGCTGTATGAACAAGAACTCGTCCGGAAATCCGGAAGCGGCTGGAAAGCCGCCGGTCAAATCTGTCACGGGAGCGTCGCCCCCCACGCCGGCGCTCGTCGCACCTCCCGGGCGCTCGCGCCGCTTCCGGGTGGACGTGGGCACCATCGTGAGCGCGGTGGCGCTGGCGCAGTCGCTGCTGCTGGTGTCGCTGGGCTACTGGGGCTCGCAGAGGCTGGTGTCGCGCATCGGCGTGTCGGCGCACAAGTCGAACCACGACCGCACCGAGGACAAGGTGCTGGCCTTCCTGCAGAAGGCGGAATCGGTCATCAACGCAGTGGGCTCCGCGCCCAGCCTGCGCCCAGCGGGCGAACAATCGGAGAAGACGGCGGAGCTGCTCTGGACACTGCTGCAGCAGTCGCCCGAGCTCGACAGCATCTACGTGAGCAACGAGAGGGGCCAGATGCTGATGGCCCTGCGCTACCCGGTGCCGGCCATGCGCCACATCGAGCTCGACGAAGGCTTCACCACCGAGACCTGGCAGTACAAGCTGCCGCTGGGCGCCGAGGCCAACGTGCAGCAGCGCTACGCCACCCAGCGCCTGGGCGCATTCCGCAGCGACTACGACCCGACCAGGCGCAGCTGGTACCTGCAGGCCTCGAAGGCGGGCGGTCCGGTCTGGACGCAGCCCTATGTGTTCGCCGCCGCGCAGGAGCTCGGCGTGACATACGCGCTGCCCAGCCAGCGCAGCTACCCGGGCGGTGCGCAGAAGCTGGTGGTGGCGGGCGACGTTTCGCTCGGCCGGCTCTCGGAATTCGTGCGCCAGTTCAACAGCGACGGCTACGGCGACAGCGCGCTGCTGAGCGCCGACTTCCGGGTGCTCGCGCGCAGCGACATGCCCGGCGTGCTTCACAAGCTGGAGCCGCCCAGCGGCGTGCTGGGCGCGCTGCACGCCCACATGCTCACTGCCGGCACCGCGGGCAGCGGCAGCGACACGGCGTTCTCCTTCACCTACGAAGGCCGCCGCTACCTGGTGCAGACCTCGCTCATCCCGAGCACCGGCTGGCAGCTGGTGAGCTGGGTGCCCGAAGACGTGCTGCTGGGCGACTTGCGCCGTGCCGTGCTCTGGGGCTTGGGGCTGGCGATGGCCTTCCTGGTGATCGCGCTGTTCATGTCGCTGAAGCTCTCGAAGCTGGTGACCGCGCCGGTGGAGAACCTCTCGCACATCGCGCGCCGCATCGGCCTGCTGGAGCTCGACAACCTGCCGCGCGAGCCTAGCCGCGTGCTCGAGATACAGCACCTGGACCAGGCGCTGGACGATTCGGCGCGCAGCCTCAAGGCCTTCAGCAAGTTCGTGCCGGTGGACGTGATCAACCAGCTCATCGACGAAGGCCACGCGCTCGCTCCTTCGGGTTCGCCGCGCCGCGTGACGGTGATGTTCACCGACGTGGAGGGCTTCACCTCGATCTCGGAGTCGCTGGACACCGACGTTCTGGTGGGCATGCTCACCGAATACTTCAACCTCGCGACCGGCGTTTTCTCGCGGCACGGCGGCGTGATCGACAAGTTCATCGGCGACGGCATCATGGTGCTGTGGGGCGCGCCCTCCGACCTCAAGGACGCGGAGTACAAGGCCTGCCTGGCCACGCTGGAGCTGCACGTGGAGATGGACGAGCTCAACCGCAAGTGGGCCGAGCAGGGCCTGCCCGAGTTCCGCACGCGCGTGGGCATTCACACGGGCACGGTGATCGCGGGGGTGCTGGGCTCGAACGACCGGCTCTCGTACACCGCGTTCGGCGATGCGATCAACGTGGCGAGCCGCATCGAAGGCATCAACAAGCAGCTGGGCACGCTGGCGCTGATGTCCGAGACCACCTTCGCCGGGCTCGATGGCCGGCTGCATACGCGGCGCATCGAAGAGCAGGTCGAGCTGCGCGGCCGGCAGACGCGCATGGTGCTCTACGAGCTGGTGATGTCCTGAACCGCCTAGCGCGGCGCCTGGGTGACGCGCACCAGCACGAGGTCGGCGCTGGTGGTGCCGCCCTGCGTGAGCACCGGGTACTGCGTGTCGTTGATGAAGAGGAGCTGCTCGCCGCGCGTGATGCGCGCCGACACCGCGTAGCGCATACGTGGATCGATGCGCGCGGCATCCACCTTCAGCTCGTAGGCGAAGGGCACCTGCTTGCCGTTGGCCTTGATGCGCTGTTCGGCGAGGACCTTCGAAGGCGCGTCCATGAGCGACACGTCGAGCAGCTGCACCACGATGTCGGCCGCGGGGTCGAGCGCGATGCGTTCGCGGTAGGTGACGGTACCGGTCACGCGCAGCTGCGCGGTACCGCCCGCTGCCGGAGAAGAAGGCACTGCGCAGGCGCTCAGCAGCGAGGCGCCCGCGATGGCGGAGAACATGAGGAGGCTGGTGCGTCTTTTCATCCGCCCATTATGCGGAGGCACGCTGCGCGGCAAAGGCCACGTACCAGTCGAGGCTGCCGGGGTTCGCCATTGCTTCACGGTTGACAACCTTTTCTATAGGCTGGCCCAGCAGCAGCTTCTTGATCGGCAGCTCCTGCTTCTTGCCCGAGAGCGTGCGCGGTATCTCGGCCACCTGGAAGATGTCGTTGGGCACGAAGCGCGGCGACAGCGATGTCTTGATGGCGTTATTGATCTTCGCGCGCATGGCGTCGTCGAGCGCCACGCCGGGGCGCAGCACCACGAACAGCGGCATGTAGCTGTCGCGGCCCAGGTATTCGAGGTCGACCACCATCGAGTCGAGCACCTCGGGCAGGCCTTCGACGGCGCTGTAGATCTCGCTGGTGCCCATGCGCAAGCCCTGGCGGTTGATGGTGGCGTCGCTGCGGCCGTAGATGATGCAGCCGCCGTCGGTGCCGATCTTTATCCAGTCGCCGTGGCGCCAGACGCCCGGGTAGGTGTCGAAGTAGCTCGACAGGTAGCGCGCGTTACCCTCGTCGCCCCAGAAGTACAGCGGCATCGACGGAATGGCCTTGGTGCAGACGAGCTCGCCCACTTCGCCGATGACGGGCTGGCCCTGTTCGTTCCAGGCCTCGACCGCATGGCCGAGCTCGCGGCACTGCATCTGTCCGGGCACCTCGGGCAGGTCGCGGTTGCCGCCGACGAAGGCGCCGCAGAAATCGGTACCGCCCGAGATGTTGCACCACCACACCTCCTTCGAACCCGCTTCGAGGATCTGCCTCGAGCCCCAGCGCTGCACCTCCTCGGGCAGCGGCGAGCCGGTGCTGCCCAGCGCGCGCACGCGCGAGAGATCGCCGCACTCCTTCGCGACGAGCCCGGCCTTCATGCAGTTGGTGAAGTAGGCCGCGCCCGCGCCGAAGAAGGTGACCTTGTGGCGCGCCACGAAGCGCCACAGCACGCCCCAGTCGGGCTTCTCCTTGCTGCCCGCCGGGTTGCCGTCGTAGATGCAGATGGTGGCGCCGAAGGCCATGCCCGAGAGCTGCGAGTTCCACATCACCCAGCCGGTGGAGCTGAACCAGTGGTAGCGCTCGCCGAAGTTGTTGGCGCCGTAGCTCGCGCCCACGTCGTTGTGCAGCCCGCAGGCATGCATGGTGAGGATGATGCCGCCCTGCCCGTGCACGATGGGCTTGGGCAGGCCGGTGGTGCCGCTCGAATAGACGATCCAGATCGGGTGGTCGAAGGGCAGCCACTCGGGCTCGAAGGCGGCGACCTCGGCGTCGTCGCGCGCGATGGCCTGCGTCCATTCGACGTCGTGCGGCACCGTGCTGGCTGCGTAGGGCGACTTCGCCAGCAGCAGCTTCTGCACGCTGGGCAGCTGGCCGCGCAGCTCCTGCAGCACGGCGCTGCGGTCCAGCGGCTTGCCGCCGTAGTGCACGCCGTCGACAGCGATCAGCACCTTGGGCTCGATCTGGCGGAAGCGGTCGGCCACGGCGGCCGTGCCCATGTCGGGCGCGCACACGCTCCAGATCGCGCCGATGCTGGAGCATGCGAGAAAGGCGACCATGGTCTCGGGCACATTGGGCATGTAGGCCGCGACGCGGTCGCCGCGCTTCACGCCCAGCGACTTCAGCGTGAGCGCCACCGATGCGACCTGGCGGCGCATCTCGGGCCACGACATCTCGCGCACCTGGCCCAGTTCGTTGTCGCTCACGATGGCGGGCATGCCTGCCGCATGGGCCGCGTCGACGTGGCGCAGCACCTCGCGCGCGTAGTTGACCTGTGCACCGGGGAACCAGCGCGCGCCGGGCATGCGCGATTCGGCGAGCACCGCCGTGTGCGGTGTGGGCGACTCGATGCGGGCGTAGTCCCAGATGCTCTGCCAGAAGGCATCGAGCTCGGTGACGGACCAGCGCCACAGGGCGTCGTAGCTGTCGAATGCGAGGCCGCGCGTCTCGCGCAGCCAGTCCTGGTAGAGGCGGATCTGGGGGATGTTGGGAGCGGGCATTGCACGAGCGTAGCGCCGCGAACGACCGTGCTCAATGAGGGTTGACCTCAGGGTTTGTACGCGTGTTCAATGTTTTTGTACAAGCGTTCAATACGGCCCCGATGAGTACCCGCACACCCACCGCAAAGCGCCAGGTCTCGCGCGCCCCGGCACAGGCCGCGGCCGCAGTCGCCATCGAGACTGCGCGGCCCGACCGCAAGCAGGCGATCCTGCTGGCGGCGGAGAAGCTTTTTTCGCAGCACGGCTACCACGTGGTGACGATCCGCCAGATCGCCGAGGAGGCCGGCGTGCCGCTGGCGCTGGTGGGCTACTACTACGGGCAGAAGCACGAGCTCTTCCACGCGATCTTCGAGCACTGGGGCCATTCCATCGAGGCGCGGCTGGCCGGCCTGGCCGCGGTCGACATCGACCCCGACGACGCGCGCACGCTGCCGCGCATCATCGACGCCTTCACCGCGCCCGTGCTGGCGCTGCGCGCGAGCGCCGAGGGCGAGTACTACGCACTGCTGGTGGCGCGCGAGCTCTATCACGCCACAGAGGAAGCCGACCGCGTGCTGCGTGCCTACTTCGATCCGCTGGCCGAGGCCTACATCGACGCGCTGCATCTCGCGATGCCGCACGCCACGCGCAGCCAGGCCGCCTGGGGCTACCAGTTCGCGCTGGGCTCGCTGCTGCACCACCTGAACGACAGCCGCATCGAACGGCTCTCGCGCGGCGAGAACACGCGCGCCGACCCGGCCGTGGCACCGATGCTGGTGAGCTTCATCGTCGGCGGCCTGCGCGCTGCCCTGCCGCGGCCCAAGACCCCACGCAAGAAAACCACTCCCAGGAGACAGAAGACATGATGAAACGACGCACCCTGCTGTCGGCACTCGCCGCGGCGTCGGCTGCCGCGGCGCTGCCTTCGCGCGCCCAGTCCACCACGAAGATCGTGTTCGGCTACACGGCCGTGACCGACTTCGCATCGGTGTTCGTGGCCGCCGAGGAGGGCTACTTCAAGAAGCGCGGCCTCGACGTGGAGCTCAAGTTCATCCCGCTGAACTCGACGATTCCGGCCGCGCTGCAGTCCGATTCGCTGCAGGTCGGCGGCCCCACGCCCTCGGTGTTCCTGCAGGCGGTGGACGGCGGGCTCGACCTGATGCTGGTGGCCGGCGGCGGCCTCACGTCCAAGACCATCACCGGCTTCGGGCTGGTGGCGCGTGCGGGCTCGGGCATCAAGAGCGCGCAGGACTGCGTGGGCAAGAAGATCGGCGTGCCGGGCCTGGGCGCCTTCCTGCACGTGACCTTCCGCGCATGGCTGAAGGACAGCGGCGTGGACTACCGCAAGGTCAACTTCGTCGAAGCCGCGTTCCCGCAGCATGCCGACCTGCTGCGCGGCGGCTCGGTCGACGCGGTGGTGTCGGCCGACCCGTTCATGAGCCGCATCACCGAGAGCGGCGCGGGCTACGTGGCCTCGTACTACTCGACCTTCCTGCCCGAGAACAACCAGACCATCGTGCACGCGGCCAAGCGCGAGTGGGTGGCGAAGAATCCGGCGGCGGCGCGCGCCTTCCGCGAGGCGCTGGTGGAAGCCGCCACGTTCATGCAGCAGCCGAAGAACGACGCCAAGGTGCGCGCATCCATCGGCAAGTACATCAAGCTGCCGCCCGACGTGCTCGCCAAGGTGCAGGTCTCGCCGCCCGGCCCCGTGGTGACGGACAAACAACTGTCCTACTGGACCGGGCTGATGAAGGAGCAGGAGATGCTCAAGACGAACATCGACGTGGCGAAGCTGGTGGCGAAGTGATCGCAGCACCCGCCCCAGTCACCGCGCGTGCCGCATTGCAGGCGGGCACCTTTCGCGCACCGGCCGGCACCGCGACGCAGGCCACACCCTTCCTGCGCTTCGACGGCGTGACCATCCGCCTCGGCGGGCGCGAGATTCTTTCGCCCACCTCGTTCGACGTGGCGCGCGGCGAGTTCGTCTGCATCGTCGGCCCCAGCGGCTGCGGCAAGACCACGCTGCTGCGCGCAGCCAGCGGGCTGGTCACGGCCAGCGCAGGCGAGGTGCGGCGCAACGGCGTGAAGATGACCGAGCCCTCGCGCGAAGTGGCCTTCGTGTTCCAGGACTACGGACGCGCCCTGCTGCCCTGGCGCACGGTCGAGGGCAACGTGAGCCTGGCGCTGGAAGCGGCCGGCGTGCCCGCCGCGCAGCGCGCGCCACGCATCGCCGACGTGCTCGGCAAGGTCGGCCTCGCGAAGCATGCGCACAAGTTCCCGGTGCAGCTGTCGGGCGGCATGCAGCAGCGCGCGCAAATCGCCCGCTGCCTCGCGCAGAAGCCCGAGCTGATGATGATGGACGAGCCCTTCGGCGCGCTGGACGCGCTCACCCGCCAGAGCCTGCAGGACGAGCTCGCGCGGCTGGTGCGCGAGGACGGGCTCACCGTCCTCTTCGTCACGCACGATCTCGAAGAAGCCATCTACCTCGGCGACCGAGTGATCGCGCTGCAGGCCAACCCGGGGCCGGGCCGGCCCAGCCTCGCGCGGATGATCGACGTGAAGATCCCGCGCCCGCGTGACCAGCTCTCGACCAAGGAGCATCCGGAATACCTGCATCTGCGCCGCGAACTCTTCGCCTTCATCGAGCAGGGCCATGACTGACGGCCGCCTCTACCGCTGGCTGCGGCCGTGGGTGTTTCCCGTCGTGCTGATCGGCGCCTTCGAGTGGTACGCGCGACGAGCGGCAGCCCTCGGCAGCGATGCGCTCGCGCCGCCCAGCGCCGCGGCGAAGGCTTTCGTGGGCGCCGCGATGGACGGCTCGCTCTGGACGGCCACCGGCTTCACGCTCGGCACCGCCGCGCTCGGGCTGCTGCTGGGCGCGGTGCTCGGCATCGCGCTGGGCGTGGCGCTCGGGCTCTCGCGCCGCGCGGCTCAGTTGGGCTCCGTCTCCATCGAAGTGCTGCGGCCCGTGCCATCCGTCGCCCTGATTCCGCTCGCGATGCTGGGCTTCGGCTTCGGCGTGCGCATGGAACTGGCCATCGTCGCCTTCGCCACCTTCTGGCCGCTGCTGGTGCTGGTGCAGGCGGCGGTGCAGCAGGTCGAGCCGCGGCTGCTCGAGGTCAGCCGCGTGCTGGGGCTTTCGGCGCGCGAGCGCGCGTTCAAGATCGTGCTGCCGGCCATCGTGCCGCGCCTGTTCGTCGCATTGCGCCTCGGCGTGGCGGTGGCGCTGGTGGTGGCCGTGACGGTGGAGATCGCGGCCAACCCCAACGGCATGGGCTACGCGATGATGATCGCGCAGCAGAGCTTCGACCCCGCGCTGATGCTCGCCTGGCTGGGCTGGATCGGCGTCGTGGGCTTCGCGGTCAACGCAGGCATGCTGATGCTGCAGCGCGCGGTGTCGCGGCGCATGGGAGTGCCGTCATGAACGACAACCGCATCGGCCTGTACAGGTTCGGCTCACTGGGCGTGCTGCTGGCGCTGGTCGCGCTGTGGTGGGTCGCGAGCAATGCCGGCTGGGTGAGCCGCGTGTTCCTGCCGACGCCGCAGGCCACCTTCGCGAGCCTGCTCGAAGGACTGAATCTCTCGGGAAGCGGCGATGGCGGCGAGCTGCTCGGCTTCACGCGCGCCACGGTGGGCCGGATGATCGAAGGCTGGCTGCTCGCCTCGCTCTTCGGCGTGCTGCTGGGCGCGGCCATCGGCGTGTCGCCCCAGGTGCGCGCATGGGTGCAGCCGACGCTCGAATTCATCCGCCCCCTGCCCGCCTCCGCGCTGCTGCCGCTGGCCATCTCCATCTTCGGGCTGAACCCCGGCATGGTGCTCTTCGTGGTGGCTTTCGGCGCGATGTGGCCGGTGCTGCTGGCCACGGTGCACGGCTTCGCGGCCGTGGAGCCACGCCTTTCGGAGGTGGCGCGCTGCCTGCAGATGTCGCGCGCGGCGTACATCTGGAAGATGGGCCTTCCCAACGCGATGCCCGACATCCTGGCCGGCATGCGGCTGGCGCTGACCATCGCGCTGATCGTCGCGGTGGTGGGCGAGATGATCGCCTCGCAAAGCGGCCTGGGCCAGGCCATCCTGCTGGCCGCGCGCGCCTTCCGTGCAAGCGACCTGTTCGCCGGCATCGTGCTGCTCGGCCTCATCGGCTTCGTGAGCAATGCGCTGCTGGCCTTCGCGGAACAGCGCCTGCTGCGCTGGCAGCGCCCCTGATTCCTTCGTCTTCTTCCAACACGTACACCCCACAAGGAGTTCCCATGCCACGCAAATTCGTCGATCTCTCGATCTTTCTCGAGAACGATGTGCTCTCCGACCCACCGGCCTTCGCGCCGAAGATCCAGTACTTCACGCACGAGCAGACCTACGAGCAGATCGAGCCCTTCTTTCCCGGCCTGAAAAAGGAAGACCTGCCCGACGGCGAAGGCTGGGCCGTGGAGCTGGTGCAGCTGTCGACGCACAACGGCACGCACCTCGACGCGCCCTATCACTTCCACTCGACCATGGACAAGGCGCTGGGCGAGAAGAAGCCCGCCATCGCGATCCACGACGTGCCGCTCGAGTGGTGCTTCCAGCCCGGCGTGAAGCTCGACTTCCGCCACTTCGCCGACGGCTACGTGGTGACGGCCGCCGACGTCGAGGCCGAGCTCAAGCGCATCGGCCACACGCTGAGCCCGCTGGAGATCGTGGTGGTCAACACCCGCGCGGGCTCGCGCTACGGCCACCCCGACTACGTGTCGGCCGGCGCCGGCATGGGCTACGAGGCGACGATGTACCTGCTGGAGCGCGGCGTTCGCCTCACGGGAACCGACGCATGGAGCTGGGACGCACCCTTCGTGCACACCGCGAAGAAGTACGGCGAGACGCAGGACGCCTCGCTGATCTGGGAAGGCCACAAGGCCGGCCGCGACATCGGCTACTGCCACATCGAGAAGCTGCACAACCTGGAGGCGCTGCCGCCCACGGGCTTCTACATCAGCTGCTTTCCACACAAGATCCGCGGCGCTTCGGCCGGATGGACGCGCGCGGTCGCCATCTTCGACGACGCGCTGATGGCGTCGGCATGAGGCACGGCTCATGAGCATTGCACTCAACCACACGCACGACGTTCACGCGCGCAGCTGGGTCGAATCGGCCAATGCGACGGACAGCGACTTTCCGATCCAGAACCTGCCGCATGCGGTGTTCCGCCGTGCCGGCAGCGCGGAGGCATTTCGCGGCGGCGTCGCGATCGGCGACCAGGTGCTGGACCTGGCCGCGCTCGTCACCAAGCAGCAGCTCGACGGCCTCGCGCTCGACGCTGCGAAGGCGGCCGCACTGCCGGCGCTCAACGACTTCTTCGCGCTCGGCAACGCCGCATGGAAGGCGCTGCGCCACGCGCTCTTCGATCTGCTGAAGAACGACGCGCCCATCGCCGCAGTGCAGGCCGTGCGCGAATGCCTCGTGCCGCAGGCCGAGGCCGAATACACCGTGCCCGCGCGCATCGGCGACTACACCGACTTCTACACCTCGATCGACCACGCGCTGAACATCAGCCGCCTGATGAACCCGGACGGCGATGTGACGCCCAACTTCCGATGGATTCCGATCGCGTACCACGGGCGCGTGTCGACCATCGGCGTGAGCGGCCAGCGCTTCCATCGGCCGATGGGGCAGGCGATGGCGCCCGGCGCGAAAGCGCCCACCTATCAGGCATGCGCGCGGCTCGACTACGAACTGGAACTCGGCGTGTGGATCGGCAAGGGCAACGCACAGGGCGACGCGATTGCGCTCGAACACGCGGACGAACACATCTTCGGCATCTGCCTGCTCAACGACTGGTCGGCGCGCGACATCCAGTTCTGGGAAATGGCGCCGCTCGGGCCCTTCCTCGCAAAGAACTTCGCCACCACCATTTCGCCGTGGATCGTGACCATGGAAGCGCTCGCGCCCTACCGCCAGGCATGGACCCGCCCGTCGAACGAGCCCCAGCCGCTGGCCTACCTGGAGCACGCGACGAACCGCGAGAGCGGCGCGCTCGACATCCGGCTGGAGGTGTGGCTCGAAAGCGAAAAGGCACGCAGGGATAAGACCGGGCCCTCGCGCCTGTCCTCCACCAGCTTCAGGCATCAGTACTGGACCGTCGCCCAGATGGTGGCGCACCACACCATGGGCGGCTGCAGCCTGAACCCCGGCGACCTGTTCGGCAGCGGCACGATCTCCGGTCCCGGCGAAGGCGAGGCCGGCGCGATCATCGAGTTGACGCGCGCTGGGCAAAGCCCGGTGAAGCTGGCCAACGGCGAACAGCGCGGCTTCCTGGAAGACGGCGACGCGGTGCTGCTGCGCGGCTGGTGCGAGAAGCCGGGGCATGCGCGCATCGGGTTCGGGGAGAGCCGGGGGATGGTGTTGGCGGCAAAAGGCTGAGCTGAAGCGCCAAAGAAAAAGGCCACCTGATGAGGTGGCCTTTTCTGCGATCTGGAGCGGGAAAAGAGTCTCGAACTCTCGACCTCAACCTTGGCAAGGTTGCGCTCTACCAACTGAGCTATTCCCGCGTGAGCCTCAGATTATATAGCGATCTTTGACGGATTTGCCTGGATCCCAGAAAAAAGTTCTTTTTTCCCCTTTTTCCCTTGCCGGAGTGATTTCAGGCGTCGAACACCATCGAGCGGTGCATCGACACGCCCGCCATCAGCCCGTCCGCCGATGCCATCGTGGCGTTGGAGAACATCATCGCCAGATCGCCCGCGCCGTAGACGCCGGGCACGGTCGTCATCTTCATCGCGTCGACGCGCAGCACCTTGCCGAGCGGGCCGTCGTCGAAGGCGCAGCCCAGCCGCTCGGCCAGCGGACTCGCGGGCCGCGTGCGCGGCGCCACGTAGAGCGCCTCGATGGGCACCAGCCTGCCGTCACCGATGCGCGCACCGGTCAATTCTTGCCCCTCGCCTTCAAGGCCGGCGATGCGCCCGGGTTCGATGATCACGCCACGCGCCTGCAGCTTCGCGCGCGCCTCGGCATCGGGCCCTTCGCCGCCATGCAGGAAGAGCGTGGTCGGGCCCCATTCGGCGATCAGCAGCGCATGATCCGGCGGCTGCGCGCCGTGGTGATAGAGCACGCCCAGCTGGCGCTCGCTGAACTCGTAGCCGTGGCAATAGGGACAGTGCAGCACGCTCGAGCCCCAGCGTTCGCCGATGCCGGAAATCTCCGGCAGGCCGTCCTGCACGCCATAGGCCAGCAGCAGCTTGCCGGCCGAGCGGCGCTCGCCGTTGCTCAGCGATACGGTGAATCCACCTGCCTCCTCGGCACCCGCATCCACCACGGCCGCCTCGACGAACTCGACGCTGGGATACGCAAGCAGCTTCTCGCGCGCATCCGCAATCATCTTCAGGGGCGGCACGCCGTCCTGCCCGAAGAAGCCGTGCGACGCGGCCGCGAAGCGGTTGCGCGGCGCGCCGGTGTCGACGACGCAGACCTTGCGCCGCGCCCGGGCAAGCTGCATGGCAGCGGAAAGGCCGGCAAAGCTGCCGCCCACGATCAGAGCGTCATGACGCATGTTCGATGTCCTTCGATGTGAAGCCGCCGCCTGTCATGCGGCGATGGAAGTCCCTGGAAAGATCGGCCAGCGTGATGCTGTTGAAGCGCCTGAGCAGCAGCGCCTCGGCCTCGTCGCAGACGCCGTCGAGCGCCGCGTTCACCGCCTGCTCGACGATGCACCCCGGGCTCTCGGTGCGGTTGCCCATGGCCAGCAGCGCGGGCGCGCCCACCGCGTTGTGGACGTCGCCCAGCGTCACCGCCGACAAGGTGCACGACAGCATCCACCCGCCGCCATGGCCCTTGGCCGAACTCACGAACCCCGCCTGCCGCAGGCCGGCCATGAGTCGGCGCACGACCACCGGGTTGGTCTGCATCGCAACCGCGAGCGACTCGGAGGTGACGGGCGTCTTCATCTCGGCCATGTGCAGCAGCACGTGGAGGACGGCGGAGAGCTTGCTGTCGCGTTTCATGCAACATTATGAGTTGCGTGTGTTTGCCATGACGGGCGAAAGGGTCTTGCATCGCCCCGGGCGGCGAGAATCTGCCCGGCTGCACTGCCCCCTGCCATGACACCCGCCCCGATCACCCTGCTCGACGCCGCCCTGCGCGGCGTGCTGCTGGCCCTGCTGCTCGTGCTCGCGCTGATCCTCGGCCGCGACCGCCCTCGCCTGCCGGCGGCGCGCGCGGGCGTGTTGCTCGCGCTGGGGCTGTGCATCCAGGTCGTCGGCTCCGCGCCGATGTTCGAAGCCTCCGTGCCGCGCACATGGCAGGCGCCCTTCGTCGCGGTCTCCGTCGGCAACGCGGTGCTGTTCTGGGTGTTCGTCCGGGCGCTGTTCGACGACGACTTCGCCCTGCGGCCGGTGCACGTCGCCTCATGGCTGGCCGTGGCGGCGCTGGCGGCGCTCAACTGCGCGATCGTCGCGGGCAGCGCCTCGGTGCTCGCGCCGGTCATCATGGGTATCCAGCGCGCCGTGCCGCTGTTGTTCGCGGTGCTGGCCGCGATGGCGGCGGCTTCGCAATGGCGCGCGGACCTGGTGGAAGGCCGGCGCCGGCTGCGCGTGTTCATCGTGGTGGCGGGCGTCGGCTACAGCCTCGGGATGCTGGCCGTGCGGCTGGCCTCGCCGCGCGGACAGCTCTCGGGCCCTTCCGCCACGGCCGACGTGGCGATGCTGCTGCTGATCGTGGCGGTGGTGGCGTGGCGGATGGTCCGGCTGGCGGGGTCTGAGCTCTTTCCGGCGGCGCAGGCGCCGGCCGCGATCCCGCTGTTGATGCCGGACCCGCTGCCCCCACTGCCGGCACCGCAACCTCCCGTCGAAGCACCGGCCGATCCCCCGCCCCCTGAACCGGAACCCGGGCCAGCCTCCGACCCCGCCGAAGACCGCCTCGCCGATTCCCTCCACCACGCCATGGCGGTCGAGCACGCCTACCGCAGCGAAGACCTGAGCATCGCCGCCCTTGCCGCCCGGCTCTCGGTGCCCGAGTACCGCTTGCGCCGTCTCATCAACCAGCGGCTGGGCCATCGGAATTTCAACGCCTACGTCAACGGCTTCCGGCTGGCCGACGCAATGGCGGCGCTGGCCGATTCCTCGAAACGCGAGCTGCCGGTGCTGACGATCGCTCTGACAGCGGGCTTCCAGTCCATCGGCCCGTTCAACCGCGCCTTCAAGGCCGCCACGGGCCTCACGCCCACCGAATTCCGCAGGAAGAAGCTGGCCGAATCCTGAAATCTCTGGCCGAAAACTGGCGCTCGCGGCTTTCGGCAAGACCGGGCAGCAGCGCCCCGGCATCGTGTGGGGCTTCCAAAGGCAAGGAACCAACGATGCGACGTTCTTCTTCTCTCTTCTTCCTGTTTCTCGCGTTTTTCTGCGGTTGGACGCGGGCCTCGATGGGCATGGCGGAGCTTCCCGCCGCGCCCGGCGACGGCCCGGTCACGGTGTTCTATCCCTCGGCCGACGCAGCCCGACCGACCCAGCGCGCCCGCTTCACGCTCGACTTGGCCGTGCAAGGCGCGCCAGTGCCCGGCAATGGCCGGCTGGTGATCGTCTCTCACGGCTCGGGCGGTGCGCCGTGGGTGCATGCGGACATCGCGCGCAGCCTGGTCGAGGCCGGCTTCGTCGTCGCCATGCCCGAGCACAAGGCCGACAACTACAAGGACGACAGTGACCCCGGCCCCGACAGCTGGACGATGCGCCCAGCCGAGGTTTCGCGCGCCATCGACGCGGTGGCACGCGACCCGCGCTTCGCGCCGATGCTGCGGCTCGACAAGGTCGGGACGTACGGCATGTCGGCGGGCGGCCACACGGCCCTGAGCCTGGCCGGCGGGCGCTGGTCGCCGGCCGCCTTCGCGCGGCATTGCGAGGCGAACCTGGTGGACGACTTCCAGTCCTGCGTCGGCCTCATCACGCGGCTGACCGGTGGCCCGCTCGACGGCATCAGGAAATGGGCGGCGCTCTTCGTCATACGCCACCGCTTCGGCGACGACGCCGCGCCGCGCGAGCACACCGATCCACGAATCGCGGCCATCGTGGCGGGCGTGCCTTCCTCGGCCGATTTCGACATGGCCTCGCTGGCCGATCCGCGCGTGCCGCTGGGCCTCATCACCGCCCGGCAGGACCGCTGGCTGATCCCGCGCTTTCACAGCGACCGCGTGCTCGCGGCCTGCCTGCCGCGCTGCGAGCTGATCGCCGACATGCCCACCGGCGGCCACGGCGCGCTGCTCTCGCCACCCCCGCCGGAGCTGAGCGGGCTGATCGGCGACATGCTCGACGACCCACCGGGCTTCGACCGCCAGAACGTGTTGCCGGATGTGAACACGAAGACAACGGCTTTCTTCCGTAAGCATCTGTTGCCTTGATGGGCCGAACGTCGATCCGGGGGCCTAACGCACGAGCCCCCGATTTCGCCGACGGCCGATTCCCACGCGAGCGGGCGAAAGCGGCGCACATGGCGACAGATCGCGGCACAGCCATGGTTGCACCCGGATCGATCGAACCCGATCGGTCCATGAAACCGTGACCATGCAACGAAAGGAACAGTCACCCATGAAGCAACAGCATCAACACAAGCGCATCGTCCTCGGCACCCTGCTCGCAGGCATGCTGGCCATCGGCGGCGTCGCCCAGGCGCAAGGCGTCGGGGTGGGCGTAGGGGTCAATGCCGACGTGAATGCCTCGGGCTCCACCGCAGGCACACGCGGCGGTGCGGGTGCGGCAACCGGCGCCAACGCCGGTGCCGGCGCGAACACCAATGCCGGCGGCGCGGCGAGCGGCGCCACGGGCGCGGCCGGCAATGCTGTCGGCGGCGTTCTGGGCGGCGCCACGAACGCGGTCGGCGGAGCGACGAACGCCGTGGGCGGCGTGACCAACACGGTGGGCGGTACGCTCGAAGGCGCGACAGGGGCTGTCGGCTCGGCCGGCGGCGCGGTGAAGGCACCTGCGGTAGGCGCGAAGGCTCACGGCAAGGCCCAGGGTTCGGGCGCTGTCGACATCAAGAAGTAACGACGGCAGCAGCCCGATGACAAAGGCCCGCGGCGCCGGAGCGCCGCGGGCCTTTTCACGTTCTGTCGCCTGATTCCGTCGCCTGGTCGGCCGGCTTGAGCTTGAACAGGCTCGTGACCTCGGCATCGAGCACCATCAGCTCGCGCTGGTTGAAGAGCCGCCAGCGCCAGCGCAGGATGCCCAGCGTCGGACGCTTCTCTGAGCGGCGCACCTCGATCACGTCGGCCACCAGCCGCAGCGCGTCGCCCGGGCGGACCGGGTTGGGCCAGCGCACATGCTCCAGCCCCGGCGATGCGAAAGATTCGGAACCGGCCAGCGCTGCCTCCACCACCAGCCGCATCGCGATGGAGCAGGTATGCCAGCCGCTTGCGATGAGCCCGCCGAAAGGGCTCTCGGCCGCCGCTTGCGCATCGGTGTGGAACCACTGCGGGTCGTAGGCCCGCGCGAACTGCAGAAGCTCGGCCTCTGTGAGCACATAGGGCCCGGCCTCGATGACCTGGCCCGCGTGGAAGTCGGCGAACTTCATCCGCCGGGGCTCAGTAGGTCTCGAGGTGCAGGCGGCCTTCGCGCTTGAGCGCCGCGCCCACCGTGTCCCAGTCGAGTCCGGCTTCCTTCGCCACGTCGCGCAGCGCGAGCACCACGCCTTCTTCCATGCTTTTCAGGCCGCACACGTAGAAGTGGCTGGCCCCGTCCTTCAGCAGCGCGGCCAGGTCGGCGGCGCGCTCGCGCATCAGGTCCTGCACGTAGCGCTTGGGTTGCCCCGGCGTGCGCGAGAACGCGAGGTTGATGTCGATGAAGTCCTTGGGCAGCGACTGCAGAGGGCCGAAGTACGGCAGCTCCTGCTGCGTGCGCGCGCCGAAGAACAGCATCAGCTTGCCGCCTTCGAACTTGCCGCTCTTGCGCAGGCGGCGGCGCCACTCGGTCATGGCGCGCATCGGGGCACTGCCGGTGCCGGTGCAGATCATCACGATGTGCGACTTCGGATGGTTCGGCATCAGGAACGAGGCGCCGAAGGGCCCCACCACCTGCACCGTGTCGCCCACCTTCAGGTCGCACACGTAGTTGGAGCACACGCCGCGCACGGGCGTGCCGTCGTGGTCCTCGGTCACACGCTTCACGGTAAGCGAGACATTGTTGTAGCCGGGGCGCTCGCCATTGCGGGGGCTGGCCACCGAGTACTGGCGCGCATGGTGGCGCTTGCCCATGGCGTCGGTGCCGGGCGGCACGATGCCAATCGACTGGCCCTCGAGCACCGGGAACGGCAGCGCGCCGAAGTCGAGCACGATGTGGTGCGTCTCGCTGTCGAAGCCAGCCTCGGTGCAGTTGTAGTTGCCCACCACGGTGGCGGTGGTCGGCGTCTTCGGCGGAAAGAGGTTGGTGTAGGCGTGCGCGGCCGACCAGGGCGGCACGGTGGCGCCGTACTGCGCGGAGTTGAAGGCCGGCTCGAGCGTTTCGACCGCGGCCTGGGTTTGCGCTTGTGCCTGCGTCTGGGCGGGAGGCGCGGCTTCCGCGCCCGCCGACACGCCGGCCGCTTCGAGCTCCTCGGGCGAGAGTTCGGCGGGCAGCGATTCCCAGGTGAACTGCTCCTCGATGGAGTACGCGCGCACCAGCGGCATGGTGCGCCAGTTGTCGATCGAGCCCGTGGGGCACGGCGAGATGCAGGCCATGCAGCCATTGCAGACGTCGGCGCGCACGACGTAGTTGTTGTCGTCGTGCGTGATCGCGTTGACCGGGCAGGTGGCCTCGCAGGTGTTGCAGCGGATGCAGATCTCGGGGTCGATCAGGTGCTGCTTGATGACTCCGGCTTCGACGGCCATGTCCATGTTCTTTCTCCTTTCCCTCTCCCCTTGGGGAGAGGGTCAGGGTGAGGGGGCAGCAGCTTGTCGTGGGGACGCTGCCTCCCTCACCCCCGCCCTCTCCCCGAGGGGAGAGGGAGTCATACCCCAATTGCAGATCAACCGAACCGCACGTACTCGAAATCCACCGGCTGGCGGTTGATGCCCATCACCGGCGGCGAGATCCAGCCGGCGAACTTGCCCGGCTCCACCACGCGGCCCATCAACGATGCCACGAAAGCGAAGTCTTCGGCACTGGGCAACCACTCGTCGCGCTTGGCGGCCCATTCCACGTCGTTCACCACGCGGCCTTCCGGCGACATCTTGATGCCGGCGAGCGCGCCGATCTGTCGGTTGAAGGCCTTGTGCGGCACCACCAGGCGTGTCGGGATGCCGGCTTTTTCCAGCACCTTGTTCCAGCGGCCCACGCCGGCCACCGAGTCCTTGATGAAGTCGTCGCGCAGCACTTCGTTCAGCGCGTTGAGCATCGGCACTTCCTTCTCGACGAGCTGGCCGTCCTTCACCTCGAGCACCTTGTAGGTCTGGCCCTTGAGCACGTGGTCGTCGGTGCGTTTGCCTTCTTCGTAGCGGCCCTTCAGGCCCGAGCTGTAGAAGATGGCGGCGTTGCTCGACTGGTCGGCGCCGAACAGGTCGATGGTCACGCTGTAGTGGAAGTTCAGGTAGCGCTGGATGGTGCCCAGGTCGATGCAGCCGGCCGCGCGCACCTTCTGCGGGTCATCGGTCTTCAGCTCGTTCATGACCTGCGCGGTGCGTGCGATGACGCGCGACACGCCGCTCTCGCCCACGAACATGTGGTGCGCTTCCTCGGTCAGCATGAACTTCGTGGTGCGCGCCAGCGGGTCGAAGGCGCTCTCGGCCAGCGCCGACAGCTGGAACTTGCCGTCGCGGTCGGTGAAGTACGTGAACATGAAGAACGCGAGCCAGTCGGGCGTGCGCTCGTTGAAGGCGCCCAGGATGCGCGGGTTGTTCTCGTCGCCCGAGGTGCGCTGCAGCAGCGCCTCGGCTTCCTCGCGGCCATCGCGGCCGAAGTGCTTGTGCAGCAGGTAGACCATGGCCCACAGGTGGCGGCCCTCTTCCACGTTGATCTGGAACAGATTGCGCAGGTCGTACATGCTGGGCGCGGTGAGGCCCAGGTGGCGCTGCTGCTCCACCGACGCGGGCTCGGTGTCGCCCTGCGTCACGATGATGCGGCGCAGGTTGGCACGGTGCTCGCCGGGCACGTCCTGCCAGGCCTTCTCGCCCTTGTGGTCGCCGAAGTGGATCTCGCGGTTGGCGTCGCCCGGGTTCAGGAAGATGCCCCAGCGGTAGTCGCGCATCTTCACGTGGCCGAACTGCGCCCAGCCCTGCGGATCGACGCTCACCGCCGTGCGCAGGTACACCTCGTGGTTGGTGGAGCCCTCGGGGCCCACGTCGTCCCACCAGTTGATGAAGTTGGGCTGCCAGCCTTCGAGCGCGCGCTGCAGCGTGCGGTCTTCGCCGAGGTTGACGTTGTTGGGGATCTTCTCGCTGTAGTTGATCGTGCTCATGGGGGGTTCCTTCCGAATACACACAAACTCGGGACCGAACGCAGAAGTCGCGAAGGTTTCGCAGAAGCCGCAGAAGAAAAACCAGGGAAGGTTCTCGTGATTCTTCTTCTGCGGCTTCTGCGTAGCTTTTGTCTTCCTTCTGCGTTCGGCTGTTCTTGTCTCTTCCTGTGGTCCTGTATTTGCCTCAGACCCGGTTCAAATCGAAGCCGGCTTTCTGGCCGGTGCCGTAGACCTTCAGCGCGCCCTTCTCGCCGACGGCGTTGGGGCGGTTGAAGATCCAGTTCTGCCAGGCCGAGAGGCGGCCGAAGATGCGGGTGACCATGTTCTCCTTGCTCGCGAAGCGCAGGTTGGCTTCCAGGCCGGTCAGGGAGTCGGGCGACATCGCGGCGCGTTCCTCGATGGCGATGCGGATTTCGTCGTCCCAGTCGATGTCGTCGGGCGCGGCGGTCACCAGGCCCAGCTTCAGCGCCTCGTCGGCATCGAGCGCCTTGCCGGCGGCGGCGCGAGCGGCTTCCAGCGGCGCGGCCTCTTCATAGAAGCGGCGCTGCAGGCGGCTCTGGTCGTTCACCATCGGGAAGAAGCCGAAGTTGAACTCGTCCAGCGTGAGCCTGGGCGCGCGCTCGGCATCGTCGGGCAGCGCGAGCATGTAGGCGCGGTCGGCCGCGAAGGCCAGTTCGGCCAGCGTGCCGGCGAAGCACGAGCCGGCTTCGATCAGGGCGAACAGGCTGCGCGAGGACACGTCCAGGCGCGCCAGCGTGCGGCGCAGCGCGCCGATGGTCTCGCGCACCAGCCAGTGGTCCTTGTTGGCGAGCATCACGGCGTCCGACGCGAGCACGGCGGCAGCGTCGCCCTCGGTCTTGAGCAGCCAGGTGCCGATGTCGAGTTCGTTGGTGCGCAGGTTCAGGATGGCGTCGTCGAGTTCGCGGCACATCGCCAGCGGCCACCATGCGGCGCCGGCTGCCTCGATGGCGGCGATGTCCGACGGCTGCGCGCCGGTGGGCGCCTTCACTGTGATGGTGGCGGTGCGCTTGCTGCGGTCGATCCGCACGTCGACGTTCGCGTACGAGATGCCGTCGGCGCTGTCGGTGCGCTCCAGGCGGGTCAGCGCCACGCCCTTGCCGTTGGCCGGGCGGTCGCTGCCGGCGGCGAGCTGCGAAGCGCGCTCCTGCACGGCGGCGGCGAACTGCGCGGGCTTGGCCACGGCGTCGACCAGGCGCCAGTCGACCGCGCGCTGGCCGCGCACGCCTTCGACGCTGGTACAGAAGATGTCGGCGAGGTCATGGCGCACGTGGCGCTTGTCGGTCACGCGGGTCAGGCCGCCGGTGCCGGGCAGCACGCCCAGCAGCGGCACTTCGGGCAGCGAGACGGCGGAAGAGCGGTCGTCCACCAGCAGGATCTCGTCGCAGGCCAGCGCCAGTTCGTAGCCGCCGCCCGCGCAGGCGCCGTTGACGGCCGCCAGGAACTTCAGGCCCGAGTGTTTCGACGAGTCTTCGATGCCGTTGCGCGTCTCGTTGGTGAACTTGCAGAAGTTCACCTTCCAGGCGTGGCTGGAAACGCCCAGCATGAAGATGTTGGCGCCGGAGCAGAAGATGCGGTCCTTGCCGCTGGTGACGATCACGCTGCGCACCTCGGGGTGCTCGAAGCGCACGCGGTTGAGCGCGTCGTTCAGCTCCACGTCCACGCCCAGGTCGTAGCTGTTGAGCTTGAGCTTGTAGCCGGGGCGGATGCCGCCGTCTTCCGCGATGTCGAGCACGAGGCGCGCGATGGCGCCGTCGAAGCTCAGCGACCAGTGGCGGTACTGGCCGGGTTCGGTGCGGTAGTCGACGCGCTGGGGCGCCTGGAGCGTGGTGGTGTCGGTCATGCGGAAGTCTCCTGTGGGGCAGTGTTCGGAAACCGTGAACAGGAAAGATAATGCACTTTCTTGCTCCGATGACATGCATCATGCTGCATGCACACAGGCAAGTCAATGCCTGCTGCACTTTTTTCAGATTTCAGGAGTCCGGAAGGCGCCTAGACCAGTCCCATGGACTGGCGGACGGCCGCACGCAGGGCCTGGAAGCTCTGCGGGAGCGTCTTGCCGCTGGTGTCCACCGACAGGTCGGCCTTCGAATAGAAGGCGGCGCGGCCGTTCAGGATGCGGCGCAGGTCTTCCATCGCTTCCTTGCTGGCGGCCATCGGGCGGGTGTCGCCCTGCGCGGCCACGCGGCCCATGTGCTCCTCGGGCGCGGCCTGCAGCCACACGGTGGTGCAGTGCGCGAGCAGCTCGTTGAAGGTGGCCGGGTCGGAGACGATGCCGCCGGGCGTGGCGATCACCACCTCGCTGTAGATCTGCACCGCTTCTTCCAGCGCGCGGCGCTCGTAGCGGCGGTAGGCGTTGGTGCCGTACAGGTCGTGGATCTCGCGCACGCTGCAGCCGGCGAGCTTTTCGATCTCGCGGCTGAGCTCGATGAACGGGATTTCCAGGTCTTCCGCCAGCATCTGCCCCAGCGTCGACTTGCCCGCGCCGCGCAGACCCACGAGCGCGATGCGCCGGTGCCGCGCCGGGTCGACCGAGGCGGTGCCCAGCAGCTCGCCGATGGCCACGCGCACGCGGCGCAGGTCGGCCTCGCCGCGGTTCTCGAGCAGTTCCCGGATGAGCAGCCACTCTGGCGAGCTGGTGGTCACGTCGCCCACCAGCTCGGCCAGCGAGCAGTGCAGCGCGCCAGCCACCTGTTGCAGCACCAGGATCGATGCATTGCCGATACCGTATTCGAGATTGGCCAGATGGCGCTCCGACACGTCGGCCGCGACGGCCACCGCCTTGCGCGTGAGCCCGCGCTGCGCGCGCAGGTTGCGCACGCGGTCGCCCAGCGCCGACAGCAGCGGATTCTTCGCCTCCCCGGCGACGGCCTGGCCTGGCGCGCCGTTGCCGCTTTCAGGCGCGGCGGCCAGCGCCGCGTCTACATGCTCGTTCATGCAATTCCTCGTTCTTCGCCGGGATTGTGCGCGCTCAGGGTAAACACCATAGATGCACTATATTGCTTGACACTCATTGTCTCGATGCTTATTGTTCGGCCACACGCAAGATACTGCACACTCAGTGATCCTGCAAGGTAGTTCCAAAGTTCGAGGCCCCACGATGTCCGACAGCAGCAGCACTCCCGCCACCGGCAAGGAAGCATTCCACCAGCTGATCGCCGGCCTGACCGCCCAGATCGCCGGCAAGCCGCTCGACGGCGAACTCGACCGGTGGCTCAACACCCACCACGGCGCCGGCAGCGCCAGCTTCGAGCAGCTGCGCCAGGCCTGCATCGGCGGCGTCGCCGAAGGGTGGCTCTGCGAGCGCGAGGGCGGCGGCATCAGGTACGGCCGCGTCTTCAAGGCCGAAGACGCGCTGCACCGCTTCTCGGTCGACGTGGTCGACATGCAGGACATCGCCGGTCCGCACCACACCCATCCCAACGGCGAGATCGACCTGATCATGCCGCTCGACGGCGCGGCCGCCACCTTCGACGGCCGGCCTGCGGGCTGGTGCGTCTACGGCCCCGGCACCGCGCATCGCCCGACCGTGGCCCAGGGCCGCGCGCTTGTCCTGTATCTCCTGCCTGAAGGGCAGATCAAGTTCACCCAATGACCGAGCTTCTTCCCAACTACGTCGCCGGCCGCTGGCAAAGCGGTTCAGGCGCAGGCACGCCTCTTTTCGACCCGGTACTGGGCACCGAGCTCGCGCGCGTCGATGCCACCGGCCTGGACCTGCCGGCCGCCTTCGCCTTCGCACGCGAACAGGGCGGCAGCGCGCTGCGCGCCCTCACCTACCGCCAGCGCGCGGGGCTGCTTGCGGCCGTGGTGAAGGTGCTGCAGGCCAACCGCGATGCGTATTACGAGATCGCCACCGCCAACTCCGGCACGGTGAAGAACGACTCGGCCGTGGACATCGACGGCGCGATCTTCACGCTCGGCCAGTACGCCAAGTGGGGCGATGCGCTCGGCGACGTGCGCGCGCTGCGCGACGGCGACGCGGTGAAGCTCGACAAGGAGCCGGTGTTCCAGTCGCAGCACCTGCAGGTGCCGACGCAGGGCGTGGCGCTCTTCATCAACGCATTCAACTTCCCCTCCTGGGGCCTGTGGGAGAAGGCCGCGCCCGCGCTGCTCTCCGGCGTGCCGGTGATCGTGAAGCCCGCCACCGCCACCGCCTGGCTCACGCAGCGCATGGTGAAGGACGTGGTCGACGCGGGCGTGCTGCCGGCCGGCGCGCTTTCCATCGTGTGCGGCAGCTCGGCCGGCCTGATGGACGCGCTGCAGCCCTTCGACGTGGCCTCCTTCACCGGCTCGGCCGAGACGGCGGCGGTGATCCGCTCGCACCCGGCCGTGGCGCAGCGCTCGGTGCGCGTGAACATCGAGGCCGACAGCCTCAACAGCGCCCTGCTGCTGCCCGGCGCCGCGCCCGGCAGCGACGCCTTCAACCTGCTCGTGCGCGAAGTGGTGCGCGAGATGACGGTGAAGTCGGGCCAGAAGTGCACCGCCATCCGCCGCATCCTGGTGCCGGCGGAGCTCTATGACGCGGCGGCCGAGGCCATCGGCGCCAGGCTCGCGGGCATCACTGTCGGCAATCCGCGCAACGAGAGCGTGCGCATGGGTTCGCTGGTGAGCCGCGCGCAGCTCGGTTCGGTGCGCGAAGGCCTGGCGGCGCTGTCCGCGCAGGCCACCGTGCTGCACGACGGCCGCGACAAGCCCCTGGTCGACGCCGACCCGGCCATTGCCGCCTGCATCGGCCCCGTGCTGCTGGGCGCGCGCGACGCCGACGCAGCGCAGCAGGTGCACGACGTGGAAGTGTTCGGCCCCGTCGCCACGCTGCTGCCCTACCGCGACCTCGCGCACGGCATCGCACTGGCGCATCGCGGCCAGGGCTCGCTCGTCACCTCCATATATGGAAGCGACGACGCGGCACTGGCGCAGGCCACGCTAGCGGTGGCCCCGAGCCACGGCCGCGTGCACGTCGTCAGCCCCGAAGTGGCGCAGGCCCACACCGGCCACGGCAACGTGATGCCGATGTCGCTGCACGGCGGCCCCGGCCGCGCGGGCGGCGGCGCCGAGCTGGGCGGACTGCGCGCGCTCGACTTCTATCACCGCCGCGCCGCGGTGCAGGCGAGCCCTGGCGTGATCGCCGCGCTCGGCCTCTAGAAAAGAACACGGCCGAAGGAGACAAGACCATGACCCCGCCCCCACGATTCAACTTCGCCGGACACCTGTTCGACCTCAACCGCGAACGCGCCGCGCGCCCCGCCTACATCGACGACCGCGGCACGCTGAGCTACGGCCAGCTCGAGGAGCGCTCGCGCCGCCTGGCCGCCGCGCTGCAGGCCGCCGGCATCCGGCGCGAAGAGCGCGTGCTGCTGCTCATGCTCGACGGCAACGACTGGCCCGTGAGCTTCCTCGGCAGCCTCTATGCCGGCGCGGTGCCGGTGGCGGTCAACACCCTGCTCACGCCCGACGACTACGCCTACATGCTCGACCACAGCCGCGCGCAGGCGGTGCTGGTGTCGGGCGCGCTGCTGCCCACGCTGCAGGAGGCGATGTCGCGCGGCGGGCACGAGGTGCGCGCGCTCTTCGTGTCGCAGCCCGCCGGCGCGCTGCCCGAAGGCGCACAGGAATTCGACGCCGCGCTCGCCGCCGTCGAACCGCTCGCGGCACCAGTGACCACGGCTTCCGACGACCCGGGCTTCTGGCTGTATTCCTCCGGCTCCACCGGCAAGCCGAAGGGCACGGTCCACACGCACGCCAACCTGTGGTGGACGGCCGAGCTCTACGGCAAGCCGGTGCTCGGCCTGACCGAGGACGACGTCTGCTTCTCGGCCGCCAAGATGTACTTCGCCTACGGCCTGGGCAACGCGCTGACCTTTCCGCTCTCGGTGGGCGCCACCGTGGTGCTGATGGCCGAGCGCCCCACGCCCGACGCCACCTTCCGCCGCTGGGTGGAACACAAACCGACCGTGTTCTTCGGCGCGCCCACGGGCTTCGCGGGCATGCTCGCCTCGCCCAGGCTGCCCGCGCGCGAAGCGGTGGCGCTGCGCATGTGCTCCTCGGCCGGCGAGGCGCTGCCGGGCGAGATCGCGCAGCGCTTCAAGCAGCACTTCGGCTGCGAGATCATCGACGGCATCGGCTCGACCGAGATGCTGCACATCTTCATCTCCAACCGTCCCGGCGACGTGCGCTACGGCACCACCGGCCGGCCGGTGGAAGGCTACGAGGTCGAGCTGCGCGGCGAGGACGGCCGCCCCGTGCCCGACGGCGAGGTGGGCGACCTCTACATCCGCGGCCCGAGCTCGGCGCTGATGTACTGGGCCAACCGCGAGAAGTCGCGCGAGACCTTCCAGGGCGGCTGGACCAAGAGCGGCGACAAGTACACCCGCGACGCCGACGGCTATTTCACCTACGCCGGGCGCAGCGACGACATGCTCAAGGTCAGCGGCATCTACGTCTCGCCCTTCGAGGTCGAGGCCACGCTGATGCAGCACCCGGCCGTGCTCGAGGCGGCGGTGATCGGCAAGGAAGACGCCGACGGCCTGACCAAGACCAAGGCCTTCGTGGTGCTGAAGGACGGGAGCGCTGCCACCGAGGACGAGCTCAAGGCCTTCGTCAAGGAACGCCTGGCGCCCTATAAGTACCCGCGTTTTCTCGAATTCGTGGGCGAACTGCCCAAGACGGCGACGGGGAAGATCCAGCGCTTCCGGCTGCGCGAGAAGGAAAAGCAGGCGTGATGCAGGCACGGCCTTTGCAGGCGCAGCCTGCCCCCATCCCGACCTTTCCCCAAAAGGGGAAGGCGCAGCAACCATGAGCACCGACTTCGCCACCATCACCTGGCGCAACCGCGAGGTGCGCATCGAATGCCAGTGGATCGCGCCCGAGCGCACCGCTGCGCCGCTCGTCGTGTTCCTGCACGAGGGCCTGGGCTCGGTCGCGATGTGGAAGGACTTTCCCGCGCGGCTGTGCGAAGCCGCCGGCGTGCGCGGCCTCGTGTTCTCGCGCCCCGGCTACGGCCGCTCCACGCCGCGCGCGGACGACGAGATCTGGGACGTCGACTTCATGCACCGCCAGGCGCACGAGGTGCTGCCCGCCCTCTTCGCCGCGCTCGGCCTCGCCGACCAGAAACCCTGGCTCTTCGGCCACAGCGACGGCGGCTCGATCTCGCTGCTGCATGCCTCGCGCTTTCCCGACAAGGTGGCCGGCCTCGTGGTGCTGGCGCCGCACATCTTCGTGGAGGACGTGACGGTGGCGAACATCGAGAACGCGCGCACCGCCTATCTCGGCACCGACCTGCCGCAGAAGCTGGGCCGCTACCACGACAGCGCCGACTCCGCCTTCTGGGGCTGGAACCGCATCTGGCTGCACCCGCCATTCCGCGACTGGAACATCGAGAGCGAACTCGACACCATCCGCTGCCCCGTGCTCGCCGTGCAGGGCATCGACGACGAGTACGGCACCCTCGCGCAGATCCGCGGCATCGCCGCGCGCGTGGATGGATGCGAGCTGCTGGAAATCCCTCAATGCGGGCATTCCCCGCATCGCGATCAGCCGGATCGTGTCATCGTCGCGGCCACTTCCTTCATCACCAGAAATCGGAGAGAGACACCATGACCATTCGCAGCACCGCCCGCCTCGCCTTCACGGCCATCGCCCTCGCCTCGCTGGCGGCGGCCGCCGGCGCCCAGGGCACGGGCAAGCTCAAGGTCGGCCTGATGCTGCCCTACAGCGGCACCTACACCGCCCTGGGCGTGGCCATCGAGAACGGCTTCAAGCTGTACGTCGACGAGCAGGGCGGCAAGCTCGCCGGCCGCGAGATCGAATACTTCAAGGTCGACGACGAGTCCGACCCGGCCAAGGCCACCGACAACGTCAACAAGCTCATCAAGCGCGACAACGTCGACGTGATCGTCGGCACCGTGCACTCCGGCGTGGCCATGGCCATGGCCAAGGCCGCCAAGGAAAGCGGCACCGTGCTGATCGTGCCCAATGCCGGCGCCGACGCAGTGACGGGCCCGATGTGCGCGCCCAACATCTTCCGCAGCTCGTTCAGCAACTGGCAGCCGGCCTACGCCATGGGCGAGGTGGCGGCCAAGCAGCAGGGCAAGAAGAAGGCGATGACCATCACCTGGAAGTACGCCGCGGGCGACGAGTCGGTCAACGGCTTCAAGGAAGGCTTCGAGAAGAACGGCGGCAAGGTCGACAAGCAGCTCACCCTGCCCTTCCCCAACGTGGAGTTCCAGGCGCTGCTGACCGAGATCGCGGCCGCCAAGCCCGATGCGGTGTACGCCTTCTTCGCGGGCGGCGGCGCGGTGAAGTTCGTCAAGGACTACCAGGCCGCCGGCCTGAACAAGACCATCCCGCTGTACGGCCCCGGCTTCCTGACCGACGGCACGCTCGACGCGCAGGGCGACTCGGCCCAGGGCATGCTGACCACGCTGCACTACGCCGACGGCCTGAACACCGCTCGCGACAACGCCTTCCGCGTGGCGTATGCCAAGTCGTTCAAGCTGCAGCCCGACGTGTACGCCGTGCAGGGCTACGACGCCGCCCAGATGCTGGGCGTGGGCCTGAACGCCACCAAGGGCGACATCTCGAAGAAGGCCGAGTTCGCGGCCGCCGTCGAGAAGGCCAAGATCGACAGCCCGCGCGGCGCGTTCACCGTGAGCAAGTCGCACAACCCGGTGCAGGACATCTACCTGCGCAAGGTGGAGGGCAAGGAGAACAAGCTGGTGAGCACGGCCATCAAGGGCCTGGCGGACCCAGCCCGCGGCTGCCGGATGTAAGCAAGCCCGAGCCCCTTTTTTTCTGAGTCTGTCTTTCCCCTCGCGGCCCTTGATCGGGCCGCGAGTCGCCTTGCGGCAACCACAACCAACTGGGATCTCGCGCTGTGGATTTCGGCACTTTCCTGGTCCAGTGTCTGAACTCGGTTCAGTACGGACTGCTTCTCTTCCTCGTGGCCTCGGGGCTGACGCTGATCTTCGGGATCATGGGCGTCATCAACCTCGCCCACGGGAGCTTCTACATGATCGGCGCCTACATGGCGTTCTCGCTCGCGCCGCTGTTCGGCGACCAGTTTCTGCTGATGCTGGTGGCCGGCGTGGTGCTGGCGGCCGTGTTCGGCTACCTGCTCGAATGGGCCTTCTTCAGCTACCTCTACCAGCGTGACCACCTGCAGCAGGTGCTCATGACCTACGGCCTGATCCTGGTGTTCGAGGAGCTGCGCTCCATCCTCGTGGGCAACGACGTGCATGGCGTGAAGGTGCCCGCGTGGCTCGACGGCAGCTTCGCGCTGGGCAGCGTCATGAGCTACCCGTGGTACCGGCTCTTCGCGTCGGCCGCCTGCATCGTCCTGGCCGTGGGCCTGTACTGGGTGGTGAACCGCACGCGCCTGGGCATGATGATCCGCGCCGGCGCGAGCAACCGCGACATGGTGCGCGGCCTGGGCATCGACGTGAAGCGGCTCTACCGCATCGTGTTCGCCGCGGGCGTGGCGCTCGCCGCGCTGGCCGGCATGATCGCCGCGCCGATGTCCTCGGTGTATCCGAACATGGGAGCGAGCGTGCTCATCATCTGCTTCGTGCTGGTGGTGATCGGCGGCATCGGCTCCATCACCGGCGCGCTGGTGGCCTCGCTGCTGGTGGGCTTCGTCGACACCTTCGGCAAGGTGTTCTTCGCCGACTTGAGCGGCATCGGCATCTATCTGCTGATGGCCATCGTGCTCATCTGGAAGCCCGAGGGGCTGATGGGGAGGCGGCCATGACAGCCATGAAGAAAAGCGCCTTCCTGCTGCCCGTGGCTTGCGCGGTCGCCGTCGGCATCGCCGGCCCGTTCATGGGCAACTACGCATCGGACTTCATCGTGAAGGTGATGATCCTGTCGATCTTCGCGCTGAGCCTGGAGTTGCTGGTGGGCATGACCGGCCTCGTGAGCCTGGGCCACGCGGCGTTCTACGGCATCGGCGCGTACGTGACGGTGCTGGCCTCGGGCAACGAGGGCGGCAACTTCGCGCTGCTGCTGCCGCTGTCCATGGGCGTGGCGGCGCTCTACGCGCTCTTCGTCGGCGCGCTGAGCCTGCGCACGCGCGGCGTGTACTTCATCATGGTGACGCTCGCCTTCGCGCAGATGGCCTTCTTCGTGTTTCACGACACCAAGGTGGGCGGCGGCAGCGACGGCATCTACATGTACGTGCGGCCCGCCATCGGCGCGCTCGACATGGAGAACCGCACGGTGCTGTTCTACGTGGTGCTGGCCTCGCTGGTGTTCACCTACGCCCTGCTGGCGCTCATCCGGCGATCGCGCTTCGGCGCGGCGCTGGCGGGCATCCGCGTGAACGAGCAGCGCATGCGCGCCGCCGGCTTCGCTGTGTACGGCTACAAGCTCGCGGCCTTCGTGCTGGCGGGCGCGCTGGCCGGGCTCGCGGGCTTCCTGCTCGCCTCGCGCGACGGCGTGGTCAACCCCGAGCTGATGGCCTGGCACAACTCGGGCGAGGTGCTGCTGATGGTGATCCTCGGCGGTCTCGGTCACCTGCGCGGCGCGGTGATCGGTGCCGTGGCGTTCACGCTGCTGAAGGAAATCTTCTCCACGCACGCGGTGATGGGCCCGCTGGCCGACCACTGGCAGCTGACGCTGGGGCTCACGATCATCGTGTTCGTGGCGCTGCTGCCCAAGGGCCTGATCGGCCTGGTGCAGCGTCTCTCGCCGAAGGGGGCCGCATGACGACGACCACCGCACTGCTCTCCGTCGAGAAGCTCACGCGCCGCTTCGGCGGCCTCACGGCCGTCAACGGCGTCACGCTCGACCTGCACGTGGGCGAGGTGCATGCCGTGATCGGCACCAACGGCGCCGGCAAGTCCACGCTCATCAACATGCTCTCGGGCGAGATCGAGGCCAGCGAAGGCCGCATCACGCTCGACGGCACGGACATCACCGGCCGCGCGCAATGGAAGCGCGCGCGCGACGGCGTGGGCCGCAGCTACCAGCGCACCACCATCTTCCCGGAGTTCAGCGTGCACGAGAACTGCCGGCTCGCCGCGCAGGCCGCCACGCCGAAGCCCTGGGCCTTCTGGGAGTCGTCGCGCGGCTGCGCCACCAGCAGCGCTTCGGCCGACGCGGCGCTGGAGGCCGCCGGCCTCGCGCACGAGGCGCAGCGCATTGCCGGCACCATGAGCCACGGTGCGCAGCGCCAGCTCGAAGTGGCGATGTGCCTGGCCACCAACCCGCGCGTGCTGCTGCTCGACGAACCCCTCGCCGGCATGGGCGCCGAGGAAACCGACCGCATGCTCACGCTGCTCGCGCGGCTGAAGGCCACGCACGCGATCCTGCTGGTGGAACACGACATGGACGCCGTGTTCCGCATCGCCGACCGCATCACCGTGATGGTGAACGGGGCGGTCATCGCCACGGGCACGCCTCAGGAAATCCGCGAGAACCCGGAAGTGCGCACGGCCTATCTCGGAGACCACTGACATGCTGCTCGTGCGCGACCTCAATACCTACTACGGCAACAGCCACATCCTGCGCGGCGTGCATGCCGGCATTCCCGCGGCCACCTCGGTCGGCCTGCTCGGGCGCAACGGCATGGGCAAGACCACGCTGATCCGCACCATGATGGGCTACGTGCGCCCCGCGTCGGGCGAAGTGCAGGTCGACGGCCGCACCGTCACCGGCTTGCCGCCCGAGAAGATGGCGCGCCTGGGCATCGGCTACGTGCCCGAGGGGCGCGGCATCTTCCCGAACCTGTCGGTGCGCGAGAACCTCGTGATGAGCGAGCGCGCGGGCATCGACGGCCGGCGCGAATGGACCTTCGACCGTGTGATGGCCACCTTCCCGCGCCTGGCGGAGCGCCTGTCGAACGGCGGCCAGCAGCTGTCGGGCGGCGAGCAGCAGATGCTCTCCATCGGCCGCGCGCTCATGACCAACCCGCGCCTCTTGATCCTCGACGAGGCCACCGAAGGCCTCGCGCCGCTGATCGTGGCCGAGATCTGGCGCGTGATCGGCGAGATTCGCGCCACCGGCATCGCCACGCTGATCGTCGACCGCGACTACCGCAAGGTGCTCGCGCACACCGACCTCGCGGTAGTGATGGAGAAGGGACAGATCGTGCGGCACGGTGCCTCGGCCGACCTGCTGGCCGAGCCGCACGCGCTGGAGGAACTGCTGGGCGTGTAGGCCACGCGATGACGCGCGAGATCAGCCTCCTCGACACATCGGGCAAGCCCCTGCCCTTCGACGGCAGGATGCTGATGAACGCGCAGGCCACCGCGTGGCAGGGCTTCGCGCTGGAGGTGCGCGCAATGTCCGGCGATGGCGAGAACCCCGCCTGCTACAACCCGCATCCGCTGATCGGCCTGTGCGTGCGCGGCCATGTGAAAGGCGCGATGACGCGGGGGCGGCGCCAGCATCCCTTCGAGTCGAACGCCGGCGGGATCTTCATCTTCGAGCAGGGCTACGAGGTCGAGCGCGCAACCTGGACCGGCGAGCTCGCCGAGACCATCGTGCTGGAGATCCGCCCCGAGGCACTGCGCAGCCTCATGCCCGAGGGCGACGGCGAGCTGCACCTGCAGACGCAACTGTCGACCACCGACGCGACGCTGTCGGCCCTGGTCATCGCCATGCGCGACGAGGTGGAGCGCGGCTGCAGCTCGGGCCGCCTGCATGCGCAGGGCCTGTCGATGGCGCTCGCGAGCTACCTGCGCAACCGCTACGGAGCCACGGGCAACACCCGGCGCCCGCGCGGACGGCTCTCGCAGAACGACCTGCGCAGGGTGTACGACTGGGTCATGCAGCATCTGTCCGAGGACTTCGGCATCGACGAACTCGCGGCCGAGCTGCACCTGAGCGCGGTGCATTTCACGCGGCTCTTCCGCGCCAGCACCGGCGCGACGCCGTACCGCTACGTGATGGAGCAGCGCGTGCGCCACGCGCTGTCGCTGCTGCGCGGCAACCAGTCGCTCGCGGAGATCGCGCAGGCCGTGGGCTTTTCGAGCCAGGCGCATTTCACGCAGGTGTTCCGCCAGCTGGTCGGCACCACGCCGGCGCGCGCGCGGCGCGGGTAAGTCCCGGTGGAGGGTGAAGGAATCCTGCAAGCGGTGATCGCATGTCGATATACCGCGGCGGGGGGCGCGGGCAAATTCATGTCTCTACACAACAGGAGACGAGAAGATGCCCAAGCCATTGCCCACCCCGCCGATCCCCATTTCCGCCGTCCTCTGCCTGAGCCTCGCCGCGGCAGCCGTGCTCACGGCCTGCGGCGGCAGCAGCTCCTCAGGCCCTGCCGTGCTGCCTCTCGTTCCCGCGCCAGCCACGGCTCCACCCGCCGGCGCGCCGCTGGCCCTGGCCTGCGATGAAAGCCTGAAGACCGCGTTCAAGCCCGACGCCGACACCACCGTGACGGTGGTGAAACAGTTCAGGAAAGGCGACGACCTGAACCTCGACGGCAAGGCCTCGGGCACGGTGGCGGCCAGCGACGTGTGCATGGTCAAGCTCAACGTGGGACCCGGCCATGCGGGCCCGGCCGATGCGCCATCGACCTCGCCGGGCATCGGCATCGAGGTGTGGCTGCCTTCGCAGGCCTCGTGGAACAGCCGCATCCGCGTGCTCGGCGGCGGCGGCTTCGTCGGCGACGCGGGCATCAGCGCGAAGACGCAGATCGGTGGGGCGAATGCAGCCGCCATCGCGGCGGGCGAAGGCTCGGTGAGCGCCGTGACCGACGCCGGGCATGCATCGAAGGCCCCGCTGCCTTCGGTGGACGGCTCTTTCGCGATGAACCCCGACGGCACCGTCAACACCACGCTGTGGACCGACTTCGCGAGCCGCGGCATTCACCAGATGGCCGTCAAGGCCAAGGCACTCGCCGCCGGCTTCTACCAGCGCGACGCGAAGTACGCCTACTGGGATGGCTGCTCCACCGGCGGCCGCCAGGGCCACATGCAGGCGCAGGTGAACCCCGACGACTTCGACGGCATCCTGGCCGGCAACAGCGCGATCAACTGGACCAGCTTCATCACCGCCGAGCTGTATCCGCAGGTGGTGATGCAGCGCGACCTTGGCGGCACGCCGCTCACGGCCGACCAGCTTTCGCTGGTGTCCTCGTCGGCGGTGAGCGCCTGCGACAGCGCGCTCACGGGCCAGCACGACGGCTTCATCAGCGACCCCGCCGCCTGCAAGTACGACCCCGCTCAGGACAAGACCGTGCTTTGCACCGCCAGCGGCGGCACCAACGCCACCGCCGCATGCCTGAGCACCGCGCAGGCGCAGGCCGTCAACAAGATCTGGTACGGCCAGACACGCGACGGCAGCGCGCCCGCGCCCGCCAGCGACATCGGCTACGGCGCCACGCTGGCATCGAACCAGCTCTGGTACGGCCTCACGCGCGGCACCGCGCTCAACAGCCCCGGCGCGCCGGGCTTCTCGCTGGCCGACTCGGTGGCCGGCGTGCCCGTGCCCTTTCACATCGCCGCGCACCAGGTGGCGCTGAACCTGCAGGACCCGACGATCGCAACGCCGGACTTCATCAACGCCACGGGCAACGGCGCGGACAAGTGGAAGGGCCTGTCTTACGCCCAGCTCGCCAACGCGAGCGACCGCGGCAAGGCGCTGCAGACGGCCTTCGCGAACATCAACGCCGACAACCCCGACCTCGCGCGCTTCCGCGACCGCGGCGCCAAGCTGCTGACGTACCACGGGTTGGCCGACCAGCTGATTCCGAGCTCGGGTACCGCCAACTACTACGAGCGCGCGGCAAAGGCGATGGGCGGCATCGATGCACTGCAGAAGTTCGACCGCTACGTGGAGATCCCGGCGATGGGCCACTGCGCGGGCGTGGGCTCTGTCAACGGCCTCGCCGGCACCAGCCCCACGGCCAACCCGCCGCTGCCGGCGCAGAACCAGCTGTTCACGGCGCTGACCGACTGGGTCGAGAAAGGCATCGCGCCCGACAGCATGGTGATGCAGAACGCCGACAGGTCGCTCGCGCGGCCGCTGTGCACCTACCCGAAGAAGATCGCCTACCTCGGCGGCGACGTGAGCAAGGCCGAGAGCTTCGCCTGCCGCTGAGCGAACCGGCGGCACACTCTGTTGCAAAGCACGAAGGCGGTCTTCGGACTTCACCGGGTTTCACCTCTGTGCTGCGACAGCGCGACAGCCGAATGATGGTCGGCTGCACGGCCCGGCGTGGCCGTGCCCACCCATCCGCGAGGCTGCGCATGACGTCCCTGCAATCGCGTCACATCGACAACGTCTACTCCATCACCACCGGCGCGGCGCTGGCCGATCCGGCGGCGAGCCTGGTCCACAAGTCGTGGGCGCGCTGCGTGCGCGACCACGGGCTCGATCCGTCGAGGCCGAGCCCCGCGCGCATCCTGCCGGCGCAGGAAGTGCGCGCGCACCAGCAACAGCTGGAGCATTTCCTGCGCGCCGCGCGCTCGGGCATGGAAGACATCTACCGCCGCGTGGCCGACCTCGGCTACATGGTGCTGCTGACCGACGCGGAAGGCATCACGGTCGACTACATCGGCAACCCCGCGTGGGACGACCAGCTGCGCAAGGCCGGCCTCTACCTCGGCGCCGACTGGAACGAGGCGCACGCGGGCACCTGCGGCGTGGGCACCTGCCTGATCGAGCGCCAGCCGATGACCTGCCACCAGACCGAGCACTTCGACGCCACGCACATCGCGCTGACCTGCACCACCGCGCCGCTGTTCGACCACAGCGGCAAGCTCACGGCCATCCTCGACGTGTCTGCCCTGCGCTCGCCAGAAGCCAGGGAGAGCCAGCATCTCGTGCGGCACCTGGTGGCCATCTACGCGCGGATGATCGAGGACGCCGACTTCCTGCGCAGCTTCCGGGGCCACTGGATCCTGCGGCTGGGCAGCGCCTTCGGGCTGGTCGACGTGGCGGGCGAGGTGATGCTGGCCTTCGACGAAGGCGGCACGGTGGTGGGCGCGAACGGCGGCGCGCGGCAGGCCTTTGCGGGGCGTGCGCTGGGCGGCGCGATCTCCGAATGGCTGCACATGCCGATGGATGCGATCTGGCGCATCGGCAACGGCGGCGCGTCGGCCATGCCCTTTGCCCACACGGTGCTGCTGCCCGGTGGCGGCGAGTACCACGCGTCGCTGCTGGCGCCGCGCGTGCGCAGGCCTTCGGTCGCAACCCCTGCGGCGCCCGCCGCACGCCCGAACGACCGCCTGCCGCCGCTGGAACGCATCGCGGGCGACGATCCGCAGATGCAGAAGCTGCTTGCGCAGGCGCGCCGGCTGGTGGACCGCGGCATCCACGTGCTGGTCGAGGGCGAGACCGGCAGCGGAAAGGAAGTGCTTGCCCGCGCACTGCACGGCGCCAGCGGCCGCGCGGCGATGCCCTTCGTGGCGGTGAACTGCGCGGCCATTCCCGATTCGCTGATCGAGAGCGAGCTGTTCGGCTACACGCCCGGCAGCTTCACCGGCGGCCGCGCCAAGGGCATGAAGGGCCTGATCGCGCAGGCCGACCGGGGCACGCTGTTCCTCGACGAGATCGGCGACATGCCGATGGCGCTGCAGACGCGGCTGCTGCGCGTGCTCTCCGAGGGCGAGGTGCTGCCGCTGGGCGCAGAGTCGCCGCAGCGCGTGGACATCGCGGTGGTGGCGGCCACGCACCGCCACCTGCCCGGGCTCGTGGCCTCGGGTCGCTTTCGCGAGGACCTCTACTACCGGCTGTGCGGCGCGGTGCTGAAGCTGCCGCCGCTGCGCGAACGCGGCGACATGCGCTACCTGATCGAGGGCATGTTCAACGAGGAAGCCGCGGCGATGTCTTCACCGGCGCGGCTGTCGGAAGAGGCGATGCAGAAACTGCTGGCGCATGACTGGCCGGGGAATCTGCGGGAGCTGCGCAATGTTTTGAGGCTGGCGTTGGCGCTGTGCAGCGACGGCCGGGTCGGCGTGGAAGACCTCCAGCTACAGCTGCCCGCACGATCGGGCCACGTCACCCCGGCCAACGTGGCCTGTGTCGCCGCTTCTTCGGCCGACGACCCAGATGGCATCGCCGCCACCGAGCTGGTCGAACTGCTCAGGCGCCACCGATGGCACGTGGCACGCGCGGCCGACGAACTTGGCCTGAGCCGTGCCACGGTGTACCGGTACATGAAGCGCCACGGCATCGCGCCGCCGCGCAGCCGGCCGTTGGTGGACGATTGAAACACGCTGCGACAGTGTCGCAGCCTTCGTCGCATGCGGCGTGCGACAAAGGCTTCCGTTGATACAAAACCGCGCGCAAGTCATTGATCCATTGTCGCCCCGCGCGCGGCACGAAAACTGCGCAACGGATGCCGCGCCGCCCCCAAAGGCGCCGCGCATCCATCAACGACGCTACGGAGACACCCAATGACAGACCCCACCACCGCCCCCACCCGGGCCGCGGCCCAATGGCTCGCCAACTTCGCCGCCGCGCTCGTGCGCAACGACATCGACGCGGCCGTCTCGCTGTTCGAGGCCGACAGCTTCTGGCGCGACCTCGTCGCCTTCACCTGGAACATCCGCACGCAGGAGGGCCCCGGGGCGATCCGCGCGATGCTGCAGGCGCGGCTGGCCGACGTGCAGCCCACGGCCTTCGCGGTGGAGGGCGAGGCGACCGAGGCCGATGGCGTGGTCGATGCGTGGTTCACCTTCGAGACGCGCGTGGCGCGCGGACGCGGCCACCTGCGGCTGCGCAACGGCAAGGCCTGGACGCTGCTCACCACCATGACGGAGCTGAAGGGCTTCGAGGAGAAGACGGGCGACAACCGCATCAAGGGCGCGGAGCACGGCGTGCACAAGGGCCGCAAGAACTGGCTGGAGAAGCGCCGCGACGAAGAAGCGTCGCTGGGCTACACCGAGCAGCCCGAGGTGGTGATCATCGGCGGCGGCCAGGGCGGCATCGCGCTCGGCGCGCGGCTGCGGCGGCTGGGCGTGCCGACCATCATCGTGGAGCGCAACGCGAAGGCCGGCGACTCCTGGCGCAAGCGCTACAAGTCGCTGTGCCTGCACGACCCGGTCTGGTACGACCACCTGCCCTACATGCCCTTCCCCGACGACTGGCCGGTGTTCGCGCCCAAGGACAAGATCGGCGACTGGCTGGAGATGTACACGAAGATCATGGAGCTCAACTACTGGAGCTCCACCACCGCGAAGAAGGCACGCTTCGACGAAGCCGCGCAGCGCTGGGAGGTGACGGTCGAGCGCGAGGGCAAGCCGGTGGTGCTGCGACCGAGGCAACTGGTTTTCGCGCTGGGCGTGTCGGGCTACCCGAACGTGCCGAAGGTGGCTGGCGCGGAAAACTTCAAGGGCGACCAGCACCACTCCAGCCAGCACCCCGGGCCCGAGGCCTATGCCGGCAAGAAGTGCGTGGTGCTGGGCTCCAACAACTCGGCGCACGACATCTGCGCCGCCCTGTGGGAACACGGCGCCGACGTGACGATGATCCAGCGCTCGTCGACGCACATCGCGCCCTCGCAGTCGCTGATGGAGCTTGCGCTGGGCGGGCTCTATTCGGAGCAGGCGGTGAAAAGCGGCATCGACCACCACAAGGCCGACCTGATCTTCGCGTCGGTGCCCTACAGAATCATGCACACCTTCCACATCCCGGTGTACGAGGAGATGAAGAAGCGCGACGCCGACCTGTACGCGCGGCTCGAAAAGGCAGGCTTCATGCTCGACTTCGGCGCCGACGGATCAGGGCTCTTCATGAAGTACCTGCGCCGCGGCTCAGGCTACTACATCGACGTGGGCGCCTCGGAGCTGGTGGCCAACGGCAGCATCCACCTGAAGAGCGGCGTGAACATCGAGCGGGTGAACGAGCGCTCGGTCACGCTGACCGATGGCACCGAGCTGCCGGCCGACCTGCTGGTGTACGCCACCGGCTACGGCTCGATGAACGGCTGGCTGGCCGACCTGATCTCGCCCGAGATCGCCGACAAGGTCGGCAAGTGCTGGGGCCTGGGCTCCGACACGCCGAAGGACCCGGGGCCGTGGGAAGGCGAGCTGCGCAACATGTGGAAGCCCACGCAGGTGGACAACCTGTGGTTCCACGGCGGCAACCTGCACCAGTCGCGGCACTACTCGCAGTTCCTGGCGCTGCAGTTGAAGGCGCGCATGGAAGGGATCGACACGCCCGTGTACGAGCGGGCCGCGTCGCACCACGTGCGCTGACTTGGTGTTGTCCCCTCTCCCGCAAGCGGGAGAGGGAGCGAGTCCGCTCACTCGCTGATGAACCGCCGCAGCCCTTCCAGGTCGATCACGGTGATGCCGCCGTACTCGATGCGCAGGAAGCCGGCTTCCTTCAGCCGGTTCAACGCCGCATTGCACCGCTGGCGTGACACGCCCGAAAGGTTCGCGATCTCTTCCTGCGAGGTCTGAAGATGCGGCTCGCTGCCCGGGTGAAGCCAGGGATGGAATAGCCCCGCCAGCGCGCGCGCCACCTGGCTGTCGGCATCGAGCAGGCGATGCGCTGCGTAGTTGCCCATGAACCAGTGCAGCCGCTCGTTGATCTGCTGCAGAAGGAAGTGATCGAAGCCGCGCTGCGTGCGGTGCAGCCACTCGAAGGTTTCCAGCGGCAGCGCCGCCACCCTGCTCGGCCGCAGGGCGATGATGTCGGCCGAGCGCGGGAGCGCGCGCAACAGCGTGCCTTCGCCGAACCAGCTGCCCACCGAGAGCCCGCCGAAGGTCACGGAGCGGCCATCGCTGGAGGTGATCGACCACTTGAGCAGCCCCTCGAGGGTGCCGTACCAGTGCATCGGCGTGTCGCCGCGCCGGCACAGCGCGGCGCCCGCCGCCACCTCCACCTCGCGCATCTCGTCGAGCACGCGCTCGCCAGCGCTCACGTCGAGCAGGGGGAACCAGGCCGAACCTTGCAGCAGTTGCGGGATCGTCAGCGATGCCGCTCTGGGGGCCGGCTTCGTCGTGGGCATGGAATGAAAGCTCCTGAAGGCCCGGGTGCGTAAACCCTGAGCCCAAATGTCGTCGCGATGACTGAGTGTGCCTGCGCACCCAAAAATAATAGCGCGGCCCCCTTGAAAGACACCAGGAGCCCCGACCATGTCGAAGCGCAAAGTGATCGTGACCATCGCCCCCACCGGCGGCATGGCGCACAAGTCGCAGAACCCCCACCTCCCCACCCAACCCGCCGAGATCGCGGCCGACGTGCTGCGCTGCTGGAACGCCGGCGCGAGCGTGGTCGCGATCCACGCGCGCCGCCCGGACGACGGCGCCACCTGCGACGCCGACGTGTACCGCGACATCAACAGCCGCATCCGCGCGGGCGGCTGCGACATCGTCATCAACAACTCCACCGGCGGCGGCGTGCATGGCGACATGGTGAAACCGCTGGCCGGCGACCGCTGGGAGATCGCGTGGGAAGAGCGCATCAAGGGCATGGACGCCGGCGCCGAGATGTGCACGCTCGACGCCACCACGCTCAACCTGAGCTTCGAGGGCAAGCAGATCCTGATGGACACGCCCATCACCCGCGGCCGCGAGCTGGCCGCCGGCATGAAGGCGCGCGGCATCAAGCCCGAGTGGGAAGTGTTCAGCCCCACGCACATCCTGCAGGACACGACCACGCTGATCGGCGAGGGCCACGACGACGAACCCTACTTCATCAACCTGGTGATGAACGTGCACCGCAACTTCCAGAACGCGATGCCGTATTCGCCGCGCTTCCTGCAGATGATGGTCGACACCCTGCCCAAGGGCAGCATCTTCTGCGTGAGCGGCATCGGCCCCTCGCAACTGGAGGCCAACGTCGCGGCGCTGCTGCTGGGCGGCCATGCGCGCGTGGGCCTGGAAGACAACCTCTACTTCCGCCAGGGCGAGCTGGCCACCAACGTGCAGCTCACCGAGCGCATCGTGCGCGTGATCCGCGAACTCGACATGGAAGTGGCGACGCCCGCCGAGGCGCGGCAGATGATGGGCCTGCCGCGGGTGGGCACGCCGAGGCCCGAGTTCGCATTGGGCTGACAGCGGCACGCAGCAGGAAAAGACGAACGGAGACGAATACATGAGCAAGCTTTCCCGCACCGCCCTGGCCGTCGCGCTCGGTGCGGCATTCGCAGCAACGGGCGCCTCGGCGCAGGTGTCCGACGACACGATCCGCATCGGCTTCATCAGCGACATGTCGGGCATCTACCGCGACTACGACGGCCCGGCCGGTGCCGAGGCCATCCGCATGGCGATCGCCGACATGGGCGGCGCCATTGGCGGCAAGAAGATCGAGCTGGTCACGGCCGACCACCAGAACAAGCCCGACATCGCCGCCGCCAAGGCGCGCGAATGGTTCGACGTGCAGAAGGTCGACATGCTGGTCGCCGGCGTCAACTCGGGCGCGGCCATCGCCATGGCGGGCGTGGCGGCCGACAAGAAGAAACCGTACTTCGTGGTGGGCTCGGGCGCCTCGGGCCTCACCAACGAATACTGCTCGCCCTATACGGTGCACTACGCCTACGACACGGTGGCCATGGCGCGCGGCACCGCGAGCGCGGTGGTCAAGGCCGGCGGCAAGAGCTGGTACTTCGTGACGGCCGACTACGCCTTCGGCGCAGCGCTGCAGGCCGACGCAACCAAGACGGTGCAGGCCGCGGGCGGCACGGTGGCGGGCTCGGTCAAGCATCCGCTGGGCGCGAGCGACTTCTCGTCGTTCATGCTGCAGGCGCAGGGCTCCAAGGCGCAGGTGCTGGCACTGGCCAACGCGGGCGGCGACACGGTCAACGCCATCAAGTCGGCGGCGGAGTTCGGCGTCGGCAAGAACATGAAGCTGGCCGGCATGATCATCACCATCAACGACGTGCACGCGCTGGGCCTGAAGGCATCGCAGGGCATGTACCTCACCGACAGCTGGTACTGGAACCAGAGCCCCGAGTCGCGCGAATGGGCGCGCCGCTTCTTCGACAGGCACAAGCGCATGCCCTCCTCCTTCCATGCCGGCGACTACTCGGCCGCGCTGCAGTACCTGCAGGCGGTGAAGGCGGCCGGTACCGACGACGCCGACAAGGTGATGGCGCAGTTGCGCAAGACGAAGTTCAATGACATGTTCGTCAAGGGCGGCTGGCTGCGCGACGACGGGCTGATGGTGCACGACATGCACCTGATGCAGGTGAAGACGCCGGCCGAATCGAAGGAACCCTGGGACTACTACAAGGTGGTCGAGCCGATCCGCGGCGAGGCCGCATGGACCACGAAGGCGGAGAGCCGCTGCGCGCGGTGGAAATCGACATGAGCACATCCCCGGAAATCCGACGCGTGGCGGTGGTAGGCACCGGCGTGATCGGCGCGAGCTGGGCCGCGCATTTCCTCGCGCACGGCCTCGACGTGAACGCGACCGACCCGTCGCCCGGCGCGGAGGAAAGGCTGCGCGAAGCCGTGGCACGGCACTGGCCCACGCTGGAGCGCTTCGGTCTCGCGCCCAGCGCGAGCATCGACCGCCTGCGCTTCCACGACAGCCTGGAAGACGCCGTCTCGGTGGCCGACTTCGTGCAGGAGAACGGCCCCGAGCGCATGGACTTCAAGATCGACCTGTTCCGCCGCATGGACGCGGCCGCGCCGCCGGAAACCATCCTCGCGTCGAGCTCGTCGGGCCTTGCGATCAGCGGCGTGCAGTCGGGCTGCGCGCATCCGCAGCGCGTGGTGCTGGGGCATCCGTTCAACCCGCCGCACCTGATTCCGCTGGTGGAAGTGATCGGCGGCGAGCAGACCTCGGCCGATGTCATCGAACGCACGATGGCGTTCTACGCAGCCATCGGCAAGCGGCCGATCCACGTGAAGCGCGAGGTGAAAGGCCACATCGCGAACCGGCTGCAGGCCGCACTGTGGCGCGAAGCCTTCCACCTCGTCGACCAGGGCGTGGCGAGCGTGGCCGACATCGACGCGGCCATCGCGCACGGGCCCGGCCTGCGCTGGGCGGTGATGGGGCCGTTCATGAATCTGCATCTCTCGGGTGGTGCGGGCGGCATCGAGCATGTGCTCGCGCACCTGGGCGGGCCGATCGAGGACTGGTGGAAGGACCTCGGAGTGCCGTCGATGACGGCGGAGCTCAAGCGGAAGGTGAAGGATGGCGTCGATGAGGAACTGGGCGATCGCCGCACCAGCGACCTCGAATCCGCCCGCGACACCCTGCTGTTAAACCTGATTCGCGCCAAGTCCGACACCGGCAGACTCGACTGAAATGACCGACTTCCTCCTCGATGAAAACCTGATCGCCCCGCCCCGCACGGTGCGCATCGACTTCGACGACGGCTCCTTCGCGCTGCGTTCGCCGATGGCGCTGAAGCCCTATGCGCGCTGCATCGGCGAATGGCTGGAGCGCTGGGCGCGCGAGACGCCCGACGCGCTGGCCTTCGCGGAGCGCGACGAGAGCGGCGAAGGCTGGCGCAAGCTGGACTACCGCGCGCTGCGCCAGGCCGTGGGCTCGGTGGCGCAGGCGTTGCTCGACATGAAGCTGCCGGCGGGCCAGCCGGTGGTGATTCTTTCGGACAACGCCATCGACCACGCGGTGTTGATGCTCGCGGCCATGCACATCGGGCGCGCCGCATGCTCGCTCTCCAGCGCCTACTCGCGCATGGCGAAGGACACCTCGCGGCTGCACGGCATGCTGCAGGCGCTGAAGCCCGCGCTGATCTACGCCTCCGACGCGAAGGTGTACGGCGGCTCGCTCGCGGGCAGCGGCGTGGAGGCCGTCGCGGTGTTCAGCCGCAATGCCGACGCGCACCCGGGCGCCGTCGCCTTCGACAGCCTGCTCGCGGCGAAGGAAACGCCCGCCGTCATGGAAGCCTTCGCGAGCGTGCTGCCCAACACGCACGCCAAGTACCTGCTGACCTCCGGCTCCACCGGCAGGCCCAAGGTGGTCATCAACACGCACCGCATGCTGTGCGCCAACCAGCAGATGATCGCGCAGACCTGGCGCTTCCTCGCACAAGAGAGGCCGGTGCTGGTCGACTGGCTGCCCTGGAGCCACACCTTCGGCGCGAATCACAACCTGCACATGGTGCTGTGCCACGGCGGCGCGCTCTACATCGACGAGGGCCGGCCCGCGCCGGGGCTGATCGAGAAGACGGTGCGCAACCTGCGCGAGGTGAAGCCCACGCTGCTGTTCAACGTGCCGCGCGGCTTCGACATGCTGCTGCCTTTCCTGGAGACCGACGAGGCGCTGGCCGCCGACGTGCTCTCGCGCCTGCGCCTGGCCTTCTACGCGGCGGCGGCGCTCGCCCCCTCCACCTGGAAGCGGCTCGAGGCGGTGGCCGTGCGCGTACGGCCCACGCGGCCGCTGTGGCTCACCACCTCCTGGGGCGCGACGGAGACATCGCCCGCCATCACCTCCGCGCACTGGAAGCTCGATGGCGCCGGCTGCATCGGCGCGCCGCTGCCGGGGCTGGAGCTGAAGTTCGTGCCCAACGGCGAGAAGCTGGAGATGCGCGTCAAGGGCGTCTCGGTGTTCCCCGGCTATCGCGATGCCCCGCGCGAAACCGCGCAGGCCTTCGACGAAGAGGGCTACTACCGCATCGGCGACGCCGGCTTCCTGGCCGACCCGACGCAGCCCGCGCAGGGCGTGATCTTCAACGGCCGCGTGGCGGAGGACTTCAAGCTTTCCACCGGCACCTGGGTGTCGGTGGGCACGCTGCGCGTGAAGCTGGTGTCGATGCTCGCGCCTCACGTGCAGGACATCGTGCTCACCGGCCACGACCGCGACGAGATCGGCATGCTGGTGTTCGCGAGCCCCCAGGGCGCCGCGCTCGCGCCGCAGGCCATGGGCGAACGCATCGCCGGTGTGCTGCGCGCGCTGCGCGACGAGGGCGCGGGCTCCTCGCAGTGCCCCGCCTGCGCGCTGGTGCTCGCCGAGCCGCCGAGCCTCGACGCGGGCGAGATCACCGACAAGGGCTACATCAACCAGCGCGCGGTGCTGACGCGCCGCGCCGCCGAGGTGCAGCGGCTGCATGCGCGCACGCCAGGCGATGCGCAGGTGGTGCGACTGGAAGGCTGACGCTTCCTTCCCCTCGGGCGCTCAGGCCTGCTCGAACAGCTCCAGCAGCGTGTTCTTGAGCCACCGGTGCAGCCCCGAGGTCTCGTGGCGCTGGTGCCAGAAGAGTTCGATGATGCGCGGCGGCGCCTCCAGCGGCACGGGCATCTTGCGCAGGCCCGTCAGGCGCGGGGGCTCGAACTTCTCGGACCAGGGCAGCACCGCGATCAGGTCGGAGCGGCGCACCACCTCGTATGCCGCGCCGTAGTGGTTGACCGTCGCGACCAGGTTGCGCTGCAATCCGCGGCTGCGCAGGAACAGGTCGTAGGTCGGCGTGGTCTTGCCGACCAGGCTCACGTCCACGTGGCGTGCGGCAAGGAATTTCTTCAGCGGAATTCTCCCGGCCCGCGCAAGCGGATGGCCGGCACGCATGATGCAGACGAAGTCCGGCGACCACAGCGCCCGTGACTTGAGGAACGCCGGCCGCCGCACTTCCTCGTTGTAGACGCTGATCGCGAAGTCGGCCTTGTTGTCTGCCAGCACCGGGCCGAAGTCGACCAGCGTGTTGGGAATGGCATGGACCTGCATCGACGGCGCGACCTTGCCGAGCCGTTGCGCCAGCCGCGGCACCACGATGGACGACACGTAGTCGGACATCGCGATGCTCACGCTCGCCGTGCTGCGCAGCGCGTCGAACTGCTCGACGTCCATCGTCGCGCGGATCGCATGCAGCGACTGCGACAGCGGCTCCCACAGGTCGATGGCGCGCCGCGTCGGGTTGACGCCCGCGCCGCTGCGCACGAAGAGCGGATCGTCGAAGGTGTCGCGCAGCCGGCGCAGCGCATTGCTCACCGCGGGCTGCGTCAGCGACAGCTTGCTGGCCGCGCGCGTGACGTTGCCCTCGGTCATGAGGGCCTCGAACACCTTCAGCAGGTTGAGGTCGGCATTGCGGTAGTTCATCGCGCGTCCTCTTCGTTCTTTCATTCACGAAGTCAATAAACACAATCACGCATATAAATTTGTCGTGATATCCCCGCGATCCTACGATCTGCCGCTTCTCCGCACCACCGAAGTCGAGGGATTCACATGACCATGCTGTCGGCCCGCATCGAGCGCCTGCCGTTCTCCGGTTTCCATCGGCGCCTGCTCTTCATGGGAGGGCTGGGCTACACCTTCGATGCGATGGACGCGGCCGTGATCGCCTTCGTGCTGCCGGTGCTGCGCACCGAATGGGGGCTCAGCAGCGTGCAGATCGGCGTGCTGGCCAGCGCGAACTTCATCGGCTTCTTCTTCGGCGCGCTCGCGGCCGGCACCTGCGGCGACCTGTTCGGGCGGCGCAGGGTGATGATGTCGGCCCTTGCCATCTACTGCGTGGCCTCGCTCTTCAGCGGCATGGTCGACAACTGGACGCTGTTCCTCGGCCTGCGCATCGTGGCCGGCTTCGGCGCCGGCGCCGAGAGCGCGATCATCGCGCCCTACCTCTCGGAGTTCGTCGCGCGCCGCTATCGCGGCACCTTCACCGGCGCGCTCGCGGGCTTCTTCTCCTTCGGCTTCGTGGCCGCCGCGCTGCTGGGCTACTTCATCGTGCCGGCGCATGCACAAGGTTGGCGCATCGTGATCTTCATCACCGCGATGCCGGTGCTGCTGCTCCTGTGGTGGCGCCGCGCGCTGCCCGAGTCGCCGCGCTGGCTCGAAAGCCAGGGGCGGCAGGCCGAAGCCGGCGCGATCGTGGATGCGATGGAATCCGACACCGTTCGCCGAGGCCTCGCGCTGCCCGCGCTCAACGAGGAAGACGTGGCCGCGCCGCCGCCCAGCAACAGCCGCGGCGGCCTGCTGAAGAACTACGCCACGCTGGTCTCGCGCAAGCTGATGCGCATCAGCGTCATGACGTGGCTGATGTGGCTGTCGATCACCTTCAGCTACTACTCCTTCTTCACGTGGATTCCGAGCCTGCTGATACAGAACGGCATGACTATCACCAAGAGCTTCGGCTATTCGCTGGTGATGTACCTCGCGCAGATCCCGGGCTACTTTTCCGCTGCATGGCTCAACGAGAAGATCGGCCGGCAGGCCACCATCGTGGGCTACATGCTGCTGGGCGGCATCGCGGCGCTGGGCCTGGCCTTCACGCACAGCGACACGCAGATCATGGCGGCGGGCGTGCTGCTTTCCTTCTTCATGAACGGCACCTATGCGGGCGTCTATGCCTACACGCCCGAAGTGTTCCCGACGCAGGTGCGCGCCACAGGCTCCGGCCTGGCCTCGGCCATCGGGCGCATCGGCGGCATCACGGCGCCGATCCTGGTGGGCTTCATCTATCCGTCGCTGGGCTTCGCGGGCGTGTTCGGCATGACGACCGCCGTGCTGCTGCTGGGCGCGGCGGCCGTCACCTTCATGGGCATTCCCACGCGCGGCCGTTCGCTGGAAGACATCGCGGCGGCGGAGCTTTCCTGAGAGACATCGACCAGACACCCATGCAACCCAACACGAACAACCATCTCATCGACGAATCGCTCTCGGCCGTGGCGCGCGCGCACGCCGACACGCAACAGCCGCAGGCCACCTTCGACGCCATCGACAAGGCGCTGGCCGCCACCGTGGGCCACCGGCTCTTCACCATCCTGGTCCACCACCGCGCGGCGCGCGAGTCTGAGCGCGTCTACACCAACATGCGCGATGCCTACCCGGTGGGCGGGCGCAAGCCGATCACCGATTCGCCCTGGATGCAGCAGGTGATGCACCAAGGCCAGCCCTACATCGGCCGCACGGCCGACGACATACGCGACGTGTTCTTCGACCACGCGCTCATCGAGTCGCTGGGCTGCCGCAGCGTGCTGAACATTCCGCTGCGCTGGCGCGGCGAGACGCTAGGCACGCTCAACATGCTGCACGAGGAGAACTGGTACGGCGCGCAGCACGTCGAGACCGCGCGCGTGTTCGCGCAGCTCGCGGTGCCGGCCCTGATGGCCGCCGCCGACTGAATGCCTGAATGAACGTGAACGCCTTCACAGGAGACCCTTCATCATGACGAACGCCGTACTGTTCCAGAACGCCAATCTGCTCGATCCGCAGCGCGCCGAGCTGCTGGAAGACCACCACATCCTCGTGGAGGACGGCGTGGTGCGCGAGGTTTCCGACAAGCCCATCCACAGCCCCTCGGCCCGCGCCATCGACGTGAGGGGCAAGACCGTGATGCCGGGCCTCATCGACCTGCACGTGCACGTGATCGCGGTGGAGCTCAACCTCGCGCGGCAGGTGCACATGCCCAACGTGCTGGTGACGCTGCGCAGCGTGCCGATTTTGCGCGGCATGCTGCGACGCGGCTTCACCACGGTGCGCGACGCGGGCGGCGCGGGCTTCGCCTTCAAGCAGGCGGTGGATTCCGGGCTGGCGCAGGGCCCGCGCCTCTTCGTCTCGGGCCGCGCATTGAGCCAGACCGGTGGCCACGGCGACATGCGCGCGCGCTCCGACTACATGGGCAACGGCGACGGCGTGTGCGCCACCTGCGTGCGCGTAGGCGCGCTGGCGCGCGTGGCCGACGGCGTGGACGCGGTGCGCAAGGCGGTGCGCGAGGAGCTTCAGATGGGCGCGGACCAGATCAAGATCATGGCCTCCGGCGGCGTGGCCTCGCCCACCGACCCGGTGGGTGCCTTCGGCTACAGCGAGGACGAGATCCGCGCCATCGTGGCCGAGGCACAGGGGCGCGACACCTACGTGATGGCGCACGCCTACACGGCAGCCGCCATCGCGCGTGCCGTGCGCTGCGGCGTGCGCACCATCGAGCACGGCAACCTCGTCGACGCGCCCACCGCCACGCTCATGGCGCAGCTGGGCGCCTACGTGGTGCCCACGCTCGTCACCTACGACGCGCTGGCCACCGAGGGCGAGAGCCTGGGCCTGCCGGCCGAGAGCGTGGCGAAGGTGGCGAGCGTGCGCGAGGCCGGCCTGCGCTCGCTGGAAATCTACAAGGCGGCAGGCGTGAAGATGGGCTACGGCTCCGACCTGCTGGGCGAATCGCAGCGGCTGCAGAGCGACGAGTTTCGCCTGCGCGCTGAGGTGCTGTCGCCGGCCGAGGCCATCGCCAGCGCGACCACGGTGGGCGCCGAGATTCTGGGCATGAGCGACCGCCTGGGCCGGCTGGTGCCCGGCGCACTGGCCGACCTGCTGGTGGTGGACGGCAACCCGCTGCGCGACATCGGCTGCCTGCTGGGCCAGGGCGAGCGCATTCCGCTCGTCATGAAGGAAGGCGTGGTGCAGTTCGACGAACTCGCCACCCTGCACTGAACGAGAACGCTACGGCTGCGCCAGCCACTTGCGCCACAGCACCAGCGCCTTGTCCTGGTAGCGCCGGGTGGCGGCGAGCAGCGCGGTGCGCGGCGCGGTCGACATGAGTTCGGCCGGCAGCAGCGGGTCGCGGATGATGTGCGCGATCACGGCACGGCCCAGCAGCAGCGACTCGCGCGTCGCGGTTTCGAGCTTCTGGGTGGCGAGCCGCTTCTCGCTGCGTTCCACGCCCGCCTGCAGGCGGCGGTAGTCGGCCTCCATGGCGCGCACATTCCACAGCTTGCGCGCGGCCGCCTGCGCCGCCTCGTCGAGGTCGGCGATGCGGAACACCAGCGCGTCGGAGGACAGCCCCAGTGCCGCCAGGTGCTTGCGCTCGGCCGCGAGGCCGCCCGAGAGGTTGTCGGGCCGGACGTGCAGGCCCGGGTGCAGCGCGGCGAAACCGCGCAGCGACAGTGCGAGCGCGTGATGGCGCCACGCGGTCTTGTCGGCGCGCGGCACGCCGGCGTCGTGCACCGCCAGCCAGTCGCCGCGCCATGCGACGGTCTGCGCCTGCCGGTTGCGCCAGGCATCGACGGTGCGCGACAGCGCCGCGCCCTTGCGGTCGAGCATGTAGCTGCCGCGCTCGCCGCGCGCGATCTTGCCCTCGGCCGCGAGCCGCGTCAGGCCCACGCGCAGGGTCGACTCGCCGATGCCCATGAGCGCGCCCGCACGGCACAGCGCCTGCGCGCTCAGCGTGCCGCCGTCGGCCACCAGAAGGTCGAGGATCAGGTCGGGCGCGCTGGGGACGGCGACCGGCACATTACATACTTTGTCCATGTTTGCAGGAGAGAGAAATATTTCCTACGATCATCGTGAGCGATCGAGCATGTAATTTTGCCCGGAAGGATGCGCGCATGGCCATGCAATACGTGAGCTGCGACACAGACGGCGCCGTCTGCACCATCACCCTGAACCGGCCCGACAAGCGCAACGCGGTCGACGGCCTGGTGGCGGCCGAACTGCGAGAGGCCTTCGGCCGGTTCGAGGCCGAAGAGGCCCTGCGCGTCGCGGTGCTCACCGGCGCGGGCGGCAACTTCTGCGCGGGCGCCGACCTCTCCGCCGTGGGCGACCCCGCCCGCCGCAACGAGCTCGACCCCGAAGGCGGCGGCAGCGGCCCGATGGGGCCCACGCGCATGGCGCTGTCGAAGCCGCTGATCGCGGCGGTGAACGGCTTCGCGGTGGCCGGCGGCCTCGAGCTCGCGCTGCTGGCCGACCTGCGCGTGGCCGACGAGGACGCGGTGTTCGGCGTGTTCTGCCGCCGCTGGGGCGTGCCGCTGATCGACGGAGGCACGGTGCGGCTGCCGCGCATCGTGGGCATGGGGCGAGCGCTCGACATGATCCTCTCGGGCCGTCCGGTGGGCGCGCCCGAGGCGCTCACGATGGGCCTGGTCAACCGCATGACGCCGCCCGGCGGCGCGCTGGCCGCCGCGCAGCAGCTGGCGCGCGAGATCGCCGCCTTTCCGCAGCGTTGCATGCTGGCCGACCGGCGCTCCGCCTACGAGCAATGGGACATGCCGCTGGCCGAGGCCCTGCGCCGCGAAGGCGCGCTGGGCGTGCCGGTGGTCTTCGCCGAGGGCCAGGCCGGCGCCGCGCGCTTTGCCGGCGGCGCCGGGCGCCACGGCGAGTTCGGAAGCTGAAAACCCGGCCTACCCCTGGCCGATGCGGCGCAGCGTGGTCCGCAGCGCCTTCGCGAAGCGCGGGTCGGCCATGGCGCCGACGTTGAAGCGCGACCAGCGCGACACCTGCGTCGAATCGACGGCGAAGATGCGCCCCGGCGCCATCACGATCTTGCGCGGCAGCAGCTCCTTGGCGAAGGCCAGCGAGTCGGCCACGCCGGGCAGCGCGGCCCACACGTAGAGCGACTGCGGGGTGCGCGCGAACACTTCCGCGCCGACCGACTCGAAGAGCTTCATCGCGTTGCGCGTGGCCTCGCCCAGCCGCGTCTGCAGCCGGTTCAGGTGCCGCTGGTAGTGGCCTTCGCTGAGGATGACGTCGACGGTGCGCTCGGCGTACTCCGAGCTGCTCACGTGGATCAGCGCCTTCAGGTCGGCGAGATCGCTCGCGAGGTCGGCGCCGCATGCGATGAAGCCCACGCGCAGCGCGGCCGAGAACGACTTGGAGAAGCTGCCGATGTAGATCGTGCGCTCCAGCTGGTCGAGCGCGGCCAGCCGGGGCAGCGCCGTGGGCTTGAAGTCGGCCAGCGGATCGTTCTCGACGATCAGCAGGTCGTGCTTCTGCGCGAGCTGGAGCACGCGGAATGCCTTGGCGGGCGAGATGTCGGAGCCGGTGGGGTTGTGCGCGATCGACTGGGTGAAGAAGAGGCGCGGCCTCTCGGCGATGAGCAGGCGCTCCAGCGCTTCCAGGTCGGGCCCGTCGGCCAGGCGCGGCACGCCCAGCACCTGCGCGCCCGCGAGCTTGAGCTTGCCGAACAGCGGGTAGTAGCCCGGGTCGTCCACCAGCACCTTGCCGCCGGGCGGCACGAAATAGCGGATGACGATGTCCATGGCCTCGTTGGCGCCGTGCGTGAGCACGATCTGCCGCGGTTCGGCGCCGATGCCGAAGTCGGCCAGCTTGCGCACGAGGTGATCGCGCAGCGGCGCGTAGCCGAAGCGGCTGCCGTAGCGAAAGAGCGCGCCGAGCCCCGTGCGCACGACCTTGGGGTGGTACTTGTCGAGCCGCACGTCGGCCAGCCACTCGACCGGCGGAAAGCCGTCACCCACGGCGATCGCGTCGGGCTCGGTCTTGAGCTGCTCGCGCATGAGCCACACGATGTCCATCGCGCGGCCGAGGCTGCCGGCGTCTTCCTCCGCGGGCCCGGGGGCCGAGGGCCGCGCGCACACGAAGTAGCCCGAGCCGCGCCTGGGCTCGACCAGCCCGCGCGACACCAGCAGCTCGAAGGCGGCGACCACGGTGTTCTTCGCATAGCCGTGCAGCTGCGCCAGTTCGCGCAGCGAGGGGAGCTTGTCGCCGGCCTTGTAGGCGCCGCTCGCGATCTGGCGTTCGATGGCGTTGGCGAGCGAATCGGCGATGGTGGTCATGGCCTGCGACTGTGACACAGCGGGCGCGAACGGCCACCCACTGTCCCCACTGTCCCGCCAAACTGTGCCTTCCGGCGGCGGTACAGCCGACCTAAATTGCCTGCTCCCGAACTCGCATTCAGAAGAGACACGCAACGATGGTCGCCGATTCCCGCCTTCCCAACTTCCGCGCACTGACACCCGCGCAGCGCCTCGAACACATCGCGGGCATCGCCTCGCTCACCGCCGACGAGACCGCCCTGCTCTCCCGGCCCGGCGCCCTGGGCATGGACCGCGCCAACGGCATGATCGAGAACGTCATCGGCACCTTCGAGCTGCCGCTGGGCGTGGCCGGCAACTTCGTGGTGAACGGCCGCGAGTACCTGGTGCCGATGGTGGTGGAAGAACCCTCGGTGGTGGCCGCGGCCTCGTTCATGGCCAAGCTGGCGCGCGAAGGCGGCGGCTTCGAGGCATCGAGCACCGGACCGCTGATGCGCGCACAGGTGCAGGTGGTGGGCATCGGCGATCCGCATGGGGCGCGGCTCGCACTGCTGCGGGCGCGCGAGCGCATCCTGGAGGTGGCGAACAGCCGCGACAAGGTGCTGATCGGCCTGGGCGGCGGCTGCCGCGACATCGAGGTGCACGTGTTCGAGAGCACGCCGCGCGGCGCGATGGTGGTGATGCACCTGATCGTCGACGTGCGCGACGCGATGGGCGCGAACACGGTCAACACCATGGCCGAAGCGGTGTCGCCGCTGGTCGAGGAGCTCACCGGCGGCACGGTGCGGCTGCGCATCCTGTCGAACCTCGCGGACCTGCGGCTGGCGCGCGCCCGCGTGCGGCTCGCACCGGCCGTGCTCGCCACGCGCGAGCGCAGCGGCGAGGAAGTGGTGGAAGGCGTGATCGACGCCTACACCTTCGCGGCCGTCGACCCCTACCGAGCGGCCACGCACAACAAGGGAATCATGAACGGCATCGACCCGGTGATCGTCGCCACCGGCAACGACTGGCGCGCGGTCGAGGCCGGCGCACACGCGTACGCCTGCCGCCATGGCCGCTACACCTCGCTCACCACCTGGGAGAAGGACAACACCGGCGCGCTGGTCGGCACCATCGAGCTGCCGATGCCGGTGGGGCTGGTGGGCGGCGCCACCAAGACGCATCCGCTGGCGCGGCTGGCGCTGAAGGTCCTCGGCGTGCGGTCGGCACAGGAGCTCGGCGAAGTGGCCGCTGCGGTGGGCCTTGCGCAGAACCTGGGCGCCCTGCGCGCGCTGGCCACCGAAGGCATCCAGCGCGGCCACATGGCACTGCACGCACGCAACATCGCGCTGGTGGCCGGTGCCGCCGGCGAGGAGATCGACGCCGTCGCGAAGCAGATGGCGGCCGAGCACGACGTGCGCACCGACCGCGCGGTGGCGCTGCTCGAGGCGCTGCGCAAGAACAAGAAGTAGGCAGGCAGACAGGAAGGCGTTGCGGGCCGCGCCCGCATCAACAACAACGACGGAGACGACAGCATGAAGACGGACAGTGCAGGCCGCGCGAGATGGCGGCTGGTTGAAATATGGGGCGACACCGCCGACCTGGGCCACCTCGCGTGGTCGATCGCCATCGGCCTCGTCGTGAGCCTCGCAGGCTTCCTGGTGGCCAACCGCGTGCTCGCGAGCACGGTGGGCACGCCCGAGCTGGCGCGTGCCTACGCCATGCTCGCGGGCCTGGGCGGCTGCGTGCTGTCGGGCCTGATCTGCGCCTGGCTCTTCGCGCCCAAGCGCGAGGTGATCGAGGGCACGGGCGCCGATCCGCGCTGGCGCGAGGAAGTGCTGGCCGAACTGGCCGGCGAGCACGGCGACCTGGGCTCGGTGGCCGACCTGCCCCCTGCGGTGGTGCGCGAGATGAAGGAGCTCGAAATCCACGACCTGTTCGCCTCGTACCGGCCGCGCGCCGCGCGGCAGGAAGGCGGCGCGCCATGATCGACGCATCGCTGCTCGACCAGATCCTCGTCGCCACCGGCATGGGCCTCGTCGGCGCCGTGGTGTTCGCCGCCATCGGCCTCGTCTCGGGCACCGACGAGACCACCACGCTCGCGCCGCTGACGCTGCTGGTGGTGCTGCTGGGCGTGCCGCCCGAGGGCGTCTTCACCTTCTTCCTGGCGGCGGCCGTGGCCAAGCACATGACGCACGCGGTGCCCACGGCGCTTCTGGGCATTCCGGGCGACACCATGGCCACGCCGCTGCTGCAGGACGCCAACGTGCTGCGCAACCTCGGCGTGCCGCACATCGCGCTGCGCAAGATGGTGTCGGGCGCGATCATCGCGGCCTTCATCGCAGTGCCGCTAGCCGTGCTGTTCGCGGTGCTGCTGGCGCCCTACGGCGCAGCCATCACCAAGGCGGCGCCGTGGATCTTCGTGGTGGCGGCCGTGGCCATCGCGTATTTCTCGAGCGGGCGCTGGGCCTCGGTGGCGACGCTGGTGCCCTTCGTGGTGGTGATCGTGGCGCTGCAGGCGCTCACGGGCAAGTACGGCGTGAAGCTCAGCATCAGCTACTTCCTGGGCATCGCCATCGGGCCGCTGGTGGCCGACCTGTTCTCGGTGATCTCGCCGGCCGCGCGTGCGCGCATGAAGCGCGACAAGGTCCGCACCTTCTCGCTGGCGCCCGACGTGAAGGGCTGGTCGGGCTACTTCCCGAACCCGTTCAAGGTGCTCGACCGCGGGCAGGTGAAGTGGACCTTCGCGACGGCGGCCGTCTCCAGCGCCACCTTCGTGTTCAGCCCCGTCGCGATGACGGTGGTGCTCGGCGAGCTGGTGGGTTCGCGCGTGAAGCACGCCTACCACCGGCTCACCACCACGCTGGCCGCGCGCAACGGCGTGACCGAGGCCACCTACATCGCCGAGGCGCTGATTCCGCTGATCGCCATCGGCCTGCCGCTGAGCCCGGTGGCCGCGGGGCCGGCCGCGCCGCTCTTCAACGCGCCGCCGGTCTTCACCATCGACGCGGCCAGCGGCCAGACCCACAACCTGCACAACCTGCTGAGCCACTGGGAGTTCCTGGGCTACGGGATGCTGGCGGTGGTGCTGGCGGCGCTGGTGGCCTATCCGTTCACGATGAACTTCGCGCGCCGCGCGGCGCTCTTCGTCTCGCGCAAGGTCAGCCACGAGGCGATCATCGCGACCTTCGTGGGGCTGATCGTGGTGATCAGCGTGTGGGAAGGCCAGTTGCTCGGGCTGCTGGTGATCCTGACGATGGGGCTGCTGGGCGGGCTGCTGTCGCGCGCCATCGGCTTCAACACCGGCGTGCAGTTCATGGGTTACTACACGGCGGTGCTGACGGTGCCTGCGGTGGTCAAGGCCTTCGGCTGATCGGAGAAAGAGGCGGTCAGCGCACCTTCGCGCAGACCGCCTCGAACACCGCGCCGCTCACCGTCTCGGGCTTGCCGACGGGCGACCACCGGGTGTGGCGGCCGATGTCGAGGTCGTGCACCTCGAGCGGCCCGTTGTAGCTGACGACACGGCGCATCTTCTCGCGGCGGCCCTTGCAGTCGTAGTCGCCCAGGTAGTTGGACGCGCGGAAGGGCTGCTTGCCCACGTCGTTCTGGAGCTCGAAGTAGTCGTAGCGGGTCCAGGCCTCGACGAATTCGCCGTGGGGGCGGATCGACGGGATCTTCAGCGAAACCTTCTTGCGGGCCGTGGTCATGAGCTGTGTCCACTCCTGCTGTTTCGGCTGGGGCTGCGCGGAGGCACAGGGGACGGCGGCCACCAGCGCAAGGACGCCGACGGCGGGGATCAGGCGAAGGAACGGGTTCACGGCTCGGGCTCCCTGTGTGGTTCTGTATGTCTGCATGGGCCGGCGCCGGCCGGCAGCCGGAAGATATCAAAGCAGGCCCAGGGCAGCTCAGCGCGGCTTCGGCTGGGTCTTCTTCGGGGTCGGCTTCGGCGCAGGCTTCGGCTTGTCGCCGCCGAACAGCTTTTCCACCTGCTGCCCCACGCGCGCCCCGATGGCGGTACCCACACCCGGCAGCACCGCGCTGCCGATGGCCGCGCCGGTGAGCGCGGCGCCGGTCAGCGAGAGTTCGGGGTCGCTCATGCTGCCGCCCACCTTCAGCGGCACGCCGACCACGCCGTCGACGAGGTCGACCGCGATCTCGCCGTCGAGCTTGCGGTTGAAGAGCTTCAGGTTGCCGCTGGCGGTGAGCACGCCCGAGCGGGCCTTGAGGTTGCTGTACTGCATCACCACGCCGTCCTCGGTGCCCTGGGTGTCGAGGGTGCCGGTGAGTTCGTCCAGCGCGGTGGTGCCCCCTCGGCTGATGCCTGCGGTGGTGACGGCCTTGGCCACGTCCAGCCTGGTGAGCGTGGCCGGTTGGACCGAGAAGGTGGTGCGGGTGTGCAGGCTGCGGATGAGCGCGCCGAGATCCTCGGCGCTCGCCGCCTCGGCCGCGAGCGTGGTGGTGCCCGAGAACTTGCCGGCCACCGAGGTGCGGCGGCCGAAGGCCTGCACCAGGCTCTCGATGTCGATCTGGCGCGGCTCCAGGTCGGCCGAGAGCTGGAGCTTGCCGTCGGGCTGCGTCTCGAGGCGGGAGACGCCGTTCCAGGTGCCGCCGCCCACGTCGATGCGGGTGCGCCAGCGGTCCTGCCCGGCCTGGCGGTCCAGGCGCAGGCGCACCGCAGAGGGCGTACCGGCGCGCTCGATGCGGGCCTGGCGCGGTCGCCAGCCGGGGTCGAAGCGGATGTCGCCGTCGTAGGCCAGCGAGATGTCGCGCCGGTCGATCCAGCTCACGTCGCGCCAGCGCAGCTGTTCCACGGGGACGGGCGCGAGCGTCCATGGCGCCGGCAACGCGATGACGCCCTCCCCGCTCTCCCGCGGCTTGGGCCCCTTGCCCCGGAAGGCACGCACCGAGGCGCGCGGCAACACCAGGCCGTCGACCTCGATCTCGTCCACCGCAATGACGCGCTGCAGCAGCGGCGCGAGCTGCAGCTGCACGCTCACGCGACGCAGGGTGATGGGACGGGGCTGGTCGGTGGCGATGTCGGACAGCACGAGCACGGGTACCGGCACCAGCGCCCAATGGGCGCCGCCTACCTTCAGGGCCACGCCGAAGCGCTTCTCGAAGGCCTCGGCGATCTTCGCGGCCACCTCGTCGTCGGTGGGCAGGCGCGCGCTCACCACCCACACCAGCGCGCCCACGCCCAGCAGCAATGCAACGGCGATGCCGAGGAGCCAGCGGCGCAGGGGGAGCTTCATCGGCGCAAGGTAGCACGCAAAGGCGACTCGGTTTGTCAGCCGCCATCGCTATAGTTTTGGCCACTGTTACAGGCAGGAAGAAAGAAAGAGGCACTGAATGCGTATCTGGAAGAAAGAGGTCTCCGTCGAGACCCTGACGAGCAACCACGTGGGCACCGTCGTCTCCGCGCTGGGCATCGAGTTCCTGGAGGTGGGCGACGACTTCATCCGCGCCCGCTGCCCCGTGGACGAGCGCACCCGCCAGCCCTACGGCATCCTGCACGGCGGCGTGTCGGTGGTGCTGGCCGAGACGCTGGGCTCCTGCGGCGCCCACTACTCGGCCCCCGAGGGCGACCGCGCCGTGGGCCTGGACATCAACGCCAACCACATCCGCTCGGTGACCAGCGGCTGGGTGATCGGCACGGCGCGGCCGGTGCACCGGGGGCGCACCACGCAGGTCTGGCAGATCGACCTGACCAACGAGGCGGGCGAGCTGACCTGCGTATCGCGCATCACGATGGCGGTGCTGCAGGCGCGCTGAAGGCGGCGGTTTTCTTTCTCCTGCGGCAGGGTGCATGCCGGTGTTCAGGGCGGGGTTCATCACCCACAATCACGCCCCGGGAAAGCCGGGACGTCCCGGCCACCGAGCACTACATCCAACAAGAGGAGATAGAAGAATGTTCAACTGGACTGAACGGCCCGCGTCCGCGCTGGCCAACGGCGCGGTGATCGCGCCCGACGAGCGGCTGCCTTGGCTGCAGACCGGCGCCATGGGCGTGCAGCACGTCATCGCGATGTTCGGCGCCACGGTGCTGGCGCCGATCCTGATGGGCTTCAACCCCAACATCGCGATCCTGATGAGCGGCATCGGCACGCTCATCTTCTACTTCGTCACCGGCGGCAAGGTGCCCAGCTACCTGGGCTCGAGCTTCGCTTTCATCGGCGTGGTGATCGCCGCCAGCGGCTACGCGGGCAAGGGGCCCAACGCCAACATCGCGGTGGCGCTGGGGGGCATCGTGGCCTGCGGGGTGGTGTACATCCTGATCGGGGCCATCGTGCAGGCCATCGGCACGGGCTGGATCGAGCGCTTCATGCCGCCCGTCGTCACGGGCGCAGTGGTGGCCGTGATCGGGCTCAACCTGGCGGGCGTGCCCGTCAAGAACATGGCGGCCGGCAACTTCGACGCCTGGATGCAGGCCGTGACCTTCCTCTGCGTGGGCCTGGTGGCGGTGTTCACCCGCGGCATGCTGCAGCGCCTGCTGATCCTGGTGGGGCTGATCCTCGCCACGCTGGTCTACGCCGCGCTGACCAATGGCATGGGCATGGGCAAGCCGGTGGACCTGAGCGGCATCGCCAACGCGGCCTGGTTCGGCATGCCGACCTTCACCGCGCCGGTGTTCACGGCCAACGCGATGCTGCTGATCGCGCCGGTGGCGATCATCCTGGTGGCCGAGAACCTGGGCCACCTGAAGGCGGTGACGGCCATGACCGGCCGCAACCTCGACCCGTACATGGGCCGCGCCTTCATCGGCGACGGCATCGCCACCGTGGTGAGCGGCGCCGCCGGCGGCACCGGCGTGACCACCTACGCCGAGAACATCGGCGTGATGGCGGCCACGCGCATCTATTCCACCGCCGTGTTCGTGGTGGCAGCCGTCATCGCGCTGGTGCTGGGCTTCAGCCCCAAGTTCGGCGCGCTGATCCAGGCCATTCCGCTGCCGGTGATGGGCGGCGTGAGCATCGTGGTGTTCGGCCTGATCGCCATCGCGGGCGCCAAGATCTGGGTCGACAACAAGGTCGACTTCTCGCAGAACAGGAACCTGATCGTGGCGGCCATCACGCTAATCGTGGGCACGGGCGACTTCACGCTGAAGTTCGGCGACTTCGCCCTGGGCGGCATCGGCTGCGCGACCTTCGGCGCGATCATTCTTTACGCGCTGCTGGGCCGCTCCAGGAATTGAACTGCGAGCGAGCCCTTCCAGGGATACCGGTGGAACCGGCTTTGCCGGGCCACCGGTATCGCCCCCTGCAAGGGGGTTGGCGAAGCGACACGAAGTGCCGCGAAGCCTGGGGGTTAGCTTGGTAACCTCATGAAAGAAGTGTTTGCCGGAGGGCCTGAGGCGGGGGCCCTTCACCGGCGTTTGGCCCGCGCCCGTTAGACTCCAACGCTTTTCGCACCGACGTTTTCCCAATGGCCGATGTCTCCGCCGCGCGCACCAAGGCGGTTTTCGAATTCAAGAGCGCCACGCTGCCGCTGATCGCAGTGATCCTCAAGACGTCCGACCTGGACGTGCTGGCCGAGGCGCTCGACGCCCAGCTGGCGGATTCGCCCGACTTCTTCGAGCAGGAGCCGGTGGTGATCGACCTCTCGCTGCTGCAGGAGTCGCAGGACGACGGCGACATCGACTTCGCCGCCCTGCGCGGCCTGCTGGCGCGCCACCAGACCCAGCCCATCGCGGTGCGCGGCGGCAACGACACCCAGCACGCCGCAGCGCGCGCGGCCGGCCTCTCGGTGGCAGCCATGCCCGCGGCCCCGGCGCCCCGCGCCCCGGCCCCGCCGGCCGAGCCCCCGGCCTCCGAGGCCCCGCAGATCGTGCGCGAGGTGCCGGTGCCGGCCAACGGCACGCTGCTGATCGACAAGCCGCTGCGCTCGGGCCAGCAGGTCTACGCCCGCGGCGGCGACGTGGTGGTGACCGCCATCGTGAGTTTCGGCGCGGAAGTCATCGCCGACGGCAACGTGCACGTGTACGCGCCGCTGCGCGGCAAGGCCATTGCCGGCGCGCGCGGCAACACCGAGGCGCGGATCTTCTCGACCTGCATGGAGGCCCAGCTGGTGGCCGTGGCCGGCATCTACCGGACCAACGAGGTGCCGCTGCCCGACACGGTGCTGGGCAAGCCGGCCCAGGTGCGCCTGGACGGCAAGAAAATCTCGATCGATCCCATTCCCTGAGCGGACGAACCCGATCACGGAATGCGGCGACCCTGACAAGCAACAACTGAATCGAAACAAGAAGGAATGGCCATGGCCAAAATTGTGGTGGTGACTTCGGGCAAGGGCGGCGTCGGCAAGACGACGACGAGCGCCAGCTTCGCGTCGGGCCTCGCGCTCGCGGGCAAGAAGACGGCGGTGATCGACTTCGACGTGGGCCTGCGCAACCTCGACCTGATCATGGGCTGCGAACGCCGCGTGGTGTACGACCTGATCAACGTCATCCAGGGCGAGGCCAACCTGAGCCAGGCGCTCATCAAGGACAAGCAGTGCGACAACCTGTTCGTGCTGGCCGCCTCGCAGACGCGCGACAAGGAAGCGCTCACGCAGGACGGCGTGGAAAAAGTGCTGGCCGACCTCGCCGCAATGGACTTCGAATACATCGTCTGCGACTCGCCCGCGGGCATCGAGACCGGCGCCATGATGGCCATGCACTTCGCCGACGAGGCGCTGGTGGTGACCAATCCCGAGGTGTCCTCGGTGCGCGACTCCGACCGCATCCTGGGCATGCTCAGCAGCAAGACCAAGCGCGCCAAGGAAGGCGGCGAGCCCATCAAGGAGCACCTGCTGATCACCCGCTACAACCCCAACCGGGTGGCGGGCGGCCAGATGCTCTCGCTGGAGGACATCCAGGACATCCTGCGCATCAAGCTGATCGGCGTGATCCCCGAGTCGGAGAGCGTGCTGCACGCCTCCAACCAGGGCGTGCCGGCGATCCACGACAAGGAAACCGACGTGGCCCAGGCCTACACCGACGTGGTGGCCCGCTTCCTCGGCGAGGACCGGCCGATGCGCTTCGTCGAGGCGGAGAAGCCGGGCTTCTTCAAGCGAATCTTCGGGAGCAAGTAGCCCATGTCCTTCCTCTCGTTCCTGCTGGGCGAAAAGAAGAAGACTGCCAGCGTCGCGAAAGAGCGGCTGCAGATCATCCTCGCCCACGAGCGCTCGAGCCTCAGCGGCAAGAAGCGGCCCGACTACCTGCCCGAACTCCAGCGCGAGCTGGTGGCGGTGATTTCCAAGTACGTGTCCATCAACGCGGACGACATCAAGGTCAACCTGGAGACCCAGGACAACCTCGAAGTGCTCGACATCAAGATCGAGCTGCCCGACCCGGCTCCGACGCCGGCGCGCTGAGCGCGAAGGACCTGAAGCGCAGCGCCGGGCCCGCGTTCAGCGCTGCGCCACGAAGCGCGCCACCTGCGTCAGCACCTCGGCTTCCTTGAGGATGCGGCGATGTCCCCATCCCTGCGTGGCGACGAGCTGCGCACCGCGGATCGCATCGCGATACGCCTGCGCGTCGGCGAAGCGGTTCACGCGGTCGTCGCGGTCATGAACGATCAGCGTGGGCTGCGCGATGCGCGGGCCCACCGCCGCCGGTTCGAGCTGCGGCATCAGCACGCCCTCGCGCGATTCGAAGCGCCGCTGCATCGCGAGGCGCGTGGCTTCGCTCAGCCCGAAGGTGTGGGCGAAGTAGCGCGTGTATTCGCGCGGCGAAGCGGGCGGAGCGAGCAGCACGAGACGCTCGGCCGGTAGCCCGCGCGCGGCAGCCAGGGCCAGCCCGTTGGCGCCCAGCGAATGCGCGACGGCGGCGCGCAATGCATGGCCATCGGCCGCCAGCCGGGCCGCGACGTAGGCGATGGCGCGCGCGAACTGCGGCGAATTGCTCATCGTGCCGGCGCTGCGGCCATGGGCCGGCAGCTCGAGCAGCACGGGCCGCAGCCCTGCGGCGGCCACGGCCTGTGCGAGCGGCAGCATCTGGCCCGCATGGCCGCCCCAGCCATGCACAAGCAGCACAACCGGCGCCGACTCGGCGCCCGAGTCCTGCGCGGCGAGGTGGTAGATGCCGACGCTGGCCTCTTCGAAGGACCAGTCCTCGCGCCGCCATTCGGCACCGGGGCCCTGCCCGCGATAGAGCCACTTGGGCGGCAGCGGCGTGCCGAAGACGCGGTAGGCGGCGCGCACCGCCAGCGCCGGCCAGAAGCGCTGCGAGGTGGTGAGGCCGAAGCGCAGCGCGCGCATCGTGCGGCTGGGCCGGTAGTAGTTGGACTGCGCGGCGTGGCCGGCTGCCGGAGGGGAAGTGCTCGTCATGGATCGGTGGTCCTTCCGGGCTTCAGTACCAGACCCAGTCGCGGTTGCTGCGCGGCAGGCTGCGCAGGGTGTCGCGAAGGCCCTTGATGCCAAGGACGGCCGCGTAGGCGGCTAGAAAGAGGGCAATGATCAGCATGGTGCTTCTCCTGTTTATCGCACGGCTGTGCGAAATTTTGGCAAATCGAATGCGGGGAATCCGCCTGGTTCTTGAAGGGGCCTCGCTCAGGCGAGGTAGCTGGAAAGAAGCCGCTGCCAGGTCTGGGTGGCGCGGTCGGCGGCCTGCGGGTCGCGCAGGAAGCGCGCGTCGTGCAGCTGGGTCATGGTCACGCCGTTGAGCTCGCTCACGAGCTGCGCCGGATCGGTGTCTGCCTTGAGCTCGCCCGTCTCGATGGCCTGCAGCACGGTGCGGCGCAGCGCGGCGCGCCAGCGGGTGATTTCGCCGAGCAGCACGTCGCGCAGCTCGCCCTCGCGGTCGTCGAACTCGAAGGCGCCGGCCATGTAGAGGCAGCCGGTGTGCATCTCGACATCGCGCGTGCGGGCGATCCAGCGCGACACGATATCGTTGAGTCGGGCCAGGCCCTTGGGCTTCTGCATGGCGGGCACGAACACATCGGCCAGGAAGCCGCGGCCGTACTCCTCGATGACGGCCTTCTGCAGCGCCTCGCGCGAACCCACGCGCGAGAACACGCCGCTCTTGGAGAGGCCCAGCCTGCTGGCCACAGCCTGCAGCGTGATCGCTTCCAGGCCTTCTGCCAGCGCGAGGTTCATTGCCGCGCCGACGATGGCGGCGCGGGTGAGTTCGCTTTTCTGGGTCTTGGCGTCCATGCGGCGAACTTTAGCACAGCCGTGCGAAATCACAAGTGCCCGGAGACAGGCCGCGGCTGGAGCGCCTTAAAGATGTTTTGTTCATGTGAAACCAACAAACGCATCGTTCCCCGAATAAGCGCTTCTGCCGAGAATCGCCGGTCGGCCCCAGCCCGGGGCTTCGATGACTCCTCCGCGCCAGATGAACTTCCAACAACTGCGCTCGGTACGCGAGGCCGTTCGTTGCGGCTTCAACCTGACCGAAGTCGCCCACACACTACACACCTCCCAGCCCGGCGTGAGCCGGCAGATCCGCGAGCTCGAGGAAGAGCTCGGCATAGAACTCTTCGTGCGCGCCGGCAAGCGGCTCACGGGGCTCACCGAACCTGGCGGGCACGTGCTGCCGATCATCGAGCGCATGCTGATGGAGAGCAGCAACCTCAAGCACGCGGGCCAGGAGTTCGTCGCGCAGCAAAGCGGCCTGCTCTCGGTGGCGGCCACGCACTCGCAGGCGCGCTACGCGATGCCGGTGGCCGTGCAGGAATTCCGCGCGCAGTTCCCGAACGTGAAGCTGCACCTGCACCAGGGCTCGCCCAAGCAGATCGCGCAGATGCTGCTGGACGGCGAGGCCGACGTGGGCATCGCCACAGAGGCGCTGGGCGACTATCCGCAGCTGGTCGCCCTGCCCTGCTACCGCTGGACGCATTCGGTAATAGTGCCGCCGGGGCATCCGCTGCTCGACGCGCCGCTCACGCTGGAGGCGCTCGCGCGCTATCCGCTCATCACCTACGACACGGGCTTCACCGGCCGCTCGCGCATCGACGAGGCCTTCGAGCAGCGCGGGCTGCAGCCCAACATCGTGCTGGCCGCGATGGACGCCGACGTGATCAAAACCTACGTGCAGCTGGGCCTGGGCATCGGCATCGTGGCCGGCGTGGCCTACGAGGCCGAGCGCGACACGCAACTGCGCGCGATCGACGCAGGGCGGCTCTTCGGCATCAACCTCACCAAGCTGGCCGTGCGGCGCGGCACTTACCTGCGCAAATATGTCTACGCTTTCATCGAATCTTTCGCGCCCACGCTGACACGCGCGGTCGTCGAAGGGGCTCTGGGAGACCAGGAGAAGGCCTCCCACTACGAAATCTAGGCTTTGTCCAGAAGCTGGAAGCGGTTGTGTACTGGGGACGACAGAATGGTTAAAAAAGAAGTCTGAAGCTTCACACAGGCGGCGTACATTCGGGTTAATTCCTTGGCTTCCTGGAAATGGATCAGCAATGGCATCGTCGACCTCGCAGCAGCAGCAACAGCAAACAAAGGCCTCCCAGAGGGCGGCCGATGCAGCGGAGCGGCGAGAACGCCTGAGACGGAACCTGCCCGCCACGGTTGAACTGCTGCAGAGCCGACAGGCCGACCGCATCGACGACGCCGACATCGACGCGTACGTGAGCCTCAACTGGCTCGAGTGGCACGGCGGCGGCCTGCGCCTGACCATCACGGGGCGCAACGTCTGCGCCCAGTCGATACCCGCGGCATTGGCCTGAGGGCCGTCCTTCTCCGCGCAAACGAAAAAGCCGCCGCAGTTGCTTGCGGCGGCCTTGCGACACGTGCCGGTTCCGCTTACTGGCCGGCGATGATGTTCGCGATCACGCCCGTGGCGATGGCCGCGAGCACGAAGTCGCCGCCCACGCCCACCCACTGATAGCCGCGGGGCGGCTGCTGCAGCCTGTAGGCGCGCCAGTCCTGCACCACATAGTTGCGGCCACGGTACTCCGGCGGCACGCGGCCGCCACGACGCCATTCCGTATGCGGCTGCGGGAAGCCGCGGCGGTCGAACTGGCGGCCATCCCGGAAGTCCTGGTTGCCGCGGTAGTGGTCGCCGTGCGGGCCGCGCCGATCGAAATTGCGGTCGCGCTGCTCATAGCGGCCATCGCCGGGACGGCCGTTGTTGTCGAAGCGCCGATCCTGCGCAAAGGCACTCCCTGCGGCCATGCACATCGCGAGTGCCGCGGCGCCCACGGCCATGATCTTCGAGTTGGTCTTCATCCGGAACTCCTTCATGCGTTGATGACGAGTTCATTGTGTGCCGCGCGTGTATCCGATTCGGCCGCTTCAGGTCGCGGTCAGGTGAAATCAGGTAAGCGCTGGTATCCGCGCGGCGCCTTGTCCTTCATGTGACTGGCACGTAGCGGTTGACCACCATGCCGCTCTCGTAGGCCGTCGAGCCCAGCAGCCGCAGCTTGTGGCCCTTGTGGGGATCGTGGAACACCGAGCGCCCCGCGCCCACGGCCGTGGGGTTCACGAAGAACTGGAACTCGTCGACCAGCCCCGCCGCCACGAGCGCCGACGCGAAGCCCACGCCACCGATGGTGATGATGTCCTTGCCCTGTTCGCGCTTCAGCGCGTTCACTTCTTCCGCCATGCCGCCCCTTGCGATGACGGTGCGCTCCCACCGCGAAGACTCGAGCTTGTCGGTGAGCACGACCTTGCGCGCCTCGACGATCTTCTGCGCGAAGGCGTAGTGCGGATCCGCGGGAAATCTCTTCGCGGCACGGCCCCAGTGATCGAGGTAGCCCTCCTGCACGATGAGCCGGCTCAGCAGGATGGTGTCGATGCCTTCGAAGACGGCGTTGAAGTCGCGCTTCAGCCTGTCGTCCCAACCCCAGCGATCGCCCCAGCCCCAGAGTTGCCAGTCGAGGCTGCCATTGGCCGGCGACACATAGCCGTCGACCGACATCTGCATTTGCAGGATGAGCTTTCTGGTCATGCGCGTTCTCCTTCGGCCAGTATGGCCTTCGCCCATTGCTCCAGCGTGGTGGACGACGTGTTGCGTGGCGAACGGGCTTCCAGAGCCCATCCTTCCTGTTCGTTGAAGCTGCGCGCGGTTTCGAGCACCGCTTCGGCAAAGCTCGGCGACATGCCGGCGCCGAGCATGCTCGCCAGTGCGTCCTGGTGAGGCACCTGCACGTACTGCACCTTGGGCTTGCCGATGGCTGCGCCGAGGATGGCGGTGGCTTGCGCCATCGTGTAGTCGCCACCGCCGTGCAGTTCGTGCACGCGCGTGAGGGTGGCGGCTTCGTCGGTCAGCAGCCGCACCGCGCGATCGCCGACGTCTGCGGCGGAGACCATCGGCATCGGAAGGTCGCCGCGAAACATCGTGCCGAAGAAGCCGATGCCAGCCTGCGATGCGAAGTCGAGGCCCTTTCGGAAGTTCTCCATGAAGAAGCCGGCGCGCAGATGGACCAGTTCGGGAATGTGCAGCTCGTCGAGGCCCTGCTCCAGCAGCGCGGCGCCCAGCGAACTGCCCTTGCGCAGATGCGCGCTGAGGCCACTCAGCAGCACCACGCGGCGCACCGAGGCTTCCTTCACCGCCCGCGCCAGGTTGGCGCCGATCTCGCGCTCGCGGGCATGCAGGTCCGCCGCCTGCAGGTCGAACGGGACCATGAGAAACGCGCCGTCCACGCCGGCGAACACCTGCCTCAGCGCAGCGGCGTCATCCAGCGAAACGCCCGCGCTGCGCGAGACCGGCCGTACATGGTGACCCGCGGCCTGCAGGCCCCCGACTACTGCTTTTCCCACGTCGCTCGTCGCTCCGACCACTGCGTACGTGCTTGTCTTTCGAGTCGTTGGCATCTTGTCTCTCCATTCGGTTGGGGCTGGAATAACTGCTTGCTAAATGCAAGCAGTTGCAGTATTCGGTGAATGATGCAAAAATGCAAGCAGTTTTTGAAAGAGATCGGAAAGACCATGGCCTCCAGCGAAAAGTCGGCATGCCCGATCAACCTCGCGCTCGAAGTCTTCGGCGACCGGTGGAGCCTGCTGATCGTTCGCGACATGATGTTCGCGGGCAAGCGGCACTTCCGCGAGTTCCTGCAGTCGGAAGAAGGCATCTCCTCCAACATCCTCGCGGAGCGGCTGAACAAGCTGGTCGAGTACGGCGTGCTCTCGAAGGCCGACGACCCCAGCCACAAGCAGAAGGCCGTCTACAGCCTCACCCCGACGGGCATCGACCTGCTGCCGGTGGTCACGCAGATCGGCATCTGGGGCCGCAAGTACCGGCCGGTGACCGAGGAAAGTGCAGCGCCTTCCGTGGCCCTCGAAAAGGGCGGCGCCGCCCTGCAGAAGAAGATGCAGGCCGAGTTGCGCAAGACGCACCTCGGCTCGCACTAGAGCCAGAACGCGGCGGCCAACGGGCCGGCGCTCAGCCCTGGCTGGTGGAGCGAAGACTCAGCCGCCGACCGTGTTGTGGGCCTGGTGCACGCGCGAGCCGCTGCCGCGCCTCGCATCGCGGTCCACCGGCGGCAGGTCGAGTTCGATCAACGCGCCGTGCGCCTTCGCCAGGTCGAAGCTGCCCGTGGACTGCGGCCTGTCGGTGTGCAGCACGAGCGCATAGGGACCTTCGCCGCGCGCCGCGAGGCGCTGGCCGAGCCTGCCCCCGCCGCCGCCGTTCTCTCTCGGCGAGTAGAGCACCAGCACGCTGCGTCCCAGCGCGATGACGGCCATGCGCACGTTGCTGCCGGGCACGGCCACGGGTTCGCCGACGTGAGTGTCGGCATCGGCGGCGATGCTGCTGGCGAGCAGGGCGCGGTAGCGCGCCAGCGTGGCATCGAGGTCGGCGACCGCCACCGCCAGGCTCGCGACGCCAAGGGCGCCGTTGGCGTGCACGCGCACCTCGCCTTCAGGCACTCGCAAGGCGCGCGGCGTGAGGTCGCCGCACAGGAAAGGCAGGTCGGCAGAAAGCGGGCGCGCGGTCTGCCAGCGCAGGCGTTCGCCGTCGGGCCGCACGCGGCCGCCGTCGAGCGGACCTTCGAGCACGAGCCCCCGCCCCTTCGCATCGTCCACGGTGGCGGCGGTGTCGCGCGGCAGCAATGCGAAGTCGACGATGCCTTCGCCGTGCTTGTGCAGCAGCTGCCACCAGCGCTCGCCGGGCGAAGGCTCGCGCCACGCGATCAGCTCGAGGTAGCTGCCGTCGCCGAACACCACCAGCGCGTTGTGCGTGGCGCGGCCCGGATGCTCGCCGCCGCGCAGCACGTGGAATCCGAGCGCGCCGTAGTCGGCGATGGTGCGTTCGAGGTCGTGGACCGCGATGACGATGTGGTCGAGCCTGAGTGCCATGAATGCGTTCTCCGTGGATTTCCGGGTTCAGGATGCGGTGCGCGCCGCGCCGCCGCCACCGAGGTAGGCGTCGCGGATGCGGGTGTCGGCCAGCAGCTCGCGCGCCGGACCCGACAGCACGATGCGCCCGGTCTGCAGCACGTAGCCGTGGTGCGCGATCTGCAGCGCGAGGCTCGCGTTCTGCTCGACCATGAACACCGACACGCCCTGCGCGTTGATGCGCGCGATGAGCTCCAGCACCTTGTCGACGTACAGCGGCGACAGGCCCATGGTCGGCTCGTCCATGCAGATGAGCTGCGGCCGGCCCATGAGCGCGCGCGCCATCGCCACCATCTGCTGCTCGCCGCCCGAGAGCGTCCCGGCCTGGAACTCGATGCGCTCGGCCACGCGCGGGAACAGCTCCAGCATGCGCTCCAGGTCCTGCGCCACGGCTTTGCGGTCGCTGCGCGCACAGGCGCCCATCAGCAGGTTCTCGCGCACCGTCATCGCGGGGAACAAACGGCGCGCCTCGGGCACGGAACCGATGCCCTTGCGCACGATCTGCGGCGTGCTCAGCCCCAGCGTCGATTCGCCGTTGAAGAGCACCTCGCCCGAGCGCGGCTTGAGCAGGCCCAGCACGATCTTCATCGTGGTCGACTTGCCGCTGGCGTTGCCGCCGAGCAGGCTGACGATCTGGCCCTTGCGCACTTCGATGTCTAGATCGAAGTGGGCCTGCACGGGGCCGTAGAAGCTGTTGATCTTGCGCAGCTGGAGCAGCGCTTGCTCCTGCTGCGGCTCATGGAAGGCAGGTGCCGCGCTGCGTTCGGGCTGCCCCTCATCCCGACCCTCTCCCCAGAGGGGCGAGGGAGCGAGGCCTGTGCGGGCGACGGTGGCGATCATGCGGGCACCGCCTCTTCTTCATTCGGTGCTTCCACCGAGCCCACACGGCGATGGCCGAGATACGCCTCGATCACCGCCGGGTCGTTTCGCACCTCGTCCGGCAGGCCCTCGGCGATCTTGCGGCCGTCGTCGAGCACGGCCACGCGGTCCGACAGCTGCATCACCAGGTCGAGCTTGTGCTCGATCAGCAGGATGGTCTGGCCGCGCGCCTTCAGGCCGCGGATGATCTCCAGCATTTCCGCGGTCTCGCTCTCGTTCATGCCGGCGGTGGGCTCGTCCAGCAGCAGCAGGCGCGGCCTGAGTGCAAGTGCACGCGCGATCTCCACGCGGCGGCGGTTGGCATACGAGAGGCTGTAGGCCGGGTGGTCGATGCGCGGGGCAAGGCGCTGGCCGAAGAGCGCGATGATCTCTCGCGCCTCCTCGCGCAGCGCCTCTTCCTCGCGGCGCACCGCGCCGGGCTGCAGCAGCGCAAGCGCCAGCTCAGCGATGGCGCCCAGCCCGGGCACACCGCCCAGGCGCGGTTTCACGGCGCGCAGCCGCGTGTGCGCGCCGACCAGCACGTTGTCGAGCACAGTCAGATTCGCGAACACGCGCCCGTGCTGGAAGGTGCGCGCGAGCCCGCGTTGCGCGAGCTGCTGCGCAGGCAGGCCGGTGATGTCGTTCCCGTCGAAGAGCACCAGCCCTTCGTCGGGCCGGTCGAGACCGGTGACGAGGTTGAACAGCGTGGTCTTGCCCGCGCCGTTCGGCCCGATCACGCTCAGCAATTCGCCCTCGCCCACGTGCAGGTCGACGGCGTTGACGGCCGTGAGCCCGCCGAAGCGGCGCACGAGGCCGCGTATCTCAAGCAGCGACGGCATCGACCGTTTTCTCCCCCGCCCGAGCCTTCGAGTCGACGTGCTTCACCTCGGCGCGGATGGTCTGCGGATTGCGCAGCAGGTTGAGGATGGGGCAGTTGCGCTCCACCGCCTCGAACAGCGCATCGATCTCCTCGCGGCTCGCGGGCGAGTCGATGTGCACCGTGTAGCCGATCTCGTGCGGCCAGATGGGCGTCTTCTCGTGGCCCGGCTTGCCGCCGCGCGGATCGATGATGCCCGTCACCTCCACCTCGAGGCTCTCGAGCGGAACCTGCCGCTCGGCCGCCTGGATCAGGAAGATGTGCGTGACGCAGGTGCCCAGCACGCCCAGCTGCAGCTCGGGCGAGCTGGGCCCGAGGTCGTAGCCGGCGAAGTCCGGTGGGCTGTCGCTGATGACCTGATGTTCGCGGATGCGCAGCCGGCGCACGCCGCTGCGGCCCTCGGCTTTCACGCTTGCTTTGAGTTGCACGGGCCGCGCTGTGCCGGCTTCGATGGCGGCATTGCGCGCCAGCACGGCGGCGCGCTTCTCGGCGAGGTAGTCGTTGAGGTGGCTCATGGTGGTGTGTTCCTTCAGACAGTGCCCAGCAAACCCTGCGGGCGGAATCGGATCAGGAGAAGCAGTGCGACGCCGTAGATCAGCATCCGGTACTCCGCCGTCACGCGGAACAGCTCCGGCAGGCTCACGAGCGCCACCGCGCCCAGCAGCGCGCCGCTGATGTTCCCGAGTCCGCCGAGGATCACCATCGTCAGAGCCAGGATCGAGATCTGCGAGCCGAAGGTCTCGTGGTTGATGTACGAGTACATGTGCGCGGTGAAGGCGCCGCTCACGCCGGCTGCGAAGCCGCCGAAGCCGAAGGCCAGCGCCTTGTAGCGGTCGGGGCTCACGCCATAGGCGCGCGCGGCCACCTCGTCCTCGCGCACCGCGCGGAAGGTGCGGCCCAGGTGCGAGCGCAGCAGGCGCCACTGCAGCAGCGCGAGCAGCACCATCGCGCCGAACGAAGCCCAGTAGATGGCCTCGTTCGACGAGGCATCGCGCCCGAAGAGCGACAGCGGTGGAATGCCCGACACGCCGATGGGCCCGTGCGTGAGGCTTTCCCAGTTGAGGATGGTGAGCGCCACGATCTCGCCGATGCCCAGCGTGGCGATCGACACGTAGTGGCCGCGCAGCCTGAAGGCCGGGAAGATCAGCGCCGTGCCGATCAGCGAAGTGAGAAGGCCCGCGAGCACGATGCCCGTTCCCACCGGCAGGCGCAGGTCGAGCACCAGCAGCGACGATGCATAGGCGCCGATGGCCAGCAGCCCCGCATGGCCCAGCGAGATCTGCCCGATGGTGCCGGCCACCAGCGTGAGGCTCAGCGCGAGCGCGCCGTAGAGCCACGCGTTGGTGAGCGTCTGCAGCAGGTACGGAGACGGGTCGAACAGCGGCAGCGCCGCCGCCGCGGCGAAGAGCGCGAGCAGCAGGCTGGGCGGCACGTGCCAAGGTTTGCTCGGCGCGATGAAGGTGCCTGTGAGCGGCTCGGGCGGCAACGCGCGCTTGCGTCCGAACAGCCCGTTGGGCTTCCACAGCAGGATCACGAGCAGCAGCGCAAAGGCGAAGAGATTGCGGTACGGCGTACCGAGGATCGCCACGCCGTAGCTCTCGATCAGCCCCAGCAGCAAACTGCCCGCGATGGCGCCGGGCACGTTGCCCACCCCGCCGACCACGGTGGCCACCACGCCCTTGAGCGTGGCCTGGAAGCTCATCGCCGGGCTGATGTTGTTGTAGTACATGCCCACCAGCAGGCCCGATAGCCCGCCCAGCGCGGCGGCGATGGCGAACACTGTCTGGTTCACGCGGTCCACGTCCACGCCCATCTGCTGCGCCGCGTCGCGATCTTGCGCGGTGGCGCGCACGGCCCAGCCGAGTTTCGTGAAACGCAGGAAGCCGAACAGCACGGCCGCGCTCGCGAGGCCGATGCCGGCAATGAGGATGTCGAGCGCGCCGATGGTGCCGGTGCCGATCTGCAGGCGCCAGTCGGGCAGCTGCGTGGGCAGCGAGCGCGGGTCGGGGCTGAACACCAGCTGCACCAGGATGTCGAGCACGAAGCTGATGCCGATGGTGGCCAGCAGCGGCGCGATGCGCGCCGAGCCCTGCAGCGGCCGCAGGCCCACGCGCTCGATCAGCATGCCGAGCGCGCCCGAGCCGATCACCACCAGCGCGATGGTCACGGGCAGCGGCGTGTGCAGGTACGTGATCGACGCCCAGCCGATGTACGCGCCCACGGTGTACACCGAGCCGTGCGCGAAGTTGATGAGATGCGAGACGCCGAAGATCAGCGCGAGCCCCACCGCCAGCAGCGCATAGATGTTGCCGATGATCAGGCCGTTGACGGTGTAGTCGAAGAAGGAGGTGAAGCTCATGGCATGCCGGCTTTGCCCCCTCTCCCGCGTGCGGGAGAGGGTTGGGGTGAGGGTGCAGCGGCCGATGCGAGGTACTGCTGTTTTGCGAAGGCCCCTGCCCTCACCCTGGCCCTCTCCCGCAAGCGGGAGAGGGAACGACGCGCGAGACTGCTCATTTCGATGCAGCCACCGCCGCCCTCTCGTCCAGCTGCGCCCACCTGCCGTCCTTCACGACGAGGTTGACGCTCTTCACGCCGATGATCCGCCGCGTCTGCGCATCGAAGCTGGCCTTGCCGAAGATCACGCTGGGCACGTCCTTGATCTTGTAGAACGCATCGCGCACCGCCTTGCGGTCGGCATTGGGGCCGGCCTGGCGCAGCGCGGCGGCTGCGTACACCACCGCGTCGTAGGCGTAGGCGTTGAAGGCGTCGGGCTCCTTGCCGTACTTGGCGCGGAAGCTCTTCACGAAGTCCTGCACCTCGGCGCGCGGCTCGTCGGGATAGAAGGCGGTGTTGGTGTAGATGCCGTTCACCGCCGCGCCGCCGAGCTCGATGAACTTGGGCGAATACACCGAGCCCACCGCGGCGATGGGCTGCTTCAGCCCCACGCTGCGCACCTGGCCCGCGATGAGCGCGCCGTCGGGGTAGTAGGAGATGAGCACCAGCCCGTCGGGGTTGGCGTCGCGCACGCGCACCAGCGTCGATCGGAAGTCTTTTTCGTCGGGCTGGTAGCCCTCGGCAATGGCGACCTGCGCGCCGCGCTCCTGCGCGGCCTTCACGAGCACGTCCTTGCTGGTGCGGCCCCAGTCGGTGTTCAGATACAGCACGGCGATGCGCTTGAAGCCCAGCGTTTTCACCGCGAGCTCGGCCAGCAGTGGCTGCGCGTCGGCCTGGCTGATGGAGGGGCTCCAGATGTAGTCGCCGCCCCTGGTGAAGTCGGGGTGCGAGTTGGTGAAGCCCAGCTGCACCAAGCCCGCGCGCTGGTAGATCGGCGATGCGGCCATCGAGGCCGGGCTGGAGAAGTCGCCGAGCTCGATTAGCACGCGCTTGTCGTTCACCAGCTTCTGCGCGATGGCCACCGACTGGCGCGGGTCGCTCTGGCTGTCTTCGAAGTTGTAGGCCAGCGGACGGCCGTGGATGCCGCCCTGCGCGTTGATGTGCTCCAGCGCGAGGTCGAAGCCGGCCTTCCACTGCGCGCCGTACTGCGCGTTCTGTCCGGTGACGGGCCCGCTCGCGCCGAACCACACCGGCTCACCGGTGGCGGGTGCGGCCAATGCGGCAAAAGGCGCGGCCAGCAGGGCCATGGAGAGTGCGGTCACATGACGCAGGAAGCGGTGGCGGTTCAAGAGCAGCGGCATGGTGTCGTTCGGGTCCGGTGATGGATGGGAGAGGTGCGGGGAGCCAGTCATTCTTCGCCCGCGCTCCACACCGGGGAACGAACAAAAACGGGGAGGCTTATGCGCTTTCCGAGCAAAGGGACAAGCACTCGCGCGGCTTCGGGCTGCGTTTAAGCTGCGCGCCACATGAAGCGACGACACCTTCTCCATCTGCTGGCGGGCGTATCCGCTGCGAGCCTCATGGCGGCATGCGGCAGGCGCAAGCCCTCGACGGCGGCGCTGAAGTCAGGAGCCCACGTGCTGGCCCTGGGCGACAGCCTGACCTTCGGCTACGGCGCGCCGCCAGAGGCCTCATGGCCCATGAAGCTGGGCGAGCTGACCGGTTGGCAGGTAGAGAACGCGGGCGTCAACGGCGACACCTCGGCGGGCGCGCTGCAGCGCCTGCCAGGTCTGCTGGGCGGCGCGAGCTACGACGCGATCCTGATCGGCATCGGCGGCAACGACATGCTGCGTGGCGTGTCGGCCGCATCCACGCGCGACAACCTCGTGGAGCTCGTCACCCAGGCGCGCGCGCACACGCCCTACGTGGCCGTGCTGGCGACGCCCGCGCCCGACGCGATGCGCGCGGCGGTGGGGTCGCTCAGCGATGCGCCGTTCTACGAAGAGGTGGCGAAGGCACAGCAGGCGCTGCTGGTCGCGAACGTGTATTCGAGCGTGCTCTCGGATTCGTCGCTGCGCTCCGACCGCATCCATGCGAATGCGCGAGGCTACGAGAAGGTCGCGCAGCTCCTGGCGGATCAGCTCAAGTCCGCTGGCTGGCGTTGAGCAGGTCGAGGTAGGCGCCCTGCACCAGCTGATCGGTGCGCACGCCCAGTTGCGCCATGAGTGCATGCGCCTCGGCGATGCCGGCCTCGGCCGACTCGCCCTCCTCCAACACCACTTCGAGCTCGAGGAATTCGCCAAGCCCTTCCACGCGATCGAGGTGGATGCGCGTGCGGCCCGCGACGAACAGCCGGCGCTGCTTGCGCACCCGGCCCGCCTAGCCCCAGGCGAGCGTGAGCGATTCGCGCAGCACATCGGGCGTGGCGCAGGGCGTGATCAGGTAGAACGATTCCTTCGGACCGCTGCTGTTGGCGCGGCGATAGAAGATCAGCTCCGCGCGGTCGGGCGCGAAGGTGCGCAGCTTGAGGCGGTCGGCGCCGTCGGTGCAGCGGAAGAAGGTGTCGTCCTGCGCGATCTCGATGGGGCCCTTGTCGGCCAGTGTCGCGGCGATGGCTGCGACCCGGTCAATGCTGTCGATGCGGGCCTTGATCTCTACATTTCGTGCCATGTGTTCCTTGGAGAGATGTTCCGGGATGCGTGCGAATGACACCGGGTAGCACCCGGCGCCATTCGCATATGGACGCTCTGCTCATGCCGGTCGCATGAGCGCTGCGCTCATCGATCACGCCGAGCAGCGGCTCCAAGGATCAGGGCGCGCTGCCTTGCGGGCCCACGGACGGCGGTGCAGCACGTCCGCTCGATCCTGGCGAGAGCTTGCGCCCGAAGGCCTCGCCCACCCGGCGCACGGGCCGGCTGGCCTTTTCCGACACGTTGTTGACGCCGCGCCGCGTAGCCGCGTCGGCGCGGTCGATGCCGCGGCCGGCGGCGTTGGTGCCGCGCTGCACGCTGCCCACAACCTTGCCGCCGCGCGAGGGCGACTTGAGCGTATGGGCGCGCTGCGCCTTCGGCGGGTTGTCGGCGCTCTGGGCCTGCGCGAGACCGGGCAGGCACAGCATGGCGGACATCGCCACGGCAAGCGGCGCGTGGAGAGAGAAGGAAAGTTTCATGGAGCCTCCTTGGTGTCTGTGTCTTCCGCTGCCACAGCGGCAGCACGCGCCATGCGCTCGCTCTTCCAGTAGACGTCGTCGCCGCCGTCCATGCGGTTGAGCACGCGCGCGAGCACGAAGAGCAGGTCGCTGAGCCGGTTGAGGTATTGGCGCAGCGCGTCGTTGAGCTGCTCGGCGGCGCCCAGCGCCACCACGGCACGCTCGGCCCTGCGCGCCACCGTGCGGCACACATGCGCGAGCGAGGCCGCGCGTGTGCCGGCGGGAAGGATGAATTCGGCCAGGCGCGGCAGCGCCGCGTTGTGTTCGGCCAGTGCGTTGTCCAGCTGCAGCAGGGCCTCGGACTTCAGCAGCGTGAAGCCCGGCATCGACAGCTCTCCGCCAAGGTTGAAGAGCTGGTGCTGCACATCGACCAGCAGCTCCCGCACGGGCTCGGGCATGGGCTCGCACAGCAGCACGCCGATGTTCGAGTTGAGTTCGTCCACGTCGCCCATCGCGTGCACGCGCAGGTTGTCCTTCGACACGCGCGTGTTGTCGCCGAGGCCGGTGGTGCCGTCGTCGCCGGTGCGGGTGGCGATCTGGGAAAGCCGGTTGCCCATGGAGGCTCCTTCCGTTCCGTTCAGTGCCGCTCGACGACGGTGGACGCGTCGATCTTGCCGGCCAGCCATTGAAGGCCCGCGAGATGCTGCTGGTCGTGGCTGCAGAGGTAGTGGATGAGGCTGCGCATCGTGAGCGGGCCGTAGCCTTCGAACACTGCCGTGCGCGCGAGCTGCGCGTCGCTCAGGCTGGAGATGATCTCCATCGTCTGCGCGCGCGCCATGCGGAAATCGGCCAGCACCTGCGCCGCATCGGCCGCTCCGTAGTTGCGCTCGATGGCCAGCGGCTCGCTGTCGATGGATGCGAGCGTGGGATGCGATTCGGCCAGCGTGCGCCGGAAGCGCACGTGGTAGCCCTCAATCTCGATGTCGCGCACATGGCAGAGCTGCTCGATGGCGGTGAAGGCCTCGCTGGGCACGCCTTCCCATGAAGGCGGCGTCCAGTGCCTGAAGGCGAAGGGAATGGCCGCGTAGTGGGCCTCCAGCTGCGAGGGGAAGGCCGCAAGGGCGCTGAGTGTGGTGGGGTTCATGTTTTTCCGAAGCGCATTATGGTGCTCGCTCCGTAGAATGGCCGATCACCCCCACCCCGCCAGGAGACAGCCGATGAACGCCCCGACCCAAACCTCGCACCTGCTGCCGGAGCTTCATCTGCGCGACGTGCCCGAGAGCCTGATCGAGGCGCTGAAGGCACGCTTCGGCGCCAACTGTTCCACGGCGATGGCGGTGCGCACGCAGCACGGGCGCGACGAGTCTTCCTTCGACGCGCCGCCTCCCTCCGCCGTGGTGTTCGCCGAGAGCACGCAGGATGTTGCAGACGCGGTGAAGCTCGCGAGCGAGCACAGCGTGCCGGTCATCCCCTTCGGCGTGGGCTCCTCGCTCGAAGGCCACCTGCTGGCGGTGCAGGGCGGCATCAGCATCGACGTCTCGCGCATGAACAAGGTGCTGTCGGTGAATGCCGACGACCTCACGGTGACGGTGCAGCCCGGCGTCACGCGCAAGCAGCTCAATGAAGAGATCAAGAGCACGGGCTTGTTCTTCCCGATCGACCCGGGCGCCGACGCCTCCATCGGCGGCATGACGGCCACGCGCGCCAGCGGCACGAACGCGGTGCGCTACGGCACGATGCGCGAGAACGTGCTGGCGCTCGAGGTAGTGACGGCCGCAGGCGAAGTCATTCGCACGGGCACGCGCGCGAAGAAGTCGTCGGCCGGCTACGACCTCACGCGCCTCATGGTGGGCAGCGAAGGCACGCTGGGCGTGGTCACCGAGATCACGCTGCGCATCTACCCGCTGCCCGAGGCGGTGTCCGCGGCGATCTGCTCGTTCCCAAGCATCGAGGCCGCCGTGCGCACCACCATCGAAACCATCCAGCTCGGCGTGCCGATCGCGCGCGTGGAGTTGATCGACGTGAACACGGTGCGCATGGTGAACGCCTACGCCAAGCTCAACCTGCGCGAGGAACCGATGCTGCTGATGGAGTTCCACGGCTCGCCCGCCGGCGTGAAGGAGCAGGCCGAGACGGTGCAGGAAATCGCGAGCGGCCATGGCGGCAATGCCTTCGAATGGGCGAGCACGCCGGAAGAGCGCACGCGCCTGTGGACGGCGCGGCACAACAGTTACTTCGCGGCGGTGCAGTCGCGTCCCGGCTGCCGCGTCATCTCCACCGACACCTGCGTGCCGATCTCGCGCCTGGCCGACTGCCTGCTCGACTCGGTGGCCGAGGCCGATGCCAGCGGCATCCCCTACTTCCTCGTCGGCCACGTGGGCGACGGCAACTTCCACTTCGGCTACCTGCTCGACCCCAACATCCCCGAGGAGCGCGTGAAGGCCGAGGAGCTGAACCACGCGCTGGTGAGCCGCGCGCTGGCCCTGGAAGGCACCTGCACCGGAGAGCACGGCGTGGGGCTGCACAAGATGGAGTTCCTGGTGAACGAGGCGGGCGCGGGCGCGATCGACATGATGCGCACGATCAAGCGTGCGCTCGATCCGAAGAACATCATGAATCCGGGGAAGATCTTCAGCCTCTGATTCCGCTCAGCACTCAACGAAAAAGCCCGGGGCTCTTGCGAGCCGCCGGGCTTTTTGTTGTGCGATGACCGATCGATCGATCAGTTGCTGCGGCGACGGGCTGGTGCCTTCTCTGCCGGCACGTAGGTCTGCGAGGGCGCCGCACCACCGTCCACGCCCAGGCGGCCGCCGCCGCCGAGGCCCTGGCCGCGCACGGTCTGCGCCTTGTAGTTGCGCAGCGAGCGGACCATCTGGTTGAAGGCGTCCATGAAGGCCGCGGCGATCACCTTGCCCTGGGCGGTGTTGGTGTAGCCACCGAGGCCGCCGCCCGCGCTGCGGCCAGCGAGTGCACCGAAGGCGCCGAAGTCGGTCTTGGAGGCGCTGCCTTCGGAAGCGGCAACCTGCACGCCCGAGCGGTTGTCGATCAGGGTCAACATCGCGCTGGCTTCCTTGGTCTGCATGCTGCCGCCCAGGGCAGCGAGCGCACGGCCACGGCCGCCACCCACCAGGCCGCCGAGCGCGCCGCCGACGCCGCCAGCGTCGCTGTTGCTGAACACGATTTCGGGCGACAGGCCGTAATCGGAAGCGACCATCTGGCCGCGGCCGAAGTTGCTGCCGCCGCGCATTTCGCCCGACTGCATCAGCGCGCGTTCGCGCGTCATGGCATTCATGCCTGCAGCGCCGCGTTCGACCACGATGAAGCAGTTCGATTGCTGCACCAGCAGGCGCAGCAGGTTGGCAGTGGGAGGCAGGCGGTATTCGCCGGTGAGGATGGTGTACCAGCCCGCGTTCTGGTTCTCGATCAGGGAGACGGTGCCGAGCGGCGATTCGCAGCGCTCGAGCTGGCTGCTGGCGTTGTCGGTGGCGCCACCCGCCGCGCTGCCGGTGGCCATGGTCTTGGCCGACTGGCTGCCCATTTGCATGTCGGTCGTGGCGCAACCGGTGAGAAGAAGTGCGCCGGCGGCGATGGCCGCGAGCGGAAACCTGGTGAGCTGCATGGTGGACTACTCCCTCTGTTTGTTCAGAGAACTGGGGTTGGAAAAACCAGCGGTCGAGGATACGCGCAAAGGATTGCAGGAATCAATCAAACGAATGCCGGAGCCCCGATTCACAACACTAGGCCGTTCGGCGGATGCGTTCGATCAGTCCGTTGAGCGCATCGATGGAGCCGAAGTGGATCGCGAGCTCGCCGCTTTCCTCGACGCGGCCGCCGCGCTTGGTGCGCTTCTTGATGCGGACCTCGACCTCGGCCGTGAGCAGGTCGGCCAGTTCTTCTTCCACGCGCAGCAGGTCGCGCGACTTCTCGCCATCGTTGCTGCGGCGCGAAGGCGTGAGCGTGAACTCGGCCGCGAGCTTCTTCACCAGCGACTCGGCCTCGCGCACCGACATCTTCTTGGCCGCGATCTGGTTGGCGGCCGTGATCTGCGTGCCGCGGTCCAGCGACAGCAACGCGCGCGCATGGCCCATGTCGATGTCGCCGGCCATCAGCATCTGCTGCGCGGGCTCGGCCAGATTCAGCAGGCGCAGCAGGTTGCTGGCCGCACTGCGCGAGCGGCCCACGGCTTGCGCGGCCTGCTCGTGAGTGAGCCCAAACTCGGTCACCAGGCGTTGCAAACCTTGGGCCTCTTCGAGCGGATTGAGATCCTCGCGCTGGATGTTCTCGATGAGCGACATCGCCGCAGCGGCCTCGTTGGGCACGTCGCGCACCAGCACTGGCACGCTGTCAAGGCCGGCGAGCTTCGCGGCACGGAAGCGCCGTTCGCCCGCGATGATTTCGTACTCGGCGTTCTTGGCCGCGGCCGATTCGGGATCGAGCCGGCGCACCAGGATCGGCTGCATGATGCCCTGCACCTTGATGCTCTCGGCCAGCTCGTAGAGCGCGCCCTCGTCCATGCGCGTGCGCGGCTGGTAGACGCCAGCGACCATCTGGTCGAGCATCAGCGTGCTCGGGTTGCGTTGCGCGCCGCCCTCCTCCGCATCGTTGGCGCTGCCACTGCCGCCGCTTGTGTTGTCGGCGGATGGGGCGGCCGTCGGGCCCAGCAGCGCTTCGAGGCCGCGGCCCAGTCCCTTGGGTTTCTTGGTCGCCATCAGTTCTTTTCTTTCGAGATTTCGTTCAGGAGTTTCCGGCACTCGGGCCAGTCGCCCAGGCCCGATTCGGCATTCAGATGACCGCCCGCGCCGGCATCGACGAAGCGCGCGCCCCAGTCGGCGGCAAGCTGGCGGGAGCGCGAAGCTTCGCAGTAAGGGTCGTCGTTGGCGGCGATCAGCACCGCCGGGAACGGCAACGGCTTGCGCACGATGGGCGCCCAGCCGGGAATCTGCTGGCGCAGATTGTCGCTCTCCACGTCTCCGGGCGCGACCAGCAGCGCGCCGCGCACCTTGTGCGTGTTGCGCGAATGCGCGGCCCAGGCGGCAACGAGGATGCAGCCCAGGCTGTGCGCCGCGAAGACCACCTGGCCGGGCGATGCCAGCACTTCTTCTTCGAGCCGCGCGGACCAGTCGCCGCGCAGCGGGCGCATCCACTCGTGCTGCTCGACGCGGTGATCGCCATGGACCGATTCCCAGCGGGTCTGCCAATGACCGGGGCCGCTGTTCTGCCAACCGGGCAGCAGCAGGATGCGAGGCTCTGTCATTTGCTACGGATTTGATAGCACCCTGCGGGTCGCATGCGGCCGTCAGGCATTGTTGTCACTTGTCGAGTCGGTAGCCGGCGCGGCTGCCGGCGCCATGACGTCGTCGGGAATCGGCAGGTCCGGCGTAATCCGCGCAACCGGTGCGATCGGCGGAGCCACCGCGCCGGAGGCAAAGGCGCTCGCGGGCGGCATCTTGTCGACCAACTCCTGCGCGAAGGCGATGAAGGCCCGGCTGCCGCGCGCGGCCGGGTCGAACACCACGCCGGGCAGCCCGTAGCTCGGCGCTTCGGCCAGCCGTACGTTACGCGGGATGACGGTGTCGAACACCTTGTCGCCGAAGTGGGACTTGAGCTGCTCGCTCACCTGCTGCTGCAGCGTGATGCGCGGATCGAACATCACGCGCAGCAGGCCGATGATCTGCAGGTTCTTGTTGAGGTTGGCATGCACCTGCTTGATGGTGTTGACCAGGTCGGTCAGGCCTTCGAGCGCGAAGTACTCGCACTGCATCGGCACGATCACGCCGTGGGCGGCGCACAGCCCGTTCAGCGTCAGCAGGCTCAGGCTGGGCGGGCAGTCGATCAGCACGAAGTCGTACTCGGCACCGACGGCTGCCAGCGCGGTGCGCAGGCGCTTCTCGCGGCGGTCCAGCGCGACCATTTCGACTTCGGCACCCGCCAGTTCGCGGTTGGCGCCCAGCACGTCGTAGCCGCAACCGCCTTCCACCAGCTTGTCGGCCTTGACCCGCGCCTCGGCCACCGAGGCCGATTCGAGCAGCACGTCGTACACCGTCAACTCCAGCTCGCGCTTGTCGATGCCCGAACCCATGGTGGCATTGCCCTGCGGGTCGAGGTCGATCATCAACACGCGCTGGCCTACCTTTGCCAGACCGGCGGCGAGATTGACGGTGGTGGTGGTCTTGCCGACGCCGCCCTTCTGGTTGGCGATGCAGAAAATCTTGGCCATGTGAGTACCGGGGGTCGATCGATCAGCGCGAGATTGCGAGCTTGACGCCGAAGGCGATCAGGAAGCTGCCGGCAAGCTTTTCGAGCGTGGTGGAAATGCGGGGATTCGCGCGGATGCGCTCGGCCAGGAAGTGCGTAAGCAAGGTCGAGGTCAGGCCGTACAGGAACGTCAGCGCGGCGATGGTCACGGCCATCGCGCCGAAAGTGATCACGCCCTGATGCCGGGCCGGGTCCACGAACAGCGGGAAGAAGGCCATGTAGAACACGATCGCCTTCGGATTCAGCAGCGTGATCGTGAATGCCTGGCGCATGAAGTGGCTGGGCTTGATGTTGAGGATCGGGGCCGAGCCGGGCTTCGCCATCAGCATCTTGATGCCCATCCAGGCCAGATAGGCTGCACCCAGCCATTGCACTGCCTTGAACGCAGCCGGGTAGGCAGCCATGACGGCCGACACGCCGGCCACCGCTGCCCAGAGGAGGAACTGGTCGCCGACGATCACCCCGGCCGTCGCGGCGAGACCGCCGCGGATTCCGCCCTTGCTGGTCGAGGTGATCAGCGCCAGATTGCCCGGACCGGGAATCAGGAGGAACAGGATGATGGCGGCGACGAATGCGCCGTAGTCAGCGATGCCGAACATGGGTTTGCCTCGAAAAAGCGAGCCGGGAAGGAGACCAGAGGGAGGCATCGAGTCTAAGCGAGCACACTGCCGCGAAGATCGTTCGGACACCGGCTTTTACCGGTGTCGCCCCCCTTTTCGTGAATCAGGCGCCGATTTCGGCGGGAGCCTTGCGTGCCCAGACGATGCAGCGCTCGGCATCCAAGCCCGGAACCGCCAGTTGTTCCACGTGAAACACAGACACGCCCTTGGGCAATACAGCGAGTTCGTCGGTCGGTACCTTGCCCTTCATGGCGAGCCAAACACCGCCGGGTGCGAGCAGATTCATCGAGCCGTTGAAGAAATCGGGCAGCGATGCGAAGGCGCGGGAGCTGATGATTTCATAGCAGCCGACCAGCGATTCGACCCGGGCATGCAGCCCGCGAAGGTTCGGCAGTTCCAGTTCAGCTGCGACCTGCTGGACAAAGGCGGCCTTCTTGGCCACCGCATCAAGGCAACTCACTTCAAGATCGGGTCGCATGATCGCGATCACCACCCCAGGCAAGCCGCCACCGGAACCTACATCCAGCAGCTTCCCCTTCCCTGCCCATTCGCGCCGCAGCGGCGCGACCGCCGCGAGACTGTCGAGCAGGTGGTGCGTCAGCACGCTGGCCGGATCGCGCAGTGCCGTGAGGTTATAGACCTTGTTCCACTTGAGCATCAGCGTGCCGTAGGCCAGCAGCCGCTCGGCTTGGGAATCGGACAGCGCCACGCCCATGTCGGCCGCGCCCGCGCGCAGCGTGTCGATCGGCGCCGTCATTCGGCGGCAGCTTCTGTTGCAGCGTCGCGGGCAAAGGCCTTATGGCCGCCCTTTCGCAGATGAATCATCAGCAGGGAAATGGCGGCCGGCGTCACACCGGAGATACGCGAAGCCAGTCCCAGCGTTTCCGGCCGGTGCTTGTTGAGCTTCTGTCGCACCTCGAAGCTCAGCGCCTTGACCTGGCTGTAGTCGAAATCGGCCGGGAGCTTCAGGTTCTCGAAGTGCGCCGCGCGCTCCACTTCGTCATGCTGGCGCTCGATGTATCCGGAGTACTTGGCCGAGATCTCGATCTGCTCGATCTCGGTCTCGCTCAGCGGAGCCTGGGCGCTGTATTTGCCGCCATCGAGCGTCATCAACGTTTCGTAGCTCACGTCCGGCCGGCGCAGCAGATCGGCCAGGTTGTATTCGTGATCGATGGCCTTGCCCAGCACCCGCTCCGACTCCGAAGCCGGCAGGTTGCGCGGGTTCACCCAGATCGACTTGAGGCGTTCTGTTTCACGTGAAACAGCGTCGCGCTTTCGGCTGAAGGCGTCCCAGCGCTCGTCGTCCACCAAGCCCAGCTTTCGTCCGGTTTCGGTCAGGCGCATATCGGCGTTGTCCTCGCGCAGCTGCAGCCGGAACTCGGCGCGGCTGGTGAACATGCGGTATGGCTCGGTCACGCCCTTGGTGATGAGGTCATCAACAAGCACGCCCAGGTAGGCTTCATCGCGGCGCGGCCGCCAAGCATCTTCGCCGCGGCATTGCAGCGCGGCGTTGATGCCGGCGAACAGACCCTGAGCCGCCGCCTCTTCGTAGCCGGTCGTGCCGTTGATCTGCCCGGCAAAGAACAGTCCCTTGACCGAGCGTGTCTCGAAACTGCTCTTGAGTTCGCGCGGATCGAAGTAGTCGTATTCGATGGCATAGCCAGGCCGCAAGATGTGAGCGTTCTCCAGCCCGGGCATCGAGCGCACGAGCTGGTACTGGATGTCGAAGGGCAGGCTGGTCGAGATTCCGTTCGGGTAGTACTCGTTGGTCGTCAGCCCTTCGGGCTCGAGGAAGATCTGGTGGCTTTCCTTGTCGGCGAAGCGGTTGATCTTGTCCTCCACGCTCGGGCAGTAGCGCGGACCCACGCCGTCGATCTTGCCGGTGAACATCGGGCTGCGGTCGAAGCCCGAGCGGATGATCTCGTGCGTGCGCGCATTGGTATGGGTGATCCAGCAGGGCATCTGCTGCGGGTGCATGTCGGCGCGACCCATGAAGCTGAAGACCGGCATCGGCCCTGCCCCACCGGGCATGCCGTCGCCCGGCTGCTCGGTGCACTTGGAGAAATCGATGCTGCGCCCGTCGAGCCGCGGCGGCGTGCCGGTCTTGAGCCGGCCCTGCGGCAGCTTCAGTTCCTTGAGCCGCGCAGAAAGGCTGACTGCCGGCGGATCGCCTGCGCGCCCGGCCTGGTAGTTATCGAGGCCGACGTGGATGCGCCCGTCGAGGAAAGTGCCCGCAGTCAGCACCACGGTCCGCGCACGGAAAGCGATGCCGACCTGCGTGACGGCGCCGACCACGCGATCGCCCTCCACCATCAGGTCGTCGACCGCCTGCTGGAACAGGCTCAGGTTCGGCTGGTTCTCCAGCCTGCGGCGAATGGCCGCCTTGTACAGGACGCGGTCCGCCTGGGCGCGGGTCGCTCGCACGGCCGGGCCCTTGCTCGAATTGAGGATGCGGAACTGGATGCCGGCCTCGTCGGTCGCGATCGCCATCGCACCGCCGAGCGCGTCGACCTCCTTCACCAGGTGGCCCTTACCAATGCCGCCGATCGACGGGTTGCAGCTCATCTGCCCCAGCGTCTCGATGTTGTGGGAGAGCAGCAGCGTCTTGGCGCCCATGCGTGCAGCGGCGAGCGCGGCTTCGGTGCCGGCATGGCCACCGCCGACGACGATCACGTCGAATTCTTCGGGGTACAGCATTTGAAAATGGGGAGCGCACAACTGACGCGTGCGCGGCGCAAAAAGGGGCACCAATTTTAATCGGCGCGACCCTCTTGCGTCCCTTGTGTGGATAAGCTTGGAGAGCGACGCCTAAGGGCTGCTTCCAAGGCCGTCGCTTGATAGTTTGCTATATTTTTTATAGCAAATGAATCCGTCAGGCCGCGGCTTCGTCGACCTGTCCCAAAGGCACCGGCTTCTCGATGCCCATCATCTCGCCGGTGGGCGAAGGCGGCATCGACGGCTGCAGGCTCTCGTCCTGCAGTTCGCGCACGACGAGCTTCTTCCCGGTCATCCGCACGTCGCCGAAGATCGTGCAGAAGGCCACGTCCTTCGCGTCGCGCCCCGTACCCACGCGCACCAGCCGGTCGACCGGCGCCATGCGGGTCGGATCGAACAGCACCCAGCGCCCGCCCAGCCACGCCTCGAACACGGCATGGAAATCCTGCGGAGGCTCGTCGAACCACACGTAGCCGACCACCAACCGCGCCGGAATGTTCAGCGCGCGGCAGAAGGTGATGCCCAGGTGCGCGAAGTCGCGGCACACCCCCGCGCGTTCCACGAACACCTCGCGCGCGGTAGTGGTCGAGTCGCTGCTGCCCGGCTCGTAGGTGATGCTGTCGTGGATCCAGTCGACGATGGCCTGCACCCGGCCGATGCCGGGCGGCAGGTCGCCGAAGAGCTGCTGGGCACAGCGCGACATCAGGTCCGACTCGCAGTAGCGCGTCGGCATCATGTAGTGCAGCACGTCGTCGGGCACCTCGGTCACCGGCATCTCGGCCAGGTCGTTCGGCACCACCACGTGAGCGCGCCTCACGCTGGCCTTGTAGGCGATCTTCAGCGGCCCCGGCTTCGCATCGAAACGGACGAAGCGGTTGCCGCTTCCCTCGTCGCAGAAAAGCCGCAAAGGCGTCGGCGGCTCCACGACCAGTTCCTCCCCGACCACGCTCTGCATGCCCGAGCGCGCTGCTTCGATGTTCAGGAGCATGTGCGCCGGGGCGGCAACTTCGTAGTCGAGCTGCGCCTCGATGTGCGAGAGGTGCATCAGTCGATCGCTTTTTTCACCGCGCCCACGCCCAGCACCGCCAGCACCACGAACAGCAGCGCCAGCACCAGGAACAGGCCGAACAGGAACTTGGCGATGCCGGCCGCACCCGCCGCGATGCCGCCGAAGCCGAGCAGCGCGGCCACGAGCGAGATAACTGCAAAAATGATGGCGTACTTCAACATGCGTTTCTCCTTGCAGCAGGCCCTGCCTGCTATGGAACGCAGCTTAGGAAGCGCCGTCTTCCAGCCCGATAGTCGCCCCGCGCGTGCGGCCGTAGGACAAAAACGCGACGCCTCCAAACCCGCTAGCATCCGCTGCGGTTTACCCAAAGAATCCAACCAACCTCGACATTCACTGGAGTTCTCGAATGAAGCTGTACTACTCGCCCGGCGCCTGCTCGCTCTCCCCTCACATCGCGCTGCATGAAGCGGGCATCGCCGTCGAACCGGTTCTGGCCAGCACCAAGAGCCACAAGCTGCAGGACGGCACCGACTACTACGGCATCAACCCGCTGGGCTACGTGCCGATGCTCGAACTCGACGACGGCACCCGCCTGCGCGAAGGCCCGGCCATCCTCCAGTACATCGCCGACCTCGCCCCCACCAAGAACCTGGCGCCGGCCGCCGGCACCATGCAGCGCTACCGCCTGCAGGAATGGCTGACCTTCATCGGCACCGAAGTGCACAAGGGCTTCAGCCCGCTGTTCAACCCGAACATGCCCGAGGAAGCCAAGACCATCTTCAAGGACAAGCTCAAGTCGCGCTTCCAGTGGCTCGACGGCGAACTCGCCAGCAAGGAATACCTGATGGGCGATCACTTCAGCGTGGCCGACGGCTACCTGTTCACCGTGACCAACTGGACCAAGCCCACGGGCGTGGACATCTCCGACTTCCCCAATCTGCTGGCCTGGCATGCCCGCGTGGGTGCCCGCCCCGCCGTGCAGGAAGCGATGAAGGCCGAAGGTCTTCTAAAGTAAGCCGAAGCACGCAAAAGCGTTCAGAAGCAGCAAGCGGATCGGAACCCTTCAGGGAAAACCCGAACCGCTTCAGCCACAAGCCGCACGATGCGGCTTTTTTTTCGGGCCACGCTAGAGGCAGTAGAGAACAACGCCTCCGGACACCGAAGCACAAGGACCCGCGCCATGCCCGAAACACCTCCGTCCACCGAACTGCGCGAAGAGATGCGCGGGCCCGTCATGTGGCTCACCATCGAGCGCGAGGAGCGCCGCAACGCCATCAGCGGCGCCGTACTCGCCGGCCTGGGCGATGCCATCGCACGTGCCAACAACGACAGCGCGGTGCGCGCGGTAGTCATCACCGGCGCGGGCACACGTGCCTTCTGCGCGGGCGCCGACCTGCAGAGCGGCACCTCCTTCAAGTTCGACTACGCCGCGCCCTACCAGGGCTTCGCCAACCTCTTCCGCCAGGCCCGGCAGTCGACCGTGCCGCTGATCGCGCGCGTCAACGGCGCCTGCATGGCGGGCGGCATGGGCCTCATGGCGATGTGCGACATGGCGGTGGCCAGCAGCCACGCGGTGTTCGGCTTGCCCGAAGTGAAGGTCGGCCTCTTTCCCGCGCAGGTGCTCAGCGTGCTCGGCGGCCTGCTGCCGCGCCGCGTGCTGGCCGAGATGTGCATCACCGGCGAGCCCATCGACGCGGCACAGGCGCTGGAACTGAATCTCGTCAACCGCGTGAGCGACGACGTCGACGAGAGCGTCGACTGGCTGCTCGGCCGCATGCTCGACAAGTCGCCCGCAGCCATCCGCCGCGGCCTCTACACCATGAAGAAGATCGAGGCCATGGCCTTCGAGGAATCGATGGCCTTCACCGAAAGCCAGATCGGCCTGTTCGCGCTCACCGAGGACGCGGCCGAAGGACAGCTCGCCTTCCGCGAGAAGCGCAAGCCACAGTGGAGCGGACGATGAGCGGCAGCGGCAACATCGACGAACGCATCGTCCGCATCGGCGGCGCCTCCGGCTTCTGGGGCGACAGCAGCGTGGGCGCGCCGCAGCTCGTGGCCAGCGGCCGGATCGACTACCTCGTGTTCGACTACCTCGCCGAGCTCACCATGTCGATCCTCGCGGGCGCGCGGCTCAAGAAGCCGGAGCTCGGCTACGCCACCGACTTCGTCTCGGTGGCGATGAAGGCCGTGCTGAAAGACGTCGTGGAACAGGGCATCCGCGTGGTGAGCAACGCGGGCGGCGTCAACCCGCAAGGCTGCGCCGATGCATTGGCCGCGCTCGCGGCCGAACAGGGCATCGCGCTGAAGATCGCCGTGGTGAGCGGCGACGACGTGTCGCCGCTGCTGCCCGGGCTGCGCAAGTCGCAACCGCCGGTGCGCGAACTTCAGAGCGGCGCCGCGCTGCCCGAGCGCGTGCTCACCGCCAACGCCTACCTCGGCGCGCAGCCCATAAGGGCCGCGCTCGATGCGGGCGCGCAGGTCGTCATCACCGGCCGCTGTGTCGACTCGGCCGTCACGCTCGGCGTGCTCATGCATGAATTCGAGTGGCAGCCGGACGATCTCGACCTGCTCGCCGCAGGCAGCCTCGCCGGCCACATCATCGAATGCGGATGCCAGGCCACGGGTGGCCTGCACACCGACTGGGACACCGTGCCCGACTGGCCCAACATCGGTTACCCCATCGTCGAATGCAGCGCCGACGGCAGCTTCGTCGTCACCAAGCCCGCGGGCACCGGCGGCAAGGTCACGCCCGCGGTGGTGGGCGAGCAGATGCTCTACGAGATCGGCGACCCCGCCGCCTACCTGCTGCCCGACGTGGTGGCCGACTTCACGCAGGTGCGCATCGAGCAGGCCGGCGAGCACCGCGTGCGCGTGCACGGCGCTCGCGGCCATGCACCGACTGCGAGCTACAAGGTCAGCGCCACCTACGTCGACGGCTTCAAGACGGCGGCGCGGCTCACCATCGTGGGCTTCGACGCGGTGGCCAAGGCGAAGCGAACGGGCGAAGCCATCCTCGCGCGCACCGGCGCGCTTTTCTCGCAGCATGGCCTTGGCCCCTACAGCGGCACGCAGCTCGAAGTGCTGGGCGCGGAGTCCTGCTACGGACCGCACGCGCGCGCATCACAGACGCGCGAAGCGGTGCTGCGGCTTGCGGTGACGCACCCGCGCAAAGAAGCCCTGGAACTGTTCGCGCGTGAGGTCGCTCCGGCCGGTACATCGTGGGCTCCGGGCACCACCGGCGCGGGTGGCGGACGCGCCTCGGTTTCCCCATCGATCCGTCAGTACGCGTTCCTGCTCGACAAATCACTGGTCGAGGCATCGGTGGTCATCGATGGAAAGCACATCGATGTTCCCCGCCCCCAAGTCCCGTCGCCAGCCGAGGTGGCCAAGCCCACCTCTTCGCCTGCCAGAGCCATCAAGACGGAGATCACCGCTTCCGATGCCGACAGCATCGAAGTACCGCTGCTGCGCCTGGCCTGGGCCCGCAGCGGCGACAAGGGCGACACCTCGAACATCGGCGTCATCGCACGTCACCCTGCCCTGCTACCGCTGTTGAGCGATCAACTCACCGAAGCACGCGTGGCCGATTGGCTCGCGCACCTCGTCAAGGGGCAAATCACGCGCTACGAGGTGCCCGGCATCGACGCCTACAACTTCGTCTGCGAGCAGGCGCTGGGCGGCGGCGGCATGGCCTCGCTGCGCAACGATCCGCTCGGCAAGGGCATGGGCCAGATCCTGCTGGCCATGCCGGTGCGCGTGAGCCCGGCACTGCTGGCACTGCTCGCCTAGCACCAATCCGTCAACCGTGCGACAGCAGGGTTGAGGCGGCGCGCTTAGCCTTGCGCCCCATATCAACTCTGCTTTCGATCGCACGATGTCCACCCTTTTCGACCCCGTACAGGCCGGCGACCTGAAGCTCGCCAACCGCATCGTCATGGCGCCGCTCACGCGCAACCGCTCGCCGAACGCCATTCCGCCCGACATCGCCGCCACCTACTATGCGCAGCGCGCCAGCGCGGGCCTGCTCATCACCGAAGCCACCGCCATCAGCCACCAGGGCCAGGGCTACTCCGACGTGCCCGGCCTCTACGGCACCGAGCAACTCGACAGCTGGAAGCGCGTGACCGAAGCCGTGCACGCCAAGGGCGGCAAGATCGTGGTGCAGCTGTGGCACGTGGGCCGCGTCTCGCACAACGAACTGCAACCCGGTGGCGGAAAGCCCGTCGCCCCCTCGGCCATCACCGCCAAGACCAAGACCGTGCTCATCAAGGACGGCGTGCCCACCTTCGTCGACACCTCCGAGCCGCGCGCGCTGGACGCCGGCGAACTGCCGGGCATCGTCCACTCCTACGCGGTTGCCGCTCGCAGCGCCGTGGAAACCGCAGGCTTCGACGGCGTGGAAGTCCACGGCGCCAACGGCTACCTGCTAGACCAGTTCCTGAAGGACGGCAGCAACAAGCGCACCGACGACTACGGCGGCAGCATCGAGAACCGCGCCCGCCTGCTGCTCGAGGTCACGCGCGCCGTGGTCGACGCCGTCGGCGGCGGCAAGACCGGCATCCGCCTGTCGCCCGTCACGCCCGCCAACGACGCGCACGACAGCAACCCGCAGCCGCTCTTCAACTACGTGGTGAAGCAGCTCGCCACGCTCGGCCTGGCCTACATCCACATCATCGAAGGCGCCACCGGCGGCCCGCGCGAGATCGAGGACCGCCCCTTCGACTACGAGGCCCTCAAGGCCGCGTACCGCGAAGCCGGCGGCAAGGGCGCATGGATGGTCAACAACGGCTACGACAAGCCGCTGGCCGAGGAAGCGTTGAAGGAAGGCGACGACCTCGTGGCCTTCGGAAAGCCCTTCATCTCCAACCCCGACCTCGTGCGCCGCCTGCGCGAGAACGCGCCGCTGAATCCGCTCGACAAGGCCACCATGTACGGCGGCGGCGCCAAGGGCTACACGGACTATCCGGCGCTGGCCTGAAGCCGGAAGCGGCCATGGCAAGATGCGGCGGACCCGTTCGTCCGCCGCCAGCAAGGAAGGAGAAATGCCATGGCCCGCATCGCGCAACGACTGGCCGATTCAGGCCTCGTATTGCCACCCGCAGTCACGCCGCCTCCCGGCGTCGTGCTGCCATTCCGGTTCGTGCGCATCGTCGGCCGGCGCGCACTGATCTCGGGCCATGGCCCGCTCAATGCCGACGGCACCATCGCCGCGCCGCTGGGCAAGCTGGGCCGCGAGCTGAGCGTCGAACAGGGCTACACCGCCGCTCGGCTCACCGCGCTCGCGATGCTGGGCAGCCTGCAGCGCGCCCTCGGCGACCTGGACCGCATCACCGCATGGACGCGCGTGTTCGGCATGGTCGCCTGCGCACCGGGCTTCGACAAACAGCCGGCCGTCATCAACGGCTTCTCCGATCTCATCCTCGAAGTCTTCGGCCCCGACATCGGAGCGCATTCGCGCAGCGCGGTGGGCATGGCGGAGCTGCCTTTCAACATTCCGGTGGAGATCGAAGGCGAGGTGGAGTTCGACGCATGAGCACCACGCCCTGGACACTGCGGCGTGCCGATGTTGCTGATGCCACGGCCATCACCGAATGCGCCGTGGAAGCCTTTCGCCACTACATTCCGCGCCTCGGCCTCACGCCCATTCCGATGACGAAGGACTATGGCGCGGCGATCGCGAACGCGCAGGTCTGGGTGGCGCAACAGGAGAAGCGCATCGTCGCAGCGCTGGTGCTCGACATCACCGAAGAGGGCTTCCTGATCGACGTGATCGCGGTGCGCCCCGCGCAGCAGGGCACGGGCGTGGGCCACGCGTTGCTCGAACTGGCGGAACAGAGGCGCTGCGGCAGGGCCATGACTCAATCCATCTCTTCACCAACGAGAAGATGACCGAGAACCGCGCGCTCTACGAGCGCATCGGCTACGTCGAATACAAGCGCCTCGCACTCGCGCAGCGCACCCGCGTGTTCATGCGCAAGCCGTTGAAGTGAGGTCTTCTGCGATGCAGCTGGAACGCATTCATCACGTCGCCATCATCTGCGCCGACTACGCGGTGTCGAAGCGCTTCTACACCGAGGTGCTGGGCCTGCGCGTGGTGGCCGAGAACTACCGCGCCGCGCGCGATTCGTACAAGCTCGATCTCGCCCTGCCCGACGGCTCGCAGATCGAGCTCTTCTCCTTCCCCGGCGCGCCCGCGCGGCCTACCCGGCCCGAGGCACAGGGACTGCGGCACCTGTCCTTCGAAGTGCACGATGTGCAAGCCGCCGCCGACGAACTCGCGGCGCAGGGCATTGCGGTGGAGCCCTTGCGCATCGACGAATACACCGGCCGGCGCTTCACCTTCTTCGCCGATCCCGATGGGCTGCCGCTCGAACTCTACGAGGCCGCGCCGGGCAAGGAACTCGAAGCGCTGCTGCTGGAGCTCGAAGGCGCGCTGCATCTGCGCGAGGTGCGCGCGAGCGCTGCACGGCTGGAAGAACTGCTCGACGACGACTTCCACGAGCTCGGCGTCTCGGGCACTGTATGGACACGCGCCGCCATCATCGAGGCGCTGCGCGACGAAGCCTTCTCCGAACGCACGATCTCGGACTTCCGCGTGCTGCGCATGGCCCTCGATGTGGCTCTGGTCACCTACCGCGCGCACCGGGAAGCCATTCCACAGCGCCCGGCGGCCGACTCCCTGCGCAGCTCGCTATGGAAGCGGCGCGCGGGCCGCTGGCGCATGGCCTTCCACCAGGGCACGCCGCTCGCCTGAGCGCTCAGGCGACTTCACCGAACGCCACGCTCACCCGCAGGCCCGTGGGCTCCGCCGCTTCGAGCCGCAGCTCGGCCCCCAGCAGCTCCGCATAGCGCGAGACGATCGACAGGCCCAGCCCGGAACCTTGCCCCAGCTTCTCTCCTGCAGGGCCTTGCGCCCACCGCTGCATCAAGGCGCGCTGGGCTTCGAGCGGAATGCCGGGCCCGTCGTCGATCACGCTCAACGTGTGGCCCGCGAGCTCTACGGTGATGGTGCGGCCTCCATAGCGCAGCGCGTTGTCGATCAGGTTGTCGAGGATGCCCTCGACCAGCGCCTCGTTGGCCTGCACCACCACGACGTCGTCGAGGCCGCGCGCGCCCAGGTCGACGCCGCGCGCATCGGCACGCCCCAGGTGCCGAAGCACCGTCTGCTCGGCCAGCACGTCGAGCCGCACAGGCACGCGCTTGAGCTCGGTGCGGGCCTCCTCGGCCAATGCGAGCGCCAGCAGCTGGTCGATGAGGTGGCTGGCGCGCGCCTGCCGCTCCGACACGCGCTCGAGCTGCTCGCGCCACACATGGGTGTCCTGCTGCGCCAGCCCGTATTCGGCCAGTGCGCGGATGCCCGCCAGCGGCGTGCGCAGCTCATGCGCCACGTTGCCGACGAACTCGCGCTGCGCCTGCACGCTGTTGCCCAGGCGCTCGAACAGCGAGTTGACCGCATTGCCCAGGCGCTGGATCTCGCGCGAAGTCTGCGCCACCGCCACCGGAGAGAGGTCGCGCACGTCGCGCCGGTCGAGCGCGCGCTGCAGGTCGCCCAGCGGCCGCAGGTCGCTGCGGATGCCGTACCAGAGCCATATCGCGAGCAGTATCAGCAGCACGATCTGCGGCGCGAGCGCATAGCCCAGCAGCTGCCGCACGAGCGCGGCGCGGCTCAGCGTGGTCTGCGCAATGATCACGCGATAGGGCATGCTGATGTCGGGCTCGGCGTCATGCTCGAGCACCACCGCGCGCAGCGTGCTGCCCTCGTAGTTCACGTCGGAGAAGCGGTAGCGCGAGCCGTCCACCGGCAGCGGCGCCTGCAGGCCCGCCTGGCCGGAGATCAGCGAGCCGTCGAGCCGCTGCACCGCGAAGTACACCTTGTCGACTTGGTCGAAGAGCACGGTGGCCACTTCGCGCGGCGTGAGCATCAGCTCGATGCCGCGCTCGCCCGCCTGCACGTTGGCCGACAGCGCATAGGCGTCGTCGAGCATGCCTCGGTCGAAGGCCTGTTCGGAGAAGTAGTTGGCGATGACCAGCGCGATGACCGCACCCACCATCCACGTGAGCGCCAGCGGCACCAGCACGTTGCGCAGCACGCGCTGCGTGAGCGAAGGCGCGCGCACCGCAGCCGGCTGCGATTCGGCGATGGTCTGTTGCTGCTGCCCGTTCACGCGCGGACCGGCGTCGATCACACCTCGGCTTCGAGCAGGTAGCCGATGCCGCGCAGCGTGCGGATGCTCGCGCCCGTGCCCTGCAGCTTCTTGCGCAGGCGCGAGATGAAGGCCTCGAGCGCGTTGTCGCCGAGCGACTCATCGAAGCTGGACAGCTTGTCGGACAGCGCACGCTTGCTCACCGTACGGCCCGGCGGGCTCATGAGCTCCCAGAGCACCTCGAACTCGCGCGCGGGCAGGTCGAGCGGCCCGCTCGCGGTGGAGAAGCGGCGTGCCTTGCGGTCGAGCTTGAGCTGGCCCAGCAGCACGATGTCTTCCGTGCCCTTGGCACGGCGCACCAGTGCACGAAGGCGCGCTTCGACCTCCGCCAGGTCGAAGGGCTTGCCGAGGTAGTCGTCGGCACCCGCGTCGAGGCCGGCGATGCGTTCCTCGGTGCGCCCTCGCGCCGTGAGCACCAGCACGGGCGTGCGGTCGCCGCGCGCGCGTGCCTGCCGAAGCGCGGTGAGGCCGCTCGCGAGGCCGCTGGTCGGGCTCGCGGTGGCGGGCAGGTTGAGGTCGAGCAGCACCGCATCGAAGGGCTGCACGCGCCACAGGTGATCGGCGTCTTCCACGTTGGTGGAAACGTCGACACGGTGGCCTGCATCGGCAAGGCTGCGCACCATCACGTCGCGCAGAACGGTGTCGTCTTCGACAAGCAGAATTCGCATGGTCTTTGAATGGTTGGGGGTAATCTGCCTTGCGAACGACGGGTCAGCGGCCGGTCAGTCGCTCCAAGCGATAAACGCAACATGAGCATACGACAGCACGATGAATCACGGGCCACTTTCATGGCCTGCGCCACACGATGAGTGCGCGCGAACCCTCCGATCTGCTGAGCCTGGTTCCTCCGGAGGTGCAGCGCACCGCCGTGGTCCTGCTGCATGGTTTATGCAGCACGCCTGACGAGTTGCTGACCGTGCAGTCCGCACTGCGCAGCCGGGGCTATCCGGTCCATCCGCTGTCGATCGAGGGTTACTCGTTCGACGCCAGCGCGCCGATGCAGCGCGCGGCGCCGTACGAACGCTGGCTCGACGCGATTCAGGCACAGGTGAAGTCGCTGCGCGAGCGGCACGACCGCGTGATGCTGGTCGGCATCTCGGCGGGCTCCTCGCTGGCACTGGGCGCGGCCATCCGCTGCGGCAGCGAAGTCGATGCGCTGGTGCTCATGTCGACCACGCTGCGCTTCGACGGCTGGGCCATTCCGCGCACGCAGTTCCTGCTGCCGCTGGCCTTCTACACGCCGCTGGGCAGGCTCTGGCAATACCGCGAGCGCCCGCCCTATGGCGTGAAGAACGAGCGCGTGCGCGCCTGGATCGAGCGCGAGCTGCGCCACCGCAAGATCTCGCGCGCAGGCAGCTCGGTCATCGGCGTGAGCCACCTGCGCGAGCACGACAGGCTCATCCGCCATGTGCGCCGCAACCTGCACGGCGTGCAGTGCGGCAACGTGCTGGCGCTGCACGCCCAGCAGGACGAGGTGGCCAGTGTGGCCAACCTGGGCATCCTCGCGCGCGGCCTGCGCTGCCGCGCGTTCCGTGCCGTCGTGGTCGCCAACAGCTACCACATGATCACCATCGACAACGATCGTCAACAGGTCGTGAGCGAAACAGTGTCATTCGTCGACGCGGTGGCGCATGGCACGATGCCCGAGCATCCGCTGTACGCCTGACAACTTCGACCACGTCCGAAAGGAAAGCATTTCCATGTCTTCTTCCGATCTCTCCTCGCCCACCTTCAACAGCATCGCGGCGATCCTGCAGACCGACTTCCGCGTCGACCCCGCAGCCATCTCGCCCGCCACCGCGCTGACCGACCTCGGCCTCGACTCGCTCGCGCTGATGGAGTTCGTCTTCGCCGTCGAGGACGCTTTCCACCTGCGCATTCCCGAAGAGCGTCTCGACCCGCGCGAAGCCGGCATCACGCTGCAGCGCCTGTGCGAAGTGATCGACGCGGAGAGCGCCGGCGCTGTTGCGGCCCAGCCCGCCGAAGCAACCGCATGAGCAGCGGCGCCGCTCACTCCGTGCTCGCGGCCTCCGCCGCGCGCGCCGCATCCGCACCCGTGCGTGTGAGCGGCATCGGCTTCGTCACGCCCATCGGCCGCACCGTGGAGGCCTTCGACGAGGCCCTGTTCGCGGGGCGCTCTGCCGTGCGCGCGCAGACGCTGGAGATCCAGGGCATGGACCCGATGACGCTGGCCGTCGCGGCCTGCGACTTCGACTCGAACGGCGTACGCAGCACCTCCCGCCTGCCACTGGATCGCGGCACCGCCATGGCACTGGCCGCCGCGCAGGACGCCGCCGGCGAAGCGAAGATCGACCTCGACAGCATCGACCGCGACCGTCTCGGCATCTTCTGGGGCAGCGGCCTCGCGGGCGCCGGCACCTTCGACAACACCACCAGCACGCTCTACGGCGAACAGCGCCGCATGCGCCCGACCACCGTGCTCACCGTGATGCCCAACGCCGCCGTGGCCGAGCTCGCCCTGCACTTCGGCGCGCGCGGCTCGGGCATCGCCTATGCCTGTGCCTGCGCCTCCTCGGCCGTGGCCATCGGCGAGGCGATGCGCGCCATCCGCGGCGGCTGGATCGACGTCGCCATCGTCGGCGGCCACGACGCCATGCTCACGCCCGGCGTGATGGCCAGCTGGCACGCCATGCGCGTGATGGCGCCGCCGCCGGCGGATGCGCCTTCGACCGCATGCCGGCCCTTCTCGGGCGACCGCGCGGGCTTCGCCATCGGCGAGGGCGCCGCCGCGCTGGTGCTCGAATCCGAAGCGCACGCCGCTGCGCGCGGCGCCGAAGCCGCGCCCTTCGTGCTCGCAGGCTACGCCACCAACTGCGACGGCACGCACATCACCAACCCCGACACCGCGGGCCAGGTGCGCGTGATGCGCGCCGCGCTGCGCGACGCGGGCATCGAGCCTTCCGAGATCGGCCACATCAACGCGCACGGCACGGCCACCTCGGCCGGCGATGCAGCCGAGGCCGCGTCGATCCGCGAAGTGTTCGGCAACACCGTGCCGGTGAGCGCGACCAAGGCGATCCACGGCCACGTGCTCGGCGGCGGCGGCGCGATCGAGCTCGTCGCGACGCTGCGCGCGCTGGCACGCGAAGCGCTGCCGCCCATCGCCAATCTGCAGACGCCCGACGCCGCCTTCGATCTCGACTTCGTGCAAGGCGAGGCTCGCGAGGCCAAGGGCATGCGTTACGCACTGTCCAATTCCTTCGCTTTTGGCGGCACCAACGCCGTCATCGTGGCTGGCCGCGCGTCCGATCGCTGAAGATTCACTGAACGCTTCCTGAAAAATCGCGCGGTGCACCGGCTGGTTGTTTTCGTCGTGCCGGTGTTCGCGCTGCTCATGGCGTGCGAGTTCGCATGGGGCTGGCTGAAGCGGCGCAACACCTACCGCTTCGGCGACACCATCGGCAGCCTGAGCCAGGGACTGCTGAGCCAGGCGCTCTCGGTGTGCACGCAGCTCTTCCAGATCGGCCTCTACGCGCTGATCTATCCGCTGGTCGCGATCTGGACGCGGCCCGCCTTCTGGGACAGCGCCATGGGCTGGATCGCTGCGGTGCTGCTGTTCGACTTCTTCGACTACTGGCTGCACCGCGCGGGGCACGAGTCGGCCGTCTTCTGGGCCGCGCACTCCGTGCACCACCAGAGCCAGCACTTCAACTTCTCCACCGCGCTGCGGCAGGAAAGCACGGTGGCCTTTCTCGGCTGGGCCTTCTACCTGCCGATGGCGGTGATCGGCGTGCCGCCGGAACAGTTCGGGCTCGCGGGGCTGATCGTGCTGGTCTACCAGTTCTGGATCCACACCGAGCACATCGGCAAGCTGGGCTGGTTCGACCGCGTGTTCTCCTCACCTTCGAACCACCGCGTGCATCACGCGGTGAACGACCAGTACATCGACCGCAACTACGGCGGCATGCTCGTGGTGTGGGACCGCATGTTCGGCACGTTCGCCGAAGAGACCGAACGGTGCGTCTACGGCACGCGCAAGGCGCTCGCGAGCTTCGACCCGATGCGCGCGATCCTCGGCCCCTACATGCCGCTGCTGCGCGATGCCTGGCACGCGAAGCGCTGGCGAGACAAGATCGCCGTGTGGTTCAAGCCGCCGGGCTGGCGGCCGGCCGACGTGGCTGCGCGCTTTCCGGAACCCGCGTTCTCGCTGGAAGAAGCCATGCACATCCACGCCCCCGTGCTCACGCGTCCACAGGTCGCGTCGGCGGCCCTCCACTTCGCATGCTGGGTCGGCGTGACGCTGGCCTTTCTCTGGCGCGCGGACGATCTCGCCTTCCACACCGGGCTGACGCTTCTTGCACTCTCGGTCGGCGGCTTCTGGTCCATCGGCGCGGTGCTCGATTCGCGGCTGCGTCTGCGATGGGCGTGGTGTGCGCAGGCGGCGCTTCTGGCGATCTCGGCGGTACTTCTCTTCGGCTGACCGCCACGCATACGCCGCCCGCTATGCTCGGCGCCTTCACCGTTGCGGGGCACCCATCATGCGCAGGCTGGCCACTCCCGAAGACATCGACACCGTCTTCGCCCTCTACATGCACGAGAAGGTCGTGCCCTACCTGGGCTACGACCCGATGCCGCTGGAAGACTTCAGGCCGATCTACCGGCAGCTGCTCGATGGTGGCGACTTCTTCGTCTACGAACGCGACGGCCGCATCGCCGGCTTCTACCGGGCCTCGCGCTACCCGGGCCGTGTGCGGCACGTGGCCAGCCTCGGCACGCTGGCTGTAAACCCCGCACTGCATGGCCAGGGCATCGCGCTGGCAATGGTCACGGATGCAATCGAGCGGCTGAAAGCGGACGGCGTCAGGCGCATCGAGCTCATCGTGGAAAGCGACAACGCACCGGCGCTGCGCTTCTACGAAAAGCTCGGTTTCGAACGCGAAGGCACGCTGCGCAGGTTCTACAAGCGCGCCACGGATGCGCAGGCCATCGACGACCACATCATGGCGCTGCTGCTCGACTGAGCGGCAAGCGCAACAGGCTCAGGGCTTCCAGCGACGCAGCAGCAGCGCATTCGCCATCACGCTCACGCTCGACAGCGCCATCGCCGCACCGGCCACCACCGGGCTCAGCAGGCCGAAGGCGGCGAGCGGAATGCCGGCGACGTTGTAGGCGAAGGCCCAGAACAGGTTCTGCCTGATCTTCGCCACCGTGCGGCCCGAAAGCTCGAAGGCCTGCGCGACCAGCGCGAGATCGCCACGCATGAGCGTGATGCCGGCTGCTTCCATCGCCACGTCGGTGCCGCCGCCCGAAGGCGCCATCGCGATGCCGACATCGGCCGCTGCCAGTGCGGGTGCATCGTTGGCGCCATCGCCGACCATCGCGACGACATGCCCGTTGCTCCTGAGCGCGGCGACCTGCGCGGCCTTGTCTGCAGGCAGCACATCGGCGCGCACATCCTCGGCCGCGATGCCCAGCCGTGCAGCCATGGCCCGCGCCGCGCGCAGGTTGTCGCCCGAGATCATCACCACCCGCAGGCCGCGCGCCCGCAACGTGCGGATGGCTTCAGCGGCCTGTGGCTTGGGCTCGTCGGCGAAGGCGAGCAGGGCCTGCACCTGCGCGGCACCGGCTTCGTCGAAGCGCAGCAGCGCGGAAACCGTCGCGCCTTGCGATTGCAGGCGCTCCACTTCTTCGGCATTTGGCATCGCATCGAGCTCACGGCACCAGCGCAGGCTGGCGATGGCCCATTGGACGCCCTCGACTTCGCCGCGCACGCCACGGCCCGGCGAAGCCTGCATCGCACCCAGCGCTGGCACCTGCAGGTTGCGCTGCGCGGCGGCCGACAGCACGGCCTTGGCCAGCGGATGCTCGCTGCCGCCTTGCAGGCTCGCGGCGGTGGCCAGCAACTGATCTTGCGAAGCCGCGGCGCCGGCCACGGGCACCAGCGCGGTGAGCACCGGACGGCCGATGGTCAGCGTGCCGGTCTTGTCGAAGGCCACGGTATCGACGCGGTGGGCGATCTCCAGGGCACGCGCATCCTTGATCAGAACGCCATGCCGAGCCGCCACGCCGGTGCCCGCCATCACAGCCACGGGCGTTGCAAGGCCCAGCGCACATGGGCAGGCGATGACGAGCACCGCCACCGCATGGATCAGCGCGGTCTCGATGCCGGCGCCCGCCAGCATCCAGCCTGCGAAGGTGGCCAGCGCGATCAGCAGCACCACCGGCACGAACACGGCGGCGACCTTGTCCACCAGCCGCTGGATGGGCGCCTTCGCGGCCTGCGCGTCCTCGACCAGGCGGATGATGCGCGCCAGCACGCTCTCGGCGCCGACCGCGCTCACCTCGACGACCATGCGGCCGTCGCCGTTCACCGCGCCACCGGTCAGCGCATCGCCCGGGCCCTTGGCCACAGGCAGCGGCTCACCGGTGAGCATCGATTCGTCGACCTCGGAATGTCCTTCGACCACCTTCGCGTCGGCCGGTACGCGCTCGCCGGGACGCACCGCGAGACGGTCGCCCACCATCACCTCGGCCAGCGGCACGTCGCTTTCCTTGCCGCGTGCGTCGAGCAGGTGCGCCACCTCGGGCCGCAATTGCTGCAGCGCGCGGATCGCGGACGTGGCCTGGCGCTTGGCGCGCGCCTCCAGCCACTTGCCGAGCAGAACCAGCGTGATCACCACCGCCGAAGCCTCGAAGTACAGGTGCGGCACCATGCCGTGGCCCGCATGCTCGCCGGTGGTCGCACGCCACCAGAGCCATAGCGAAAGCCCGAAGGCCGCGCTGGTGCCAAGTGCGACCAGCAGATCCATGTTGCCGGTGCGCGCCTTCACTGCATGCCAGCCCGCGCGATAGAAGCGCGCGCCCAGCCAGAACTGCACCGGCGTCGCGAGCAGCAGTTGCACCCACGGCGGCAGCATCCAGTCGAGCCCGATGAGGTCGCCCAGCATCGGCGCCATCAGCGGAATCGACAGCGCAAGGCCGATGGCGACCGGGGCGAAGCCGGCCCAGGGCGACAGCGTTGCTTCGTCCGCGGCCTCGCTCGCCGCCCGAGGCTCGTAACCGGCGGCGCGCACGGCGCGGCGCAGCCGGACATCCATGTCATCGTCGCCGGACGTCACCACGCGGGCCGATTCGGTCGCGAGATTCACGCTCACGTCCTGCACGCCGGGCACGTTCTTCAAGGCACGCTCGACTCGCATGACGCAGGAGGCGCAGGTCATTCCGCCGACGGACAGGTCGAGCGTGGCGGTACCGGGGGTTTGCTGGAGCTGAAGTTTTTCCATGTGCCGAGGCTAAAGCCTCACACCATGTCAAGGTCAAGCGGAAAAATTCAGAGCCCCTGCGCTGGACATTGACATCGTGAGAGGGTTCAAACTGCGGGTTCCCCGGTCGTCAGACCAGCCACTTCTCTTCTCTTTACCAGCTACTTTCAAGGAGCAACACGATGAGCCAGAAATTCCAGGTCACGGGCATGAGCTGCGGCCGCTGCGCGAACGCAGTGCAGAACGCGGTGCAAACGGTGGATCCCGAAGCGCAGGTCACGGTCGATCTGGAAACGGGCCATGTCGACGTGCTGAGCGAGCAGCCGCGCAAGGACATCGTGGCCGCGATCGAGAACGCGGGGTACGCGGTTCAATGACGATGAGCCAGGTTTCCATCGGCGAAGCCGCGCAGCGCTCGGGCGTGTCGGCCCGCATGGTCCGCCACTACGAGAGCCTGGGCCTGCTGCCGGCGGTGGCGCGCACCGAAAGCGGCTATCGCCAGTACGGCGAGGCCGACATCCACACGCTGCGCTTCATCAAGCGCTCGCGCGACCTCGGCTTCTCGATGGAGGAAATCGCCGAATTGGTCGGGCTGTGGAACAACCGGCGCCGCGCCAGCTCGAGCGTGAAGCGCATCGCCGAGAAGCACCTTGGCGAACTGGAGCAGCGCATCGCCGACATGCAGTCCATGCGCAGCACGCTGGCGCACCTGGTGCACTGCTGCCACGGGGACGCGCGCCCCGAATGCCCGATCCTCGACGACCTGGCGAACTAGGTACTCCCCCAGGCTTCGCGCACTTCGTGTCGCTTCGCCTACCCCCTCGCCGGGGGCAACACCTGTGGCCCGGCGAAGCCGGTTCCACGGTGTTCCTGGAACAAGTCCTTCAAGCGCCGCGCACCAAGGACAAGACCTTGCCCGCATCCAGCGTGCGGGCCTTTTCCTGGATCGCCGGCAGGTACTGCGTCTGCAGGCTCTGCCCTTCCTTCACCACGCCCGAGAACGCGTCCTTCAGCATCTGCGCCGAGAGCGTGCGGCCGCCAGCGTAATAGCGCTTTGCCACGTGTCCCAGCGCATAGGTCGACGCGAAGCTCATCCCCGAGCTCACCGCCTGGTTGCCGAGGCCGCGCAGCAGGCCGCCGCCGACCTTGCCGAGCAAGCCGCCGAGCAGCTTGCGCCCGGCCTGCTCCAGGTACTGCGAGGTAAGGCCAACGCCGACGGTCGCGAGGAAATCCTTGATGTGTCCGCTGTCCAGCTGGTAGCCGTAGGCCTGGCCGATGCGGTAGACCAGCTTCATCTGCAGCGGAATGATCGCCATGGTCGATAGCGTCTCGGGCAGCAGCTCGAGCGCGCCGTTGAGGATGGAGGCGTTGAGGATGGACTTGTCCAGCTCCGCCGTGTCGGGACTCTTCGGCGCTGCAGGCACCGATGCGGCCGCCGCAGTAGCTGCCACCGGCACCGCGGCGATTTCCTCCGCCTGCTGCGAGAACGCGGCCGCCGAGGCGTCCAGGCCCAGCGAGGTGCGCACGTCCGCCAGGAACATCCGCTCCGCCTCCGACTGCGTGCCGTCCGCGTCGCAGACGCACACCGCCATTTCGTAGGCGAGCTGCCTGGCTTCCGGACTCTCGAGCTCGCCCGCCACCGACACCAGCGACACCCGCTTCATCAGCACGTCCTGGTAGAGCGTCGGCAGGTTGAGCCCGTCGGCCTGCGACAGGCCTTCCGCGATGCGCTTGATCTCGGCGCGCTCGCGCTCGTGCTTCTCGCCGTCCACGAAGGCGGCCAGCAGGCTCAGGGTAACGATCGACTTTGTTTCAGAAGGTGTCATGTTCGATATTTCCGCAATTTCAATGATCCGGTGGGGTCGTGGCTGCGGTCCGAAGGTTCCGTCGGGCGTTCTCCCCACAAACCTTGGGCAACTCTGTGGATAACGTCGGCACTTCTGTGTAGGGGTCTTGCAAGTTATTGATTTCAAATGGAAATCTACGGTTTGCACAAATTTTCAGCAATGAATTTCTCCGGGCGAAAACCGTCTTTCGCAGATTTCTGAAGTGCCGTCAAAGGACAAGTCTGGGGACATTTCTTGAACAAGGCATGGTTTATCCACAGGCCCGAAGGGTTACCCAATGTTGTCCATGTCGCGGGTACAAACCGGAAGCGCGGCTGCGCACAGTGACAGCGGCATGACAAGTGCTTGTCGCATAACGAAAAAAGCGGCATGTCCACAGAGGGAGGCGACCCTTATCTACTACTACTAATTTGAATAAGAAAAACAAGAAGACAAGAAGAGGAAAAGCCGCGCCCGAAAAAAACGCCGCGAATGGCCGCGCCGGTCCCGGAAGCTGGGGGCGAACCGGCCCTCCCGGCCGGTCCTCCCCTCGGTAACATCCGTGGATGAGCTTCAAACCCCGGATCCTGATCGCCGAAGACGAGTCGGGCATCGCCGACACGCTGCAATACGTCCTGAAAAGCGACGGATTCATCCCTGTCTGGTGCGCCACGGCCGAGGAAGCGATCGCCCAGTTCGCGCAGGAACCACCGGCGCTGGCCATCCTGGACATCGGACTGCCCGACCTCAACGGTTTCGAGCTCTTCAAGCGCCTGCAGGCGCTCAACCAGTCCATGGGAGGGCCGGAGGTGCCCATGGTGTTCCTTACGGCCCGCAGCGACGAAATAGACCGCGTGGTGGGCCTCGAACTGGGCGCCGACGACTACATCGCCAAGCCCTTTTCTCCAAGGGAACTGGTCGCGCGCGTGCGGACCATCCTGCGACGCAGTGCCAGGAGCGGCTCAGGCGCCCCCCAAGGCGCCGCGAGCACGAATCACGTGGGGGGGCATCAGACAGCCGCGAACGGCGCTCCTGCGGGCTCCCAGGCCCCCGTATCGCCCTTCGCACTGGATACCGAGCGCATGCAGATTCGCTACTACGGCCGGCTGCTCGAACTCTCGCGCTATGAATACGGCTTGCTGAGACTCCTGGTGCAGCGCCCCGGCCGCGTCTTCACGCGCGATGAAATGCTCGAACTCGTCTGGGACGACTCCAGCGACAGCTTCGACCGCACCGTCGACGCCCACATCAAGACCCTGCGCGCCAAGCTCAAGGCGATCGCGCCGGAAGTGGAGCCGATCCGCACGCTGCGCGGCACCGGCTACGCGCTGAACGAAGAACTGCCCGCCAAGGCGTCGTGACACGGCGCACGCGCATCTTCATCGGGATCCTGCTGATCTACACGGCGGGCATCGCCTTCCTTCTCTATCGCGTCGTCTCCGATATCGATCCCCGCTATCGCGAATCCGCCGAGGAATCGCTGGTAGAAACCTCGCAGCTCGTGGCCAGCCTGGTCGAGCAGGACGTGATCGCCGGCGCCATCAACACCGCGCGGCTGGAGCCTTTGTTCCGCACCGTCTACGCGCGCGAGTTCTCGGCGCAGATCTACAACCTGCACAAGAGCCGCGTCGAATTGCGCGTGTACGTCACCGACCGCAACGGCCGCGTCATGTTCGACTCGCTCGGCAGGCATCTCGGCGCCGACTATTCGAAGTGGAGCGACGTGAGCCGCACGCTCGCCGGCCTTTACGGCGCGCGCACATCGCGCGACGTCGACGGCGATCCGCGCACCTCGGTCATGTACGTGGGCGCGCCGATCCGCTGGAACAACGAGATCGTCGGCATGGTCAGCGTCGGCAAGCCGGTGCAAAGCTTCGGCCAGTTCGTGGAAGACGCGCGCGGGCGCACCATCTGGGTCGGCGTGGGTTCGGCGCTCGCGCTGCTGCTGCTCACCTTGATCGTCTCGGTCTGGCTGGTGCGGCCCTTCGGCCTGATCCGCGACTACTGGACCTGGGTGCGCGCCCAGCGCAGCCTGAGCCTTTCACGCATGGTGAGGCGCGCTATCGACGGCGTGCGCACAGGTTTCAGCGAAATGCGCGACGCGCTCACCGGCCGCAACTACGTGGCCGACTATGTCCAGACCTTCACGCACGAAGTGAAGAGCCCGCTCTCCGCCATCCGCGGCGCGGCCGAGCTGCTGCAGGAGCCGTCGATGCCGCATGCCGAGCGCGAACGGTTCCTGAAGAACATCGAGCGCGAGACCCAACGCATCCAGGAAATCGTCGACCGCATGATGGAACTTACCGCGCTGGAGACGCGGCGCGCGCTCGACCGCACGGAGCCGGTGTCGCTCGCCGCGCTGATCGAAGACATCGCCGCGAGCGCGCAGCCTGCGGCCGCGAAGCGCAACATCAGGCTGCTCGTGAACATCCGCAACGAAGCCCGCACCGAAGGCGACCCCTTCCTGCTGCGCCGCGCCATCAGCAACCTGCTCGACAACGCCATCGACTTCTCGCCGCTGGACAGCGAGGTGCTGCTCACCCTCGAAACCACTTCCAAGCTGGCCCGCGTGAGCGTGCGCGACCACGGCCCCGGCATTCCGGAATACGCGCAGGAAAAAGTCTTCGAGAAGTTCTATTCGCTCGCCAGGCCGCACAGCCAGAAGAAGAGCACCGGGCTGGGCCTTGCCTTCGTCAAGGAGATCGCGGCCTTGCACCATGGCCGCATCGACCTGGGCAATGCATCGCGCGGCGGGGCGGTGGCTACGCTGACGTTGCCGTTGTCGTCATCGCATCACTGAGGAAAGCTGGTCCGCCCGATCAGCGCGCAATAGGCTTCGCGCGTCTGCGGGCTCACCGCACGCAGTGCCTGCAGGTACTGCGTCTGGTGCTGCCCGATCATGCGCGCCGACGCCACCGTCTTCGATCGGCAATACCAGTGGCAGGTGTGCTGCAGCAGGAACAGTTCGGCCGACATCATGTAGGCCTTGGACTTGGGTGTGCGGCCTGCTTCGTTGCGCATCACGCCGGCGATGCCGCGTGCGTGGATGAGCAACGCCTGGCGCATGTCGAAGGCCGCCGACGGAAAGAATTGGGTGAAGAGCGGAATGGCCACGGGCAGCTTGCTCACGCGGGTGACGGGTTCGGGCATGCGCGAGAACTCGGCTGCGAAGCCATCGATCTGGCTGGAGAGTTTTTCTTCTGTGCTGTCCAGGATCTGCCAGATCTGGCGGCGGCGCTCGGCGTCGTCCTCGCCGAGGCAGCGCATGTAGCCGGAGGTGAGGCTCTCCATCAGCTTTTCGATCTGGTAGCGGCCGAGGTGGCTCGCCAGCAGGGCGATGCGCAGGCGTTGTTCCCTGGACTTGAGGATGTAGAAGCCGGCGGCGACGAGCGCCACCAGGGTGAGGATTTCCATGGATGCGGGAGAAGGAGAAAAAAGGAAAAGGCGGGAAGCGGTACCGAGTGTAGGCACCGCGAACCCGCCTTCGCTTCCGGTTTCTCGAAGAAGTCCGGCTACCGGAAGAAATCGAGGATCCGGTTGCGTTCCTCCGGCGGGGGCGGCGCACCGACGGGCGCGCCGGTGAGCTGCTCGACCGGCGGCGGCAGCGTGTCGCTGCTCTCCAGGCCCAGGCTCGCCACATTGTGGCCCGGCGTGAAATCGTCGAAGTACCACTCGCCGTCGATGCTCACCACGCCCTCGGGCTGGGCCGGGTGAGTCACGGGCACGCCCTGCAGCGCGGTCTGCATGTAGCCGGTCCAGATCGGCAGGCTCAGGCTGCCGCCGGTCTCGCCGCGCACGCCGAGCTGGCGCGGCGTGTCGTAGCCGACCCATGCGATGCCCACCATGGTCGGCTGGAAGCCCGCGAACCAGGTGTCGAAGGAGTCGTTGGTGGTGCCGGTCTTGCCGTAGAGGTCGTCGCGCTTGAGTGCCTGGTAGGCCTTGAAGCCGGTGCCGTTTCGCACCACGCTCTGCAGCAGCGAGTCCATGATGAAGGCGTTGCGCTGCGGGATGGCGCGGCGCGATTCGTCGAGCACCGGCGGCTCGGTCTCCATGATGACCTTGTCGCGCAGGTCGGTGACGCGCGTGACGAGGTAGGGATTGACGCGGTAGCCGCCGTTGGCGAACACCGAGTAGCCCACCGCCATCTGCATCGGCGTGACCGAGCCCGCGCCCAGGCCCATCGGCAGGTTGGCGGGCTGCTTGTCCTTGTCGAAGCCGAACCTGGTGACCCAGTCCTGCGCATAGGGAGTGCCGATGGACTGCAGCACGCGCAGCGTGACGAGGTTCTTCGACTTCATCAGCGCGTTGCGCAGCGGCATCGGACCTTCGTAGGTGCCCTCGAAGTTCTTCGGTTCCCAGGCCTGGCCGCCGTTGGCGCTGGCGTCGAAGTACAGCGGCGCGTCGTTCACCACGGTGGCGGGCGTGAAGCCCTTCTCGAGCGCGGCCGAGTAGATGAAGGGCTTGAAGCTCGAACCCGGCTGGCGCCAGGCCTGCGTCACGTGGTTGAACTTGTTCTTGCCGTAGTCGAAGCCGCCCACCAGCGCCTTGATGGCGCCGCTGCGCGGATCCATGCCGATGAAGGCGCCCTCCACCTCGGGCAGCTGGGTGATTTCCCAGGTGTTCTTCGGCGTCTTCGCCACGCGGATGACCGCGCCGCGGCGGATCTTGATATTGGGCGGCGCTTTCGCGGCAAGGCCCGACTGCGCCGGTTTCAAACCATCGCCCGTGATCTGGATGGTTTCGCCGTTCGCGCGCACCGCGCTGATTTCCTTCGCGCTCGCATCGAGCACCACGGCCGCGATCACGTCGCCGTTGTCGGGATGCTCGGCCAGCGCGTCGTCCACCGCTTCGTCGATTTCCTTCTGCTCGCTCGGCAGGTCGACGAATTTCTCGGGCCCGCGGTACGGCTGGCGGCGTTCGTAGTCCATGATGCCCTTGCGCAGCGACCTGTACGCCGCAGCCTGGTCGGCTGCCACGATCGAGGTGTAGACCTTCATGCCGCTGGTGTAGATGCTGTCGCCGTACTGCGCGTACATCATCTGGCGCACCGTCTCGGCAACGTACTCGGCATGCAGCCGGTTGGGGTCGGCCGCATCGCGCAGGTGCAGCTCTTCCTTCTTCGCGGCCGCCGCCTGCTCGGCGGTGATGAAGCCGGTCTCCTGCATGCGGTCGATCACGTACAGCTGGCGCGCTCGCGCGCGGCGCGGGTTGGCCACCGGGTTGTTCGCACCGGGCGCCTTCGGCAGGCCGGCGAGCATCGCGGCCTCGGCGATGGTGATGTTCTGCAGCGGCTTGCCGAAGTAGGTTTCGGCCGCGGCGGCGAAACCGTAGGCGCGGTTGCCGAGGTAGATCTGGTTCAGGTAGATCTCGAGGATCTGGTCCTTCGTGAGCTGCTGCTCCAGCCGCATGGCCAGCAGGATCTCGTAGGTCTTGCGGCTCATGGTCCGCTCGGATGTCAGGTACACGTTGCGCGCCACCTGCATGGTGATGGTCGAGGCACCCTGCTTGCGGCCGCCCTTCAGGCTGGCGACCGCCGCACGCAGGAAGCCCTTGTAGTCCACGCCGCCGTGGTCGTAGAAGCGCGCATCTTCCACGGCCAGCACGGCGTCCTTCATCACCTTGGGAATGTTGGCGAAAGGCGTGAGGTTGCGGCGCTCCTCACCGAATTCGCCGATCAGCTGGCCTTCGGCCGAATACACGCGAAGCGGCAGCTTGGGGCGGTAGTCGGAAAGCTCCGAGACGTCGGGCAGCTTCGGGTAGATGGTGACGACCGCGACGATGGCCGCGACCAGCACCACCAGCGCGCCGGAGCCGACACCGATGGCGCCCCAGCCGGCGATGCGCTTCCAGTCGAGGCGGGAATCGCGCGGCGCCGCGCCGTCGTCGCCGGGAGCCTTGGAGTTTGTGCGTTTGAACATGGGAAATGCCTGTTTGGCTAGCGAAAGGGTTGGAGCCGCGGCGCGCCTGCGCGTTCCGGCTTCCGGAGCTCGAACGTGCCTTGCCGCGCAGCACGCTGCGCGCAATGCATCGCGTCGAAGTACTTGTCGTGGTCGAAGGCGATAAGAAGAAGATCCACCCCGGCGTCGAGGGCACGGACGGTGGCGTCGCAAAGACCGCGGTTGTAGGCCGCGGCCATCGTGAGATCGTCGGTGACGAGCAGGCCCTGGTAGCCCCATTCGCCTCGGATCACCCGCTGTACGATTTTGCGCGAGAAAGAGACCGGATAAGCGGCGTCGAGTTCCTCAAGGATGACATGGCCCAGCATGATGGCCGCATCCGAATGTTTCGATACGTCTTGAAACGGCTTCCAGTCGTGCGCCGCGAGCCGGGCGACCGGCGTGCGCAGTTCGGCGGCGAAATGGTGGGTGTCCTCGGTCACGCCGGCCAGGCCGGGAAAGTGCTTGAGCGTGCCTCGCACGCCAGCCGATTCGAGGCCCAGTTCGTAAGCGAGCGCCACCTGCGCGGTGACCGCCGGGTCGGCCGAGATGGCGCGTTCGTCGATGCGGGTGTGGAAGTCCCAGCGGCCCGGCGCACGGCCGGTGCGCAGGTCGACCACCGGGCTGAAGTTGAGCGTGATGCCCAGCGCGGCGAGCGCCCTGCCCTGTTGCGCGCCGTAGGCATGGGCGCGCTGGGCGAGTTCGTCTTCTGGCAGATCGGCATCGAGAAGCGAGGCGAGCGCGGGCTGGCGTTCGATCAATGGGGACAGGCGGGAGACAGCGCCGCCTTCCTGGTCGGTCGCGACGACCAGCGGCGGCAGGCCGGCCGAACGGCGCAGCGCCTGCAGGCCCGCGATCTCGTCGCGCAGCTCTTCGGCCGTGCGGCCCCTGACATTGCGGCCGGCGACGAAGATGCCGCCGATCAGTCCCTTGCGTGCCAGTCCGCGCAGCTCCTTCGCGTCGTCATAGCCGACGATGAAATGCGCGCCCATCGCCTGCGCGAGCGGGCCCTCCATCGCATTCACCTCGGCGCGATGCTGGCGCGACATCGCTTCGTTGCACAGCGCCGTGAGCAGGGCTGCGAATGCCAGTCCCAGTGCCACGGGCCGCAGCCTGCCCCGTGCGTAGCGCCATGCGAGCGCGATGCCCGCAAGAAGAAAAGCCAGCAGCAGCGGCAGTTCCCAGGCACGCATGAAGCGCAGGTGCGGGTCCTTCAGGTGCCAGGCCCAGAACCACAGCACGGCCAGCGCCAGCCAGCCCGATGCACCAGCGATGACCCGCAGCAGCCTCATGCGGCCGTCTGCGCCTCGGGCACAGCCACGGGCGCGGCTTCGCTGCGGCGCGAGAGCGCGTACCAGTCGACCTTGCGCGTCACGAGCATCAAGGTGGCCAGCATGCCGAAGATCAGCAGCGCGCCCAGCAGCAGCGCATTGCTTTCCGAAGCCAGCAGGCCGTAGAGCGCGCCGTACAGCAGCGCCACGAACGCGCCGAACGAGAGGCCGCGCTGCCAGCCGCCGAGCACCGCGCTGAAGTACACGGCCAGCAGCGCGACGCTTGCCGAGGCGGCGCCCGCGTACGCCATCCAGAAGGCGAACTTCTCGGACAGCGCCAGCAGCAGCAGGAAGAAGAGCGCGATCGACAAGCCCACCAGGCCGTACTGGATCGGATGCAGGCGCAGCTTGCGGAACAACTCGAACATGAAGGCGGCCATCAGCACCAGGCCGATGAAGAGCACGCCGTACTTGCCCGCGCGCGTGCTCATCGAATAGACGTTGATGGGCTGAGCGAGCGATACGTCGAAGGTCTGCAAAGGGCCCAGGTTGCGACGTGCCGGGACAGCGGGGGCAGCCGTCGCTGCCACGTCGGCGCTGCTGGCCACATCCACTGCGCCGCCCCGGCCCGAGAGGCCTGCGCGAACCTGTTCGCGCGCCGAGGTCACGAGCGAGGAAACGCGCCAGTGGGCATCGAAGCCCTGCGGCGTCACGCTGCGCTGGGCCGCGAGAAAGCGGCCGCCGAAGCTGGGGTGTGCCCAGGGCGAGCTCAGGTGCGCGGTCGTTTCTTCGGCGATGGGTGCGATGGCGAGCGTGTCCTGTCCGACCAGGCCCAGCTTCATCTCGAAGGGAATCGGCGTGCCGGCCTGCCACGCGGCGAGCGCGGCGCCGGTGACGGGGGCATGGATGCCGTTGGCGAACCAGGCATCGTCATCCAGGCCGGGCACGCGCTGCCTGAAGCGCAGGGCCTCGCCGCCCATGGTCATGGTCGGCGAGCCATCGAGGCCGCGCAGGTCGCTCACGTTGAAGGCGATGAGCGGGGCCTTGAATTCGATCTTCGAGTCGGTCTCGCTGTGCGACACGGCCTTCGGGTCGAAGGCGGCAAAGCCGCCGCTGAGCGTGGCGTCGAGCGTGTAGAAGGGAATCCTGAAGATGCCGCGATAGCGTTCCTGCGGCGCCATCGTGCCCTCGATGTGCAGCTTGTCGGGGAACACCACGTGGGCCATTTCCTTGCTGCGCGGTTCCTGGCCGATCACCTTGCCCTGCGCGTTGCGCAGCGGTTCCATCCAGCGCTCCACGTAGGGCACCAGCAGCAGCGGGCCGACCATGGTCTGGCGCCCGGCGTAGGTGGCGGCGAGTTCGCTGGCCGCCTCTCGCTGGCTCTCGCCGCGTGCGCGGTTGATCGAATCGATCTCTCCCAGCGGAATGCACAGCAGCAGCAGCAGGAACAGCAGGCCGGCGACCTTGGCCAGCATGGAACTCATCACGACCCTGAGCAACTGAAGCATTTTTTCTCTCCTCGTCTGTAGCGGTGGCCGCGATGCTCGCCGCGCGACCCGAAGGCCGTGTGAAGGGCCCGGGCCGCCTCGCTTCACACAGACTTCACACAGCGGATGCGGGCTGTCGGCGACTTCAAGACGCCTTCCAACTGGCTTCTCGCGTGCTGGAGAAAGTTGCGGCCGTGCAAGTTCGCACGGACAAGGACCCCCGCCATGGATGCCCAAACCACCCCACGTCCCGGCCGCTGGCTCTGGCTCGCCACCGTGAGCCTGGCGACCGCGGGCTTCATCGCCATGGGCGTGCGCCCGGCGCACGCTCAGGAAGCGCCCGCCGGTCCGCGCCTGAAGACCGAGAGCCCCTATTTCTTCGTGAAGAGCGACGATCCTTCGGTCGACCGCCTGCCCCTCAAGGGCACCGAGGTCTCGGTGAAGATCTCGGGCGTGATCGCCGACGTGACGGTCACGCAGACCTACCGCAACGAAGGCCAGCGCGCCATCGAGGCGAAGTACGTGTTCCCCGGCTCGACCAAGGCCGCGGTGAGCGGCCTCAACGTACGGCTGGCCGACCGGCTCATCACCGCGCAGATCCGCGAGAAGCAGCAGGCGCAGATCGAGTACGACACGGCCAAGAAGGAAGGCAAGACCGCCGCGCTGCTCGAGCAGCACCTGCCCAACGTGTTCCAGATGAACGTCGCCAACATCCTGCCGGGCGACGACGTGAAGGTGGAGCTGCGCTACACCGAGCTGCTGGTGCCGCAGTCGGGCAACTACCAGTTCGTGTTCCCGACCGTGGTCGGCCCGCGCTACAACTCGCCGCAATCGGAGAACGCGCAGGCCAAGTGGGTCGCGCAGCCCACGCTGCCCGCGGGCACCGCCGCCGGCACCAGCTTCAGGCTCAAGGCCACCATCGACACGCCGATGGGCATCAAGGAGATCCGCTCGGCCACGCACACCATCGACGTGAAGAAGAGCGACGAGGACCAGCACGCCGACATCGCACTCGCCGCCGATGGCCGCCCCGCCGACAACCGCGACTTCGTGCTCGACTACCGCCTCGCAGGCGAGAAGATCGAATCGGGCCTGATGCTCTACAAGGGCCAAGGGGAGAACGCCGAGAACTTCTTCCTCGCCATGGTCGAGCCGCCCAAGGCCGTGGCCGCCAGCGCGATCTCGCCGCGCGACTACATCTTCGTGGTCGACATCTCGGGCTCGATGCACGGCTTTCCGCTCGACACCGCGAAGACGGTGCTCGAACGCCTGATCGGCGGCCTGCGTCCGAGCGATACCTTCAACGTGCTGCTCTTTTCGGGCAGCAACAAGATGCTCTCGCCCAAGTCGGTGCCGGCCACGCGCGCCAACATCGAGCAGGCGCTGGCCACCATCAAGAACTACAGCGGCAGCGGAAGCACCGAGCTCATTCCGGCGCTCAAGCGCGTGTATGCAGAACCCAAGGAAGAGAACGTGTCGCGCACCGTGGTAGTGGTGACCGACGGCTACGTGACGGTCGAGCGCGAAGCCTTCGAGCTGGTGCGCAACAACCTGTCGAAGGCCAACGTGTTCGCCTTCGGCATCGGCTCCTCGGTCAACCGCAGCCTGATGGAAGGCATTGCGCGCGCCGGCATGGGCGAGCCCTTCATCATCACCGACCCGGTCCAGGCCCCCGAGCAGGCCGCGCGCTTCCGCCGCATGGTCGAGTCGCCGGTGCTCACGAACGTGAAGGCCACCTTCGGCGGGCTCGACGTGTACGACGTGGAGCCGCAGGCGCTGCCCGACGTGCTGGGCGAGCGCCCGGTGATCGTGTTCGGCAAGTGGCGCGGCGAAGCAAAAGGCCGAGTGATCATCGAAGGCCAGAGCGCCAGCGGCCCCTACCGCCAGGAAGTGCGCATCGATGGCAGCACCCGCCAGGACACGGCCGCGCTGCGCACGCTGTGGGCGCGCCACCGCATCCAGAGCCTGAGCGACCAGGAGACGCTGGAAGGCGGCACGGCCCTGAAGGACCGCATCACCGAGTTGGGCCTGAGGTACAGCCTGCTCACCCAATACACGAGCTTCATCGCCGTCGACAAGGTGGTGCGCAACGTGGCGCCGCAGGACAGCGTGGACGTGAACCAGCCGCTGCCCCTGCCGCAAGGCGTGAGCGAGCTGGCGCTCGGCGCCGAGGTGCCGAGCACGCCCGAGCCCGAATCGCTGGGCGCCATCGTCGTGGTGCTGTCGATGCTCGCCATGCTGCGCCGCCGCGCGCGCCGCAACGACGCGCGCCGCTTCACTGCCTGATCCATCCGTAAGAAAGAAAAGAATGTCTCTGGCAATGCTTGCCCACCGCCATCCGCGCATCGTGGACTGGGGCATCCACATCGACCGCACGCCAGCCGCCGGCTGGATCGGGCTTCAGTTCATCGCGCTGATGCCCACCTGGGTGTGGATGGCGCAGCGCATGCGCGACGGCTCCGACGATCCGCTGGGCCTGCTGGCGCTGGTCGCGCTCGCAGCGCTGGCCTGGAGCCGCCGGCGCGAGTTGCGCGCGTCGCCCCGGCTGGGCTGGCTCGCGCTGGCCGGCGCGGGCACCGTGCTCGCGACGCTGATGCGCACGGGGCTCGGCTTCATGCCCGCGTTGCCACCGCTCGCGGCCGGGCTGGTCGCGGTGCTGGCGCTGGCCTGCGGGCTGCTGGCCTTCCTGCCGCGCAAGGTGGCGGCACTGCCGGTGGCCGGCCTCGCGGTGCTCGCGCTGCCGTTGCTCTCCTCGCTGCAGTTCTATGCGGGCTATCCGCTGCGCGTGGTGACGGCCGAGGTCAGCCGCTGGCTGCTGTCGCCGGGCTTCGAGGTGGCGCGCGAAGGCGCGAGCCTGGCGGTCGACGGCCGCCTGGTGATCGTCGATGCGCCCTGCTCGGGCGTGCAGATGGTGTGGCTGGGCTACTTCACGGCCTGCGCGGTCGCGCTGTGGGCTTCGCGCAGCGGCCGGGACTTCATGGCGCGGCTGCCGATGGTCGGCCTGCTGGTGCTTGCCGGGAACATCGTGCGCAACAGCGTGCTGATCGCCTTCGAGGGCGCCGGCCATCCGCTCGCCCCGTGGGCGCACAACACGCTGGGCCTCGTGGTGCTGGCGGTGGTCTGCGGCTCCATCGCCCGGCTGATGGTGCCCGCACGCGCCGAGCCCGAAGCCGCCGAACTGCCCATTCCGGGCCTGATCACCACCCACGGAGGCCGCCATGTCGACACCGTTCTTTGAGCGCTGGTTCGCGAACCATTTCATCAACCGCATCGGCCACAAGACCGCTTTCGCGTTCGCGATGCTGCTGTGCATGCTGTGGTCGGCCATGGCGGCCCTGCGTACGCCGGCGGAACCGATGGCACCCGCCGTCGCGTCGCACGAATGGCCCAGCGAATGGGACGGCGCCGCGCTGCGCCCGCTGGCGCTCAGCGACGTGGAGCAGCGTTTCGCGGACCGCTTCCCCGGCGCCATCGGCCGCATGACCGACGGCACCCAGACGCTGGTGATGCGCGAGGTCAGCCAGCCCACGCGCATGCTGCATCCGGCCGCCGACTGCTACCGCGCACTGGGCTACCGCATCGAACAGGCGCGCCTGGAACGCGACGCGCGCGAGCGCATGTGGCGCTGTTTTGTTGCTCAACGGCACGGAGCGCAAAAAATCCGCGTCTGCGAGCGCATCGTCGACGCCCGGGGCACGGCTTTCACTGACACTTCAAGCTGGTACTGGGCAGCAGCCAGCGGCCAATCGCATGGGCCGTGGCAAGCTGTCACCGTAGCGAGACCGATCTGAGAAAACTGCCTGTGAAGAAGACCCTGCGATTCGTGCTCTATGGCCTTCTGGCTCTGGTCATTACGGCCTGTGTAGCTATCTTTTTGATAGTCAAGCTGGCGCTCGCGCCGGCTGCCGGCGAATGGAGCACCACGGTGAAGGCAGGGCCGCTGAATTTCGAGATCGGCGTGCCGACGGCGGTGCGCGTGGCCACCTCGACATGGTTCGCGCCGTATCTCGACGGCCGCTCGTTCGACACCCGATTCGGCACCGTGCGCTTCGCCTGGAAGCCGGCCGGCGAACTGCTGGAAATGCAGTGCGCGCCCTGCAGCGCCGAGGTGCCGGCGCTGGGCACCCAGCCGATCCGCGTCGATCGCCTGGTCGCCACGGTGAAGCGCGACGGCAACACGCTCAACGGCACCTTCGAGGCCACGCCGCAGAGCAACGACGCGAGCCAGCTCCAGGGCCACTGGGACGGCAGGCTCATGCCGAAGAACATCCACCTCAACGCCAGCGTGCAGGACGCGCCCATCGCCCGCTGGTACGCGGTGCTGGTGCCCGCCCTGCCGGAGCTGCAGCGCGCGCGCATCGGCGGCACGCTGGCGCTGCGGGGCCAGCTCGTGCTGCCCGAAGCCACCTTCGCGGTGCAGCCGACCATCAGCCAATTCACCGTGGAAGGGCTGGGCACCGAGGCCATGTTGGGCGCGCGCACCAGCTGCGGCCCCTCGGCGAAGCTGGCCAACGACAGCTGGCTGGCGCGCGCTGTCATCGCCGCCGAAGACCAGCGCTTCTTCACCCACGGCGGCTACGACCTGACGGAAATCCTCGCCTCCATCGACAACAACCAGAAGCCCGGCCAGACACGGCGCGGCGGCAGCACGCTCACGCAACAGCTCGCCAAGCTGCTGGTGACGGGCAGCGACCGCACGGCCGAGCGCAAGCTGCGCGAACTGCTCTACGCGGTCGAGATGGAGCAGACGCTGGGCAAGGCCCGCATCCTGCAGCTGTACCTGGACAACGCGCCCTGGGGCGGCAATCTCTGCGGCGCCGAGGCTGCGGCCAGGCGCTACTTCAAGCGCAGCGCGCGCACGCTGGAGCCGGCACAGGCCGTGTGGCTCGCAGCCATGCTGCACAAGCCGCAGGCCGTGCTCGAGCAATGGCGCCGCGACGGCCGGATCGACGCCGACCGCGTCAAATGGATCGCCGAAGGCATCCGCGGAATCAGCCGCAACCAGCGCGAGGCCCTGCTCAAGAGCGTGGCCGCGGCGAAATTCATGGCGCCGGAGGCCGCAACGCAATGACGAACACAGCCGTGCTGGGCGCCACCGATATCGAAGCCATCGAACGCGCCACCATCGCGGCGGTGTCGCCCGACCTGACCGAGGAAATCGACGGCTGGCTGCTGCCGTTCGCCAGCGGCACCGTCAAGCGCGCCAAGTCGGCCGTGCCGCTGCATCGCGGCGCGGTCGAGGCCGCCACGCTCGACCGCATCGAGGACCGCTACGACAGTCGCAAGGCCGCGCCCGCGCTGCGGCTTGCCGACGCATCCTGCTTCGACAGCCTGCGCGCCGAGCTGGAGCGCAGGCACTACATGGCCGACAGCCCCACCTGCGTGCAGATCGGCTCGGTGCAGCGCATGCGGCAGGTGGCCGCGCCGGGCGGCGCATTGGCCGATGTCGACCGCGCGCCCGACAACGCCTGGTCGGCCCTGTTCCTCGGCGAGGGCTTCGACCCCGTGGACGGCGCCCATCGCGTGCGCATGCTCTCGCGCGCCAAGGGCACGCTCTACGCCAGCGTGCGCGAGGGCGGCCGCACCGTGGCCGCCGGCGCCATGGCCTTCGGCCACGGCTGGGCCAGCGTGCACGGCATGCGCACCGACCAGGCGCAGCGCGGCCGGGGCCTCGCGGGGCGCGTGCTGGCCGGGCTGGCGCAGGCCGCGTCGGAACGGGGCTTCGAGCGCGTGTTCCTGCAGGTCGATGCGAACAACCAGGCGGCGCTGTCGCTGTACCGCCGCGCCGGCTTCGGGACGCAGTGGAAATACAGCTACTGGCAGCGCCAGCAATGGCCCTGAAGCTGCGGGCCGCACGAGCCGTCGGCTGACAGCGCGCGGGTGGCGCGGCGCGGGCGTTAGTGCCACCATGGACGCATGACGAACGCCAACCACCACGCCAATCACCCCACCGATCCCGTCGCCACGCCGCGCGGCATCGACCACATCGTGGCCGGTGTTTCCACCAGCGATGGCGACGGCGTGAAGCTCACCCGCGTGCTGCAGCAGCCCCTGCAGAAGCGGCTCGACCCGTATCTCATGCTCGACGCCTTCGGCAGCGACAACCCGGGCGACTACATCGGCGGCTTCCCCAACCATCCGCACCGCGGCTTCGAGACCGTCACGTACATGATCGCCGGCCGCATGCGCCACCGCGACAGCGCGGGCCACGAAGGACTGCTGGAAAACGGCGGCGTGCAGTGGATGACCGCCGGCCGCGGCCTCGTGCACAGCGAACTGCCCGAGCAGGAAGAAGGGCTGATGGAAGGCTTCCAGCTCTGGCTGAACCTGCCCGCGAAAGACAAGATGCGCGAGCCCTGGTATCGCGACATCCAGAGCGCGGAGATTCCCGAATTCACCACCACCGGCGGCGCACGCGTGCGCGTGATCGCGGGCGCGAGCCACGGCATCGAAGGCGCCGTGCGGCGCGAGCACACCGAGCCGCTCTACCTGGACATCGAGCTGCCGCCAAACGCCGAATTCGCGCAGCCGCTGCCGCAGGACCACAACGCCCTGGTCTACGTGTTCCGCGAATCGCTGTGGATCGCGGGCAGCGAGATCCCGACGCGGCGCATGGCCATCCTCGCCAACGACCCGGGCAGCGACGGCGTGGTGCTGCGCGCCGGCGCGACCAACCACAGCCCGGCGCGCGCGCTGCTCATTGCCGGCAGGCCGCTCAACGAACCCATCGCGCAGTACGGCCCCTTCGTGATGAACACGCCCGAGCAGATCCGGCAGGCGGTGCACGACTTCCAGAACGGGAAGCTGGGCTGAGGCTGCTGTAGTCGCCCGCCTACCGGAAGACGGCATCGGGCACGGGCTCCGGTTGCCGCGCGGGCAGCCTAGATTGCGACATGCCTCCCACGATCCGGAAAGGACAGGCGCCGAAGACGCTGCAGCGCGCCGAGTTCCATGAACGTTTCATGCAGCCCTTTCAAGACCCAGCCTTCCGCGCCGAGGCCGATTCGCTGCGGCGCATCGAACTCATCGCCTGGGAGGCCTACGAGGAAGGCCGCAAGTCGCCCGTCACCCGCAAGGCCGGGCCCGGCTATGCGGACCCCGAGTACGAACTTTCGGTCGACTGGCTCGAGGCCAAGGCGCGCATCGACGCCGCGCAGTCGGCCTGGAGCCAGCCGCAGACGGCGTCACGAGTGCTGCTGGTGATCGGCTCGCCGCGCAATGACGGTACCTGCCCCGGCGAGGTTTCCAAGACCTGGCGGCTGGCGCAGATCGCGCGCGAGGTGCTGGACGGCAGCGGCATCGAGACCGACCTGCTCGACCTGAGCCTGCTGACTTCCGAGTACGGCCGGCAGATCCACCCGTGCAAGGGCTGCGTCTCCACCGCCATGCCCTTGTGCCACTGGCCCTGCAGCTGCTATCCGAACCACTCGCTGCGCCAGACCGGCGACTGGATGAACGAGATCTACGAGCGCTGGGTGTCCGCGCACGGCGTGATCCTGCTCACGCCCACGCACTGGTACCAGGCCGCGAGCCCGCTGAAGCTCATGATCGACCGGCTGGTGTGCGCGGACGGAGGCAACCCCGACCCCACCAGCACCCACGGCAAGAAGCCCGATGAGGCCAAGGCGCTGGAGCTGGAGGGCTGGGGCTATCCCAGGCACCTCGACGGCCGCGCCTACGGCGTGGTGGTGCACGGCGACGTGGCCGGCGTGGAGAGCGTGCGCCGCAATCTCTGCGACTGGCTCGACTGGATGGGCCTCATCGAGGCCGGCACGCAATCGCGGCTGGACCGCTACATCGGCTATTACGAGCCCTACGCCACCAGCCATGAGGCGCTCGACGCCGATGCCGACGTGCAGGAGGAAGTGCGCCAGGTGGCCCGTTCCATGGTCAACGCGGTCGCCGAACTGCGCGCGGGCAGGCTGCAGCCTCCCGACCGCGGACTGAAGCGGCCCCGGCCCAAGTAGGAGGAAAAGAGTCGATAAATCACGCAGGAGGCGGCTTCCACGGGCCCTGTTCATCATTCTTTACGCAAGCTCACGCCGGGCTAACGGATGCGATACAGAGCTCTTCCACACTTCCTCTCACCTGCTGCCCATCGGCGGCGGGCTTCTTCGAAAGGAAGCACTTCTCATGATTTCTCTTCGCCAACGCATCGTCTGGGCCAGCCTGCTCGGTTCGGCCGCCCTCGCCTCCTCGGGCGCCTTCGCTCAAGCGCCGGCTGCCGTTCCCTCCGCAGCCGCGCCCACCGCCGCGGTGGCCCAGGCCGACAACGCCGCCGCGCCCAAGGCGCAGCACAAGCGCATGGATCCGGCCCAGCGCATGGAGCGCATGAAGGAACACCGCGCCAAGCGTCTTGCCGCCCTGAAGGAAAAGCTCAAGCTCACCTCGGCCCAGGAAGGCGCATGGAGCACCTTCACCAGCGCGACGCAGCCGCCCGCCGGTCCGCGTCCGCACATGGACCGCGCCGAGTTCGCCAAGCTGACCACGCCGGAGCGCCTGGAACGCATGCAGGCCCGCCAGGCCGAGCGCAGCGCGATGTTCGCCAAGCGCGCCGAAGCCACGAAGACCTTCTACGCCACGCTGTCTCCCGACCAGCAGAAGACCTTCGACGCCGAGACCGCCCACTTCGGCGGCCCGCGCGGTCACCGTGGCCATGACGGCGGCCATCGCGGCGCGCCGCCGGCTCCCGCCAAGAGCTGATCGATCGCTGCCCGGAGGCAGCAACAAAAAAAGCCCGCAACGCGAAAAGCGCTGCGGGCTTTTTGCCTCATGGGCTCATGGCTCAATGGGCCTTTGTGCCTACTTCGGCGTACCCGTCTTGTCCGTGGGGTTCGTCACCACGTCGGGGCGCTCGCCCTTCTGGCCGAACTGCGGCTTCACCTTGCGCCCGGTCTGGCTCACTTCGGCGCGCGACATCTCGCCGGTGGGCGGCGGCATGGCGTTGGGCTGGCTGTTGACCGTGGTGGTCACCTCGCCCTTGGGCACCGGGTTGTTGGCGTTGTTGCGGTTGTGCGCGCGGGCCTCTGCCTTCACCGATTCACGCGACAGCGGCATCGAGTTGTCGGGCCGCTGCGGCGGATTGGCGACGCCGGCCGGCGTCATGGTGCTGGCTTCGCCGCCGACCGAGGGATCGGGCTGGGCGGGAATGGACGTGGTCTGTGCCATCGCGATGCCCGCCGCGCCCAGCAGCGCGGCGAGAACGGTGGCGTGGAAAGCTGTCTGGTGTCTCATGGGGGGTACTCCTTGTGGCTTGTTCCTTGAAAGGCGGGCTGCCTTTTTCCGAACCGTGAATTCACCGTAGAAGCCTCGAAATTCCGCCCGTGTGGGGGTGCGGCAGGCGTGCCTGTAGGAGCCGGCCGTCCGGGCACGAAGGCGGCGGGGGGATGGCGGCGGGAAGAAGTTGGCGCGTTCCTACAGTCAGCGAGGGCGCGGCCACGTACAACGTGCATGACGATGTCCTCCACGCCCATCATTCCCGACGCCACCATGCCCGATGCCGCCGACGCGGCCGATGTCGCCAATGGCCAGCCGGCAGCGCAGGTCACGCCGACTTCGCTCAAGGTCATGACGGTGAACACCCACAAGGGCTTCACCGCGCTCAACCGCAGGTTCATCCTTCCCGAGTTGCGCGACGCCGTGCGCACCGTGGGCGCCGACGTGGTGTTCCTGCAGGAGGTGCTGGGCACGCACTCGCGCCATTCGCGCCGGGTGAGCAACTGGCCCGAGGCGCCGCACTACGAGTTCCTGGCCGACACCATGTGGCCGCAGTTCGCCTACGGCCGCAACGCGGTGTATCCGAAGGGGCACCACGGCAATGCGGTGCTTTCCAAATTCCCCATCGTGCATTTCCGCAATCACGACGTGTCGGTCAGCGGCCCCGAGAAGCGCGGCCTGCTGCACTGCGTGCTGCGGCTGCCGGGCCGCGTGGTCGACGTGCACGTGATCTGCACCCACCTCGGCCTGGCCGAGGCGCACCGGCAGCAGCAGCTGGAGCTGCTGTGCCACATCGTGCGCGACGAGGTGCCCGCCGAGGCGCCGCTGATCGTGGCGGGCGACTTCAACGACTGGCGCGGCCGTGCGCACGACATCCTCGAAAAGGGCGCCTCGCTGCGCGAGGTGTTCGTGCACGCCACCGGCCGGGCGGCCCGGACCTTTCCGGCGCGCTTCCCGGTGCTCTCGCTGGACCGCATCTACGTGCGCAACGCCGGCGCGCATGCGCCGGTGGTGCTGCCTCGCAGGCCGTGGTCGCATCTTTCGGACCACGCGCCGCTGGTGGCGGACATCGACCTGTGAGCACGCCGCCATGAGCGACAACAACGTCAACGACAACCACTGGATCGCCGGCAACCGCATCGGCCTGCTGGAGAACGGCGAGGAGTTCTTTCCGCGCGTGTTCGAAGCCATCCGCCGGGCGCGGCGCGAGGCGATCGTCGAGACCTTCATCCTGTTCGAGGACAAGGTCGGCCTGCAGCTGCATGCCGCCATGCGCGAGGCGGCGCTGCGCGGCGTGAAGGTCGACCTGATGATCGACGGCTTCGGCTCGCCCGATCTCTCGCGCGAATTCATCGAGGGACTGACCTCGGCCGGCGTGAAGGTGCGTGTGTTCGACCCGGGCCGCCGCTTCATGGGCCAGCGGCTCAACGTGTTCCGCCGCATGCACCGCAAGATCGTGGTGATCGACGGCGAGCGCGCATTCGTCGGCGGCATCAACTACTCGGCCGACCACCTGCTCGACTACGGCCCGATGGCCAAGCAGGACTACGCGGTGGAGCTCGAAGGCCCGATCGTGGGCGAGATCCACCAGTTCGTGCTGCGCGCGATCGCTCTCGGAGGCAAGGGCGCCGGCTGGTTCCGCCGCAGGCTGCGCCAGCTGCCCGATGCGAGGCATGCGCAGTCCGCCGGCACGGCCGACGCGATGTTCGTCACGCGCGACAACCGGCGCCACACCAACGACATCGAGCGGCAGTACCGCGCGGCGATCCGCGCCGCGCGCGAGCGCATCGTGATCGCCAACGCGTATTTCTTCCCGGGCTACCGGCTCATCAAGGAGCTGCGCCGCGCGGCGCGGCGCGGCGTGGACGTGCGGCTCATCCTGCAGGGCGAGCCCGACATGCCGATCGTGAAGACCGCGGCCAGCATGCTCTACCACCATCTGCTGCACGCGGGCGTGCGCATCTACGAGTACTGCGACCGCCCGCTGCACGGCAAGGTCGCGCTCATGGACGGCAGGTGGAGCACCGTGGGCTCCAGCAATCTCGATCCGCTGAGCCTCTCGCTCAACCTCGAGGCCAACGTGGTCGTGCGCGACGAGGCCTTCAACAACGTGCTGGCCGAGCGAATGGAGAGGTTGATGCAGCACAGCTGCAAGCAGGTGCAGGCGGCCGACCTCGCCAGCGAATGGAGCGGCTGGCGGCTGGTGCGCAGCTTCTTCGTGTTCCACATCCTGCGCTGGTACCCGGCCCTGCTGGGACGACTGCCGCGCCACGTGCCGCGCCTGACGCCGGCCGAAGCCACCGACCTCGCGAGCCGGCGCGACACCGGGCGCAGCAACCCGACGGGCGGCGCCACGCAGACGGAAGCGGCCTGAACGGCCCGGACCGCCCGAACCGCAACAGGAGCGCCTTCCGATGAGCACCCTGGCCCTTTCGCGCCACAGCTGGTGGCCCTGGGCCCGCCGCGCCGCGGTGTGGGGCTTCTTCGCGCTGATCGCGTGGCTGCTGGTGCGGCAGGCGCTCGTCATCGACTGGGAGGACGTGCTCGACGCGATCCGCGCGCTGCCCGCGGTTTCCCTGCTCGCGGGGGGCGCCCTGGCGGCCTGCAGCTTCGCCCTCTACAGCACCTACGACCTGCTGGGCCGGCACATCACGCAGCACAGCCTGGGCACGGGCACGGTGATGGGCGTGACCTTCATCAGCTACGCCTTCAACCTCAACCTCGGCTCGCTGGTGGGCGGCGTGGCCTTCCGCTACCGGCTCTATTCGCGGCTGGGGCTTTCCAACGACACCATCACGCGCGTGCTCGGCTTCAGCATGCTGACCAACTGGCTGGGCTACCTCGTGGTGGCCGGCGCCGCCTTCTGCTTCTGGCCGATGACGCTGCCGCCCGAATGGAAGATCGGCAGCGAGGGCCTGCGCGTCCTCGGCGCGACGCTGCTGGTGGTCGCGCTGGCCTACCTGGTGATGTGCGCCCTGGCGCGCGGGCACGTGTGGCGCGTGCGCGGGTTCGGGCTCAAGGTGCCGGGGTTCGGCATGGCGCTGCTGCAGCTCGCGATGTCGTGCGCCAACTGGTCGCTGATCGGCGGCGTGATCTGGTTCCTGCTGCAGGGGCAGGTGGCCTATGCGCAGGTGCTCGCGGTGCTGCTCGTGGCGGCGGTGGCCGGCGTCCTCACGCACGTGCCGGCGGGACTCGGCGTGCTGGAGGCGGTGTTCGTCGCGCTGCTCTCGCACGAGGTGCCGCAGGCGCAGTTGCTCGGCGCGCTGCTGGCGTACAGGGGGCTCTACTACCTGCTGCCTCTGGCGGTGGCCGCGCTGGGCTACCTGCTCACCGAGGCGCGGGCCCGGCGGCTGCGCGCGCCCGCGCTGCGTGGCGGGCGTTAGCTAGAAGTGATACGTGTAGCGCAGCCGCACGAAATTCTCGCCCGGGTTGGGCTTCTTGATGCCGCCGTTGGAGAAGTGCTGCAGCCGCAGCGTCAGTTCGTGCGCGCCGTGCTCTCCGAAGCTGCGCCCGATGCCGATCACCTCCGTGAACTGGAAGGCGGTGCTGAAGCTGCGGTCGGGCGTCCTGTAGACGTGGTCCATCACGCTGCCGCCGACGCCGCCTTCGGCAAACCAGGGCGAGCCGCCGTGGTCGAAGCGGTAGCGCCAGGTGTAGATGGCGCCGATCTGCGCGTAGTCGTGCGGGCCTTCGCCCAGCGCGGGTGCGTGCCAGTTGCTCAGGAAGATGTCCCAGTAGGTGGTGAGCGCCCCTTCGTGCACTGGCTCGCGCGGCGACCACGGAATGGTCATGCCCAAGGTGGCCGAATCGGTGCTGCCCATTTCGCCATGCGGGGCACGGCCCCCTTCGACATAGAAACCGCGCGCACTGTCTTCGAACGCGTGGGCGGGGGTGCCCGACAGGCCCAGAAGGCCCGCCAAGAGGGCCGATCCGGCAAGGGACGCGCAGGTGTTGAATCTCATGATGCGACTCGCCAATGCACTAAGTGGAAATGAGGGCTCATCTTCAATTTCCGCCGCATCCGGCATTCGCCCGGCACGTAATTTCCACATCGGAAAGTAGGACTTGATCAACAAAAATGCAGGTCCGATTCCGTTGTGTGCAAACCTCCGCGGCCGGCCGCGCCTATAGTGGCCCGACCCCATTCCACGCGCTCTGGCGCGGCCTCCCACATGTCGTCTTCCAGTTCAGTCGCCCGTCTCTCGGGCCCGCTCATGCAGCAGTGGTTCGACCTGGCGCTCAAGACCCACGAGATGCTGCTGTCCTCCGGCCTCGTGATCGGCATGCGCACCAAGCGCATGGCCCGCGCGGGGCTCGCGCCCAGCGCGGACGACCTTGCCGAGTTCCAGCTCATGGGACAGGAAAAGCTCGATGCCGCGAGCGAGTCGGGCTTCGCGATGGCCCGGCAGTGGCACAGCAGCCACTTCTCTCTGGCCAACCGGGTGCTGCAGCAATGGCTGCGGAGCACGACGGCCTTCTTCTCGCTCGCGGGCAGCGTCACGCCCGCGCAGGCGGCCGCGCACGGCGACGCCTTCGTGCAATCGGCGGCGGATACGGTCGATGCGGCGGGCGAGCTGCCCGAGATCGCGGCGCGCATCGCGCGCCAGGGCCTCACGCCCATCCACGCCGCAGCCACGTCGAACGCGCGCCGGCTGTCGGGGCTCGAAGAATCCTGAGCTTCAGGCCTTCGCCGGCACCAGCGTCAGCAGCGTGATCTCCGAAGGCGCGCCGAAGCGCTTGGGCGGGCCCCAGTAGCCGGTGCCCCGGCTCACGTAGACCCACATGTCGTGCAGGCGGTGCAGGCCGGCCGTGAAGGGCTGCTGCATCGGCACGAAAAGATTCCACGGAAAGAACTGGCCGCCGTGCGTGTGGCCCGACAGCTGCAGCTGGTAGCCGGCCGCAGCCGCCAGCGGCGCACTGCGCGGCTGGTGCGCCAGCAGCACGCGCGTGTGCACCAGCGGCGGCGCGTCGTGCAGCGCCAGGTGCGGGTCGCTGGCGTGCGCCGCGTCGAAATGTCCGGCGGTGAAGTCGGTCACGCCGGCCAGCACCAGCGCGCTTTCGAAGAGCTCTTCATCGGTCTGCGCGCCGCGCACGTTGCGCGTCTGCAGCACCACGTGCTCGTTGAGCAGCACCTTCAGGCCCAGCCGGCGCAGCTCGTCGATCCAGGCATGCGCGCCCGCGTAGTACTCGTGGTTGCCCGTGACCACGAAGGTGCCGTGCCGCGCGCGCAGCCCGGCCAGCGGCGCGATGTGCTCGCGCAGCTCGGGCACGCTGCCGTCGACCAGGTCGCCGGTGATCGCGATGGCGTCCGCGCCCAGGCGGTTCACCGCGTCGACGATGCGCTGGATGTAGCTGTTGCGGATCGTCGGCCCCACGTGGATGTCGCTGAGCTGCGCGATGCTGAAGCCCTCCAGCGCCTGCGGCAGGCCGCGGATCGGCACCTCCACCCGCTTCACGCCGGCCGTGCGGCGCGCGTTCAGGAAGCCGACGGCCGAGGTGGCCGTGGCCATCGCCAGCACCGCCAGCGCGCTCCACGGCAGCAGCGTGGCCCATTGCACCTGCACGCCGCCGACGGCGCCCGCGAGCCAGGCCAGCAGCAGGCCGGCGTCGCGCACCAGCGTCAGCACGAACATCGAGGAGAACCAGCCCATGCTGATCAGGCCGGTCCACTTGAGCACGCTGCCGTTTCCGGAGCGTTCGCGGGTGCCGCGGCGCGACACGAAAGGCAGGGGAATCGTCGCCGCCGACACCGCTAGCGCGACCAGCGCCAGCGGCCACGCGGGCGTGAGCACGGCGAGCGCGGGCAGCAGGCGCAGCGCGATATAGACGTGCAACAGCGCGGTCAGTGCGCTCAGGGGACGGATCGGCATCGGGGCAAAGGGGTCGGGCGCGGCCCGGGACAGGCCATCTGCAAGGCGCATGCCGCGCATTCAAGACACCGCGAGGCGCATCGGTCGCTATTTTTTCTATAGCGTACGGCGCCCGGATAGCAAGCCTTGTGGCATGGCCCAACCCCAGATTGTGCGCCAGCCGGATGCATGCCGGCGCTCACTTGCGCGGCGCTACTGCACCGTGCGCGTGCCGGCCGAGGCCATGTCGGTGCCGGCCGGCCAGACGAAGGTCGCCTTGGCCGGCGCGCCCTGCGGCACGCGCAGCTCCTGCTTGAGCACCTGGCTGCCGATGCGCGCCTCGACCGTGTAGTTGCCCGGGTCCAGCCGCGCCACCATGAAGGGGCCGCCCGACACCACGTTGTCGAGCAGCGCGGTGCCGCTGCCGTCGCGCACTGTCACGTGCACGTTGGCCGCGAAGTCCGCGCCCTTGTGGTCCTTGATCGCGAATTCGAAGGTGGCGGGCCAGCGCGGCGACACCGTCTCCATCAGCTGGGCCTCGTCGCTGCCGATGCCGCCGCTCATGTATTCGACGCCGTGCGACATGTAGATAGGCGGGTTCACCGTGGCCTGGGCCGACGTCACGGCGCCGAGCAGGACGGCGCCGCAGAACATCGCGGCCGCCAGCGGCCGCATTGCGCGCAGCGAGGATGGAAAACGGGGGGTCATGGTCAGAGTCCTTTCTTTCCTTGGTCGTCGTGGCGAGAAGCCACGCCGCCACTGTGCTGTGCGCGGCTTAGGAAAGTCTGACCTGTGGATGCCCGCGGCGGCGGGCGGGCGCTCGCTGGCTCAGCGCGTCGTGGCGGACGACTGCGCGAGCGTCTGCGTCTGCGGCGGCATCACCGAGGCCATGTCGAAGTTCGACGGCCACACGAAGGAAGCGCGCGCCGGCACGCCAGCGATCACCACCAGCGTCTGCGTCAGCGTCAGGCCGCCGAGCGTCACGTTCACGTCGTAGGCGCCCGGATTCAGGCGCGCGAGCATGTAGGGGCTTTGCGATTCCACGCTCATCACCGTCTGGCCGGTGTATTTCTGGCGGATTTCCACCGCGGCCTTGGCCGGGAAGCCGGGTTTCAGCGCGCCCTTGCCGTCGCTGATGCCCAGCTCGATGGTCGCGGCCCAGCGCGGCGAGACCATTTCCATGAACGCGGCCTCGTCCCTGGCAGCGCCGCCGCACATGTATTCGATGCCCTGCGCCACCTGGATGGGCGGGTTGGTGAACGCATGGGCCGTGCTCACGGCCCCGAGGAATGCTGCTGTGCCGCCCAATACCAGCGCGGCCAGGGGCCGGCGGAGACGCTTAGGGTTCATTGCTGTGTGGTCCTCGAACTTGCGTGACGTGAAATCCGTCGGGGATTTTGCTTAGCAAGAGTCGGGCTAGATATAGCGTTTACGAGGAACGATCTGCGGATCGGAACTGAATGCTATTGTTTTCATAGCTGATGACGGCCGTGTGACGTGGCCCCGCGCTACTTCTGCTCACAAACCTCACGGAAACCCTGATCCGCCCCATCGAGCGCATCCGGGAGTGCGTTCGGCAACAGTGCATGGCGAACGCCTACAGCGGTGCACGCCCGGGCGGGCTAAGAACGACGGCTGCAAAACGCAACGAAGGAGCTTTCAGCCATGTCTTGGGAATCGACGATCAACGAATTCAGGCGAGTGGACGCGCAGCGCGAGGACTACCCCGGCGAGCACCTGGTGGTGCTGGGCGTGGGCGTGCTGCTGCTGCTCGCCGCGGGCCGCAGCCGCTCGCTCGTGGCGCGCCTCGCGGCGGGCGCGGCGGGTGGCGCGCTGATCGGCCGCGCCGCCAGCGGCACCGGCGGCATCTCGAAGCTGACTCGGCAGCTGCAGCACACGCTCGAGAAGCAGTTCAACCTCGGCTGTCCCCGCGACGCCACGGGTCACGGCACCGACGTGAAGTGACATTCAGGGGCCGCCGGCACGCATGCCCACCGGCCCCCCGCTCACCCCGGCATGCCGCGCCGCCGCGGCGGCGACGCCATCGCCGGGCGCATCCATCGACAGCCCCGCCAGAAAAGCCGCCAGCACGTCGTTGGCGGCCGCCTGCGTCCGCGCGGGGCCGCGCGACCCGCCGATCAGCACTGCGGCAGCGAAGCGCGCCGGCGCCGAAAGATACAGCGGCACGTCGGTGAAGCCGTAGTGGTTCGCCGCGGCGATCCGGTAGCGGTAGCCGCCTGCCCGCGCATGCCGCACCAGGGCAAGATTGCCGTCCAGGTAGTGCCGCGAATGCCGCGTCTCGCGGTGGTCGCTCTCCAGCAGGAGGAAGGGCACCGGCAGCGCGCCGGTGGCCGCGTGGCCGTACAGCGTGCCGTCGATGTTGGCGACGGCACGGATGCGCGCGTCCTCCATCGCCGCCTCCACCGCGCTGGCGCCACCGAAGGAATGGCCGATCGCCCCGATGCGCCGCGGATCGAGCCGCTGCGACAGGCGCGGGCCGAAGGCCCCGGGCTCACCGACGCGGCCGGCCACGAAGCGAAGGTCCGCCGCCCGCACAGCCTGCCTGGCGCCCATGTAGCGCAGGCGGTCGGGGTCGTCGGGCAGGAAGCGCACGACCGGCGTCGCGAGCCGGCCGTCGGCCAGCTCCACCACCGGCGCCTCGTAGGCATGGTCCAGCGCGAGCACCACGAAGCCGCGGCTGGCCAGGTCGGCAAGAAGGCCGGAATAGAAAGCGCGCGAGGCACCGTAACCCGGCGAGAACAGCACCACCGGCCAGCGCTCCCGCTGCGCCGCCACCGGCGCGTCGAGGCGCGCGTGGGTGTCAATGCGGTCGTAGCGGCGCATCACCAGTCCGGGTATCAGCGAGACGAAGTCCGGCAGCCTCTCGAGGCCGTCGATGTAGCGCGACGGCCCCGCGGCGCCCTCCCCGGCTGCCGCCGGATACCAGGCCTGCACCACCACGCTGCGCCGGTCGTCCGGGTCGGCGGTCGCGTCCTCGGCGCGCTCGCTGTCGACCCAGCGGAACACCTGGGTTCCAACCGCGTAAGGGCCGTGCGGCGCGGGCAGCTCCGGCACAGGCAGGAAGCTCCACGCCAGCAGCGCCGCCAGGGCGAGACCCGCCACGCCGCCACGGCCGAGCCAGGCGAGCGCGCGCGGCGGCAGCGGTGATGGTGCTGGCCGGCCGCGCCTCCAGCCCAGCGCCAGCAGCCCCGCCAGCAACGAATACACGGGAAGGAACTGCCAGTAGAAGCCCTCGCGCCAGAGCTGGAAGGCACAGGCGGCCAGAAGCATCGCCGACATGCCGGAGACCATGCGCGCGCCCACCCGCCTCGTCGCCGCGGCGGCCAACGCAAGACCGACCGCGACCAGCACGATCGCGCCATCGAGCACCGACACGGCCTGGGCTCCCTCAGCCCGCGTACCTGGCCAGCATGCCCAGCTTCTCGGCCAGCGTGGCCTGGAAATGCTCGCGCTGCGAGGGCACCCACATCGGCGCGTCGAAGAAGGCGACGATGCGATGGCTCTCGATGCGGATCGTGCCCGCCAGCGGCTCGCGCACCGCGAAGCTGTCGCCCTGCACCTCGACCCGGAAGCCCAGCGCCTCGACCTCCTTCAGCTGCGCCTTGAGCGCCTCGCGCAGCACCGCCGCCTGACCGGCATGCGCAACGACGATCTCCACCGGCCGCAAATCCGGCAGCGGCAGCAGCACCGGCGCGATGAGCTTCGACGGCCCGCCCGCACCCGGAAAGCGCAGCTTCGCCGCCGCGTCGAGCACCAGCGCGCGCGCCGCCGCGACATCGTCGTCCGCCTCGTAGCCGCTTTGCGCGGTGACGAAGTTGTCGGTCAGTACCTCCACCGACTCCACCCGGCCGTCCGCCGCCACCGCGAGGCGCAGGCTCGTCACGCCCTGCACTTCCTTGAACGGTTTCAGCGGCTGCGCGAGCGAGCGATGGAATCCGGCGATCACCTCGCGCGCGGCCGCCTCGTCCAGCGGCCCCGCGGTCACCACCGGCGAGGCGGCGCGCAGGTGCCCCACCAGCGCGATGCGCCCTTCCAGCGGGTCCATGCTGCCCTGGATGGTCGGCGTGCCGTGGACGATGCGGTCGTCGAACAGCAGCAGCTGGTTGAACCGCGCCGGCACCAGTTCGTACAGCACCTCGCCCTGCACGTGGTGCTTCCTGTAGCTGGGCACGCCGTCGCGCATCAGCAGCGTCTCGCCGCCGGCGAACTTGCGCGACTCCCACCGCGTGAGCGAGTAGACGAAGCCCAGCGTGCCGTTCTGGAAGTCGCTGTGCAGGCCCAGCGTGCAGCCATTGACCATCAGGTGCAGGTTGGGCTCGCCCGTCGGCACCAGGCCGGCGTGCTCCATGCACCACTGCCGCAGGTGCCGGTCGAAGCGCCGCCACAGCGGCTGCGCAAACACCTGCTGCGGCGCCGTGCGCAGGTAGGTGTACATGCGCGGGTCGCAGAAGTACTGCCACTCGATGGCCTGCCGGTAGGCGTTGCCCACCTTCTCGTCGTAGGCCGCGCGCATCGCCTCGGCCTCCGGGAAGAAGTCGGCGGCGACGTGCTGGCGGCGGATCACGCGGCCACCTCGCGCATGTCGCCCAGCGCCACGCGCACCTGGCGGTTGCCGCTGTAGGGCAGCCGCCCGTGTGCCATCAGCAGGTTGTTGACCAGCAGCACGTCGTGGGCCTCGGTGGGTATGCGGACCGAGCACTCCACCAGCACCCGGTCGATGGTGCGCACCCATTCGGCCGGAATGGGGCTGCCGTCGCCGAAGAACACGGTGCGCGGAAACTGGTCGCGGCGGAAGTGCCTGCCCAGCATCGCATCGACCTCGGCCGGCAGCGCGTCGGGGTGGTGCAGCAGGATCTGGTTGAACCACGCCTCGGTGCCGCGCTCGGGAATCCGCAGCACCGCATGGGTGCGGTACGACACGGTGAGGTCGTTCTCGGAGATCGCGTCGATCCCGTGCCCGCTGGCGCCGATCTTCTCGCGCAGCTCGCCCAGGCTTTCGACCTTGAAGAACTGCTGCCAGGAAGTGTCCAGCCCGCGGATGAAGCGGCGCCGGTACATCAGGCCCAGCTCGCGGAAGCGCTCGAGCATCTGCGCCGGCAGCCGCTCGATCACCTGGCGCCCGTCCGAGAGCGTCCACTCGCCGCCCTCGGAGGCCGGCTCCAGGCAGAAGAACAGCTGGCGCGAAGGCCAGCTGCGCGTGTGCGAGGCCTCGTTGTGGAAGCGGATCTCCAGGTGCTTCGGATACGGCGTGGCGAAATAGACGTTGTCGCCCGCGCTGGCCAGCGGCAGGTCGCCGTAGTGGCGGTAGAGCGCGTCGCAGGCCGAGCCCGCGCAGTCCTCGAAGCCGGCGAGGCCGCCGACGTCGAAGCCTCGGAACAGCACGTGGCCGTCGCTCCACAGGGCCTCGTCGATGCGCTCGCGGTGCCGGCGGATCCAGGGCGCGAGCGGCTCGTGGGAAGGGGAAGTGATCTGCATGGGTTGTTTCACACCTTGGGTTCTTCGATCTCGTCAGGCCATGGCCACCAGGATGCGGCGCGGCCCCTCGAAGGGCAGCCGCCCGTGCGCGGCGAGGAGGTTGTCCACCACCAGCAGGTCGCCCTGGCGCCAGGCGAAGCTGCGGCGCTGCGCGCGCAGCACCTCGCGCACGCCGGCCAGCGTGTCGTTGTCGATGCGCCCGCCGTCGCCGTAGTACGCCGCCATCGGCAGCCCGGCCTCGATGCGCGCATCGACCCTGGCGCCCATCGGCGTGTTGGAGGCGTGGAACAGGTGCGCCTGGTTGAACCAGACGCGCTCGCCGCTCAGCGGATGCACGCGCGTGGCCGGCCGCCGCTCGTGGATGCGCAGGCCGCCGCCGGGCTGCCATTCGCAGCCGATGTCCATCTCGCGGCAATGCGCCTCGACCTGCCCGCGGTCGGCGGTCTCGAAGGCCTTGCTCCAGGCGTTGTAGGGCGCGTGCGCCGGCGCGAGATTGCGCACGTACATCAGCCCGCGGCGCTCGAACTCCTCGACGATGGAAGCCGGCATCGCCTGCAGCACGCGCCGCGAGTCGGCCAGCGGCGTCTCGCCGCCCGCCTGCGGCGCGGTCGCGCAGAAGAAATACAGGCGCCCCGGCCAGCGCAGGCTGTACGACATCTCGTTGTGCAGCGGGATCTCCAGCTGCCTCGGGTACTCGGTCGAGGTGTAGACGCCCTCGTCCACCTTGCTGCGCGGCGAGGTGCCGCCCGCGTAGTCGCGCAGCTGCAGCGGCGCCATCGCCGCGACCGCGCGCCGGAAGTCCGCCGCCTCGCGCAGCGGAAAGCCGCGAAACAGCAGCGCGCCGGCGCGCAGCAGCACCGGCTCCAGCCGCGGCATCGCCTCGCCGAACCAGCCTTGCGCGTCGGCCGCGCTGCCGCCGGCCAGTTCCGCATCGGCGTGGATGCGATGCGGAAAACCGTCGCCGAAGTCCTCACCCTCACCCTCGCTCTCGCCCGGGTCCGATGCGGTCATCGCCACCCCGCTCATGGCCGCTGCCCCAGGTACCAATGGCGCCCGACGATGCCGATCACGCGATCGACGTGCGGCGGCCGAAGGATCGACAGGTGATCGCTGCCGGGCACATCGAAGCTGCGCAGCCGGGGCTCGTGGCGGCGCCAGGCATCGAGGCCGACGGCCTCCGTCCCGTCGCCTGAAACCGCGCGCAGCAGCAACGCCAGGCCCGCGAACTCGCCCTCGGGGCGGTAGCCGATCGCGCACTGGCGGCAGAACATCTCCAGCACCGGCGCGAAGTCCGCGCGCCGCGCGCTGGGCGGCAGCAGGCGCGCGCGCCGCATGGCCTCGAAGACCGATGCCGTCTGCTCGCCGGCCGGCAGCGCGGCCAGCGTGCCGGCGTCGAGCCCGTGCTCCTTTCCGCCCTGCAGCCGGATCAGCGCCAGGTACTCGCGCAGCGCGTGGGCGCGGTCGCCGAAGCCTTCGGCGCGCGGCGCATCGGTGTCGACCAGCACCACCGGCGCGACCGTCGCACCGGCTCCGGCGAGTTGCCGCGCCGCCTCCAGCGCCACCCAGCCGCCGAAGGAATGGCCGATCAGGTGATAGGGCCCCTGCGGTTGCAGCGCGCGTATCGCATCCACATGCCGCCGCGCCGCCTCCTGCAGCGTCGGCGGCTCGCCCTCGCGACCCAGCAGCGCGGGCGCCTCCAGGCCGATGAAGCTTGCGTCGCCCGGGCTGCGCGACGCGAAGTCGAGGAAGGTGGTCGCGTTGGCGCCGGCACCCGGCAGGCAGAACACCTTGCGTGCCTGTGCGCCGCTGCCGCTCCTGATGGTCACCACCGCGCCGGGCGCCGGCTGGCGGCTGGCCATGGCCGGCTTCGCCTGAGCGCCATCGAGCCGCGCGAGGAGCGAATCGATCGCCCCGCCGACGCGCGCCGCATGCCCGGCGTCCATCATGATGCTCCAGTGGTCGCCGCCGACGTGATGCACCTGCAGCCGGTTGCCCAGCACCGCGCTCCAGCCGTTGGCCGGATCGCCAGCGTCCCCGGGGAGTGCCGAGAACAGGTGCGCATCGACCTCCAGCGGCCGCGCGTGATAGCGGTGCGCCGCCGCGCGCAGATCGAACCACAGCCCCGCGCGCGCGTCGAACTCCGCCGGGCTCATGTCCTTCTTCAGCCACCCCTCGGCGCGCGCCAGCGCGATCGCGGCGGGCAGCCCGTCGGCGGCGAGGATGCGCTCGATCTCGCTCGCCTCCAGCTTGCGTCCGTAGTACTCGGCGAAGGCCACCAGCAGCAGCTTGCGGTCCTGCTCGCCCAGCTCGGACACACCGCGCTCGCCCTCGCCACGGTGCCAGCTGTCGATGAGGCCGAGAAACTCGACCTGCCCGCCCGCCGCGATCAGCTGCCGTGCGACCTCGAAGGCCAGCACGCCGCCGGCCGACCAGCCCGCGAGCCGGTAGGGCCCCTGCGGCAACGCCTCGCGGATCAGGCGCGCGTAGCCGGCGGCCAGGTCCTCGTAGCGGCTTTCGCCATGCACCGCCGCGCGGTCGGCGCGAATGCCGTAGAGGCCGATCTCCGGATCGACATGCCGCGCCAGCCGCTCGTACGACAGCACCTCGCCGCTGGGTTCGTGCACGAACACCAGCGCGCGCCGTGTGCCGCCCTTGCGGATGGTCACCCACTGCGCGTTCGCACCCGCGTTCCCGTCCGCCGCGCCCTCGCGCGGCTGGCCGATCAGCGCCGCCAGCGCGCTGAGCTGCTGCGCCAGCAGCACGTCCTGCAGCGCCACCTCGTAGCCCTTGCGCTTCAGCCCCTCGATGACCTGGAACACCATCAGCGAATAGCCGCCCAGGTCGAAGAAGTTGTCGTGGCGGCCGATGCGCTCGATGCCGAGCAACTCCGACCACAGCGCGGCGATGGCGCGCTCCGCCTCGCCCTGAGGCGGCTCGTAGCGGCCCAGCGCCAGGCCCTGCACGTCGGGCGCGGGCAGCGCCTTGCGGTCGAGCTTGCCGTTGGGCGTGAGCGGCAGCGCGTCGAGGGCCACGAAGGCCGAGGGCAGCATGTATTCGGGCAGCTGCGTGGCGAGGCCCGCGCGCAGCAGTGCCGGATCGGGCGCTTCCGCACCGGCCACCACATACGCGACAAGCCGCCTGTCGCCGGGAACGTCCTCGCGCGCGACCACCGCCGCATCGCGCACGCCTGGCAGCCGTGTGAGCCGCGCCTCGATCTCGCCGGGCTCGATGCGGAAGCCGCGCAGCTTGATCTGCTGGTCGTTGCGGCCCAGGTATTCGAGCGTGCCGTCATCGCGCCAGCGGCCGAGGTCGCCGGTGCGGTACATGCGCGCAGGCGCATCTTCGGCAACGAAGGGGTCGCGCAGGAATCGCTGGGCCGTGAGCTCGGGCCGGCCCAGGTAGCCGCGCGCGACACCGGCGCCGCCGATGTGGATCTCTCCGGCCACGCCCACCGGCACCGGCTGCCCCGCCGCGTCGAGCACGTAGATGCGCGCGCCCGGCATCACTTGCCCGATGTGCGGGCGGCGCCCGTCGATCACGCCGCAACTCGCGTCCACGCTGCACTCGGTGGGCCCGTACATGTTGAAGAAAAGCCGCCCTTCGACGGCGGCCAGCGCGCCCCAGGTGGCCGCATCGATCGCCTCGCCGCCGAGCAGCAGCTTTCGCAGACTCGGTGCGCGGCCTTGCAGGAGGCCCGCGCCCTGCAGCAGCCGCAGGTGCGAGGGCGTGCACTCCATCGCCTCGATGCGATGGGTTTCGAGAAAGCCGAGCAGCTCGCGCGCGCCGAGCCGGTCCGTTTCGGGCAGCAGGAACACGCTGCGGCCGAAAGCCAGCTGGCCCCATGCCTTCACCGCCATGTCGAAACCGAAGGAGGAGTTCCACGCCACGCGCCGGCATTCGGGCGCCGTGCCGTGCACGCAGGCCTCCATCGCCCGCAGGAAGAAGGCCACGTTGCGGTGCTCCACCATCACGCCCTTGGGCTCGCCGGTCGAGCCGGAGGTGTAGATCACATAGGCCAGGTGCGAGGGCGTGAGGCCGACTGCTGCCGGGTCCGGATTGGCGGACGGCGCCGAGGCCCACTTGGGCAGTTCGGCATCGAGCAGCACGCGCGCGCATCGTTGCGGCGCCTGCAGCCGTGCGTCGAGGCGCCGCTGCGTCAGCAGCACGGCCGCGCCGCTGTCTTCCAGCATCTGCACGAGGCGCTCGTCCGGATGCACCGGGTCGAGCGGCACGTACGCGCCGCCGGCCTTGAGCGTGGCCAGCATCGCCACCACCAGTTCGAGGCTGCGTTCGGCGCAGATCGCCACGCGGTCGTCGGGCTTCACGCCGAGCGCGCGCAGATGGTTGGCGAGCCGGTTGGCGCGCGCGTTGAGCTCGCCATAACCCAGGCTTTCGCCCGCGTATTCGATCGCCTGCGCGTCGGGCTGGCGCGCCGCCTGCTGCTCGATGAGCGCATGCACCAGCACCGGTTCGGCCGCCGCGGCATGGCTTTCGTTGAAGCCTTCCACGATCGCCGCGCGTTCCTCGGCATCCAGCAGGTCGATGCGGTCGACCGGCTGGCCGTCGTCGGCGACCATGGCGCGCAGCACCGCCTCCAGGCAGCGCCAGTGGCGCCGCACCGTGGCCTCGTCGAACAGCGCGCTGGCGTAGTTGAGCTGGCCGGCGATGCCTTCGCCGTTCTCGCGCAGCTCCAGCGACAGCTCGAACTGCGCGCTGTCGGCGCCGCCGCCCAGGCTCTGCGCCTGCAGGCCGGGCAGGTCGAGCGCGGCCCCGGGCGTGTTGTGCCACGACAGCATCACCTGGAACACCGGGTGATGGGCCAGCGAGCGCGGCGGGTTCAGCGCCTCCACCAGCCGCTCGAAGGGCACGTCCTGCAGGCTCTGCGCCAGCACCGCCGTCTGCCGCGCCTGCGCCAGCAGCGCGCCCACGCTCGGGCCGCCCGAGATGTCGATCTTCAGCGCCTGCGTGTTGACGAAGAAGCCGATCAGCGGTTCCACCTCCACCCGGTTGCGCCCGGCGTGCGAACTGCCGATCACCACCTGCTCCTGCCCGGCGAGCCTGCCCAGCACCACAGCCCATGCCGCGAGCAGCGTCATGTAGAGCGTGGTGCCGTGGCGCTGGCCCAGCGCGCGCAGGCCCTGGCCGAGCGCCGCGTCGAGCTCGACCGCGATGTTGGCGCCGCGGTAGTCCTGCACCGGCGGGCGCGGCCGGTCGGTCGGCAGGTCGAGCAACGCCGGCGCGCCGCGCAGCTGCCGCACCCATTGCTGCAGCTGCTGTTGCAGCAGCGGCCCCTGCAGCCACTGGCGCTGCCACATGCCGAAATCGGCGTACTGGATGGCCAGCGGCGGCAGCGGATCGGGGCGGCCTTCGCGGAAGGCGCCGTACAGGGCCGAGAACTCCTTCGCCAGCACCCCGCCAGACCAGCCGTCGGACACGATGTGGTGCATGGTCACCAGCAGCGCGTGGTCGTCGGGGCCCAGCGCGAGCAGCCGGCCGCGGATCAGCGGGCCCAGCGCCAGGTCGAAGGGCCGCAGCGCCTCCTCTCGCACGATGCGTTCCAGCGCCTCGTCGTCGATGCCGCGCCGGTCTTCATGCAGCAGCGCGAAGCCGCGCGGCGCGTCGATGACCTGCCGCGCCTCGCCCGCCATGCCCACGAAGCGGGTGCGCAGCACCTCGTGGCGCTCGACGATGCGGTCGAAGGCGGCTTGCAGAGCCGCCCTGTCCAGCGGGCCGCGCAGCCGCACCGCGTCGGGCACGTGATAGGCCTTGCTCGCCTCGGGATCGACCCGCGCGATGAACCACAGCCGCTGCTGCGCGAAGGACATCGGCAGCGGCGCCGAGCGGTCGGCGCGCGCGATCGCGCCCAGCGTGTTCTGGCTTGCCTCGGCCACCTCCCGCGCCAGGTCGGCGAGCCGCGGGTGGGTGAAGAGCACCGGCAGCGGCAGCTCCACCCCGAGCCGCTCGCGCAGCTGCGAGACCAGCCGCACGGCGAGCAGCGAATGGCCGCCGAGCTCGAAGAAGTCGTCGTTGCGCCCCACGCGCTCCATGCCGAGCAGATCGCACCAGATGCGCGCCAGGGTGTCCTCGATCTCGCCCGTCGTCGCCTCGTAGCTGCGGTGGGCGAAGGCCAGGCTCTCCGGCGCCGGCAGCGCCTTGCGGTCGAGCTTGCCGTTGGGAGTGAGCGGCAGGGCGGCGAGCGGTACGAAGGCGCCGGGCAGCATGTGCTCGGGCAGGCGCGCGGCCAGTTGCCGGCGCAGTTCGGCGGGGTCGATGGGGTCGATGGGGTCGATGGGGTCGATGGGGTCGAGGGGGTCTTCGGTCGGCGCGCCGTCCGCGACGACGATGTAGGCGACCAGGCGTTTCTCGCCGGGCACATCCTCGCGCGCGACCACGGCCGCCTCGCGCACGCCGGGCAGCTCGCCCAGGCGCGCCTCGATCTCGCCCGGCTCGACGCGGTGGCCGCGGATCTTGAGCTGGAAGTCGTTGCGCCCGAGGTATTCGATCGTGCCGTCCTCGCGCCAGCGGCCCAGGTCGCCGCTGCGGTACATGCGCGCGCCTTCGGCGTCCGGGAACGGATCGCGCAGGAAGCGCTCGGCGCCAGGCGCGGGCTGGTTCAGGTAGCCGCGCGCCACCTGCGCGCCGGCGATGTGGATTTCACCCGCCACGCCGCGCGGCACCGGCCGGCCCAGCGCGTCGAGCAGGTACAGCCGGCAGTTGTCGACCGGCGTGCCGATGGGCGGCAGGTCGTCCCAGTCCCGGGCCGGGCCCGCCAGCGTGTGGGTCGTGACCACGTGGCTCTCGGTCGGGCCGTAGTGGTTGTGCAGCCGCGCCGCGCCGCCGCCGTCGAACAGCCGCCGTATCGCCGGCGTGATGCGCAGCTGCTCGCCCGCGACGATCAGGTCGCGCAGCGCCGGCGGCAGCGCTTCCCCCTGCTGCGACCACAGCTCGCCCAGCGCATGGAGCGCGATGCAGGGCAAAAAGAGCCGCTCGATCCCCTGCCCGGCCAGCCAGCCGGCCAGCGCGGGCAGGTCGCGGCGCAGCTCCTCGGGCACCGGCACCAGCGTGCCGCCCGTGGCCAGCGTCGAGAAGATTTCCTGGAACGCGACGTCGAAGCCCGGCGCCGCGAACTGCAGGGTGCGCGCCGCGTCCGGCAGCTGCTCGCGCTGCCAGGCCAGCAGGTTGGCCAGCGCACGGTGCGGCATCGCCACGCCCTTGGGCACGCCGGTGGAGCCGGAGGTGTAGATCACATACGCCAGGTGGTCGCCGCGCAGGCCCATCGCATGCGCGTCGGGACGCGGCGCGGCGGCCTGCGCCCATGGCGCCCCGGCGATGTCGTCGAGCAGCACGCGTTCGCAGGCCGGCGCAGCGGCGAGGCGGTGCAACAGCCGCTGCTGCGTGAGCAGCACGCGCGGCGCGCAGTCGGCGAGCATGTGCGCCAGGCGCCCGTCGGGCAGCGTGGGGTCCAGCGGCACGTAGGCGCCGCCGGCCTTGAGCGTGGCCACGATGGCGATCGCCGCCGCCGCGCCGCCGTCCAGGCAGATCGCCACGCGCTGGTCGGGCACCACGCCCAGCGTGCGCAGATGCCGGGCCAGCTGGTTCGCCCGCGCTTCGAGCTCGCCATAGGTCAGCCGCCCGGCGGCGGATTCCAGCGCCGGTGTGGACGGATCGCCGTCGGCCCGGCGCTCGAACAGCGCGTGCACCAGTTCGCCTTCGGCAGCGTGGTCGCGGCGTGTGCCGTTGAAGCCGCGCAGCACCTGTTCGAGCTCGGCCGGCGGCAGGGTCTCGATGCGGTGCATCGGCGTGTCGGGTGCCCGGTCGAGCGCGCGCACCAGGTTGCCGAGGGTTTCGCGCATCCAGCCGGCGATGCGCGCGGCGTCCACGCGCTCGACGATCTCGGCGGTGATGGAAAAGTCCTCGCCATGGTCGTCCACGTGCAGCACGAAGGGGTAGTTGGTGCGGTCGCGGCTTTCCAGGTGATGGATGCCGGCGATGCCCTGCCCGCCTTGCGCCGCTTGTTCGCGGCTGTGGCGGTAGTTCAGCAGCGCCGAGAACAGCGGCGTGTTCGCGGTCAGGCCGCTGCAGCGCTGCGCGAGCGTCAGCGATGCGTGCTCGTGGCGCAGCAGTTCGGCAAGAGCCGCGGCAGTTTCGTCCAGCGCCTCCCCCGCGCCGCGCCCCTCCAGCCGCACGCGCAGCGGCAGCGTGTTGATGAACATGCCCATGGCGCGGTCGGCACCCGCGCCGCCCTGCAGGCGGCCCAGCAGCACGGTGCCGAACACCACGTCGCCGCCGCCGTTGCCGCTGCATCGCGCGAGCAGCTGCGCCCAGGCCAGGTGGAACACGCTGGCCGCGCTGGTGCCGCGCGCCCGCGCCACGCGGCGCAGGTCCGCGCACAGCGCGGGTTCCAGCCGCAGCCTCGCCTGCACCGCGTCGCTGCCGTTGCCCTGCACGTCGAGCAGGTCGAAGGGCGCGGTCGGCTGCTCCACGTCGCCCAGCATCGCGCGGAAGAACTGCTCGTGCTCCGCCTCGCGTGCGCCCAGCCGCGCCTGCGCGACGAAGTTTCGGAAAGGCACGGGCGGCGGCAGTTCCGCGCGGCGGCCCTGCATCACCAGGCCGACTTCCTGCGCCAGCAGCTCCAGCGTGACGTGGTCCATCGCGAGGTGGTGATGCAGCATCTGCAGCAGCCAGCGTCCGCGAGGTGCGTCGAACGCCGCGAAGCCGCGCATCATCGGCGCGCGCCGCACGTCGAGGCGGCAGCGCGCCGGGTCGGCATGGGCCTGCAGCCGCGCCTGCACATCGCTCTCGCTGCCGCCGTCACCGGCTTCCAGCATTTCGATTTCCAGCCGGGCCCGCCGCCACACCACCTGCACCGGCTCGGGCAAGCCATCCCATTGCACCGCGGTGCGCAGCACGTCGTGGCGCGCGATGGTTTCGTCCATCGCGGCGACGAAGCCGTCCAGCAGCTCGCGGCTGTCGAAGGCCATCAGCAGCCGGGTCAGGTAGGCGTCGCCCTGCTGCTGCAGCAGGTGATGGAACAGGATGCCCTCCTGCAGCGGCGCGAGCGGATAGATGTCCTGCACGTTGCCCGCGCCGCCGGGCGTGGCGGCCACGATGCGGTCGATCTGCGCCTGCTCCAGCCGCACCAGCGGCAGCATGAGGGGCGTGATGCGGGGAGTGGTGCGGGGTGTGGTGCGGGGCTCGTGCGGCTGCTGTTCCCGCGCAGCTGCGTCGCCCTTCGCGGCAGCCCAGCTCAGCAGCGCCTGCTTGTGCAGTTTCAGCGAGGCCATCACGCCCGGCGTCAGCACGCCGCGCGGCGCCTTGAGCACCAGCTCGCCCTGCTCGATGCGCGCCAGGACCCGGCGCTGCTCGAGCAGGCCGATCAGCGCCGGCGCGTCCATGGATTGCGTGTTCGCTGCTTCCAGATTCACAGTCTGAACTCCTCGGTTTCCGATTCGGTGTCACACCCGGCTTGCGCTTCGGGCTCTTGGTGGGCGAAATACGCCGGAATGGCGTTGTGCGGTACCTGCACCTCGTGCGCGCCCGGCGCGGTGCGCACGGCCGCGGCCATCGCGGCCAGCCCCGGCCGGTCGAAGATCGCGCGCACGTCGATGCCCCAGCCGCGTCCGCGCAACTGCTCCAGCATCTGCACCGCCAGCAGCGAATGCCCGCCGAGCGCGAAGAAGCTGTCGTGGCGGCCGATGCGCTCCACCCCGAGCAGCCGCGACCAGATCGACGCCAGCGCTTCCTCGACCTCGCCCTGCGGCGGCTCGAAGTCGCGGCGGCCGAAGGCCTCGTCGCCGGGCGCGGGCAACGCCTTGCGGTCCAGCTTGCCGTTGGCGCCCAGCGGCAGCGCGGCGAGGCGCACGTAGGCGGCGGGCAGCATGTGTTCGGGCAGGTGCTCGGCGAGCCGGCCGCGCAACCGGGCGGGCTCCGGCGCGTCGCCGGACGAGCCCGGCACCACGTAGGCCACCAGCGCCGGCGTGCCGGAACGGTCCTCGCGCGCCAGCACCACGGCATCGGCGATGCCATCGACGGCGCGCAGCCGCGCCTCGATCTCGCCCGGCTCGATGCGCTGCCCGCGCAGCTTGACCTGGAAGTCGGTGCGGCCCAGGTACTCGATGGCGCCGTCGGCGCGCCAGCGGCCGAGGTCGCCGGTGCGGTAGAGCCGGCCGTTCCCGCCGAAGGGGTCGGCGATGAAGCGCTGCGCCGTCAGCTCCGGCCGGCCCAGGTAGCCGCGCGCCACCTGCACGCCGCCGATGTAGAGCTCGCCCGCGACGCCGACAGGCACCGGGCGCAGTGCGTCGTCGAGCAGGTAGAGCCGGGTGTTGGCGACCGGCCTGCCGATGGGCACGCAGTCGCCATCGCCATCGCCGTCGCCATCGCCGCAGGTCCAGGCGCTCACGTCCACCGCCGCTTCGGTCGGCCCGTACAGGTTGTGCAGGCGCGCATGCGGCAGGCGCTCGCGGCAGCGGCGCGCAAGGCCGGCGGAAAGCGCCTCGCCGCTGCAGACCACGCGCCGCAGGCCGGCGCAGGCGGCGGCGCCATCGGCATCGCCGTCGAGCCGCGCCAGGAAAAGCCGCAGCATCGAAGGCACGAAGTGCAGCGTCGTCACCCCGCTCTCGCGGATCAGTTCGCACAGATAGGCGGGGTCCTTGTGCCCCTCGGGGCGCGCCAGCACCAGCCGCGCGCCCGCCATCAGCGGCCAGAAGAACTCCCACACCGACACGTCGAAGCCCAGCGGCGTCTTCTGCAGCACCACGTCGTCGGGTGCCAGCGCGTAGGCCTGCTGCATCCAGTGCAGGCGGTTGACGATGCCCCGGTGCTCGTTCATCACGCCCTTGGGGCGGCCGGTGGAGCCGGAGGTGTAGATCACATAGGCCAGGTGGCTTTCGCGGACTTCGGGGGCGCGTTCGTCCGGTTCGGTGGGCGCATCCGTGAGGGCGCCGCGATCCAGCGCGAGCGTGGGCACCATTGCCGGCAGGTCCGCCGCGAGCCCGGCGTCGGCCAGCACCGCCACAGGGCCGGCCTCGTCGATCATTTCCCGCAGCCGCTGCGGCGGATGCGAGGGGTCGAGCGGCAGGTACGCGCCGCCGGCCTTCAGCACCGCGAGCAGCGCCACCGCCAGCATCTCGCTGCGCTGCATGAAGATGCCCACGCGCGCGTCGGGCGCCACGCCGAGCGCGCGCAACCGCCGCGCCAGCCGGTTCGCGTGCGCGTCGAGGCCGGCATAGCTGAGACTGCGGCCTTCGAACACCACGGCGGTCGCGTCGGGGCGTTGCGCGGCCTGGCGCTCGAAGAGCTGGTGCAGGAGCAGGCCGCGCGGATAGTCGGCGGCGGTGGCGTTGAAACCGCTCAGCACCCGCAGGCGCTCGCTTTCCGGCAGCACCTCGATGCGATGAAGCGGCCGACCGGGCTCGGCCTCCAGCGCATCGGCCAGCGAACGCAGGGCCTGCTCGACGAAGCCGCGGATGCGCCGCGCATCGATGCGGCGGTCGATCTCGGCGGTGATGCCGAAGCCGTCGCCATGGTCGTCCACGTGCAGCACGAAGGGATAGTTGGTGCGGTCGTGCCCGCCCAGCGATTCGATGCCCGCCATGCTCGCGGCCCCCCCCCTGCCCTCGCGATGGCTGTGGCGGTAGTTGAGCAGGCTGGTGAAGAGCGGCGCCTCGGCCGGCAGTCCGCTGCAGCGCCGCGCCAGGCTCAGCGAGGCGTGTTCGTGGCGCATCAGCTGCGCGAGATCGGCGTGCACGCGGCGCAGCGCCGTTTCGGCGCCGTCGTCGATGCGCACGCGCAGCGGCAGCGTGTTGAGGAACATGCCCATCGCGCGCGTCGCCTCGGCGCCCGCCTGCAGCCGGCCGAAGAGCACCGTGCCGAAGACCACGTCGCGGCTTGCGCCGCAGCAGCGCGCCAGCACCAGCGCCCAGGCCAGGTGGAACACGCTGGCCGCGCCCACCCCGTGCAGTCGCGCCTGTTCGCGCAGACGCCGCGCCAGCCCGGGCTCCAGTTCGCCGCGCGACTGCAGCACGCCGCTGCCGTCGCCGCGCACCTCGTCCAGCCCGAAGGGCACGGTGGCCTGCTCCACGTCGCCCAGCACGCGGCGGAAATAGGCCTCATGCCCCGCTTCCGACCCGCCGCGGCGCGCCTGCGCCACGAAGCGCCGGAACGGCACCGGTACTGGCAATTCATCGCGCCGGCCCTGCAGGATCAGCATGACCTCGTGCACCAGCAGCTGCGAGGCCGTGTGGTCGAGGATCAGGTGGTGGTGCAGCAGCTGCAGCAGCCAGCGCCCGCTGCCCTCTTCCCCGATGGCATGGCCGCGCAGCATCGGCGCGCGGCGCACGTCGAGGCGGCAGCTGCGTGGGTCGGCCAGCGCGCTCAGCCGCTGCAGTGCTTCTTCTGCGGGCGCGGCGGCCAGCATCGCGATCTCCAGGTCTGCCTCGCGCTGCACAACCTGCACCGGCTGCTCCAGCTCCTGCCAGTGCACGCTGGTGCGCAGGATGTCGTGGCGCGCGATCACCTCGCGCAGCGCCTGCACGAAGCCCTCCAGCCGTTCTCGGCTGTCGAAGCGCAGCAGGGTCGGCATCACGTAGGCGTCGCCTCCATCCTCGCTCTCGCGATGAAGGCGGTGATGGAACAGGATGCCCTCCTGCAGCGGCGCGAGCGGATAGATGTCCTGCACGTTGCGCAGGCCGCCGGGCACCTTCGCCGCGAGGCGGTCGATGGCGTCCTGCTCCAGCGCCGGCAGCGCATCGGCACCCTGGCCCTCGCGCAGCAGCGCGATCAGCTCGGCCTTGCGCTCGCGCAGTGCCCGCACGAGCGCCGGGTCGGCCAGCAGCCGCGCATCGCCCTGCAGTGCGAGCCGCTCGCCGTCCAGCCGCAGCGCGAGGCCGCGCGAGGCCAGCGCCTCGAGCAGCTGCAAGGGCGTCGCGTCGAAGTTGCTCACAGGACGATTTCCTCCAGCTGCACGGTGGCCGCCGCGAGCTCGGCCAGCGTCGCCGCGTTGAACACCATCTGCACGTCGACCTGCAGCTGCTGCTCGCCCATGGCGTGGATCAGCTGTATCGCGAGCGCCGAATGCCCGCCGAGCTCGAAGAAGTTGTCGTGACGGCCGACCTGCGCCACGCCGAGCAGTTCGCCCCAGAGGGCGGCCAGCCGGGCCTCGATGTCGGTCCGCGGCGCGGCGTAGGTGCGGCGGGCGAGGCCGCTGTCGCCGGGCGGCGGCAGCGCCATGCGGTCGAGCTTGCCGTTGGCGTTGAGCGGCCAGGCCGCGAGCACCACGCACGCGGCGGGCAGCATGTAGTCGGGCAGCTGCGCGCCGAGCTGCGCGCGCAGCGTGGAAGGCTCCGGCGCCGCGCCCTGCTGCGCGAGCAGGTAGGCGACCAGGCGGGGCTCGCCGGGCTGGCTGCCATCGGCCACCACGATGGCCTCGCGCACGCCTTCCAGCCGCGCGAGCCTGGCCTCGATCTCGCCCAGCTCGATGCGGTAGCCGCGGATCTTCACCTGATGGTCGTTGCGGCCCAGGTACTCGATGCTGCCGTCGGCGCGCCAGCGGCCGAGGTCGCCGGTCCTGTACATGCGCGCGCCGGCTTCGGCCGCGAAGGGATCGGGCAGGAAGCGCCCGGCGGTGAGCGCAGGCTGCCCCAGGTAGCCCCGCGCGACGCCGGCGCCGCCGATGTGGATCTCGCCGGCAACGCCGATGGGCGCCGGCTCGCCATGCGCGTCGAGCAGGTAGACACGCGCGCCCGGCATCGGCCGGCCGATGTTCGGCACCGCGCCCGCGACCGGGCCGCAGGTGGCGTCCACGCTGCATTCGGTCGGGCCGTACATGTTGTGGAAACGGAGTTCCGTGCCGTTCTCCGCGAGGCCCTGCCAGGTGTCGGCGTCGAGCGCCTCGCCGCCCAGCAGCAGCTTTCGGAGCGAGGTGCCGCGCCGCGGCGGAAAGCCGGCCGCGCGCAGCATGCGCAGGTGCGAGGGCGTGCACTCCATCGCCTCGATGGCATGGCGCTCCAGGAAGTCGAGCAGCGCTTGCGCATCGAGGCGTGTGCGCTCCGGCAGCAGGAACACGCTGCGGCCGAAGGCGAGCTGGCCCCATGCCTTCACCGCCATGTCGAAGCCGAAGGAGGAGTTCCAGGCCACGCGGCTGCAGTCCGGCGCCGGGCCATGGATGCGCCGCTCCATTCCGCGCAGGAAGTTCAGCACGTTGCGGTGTTCGACCATCACGCCCTTGGGCACGCCGGTCGAGCCCGAGGTGTAGATCACGTAGGCCAGGTGCGCGGGGGTCAGCCCCACGGCTTCGGGGTCGGGGTCGTGCGAGGGCGCACCGGCCCATGGCGGCGGCGAATCGCCGTCCAGCACCAGCACCACGCATCCTTCGGGCACCGCGAGGCGCTCCAGCAGGCGGGCCTGCGTCAGCACCGCCACCGGGGCGCTGTCGCCCAGCATGTGGGCGAGGCGGTCGTCGGGGTGCACCGGGTCCAGCGGCACGCAGGCGCCGCCGGCCTTGAGCGTGGCCATGAGCGCCACGCCGAGGTCCACGCTGCGTTCCAGGCACAGCGCGACGCGGTCGTCGGGGCGCAGGCCCAGGCCGCGCAGGTGATGCGCGATGCGGTTGGCGCGGGCGTTGAGCCCCGCGTAGTCCAGCGACTCGCCCTCGCAGGCCAGTGCCAGCGTCCCCGGCCGTCTTGCGGCCTGCGCCTCGAAAAGGCGGTGCAGCAGGCCATTGCCCCCGCCGGCCTCGCCGCCGTCGTTGAAGCCGCGCAGCACCAGTTCGCGCTCGCGTGGCGCCATCAGTGCGATGCGGTCCACCGGCGCGGCGGCATCGGCCGCCATGCCGCGCAGCATTGCCACCAGTGCGTGCCAGTGGCGCCGCACCGTGGCCTCGTCGTAGAGGGCGGTGGCGTAGTTGAACTGGCCCGCGATGCGCTCGCCGGCCGGCTCCAGGTCCAGCGAGAGATCGAACTGCGCGCTGCCCGCGTGGCTGGCGAGGTTGTCGAAGGCAAGTCCTTCCAGCTCCAGCCGGGCCGGCGGCGTGTTCTGCCATGCCAGCCGGACCTGGTAGACCGGGTTGAAGGCGCTGGAGCGCGGCGGGTTCAGCGCTTCCACCACCTGCTCGAAAGGCACGTCGCGGTGCTGCTGCGCTTCGAGCGCCACCTGCCGTGCCTGCTTCAGGAGGCCTTCGGCGTCCAGGCCCTCGCCGATGTCGAAGCGCAGAGCCTGCGCGTTGACGAAGAAGCCGATCAGCGGCTCGAGCTCGGCCCGGTCGCGCCCGGCGACGGCGCTGCCGAGCACCACGCGCGTCTGGCCGCTCAGGCGCGCGAGCACCGCCGCCCATGCCCCGAGCACCACCATGTAGACGGTGACGCCATGGCGCCGCGCCAGCGCGCCGAGCTCGCGCGTCAACGCCTCGTCGATGCCGACTTCGATGCTGGCGCCGCGATAGTCCTGCTGTGGCGGGCGAGGCCTGTCGGTGGCCAGGCCGATCAGCGGCGGCGCGTCGCGCAGCCGCTCCACCCAGTAGCCCAGCCGCGCCTGCGCGCCCTCGCCCTGCAGGCGCCGCCGCTGCCACGCCACGTAGTCGCCGTACTGCACCGGCAGCGCCGGCAGCGGGTCGGGCTCGCCGCGGCCGAAGGCCGCGTACAGCGCAGAGAACTCGTGCGCCAGCACCGCCAGCGACCAGCCGTCGCACACGATGTGGTGCATCGTGAGCAGCAGCACATGCTCGTCGGCCGCGAGGCGCAGCAGGCGCACGCGCAGCGGCGGCTCGCGCTCCAGGTCGAAGGGCGCGGCGGCCTCGGCCTGGCACAGCGCGCGCAGGGTGCTGCGGCCGAGCTCGTCGGGTCCGCCGGGTCCGCTGAAGAGGCCGTCGATTTCCTGCAGCTCCAGCGCGACGCCCTGCGCCGCCTCGATGCGCTGGCGCGGCTGGCCGTCGACCATGACGAAGCGCGCGCGCAGCGACTCGTGCCGCGCGACGATCCGCTCGAGCGCGCGCTGCAGCGCGACGCGGTCGAGCGCACCGCGCAGGCGCAGGGCGGCGGGCAGGTGGTAGGCCGCGCCGGCCTGTGCGTCGATGCGCGTCACGTACCAAAGGCGCTGCTGAGAGTGCGACAGCGGCCACGTGCCGCGATCCAGCGCTGCCCGATCCGCCGCGACGATCGGGTCTGCCGCGCCGGGCGCCTCGCGTGCTATCTCCTGCGCGAGCTGCGCCAGCCGGGGCCGCGCGAACACCGTCGTCAGCGCCAGCTCGACGCCGAAGCGCTGGCGCAGCTGCGAGATCATGCGCACGGCCAGCAGCGAATGGCCGCCCAGCTCGAAGAAGCCGTCGTCGCGGCCGACGCGCTCGATGCCGAGCAGCGATTCCCATGTCTGTGCCAGCGCCCTTTCGTGCTCGCCTTCGGGCGCCCGGTAGCCGCGCCGCGCATGGGCTTCGTCGTCCGGCGCGGGCAGCGCGGCGCGGTCGAGCTTGCCGTTGGCGTTGAGCGGCAATGCATCGAGCAGCACGAAGGCGGCCGGCAGCATGTGCTCGGGCAGGCGCACGGCCAGGCGTGCGCGCATTTGCGCCGGTTCGGGCGGCGGGCTGGTCGGGTCGGCGGCCACCACGTAGGCCAGCAGGCGCCTGTCTTCGTCCTGCCCTTCGCTGGCGATCACCGCCGCTTCGCGGATGCCGCCCAGGCGCATCAGCTCGGCTTCGATCTCGCCCGGCTCGATGCGAAAGCCGCGGATCTTCAGCTGCCGGTCGTCGCGGCCCAGGAATTCGATGGAACCGTCGGCGCGCCAGCGGCCGAGGTCGCCGCTGCGGTACATGCGCGGCCGCGATGCATCGGCGGGCGCCTTCACGAACGGATCGGCCGCGAAGCGCTGCGCCGTCAGCTCGGGGCGATGCAGGTAGCCGCGCGCCACGCCCGCGCCGCCGATCCAGATTTCGCCGATGGCGCCGACCGGCACCGGCTCGCGATGCGCGTCGAGCAGATAGACCCGCGCATTGGCGACCGGCCGGCCGATGTCCAGCGGCGAATCTCCGGCACGGCAGCGCGCGACGGTGGCGTTGATGGTGGTTTCCGTCGGCCCGTAGGCATTGGCCAGCGCCGGGCGATGGCCCCCGCGCCGCCACCATGCGTCGAGCGCGGCCGTGCCGACCGTGTCGCCGCCGATCACGATCTGGCGCAGCGACGGCGGAAACACCGCTTCGGGCGACAGCGCGAGCCGCTGCCAGAACAGCGTCGGCAGATTGGCCACGCTGAGCCGGTGCTCGCCGCACAGCGCACACCAGCGCGCGGGCTCGGCGAGCCATTCGTCGGTGCGCAGCACCAGCGTCGCGCCATGGCTGAGCGCGCCGAAGATCTCCTCTCCCGCCACGTCGAAGCTCAGGCCGGAGAACTGCAGCACCCTGTCCTGCGCACCGAAGCCGTAGAGCGCCTGCAGCGCCGCGACCTGGTGGGAGAGCTGCCGGTGCTCGACCATCACGCCCTTGGGCGTGCCGGTGGAGCCGGAGGTGTAGATCACGTAGGCCAGGTGCGAGCCGTCGCCGGGCAGGCCGCCTGCATCGGGCGTGTGCGCGGGCTCGTTCGCCAGCGGCTCGTGCCTGTCGAGCGCGATCGTCGTGCAGCGCGGCGGCGGATGCAGGCGCGGGCTCAGCGCGGAATGCGTCAGCAGCACGGCCGGCGCGCAATCTTCCAGTTGCCAGGCCAGCCGCTGGTCGGGGTGGGAGGGATCGAGCGGCACATACGCGGCCCCGGCCTTGAGCGTGCCCAGCACAGCGACGACGAGGTCGAACCCGCGTTCGAGGCACAGCGCGACCCGCTCGCCGGCCCCGGCGCCCAGGCCGCGCAGGTGGTGTGCGAGCCGGTTGGCCCGCTGGTCGAGCTCGGCATAGCCGAGGCGTTCGCCATCGTGCTCCAGCGCGACCGCCTGCGGCCGCAGCGCGGCCTGCCGTTCGAACGCCGCGTGCGCGAACGGGTGCGCGGGAACTGCGGATGCGCCCTGGGCGAAGACGTGCAGCAGGCGGTCGCGTTCCGTGTCCTCGAGCAGCGCGATGCGCTCGACCGGCAGGCCTTCGTCGCTCTGCGCCATGCCGCGCAGCATCGCCACCAGCGCCTGCCAGTGACGGCGGACCGTGGCCTCGTCGAAAAGCGCCGTGGCGTAGTTGAGCTTGCCGACGATGCGGCCGCCCTCTTCCTGGGCTTCCTGCAGGTCCAGCGCCATGTCGAACTGCGCGCTGCCCGGCAGGCTCTCGACCCGCTCGACGGCGAGGCCCGCGAGCTCCAGCGCGATCGGCGGCGTGTTGTGCCAGGCCAGCATCAGCTGGAACACCGGGTGGTGGGCCATGGAACGCGGCGGGTTCAGCGTCTCGACCAGGCGCTCGAAGGGCACGTCCTGCCGGGCCTGCGCCTGCAGCGCGGTCTCGCGCACCTGCGCGAGCAGGCCGGCCACGCTCGGGTTGTCGTCCAGCGCGATCTTCATCGCCTGCGTGTTGATGAAGCAGCCGATCAGCGGCTCGACCTCGGCGCGGCCGCGGCCGGCATGCGAACTGCCGATCACCACCTGCCGCTGGCCGCCGTAGCGCGCCACCACCGCGGCCCACGCCGCCAGCACGACCATGTACAGCGTCGCGCCGTGCCGCCGGGCGAGCGTTCGCAGGGCCCGCGTGGTTTCGGCATCGACGCCGACCTCGATGCTCGCGCCGCGATAGTCCTGCAGCGCGGGCCTCGCGCGGTCGTGCGGCAGCTCGACCAGCGCCGGTGCGCCTTGCAGATGCCCGGCCCACTCCCGCAGCCGGGCCTGTGCGGCGGGGCCCTGCAGGTGGCGGTGCAGCCACGCCGCATGGTCGGCGTACTGGACGGCCAGCGCCGGCAGGCGAGGCTCGCGCCCCTCGCGCAGCGCGCTGTAGGCGGCGGCGAACTCGCGCATCAGCACGCCCAGCGACCAGCCGTCGGAGACGATGTGGTGCATCGAGACCACGAGCACGTGGTCCTGCGCCGCGACGCGCAGCAGTCGGCCACGGATCGGCGGGCCGGCCGCGAGGTCGAAGGGCTCGGCGGCGGCTTCGCGGCACAGCGCCTCGATGTGCGCGGGGTCCGCGGGGTCCGCGGCGCTGACGCCTTGCTCGCGCAGCTCGAAGCCGCGCGGCGGGTCGATGTGCTGCCATGGCTGCCCATCCGCTTCGACGAAGCGCGTGCGCAGGGCCTCGTGCCGGGCGACGACGTGGTCCAGCGCGGCACGCAGGGCCGTGCCGTCGAGCGCGCCGCGCAGGCGCAGGGCGCCGGTGATGTGATACGCGACGCTGGCCTTGGCATCGACACCGGAGATGAACCACAGGCGCTGCTGTGCCGGGGACAGGGGCAGAGGCCGGCTGCGGTCGGCGGGCGTGATCGCGTCCGGTGCGCCCGGACCTGCCTCGAAGATGGCCTCGGCGAGCGCGGCAAGGCGTGGGCGGGCGAAGAGCGTGGCAAGCGGAAGTTCCGCGCCGAGGCGCTCGCGGATCTGCGAGATGAGCCTGATGGCCAGCAGGGAATGGCCACCGAGCTCGAAGAAGTCGTCGTTGCGGCCGATCCGCCGGATGTCCAGCAGCCGGGACCAGATGCCGGCGAGGGATTGCTCGACTTCGCCTCGCGGCGGCTCGTCGGTGCGCCGGCCGCGGGCTTCGGGGGCGGGCAGCGCCTTGCGGTCGAGCTTGCCGTTGGGGGTCAGCGGCAGCGCGTCGAGTGCGACGAAGGACGAGGGGACCATGTAGTCCGGCAGGCGGTCGCGCAAGGCGGTGCGCAATGCGTCCGGATCTGCGGTCTCGGTGAGGACGAGATACGCGACCAGCCGTTTTTCGCCCGGCTGGTCTTCTCGCGCGATCACCGCTGCTTCCCTGACGCCGTCGAGCCTGGCCAGCTGCGCTTCGATCTCACCGGGCTCGACGCGGTAGCCGCGCAGCTTCACCTGATGGTCGTTGCGCCCCAGGTACTCGATGCTGCCGTCGGCGCGCCAGCGGCCGAGGTCGCCGCTTCGGTACATGCGCGTGCCGCCGCGGCTGAACGGGTCGGGCACGAATCGGTCCGCGCTCAGTTCGGGCTGCGACAGGTAGCCGCGGGCGACCTGGGCGCCGGCCAGGTACAGCTCGCCGGCGACACCCACCGGCACCGGATTGCGTTGCGCGTCGAGCACATGGATGCGGCTGTTGCCGACGGGCTTTCCGATCGGCGGCAGGTCTTTCCACTTTTCGGGGAGGCCGCTCAGCGTGTGCGTGCTGACCACGTGCGTCTCGGTCGGGCCGTAGTGGTTGTGCAGCCTTGCCTGCGGATGCCGCGCGAACATGCGGCGGATCGCCGGCGTGATGCGCAACTGCTCGCCGGCAGTGATCACATCGCGCAGCATCGGCAATGGCTCGACGCGCCGCGACCACAGTTCGCAGAGGTTCTGCAGCGCGATGTAGGGCAGGAACAGGCGCTCGACGGACTCCCGCGCCAACCACTCGGCCAACGCCGGGAGATCCTGACGCAGCCCTTCGCGCAGCAGCACCAGCGTGCCGCCACAGGCCAGTGTCGAGAAGATCTCCTGGAAGGCGACATCGAAGCCGGGCGCCGCGAACTGCAGGGTGCGCGCGGGCTCGGGCAGCTGCTCCCGTTGCCACTCCAGCAGGTTGGCCAGCCCGCGATGCGGCATCGCCACGCCCTTGGGTTCGCCCGTGGAGCCGGAGGTGTAGATCACATAGGCCAGGTGCGATGCGGCGAGCCCTTCGACTTGCAGGTTGTCGGCGCAGGCTTCGGCCCAGGCCGCGCCTGCTTCATCGAGCGGGACCGTTGCCACGTCCGGCGCAAGCCGTTCGATAAGGGCTTGCTGGCCCAGCACGACAGTCGCCGCGCTGTCGCGCAGCATGCGGACCAACCGCTCCCGCGGATACGCAGGGTCCAGCGGCACGCACGCGCCGCCGGCCTTGAGCGTGGCCAGGATCGCCACCACCATCGCGAAGCCGCGCCCGGCGCAGATGGCGACACGGGTATCGGGCCCCACGCCGAGGCCGCGCAGATGCCGGGCAAGCCGGTTGGCCTGCTCACCGAGCGCGCGATAGCTCAGCTGCGCGCCATCGAGTTCGAGCGCGATGCGCTCGGGGTGCACCGCCACCTGCCGTTCGAAGGCTTCGTGGACCAGGGCTGTCGGGTCGTGCGCGCGATGCGTGTCGTTGAAACCATGGAGCACACGCCGACGCTCCTGCTCAGGCAGCACATCGAGCGTCATCAGCGGCCGCCCCGGCTCTTCTTCCAGAGCCCGCGAAACAGATTGCAGCGCCTGCCGCACGAACCCGGCAACGCGTTCCGCGCCCACCGAGGCATCGACCTGCACCGTCAGCCCGAAGCCGCTGCCGTCGTCGTCCACATGCAGGCCGAAGGGGTAGTTGGTGCGGTCGCGCACGTCGAGCAGGCGCACGCCGTCGAGCACCTCGGCGCGCGCGAGCTGGCCGTGCCTGTAGTTGAGCAGCGCAGAGAACAGGGGCACATGCGTGGGCATCGCGCTGCAGCGCTGCGCTTGCACCAGCGAGGCGTGCTCGTGGCGCAGCAGCGCGCTCAACGCCGCATGGGTCTCATGCAGCCCTTGCAGCGTTCCGCGCCCGCCCAGCGCGATGCGCACCGGCAGCGTGTTGATGAACATGCCCATCGCGCGTTCGATGCCCGGGCCGCCCTGCATGCGGCCGAACAGCACCGTGCCGAACACCACGTCCTCGCGTCCGCTGCACGAGGCCAGTACGCGGGCCCAGGCCAGATGGAAAAGGCTCGCGGTGCTCACGCCATGCCGCATGGCGAGCGCGCGCAGCTGCGACGACAAGGCCGCAGGCAGCATCGACTTCGCCTGCACGATGCGCGAGCCATCGCCCTGCACATCGAGCAGGCCGAACGCAGCCGTCGGCTCGTCCACGTCGCCGAGCATCGCGCCGAAGAAGGCCGCGTGCTCCGCTTCGCTCGTGCCCTGGCGCGAGCGGGCCACGAAATCCCGGAACGGCACCGGCGCGGGCAGGCTGCCCGCGACGCCGCGCTCGATGGCCGCGATCTCCTCCACCAGCAGCTCCAGCGCGGTGTGGTCCATCACGAGGTGGTGATAGGACAGCTGCAGCAGCCAGCGCCCGCTCGCGTCGTCACGGGCCGCAAAGCCCTGCAGCATGGGCGCGCGCCGCACGTCGATGCGAAGGCCCCGCACGCGCGGATGCTCGCGCAGGCGCTGCTGCGCGGGGCTCTCGCCCGGTGCCAGCGTCAATGTCTCGGGCGCGAATCCGGCGTTTCGCCACACCACCTGCACGGGCTCGGCCAGGCCCTCCCAGTGGATCGCGGTGCGCAGGATGTCGTGGCGCCCGATCACCTGGGAGAGCGCCGCGGCGAAGCTGTCCATGCGCGGCCTGCTGTCGAACTCGAGCAGCGTCGGCAGCACGTAGGCGTCGCCCTCGCCCTCGCCCTTGCTTTCGCGCTGCAGCAGGTGGTGGAACAGGATGCCCTGCTGCAGCGGCGCGAGCGGATAGATGTCCTGGATGTTGGCCGCGCCGCCCGGCGTGGCCTGCACGATTCGCGCGATATCGGCGGCGTCGAGCCTGGCGAGCGTCAGCATCGCGGGCTCGATGGCTTCGCAGCCCGGCGGGATCAGGTTGGGCGGCACCGATGCAGTCTCTTCGTCGCGCCGGATCGTGGAGGCGAATGCATGCAGCCTCGGGTGCGTGAAGAGCGACCGGATGTCGGTGGACCAGCCGCGCCGGCGCAGCTGTTCGAGCAACCGGATGGCGAGCAGGGAATGGCCGCCGAGCTCGAAGAAGTCGTCGTCGCGGCCGATCTGGCGGATGCCGAGGAGCTGGGACCAGATGCCGGCGAGGGCCTGTTCGACTTCGCCCTGGGGTGGCGAGGAGGTGCCGTGGCCATGGGCCCCGGGCGCGGGCAGTGCCTTGCGGTCGAGCTTGCCGTTGGGGGTCAGCGGCAGCGCGTCGAGTGCGACGAAGGCCGAGGGGACCATGTAGTCCGGCAGGCGTTCGCGCAAGGCGGCGCGCAGTGCGGATGGATCGAGGGCACCGGCGAGGACGAGGTAGGCGACCAATCGCTTGTCGCCCGGCTGGTCTTCGCGGGCGATCACTGCAGCTTCGCGTACGCCTTCGATGCGGGCGAGCTGTGCTTCGATCTCGCCCAATTCGACGCGGTAGCCGCGCAGCTTCACCTGATGGTCGTTGCGCCCCAGATACTCGATGCTGCCGTCGGCGCGCCAGCGGCCGAGGTCGCCGCTTCGGTACATGCGTGCGCCCGGGCCGCCGAACGGATCGGGCAGGAAGCGTGCTTCGGTGAGATCGGGCTGCGAGAGATATCCCCGGGCGACCTGTTCGCCGCCCAGATACAGCTCGCCCACGACTCCCTCGGGAGCCGGATTGCGCTGCGCATCCAGCACGTAGATGCGGCTGTTGCCGACGGGCTTCCCGATCGGCGGCAGGTCTTCCCATTGCCCGGGCGCGCCGCCCAGCGTGTGCGTGCTGACCACGTGCGTCTCGGTCGGGCCGTAGTGGTTGTGCAGCCGGGCCTGCGGATGCTTGCCGAACATGAGCCGGATCGCGGGCGTGATGCGCAATTGCTCGCCTGCCGTGATCACGTCCCGCAGCATCGGCAGCAGCGCACCGCGCTGCGACCACAGCTCGCACAGGTTCTGCAGCGCGATGCAAGGCAGGAACAGCCGTTCGACCGATTCTTCGGCGAGCCATTCGGCCAAGGCTGGCAGGTCCTGGCGCAAGCCCTCGCGCAGCAGCACCAGCGTGCCGCCGCTGGCCAGCGTCGAGAAGATCTCCTGGAAGGCGACATCGAAGCCGAGCGCCGCGAACTGCAGTGTGCGCGCGGGTTCGGGCAATTGCTCCCGCTGCCATGCGAGCAGATTGACGAGCCCGCGATGCGGCATCGCCACGCCCTTGGGCTCGCCGGTGGAGCCGGAGGTGTAGATCACGTAAGCCAGGTGCGATGGCGCGAGCCCTTCGACGTGAAGGTTGTCGGCAGATGCTCCGGCCCAGGCCGCTTCATCGAGCGGCACCGACGCCACGTCGGGCGTGAGCCCTTCCATCTGCCCCAGGACGACCGCTGCCCCGCTGTCGCGCAGCATGCGGACCAACCGCTCCCGCGGATACGCAGGGTCCAGCGGCACGCACGCGCCGCCGGCCTTGAGCGTGGCCAGGATCGCGATCACCATCGCGAAACTGCGCCCGGCACGGATCGCGACACGGGTGTCCGGCCCGACTCCGAGCCCATGAAGATGCCGTGCGAGCCGGTTGGCCTGCTCGTTGAGCGCGCGATAGCTCAGCTGGGCGCCATCGAGTTCGAGCGCGATGCGTTCCGGGTGCTGCGCCGCCTGCTGCTCGAAGGCCTCGTGCGCCAGCGCCGCCGTGCTGTACGTACCATGCGTATCGTTGAAGCCGTGCAGCACGCGCCGACGCTCTTCCGTCGGCAAGACTTCGAGCGCCATCAGCGCGCGGCCGGGCTCCTCTTCCAGCGCCTCGGCAACAGCCTGCAATGCCCGCACCACGAACCCGCACACGCGCTGCGCGGGCACCAAGTCGTGAATCTCGGCGCTGAGCACGAAACCTTCTCCCAGGTCGTCGACGTACAGGCTGAACGGATAGTTGGTGAGGTCGCGTCCGCCGAGGTAGTGCATGCCATCGGCGATCGCGATCCCGCCCTCCGCGGAGAAGCTCTCGCTTCCGCTGTGCCGGTAGTTGAGCAGCGCCGGGAAGACCGGCACGCCCGGCCCAAGGCCGCTGCAGCGTTGCGCCAGCGTGAGCGATGCATGCTCGTGGCGCAGCAGCTCGCTCAACGCCGCATGGGTCTCGCGCAGCCCCTGCAGCGTTCCGCGCCCGCCCAGCGCGATGCGCACCGGCAGCGTGTTGATGAACATGCCCATGGCGCGTTCGATGCCCGGGCCGCCCTGCATGCGGCCGAACAGCACCGTGCCGAACACCACGTCGTCACGCCCGCTGCATGAAGCCAGCACACGCGCCCAGGCCAGATGGAAGATGCTGGCCGTGCTCACGCCGTGGCGCATGGCGAGCGCGCGCAGCCGCAGCGACAAGGCCGGGGGCAGCGTCGCCCTCGCCTGCTCGACCTGCGAGCCATCGCCCTGCACGTCGAGAAGGCCGAATGGCGCCGTCGGCTCGTCCACGTCGCCGAGCATCGCGCCGAAGAAGGCTTCGTGCTCCGCCTCGCTCGTGCCCTGGCGCGAGCGGGCCACGAAATCCCGGAACGGTACGGGCGCGGGCAGGCTGTCTCCGCGCCCCTGCAGCAGCGCCACCACCTCGTGCAGGATCAGCTCGGTGGTGGTGTGGTCCAGCGTCAGGTGGTGATGCAGCAACTGCAGCAGCCAGCATTGCGAAACGGGGTCGAAGGCCGCATGGGCCTGCAGCATCGGCGCGCGGCGCAGGTCCAGGCGCACCGTGCGCGCATCGGCACGGGCCTGCAGTTGCGCCTGTACGTCGCCATCGGCCGGGTCGAAGCGGTGCTCCCGCAGCGCAAGGCCGGCGCTGCGCCAGACGACCTGCACGGGCGTGTCCAGCCCTTCCCACTGCACGGCGGTGCGCAGGATGTCGTGGCGGGCGATGACCTGCCGCAGCGCGGCCACGAACCGGTCGAGCCGCGCGCGATCGTCGAAGCGCAGCAGTGCCGGCAGCACATAGGCGTCGCCCTCGCCCCTGTTTTCGCCCCTGCTTTCGACCTGCAGCAGGTGGTGGAAGAGGATGCCTTCCTGCAGCGGCGCGAGCGGGTAGATGTCCTGGATGTTGCGCATGCCGCCCGGCACGGCGGCGGCGATCAGGTCGATCTGCGCCTGCGTCAGGCTCGCGAGCGGAAGCATCCGCGGCGTGATGCGCCCGCATTGCGCGGGTATCGCGTTCGGCGGCACCGTTGCAGGTGCCGCGGCCTTGTCCTGCGCCGCCACGCGGGCTGCGAGCGCGCCCAGTGTCGGCTCGGTGAAGAGCTGGCGGATATCGGCCTCCATCCCTTCACGCTGCATGCGCTCGACCAGCCGCACCGCGAGGATGGAATGCCCGCCGAGCTCGAAGAAGTTGTCGCCGCGCCCCACCCGCTCGATGCCGAGCACTTCGGACCACAGCCTTGCCATTGCCTGCTCGGTGGCACCCTGCGGCGGCTCATGCTCGCGCTGCCCGTGCCATGCGCGAGGCTCCGGCGGGGGCAGCGCCTTGCGGTCGAGCTTGCCGTTGGGGGTCAGCGGCAGGGCGTCCAGCGGCACGTACGCGGCCGGGATCATGTAGTCGGGCAGGTGCCTGCCCAAGGCGATGCGCGCGGCGGCGGGATCGAAGGCCGCCCTGGCCTCGGCATCTGCGTCGGCGAACGCGAGGTACGCGACGAGGCGCGTATCGCCCGGCTGGTCCTCCCGCGCGATCGCCACCGCGTCGGCCACGCCGTCGAGCCGCAACAGCCGGGCCTCGATTTCGCCGGGCTCGATGCGGAAGCCGCGGATCTTGAGCTGCTGGTCGTTGCGTCCGAGGTACTCCAGGCTGCCGTCGGCGAGCAGGCGGCCCATGTCGCCGCTGCGGTACATGCGCGCGCCCGGCACGCCGCCGAACGGATCGGGCACGAAGCGCTGCGCGTCCAGCTCGGGCCGGCGCAGGTAGCCGCGGGCCACGCCGGCGCCGCCGACGCAGATCTCGCCCGCGCAGCCCACCGGCAGCGGCCGGCCCTGCGCATCGAGCACGTACAGGCTCAGGTCGGGAATGCGCGTGCCGATCGGGCTCGCGCCGGCGCGATGGGCATCGTCGGGGCCGAGCACCCGGCAGCTGACGTGCACGGTGGTCTCGGTGATGCCGTACATGTTGACCAGCTGCGCGCGCCGGTTGTGCGCCAGCGCGTACCAGGGTGCGAGCGTGGCCGTTTCCAGAGCCTCGCCGCCGAGGATCACGTGGCGAAGCGCATGCGCCGGCAGCTCCTTCGGGGCAGACCGGCATGCGGCGGCGAACTGGCGGAATGCGCTCGGCGTCTGGTTGAGCACGGTCACGCCCTGCTCGCACACCAGGCGGTGGAACTCCGCCGGCGAGCGGCTGACCGCGTGCGGCACGATCACCAGCCGGCCGCCGTGGAGCAGCGCGCCCCACAGCTCCCACACCGAGAAGTCGAAGGCGAAGGAGTGGAAGAGCGTCCACACGTCGTCGCGGCCGAAGCCGAACCAGCCGCGCGTCGCGGCGAAGAGTCGGCCGACCTGCGCGTGCTCGACCATCACGCCCTTGGGCAGGCCGGTGGAGCCGGAGGTGTAGATCACATAGGCCAGGTGCGAGGGCGCGAAGCCCTCGATTTGAGGACTGCCGAGGGGTGCGTCGCACCACGGTGCTTCTTCCCATGGCTGGTCGAGGCGCAGCCGTTGGCACCAGGGCAGCGCGGGCAGGCGATCGAGCGACGCGCGGTCGCCGATCAGCGCCACCGGCGTGCTGTCGCGCAGCATGTGGGCCAGGCGTTCGTCGGGCTGCACCGGGTCCAGCGGGACGTAGGCACCGCCGGCCTTGAGCGTGGCGAGGATCGCGATCGCCATGCCGGGCCCGCGCTCCAGGCAGATCGCGACGAGCGCGTCGGGGCCCACGCCCAGCCCGCGCAGGTGGTGGGCCAGCTGGTTGGCGCGCCGGTCGAGTTCGCCGTAGCTCAGCCGCTGGTCTTCGAACTGCACGGCGATGGCGTCCGGGTCGCGCGCGGCCTGCTGCTCGAACAGCGCGTGGATCAGCGAAGGGGCGCCGGTGTCGAGCAGCGGCCGGTTGAAGCCGTGCACGACCAGGTCGCGCTCGGCTTCGTCCATCAGCGGCAGGTCGCGCACGGGTGTATGCGGCGCATCGGTTGCGGCGCGCATCAGCGCCTGCAGTCGCCGCAGGTGCATGGCCATCTGCGGCGCGGAGAACAGCGCCGGGTCGTGGTTGAACTCGACGTGCACCGGGCGCCCGGGTTCGTAGTCGCGCACGTAGACCGCGAGCGGCTGGCGCTCGTGGCCGTTGTGCAGCGGGAACACCGTGCTGCGGATGCCTTCGAGCCTCAGGTCGCCCTGGAAGCTTTCGATCGACAGGGAGATGTCGAACAGGCCGCGGCGCTCGCCCGTGCCGGCCAGCAGCTCGCGGTGCAGCTCGGCCAGGGGATAGCGCTGGTGGCGGTAGCACTGCTTCAGTTCGGCCGCGACGCCGCGCAGGGTCTGCGCGAAGCTCTGCCGCGGATCGACCGCGATGCCGACCGGGATCGCGCCCGAGAACATGCCGGGCATGCGCCTGTGCGCGGCGCTGGTGCGGTTGTGCACCGGCATGCCGATCACGACTTCGTCGCCAGCTTCGCGTTCCTGATGAAGGCGCGCGAAGTACACCGCCAGCAGCGCGGCGAGGAAGTGCGTGCTCGACGCGCCCTGCGCGGCGGCCACTTCGGTCAGGCGGTCGTGGTCGGCGCGGTCCAGGTGCCAGACGGCCTGCTCCACCTTGCGGCGGGCCGCCTGGCTGCGCCGCGCGGGGGTGTCTTCGAACAGCGGCGCGGCCAGGCGTGCGTGGCGCTGCAGCCAGAAGGCGCGGTCGCGGGCGTAGCGCGGGGAGGCCTGGTACTCGGCATCGAGGCGGATGAAGCCGGCATAGTCGCCGCCTTCGTCTTTTTCTTCTTCCCCGAGCGCTGCCTCGCCGCGCCCGAGCCGGTTGTAGGCATCGGCGACGGCATTGCCGGTCAGCGAGACCGACCACCCGTCCGCGACGAGATGGTGGAAGCACACCAGCCAGTAGCCGCGCCGGGGCGCGACCTGCAGCCACTGCATGCGCCACAGCCGCTGGCCGTAGAGCGCGAAGGGGGCGAGGAAGGCGGCGCGCAGGTGTGCCCATGCGCTCGCCTCAGGGTCGGCTTCGCCGGTGAAATCGAAGCGCTGCAGCGGCGCGCCGGCGGCATCGTCGTCGGGCGCGGCGAAGCGCTGCATGGCTTCGCCGTTGTTGTCGCCGCGCTCGAGCACGGTGCGCAGCGCCTGGTGGCACGAGACGACGGCGCGGATCGCCGCTTCCAGCCGGTCGACGTCGGTGGGCCCGTCGAGGCTGGCCGTCACGCCGATGTTGTGGCAGGGCACATCGGGCGCCAGCGACTGCTCGAGCCAGACGGCCTGCTGGGGCGAACTCAGGGGGTGCACGTGCGGGCCGCTCACGATTGGCCGCCGTCCGGGACCAGCGTTTCCAGCCGGCGCAGGCGCGGATGGAAGAGCGCGAAAACGGTCAGCGCGAGGCCGGCCGCGCCGCTCGCGAAGAACAGGAAGCCGATGCCGCGGCCCGGCCCCGTGCCGAAGAGGCTGGCCACCGGCGTGCCGTCGAGCGCGCCGCCGGGGCGTAGCGCGGGCTCGAGCACCGCGTCGGCGAGCCAGCCGCCGGCCAGCAGCACGGCGCACATCACGAGCATGTTGGACGCGGCGATCAGCGCGAAGACGCTGCCCTGCCGGCCGATGGGCGCCTTGCGCATCCACAGCGCATGCGAGCACGCGACCGAGGTGCTGCCGCAGAACAGGCAGACGAAGGCCGCGGCGCACCACAGCGCCGGCGTGGTCGCGCAGCCGGCGGCCAGCACCGCCGCGCACTGCAGCGCGTCGCAGGCCAGCACCCATCGCATCAGCCCGTGCCGCAGCCGCGCGGTGGCGACCAGGATCGAGCCGAGCAGGCCGCCGACGATGCCGACGGACATCACCAGGCCCAGCACGCCGCTGGAGTGCGTGGACAGCACCATCGGCGTCACCATGGCCGTGGCCAGCACCATGAGGCACTGCACCAGCGCGCCGTAGCCGAGCAGCGCGCGCATCAGCGGCTGTTCGCGCAGGTAGGCGAGCGCGCCGGAAAGACTGGCGCCCGCGCCGCGCCAAAGCGCGCCGCCTTGCGCGGGCACATCGCCACTGCGTACGTCCGCGCCACCGCGTACGTCCGCGCCGGCGCGGGTCAGCGCGGCGAACACCAGCGCGGCGGCGGCCAGCAGCAGGCACAGCTGCGTCGCCATCACGCCCTGCAGGCCGCCCGCGTGCGCCATCAGGAAACCGGCCGTGGCGGGCGCGCCGACCTGCACCAGCGCGCGGGAGATGCCGGTCAGCCCGCCGACCTGGGCGAAGCGGTCCTTGGGCACGAAACGGCTGACGGCCACCCGGATCGACGGCCGCCGCAGCGCGCCGACGGCGGCCGCGACCGCGGCATAGGCGTAGAGCGCGCCAGTGCCGAGCCGGCCCGAGGTCAGCGCCAGCACGATCGCGAAGGTGCCGGCGACGGCGGCGAGGTCGCAGCACAGCACCACCCGGCGCCGGTCGTGCCGGTCGGCCAGCACGCCGGCGAAAGGCGTGGCCAGCATCGCCGCGAGCGCGGCGGCGAGCACCGAGAAGGAGTAGTCCTGCGCGGAGCCGGTGCGCGAGAAGATCCAGACGCCCACCGCGAAGCTGACCAGCGTGGTGCCGAGGTCGAAGGCGGTCTCGCTGAGCCACAGCAGGGCGAAAGTGGAGCGGGTGCCCCGGGCCTGTTGCTGCTCCTGTTGTTGCAGGGGCGGCGGCCTGGCCGGGTTGTCACGGGTTGGAGTCGCAGCGGCTTCCACGGTCACTTCCTGCATAACGTGCGCTCTCCAGGGTCCGCGCTCTGTCAATTAATAAAAAAGCGCAGGTACTTCGGGTGGCGGGATGAATATTTGCGCGGCCGGGCCGCGGGCGTTGCACGATTATTCCGCGCTGCAGCACTGTAATTGGGGTGCTCGCACAAATGACGCATCAGTTAAATTTGTTGACGTGGAAGCACGAGAACTTCGGAATTGAAGCGTATTTGGAATTACGAAGATCTGTTCCGTTTGCAGGCGAACGGGGCAATGCGAATGGCATCGGACGACCCGGAAAGGCTGTGGCGCAGACCCTAAAGGGCACGGAGAGTCAAATCCGAAGTGCAACACCTTGTCTCCCCTGAGGTGTTCAGGTGCAGGACAGGTTGGCGGATCGGGCCCGGAAATCGGCCGGGCCGGCGTAGTAATTCTGTTTAGAAATTCATTTGTAGAAAAAAGAAAGCGTTGGGAGTTTTTGAACCGGGCGCTCGAAAAAATCAGGCAGGGCAACCACGGCAAAGGGATTGCCGCACTGCGGGTAGGGGAAAAAGAAAAAGGCCTCCGGCAATGCCCGAGGCCTTTTTATTAATGAATTCGTTGGCAGTTTTTAAATGGACCGGCCCGAATTCCGTGGCCGGCACCTTGCGCGGCCGGAAGAGGTGCCGGACGCCCGCAGCCATAGGAGAATCCCCGGCTGTTCGGGGCCGCCACTTACCGCAGGCGGGTCGGCCAACGGGCTTCTACAGGAACGATGTCATGCAACTGGAATGCCGCATTTCGCGCAAGAAGAAGAGTTCTCCAGGTACCGGACCGGGTGCCGCCATGCTCGTGGCGCTGGTCCTCTCATCGGCACCGATGCTGGCGGTCGGGCAGGAAAGCGGCGGCGGCATGAAGTGGTCGCAGGACCCCGCTACGGGATGCCGCTTCGTGGCGCCCTCCTCGCTGGGCACGGCACCGACCTACTGGATTGGCGCCTGCTCCGGCGGCAAGGCCGCCGGCCTCGGCATGCTCCGCACGCGCGTCGGCACCACCGCGGGCCACGCGTTCTACGGCGAACTGCGCGAAGGCGTTCCGGTGATCGGCACCGTCGACCTCGATGGCGGTTTCCAGGTGGGCAGGTTCGTGCGGGGCGACATCGGCACGCGCGACACCGAATGGCAGGAGCGGCACGACGGCTTCGAGACGGCGCTGCGCGCGGCGCGCGCTGTCAGCGCGCACTATGCCGGACAGAAGAACGCGGCCTCGGCGCGGCACTACAGCGGCGTCGCGAAGAAGCTGGAGACGCAGCTCGAGGGCGATTGATCGACGAAGCTGCGCGCGCCCGTCGCTATCCGGCTACTCGATCAGCGCGCGCTTGACGTCTTCCTGCAGGCTGCGCAGGTGGTCGCGCATGGCCACGCGCGCGCGTTCGGCGTCGCGCGCGCGCAGGGCGCTGATGATTTCGCCGTGCTCGTCGTGGTTCTCCGAATGCCTGTGCAGCGGGCTGTGCAGGCGGAAGAGCCGTGCGTTGACGCGAAGCTCCTCCACCAGCCGGGGGAACACGACGTTGCCGCTGGCCTTGGCGATCAGCAGGTGGAAGCGGTCGTCGAAGTGCCAGTGCTCGGTTTCGCTGTGCTCGCCGCCGCCCAGCGTGGCGATGTCGGCCTCCAGGGCATCGATCTCGGCGTCGGTGATCTTGCCCACCGCCAGCGCGATGGCCTCGCACTCGATGACTTCGCGCGCGCGCATGCAGTCGAAGTACTCCTTGGTGCCGAGCGCACGCACGGCGTAGGAGCGCGCGTCGCGTCGCACCAGAAGCCCTTCGCCCGCCAGCCGCACCAGCGCTTCGCGCATGGGCGTGCGCGAGATGCGCAGGTCTTCCGCCAGCCGCGCCTCCTGCAGCGGGCTGCCGGCCGAGATCTGCCGATCGAGGATCAGGGTGCGCAGCCGGTCGTAGGCCTGTTCGGCCAGGCTGGCGGAGCGCACCTCCAGCGGAGCGATCGTGATGGTGGCGGGCTGCGTGGGGCTGGGAAGGCTGGGCATGCGGGGATGGGCGAAAGCCACGAGGGCGGGTGAGCTTAGCAGGGGCGGCCAGGCGCGCTCAGAGCCATTCTTTCAGAGCCACTTGTCCAGCGGATTGCCGTCGTTGGGCGCACGAGGACGCAGGCACGGCAGGAACTGGCCGGAGCCGGGCTCGGCCTGGAACACGCCGTCCTGCCACACGATGCGCCCGCGCGAGACGGTCAGGCCCGGCCAGGCGCGCAGGCGCATGCCCTCGTAGGGCGTGTAGTCGGCGTCGTGGTGGAGCATGTCGTTGGCGAGCAGCTTCTCCTGGCCTTCGGGGAACATGTCCCACACCACGAAGTCGGCGTCGCTGCCCACGGCGATGGTGCCCTTGCGCGGGTACAGGCCGTACAGGCGCGCCGGGTTGGTGGCGGTGAGCTCGACGAAGCGGTGGATGTCGATGCGCCCCTTGAGCACGCCTTCGCTCATGAGCAGCGGCAGGCGGGTTTCGACGCCGGGAATGCCGTTGGGGATGCGGTCGAAGGAGGCGTTGTCGCCGGCCACGCGCTTGCCGTCGCTGCCGCTCATGTTGAAGGGCGCATGGTCAGACGAGAAGATGGTGAAGAGCCCGCTCGACAGGCCGTTCCAGATGAACTGCTGGTTCGCCTTGTCGCGCGGCGGCGGGCTGCAGATGCAGCGCGCGCCGTGCATCGGGTCGTCGGGGTCGATGCCCAGGTCCTCGGCGCTCAGGAACAGGTACTGCGGGCAGGTCTCGGCATGGATGGGCAGCCCGCGCCCGCGCGCCCAGTGGATCTGCTCGACCGCCTCGCGGCCCGAGACGTGGACGATCAGGATCGGCGTGTCGACCAGTTCCGCCAGCGCGATGGCGCGGTGCGTCGCCTCGCGCTCCACCGCCATCGGCCGCGAGCTGGAGTGGTAGCGCGGCGCGGTGAGGCCCGCGTCGAGCAGCTGCTCGGTGAGCCAGGCGATGCAGTCGCTGTTCTCGGCGTGGATCATCGTCATCGCGCCGTGGCGGCGCGCGGTGGCCAGCACCTCGATGATCTGGCGGTCGTCCAGCTTCAGGTCGTCGTAGGTCATGTAGATCTTGAAGGAGGTGTAGCCCTTCTCGATCAGGGCGGGCAGCTCGCGCTGCGTCACGTCGCGCGTGGCGTCGGCCACGATGAGGTGGAAGGCGTAGTCGATCACCGCCTTGCCCTCGGCGCGGCGGTGGTAGTCGTCCACCGCCTCCTGCACGCTGCGGCCCTTCTGCTGCGCGGCGAAGGGCAGCACGGTGGTGGTGCCGCCGCAGGCCGCCGAGCGCGTGCCGGAGAGGAAATCGTCGGCGAAGCGCGAGCCGTCGCTGGTGGGCTGGTCGAAGTGGCAGTGGCCGTCGACGCCGCCGGGCGTGACCAGCCGGCCGCGCGCGTCGATCTCGCGCGCGGCGCTGGCGTCGAGCCCCTGCGCGATGGCGCAGATGCGCCCGTCGCGCACGCCGATGTCGGCGGTGTAGCGGTCGCCGGCGGTGGCGATGTCCGCGTTGCGCAGGATCAGGTCGTAGGTGTTCATGGGCTCGGGTTCCTTCTAGCGCTGCTCGAGCGCGGGCTCCGCGGGCACGACCGGCGCATCGGCGGCACTGCCGTAGGCGCGGCCGTAGTGGCGCTCGATGCGGCGCTGGATGAAGTCCCAGGCGGTGGTCATGAGCAGGTAGTAGATGGCCGCGACGATGAAGAGCTCCAGCACCATGAACTTCTCCTGGATCAGCACCTGCGTGCGGCGCAGCAGCTCCTCCATCGAGATCACCGAGGTGATCGACGTGGTCTTGAGCAGCCCGTTGATGCTGTTGCCCAGCGTGGGCACGATCAGGCGCATGGCCTGCGGCAGCACGATGTAGCGCATGGTCTGCGCGCTGCTGAAGCCGACGGCGCGCGCGGCGTTGGTCTGTCCGGCGGGGATCGACTGGATGCCGCCGCGCACGATCTCCGCAAGGTAGGCCGCCTCGTTGAGGATCAGCCCCAGCAGCGCCGACTCGATCACCGATAGCTTCAGCCCCAGCTGCGGCAGCCCGGTGAAGATGATGATGAGCTGCACCAGCAGCGGCGTGCCGCGGAACACCCAGATGTAGAAGTGCGCCGGCGCCGACAGCCAGCGGTGGCTGGACAGGCGGGCCAGGGCCAGCGCGCAGCCCACCACCAGCCCGCCCGCGATCGCCGCGAGCGTGAGCCACAGCGTGGTCACCGCGCCGCTGAGGATGTACGGATTGAACAGGTAGTCGAAGAAGCCCGACCAGCTCCAGCCTTGTCCCATGGAAGTTCCTTCGCTTGCTTGCTCTATGGCGATGCGGACGGCGGCGCGCCCTCAGCTCGCCGGGCCCTTGACCGTCACGGCGCCGTCGGCGGCCTTGACGCCGTACTGGTCGAACAGCTTCTGGAAGCTGCCGTCGGCCTTCATGTCGTTCATGACCTTGGCCATCGCGGCGGCCAGCTCCTTGTTGCGCGCGGCCAGCGCCACCGGCGTGGGGAACAGGCCGTTGAGCACGCGCTCGAAGTCGCCGCGCTTCTGGTATTCGGCCCCGGTCGAGTCGATGGACAGCGCCACCTCCACCTGCCCCGCGCGCAGCGCCTGGAAGGCCATCGCGAAGTTCTCGAAGGTGCGGATGGTCATGCCCTTCATGCCCTTGTCGGTGAGCTGCTTGTCGAGCTCGCGCGCCTTGCGTTCCTCGAAGCCGCCGATCTCCACGCCGATGCTCTTGCCCGAGAGGTCTTCCGGCTTGGCGATCTTCAGCGGGTTGCCCTTGGCGGCGCTGATGCTGATGGCCTGGTCTTCGTAGACCAGCATCTGCATCAGCTTGGCGCGCTCCTCGGTGAAGAAGATGCCGGTGTTGATCACGTCCCAGCGGCCGGCCTGCAGGCCGGGGATCATGGCCGAGAACTCGATGCGCACGTACTCGGGCGTGAGGCACAGGCGCTTGGCGATCTGCTCGCCCAGCTCCACGCGCATGCCCTTGAGCGCGCCGGACTGGTCGACGAACTGCATCGGCGGCAGCGTCGGGTTGACCGACATGGTCAGCGTGCCCTTCTTGACGAGGGCCGAGTCGGGCACCGGCGACTTGCAGGCCTGCTGCGCGTTCGCGGCGCCAGCGCAGGAGATGAAGAGTGCCGTTGCCGACGCGAGAGCGGGGAGCAGTTTCATGGTGTGGTCCTTGAGGAAGGGATCGAGGCGACGAGGTGGGAAAGGGAAAGCGGAACGGGGCTGGCCGCGTCAGGTGCGGATCGAGTCCAGCAGTTCGAGGCGCGCGAGTTCGCGGCGCAGGTCGGCCGCATCGGCATCGGGCAGCGGCAGGCGCGGCGCGCGGGGCTTGCCGACGGGCAGGCCCATCATCGACAGGCCGTCCTTGGAGGCCGCGACGTAGCGATGGCCGCCGACCCAGCGCACGATCGGCAGCATCTTTTTGTAGAGCTCGAGTGCCGCGGGCATGTCGCGCTCGTCGGCCACCAGCTCGAAAAGGCGCGCCGACATCTTCGGAATGAGGTTGGAGCACACGGCCACCCAGCCCTGTGCGCCGAGCCAGAACGACTCGTAGCCGAGGATGCCCGCGAACACGGTCATGCGGTCGCCGCACAACTCGATGATGTCGCGCACGCGGGTGACCTCGAGCGTCGACTCCTTGATGTACTTGCAGTTGTCGATGCGCGAGAGGCGCGCCACCAGCTCGGGCTTGAGGTCGACGTTGGCGGTGGCCGGGTTGTTGTAGACCATGATGGGAATGCCGATCGCCTCGCCCACCTTGCGGTAGTGCTCGAACAGCTCGTCGTCGGTGGGCGTGCTGTAGAAGGGCGGAATGATCATGACGCCGTCGGCGCCCATGCTCTCGGCCTCGCGGCTCAGCCGCACGCACTCGTCGGTCCACTCCGCGCCGGTGCCGATCAATACCGGCACGCGTTTTGCAGCAGTGCTCACGCAGGTTTCGATCACCAGCTGGCGCTCGTCGGGCGTCAGCGAGAGGAACTCACCGGTGCTCCCCAGGGGGATCAGCCCGTGGATGCCTTCCTCGATTTGCCAGTCGACCAGCTTCTTCAGCGCAGGCACGTCCACGTGCTTGCCGTCGGCGGTCATGGGGGTGATGAGCACCGTATAGGTGCCGCGGAACGCTGTCATGGGCAGTCCTTAGGGGAAAATTCGGGCGATTCGGTATATGTATACGTCGAGTATACGTATACAATTTAGCGCGTCAACCGTAAGTTGACGTTCTTCCATCGCACTGACCATGAGCGCCAGACTGATCCACCCTTCCATCACCCCGGCCGGGCGCCCCGTGCGCTTCTGGTACGACGGCCAGCCCGTCGAGGGCCTGGAAGGCGAGACCATCGCCGCGGCGCTGGCGGCCGGCGGCATCAAGGCGATGCGCCACACCCGGGGCGGCAAGCGCCGGGGTCTCTATTGCGGCATGGGCGCATGCTTCGACTGCCTCGTCACCGTCGACGGCCAGGCCAGCCAGCGCGCCTGCCTGACCAAAGTGGCCGACGGACAGCAGGTGCGTTCGACCCAGCCCGCCGGCACGCCCGACGATCCGCTGCAGCCGCTCACCCCCCAGCCCGGCGCCGAGCCCGAGCGCCGGCAGGTCGACGTGCTTGTCGTCGGCGCGGGTCCGGCTGGCCTTTCCGCCGCGCTCGCCGCGCGCCGCGCCGGCGCCGACGTGCTGGTGCTCGACGAGCGCCCCCAGCCCGGCGGCCAGTTCTACAAGCCGCTCGCGCCTTCGCATGCGGCGCCCTCCCCGGCCGACCGCCAGTTCGCGCAGGGCCTCGCGCTGGAAAACGATGTCCGCGCTGCCGGCGTCGCCATCGCCCAGGGCGCGCAGGTCTGGGCGGCCTTCTCTGCACACGAAGTCGCCGCGCTCATCGACGGTCGCGCTTGCGTGATCAGCTGCCGGCAACTCGTCATCGCCCCCGGCGCCTACGAGCGCCCCGTGCCTTTCCCCGGCTGGACCCTCCCCGGCGTGATGACCACCGGCGCCGGCCAGACGCTCGCTCGCGCCTATCGCGTGGCGCCTGGCCGCCGCGTGGTGATCGCGGGCAACGGACCGCTCAACCTGCAGCTCGCCGCCGAGCTCCTCGCCGGCGGCGCCGAAGTCGTCGCCGTGCTGGAGTCGGCCTCGCGCCCCTCGCCGAAGCAATGGCGCCATCTGCTGACTGCGGCGCGCACGGCCCCCGACCTGTTGCTCGACGGCTGGCGCTATCTGCGAAAACTGCGCGCCCGCAAGGTGCCCGTGCTGTGGAAGCACGCCGTCGTCTCCGCCGAAGGCTCCACCGGCTTGCACGCAGTGCAGATCGCCCGGATCGACGCCCAGGGCCAGGCCATGCCCGCGACGGAACGCCGCCTCGAAGCAGACACGCTCTGCCTCGGCTACGGCTTCATTCCCTCCACCGAACTCGCGCGCATGCTGGGCTGCGAGCACCGCCTCGCGCCCCGCCATCTTGGCTATCTGGCAACCGTCACCCAGGAAGACGGCGCCACCAGCCTGCCCGGCGTGTACGTGGTGGGCGACGGCGCCGACCTCGGTGGCTCCCGTGTCGCGCTCGCGCGCGGCACGCTGGCTGGCGCTGCAGTCGCACGCAACCTCGGCCTGAACGCCCCCGAGCCCGACGAGGCCGCTGAAAAACTGCATCGCGCCGAATGCTTCCAGCAGGCGCTGTGGTCGATCTACGCGCCGCCGCCCGTCACCCTCGCGGCGGTGCCAGACGAAACCCTGCTGTGCCGTTGCGAGGAAATCACCTTCGGCTCGGTACGCGAGCAGATCCGCGCCGGCAGCGACACGTTGGCCGCGCTCAAGCGCAACACTCGCCTCGGCATGGGACGCTGCCAGGCGCGCTACTGCGGCGTCACTGCAGGCCGTCTGCTCACCGAGATGACCGGCCGGCCGCCGCAGGTCGAGCAGTACTTCGCCCCGCGTCCGCCCGCCAAGCCGGTGCCGGCCGGCGCGCTCGGCTTCGAGAAACCCGAGTGGGGCGGCCACAAGCCCGCCATCACGCCCAACCTCGCGAGGCCGGTGGAACAGGCGCCCTTCGATGGCACGCTGCGCACCGACGTGCTGGTGATCGGCGCCGGCGTGCTCGGCTCCTGCCTCGGCTACTACCTGTCGAAGGCCGGCCAGGACGTGACGGTGGTCGACCGCGACGACATCAACCTGCAGGCCTCGGGTGCCAACGCCGGCAGCCTGCACGTGCAGCTTCTTTCGTTCGACTTCGGTGCCAAGGCGCAGGAAGGCGGTGGCCCGGCCGCGGCCACGCTGCCGCTCGGGCCGATGTCGGTGCGCCTCTGGCAGGAGATCGAGGCCGACTGCGGGGAGGACCTCGAGATCAAGATCACCGGCGGCCTCATGGTGGCCGACAGCGAAGCCGGCATGCGTTTTCTCGAAGCCAAGGCCGCGCTGGAGCGCAGCCACGGCATCGACGCGCAGGTGATCGACGGCGCCGAGCTGCGGCGACTCTCGCCCGCGCTCTCCGGGCAGCTGCTGGGCGCCGAGCTCTGCCCCATGGAAGGCAAGATCAACCCGCTGCGCGCCACCTACGCCGTCGCCCGGCGCGCGCAGCAGCAGGGTGCGCGCATGCTGCGCGGCTGCGATGTGCAGTCCATCGAGGCGCTGCCGGGCGAAGGCGCCGGCTTCATCGTGCGCACCTCGCGCGGCAGCATCCACGCCGGGCGCGTCGTGAACGCGAGCGGTGCCTGGTCGAGCGCCGTCGGCCGCATGCTGGGCATCGACATCCCCGTCAAGGGCGCGCCGCTGCAGATGATCGTGACCGAGCCCGCGCCGCCGCTGGTCAACCACCTCGTTGCGCATGCCGACCGGCACCTGAGCCTGAAGCAGGCCGCCAGCGGCGGCCTCATCGTCGGTGGCGGCTGGACGGCGGCCTTCAACGAAGGCATGCGCCTGAACCGCGCCGAGCGCGAGAGCATCGAAGGCAATCTCTGGGTGGCCGGCCACGTGCTGCCGGCCGTGCGCGGGCTGCACATGGTGCGCTGCTGGGCCGGCATGAACGTGAACATCGACGGCGCACCCATCCTCGGCGAAGTGCCCGGCCGCCCCGGCTTCTACAACGCCGTCACTTCCAACGGCTACACGCTCGCCCCCGTCACCGCGCGGCTGGTCACCGACCTCATCGTGCGCGGCCGCACCGACATCGACATCAGTCCCTTCCTCATCGACCGCTTCCTCTGACCGCCATGACCGAAAACGCATCCCCGCGCGACACGCTGCGCGACTACATCGACGCGCACTTCGACGAGCAGGTCCGCACGCTCGCAGAACTCGTGCGCTGCCCGTCCGACAACCCGCCGGGCGACTGCGCCCCGCACGCCGAGCTCACCGCCCGGCTGCTCGAGGCCATGGGCTTCACCGTGGAGCGCCACGAGGTGCCGGCCGAGTTCGCGGCTGCGCACGGCATGCGCAGCGTGACCAACCTGATCGTGCGCGAGCGCTTCGGCGACGGCCCGGTGGTGGCGCTCAACGCGCACGGCGACGTGGTGCCGCCCGGCGCAGGCTGGAGCGTCGACCCCTACGGCGGCGAGGTACGCGACGGCTGGCTCTACGGGCGCGGCGCCGCCGTGTCGAAGTCGGACTTCACCACCTACGCCTTCGCGATGCGCGCGCTCAAGCATCTCGCGGCCTCGGGTACGCCGCTGGCCGGCAGCGTCGAGCTGCACCTGACCTACGACGAGGAAACCGGCGGCATGACGGGACCCGGCTGGATCCTCTCCAAGGGCCTGAGCAAGCCCGACTTCGTGCTCTCCGCCGCGTTCTCGCACCACGTCGTCGTGGCGCACAACGGCTGCCTGCACCTCGAAGTCGTCGTGCGCGGCACCTCGGCGCATGCCGCGCGGCCGGACACCGGCCACGACGCGATCGAAGCCGCGGCCACCCTGCTGCCCGCGCTCTACCGCTATCGCGACAGCCTCGCCGGCCGCCCATCGCGCACGCCCGGCATCACCCATCCCACGATGGTCGTGGGCCTCATCGACGGCGGCATCAACACCAACGTGGTGTCCGACGTGCTGAGCCTGCGCATCGACCGGCGCATCGTGCCCGAGGAATCGCCCGAGGCCGTCGAGGCCGAGCTGCGCGAGGTGATCGAGTCGGCCTGCCGGCCGCTGCCCGGCATCTCGGTGGAGATCCGCCAGATCCTGCTGGCCCGCCCCTTCGCGCCCGCACCCGGCGCCGACGAGTTCGCCGCGCTCGTGTGCCGCGAGGCCAGCGAAGTCATGGGCAAGCCGGTCACGCCGATCGGCGTGCCGCTGTACACCGACGCGCGCCTCTACAGCGAGGCCGGCATTCCCACCGTGATGTACGGCGCCGGCCCCGAGTCGCTGCTCGAAGCCAACGGCCACCGCGCCGACGAGCGCGTGCCGCTGGACGAACTGCGCAAGGCCACGCGCGTGGTCGCCAATACCCTGCACCGGCTGCTCGCGCGCTGAATTTCATCTCACCGGGACACGACATGATCGAAATCAGCCACGTCGACAAGAGCTACGGCGCCTTCCAGGTACTCACCGACTGCACCACCCAGGTCCGCAAGGGCGAGGTCGTGGTGGTCTGCGGGCCTTCGGGCTCGGGCAAGTCCACCCTCATCAAGTGCGTCAACGCGCTGGAACCCTTCCAGCGCGGCCGCATCACCATCGACGGCGTGTCGGTGGGCGACCCGAAGACCGACCTCAACAAGCTGCGCGCCCGCGTGGGCATGGTGTTCCAGCACTTCGAGCTGTTTCCGCACCTCTCGATCGAGGACAACCTCTCCATCGCGCAAGTCAAGGTGCTCAGGCGCTCGGCCTCGGAGGCCCGCACCGCATCGATGGCGCTGCTGCAGCGCGTGGGCATGCGCGCCCATGCGCACAAGTTCCCGAGCCAGCTCTCCGGCGGCCAGCAGCAGCGCGTGGCCATCGCCCGCGCGCTGGCGATGAACCCCGTCGCCATGCTCTTCGACGAGCCCACCTCCGCGCTCGACCCCGAGATGGTCAACGAGGTGCTCGACGTAATGGTCGAACTCGCCCGCGAAGGCATGACCATGATGTGCGTCACCCATGAGATGGGCTTCGCCCGCAAGGTGGCGAACCGCGTGATCTTCATGGACCGCGGCCGCATCGTCGAAGACTGCGCGAAGGATGAGTTCTTCGGCAACCCTGACGGGCGGTCGGATCGGGCGCGGCAGTTTCTTTCGAAGATCCTGCAGCACTGAGGCCGGGCCGGCTCCACCGCCGCCTCACGACGAGTTCTTGCCTGCTCCCAGGCGTAGCCTGCAGCGAATGCCCCCAGGCAACGCCTGCTTCGTGTTGTCCAGCTCTGCGAGGACGCCGAATGTTCCCGCAGCCGAATCGATCACACGATCCACGGTCTTGATGCGCACGCCGATCTCGCGCGAGAACGGCTTCTCCGGCACGATCGTCGCGGCATCGTCTGGATGGACTTCCGGAAACAGCCCAAAGGGCAAGATGGCCTGAACCACCAGGGGCTGGGTCTGCGCGAGCTTGAGGATCGGCTTCTTTCCCTCTCCCCCGTCGACCATCGAGCCGGGATGGAGGTACTGGTCGACCACCACGCCGTCGAACGGGCTGCGCAGCACACGCCGATTCAACTGCTCCAGCGATTGGCGGTGCTCCAGTTTCGCCAGCTGGCTGTTTTCCTGGGCGCTTGCGAGTTCCGATTCGGCCAGCTGCATCTCGGCACGGGCATCGTCGCGCGCCTGGACGGAAACGAACTCCTCCTGGAGCAGTTCATCCATTCGCCGTGCCTTTTCCCTTGTTGCCGCCACCTTGTGCCGTGCCGTCAGCAATGCGCCTTGCGCCTGTGCGCGAAACCGGGCCGTATCCGTCGCGCTGCGCTCCACACCGGATTCGATCGTCACAAGCACATCGCCCTTGCGCACCGGCTGGCCTCGCCGAGCATGTACCTGTTGCAGGATGCCTGCCACCGGACTGCGCAGCTCGACGGTCTGGGCAGGCTCGATCATGCAGTCGAACTCAGCCGGGGCGGCCTGCGCTTGCATGCACGCAAGTACGAAGCACGACAGGCTCAGAAAACGTATGGCAAAACTCATGACACTCATATCCCGCTCCCAGCAAATCCGATCAATCGATTGAGTTCGCGATCCTGTCGCAAGGTCTGCATCCGGCCCTTGTAGGCGCGGCGCTCGGCTTGCGATTGCGACCAGAGGACAGCCAGGCGCACCGCTTGGCGCTGCAAGCTTCCGGTGCGCCAACTCATGGCTCGTCGCCACCATGCGGGCAGCGACGCGAACAGGGGGTCTTCAGAACAAATCACGGCGCAGACGGACCCTGCCTCTCCCTGTCGACCGCTGCGCCCGAACAGCTGACGGTCGACGCGCGGCGACTCGTGGAATTCGGACAGGATCACATGCAGGCCGCCGGCCGCACGTGCCTGCGCCTTCAGCTTGATGTCGGTGCCGCGCCCCGCCATGTTGGTCGCCACGGTAATGCGCCCGGGCTGGCCGGCTTCTCGCACGATCCCGGCTTCGTCGGCGTCCTGCCGCGCATTGAGAACCACGTGCTCTACGCCGCGTCGCGCGAGTTCCGCCCCGACCTGCTCCGACGCCTCCACGCTGCGCGTCCCCACCAGCACGGGTTGGCCCCGGGCGGCCGCGGCACACGCGTCTTCCGCCACGAGGCGCCATTTCTCTGCGCTGCTGGCCACGCATCGATCGGCCAGGCGAACCCGCTGGCTGGCCCGGTTGGGCGGAATGCGCCGCACCTTGAGCCGGTAGACGGACCACAGCTCCCGCGACGCCTCGGCGCCGGTGCCTGTCAGCCCCGCCAGCAGGAAGTAGCGACGAAAGAATCGCTGGAAGGTCATGCGGGCCATCGTTTCGCGGCCCTGTGTGATTTCCACGCCTTCTTTCACCTCGATCAACTGGTGCAGGCCTTGCTCCCAGGATCGGTCAGGCATGACGCGGCCGGTGGATTCGTCGACGATCTGCACCTTGTTCTCAGAAAGGATGTAGTGCTGATCCTTGAGGAACAGATGGACAGCGGTCAAAGCCTGGCGCAGCAGCAACGTGCGCCATTGCGTCGAACGCCATACCGGGCGGATGTTCTCCGGCAAGGATGGGCAGGCCTCGAGCGCACCCGGCAGGAGTTCGAGCTCGCGCGCCCCGACGAGGCGGAAGTGCTGCCCCTGCAGCAAACTCCTGGCGGCGGCGATGGCCCATTGCAGAAGCTCCGGTTCGTAGAGGCCTGGCGCCTCGCGCGAGATGATCATGGGTGTGCGCGCCTCGTCGATCAGCACGCTGTCGGCTTCGTCGACGATGGCGAAGTGCAGCGCGGGGATCAGCGGTTCGCCATTGCTGTCCGCTGCAGAACCTGATGTCCACAGCTGCCTCACCTGTGCAACGCGCGTGGGCATGGTGCCGTGCCCTGCCAGTCGGTCTTTCATGTAGTCGAAGACGAGTTCCTTGCCGCTCACGTAGCAGATCGAATGCCGGTAAGCGCCACGCCGCTCGTCGGGTTCCATTTCGCCCTGAATGCACGCTCCGGTCATGCCGAAGAACTCGAAGAGAGGCCGCATCTCTTCATAGTCGCGCCTTGCAAGATAGTCGTTGGTGCTGATCACATGCACGACCGCGCCCGAGCCCGCCATGGCTGTTGCGGCCAAGCCAGCCACCAGCGTCTTGCCCTCGCCCGTCTGCATCTCGGCCAGGCAACCGCTCAGCAGCACGCAGGCTCCCGTGAACTGCACCGGATGCGGCCACATGCCCAGCGCGCGCCGGCTCGCTTCACCGATGCAGGCGAACACCGCCACCACACGCGGAGAATTTCGCAGCCCGGCTCCGGATGCCTTCATGGCCTGCAGCTCTGAACGAAAGCGCTGAGCGATCTCCTCGTCGGGCAGCTCGCGCAGCCTGGCCGCCGAATCGACGATCGCCTTGTTGAACGACGCGATGTTTCTGCTGCCCTCACGGGCCGGTGGCAGCCAACCTGAAAGGCTGCGCAAGAATCGCTCTAAGTTGTGGCCCGGCTCTGCACCGCGCTCGTCGCGCAGGGTGTCGGCACGACGAAAGCTGCTGCCGGCCAGCGTGCGTGCCAGGGTCGGGTCCGGGCTGGCGGTGGCAGCCATCGGCTTCAGACGCTCAACTGCGCCAGGAACACCTGACGCAGACGCAGGAACCACTGCCATGCCAGCGGCGTCGGCCCGAGATCGAAACGCACATGGGCGCGGTCTCCGAATACGGCACTGGGCGAATCGCGATCGAGCTCCACCTCGATGTCGAACACCCGCTTCAGCGTGCGCGTGCCGCCTTGCTGAGCGGGATCGACCGGAATCCTGCCGCCGCCGCTGGTCCCGAGTGCCGGCGACACCAGATCGTTCTCACCCCCTGGAACCAGACGTCGCACACGTGCGCCGATGGCCTCTTCCGGAGAGTTGTTCAAGCGCACGGCAACACCACGCAACCGGGAGCCGATCAGATCCCGTTCCTCCTGCGTCACTGCTACGCGAACCCGGCGCGAAGGTCCGTCGATCACGTAGCCCAGAATCTCGCCGCGCTTGACGTAGCGGCCGGGGAGTTCGGTGGGCGCAGCCGGCGCCCATCTTCCCGCAATGGCGGATTTGACCTCCATTGCATCAGCGCGGCGCACCGCTTCATCGAGTCGAGCCTGACGTGCCGCGAGCTCGTGTCGCAACGACGCGGCGCGCAGCACATCGTCGACTTCGGCCTTGCGCAACTGAGCCTGTGTCTGGGCCACGGCTGCGGCGGATGTCGCTGCATCGGCCGAGAGCTGAGGGCTGTCGAGTCGAAGCAACACGGCCCCGCCGGCCACCGTTTCGCCGGCGGCACGCTCGGCGTGCGCGATGTGACCCGCTACTTCCGCACGAACGATCGCCTCTTCAGGCAGCCACACCACGCCCTCTTCGACCGAATGAAAAGGCAAGGGCACCAATCCGACGAAAGCCGCCAAGAGAGCCAGTGCGATGGCCGTACGGCGCATGGCGACCTCGCGGCGGCGGGCCAGCCCGGCGCCCTCGGTCAGGTGCTTCCAGCCTTTCCAGATCGGCATGGCGAGTGTGGACCAGGCCGACATCAACGCCATCAGAATGCCCACGAACAGGTACTCCGACGCCACGAACCATATCAGGCCGATGCTGATCAGCAGCCGGTAAAGCGGGGACACCACGCCGTACACGAACATGATCGTGCGCTCGCCGCGCGCCTCTACAGGCGGCCGGGCATCGCGCGCGCCGAACGCATGGCGATCGAACAGATAGGCCCAGTATTGGGTGGAACGTTGAGCTAGGTTGGGAAGCTCCAGCAGATCGCACGCGATGAAGTAGCCGTCGTAGCGCATCAGCGGATTGCCGTTGACCAGCACCGTGGACACCCCGGCGATCAGGATCACGTTGAAGGCGATGGCCGTCACCAGGCCCGACTCGGCCATGAGCCAGACATAGACCGCAATGGCCCCCAGCAGCAATTCCGCCAGGATGCCGGCCGCCGCCACGGTCGCGCGCGCCCATTTCGAAGGAAAGCGGTACGACGATGTCGCGTCCACATAGGGCACCGGCGTGAAGAGGATGAACATCACCCCGATCTCGCGCACCTGGCCGCCCCAGGCCTTGACCGCCATGCCGTGCGCCCACTCGTGCACCGCCTTGACCAGCGGATAGGTGAACCACAACACAACCACGTTGCTTCCGGCAAGCACCCGGTCGGAGAGGTTATCGGTCAGCGCCGCCCAGTGCTGCCAGGCCAGCAAGCCTGCCGGCGCCGCTATCACCAGCCAGATCAGCAGTACAGGCCAGCTGAACAGCAGGCGCGCGAGCCGAGCCCAGCGCTCGAACCAGGCATCCGGATGCAGAAGCGGTACCTTGATGCTCATCGGATTGAGCCAGCTCTGCTTGAATCTGGTGCGCTTCTGCCGCTGATAGCGCTCGAAAACCTCGCCGGCATCGGGCGACACCTGCGTTTGCAGCAGATCGTTCGAGTAGAGCGACGACATCAGCTGCACCAGTTCATGCTGCGAGATCGCGGCGTCGCGCGCTGCATCGTCGGTACCCGACGCCGCGGCGTTTTCGCAGGCCGCATTCCAAACCTCATCCAGCGTGCGGCGGCCATCGAGCAATTGCAACACACGCCATACCCGAGGGGTCAGCCGATGGAAGCGCTGCGTCATCGGATCGAGCAGCAGCACCCACGGTTTGCCCCGCAGCAGGCGATGCAGCGGCTGCACGCCCTCGCGCAGGCGCGGGCGCAGAAAGCGTACGGCGTGCCAGTGCTCGGAAAGTAGTGTCTGCATGGTGCTGTTTTCTCAGTGGCGATGGATGCTCACCACCACCAGCTCCACAACTTCAGCCGCAGCCAGTCGACCGAAGATCGCGTCCATGCCGATAGCAGGCTGGCCTTGCCCACTTCGACCTTGCCGACACCCTGCATACCCGGACTCAACGCAGGCACGTCACCGCGCCATTCGGCCTCGACGCGGAAACCGTTGACCCCCTCTTCCACCTTGGCCGTGGCCGTGACGCGTTTCACCTCGAAGTCGTAGGTGGCATGCGGCTGTCCGGTCAGGCGCAGGATGCCGTTCTGGCCCACCTTGACCCGGGCGATGTCGCGGTCCGGGACGTGCAGCACCACCCGATAACCGCCCGTGGTGGCGATCTCGAACATCTCCTTGCCGATTTCCACCGGACCGCCGATCTGCTGGGCCCAGTCGCCGGTTACCACCAGGCCGTCCATCGGCGCGACCAGCCCTGCACGAAGGAGCTTGGACTCCACCAGTGCCAGCTGGGCTTCGGCCTGTTGCACATCTGCCTGCGCGAGTGCCACCGCGGGGGCGTCGTGCTCGGCCATCGCTTGGCGCAGCTTGCCTGCGGCCTGGTTGCGCTCGCTGCTGTACCTGCGCTGTTCCAGCTTCAGTTCTCGATCATCCAGGCGGGCGAGCAACTGCCCTTTCGACACCTGCTCGCCGGGGCGTACCTGCACATGCTCGATGAAGCCTTCGAAGGGCGCCGTCACGACCTGGCGCGTCCGGCCCTCGATCACCGTGTGGGCCGTGACCCGGTCCGCCACGGGCCACAACAACAATATGGCCAGCACGCCGCACAGTGCTGCCGTGCCGGCCTTCCAGGTCAGATGACCCGGGCCCCATACTTTGCGCCAGCCGGAGCGGGCAGTGTCCGCCACATGCCGGAGAAGGCTGCGCTGCGCTTCGCGCCAATGTCGAAGCAGGGGCTCGGCCAGCCCCGAGCTGGCACGCAGCATGGCCAGCACGTCAGGCTGCAAGGCAGCGGCGCCAGCCTCGCGATGGCGTACCACCAGCACCGCGACGGGTTCACCGTTGCCCAGCAGCGGCAACGCCCACCATGGATGCTGGTCGATTTCCTGCATCTCGACCATGGCGCGCATGGCCATCTCGCTGGCTTCGTGCAGTGCCGGCGATGCCTTTTCGGCCCAGGAAGTGTCGGCTGCGACCCACCAGCTCGGCAGATTGTTGCGGACCTCGAACAGCATGAACCCCGCATCCGGTTCCGGTGCCTCGGCCCGCACCCATGCGGCGGTGCGGTTGATCCACTCGTACGCCGCGGCGCGCGCGCTTTCCTGAGAACCGACGTGTCCCATCAGTTCCAGCAGTCGGGCAGAGCGCTGGTTGTGGGCCAGGCTGGCAGCCGAGAGCGCCAGCTGCAGCCATCCCAACGACAGCAGCACCAACTGGATCGTTCGTTCGCTGTGCGGCGGTGCCATCGTCAGTCCCACCACTCCCATGTGGCCGGAGGGCAGCTGCACGGCCGTAGCCACCAGCATCTCCGAGCGGACGCTGCCCACTTTGGCGAGCGCTACAGGGTGTTCCATCGACACGCGCATCCGCAGATCGGCCCAGCTCTTGTTCAATTCGCCGTCGGAGTCGGAAAAAGGCAGGCTCCATGCAGCATCGGCGCTGTGCATGGCTGCGGCGCCGCACGTCACTCCGGCATTCGAAAGACGTGCACGCCAGCCTTCCAGGGCAGAGAGCAGCAGCTTGTTGTCGGGCGATCCGGGAGCGCTGTCGATTGCTGGGTTTTCGCTGTCGAGGCTTGCGTGGCCACCTGCCTCCTCAGCAGTCTCAGGAGCAGCGCTGCCGGCTCTGGACGCGTGCTCCTCACGCGCTTTCGCCACGGATGCGTCCCTCATTGCTGTCGGCGCGGAAGCCGCATGTCCGCCTGCGCCACGGAGACCAGCAAGGCATCGAGCGTAGAGATGTCGCTCTCATCGAGCCTGCCCGCCAGCGCCTTGAGCTTGATGTAGCCCGCCCATGCGTCATAACGCGCGCGAGACAGGTCGCGCCGGGCTTCGAACAAGCGGCTTTGCGAGTCGAGAACCTCGGCATTCACCTTCATTCCCACTTCGTAGCCTCGCCTGTTGGCGCGAAATGCCAGTTCCTGCGATCGGACAGCGGCCTCCAGCCCATGCGCCTGACCGATGGCGGAAAGCGTGGCCGAAGTGTTCTGGCGTACACCCAGGCTTATCGTGCGCCGCGCCGCATCGACATCGCTTTGGGCTTTGTCGCGAAGCGCGCGTGCCTCATTGACTTTCGAATGGGTGGCGCCGCTCGCGAACAGCGGAATGTTGAGGTTGACTCCCACCGCCGAACTGTTGCCGCCGCGAGGAAAGGCGGTCGTCAAGGTGCCGGTGTCGCTGCTGCGGCCATAGGTGTAGGTGAGGTCGGCCGTGGGAGCATGCCCATGCCAGGCCTTGCGGACTTCGGCTTCTGCAGCGAGCAGCGCTTGCCGGGCCTGCTGAAGCTGGGCGCTGTTGTCCTGCGCGGTAGCCAGCCACAGCGATGCCGAGCCGGCCTCCAGCGGCGGCAGATGCTTGCCGTCGAGGCCTCTCGTCAGCAGTGTCGATGCGGTCTGCCCGGTCAACTCGGCCACGATCTGCAGCCTGAGATCGAGTTCGAACTCGGCGGCCGACACTTGCGCCGCCACCGAGTCGGCCTTGGCCTCGGCTTCGCGCACGTCGATGATGGGCGCCGTGCCTATCTTGAAACTGCGTTGCGCCAGCATCAGCTGCTCGGCGGTCGATACGCGCTGGGCGCGCGCAAGGTCGAGCGCGTCTCGTGCCTTCAGCACTTCAAAGCAGGCTTCGACCAGCCGCTGTGCCGAATCGGCGCGCGCCTGATCGAGCGCGGCCTGGGCCTGGTAGAGCTGTGCTTCGGCGGAATCCAGAGCCGGGAACAACGCGCTGCGCAGCAGAGGCTGGGTGATCTGCAGGTTCAACTGCTTGCCCTGGAACTTGCGCTGTTCGTATTTGGGCGCTTCGCGATAGCGCGTCTCGTTGTAGTTGCCGACCAGCGCGGCGGTAGGCCCGAAACTGGCGCGCGCCTGGACATGGCGCTGTTCGGCCGCGTGCAACTGGGCCTCGGCACCTGCGACGGCGGGGTCGCGGGCCAGGGCCCGAATGTAGAGATCGGGTAAGGATTGGGCCTTAGCGAGAGGCGTCTGCACCAGCCACGGCAGAAGCACCATTACATAGGCCGAGGCCATATGCAATGTTGATCGTTTGAACCACAGAAAATGGACCGGGCGTTCTCGCACGGGTCGCTTGAGATTTTTCAATTTTTTCCCCCTGCCCCAATCTGCCGCTCCGTCCACGGCGTGGCACTTCAACTTAGCCGTCAGATTTAACAGCCTTATTTTTGATCGCTTCAGCACATAAAAAGCCAACTCTCGCGTTCAAACAAGGCATTCGGCCTAGTACGGGCTCAGCGCGACGGGCTGCGCTCGGCGAGCTTGTAAAAAAACTACGTGCGTCACAACCTCGCTCTAAGTCAATGAACGAAGCCCTTACGCGCTATTGCGATTGCTTGGAGGTCACACCTTGCAGTCTCGTTCGCCGAAGCCAAGGTGGCGCACTCAAGAGGCTGTCGATTAAAGCTTTGCGTCCTGCTCAACTTGCAAGAGGCCAACCGGCAGCAATTTTCAACCACCAGAAGGATGCACACCCTCGCAATTGATGTGGTGAACCCAGAAGCCTTGGGCATCGACGTAGTAGGTATGGAAGTCCTCGACCTCCAGGTTGTAGACACGTATCTTTAGGTAGGGATCCTCGCTGTGATAGACCTCAGGTGAGATGTATTTGTCGCGTCCATCATCTTCTGTTAGATCGTAGTTGGCGTAGTCGAAGAGCGTTCCGATTTCTTCTGCAAAGAAGTATTCCTCGTAAGTGTCATATCCCAGCTGATACCAGAACAAGGAGCGATTCTTGCTCTTAATGTCGCCACCGAGGAAAGTCCAACCAACGCCATCGCGACTGGTGCGATAAATGCGTTTGAGCCCAAAAACATTTGCCAGGCTGCCATCGGCCTTGCGAACAACATCCCCACCTTTCAGCGCATCGGCACGCGTCCAGCCCACGCCTTCCACCCAGAATGGATGGTTTTCTGTTGTCGTCACAAAATAGATGTCACCACCCTGCAAGACACTCGGTGCACCAACGTTTGTGAATTGGACGCCAACGATCACCTTCTGCTCATGCACAAAGGTCTTGAGCACGCGTTTGTATTCCTGACCACCACTGCCGTCTTCGGGGCTGGAAAGCACATAGTCACCCACCTTGATGTCTTCAATGGGCTTGAGTCCATCCTTGGTGTGCACGCGGGTGCCCTTGGCAAAACACCCGCCCGTATTTGACCGACAACGTATCTCATGCTTCTTGTAAAGCGAGTGGCTATGCATGGTTGTTAGCTGAATTTCGGCTTGAGTTTTCGTTAATGCTCAACATCGAACTGCGACTTGGGCGGCAGCTTCACCGACACGAACCCATGCGCCTCCAGCAATGCCTTCAGGCGCGGCTTGATCGCCTTGCGTGCCGTTGCCAGTGTCCACCGCGCAGGCGCGGAATCCATCTCTCGCTTGGCGCCCTCCCAGATGACGGCCTGCTCCGGCGGCAGCACGCGATCTGGCGAGATGAAGACCATGCCCAACTGATGAATTAGCGTTTACGAGGTTTCTCTACGGCAACGATGTCGCTTCTATTTCTCCATTCGCGAGTTTTCTATCTAGTGTTTGCTCGCGCAATTGAATTCTGCGCCTCTCCGTTGAGCGGCGTTCCATCGGGCTTAGTCAGCTCAGCGGTACTTTTGCACAGAGGCGTCCATTCCGGAGACGGATTCTTCACCTTGTCCAAGAGCAAACTGGATACATCGAGCTTGGTCTTGTTGTGAACCCAGAGCCCACTCCAATGAACAAAGTAGGTGTGAAAGTCCTCTACCTCGAGATTAAAAACCTCGCAGTCGTAGTGCGATATCTTTTCAATATGCTCCAATTCCGCATAAACACCGTCGTATGTCAGCAGTACATCGCCCAACTGAAGATCGCTGACCTTGACCCATCCCTTTTCTTCTACCCAGAAAGGGTGTTCTCCGGTTACATGAATAAGGCCATGTGTGTGGCCAAATTCTGGATCTATTTCAGGACCATATTTGCAAGCGATGGTGTAGACGGGTCTAAATCCATGCGCAAACACTTTTGTGACTCGCTTATAGGCCATCTCGCCCGTTCTTTCGCAACGCGAAAGAACCTTGTCGCCGACTTCGATGTGCTCTATCAGCTTTCGCTTATTACCCACCACATTCGGCTTCTCGACATGAACAGACGTGCCGTCAGCGAAGCAGGTACCCACAAGTTCCGCATTCCGCCTCGCATCGGCAACCGCCAATCGATGAGCTTCTAGAGCATTCGGAGCTTCTTGGCTGGAGCAATTGGTGTTGTGTACCCACACACCCGCATCGCCCACGTAGTACGTGTGGAATTCCTCCACCTCGAAGTTGTAGACAGGCGTGATGTACGGGTCGCCCAATTGCAGTTGTTCGAGCTTCGATGACTGCTCGGCGCTGGCCAGCACGATCTGCTTCCCGCCGATGTCCAGCACGATGCCCACGCCCGTCTTATCGTCCGCGGCGAAGCCGATGTGCGCGTACTGCGTGCGGTGCACTAGTCCAGTCGCATGCACGGTGGCTTTGCTGCCATCGACCAGTTGCAGCACGAACCCGGATTCCAGGTACTCGGTAGCCATCCAGTGGTCGCCGTCGGTTAGCGGCGCTTCCACCCAGAACGGATGGTTGGGTGTCGTGATCAGCGTGATCAGGGCATCCGCCTCACCCGCCTTCACTTGCACTACGTGAACCCGCTGGTCCAGGTGCGCCACGGTATTGATAACCGGCCGGTAGTCCTGCTCGCCACCTTGCTCCGGTTGCGACAGCACGCGCGTACCCACGCGCACCTGCTCAATCGGCATCAATCCCTTGTCGGTGTGGACCAGCGTACCCGCGGCGAAGCAGAAAGACACTCGACTTTTGTCAGCCACCTCCATCACCCCTTGGGCCGCCTTGGCATAGGCCTCAGCAGTCACCACATGCCCCTTGGAGTTCGAATGCCCACACGGCACCGGCGCAGCGTTTTGCGCCAGCCACCGGATCGCCGATCCATACGGCATCGCTGTCGTTGTCGTCGCGCTCGACAGCTGATTTCTTGCCCATTACCGGGTAGCGCGCAGCCATCTGCTCCCCCAACGCAATGAACTTGGGGTTCGGGCCGGGCTCGAGCCGTTCAAGCTCCAGCAAGGTCCGGCTGGCTTCTTCAAAACTCACGGGGTCGGGCTGTCCCACAGGGCGCTCCCAAACGCGAAGGTCGTAGCTCATAGCAAATAAATTAAATATCGGCGTTTAAAGAATCAAATCCACGTTGCGCTTTTTGCGCCGGAGACTTTTTAGAGACGTCTGGATTTCCTGAATAGATGCCAGCAGCGCAGTTCATATGCAAATCACCCGCCTGCAAGTGATGCCCATTTGGCGTTGGCTGCGTGTTCGAGTTCACGCAGCCACTCATCACCAAGCAGTTGGGCCCTGGACCGTTCTATCGATTCTTTTTCTTCCGAACTGCGGCCTGCGGTCGGCGGCAAGACTGCGAATTGAAGAATCCCGGTCGCAGCAACAATCGGCGCGCTCACCGTGATATGCGACGGTGCCGCCGTACCGCTTGTGGTCGTAGTTGTCGTCGCCTGCGCCGCAAATGCGACGAACGGATTCACCCCCACAGGCGTCGCCACGGCGCAGCCGCTCACCACCTTCACTGCAATGGCCTGCGTCACCGTGGCCTTGGCTCCGTTGCTGTGCTCTTCACTCGAAGCTTGCAACTGAAGCTGCAACGTCCCCGTAAAGTTCGACGGCGGCTTCATGCCCAGCTTGCTCCAATCCCAGCCCGCGAGGTCGAGCGCTAGGTCTGCTTTGTTGACCGTCGTGCTGCGCACGCCGTCGCTTACCACCGCCCCGACGGGCAGCCCCAGCAGTTCCAGCTTCAGCGTTTCGGACCCATCCGTATCGGTCAGTTGCGCATCGATGCGTGGCAGCGCAACGAAGGTATCGGCGAGCCCATAGACCGTGCCGGTCCCCACTGGCAAGGTCTCGACGATGCGGAGGTCATCGATCATCGCGCCGCGGCGGGCCCATGCACCGCTGCCGCCTTCGAGTTGCACGCGCACCGTGCGCGCCTGCCCGTTGCCGGTGAACTGGAAGCTCAAGACCTTCCAGTCGAGCGCGCTGTTGCTGCTGGTGTTGGCGTAGGTCGCGATGCGCACGCCATCGACATACACGCCGATCTGCGTGCACGAAGCCGCCAGGCCCAGTGTGCCGGCGTAGTCCAGCGTCAGCGTGTAGACGGCCTGTTCGATGGTCTGCACCTCGCGTTCGATGCCCAGCGTCTGGTAGGGCTCGTTCGTGCCGTTGGTCAGGCCCAGCCAGGCGTTGCCGTTGCCTGCGGCAGGCCGTACAGGAACCAGGGTGCCTGCAGCGTTGCGCATCCGGTCGTTGGCCGCCCAGATCTCGAAGGCGCCGAACTTGAAGGACGTCGGCTGAACCAGCTTCCAGCCCTGCAGGTTGCCGGCGTAGACCGGATTGGCGCCGCTGGTCCAGTTGGGCTCGTTCTCCCAACTCGTGGCGACGAGTTCGCGGCTCAGCTCCACGGTGCGTGCAGACAGCGTGAGCGTCGGCGCGTTTGCCACCGCGGTCACCTCCACATCGAGAGTCTGGGTGACGGTTGCCCGTTCGCCCGTGGCAGTTTCTATGGCCGTGGCCTGCGCCTGGAGCGCGAGCTGGCCGCTGAAGCCGGCCGGAGGACGCAGGCTCAGCGCAGACGTGTTCCAGCCGCGCAGGTCGGCCACGCGATGGTCGTCCGTCACGGTGAAGCTTCGCGTGCCGTCCGACAGCACGCTGCCGATGGGCATGCCCACCAGCGTCAGCACGAGCGACTCCGAGCCGTCCGTATCGCGGAGTGCGGCCGACAGGCCCTGGAGCAGGATCGTTGCGTCTTCCTGTCCATGGTTCAGGCGTACGCGCTCGGTCAGCGCGATGTCGTCGATCATCATCCCGCGGCCGCCTGCGTGCTGCGCAGTGGATTCGCTCACGATGCGAATGGCCTGCAAGCCCCCAGAGCCCGTGAAGCTGTAACTCGCAGTCTGCCAGTCGAGGGAGTCGGTCGAACTCGTGTTGTCCAGGCTGGTGATCTTCACGCCGTCGATATAAACGGCGACTTGCGTGTAGGCGCTGCTGAAACCAAGTCGGCCCGCGACGTCGAAGCTCAGCGTGTAGCGCGCACCGGCCGTGGTGGCAACGCGGCGCTCGATACCTAGCGTCTGATGCTGGCTTCCACCCGCGTCGTTGAGTTCCAGCCAGTTCTGTCCGTTGCCCGCGGCAGCGCTCACAGTGCGCCGGTTGCCGTGCACGTCGGCCATGAACTCGCCCGTGTGCCAGATTTCGAAGCCGTTGTTGCCCCCGGCCAGTCTGTCGCCCGTGCTTACCAAGGTCCACCCGTCGAAGACCGGTCCTGCGATCAGCGTTTCGGCATAGGCCGCAGCCTCCCAGCCGGTGCGGAAGAGCTCTCGCTGGCGGTACACCATTTCGGTCAGCGCGATGTCGTCGATCATCATGCCGCGGCCGCCCGCCTCCTGAGCGCTGCTGTCGGTGACGATGCGGATCGTCTGCGCTGTGCCAGTGCCCACGAAGCTGCAGCTCAGCGCACGCCAGTCGAGCGCTGAAGAAGAACTGGTGTTGTCGAAACTCGCGATCCGCACGCCGTCCACCAGCACCGCGATGCGTGTGTAGGCGCTGCTGTAGCCAACGCGCCCTGCCAGGTCGAAGCTGAGCGTGTACTCGGCTCCGGCTTGCGTACTGACTATGCGTTCGATGCCCAGGGTTTGGATCTGCGTGCTCGCGTCGTTGAGTTCCAGCCAGCGCGTGCCATTGCCTGCAGCGGCCTGCACCGTGCGCAGGTTGCGCGACGCATCGCTCATGCTGTCGCCGGTGGCCCAGATCTCGAAGCCGTTGGTGCCTCCCTGTAGCCTATCGGTGCCGGCAACCAGCGACCATCCTTCGAAGCTGTTGCCGGGTACCAGAGACGAAGTCTGATCCAGGTTCGGGCCGCTCTCCCAGCCGGTGCGGAACAACTCGCGCGTGGTGCCGATGCTGCCCTCGAGTTGCAGCGAAGGGGCATCGGCCTGCGCCGCGAGGTCGATCGTCAACCAGGCCTCGCCGCTGGACAGCCGGCCGTCGCTCACCGTGTAGCCGATGCGTGCATAGTGGGCCTTGCGATTGCCATAGCCTTCGTGCGCATAGCCAGGCCCGCCGGATGCATCGGCAGCGGGCACGAAGCGCACGCTGCCGGCATCGAACTGTGCTTGAGATAGGAGCTGGCCCACCCGGACGACTGTCCAGATGCCTTGTGCATTGCGCACCTGCAACGCGCCGTCGGCTGGGAGTGCCGTGAGCTTGACCACCAGCATGGGGCTGTCCACATCGTGCGCCGCAAGGTCGCTCCAGCGCAGCGGCAATGCCGTATCTTCGATGCCCGCGGCGATTCCACCGCCAGCGGTTGGAGCGTCGTTGACGGGGGCCACGACCAGCGTGAGCGTGGCTTCGTTGGAGACGAACTGGCCGTCGTCGAGCGTGAAGCGCAGCATGTCGGTGCCGTTGAAGTCGGCCGCGGGCGTGTACACGAAGCGGCCGTCGGCGCGGCGCACCAGCGTGCCGTGCTGCGGCCCCACCTTGACGATGGCCGAGAGCGCATCGCCATCGGCATCGCTGCCGAAGCTGGTGAAGTCGATCACCAGTCTGCCGTCTTCATCGAGCGATACGCTGGCTTCGCGCGCCACCGGAGCGACGTTGGCAGGCTCTACCATCACCGCGATGCTGCCCGCCGACGCGGAGAGCGCCTCGCCGTCGCTGACGAGCCAGCTGAAGCTGTCAGCGCCAGCGTAGCGGGCATCGGCCGTGTAGGTATAGCTGCCGTCTGCGTTGGCCAGCAGGCTGCCGTGCGCGGGCTGCGACACCCATTGCACGGACAGCGGGCCGCCTTCGACATCGGTGGCGCCGGCCAGCGGATTGAAGGTGAACGGTTTGCCGGCGACCACGCTGACAACTTTGGCCGCAGGCACCACCGGTGCGTCGTTGACCGGGCGCACCGTGAACGACACCCTGGCGATGTTGGATACGCGGCCCCCGGCATCGACGAGCCGGTAGCTGAAGCTGTCGGCGCCGAAGTAGTTGGCTTCGGGCACGTAGCTGAAGCTGCCGTCCCCGGCGATGCTGAGTGTGCCGTGTGCGGGCTCTTTAACGCGCTCTATCCGGTCGATGGCGATGCCGCCGGTGATGTCGTTGCCCAGCAGGTTGCCGGTGGCGGTGGTGTCTTCGTCGGTAATGATCGCGTCGTCGTTGGCGACCGGGTCGCTGATGGCGCGGATGTCGCGCAGGGTCACGCTGCTTTGCGTCGCGCCGAAGCCGAGCAGGTCGAAGGACAGCAGCACCGGCTTGCCGGCCAGGGCTTGCGGCAGGTCGATGTAGTAGGTTGCGCTGGCGTCGGTGTTGACGATCTTGCGTACGCCTTGGGCCAGGCGTTCGGTGCCGTTGGTCTGGAGGTTGAGCAGGGCGTCTGTGCGGGTGAGGCCGACGGTGCTGACTAGGGGCAGGCCCGTGTTGGCGTCGAGCAAGGCGACTTCGAAGGCGTCGGAGGGTCCGTTGGTGTTGGCGGCCAAGCTCGAACGCGCGAGGTTGAAGCTCAACATGCGATCGTTCTCGGTCAGCGTGAAAACACGACTCACATTCGTCTGCACAACCGAGCTTTCATTCAGCGTCAACTGGGTGGAAGTGCTGTCGACGTTGGCGTTGCCACGGCTGCTCCAACCATCGACCGCCTGAGCCTGAACGATGCTCGTCACCGCTCGCGCCGGTGCCTCCAGGGCGAGCGTCACGCCGATCCTGACGAACGTGCGATCAGTGCCCAGCGCCAGCAGCGATGCGATGTCTTCCACGGTGGGTAGCCGTCGCACCCCGGGAGTGAGGTACTCGGCCATCACGTCGTCGTCTCCCGCCGCATGCTCCAGGCCCGCTGCATGACCCATTTCGTGGATGAGCACGGTCAGCAGGTCCATCCGGCCGTAGGCCGCGCTATCGGCCTGGGCCTTGAACTCGTTGAACGAGTCGCCCGGACCGAATTCTTCCTGGCTGGCCGGCGTGCCATCGACATACCAGCCCCAACCGGCACCACCCGCCGAGAAGGTGATTTGCCGGCCGATGGTCACCGCGGCCATGCGCGGGGCCAGGGTGTCGATGTTGAAGACGATGCCGTCCAATTGCGCGGCCGTGGCGCCAGCGTCGAGCCAGTATTGGCGCGCGATGGGGAGCAGAGCCTGGACGCTGGAATCGGTGAGCTCGTCCAGACTCGATGCATTCCCTTCGCCTTGGGCCTGCAACCAGGCAACAGGCGTCGATTTGGGTGGGTAGAGCTTGATGATCGGCGAGACACCGGGGCGCAACGGCCCATTCAAGCGCTGTGTCCAGATGCCAGTTTCAGCGACGTATACCTGACCATAAGTGAGTTGATTGAAGCCGGTATCCGGAAAATCAATGACTCTGAAAGAGCCGTCGACCTCGGCCACCAGCAGTCTCTTCAAGCCGGGTAGAGGGCCGTTGAGGGGAGTAACCGTAGCCACGCCACCCACCGTGTCCGTATAGCTCGCGGTCTTCTCTCCCCGCAGCACTTCCAAAAGGGAATCTAGCGTGACTCCGGTGGGCAATCTCTCCATATCCAAAACAATGGCAGAGGACTGGCGTTCGCTCTTGCTCGAAAGCGTCTTGACCATCATGCCCAACGAGCCACTCGCCTCGGGTTGGTAATAGTCCACCACCAATCCATTAATGCGCGTATCAGTGGAGTGCTCCAATACTTTGTCGGGATACCCGATTGGCTTTCCTTCTGCATTCAGTTTGCCCAAGGTATTTGAGAAATAACCTTCAGTCGAATTGGCGTTTACGAGGTTTCTCTCCGGCAACGATGTCGCTTTTACTTCTCCACTCGCGAGTTTTCTATCTAGTGTTTGCTCCCGCAGTTGAATTCTCGCCTCTCCGCTGAGAGGCGTTCCGTCAGGCTTAGTCAGCTCAGCGGTACTTTTGTACAGAGGCGTCCATTCTGGAGAAGTATTCGCCACTTTGTTCAAAGGCACGCTCGATACATCGAGTTTGGTCTTGTTGTGAACCCAGAGTCCACTCCAATGAACAAAGTAAGTATGAAAGTCTTCTACCTCGAGATTGAACACCTCGCAGTCGTAGCGCAACACCTTTTCAATAAATTCCAGCTCTGCATAAACACCGTCGTACGTCTGCAGCACGTCGCCCAGCTGAAGGTCACTGACCCTTACCCAACCCTTTTCTTGCACCCAGAAAGGATGTTCTCCGGTTACATGAATAAGGCCGTACATAGATCCAATATAAGGATCTATTTCTGGTCCATATTTGCAGGAGATCGTATAAACCGGCGCAAATCCATGCGCGAATACTTTCGTGACCCGCTTGTACGCCATTTCGCCCGTCTTCTCGCAGCGCGAAAGAACCTTGTCGCCAACCTCGATGTGCCCTATTGCCCTTAGCTTGGCGCCCATCACATTCACAGTATCGACATGAACAGCGGTGTCGTCAGCGAAGCAGGTGCCCGCAAGTTCCGCATTCCGCATCGCATCGGCAACCGCCGCTTGCTGAGATCGCAGAGCTTCTTCCTTGGGGCAATTGGTGTTGTGCACCCACACACCCGCATCGCCCACGTAGTACGTGTGGAATTCCTCCACCTCGAAGTTGTAGACAGGCGTGAGGTACGGATCGCCCAATTGCAGTTGTTCGAGCTTCGATGACTGCTCATCGCTGGCCAGCATGATCTGCTTGCTACCGATGTCCAGCACGATGCCCAAGCCCGCCTTGTCGTCCGCAGCGAAGGCGATATGCGCGTACTGCGTGCGGCGCACCAGACCGGTCGCGTGCACGGTGGCCTTGCGGCCATCGGCCAACTGCAGCACGAAACCTCGCTCGAGGTATTCCGCTGCCATCCAGTGGCCGCCTTCGGTCAACGGCGCTTCCACCCAGAACGGATGGTTGGGTGTCGCGATCACCGTGATCAGGGGATCCGCCTCACCCGCCTTCACTTGCACCACATGGACACTCTGGTCCAGGAACGCCACGGTATTGATCACCGGCCGGTGGCCCTGCTCGCCACCCAACTCCGGTTGCGACAGCACGCGCGTGCCCACGCGAACCCGCTCGATCGGCACCAATCCCTTGTCGGTATGAACCAGCGTGCCCGCCGCGAAGCAGAAAGACACTCGACCGGTTTCAGTCACCTCCATCATCCCTTGGGCCGCCTTGGCATAGGCCTCCGCAGTTACCACGCGCCCCTCGGAAATGGGCACTCCGTTCGCATCCTTGCGGGCCGACTCGATGACGTATTCCTTGGTGTTGATGGCCTTGGATTCGAGAGAACGCAGCGGCGTTTCCTCGATCACGCCGCGCCGCATCTGCTGCTGCAGGAACTCGACCTGCTTGACCTTGAGCTGCAATTCCCGCTTGGCCGCCGGAGTTTCACCAAATCGCATGCTGCCGAACAGCGCCAGCATGTTGTAGGCCTCATTCCGCAGCGCTTCGTAGTTGCCTTCGACCAGCGCCGAGCCCATCTTGTAGAGGCCTTCGGCCCCCATCGTCACCGGGTTGTACTTCAGGAAGGCCAACGCCACGTGATTGACGATCTCGCTCGCCGAAGCATCGCTCGCGAGCAGTTTCGTGAAGTCCGTGTGATCTGGCAGCTTGATCGTGTTTTCCGTGGCAAGTGCCTTGGCAAGTGCCACCGTTGCGTTGGTCTGGATCAGCGTCAGGCCACCAATCAAACCATCGACCGCTTGCGCTGCACTGGCCAGGTTCTGCGCAACGATGCCGCCGCCTGCGGTGTCGTATGCAATCGTGCTCAGTACGCGCTGCGCGTCGTCAATCTGTGCCAGCATTTCGGAATTGTCGCTGCCGAAGATCGCCAGCGCCGAGGCGCCGATCGAAGAGCCCAGCGCCACGAGCTGCGCCGTGGTGCGGATCATGAAGGTGTTCAGTGTCCCGTTACTCTTGTCCAGTTCCGGTGCACTCAGAGTCGGGACCTTGGCCGCGACCGCCGCAGACTGCGCCGCCGTGTAGACGCTTGGAGCAAGCTCCTTCAGGAACGGCAGGTCCTGCAGGGTCAGCGTGGGCAAGGCCTGTCTGGACGAATAGGTGCCAATGCCGTAGATCCAGCCGAACAGCTTTCCATCGCCTGCCGTGTCGTAGCGGGCTGGGGTGACGGCCGGGTACTGCTTGCTTTGCGAGCCGGTGCCGTCGCGGTCGATTGGCGTGGTCAACGGCCTGCCATTGGTTTGCGCATCAAGCGCGGCCTGGATCAGCTGGCCGGCGTTCCACACGAAGATGGAGCGATACATCAAGTCGGAATAGATGTTGCCCGTGTATTGGCCCGAGGTGTCTTCCACGAACCCTCCTGCGTAGAGCATGCCGTTCTGGTCCAGGCTCATCTGATCCAGAGCCACGCCCGGGATGGGCGTGGTGGCGCCGAGATAGACCGGCCCGCCCGCGGTGCCGAACGGGTCTTCGATGACGCCGATCTTGCCGCCGATCTGCTTGCCCAGCCCGTAGTTCTCGTAGTCCACGAAATGAACGTCGTTGAAGATGAAGTTGTAGTCTGCAACCAGCGCATAGGTCTTGCCCCGGTAGTCGATGACCACGGTCCCGGCGGCGCGCTGGATGTTCTGCTGGTACTTGGCCTGCAGCCAGCCCGGCACGTTCTCGGGCTTGAGAGCCGTGTCCGCCGCCTTGGCCCTGCCGGTGAGCTTGCCGGTGGCGGGGTCGGTGCCGAAAGTGATGCCCGCGGCGCCCTTGTTGTAGTCCTTGGCATTGGAGACCAGGAACTGGCCGCGCTCCTGGCCGCTGCCGATGTACAACGGCCCCTTGCCGAGGTAGGGCGACGGGTAGGCCAGCAGGTCCAGTTTCACGACATAGGCTGGATCGATGTTGCTCTTCGCATTGACGCCGTAGAGATCGATCACGTACACATTCCCGGGTGAAGGCACCGGGTAGTTGTTGAGGCCGATGCGACCGGCGGCCGCAGTGACTGCCAGATAGCGTCCGCTGTTGATGGCGATGTCCCCGAAGCCGAAGGCGGCCTCGACGCCAGGGATGCCCAGCGATTGCTGCTTCTTCAGGAAGTCCGGCCCCGAATCAACGTTGATGCGGATCAACCGCCCGCTAGCGCCGGAGCCGCCCCTCTCTGCCACATACAGCCACCCGTCATGGAACAGCAGACTGCTGATCGGCGAGGATGCACCGCTGACCTTGAAGGTCGACACGATGTCTTGCGTCATCGTGTCGAAGACGTAGATCTTGTTGTTGCGGGCCGCGATGAACGCCAGCGTGCCGTCGTCGTTGAAGACGATCTGATGGACGTAGGAGCCCGTGAAGTCGAGCGGATTGCCCTCGTTGTCCTTGGTCACTTTGCCGATCAGCACGGGCTGAGGGTTCGTGCCGGGCTGGAAGACGCTGGCCGGCTGGAAGATGTCGATCGCGCGTGCAGTCGTCACCAGGGTGTCGAGCGACGGTGCGGTCGGCGCAACGGCCACCAGTGCACTGTAGACCGGGGCTTCCTGAGCCCGCGTGTTGTTGAGCAGGTCCCGCAGCGCTGCCTCGGTGGGCGATGCCGCTCCCGAGCCACCGCCGTTGGTTGGCTTGGCTTCGCCAGGGATATCGCTCGCGCCGATCAATCGCCGCACGCCCGGGGGCAACTCGGCGTTCATCAGGCTGTCGATGCTGCCGTCGCCGACCACGCCGAGGATCCCACCAAGTTGGGCCAGCAGAGTGGTCAACAGGTCGATCCTGCCTTCCGCGGCGCCACCCGGGATCGCGCGCGCCACCGTCGAGCCCGCATACGCGTCCAGATAGTTCGTGTCGGTGTCTGGATCGTTATTCACATACCAACCCCATCGCGCCGCGTTGGTCGACAGCGTGATGGTCTTGCCGTTGACCAGCGCAACCATGTTGCCCGGAAGATCGGCGATCCGGATCGTGACGCCTTCCAGCGCCCTCATGTCCGCTCCGGCCTGCTGCCAGATCAGCCGCGCGGCGGCGAGCGCCGCCTGAGCGGTACCGGCCGTCAATTGCGCAGCGTCGGCATGGGAGCCCACCGTTGGAGCCAGAACCACCGGCGCGTTCTGTTGCAGCAGGTTCAGTTCCTCTTCGAACGCGGACTGGGTGCTTTCTTCCTGCTGGAACCAGCCGGGCGGCAGCGAGACGTTGGACGAACGCTCGATGTACATATCGTGCTGCGACAGCGCGACGCCTTCGGGCAGCGTGAACTTCAGCGTCCCGTCGGTCTGAAGCGAAACCTCGAAGGCCTGCCAGATCAGCCCATTGACAGGTGCTGTAGCCGATTTCGTGACCCTCTCGATCTGGTCGCCGATCGGCACTAGCCAAAGCTTGAGCTTGAACAGCCCGGGCGATTGGTAAGGCGGAATGAAGTTCAAACCACTCACCGTCAACTGCCGGGTCGTCGGGTTGTACTGCACTCCGGTAATGGCCGGCTTGGCCAATGGCAGCGAAGGAGGCGCCGGGATGCTCACCGATGAGTTGGGCAGCAACGCACCCTGGGGAATCTGCAGTTGGTACGAACCGCCAACGGTATACGAGATGGCTTGAAGTGCCCCCATCTGGCTGAAAGCACCAAGCGCACCCAGCGCCATGATCGAGGTCGGCATGATCGCGGCGCCTGCCAGCGATGACCAGATGGCGTTGACGTTGATCAGCGCGCCGGAAATCTTGGCGGCGCCGGTCTGGTTGTCGATCTTGGCCGTCCCGGTGACGAGGATGTTGCCCCCGCCGGTGATCCCGACGTAGGGCGTGCTCGAGGTGCGCGCCAAGCCGTCGGCGCCAATCACGCCGTTGTCCATCAGCCACCAGGCCTTGTGCAGCACGCCATCGGCATCGCGGATCTCGCCTTCCTGCCAGAAGAAAACTTCGGTGCCGGCAGCCAAGGTCGTCGGCTGCCCAGTTGAGGGATCGATGGGGCCATCGACCTTCACCGCCAGTTGCAACGGCACCTTGGACGTGGCACCGCCCAGGTCGACGCGCACTGCAGCCAGCGGCGACAGCAGATTCGCGGCGGGCGGCGGCGTCTGAAGTGTTCCAAGGCCGATGCTGCCGATGGATGCGAGCGTGCCCTTCGACAGCGTATTGGCTCCGATCGTCAGAGTATTGCCTTGCGCATCCTGCGCAACGAGCCCGCGCTCGACGGTGGCAACGCTCAGGCCCGTGTTGGCGGCCCGGACCTTCAATTGCATCGTGCCCTGGCGGCCACCGTTGATGACCGTGATCGTCGCTTCGCCGCTGGCCTTGGCCGTGATCAGGCCATCGGCCGAGATGTCGGCAATGGACGGGGCGCTGATGAAATAGCGCGTTCCGTTGAGCGCTGCATCGATGTCCGGCCCCAGCAGGGTGCCGTCCAGCAGATGCACGTCGATCTGGCGTTGTCCGCCTTGCGAGGCCAGGTCGATGGAAACCGGATAGATATTCAACTCGTTGCCGAAGCGATCCAGATCGGGCGCGCGCAGGAAGGAGCCGACGCTGATGACGTTCTGGGTCGACAGCCCGCCCGCCCGGACCGTGATGACCGCGACGCCCTCCTTCTTTGCATGCAGGAAGCCGTGCGCGTCCACCGAGACCACATCCGGGGTGCCCGAGACGATCTCGCCATAGTCCGCAGGCAGGACGACACCTGTTTTGTCGGCGAAGTCACCCGTGATCCTCAGGGCCTGTGCGGTCCCCGTGTTCAGCACCGGCAGGCGCTCGACCTTGATGCCCACCAAGGGGGCGGAGCTGATCTGCACCTTGAGGCCGATCGGTGCGCCCAGGGCATATCCGTCATCGGCCTGTACGGTGATGACGGCCTCTCCTGCGTACCCAGCTTCGGGCGTGAACAGCACCGTCTTGCCATCACCTGCAAGCCGCGCGCTGCCATGAGTCGCCCCCGCCGCCCGCCAGAACAGCGAATCTCCTTCGTTGTCGACGGCAATCGCATCCAACGCGAGGCCTGCCGTCAGATCCTTGTGCGTCTTCAAGACCGGCTGATTGACCTGTGTCACCGGCGCCTGGTTGGCACGCCAGCCGTAGTTGGCATAGAGCACCTGACGATCGCTCGCGTTGGCGATGCCATCGCCATTGAGGTCGGCGACCGCGCCGCTCTGCACAGCCGCCTGTTCCCAAGCCGCGCTGTCGTTCGCATCGATCGTGCCGTCGCGGTTCATGTCCCCCGCCAGGCTGATGCGAACACTCGCACTTCCGTTACCCTGCAGCGTCAGCAGCTTCAGCCCCGCTTCGGTCACGCGCAGCAGCATGACGGTGCGGTCTCCGCTGGTCGACTGGCCGAGCACGGTCGCACCCACTGTCTGCAGTTGTACGCCGGCGCCTTGAACCTCGACCGCGACGATGACCGCACCTTGGGCGCCCGGTGTCTTGACGGTGGAGGCCAGCTCGCTTTCACGCACGCTGAATCCAAGGTTGACGGGCTGACCGCTGACGAGGGTTCCACTCCAGCTATTGGTGGATACCGTGGCGTTGGCGAGCCAACCAACCGCAGCACCGAGATTGGCCGTGATCGTGTCGCTGATCACGCGGCCGTCGGCGTGGTAGTCGATCATGTTGCCTGCGTCCGCGGAGTACAGGCTGCGCGCCAGCACGAGGCGGCCTTGCGTGTCGTAGCGGTACGCAATGGACTGGCTTTCGCCGCCGGTCTTGGGGCCGGACACGCGGTCCATCGCACCCGCGGCATTGCGCACGAATTCAATGCGTGCTCCCGCGTCGGCCGCGCCCACCAGCGCAACGCCGGCATTGCTGACCAGCCACTGCTCACCGTCGGCATGGCGAATGGCTTGCACCTTGCCTTGCGCATCGAGGCTGTAGCGCGTGCCATCCGGGCCGGTGAGCACATAGCCTTGCGGCACCCATGGCAGGCCCGTGGATCGGTCGAGCAGGCGCAGGCCCTGGCGCTGCAGCGAAACTGGTGCGGCTTCGTCACCATCGTTGGCCTGCAGCGTCCATCCATCGCTGGTGCTGAACACCGGCCGCACCATCACCGGTGCGCCGGGCTGGTTGTTCAGCGGCATGCCGGTCGTGCCGAGCGTGAAGCTCAGGTACTGAATTGCGGCATCCGGCTGCGAGATGCTCGACGGCACCTGCAGCCAGACGCGCGCACCTTCCATCCACGGTGCGACGGTGCCGAGCGCACTCAGACGTCCCTGGTCATGGGTCAGGCGGGTGTCGACCAGCGGCAGGCTCCAGTTGCCAAGGTCGCCGGACGTCCCATTCCGGGTGCCGAGCGTGCGCGTGAGTGCGAGCGCATGGTTGCCAAGCTGGAACACGGCATCGGTGGCCGTGGCCTGGATCAGCGTCTTGGCGCTCGAATCGACGAGCACGCGGCTGGTGATCTCGCTCGTGCGGCCCGACAGGTCCCACGCGCGCAGTCGCAGTTGATACACGCCGTTGGCCCATTGGGCCGGGTCGAGCGTGGCGAGGTCGAGCAGGCCGGTGCTGGCCGCAGCCGCATAGCTGTGCTCGGCGATGGTCTGCCATGCGCGGTCGTTCACGACGCTGCCGTTGGATGGCGCGACTTCGAGCACCCACCCCATGAGTTGCAGATCGGCGATACGGGCCTGCAGCAGCGTCGGCTGCTGCAGCGTGGCCGGCGCAAGACCGGCCATACCCGCGTTCAACGCACCGCCCCATGCGAGTTGCGGCGCGCTGGTGTCTAGCGGGTCGCGCACGCGCACGGTCTGCACCTGCGTGGAGACGAAGCCGTCTGCATCGGTGACGGTGACTTGCAGCTCGACGAGGCCCGGTGCGGTGGGCGTGATGCGGATGCGGCCCAGGCTGTCGAGCGCGACCGGCGCCCAGTCTCCCGTTCCCACGCCGGCGCCGCGCATCTGCACGGCGATGCTTGCTACAGGGCTGAAGCTCTGTGCGCGCACCGTGGCGAGCACGGCCTGGCCCGGCAACACGGGTGTGCTCGGCGTGAGGTTGACAAGAATCTGCGGCGCATTGGCCGTGGCCTCGGCCACCACGCGCAGCGTGAAGCTCTGGGTGACCGTGTTGCGGCCGTCGCTGACGCGGGCCAGCACGACGAAGTCGCCCACTTGCCCCGGGCCTGGCGTCCACAGCAGGCGTCCGGCTGCGGCGTCGTAGCTGGCGCCCTCGGGCAGGTTGCTGAAGCTCACCGTGAGGTTCTGCGTCTGCACGATGCCGTCGGCATCGCTAACGCGCAGCGCGCCCGACGCAGCCGTCGCAGCCGTCGCAGCCTTGACCACCGGAAGGTTGAAGCTCTGGCCCACCAGAAGCGCATGGCTCGCGGTGCTGATCTGGGGCGCGCGGTTCACGTCGAACACGCGCACCTGCACGGTCCGCAAGGTCGTGGCGGTGCCGTCGGTGGCGCTGAAGGTGAGCGTGAAGGCGCGCGAATCGCCGTTGGCGTTGTCGACCGTGTCAGAGTCCGGCGTCCATTCGAAATAGCCGGTATTGGGATCGAAGTTCACGCCATTGGGCGTGTTTCCGTCATGGATCAGCGACAGGCGCGTGGCATCGTTGTCGCCGTCGGCGGCGATCATCGTGAAGGCCAGGGTCTGGCCTTCCTGAACGAGCTGCAGTGGCATGGCCAGCAAGCGAGGCGCCTGGTTGGTGTTGCGCACCACGAGGTCAATCTCGCGCGCGACGGCGGCGCTGCCGTCTCCGGCCTTGATTACCAGGCGATAGTGGCCGGGCGTTGCACCGTCGGTGTTGTCGCTCTGCGCGGCAAAAAGGCCCGGTGTCCAGCGCAGCACGAGCCGCGTCTGCCCGCCGGTGCCCGCTGCTGGCTCGACGGTCATGCCCTGAGGCAACCCGCCTTGCGGGCCCTCCACGGTCCAGTTCAAGAAGTCGAGGTCGGAGTCGAGCGCTGAAAGCTCGATGGCCAGAGGTACGCCTTCGTCGGCGGTCACCGTGGTGATGGTGCCGGACAAGCCGTTGCCCTCGACGCTGCCGCCAGTGGCGGATACGGCGATCAACTGCGGCGCGGCATTGGCGGCGCGCACCACGATGCGCAGGTCGCGCACCGTGGTGTTGGGCACTGGCGGATGGTCGGGGTCCAGCACATAGCCCGAATCGGCCGGCGGCAGGCCGCGGTCGGTGACTTCGAGGCTCAGGTCGTAAGTGCCGGCCTGTGCGGCGGTCGGCGTCCAGCGGATGTAGGCGCGTCCGTACTGCGGCTCTGTGACGATGATGGCACCCGCTGGCAGGCCTTGTGCGGCGTAGTTCAGCGTGTCCTGGTCGAGGTCGCGCACCGTGATCGGAATGCGCAACTCCTGGCCGGCCACGGCGACGACCTGGCGTGGCACGTTGACGATCGGCGCCTCGCTCGGGCTGCGCACGGTCACCACGAAGCTTCTGGCTTGGGAGGCGACCTGGTTCACATCGCCGTCGCCGTTGTCCTGCGCGACGATGGTGATGTTGTAGTCGCCGCGTTGCCCGCCGGTCAGTGCATCCGGTGCGAAGCGGATCACACCGGTCACGGTGCTGCCAGATGCACCGGTTTGCGTGTAGGTCGCAAACGGCGGCAGTCCGAGCACCGTCACGGTGAGCGGGTTGCCGTCGGCATCGACGGCGCTGACCGGAATCTCCAGCACGGCGCCGCGATCGACGAAGGCGTTGGTTACGCTGCCGATCTCTGGCGCGCGATTGGCGTTGTTGACCACGATGGGCAAGGTGATCTGGCTGACGGCAGGCGTACCTGTGCCGTTGCCGTCATCGGTGGCCGTCACGGTCACGTAGTAGGTGCCGGCCTGGGCATAGCCCGGTGTCCAGACTAGTTCGAGCGTTTCGGCGTCGAAGCTGGCGCCCGGCGGCAGGCCGGTGACCTGGTAGCTCACGGTGGCGGCCGTGCTCTCGGCACCGCCAGCGGCACCTCCCGGTGCGAATCGCACCTTGGGTTCGAAAGCAGGGTTGTCGGGGTCGAACGCGAACACGCCGATGCGCAGCGCCTGGCCCTCGAGCACGTTCCAGGTCTCGACCGCGTCGAACACCGGGGCACCGTTGGCGTTGAGCACGTTCAGCACCAGCTCGCGCGTGACGGAGGTGACGACGGGGTTGCCGCCGTCGGCCGGCGTGTAGGTGGCCGTCAAGGTCACCGGCAGGCGCAGCGTACCGGCCTGGGCGAAGCCCGGCTGCCATTGAAGCCAGCCGGTTTCGCTGTCGAGCGTGGCGCCTCCGGGCAGCCACGGGCTCGAGTATTCGAGCTTGATGGTGGTGCCGTCGGCCTGCGTCAGGCCACCGGGCATCGTGCCCGGCAGCTGCAGCGAGAAGCGCTCGCCTTCGCGCAGCGTCTGCGCGAGCAGCGCGCCGAGTTCGGGCTTCGCATAGCCCTGCTCGACCTTGAGGTTGAAGCGCTGCAGCACCGTGTGCTTGCCGTCGCTGGCCACCACGGTGATGTCCTTGTACTCGCCCGCCTGGTCGTAGCTCGGCGTCCAGATGAGCAGCCCACTGGCGGCGTCGAAGCGTGCGCCGGCCGGCAGGTTGCGCAGCGTCACGGTGACGACGTCGCCGTCCGCATCCGCAGCCAGGATCGGCAGGCGAAGCGTGCCGCCTTCCGCGAGCGTGACGGACTGGATCGAATCGATCACCGGCACATGGTTGGCGCCGGCCACCGCGAGGGTGAAACGACGCAATGCCACGCCGCCGCGGCTGTCGACCACGCGCACCAGCACCTCGCTGTCGGCGCGGTCGGTGGCGCTCGGCGTCCAGCTCAGCGTGGCGCGATTGCCGTAGCCGCTGGCGGAGCTTTCCACCAGCGCCGCTTGCGTCAGCGTGAGGCCTTGCGGCGCCTGCACAAGCTCCCAGTAAAAGAGCGAGCCGTCGGTGTCGGTCGCCTGCAGCGTGGCGGTCCAGGTCTGGCCCGCGGTTGCGGGCGGCAGCACATCGGGGTCCGGCGCGGTAGATGCATCGACCAGCGCCACCGTGGGCGGCGTGTTGTCATACGGCACGGCGTAGATGCCATGGCCCAGGTTGAACTTGACCAGGCTGCTCGAGCCAGGCGTGGTGCCGAACACGCTGGCCGGGCGCACGCTCACCGTCTGTTTCTGGAGCGTGGCACCGGTGGCCAGACGGCCGCCCGCGGCAAGCAGCGCCGCATTGAGATCGATGACCCACAGATCCGACTGGTTGCCGCTGCCTTGCGCGCCGCCCACCACCTGGTCGCCGAAATAGCGGCCCGGGTCGAGCAGCAGCATCATCGGGCCGCGCAGGTCGTCGGTGCCGATGTTGGTGATGCTCACGTCATAGCTCACCTCGCCGGTCAGCCGATCGGCGCGGGTGTCCGTGAACACCAGTTGCACGACGTTGCTCAGGTCGGCCACCGCGGTGAAGGCCACCATGTAGCCCTGGTCCAGGCGCACCTGTGCCGCGCTGCGGATGTCGGGAGCGATTTCGAGTCGCCAGCCGCCGGCCGGCAGATTGGGCAGCGTGAGCACGGCTGAGCGCGAGCCCGCGTCCCAGCGAACGCTTTGAGGCTGCAGCACCAGGCTGCTGTGGGCACCAGTGGCGACCAGCCGGAAATTCGCCGGATTGAGCACGCTCGACAGATCGGCCGTGTCGATGCCGGACGCACCCGTCCACATGGCCTGGTCAAAAGTGACCGAAACCTGTGTGAGCGGCAGCGGCACGAGGGCGCCGTCCGCGATGCTCGAGGCGACCACCTTCGGCGCCTTGATCGGCGCGATTTCGTCGATGTGGCCGGTCTGGGCCACGAGGATGCGGCCGTCGGCCGTGGTCAGCAGGCTTTCGCCGCGCGTTCCGCCGCTGGCGAGCTGCAGCGTGCGCCGGCTTTGCAGCTCGACCATCCAGACGCTGCTGGAATGGGACGCCTCCGAGCCGGAGGCGGACACGGGGCGCTGCGACAGATTGCTGCTGGCAACCAGCACGCCGTCGAGCGGCGAGCCCTCGCGACCGAAGGCGATGCTGTCGATCAGGCCCGCAAGGCGGTACTCGACTTCGGCGCGGCCGGCAGTGCGACCGCTCATCGGGAAGCTGATGATCTCGGTGACGGCATCGGGCGACGCACCGCTGATGGTGGAGCCGGTCCAGCGAACGCCCCACAGGCGCCCATCCGGCCCGAAGGCCAGGTCGCCTACCCGGGTGTTCGAGAAATGGCGCCACGCGCGCGTGGCATCTGTGGCCTTGGGGTCGAAGATCTCGATGCCGTTGCCGGAAGATGCATAGATCAGCCCGTTGTTCGGGTCGATCGCGAGCGCATGCGTCAGCGGGTCGTCGCCGGGACCGACGCGGCGCTCGATGATGACGCCGCTGTCTGCATCCACCAGCAGCAGTTCCTTGCCCGTCATGACCCATAGCTGGCCGAGTGTGTCGACGGCCATGTCGAACACCGGCGAATCGAGGGTGAACAGCGGCGTGGTCGAGCGTCCGCCGTTCAGGTCGAAGCGGAACACTTCGTTGCGCGCTGCACCCGCGCTGGCGAGCACTGAACTATCAGCCAGCTGAACCAGTGCCAGGGCACCGATGTCGCCGTTGCTGCCGGTGAAGCCGCTGGCGAAGCCTCGCACCTGCATGGGTGCGAGCACGCTTTGCAGGTCGCCGGGCTGTGCCTGAGCGACAAAGCCTGGCAGGCGCTTCGTGGCCTGCTCGAAGAGCGTGTTGCCGGGGTAGCTGCGCCCCGGTGTGGCCGCGGGCAATTCGGCGGTGAAGTCGACCACGTCGATGCCCCCGAGCCCGCGCTGCGCCTCCTCTCGGCTGCCGTCGTCGGGCAGGACCGCATTGGCCACCGCCGCGGCTTCGCGGTTGCCCGCGTTGTCCGTGGCGACCGCCAGGAACTCGTAGCGCTTGCCAACCTCTCCGGTGAATAGCGACTCGCTCGTTCCGCCCGGCATCTGCTTGCGCCAGATGCGGAAGTCTCCGCCGTTCTCGGACACGTAGACGGTCACGTGCTTGACGCCGCTGGCATCGTCCGTTGCCTTCCATGCCACGCTGTACGTGGGGCGGCCCTGAATGTCGTTCCCGTTCGAAATCACGGTGAGCGCAGTTACCGGTGCCTTGGCATCGAGCGTGCTCGATACCGTCGCGCTGTCGATCGGCGGTGCGTCGTCGAAGAATGCACGGGCGGAGGATTCGATCGTCGCGCCGGTTGTCGCAAGATCCAGCGCCCGAACGGTGTAGCCGACGAAGCCCGTGCCGGCCTTTCCGTTGGCGTCAGGCAGCAGCAGACCCCGGGTTGGATCTCGCAGCACTTCACCGGTGTCGGGATCGATGGCCTGGATGAGCCATGTGGCAACGCGCGTCTCGGCGTCGATACCGGCGCTCACGCGCAGCACGAAGCCCTTGTTGCCGGTGAAGTCGAAGTCACCCTGGAAGACGGCCTGGCCTGAGGGCACGTGGATGTTGATGTCTCCGATCTTCAGGTCGCCCAGGCGCAGGCTGCGCGGATCGATGTCCGCATCGAGCTGCGTCACGAGGCGGAGCTCGCCGACGGCTCGCGCGGCGGGGTTGCTGAAGGCGACCGTGTACGGCAGCGCGTAGTCGGCAGGCACGTACGACGAGCCGTTGCCTGACGGCAGCGCCTGCGGACCCCGTACAGAGACGTTGGCAGCGTTGTCGCGCGCCGCAGCCTGCTGCAGGTATTGGGTGAGGTTGAGCGCCTGGGGGCCGACCGGCGCGAAGTTCTCGTCAAGCACGCCGATGTGACGCAGGTACTCGAGTTCGGCCCGGCCGCCGGCGAACACGTCGAAGCTGATGAAGTGCGTGTCCCGCGCGGCCTTGACGGCGTAGTTGGCGGGGTTCGGTGCCACCGGCACGGGCACCTGGACCTCGCCGTCATCGGTGCGGCGTACCTCGACGTAGTCGATGGGAGCATGCTTGGCGCCCGGATCGCCTGCCCAGCGCGCCGTGTCGCCATACCACTGCTGCACCTTCGAGAAGAAGCCCAGCAGATCGGCCTGCGTGCGGTAGTTGTCACCGGCCTTGCTCAGCAGGATGCCGGTGGCGAGCGTGGCGTTCAGGCTCAGCGCCTTGACGTCATTGCGGATCGGCGGCGCTTCGGCGGCGGGCCTCAGCAGGCCGCCCGCCTCCAGCGCGGCCAGCCAACCCTGCACCCACTGGACCTCGTCCGCCGCCAGCACCCCAAGGGCGCTGGGGGCGCTTGCATCGGCGAGGATGGCCGCTCGAAGCTTCTTGGCATAGCCCGTCTGGTCGGCAATGAAATCCTCGCGCGTCAGCGCTGTGGCCGATCCCAGCGTGTCGAAACGGAACGGCAGCGCCAGCGCTTCAAGCTTGGTGAGATGGATTTCCGGGTCTAGCGACAGGAACCTGGCCGCGAGGCCGGCGGAGATCTTGTTCAGGTCGCCCACGCCGCCGTCGAGCAGGCCCTTCGCCTTCCATTCGGGCCGGATCGCGTAGAGCTTGGCGCGCAGGCCTTCGAAGTCGTAGGCCATCCACTCGGCCAGGCCGGGATAGGTCTGCACGTTGAAGGTGAAGCCGGCGAAGCCGTTGGCACTGACGTCGAAGGCATAGCCCGGCGCCAGGTTCCAGCCGCTGGTGTTGCTGCTGCCGTCGAGCGAGGCCCACGGGATGTCGCTGCGCATCGCCTTGGTGGGGGTGGCCCCGTAACCCTGTGTGTTGCCGGCCCCTGGAGCGATGGCACCGTCGGGCCGCCCGCCGACGTTGGACGAGAACACCACGTACGGCAGGTTCAATCCTTCCAGCACATTGGTGCTGTCGCCCATGTCGGTGGCGCCGACGTTGAAGCGCACGTAGGGCGTGTCGACGTTGGTGAGGCTCTGCAGCGACACGCTGTAGGTGGACGAGTCGCCCGGGTTGATGCTGCGCGCACCGCCGATGCCGATGGTGACGTCGGCCTCGATCGCACGCTCAACCAGATAGCGGTAAGGCTCGGTGACGCGCTGGCCATCCGGATTGATGACGGTGACGTCGTACAGGCCGTGCGGCACATGGCGCAGGTCGAACACCGCCCGGATGTGCGTCGCGTCAAGCACTTGCCAGCGTTCGGGTTCGATCTCGAACTCGCCCGGGCGGCTGAGCTTGACGAGCGCGCCCGCTGCAAAGCGGGCGCCCTCGATGTCGACCGTGACCCAGCGATGGGCATCGTCGCCCGTACCGCCTTGATCGGGTGTGACGCGCGTGATCGCGAGCGGCATCAGGTCCGCGCGCAAGGTTGCCGGCGTTGCTGCGGCCGACTGGCGCGAGCGCACCAGGATGTAATAGTCACCCGCCCTGGTGGTGGGGATCACCACCTCCTGGTCGGCGGACACCGGGTTGCTGTAGGCCGCGTCGAAGGCGTAGCCATTGGGAACTTCGCCCCAACGGACATAGAGCTCATTGGCACCCTCGGTCGCGCTGGAGTCGAGCACGACCCGCAGCGTTTCACCGGCAGCCACGCTGACCTTGTACAACTGCACGCTGCCTGTGGCGAGCGTGGTCTTCGTTGGCGAACCGATTGCGAGCGGAGGCACCGTCACCTTGAGGGTGGTCGCGGAGGCCACACGGTTGTTGGCCTCTCCGGGCGGCAGATCGAGGCCGGTATCGGTATAGACGATGCGGCCTTCGAAGACTTCGTTGTAGATGTCGGGTCGCACCACGATGCGCCAGGCGCCATCCTTCAACGGCGGCAGCTTGGCCTTGAGCGTGGCGGTGTAGCTGCCGTTGCCCTGCAGGTCTCCCACATGCAATACCTTCCCGAGCAGCGTGTCGGACAGGTCCCAGGCGTTGTCGGCCGACAGATAGAGCGCATCGGTCCAGCGGCCGTAGGCCGGGTTGGCCGATGCATTGGTGACGGTGAAGCCGATCTCCACATCCGCGCCGACATCGCCACCGCTGATCACCGCCACGTCGGTGGCCTGCAGGTCGGCGGGCGGCGGTGTCTCGATGCGCATCGGCTGGACGGCCGCGGCGTTGTTGTTGTCGTCCAGGCCGAATTCGAGCACGCGGCCGCCATCGCCCGTACCCCAGGCACGCGCCGGGTCGGTCACGACAAACACGTAGTACGGCCCTTCGAGGTCGCGCGGCGCCGTGAAGCTGAGCGTCCCGCCATAGCTGCCGCCGGCCGTAAGGCCGCCGGAATGCTGCACATAGCCGAGGTAGCGATCCTTCTCGATGTCGAGGAAACGGTCCTTCGAGATGTAGACCATGTCGTACCAGCTGCCCTGGTCGGCGGGCGTCTTGCCGCCCTTGTTCTCGACCGTGTATTCGACCGTGAAGGCCTGGCCGGCGAGCACCGCGTCGGGCGCCTTGACCAGCGTGACCTGCAGGTCGGGGGGCGTCGACGGCGAGATCGGCAGCGCGATCATCCTGACGTTGTTGCCTTCGTCCGCGAACTCCTGCACCGAGTTGGCGCCGCGCGGGGCGATCACGGGCAGCTTGGCTCGAACGGTGCTGGCGGTGCTGCGATCTGGGTCGTTGACTTCGCTCGTGTCGGTCTTGACGATGAGCTTGAAGTCCCCGCTGATTGAAGACGGGAGCGTGAATGTGGTCGAGTTCGTATATGACTCGCCGGGCTGGAGGTAGCGCGGTCTGCCTTGGGCATCCACAAGGTAGGTGCTCTTCACGCGTGACAGGATTTCGCCGTACGAGCCTCGGTCGACGACGGGATAGTCACTGGCGTCCAGCGAGGCATCGCGCGATAGGTAGACCCCATCTGACCAGCCCGCCACGCGGGTTGCGCGCGTACCGCGGTTGGTCACGGTCCAGGTGGCGGTGATGGTCTCGCCCGACGAGGGGTTCGGGTTGCTGACCGCGACAGAATCGATCTGCAGGTCGGGCTCTCGGTACGAGATGTTGAGCGTGCCCTGCGCCAGGTTGTTGTCGTTGCGCAGGCCTTCGAAGGCCGAGGTGGCGTATAGGGCGTCGCGCGCGGCAGCGTTGGTGATCGGATCGCCGGCCAGCGCTTCGTTCTGTGCCAGCTTCTGCGACGCTTCCCCGAAATGCGGTGTGAGCGAGTCCGCCGGATGCAGGCCATCGGCGACGATGTAGATGTAGTACTTGCCTTCGGCGCCGACCGGCAGCCGTACGCGGGCGCTCGCGCTGTAACTCGCGCCGCTGGCGAGCGGCGTGATGTTGACGTGAACCGTGGATCCGATCTGCGTTGCGCGGCTGGCGATGAATTCCGGATCGGCGCTGATGTAGATGTTGTCGATCCACCCGCGCGTGCCCGACCAGACGTCGGCACCGAAGTTCGTCACGGTCCATGTGACGAGCGTCTCTTCGCCGGAGAAGTTTTCAGGCTCGGTCGTCACGCTTGTCACGCGCAGGTCCGCAGGCCGGTTGTCCACGACGGAGACTGCCGAGCGGCGGTTGTTGGTTTCATCGAACTCGGCGACGTTCGAGAATGCGTCCGACTCGATCGCGATGAAACCGCCGCTGATCGATGGCGCCAGAGACAGTGTCTGTGCGGTGGTGTAGCTCTCGCCCTGCCCCAGGCTGCGCTTCTGTTCGTAGGAGCCCAGCAGCCACTTGACCCTGGCCGTGCTCAGGTCGGCGCTGTCGCTGACCCAGACCCTGTCGGTCCAACTGCCATTGAAGGCGTCGCCGCGGTTCTGCACCGTGTAGCTGAAGCTGTAGTCGCCCGCGGCGGTGACTGAAGGTGTGCCCGCCACTTGCACGACGGCAAGGTCGGGCGGCGTGATGCCCAGCACCTTGACGGCCTGCCCCTGGTAGTTGTTGTTGTCGACCTGTCCCGCATCGTCGGGATTGATGTTGGAGGCCAGCGTGTCCTCGAGGATCGCGTCGTAGGTATCGCTCCAGACCATCAGGTAATACTGTCCAGAGCGCGTACCTTCGGGAATCTGCACGTTCAGCGCGCCCAGGTAGTCCTCGCCCACGGCGAGCTGGCCCGTGTGGGTGACCTGGCCGAGGCGGATGTCGCCCTTGCCCGGCGAGGGACGGCGCTTGTCCGTGGTGAGCCAGACGGTGTCCGTCCAGCTGTTGACCGCGGCAGTCTCGCCGCGCGTGGTGGCGGAGCCCTTGTTCGTGACCTTGTAGCGGACCTCGACGGTCCCGCCATGCACCGCCTGGTCGGGTGCAACGACATTGCTCGTCACCAGATCGGCCAAAGGCACGGGATCGATGTACACCCGCTGGGCCTTGGCATTGTTGGTCTCGTTGGGGTATTCGTCGATCCGGTTGTTGCCGTCGGCCACGACGATGATGTATGCATCCCCGCGATAGCGGATCGGTATGTCGATGGTCAACAGCTTCGGGGCCTGCCCTTCCTTGATGACCTCGACTGTTGCCGATTCGGTGGCGTAGCTCTCGCTCGGCGCCAACGCGGCGCCGCTGTCGGCGCGGCCGACCAGCAGGTCACTGGCGTCCAGCATGCCGTCGAGCGACAGGTAGATGTAGTCCGTCCACTGTCCTGAGGTCGCCTCGGGCCCCATGTTGGCCACGGTGAAGCGCACGGCTGTACTGGTGCCGGCCGTTACCCGGTCGGACACGGTGATCGTCCCGACACGCAGGTCTGCACGCTTGTTGAGCCTGACGTCCATCGACTGAGTCGCGGTGGTCGTGTTGTTGGTGCGAGCCGCGCCGTGCTCGTAGACCTGCTGGGCGCCGCTGGTCCCCAGCATGCTGTTGGTGACTACGCGCAACCGATAGCCACCTTCGATCTTGGCGGGCAGGCGCAGCTGCTCCGTACGGGTGTAGCGCAGGCCTGCGTCGAGTCCGCGGTCGTAGGTGAAGTTGCCCAGCACCACGGTGCCGCCCGATGGCGCCACCAGCAGCACGGTGTCCTGCCACTGCCCGCTGGCGCGCGCTTCGCCTTTGTTGAGCACGGTCCAGGTCAGGTCGACCAGGGCGCCTTCGCTGGTAGTCTCCGGGCTGCTGACGCTTTCCACCACCAGGTCGGGCGAGGCAGACAGCTGGACCGGCACTGCGAGCGAGCTGCCCATGTTGTTGTCGGTGTAGATGAACTCGAACGGTCCGCCGGTGGCGACGTTGAGATACCAGGTGCCCGAGATGCCTTCTGGCAGGGTGACCTGGATGCCACGGTTGTACTTGTCTCCGGCGGCCATCTGACCCAGATGGCCGGCCGAGCCCAGTTCATGGCGCGCGCCGGTGCCGTCGGCATTACTGCTGAGCCATACGCGATCCGACCACGAACCGCTGTTGGTGATGCCGATACCGCGGTTGGCGACGGTCCACTGGGCAACGATGGTGCGGCCGCTGAAGGCGTCGCTCGGCGTGCCGACCGCTTCCACGCGCAGGTCGGCGTAGGGGATGGGCATGACGTCCATCGGCTGCGCTGCGGCGCGCTGGTTGTTGGCTTCCTGCGCGTTTTCCCAGACGGCGCCGGTGGCATCGCTACGCACCACGACGGTGCCGCGACGGCTGAAGTTCGGACCGAAGCGGTAGTCGAGGCTCTTCGTGTAGCTCGAGCCGGCGGCAAGGCCTCCTTCATGCACGACGTTCCCGAGCACGATGTCGTCGCCGTCGCCTATGACGTCGTTGGTGGTGTAGATGATCCGGTCTGTCCAGCTCAGCGTGCGGCCGACGCCGGTGCCCAGGTTGGACACGGTCCATTCGATGGTCGCGCTGGCAGGATCGTCGATGACGCGCGTCGGTGCATGCACCGCCGTCACGGCGAGGTCGGCATGGAAGTCGCGCGCAATGCTCACGCCCAGGCTCTGCACGTTGTTGTCCTCGCCAGCGCCGTTCTCGTTGTTGGCGTTAGCCGAGTCGGTGACGACGACCAGTCGCCACTCGCCCTCGAGATCCACCGGCAGCGTGAAGGCGAGCTCGCCCGCCGCGCTCGCGCTTGCGTCCACGCTGGCGTGCAGTACTTCGCCCAGCTTGATGTCGCCCGTGCCCACGACGCCATCGCGCGACAGGTAGACGACATCGCGCACATTGCTCGCGACGGCCGTGCCGCCGTTTGTGACGTTCCATCGCAATGTGATCGCCTCGCCTCCCTGCAGCAAGCCGATCGTGCTCAGTTGCCCGACGACGAGGTCGGGGCTGACTACTTCAACCGTGGTGCTCGCCGTGTTGTCCGTTTCGACGGACTCGCTGACGTAGTTGCCGCTGTCGGCCAGTACCTCGAGCCGCCATGCTCCCGTCGCCAGGGTTGGCACGTCGATGCGCAGATTGCGCGAGAAGCTGCCGTTGGGCTCGAGCGTGCGCGAGGCCCAGTTGTCCCAGTCGGCCAGAACCACGGGCGCTTTGACACCGTCTGCATCGACCAGACGCACGAGCTCCCTGGTGTATGAAGCGACGCGGTCGTTGCCCATGTTGCGCACCGTGTAGCTCACCTGCACGGTCTGACCGACCTGCCAGGTGGCAGGCGCACCGAGGTTTTCGACCACGAGGTTAGGCTGGGGCTCGGCCTGCACGTTGAGAGGCTTGCTGGCCACGGCCGCGTTGTTTGTAGTGCGTCCCAGCTCGTAGACCAGGTTGAAAGCATCCGTCTTGACGATGAAATACATCGGGCCCGACAGATTGCGTGGAATCTGCACGTCCATGCCGGTGCCGTAGCTCGCACCGACCTCCAGCGCGCCGACATGCGTGATGGATCCGACCTGCACCGCGTTCGAGGTCAGCGCAGGCGTGGTCGAGAGGTACACGACGTCGGTCCACCGGCTAACGTCGGTGGCCACCGTCCCGTTGTTCCGGACCGACCACTCCACGCGTGCGTCGCGTCCCGCGAAGATTTCAGCAGGCAGTACGGTGATGCTCGGCGTAAGGTCGGCGTAGGTCTGGATGACATTCACCGTCCCGGAGATGCGGCGGTTGTCGGCCCGCGTATCTGGCTCCCGCACGCTGGCGTTGGCGTCGCTGACCACGGCAATGCGGTAGGTGCCCTCGAGGCGCGTCGGAATACGCACGGTGGCGTTGCCCACATAGCTGCCGCCGACGGGCAGTGCGTCGCTGCGAGTGACATTGGCCAGCACCACGTCGTCGGCGTTGCCGATCACCGAGTCGGCGCTCAGCACGATCCGGTCGACCCACGGCCCCTGGGCATCTGCGGCGCCGACGTTGGCGACCGTCCAGGTCACACTCACGCTCCCGCCGGATTCGGCGCTGGGCGGCACCGCCAGATTGGTCACGGAGAGATCCGCGTAGAGGCGCATCGTGGTGTTGAAGCTGCCATCTGCGTCGTTGTTGGTCTCTGCGTTCCCGACCGCGTTGGTCTCGAAGAGAACACCGGCGCCGGTCGTCGCGCTGTCGACGCTCACGACCACGTCGAACGTGCCTGTTCCCAAGAGACCGTCTGGCAGATTGAAAGTGAACGAACGCGCACGCGCCTCCCCCGGAGCCAGCGGCAGTGCCGCCGATCCGGCGAAGGCCACCGAGCTGTTCAACACGATCGTCCCCGGGCTGCCATCGGCATTGCGCTGGCGGATGACGATGCGATCCTGGTAGTTCGTGGGCGTCGGCACGCTGCCCTGGTTCATGTCCTCCCACAGGAGCGTGACGGTGTCGCCGGCTTGTGCCGAAGACTGCTGCAGGCGCACGTTGCGAGCGATGAGGTCGGGGCCGACGGTGACCGCCTGCTGCACCATGTTGTCGGTCTCCAGGGAGCCGCTCGCGTCGTATTCCGGGATTTCGGACAGCGCGTCCACCACCACACGCAGCCGGTAGTTGCCGATGGCGTTGAGGCCGGTAGGCCAGTTGAAGGTGGCGCTGCGCGCTGCCGATTCGCCCGGGGCGATGTCCTGGGCCGTCAGGATCTGACCGATGTTGACCACCATCACGCCCGTGGACTGGTTTAGCAGTTCGAGCCGCTCGGTCCATCCGCCGGTCGCGGCGAGGTTGCCGCCGTTGCGCGTGTTCCAGCGCACCGTGACTTCCTGCCCCGCTGTCCAGTTGCCGGTGGGCTCGATGGCGAGATCGGCAAGCTGCAGGTTCGCATAGGCTGCCAGCGTGCTCGAGAAATTCGTGGACGCGCGGTTGTTCTCTTCCGCGCTTCTGCCTTCCGCTTGCGTGTCGTCCGCATCGGTTTCGACGGTTACCGTCAGATCGCCTGCGCCCGCCGGACCGTCCGGGAGCCTGAGCACCGCGGATCGCACGATCGACTGGCCCGGGAGCAGCGGGCCGTTGGCCGCATCGGCCTCGGTGTAGGGCAAGTTCAGCTGGGCGATCACTTCGCCGGTGGACGCGCGCCGCACGATCACGCGTTCGCTGAAGTCGCCCAGCGTGGTGCTGATGCCCTGGTTGGTGGTGCGCCAGCTCACATTGATCGGTGTTCCCGATGCAATCGCGGCGCCTGCCACGGCGGGGGTTACCGCGACTCCCTGGACTGCGAGGTCCATGGCCGTGACGGTCGAGTTCAGGTCGATCACCCGCGGCTGGCCGGGCTTGTTGACGAACACCACCATGCGGTAGGCGGCTGCAGTGTCGGCAGCGTAGTAGCCGTCCAGCAGCACGGTGTAGCGGCCCGACACGGTGGCCACGGCTTCCGCATCACCCAGGGCGGCGCTCGTGACGTCGCGGCCATAGGGGTCGACGATGCGCACACCGCCGGTGTAGTTGTAGCGGTACTGCCCGACGACGGGGTCGTAGGCATAGGTCCGCGCCGTGAGGTCGCGGAAATCGACGAAGAGGCGGTCGCCGGCGTCGGCATCGATGCTGTAGGCGATCATTTCGCCCGAAGGTTCGACGCGGCCTTCCACCACCTGGCCGCTGGCGAGCGGCACCGCAGTGCTTTGGTCGAGCAGGCGGAAGGCGTAGGTGGAGGTTGTCAGCGACGTCTTCGATACGTCGAGCCGATAGACGCCGGGCGAGAGCGTGAGAACGCGCGTGTAGGGCTCGCTGGTGCCAAGAGGCAAGTACTCGCCGCTGACAATGCTGGTGCCGTACGGGCCACTCAGATGCCATCGTGAAGAGTCGCCATCGCCACCGACACTCGCATTCAAGCGGTCGAACTGCAGCGTCTTCGGTTCGTTGAGCGTGAAGGTGTAGCTGCGCGACCGATGCTGCGGATCGAGCGTTCCCGAGACGGCTTGTCCCAGCACTAATTCCAGCGGCTGCGCATTCGTGACCTTGTCGACCTGGAATGTCACGGCGCTATTCAGGTCTATGCCGTAGTCGTACTTCACGTAGTCGAAGACTAGATATATCGGGCCGCCGGACGCAATGGCGATCTCATCGCCGTCGTTGTTGGCCGTGGTCCATTCGGTCAGCTTTTGGCCCAAGCCGTCAAACAACGCCCAATCCGGCACGCTCTTGCCAGTGGTCGCCAGCGCCTTGAAGCGGATCTTCTCGCCCGCCGCGGCTTCGATGCGATAGCTGCGCTCCAGGAAATCAGAAGCCGCTGCACTGGTGGTCGACTGGCCGTAGCTGATGAGCGATGCCGTATCTAGTCGGCGCCACGAGAAGTCATAAGTCGTGGCGTAGGGGTCGGAGGTGATCTCCAATGTGTACCTGCCGGGTTTCAGCCAAATGGCCCGGTCCCATCCGATGACGACCTGAGTACCGTTGGCATCAAACACGCGTGCGGTGTTGTAATAGAACGAATCCCAATCGAGAAGGTTGCTGTTGCGGTCCAGATACCACAGCCCAGGCTCCGAGACTTCGAAGGAGTAGTTCCGCTTTCCGTATTCTTCCAGCGTGCCCGCCGCGGAAACGGTGCTTGCGTCGGGATCGAACGTGGCAGCCGTAGCCCAGGAGGCTTCGATGCGGTAGGCGTTGCTGCCAACGGAGCCACCTTGCGCTGCACGCTCGACGCGCAGCAGGTATGTGCCTGCGATACTCAGGTCGAGGTCCAGCGGAGCATCGGAGCCCGGGTCCCACGTTGCCAGCCAAGTGCCTGCGGGGTTCAGGACCTGGACCGTTCCAGTTCCGCTCCAGGCCGTGGTCTTCAGGCGCAGATGATCCCCTGCCGCGGCGCCCAGGGTCCATAGCCCGAGCGTTTGGCTGCCAGTGTCTTCCTCAAGTGCATTAGGGGTGGTGGCGAGCCGATCGAGGCGGTGCGCCTCGGGAACTTGGCGCGCAGTGAACTGGAGCGCGACAGTCGTGCTGTCTATTGCGCCGGTGGCGCGCACCACATACTGCCCTGGAGAAAGGTACACCCGCTGGACTTGGCCCGCATCAGTGCCGTAGCTGCCTGAGGAAAAAACCCTTCCGCTGGAGGCCATCACCTGCAGCGCCGCCTGACCCGCCGAGGTGGCGATATCCTGCAGCTCCAGCCAGCCTCCCTTTGCCATCGTGAATCGGTAGTCCTGTACGTCGCTGTGTGTGGCGAGCGAAGCCGCCATGGGCGCGTCCCAAGACAGCTCCTGGCTTGACCTGGAAGGTTGCCGCAGCGTCGTCTCGAAATGCACGGGTGACGTTGCGTTGTAGTACTGCTTGGCGACGAGGAACAATGGGCCACTCTGTTGGGCCGTGAAGTTCACAGCAGGGCTCTGTGTCCAAGTAGTTCCAGTGACCGTCCTGCCCGACGCATCGACCACTGCGTAAAGGAAGTGATCGGGATTGGCTGTCGGGGCAGTGAATGCCAAGCTGTATTCGCGCCCGGCGATGACGTCGAACGCGTGGACCGCCAGGTTTCGACCGGCAGGCATGTCGCCGCTGAGTTGGGTGGCTTGGCCATGTACGACCGCCATGTCCTGAAGCTTAGCGAGCTTGAACCCGTAGTTGGGCGTCGTAGCTATGTTCTGCGGCGTGACGTCGATGGTGTAGCTGCCGGCCGCAAGGCGACGTGTGTAGAAGTTCTCCACGCGGTGGAGCCCCAGGTCCAGCTCTCTGCCGGTCGCGCCCCGAAGCACCAAATTCGCGGCGCCGCCTTGGGGGTCGAGCACGATCGTGGTGTCTTCGGGCAAAGTGAAGCTGTAGCGGTCGATATTGCCCAGAGCGGCGATGGTCGCGTTGACTTGGTTGCCTAGGGCAAAGGGCGTCGTGGGCTCGCTGAATTCGCGAAGCAGGATCGTGGAAGTACGCGGGGCGGAGATCGAGCCTGGTCCTTGCAGATGAAGCACATAGCGACCGGTCTCCGGCAGCGTTACGCGCTGGAGCGTGGCGTCGGAACCGTATTGGTTGCCCGAGGCAACGCGTTCGCCACTGGGGCCGACGAGCTCCCAGTAACCGTAGGCAGCCGTCGTTGTGCGTGGATCGACCAACAGCTTCTGCCCAGCGGTTCCGTCGTAGGCCCAGGCTGTCGCCCACCGGCTTTGCGCGACTGAAGTGCTTGCCGTGGTGCCAAGCGCAAGCGTGGAAAGCTTTGACACATCGTTGATCGTCACACGGTAGCTGCCCGGATCGTCTCGTGTGGGCAGCAGGCGTACCTCATAGCTGCCCGGCGGCAGTTCGACGACGCGCATCAAACCGCCATTGACGATGTTCGTCGATCCAATGACGGTGCCATTGCCGATCGAGTCCGTCCGCACCAGGCTTGCGTTGTAGTTGTCGCCCGAAACGCTCAGCCAGACCCTAGTGGGTTGCGTGAGCGTGAAGGAGTAGCGTGCCTCGTCGATGGAAAGTTTGAGCGAGCCGCTTGTCTCTCCCTCCAACGGCAGGGCGGTCGTCGTGAGGCTTGCCTGCCGAAGCTTGAAAGCATAGTTTCCAGTCAAGCCTTTGGACGAGTCCCAGGCTCCAAGAACGACCGTGTAGGTGCCAGTCTGAGAGGCGGCAATCTTGATGTCTCCTTGTGTCGACCACCATCCACCCCCCATGATCGAGTGCACCACCAGATTCCCGCTGGGATCGAACACGCGCGCGCGTATGGACGAGTAGTAGTCCAAAGGTGCCGCAGCGTTGAGCCGGTAGGATTGGCCGGCCTCGAGATCGATCTTGAGCACACCGTCTGCTATCCCGTCGCTCACTTTCAGTGATGTGCTGCTCACGGTGTCGAGCGAGCGCGGAGCGTTGATTGCAGCCAGCGTCAGGTCGAACGTGTCGTCCAGGCCGGGTGTCCTGTAGTACTCGTTGAGACTCACGCGCAGGGTGTATCGGCCAGTTGCCAATCCCCATGCGCTGCCCCCGTAGGCAGCGAGCTTTTCGATCGCATTGCCGCTTGCATCGAGAATCTGGTAGGTCTTGGCATGACCGGTGCTGCCGTTCTGCGTCAGGACCAGGTGCGACGCAGTGTTGACATCGAAGATGAAGTCTCGCGCCTCGTAGCTGGTCACGAACCGGCCGCTGATCGTGTCGCCGATGGCGATTGCCTGCGCTGCCTTCGGCGTAGTGGGCAAGTCGAAGCGCAGTGCATCGCCGCCCGCGGCGAAGGTGTTGCGCGCTACCATCAAGAGGTAGTGGCCATCGCGCGGCACGCTGAGTGCGGTCGGCGCAGCAGTGGCCGGGTTGCCCTGGGACACCAGCACCCCGCCAGCGTCGTACAACCGATACCAGTTGTCGTCACCCGCGCCGGCCAGTCCGCGCAGGTAGGTGTTGACCTCGGCGTCGAGCACTACATCGAACGCTGCATAGGCATCCGTCGATGCGAGGTCGACCGCCACCGGGGTGTCGACGGCAAGCGGCATCGCTTGAGCCGCATTGCTCACCGTGAAACGTGCCGCGCCAGTGCCGCCCGTTAGTTCAATCGTGTATTCGCCGGCTGGCAGCCAGCGTACCGGAGCCGACCAAGTGCGGCTGCGATCGCTGGAGAAGATTTCGCGGATGGCGCCATCGGCTTCGATGCCACGCGGGCCAACGAGCTTCCAGTTGGTCCAGTTGCCCCTCTGCCATTGGAGCGCCATCCAGCCATCCGCGGCTTGTGTGAAGCGATAGGTCGGGATGCCGCCTTCCTCGTTGGTGTCATTGACTTCGACGCCCGGCTCGATCGTTTTAACAATGGTGGTTTGCGCCTTCATCGTGTCGGGTACGTCGCCCAGCCCGGCAGCCTGGCCGGGAGTGCGCGTCAGGCTGAGTTCGACAGGCGTTTCGTTGGAGCGGCTCAGCCGCGTGATGCGCATGAATACCGCGCCGCTGGCCTGTCCGGCCGAGAACGCGCCTGCGGCGCTTACTGTCAACGCGCGGCCATACGCGTCGTAAGAATGGACCAGGAAGTCGGCGTTGTTGGCCGAGAAGGCAAGCCTGAAATCGTCGTACCGCTTTGAGTCGGCACGCAGCAGCGCCGATGCGCCCACCGCTAGATTCGAAACAGCATTCGAGGCCGTGCCTGGTACGAGCGTGGTGGCAGGCCCGAAGGGCGTCACCGAAGTGGAAACAACGCCCGTACCGAGCCCCGCGGCGCGCACTTCGAGTCGATATGCTCCCGGAGCGAGGTAACGCATAGCAGCAGACGCGCCCCGGCTCGTGGAAAGCGCCGTCCAGTCGAATTCAGTGCCACGCGGGCCGACAAGGCGCCACTGTGCTCCCTCGACGAACTGCGTCGGCTCGAAGGCCCATACGCCGCCCTCGCTCACCGTGATGTCGTGGACCAGGGTCTGGCCGCTGTGCCGCAAGTTGCTGCTCAGAGTCTTCGGCGTGACCTGGTCTACAGCGACGGGTGTCGGCGCCTCATCGGACCATTGCGCCACGCGCAGGACACCTGGCCGGCCTCCGCTCAATGCGGTATTGGTCCACAGGTAGTAGCTGGCCGCACGGGGCAATGCGACCGTCGCTATCTGCCCGGAACTCAACCTGCCGTTGCCCAGCCGTACGCCGTTGCCGTCGGTAATGAACCACTGTGCATCGGGTGGTGCCCCGGTAGCATCCTTCTGCGGTGCATGCGCCAGGGATAGCGTGCCGGGTGACGTCGCATCGACCCGCACCACCTGACCTCCCAGGCTGCCCTCGGGAGACGCCTGGACCTCGGAATTGCCTTCGGCCGCCTGGCTGGCCGTCAGCAAGCGGAACGATGCGCTACCCTGGCCCTGCCACGTGCCTTCGACGCGCAGAACGTAGCTTCCCGCGGCGAGTCGCACAGGGCTCTGCACGCCGTCTTGCGTACTCAGTGTGCCGCTGGTAATCGTGTTGCCGGTCTTCGCATCGGCGATCACCCAGTTGACGTTGCTCAGAGAGGCCGAGAGCTGATCCCATTGCACCTGTGTGGCGCGGTCCACTTCAAAGGAATAACTGGCGGCGTCGCCAGGGCCATCGAGTGCTGCCGTGTAGGTCCGTCCCAGTACGAGCGCCTCGCTGCGTGCGGCATGCTTGTACATGGTGAAGCCGTAGTCGACGCTCGACGTTGCGCCGCTCTGTCCTTCCACCGACATCCAGAAGGTTCCTGCACGCTGAGCAATGAAAGGTCCGCTGTCGACCTGCAGACTGTTCCTGCCCCAGACAGTCGCAGCATCTGGATCGAACAACGTCCAGCCGCCGCTGCCGTTGCCACTTTCCGGCTGGAAGTAAAGACGGTCGCCCGCTTCGAGTTGGACGCTGTACATCGCCGCTTGCGCGCCCGCTGCCAAGACGCCCTTCGTGCTGTCGCCGAATGTCAGGGGGCGCGCGGCTTCGACGCCCATGAGCCGGAATGCGTAGGTTCCGGTCTTGTCGTTGATGCCGTCGACGGTCAGGGTATAGGTACCCGGATCAAGCTCCAGAAATCGATCGCCTGTCGAGGTAAGGGGGCGATAGTCGAATTGGTCGGAGGTGTTGCTTCCCTTCAGTTGCCACTGGATTTCGTCACCCCGAACACCGTCGAAAAGAAAGCGGGATTTTTCCGTCACCACGAATTCGAAGCTGTCCTGCTCGCCGGGCTGATCGATGGCTCCTTCCAGGGTGTGCACTCCGGGGGCCAAGTCCGCCGACATTAGAAGTCTCGGTTCGAGGGTTTCGATTTTCCAATTCGAAGCCGGTGGCTCGGTTTGGCTTGCCGAGTTGCAACTGACGGCGTTGGCCGAACGCAGCAGGGCTGCGCCGGCGCGGGCGCGAAAAGACTTGGACGACATTGAAAACTCCCTGAAAACAATTGGCTGCGAGGAAAGCAGCATCGAATTCCCGTGAGCCTCTCCCGCCTCGTTCGAGCGGTTTTGAATGGCGACAAGGGTGGCGGTCAGGCGCTATCGAAACCTGAAAAGGAAAGGCAGCATGCGCGGGAAAGCTGGCGCGCTGGCTGTAGAAAAATTGACGTGAACGAGCTGCGGCTTTTCACGCCAGATCACGCATCAGCTCGTGGCTGAGGCAATCACGCTCGCATTGGAGAGAGGCCGATGGGCGGTCTCGACGAATCGATGCCATCGTTCAATCGATGCTCGACGACAGGGACAACAAATCCATCGGCGAAGAGCCGTTGTTGATGCTTGCTTTGGGGGCGCACGCAGATGCGCGACAGCCTCCTGCGCTTAGGTGCAGTTCTCTTAACTCCCATTTTCCAACCCTCTTTTAGATTTTGAGTTGACACGATACTCGGGTGGAAAACGACTTGCAACAACTGTTCTGTGACAGTTCCGGCTATTAACAAATTGGGGTTCAAAAGATCGAATTTAGGAGGCCGCGATGCTCTGAGTTTGACAAGGCTGGGCAGCCCTCCTTTGCAGATACTGATATCTCGTAGTTAACTTAGCTGCGCGCATTTCACGTTCGATCGAGGCCTGATTCTGCTACCGGTAGACTGGTAAACAACGGCGCGTCAGAGACACTTCAGAAATCCCTCGAAATGAAGTTACATTTCATGCGCCGAAGTAGTCGTCAGTGGCCTTCGGCATAAAGCAACTTCAATTACTCGATCGGAGGGATCATGAGAAAAATCGCAGTTATCGCCCTGATGTCCGTTTTGTTTACAGGCTGTGCTTCCGTGAAGATGGAAAGTGCGGAGGCCTCGGCACAGGCCAAGAAGTTCTCGCCGCCGTCGCCGGGCAACTCCGGCCTCTATGTCTATCGAGACAGCTTTGTCGGAAAGGCGCTCAAGAAGGACATCTGGATCGACGGAAAGTGCCTCGGCGAGTCGGCGCCCGACGTGTTCTTCCGCACGGAGGTTACGGGTGGCAAGGAACACGAGATCGCGACCGAATCCGAGTTTTCGCCCAATACGCTCAAGCTCATGTTCGAGACGGGGAAGAACTACTTCGTGCGCCAGTACATCAAGATGGGCGCCTTCGTGGGCGGCGCCAACCTTGAAGTGATGCTTGAGGCCGAGGGCAAGAAGGCGGTGACCGCGTTGGGCCTCGCTGCGCCGGGAACCTGCAGCAAATAAGTCACGCAACGCCTGTTTTGCACGCCACCGAACAGAAGGCGCGCTACTGTTGGCTAGACCGGCGGTAGCGCGTTCTCGTGACGGTGCCGGATGGGACAGAGGAATGGCACCTACTTTAGGAATCCCGCAGTCTGTCCCACGCAAGGTGAAAGATTCGTGCACTTCGTGAATGACCGTCAGGGACACCAGCGAAGTTCGCGAAATCCCAGCAGATGGCCAGGTGGTGTCGTCCAACACACCAAGTTTTACTGTGCTCGCGGGACGCAAGCGCATCCTGATGTGCGGCGCTCGAAGTCTCGATACTCGTGCGTCACATTGCCCGGGCATCGGGAGCGGCCTCATGCTCTGTCAAAAACGGGCAGGTTGATTCAAAAAAAACTGGGAGAGGGTAATGAGAAGGAAATGGATTTGGGCGGCAGTTCTCATCGCGCTGCAGGCTGCGTGCAGCCAGGATTCGAAGAACTTGCCCAAGGCGTATGTCAGCTTTCCGGAGAGGATCGATCCTCAGTGTCGCAATGGAAAGGCGCGCGTTTTCGATGAGTGCGGGGACCAGTTGGCTCTTTTCACAACGGCCTTGGCAAAAGCTGACAGCGGGGGCAAGACTTTGCTCGTGGAATATGGCGCAGAGTGGTGCATCTGGTGCCACGTCTTCGATGCCCATATCAGCGGTGGGCATGGAGAGTTTCGCTATACCTATGGCTTGTCCACGGGACCAGAAGCCCGGTATACGCAGAAGATGTTCGAGGAGCCCTCAGGTGCCCAAGATGTTGAGGCAAAAGCGCTTCGCGATTTCGTTGCCGCAAACTTCGTGGTCGTTCGCATCGACGCGCAATATGCACCGAATGGCAAGACGGTGCTGATGAGAACTGGCGCGATCAGGCACTATTCCGGCGGCGTTCCATACATATTCACTGTAGATCGGAGCGCAAGATTTGCAGCCCATTTCAACCACGAAACAGCCGAGAAGCGCCGTGACACAGAGGTGAATTGGTATCGGGGCTATGACAGGGCGGACATGCTCCGGCAATTTACCCTTATGCGTGATCGCGCCCGAGCAGATCTTGCGACTGGCACTGGGACCTAGTGTGGTGCGTCGCTCAATTCTGTACCTGTTCCCATGCCTCGCTGCACCCGTAGAAAGCGGTCCGCCAGGTTGATTCGGAACGCATCCGCCGCTCAGGACTGTTGAGCCTTTGTTTGCCAAAAAAAGCGGCTGATTGAGCCGCTTTTTGCTTTCCGTGTCACCCCACAGGGAGAATCACACGTCGATATTCGCCGCCCGCAGCGCGTTCTGCTCGATGAACTCCCGGCGCGGTTCCACCTCGTCGCCCATCAGCATCGTGAACACGCGGTCGGCCTCGATCGCGTCGTCGATCTGCACCTTCAGCAGGCGGCGCACGTTCGGGTCCATGGTGGTTTCCCACAGCTGCTCTGGGTTCATCTCGCCCAGGCCCTTGTAGCGCTGGCGCGAGGTGGCGCGTTCGGCTTCGCCGATGAGCCACTTCATGGCCTGGCGGAAGTCGTCGACCTTTTCTTCCTTGGTACGGTCGCCCTCGCCGCGCTTGACCACCGCGCCCTCGGGGCTCAGCAGGCCGCGGAAGGTGTTGGCGGCTTCGGCGAGCGCGGCGTAGTCGGCGCCGTGCACGAAGTCCTGGGTGAGCACGCTGCTCTTGACGTTGCCGTGGTGGCGGCGGCTGATGCGCAGCAGGGGCTTGTCGGTGCGGGCGTCGAACTCGCTGCTCACCTCGGCCGGCACGCCGGTCGTGTTGAGTTCGCGCAGCTTGGCCTGCAGCGCGACGGCCGAGGCCTCGGCGGCGGGCGTGGTGTCGAGGTCGAGCGCCACGCCGTCGGCGATGGCGCGCAGCGCTTCGGCGTCCATGAAATTGCGCAGGCGCGCGATGACGGCCTCGGCCACCTGGTGCTTGCGCGCCAGTTCGGCCAGGGTGTCGCCGCTGAGCGTGGTCGAGCTGGCGCCGCCGGTCTCGATGCGCGCGTCCTTCAGCGCCACCTTCAGCAGGAAGGCGTCGAGCGCGGGGCCGTCCTTCAGGTACTGCTCTTCCTTGCCGACCTTGACCTTGTACAGCGGCGGCTGCGCGATGTAGATGTGGCCGCGCTCGACCAGCTCCGGCATCTGCCGGTAGAAGAAGGTCAGCAGCAGCGTGCGGATGTGGGCGCCGTCGACGTCGGCGTCGGTCATGATGATGATGCGGTGGTAGCGCAGCTTGGCGACGTTGAAGTCATCGGCGCCGCCGCCCGGCGTGCTCGCGCCGGCGCGGCCGATGCCGGTGCCCAGCGCGGTGATCATGGTGAGAATTTCGTTGCTGGTCAGCAGCTTCTCGTAGCGTGCCTTCTCGACGTTCAGGATCTTGCCGCGCAGCGGCAGGATGGCCTGGAACTTCCGGTCGCGGCCCTGCTTGGCGGAGCCGCCGGCGGAGTCGCCCTCCACCAGGTAGACCTCGCACAGCGCCGGGTCCTTCTCCTGGCAGTCGGCCAGCTTGCCGGGCAGGCCCATGCCGTCGAGCACGCCCTTGCGGCGCGTCATTTCGCGGGCCTTGCGCGCGGCCTCGCGGGCCTTGGCGGCCTCGATGATCTTGCCGCAGATGATCTTGGCGTCGTTCGGGCGTTCCAGGAGGTAGTCTGTCAGCAGGCGGCCGACGATGTCTTCCACCGGCGCGCGCACTTCGCTGGACACCAGCTTGTCCTTGGTCTGGCTCGAGAACTTGGGCTCGGGCACCTTCACGCTCAGCACGCAGCAAAGGCCTTCGCGCATGTCGTCGCCGGTGACTTCGACCTTGGCCTTCTTGGCCAGCTCGTTCTCCTCGATGTACTTGTTGATGACGCGCGTCATCGCCGCTCGCAGGCCCGTGAGGTGGGTGCCGCCGTCGCGCTGCGGGATGTTGTTGGTGAAGCACAGCACCTGCTCGTTGTAGCCGCTGTTCCACTGCATCGCCACTTCGACGCCGATGTGCGTGCCGGGGATGCCGCCGTAGGTGTCGGCCGGGCGCTCGCCCTCGGCGTAGAACGAGTTCGGGTGCAGGACGGTCTTGCCCTTGTTGATGAACTCGACGAAGCCGCGCACGCCGCCGGCGCCGGAGAAGTCGTCTTCCTTGCCGGTGCGCTCGTCCTTCAGGCGGATGCGCACGCCGTTGTTCAGGAAGCTCAGTTCGCGCAGGCGCTTGCTGAGGATCTCGTAGTGGAAGTCCGAGTTCTCCTTGAAGATCTCGGTGTCGGGCAGGAAGTGAACTTCGGTGCCGCGCTTGTCGGTGTCGCCGATGATCTTCATGGGCGAGACCTCGACGCCGTTCACCGTCTCGAGCAGGCGGTTCTGCACGAAGCCGCGGCTGAATTCGAGTTCGTGGATCTTGCCTTCGCGGCGCACCACCAGGCGCAGCATGGTGCTCAGCGCGTTCACGCAGCTCACGCCCACGCCGTGCAGGCCGCCGGAGACCTTGTAGCTGTTCTGGTTGAACTTGCCGCCCGCGTGCAGCTCGGTCAGCGCGATCTCGGCGGCCGAGCGCTTGGGCTCGTGCTTGTCGTCCATCTTCACGCCGGTGGGAATGCCGCGGCCGTTGTCGGTGACGGAGATCGAGTTGTCGGTGTGGATGGTCACGACGATGTCGTCGCAGTGGCCGGCCAGCGCCTCGTCGATGGAGTTGTCGACCACCTCGAAGACGAGGTGGTGCAGCCCGGTGCCGTCCGAGGTGTCGCCGATGTACATGCCGGGGCGCTTGCGCACGGCCTCAAGCCCTTCGAGGATCGTGATCGAGCCTTCGCCATAGCTGGTGTCGGCGGCCACGGTTTCGATCTCGGGGATGTAGACGGGCTCGGTGTGCGGCACGTCGGGCTTGTTTTCTTCAGCACTCATTCGGATATTCCTCAGTCTCTCACGGCATTCGCGCGTGATTTTTCGGGCTCTCAAAAGCTCAATTCGCCGCCTCTTGAAAGCGCAAACCCGCGGAAGGCCGCGGGTCGTGTGCGCAAGGCGCCGTGGTTTCTGTCTGTTAGATGCGCATCGGCATCACGACGTATTTGAAGGATGCGTTCTCGGGAATGGTCAGCAGCGCCGAACTGTTGGAGTCGGCCAGGTCGATCTTGACCATGTCCTGGTCCATGTTCGACAGCGCGTCGATCAGGTAGGTCACGTTGAAGCCGATCTCGATGGTGTCGCCGCCGTAGTCGATGTCGAGCTCGTCCTGGGCTTCTTCCTGCTCGGCGTTGTTCGACGCGATGCGCAGCGTGCCCGGCTCGATGTTCAGGCGAACGCCCTTGAACTTCTCGCTGGTCAGGATGGCGGTGCGCTGCAGGCTGGCCAAGAGCGGCGCGCGGCCGAGCGTGACGGTGTTCTTGTGGTTCTTCGGGATGACGCGGTTGTAGTCGGGGAACTTGCCCTCGACCAGCTTGGTGACGAACTCCATGCCGCCGAAGCTGAACTTGGCCTGGTTGTTCGCGAACTGCATCTCGATGGCGCCTTCGGCGTCGGACAGCAGGCGCTGCATCTCGAGCACGGTCTTGCGCGGCAGGATCACCTCCTGGCGCGGCACTTCCACGTCGAGCGTGGCGGAAGAGAAGGCCAGGCGGTGGCCGTCGGTGGCGACCAGGCTCAGCTGCTTGCCCTCGGCCACGAAGAGGATGCCGTTGAGGTAGTAGCGGATGTCGTGCACGGCCATCGCGAACGAGACCTGCGAGAGCAGGTCCTTGAGCGTTTTCTGCGGCACGCTGAACACGGGACCGAAGTTGGCGGCTTCCTGCACCAGCGGGAAATCTTCCGCGGGCAGCGACTGCAGCGTGAAGCGGCTCTTGCCGCCCTTGAGCACCAGCTTGCTGGCGTTCGACTCGAGGCTCACGGTCTGGTCGGCCGGCATGGTGCGCAGGATGTCGATCAGCTTGCGCGCGCCGATGGTGGTGGTGAAGTTGCCGTCGTCGCCGCCGAGCTCGGCGGTGGTGCGGATCTGGATCTCGAGGTCGCTGGTGGTCAGCTGCAGCTGGCCGCCGGTCTTGCGGATCAGCACGTTCGCCAGGATCGGCAAGGTGTGACGCCGCTCCACGATGCCCGCCACCGACTGCAGCGCGGCGAGGACCTTGTCCTGGGTTGCCTTCAAAACGATCATGTCTTCTTCCTCTTCCTATCTCTTTGAATCAGCTTGCAGGGCGCCATTCTCCGCTGTCGCGGGGAGCTTCCTGGACGACATCCGATTTCTTTCCGGTCAGCCCTTGAGGGTCTGCTCGAGCACGTGGAGCTGCTGGTTGAGCTCGGTGAGCTGCTGGCGCTCGCCCGAGATCTTGCGCACCGCGTGCAGCACCGTCGTGTGATCGCGCCCGCCGAACAGCTCGCCGATTTCCGGCAGGCTCTTCTGCGTGAGCTCCTTGGCCAGGTACATCGCGATCTGCCGCGGCCGCGCGATGCTGGCCGGGCGTTTCTTGCTGTACATGTCGGCGACCTTGATCTTGTAGTAGTCGGCCACCGTCTTCTGGATATTCTCGACGGAGATCTGCCGGTTCTGGATCGACAGCAGGTCGCGCAGAGCCTCGCGCGCCAGGGCGATCGAGATCTCCTTCTGGTTGAAGCGCGAGTAGGCGAGGATCTTGCGCAGCGCGCCTTCGAGCTCGCGCACGTTGGAGCGCACGTTCTTGGCGACGAAGAAGGCGACTTCTTCCGGCATCTCGGCCGATTCGGCGCGCGCCTTGTTGATCAGGATGGCCACGCGCATCTCGAGCTCGGGCGGCTCGATGGCAACCGTGAGGCCGGAATCGAAGCGCGAGACCAGGCGCTCGTGGATGTCCGCCAGGCCCTTCGGATAGGTGTCGCTGGTCATCACGATGTGCGACTTCTTGGCCAGCAGGGCCTCGAACGCGTTGAAGAACTCTTCCTGCGTCCGGTCCTTGTTGGCGAAGAACTGCACATCGTCGATCAGCAGCAGGTCGAGCGAGTGGTAGCGCTCCTTGAACTCATCGAAGGTCTTGCGCTGATAGGCCTTGACCACATCCGAGACGAACTGCTCGGCGTGGATGTAGAGAACTTTGGAGTCCGGCTTGTCGGCCAGCAGCCGGTTACCCACAGCATGCATCAGGTGGGTCTTGCCCAGGCCGACGCCGCCATAGATGAAAAGAGGGTTGTACAGGTGACCCGGCATGCCGGCCACGTGCATCGCCGCGGCGCGCGCCATGCGGTTGGCCGTGCCTTCGACCAGGGTGTCGAAGGTGAGGCCGGAATTCAGGCGGTTCTTGAAGCCGGCGGCGGCCGGCTCCTCGCCCGGGCCCGCCACGTCGCGCGGCACGTCCGTTTCGGTCATGACGGCCACGGGTGCAGCACGCACCGGGATTTCGCGAGGAGCAAGCGCTAACTCGATGGCAACCGGCTGGCCGTACATCTTCTCCGCCATGGCGGCGATCTTGCCGGCGTACTGGGCACGGATCCAGTCGAGCTTGAACCGGTTGGCGACGAACACGGTCATGCGCGACAGGTCGTCGGCGACCTGGGCCGTCAGGGGTTTGATCCAGGTGTTGAACTGCTGCTCGGACAGCTCCTGCGCGAGCTGGTCGACGCAGGCCTGCCAGAGGCTTTCGCCGATGCCGTCAGTCGACATGGGCGTGGGGAAAAGTGAAGGGACCCTCGGGCATTTCTTGGTATAGGTATTGTGGATATTCTCTGCTGGAAGGCGCCCGGCATTCTAACTTGTCAAAACCTTATCCACACGCCGGCGAGTGTGTCGAAAGGCCCGCAAATCTGCTCGAAGATTGTTCAGGGCCCCAATGTTTGCGATAATTGCGGGTTTCCCTGAAAACCTCTTTGCGTCTTTCGGGGGCCATCCGAAACACGCCCGCCCCGGCGCCCCGCAGGAACTTCATGCTTTCAGTACGAAAGCGCGAAGGGCCAGCGCGAACAGGGAATTAGGAAATCACCATGAAACGCACCTACCAAGCATCCAAAGTCCGCCGCGCCCGTACCCACGGCTTCCTGGTCCGCATGAAGACCCGCGGCGGCCGTGCCGTCATCAACGCACGCCGCGCCAAGGGCCGCAAGCGCCTGGCCGTCTGACGGCAGTCCACCTGCCGTTGCCAGCAGCCGACCCGTCAGCGCCAGCTCCATCCGCCAGGGCTTCTGGCCCGGGCCGGCATGACACAAGCGGCCCGGCTTCCATGCAGCGGCTCAAGTCCCGCGCGCAATTCCAGGCCGTCCTCGCAGGTGCCACCGTGGCGCGCACTGCTCATTTCGCATTGCATCGTTGTGCGCTCGATCTCGCATCGAGCGCACAGCCGTTGTTCGCGTCCGACGACGTCTGGCTGGGTGCCATGGTGCCCAAGCGCTGGGCGCGTCGCGCCGTCACGCGCAACGCCATCAAGCGCCAGATCTATTCGGTGAGCGCCGCATCCGGTGCAGCACTGCCTCGCGCCGCGCACGTGGTGCGGCTGCGCGCGGGCTTCGACCGCAAGGAGTTCGTGAGCGCCTCTTCGGACAAGCTCAAGGCCGCCGTGCGCGCCGAACTCCAGCAGCTGCTGGCACGGGCCGCGCGCGCCCCTGCGCCGGCCGCAGCCCCTTCCTCCTCGCCATGAAACGCCTGCTGATCGGCATCGTGAAGGCCTACCGCCTGCTGCTGAGCCCCTGGCTCGGCCAGTCGTGCCGTTTCACGCCGACCTGCTCCGTGTATTCGATCGAGGCGCTGGAAGTGCATGGCGCGCTCAAGGGCAGCTATCTCACCCTGCACCGCATCGCGCGCTGCCAGCCCTGGTGCCAGGGCGGCCACGATCCGGTTCCGCCGAAATCCCAGCGTCGCACTGACAGGTCAGGATCGCTGTTTTCGTCTCTTCTCTCTTCCGACAAGAAGTCTTCGTCATGAACGATATCCGCCGCACGATACTGTGGGTGATTTTTGGTTTCTCGCTGGTACTGCTGTGGGACCAATGGCAGGTCTTCAACGGCAACAAGCCGACCTTCCTGCCGTCGACCAAGCCGGCCGCCACGGCCGCCACGGCCGCCACGGCCGCCGCTCCCGCAACCACCGCGCCCGCGGCCAACAGCAACGGCGTACCGGCTGCCTCCGGCAGCGGCAATGCCGGCGCCGTGCCCACGCAAGCGGTGGCCGCGGCTCCGCGTGAGCAGGTCAAGGTGACCACCGACCTGTTCCAGGCCAGCATCGACAGCGAAGGCGCCACGGTCAACCACCTCGAACTGCGCAAGTACGACGAAGCCGACCGCACCAAGCACGTGGTGCTGTTCGAGAACGGCTCGCCCGCCACCCGCTATGTCGCGCAGACCGGCCTGCTCAACCAGGTCGACACCGGCGAGCGTTTCCCGAACCACCTGACGCAGATGACGCCCAGGCCCGGCCCGCGCGAGATGGCCGACGGCCAGAACACGCTGGAAGTGAGCTTCGAAAGCGCCCCCGCCGGCGGCCTGAAGTACATCAAGACCTACGTGTTTCACCGTGGCGACTACGTTATCGGCGTGCGCCACGAAGTGGTCAACGTGAGCGACCAGCCGCGCGACGCGCAGCTGTACCTGCAGTTGCTGCGTCACGGCACGGTGGCTGCCAGCACCATGTTCGGCACCAACACCTTCACGGGCCCTGCGGCGTACACCAACGAGAAGAAGTTCCACAAGCTCGACTTCAAGGACATCGCCAAGGGCAAGATCGAACCGCCGCCGCCGGCCAACGACGGCTGGATCGCGATGGTGCAGCATTACTTTGCTTCGGCGTGGCTGCTCAAGGGCGACCCGGCCAGCGAGCAGCTGCGCCGCGAGTTCCGCGTGAAGGACCTGGGCGACAACCAGTTCTCCATCGCCATGGTGGCCACGCTGCCGAAGATCGCCCCGGGTGCCACGCAGGTCGTGAACAGTGCGTTGTTCGCGGGTCCCGAGGAAGAAAAGAAGCTCGAAGCCATCGCCCCGGGCCTGGACCTGGTGAAGGACTACGGCATCTTCGCGATCATCTCCAAGCCGCTGTACTGGCTGCTCACCCAGCTGCACGGCCTCCTGGGCAACTGGGGCTGGTCGATCGTCGCGCTGGTGGTGCTGCTGAAGGCGGCCTTCTACTGGCTCAACGCCAAGGCCTACGCCAGCATGGCCAAGATGAAGGCCATCAATCCGAAGATCATGGAAATGCGCGAGCGGCTGAAGGACAAGCCGCAGGAGATGCAGCAGGAAATGATGCGGATCTACAAGACCGAGAAGGTCAACCCGATGGGCGGCTGCTTCCCGATCCTGATCCAGATCCCGGTGTTCATCGCGCTGTACTGGGTGCTGCTGTCGTCGGTCGAGATGCGCCACGCGCCCTGGATCGGCTGGATCACCGACCTCTCGGCACCCGACCCCTGGTACATCCTGCCGATCGTGATGACGGCCACGTCGCTCTTCCAGACCTGGCTCAACCCGACGCCGCCCGATCCGATGCAGGCCAAGCTGATGTGGATCATGCCGCTCGCGTTCAGCGTGATGTTCATCTTCTTCCCGGCCGGCCTGGTGCTGTACTGGATCACGAACAACGTGCTGTCGATCGCGCAGCAGTGGTTCATCAACAAGCGCCTGGGCGTGCTCGGCGCCAAGTAAGCCGGCCGATCGCTCCAAGCCATCCCACGAAGGGCCGCGCAAGCGGCCCTTTTTGCTGAAAGACTGAAAGAATCCGCACCATGCTCGCCCGCACCTCCGACCCCATCGTCGCCATCGCCACCGCCTCGGGGCGCGGCGCGGTCGGCATCGTGCGCGTGTCGGGCGCCAGGCTGGCGCCGCTGGTCGACGCGATCTGCGGCCGCGCGCTCAAGCCGCGCGAGGCCACCTACCTGCCGTTCCGCGACGCGGACGGCGAGCCGGTCGACCACGGCCTGGCCATCCACTTTCCCTCGCCCAACTCCTTCACCGGCGAGGACGTGCTCGAACTGCAGGCCCATGGCGGATCGGTCGTGCTGCAGCTCCTGCTGGCGCGCTGCCTGGAAGCGGCGGCCGAGCCCGACCCGGTCACCGGCCGCCCGCGCCTGCCCGGCCTGCGCGTGGCCGAGCCCGGCGAGTTCAGCCAGCGCGCCTTCCTCAACGGCAAGATCGACCTGGCGCAGGCCGAGGCCATCGCCGACCTGATCGACGCCAGCACCGAGGCGGCCGCGCGCAGCGCCGGGCGCTCGCTGTCGGGCGCCTTCTCGCGCGAGATCCACACGCTGCGCGACGCGCTGATCCACCTGCGCATGCTGGTGGAGGCCACGCTCGACTTTCCCGAGGAGGAGATCGACTTCCTGCAGAAGGCCGACGCGGCCGGGCAGCTGGCGAAGCTGCGGTCGCAGCTATCTGCGGTGCAGCAGCGCGCGCGCCAGGGCGCCCTGCTGCGCGAGGGCATCAAGGTCGTGATCGCGGGCCAGCCCAACGCCGGCAAGAGCTCGCTGCTCAATGCGCTGGCCGGCGCGGAGCTGGCCATCGTGAGTGCCGTGGCGGGCACCACGCGCGACGTGGTCTCGCAGACCATCCAGATCCACGGCGTGCCGCTGCACGTGGCCGACACCGCCGGCCTGCGGGAGAGCAGCGACGAGGTCGAGCAGATCGGCGTGGCACGCGCCTGGGGGCAGATCGAGAGCGCCGATGCGGTGCTGTTCCTGCACGACCTGACGCGCGCGAGCCAGACCGACTACGCCGCTGCCGACGCCGAGATACTGGCCGGTCTCCAGCGGAAGCTGCCCGCGAGCGTGCCGGTGCTCGACGTCTGGAACAAGCAGGACGCGGCACCCACGGCCCATCCCGAACAGGGCATCGCCCTCTCCGCCAAGACCGGGCTGGGCATCGAGGCCCTGCGCGATCAGCTTCTGGCCATGGCCGGCTGGCAGGCAGTGCCCGAGGGCGTGTACCTTGCGCGAGCGCGCCACGTGCAGGCGCTGGCCCGGGTCGAAACGCACCTGGCGCTGGCTGCAAGCCACCTGGAGGCACAGGCACAGCTGCTCGACCTGCTGGCCGAGGAACTGCGCCTCGCGCAGAACGCGCTGAACGAGATCACCGGCGAGTTCGGCGCCGACGACCTGCTGGGCGTCATCTTTTCGCGCTTCTGCATTGGTAAATAGCCACAGATAGCGGCAGCCGCCCTCGAAAAACGTAAACACTTGTAGCCGAAGTTCGCGGCCATCGCGGATACTTCGGCTCACATGCGGGGGCCGAGAAACACATGTCAATCCAGAACCTGAGCCGCGCCATCGCGGAGAACATCAACACCGACGCGTTCGCGTTGACGTTCAACGTCCAGCAGTGGGAAACGCTGGCGGGTTACCTGCAACCCATCGAGACCGGCGTCGGCGACGTGCTGATCGAGCAGGGCACGCCCGACCGTTCGGTGTTCTTCGTCGAGAGCGGCGCCATCAGCGTGCACCGCGTCAGCAGCAAGGAACAGATGAAGCTGGCCGTGCTTACCGCGGGTTCGGTGGTCGGCGAAGGCTCGTTCTTCTCGCGGCAGCCGCATTCTGCCAACGTGGTGGTCACCGGTGCGGGCCGCGTCTGGCGGCTCACCGCGATCCGCTTCGCCGAGATGTCGAACCGCCAGCCCAACATGGCGCTGGAGATCGCGATGGCCCTGGGCGCCGTGATCGCCAAGCGCATGGCGCACCGCTCCAAGCGCGTCGCGGTGACCTGATCGGGAAGGCCTCCTCACTCGCCCGCCACCGGATCGATCCTACGGATGCAGGCCAGCCATTTCAGTTCAGGACGCCGAGAAGCAAGAAGTAGTCAGCAAGCAAGCCATGGCCTCGATCTGTCCGGTCTGCAGCACGGAGAACCGTGACGGCGCGAATTTCTGCAGGAGCTGCGGCATCAAGCTGTCCGCCGCGGGAGACCGGATCCCGCCGCCGCCGACCCCCGAACGCGAATGGGCCACCACGGCGCCCGCCCAACTGCGCGCGCCGACCATCCCGGCGCCCCTCGAAGAACTCCCGCCGGCACCGTCGCCCGCGCGCCAGTCCTTCTTCAGCCGCTCGCCTGCCTCCGCGCCGCGGCATGACGACGACGAGCAGACCGTTTTCATGCTGCACGACGACGGCTCGCCGCGCGTGCCCGCACCGCCGGCCACCCCGCAGGGGCTGGAATCGAGCTGGGCGCCGTCGCCCGAAAGGGTGAAGAAGCCCCGGGTCAGGATCCGCAAGCCCGCTCCGGTCGACCGGCCGCCGCGCAAGCGCGCGATCCTGCTGTGGGTGGGCCTGCTCGCGGTGGCTGTGGCGATGATCGTGGCGGGCTGGTCCGGCTACGGAACGCGAAAGACGGCTCCTGCCGTCGAGGAGACGGCCCCGCCCGCCGTCGCGCCGGCTCCCGCCGCTGCGGCGCCTGCCGTCGAGTCACCACCACCGCCATCACCGCCATCACCGCCGCCCGCCGAGCCCGCCGCGACGGATGCACAGCCTGCCGAGCAGGCCGCGCCATCGCCTGCGGCGGAAGCCGCGCCGGCAGCACCCCCGCCGCCCAAGCCCGCCAAGCAGGCGCGCAAGCAGCCGGCCGCCGCTGCGGCGCCCCAGCCAGCTGCGGAGACTGCTGCTCCCGTCGCGGCGCCTGCTCCGCCACCCGCACCGGCGGCTGCGGCCGAGCCCGCGGCCATGTGCGGCGACCGCAATTTCATCGCCAGGGCGCAATGCATGGCGGCGCAGTGCCTGAAGCCGGAGTACAAGGCCCATGCGCAGTGCGAGGCGGTGCGCCGTCAGCAGCGCATCGAGGAAGAAAAGCGCAACCCGACGCTCATCAACTGAGCGTCCCGGCGGAAAGCGGCCTGCTGCCGCTCAGCCCTTCTGCAACCGCTCGACCGCCATCGCCAGCGCGGCCGGCTTGCCCGAGAGCACCAGTGTGTCGCCGTCCGACAGTACCGTGTCGTCGGCCAGCGGGCGCGGCTGGCCGTCGTGCCGGCGCAGGCTCGCGATGCGCACGCCCAGCGTCTGCAGCGCCAGTCCCTGCAGCGTCTGGCCGATCGCGCGGGCGCCTGCATCGAGCGTGAAGCTGTTGAGCCGCTCGTGATCGATCTCGTCGGCGTTGTCGTCGTCCGCGCCGTGGAAGTAGCCGCGCAGCAGGTTGTAGCGGGCATCGCGCTGGTCCTGCACCACGCGGATCACGCGCCGCATCGGCACGCCGACCAGCGCCAGCGCGTGGCTCGCGAGCATCAGCGAACCCTCGATGGCCTCGGGTACCACTTCGGTCGCGCCGGCGGCCTGCAGCTTCTCGAGGTCGTGGTCGTCCTGCGTGCGCACGATCACCGGCACGTGCGGCGCGTGGGCGCGCGTGTTGGCCAGCACCTTCATCGCGCCGGGCACGTCGAGGTAGGTCACGACCACCGCGCTGGCGCGCGCCAGGCCGGCCGCCATCAGCGCCTGCAGCCGCGCGGCGTCGCCGAACACCACCGAGTCGCCGGCGGCGGCGGCCTGGCGCACGCGGTCGGGGTCCAGGTCGAGCGCCATGTAGGGGATGCCCTCGCGCTCCAGGATGCGCGCCAGGTTCTGGCCGCAACGCCCGTAGCCGCAGATGATCACGTGCTGCGCGGTGTTGATGGTCTTGCGCGCGATGGTCGTCATCTGCAGCGACTGCTGCAGCCAGTCGCTGGCCACCAGCTTCCGCACGATGGCGTTGCTGTACATGATGATGAAGGGCGTCGCCAGCATCGACAGCACCATCGACGCCAGCACCGGGTTGGCCAGCCACGGCGGCAGCAGGCTGCGCTCCTGCGCCAGCGTCAGCAGCACGAAGCCGAACTCGCCGGCCTGGGCGAGATACAGGCCGGTGCGCAGCGACACGCCCGAGGTGGCGCCCAGCACCCGAGCCAGCACGGTCACCAGCGCCAGCTTGAAGGCCAGCGGCACCAGCAGCAGCACGCCCACCAGCAGCCAGCGCTCGACCACGATGTGCCAGTCGAGCGACATGCCCACGGTGATGAAGAACAGCCCCAGCAGCACGTCGTGGAAGGGGCGGATGTCGGTCTCGACCTGGTGCTTGTATTCGGTCTCCGACACCAGCATGCCTGCGATGAAGGCGCCCAGCGCCAGGCTCAGGCCGGCCAGCTCGGTCAGCCAGGCAAGCCCCAGCGTGATCAGCAGCACGTTCAGGATGAAGAGCTCCTCGCTGCGCCGCCGCGCCACCAGCGTGAGCCACCAGCGCATCACCCGCGGGCCGCCGTACAGCAGCACGCCGATCAGGAAGCTCGCCTTCAGCAGCGCGAGCCCCAGCGCCTTGGCCAGCGCCTCGGGCGGGGCGCCCAGCGCGGGGATCAGCACCAGCAGCGGCACCACCGCCAGGTCCTGGAACAGCAGCACGCCCATCACGCGCTTGCCGTGCTCGCTTTCGAGTTCGAGCCGCTCGGCCATCAGCTTGACCACGATGGCGGTGCTGCTCATGGTGAGCGCGCCCGACAGGGCCAGCGCGGTCTGCCAGCCCAGGTGCCAGGCCGCCGGCAGCAGCCGCGCCAGCAGCAGCGCGCCGATGGTGGCGAGGGCCATGGTCAGCAGCACCTGCAGCAGGCCCAGGCCGAACACGTGCTTTCGCATCGCGCGCAGCTTGGGCAGGCTGAATTCCAGTCCGATCACGAACATCAGGAACACCACGCCGAATTCGCCGAGGTGCTGGATGCCCTCGGTGTTCTGGGCCAGCGCGAAGGCGTGCGGCCCGATCAGCACGCCGGCCGAGAGATAGCCGAGCATCGGCGGCAGCTTGAGTGAGCGGCACGCCACCACGCCGATCACCGCGGCCAGCAAGTACAACAGCGTGAGATCGAACGAAGACATATGCGCCGATGCTAGAGCAAGAGCCGTGCGCGGCGCCTCAGGGAGGACACCCGGAGGCGCCCCGGCGGCCGCGGGGGCAAGCCGCTGGCCCGTAAAATCCGGCGATGAGCTCCCGTCCCGCCCCGGCCCCCGTGGTCGACCCCGAAGCCATCCTGGCCCGGGCACGCCTCACCTTCGACATCGAAGCCGAAGCCGTCTCCGGCCTGAAGAACCGCGTCGGCCCCAGCTTCGTCGAGGCCGTGCGCAAGATCCTCGAAGTGCGCGGCCGCGTGGTCGTGATGGGCATGGGCAAGAGCGGCCACGTCGGCCGCAAGATCGCCGCCACCCTCGCCTCCACGGGCACGCCCGCGATGTTCGTGCACCCGGCCGAGGCCAGCCACGGCGACCTCGGCATGATCAAGGCGGTCGACCTGGTGCTCGCCATCTCCAACAGCGGCGAGGTCGACGAGCTCACCGTCATCCTGCCGGTCGTCAAGCGCCAGGGCGTGCCCCTGATCGCCATGACCGGCCGCACCGAATCCACCCTCGCCCGCCATGCCGACATCGTGATCGACGCGGGCGTGTCGAAGGAGGCCTGCCCGCTCAACCTCGCCCCCACCGCCAGCACCACCGCCCAGATGGCGATGGGCGACGCGCTGGCCGTGGCGCTGCTCGACGCGCGCGGCTTCGGCTCGGAAGACTTCGCTCGCTCGCACCCGGGCGGCGCGCTCGGGCGCAAGCTGCTCACCCACGTGAGCGATGTCATGCGCTCGGGCGACGACGTTCCTCGCGTGGCGCCCGACGCCAGCATCAGCGAGCTGATGCGTGCCATGAGCAACAAGGGCTTCGGCGCCGCCGCGGTGGTGGAGCCCGACGGCCGCGCCTCGGGCATCTTCACCGACGGCGACCTGCGCCGGTTGATCGAGGCCGGTGCCGACCTGCGCAGTCCCAAGGCGGTCGACGTCATGCACCGCAACCCGCGCACCATCCGCGTCGACGCGCTGGCGGTGGAAGCCGCCGAGCTCATGGAACAGTGCGGCATCACCCGGCTGTTCGTGATCGACGGCGAAGGCGTGGTCGTCGGCGCGATCAACACCAACGACCTGATGCGCGCGAAGGTCATCTGATGCCCCTCGAGTTCCAGGCCGAGACGCTTCTCGCCGCACAGGACGTGCGCATCGTCTTCTTCGACATCGACGGCGTCCTGACCGACGGCGGCGTGTATTTCACCGAGCATGGCGAGACGCTCAAGCGCTTCAGCATCCTCGACGGCTACGGCCTGAAGTTGCTGCGCAAGGCGGGCATCGTGCCGGCCGTGATCACCGGGCGCGACTCCAAGCCGCTGCGCGTGCGCCTGGAGGCGCTGGGCATCGAGCACGTGCGCTATGGCACCGAGGACAAGCTGCCGGCCGCCCAGGCCATGCTCGACCAGCTCGGCTTCGGCTGGGCACAGGCCGCGGCCATCGGCGACGACTGGCCCGACCTGCCGGTGCTCTCGCGCGTCGGCTTCCCGGCGGCGCCGGCCAATGCCCATGCGGAAGTGCGCGGCATCGCGCGCTACGTGACCAGGGCGCGCGGCGGCGAGGGCGCTGCGCGCGAGTTGTGCGACCTGCTGCTCACCGCCTGCGGCCAGTACCGCGTCATGCTCGACGCGGCGCGGGGGCCTGGCGCATGAGCGGCGTGAAACGCGCATGGGGCATGGCGCGCGATGTCCTCGACCGCGCCACGATCTACCTGCCGATCATCCTGACGGCGGCCGTCGCGCTCGGCACCTACTGGCTGGTGCGCAACGCGCCCAAGCTGCTGGAGCCTGCTCCCAAGGTCGCGCCCACGCACGAGCCCGACTACTTCATGCGCGACTTCGTCATCAAGAACTTCCTGCCCAATGGCGACCTGCGCAGCGAACTGCACGGCGTCGAAGGCCGGCACTACCCCGACACCGACACCATCGAGATCGACAAGGTGCGCATGCGCTCGGTGTCCCCCGAGGGGCTCGTGACGCGCGGCAGCGCCGACCGGGGGCTGTCGAATTCCGACGGCAGCGAAATCCAGCTCTTCGGCAACGCGATCGTCATCCGCGACCCGTCGGTGGGACCGAACGGCAAGCCCACGCCGCGCCTGGAGTTCCGCGGCGACTTCCTGCATGCCTACGTCGACACGGAGCGCGTCACCTCGAACAAGCCGGTCACGCTCATCCGTGGCACCGACCAGTTCACCGGCGACACGCTCGACTACGACAACCTGAGCGGCGTGGCCAATCTCAACGGCCGGGTGCGCGGCGTGCTGATTCCGTCGGCGGCGGCAGCTCCTGCTCCCGCCAGGAAGCGCTGAGGAAGGCATCTCCCGCATGACGACCTCCCCGCTCGTCTTCATCACCGGCGCTTCCAGCGGCATCGGCCAGGCGCTGGCCGCGAGCTTCTACGACGCCGGCTACCGGCTGGCGCTGGTCGCGCGGCGCACGGGGGAAATCGAATCGTGGGCGAGCGCCCGCCAGCTGGGCGCCGACCGCTACCGGGTCTACGGCGCCGACGTGGCGCAGACCGACAGCATCGTCGCCGCCGGCAATGCCTGCATCGAGCAGCAGGGACTGCCCGACGTGGTGATCGCGAACGCGGGCATCAGCGTCGGCATCGACACAGGGGAGCGCGAGGACATCGACGTGATGGCGCGCACCTTCGCCACCAACAACGTGGGCTTGATGGCCACTTTCCATCCCTTCGTGCGGGCGATGGTCCGGCGCGGCAGCGGGCGGCTGGTGGGCATCGGCAGCGTGGCCTCCATCCGCGGGCTGCCGGGGCACGGCGCGTACTGCGCGAGCAAGGCCGGCGTGGTGGCGTACTGCGAGAGCCTGCGCGGCGAGCTGCACGGGAGCGGCGTGAAAGTCGTCACCTTGTGCCCGGGCTACATCGACACGCCCCTCACGCAGGGCAACCGCTATGGCATGCCCTTCCTCATGAAAGCGGAAGACTTCGCCAACCAGGCGCTGCGCGCCATCGAGGCGGGCACCAGCTATCGCGTGATTCCCTGGCAGATGGGCGTGGTCGCCAAGATCATGCGCATGCTGCCGAACGCCGTGCTCGACCGGGCGGTGCAGGGGCGCGAACGGAAGAAGCGCAGCGGCGAAGCCTGATCGGGCCAGCTTCGCCGACCGCCCAAAGAAAAAGGCTCCCAAGGGAGCCTTTTGCCTGTCTGAGTGTGATTCGTTCGGAGAGTCGCAGGGTTCAGTAGCCGCTGTTGCCGCCGCCGTAACCACCGCCGCCACCGCCCGAGCGGCCGCCGCCACGGGGACCAGCGCCGTAGGGGCTGCGGAAACCGCCGTCGCCACCACCACCGCCGCCGCCACTGCGGCCACCGCCGCCGTAGCCGCCACCACCGCCGCCGGAGCGACCGCCACCACCGTAGCCGCCACCACCGCCGCCGCCGTAGCCACCGCCACCACCGCCGCCATAACCACCACCGCCGCCGCCGCCGCCGTAGCCGCCGCTGCGCGGGGGACGCGCTTCCATCGGACGTGCCTCGTTGACGACGACGCTGCGGCCGCCCAGGGGCTGGCCGTTCATGCCGTTGATTGCGGCCTGTGCTTCCGCGTCACTGCCCATCTCGACGAAGCCGAAGCCCTTCGAGCGGCCGGTGTCGCGTTCCATCATGACCTTGGCGCTGGTCACGGCGCCGAACTGCCCGAAGGCCTGTTCGAGATCTCCGTCGCGCACCGAGTAAGGCAGGTTGCCGACGTACAGTTTGTTGCCCATCAAGGGACTCCTATAAACACATCAAGAAAAGCGATGGAGTCCCGAAAGCATCACTCAAACGAGAGCGTCGAGTCGCGCGAAACTGACCGATCACCGAACTGCCCCCCGACCAAAGTGAAGAGGGAGGCTCGTGCATTATGGGTGAAATATCCGAATTGCAAGCGGGAATTTGCTTCTTGAGGTAGCACCTGTCAAAACTATTCGAAAGCTAGCGCCTACTTGCACGATTGAGCGAGGTCCTTCGCCCTACATCCGTGCGTGCATGTAGAATTCCGCCCGTCATTGGGGAGTAGCCGCCTTCCGATCTGCGAGAAGGGCCCGCGTCAACAGACTTGTCCTGTCCCACCAGGATATGGCGCGTGCAGTGAACACACCTGGCGAGACCTTTGACCGTGCAACTTCGGGAATATGGCCGAAGGTGTTGCACGGTCAATTGCGTCCTTCGGCCCAAGGAACCCCACGTCATCATGGAAGCTTTTCTCGTAGCAACGGGCGTCGTCGCGCTCGCGGAAATGGGCGACAAGACCCAGCTCTTGGCCCTTCTTCTGGCCGCGCGTTTCAGGAAACCCTGGCCCATCGTCCTCGGCATCTTCGCCGCCACCGTCATCAACCATGCGCTCGCGGGCGCGGTCGGCAACTACCTCACGCGCTGGCTCGGGCCCGAGGTGCTGCGGTGGATACTGGGCGGCTCCTTCATCGCCATGGCCGTCTGGATGCTCATTCCCGACAAGCTCGACGACGACGATGCCCCCGGCACATCGAAGTTCGGCGTCTTCGGCACCACGGTCATCGCCTTCTTCCTCGCCGAGATGGGCGACAAGACCCAGATCGCCACCGTCATGCTCGCCGCCCGCTTCACGCACGACTACCTCTGGGTGGTCATGGGCACCACGCTGGGCATGATGCTGGCCAATGCGCCCGTGGTGTGGCTCGGCGAGAAGATCGTGCGCCGCGTGCCGATCAAGCTCGTGCACGGCATCTCCGCCGCGATCTTCCTTGTGCTGGGCATCGTGATGATCGTCGGCTGGTAAGAAAAGAAAAAGGCGGAGCCCGGCCCCTTCCAGGAACACCGCGGAACCGGCTTTGCCGGGCCGCCGGTGTTGCCCCCTTCCCAAGGGGGTTGGCGAAGCGACACGCAGTGCGCGCAGCCTGGGGGATATACTTTGCCTTGCGCCGATTTGCTTCAGCTTGCGGGCGCTTTATAAATTCAGCTAAAGACAGGCGCGGCAGACCCGGCTCGTTTTTGGCGAGGCCGGGTTTTTTCATTCATGTCGTCGTCACCACCTCTGGTCGTCACTCCGCAGTCGATGCAGTTCGCAGGCCCGCTGGCCTTGCGCAGCGGCGCATCGATCAGCGACTACACGCTCGCCTACGAAACCTACGGCACCCTGAACGCCGAGCGCAGCAACGCCGTGCTTGTTTGCCATGCGCTCAACGCCTCGCACCACGTCGCGGGCGTCTACCAGGGCCAGGCCCGTTCCGAGGGCTGGTGGGACAACATGGTGGGCCCGGGCAAGCCGCTCGACACCGACCGTTTCTTCGTGATCGGCGTCAACAACCTCGGCTCCTGCTTCGGCTCGACCGGCCCGATGCACGTCAACCCCGCCACCGGCCGCGTCTACGGCGCCGACTTCCCGGTGGTGACGGTCGAGGACTGGGTCGACGCCCAGGCCGCGCTGCTCGACGCGCTCGGCATCGAGACGCTCGCCGCCGTGATGGGCGGCAGCCTCGGCGGCATGCAGGCCCTCTCCTGGACGCTGCAGTACCCCGAGCGCGTGCGCCACGCGGTGGTGGTGGCCAGTGCACCCAACCTCACGGCCGAGAACATCGCCTTCAACGAGGTGGCGCGCCGCGCCATCGTGACCGACCCCGACTTCCACGGCGGCCACTTCTACGAGCACGGCGTGGTGCCCAAGCGCGGCCTGCGCATCGCGCGGATGATCGGCCACATCACCTACCTCAGCGACGACGTGATGAACGCCAAGTTCGGCCGCATCCTGCGCAGCGCCGTGGAGGGTGAGAACAATGGCGAGGCGGCGGGCGCCGACTACCGCTATTCCACCCAGGACGTCGAGTTCCAGATCGAGAGCTACCTGCGCTACCAGGGCGACAAGTTCAGCGAGTACTTCGACGCCAACACCTACCTGCTGATCACCCGCGCGCTCGACTACTTCGACCCCGCGCGCAACCACGGCGGCAAGCTCAGCGCCGCGCTCGCACAGGCGCGCGCCAAGTTCCTGCTCGTGAGCTTCAAGACCGACTGGCGCTTCTCCCCCGCGCGCAGCCGCGAGATCGTCAAGGCGCTGCTCGACAACAGCCGCAACGTGAGCTACGCCGAGATCGACGCGCCGCATGGCCACGACGCCTTCCTGCTCGACGACGTGCGCTACATGGGCGTGGTGCGTTCCTACTTCGAGCGCGTCGCCAAGGAGTTCCAGCAATGAGCGACCTCGAACACCAGCGTCTGATCGCGGAGCTCGTGCCGCAGGGCTCGCGCGTGCTCGACCTCGGCTGCGGCGACGGCGCCCTGCTCGACCTGCTGCAGCGCGAGCGCGGCTGCACCGGCTACGGCGTGGAGATCGCCGACGGCAACGTGCTGCAGTGCATCCGCCGCGGCGTCGACGTGATCCAGCTCAACCTCGACGAAGGCCTCGCGATGTTCGACGACGCCTCCTTCGACGTGGTGCTGCAGATCGACACGCTGCAGCACCTGCGCAATGCCGAAGTCATGCTGCGCGAGACCGCGCGCGTGGGCCGCATCGGCATCGTCGCCTTCCCCAACTTCGCGCACTGGCCCAACCGCCTGAGCGTGGCGCGCGGGCGCATGCCCGTCACGCGCCGCCTGCCCTACCAGTGGTACGACACGCCCAACATCCGCGTCGGCACCTTCAAGGACTTCGAGGTGCTGGCCGGCAAGAACAACCTGCGCATCCTCGACGCCTTCGGCCTGCAGGACGGCCGCGACGTGCGCTGGCTGCCCAATGCGCGCGCCAGCACGGCGGTGTTCAAGTTCGAGCGCGGCGGCGGTTGACGGCGCAATGAGCTTCACGCTCGCACAGCCGGTCCACAGCGAACTCGTCATCAAGAAGAGCCGCTTCATCGGCTGCGTGCAGCCGGTGGCCGATCGGGCGGCGGCACTGGCGGTGGTCGCCTCGCTGCGCGCCGAGCATCCCGCGGCGGCGCACGTGTGCTGGGCCCTCATGGCGGGCGGGCAGTCGGCCGCGAACGACGACGGCGAGCCCGGCGGCACCGCAGGACGTCCGATGCTGGAAGTGCTTCGCCACCAGCAGGTCGAGGGCGCGCTCGCGACCGTGGTGCGCTACTTTGGCGGCGTGAAGCTGGGCGCGGGCGGCCTCGTGCGGGCCTACACCGATGCGATCGCGCAGGCCCTGCTCGGCGCCACGCTGGTGCCGCTGCTGCGCCAGCGAAGCCTGCGCTGCTCGGTGCCGTATGCGCTCGAAGGGCTGGTGCGGCGCGAGCTCGCTGCAGCCGGCGCGGTGCTCGAAGGCGTGCAGCACGGCGACGACGTGGCTTTCGCCTTCTCGCTGCCGGAGCCCGAGGCCGATGCCTTCATCGTGCGCCTCGGCGATGCTGCGCAAGGGCGCGTCGTCTGGCCGCGGGAGTGAGCCTCTTGGCCGGTACCGCCGGTGCCGGTTCGACCATCGCGAGAACGCCGCGCTGCGCCACCGGCACCGCGACCGATTCGTCGTCGCCGCCGCGGCGCGCCATCTCGGCGGTCACGATGCCGGTCGGCACCGCGAGCACGCCCCAGCCCACCAGCATCATCACCGACGCGATCGCGCGGCCGAGGTCGGTCTTGGGCACGAGGTCGCCGAAGCCCACGGTGGCCATCGTCGAGATCGCCCAGTAGACCGCCACCGGGATGCTGGTGAAGCCGTGCTGCGGCCCTTCGACCACGTACATCAGCGTGCCCATCACCAGCACCACCAGCATCACGAAGCCCACGAACACGGTGATCTTGCGCCGGCTCGCTGCCACCGCCGAGACCAGCGCGCGGTACTCCACGGAGTAACGCGATAGTTTGAAGATCCTGAACACGCGCAGCAGACGCAGGATGCGCACGTCGATCAGATAGCCCAGGCCCATCTGCGGCGCGAAGACCACGAGGAAGGTCGGCAGCAGCGCCAGCAGGTCGATCACGCCGTAGAAGCTCGTCGCGTAGCGCAGCGGCTTGTTCACGCAGCTCAGCCGAGCGATGTACTCCAGCGTGAAGAGGATGGTGAACATCCACTCGAGGACGTTGAACACCGGGCGCCACTGCTCGCGGATGGACTGCACGCTGTCGAGGATCACCACCAGCACGCTGGCCACGATCACCGCGATCAGCGCGAGGTCGAACATCAGGCCCGCGCGCGTGTCGGCCTCGAAGATCACGGTGAAGAGAGTGCGCCGCCAGCCGTGCGCGGGCTTGTCGAAGCGCGAGTCGGTGCTGGACGACATCGCGCGCGATGTGGTGTTCCGTTCGACGTTTGGAGAGCTCATGGCGCCACATTGTCATGCGCCCGATCGACTTATTCAGTTACGCTTCTTGCGCAATGAAGTGCCGCAGGCCGTGAGTGCGTTCTTACGATAGTCCCCTTTCTTGAGGAGCTCCCCTTTGGCTACACAGTCCCCCTTCTTCGGCAAGCGTGATCGTGACACCGATTCGTTGACATCGCGCCCCGCGCCGCTCGTCGGTTCGGGCACCAACCTCTCCGGAACCCCCGTCAATCCCTCCTCGCTCACCGCACAGCAAGGCGGCCTGAACGCCGCAGCGGCCGCGCCCGTGGCCAAGGAAGGCGGCAGCAAGCTCACCGTCGGCCCCAACATCAAGCTCAAGGGCGTGGAGATCACCGACTGCGACACGCTCGTGGTCGAAGGCCTGGTCGAAGCCACCATGGACTCGCGCCTGATGCAGATCGCCGAACAGGGCGCCTTCAAGGGCTCGGCCGAGATCGACATCGCCGAGATCCGCGGCGTGTTCGACGGCAGCCTCACCGTGCGCGAGAAGCTCGTCATCCACTCGACCGGCAAGGTCACCGGCAAGATCCGCTACGGCAAGATCGTGATCGAGGAAGGCGGCCAGATCTCCGGCGAGATCAGCTTCGGCGCCGCCAAGCCCTCGCTTCAGGCCGCTGCCTGAAACAGGCCCCCCGGCTTTTCACTCCGCTTCGCTGCGTGTAACTCCACCCCCCGAGGGGGAGGCGCGGGCCGCCTTGGGAGCGGCCCGGCGGCGCCCGCAGGCGTCTTTCACGCGGTAGGTGCGGTCCAGCCAAGACGCTCCAGCAAGGCACCGGCAGCCGCCGGTGCCTTTTCCTTGGCGCCGTTGATGAAGTAGACGAACACGTCACGCTTCTTCGACGACGCGCCCCACCCCTGCGCGCGCTCGGCCCATGTGTCGAGGGCCTTGGGCGCATAGCCCGCTTTCAGCTTGCCATCGGCCATCATCAGCCGCGCGTAGGCGATGTCGCCTTCGGGCTCCTCGAAGGACGGAAACTTCTTGGCGTCGGTGAACACCGTCGACACCTTGTACTTCTTCGCGAGCGCCTTGTAGGCGGGCACGATGAAGCTCTCGTGCCGCACGTCCATCACGTGCCGCAGCACGCGGCTGCCCTCCTTCTTCGGCAGCAGAGCCAGGAAGGCCTCGAAGTCCTCCGCGTCGAACTGCTTGGTCGGCATGAACTGCCACACGATCGGCCCGAGCTTGTCGCCGAGCTCGGCCACGCCGCTGTCGATGAAGCGCTTGATGGAGTCTCCCGCGCCCGACAGCAGCTTGCGGTTGGTCGCGAAGCGCGAGGCCTTCATCGAGAAGATGAAGTCGTCGGGCGTGTCGTCGTGCCACTTGCGGAAGGTCTCGGGCTTGAAGGTGCTGTAGTAGGTGCCGTTGATCTCGATGGCGCTGACCTTGCGGCTCGCGTAGTTGAGTTCCTTCGCGTGCGCGAGCCCCTTGGGATAGAAGTTGTCGCGCCAGGGCTCGTAGGTCCAGCCGCCGATGCCCACCTTGATGTTTGCCTTGCTCACGTGGCCCTCCGGGTTGAGATCGCCCGCACTCTACGCGCGGACGCTGCTGGGCGCAAAATGCGTCCTTTCTTTCGTCACCCGCGGAGAACCCACCGATGAACGCCCCCCTGCACCGCGAAATGCCCGCCGGCACGCTCGACGCCGAGCGCGCCCTGTCCGACGTCACCGCCCAATGGGACGGCGACATCCTCAAGCAACTCACCGACTACATCGGCATCCCGGCCAAGTCGCCCGGCTTCGACAAGGACTGGTCGGCCAACGGCTATCTCGAGACCGTGCTGCGCAATGCCGCCGCCTGGGTGGAGGCGCAGAAGGTCGAGGGCCTGAAGCTGGAGATCGTGCGGCTCGAAGGGCGCACCCCGGTGCTGTTCTTCGAAGTGCCGGCCACCGGCACCGACATGGGCGAGACCGTGCTGATGTACGGACACCTCGACAAGCAGCCCGAGTTCACCGGCTGGCGCAACGACCTCGGCCCCTGGACGCCCAAGTACGAGAACGGCCTGCTCTACGGCCGCGGCGGCGCCGACGACGGCTATGCGGTGTACGCCAGCATCGCCGCGCTGCAGGCGCTCAAGAACCAGGGCGCTGCGCACCCGCGCATCGTGGGCCTGATCGAGACCTGCGAGGAAAGCGGCTCCTACGACCTGCTGCCGTATGTCGACGCACTGCGCCCGCGCCTGGGCAACGTCGAGCTCGTGATCTGCCTCGACTCCGGCGCCGGCAACTACGACCAGCTCTGGCTCACCACCTCGCTGCGCGGCATGGCCAGCGGCACGCTCAAGGTCGAGGTGCTGACCGAGGGCATCCACTCGGGCGACGCCTCGGGCCTCGTGCCCTCGAGCTTCCGCATCATGCGGCAGGTGCTCGACCGGCTCGAAGACAGCGCCACCGGCCGCCTGCTGCCCGCGAGCTTCCACTGCGAAGTGCCGGCCGACCGCCTCGCGCAGGCCAAGGCCACCGCCGCCATCCTCGGCGACGAGGTCTACAAGCGCTTCCCGTGGGCGCACTACGACTGCGGCGGCTCGACCGTGTTCGCTCTGCCCACCACCACAGACCCGGTCGAGGCCCTGCTCAACCGCACCTGGAAACCCACGCTGTCGGTGACCGGTGCCGAAGGCTTCCCGGCGCTGAAGGACGCGGGCAACGTGCTGCGCCCCTACACCGCCTTCAAGCTGTCGCTGCGCCTGCCCCCGCTGGTCGACGCGGCCGAGGCGGTGCAGAACCTCAAGACGCTGCTGGAGGACAACGCGCCCTACCAGGCCCGCGTGACCTTCGAGAGCAACGGCGGCGCCACCGGCTGGAACGCGCCCGCCATCACGCCGTGGTTCGAGGACGCGCTCAACAAGGCCTCGCAGGCGCACTTCGGCGCTTCCTGCGGCTACATCGGCCAGGGCGGAACCATCCCGCTGATGAACATGCTCAGCGCCGGCTTCCCGAAGGCGCAGATGATGGTCTGCGGCGTGCTCGGCCCCAAGAGCAACGCGCACGGCCCCAACGAGTTCCTGCACGTGCCCTACGCCAAGAAGCTCACCGCGGCCGTGGCCGAGGTGATCGCCGCGCTGCCGGCCGCGCACCGCGCGGCGTCGTCGGAGCCGGCGGCGGCTTGAGCGCGGTCCTGCCCCTGCCGCAGCGCGTGTCGCTGTCCGCGCCGGACGGCGAGACGCTCGCATTGCGGCGGCTGCCGGCGCCCGGGCCGGCGCGTGCCGTGGTCGTCGTGGTCCACGGGCTGGGCGAGCACGCCGGCCGCTACCACGGCCTGGCCGAGTGCCTGCACGAATGGGGCTTCGCGGTGTGGGCGCACGACCACTACGGGCACGGCGAATCCAGCGGCCCGCGCGGCGGCCTGCCGAGCGAGCTGCGGCTGGTGGACGATCTCGCGCTGGTGATCGACGACGCGCGCCGCGAGAACCCCGGCCTGCCGGTGGTGCTGCTGGGCCACAGCCTCGGCGGGCTTGTCGTGGCGAGCCTGATTGCGCGCGGCGTGCGGCACGTCAACGCCGCAGTGCTGTCCTCGCCGGGGCTCGATCCCGGCCTGAACGGTTTCCAGAAGCTGCTGCTCGTGGTGCTGCCGCGCATCGCGCCCGACCTTCGCGTGGGCAACGGCCTCGACGACAACTACCTATCGCACGACCCGGCGGTGGTGCAGGCCTATCGTGACGATCCGCTCACGCACGACCGCATCGGCGGCCGGCTCGCGCGCTTCCTGGCCTACGAAGGAGAAGCCGTGCAGCAGCGCGCCGCCAACTGGCCGGTGCCCACGCTGCTGCTCTACGCGGGCGACGACCGCCTGGTGCGGCCCGCGGCCAGCCACGCTTTTGCCGCAGCCGCCGCGCCAAGCGGCAAGGTCGAGGCGCAATGCTTCGACACGCTGTACCACGAGATCTTCAACGAGCTCGAAGCCGATCCGGTCTTCGAAGCCCTTCAGCGCTGGCTCAACCGGCGCTTTCCGCAGCGGGGCTGACGGCGCGCTTGCGCGCCAGCCAGAGCAGCGCCGCGCCCGTCAGCACCACCGGCACCAGCGAGCCGAAGTTCAGCAGCCGCCAGCCCTGGGTGGTCACCAGCACGCCCGAGGCGAACGACGTCAGCGCCAGCGTGGCGAACACGCAGAAGTTGAGCGCGCCCTGCGCGCGGTCGCGCTCCTCGGGCGTGTAGGCGGTGAGCGACAGCGTGGTGCTTCCGGTGAAAAGGAAATTCCAGCCCACGCCCAGCAGGAACAGCGCCACGATGAAGTGATGCAGCTCCACGCCCGAGAGCGCGATGGCGATGCAGCCGAGGTTCAGCAGCAGCCCCGCGCCCATCACCGGCAGCGCGCCGAAACGGCGGATCAGGTGGCCGGTGAAGAAGCCCGGCGCGAACATGCCGATCACGTGCCATTCGAGCACCAGCGCGGCGTCGGAGAACGGCAGGCTGCAGATCTGCATCGCGATGGGCGTCGCGGCCATCAGCAGGTTCATCACGCCGTAGCCCAGCGCGCCGGCCGCCGCCGCGACGATGAACACCGGCTGGCGCGCGATCTCCGAAAGCGGCCGTCCGCCCGCCGCTTCCTTGCGCGCGGGCGCGGGCGGGAACTGGATGAAGTGCATCACCGCCATCGACAGCAGCGCCACCGCCGCCAGCGCGATGTAGGCGCCGGCGAAGGGCACGGCGAAGGCTTCGCGCGTGGCCTTGGCGAGGTTGGGCCCGGCCACGGCACCGATCAGTCCGCCGGCCATCACCATCGACACCGCCTTCTCGCGCCACTGCGGCGCCGCCAGCTCGGCCGCGGCGAAGCGGTAGAGCCCGGCGTTGGCGTTGTAGTAGCCCGCGATGACGGTGGCGAAGCACAGCAGCCAGAAGTTCTTCGTGACCGCCGCGAAGCAGCACAGCAGTGCCGACACCAGCGCCACCGCCAGCCCGGTCTGGAACGAGCCGCGCCGGCCGAAGCGCTGCTGCGTGCGCGCCACCAGCCCGGTGGAGAGCGCGCCGCCGATCACGTAGCTCATCACCGGCAGCGTCGCCATCCAGCCGCGCGGCGCGATGGCCAGGCCCACCAGCCCGTTGATGGCGATGAAGGTCACGTTGTTCGTCAGCAGCAGGCCCTGGCAGATGGCCAGCAGCCACAGATTGCGGTTCATGCGCTTGTCTCCCTTACCGCGCGCTGCAGGTCGCGCTCGATCTCGCTGAATGCGATGGCAGGCAGGTCGCCCAGCGTGCGCTCGGTGCCGGTGAGCGCCACGCCGTGCACCGTCTGCAGCACCTTGCCGTCGGGGCTGTCCTGCACGAACCAGCCCTCTTCCAGCCGCAGGCAGACCTGGCCCTCGCCGGGCACGCCCTTGTTGAAGCTGTTGACCATGCCGCCGTCGCCGATCTCGCGCACCCAGCCGCGCGTTTCCAGGCCCATGAGCGCGGCGTTCGACACCGCGCGGCCGGCCCACTGCGGCAACTCGCGGCCCGCGCGCAACGCCGGATCGAGCACGAAGGACTGGCGCGCCAGCTGCTCGAAGGGCTGCAGGATCTCGTAGTCGGCGAGCACCGGCGCCCATGCGGTGACGAGCGACGCATCGAGCGCCGCGAAGTCCAGCGGATGCGGCAGGCCGATGCGCGCGTTCTCCGGCAGCTTCACCGGGTCGTCGTGCAGGTCGGCCAGCTCGCCTTCGGCGGTGACGCGGAAGGTGCCCTGCAGCTTGTCGTCGGCATCGAACAGGCCCCAGACCAGCGGCCGGCTGAACACCCGCAGCACCGGGTGGTTCGCGAAGAAGGGCATGAACTCGTCGGGGCCCCAGCGGCGCTGCGCGCACATCGCGGCCTCCAGCCGCCGGATCTGCGTGGTGGCGACTGTCTTCGCGAGCTTGCGCAGTTCCTTGAGCTGCGTGGCCGCGGCGGCGGCCTTGCCGGCGTCGTCGTTCGCGCCGGCCTTGGGCAGCGTCTTGAGTGCCTTGCCGCGGGCATCGTGCACCACGGGCTGGAAGCTGTCGTCCATGCGCACCTCGAAGCTGCGTGGGCCGAAGTCCAGCGTGAGGCGCGCGCGGGCGTCCAGGCCGAGGTCGGGCACGGTGCGGTCGGCCAGCTGGTCGAGGCTCAGGCCGCGCTGCTCGGCCACCTCGCCGAGCATGCGGTCGGCGCGGGTGCGCAGGTCGTCGTAGCGGGTCTGGCGCGCGAGTTCGGCCAGGTGCATCAGCGCGGCGTCGCTGCCGATCTCGCCGAGCATGGCCATGGCGTCGTAGGCGCGCACGCGGTCGAGCCCGGCGCGCCACTGGCGCAGCAGGCTGTAGAGCTGGCGTGCGGTTTCGCCGTCGCCGAGGCGGCCCTGCAGCGCGAACATCCAGCGCTCCCTGGCCGGCCGGCCGTTGCCGATCCACCAGGCCAGCAGCGCGCGGCCGAAGCGCGCGAGGGAGTCGGGCGCGAGCGCGTCCAGCAGCGGGGCGAGCCCCGGGTATGGCGCGTCGGGCTTGCCGAGCATCATCGCCATCAGCACGTCGGGCACCACGGCCTGCGGCAGCGCGAGGCCGCCTTCCTTGAGGATCAGGCGGGGCAGCGACGGCAGGGGCAGCGTCTTCGGCACCACGGGCAGGCTGTCGGGCAGAACGTCTTCGGGCGCGATGGACAGCAGCTGCGCCACCGCGTCGGCGGCTTCGGCGCCGTAGGCCTGTGCCTGGACGCGCACCGTATCGGCATGGCCGTTGTCGTGCAGCCAGCGCAGCGCGGCCTGCGCCGATTCGTGCGCGGGGCCGGGCTCGCCCAGCGCGACGGGGACGAGGCCGCGCGCGGCCGTGTCGGGGTAGCGTTCCAGCCATGCGGCCGCCTCGCGCCGCACCCAGCGGTTGGTGTGGAAGCCCTTGGCGATCCAGCCGGCGAGCGGGTCCCATTCGATGACCGAGGCCAGCTCGAACATCGCCCGCGAGCCCTGCTTGAGGAAGCGCGGCAGCCCCGGCAGCGCGTCCGTGCCGAGGGCGTGGAGGATGGGCCGCACGCGCGCCACGTCGCCCATGAAGTGATCGACGGCCGGCCCGTGCGTGAACGCCGCCACGGCCAGCGGCGGGGGCAGTTGCCAGATGTATTCGGCGACGCCCCAGCGCGAGCCGGGCAGTTGGCCGAAGTCCTCGGGGCTGGTGATCTCGTGGCGGCCGGCGATGACGTCGTCGATGAGTTCGGGGCGCAGGCCCAGCATCCACAGCGCCTTGTGCAGGTTGCCGCCTTCGCGGATGGCGTCCGGCGCATCGGGCTGGTGGCGCGTGAACTCGGTCATCCACTGGTTCGAGCGATCGCGCGAAACCCGGACCTCGCGCGCCAGCCAGTCGGACAGGTCGCCCGTGGCCTGCAGGTACTGCGGCGGCTTCAGGTCGGTCCAATGGAGCCGGGCCGTCGGCGGCAGCGGCTGCAGCGCCAGTACCGGGATGACGGGCAGCGCCTGCCGGTTCTTCCACGGTGGGCGGCGCAGCAGCGCGGGCCAGTCGGCGGCGGGGGCGTCGGCCACGCCGGCGGAGCCGTCTTCCTGCAGGCGCGCGAGCGTCTTGCGCTGGGCTTCGTCGCACGAGGCTTCGAGCGGCTCCTGCCACTCGGGATTCGCCGCGAGCAGCTCCAGGATGAGCGCCGCGCCGGCCTGGTGCCGCGCCGGGTTCGCCGAGAGCAGCTCGCGCAGCACGAAGAGCGGCCAGCGTGCCGCCTGCTTCACCAGCGCGTTCTTGCAGTCGATCTGCTTGACCTGCGCGACGAAGAAGCGCACCACTTCCGCGTCATGGATGGCCAGCAGGTCGGTGACGGCTTCCTTGTGCGGCGAGGGCTCGAAGAGCAGTTCGGCCGCCGCGGCGCCGTGCATCTCGAGCATGCGCAGCCGCGCTGCGCGCGGCGGATAGAAGCTGGAGCGATGGCGGCGGAAGAAGTCGAGGCTGTCGGCCAGGCTGCGCTCCTCCGAGAGCGAACCGCCGCACCGGCCGCAGGGCCGGTCGTTGAACTTCGCGAGCGCCTCGCGCATGTTCTTGGACCACCGCACCTTGCCGTCGGGGCGCGCGTCGAGGCCGCCCTCCTTCTTCTCCTCGTTCTTCTCTGTTTCCCCCTTCGACTTGCGATTGCCCGCCATGCCATTGCTCTCCATTGATGCCGCAGGGATTGTCGGCCAACACGCGCTGACCAAAAAAAAGCGCCCTCCCGGGCGCTCGAACACTGGAGAAGGCAGTCCGGTTCAGGACTGCTTGCCTTGCAGCAGACCGCTGAGCGAGCCCAGCAGGTCGTCGTGGTTGCCCAGCCCCTGGTCGGGGATCTTGCCGTGCGGCGTGAGCTGGTCGATGAGCGCCGGCAGCATGGTGGCCAGCATGGGCAGCAGCGTCTGCGCATTGATGCCGAGCTTGGACGCGATGCTCGCGATGGTGTCGCTGCCCAGCGCGTTCTGCAGCTGGTCGCCCGAGACGGGCTGGTTTTCACCCTTGCCGATCCACGAGCCGATGACGTCGCCCATGCCGGCCTGCTCGAACTTCGAGACCAGGCCGCCCAGGCCACCCACGCTGCCGTTGTTGGCGAGCAGGCCGCCCAGCGCGCCGGCCAGGCCTCCCAGATCGCCCAGCCCGCCAAGGCCTCCGCCTTGCGGTTGCTGCTGTTGCGCAGCGCCTCCGAGCACCTGACCGAGTACCGAATCGAGCAATCCCATGACTGTTTCCTTGGTGTGTGACAGAACCGCCAACATTGTTAAATGCCGCGGACCTTAAGCCGAAAGTGGCATGCCCACTTTCGAATTGGCAACGTGACAAATTACTTGATACGTGCCGCCCGTTTGGGGAGCAGCGCGGGAGCGACCCCCTGAACGCCCACCAGCCCGAGCACGGTGACGAGCGAATTCTGCGCGCCTTTCCACGCATCTGTCATGTCGATGGACTCGCTCAGCGAATGGAATCCGGAGGCCTTGCCGCCGCCGCCCACGACGATGGCCGGGATGCCCATCGAGATCGGCACATTGGCATCGGTGCTGCCGCCGCGCAGCAGCGTCCGGTTGCCGAAGGCGGCGTTCGAGCGGATCGCGGCCTCCACGATCACCGAGTCGGGCGGCGTGCGCCCGCCGGGCCGCTCGCCGATGAGCCGGGTGCTCACGCTCAGGGTGCTGACGTTCCAGCGCCTGTTCTCCTCGACCACGGCTTCGTCGATGGCGGCCAGGATCTTCTTCTCGGTTTCCAGCAGCGAGGCCATGTCGTCCGAGCGGATGTCGATGGCCATGCGCGCATCGGGCGCGATGGTGTTGACCGAGGTGCCGCCACCGACCGTGCCGACGGTGAACGTCGTCTTCGGAAAGCTCGGCGTGCGGATGTCGGCGATCTTCGCGATCGCGCGGCCCATGCCGTGGATCGCGCTCGGCACTTGGCCGAATGCGCCGAAGCTGTGCCCGCCTGGTCCCTGGAAGCTGACCTCGTAGCGATGGCTCGCGGTGCCCAGCACCAGCACCGAGCCCGGTGCCGAAGGCTCCAGCCCCACCATGCCGTCGATGTCGAGGTGGTCGCGGAAGATCGCCTTCATGCCGCGCAGGTTGCCGAGCTCTTCCTCGCCCACATTGGCGACGAACATCAGGTCGCCCACCGTCTGCACCTTGTTGTCGTTCAGCACCTTGAGCCAAGACAGCAGCACTGCGAGCCCGCGCGTGTCGTCCGCGATGCCCGGCGCGTGCAGCCGGCCGTCGCGCTCCTTCACCTTCACGTCGGTGCCGGCCGGAAACACCGTGTCGAGGTGGGCCGAGATCAGCAGCTTCGGCCCATTGCCCGTGCCCTTGCGCAGCCCGATCACGTTGCCTTCGGCGTCGATCTTCGCGTTCGTCAGCCCGAAAGCCTTCATGCGGGCGAGAAAAGCCTCGGCGCGCTTGTGCTCCTTGAAGGGCGGGGCCTCGATCTCCGTGAGCGCCTTCAGCTCCTCGACCGAGCGCTCGTGGTCGGCCCTGAGCGCGTCCAGCAGCTTCTGGACGGCGGGCGATGCCATCAGCTGGGTGAATGCCCGGTCGACCTCGGGGCCGACCTGCGCGGGTGTCGGGGCGACGGCCTGGGGTTGGGCAAGCGCGCCCTGGGTAGTGCAAAACAGTGCGGCGAGGACCAAAGGGGCGAGGCGCAGCGGACCGGGCAGCTTGGACATGGGCGCAAAAGTCCTTCTTTTGTCTTAAAGAAGTAACGATTGTTTCGCAGGCTTTCCGCGCGCGCGTCGCGGAAAACACCCACCTGATGGCGTCGGGCCTGGGGCCGGAGCCTTGTCTATCTAGACGCCTGCCAGCGAGACCAGCGCGGCCAGCGCCGCCGTTTCGGCGCGCAGCACGCGCGTGCCGAGGGTGACGGGCGCGAAGCCCCGGGCGATGGCCTGCTGCTCTTCGCTGGCGCTCAGCCCGCCTTCGGGGCCGCTCAGCACGGTCACGCCCTGTTGCTGCTCGCCCGTTGCCATGTCGGCGAGGCTGCGCGTGCCCTCGGCGAGGCTCAGCACAAGGCGCACGGCGGGGCCGTCCTGGGTCTCGAGCCAGCCGGCGAAGGGCTGCACCGGGTGGATCACCGGCACGCGGTTGCGCCCGCACTGCTCGCAGGCCGCGACCGCGATGGCTTCCCAGTGCGCCCGCTTCTTCTCGGCGCGCTCGCCCGCCAGGCGCAGCACGCCGTGGGCCGTGGCCAGCGGCTGGATGCTCGCCACGCCGAGTTCGGTGGCCTTCTCGACCAGCCAGTCCATGCGCTCGTTGGCCGGCATGCCGACCGCGAGATGCACCGCCCGGGGCGCCTCGCGCTCCACCGGAAGATGCGCGCCGACCGTTACCGAAACGTCGCTGCGGCCCATGCGCTCGACCGTGGCCGCGTATTCGCCGCCCGCGCCGTCGAACAGCGTGAGCGCCTCGCCGGGCTGCATCCGCAGCACCTGCACATGGCGCGCGGCACCGGCCGGCAGCGCCAGGCTGGCGCCGGCGCTCAGCGGCACGGAACAGTGGAAACGCGGCATGCTCTGGAGTCGATGGCTGCGAACGGCCGTTGCGCGGGCGCCGCAGGGTGGTGCTTTTTCAGTTTGTCTTCAGACACGGCCGTAGGCGTAGCCCGTGATGGCCGAAGTGCCCTCGATCTCATCGATCACGCGCGACAGCGGCGTCAGCTCGGAGTAGCGGCTGGCGGTGGCGCGGATGTAGGCGATGAAGCGCGGCGTATCGGCCAGGTAGCGCGGCTTGCCGTCGCGCAGCGTGAGGCGCGCGAAGATGCCGGCCACCTTGAGATGGCGCTGCAGGCCCATCCACTCGACCGCGCGGTAGAAGGCGCCGAAGTCCTCGTCGACCGGCAGGCCGGCCTTGCGCGCCGCCTGCCAGTAGCGGATGGTGACGTCGAGCACGAACTCCTCGTCCCAGCTCAGGAAGGCATCGCGCATCAGGCTGGCGATGTCGTAGGTGATGGGGCCGTACACCGCGTCCTGGAAGTCGAGCACGCCGAGCGTGGGAGTCTCGCCCACCATCAGGTTGCGCGGCATGAAGTCGCGGTGCACGTAGACGCTGGGCGACGCGAGGTTGCTCTCGACGATCAGCTTGAAGCTGCGCTCCAGCCGCTCCTTCAGCTTGCCCTCGACGGCGATGCCGCGGTGGCGGCCGATGTACCACTCGGGGAAGAGGGCCAGTTCTCGCTCCAGCAGCGCGCGGTCGTAGGGCGGCAGCACACCGGGCCTGGAAGAGAGCTGCCAGCGCACCAGCGCGTCGATGGCCTGGTCGTAGAGCGGGCGGGCGGCCTCGGGGCGGGCCGGGTCGATCACGTCCAGCATGGTCTGGCGGCCCAGGTCGTCCAGCAGCAGGAAGCCGTTGGGCTCGTCCCATTCGAGGACCGTGGGGGCCAGCACGCCGGCCGCGGCCATCAGCCCGGCCACCTGCACGAAGGGGGCGCTGTTCTCCTTGTCGGGCGGGGCGTCCATGACGATGCGCGAGGGGGCGGCGGCGTCGGCGGTGTCGAGCCGGAAGTAGCGGCGGAAGCTCGCGTCGGCCGAGGCGAGCCTCACGGTTTCGGGCAGCAGCCGGTGCCGGGGCGCGACGGCGGCCAGCCAGCTGCGGAACGCTTCGGCCCGCTGCGGATCCGTCCAGGCAAGGGTTTCGGCGGGGCGGCTTGGGGCCAATGCGGCCGGGGGCGGGGGTGCTGTCATGGATAATCGATTCTACAAATCCGCCTGGCGCGGCAATCCCCCTTGGCCGGCCTCCGGCCGATGCGGATCGCCACAGGCCCCTGCAACCTGCCGGCCTGCCGCGCCTTCCCCGACGACATTTCGTTCCGAACCGATGCCTACGACCCAAAGCCCTCACGCTTGGCACCTTGTGCGCTCGCTGCTCTCCACGGGAGAGTCGCCGGCTTTCCTCGGAACGGCCGGGCGGGAGGCCTGATGATCCGACGTCGTGCCGCCGCCCCGCGTCTGCGGCGCCCGGGCTCGCCGCCGCTGCCACTGGCCGTCCTGTCGCTGGCGCTGATCCATGCGCACGGCGCCTCGGCCCAGACGGCTGGCGGCTTCGACGCCCCGCTCACGCTGAAGCGCACGCCCCAGCTCACCGAAATCCTGACGCCCGCCGACCGCAGCCAGATGCCCAGCCTGGTCACCGGCGACCGCATCTCCGGCCGGCCCGACCTCGAGACCGTGGTCGAGGGCAATGCCACGCTGCGCCGCGGCGCGGTGTCCATCACCGCCGACCGGCTCGAGTACTACCAGCCCGACGACCGCGCCAAGGCCACCGGCAACGTGCGGGTCAACCAGGCCGGCAACGTCTACGAAGGCCCCGAGTTGCAGCTCAAGCTCGAGACCTTCGAGGGCTTCTTCAACAACGTGCGCTACAAGTTCCTCGCGAACGAGGCGCACGGCGAGGCCAAGCGCATCGACTTCGTCGACGCCAACGTATCGATCGCCCGCGAGGCCACCTACACCACCTGCCGCCGCGAGGACTTCCCCGGCTGGATGCCCGCCTGGCTGCTGACCGCGGCCTCGATCACCACCGACACCGAGGAAAACGAGGGCGTGGCCAAGAACGCGCGCCTGAGCTTCATGGGCATCACCACGCCGCCCATCCCGAGCGTGAGCTTCCCGCTGTCGAACGAACGCAAGAGCGGACTGCTGCCGCCCACCATCGGCCTGGACAACACCAACGGCCTGGAGATCGCACAGCCGTACTACTGGAACATCGCGCCCAACCGCGACGCCACGTTCACGCCGACGATCATGAGCAAGCGCGGCGTCAACTTCAGCAACGAGTTCCGCTACCTCGAGAAGCAATACAAGGGCGAGATCCGCTTCGACCTGATGGGCAGCGACCGGCTCGTGGGCGACCGTTACAACGAACTGCGCGCCAGCCAGCTCCAGCAGCTGGCCAACGGGCAGATCACCGCCAGCAGCCTGACCAACCCGCCGAAGAACACCCGGCGCTGGGGCCTGTGGCTCACGCACCACCAGGACTTCGACGCCAAGGCGCTGGGCCTGGATTCGCTCTCGGCCAACGTCACCATCAACCGGGTGAGCGACGACGACTACTGGCGCGACTTCACCCGCACGCCCTCGCTCGCGCAGCGCCAGCTGCCGAACGACGCCTCGCTGAACTGGAGCAAGGGCGACTGGAGCGGCATGATCCGCACGCTCAAGTACCAGAACCTGCAGTACAACCTGTCGCCGATCGTGCCCGCGTACGACCGGATGCCGCAGATCACGGCCAACTACAACAAGTACGACTGGCACGGCTTCGACGTCGCGCTGAACCTGGACTACACGCGCTTCCGCGTGAACAGGCTCTCCTCGACCCAGCTCGGCTACGACTTCAACCAGCAGTCGCAGCCCGACGGCGACCGCGCCATGGCCGTGGCCACGATCAGCCGGCCGTTCATCACGCCGAGCACGTACGTCATTCCGAAGCTGATCCTGAACGCGGCCTCGTACAACTACTACCTGCCGCAGGCGGACATCCCGAAGCTCACGGTCAACGGCGTCCAGTACGTCAACGGCCAGGTCTACAACCCCAGCTCGCTGTACTTCTTCCCGACGTCCAGCAACCGCGTGGTGCCCACCTTCAGCCTCGACAGCGGCCTGACCTTCGAGCGTGACGCCAGCTATTTCGGCCGCGCCTTCCGCCAGACGCTGGAGCCGCGCGCCTACTACGTCTACACGCCGTACCGCAACCAGAGCATGCTGCCGAACTACGACTCGGCAGCCAACGACTTCAGCTTCGCGACCATCTACACCGAGAACGCATTCTCGGGCGGCGACCGCATCTCCGACACCAACGCGCTCACGCTGGGCGTGACCTCCCGCCTGATCGACCCCGACACCGGCGCCGAGGCCGCGCGCTTCGGCATCGCGCAGCGCCTGCGCTTCAGCGACCAGAAGGTCACGCTGCCGGGCGGCACGCCGGTGACCGACCGCGCTAGCGACCTGCTGCTGGGCGCCACCATCAACTGGACGCCCAAGTGGAGCCTGGACACGCTGGTCCAGTACAACCCCGACACCCGCAGGTCGGAGCGCTCGGCCATCAGCGCCCGCTACAACCCCGAGCCGTACCACAACCTGAGCGCGGCCTTCCGCTACCAGGCGCCCACCACCCCGACCGCGACCGACGGCAACAAGTCGATCGACGTGGGCTGGCAGTGGCCGCTGAACGACCTGTGGGGCGACAAGGGCAAGAACCTCGGCCCCGGCAAGGGCCAGGGCGGCGGACGCTGGTATGCGGTCGGCCGGCTCAACTACAGCCTGCAGGACAAGAAGCTCACCGACGGCGTGCTCGGCTTCGAATACGACGGCTGCTGCTGGATCGGCCGCGTGGTGATGCAGCGCATCACCACCGGCCAGGTGACGGCGAACACCCGCATCATGTTCCAGCTCGAATTCGTGGGCTTCTCCAGCATCGGCTCGAGCCCCATGCAGACCCTGCGGCAGAACATCCAGCGCTACGAACCCCTGCGCCAACCGGGCGAAGCGCCGAGCCGCTTCACCAACTACGACTGAGACGACTGACTCTGACTGAGCGAGCGAGCGACGCCATGAAAAACATCCTTTCCATCATCACCCTGGGCTGCCTCGCGGCAATCGCCGCCACGGCGGGCGCGCAGGGCTATCGCCCCGGTACCGGCATCACGGACATCATGCGCGCCGGCCCGCGCCTGGGCCCGCCGGCGGCGCGTCCGTCCACCACGCCCCCGGCGGCGCCGGTGCAGCGTTCGGCCGAATTCATCGTCGCGCTGGTCAACTCGGAGCCGATCACCAACACCGACGTGCAGTCGCGCGTGACGCGGCTCATCAAGGAGAACCCCGACGCCGAGCGCGTGCCCCGCGGCGAGCTCACGCGCCTCGTGCTGGAGCGCCTGATCACGGAGCGTGCGCAGCTGCAGCTCGCGAAGGAAAACGGCATCAAGGTCGACGAAGTGGCCATCGACCAGGCCGAGCAGACCGTGGCTCGCCAGAACGAGATCAGCCTGGTCGAGCTGCGCCGCCGCGTGGCCGCCGAAGGCATCGCGCAGCAGGATTTCCGCAACGACCTGCGCGACCAGCTGCTGCTCACGCGCCTGCGCGACCGCGAGGTCGAGTCGAAGGTCAAGGTCAGCGACGCCGAGGCCGACGAGTACCTGCGCGACCAGCGCAACCAGTCCGTGAAGAACGTGGCGCTGGAGAACCTCAACCTCGCGCAGGTGCTGGTGGCCGTTCCCGAGAACGCCACCGATGCGCAGATCGCCGCCGCCCAGAAGAAGGCCCAGGACATCGCCCAGCGCGCCCGCGCCGGCGAAGACTTCGCCAAGCTGGTGCGCGAGAACTCCGACTCGCCCGACCGCGCCAACGGCGGCGCCATCGGCATGCGCAGCGCCGACCGCTACCCGTCGCTGTTCGTCGAGGCCACGCAATCGACCGCCGTGAACGGTATCGCCGGCCCCGTGCGCTCCAGCGCCGGTTTCCACGTGCTCAAGGTGCTGGCCAAGGCCCAGATCGGCTCCGGCGACGCCACCGTCACACAGACGCAGGTGCGCCACATCCTGCTGCTCAACGATCCCAAGCGCACCACGGCGCAGGCGGTCGCGCAGCTGGCCGAATTCAAGCGCCGCATCCAGGCCGGCTCGGCCGACTTCGCGGGCCTGGCCCGCGACAACTCGCAGGACGGCAGCGCCAAGCAGGGTGGCGACCTCGGCTGGTCTCGTCCCGGCCAGTTCGTGCCCGAATTCGAGGAAGCCATGGACCGGCTCTCACCCGGCCAGATCAGCGACCCGGTGGTCTCGCGCTTCGGCGTGCACCTGATCCAGGTGGTGGCCCGCCGCGATTCCAAGCTCAGCCAGTCGGAGCAGCGCGAAGCCGCGCGCGCCGCGCTGCGCGAACAGCGCGTGGAAGAAGCCTTCACCACCTGGGTGCAGGAAGTGCGCGCGCGCGCCTACGTCGAATACCGCGACCCGCCCCAGTCCTGAGCTGATGGCGCAGCACATCGCGAGGAAGCGGTTCGGGCAGCACTTCCTGTCCGACGGCGGGATCATCGATTCGATCGTGCGCGAGATCGCGCCGCAGCCCGGCGATGCCATGGTCGAGATCGGTCCGGGGCTCGCCGCGCTGACGCAGCCGCTGGTGGAGCGGCTGGGCCGGCTCACCGTGATCGAGCTCGACCGCGACCTGGCGAAGCGGCTGCGAGAGCATCCGCAACTGGACGTGATCGAGTCGGACGTGCTCAAGGTCGACTTCGCCGAGCTGGCCGCGAGGTTCCCTGCCGGCAAGCCGCTGCGTGTGGTGGGCAACCTGCCCTACAACATCTCCACGCCCATCCTGTTCCATCTGCTGGGTCATGCCCATCTGGTCGCCGACCAGCACTTCATGTTGCAGAAGGAAGTGATCGACCGCATGGTGGCCAGCCCCGCCACCTCCGACTACAGCCGCCTGAGCGTGATGCTGCAATGGCGCTACGAGATGGAAAACGTGCTGTTCGTGCCGCCCGAGAGCTTCGACCCGCCGCCGCGCGTCGACAGCGCCGTGGTGCGGATGGTGCCGCTGGCGACGCCGCCGGCCGTCGACGAGAAGCGCCTGGGCGAGATCGTGCAGGTCGCCTTCAGCCAACGCCGCAAGCTGCTGCGCCACACGCTGGGCAAGTGGCTCCAGGAGCACGGCTTTTCCGGCGACTTCGACACCCAGCGGCGGGCCGAGGAAGTGCCGGTGGCCGATTACGTGGCGCTGGCCCAGGCAGTGCCCCAATGAAAAAAGCGCGCCGATGGCGCGCTTTTTCTTCACTTGCTCGATCGCCTTTCGTCAGCCGGCATGCTCGGCCGACTTTTTCCGATCAGGCGGCGGCGAGCCAGTAACCCGCGTTGAAGGGGCTGCTCATGCGCAGCGCCAGCGGCGACACGTCGACCAGCTTGTCGGTCGGCATCTTTTCGCCGGCCGGTTCGGTGGCAGCTGCTGCTGCCGCCGCGGTGTTCACTTCGATGCCATCGAGGGTTTCAACGTTCGGTTGAGCCTCGTTCGCCCGTTCTGCTTGGCTGGTGGATGCAGAACGGGCTACAGAAAAGAATAGAAGCACCGGAACGGGACCTTGCGGTCGCCCCAGTAGTCCGAGGCGTCGCGGAAGATGTCGAGCAGCTGCTCGCGGGCTTCCTTGTCGAACTTGGCGTTGGCCGGGATCTGTTCCAGCACGATGACGAAACCCGGCTGCGGGCCCGATTTATGCAACGGGTCGGTCATGCAGTCGTACAGCGCGTCGAAGTTCTTCCCGAAGTGGGCCGGGAACGTGAACTGCTGGGCGATCAGGTCGAGCACGTCCTGCTTGGTCTGGGCGTTGCCCAGGTTGGCGTACAGGAAGTGCTGGCCGGCCGCATTCGCTGCGTCCTGCAGGTCGTTCACGCGGAACGCGCGGATCGATTGCACGATGTTCGGGCGTACGGCACGAAGGGATAAGGTCATCTCCGCTGGTCTTTCCATAGTCATCATCATTTCGTCGGGGCGCTTCGAGGCGCCGCTCAGGTCGTTTTCATCGCTCATGGCGCAATCCGTCTGAAACTCGCGTAGTGGTCCGCGGTGTACCAGCAGGCCTCGGGCGCGGTGCGCTGTTCGCCGCCGCAGACGATCCGCCGTGCTCCGCGGTCGCGCGAACCGGGCGTCGTGACCGTGTATTCACGGTAGTGGCCTCGTCGGGCGGGCGGCAACAGACGTTCGCGATTGCCGAACACCGTGCCGTCCTTGTCATACCGGAAGGGACCGCCATTGAGGATGGCCTGGTAGGTCCGCTGGCCCTGCGCCGGCAGGTCGGCCAGTGCGATGGTTTCCTCGGCGGAGGCCTTTCCGGCGCCGAACCATCCGCGGGCCTCGGCCCCCGTCGTCAACGCCACCAGCATCAGACTGGTGAGCGCAAACTTTGTGACAGAGGACGTGATCGAGGCGTAAGCCGCCATGGGGCACCACAAGAAAAGAGCGGGGGGTCGAATCGGCGATCAACGTCGGGGTTAACCCGCAAATTCAAGCCCGCGAGTGTGCACCACGCTGGCGAAAATAGCAAGCGACTGCCCAAAGTTTGAGCAGTCGCGAGGGTATCGAATGGCTTTTCAAGTTGGCGGCCACTCTCGCCAGAGAGCTTATCTCTCGGCGTTTGCGTCTGCCACTGTCAAGGCTGTCATGTTCACGATGCGCCGAACAGTCGCGCTGGCCGTGAGAATGTGCACAGGTTTGGCCGCCCCGAGCAGAACCGGGCCGATCGCGATGTTGCCGCCTGCCGCCGTCTTGAGCAGGTTGTAGGAAATGTTGGCCGCGTCGATGTTCGGGAAAACCAGCAGATTGGCGTCGCCCGCGAGTGCGCTGTGCGGCATGACGACCGCGCGCTGCTTGCTGTCGAGCGCCACGTCGCCGTGCATTTCGCCGTCCACCTCGAGCCAGGGCGCCTGCACGCGCAGCAGGTCGAGCGTCTTGCGCATCTTGATGGCGCTGGGGCCGTTGCTGGTGCCGAAGTTGGAGTGCGACAGCAGCGCAGCCTTCGGCTTCAGGCCGAAGCGCATCATTTCCTCGGCCGCCATGGTGGTGATCTCGGCCAGCTCCTCGGGCGAGGGGTCGTAGTTGACGTGCGTGTCGACCAGGAACACCTGGCGGTCGGGCAGCAGCAGGCCGTTCATGCAGGCGTACACCGGCACATCCTGCGGGGTGCTTTCGCAGCCGCCGGGGCGCTTGCCGATCACCTGGTCGATGTAGTGCAGGTGGTTGGCGGTGGTGCCCCAGGTGCCGCAGATCAGGCCGTCGACCTCGCCCTTGTGCAGCAGCATCGAGCCGATCAGCGTCAGGCGCCGGCGCATCTCGATCTTGGCGACCTGCACCGTCACGCCCTTGCGCTCGGTCATGCGGTGGTAGGTCTGCCAGAACTCGCGGTAGCGGTGGTCCTGCTCGACGTTGACCACGTCGTAGTCCAGCTCTTCCTTCAGGCGCAGGCCGAATTTCTCGATGCGCTGGGCGATGATGGCCGGCCGGCCGATCAGCGTCGGGCGCGCTACGCCTTCGTCCACCACGATCTGGGCTGCACGCAGCACGCGCTCTTCCTCGCCTTCCGAGTAGGCCACGCGCTTCTTGCTCGCGCGCCGGGCGGCGTCGAAGATGGGCTTCATCGTGGTGCCCGAGGCGTAGACGAAGCTCTGCAGCTTGTCGCGGTAGGCGTCCATGTCCTTGATGGGACGCTGGGCCACGCCGCTTTCCTCGGCCGCCTTGGCGACGGCCGGCGCGATCTTCATCATCAGGCGCGGGTCGAAGGGCTTCGGAATCAGGTATTCGGGGCCGAAGCTGAGCTTTTCACCGACGTAGGCGGCGGCAACGCGCTCGCTCTGCTCGGCCTGCGCCAGGTCGGCGATGGCGTGCACCGCGGCGATCTCCATCTCGTCGGTGATCGTCGTCGCGCCGCAGTCCAGCGCGCCGCGGAAGATGTACGGGAAGCACAGGACGTTGTTGACCTGGTTCGGGTAGTCGGTGCGGCCGGTGGCCATGATCACGTCGTCGCGCACCGCGTGGGCGTCCTCGGGCGAGATCTCGGGGTTGGGGTTGGCCAGCGCGAAGATCACCGGGCGCCTGGCCATCTTGGCCACCATGGCGGGCTTGAGCACGCCGCCGGCCGACAGGCCCAGGAACACGTCCGCGCCCTCGATCACCTCGCCGAGCGTGCGCGCGTCGGTCTTCTGCATGAACTGGCGCTTGTCGTCGTCCATCAGCTCGGTGCGGCCCTCGTAGACCACGCCGGCCAGGTCGGTGACGAATACGTTCTCGCGCTTCAGGCCCACCTTGAGCAGCAGGTTCAGGCAGGCCAGCGCCGCGGCGCCCGCGCCCGAGGCCACCAGCTTGACCTCTTCGATCTTCTTGCCCGCCACCTTCAGGCCGTTGACCATGGCCGCCGCCACGGTGATGGCCGTGCCGTGCTGGTCGTCGTGGAAGACCGGGATCTTCATGCGCTTGCGCAGCTCGCGCTCGACGTAGAAGCAGTCGGGCGCCTTGATGTCTTCCAGGTTGACCGCGCCGAAGGTGGGCTCCAGCGAAGCGATGATGTCCACCAGCTTGGCCGGGTCCTTCTCGTCGATCTCGATGTCGAACACGTCGACGCCCGCGAATTTCTTGAAGAGGACGCCCTTGCCTTCCATCACCGGCTTGGAAGCCAGCGGGCCGATGTCGCCCAGGCCCAGCACGGCGGTGCCGTTGCTGATGACGGCCACGAGGTTGCCCCGGGAGGTGTACTTGAATGCGTTGGCCGGGTCCTTGACGATCTCCTCGCAGGGAGCCGCCACGCCGGGCGAGTAGGCCAGCGACAGGTCGCGCTGGTTGACCATCTGCTTCGTCGCCGCAATGGCGATCTTGCCGGGAACGGGAAACTCGTGGTACTCGAGGGCGGCACGGCGCAGTTCTGCGCGTTTGTCTTCGGGCGTGGGAGTCGATGAGGTCGAGGGGGTCGAATCTGACATGTGCCGTAGCTCCTGGTGGCGCTTCTTCTGGGGGCGCCGATTGTAGACCTCGCGCATGACGCCCTAGGCCGCATGGCCAGGGGCTCCCATGACCAATAGCACGGGTGTTTCTTCAGATCGCTGTGGCAATATGCACAGTTCGGACAAAACCTGAAAAAACCTGACGAGGAGCGACCATGGCCCTGATGGATTTCATCAAGAAGCAGTTCATCGACATCATCCAGTGGACCGAGACCGGCGACGGCACGCTGGCCTGGCGCTTCCCGATGGCGGAGATGGAAATCCAGAACGGCGCCTCGCTCACCGTTCGCGAGTCGCAGGTTGCCGTCTTCGTCAACGAGGGCAAGGTGGCCGACGTGTTCGGCCCCGGCATGTACAAGCTCACGACGCAGACGCTGCCCGTGCTCACGTACCTGAAGAACTGGGACAAGCTCTTCGAGTCGCCCTTCAAGAGCGACGTCTACTTCTTCAGCACCCGCCAGCAGGTCGACCAGAAGTGGGGCACGCCCCAGCCGATCACCATCCGCGACAAGGACTTCGGCGCCGTGCGCCTGCGCGCCTTCGGCAACTACTCGTTCCGCATCGGCGACGCCAAGGCCTTTCACACCGAGATCTCCGGCACGCGCGACACCTACACCGTGGCCGACCTCGACGGCCAGCTGCGCGGCCTGGTGCTGCAGAACATCAGCAATGCCATCGCCTCCAGCGGCGTACCCTTCCTCGACCTCGCGGCCAACCAGATCCAGTTCGCGCAGGCGCTCGCCGCCCAGCTGGTGCCCGAGTTCGAGAAGATCGGCATCAAGCTCGAGAACATCACCGTCCAGAACGTCTCGCTGCCCGAAGAGCTCCAGAAGATCCTCGACCAGAAGATCGGCATGGGCATGGTTGGCAACGACATGGGCAAGTTCATGCAGTACCAGACGGCGCAGGCCATTCCCAAGTTCGCCGAGGGCGCTGCCGGCGGCGGCGGTGTCGCCGGCGACGCGATGGGCCTGGGCGCCGGCGTGGCGCTCGGCCAGGTGCTGGCGCAGAACCTCGCGCAGGGCCTGAGCCCCAATGCGGCGGCAGCCGCGGCAGCCCAGCAGCAGCAACCGGCGGTGGCCGTGGTGAGCGCCGCCGACGTGATGACGACGCTGGAAAAACTCGGCGAGCTGAAGACGAAGGGCATCCTGACCCAGGAAGAGTTCGACGCCAAGAAGGCCGAACTGCTGAAAAAACTGGTCTGACGCGGCGCCATGTTCCGCATAGCGCCTGGCGCCCCTTCGACGGGCGTCGGAAGCCTCGTTGGCTTGAAAGACTCGTGGCCGTCCGTGCCATGGCCGATGAGACGCCATGGCTGAGGAAACCGGCAACCAACGCTACTACCGAGCGCCCTGCCCCGGGTGCGGCGCGCCGGTCGAATTCCGCTCGGCGCAATCGACGCACGCGGTCTGCCCCTACTGCCAGAGCACCGTCGTGCGCCAGGGCGACACGCTCGCGCGCACCGGCAAGATGGCGGAGCTGTTCGACGACTTCAGCCCGCTGCAGCTGTTCGCCGCCGGCCGTATCCAGGACAAGCCCTTCACGCTGATCGGCCGGCTGCAGTACACCTACCCCGGCGGGCGCTGGACCGAATGGATCGCGGCGCTCGACGGCGACCGCACCGGCATCCTCAGCGAGGACAACGGCGCCTACGTCTTCGCGCTGCCCTTCGATCTGCAGCGCACCGCGCCGCCGCCGGTCGACCTGCGCGTTGGCGCCACCAGCGCCTTCGCGGGCCAGAGCTACACCGTCACCTCGAACGAGCAGGTGGCGCTGACCTCGGCGCAGGGCGAACTGCCGCACCTGCCCGAGCTCGGCCGACCGTTCGCGATGGTCGAGCTGCGCAACGACCGCGGGCTGGTGCTCAGCATCGACTACGGCACGGCCAGGCCCAGCGCCTACCTCGGCCGCTCGGTGCAGCTCGAGGACCTGCAGCTCACCGGCCTGCGCGCCGAATCCGCCAAGGACGAAAAGGGCCGCAGCTTCAACTGCCCCAACTGCGGCTCGCCCGTCACCGTCAACCTGGCCGACAGCAAGAGCATCACCTGCGGCTCGTGCAACAGCATCATCGACCTGTCGCAGGGCATCGGCGGCGAGCTCAAGCACGCCACGCAGGACGAGCCGGTGCGCCCGCTCATCGCGTTGGGCAGCATGGGCCAGCTGCAGGGCGCGCAGTGGCAGGTGGTGGGCTTCCAGCACCGCATGGGCAGCGAGCCCGGCGACGACGAGCACTTCGGCTGGGACGAGTACCTGCTCTACAACAAGAAGCGGGGCTTCAGCTTCCTGGTGGACGCCGAGGACGGCTGGAGCATGGTCAAGCCGACCACCGGCGCTCCGGTGATGGCCGAGAACGGCAGCAGCGCCACCTACCTCGGCAAGCGCTACCAGCAGCAGTACGCCTACAACGCCGAGACCACCTACGTGGCGGGCGAGTTCTACTGGCAGGTCGAGCGCGGCCAGAAGACCTTCAACCGCGACTTCGCCAACGGCGGCGCGCTGCTGTCGATGGAGCGCTCGACCAATGAGCTGACGTGGTCCTCGGGCAGCAAGATCGACAGCGGCGCGGTCGCCACTGCCTTCAAGCTCGACGCGCGCAAGGACATGTTCAAGCGGGCCGACGCGCTGCCCGTGAGCGCCGCCTCGGGGCTGGGCTGCGGCACCATCATCCTCATCATCGTCGTGATCATCATCCTGCTGATCATCCTGAGCACCTGCTCCAGCAGCGGCGGCTCGGGCTACCGCAGCTCGGGCGGCTCCTACGGCGGCTATTCGAGTGGCGGTGGCCACAAATGACGGCGAAGATGCACGCGATGTCTCTCATCATTACTACGACTGGAGGTCCCCATGGGATTTGAATGGCTGAAACCGGGCGTGGTCCTCGGATCGCTCGTGTACGCGCTGATCGGCGTCGTGATCTTCTGGCTGTGCTTCCTGATCATCGACAAGATCACGCCCTACGACCTGTGGGGCGAGATCGTCGAGAAGCAGAACGTGGCGCTCGGGCTGGTGGTTGCCGCGATGAGCCTCGGCATCAGCATCATCGTCGCAGCAGCAATCCATTGAACGACGCGGCCCTGCCCGCGCGCACCCCGGACGCGCGGGGGCCGCAGCCCGTGGAGATCGCGCTGCTCGCCAGCGTGTTCGTGGTCGCCGCCTGCGGGCTGGTCTACGAGCTCACTGCGGCCGCGCTCAGCTCCTACCTGCTGGGCGACTCGGTGCTGCAGTTCAGCACCATCATCGGCACCTACCTGTTCGCGATGGGCGTGGGCTCGTGGCTCTCGCGCTACTTCGAGCGGCAGCTGCCGGCGCACTTCCTTCGCATCGAACTGCTGGTGGCGCTGATCGGCGGCGCGCTGCCGGCGATCCTGTTCCTGGCCAATGCCTACGTGCCCGGCGCCTTCAGGCTGCTGCTGTACGGCCTGGTGATGGTGGTGGGCACGCTGGTGGGGCTCGAGATCCCGCTGGTGATGCGCATCCTCAAGCGCAACATCGTGCTCAAGAACCTGGTGTCGCAGGTTCTCACCTTCGACTACCTCGGTGCGCTGGCGGTGTCGGTGGCCTTTCCGCTGATCCTGGTGCCGCAGCTCGGAATGATCCGCACCGGCCTGCTGTTCGGCTTCATGAACGCGGCGGTGGCGGTGTGGGCGCTGTGGCTCTTCCGCCATGAACTGCGTCGAGTGGGCGCGCACGCCGTCGCCTGCTTTCTCGCGCTGGCCGCGCTGGTGGGCGCATTCGCCGGGGCCAACCACATCACCACGCTGGCCGAGGACAAGTTCTACCAGGACCGCATCGTCTTCAGCGCCACCTCGCCCTACCAGCGCATCGTGGTCACGCGCGGGCTGCTGGGGCACCGGCTGTTCCTCAACGGCAACCTGCAGTTCGCCGAGCGCGACGAATACCGCTACCACGAGGCGCTGGTGCATCCGGTGATGGCCGCCCAGGGCGCGCCGAAGAAGGTGGCGGTGCTCGGCGGCGGCGACGGCATGGCGGTGCGCGAGATACTCAAGTACCCGTCGGTCGAGTCGGTCACGCTGGTGGAGCTCGATCCGAACATGACCAAGCTCTTCACCGAGCACGAGACGCTGGCCGCGCTCAACGGGCGTTCGCTGTCTTCGCCGAAGGTGAAGATCGTCAACACCGATGCCTTCCAGTGGCTGCAGCAGCCGGGCGACATGTTCGACGTGATCGTGGTGGACTTTCCCGATCCCACGAACTTCGCCATCGGCAAGCTCTACACCAACAGCTTCTACGCGCTGCTCGAGAAGCGCCTGTCGGCCAGCGGTTACGCGGTGATCCAGACCACTTCGCCGCTGGTGGCGCGCAAGAGCTACTGGACCGTGGCGACCACCATCGAATCGGTGGGCCTGCGCGCCACGCCGTACCACGCGCATGTGCCCAGCTTCGGCGAATGGGGCTACATCATCGCCAGCCGCAGGCCCTACCGCCTGCCCAATGCGCTGCCGCCAGGTCTGCGCTTTCTCTCGCCGACCACCCTGCCGCTGATGTTCGACTTTCCGCTCGACATGGCGCGCGTGCCGGCGGAAGTGAACCGGCTGTCGAACCAGATCCTGGTCACCACTTACGAGCAAGAGTGGGGCAAGGTCATGGCTCACTAGCCCCGTCATGCAAAGGCGCGAATTCCTCGGCGTGGCGGCGGGCGCGGCGGGTGCTCTGGCGCTCGCAGGCTGCGAGGCCCCGCCACCGCCCATCGAAGGCGGCTTCACCGGCATCGACGTCACGCGCGGCCATGCGATGCGGGATGGCTCCCTGAAGAGCGCCGCGCCTGCCGCGGTGAAGCGCACGCGCGTGGTCATCGCCGGCGGCGGCGTGGCGGGCCTTGCGGCGGCCCGCGCGCTGCGGCTTTCGGGCATCGACGACTTCGCGCTGCTCGAGCTGGAAGACACCGCCGGCGGCAACGCGCGCGGCGGCATCGTCAGCGGCATCGCCTGCCCGCTGGGGGCGCATTACCTGCCGGTGCCGGGCGACGACGCACGCGAGGTGCAGGATCTGCTGGAGGAACTCGGCCTGCGCCGCCGCGTGGCGGGTCGCTGGGAGTACGACGAAGTCACGCTCTGCCACAGCCCGCAGGAGCGCCTGTTCCTTCACGGCGAGTGGCAGGACGGCCTGCTGCCCATGCACGGCGTGAACGACGCGACGCTCGCGCAGTACCGCAAGTTCGCCCAACGCATCGACGCGCTGCAGCATGCCGCGCACTTCGCGATTCCGACGCTCAAGGTCGCCATCACGCCCGAGCTGCTGGCGCTCGATGCCATCAGCTTCCAGAGCTGGCTCGACAGCGAAGGCTTCAGCGATGCGCAGCTGCGCTGGTACCTCGACTACTGCTGCCGCGACGACTACGGCGCCGGCATCGGGCAGGTGTCGGCCTGGGCCGGCATCCATTACTTCGCGAGCCGGCACGGCTTCCACGCGCCCGGCGATCCGACGGGCAGCGTCAACGATTCGAGCCCCGAGCGCGACGGCATCCTGACCTGGCCCGAGGGCAACGGCTGGCTCACGAAGCAGCTCGCCAGGCCGCTCGGCGAGCGGCTGCGCACCGGCAGCGTCGTCACGCGCATCGCGCAAGTGCGCGACGGCGTCGAGGTCGATGCGTGGGATGCCGCATCGAAATCCATGGTGCGCTGGCAGGCCGAACACTGCATCGTCGCGCTGCCCGTGTTCATCGCCGCACGCGTGGTCGAGAACCCGCCCGAGGTGCTGAAGAACGCCGCCGCGCACGTGCGCTACGCCCCCTGGCTGGTGGCCAACATCCACCTGCGCGGCCCGCTGGCCGACCGGCCCGGCGCCGCGCCGAGCTGGGACAACGTGATCTACGGCACCAGGGGCCTGGGCTACGTGGACGCGCGCCACCAGGCGCTGGACCCCACGCCGCGCGGCACCGTGCTGAGCTGGTACCGCCCGCTGGGCCCGAGCGGCTACGACGCCGACGACGGCCGCAAACTGCTGCTGGAGCGCCCCTGGACCGGCTGGCGCGACGACCTGCTCGCCGAACTGTCGGTGCCGCACCCCGACCTGCCTTCGCTGGTTTCGCGCGTCGAGATCACCCGCTACGGGCACGCCATGTCGATCCCCAGGCCCGGCCTGCTGGCGCAGATAGGCCCGCAGCGCAGCGCACCCGACGCCGGGCATCGCGGCAGCGTGGTGGCGGGCCGGCTGTCGTTCGCGCACGCGGACTGGTCGGGCTATTCGATCTTCGAAGAGGCGTTCACGCGCGGGCATGTGGCCGGAACGGACGCGGCGGCAGCATGAAGACGCTGGTGCTCGGCGGCTACGGCAACTTCGGCACGCGCATCTGCCGCGCGCTGGCTGGCAGCCCCGGCATCGAGCTGCTCGTGGCGGGGCGCGATGCGCAGCGCGCCACGGTCTTCGCCTCATCGCTGGACGCGGCCGCGAGCGGCGTGCGCATCGACGTGCAGGCCGCCGATTTCGCCGGCACCCTGCGCGGCCTGGGCGTGAAGCTCGTGATCCACACCGCCGGTCCCTTCCAGAACCAGGACTACCGCGTGCCGCAGGCCGTCGCTGCCGCGGGTGCGCACTACATCGACCTGGCCGACGGGCGCCGCTTCGTGTGCGACTTTCCTGCTGCCTTGGACGCCGCCTTTCGCAAAGCCGGCCGCACCGCGGTGAGCGGCGCCAGCACCGTGCCCGCGCTGTCTTCGGCCGTGGTCGACCATCTCGCGGACGGCTGGCAGGGCATCCGGAGCATCGACATCTGCATCGCTCCCGCGCAGGGTGCGCCGCGCGGCGAGGCCACGCTGGCCGGCGTGCTCGCGTACTGCGGCGCGCCGATCCGCGTCTGGCAAGGCGGCCGCTGGGTCGAGCTGCCCGGCTGGGCCGATCCGGTGAAGGTCGAGTTCGCGCGCATGAAGCCGCGCCGTGGCGCGCTCTGCGACATTCCCGACCTGGAGCTCTTTCCGGCGCGATACGCGGGCGTGCAGTCGGTGATGTTCCGCGCCGCGCTCGAAGTCGGGCTGACGCAGCGCGCCTTCGCCTTCCTGGCGTTCATGCATCGCGCGGGCCTGCTGTCGGCGCCGCAGAAGCTCGCGCCGCTGCTGCATGCCACCGGCGGCCTTTTCGACGCGCTGGGCACGGCGCTGGGGGGCATGGCCGTGCGCGTGGAAGGCACCGATGCGCAGGGCCGGCCGGCGCGGCGCGCGTGGCACATCGCGGCCGACGACAACCATGGCCCGGAGATTCCCTGCATGGCCGCCATCCTGCTGGCGCGTCGGCTCGCGAATGGCGATCCGACGCTGCCGGTGGGTGCGCATGCCTGCACGGGGTTGCTCGGCCTGTCCGAATTCGGGCCAGAGTTCGCACGCTGGGGCATGGTGACCGACGTGGTCGACGAAGAAAGAAGCGAAAGCCCCGTCACCAGATGAACCGTTCTGCCGACGAGACCGACAGCCTGCTGCGCTACAGCCTTGTCGCCGTGTGGCTGCTCACCGCCGTGGCCAGCCTCTTCGAACTGAATGGCCAGAGCCGTGCGGTACTGGCCGCTGCGGGTATCGCGTCGCCGCAATGGCTGGTGCAGGGGCTGATCGCCGGCGGCGCGCTGGCCGATCTCGCGGTCGGCATCGCGCTGTGGCGATGGCCCGGCCGCGCCAGCTATGCGGCGGCGCTGGGCCTGATGTTCGTCATGACCCTGGTGGCGACCGTGCTGCAGCCGGGCCTGTGGCTGCATCCGCTCGGCCCGCTGCTCAAGAACATCCCCATTGCCGCCCTGCTCTGGCACCTGTACCGGCGCGCCGCACCATGACATGAACACCTACCTCGTCCTCAAGTGGCTGCACATCGTCTCCAGCGTGCTGATGGTCGGCACGGGGCTGGGCTCGGCCTTCTACATGTTCTTCGCCAACCGCAGCGGCATCGTGCCCGCGCAGGCGGTGGTCAGCCGGCTGGTGGTGCGCGCCGACTGGTGGTTCACCACGCCCACCGTCATCCTCCAGCCGGCCACCGGCTTCGCGCTGGCGCACATGGCGGGCTGGCCGTTGTCCACGCCGTGGCTCGCGGTCTCGCTGGCGCTGTTCGTCTTCGCGGGGGCCTGCTGGCTGCCGGTGGTGTGGCTGCAGATCCGCATGGCGGCGATCGCGGCGCAGGCGCATCGCGATGCGGCGCCGCTGCCGCCGCTCTATGCACGCTACCAGCGCTGGTGGGAGTTGCTGGGCTACCCGGCCTTCGCGGCCATGGTGGTCGTGTTCTACCTGATGGTGAACAAGCCCCAGTTATGAATCGTTGAATGCGGCCCGGCGCGGGCCTGTGCGGTTTTCACCAAGACTTCACACACAGCGCGATTGCTTCACAGATGGCTCGCAGACTCGCGGGCGCCAACAAAAACACAGTGGGAGCCTCCATGCTTCAAGTCGCCAACAGAAAACTCGCGTCGATCAGCGACGTGTTCTTCACCGGGCTGGGCCGCGCGCTCGGCTTCCTGCGTCCGCTGGCCCGCGGACTCATCGGTTCCTGGCGACCACCGGGCTGGCTGCGCATCCTGGGCGCCTTCCTTCTTCTCGGGCTGCAGTGGCTGCAGCAGCGGCTTGCGTGGCTGGTGCTGCTCGCGTTGATCGCGCTGGCCGGCTGGATCGCCCATCCCCATGTCATGAAGTGGTGGCACGGCCTCACGCCCGATCGCGTGGAGCCTGTGGTCGCCACCGCGAAGGCCGAGCCGCCGCAGCGCACGCAGATCGAGCTCGACAGGGGCCCCAACCCCTACGTCATCAACTTCTCGGCCTCCGTCGCACCGATTGCTCGTATCGGCCAGGAAGCCACCGGCGTCAGCATCGAGCCCGCCATTGCCGGGCGCTGGACGTGGACAAAGCAGAACCGCCTCGAATTCCTGCCCGCGCAGGACTGGCCCGTCGGCCAGCCGTACAAGGTGCAGATCGCCGACAGCGCCCTCGCGCCGCATATCGAACTGGCGCAGCGCAAGTACGAGTTCAGCTCTCCCGAGTTCACCGCGCAGTTCATCGGCGCCGAGTTCTACCAGGACCCGGTCCAGGCCAACGTGCGCCGAGCGCTCTTCCAGGTGCGCTTCTCTCACCCCGTCAACACGGCGGAGTTCGAGAAGCGCCTGGTGCTGACCTACGACCAGCCCTGCAGCAGTTCCTTCTTCAGCGTGGGCAAGTGCGCGAGCGAGAAGTTCACCGTCAGCTACGACAAGCTGCGCCTCATCGCCACGCTGCAGTCGGAGCCGCTGCCCATTCCGGAGAAGAACCGGCCCGCGATCCTCAGCCTCACGGCCGGCGCTGTCGCCCAGAAGGGCGGGCCGGCACTGCGCAACGACCTGTCTCGCGCAGTCGACATCCCCGGCCTCTACAGCCTTTCCATCTCCGGCATCGAGCCCACCATCGTCACCGGCGAGAACGGCGAGCCCGAGCACGTGATGCAGGTCAGCGCGTCCATGCCGGTGCACGAGCGCGAGATGGCGCGCGTGGTGCAGGCCTGGCTGTTGCCCGCCACGGAGGAAGCCAAGGGCGACCCCGACGACAAGTTCGACTGGTCCGCGGACCCGGCCAAGATCACCGACGCGGTGCTGCGACGCGCGAAGAAGCTCAACCTGCAGCCCATCGCCAGCGAGCGCGAGGTGACCGAGATGGTCAGCTTCCGCATGCCGCAGGCCGAGGGCGGCCGCTACCTGCTGGTGCGCGTGGCCAAGGGCCTGAAGACGCCCGGCGGCTACCAACTGGGCGCCGCGTTCCAGGACGTGCGCCTGCTCAAGACCTTCGCGCCCGAGCTCAGCATCATGAGCCAGGGCTCGCTGCTCGCGCTCTCTGGCGAGCGCAAGCTGCCGATCCTGGTGCGCGACCTGCCCGGCATCCGCCTCGAGATCGGCCGCCTGCTGCCGCAGCAGCTGCAGCACCTGGTGACGCAGACCAGCGGCGACTTCGCGCATCCGCAGTTCTACGGCGGCCTGCAGTCGGACAACCTCGTCGACCGCTTCCAGAAGGAGATTCCGCTGAGCATTCCCGCCGGCAAGGCGCACTACGAGACCGTCGACTTCGCCGAGTACCTGCGCAGCGACGCGACCGACCGCCGCGGCGTGTTCCTGCTCAAGGTGCAAGGCTACGACCCGAAGGCGAAGAAGAAGCCCGAGGGCGAGGCTCGACCCGAGGAGGCACAACAGCAGGAAGAGCAGTCTTCCGAAGAGGAAGGCGGTGGCGACAACGGCGAGGGCGGCCGCCCCGAGCAGCAGATCGACCAGCGCCTGGTGCTGGTCACCGACCTGGGCATCGTCGCCAAGAAGTCGCTCGACGCCACGCGCGACGTGTTCGTGCAGAGCATCGCCAGCGGCCAGCCGGTGGCGGGCGCGCTGGTGGAGGTGTGGGGCCGCAACGGGATGATCGTCGCGTCGCAGTCCACCGACGCCACCGGCGCGGCCAAGCTGCCCAACCTGGCCGGCTACCAGCGCGAGAAGGCGCCCGTGGTGCTGGTGGTGCGCAAGGACGGCGACCTGAGCTTCCTGCCCTTCAACCGCAGCGACCGCACGCTGGACATCTCGCGCTTCGACGTCGGCGGCCTGCGCGCTGCCGGCGTGCCGAACCAGATGACGGCCTATGTCTTCAGCGACCGCGGCATCTACCGCCCCGGAGACACCATGCACATCGCGATGATGGTGAAGGCCGGCAACTGGGGAACCTCGCTGCGCGACCTGCCGCTGGAGGCCGAGATCATCGACGCGCGCGGCCTCAGCGTGCGCCGCGAGAAGCTCCGGCTCGGCCCGGGCGGCGCGGCGGAGATCGCCCACACCACGCAGGACACCTCGCCCACCGGCAACTACGCCGTCAACCTCTACCTGCCGCGGCAGTCGTCGCCGGGCGCGCCCGAGGTGGAGAGCCTGCTGATCGGCAGCACGACGGTGAAGGTGCAGGAGTTCCTGCCCGACCGCACCAAGGTCACGGCGAAGCTCAGCAGTGAAGTCGCCGAAGGCTGGGTGAGCCCCAAGGACCTGAAGGCGCAGATCGACGTGCAGAACCTCTTCGGCACGCCCGCGCCCGACCGCAAGGTGGAAGGCACGCTCACGCTGAGCCCCGGCTTCCCGGTATTCCGCGCCTTCACCGACTACGCCTTCTTCGACCCGCAGCGCGCCACCGAAAAGCAGGTGGACGACCTGGGCAGCGTGCAGACCAGCGCAGACGGCAAGGCCGAGTTCGACCTGCGCCTGTCGCGCTTCGACGCCGCCACCTACCAGGTGCATGTGCTCGCCAAGGCCTTCGAGCCAGAGGGTGGACGCAGCGTGTCGGCCGAGGCGCAGACGCTGGTGAGCGACCTGCCCTACCTCGTCGGCGTGAAGGTCGACGGCGACACCAGCTACGTGAGCAAGGGCGCCACGCGCAACGCCACCGTGATCGCCATCGACCCGCGCGCCAAGAAGACGGCCGTGGCCGACCTGAAGATCGAGCGCGTGGAGCGCAAGGTGCTGTCGGTGCTCATCAAGCAGGACAACGGGCTGTACCGCTACGAGTCGCGCCGCAAGGAGATCGTGCTCGACGAGAAGCCCTTCGCCATCGCGGCCGCGGGCAACAGCGTGGTGCTGGACACCGCCGCGCCCGGCAACTTCGCCTACGTGGTGCGCAACGCGCAGGGACTGGAGCTCAACCGCGTGGAATACAGCGTGGCCGGCAACGCCAACGTGTCGCGCTCGCTCGACCGCAACGCCGAGCTGCAGCTCACGCTCGACCGCAAGGACTACGAGCCGGGCCAGGAGATCTCGGTGAGCATCCGCGCGCCGTACGTGGGCGCGGGCCTCATCACCATCGAGCGCGACAAGGTCTACGCCCATGCGTGGTTCAAGACCGACAAGACCGCCTCGGTGCAGAAGATCACCGTGCCCAAGGACTTCGAGGGCACCGGCTACATCAACGTGCACTTTGTGCGCGACCCGGCCTCCGACGAGGTCTACATGAGCCCGCTGTCGTACGGCGTGGTGCCCTTCGCCACCGCGCTGACCAGGCGCACCGCCAACCTGCAGCTCACCAGCAGCGAGCTGGTGAAGCCGGGGCAGACCGTGAAGATGAAGCTCGCCAGCGACAAGCCCACGCGCGCCGTGGTGTTCGCGGTGGACGAGGGCATCCTGCAGGTGGCGCGCTACAAGACGCCCGACCCGCTGAAGCACTTCTTCCAGAAGCGTGCGCTCGAAGTGGGCACGCTGCAGACGCTCGACCTGATCCTGCCGGAGTTCAAGAAGCTCATGCAGGGCGCAGCGCCCGGCGGCGACGGCGAAGGCGAGCTCGGCAAGCACCTGAACCCGTTCAAGCGCAAGCGCGACAAGCCGGTGGCCTACTGGTCGGGCCTGGTCGACGTGAACGGCAGCCGCGAGTTCAGCTACACCGTGCCCGAGAGCTTCAACGGCAGCCTGCGCGTGATGGCCGTGGCGGTGAACGACGAGACCACCGCCGCCAAGAGCACCCGCACCGTGGTGCGCGGCGACATGGTGATATTGCCCAACGCGCCGCTCGCAATGGCGCCCGGCGACACCGTCGAGGTGGGCGTGGGCCTGGCCAACAACATCGTGGGTTCGGGCAAGGAGGCGCCCATCGCGCTCACCCTCACCGCCTCGGGCGGGCTCGAGGTGGTGGGCGACGCCATGCAGACGCTCAAGGTCAACGAGCGCGGCGAAGCCAGCACGAAGTTCAACGTGCGCGCCAAGCCGGGCGAGCAGGCGGTGCTGGGCTCTTCCGCGCTGGTGTTCACATCGACGCACAAGAACTACAGCGCGCGGCTTTCCACCGAGGTGAGCGTGCGACCCGCGTCGCCCTTCGTCACGCTGGTGCAGGCCGGCAGCTTCCAGCGCGCGGGAGAACTCTCGAGCCAGGCCGACCTGTACCCGAACTTCCGCCAGAGCGACGTGGCCGTCTCGGCCGCGCCCTGGGCCTTCGCGACCGGGCTGATGCAGTACCTGGAGGCCTATCCGCACGGCTGCACCGAGCAGATCACCAGCCAGACCTTCCCGGCGGTGCTGCTTTCGGGCCGACCCGAGCTCGTGAAGGAAATGTCGCGCGGCCGTACCGCCGAACAGGGCCCGCTGCCCGAGGCGCGCAAGACCTTCGAGCGCTACCTGGTGCAGCTGCGCGCACGGCAGACGGCCGACGGCGGTTTCTCGCTGTGGCCCGGCGCCGGCACCGACCCCTTCGCGACGCTCTACGCGGTGCAGCTGCTCGTCGAGGCCAAGGACCACAAGCTGCCTGTGCCGCAGGACCTGTTGCAGAAGGCCAATACCTACCTGCAGGGCTGGCTCGGCAGCGGCGACAACACGCTCGACGGCTGGCGCCAGCGCACGCAGGCCGCCTACCTGCTGACGCGCCAGGGCATCGTCGCGCCGGCCGCGCTCGCCAACCTGCGCGAGGCCCGCCGCAACCAGCTGACGCGGCAGGCCGTGGGCTGGGGCGACGACCTCGGCGCCGTGTACCTCGCCGCGAGCTACCAGCTCGTGAAGCAGGAGCCGGTGGCCAACGAGCTGCTCGACCCGGTGTGGTCCGATCTGCTCGCGCGCACCGAGAAGAAGCAGCGCCGCAACGCCTGGGGCGCCTACTACGACCCGCTGGTGCACGACAGCATGACGCTGCACCTGGTGGGCCGCCACTTCCCCTCGCGCCTGAAGACGCTGAAGCCCGCGGTGTGGGAGGGCATGGCCCAGATGGTGCGGGAGGGTTGGTACAACAGCCTGTCGTCGGCGTCGATGCTGCTGGCGGTCGACTCCTACTTCGAGGCCGTGGGGCAGAACGTGGAAGGCAAGCTCTCGGCAAGCACTGTCAATGCCCAGGGCCAGGCCGCGGCGCTCGTGCTGGGTGCGGTGAATCCGATCACACGTGCCTCGGTGCCGGCCGGCACCGCGAAGCTGAGGCTGTCGAACGACAGCGACTTCAACCTCTACTACAGCTGGGCCGAGCAGGGCTTCGAGCGCAACCTGCCCGCCACGCCGGTGAACAAGGGACTGGAGATCTTCCACGAGGTGCTCGACGCCAAGGGCAATCCCGTCACAAAGGCCAAGCTCGGCGAAGAGGTCACGGTGCGGGTGCGCGTGCGCAGCCTGGAGCGCGCGCAGATCAACGACGTCGCGCTGGTCGACGTGCTGCCCGGCGGCCTGGAGCCTGTGCTGCAGGCAGTGGGCGACGACGACGATGCCAATGCCGACGCACCGATCTGGAAGAAGCGCCTGGGCGGCGGCGGATCGTGGAAGGTGCAGTACGCCGATATCCGCGAAGACCGCGTCGTGTTCTATGGCGGCGTCGGCAAGGACCTGCTCGAGGTGACCTACAAGGCCCGCGCCACCAACGTGGGCGACTACGTGGTGCCGGCGGCGTACGGCGAGGCGATGTACGACCGTCGCGTGTTCTCGCGCTCGGCGGGTGCACGCTTCCAGGTGGTGGCGAATTGATCATGACGCGCTCTTGCCTTGTCCCCTCTCCCGCTTGCGGGAGAGGGCTAGGGTGAGGGTGCGGCGCTTCACATGACCCCCGCGCTCGATCCGTCGCCGATGCCCTCACCCCAGCCCTCTCCCAGGGGGAGAGGGAGGAAGAGAGCAGTCATCGCTTTCGCAGCCGTAGTCTTCCTGCTCGCGCTGCTGCGCCTGTGGCCCCACGCCCCGCTGAGCGAAACCGTCGGCAGCTCGCGCGCCGTCTACGCGCAAGGCGGCGAGCTGATGCGCCTCACGCTCGCCGCCGACGAGCAATACCGGCTCTGGGTGCCGCTGGAGCGCATCTCGCCCACGCTGGTCGATGCGGTGCTGCTGTACGAAGACCGCCGCTTCTACGCGCACCCCGGCGTCAATCCGGCCGCGCTGCTGCGCAGCGCATGGCGCATCGCCAGCGGCGAGCGCAGGCAGGGTGGCTCCACGCTCACGATGCAGCTCGCGCGCCGCGTGTACGGCATCGACAGCCGCACGCCCACCGGCAAGGTCGCGCAGATCTTCGCGGCGCTGTGGCTGGAGGCCCGCTTCAGCAAGCGCGACATCCTGGAGGCGTATCTCAACACCGCGCCCTACGGCGGCAACATCGAGGGCGTGCAGGCCGCGAGCCTCATCTACTTCCGCAAGGACGCTGCGAAGCTCAGCCTTCCAGAGGCGCTGACGCTCGCGGTGATTCCGCAGAACCCCGTCAAGCGCATCGCCGAGCGTGGGCGCAATGCGGAGCTGCAGGCCGCGCGCGAGCGCCTCTCCGCGCTGTGGGCGGAGCGCGATCCCGCGGCGAAGCAGCATGCGCCCGACGCGCAGCTCGCGCTGTCGGCCCAGTCGCGCGGCAGCCTGCCTTTTCTCGCGCCTCACGCCACCGACATGCTGCTCGCGCAGGAGCGCGGCGTGCAGGAGGTGCGCACCACCATCGACCTGCGCATGCAGGCCACGCTCGAACGCGTGATGGCGCAGTACCTGCGCGCGCATGCCGACGTGGGCATGAACAACGCGAGCGCGCTGCTGCTCGACGCGTCGACGATGCAGGTGCGCGCGATGATCGGCTCGGCCGACTTCCGCAACGACGCCATCTCGGGCCAGGTCAACGGCGTGCTGGCCAAGCGCTCGCCGGGCTCCACGCTCAAGCCCTTCATCTACGCGCTGGCGCTCGACCAGGGGTTGCTGCATCAGAAGACGATGCTGAAGGACGCGCCCACCTCCTTCGGCCCCTACACGCCCGAGAACTTCGACCACCGTTTCGCCGGACCGCTGCCGGCGCAGGAGGCGCTGATCCGCAGCCGCAACGTGCCCGCGGTGGCCGTGGCCGCGAAGCTCTCGAAGCCCGGCCTCTACGACTTCATGCGGCTGGCGGGCGTGCAGAAGCTGCAGAGCGAACAGCATTACGGCCTCGCGCTGGTGCTCGGCGGCGGCGAGGTCACGCCCGAGGAACTGGCCGGCATGTACGCGACGCTGGCCAACGGCGGCGTCTCGCAGCCCATCCGCTACACGCAGCCCGCGCCCGGCGAGAAGCCCGTGCAGCCGCTGCGCCTGCTGAGCGAAGAGGCTTCGTTCATCACGCTCGACATGCTGCGCCACACGCCGCGCCCCGACACCACGCTGCCCGCGCGCCCGGCCATCGCATGGAAGACGGGCACCTCCTGGGGCTTCCGCGATGCGTGGACGGCCGGCGTGTTCGGCCGCCACGTGCTGGTGGTGTGGGTCGGCAATTTCGACGGCAGCAGCAATCCGGCGCTGGTGGGCGTGGATGCCGCGGCGCCGCTCTTCCTTCGCATGGTCGACGCGCTGCGCGCCGAGCGGCTGGACCCGGGCGAGATGGCATCGCGCCGGCCGCCCGACCTGCGCCAGGTGGAGGTTTGCGCGGCGACGGGCGGCCTGCCCGATGCGCTGTGCCCGGTGCGCACCATGACCTGGTTCATCGCGGGCAAGTCGCCGATCCAGGTCAGCAACCTGCATCGCGCGGTGTGGGTCGACGAGACCACGGGCAAGGTCGTCTGCGGCCCGCAGCCCAACGCGCGGCAGCAGGTGGTGGAGCAATGGGGCAGCGACATGCGCCGGCTGTTCCGGCAGGCCGGGCTGCCGCGCGCGAGTGCGCCCGCGGACGGCTGTGAGAAAACGGACGGTGACGCAACGGAAAGTGCTCCCCTCATCACCTCGCCGCTGCGCGGCGTGCGCCACACGCTGCGCGCGAAGAAGCCCGAGCCGCTGGTGCTGCGCGCCGAGGCCGGGGCCGGCACGCAGGCGATCTACTGGTTCGCGGACGACGCGCTCATCGGCCGCGCCGCGCCGGGTGAAGGCATCACGTGGATGCCCGATCTCGCGTCATCCGGGCGGCGCTACCTGCTGCGCGCGGTCGACGACCAGGGGCGCGCCGAGTCTCGCGAGGTGACGGTCGACATCGCGCCCTGAAGTCGCGCGGGGCATGTCATGGCCGCGTCACTCCTTGCCGGCATGGTCACGCGTTTTCGACTTGGAACCTTTCCCGCTCATGACGCGTTTCGCTCCCCTGTCCTTCGTCGCCCTTGCTGCCGCCCTCGCATGCACCGCAGTCCAGGCGCAGACCGCCTTTCCCGCCACGCTCGCCGGCCACGCGGTGCTGCCAGCGCAGAGCTTCGTCGCGGCGCCCAAGGATGCGCCGGCCGACCTGCAGGTCAGCGGCAAGTTCACCACCGGCAAGCGCGTCGAGGCCGTGGGCGCGGTCGAAGGCCTCTCGGGCGGCCGCGGCACCGGCGTGTCGCTGCCCTTCAAGGGCCAGCCGCTGCAGGGCCATTCCGGCATCAAGAAGATGGACGACGGCAGCTTCTGGATCCTCACCGACAACGGCGCCGGCGCCAAGGCCAACTCGCCCGACTTCATGCTCTACCTGAACCACTACAAGGTGGACTTCAGGAGCGGCAAGTTCAACCGCATCGAGACCGTCTTCCTGCACGACCCCGACAAGAAGGTGCCCTTCCGCATCGTCCATGAAGGCACGAAGCAGCGCTACCTGACGGGCTCGGACTTCGACCCCGAGAGCTTCCAGTTCGCCGGCGGCGCACTGTGGATCGGCGAGGAGTTCGGCCCTTTCCTCATCAAGGCCGATCTGAAGGGCAAGGTGCTCGCCGTGTACGACACGCTGGTCGACGGCAAGGCCGTGCGCTCGCCCGACCATCCGGCCGTGACCACGCCAGGCGCCCCGGGCGGCGCGGTCGATTTCCAGATCAAGCGCTCCAAGGGCTTCGAGGGCATGGCCTCGTCGAAGGACGGCAGCAAGCTGTATGCGCTGCTCGAAGGCCCGGTGTGGAACGCCGAGGCCAAGGACTACGAGAAGGTCGAAGGCAAGGAGGCCTTGCGCGTCTTGGAATTCGACGTCGCCACCGAGAAGTGGACGGGCCGGCATTGGAAATACGTGCTCGAGGCCAACGGCAACGCCATCGGCGACTTCAACATGATCGACGGCAGCACGGGCCTCATCATCGAGCGCGACAACGGCGAAGGCACCAGCGACAAGGCCTGCCCCGAAGGCCAGAAGCGCACCGACTGCTTCCACGACATCGCCAGGTTCAAGCGCGTCTACAAGGTCGAGCTGAGCGACGCGAACGCGGGCGGCCCGGTGCGCAAGATCGGCTACATCGACCTGCTGAACATCGCCGGCCCGGACAAGCTCGCACGCAAGCCCCTGAACGACGGCGTGCTGAAGTTCCCCTTCTTCACCATCGAGAACGTCGACGTGGTCGACGCCACCCACATCGTGGTCGGCAACGACAACAACCTGCCGTTCTCGAGCAGCCGCGAGCCGAACAAGGCGGACGACAACGAGTTGGTGCTGCTGGAGGCAGGGGCGCTGCTGCAGGCGAAGTAAGGCTACGGCTGGAACGCGATGTCCGCGACGATGCGCGCGACCTGCCGTTCCACCAGCCTGTGTTCCGCCGCCAGGGCCCGTACCGACTTGCCCGTGCTGAAGTCGGTGCGTATCCGCTCGTTGCGGATCGCGTCGAAGGCCCGCTTGGCCTTCGGCAGCACGAAGCGCAGGCCAATGCCATCGACGGCGTACTCGTCGCTCAGCGCGCGCAGCTTGTCGAAGCCGATCAGGCTCGCCAGCGGATGGTCCGGCGCCGGATGGGCCGGGATGTAGATCCGCAGGCCGCCGTAGCGCTCGATCAGCCGCAGCGTCGCGGGCAATCCGATCAGGCGCACGAACTCGCGCAGCCGGGGCGGCAGCAGCTCGCTCGCCAGCGCGGTGGCTGCCTGCCGGAAGCCGCTCGAAGCTCGTGACGACGGGGCTGCATCGGTCCTGTTCGACGGAAACGGTGCGCTGCTGACGAATTCCTGGGCGTGCATGGTCGTGTGTTCCTCTGATCCAGATGGGGCGTGTTGTTGTTGTCTGCGTTGTTCCTCAGGCTGCTGTAGCACAGCCTGCCTGCGCCTGATCCGAGCCGCCCCGGTAGTCGCTGCGATGGCCCAGCAGCAGGCTCGGGATGCGCGCGAAGTCCATGGCGCCCGGTCTGATGACCGGCACGACTTCGGGCTCGTAGACGCTCGAGTCGAGCAGCATCACCCGTCTGCCCTTCGCGACACGCCCCGCCACGGGGCCTGGGCCTTGCTTCCAATGGGGCGTGCCGCCGACAGCCACGCTGTGCACATGGCCGCTGCTGGCCAGCTTCGCCAGGTGCTGCCGCAGCGCACCGTTGCCGGGCTCGGGCCGATAGCCCTCGACGCGCTCCGCCAGCATGCTGTCGAGCTCCTTCGCGGAGGCGGCTTCGTTGGCTTCGAGATGCGCGGCGACGGCGCGCTGAACTTCGCCGGTCAGGTCTCGATCGGGTGTGACGCTCATTCGGTGGCTCCTTCTTCCTTTTCGTTCGTCGGGGTGGTGCCGAAGGTGTCGAGTACCCGGCGGGCGATGCGATCGGTGCTTGCCTTGCCCGCGCCGTACTTGCCGCTGCCGTTCAGGACCTGGCTGATTGCGGCGGCGCTCAGGTGCAGCCGCGCCGCGATCTCGGAGCGTCGGCGGCCGATGCAGGCATCGCGCAGCAGGGCGAACCAGCCTTCCTTCATGTATGAGGGCGGCGCACTGGTCACGAGGCGCTGCCTCCGCGCGGTGCCGGGGGCGTGGCGCCGATGTCGCGCAGCAATGCATAGCGCTTGAGCCCGTCCACCCGCCGCGCTTCCACGCGCACGGCCCGCGGGCATTGCCGCGACCAGGACAGCATGAGCGCACCGGCCTGGCGGCGGCCCTGGGCGAGGTCGTCGTCCTCGCCGGCCAGCAGGGCTGCGGCCTCGTCGGCCGTCAGCGCGCGCCGGATGCGCAGCAGGTTCCACAGGCGCTCGGCGAACGGGTCCGCATCGCGGACTACCGCGTCGGGCGCGGGTTCGGAGGCGGCCGATGCTTCCTGCCCGGCCTCGGTGTGGCGCTGCGCGAGCGCCATCAGCGCCTTGGCGACGAACCATTCGGGAGTCGTATTTTCCTGCATCACTCGCCCCCTTGCTGGCGCGCCGGGGCACTGGTCCTGGCTTGGTCTCTTCTCACAGTACGTTCCTCCTCGCTCGTGGCACTGCTGCTCGATTTGCCGGTGTCGACGCGCGTGCCCTGGTGTCTTTTCAAACCGGATCGGGTTGTTTCGACCAGCTGCACACACGCCTTTAACCCAAACGGGGTGTCAGTTCATATAAATACCCTGTTTTGTGTCTGTTGCCTCGATTATGCACATCATGTGAGTTTTTGCAATCAAGAAAAACATGAAAACGAATTTTTCGAAGTTCTTTAACCTGAAATGGGTTGCAAAAGTACTTCTAGATGTCTAGCATCGGCGCGTTCACACAAACCAGAGTTACCGTGACGCCGCAAATCAACACTCCACCCGACGACGCCGAGGTGAAGGCTCGTGTCGGTGAACTGGCCTTGGCGCAAGGCGCGCGCGTGCGCGACCTGCGCAAGCAGAAGGGGCTGACCATCGACGACCTCGCGCAGCGCAGCGGGCTCCACTTCAATACCGTGGGCCGCATCGAGCGGGGCGTCAGCGATGCCAGCCTCGAGCAGCTGTATGTGATGGCCATCGCGCTCGGAGTCGATCCCGCCGAGCTCAACCCGTTTCAGTCGGTCCATCCGCCGAGCCAGCTGTCGACCGGGCTGGACGACGAGGCCTTCGTGCTGGTCGACCTGCTCGACGTTCGTGTGAGCGCCGGCAACGGCGCCGTCAACGGGTCGCAGGACCACATGGGTCGTTTCGCGTTCAGCCGTTCGTGGATGGGGCGCAAGGGCGTGAAGCCGGCGCATGCGCGCATCGTCCATGCGCGCGGCGACTCGATGGCCGACAAGATCAACAACGGCGACATCCTGCTGGTCGACACTGCGAGCAAGTCGCTCGACCAGGACGGCGTGTACGTCATCCAGCTCGACGGCCACGACTACGTGAAGGTGCTGCAGCGCGACTTCTCCACCGGGGGCCTGCAGATCATCAGCTACAACCCCGCGTACAAGCCTCAGGTGCTGAGTGCCGAGCAGGCGGCGGAGCTGCACATCAGCGGCCGCGTCGTCTGGCACGGCGGCGAGATCTGAAGCATCGCGACAGGCGTCGCAGTGTAGGAAGCAACGCTTCCTGAAGCCGAGGCCGGCCGATGTCGGCCTCAGTCATTTGACCCTTGCGCCCGACGATTCGGGCCATGGGCAAAGACACTTCCCGAACACCTTTCTTCTTCATCAGACATCGCCGCGGGCGTGAACGGGGCCAGGCCCCGCGGCAGCTGCTTGCCGTGCTCGCGCTCAGCGCTGTCGGGCTCGTCGGCATCGTCGCGCGCGAGGGCTACAGCGACAAGGCATACCCCGACCCCGTTCATGGCACGGCTGTGCCGACCATCGGCTTCGGCACGACCGAGGGCGTGCGCATGGGCGACACCACCACTCCCGTGCCCGCGTTGCAGCGCGCATTGCGCGATGTGCAGACCTACGAACACGCGCTGAAGCAATGCGTGAAGGTGCCGCTGCACCAGCACGAGTACGACGCGTACGTGAGCCTGGCCTACAACATCGGCGCATCCAACTTCTGCACCGGTGGCCGCAAGGGCGGCACCTCGGTGCTGGTGCAGCGCCTTGATGCGGGCGACTACGCGGGCGCGTGCGACGCGATCCTCGGCTGGAAGTACGCGGGCGGAATCGACTGCTCAGCACCCGGCAACAAGACCTGCGCGGGTCTCTGGAAAGACCGCCTCAAGCTGCACGCGCAGTGCTTGGGGAATGCGCAATGAATCTCACTGCCAGGGCCTGGGCGGGCCTGATCGCCGGCGTGCTGATGGCGCTGCTTCTTGCCGCGGCCGGCTTCGCGATCCACGGTGCCGGCCGCATGCAGGAACGCGCGGCCTGGCAGCAGAAGGAAGCGCAGCGGGCAACGCAGCTCGCGCAAGACCTGCAGGCCGAGTACGAGCGCGGACGCGCCGCCTCGGCGCAGTACCAGCTCGGCGCGAGCGCGCTGCAGTCCAGTTACCTCTCCCTCGAAGGCCCGACCCGTGATCTACGTCAGCGCGTTTCTCTCGTCATTCCTCCTGTTGCTCCTGATCGCCGCGCTGAGCGGCCTGCCGGTTCTGCGCAGGCTGCAGCATCCGGACCGGCTCCGGATGCTGTGCCGCCTGGCGACCCACAGCGCGACGCTGCCCGCGGCCCTCATCGCCTCAGCCTTGCTGCTGTCTGGATGTGGAACAGCGCCCTCGCGGGCGCCGACGTACCCGCGGGTGCCTGCGGACTTGCTGACACCTCCGGCGAAGCCTGTGCTGCTGATGCCGGCATCACGGTCGACGACGCCTGGACCAACCACGACATCAACGCCAGGTCATGCGCGGCGGACCGCCTCCGGTATCGCGCGCTGATCGAGTTCCTCACAGAAAGACCCACGCAATGAGCGATCTCCACGCACGCACACAGGAGCTGCTGCTGCTCGGCCAGATCCACGGTCTGGTGCAGGCCCTGAAGGACGGACAGGACCGGCAGACCCGCCGCATGGACGGCTTCGACACGCGCTTCGACGCGCTCGACGGGCGGCTTCGCACCGTCGAGCAGCGAGCGGCCGTGTTCGGTGCCGCATCGGGTGGCGCGATGGCCGTCGGCACGGCGCTGCTCGCGGAGGCCGTGAAGCAGTGGTTCCGCAACGGGCCCGGCATCAACTGATCTTTTGCGATGCATTGGTGCGAGGGGCCGGCGGATGTCGGCCTCAGCCAAAAAGGCCTTCGCCGCGACAGTTCATACACCAACCAACGAAGCGATCGATGCAACTCCTCAACCGCAGTCACTCGACTTCCCACACACGCAACGGAGCCCTGGCATGAGCCGTCTCGACACCCTTCGCAGCGCTATCGTGCAGACGCTGAACAACGTGCCCCAGATCGGCCGCGTTCACGATCGCGAGCGCTCCCTGGCCGATGAAGCAGCGCAGCGTGCGCTCTTCGTGTACGACCTGCCGGGCGGTGGCCAGCAGCTGCGTGGCTGGTGGCTGCGCCGCACCGCCACCGAGGAGCGCAGCGTGAATGCCGCAGGCCGCGCGATGAGCGTCGACACCTGGACCGTGCACGGCTATCTCGCGTTCGACGATGCCGCCGCCACGGAGCTGGTCTTCGATGCGCTCATCGAGGACATCCGCGACGCGGTGCGCGCAGACCCCACCTTCGGAGGTGCATGCGCCTCCGGCCCTCTCACCGACGACAAGCGCACCGACGGCGTGCAAGTCGACGGCACCGGCCTGGTCACCTTCTGCGGCGTGCGCTGCCACGGCGTCGCGCTGCAGCTGCGGACCTGGCGCTACCTCTGACTGCACGCAGGCAGACCTTTCCTTTCGAAAAACCAACCAACTGACGGAGAACGCCGACATGGCAAAACTCATGCGCAAGATGGCCATCCTGGCCAAGGCTGAAACTGTACGCGGCACCGACGCGGCGCCCACGGGCGCGGCAAACGCGATTCTGGTGAGCGAAGTCACGCTGACCCCCATCGAAGGCGACGTCGTCCAGCGCGACAACGTGCGCCCCTACTTCGGCTCGCGCGGCTCCGTGCTGGTCACGCAGTACAGCAAGATCGCCTTCTCGGTCGAGATCGCGGGCGTTGCCGCAGCCGGCGACGTGCCCGCGTATGCAGCGCTGATGCGCGGCTGCGCCATCAGCGTCAATACCGCGCCTGGCGTCAGCACCACCTTCACGCCGGCCACCGACGCGCTGGAGTCGCTCACCATCTACGGCAACGTCGACGGCACCGTCTACAAGATGACCGACGCGCACGGCAACGTGAAGGCCACCATCAACGCCAAGGGCATCCCGAAGTGGCAGTTCGAGTTCACCGGCCTGTTCGTGCCCGCCGAGGACGCGCCGCTGCCCGTGGCCGACTACAGCAAGTTCATGGACCCGCTGGGTGTGAACAAGGCCAACACCACCCTCATGCTCGACGGCCTCGGCGTTGCCGCCAACGCCTTCAGCTTCGATGCGGGAAACACCGTGATCAAGCGCGACCTGATGACCGTGGATGCCGTGGACATCACCGCGCGCGTGTCGACCGGCTCCGTCACCTTCGAGAACACCTCCGTCGCCACCAAGGACTGGATCGGCATGGCCCGCGCCAGCCAGCGCGTGAACCTGGCGCTCAAGCACGGCCAGGGTGCGAACAACGTCGTCGAGTTCCTTTCGTCGCATGCGCAGATCGGCAAGCCGACCTTCAACGACGTCGACGGCGTGCAGATGATCACCGTGCCCCTCGAGTTCGTGCCCACCGGCGCGGGCAACGACGAGTGGTCGATCGTCGTGCGCTGAGCTTCAGCGTCATCGCCATCAGCACAGAACACAGGGAAAGACAGAGATATGCCCCAGAAACTCAAGATCGCCGTGAAGCCGACCTTCGTCGCACCGGTGGTGATGCGCGTGCCGGGTGACGGCCAGGTCGAGGAAGTGCGCTTCAGCGCCGTCTTCAAGCGCCTGACCAAGTCGGAAAACGACACCCTGCAGTCGCGCCTCGAAGGCCGCACCCTGACCGACAGGGAACTGCTCGACATGGTGCTGGCCGACTGGAAGGGCCTGGACGGCGACGATGGCGCGCCCTTCATCTGCACCGCCGAGAACCGCGCGGCGGCGGTGGAAGAGTGGCCGTCCTTCGAGGCCGCCATTGCCTACAGCTACTTCGAACACGCGTACCCGGCCGCAGTAAAAAACTGAGAGGCGCCGCGCGCCTTGTGCTCGGAGCAGGGCATCGCGTCCACGACGAGCTGGACGACGATCTCCGCAGCCAGTGCGCGTCGCTCGGTCTCGACCCGGTCAGGCTCGTCTCTTCGACGGCCAGCGGCGGCGGCCCGCCACCCTTCGAGCTATGGCCCGAACACCAGGAAGCATTCGAGGTGTTCCATGCCTGCCGAACGCAGTGGCGGGTCGTCGCGGGTGCGGCGGGCGCGTGGTTCCAGGGCCTCGACTTCGGCGCTGTCGACGTCGCCATGAAGCGCCTGGGCATTCCCCGCGCGCGCCAGCGCGAAGTGTTCCTGCAGCTGCAGGTGATGGAAGACGAAGGCATCGCGGTGCTGAACGTCTAGCGGCGCTGCGAGGGCCTCCGGCCATCGAAGAAGCATGGGGCCGGCAGATGTCGGCCTCATTTTTTTCTTAGCTCAAACGGACCATACAGACATGGCTGCTGAACAAACAAACGGAGCTCTTGCGGGCTCTTCGCTGGTGACCAAGGAGTTGCCCGCCACAACGAACGCGCTGAAGGAGCTTGCCGGCGCTGCCACCCAGATGACCGCCGCCCTTCGAGCTAACCCACGCATCGAGCTTGCTGTGAAGGCGGGTCGCTTTGTGGTCGAAGGCGCTGTCGATGGCATGAGAGAAGACGCGACTTACTCTCAAGCAAGGACGTCGAGTGGCAACTATGCCTCCGTGACGAACGACGAGCTCCGAAGAATGGAAATAGCGATCGCCGGGCCTGCCGGATCGCGAGCGAAAGCGGCAGAAGCCCTGAGCGGCATGGTCGCCTCTGGCCAGGTGCAACGTCATGTTCTGCAGCAAGCAGCCACGGCAGCCTTCGAATTGAATCGGCGGGGTGTCCCGATCAACGATACCGTGGGAGAGTTCAAGAAGCTGGCAAGCGATCCGCTGGGGTACTCCAAGGAGCTCAACGCAAAGAGCAACTTCCTCACTCCTGAAAACGCCAAGCAGATCGCAGATTTTGTGATTCGAGGCGATAACCAAGCCGCCGCCGCCGTCGCGCAAAAAGCCTTTGCTACGGACTCGATCCAGAAATCCCGACAAGAGATCCAGGACATGTTTGTTGTGGATCGGGCACGCATGCTTGCGCGTGAGTTCGGCGATCTACCCAAGGACCTCGTGCGCAATGTCGGCCGAGGTACCACGACGCGGCAAGACTACGAGCGCGCCGCAACGGCGCGTGACAACCGCATGCGCCGAGATGGCGGTGCCGGCAGTCCCATGGCCGAGACTGGAGGAGGTGCTGTCGTCGGCTTCCCGCACAGACCCGCATCGCAGTACTGGGTCGACGAACCCGAGAGGCTGAGAGAACTGGGCCTGCTGAAAGGCAGGCAGGCGACGGCGCAAGGCGCGCGCGCAAGTGAAGCCAAGTCCGCGGTCGACGCGGCCGTGGAGGCCAAGGAAACCAGCGACGTCGAAAGAGTTGCCGATGTGTTTGTCGCCAAACTGTCGGCTCACCAGAGCAAAAGGGCTCCAGCTCCATCGGTATCCGGCTCCGCGGAACGCTCACGCAGCTCGTCGGCAGCTCGCGGTCTGGATGCTGGCATCCAGCATGCCGAGCGCGATGGCTTGCGGTCTCGCATCGAGGTCGTCTGCTGCGACTGCAAGGCTGGCGCGACGGATTCGTCGAAGCAAGCTGCAGACAAAGGTCGCGCGGAAGGCGGCGAAGAGCGCACCGAGCAGTCACCGCTCGAATCCGCAAAGACGCGCCAGGGCGAGTTGCTCGAATCGATGCGCAAGTCGACTTCCAGTGTTCTCGAGCAAACGACGGCGCTGGAAGCGCAGAACGTCGCACACGGCAAGACCAAGTCGGCTCTGAAAGAACTGACGATCGCGCAGCTCGAGCGCCAGTACCAGGACCTCGACAACACCGAGCAGGTCATTCCCGGTTATCTCGATGCCTTGGAGGCACGTATCGGCGCGGAGAAGAAGCTTCTGACGGTCACGCGCGATGCCGAAGGCATAGAAGCCGCGGAGAAAGAAAAGAAGAAGAACGAGGACAAGGCCAAGAAGATGTCCGACGACATCGGCGGTGCCTTCCGCGAAGGCTTCGTGAACCTGCTGGAAGGCAAGGACAACGCACTCGACAAGCTGGGCGAATCGCTCAAGAAGAAGATCACTGCGTCGGTCGCCGACGCGCTCTATGACGCGACGTTGAAGCCGGCCGTCGAGGCGTTCTCCAGCTGGCTTCCCGGCGCGTTCAAGGGGATCTTTTCCGGTGGCAGCGGAGGCGGCAGCACTGGCTCGAGTTCGGGTTCCGGCGGAAGCTGGTTCGGCAGTCTCCTGAGCGGCGTGCTGAGCATCTTCGGCATCGCCAGCGCCAAGGGCAACGTCTTCGCCTCCCCCGGCCTGCACGCCTACGCCAACAGCGTCGTCAGCCAGCCCACGTTCTTCCCCTTCGCCAGCGGCATCGGCCTCATGGGCGAAGCCGGCCCCGAAGCCATCATGCCCCTGCGCCGCGGCGCGGACGGCCGCCTCGGGGTCAGTGCGCCTGGCGGTGGCGGCAATGCCGTGCCGACGATCCAGTTCGCGCCATCCAACGTCTTCCACATCGACGCCCGCTCCGACCGCGGCGCGGTGATGGCCGACATGCAACGCCTGCTCGCGGAGAACAACCGCGGCCAGATGGAACAACTCAAGCGCGTGAAGGTGCTTCCCCAATGAACATCGTGACACTTCCGTCCGATCTGCCCGTGAAGCGGCAGGACTTCGGCCTCCAGGCCTACGACCTGACTTTCAGCAACAGCGAGTCGGGCGCGATGCAGGTGGCGGTGCTCGGACCGGCGCGCCGCACCTGCACGCTGGTCAGCGAGGAGCGCATTCCGCTGATGCGCGATGCCGCAGCCTGGCGCTCGCTCGTGCATTCGATGCGCGGCCAGGTCAACGTGCTGGCCGTGCACGACATGCTGCAGCCGGTGCCGCGAGGCACGGCGCGCGGTGCGTGGACCGCGGTGGTCGCTGCCGCCGGCGCCTCCGAGCTGACGATCCGCATGGGCGCATCCGAAGCGGGCAAGACCCTGCTGCAGGGCGACTGGATCGGCGTCAACCAGGGCTCCAACCAGCGGCAGATGCTGCACGTGCAGGCCGATGCGGTGGCCGACGCCGCGGGCGTGATCACCGTGCGGTTCGAGCCCGTGCTGCGCACCCCTGTGGTGGCCGGCAGCGCGGTCGTCTGGGACCGGCCGACCTGCCTGATGAGGCGGGTCGACAGCAAGACCACCTGGGCCTCGGAGTCGCGCACGCAGGGCGGCTTCAGCCTGGACCTGATGGAGTCCTGGGAACAATGACCATCCTGACCAGCTCCGGCTTTCAAGCGGCCGCGCGCTCCCAGACCTACGGCCAGCTGGCCCTCGTCGAGCTCAAGCTGCGCAGCGGCACGGCGCGCTTCACGAACTGGCCGCTCAGCCTCCAGCTGATGGGCGAGACGTGGCAGGGCGTGGGCAATCTCGGTTCCATCGGCGAGCTTCACGAAAGCGAGGACGGTGCGGCGGAGAAGCTGACGCTCACGCTGTCGCCCGTCGACATCGGAACACGCGCGCTCGCGCTCGGCGACCCGAGTGAATACCAGGACAGGGGCGTGCGCGTGTGGATCGCGCTGCTCGACGCCGGCACCTTGCAGGTCAGCGGCGAGCCTGTGCTGCGCTTCGCCGGCGTCATGGACCAGATGAAGGTCGAGCGCGACGGCACCACCGCAAAGATCGCGATGGAGTGCCGCACGGCCTCCTATGACGTGCGCTCGAACCCCGCTTCCCTGCGGACCAACGATGCCCAGCACCAGGTCAGGCATCCCGGCGAGCGAGGTTTCGAGTACCTGAATTCCATGATCGGGTCGCCCACCGTGTGGGTCAACAAGTACCTGCAGATGGCACTGAACTACTGGGCCCGAGCACGAGGCAAATGAACATGACGAAGAACCTGGACGATTTCATCGCGGCACGAAGAGACGTGCCCTTCGAGTACTTCCGGCACGACTGCGCGCACATCGCGGCCGACTGGATCATCGCGCGCACGGGCAAGGACCCGCTGGCGGATCTGCGTGCTGCCGATGCGCCTGTCGGAAGAAAGAACCTGCTGGCGGCGATGCGTGTCGTGCGCGCAGCCGGCGGGTTCCTGCCGGCCGCCACCGCGCGGCTCGGCCCCTCCCTGCCCGGTGCGATGGCGCAGCGCGGCGACGTGGTGCTGGCGCGCAGCGGAGGCAAGGTGGGGCGTGTGTCGGGGTACAGCTTCGGTATCTGCACGGGGTCGCACATTGCGGCGCCGGCGGCTGACCGGCTGGTTTTCTTGCCACTTGGTGCGGGGGTTGCGGCATGGCGCGTCTGATCCGTCTCACACTCCTCCTCGGTGCCCTTCTTGGGGTGTGCACTGCTGCGATGGCAGAGCCCGTTTCCATTCTTAGTGCGATCGGGTCGGCTGTAGGCGCAGCTGCGGGGGCCGCTGCCGCTGTGGGCGGCATGATCGTTTCGGCCGCTCTGTCCATCGTGTCGAGTGCCTACGGCAACATGCAGGCCAAGAAGCAGGCCAAGGCCGCAGCGGCACGCAAGCTCGCCGAAGACGTTGCGAACATCAAGGAGCGCACCACCACGATCCTCGCGTCCGATGCGCCGCATACCGTCATCTACGGCGAGCCCGCGCCGGTTGGTGGTGCCGTCGTGGCAGTGCTCACAGGCGGCGAGTTCAGCCATCTGAAGCACGTCGTGATGGTTCTGGCCGCGCACCCTTGCGAAGCCGTGACCGACATCCAGATCGAGGGCATCTCGATTGGTGCGCTCGACGCTAACGGCTACTCGTCGAACCCGGAATTCATCGTCACTGATTCGGAATCGATCGGCGGTGGCATCCCTGGCGTCAACGTGCAGATCCACCTGTCGCCCAATGGCGTCGATACGGCCGATGCGTACATGCGCGCGAACCTCGATCCGTGGCCCGCGAGCAAGGGCCTGTGGACCGATGCGCACAAGCTCAGCGGCTACACGTACATCGTCGTCACGCTCAATCTCTTCGTCGAGCGCTTCCAGGGCGGCCTGCCAACCATCACCGCCAGCGTTAAGGGCAAGAAGGTCTACGACCCGCGCACCGGCGCGACCATATACAGCCGCAACCCTGCGCTGTGCCTGGCCGACTTTTTGCGCTCGGAAGAGGGCTACCTGGCCTCCAACGACCAGATCGACCAGAACGCGCTGATCGTTGCCGCCAACGCTTGCGACACGGCCATCTACAACCCCGCCACGGTCGCGGCCGACAGGCCCAACTACGGCGGCAGCGTGGCGCGCTACACCTGCGACGGCATGTTCCGCTCTGACCAGGACCGCGACAGCACGCGGCAGCAGCTCGAAGACACGATGGCCGGCTACAGCCTCGAGTCGGGCGGCGTATGGCGCATCCTGGCCGGCGCCTGGACCACGCCCGTTCTCTCGCTGACCGACGATGACCTGCTGGCGCCCATCACCGTGGTGCAGACCTGCAACCCCGGCACTGCGCGCTACAACGGCGCGAGGGGCACGTACGTCAACCTCACGCGCAACGGCGTGTCGGAAGACTTCAAGCAGTACCAGAACGCGGTCTTCCGCGAGAACGACCAGAAGGACAAGTTCCTCGACCTCGTGCTGCCCTTCACCACGGCCCATGCGCGCACGCACCAGATCGCCCGCGTGCTGGTGGAACAGAGCCGCGGCGGCTTCGTGCTGCAGGTCCATCCGAAGATGCTGGCGTGGCACTTGCAGCC
>NZ_AP028660.1:0-492684 GCF_041154425.1 Variovorax sp. V15
CGAAACGCATGATCACTGTGATCGTGCCTGTTTCCGCGCTGATGGCCGCATCGTTAGCGACTGCGGGGGTAAGCTGGTCTTTCGGCATCAGCGTACCCGCGCCTGCCGTCCTCGCACCAGCGCCGATCTACTACGAGCCCGCGCCGGCCTATGTCGTGCCTGCGCCTTGGTACGACCCTCCGCCGGTTCTCCTGCGTCCCGTGCCTCCGGTTTACTACCGACCGATAGCACCAGCCTCACGAGCGCCGGTCACCTCGCTGCGCGTCGAGCACAACAGCTATCACAGCAACCATTACCACTACCACGATTACGACGGGTATGACGACGACTGATGCCGTCGCGCCCTGAGATCTCGTAGCGCAACGGGCTTGCCTGTGCGAGATCAGGGACCCGATGCCAAGGTGCAGCGTTTACCGTCCCTGTCGGCCTTTCCTATGGACAGAACAAAGATCTTGGCAACCATCGTTGAAATGGGGCGCGAGGGTTTGGGGTACGCGCCAGCGGATGCGCTTGACGTCGTCGCCGAGCTGATCGCGAGGGAAGACCCGCAAGGCAGCTCCTACGAATTCAACGTCGAGAGACTCCTGCGTGTGGGAACCACGATCTGGAGCCTGAGGCACGGGGTCTTCCTGCCCGGCAGCGGCCCGGGTGGGTCGCGCTAAAGCGTTGGCCTGACCGATGCGGCGCGACGAAGCGGCCTACATTCCCGCGACGCCCTGGGCCAGCGCGAAATCAAGCAGCACACGATCCGAGGGCTCCTCGGGCCAGGTGACCTGTGCCAGCCAGCGATGGAAGGTCGTCGCCGCGATGCGGCTGGCCGGCCCGTCGCGGCGCCAGGCCCGCGCAATGGGTGCGGCGATCTGCGCGAGCCGTTCGGCTTCGAAGCGCGACCGCATCTCGGCCTGCATGGCCTCGGGCATCTCCAGGTAGAGCGCCTTGGCCTTTTGCATGCGGTCGTTCTCCCACAACTCACGGATGCGGTGCATGCGGTCCTCGCCGCTGGGCGCAGCGGCTCGGCCCTGGGTCAGCGCAAGCGCGGATGCCGGTTCGGAGACTTCAATGGCCCCCTTCACGCCGGCATATCCCTTCTTCAGCGCGTCCTTGAAATACGCCGCCGGCGATTTGAGTTCCGGCAGCGCCTGGCTGCGAAGACGTTGCTCCACGTGCTCGAGGGCGCCGCGCAACTGCCCTTCGTCCGTGGTCGCGTACAGATCCTGGGCTTCGTCCTGCTTCAGGCCGAGCGCGATGAGCTTGCCGACAAGTTCGAGGTCGAACACGTTACGGCTCGGATCGTCTGCGGCGCCCAGGCGCTGCTGCAGCTTGGGCAGGACGCGAAACTGGATCTCCTCGACGCGCCGCCCCTGCTTGTGTTCGATGAGCTCGAGGCTGAAGTCTTCACACAGGGCATCGATCTCGGCCAGTGCCTTGCTGATGACATCGCGCTTGAGAAAGCGATAGTCGACTTCGGTGATGTCACTGCGCCCGGTAAGCACGGCCGCCCACCAGAGCACGTCCTCGCGCATGGACAGCCGGCTTGGCGAACTCAGATAGCGTGCGCCGATTTCGTAGAGAACGGCGGCCGGATAGCTGCGCATCTGGCCGCTGATCTCCAGCAGCACGCGGGTGTACTGGTGCGGCTTGACCAGCCGTTCGCGGATCTCCTCGGGGTAACGCCAGGTGATGGTGCAGGGTCGGCCCCTGCCCTGTTCTTCGATGGTGACGGTTCCCAGCAATTGGGAAGACACCCAGCGCTTCAGACCGGTGCCACTGGTCGACCATTCGATGGTGGTTGCCTGCATGTCGCGCAGGTGCGACTTCAGCAGTTCGGTGTTGTTGGAGTTGAAACGGGCATCGCCAATCAATTCACTGAGGGCGAGCTTGTAGACAGGTTCGTCAACACCTTGGCGCTGGGAGTGATAGAGCAGCGCGTTGTAGATACGTCGCGACAGCAGCGTGAGGCGGCCCCGCTTGGGTCGGATCGCGATGGCCTCGTTGGCCTTGGCAACGCTTTGTTCATCAGGGGCCGGCGGTGGTTTGGGCGGCTGTCGCGGAACTTCGCCGTCTTCCATGAGGCCTCTTTCAGATATCTGCGGTTTCACATCATGCCGGGGTTTTGTGAATCGGTCAATTTACAAATGCACGAGAAGCCTCTTGAGACTTTGAAAAGAAACACTTGAAGGGATTGAAGATTTGACGAAGCGATTTTCTGAAGGCTGACAAGGACTTGCATGCACTGATGTGAGCACGGTTGGGATTTCGTGTGAGAGGTTTTGGGATTGAATGTGAGATCGGATGGGGTTTGAAGGCGCTTGACGTGTGGACGGTTGGGATTTGACGTGAGTGGATTGGGGGTGCTCCAAGCGATGGGGGCCGCAAAGGGACCGTGGACGCATGGGTTCGCCCCAAGAACGCGGCTGAAGCCGGGTGCAAGGAGGAGTGGTTGGTGGATCGACGGTGATTTTGTTCGCCTCGGACGCCGGCACCCGAGCGAGAATCCCAAAGAACCTCACCTTGGTCCCCAAACCCTCTCACAATTGACAGGGTCGGATCGCCGGGGTTCTTTGCGGATCTTGTTCATTCGACGGAATCCCATAGAATGGCTGAATTCTGTCGAATAAGGCTGTTCTTCATGGCATTGCCCGCCCCCGCCGGCCCTGGAAACCAGGTTTCCACGTCCGCCCCCTCTTCTTCCCTGCCCCCCTCCCCTGCGCGCGCACGCATCGACATGCCGCGCATCGCGGCGCTGGCCGTACGTGCCGGCTCGATGGTCGAGCAGATCCGTGGCCGCCTGCTGGCGCCTGAAGCGCGCAAGGTCGCGCCGATCTATTCCACCGCCCAGCTGGCGGCCTTGTGCGGCGTCGACAAGGCGCATGTGGCTTACCGCATCACCAAGGAGGATCTGCCCAGTGGCCGGTTGACGCCGGCCGGCGGCAAGCGCAACTTCGAACTCAGCGAGCTGCGCAGCTGGACCCGGACCTACCGAGCCGACAAGATGCGCCCGGCTGGGAAAAAGGCGTTCACGATCGCGGTGGGCAACTTCAAGGGCGGCGTCGCCAAAACGACGACCGCCATGGTTCTGGCACAGGGGCTGAGCCTGCGCGGCCACCGGGTGCTGGCCATCGACACCGATCCGCAGGGATCGCTCACGACCCTGCACGGTCTGCTGCCCGAAGCGGAGATCAGCGAGGACATGACGATCGCACCACTGTGCGATGGCAGTCAGTCTGACATCCGCTACGCGATCCGCTCGACATACTGGGACGGGCTCGACCTGGTGGCCGCGGCCCCTTTCCTTTTCTCGGCCGAGTTCGCACTGCCGGCGCGGCAGATGCAGGAGCCGGGAGCGCGTTTCTGGGATGTGCTCAACGCCGGCCTGGAAAGCGTGCGTGATCTCTATGACGTGATCGTCATCGACACGCCCCCCTCGCTGTCCTACGTGACCATCAACGCGCTGTGGGCGGCCAATGGGATCGTGGTCCCGGTGCCGCCCTCGGGCCTGGACTTCGCCTCGTCCGCGCAGTTCTGGTCGCTGCTCGCAGACCTGGGCGCCAACCTCGATGCGCAAGGCGGCGACATGGCCGGCAAGGCCTTCGACTTCCTCCACGTGCTGCTCAGCCGGGTGGACCCGAGCGACCCGGCCACGCCGGCCGTGCGCCAGTGGATCCAGGCCACGTATGGGGAATACACGCTGCCGGTGGAGATCCCGAAGACCAGCGTGACGAGCAACAAGGCGGCCGAGTTCGCGACCGTCTATGACGTGCAGAAGTACGAAGGCGCTGCCAAGACCTACAAGCGCGCTTCAGATGCCTATGACGCCTTCGTCGACCTGGTCGAGCAGTCCGTGGTGAGCAGCTGGTCGGACAAGGCACAGGTGCAATGAGGAAGACGTCACTTCTTTTGAAGGGCATGCGAACGCCGGGTGGAAACCAGGTTTCCACGGGCCGACCCGCACCGCGTTGCTTGCCTCACGGGACAGGCGAATCGGCTGGCGGTCTCTCGCGGAGGACTGAACGCTCCTGCGCGCGGTGGATCTCGCGTCGTTTGTCCTCGGCCGTCGGTCCTGCCTGGAAACCTGGTTTCCAGGCCTGGGCGTGGTGCCGTACATGCCGTGTGGAAACCTGGTTTCCACAGCGATCGCAAGGCCAGGGGGCATTCGCATTCCGTCAGTCGGGCGCCGAGCGCTTCGCCTGGAAACCAGGTTTCCACCGCCAAGGAGATTCCAATGGCTAGTACACGCAAACGCCTCGAAGCCTTGACCGCAGGACTGTCGATCCCCGAACCGGTGCCTGCTGCCGCAGCGCCGGTCGCTCACATACCGGCACCCCCGGTGCTGCCCGGCGTGGCTGTCCCGCCCGTGGTGGAAACCAGGTTTCCACCAGCCCAGACAGGCACCATCGCCCCGCGCACGGGACCAGGTCAGATGCTCGCATTCCGCGGCCAGATGCAGGCCGTGGAAGGAGAGCTCGCCGCCCTGCGCGAGCGGTTGCTTCAGCACGATGGCTCGACGCCCACGCGCAAACTCGACCCCACGACGATCCGCGCCTCGCGCTGGGCCAATCGCCATCCCACGTCGTTCGAGACCTCGGAGTTCGCGGCGCTGAAGGCCGACATCGAGCAGGCCGGCGGCAATGTGCAGCCGATCCTGGTGCGCGCCTTGGCGGAAGAGCCGGGACGCTACGAGCTGGTGTTCGGACACCGGCGTCATCGCGCATGCCTGGATCTCGGCATCCCCGTGCTGGCCGCGATCTGGCTCGACGAGCTGGGCGACATCGAGTTGTTCACTGCGATGGACCGTGAGAACCGGGAGCGTTCGGATCTCTCCGCGTACGAGCAGGGTGTGATGTACCAGCGAGCACTGGACGAGCAGCTGTTCCCGACCCAGCGCCAACTGGCCGAGAAGGTGGGCAGGAGCCACACCTGGGTTCGCAAGGCGCTGATGGTGGCGCAACTGCCATCGGCCGTGATCGAGTGTTTCCGCAGTCCCCTCGAGGTGCAGCACCGGCACGCAGAACAGCTCAGTGCGGCACTCGACAAGGACCGCCGCAGCGTCCTGAAGCGCGCCGAGAAGGTGCGTGGCCTGAAGCTCGCGCCAGCTGCGGTGGTGGCGCGACTGCTGGGACTGGATGCGGGCGCAAAGCCGGAAAAGCTCGCCATCGAGAGCGAAGGCAAGACAGTGGGCTCCTGCCTGCGGGCGCCCGACGGCACCATCAAATTGACCTTGCTGCCTGGCACCGTGTCCGAACTCGCGCCGGAGGCATTGCTGAAATCCATGTCCGAGACTCTGCAAAAGGTTCGGCTGCTCGGCTGAGCAGAGACGCCCCACCGGGCACGTGAGCACCGTTGGGAAATGGTGCCCACTGTGGCCGGACAGGGCAGGGGGCAGGCTGAAATCGGGTCAGCGGCATCACTCGACATGAGCGAGATCCTCCGCCGGTGGCCTGGCTTCCAGCATCTTCCCGGCCAGACTGCTTTTTCCTGTGCCCCCTTCCGTTGGGGGCGCTCAAGTCCAAGTATCGAACAATCGGGCGCGAGGGCTGCTCGATCCGGATGTGCTTCTGCTGGACGACCCGCCGCCGCGCACAGGGCGCCCTCGGTCACTGCAGCTTTTGATTCGCGATCTGGTCGGATGATCCTGCGTGTGTATGGCAATGCACTTCAAATGCTCCCTGAGGATGGAAACCAGGTTCCCTGCAAATTCGCCATCGTCCGTTCTAGATCCCGAAGGATTTCTGAAAAACTCGACTTGTAGTTTGCGCTCACTCCATATTCACGATGTTGTGCGCCCAAATCCCAAAAAGTTGCACATACGGTGAGCACGACCGGGGGTGCCGAAGGCGTGGCGATCGCAGGCCTCATGCGCAGTCCAAGAAGGCGGGCTCGTGCTCGCTCCGGCAAGTCCGGTCCAATGAACTTGGTGTCAACGAGATGCATGCTCAAGAAACGTGCTCGGGTCGCGTCGACCGCTTGGGATCGACTCGAGCAATTCAGACGGACGCTCGCCCCGGCCGCAGCCTTCCGTGACAGGAGGGCGAGATGTCGGCCCCAGCCCCATGACGGAATCCTTAAGTTGGACAGCCAGTTGCAGCGCAAAGCGAAGGCAACTGCTCAACAACATGCTGAAGCCCAGCGGGAACCGGATCGCACCGCACGGCCATCGTCTGTAAAAAACTCCTATAGATCAATAACTTAGGGAAGAACCTGTGACCGTCTTCTTTGCTTTGCACATTCCGGCAGCATAAATTATCATTGATGATTATGTGAATGATGTCAGCCTTGGGTGGAATGGATCTGCTTGTTCAGCGGCAAAAAACACGCAGGTGGGCGAGATGATTTCGCTGGGTCCAGGGTCCCGATAGCATCGAGGAATACGAAGCAAATGGGGGTTGCGGTGAGCATGAGTATCAGGACAAGGACGTCCCCTGTTGGGCGGGCCAGTGACGCCGGTGTCCATAGCGAGCGGCAGGGCGCGGGCCAGCCTGGGCCGGAGCAAAGTGGTTGGCATCCCGTCAGCGTCGCGCACGCCGATCCGCAAGGGCGGGGGAGGGATTTCAGCCGATGAGTCGCCACCCCGTGCCGACCCGTGAAGAATTGGCGTCGCTGGACGACGACGCACTCGAGCGTCTGTCCCGCGAGTGGCGCGCGCGTGCCGCGCGCGGGGACACGCGGGCCTATGGCGTCGCCCATGCATTGGAAGTCGAGTGGCGCCAGCGCGTTCGTGTCAGCCGAGCCCAGCAGTTGCCGCTACCGCCGGAGACCGAGCCGCGCCGCTGGTGGAAGTTCTGGAGGAGCCGACCGGGCTCCGCAGCTGCGCCGTCCCCGTGAAGAAGGTCCCTCCGCGCAAGCTCCACCGCGGCCATTTCGCCTTCATGCGTGCGCTCGCCCAGGGCGTGGACGAGCGCGCCAGCTGGGAGCGCTACCTGCGGCTGGAGGGCGAGCACGTCGACCTGCGCACCGTGCGCCGCACGATCGCCTGGATCCGGGATGCTTTTGCCGCAGCCGCGCGCCGCGAGCGCAAGCCGGGTACGGCGCGCTTGATCCTGCTGGACCCCGAGCGCTTCACCGCGACGCCGGCGCTGCCTAGCCTGGCCGAGTTCGCGCAAGCCCAGGGCCTGGAGGATTTCTCGGAAGCCGAGCAGATCGAGGCCTACGAGGCGGCCTTCGCGCAGGGCGGCGGTGCATTGGGACGGGGTCGCGGCCAGCCCTCGCGCCGTACGCGCGTCATCGAGCGCCAGCTCGAGGCGCTGCACTGGCTGGAGCGCTTGGTCGCCCAAGACCCGCGCCCGGCAGACAGCGTGGCGGCCTGGCTGCATCCGGCACTGGCCGAGCGGCTGGAGCGCGCGGGGCTGCCGACACTGGCCACGCTGGTGGCGCACGTCAACCGCAGAGGGGCGCGCTGGTGGGTTCAGGTACCGGGCGTGGGCCAGCGCAAGGCCGGGCGAATACTGGACTGGCTGCACGCGAACGAACAGGTGCTCGGACTGCATGTGAGCGCTCACGCCACCGTACCGCGCGCGCAGCTGGCGTCGTCTGCCTTGCACGCGGTCGTGCCGGCCGCCACCGCGTTGTTGCCCTACGAGAAGTTCGTGCTGCCCGCCGAGTTGGACGGCCGCGCGGGATCCTGCCGCGCCCCGCGGGAGGTCTGTCGGCTTGCGGCGTCTGACGACCACGCGGCCGTCGGTGCGTGGCTCGCTGCCAAGGGAAGCGCCGACGCAACCCGCGCATCCATGAGTTCCACGCAGCGCTCCTATCGAAAGGAAGCGGAGCGGCTGCTGCTGTGGGCAGTGCTGGAGCGTGGCAAGGCGCTCTCTTCGCTCACGAGCGAGGATGCACGGGCCTACCAGACCTTTCTGGAGAATCCGCCTGCCCAGTGGTGCGGTGCGCGCCATCACCAGCGCTGGTCCCCCATGTGGCGACCGCTGGAAGGCGCGCTGACGCCGGTCGCGCTGCGCCAGTCGCTGATCATTCTTCGCAGCCTGTTCGCTTTTCTGGTGCAGCAGGGCTACGTGGTGGGCAACCCCTTTGCGCAATCGGCACTGCCGCCCGATGCGCAGGGTCGCCTCGGCGCCCAACGGATGCTGAGCTTCGCGCAGTGGGACCACCTCGATGGATTGCTGCGAAGCCACGTAGACACCGAACCTGGACGGCGGCTGCGCCGGGGCATGCGCTGGCTCTATGCCACCGGGCTGCGCCTGGCCGAGATCACAGGTGTGCGCTGCGAGGACCTGCAGCCGGGGCCATCCTCTGTTGCCGATGGGCGCGGCGACAGCGACTGGCTGTTGTCAGTGACTGGCAAGCGCGGGGAGCGTCGGCAGGTGCCGGTGCCGGTCGAACTGATCGATGAGTTGGGGCAGGAGCTGGCGCGCCATGGTTTTGATCGGCAGGTGGATGCGCCCGGCAACCGCGGTGTTCCTTTGCTGGCCCGCTTCGGCACGGGGGCCGAGCATCCCGCTGCCTGGTCGCCTTCGGGGCTCTACCAGGCCATCAAGGCCTTTCTCGCGCGTGCCGCGCTCGGCCTCGAAGCGGCCGAAGCCGCACAGCTGAGAAAGGCCAGCACGCACTGGCTGCGGCACTCCCATGGCGTCCATGCCCTGCGTGGAAGAGAAGGGCGTGCGCCGGCATCGCTGGCGGTGGTGCAGAACAACCTCGGCCATGCTTCGCCGACCACCACGGCGATGTACCTGTCGAAGTCCTGAAGGTCGGTGTCTGGCACGGCCGCGGTGCGGCACGGGCGCGCCAACGGCCGGTGTGCCGGCAGGTCGAGATTGTTGGGCGCTCCGTAGCGAACTTGCATCGCAGGCAAGCACACATGCGCGGCACTGCGCTTGTCAGGGGGCAGACGGGCCTGCCGCGTGTGGAGGTGATAGGCAGCTTCTTGCGTACCAAGCAGGAGTTGATCGGGAGCGCGGTCGACGAAAGACTGGCGCCCCCATTTCAACTTCCAACATCATGTCCCTTCTGCTGTCTCGATCACCTTTCGCGCGCCTGATGTGCCTGGCTGGCGCCCTCGTTTGCGCTGGCGCGGCCTGCGCGCAGCACGCCAGCGCTGCGCGCGCTGAAGCGCACTCCCCGGGGACCTCGGGTCCTCCAGTCGAGGCGCTGAACTGGCCGACGCGGCCCGTGCGTCTGGTCGTGGGCTTCGGCGGCGGCTCCTCTCCCGACTTCGTGGCGCGCGTGCTTGCCGAACCACTGGCGAAGGCGCTGGGCCAACCCGTGATCGTGGAGAACCGGCCCGGCGCCAGCGGGAACATCGCGGCGGACATCGTCGCGAAGTCCTCCGACCGGCACACCGTGGGCATCCTCATCAATGGCAACATGACCATCGCCAAGGTCCTGAATCCGTCGATCTCCTACGACCCGCAGAAGGATCTGATGCCCTTGAGCATCATCTGCACGGCGCCGCTGGTGCTCGCTGCAACCCCGGAAGTCGCGAAGACCGACGCGCGGGATTTTCTTGAAGCGGCGCGCGCCGCCGGCAACAAGTGGAGCTACGGCACACCGGGCATCGGCACGATCGGCCACCTCGGCATGGAACTGTTGAAGACCCGCACTGGCATCGGTGCCGTGCATGTGCCATACCAGGGCAATCCACAGGTCATCACCGCACTGGGCGGCGGGCAGCTGCAACTCGCCCTGCTGCCGCCGGGCCTTGCCGAACCTCAGGTCAAGGCCGGAAAGCTGCGCGCGATCGGGGTCACCTCGGCGCGCCGATCCGCGCTCGTGCCGGACTATCCGAGCTTGCAGGAAGCGGGGCTCAAAGGGTTCGAGCTTGAGATCTGGACCGCGGCTGCCGCTCCCGCCAGCCTGCCGGCGCCCATCGCGCGGCGCCTGAACGAGGTCCTCGCGGAGATCATCCGCTCGCCCGAGGTGCAGCAGAAACTCTTCCAGCACGGCTACGAGGCCGTCGGCATATCGGGCGAGGCATTGCTTCATCGGGTGAAGGCTGACACGGCGGCGCTCGCGCAGATCATCGCGAGCCAGGGCATCAAGCTCGAATGAGGAGCGCTGGCATGACTACCCCATCTCAACATCTGCAAGGCGGCGAGGACGCGTCGGCCGCGGCCCGTGAGGCGGTCTCTCCTTCATCTTCCTTCGCGCAGAGCACTGCCGCCGAGCGGATCCTGCAGTCACTGCGCGACGAACTCGACGGCTTGGACCGCACGCTGCTGGAGACCCTGAGACAGCGGCTGGACTGCTGCTGCCGCATCGGGCTGCACAAGCGCGACCATGCGATTCCGATGATGCAGCCGCATCGCATCGGCGTGGTGCAGGAGCGTGCGGCGGAATTTGCCGCCGAACACGGCATGAGCCCGCCGTTCCTGCGCGCCCTCTACGAACTCATCATCGCCGAGACCTGCAGGCTGGAGGACGAGATCATCGGCGCACCTGCCGCTGCTGCATGAAGCCGCCTCTCCTCCACCGGATCGCAAGGGTCTCGAGGCACAGCCCCTCTGGCATCTCCGATGCCGCACGCCTCGCGAGGCTTCCGGGTGGAGGCGACCCTCCTTTGGCCGTCTTGTTATGCCGTTGAAGCACATGATCATCTTTTCGACACTGGGCCCGCGAGGCAGCAACCACCACTTCGTTCTCGAGCAATACCTCGCCGCGCACGGACTTGAACAGCTCGCACGCGTGGCGCTGTTCGACGACTTCCACAGCGGCGCGCGTGCTTTGATGGCCAGCGAAGCCGACTACCTGCTGCAATGCGCCGTTCATCCCGCGGCAGCGGAGATCACCGGCACCTATCGCAGCGCCATGGTGGTGGTCGACGCCTTCGTATCTCCAAGCCAGCCGATGGCGCTCGTGCAGGCCAAGGGAAGCGAGGTCCATGCCTCCAGGGTGGGCGTGCAGCCTGCCACGCAAAGCTATGCCGACCTGTCCGCCTGGCCGGAGGTGGTACACGAGCCGACGGTGCTTTCGGTTCAGGCAGGTCTGGAAGAAGGGCGCTACGGCGCGGGCATCGTCTTCGCGTCGTTCGCGGCTGCGCGCACCGAGCGCTTCGAGGTCATCGAGCCCATCGGTACCGTGTGCGATGGCTGGATCGTCTACGGGCGCGAGGCCATCGACGAAGGCAAGGCCGTGGTCTGGAGGGACAGTCCCGTGGCACGTCAGTTCCGGCAGCAGACCGCACCACCGGTGAGGGCGAGCGTTGTCCGTTCTTGGGCGAACGCCGGCCCTCGGCGCCAACCGCCGAAGGCCTGCGGGCCGTCCTAGTCCGGGCTTGTCAGGCGGATCTCGAAGGTGCCGATGGTCGCACCGAGTTCGCTCTGGCCTTCCTTCTCGGCGGCTGGTCTTGGCCAGCAGGAAATCGCGGGCGAGGCGTCGCGCGTCGTTTTGCGGCTCGCTTCTGAGATGTTCGGCCCATGCGGGAAACCCCATGTCTCAATCCAATGTCGCGCCGGACTGCTTCACGAGCCTCTGATGCTTCGTCGTTTCGGATTGAAAGAACGCGGGTGCGAGATCGGGCCCGATATGCAGGATGTTGAGGCCTTGTGCCGCCACGGCCGCTTGCGCTTCCGGTGACGCCAGGGCCGCCTTGATGGCGGCATGGTCGGCATCGACGATGGCCTTGGGCAGCCCTGCCGGGCCAATGAGCGCGATCCACGCATCGAAGCTGTATTTCCGCACGCCGGCTTCCGCCAGCGTGGGAACATCCGGCAGCGCGGCGGAACGCGTCGGTGTCGAGATGGCCAGCGCTCGCAGCGCGCCGGCCTTGATCTGCGGCGCGACCTGCGAAATCGAAACGAAGCCCAGCTGGACCTGGCCACCGATGAGGTCGGTGATCAAGGGACCCGTCCCGCGGTAAGGCACGTGCTTCATGTCGATGCCGGTCTCGCTGATCAGCAACTCGCCCGCCAGGTGCAGCGTGCTGCCATTGCCGGCCGAACCGTAGTTCAGCTTGCCGGGGTTCGCCTTGGCATGGTCGAGCAGTTCGTTCACGTTCTTGACCGGCAATGTCGGGTTGACCACCAGCACCAGCGGCACGGTCGCCAGCACGGCGATCGGCGTGATGTCCTTCAGGCTGTCGTAGGGGATGGTCTTGTAGATGCCGGGGTTGATGACGTGGTTCGACGAGATCATCCCGAGCGTGAGGCCGTCCTTGGGCGCCTTCACGATCTGGCTGGTGCCCGGAATGCCGCCGGCGCCGACGATGTTCTCGACCACGACCGGGTGGCCGGTCGCCTTGCCGAATCCCGGTGCGATCGCGCGCGCCACGGCATCGACCGTGGATCCGGCCGCCAGCGGCACGACCAGGCGCAGCGGCTTGTCGGATTGGGCGTGCGCGCCGGGGCAGCCGCAGGCGAGCAATGCCGCCAGCGCGGTGCGGCGTGTGAAGGTGTCGAGGTTCATGGCGAGTTGTCTCCTGGGTCTTGAAATTCATGCGTAGCGCTGTTGCAGCGTCTCGAACGACACGAGTTCGCCCGCGATGGCGCTTGCGGCCACTGTGGGCGGGCTCGCAAGCCAGACCTGCCCCGGTCCGCCCCGGCCAGGGAAGTTGCGGTTGATGGCGCTCACCGTGACCTGATCGGCGCGGACCGAGCCACCGGGACCGCAATTGCCGCAGGCGCCGCAGGACGGCTGCAGCATGCGCGCGCCGACCTGCTCGAACGCGGCCATGTAGCCTTCTGCGATGCAGTGGTCGCGCACGGCGGTGGTGCCGAACTGCAGGAACAACTGCACGCCGGGCGCGACGCGCAGGCCGCGGTCCGCGGCCCAGCGCAGCACCGCGTGGTAGTGATCGAAATCCTCGCGCTTGCCGGCGGTGCAGGATCCGCCATAGGCGATGTCGATGCGCACTGGCGTGACCACCTCGGTCAGCGGCAAGCCGTTGCCGGGGTCGCCAGGGCGAGCCACCATTGGCGGCACCATGGCGCAGTCGATGTGCAGGGTCTGCGCGTACGCAGCGCCTTCGTCGCTGGCCATCCACGGCTCGAGCACGAGATCAATGCCGCGGCGTCCGCGCAGGAAGCGCACCGTTTCCGAATCGGGTGCGACGATGCCGGTGAACCCACCGAGCTCGGCGGTCATGTTGGTGAGCGTCGCGCGCTCGTCGGTCGAGAGGTGCCGAAGTGCCGCGCCGCAGAACTCGAACACCTTGCCCACGCCCCCCCGGCACGGATGAACGGATCGGCCAGCAGGTGCAAAACGACGTCCTTGGCCGTCGCGCCGGCGGCCAGGTGGCCGTCGAGCACGACGCGAAGTGATGGCGGCATCGTCAGTCGCACGGCTCCGGTGACGAAGGCATTGGCCATGTCCGTGGTGCCGACGCCGAAGGCCACGCAACCGAGCGCACCGCTGTGGGGGGTGTGCGAGTCGGTGCCCACGACCAGTTGGCCCGGCAGCGCGTAGTGTTCCGCGACCATCGCGTGCGAGATGCCCGCGGCGTTGCTGCCGTCGTCCGCAGCGGCCTGTGCCTCGGTGAGCGTGCGGTGCGTGTGCAGTCCGTACGACGAGGCGAACTCGCGCTGCGCCCCGACCATGCGCATCACGTTCGGCACGAGTCCGTCGTGTACATGGGCCGGGCTTTCCTCGACGTAGGAGGTGTGGTCCTCGAACACGAGGATCGATGCCGGGTCGTGCAGTGCGAGGGGGCGGCCGAAGGTCGCATGCAGCATGTGCGCGGCCATGCCCGTGTAGTCCGCACAGCCTCGCGGCCCCATTGAATACCGGTGAGCGTTGGACTTGCGGCATAAACCAGTCCAAGTTTTTATCCGCACCCCCGCTGGCTCAGTTTCCGGTCGGCGCCAACAAACAAGCACGCCCCGTGAGATTTTCCCGGGTTGCTCGGCGGTTCAACGAACTGTTATCGCCTTGCTGCAATTGCTGTAGACGATCTTGCAGGATGCATCACCGCACAGGCCCAGCACCTCATTTTCCGCCTCGTTCAACGCAGGCCGACTCGCAACGCTGTAGTGCGTGTCGCTCTTCGCAAGAGCGACACACCCGTTGGTGTAGGCGGAGACGAGTTCGCATTGGGTCGAGCCCAGAGAAATGCAGTTCGCCATAGCGATCTTCTCCGCCTCGGGCCGACTGGACTTGTCGCGCGATGCGCCGACGTTGCCCGTATATCGAGCGTCCAGGGCAACGGCTCCCCACCGCTGGATGTACGTCACGTTTCGCGGCCCCGACGGAGCGGGGACTCCAGGCTGACCATAACCTGGGAGGGGCCGGCAGGAAGATACGCCCTGTCCACCCTCAGGAACCGTGCCGGCAGGGCAGCCGCCCTCCGCATGAAGCTGGGTGCTCAGGCCCAACAGGCAGCAGAGCAAAAGGATCTTTGCTTTCATCGATATGTGCCTTTTTCTGGCGCCGCGGCAGATCAGCGAATCGCTTTCGCTTGGCTGCAACTGGTGAAGACGACTTTGCAAGAAGCACCGTTGCATTCCTGCATCGCGGCGCGTTGGGCGTCACCCAACGTGGGCTTGCTCGCGATGCCAAAGTGGGTGTTGCTCTCCGCCAAAGCCACGCAGCCATTGGAATAGGTCGAGATCAGCTGGCACTTCTTGGAGCCCAGGCCGAGACAGTTGTCCATGGCGATCCTTTCCGCTTCGGCACGGCTGGACTTGTCATGCGAGGCTCCCACGTTCGCTGTTTCGTAGGTGTCCATCGCAACAGCTCCCCACCGCTCGATGTACGTCACGCTGCCCGGTCCCGAGTTGGCCTGCCCACCTTGACCGTAACCTCCGGTCGGTCTGCAAGACATGACACCTTGTCCGCCTTCGGGAACCATGCCGGCAGGACAGCCGCCCTCCGCATGAGCGAGGGGGTAAATGCCCGATAGGCTCACGAGCAGGAGCAGCAGCAAGAACTTCATGGCGAATGCATCTCCCCCGGTCGTGGCCATGGGCTTCTTCAGTACGTCTTGCGCCATACGAGAAAGATGTCCTTCCTGAAATTGCTGTCCCTGTTGCCGTGGACCTGTTCGTCTCGCGTCGGAATGAACATCGCCGTGTAGACGCTGATCGTGCGGTCGTCCACCTCGAGGTAAACGTCCGGCGCGCCGGCGACGGGACCCGCATGGAAGTCGGTCATCTCGTCCTTGGGCACGGCGTGCCAGATGAGCTCGTCCCTGAAGATCCAACCGATGTCGACGCTCGCCTCGTGCGTCGTCCCGTCCTTCGACTTCCAGCGAACCTCAGCCGGTTTCGGAAAATTCCGGATGCCGAGCTCCGTCGATCCCCAGGCCTTGCCGTTGTCGCCGGCAGGCTTGGGGGGCGAGGGCTTGCCTTCGGCTTGCTGCACCTGTGGATGGCCGTTGTAGACGACGGTGCATCCGATGCTGTCGTAGCACAGTGCCTGGAAGTTGTGGCGCTTGAAACGAAGAGGAACCTGTCGGGTCAGCGCCGGCGGTTGTTGGACCTGTGGCGTGATCCCGTTCGGTTCTCCGGCGCGAGCCGACGCTACGATCAGGGGCAGCAGCAGGAACAGCGCAATGCGAGACGGCATGGCTGCCTCTACGGTTGCTTGGCACGCTTGCAACCCATCTGCTCGATCAGCTGCGACGGATCCTCGGCATCGAAGAAGAATGCTGAATGAATCGCACTGGACGAGGCATCGGGCCAGGCCTTGAGGCGGCCGCGCACGAACAAGGCGCGCCGCTCCCCAGGCCAGTTCAGGCGCATGAAGACGTCCTTGCTCCAGGGCTCCATGCCACCTTCGTCCCAGGCGCAATTGTCGGCGATCAGCGTGACGGTGGCGCCGGGCTCTAGCTGCTGGCGCAGGATCTCCCGGAACTGCGTCGAAGGCTTCTGGCGACCGGCTGACGGAATCAGCACGCCGACCGACGTGGTCCGACCCTGCGCGTCACGCTCGACGCTCAGCACCGCTTGCACGGACGGCTTGCCGCCCGCGCCGGGCAATTCGATGGTGCCTTCGGCTTCGGGGCCAGCGTCCTTGCCGTTCTTCCACCGCACGCCGGGTTGCGATGCGTAGGGGTTGTAGGGGACCTGCCTGACGGTGTCGGTCAGCAGCAGCTCCAGCGGTGTGTTGTTGCCAACCGCAGCGATCTGCAGAGGCTGGGCCGATACGGCACCCGCAAGCAACGACGCTGTCGTCGCGACGGCTTGCAGGTAACGGCGGCCAGTGCGGGAAGGGATATGGCGCATGGATGCTCTTTTCTTCGCGCGGATTCAGGATGCCTTGCAGTGCATCCTTGCGATGCGTTGCTGTGGCTTGGCCCGGTAAAAGACGAAGTTCGTCGAGCCTGGTCCCTGGTTGCCGCCGTCTTCGTCGACATAGGTTTCCGCGAACACAGGCAGGGCGACATTGGCGATGCTCAGTTCGTAGAAGGCGTTCTTCTGCGTGTTCGCAGCGCTCGTGCCGTCGTCCAACGCGCAATCGCCGGCGATGGGCGTCACCGTCGCATCGCCACCGAACTGCCGCTGCAGGATGCTCTTCGTGTCGTCGCTCGGATAGAACTTCTGCAGCGCGATCGACTGCACCGTGTTCGCATTGCCGTGGAGCACCACGCCGACATGCCCTTCGTTGTCCTTCCTGATACCGGCTTCCGCGCCCACCTTGCCATCGGGCACATCCACTTCGCCGAAGCCAGCGAGCAGCATATCGCCGCCGCGGTAGTGCGTGGCATCGGGAGAGACCGAGTCGGGGTTGTCCAGCGGCTTCGGATCGCTCCAGCGCACACCGGAGAGGTTGTCGAACGCGGACCAGTCCTCGGCCGTTTGACCAGCGAACACGCTCAGCAGCGTTTGCAGCGACGACGCCGTATTCTTGACCTGCTCAGGGGCGCTCGGCGCAGGTGTTGCCGTTGTTCGTGTCGTGGGTGCCGTCGCGGGACTGGTGGGCGGCGTGGCAGGTTCGCACGCGCTCAAGCAGATCACAAGAGCACATGCCGACAGTGCGCGCAGGTCGTTGGTAGCGGTTCGCATGGGTAGACGTTGCGTGTGAAGTTCTGAGGTTGCGGGGACAGCAGGACGGGGTCGCCAACGCTCGGCGGTCAGCGGCACTTGACCTCGTAGTCAGAGACGTTCGGAAGATCCTTCTCGCCCACGGTGGTCACGGTCAGTCGGCCTGCCGGGCCGGAATAGCCGAAGTCGCAATAGGCAAGGCCGGTGCCCGCGCAGGACTCGGCTTCGGCGATGCCGCGCTTGACAAACCCGGCCTGCCGGGACTCGCTGCTGGCCCCGCCGCGCACCGGATTCCATCCGCTGGCAGCCAGGACCTTGCGCGCCTTGTCGATCGGCATGCCGTAGACGTTCGGCACCTTGGCGCGGCCCTTGCAGACCGACTCCTCGTCGGCCAGCTTGCCCAGGCGCAGGGTGCCGTCGGCCTCGACGCGCAGGTCGCCCACAGGCGAACCGACGAGGTCGCCGTCCCACACGCGCGCGGAGCCGCCTTCCAGCGCGGTCAGGTTGCCGATGGCGGTGTCTTCTGGCGACTTGCCGTAGGCCAGCGCGACGAGCCTGTCGCCGTCGAACACCGCCACGTTGCCCTGGGTGATCGTGCAGGTGCCGCTGGTTCCGGCTTCCATCTGGCCAGCGAAGCTGACGGCGCGATAGGAACCCATCGGCACATCGGCGGTCACCGCCCAGCCCTGCGCGGCCACCAATTTGGCCGCTGGCGACTTCGGCTGGATCACGCGCCATGAGCAGCTATTGCGGTCGTCGGCGCTGCCGCCGGCCTTGGGCAGGCTGGTGATCGCCTTCATGCGGATGTCCTTCAGGTCGGACTGCACGCGCGGTGCTGGTGCGCCGGTTTGAGCCATGGCCGGCAAGCAGAGCGCGAGACCGAGCGCGAGTGCCGCGTGGCGTGTGGCAGATGCACCGATGGTTTTCAGAGAGGGGCGTGACAGCATATTGAAAGTTTGAAATGAAGACGGGGTCCGTACGCGTTTTTGATGCGGCGATCGAGGATGCGTCGAGTTGTTGAGGCAACGTGCCAGCATCAGATTGCAGTCGTGAGTTTGGGTGTGAAGCGAGCCACGTGTGCACGTCGGGACGACACATCAAACGACATTGCGCTCGCGCTCTTCGCCGGCATCAAGAACCCTCCGCAATGACTGTCTGTCTGCGCACGGCGAATTCTATTCAAACTAGATCGACTGGTATATATTCGCGCACCTCCAGGGCCCGACGCAACCGACACAGTCACCACGAAGGCATAGAGATGAAAGTTCTCACCGCGCTCCAGGCATCTGGAATTTCACGCCAACTCCGGTCGGTACTTCGAGCGATGGCAGGCTCAGTGATCGTCGCCTGCGCGCTCTCAGGATGCGCGGTGAACGCGCCTCCCGCCTCAAGTGATCCGCAGCAGCAGTTTGTCGTCGCGCAGCGCAATGCCAACGCGCAGTACTACCAGAGCCTGCTCGCCTACAAGCCGTTCTTCGAAAATCCCGGCGGCTACAGCCAGGCGCAGGTACTCGCCGCATACGAAACAGTCCTGTACCAGTACTCCCTCGCCGTAGGGAGTTGGATGCGCGCCATCTACCCTGCCGCACGACAGGCCCTGCCGGCTTCCCTACAGCCGCTTGCCGCGCCAGCAGAGCCGCTCACACTGGCAAGCGTGAATCGGGACTACGAATACGCGCTCGGAATGAACGCAGCCTCGTGGGACATCAGCATGGCGGCAGACTTCGGCAAGCCGTCGAAGCTGCCCGTCCCGAGATACGACGGCCCGATACTCATCGGGCCTGCCCTGCCGCCTCTGCCACCCCTGCAGGATGTTCGTGACCCGAAGTTCGCACGGTTGGTGACCATGACCAAGAACGTGGATGTCGCACAGAAGGCAGACCTCGCGCAACAACGCGCAGCGACTGAAAAAGTTCTGTCGGAAGCTGCGGCAATCCGCGCTACAAACAATCTCCGCGGTCAAGGCCTCGACCAGATCAATCCGAGGACCGGGCTGCTGTACCCACCGCCACAACAGGAAACGCAGCGCTGGTGCATGATGGGCGGCGGCCGGGTTCCCTGCTGAAACCTTCTGCGCCCTGGCGCCTGTAGCGGCGCCGGATCTCCACCTGATATGGATGAAATCACACTCGCGCCCGCAAGCTCCTGAACTACGATGCGCCTGACTCGGCGACGCCGCGGGATCCCCGATGCGCCGTCACTACTCCCCGACGATGGTGATCGCCAGACTGTCGCGACTCAGAGGACAAGGCATGGAACAGGAGAGCCGTGAACGGCTCGTCGGAAAGGCGACTCGACTCTTTTCTGAAAGAGGCTTTCACCTTGTCAGCGTCGAAGAGATCGTCGGGGGCTCCGACGAACTGCGCATCGCGATGCATCGCCATTTCTCGCGCAAGGAAGATCTCGTGCAGGCCGTGCTCGAGCAGCGCTCCGACGACATCCTGGACAGCATCGCGCGAAGGCTGGAGGAGATTCCCGACCCTATCGGAAAGATCAAGGGCATCTTCGACTGGCACGGCGATTGGTTTCGCACGCCCGCGTTCGCGGGATGCCTCTTCGAGCGTGCATTGTCGGAGTTCGGTGTCCACACCAAGGGCATCTCGGATGTGGCGCTTCGCTACAGAAGCACGCTGAAGAGGCAGATGGCCGAGATGCTGCGCATGCTGCTCCCGCAGGCGCCTGCCGTGCGGTTGGCGCTCGCGTACGCGATGCTTCTCCATGGCGCGGGCGCCGCGGCGCAGGCCCATGGAAATCCGGAGGAACTGGTGCATGACGCATGGCAGGCGGCGAAGTTGCTGCTCGACAAAGCCAGGCAGCCTTGAGGCATGACACCCATGCGCCGTGCAGAACACCGATGCGAGCCGCAGTCCATCGGCGCTGTAGCAGCGATCGGCGATGATCTTCGGCCTATGGGAAGAAAACTCGCTGCCATGGTCCGGCCGGACGCCGTTCCCGTCTTCCGGTTTTCCACGACCGACTATCCCGTGCGGGACCGGTTTCACCTGTGGGTCAAGGACAACCTCTGCGACTGCGTATTCGAGGACGACGGCCATGGTTCCTTCGACGCGGAAGCCACCGGCGCGGCCCTCGGGCCTCTGGTCATCTCGGGACGGCGCTGGCCCGGTCGGACTCGGCCTTTGACCTATTCGGTCGACCGCAACGCACGGCGCATCCGATTGGACGGGCAGGACTCCTTTCGCCTCACGCTGCTGCTGGGCGGGCAGGTCACCCGCCGCGACATGGGACCGGACGCGATCAAGAGAGCCGGTGACCTCTTCTTCTACGACGTGGCCCAACTCAACGACTGCATCGTCGAAGCGGGGGATGTGATCAGCGTGGTCGTGCCCAGGTATCTCCTGCCGGGCCACGCCGCATTCCTGCACGATCGCAAGCTGAACGGCGCCATTGGCCGGCTCCTGGCCGACCAGATGCTGTCGCTGTTCCGGAACCTCTCCACGTTGCGGCAGCAGGACGTGCCCCATGTGGTCCAGTCGATGCTGCTGCTGATGGCCGCCGCCGTTTCACCGACCGACGAAACGATACGGGAGGCCGGCAGCTCGATCGGTGCAGCGCTGCTGGAACGGATTCATCACTACATCGATGCGCATCTGCTCGAGCCCGATCTCACGCCCGACAGGATCTGCCGGGAGGTCGGGCTTTCACGGGCCAGGCTCTACCAGCTATTCGAGGTGGAGGGTGGGATCATGCGGCAGATCCGGCGCCGAAGACTGCGTCATGCGTACCAGGTGCTCAGTGACCCACGGCGTCGGCATGTGCGCATCGCCGAGGTCGCATGGACGCACGGCTTCTCAGACGAAAAGTACTTCTATCGCCTTTTCAAGGCCGAGTTCGGTCACACGCCCAAGGAGACGATGGAGCATCGCGCCGGCCCGGTCTTCATGCCGGGCGATCGCGCGGTGAAGGACCCGTCGAACGTGGGAAGCAGCCTTTCCGGATGGACCTTGCCTTTCGGCGTGCTCAACAACTGACCGGCCGCGGCCGGGTGTGCTATTGCATCAGCACCATCTGGACGCATGCAGGGGCCGGGGCCCCGTCGTTGCGGGGCTCGGCCGGTAGTGGGTACACCTCGACCCGCATGCCGGGCCGCTCGAAGACGTCGTACAGCCATCGACCATGTTCGCCATAGGACGAATGGCGTGCGAAGCCCATGCTTGCCAGCCGGGCCGTGAAGCGGGCGAAATCGGGTTCGCAGCGGCTCCAGGGCACAGGCTGCATTCCAGGCAACGGACTGAAGGTCAGGTCCAACCGCCCCGCGCCGCTCACGTCCTGCCGCATGATGCCGAAGGCCCAGTTCCCGGGAAGACGCTGGCCGTAGCCAAACTGCTGCGAGTCGACCTTCTTGACCTGCACGCCGAACGCACGTTGCATGGATGCGGGCGTGACATCGGCAACGCTTCTGCTGCTGCGGATCAACTCCAGCATTCGCTGCAAAGCCTGGTCCGCGCTGAGGTCCGATGAGGAGAGGGGCTGCGATGTTGGCCCGCGGTCCGCTTCACCCTGATCGGAAGGCTGGCCATGGGCGCTGCCGCATCCCAGGCACAGGCTCATCATGCCGATGGCCGCGATGCCTGCGCCGAATACATGTCTGGCTGAAGCCACATGCGTCATGTGGAACTCCCGGACACCGCGAACCCTCTTGGCTGCAGTGCGAAAAAAGCCTGGCTTCATGCGCGAAAAGTTCATCGGCAACTCGAGTGCGATCATGCTCGATCGATTGCCCGGAATTCTATTCAAATCAGACTGATCGGTATACATTCAACGCACACCGTGTGCGCTCGATGCGTTCCGGCAAGCCACCGGCTCGCTCCGTACAGGAATCCCCAGCGGTAATGAAATCGTGAAGAGAACATTCAAGACCATCGCCATCTCTCTTGCCGTCTTCGTCCATTGCGTCGCAGCCCAGGCCGACGAGAGCACCGGCCAGTTGATCAGGCGCGAGGCGCCCAAGGGCATCACTGCTGCGTTCTTCGCATGCATCGACAAGGCCAGCTCCGACAGGATCGCCATCGCCGCATGCCACTCCGATGAACAGGCGAAACAGGACGCACGCCTGAACAAGACCTATAAGGCACTGCTCGCCAGGCTCGGCGCGCGGGAAAAGGAAAGTCTTGTGGGCGCGCAGCGGGCATGGCTGGAACTGCAGACGAGGAGTTCCGTCTTCGAGGAAGCGCTCTACGCAGACGAGCCCATCGCGGGCATGCAGGTCAAGCTCAATGGGATTTTCAGGCTCTGCGAACGCGCCAATGTGTTGGAGAAGTACCTGTCCATTGCGAAGGACCAGTGAATACGATGAACGCGGGGCGCTTCATTTCCTTTCTGGCCGTGCTGGGCATGCTTGTCTTCGCACTCCACGCTCGCGCGCAGGTGGCCTGCCCGCCGGGTTGGATTCCTTACAGTGCGACTTCTTGCGGGCGTGCCCCCAGCGCGCAGCAATCCCCTCAAAACAGTGGCTATGGTTCTCCCGCCCCGCTGGAGTCTCGTTGGGGCGCGATCGCTACCGACGGCGTGAAGGGCGTGCTTGGGATTGCTATCGGGGAGCGCAGTGAGCAAGGTGCTCAGTGCAAGGCCTTGGCCGATTGCCAAGCCAAGGGAGGATCGCCTTGCAAGCTCCAGCTTTCCTATTCCAACGGATGCGGAGTGATGCTCGTCGGAAGCCGTGGATTCAGTACGGCGGCCGCCGGCACAAAGGAGGAAGCCATTCAGAAAGGCATGGCGATCTGCAGCAGCGATGGCGACACCGGGTGCCACGTCTACTACACGGACTGCAGCTCGCCGGGGCGGAATCGTTAGCGGCCGAGACTTCATCCGCCTGTAACCACGTCATCGGAGCGAGAGGAGTTTCACGATGGCATTGAACGCGAGCATCGGCCAGATCGCCTCGAACCTGAATGGTTGGGCGCCGCATTGGCTTCCTGCATACGACTTGAATGCCTATGCCGCGAAGGTGGACGCAGAGTGCGGATACGGCTCTGACATGATGATCGCCATAGAGGTCAAGACCAGGCTGTTCGAGGAGACAGTTGCGTTCGTCCAGTTGTGCGGAGCGTTTGCCACGCTGAACACGTCGGTCGCGTTGCGATACACGCGTGTGCATGGCAGCGAGGACGAGCTTGGGAAGGCGCTGGAGCACAGCGCTGCCAGCGCATGCCAGACATACACGGAACTGCTGAAACTGCTTGTCGATCGAGGCATTCTTGTGCAACGGGGGCTGGATTCACCTCCATCCGCGTGAGCATTCACAGCTGCGTCAGCCTCTCGAACCGCCGTGCAAGCTTCATCATCAGATTGGGTCAGTGACCACCGAACGCTGCGACGTTGCGGATCCCCTTGGAGAGGCTCCACAAGGAAATGCATATGCCGTCGCAATCCTCCTCGACAAGAACGTCGGGAAGGTCACCACCATCGAGGTCGAAGTACTTCAGAGGCTTGGCCGGGAGCATGCCTCGGTAGATGTATGCCTCGCCGTCCTTGACGAAGACATAGTGACGCTGCGCATAGTACTCCCCGGGAATATCGCGTACCTCGTTGCCTGGCACGATGATGGTGGTCCGTCCTTCATCCGAGGCGGAAACCGCTGTGGCCCTGCGGAGTTTCAGTTGCTTGACGGGCACACCCAGACGCGGTTTGCCGACTTCGATGAAGGCCTTCAGCGCCGTTTTCTCGCCGGGCGTGATTGCTCTGGTGTTCCAGTGTGTGGCCCGCGTGGGTCTTAACGAGAACATGCCGAACTGTGCCGTTGTTGACTTTGGGGTCGGGCCCTTCACTTTGACGTCGGCGATCTTCCAATCGGCCGGATCTCCGGTGGTATGCGGCTCTGCCTTGCACGTGTATCGAGTGTTCTGCCCGTAGCGGTAGACGGGCAATCCACGCCTGCAATGCTCGGTCAACCGAAGAAGGTCCGCATGCTTCTCAAGATTGACGACAACCTCATCGCTGTCATCGGCGGACGAGAGCCACGCAAAGAACAGATCTGGGCGCGTACTTGAACTCTCCATGGCCCCGCCGGCAATGCATGATGCGGATGCAAGGTACAGCGCTGCACACAGGGCGGAGAGGCGAAGCGATTCCATTGCGGTAGTTTCCTTGGGCTCCTGCGACTGGTCAATCCGACAAGGCGCAACCGATGGGCAATCGCCACTGCCAAAGCTCAGCTAAGATTTCGTCGTACAACCAGGAGACGACGGAATGCGCGCGAGCAAGCGCCAGCAGGTGGTGGACAAGGCCGGCGAGCTGTTCTCCCTTCATGGCTTTCACCCGGTCGGCATCGAGCGGATCATCGACGAGGCGGAGGTCGCCCGCATGACGCTCTACCATCATTTCGCCAGCAAGGAAGACCTGATCAGGGCAGTGCTCGAACAGCGCTACGCCTTCATCATGGACAGCATGGCTGCCAAGCTCGCGGCCATGCCCGACGCTAGCGCGCGCCTGAAAGGGATCTTCGATTGGTATGGGACGTGGTTTCGCAGTCCCACGTTTGCGGGCTGCCTGTTCGAGCGAGCGCTGGCGGAGTTCGGGGATACGTGTCCCACGGTGACCGATGTGGCGGTGCGCTATCGCAATGACCTGCTCGCGATGATCGAGCGCCTGCTTCGAGAGGTGGTCAATCGCAGTGCCGCGCGTCGGCTGGCCAATGTGTACGTGATGCTGCTCAGCGGCGCCACAGCTGATGCACGGGCCGTTGGTGATTCGAAGGCCGCCGCTCGGGCGTGGGTGGCGGCTCAGGCGCTCTTGAACGAGGCACGGGCGGATACGGGGGGCGTCCGCTAGCCAGGCGAGCGTTCCAGTGGAGCCGTTCCCTCTGGTTGAACATGTCGTCGGTCGGTGCGTAGAGATCGCAGCAGGCTGCACGCCTTGTTTGCGTCGCACCGACCGAACATGCGCTGTACGCTCAGCGGTGCTCTGTCGGCGCTGCGTTGTGGCGTTGAGAGTGATGGCCGATGACCCCAGAATAGCCGGCGATCATGGCCAGGATGCCCAGTGCAGGCACCAACCAAGACAAGAGTCTCCAGAAGATGGGCGGGCGTTTGACGTTCAGGTGCGAGAACTCCGGCGGCGTCATGGGAGCGGTTGCGGGCGGCATCGTCCATGGTGGGCGTACACCAACACCGAGCGACTCCCCAACCCTCTCGAAATGCTTTTGAAGCGCACCCAGATCGTAAGGCTCGCCGATCGCGTCGATGAGTTCGACGTTGAGCGGAGATACAGGGTCGATGGGAAGGACGGCGACATCGACCCACGCCCAGGACCAGAGGTTGGGGGCATCGAAGTAGGCGGTGTCCCCCGCGTGCAGCACAGGCCTTCCAAACAATGACTCCTTCAGAGGCCACCTGGGGGGTTCAGATTGGCAGTTCGCATCCTTCAACTTCACGCGCATCGTCGCCATCATTTCCGCTTGCAGCGAACGCGCGCGCGTCAGGGCCTCGCCTTCATCATCGAACGCTGCATCGAGATGCACGGTATCGAGAGTCAGGTAATCACCATCGAGCTCCCGCAGCAACCCGACCACGAGCCATCGTTTGCCTGCCAGCCTGGCCTGCTCCGCGCGGATCCCTGCTTCGATGGGCAGGTGACGTGGCTTGAGGACACGCCAACGGCAGCCCGGAATCAACGACTCGAACGACACCAGATCCGGGTCTTGTGCGAAGGATGAGAGTGTTTCGTCCATGAGCTCGAGTGTTGCATGTCGGGCGAAGGCCGACATCCACATGCTCATCGGTCGACCCCCCAGGTCTCGCCGCACATCAGCCCCTGCGCGTGGTCGATATCGCAGGCCAGCGCGTCGTTCTTTTTCTCAGCGACATTCGCGCGCAGGTAGGCGAGGCCGTAGTGGTAAGCCTCACGATCGCTGGTCACGACACCCCACACCGGCCCCCAGTCCTTGCGTGGCAACCAGCCTGCCAAGGATTCGAGAACTTCGCCGTCCAGAGCGCGCGCCAGCTGAGCATGATCGGCGAACAGCCAGGCGATGCGATGGCGCTTGTCGGCCAGCGGCAGGGCCGAGCCGGCGAGCGACTTGAGGGCTTGCGCGGTCCACGGACCGGGTACGCCTTCCGTCTTGAATTGCTGCAGTCGTGGCCTGTCGAGTGCCTGCACCGCTGCCTGGTACTCGTCGAACTGGGTCTTTCTGAACACCTTGAAAAAGGCCTGCAGGTCCATGTCGTTGAAGGCGCTGTTCCTGTTCGGTTCGATCGAGGGCTCGGCCGTGACATTCATCGCCGGGAGGCCGTCGCAGTGCACGTACGTCTTTTCGTCGAAGGTGCACTGCGCGTACAGCGCGTCTTCCAGGTCGGGGGAGGCGGTGTTTTTCATCAGCGCGAGGCCTTGCGGTGATTGTTTCCATTCGAAGGTGAACGGCAGCCTGTGGCCTCCGTGGCATTTTCCGTTCTGTCCTCCGTCGTGCAGGTAGTAGCGGCGGCCCGTGACGGTGTCCTTCACGGGGAACAGTCGTGGCACGTTGTCTTCGCCACCGAGGTCGGTGTTCAGCCGCTCGATCTTTCCTCCGCGTTCGTGCCACACCTCGTACCAATCGCTTGGATCGGGGCACGAGGGCGTGGGGTTGAGCTCGGGGCCTGTGAAGGTATCGACTGCTCCGCTTACATAACCTCCGATCTGGCTGCTGCCGCCGACCAGCAGGCCACAGTCCGCGTCCCCCGGAATCTCGACCAATTGCACCGTTTCGATACGCACGCTCATCGTGCCGTCCGCCGCGTTCTTCACCACGGTGTTGTTCAGAAGTTCGCGGTACAGCACATCGCTCAACTCGAAACGGCAATTCACGTTGGCATCGACGAGCCGAGGCTTACCCGCAGGCGTGTCATCGATGAAAGGATCCATGGCTGGAAGTAGCACTTTGGCGCTGTCGCCGAGCCGTCTGCGGTCGATGCCGCGGACCGGCCGGGCGATACCTTGCGATGCCAGGAACAGCAGCTTGTCGCGTGTCTCGGTGTCCTTGGCCGCGTAGCAGGCGGGATGCTGCGAGCCGATCAGGCGGAACGGGCTCAGGATGGTGCGTGCGACGGCCTCGCGCGCATTGGCGAATCGCTTCTGCATGAGCGGCCATGCAGCCCTGAAGCTGCCTGCATCCATGTCCGAAGGCAAGCACTGCAAGGCGGTGTCAGCGTCATGGTTGGCATAGCCACTGGCGAACAGTTCGTCCCAGAGCTCCGGCTGGATGCGCCCGGCCAGCGCGGGCCATTCGGCATAGTCCATCGGTTTCGGCAGATGTCGCCAGAGCGCGCGCCAAAGCTCTGGCGGCACTCCGTAGCTGGGAGACTGGCTGGCATCGTGCGGGAACTGAACCCAGGCTCGTTGGACTAGCCCGCGAAGCGCCGCTTGGGCGTGGCGCTGCAGCACTGGTTTCGGGACGCCGGCCAGTGCGCTGTCGAGACCGGCTGCGGAGCGGCTGTTCATCAGCACCAGATTGCCCAGGGCCTGATCGTCGTCGACGATGCGCGCGTAGATTTCGGGTTTGAGCCGTCCGGCAAGCGCGCTCCATCCGGCGATGGCAGCTTCGCTGGCAGCCAACTGTTCGGTCTTTGGGTTGTAGGAGCTCACGGATATCGCCAGCTTGCGCATGTATTCGCGCGCCAGCTTGTCGTCCGAGGGCGAGCCGAAGGACAGCGACGCGATGCGCGCGGCATCCACCGGCGCCTTGGGCGGCGCGGGGCGGATGACAGTCGTCGTCAATCCGTAGACCGAGCCCAGCACCTTCAACACCTTGTCGCGCTTGTAGTTCGCACTCAGCGTCACCGCGGTGTCAGTACCGCCCTGGAGCGTCTTGCGTGGATCCGCACCATGGGCCAGCAGCCAGATCGCGGTCCTGTCCTGACCGGCGCGGATGGCGTGGTGCAGCAGGGTCCCCCCGTGCCGGTAGGCGTTGAAGTCCGCGCCGGCCTTCTGCTGCTTCGCCAGATAGGCGGTCAGTGCCGCCTGGTTGGCCACCGGAAGATCGTCTGGTTTCGGGAAATCCCAGAATCCTTCGGCCGGTTCCGCACCGGGCATGGAGAGCAAGGCGGCGAACGCGTTGTCCGTGGCATCGCCGGAGAACGCGTTTGCCGCGATGCAGACGAACAGCATAGACAGCGCCATCACTGTCCCCAGTCCGATATCCAGGAGTTTCTTTTTCAGCATGCCAGCCTCTTATCTATCCGTAGGCCCATAGTGGCAGCGTTGTTGCCGGATCGAATGAAGGGGGCAAGAAGTCTGAGTGAAACGCGGTGGCCGTCACGATGCGAGGACTCGGCGGCGATGAGGCGCTCCAAAGCCGCCCATGAAGATCCCGCGGACGCGCAACGCCATTTGTTCCATCCAAGCATCGAGCATTCGCCGAGGAAACCCGGTTCACATCGCCGCGATCGCAACCTTGCCCGTCCCGCCTGAACTGGTTGATCGACAAGGAACTGGGAATGCAACGCGCCCGGCCTTCCTGGTGCCGAGGGGTGCTCATTTGACGGTCGGTGTCCTACTTCGCACAACGCCGCCGCCGCACGACAGTTGACAACTGAAGAATTTGATCAATCAATGGACGTGACCCTATAAATCAAGCCTCTTCGTTCCTGCTAAGGCTTCTGGTCGATCTGAGTGGATGGGCCGGCATTTCCCATGAATCTGAAATCAATGTGGCGCAATGCCAGCGACGATCGGGAGGAGGGCGAGTTCGCGACAGTGTCGCGCGAGGTGCCGACACGGGACCTGCTCGCCTGGTCGCGACGCTCTGTTGGCATGACAACGTCCCCGCGAGCCGACGTGATCGCCATCGTCGATGACGACCCGCACGCGCGACAACTGCTCGGCGGCTATCTTGCGCAAGAAGGCTACAAGGTGCTGGAGGCCCGCAGCGGTGCATCGCTGTTATCGATCCTGTCTCGCAGCGTCGTCGACCTCATCGTGCTCGACATTGTGTTGCCGGGTGAGGACGGTTTCTCTCTTTGCAGGCAACTGCGTGCAGCGTGTGTGCGCACACCAATCATCGTCCTGAGCGCGAGGGCGGAGGATTCCGATCGGATCAGGGGCTTGACGATGGGAGCCGACGACTATGTCGGCAAGCCCTTCAATCCGCGTGAGATGCGCGCGCGCATTCAGGCGATCCTGCGGCGCAGTCCTGCGAAGGAGGAGCCGGGCGGCCCCTCAATGGGCAATGAGGTTGTGCGATTTGGGCCCTTCGAGTTCAACCTGGGCACACGCATGCTGCGCAAGAACGGCGAGATCTTCGGCATCACGACGGTCCAGATCGCGCTCCTCAAGGTTCTGGTTCGTCATGCAAGGCAACCGCTGTCGCGCGAAAAGCTCGCTCGGGCCGCGCATGGGCGCGAACTCGGTGTCTTCGATCGCAGCCTGGACGTGCAGGTTTCACGACTGCGCAAGCTGCTGGAGGACGGCGAATTTTCCTATATCCAGACGATCTGGGGCGTGGGCTATATGTTCGAGCCCAGTGGGCGAGGCGATCTCTTTCGCGCCCGCCGCTGAGCGCAGGGCCGACGTCCCAGCACGGCTAGCCAGGCACTTGTCCGACTTTGCCGGCAAACCATCGGAAGATGTTGGTCTGGCTTCTCCTGCCATGGCTCGACCGCACGAAGAGAAAGCCCCGTTCCGCATTGCCCAGCGCATCGACCGGAATGCCGGCCGCCCGCAGGGCGATGAGCTCCGCGCTGGCACCGATGTCGAACGGCAGTTTCAAGGTCACGGTCGCGTTGTGGATGGTCCGTCTAGGCATTGCTGTGCTTTCCATGCTTCCTGGCGGCCCAGTGGACCAGGACAGGCTTCTTCACGAATCCCACGTTCATAGGAGGCAGGCTGGAAGGCAGGGACCCGTGATGCCAGGCCAGCTATCCAGTCTGTAAGCGCGCCGCTCGCCTCGCGAGCATGCGCGTCTTCGGCCGCTTCGGGCGCGCGATTGACAGCTCCTTTGACAGGGGATCCCTCGGTTGAGCACTGGGCTAGTCGCGACGAGGGCCGGTGGCTCCGATGGATTGGACAGGGCTCCGTGACCGCCCCGCCGCAAGTCCGCCGTACCTGGGCTCCATGTGCGTGCGATCAAGCAAGAGTTCCTACTTGTTGCACAGCGTGCTTTGCATGCGGATCGTCGCTGACCAAGCTCATCGCAGTCCGCGGCCAGAAATAGGCGATGGTGTGAAGGGAAGGGCACGTGAATTAGACAACTTCAATTCGTGCTCGCATGCATGGGGACGCGATCGATGGGAATTCATGAATTGTGGCTTTTTATTCATATTGAAATTGAAATTCACCAGTTCATTTTTTTGATGGAATCGAGGCAAGGCTTTTGAGCTGCGAGAGCTAGAAGACGAATATGTTGCATGTATACAACTCAAAAAGGGATGAGGCGGCATCAAAAAAACCTCACGCATTTGACGCTATGTCTTGCAAGGTGAGGTCATCGCATGCTTGCTGGTCCGCGAAGGGTGAATTGATATGCGGGCCCCCTGCCCCAGAGAAGTAGCCAAGTGACAGCGAAGTTTTGTTGCAGGTACCCGCGCCGTTAGCCCTGGCTTGCGGTGTCGCCCTGACATCTGCGTTGGCGGCTGGGATCCAAGCGAAGGCTGGAAAAGCACGCTCGCCAAGCACCGGGGCCCACTGCTGGTGGCCCGACTCCATTGGAGAAAACCGCCCTAGGAAGTGGATTGAACGCCTGAGCCTTCAGCCAACCTCGCGGGCAGTTTTCCTGGGCGCACTCCTCATCGGGCGCGATGGTTGAGGCAGGGGCATACCTCGTCGCCCAAGGCGTTCACCTGGGTGTCGCCGCCCGGTGGAACGACTCACTGCGCAACTTTCTCGCAATCGCGGCAATACGCCACGAAAAGCGGGGTCAAGCAAGTTGGATTCAATAGAAAGCGCAAATTTCAGCCAAAAAACTCACGCTCTGAAGCGTTAATGATGTGGTAAGCGAATAAATTTATTAGTAACTTAATATTACTATTGTTGAGTGCTTTCCATTAGTAAATTTAAATCGATTCAACCAAATTGCTCCGAAAAGCAACAGGTCAAGTTGCAATCGTTAACGTCGTCATCAATAGTTGTTAACAACAGTTAATTGCGAAATTCCCAGGGAGAAGCGGTTTTTGAATCGAACGGACGGAGCCCCATGAATACGATCTATTGTTCAGTTTGGAATGAATCCCTTGGTGCCTGGGTTGCGGCGTCGGAAAACACCCGCGCCCGCGGCAAGCGTGGCGGCAGCCGCAAGGCGGCTGTGCCGCGCGCGCTCAGCCTGCGCCCCTCGGGGCTCTTGCGCGCGGGGGTCATGAGTGCGTTGTTGGCCCTGGGCTGGCTCGGAGGTGCCTCGATGGCGCAGGCGCAGTCGGTGAACTGCACTGCGTCGCCTTACAACTACTACAATGGCACCGCCTCATGTATGGGTTGGCAATCCCAAGCTACCGCGGATGGAGCCACGGCGCTCGGATATCAGGCGATAGCCTCTCTCAACTGGGCGACGGCCGTGGGTTATCAGACCGTAGCTTCGGCGCAATATTCGGTCGCTATCGGCCGTCTGGCATCCGCTACGGGCCCGGGAGGCGCGGTCGCGATAGGTAGCGGCACCGTCTCGAACGACGTCAATACAGTCGCGATCGGCGTGAACGCCAGTGCCACTGCAGCCGGCGCCAGCGCATTAGGCACCTTCGCCAATGCCGCGGGAGGCAATTCCACGGCGATAGGTGTCAGCTCTTGGGCCAACGCCAACTTTGCGTTGGCCGGGGGGTGGGCCTCCGTCGCCAGCGGAGACAGCAGTACGGCACTGGGACGTCAGGCCAACGCGGCTGCAACGGATGCCATTGCGATAGGGCATCTGGCGACGGCAAGCGACGCCGCAAGCACAGCCGTAGGGAACAGTGCCCGGGCGCTGGGGAACAGTTCGCTTGCGCTCGGAGCGCAAGCGCTTGCCAGCGGGGCGAGCACAGTTGCGGTTGGCCAGGGCGCGGGTTCGGGCTCGACGACAGCCAATACGGGTTCGATCGCAGTGGGTATTGCGGCCGGAGCGCTGGTCAGCGGCGCGCTGAACACCGCCATGGGGGGAGGCACTGCGAGCGTGATGCGCGGCGCGGGCTCGGGCGTCACGGGAACACGCAACGTCGCTCTCGGCACAGGCGACGGCTCTGTCGCCTACGACGCCACCTTGAAGGCTTCGGCAGGCAGCCTGGTCAGCGGCAACGACAACATCGCCATCGGCACCAACGCTGGCATCGGGGTCGCGGGCAACGCGACGACATCGATCGGCCTGAACGCAGGTGCGACCGCGGACAGGGCGATTGCAATCGGCTCCCAGGCAAGCGCTTCCGCAATGGATGCTGTCGCGCAAGGCAGCACTGCCACCGCAGGCGGGCGGAACGCCATTGCGATCGGCTTCCAAGCCATCGCCTCCCAGATCAACTCCATCAATCTTGGCGCGCGCACAGTGGCGGGAACGGGCGCCACGGCCCAGGCCGCCATCGCTGTCGGCACGGACGTGGAGGCGTCCCAGACACGCGCTGTCGCGATGGGTATCGCAAATCACGCGACCGGCGTCGACTCACTTTCGATCGGTACCCGAACCAATGCGGGTGCCGACAACGCCACCGCGCTCGGCTCGGGCGGAACCACCGCCGCCACCGCAGTGCGCGCCACTGGCACCGGTTCCGTGGCGGTTGGCGGTAACACGACCGCAGGTGCCAATGCAGCGGGAACCAATGCCATCGCCATCGGCGGGGAATCGTCCGCAACCCAGACGGAAGCGATCGCAATCGGCCGCCTGTCGAACGCCTCGGCCCTGAACACCATCGCGGTCGGCCGCAACACCCGGGCGGATTCGGCCGAAGCGGTTGCCGTCGGCACCAACGCCATCGCCACGGGCGGCAAGGCTGTCTCGATCGGCTCCGGAAACACTGCCTACGGCAATGGCGCCGTGGCCATCGGCGATCCGAGCTTCGCGAGTGGTACCGGCGCGTTCGTCGGTGGCGCGGACAACATCGCCAACAGCGACGGCACGGCCTCGGCCACCGCGGCCAACCAGGCCAATGGCGCGGTCGCCATCGGCAACGGCAACAAGGCGATCGGCCAAGGGTCGGTGGCCCTGGGCAACGGCTCCACGGCCGGCGCCGTCGGCAAGGCCGGCAGTGTGGCCATTGGCGACGCAGCGAGTGCGACTGCCAATGCCGGCGATGTGGCGCTGGGCTCCGGATCAGTGACCGCAGCGGTCGTCGGTACGCCCAGCGCGACCATTGGTGGCACGACCTACAACTTCCGGGGCACCACGCCCACGAGCACCGTGAGCGTGGGCAGTGCAGGCAACGAGCGGACCATCACCAACGTGGCGGCGGGGCGGATCTCTGCGACCTCGACCGACGCGATCAACGGCTCGCAGCTGTTCGCTACCAATCAGGCCGTCGCGGCCATCGCAGCCAGCACGCCCACCCACTACTACAGCGTGAACGACGGTGGCACGCAACAGGCGAACTACACGAACAACGGCGCGACCGGCGCGAATTCGCTGGCCGCCGGCGTCGCCGCATCGGCGGCGGGCGATCAGTCGGTGGCGCAGGGCTTCCAGTCGAGTGCAACGGCCGGCGACGCCATTGCAATCGGGACCGGCACCAAGGCGTCCGCGGTCAGCAGCACTGCGATCGGTGTCAACGCCGTGGCATCGGGCGTCAGCGGCTCCACGGCGGTGGGTGCCTTCTCCAACGCCAGCGCCACCAACAGCCTGGCGGTCGGTGAGTTCGCCAGCGCATCGGGCGAGGGCGCCGCAGCCGTGGGCACCGGCGCGAACGCCGCGGCGGCGCGTGCCACGGCGCTCGGCAACGCCTCGTCCGTCACGGCAGCGGGCGGCGTCGCCGTGGGCGATACGGCCAGCGCCAAGGCGGCGAACAGCGTGGCGCTGGGCTCGAACTCGGTCGCCAACAACGCCGGCGATGTGGCATTGGGTTCCGGTTCGACCACCGCCACGGCTGTCGGCACGGCCAGCACGACCATCAACGGCAAGGTCTACAACTTCCAGGGCACCACCCCGACCTCGACAGTGAGTGTCGGTGCATCAGGCGCGGAGCGCACGATCACCAACGTGGCGGCCGGACGCATCTCCGGCACCTCGACGGATGCGATCAACGGCTCGCAGCTGTTTGCCACCAATGCCGCCATCGATGATGTGGCTGCCACGGCCGCCAAGGGCTGGAACGTGACCACGGCCCAGACGGGCACGGGCACGGTGACGGGCACCGGCGTGCAGAACATCGCCCCGGGCGGGACCGCCACCTACACGGCGGGCAACAACATCGCGATCACGCAGAATGGCTCGGAGGTGCAAATCGCCACCAGCGCGACGCCGAGCTTCACAAGCGTGACCGCGGGCGGCACCGTCGTCAACAACGCCGGCCTCACGATCACGGGCGGTCCGAGCGTGACGAACACCGGCATCAATGCCAACAACACGGTGATCACCAATGTGGCGCCGGGTGTGGCACCCACGGACGCGGTGAACGTGGACCAACTGACCACCACGGTGGCGGCCAGCAAGACCAAGTACTACAGCGTGAACGACAACGGCGTGGCCGGGGGCAACGTCAACAACGATGGCGCGAAGGGCATCAACTCCATTGCGGCTGGCGTGGGCGCCAGCACCACTGCGGCGGCCACCGGCGGCGTGGCCATGGGCAACAACGCGGCAGTCAGCACCGTGAACGGGGTGGCGCTCGGAACCGGCGCGACGGCGGGCGTTAATGTTGGCGACGTGGCACTGGGCGCTGGCTCGGTCACGGCGGCAGTGGTCAACACGCCGAGCGCGACCGTCAACGGCACGGTCCACAACTTCCAGGGCACTGCGGCGACGAGCACCGTGAGCGTGGGCGCCGTCGGCGCCGAGCGCACCGTCACCAACGTGGCCGCGGGCCGGATCTCCGGCACATCGACCGATGCGATCAACGGCTCGCAGCTGTTCGCGACCAACACCGAGCTGGCCAATATCGGAGTGACGGCCGGCAAGGGTTGGAACGTGACCACGGCCCAGACGGGCACGGGCACCGTGACGGGCACCAGCGTGCAGAACATCGCTCCGGGCGGCACCGCCACCTACACGGCGGGCAACAACATCGCGATCACGCAGAACGGCTCGGAGGTGCAGATCGCCACCAGCGCAACGCCGAGCTTCACCAGCGTGACGACGGGCGGCACGGTGCTGAACAACAATGGCCTGACGATCACGGGTGGCCCGAGCGTGACGAACACCGGCATCAACGCCAACAACACGGTGATCACCAACGTGGCACCCGGCGTGGCTCCCACCGATGCGGTGAACATGACGCAGCTGACCACCCAGGTGAACGGCGCCAAGAACCACTACTACGCCGTGAACGACAACGGCACGCAGCAGGCGAACTATGCGAACGACGGCGCCACCGGCATCAATGCCCTGGCTGCGGGCGTGAACGCCTTGGCCGCAGGCGCCAGCGGCGTCGCCATGGGCAACGGCGCGCGCGCCAGCGCCGCGGACACCATCGCGATCGGCAGCACGGCGACGGCCGATTCCGCGGAGGCGGTGGCCATCGGCAAGAACGCGAGAGCCACCGGTGGCAAGGCCATCTCGATCGGTTCGGGCAACACCGCCTATGGCGACGGAGCCGTGGCGATCGGCGATCCGAGCTATGCCAGCGGCACCGGTGCCTTCACCGGCGGTGCCAACAACATCGCCAACAGCGACGGCACGGCCTCGGCCACGGCGGCCAACCAGGCCAATGGCGCGGTCGCCATCGGCAATGGCAACAAGGCCATTGGCCAAGGCTCGGTGGCCTTGGGCAACGGTTCCACGGCCGGTGCGGCCGGCAAGGCGGGCGGCGTGGCCATCGGCGATGCGGCAACGGCGACGGCCAATGCGGGCGACGTGGCGCTGGGTTCAGGCTCGGTCACGGCCACGGCCGTTGGCACGGCCAGCACGACCATCAACGGCACGGTCTACAACTTCCAGGGCACCACGCCGACGAGCACCGTGAGCGTGGGCAGCGTAGGCAACGAGCGCACCATCACCAATGTGGCGGCCGGCCGGATCTCCGGTACCTCGACCGACGCGATCAATGGCTCGCAGCTGTTTGCCACCAACCAGTCGATCGAGAACCTCAGCGCCACCGTCACCGCCAACAAAACCAAGTACTACAGCGTCAACTCCATAGGCGGCGGCAACGAGACCAACAACGGCGCAACGGGAGCCGATGCCATCGCCTCGGGCAAGAATGCGGCAGCGACCGGAACATCGGCGGTGGCCATCGGCCTCGGCGCCACCGCGGCCGACGCGAACAGCGTAGCGCTCGGCTCCGGCTCCACCACGGCCGCGGCCGTCGGCACGGCCAGCACGGTGATCAACGGCACGACCTACAACTTCGCCGGCGCCGCGCCGACGAGCACAGTCAGCGTCGGTTCGGTCGGAGCCGAGCGCACGATCACCAACGTGGCAGCCGGCAGGCTCTCGGGCTCGTCGACCGATGCCGTCAACGGTTCGCAGCTTTTCTTCACCAACCAGTCGATCGAGAACCTGAGCAGCACGGTCACGGCCAACAAGATCAGGTACTTCAGCGTCCGGTCCACCGGCGGCGGCAACGAAAACAACAACGGCGCCACGGGTGCCGACGCTGTCGCCGTGGGCAAGGACGCGAGCGCCACCGTCGACAACGGGGTCGCACTAGGCTCGGGCTCCGTTTCCGACCGCACGGTCGCGGGCAGCACCGGCAACATCCCGGCGGGCAGTTCCCTGATCCCGTTCAACACGACCGACCGCACGCTGCTGGGCGCCCTCTCCGTCGGCAGCGCGACCACCTACCGCCAGATCACCAACGTTGCCGACGGCACGCAGGCGCAGGACGCGGTCACGGTGCGCCAGCTCAGCGGCGCGCTGCAGTCCTTCGCGGTCACGCCGATCCAATACTTCCATGCCAACTCCACGGCGGCCGACTCGCTGGCCATCGGCGCGGAATCCGTCGCGGTCGGCCCGCAGACGGTGGTCAACGGCAACAACGGCGTGGGCATCGGCAACGGTGCCGTGGTGCAGCAGAGCGCGCCCGGCGGCATCGCGATAGGCCAGGGCTCGACCTCGCACCTGGCCGACTCGATCGCGCTGGGCACGCAGTCTTCGGCCGCCGCGGTGCAGGGCGTGGCGCTGGGCGCCGGCACCAGCGTGACGCAGGCAGGCGGCGTGGCGCTGGGCGCGGGCTCGGTGGCTTCGACGGCGGCGGGCGTGGCCGGCTACGTGCCGCCCACCGCGACCGACGCGCAGCGCATCGCCATCGGTGCGACCACGAGCACCCTGGCGGCCGTGTCGGTGGGCAATGCCGCCAGCGGCCAGTTCCGCCAGATCACCGGCGTGGCCGCGGGCACAGCCGACAGCGATGCGGTCAACGTGTCGCAGCTGCGGGGCGTGCAGGGCCAGGTGGCGGTGATCGATCAATCGACGGTCAAGTACGACACCAACGCCGACGGCACGACCAACTACAACAGCGTGACCATGGGCGGCAGCAACGCCACCGGCCCGGTCACGGTGCACAACGTGGCACCGGGCGTGGCGGGCACCGACGCGGTCAACGTCAACCAGCTCAACGCGACCAGCGCCGGCCTGAACAATCGCATCAACGCCCTGGGCGACAAGGTCGATGCCAACGCGCGGATGCTCTCGGGCGGCATCGCGGCCTCGGCCGCCATGGCCGTGGTCACGCCGGTGGAGCCCGGGCGATACCACGTGAGCGGGGCGGTGGCTGGCTACAACGGGCAGGCGGGCATCGGCTTCAACCTGCTCAAACGCTCGGACAACGGACAGACCACCCTGCATGCGGGCGTGGGCTGGGCCACCGGTGGCAGCAAGGCCATCGTGCGCGTGGGTTTCGGGTTCTCGTTCGACTGAGCGCAAGAGGAACAACATCTATGAAAACACACAATGCAATCCAAAGCCTCGCACTGACCGCTCTGTTGGCAGTTCTGGGGGGCTGCGCGTCGGGCACCCAAGCACCCGAGCAGGCAGGCGCGGCACCTGCAGCCGCCGAGGCGGTGCGCTTTCCCGAGGCGGGCAGTGCCTGGCTCAAGGGTGGGACCTTCGTCAATGTGGAGCAACTGCGCCGCGTCGGACGGGGGATGACGAAAAATCAGGTGCGCGAGCTCATCAGCTATCCGCACTTCAGCGAAGGACTGTTCGGCCCGAAGGAGTGGGACTATCTGTTCAACTTCCGCACCGGGCGCGGCGACGAGTTCGTCACCTGCCAGTACAAGGTGGTCTACAGGGACGGGCTGTCCGACGCGATGTACTGGAAGGACCCGGCTTGCGCGGGCTATGTCGCGGCCAAGGCCGAGGTGGCGGGACCGGTGCCGGCCGCCGCCGTGGCGGCGGCGCCGCAGCGGTTCAAGTTGGCCGCGGACGCGCTATTTGCTTTCGACAAGTCGGGCATCGCCGACATGTCGGCCGACGGGCGGGCGCAGCTCGACCAGTTGGCCGCACAGCTCAAGGGCCAGTACAAGCGCGTCGACACGATCACCGTGATCGGCCACACGGACAGGCTGGGCAGCGATGCCTACAACCAGGCGCTGTCGGCCGCGCGTGCGGCGACTGTGCGCGACTACCTGATCGCGCAGGGCCTGCCGCGCTCGGCGCTGCGCGCCTTCGGGGTCGGCAAGACGCAGCCCCTGGTCCCGTGTACCGACGGCGGGCCGCATAGCCAGCTCATTGCCTGCCTGCAGCCCAACCGTCGCGTCGAGCTCGAGGTCAGCGGCGAGCGATAGGCCGCCGGGGCTCTAAGGTCCCCACATGGCCGGTGGGATCGCTGTCCCGGCGAGTGCCATGAGGGCTCAGGCCGGGATCCGGTGGATTAGGCATTGGAAACCCATCGGATTCCCAGCGCTTCATGCGCTGGGGTCGAGGCGTTCATCGACACCCGACCGCGCGTTGCCCTGCGCGTTCAGGGCTGACTGATTGACTGTACAGGCGCCTCGCTTCGTCCGAAGTCAGCGGGACGTCATCCGCGAGCTCCCGCAATGGACTTTGCAGGGGCAGGTCTCCCGATTGCTCAGTTGCTCAAGCACTTTCGAGCGATCGGGAGAACGGATTGCGGGTTTTTGAGTTCGCGCGAAGGCGCCTGGCAGGAACCGAAGGTGCATGCGGGTTGCGTGCCCTGGCGCAGGAGGAGGGGGGCAACCATCCGAATCTCAACAATAGAAAGAATCTTCGTGCTCGATCTGAATGAAGTGGCGATGTTTGTGCAGGTCGTCCGGTGTGGCAGTTTTGCCGAGGCCGCGCGGCGGCTGAACATGCCGTCGCCAACGGTGAGCCGGCGCATCCAGCAGCTCGAAGCGCGGCTGGGCACGCGGCTGATGCAGCGGTCCACGCGCAAGCTCGAGCTGACCAGTGCAGGGCGGGCCTTTTACGAACGCTGCGGACCCGCCATCAAGCAACTCATTGAGGCCGGGCAATTGCAAATCGCGGACAGCTCGGCGCCGAGTGGCCCGGTACGGGTTGCTGTACCGACCCTTTTCTTCGATTTCTTCGACATGGCATGGGTGGCGGCGTTCCTGGCGGCTCATCCGCTGGTCACGTTGGATTTCGTACCCAGCGATCTGCCGTTGGATCTGATCGCGGATCGCATCGATGTCGCTTTTTGCTGCGCTCCCTTGCAGGACTCCAGCTATGCGGCCCGGAAGATTTGCGCGAGCGACGCAGAGCTCATTGCGAGCCCTGCGTATTTGACGGCTCAAGGCATGCCGGCCTCGCCGGAGGAACTGAGCGAGCACGCGTGCGTGGTGCAATCCGACGCCAGCGGCAGCACATGGCGCTTGCGGGACATGGCCGGCGTGGAGACGAACGTGCGAGTCCAGGGGCGCTTCAAGAGCAACGCGCACCAGGCACTGCGCAAGGCGGCCTGCGCGGGGCTCGGCATTGCGGCCTTGCCCTCGATCCTGACAGGCGCTGATGTCGCTGCGGGACGGCTGGTGCGGGTGCTGCCGGGATACACGCGTGTAGACCCCGGCTTGAACGTCGTGTACCCGAGCCGGGGGCGCCGCCCGCTGGCCGTTTCCATGTTCGTCGAGATGGTGGTGGAGAGACTCGGCCTGAAGGACCACGCCGCCATGGGCCGCGCGATCGTCTGAGGTGGTCAAGGCGCGCTGCCATGTGCCGGGCGACACTTGCCGTGTGTCTGGCACGAGGGCGGCCTCGTAGCCACAAGTCGCCCTTGCGCAATGCGAGGCCGCGACCTCGGGGATCGGGCCGTCACTTGCCGTGAAGCTCGCGAGCACTGCTGCCGATGGGCGACTCGCGCATGCCTGCTTTGGCGCAAGCGTCCGGGTATGCGCATGGCGACGAGCTGATCGAGTCAGCATCATGCATGAACTGCGTCGCTCGCAGCGAGCAGTTCTTGCCTTTCCGTCAATGACTGTCTTCGCAGGGGCATGCGCGGCCTCTTCCTCGACGCGCGGCGCTGCCAATGGCAGCAGCGGGGGCGACTCTCCCATTGCAAAGACGATCCGTCGGGCGCCTTGAGCCGGGGATCTCCTGCTGGCCAAGGCTCCCGTACTGCTGGCCGCGTGAGTGCCTGTGTGCACCTTCTGGCCCCTGCGCATGTCGGTGCCGTTGCTCGTCGATCTCATCGACTTGAGCGCACTGGTCCGTTTGCCACATCGATTGCATCGACAAATGAACGGGTGAATTCCATTTCTTGAATCAATGAGAGTTAACAAATGTGAACGATTTGGCGTTCGATGGAGAAATGCAAATTGCGCTCGAGAAATGGCAACTTTCGTTTCCCAGAGTGCACTAGAGTCCGCCCCGTCACCGAGGCCGCAGTGCCGGTCACACGCGATCGAGAGCGCGGTCATCCGGATGCGCCATCTTTCTTTATTGCCAGGACTCAAGTAATGAACAAGATATTTCGCGTCGTTTGGAACGACGCACTTGCCCTTTGGACCGTCGCCTCCGAATTCGGGCGTGGCCATGCGAGATCGACAGCGGCCTCCCAGGGTGCGAGCCTGGTTGCCGCCACCTTGCTGGCAGCGGTTTCCTTGCCGGCCGCTGCCGCATGCGCGACCGACACGAGCGCCAACACGGTCAGCTGCACGGGGACCGACCAGACCGCCACCGTGGGCAGCGGGCCGGCGACGCCGAGCGGCGTCGCGGTCGTGGTCACGTCGGGCACGACGGTCAGTACCGGCAACAGCTCGGGTATCAGCGTCGGCAACGCGGCCAGCATCGTGGTCCAGAGCAAGGCGACGGTCCAGAACAGCTCCACCGGCGCAGACAGCCCCTACGGAGGCAACCTCGGCGCCAACACGATCGAGTTCAACAACAACAGCACCCTCGTCGTCGAGCAAGGCGCCAACGTCTTTGCCGATGGGACAGCTTCCAACTCGGAAGCCGTCAATCCCTTGGGCAGCGGCAATACGATCATCAATCACGGCACCGTGCGATCGACCCACGCTGCGATCTGGTTCCAGGCGAATTCCGGCAACAACACGATCCTCAACACCGGCACGATGGAAGCAGGTTATGTGGCGGGCAACACCAATCCCGGCACCGCCACCGTGTTCGGCGCCAACGGAACCTCCGCCGTCGACTTCACCAACAAGGGCAGCGTGATCGGCTCGCTCAACTTTGCCAACGGCAACGATGCGCTGCATGTCTACACGGGGTCGTCGATCACCGGCAACATCAGCGGCGGTGGCGGCGCCAACCTCCTGACGCTCGAAAGCGACGACGGTGCCGCCGCGACGTTCGCGCCGCGATCCCTGGCTGGCTTCCAGACGCTGCAGAGCAATGGCGGGGCCTGGACCTTCAACGTCGCGCTGCCGTCCTCGGGCATCACCAGCACGACCGTCAACGGCGGCACGTTCATCCTCGGCGCCAACGCCAGCACCTACACGGGCAGCATGACCGTGGGTCCGGCCGGCGTATTGCAAAGCAGTGCGCAGTTCGCACCTTCGTCGATCACCGACAACGGTCTGGTGCGTTTCGCCCAACCCGACAACGCGACCTACGGTGGCCTCGTGAGCGGCACGGGCGGCATCGAGAAGACCGGCGCAGGTACGCTCACCTTGACGCAGGATCAAGCCTTCACAGGTACCACCACGGTCAGCGCCGGCGTGCTGCAACTCGGCAATGGTGGCACTACCGGCTCGGTGAAAGGCAACATCGTCGACAACGCGACGCTCACTGTCCAGCGCTCCAACGCGCTCACAGTGCCGGGCACCATCAGTGGCACCGGCTCGCTAGTGCAGGCCGGCACCGGCACGACGATCCTCGCTGCCGACAACACCTATGCCGGCGGCACCGTCATCAGCGCCGGCACGCTGCAGCTCGGCAATGGCGGCACCTCGGGCAGCATCGTGGGCAACATCCTCAACAACGCGACGCTGGCTATCAACCGCTCGGATGCGCTCACGGTATCGGGCACGATCAGCGGTTCCGGTTCGCTCGTCAAGGAAGGCGCCGGCACCACGACGCTCACCGCGGCTAACAGCTATGCCGGCGGCACTGCGCTCAAGCAAGGCCGATTGAACGTCGGCAACAGTCAGGCGCTGGGTACTGGCACGCTGGCGATGGATGACGGCACCACGCTCGGCTTTGTGGTCGACGGCCTGAACCTGGCCAACGCGATCCAGCTGACCGGCAGCAACGACCCGGTCATCGACACTGGCTTCTTCAACGCGTCCCTCAGCGGCGCCATCAACGGAGATGGCTTCATCACCAAGCTGGGCAGCGGTACGCTGACCCTCTCGGGGACCAATGGCTACACCGGCGCGACCAATGTGGCTGAAGGCACCCTGAAGGCGGGTGCCACGGGGACCTTCAGCGCCGCCTCGGCGCACACCGTGCAAAGCGGGGCCACGCTCGACCTCGCGGGCTTCAGTCAGACGGTCGCCTCGCTCGCCAATAGCGGCACGGTCTCGCTCGTGGGCACGGCACCGGGCACGACCCTCACCGTCAACGGCGCCTACGTGGGCAACAACGGCGTGCTGCGGCTCGGGACAGTTCTGGGCGACAGCACCAGCCTGAGCGATCGGCTGGTGCTCAATGGCGCGAGCGCCTCGGCCAGCGGCAGAACGACGGTGCAGATCACCCAACTCGGCGGGCTGGGAGCGCTGACCACAGGCAACGGCATCGAGGTGATCTCGGCGCTCAACGGCGCCACCACCACCGCGCAGTCCACCAAGGACGCCTTCTCGCTCGCAGGCGGTCACGTCGACGCCGGTGCCTACGAGTACCGGCTGTACGCTGCCGATGCCAACGGCGCAGGCGAGAACTGGTACCTGCGCTCGACCACCACGGCAACGGCCGCGACGGGCAACACGGCCAATGCGATCAATGCGACCGCCACAGGCAGCACTGTCACTGTGCAGGTCCCGACCTACCGGGCCGAAGTGCCGCTCTACGCGGCACTTCCGGGCCAACTGCGCCAGGGCAACCTCGCAATGCTCGGCAATCTGCACCTGCGGGTAGGCGATGACGATGCCAAGGTCAGCGCCGACGGGTCGCCTTCGCTCGCGTCCCTCTCCGCGGGCCGCCGCGCCTGGGCGCGCGTGCTCTCGACCGACATCGGCATCCAGCAGGGCGGTGCGGTATCGCCATCGAGCAAGGGCCGCCTCACCGGCTTCCAGGCCGGCACCGACCTGCTGGCCACACCGAACTGGCGCGCGGGCCTCTACGTCGGCCAGCTCGACGGCGATGCCAGCGTGAGAGGCTTCGCCAGCGGCATCCAGAACCTGGGCGTGGGCCGCAACGACCTGCGCAGCCAGTACCTGGGCGTGTATGGCACCTACACCAGCGACAGCGGCTTCTATGCCGACGCGGTGGTGCAGTCGGGCCGACACCGCTACACCGTCGAGCCGCTGGCGAGCCAGGGCATGAGCGGCAAGGGCAACAGCCTGCTGGGCTCCATCGAGGTGGGGCAGTCCTTCGCGCTGGGCGGCAGCGGCTGGCGCATCGAGCCGCAGCTGCAACTGATCCACCAGCACATGGACCTGGGTAACTCCGCCATCGTCGGCGCCGTCGTCCAGCCGCAGGCCGACAGCGGCTGGATCGCGCGTGCTGGCGTGCGGGTGAAGGGAGAGATCGCCACCGGCGTCGGCACACTGCAGCCGTACGGCCGCTTCAACGTCTACCGGACGTCGAGCGGCGCGGACATCGCCCGCTTCGTGAACGGCGCGACCACCACCGACATCGCAGCCCCGACCGGCGGTACGAGCACCGAACTCGCGGGCGGCTTCACGCTGGCCCTCGGCGAGTCGACGAGCCTGTACGGCGAAATCGGCAAGCTCTGGGCGAGCGGCGGCAACGCCAGGGTGAAGAGCTCGATCAACGGCTCGGTGGGCGTGCGCGTGAAGTGGTGAGATGAGGATCCGCCGCGTGTCGAATTGATCCGCGGCGGTGTATCTCAGACGTCCGTAAGGCAGCTTCGAGGCTGCTGCATGTTGGTGATCAATCCAGGGACGGACCCGAGCGGTTGGTTCGCGAGCGCATGACCGATCCGTCTCCGATCGCCAGTGGTCTCAGCCGCCGTCTATGCATCGAATTCTCGACGCAGCCCCTTGCCAGCCCACTCCTGCTGGGGGGCGACGCGGCAAAATGCCCGAGGAACGGTCGGGATGGCGACTTTTTTTCCTCTGGACACTGTCAATGCCGGAACGCGAGTTGCCCGGCATCCGTCCGGCATTGCTCGCCGGCGAGTCGCAGCGGGTGGCCCGCACACTCGTGAGGATCGCCCGGGTCAGGGCCCTGGCGCCGCCTTACAGGTTGCCGGACTTTTCCATCAAGCACACTGGCACGAGCGCTATCACGAAGACGCGGCGAATCGCTGGGTCCGTTCGATGGTGGCAGAACTCTTCCTGGAGGCGTGACGATCGTGCGCCGTTCCGCGCGGGGACCCAATGCCCGCGTGCAGGACACCGACACCGGCCGATTGACGAATGGACCGAGTCCTTCTGATGGCTTGGCGGGGCTTCACTTCGAAGCGTGGTTCCTGTGGGGATTCCGTCGCGAAGGCCGAAGCGGTGGCAGGGGTTCGGGACCGGACAGAGACAGCCGGCACCTGTTCGGGCGGAACTATTGCCGGCACTGCGGCTCACACCCGAAGCGCGCGCATTCTTGTCGTGTTTCGCTCTCTCCAAGGCTGACCACCAGCCTCTTGCCCGCTTCGTGCGGGCTTTTTCGTTTTCCGGGCGCACGCCTTCTGCCTCGGGCTGGCGCAGCCACGCTTTTCCCACTGGGGAGTGGCGGATGACCCCGAGCGGCAGCCCGAGCACTGCATCATCACCGTCAAGCCGAGTTCCCGACGAGCTGATCGCGCTGGTCCTCGAAGACGCAACGCCCAATACGTTGATGAATTCAGACGAGGCATTGCCGTTCATCCGGCGCATCAAGCAACTGACCGGGCGCTACCAGGTCCCTTACACGAACCCATACGCCCAGCTCATCTCGAGCAAGTTCAGGAACAGCGATTTCTCGCAAACGCTGCTTTGGTACGCGCGCTTCAAGGCGACGGTCGGTGATTTTCCGAGGGGCCGCGTGGCCGACCTATTCCCTATGGCAGTTCTTCAGCGAGATCCTGCCGCAGTTGCCTGTGAAGTGGACCCGTTCGGACATGGACGTCGTCTACAACGGCACGATCGAGGAATTGAAGGCCAGATGCCGGTAGACGGTAGTCCCGATGGATGCTTGCCCTTTGATCGAGTGCTGAAGGCCCGCGCCCCTTTTGACGTCCATACGTCTGTTTCCCTGCGGTTTTCCGGAGGATGCTCTTGCGGTGAGCGTTTTCGGACACACAAGGATCCGGCTGTCGCTGTTGCGGCTGTGCGCCTGGCCGCTGTCGTGTGGTCCTTGTCACACCACCTGTGCCGCGCTCGCCGGTGTCGCGCAGATCGATGGCCGCCCCATGCGAGCCTGCTTCCGATCTGAATCAGAGCTTGGCAGCGTGGAGGGGCGAAGGAGTAACACCATCCGCTTATGCTTGGCTGTTGATTTCCATCCAGAAGTGACCCAGTTGACGGTGTGATTTCCATCTAAAACTGACCCACGTAGTAACCCTAACCTGCTGCTTTTAGCGGCAGGAGCACAGGAGTGATTGACGTGGCGACACTGAGTGTCATCAGACGTTGGGCATTGCGTGAGCAACTGTCCATCCGAGAGATAGCCCGGCGCACGGGCTTGTCTCGCAACACCATCCGCAAGTACCTTCACGAGGGCGAGGCAGAGCCCAGCTACGCCAAGCGCATCAGCCCGAGCAAGCTCGACGCCTTCGCCGAGAAGCTCAGCGGCTGGCTCAAGAGCGAAGCGTCCAAGTCCCGTAAACAACGACGCACGCTCAAGCAGATGCACGCCGACCTGGCAGCGCTGGGCTACCAGGGGTCGTACAACCGCGTGGCCGCCTTCGCACGCGCGTGGCATGCGCAACGCCACGCGGTCCAGCAGACCACCGGGCGAGGCACCTTCGTGCCCCTGGCCTTCGGCCCCGGCGAGGCATTCCAGTTCGATTGGAGCGAGGACTGGGCGGTCATCGCCGGCGAGCGCACCAAGCTGCAGGTGGCGCACTTCAAGCTCAGCCACAGCCGCGCGTTCATCGTGCGCGCCTACCTGCTGCAGACCCACGAGATGCTGTTCGATGCACACAACCGGGCCTTCGAGGTGCTCGGCGGCGTGCCGCGACGGGGCATCTACGACAACATGAAGACGGCCGTGGACAAGGTGCGCCGCGGCAAGGAGCGCGATGTCAACGCGCGCTTCAGCGCCATGGTCAGTCACTACCTGTTCGAGGCCGAGTTCTGCAACCCGGCCTCGGGCTGGGAGAAGGGCCAGGTGGAGAAGAACGTGCGCGATGCGCGGCACCGGCTGTGGCAGCCCGTGCCGGCGTTTGCCACGCTGGCGCTGCTCAACGACTGGCTGGAGGAGCGCTGCAAGGCGTTGTGGGGCGAGATCATCCACGGCAAGCTGCCCGGCACGGTGGCGGATGTATGGGCGCAGGAGCGGCCCTTGCTCATGCCTGTGCCACGGCCCTTCGACGGCTTCGTGGAACACACCAAACGCGTCTCTCCGACCTGCCTGGTGCACTTCGAGCGCAACCGCTACAGCGTACCGGCCTCGTATGCGAACCGCCCTGTAAGCCTACGGGTGTACGCTGCCCGGCTGGTCGTCGCGGCCGAGGGGCAGGTGATCTGTGAGCACGAGCGGGTGTTCGAGCCGGGGCATCGCCACGGTGGTCATACCGTCTACGACTGGCGCCACTACCTGGCGGTCGTGCAGCGCAAGCCCGGGGCGCTGAGGAACGGCGCGCCCTTCAGCGACCTTCCGCAGGGCTTCCGTCGCCTGCAGGCGGTGCTGCTGAAGCAGCCAGGCGGGGACCGCGAGATGGTGGAGATCCTGGCGCTGGTGTTGCACCATGACGAGCAGGCGGTGCTGACCGCAGTCGAGCTGTCCCTGGAAGCTGGCGTGGCCAGCAAGACCCATGTGCTGAACGTGCTGCACCGGTTGCTGGACGCCAAGCCCGTGGCGCCTGCGCCGGTCACGGCGCCACAGGCGCTGCGCCTTGTGACCGAGCCGAAGGCCGACGTGCGGCGCTACGACACCCTCAGAGGCCGCGCAAGCGCTGCCAACACGATGATCACCCGGGAGGTGCGCCATGCGACATGATCCAGCGAGCGGGGCCATCGTGATCATGCTGCGTGAGCTCAAGATGCACGGCATGGCGCAGGCCGTGGCGGAGCTGGCCGAACAGGGATCGCCCGCCTTCGAGGCGGCCCAACCGATGCTCTCGCAATTGCTCAAGGCGGAGATGGCTGAGCGGGAGGTGCGTACGGTGGCCTATCAATTGAAGCTCGCGCGCTTACCCGTCTACCGCGACCTCGCAGGCTTCGACTTCGCCCACAGCGAGGTCAATGAAGCCCTGGTGCGCCAGTTGCATCGGTGTGAATTCATGGACGATGCACAGAACGTGGTCCTCGTGGGAGGACCGGGCACAGGCAAGTCCCACCTTGCTACGGCCTTGGGCGTGCAAGCCATCGAGCATCACCGTTGCCGCATACGCTTCTTCTCTACGGTCGATCTGGTCAACGCGCTGGAGCGGGAGAAGGCCAGTGACAATTCCGGGCGCATCGCGCACAGGCTGATGCATATGGACATGGTGGTGCTTGACGAATTGGGCTACCTGCCGTTCAGTGCTTCAGGTGGTGCGCTGCTGTTCCACTTGCTGTCCAAGCTCTACGAGCGCACGAGCGTGGTGATCACTACGAACCTGAGCTTCAGCGAGTGGGCCAGTGTGTTCGGCGATGCGAAGATGACCACTGCATTGCTGGATCGGCTTACGCATCGCTGCCATATCCTGGAAACTGGAAACGACAGCTTCCGGTTCAAGCACAGCACCGCGCAATCCGTTCAGCAAGTCCAACCAAAGAAGGAGAAAACCAAGAACTTATCCACATCGTGAGCCACCAGGCTCACAAAGAGGGTGGGTCAATATTCGATGGAAATGCCGGGTCAGGATTCCATGGAAATCAACATCTAGGTGTCAAGAAGTCATCTTCCTGATAGATAGACAAAACACCCGGCTGGTGGTATGTCGGTGCGGCCGTATGCGAAGGGGATCGCGAAATTGAAGATCCCGCGCTGAATGCGCCAGCCACTCGGTGTGCACATCGTCCGGCGCTGGCTCTACCCCGATCCGGCGCAGGTCGAATGTCGCTGTCGGGCGCGCTGCAGACTGTCGAGGGTATAGCGACGAGCGTTCGCCGAGTCCTCTGTTGAAGAGCGAAGAGCGCTGGGCTCACTGCATAACCAGCCCAGGATGTCTGCCGCATTCCCGCCGAATCGGGATTCCTGAAAATCAACCCGTGAGGCAACCAATCGATCTCAGGCCGACAGCCGTGCGCCTGCATCCCTGCGGTTGACCTCGTAGAACAGGCCTCGAAGCCAACGATTGGCCGGGTCGTTCTGCATGCGGCGGTGCCAGAACTGCTGCACCTGCAGTTGCGGCGGGCGAAATGGCAGCGCGATCTCGCGCAGCGGAATGTGGCGGCCCACGACGGTCGCGATGTCTTGCGGCACCGTGGCGATCAGGTCGGTGCCCGGCAGCAGCGCCAGCAAGCTCATGAAGTGCGAGAGCTCCAGCGTCACGTTGCGCTGCCATCCCTTGCCGTCCAGGAAGCGCTCGAGCAGGTGCTCGCGCCCGTCGGGCCGCACCACCACGTGTCGCGCGGCGAGGTACTGCTTGAGCGTCATGCGCGCGCCGACGGTGCCGTTGCCGGCGCAGGTGATGCATTCGTAGGTGCTGGTGAACAGGCCCTGCTGGAAATAGCCTGCCTTCTGCAGGTCCGGGAAGAAGCCCACGGCGAGGTCGGCTTCGCCCTTCTCGAGCGCATCGGCCGCGGCGGTCCGCGACCTCGAGAGCGCGTGCAGGCGCACCCCCGGGGCCTCGCGTCGCAGGCGAGGCAAGACGCCCGGAAGAAACGCCACTTCGCCGATGTCCGGCGTGAGGATGACGAAGCTGCGCTGCGCCTGCAGGGGGTCGAAGTGCGGCGACTGAAGGATCTCTGTCTGGATCGTCTGCACCACCTTGCGCACCACCGGCGCGAGTTGCAGTGCGCGCGGCGTGGGCTCCATCTGCGAGGCGGTGCGAACGAAGAGCGAATCTCCGAAGGTCTCGCGCAGCCGTGCGAGCGCGCCACTCGTGGCCGACTGGCTCAGCCCGATGGCCTCCGCCGTCTTGTTGACGCTGCGCGCCTTCATCAGCGTGTCGAAGAGCACGAGCAGGTTGAGATCGATCGAATGAATATCCATGAAACCGATTTTATGAATCCATCAAATCGCCTGTACAGCATGGATCGCGCTGCCTAGGATGCGCCCCAGGAGACATGAGCGTGAGAGCGAACCACCACATCCAGGCGTGCCATCACTGCGGCGGCATCGACGTGCATGCGCACGTCGTGCCGGAGAACTTCCCCGCCTACGTGGGCTCGCGGGTGCCCTCCGAGTGGCCCTCGATGGCGGCGGCTCAAGCCTGCCATCGCCACGTGATGATCTCGGGCAAGGTGTACCGCACGGTCTCCGACAGATGCTGGGATGTGACGAAGCGCCTGGAAGACCTGCCCGGCATGGGCATCGGTCTGCAGGTCGTCTCGCCGATGCCGGAGTTGCTGTCGTACTGGATGGCACCCGCCGACGCACAGCAGTTGCTGCGCTTTCTCAACGAGCAGATCGCCGCGATGGCGGCCGAGGCCGGCGGCAGGCTGGCCGGCCTGGGGGCGGTGCCGCTGCAGGACATGGACCTCGCGATCCGCGAGCTCGAACACGCGGTCCGCACGCTCGGGCTGCGTGGCGTGGAGATCGGGAGCAACATCAACGGCTTGCCGATCGGCGCGCCCGCGCTCGATCCTTTCTTCGAGGCCTGCGAGGCGCTGGGCGCGGCGGTGTTCGTGCATGCGCTTCGACCTGCCGGGATGGACCGCCTGGTGGGCCCCGCGGCGCTGCAGCAGGTGCTGGCCTATCCGGGCGACGTCGGGCTCGCGGCGGCGTCGGCGATCACCGGCAACCTGCTTGTGCGCCGGCCGGGGCTGCGCCTCGCCTTCAGCCATGGCGGCGGCACGCTCGCCTCGCTGCTGCCGCGGCTGCAGCATGGCTGGAGCGTGTTCCCCGCACTCAAAGAGAGCGTGGCGGTATCGCCCGTCGAGCAGGCCCACGGCTTCTTCTACGACACGCTGGTGTTCGACACGACGACGCTGAGGCATCTGGTCGACATGTTCGGCGCCAGCCAGCTCATGGTCGGTACCGACCATCCCTTCAATTTCCATGACCGCACGCCGGTGGCGCGCATCGAAGCCGCCGGCTTCGACGCCGACATTACGGCGGCGCTCGTTCATCGCAATGCCGAGCGCTATCTCGGCCTCGAAAGGACTGCACCATGAGTTCTCCCTGGATCGAAGGGCTGCGCAGCGTCAGCCTGAGCGTGCCGGACCTGGACCAGGCCGAGGCCTTCTACACGTCCGTCTGGCGGCTGGAGGTGGCGCACCGCGGCGCCGATGCGCTGTATCTGCGAGGCAGCGGACGCGATGCGTACCTGCTGGCCCTGTACCGGCGCGATGGCTCGCCGCAGATCCTGCGCGTCACGCTGCGCTCGCATAGCGCCGAGGCACTGGCGGAAGTGGCGAAGCGTGCCGTGGCCGCCGGTGGCCAGCTCTTGCGCACAACATCGGCCGTCGACGATCCGGCAGGCGGCATCGGCATCCTCGTGCGCGACCCTCATGGGCGTGTTTTTGAGGTGGTGCACGGCGACGTGCAGCACGGGGCCGTGGCGCCCGAGCGCGACCGGCCCCAGCGCCTCACCCACGTGGTGCTCAACAGCCATGCCGTCGACGAAACGCAGGCCTTCCTGACCCAGGCCTTCGGCTTGCGCCTTGCGGACCGCACGGCGGCCATCGCCTTCATGAACTGCAACAGCGACCATCACACGCTGGCGATCGGCGTCAGCGACAACGACGCGCTCAACCACATTGCCTTCCTGATGCCCGACGGCGACGCGGTGATGCGCGGCGGCGGCCGGATGAAGGACGCCGGCTACCCGATCCAGTGGGGTCCCGGACGCCACGGCCCCGGCAACAACCTCTTCAACTACTTCATCGATCCCTTCGGCGTCGTCATCGAGTACACGGCCGAGGTCGAGCAGGTCGACGACAGCTACCTGGCGCGCGGCCCCGAGGACTGGAAGTGGCCGCCCGGGCGCGTCGACCAGTGGGGCATTTCCGCTGCGCCCGGCACGACGCTCAAGGAAGCACAACGGCGCGTTCTGTTCGCGCCCCTCTGATTCAACCCCAACCCAGCGAGCCATGAAATTCACCACCTACCTGCGCGATGGCGCACCCCGCCTGGCCGTCGTCGACGGCGACCGGATCATTGACCTCCAGGACGCCGATCCGAACGCGCCAGCCGATCTCCGGCTGGCCCTGAAGGCCGGCATCGACCTGCATGCCGCGGCGCAGGCGGCGCTGAAGAGCTCCGGCGCGCCGCAAGCCCTGTCCGCCGTCAAGCTCGCGCCGCTGGTGCCCGAGCCCGGCAAGACGGTCTGCCTCGGCCTGAACTACTTCGACCACGCCAAGGAGGGTGGGCGTGACAAGCCCGAGTACCCGTGGTTCTTCTTCCGCGGCGCGAGCTCGCTGATGGCGCACGGTGATGCGGGCGTCGTCCCGCGCGTGTCCGCGAAGTTCGACTACGAGGCCGAGCTGGCGGTGGTCATCGGCCGCAAGGTGCCGCGCCACGCGAAGGAAGCCGACGCGCTGCAGTACGTCTTCGGCTACAGCTGCTTCAACGACATGAGCGTGCGCGACTACCAGAAGCGCACGCCGCAGTGGACCATCGGCAAGAACTTCGACGGCACCGGCGGGTTTGGTCCGGTGCTCGTGACGGCCGACGAACTGCCGCCGGGCGCGGTGGGCCTCCGGATCCAGGGTCGTCTGAACGGCGAGCTGATGCAGGACGCCAACACGAGCGACATGATCTTCAACGTGGCCGAGACCATCGCGCTGCTGGCCGAAGTGCTCACGCTGGAGCCGGGCGACGTGATCGTGATGGGCACGCCCGCCGGCGTCGGCCAGGCGCGCACGCCGCCCGTGTGGATGAAGGCCGGCGATCGCTACGAGGTCGAGATCGAGCGCATCGGCACGCTGGTCAACCCGATCGTCGCCGAGGCGCCATGAGCGATCCGGTCTACGATGTCGCCATCGTCGGCTACGGGCCGGCAGGCCAGGTCGCGGCGGGGCTGCTGGGGCAGCGCGGGCTGAAGGTCTACGTGTGCGACCGGCTGAAGGACGTCTACCAGATCCCTCGCGCGATCTCGCTCGACCACGAGATCATGCGGGTGTTTCAGCAACTGGGCGTGGCCGACGCGATCGAGCCTTTCACGGAGCCGTTCTCGAACTCGGAGTACTTCGGCGTCGACGGCCAGCTCATCCGTCGCATGACGATGTTGCCGCCACCCTATCCGCAGGGCTACACGCCTTCCGTGGTGTTCACGCAGCCGCCGGTGGAGCGCGCGCTGCGGGCCCGGGTGGCGCAGATGCCCAATGTCACCGTCGAACTCGGCGCGGAGATGAAGCACCTGGCCCACGACGATGCGCAGGTAGTACTGACCATCCAGCGCGACGGCGCTTCGCGCACGGTCCGCGCGAAGTACGCCATCGGGTGCGATGGTGGCGCGAGCCCGGTGCGCACGCAGCTGGGCATCGCGCTGGACGATCTGGATTTCGACGAACCGTGGCTGGTGGTGGACGTGCTGGTGAACGAGCGCGGCATGGCCAAGCTGCCGAAGGTGAGCGTGCAGTACTGCGAGCCGCAACGTCCCTGCACACTGGTGCTGGGACCAAAGAACCATCGGCGCTGGGAGATCTCGCTCATGCCCGGCGAGGACCCGAAGGCGTTCGAGTCGGACGCGCAGACCTGGAAGCAGCTTTCGCGCTGGATCGGGCCCGAGGACGGCGAGCTGTGGCGCCAGGCGAGCTACCGGTTCCACGCCCTGGTGGCGCGCGACTGGCGCCAGGGCCGGGTGTTCCTTGCGGGCGACGCGGCGCACATGCAGCCACCTTTTCTCGGACAGGGCATGTGCCAAGGCATACGCGATGCGGCCAACCTCAGCTGGAAGCTCGCGGCGGTGCTGGCCGGCGATGTCCAGGGCGGCGCCGGCGAGGCGCTCCTAGACAGCTACGGCCAGGAACGCAGGGCGCATGTGCGCGAGCTCACCAGCCGCATCAAGGAGATCGGCGCGGTGATCTGCGAGCGCGACGAGGCCACGGCCCGTGCGCGCGACGCGAAGCTCCTGGCCGATGGCGGTGGCGAGGTCCGGGACACACCGCGGCAGGACATCCTGCCGCGGCTCGAGGCAGGTCTCCTGTCCACCAACGCAAGCACCGGCCGCGGGGCGCTGTTCCCTCAGCCCTGGCTGCGCACGGACCGGGAACTGCTGCGCATGGACGAGATGTTCGGCCATGGATGGCGGCTGGTGCTGTCCGCCGCCTTGGCGCACACGGTCGAGCACGCGGTCGAGCAGGGGGAGGGGGGCGAGCCCGGCTTCGCGGGATTGCGCACGATCCGGCTGGCTTGCACCCCCGAAGCCGAAGGCGTGGTGGCTGGCTGGATGCAGCGGCACGGCTGCGTGGCCGCGCTCGTGCGGCCCGACCACTACGTCTACGGCGTCGCCCGGGACGCTGAAGGCATCGGCGCGCTCGTCGAGGAAGCGGCGGCCGCGCTCGGCCTCACGCTGGCGTGCACGACCTGAGGGCTGGACGCTCCCTATTCAAAAACGAAGGAGACAACACCGTGAATCGTCGACAACTGCAACTGGGTGCGGCCGCCGCCGCGGTCTGGCTGATCGCGCCAATGGCATCGGCACAGAACTGGCCGGACAAGCCTGTGAAGCTGATCCTTTCGCAGCCTGCGGGCTCGGGTCCCGATGCGGTCGCGCGGCTGATCGGCGACCAGCTCTCGCGCAAGTGGGGCCAGCCGATCATCGTGGAGAACCGCCCGGGCGGACAGAATGCGATCGGGGCGCAGGCCGCAGCGAAGGCGGCGCCCGACGGCTACACCTTCTATTTCGCGACCGCCGCGGCGCTGGTCACCAACGTCTACCTGTTCAAGAACCTGCCGTACGACCCGCAGAAGAACTTCACGCCCGTCGGGATGATCGGCAAGGTGCCGTTCGCGCTGTCGGTCAACGCGTCATCCAAGCTCAGGTCGCTGCAGGAGTTCGTGAACCACGCCAAGGCCAATCCGGGCAAGCTGACCGTGGCCAACGAAGGCCCGAAGACCTTCAGCGGCATGGTGACGCGCCTGCTCGCCGCCGACGTGGCGATCGACGTCAACTCGGTTCCGTTCTCTTCCGTCGCCGCCGCGGTGACGGACACGGTCGGCGGCCAGACCGAAGCGCTGGTGAGCGACGTTCCGTCGATCGCGCAGATGGTGGCCGCCGGCAAGCTGCGACCCCTGGCCGTCACGACCGGCAAGCGCATCGCCGGCTGGGACAACGTGCCTGCCGTCTCGGAGACCCTGCCGGGCTTCGACTATTCCGGCTGGATGGGCATCGTCGCGCCCGCGGGCACGCCGGCGCCCGCGGTGCAGCGCTTCAACCGCGACCTTGACGCGGTCCTGAAGGACAAGGGCATGGCCGAGCGCCTCCTGGCCATCGGCCCCGTGACCGAAGGCGCCGGGACCGTCGATCAGATGGCCGCTTATCTCGCCGCGGAACACCGGCGCTGGGCCAAGCTCGCGAACGATCTGAGCATCCTCCCCGAATAACAGAGTCCCGACGTCAGGAGACAAGCATGCACAGAAGATCCGTACTCAAGAGCGCAGGCGCGGCGGCAATGGCCGCGGCGTTGCGTCCGGCCCTCGCGCAGCAGGACAGGACGGCATTCGTGATCTCGGGGTTTCCGGCCGGCGGGATGGGTGACCAAGTCGCCCGGCCGCTGGCGGAGAAACTGCGCGGCAAGTACGCCTCGAACGTGGTGGTCGACACGCGGGTGGGCGCTGGTGGTCGCATCGCGGTCGAGTACGTGCGCCGCGCGAGCGCGGATGGGATGACCATCCTGCAGATCCCGAGTTCGCCGATGACGCTGTATCCCAACACGTACCGCAAACTCAGCTACGACCCGCTCGCCGATTTCGTGCCGGTCTCCACCACGGTCACCTATGCCTTCGTGTTGACGGCCGGCCCCGGCGTGCCACCGGAAGTCCGGACACTGGCGGACTACCTCAAGTGGGTGCAGCTCGACGCGAAGAGCGCCAACTATGGCGTGCCGGCGGCAGGTTCGGCCCTGCACTTCGTCGGCATGATGCTCGACAACCACATCGGCAAGAAGCTCACCGCCATCCCCTACAAGGGCGGCGCGCCGCTGCTCAACGACGTGCTCGGCGGCCAGGTTCCGGTGAGCGTGAGCGTCCTCGGCGAGGTGATGCCGCACATCCGCAGCGGCCGCCTGCGCGGGCTGGCAGTGTCCAGCGCGCAGCGCTCGCCCTTCCTGCCGGAGGTGCCGACGTTTGCGGAGCAGGGCTATGCGGACATCGTGGTGCAGGAGTGGCTCGGGTGGTTCCTGCCCGCGAAATCCCCTGGGGACAAGGTGCAGCAGCTCAATGCGCTGGTGCGCGAGGGGCTGCGGGACCCGGCGCTGATCGAATCGCTCGCGAAAAACGGCCTGACCCCTGTCCACCAGCCGCCCGAGGAATTCGCGAAGCTGGTGCGAAGCGACCTTGCCCGCTGGACGCCGGTCGTGAAGGCGTCGGGTTTCACCGCGGAGGATTGACATGGGCCTGGAACTCACCGGTGCGCAAGCCCTCGTGCGGGTGCTGCTCGGCGAAGCGGTGCGGCATGTGTACGGCATCGTCGGCGGCAAGCTCAGTCCGCTGCTGCACGCCATTTCCGAGCATCCCGAGCTGCGGTTCATCGGCACGCGCCATGAAGGCGCAGGCCCGATGATGGCCGCGGCGAACTTCGCCGGCACCGGACAGCTTGCGGTGGCGATCGCGGAGATGGGCCCCGGCGGGCTGAACATGGTCTCGGGGCTCGGTGTCGCCTTCAACAACAACCTGCCGCTGTTGGCGATCACGACCAACCAGCACCGCGCGGCCGCCTACCCGCACAGCGGCATGTTCATGGACCTCGACACGGTGGCGGCCAGCCGCCCCGTCGTGAAGTGGAACGCGGTCGTGCACGACGCGCGCCGCATCCCGGAAATCGCACGCCGCGCGATCCGCGAGGCGCTCAGCGGCCGGCCGGGGCCGGTGCACCTGGACATTCCGCAAGACGTGCTGGGCCAGGTGTGCCGTTTCCCGATCGATGAGTTCGATCTCGCGCCGCAGCGCTACCGGCCCATCGGGCGCGTGCGTCCCGACGCACGCGCCGTGCGCGACGCCGCGAAGCTGCTCGCCCAAGCGCGCCGTCCGCTGATCGTGGCCGGAGGGGGCGTGGTCGCCAGCGAGGCGGCCGAACAGGTGCGCGAGCTCGCGCACCGTCTCGATTGTCCGGTGATCCCCACCCAGATGGCGCTCGGCGTGGTGCCGAGCGACAGTGCGCACTTCATCGGTCACGGCGGCCTGATCGCCGGTGCGCCGGTCAAAGAGGCTTTTGCGGAGGCGGACGTGATCCTCGGTGTCGGCTGCCGATGGTCCTCGTGGATGTGGGACGAGCAGGGGCCGTTCGCACGACGCAGCCACCAGACCATCGCGATCAACATCGACCCGTCGGCGCTGGGCCACCCGGCCGTCCACCAGGTGGCGATGCAGGCCGATGCAGGCGCGGCGCTCGACGACCTGCTCGCTGCGACCGCCGAGGACTGGCAATCCTGCGTCGATTCCGGCTGGCGCCTGCGCCTGAAGGCATCGCGCGAGCGCTATGAGGAGGGGATCGCGGCCAGCGCGGCCGCGCCGGCGCCCGCGTCCCAGCATGCGATGCATCCCGCCGCCCTGGCGCGCGAAATCGCGCGCGCACTGCCGCGTGATGCGCTGGCGGTCTACGACGGCGGCCACACCACCTTCTGGTCCAACGACCTGATACCGGTGCACGCGGTGCGCACGCGCTTCCATGAACCGGGCATGAGCCATCTCGGCTTCGGCTTGCCGTATGCCCTGGCGCTGAAGGCGGTACGCCCCGGGCAACCGGTGGTGCTCATCACGGGCGATGGCTCTTTCGGCTTCACCCTGAACGAGCTCGATACGGCGCGCCGCTACGGGCTGGCCGTGCTCACCATTGTTCACAACAACGAGGCCTGGGGCATCATCCGCGCCGGTCAGAAGAACGCGCTCGGCTTCGAGCTGGGCACGTCGCTCGAAGGCACCGACTATGCCGCCATCGCCAGGGGCTTCGGTTCCCATGGCGAGCGGGTCGACGCACCGGAACAGGTGGGGCCGGCCATCGGACGGGCGCTCGCGAGCGGCCTGCCTGCGGTGCTCGACTGCCGCACCCACTTTGTGCCGCACCCCGCGATGCCGATGTTCGCCAGCATGAACCGCTACGGCTTCGCCGCTCCCGACGCGTCTTTACCCAAACCCCACCACTGACGACCACCATGACCAGCCTGACACTCGACCAAGCCAACACCATCATCGCTGCCGCCCTGGCCAGATCCAAGGCCTCTGGCTTCAAGCCGATGGGGATCGCGGTTCTCGATGCCGCAGGCCATCTCAAGGCCTTCGCGAGCGAGGATGGCGCCAGCATGTTCCGTTTCGACGTGGCCCGTGCGAAGGCGTGGGGTGCAGTTGGCATGGGCGCTTCGAGCCGCACGCTGGCCGAACGCGCCAAGGACAACCCGAACTTCTTCGTGTCGCTGTCGGCCACCGCTCAGGGCCGCTTCCTGCCGCAGACCGGCGCCGTGGTGATCAAGGATGCGAGCGGCCGCGTGATCGGCGCGGTCGGTGCCAGCGGCGGAACCGGCGAGGAAGATGAGCTCATCTGCATCGCCGGTGCGGAGGCCGCAGGCCTGAAGCACGGCTGAGCGTCAATTCATCGTGAATGTGGAATCCGTCATGTCTGCGATGCGTTTGCGTGCCGCCGTGGCAAGTGGGGCCGTGGAGGACACGGCGGCAGTGCTCTACGACGCCTCGCCTTCCAAACGCGGGCCCGGCGCTCAAGCGCGATGCTGCCCTGGGGCGCGCAAGCGCGATCGCCGTTCGTCGTGTTCCCGTCAGCAAGCTTCCTGCGCCGCCGGCGGCTCGTAGGCCCGGATCGGCGGCAGCTCCTCGTCGAAGCGCTCGACCTGAACGGTGCTCAGCTGCCCCGCGCAGCCCTGTGCCAGCGAGGAGGTTCCGATGTTGCGCGTGAGCACGTTCGGATTGCCGTGCGCGCACATCGGCCTGTTGCTGGCGTCCAGCACGGGGTCGTACCACGCGCCGGTGGGCAGCTGCACCACATCCTCGCGCATGTCCGCGCACAGGTGCGCGCTGGCTAGGCAGGCGCCGATCTCGTTGAAGAGGCGGACGATGTCGCCTTCGCGGATGCCGCGCGCGCCGGCAGCCTTCGGGTGCATGGTGCAGACCTCGCGCCCGTTGCGCTTGCTGGCCTGGCTGTGGGCGCCGAAGTCGAGTTGGCTGTGCAGCTTGGTGTGCGGCTGGTTGGCCACCAGCCACAGCGGATGCGCGGTGTCGGGCGCGAACTTCGGCGGCAGCCATGCCGGGTGGCCGGGGCAGTCCGCGTAGCCGAAGCCCGCCACGGTCGGCGAGCTGACCTGGATCTTGCCGCTGGGCGTGGCCAGCCGCGCGCCGTCCGGGTCGTTGCGGAAGGCGCGCAGGATGCCGCCGTCGTCGTCGCGCTGCGGCAGCGTGATCTCGCCGCGCTGCCAGAAGCTCTGGAAGTCCGGCGCTTCCAGGCCCAGCGATTCGAGGCCCGTGCGCGTGCGCTCGTACAGGTGCGCGAGCCATTGGCGCGTATCGCGTCCCTCGCTGAAAGCTTCGAGTCCGCCCAGGCGCTTCGCCAGGTCGCAGAAGATGTCGTAGTCGTCGCGCGCGAGTCCGTGCGGCTCGCAGATGCGGTGCATGGCCACCATCAGCGGATCGGTGGGCGTGGCGCCGATGTCCTCGCGCTCCAGCGTCATCGTGCAGGGCAGCACGATGTCGGCGTGGCGGGCCGTGGCGGTCCACGCGATCTCGTGCACCACGAAGGTGTCGAGCGTGCGGAAGGCTTCGCTCAGGCGCCGCAGGTCCTGGTGGTGGTGGAAGGGGTTGCCGCCGGCCCAGTAGGCGAGCCGGATGTGCGGGTAGGTGTGGCGCCGGCCGTTGTAGTCGAAGGGCTGGCCGGGGTTCAGCAGCATGTCGCTGATGCGGGCCACCGGAATGAACGCCTTCACCCCGTTGTCGCCCTGCGGCAGCGCGGCCGTGGGCACGGCGTTGTTGCGCTTGCCGTAGTGCGCCAGGGTGCCCAGCGCGTAGTTGTAGCCGCCGCCGGGCAGGCCGAGCTGCCCGAGCGCGGCCGCCAGTACCGCGCCCATCCACACCGGCTGCTCGCCGTGCTCGGCGCGCTGCAGCGAATGCGAGACCACCACCAGCACGCGCTTGCCGGGCAGCTCGCGCGCCAGGGCCTTCAGCCGCGCCGCCGGAAGTCCGCAGATGGGTGCGGCCCACTCGCAGCTCTTCGCAACGCCGTCGCTTCGCCCCATGAGGTAATCCTCGAAGCTGTCCCAGCCGTCGCAGCAGCGCGCGATGAACTCGCGGTCATGCGCGCCATCGCTAACGATCTGGTGCACCAGCGCGAGCATCAGCGCGGTGTCGGTGCCGGGAACGGCAGGCAGCCATTCGAAGGCGGCCTCCTCGGGGAGGTCGCTCTTCAGCGGGCTGATGCTGACGAAGCGGCAGCCGCGCGCGGCTGCCGCGCGCATCGAATCGCGCTCGACGTGCCGGCTGATGCCGCCCGAGGCCACGCGCGAGTTCTTGAGCGCCATGCCGCCGAACGCAAGCACCACGTCGGTGTGCTCGACGATCTGCTCCCAGGTCACGTTGCGCCGTGCCACTTCCTCCATCGTGCCGATGACGTGCGGCAGCATCGGGCCCGAGGCGCCGGCACTGTAACTGTTGACCGAGCGCACGTAGCCGCCGAGCGTGGTGTTCAGGAAGCGATGGACCTGGCTCTGCGCGTGATGGAAGCGCCCCGCGCTCGACCAGCCGTAGGAGCCGCCGAAGATGGCCTCGCAACCGTGCTCGCGTTGCACGCGCCGCAGTTCCGTTGCGAGCCGGTCCAGCACCTCGTCCCAGGCCATGGGGACGAAGCCGTCCTCGCCGCGCCGCGCATCGGGGCCCGGTCCGCGTTCGAGCCAGCCGCGGCGCACCATGGGCGTGGTGACGCGGGCGCGGTGGTGGATGGCGGTCGTGAAGTTCTCGATCAGCGGATTCGGGTCCGGGTCGCCGGGATGCGGGCGGACGACGAGTGCGCCGTCTCTCCAGCCGGCGGAGAAGACGCCCCAGTGGGCGCTGTGCGGGCGCATGGCGTTGTGCTACTCCACCTTGAGGTTGCCGCGCTCGACGCCGCGCTTGTAGTTGGCGATGTCCTTCAGCACGAAGTCCTTGAAGGCGGCGCCGGTGCGCGTCGCTTCCTGAGCGCCGTCCGCGCGGTACACGCGCAGTACCTCGGGCGCCTGCATGGCCTGCTTCACGGACTGGGTGATCTTGTCGACGACGGGCTTGGGCGTGCCCTTGGGCGCGGCCAGGCCGTACCACTGCGTCATCACCACGTCGATGCCCGATTCCTTGAGCGTGGGCACGTCGGGCATGCTGGGGATCCGCTTCTCGCTGCTCACCGCCAGCAGCCGCAGCTTGCCGCTGCTGATCTGTCCCATCAGCGGGGTGTAGGGCGCGAAGAAGCTGTCGACCAGCCCGCCCATGAGGTCGGTCATGACCGGGCCCGATCCCTTGTAGGGGATGTGGAGCACGTCGAGGTTGCCCTGCTGCTTGACCATTTCCATCACGATCTGCGCCGCCCCGCCCGCGCCGGTGGAGGCGTAGGTGAGCTTGCCGCCCTTGGCCGCGGCGACGTAGTCCTTGATGGTCCTGATCTTCGAGTCGCCGCTGACCACCAGCCCGTAGGGCGTCTCCACCAGCTGGCTGATGAAGACGAAGTCGTCAGGCACCTTGTAGGGCAGGTTGGGGCGTATCGCGGGCGCGCTGCCGACGTTGCCGCTCATCGCCAGCAGCAGGGTGTAGCCGTCGGGCTTGGCCTGCGTCATCAGCTCGGCCGCGATGTTGCCGCCAGCGCCTGGCTTGTTGTCGACCACGACGGGCTTGCCGATGTGCTTGCCCAGTTCGTTGGCGATGGTGCGGCCGTAGAGGTCGCCGCCGCCGCCAGGAGGAAAGCCGATCAGCAGCCGGATCGGCTGCTCCGGGTAGCCGGCGGCGGTGGCCATCGCTGCAGCGCCTGCCAGGCAGGCCGCGGCCACCATGCGGACGCAGCGCCCGATCGAAGAAGTTCTTTGCACGGGGTGTCTCCAGTCTGTTCTTGTGATCTCGTGATGGGGCGCGGTTCAGGCCGCGCCGGTCGCGATGGGCGCGCCCGGCTGGGCACTCCATTCGCTCCAGGAGCCGGGGTACAGCGCCGCGCCCTGCAGCCCGGCGACTTCCATCGCCAGCAGGTTGTGGCAGGCCGTCACGCCCGAGCCGCACTGGTTGATCAGCTGCGCGGCGGGGCGGCCGCCGGTGATGGCGTCGAACTCGCTGCGCAGCAGGGCCGGCGCCTTGAAGCGGCCGTCCGGCCCCAGGTTGTCCTTGAAAAGCCGGTTGCGCGCGCCGGGGATGTGGCCGCCCACCGGGTCCATCGTTTCGTTCTCGCCGCGGAAGCGGTCGGGCGCGCGGGCGTCAAGCACCAGCCGCTCGGCACCGTCGATGTTGGCCCGGACGTCTGTGTAGGAAACCGTGGCGACCAGCGGGGCCTTCAGGCTGAAGCTGCCCTCGGGTCGCTGTGCGGGCCTTTCAGTGCTGAGCGCGTGGCCGGCGGCCTTCCAGCCGGCGATGCCGCCATCGAGCACCGCGACCTGCCGGTGCCCTGCCCAGCGCAGCATCCACCACAGGCGCGCGGCGTACATGCCGCCGGCGTTGTCGTAGGCCACCACCTGTGCGCCGGCGTTCAGGCCCATCGCGGCCATGGTCCTGGCGAAGACTTCGCGCGAGGGCAGGGGGTGGCGGCCGTTGCGGCCGGTCTTGGCGGCGGACAGCGCGTGTTCCAGGTGCAGGTAGAAGGCGCCGGGAATGTGGCCCGCGTCGTAGGCGCGCTGGCCCGCCTGCAGGTCGGTGAGTTCGAAGCTGCAGTCGAGCAGCAGCAGCGCGGGGTCGTGCTTCCGTGCGGCGGCGAGCTGGTCCGGGGAAATCAGGGTATCGAAGATCATGGATCGGGAAGAGTCGAGGAAAAAGGAGCGGAAGAAAGGAGCCTGCGCGCCTCGCCTATGGCGAGATCTCCTTGAGCAGGGCCGGCGTGGCGGCGCCCTTGTAGCGCGCGATGTCTTCCTGGATGAACTTGCCGAAGCCGTCCATCGGGAGGTTGTGCTCGGTGGCCGCGTCGCGGCGGATCGCGTCGCGCACTTCCGCCGTGGCGAGCGCGCGGCCCAGGTGGTCGGCCAGGTACTTCACCACCGGCGTGGGCGTACCGGCCGGCGCCACCAGCCCGTACCACTGGGTCACGGGAACGTTCACGCCCAGTTCCTTGAAGGTGGGCACGTCGGGAATGGCCGGGTTGCGCGCGTTGCCCGTGATGGCGAGCAGGCGCAGCTGCCCCTGGCGGACCTGCCCCACCAGCGGCGAGGCGGTCGCGAAGAAGCAGTCGACCTGGCCGCCTAGCATGTCGGTGATGGCCGGGCCCGAGCCCCGGTAGGGCACGTGGAGCATCTCGATGCCGGCTTCCTTCTTGACCATCTCCATGCCGATGTGCGCGGCCGCGCCGGCACCGGTGGAGGCGAAGCTGAGCTTCTGCGTGCGGGCCGCGTCGAGCAGCTCGCGCGCCGTCCTGAAGCGGGAGTTGTGGGCCACGAACAGGCCGTGCGGCGCCTCCAGGATCAGCCCGACGGGCGTGAAGTCGTCGGGCGCCTTGTAGGGGATGGCCTGCGGCCTCAGCGCGGGTGCCACCGCCAGGTTGCCACTCATCGCGAGCAGCAGGGTGTAGCCGTCGGGCTTCGCCTTGGCCACCGCGTCGGCGGCGATGTTGCCGCCGGCGCCTGCGCGGTTGTCGACGATCACCGGCTGGCCCAGCGTCTTGCCGAGCGCGTTGGCGATCAAGCGGCCGTACAGGTCGCCGCCCCCGCCGGGAGGGAAGCCCACCACCAGCCTGACGGGCTGTTCGGGATAGGCGGCGAATGCCGGCATGGCCGCCAGGCTCAGCAGGCCGGCCAGGGCCAGCGCCATGCGGCGGCGGCGCATGGTTGCGCTTGCGAAGGTTGTCATGGACTGTCTCCGTTTTGCTCTTGTGGGCGCCGCTTTGCGGTTCGGGCTCGGCGTGCTCAGGCCTGCAGCCAGGCCTTCTGCTGCTCGACGACGCGGTCGACGCTCGCGCCGCACTGGCCCAGGTACTGCAGCGGGTCGGTGAGGTCGCGGATCTCGTCGTCGCTCAGCAGCTTGGAGAGGCCCGGGTGCCCGCGCATGGCGTCGGCGAAATCGAGCCTGGAGGTGATGCCGTGCATGGAGGCTTCGTAGATCCACTCGTGCGCGGTCTGCTTGCCCACGCGCTCCGACAGTTCGAGCATGACGCGCTCGGACAGGAGGTAGCCACGCATCCGGTCGAGGTTGACGGCCATCGCGTCGGCGTTGACCTTGAGGCCCGCCAGCAGGTTCTTCGCCTGGAACAGCATGGCGCCGGCGATCATGCAGCACTCGGGCAGCGCCTTCCATTCCATCTTCCAGGCGATGCCGTCGCGCTCGCTCTCCTGCACCATGCCCTCGACCATCATCGCGGCGTTGTAGCGCAGCGGGCGCGAGAGCCCGGCCAGGTTCTCGGCCGACGTCGGGTTGCGCTTGTGCGGCATGGTCGAGGAGCCCAGCTTGCCGTCGGAGAAGCCTTCTTCCACCTCGCCGAATTCGTTGCGCTGCATGTTGAAGAGCTCGTTGCCAATCTTCGAGAGCGTGGCGCCGAGCATGGCCAGCAGGTTGGCGTATTCGGTGAAGCGGTCGCGCGCCGGTGCCCAGCTGATGGCGGGTGTGCCCAGGCCCAGCTTGTCGAGCATGAGGCGCTCCAGCTGTTCGGCTTTCGGGCCCAGCGACGCCTGGCTGCCCACGGCGCCGGCCAGCATGCCCACCAGCACGCGCGGCGCCGCCTGCACCAGCCGCTCGTGGTGGCGGCCCAGCTCGTCGAGCCAGACAGCGCACTTGTGGCCGAAGGTGATCGGCAGCGCCTGCACGCCGTGCGTGCGCCCGGCCATCGCGACGTCGCGGTGGGTGGTCGCCAGGCGCGCGAGTTCGCGGCCGACCGCCTTGATGTCGCGCAGCGCCACCGCGTGGAACTCCTTGAGCTGCAACGCCACGCCGGTGTCCACCACGTCCTGGGTGGTGGCGCCGTAATGCACCCACTCGCCGTTCTCCTTCGAGCAGCGCGACTGCAGCTGCTTGAGCGCGGGCACCAGCGAGTGCTTGATGCGTCGGATCTCGGCCGACATCGCGCCGAGGTCGATGTTCTCCACCTGCGCCTGCATCATGATCTCCTTCGCGGCCGCCGGCGGGATGATGCCCAGCTCGGCCTGGGCCGCGGCCAGCGCGGCTTCGAAGTCGAGCCACTTCTGCACGCGGTTCTCCTCGCCGAAGATGGTGCGCAGCTCGTCGGTGCCCCACAGGTGCTGGAGCGATTGCATGTCGAATACGGAAACGGGCATGGGAGTCCTGAAGTACTAGATGGAAGAGCGGCGCGGGGCGTCGACGGAAAGGGGCAGCACGCGCCCCGGGTTGAATGTGTTCGCCGGGTCGAGCGCCTGCTTGATGCGCGCCATCAGCTCCAGCGCGACCGGCTGCTTGTATTGAAGGAAGGCCTGCTGCTTGAGGCGGCCGATGCCGTGCTCGGCGGAGATCGAGCCCTGCATGCGCGCCGTGACGGCGTGCACCACCTCGTGCACGGCTTCCTCGCGGGCGCGGAACTCCGAGTCCGGCATGCCGCGGGGCTTGCTCTGGTTGTAGTGCAGGTTGCCGTCGCCTACATGGCCGAAGCAGACCACACGGATGCCGGGAAGAAGGCTCTGCAGCGCGGCGCCGGCTTCGGCGATGAACTCGGGAATGCGCGACACGGCGACGGAGATGTCGTGCTTGATCGACGGGCCGTCCAGCCGCTGGGCCTCGGGCACGTGCTCGCGCAGGGACCACAGCGCGTGGGCCTGCTGCTGGGAGGCGGCGAGTACCGCGTCGAGCACGAGGCCTTGCTCCATCGCATCGGCCAGCGCCTCTTCCACCGCAGGCGTGGGGTCGAGCAGGGCCGATGCCTCGGAAACGTCGAACAGCACGACCCATGCGTGGCTGCCCGGCAGCGGGTCGCGCATGCCGGGCGTGCCGTGGGCGAGCACCTGGGCCAGCGCCTCGCGGCCGATCAGCTCGAAGGCTGTGACCCGTTCGCCGACGGCGCCGCCCAGCCGGGCCAGCAGCGCGACGGCGGCCTCGGGGTCGCGCACGGCCACCCATCCGGTGACCGTCTTGCCCGGCTGCGCATGCAGCTTGAAGGTGGCGGCCGTGACGACGCCCAGCGTGCCTTCGCCGCCGATGAACAGCTGCTTCAGGTCGTAGCCGGTGTTGTCCTTGCGCAGTGCGCCCAGTGCGTCGAGCACGCGCCCGTCGGCCAGCACGACTTCGACGCCGAGGGTCAGGTCGCGTGTGTTGCCGTAGCGCAGTACCTGTTCGCCGCCCGCGTTGGTCGAGACCACGCCGCCGATGGTGGCGCTGCCTTCGGACGCCAGCGAAAGGGGAAAGAGCCGGCCGGCGGCGGCAGCGGCTTCCTGTGCCGCGAGCACGGTGCAGCCGGCTTCCAGCGTCATGCTGTTGTCCAGCGGGTCCACGCGGCGCACGCGGGTCATGCGGTCCAGGCTCAGCACGATCTCTCGGCGCGAGGCGTCCGGCGTGGAGCCGCCCACCAGCCCCGTGTTGCCGCCCTGGGGCACCACGGGAACGCCGCGCGCTGTACATGCCCCGATCACGCGCGATACCTCTTCGGTGCTCGCCGGCCTCACGACGGCGCGCGCGGCGCCCGGGTAGTTGCGCCGCCAGTCGCTGACATAGCGCGCCGTGTCGGCGTCGTCCGTGAGCACATAGGCCGCGCCGGTGATGGCGCGGAGCTCTTCGACGAATGGGTCGGCTGGTTTCGACATCGAATGCGGTCTTGCGATGGCTGCGCCGCTGGGGCGGCGGGTTGTCTCGTTGTTTGTGTTCATTTCAATGAATAAAACAAACTTCAATGAATGAAACTTTATGATCGCAGGCGGCAACTGTCAACCCGGATAATCCGCAGCCCGGAGCGCCCACCATGAAAAACCAAGAAACCGATACCGCAGCGTCCGTCGGACCCAAGCCTCCCGCCGGCGTGCTGGAGCGGGGCATTTCGATCCTCGAGTGCTTTCGCGAAGACCGGCTGCGCATGTCGCTGCGCGAGCTGGCGGAATGCACCGGCCTGGACAAGGCCACGCTGCTGCGGCTGCTGGGCGTGCTCACGCGGGCCCGGATGATTCATCGCTTCGAGAGCGGCAGCTATGCGCCCGGTCCGGCGCTGCTGCACATGGGCATGCTCTACCGCAGCACCTTCGACCTCGGCACGCGGCTGCAGCCTGTGCTGCACGAGGTGATGCGGCAGACCGGCGAGACCGTGGCTTTCTACATCCGCAGCGGCGAGGAGCGCGTGTGCCTCTACCGCGAGAACACGGCTAAGGAGGTGCGGCATCACGTCGAGGTGGGAACGCGCATTGCGCTTTCCGCCGGCGGTTCCTCGGCCCACATCCTCCTGGCTTTCACTGGCGGTGCGACCGAGCACCAGGCCGAGATCGACGAAAAGGGCTACGCAATGACGCGCGCCGAGCGCGTCGCCGAGATGGCGTCCGTCGCGCTGCCGGTGTTCGATGGCGACGGAACCTTCCTGGGCGCGATGGTGGTCATCGGCCTCGCGTCGCGTCACAGCGTGGCGGCCCAGCGCAAGGCGGCGGAGATCGTGCGTCACGAACTGGCCTTGCAGGGCTTCTCCAGCAAGGCGCCGAGCGGCTGGAGTCCGGTGCCGGCCTGACGCCGGAGCACGGTCAGCCGCCGAAGAGCTCGGGCGACGGCAGGCAGGGCTCGTGGTCCTGCGCCGCTTCGGCGAATGCGGCGCACCAGCGGGAGAGGCGCTCGGCCTGCGCATCGGTCATTGCCGGCGCGAACGCGCGCATGCGAGCCTGCAGCTGCGGCCAGTCGAAGGGGTCTTCGGGGTCGCCCCGGCGCAGTTCGCGCAATGCTTCGAAGCTGCGCCCGTCCTTCATGTTGATGGTCACGCGCGAGGGGCGCTTCTGCGGAAAAGCCTGTTGGAAGCCGTCGTCCGTGGACACGCGGACCTGCTGGGCCAGCGCGAGCAGGGCGGGCGAGTGCAGGTCGGGGGCTTCCATGTCCTCGATGCCGAGCCGTCCCTTCGACAGGAGCGTGGCGACCACGTAGGGCAGGCTGAAGGGCGTCTCCGCCGCCTTGCTCGGCCAGCGCACGCCCGCGATCTTCAGCGCGTGCGGGAAGATGACCACGTCCACCGATTCGATCTCCTGCGGCGCGGGGCTGTGCCTGTCCATGATCTCGCGCGTGGCATCCAGCGGCGTGAACAGCTGTGCGCAGCAGGGCCATGCCTTGATGGTGGCGGTGTTCAGCCGCTCGGGCGCATCGAGCTCGCCGTCGAGCGCGGCCAGCGGGCCGTCGCCGGCGAGCAGCGCGTAGAGGCCGCGCCGGCCGGTGACGAAGGCGCGTGCCCCGGGAAAGCCCGCCTGCGCGGCCCATGCGGCCGTCATGCCGTTGCGCACGGCGAAGGCCGGGTGCAGCGATTTGGATTCGTGCGCTTCGTCGTCCACCAGCTGCCACAGGCCGGCGGACTGCGTCGCCGCGATCCCCATCGCGTGATGCAGCTGCGCCTGCGGCAAGCCCAGCGCGACCGCGCTCGCTGCCGCCGCGCCCACGCAGCCGGCGGTGGCGGTGGCGTGGAAGCCGGCGGCGTGGCGGGTGCCCAGCGCTTCGCCCACGCGCAGCGCCACTTCGTAGCCGGCAATGATCGCGTCGGCCACGCGCCGCATCGGCATCGCTTGCGCCGCGGCCAGCGCCATCACCGGCGAGATCGCGACCACGCCCGGGTGCAGCATCGCGGCCCGGTGCGCGTCGTCGATCTCGCGCAGGTGAGCGATGCCGGCATTGGCGAAGCCAGCGGCCAGCGGCTGCGTCGAGGCGCCGCCGAAGACCGGGGCCGTGCCTTGCCCCGGCATGCTGGCCACGGCAAGCTGCCGCAGCGCGGTGGCGCTGGCCATGCCGATCGCGGACCAGCCAGCGGTGAACCAGTCGAGCATGGCCTGCGCCAGGCGGTCGCGCGTGGCTTGGGCAAGGGGGCGGCCCTGCATGGCTGCGAGGTGGGCTGCCAGGACCGATTCCGGATCGCGGGTCATATAATTTATTTCGTTCAATGAAACTACTTTCATTATATGAACCAAGCCAAGCTGGCGATCCAGCACTTCTTCGACCCCGCCACCTCGACCTTTTCCTATCTGGTGGATGACGGCGCGGGCTCCTGTGCCGTCATCGACCCGGTGATGGGCTACCGCGCGAACTCGGGCCGGACCGACGCCGCCCCGGTGGAAGCAGTGGCCGAGGCGATCGACCGGCGCGGGCTGACGGTGCAGTGGCTGCTGGAGACGCACGCGCATGCCGATCACCTGTCGGGCGCGCCGTACCTGCGCGAGCGCTTCGGCGGCATGCTGGCCGTGGGCAGCGGCATCACGGCGGTGCAGCGCGTGTTCCGGGGCGTCTTCAACGCCGAGGACCTGGCCGTGGACGGCTCGCAGTTCCAGCATCTGTTCGCCGATGGCGAGGCATTCCGCATCGGTCTGCTGCAGGCGAGGGCCCTGCACGTCGGCGGCCATACGCCAGCCGACGTGGCCTATCTCGTCGAAGACCCGGCGGGCGGACCTTCGGCGGTGTTCGTCGGGGACACGCTGTTCATGCCCGACGTAGGCACCGCGCGCTGCGACTTTCCCGGCGGCGATGCGCGCCAGCTCTATCGCTCCATCCGGCGGCTGCTCGCGATGCCAGGCGACACGCGTCTCTACCTCTGCCACGACTACCCGCCGCCCGCTTCGCGCGAGCCGGTGTGCTGTACCACCGTGGCTGCGCAGAGGGAGGGCAACATCCATGTGCGCGACGGTATCGGCGAGGACGAATTCGTGGCGCTGCGCCATGCGCGCGACGCCACGCTGGCGATGCCGGCGCTGATGCTTCCTTCGGTCCAGGTCAATGTCCGCGCCGGAAGCTTTCCAGACGCGGAGGCCAATGGCGTCGTCTACCTGAAGATCCCGGTCGACCGCCTGTAGTCGCCTGGCGGAGACCGACGTTCGGGCAAACCATGGTGCGTGCTGCGCGCGGTGGCTTCGCGTCGCATCGAGGACTGCGGCCATCCGAGCGCCTTGAACTTCGGAGTTGCCCTGCACCGACAACGCACTCCTGAGGTTTAGCAAAAAATATGAAGAGTCAGGCCTCGACCGGTTTTCGCCGCGGGTAGCAGTGCGATCTCGCGCGGCGGAAGGTGGCAGCCCACGACGGCGGCGATGTCCTGAGGCACCGTGGCGATCAGGTCGGTGCCCGGCAGCGGCGCCAGCAGACGCATGAAGTGCGAGGGTCCCAGCGTCACGTTGCGCCGCCAACGCTTGCCGTCCAGGAATTGCTCGAGCAGGTGCTCGCGCCCATCGGGGCGCACCACCACCTGTCGCGCCGCGAGATACTGCTTGAGCGTCATGCGCGCACCGACGGTGCCGTTGGAGTGAGTGGGCAAGACGTTTCCGCAAGGCCAGGAATAGACAGCCCAACTGTGCAATAGCACTGCCAGCGGTCCGGATCCAAGCGGTCTGCATGGCCCACCGCCGCCGCATGACAGCGCTGGCGGACGCGCCAGGCTTCGAGCACCGCCGCTCTTGCGAAGCGTGCGCGCGTTCCGAGCGCACACTTTGCGGAATCCGGCGCTGATGCGCTCGTTGTCCGCCGGGCGCCGGCGCAGCTCGGTGGCGCGGCAGATCCCACCGTGCGAAGGGCCGGCCAGCCCCGGGGCTCAGGGCAGCATCTCGAACTTGACTCGGTCAGTGGCGTGACCTTCTCTTCGCGGACCATCTTATATTCGGTGCTCGGGCCCAGCCATTTGGCCCAGAGGCGGTCAAGCTCGCCCGCCTTCTCCAGCGCAGCGGGTCGCGTTCACTTGGACAGCGGCACGAGCTCGTCCTTCTTCATGCCGATGCCCACAGGGCTGCATAACCGGGTCCCGGAATTCCGCCGCCGCAGTCCCGCTGGGTCAGGACGCCACGAAGATCAACGCGGCCGACCCCAAAGTCTCCCGCCTTGCGCTTCTGCCGGCCTATGGTGCCCCAGCCGATGATGAAACCCGGCTCAGGATCTCCTGGTCTTTGAGCGTGCCGCCGCGGCAGGTCGAACCGAAGAGGCCTTGGTTCGCCCTCAAAGAGGTGCAGGTGCAGCATCTCTCGAGACAGCGAGGGGCGTCGGGCTGTCCCGCATTCGAACTTCCAGCATCGCGAGCATTGCACGTAGCGCGGCGCTGTTTTGGCGGCGCTGCGTGTAGGCTGCGTAGAGCCATATATCGCTGGGCATGAAGTTTTGGAGAACCGGGACCAGCTGCGCACTTTCCACGTAGGGTTGCGCGAGCAGGTCGGGGACGCATACTGCGCCAATGTCGGCCAACGCCGCGCCGATGAGCGCACTCGCGTCGTTGGCGTCCATGCGTCCGTGAATGGAAACGTTGTAGGGTTGGCCATCCACTTCGAATGCGATTTGTGGCGGTCCCGGCATGACCGAGTAGGCGAGCACGTCGTGCTTTCGCATGTCGTCGGGCTGCGAAGGAATGCCGCGCCGAGCCCAGTAGCGCGGCGTTGCGCAAAGGGTCAGTCCCATTCGCCGCAGGCGGCGCACGATCAGGTTCTCGTCGCCGATGCGTCCGAACCGCAAGGCGATATCGACCCCCTCGTCGACCAGATCGATCATGCGGTTGCTCAGCTTCAGGTCGAGCTGCACGTCGGGATAGCAGGTGAGGAAGTCGCCGAGCAGGCGCGGGAATGCGGTCTGGACCATTCCGTGCGGCGCCGTGATCAGCAGGCGGCCGCTGGGGTGCGAGCCGCGTGCCTGCAGTTCGCTCGTGGTCTGTTCGATCATCTCCATCAGGGATGCACAGCGCGCTTGCAGCAGGCGGCCTGCATCGGTCAGCGAGACCGAGCGGGTCGAGCGGTTGAGCAGACGCACATTGAAGCGGGACTCCAGCGTGGCGATGTGCTTGCTCACGCTGGCCTTCGAGATGCCGAGCCTGCCCGCTGCGCGCGAGAAGCTGCCCTGGAAGGCAACTTCCGCGAAGGTCCTGAGATGCTCGAAGCCATCCATCTTCCGCCCTGTCGCTCGCTGTCCGTGTCATTGGGGCGGTGCCGTCGGGGTGGCCTCCCAGCCGCCACCCAGGGCCATGAATACGGCGATCTGGCGCTCTGCCAACCGGGCTTCCGAGGCGGCCAGGGCCGCCTTGCTGGAAGCCAGCGTTCGCTCGGCGTCCAGGGCATCGAGCTGCCCCAGCTTTCCATTGATCTGCAGCGCACGCACTTGATCGACCGCAGTCAGGCTCTGATCGCGCGCGGCGGCGAGAGCCGCATGGCGCTCGAGTTCGCGGGCATAGGCGTTCAACGCGGTTTCAGCTTCTCGCAAAGCGCCGAGCACAGTGCCTTCGAAGCGCGCAGCCGCCACTCGGGTCGCCGCTTCGCTCTGAGCGATGCGTGCGCGAGCGATACCTGTTTCGGGCAGGGTCCAGCTGAGCAGCGGACCCAGGCTGTAGCTGAAGGTCTCGCGGTTGGCGAAGCGGTCGAGAAAGCCGGCAGAGCCCGATGAAAGGCCCAGCGTCACCTTGGGATAAAGGTCGCCGGTTGCGACACCGATGCGCGCAGTCGCTGATGCCAGGCTTCGTTCAGCCTGCCGCACATCGGGCCGCCGGGCGAGCAGCGCCGCGCCGTCGCCGACCGGCAGCAGTCCAGCGACGCGTGGAGGCTGCTCGCAACGGCCTACGGCGCCAGGAAAGTCCCGGGGCGCGGTGCCGGTCAACGTGGCGAGCCGGTACAGGGATTGCTGCCGCACTGCCTCCAGCGGGGGGATCGCGGCACGCAGGATTTCCAGCTGTGCGCGCGCACGCACAGCGTCGATCGCCCCAGCCCGGCCCGCACGCTGTAGCCGTTGCGCAAGCTCGAGCGCTTCTTCCTGCAGGCGCACCGATTCGCGCGCCACGCGCAGCTGCAGGCCGCTGGAGCACGCCGCGGCGTAGGCCTGCGCGGTGCCGCCAGCAACGGTCACGCGCACAAGGTCCACCGCGGCGCGCGTGGCGCCGGTATCCGCTTCGGCGGCCTCGAGGGCACGGCGCAGTTGGCCGAAGAGGTCCACCTGGTAGGACACGGCGGCTCCCATGCTGTAGCCGAGCCGGCCCGGCGGCGCCTGGTCGCGCTGCAGCAGCGACAGGCCCGAAACGTGACCGAAGCTCGGGCCGACATTCAGCGTGATGGCTGGCTTTTCGGTCCCATGGACCTCGGCTTCCACCGCGGTTGCGCGCTCGAGGGTGGCCAGTGCCTGCCGCAGGTCGGTGTTGTGCTCGAAGGCCTGGGCGATCAGGCCGTCGAGTCGCGGATCTTCGAAAAGGCGCCACCAGCGCGGTGGCACGCTTGCTTCCGACGTGGCGCCGCCGCCGGAGAGAAACGGCCCGCTCGAAGCGGCCTGCGCTGCGGTGAGCGCAGCCGTTGCTGTGTAGTCGGGCCCGACAGGTCCGTGGACGCAGCCGGACAGCAGAGCCTGTGCGGCAGCGGTTGCCAGGACAAAGGCGCGAGCGAGCTTCATGTCCGCGGCTCCTGGACGCGAGCCGCCGCGGTGGGCCCTCCCTGAGGACCCAGCACCTCCACCGAGACCGTCTGGCCGACGACCAGGCGAGCGTCGGCCGGTAGCGGGTCCAGCTTCACCCGCACGGGGACGCGTTGCGCGAGCCGCACCCAGTTGAACGTCGGGTTCACGCTGGGCAGCAGGTTCGCACCGGTGCTGCGGTCGCGGTCGACGATGCCCGCGGCGATGCTGTCGACCTTGCCTTCGAGCGCTGGCGCGTCCATGGGGGTCACGCGCACGCGGTCGCCCAACTGGATTCGCGCCAGCTTGTTCTCCTCGAAATAGCCCTCGACGTAGATCGAACCGGTGGCAACGAGCGCCAAGGCAGGATGGCCGGCCATCGCATAGGCACCCTGGCGCAGGTCGAGGTTGGTGACGCGTCCTGAAGCGGGTGCCCGTATCTGCGTGCGCTGAAGGTTCAGGCGTGCCGTGTCGACCGCGACCTCTGCCTGGCGCAGTGCCGCTTCGGCCGCCAGCAGCGAGCCCCGGGCCTGCTCGAAGCGCGAACGGGCCTGTTCGCGCACTTCCTGGGCGACCAGTCCCTGCAGTTCGTCGTTGCGGCGGCTCTCGCGCTGCGCCTGACCCAGCGCGATCCGCTGGTTGCCGATGACGATCCGCTGCGCAGCCGCGGCGGCCTCGGCCTGCTGCAGGGCCAGCATGAAGCGAGCTTCGTCGATCGAGAAGAGAAGCTCACCTGCCGTGACCGGCTGGTTGTCGCGCACCGCCACGGCGGCCACCATGCCGGAGACATCGGGCGCCACCTGGACGATGTCGGCCCTTACGCGACCATTGCGCGTCCATGGGGCCAGTTCGTAATGATCCCAGAGCTGAAGCGCGGCCCAACAAGCTGCTGCAGTGACCAGCGCCGTCGACAACAGGCGAAGGGGGGCAGGGATCGGGCGCGAGGTCCAGGCGGCGAGAAGGGATAGTTTGGATTTCATGGTCGTGCAGCAGGACAAGTGATCGGTCAGATGGAGATGGCCCCGGTGAGTCGGACCAACGCATGGAGCACCACGATGTAGAGGCCCAGATCGAACAGGGCGGGATGCCATATCCACCGATAGGCGCCGATCAGCGACAGCAGGCGGCGAAGCCACCAGGCCAAAGCCATCGCACCGCCTGCCAGCAGGAGCAGGCCTGGGACGTAGACGCCGAAGAAGCTTGTTTCGATCATGGTTGCAGGTCGGTGGAGGCCGAAGGAAAAAGGTCTCTGCGCAAGCCCACCAGGGCAGAGACTGCGGGCGCGCAGTTGGCATTTGCGAGGGAATGCAACAACAGCCGGTCGATCTGCGGCAGCAGTGCCCCGACTTGCGCCGGTGCACCGGCGGCCTGGGCGCGGAACGCGCGAGCGAGCTCGGCCATCAGCCGGGCCGAGGGCGCTTCGGGCAGTCGGTGCCGTTGTTGCTGAAGGACGCAGATGCTGGCCCCGATGCGAAGCTCGCGCAGCGCGAGCCGCGCCGCAGTTCCTTCCTGCGGCCCGGGGTCTCCAGCGGTACGTGGAACCAGGAGGGCCATGCGGTCGAGGATGCGGCCGCTGAAGGCATCGCGTTCGGATGCGCGTTGGGGGTGTGACGCCATGTCGGCCAGGTCTCGCCAGCCGCTGTGGCGGATGCGCTGTGCGCTCCATTCGCTGCTCACGCTGCGCACGACGGCGGTGGTGCGCGCGGCGATCACTCCACCGGCGAAGAGGGCCAGATTGCCTTCGAGGAAGCTGGTCCAGTCGGCGCTCGCGATGTCCTGGAGCGCCAACGTGCCCGCCACGCCGAAGAACATGCCCAGTGCCGCGAGGCTGCTGGCCGGGCGAGCGAGGTAGCCACCGACCAGCAGCAGCAAAGGTGCAGTGCACAACATCAGCATGCCGAAGTCTTGAGCCAGCGGCATCACGCCAAGCACGTAGAAAGCCGACACGGGCATCGACCACAGCAGTGCGACCAGGAACTTGTGCATGCCCGGAACGGGGTCGTCCATGGTGGCGAAGAAGCTGCAGAAGACTGCTGCGCCCATCGCCATCGACGACCCGGATCGCCAGCCGCTGATGATCCACACCGCGCATGCCGCGCAGGTCGAGAGTGCGACGGTGAAGGCCGAACGCAGCGCCAAGCCTTTGTCCACGTGGAGGATCGGCGACCGTGCGGCCAGTCTTCGCTGCCGCCGCGGCGATGCGCGGCCATCCAGGCCGGCGGCGATGTCGTCGCGAAGCGTCCTGCAGCGGCGCCATCCCGCGATCAGTTCGTCGAGGTGCGCGGCAACGTCGATCTTCAGGGCCCGTACCCAAGGGGAATCGCTCGGATCCGCCGCTCGCGCATGGAAATCGGCATGCACTTCGCTCTCGGTGCCCGACAGCGCGGCGACATCCAGCCATGCAGCATCGCGTTCGAGGGCTTTCGTGACCTCGGCTGGTACTTCCCCCGTCGCCTCGCGCAGCGCATCGAATCGGTCTTCCAGCGCGGACAACGAAGGGGTCAGTACCGCGAGACAGTCAGGCAGGCTTCTTACGGCACCATGGGCCCATCGCAGGCTGCTCGTGTCGAAGGGCACGTGGGTTGCAGCCAAGCGCAATTGGCTGATGTCGACAGCGAGCTGCCGTCGATCCTGTGAGAGCCGCTCGCCGGTGTCTTCGTCGGCGCTTGTACCAACGAGATTGTCCAGCCATCGTCGGACATGGCCCAGCGTGCGATCGACCAGTCCGAGCAGCGAAGGCCCGAGGCCGGTCGGCAGTACGAGGCTGTGGACGAGGCTGGCGCACAGGATGCCGAGTGCGATCTCTTCCGCCCGGGCGATGGCCGTATCGAACATTCCCGCAGGCGTTTCCACCAACGGAAAACCGATCAGTGCCGCGGAGTAGCCTCCCAGCATGAAGGCGTACGAGCGTGCGCTTCGGTCCAGCAGCGACAGGTAGAGGCAGGCCCCGACCCACAGCGCCAGGGCCAGCGACAGAAGCTCCGGTGATGCCGACAGCGATGGCACCAGCACCACGGAGGCCGTGCATCCCAACAAAGTGCCCGCCAGTCGATAGAGCGACTTCGAGCGAACGTGCCCGGCGAGGGGATGCGCCACGATGTACGCGGTCATCATGGCCCAGAAGGGCCGGGGGAGCCCGAAGCGGCTGGACAGGTACAGCGCGAGCATCGAGGCAGCGAAGCTCTTGAGAGAAAAGAGCCACTCCTGCCTGGAGAAGCGAGGTGGTGCAATCACGCGGTTCCTTTCGGAACGAGGTCTGATCCGGTCGATCCGGCCTCGATATGGTTGCGAATCATTTGCATGCGGGAATGCTATGGCGCCCCTGCAAGACTAGAATTGCAAACTTGGACAGATGATTTCTCTTTTTGGCCACCCGGCGTGACGCGCTCCGACCGAACATCCTCTGGCGCGAGCCTCGACCTGGACTACGAACCGTCCGTGCCGGTGATGGCCCACCGCGTGGATGTCGAGGCGCGCGAGCGAGAGATTCCGATCCACGTGCACCGGTCAGGCCAGCTGGTCATGGCGTTGCGCGGAGCCGTCTCGTGCGACGTCCCCGGCGCGATGTGGATGGTTCCACCGCAGGCCGGCGTGTGGATTCCGGGCGGGACGCCGCACAGCAACCACAGCACCGCGAACGCCGTGATCTTCTATCTGTTCGTGGCGCCCAATGCCGCACCGCTGCCCGCGAGCTGCTGCACCTTGCACATCAGCCCGATGCTCGGCGAGATGATCCAGTACCTGGCGGGGCAGCCGCCTTCCTATGAGGCTGGCGGGCCGACCGACCGGCTGGTCCGCGTGCTGCTGGACCAGCTCTGTGCCATGCCGACGGAAGAGATCTTCCTGCCGATGCCCGAGGATGCGCGGCTGCGCAAGGTTTCGCGCGCCATGATGCGCGACCCTTCGGACCGACGGACGCAGAAGGACTGGGCCGGCAAGCTCGGAATGAGCGAGCGGACGCTGAACCGGCTGTGCACGGCGCTGACCGGTCTGAGCTTCGGACGCTGGCGTCGTCAACTGCACATGCTGGTCGCACTTCGGGAGCTGTCCGGCGGCGCGACCGTGCAGCAGGTCGCGTACGACCTGGGCTACGAATCGCCCTCCGCGTTCATCACGATGTTCAAGAAGGCTTTCGGAAAGCCGCCCGCCACCTACATCAACGACCGGCTGCTCGCTGCAGGCGAGGGGCGCTCGCTGGCCGAACCCGCGCCTGCGCTCTCGCCGACTTGAACCTGCGCGTCACGACCTCACCGGTAGGCGCGGGCCTGGGTCACGCCGCCATCCACCACGAGGGTGGCACCCATCACGTAGTCGCCTGCCCGTGAAGCAAGGAAGATGGCTGCACCTGCGATGTCTTCCGGCGTGCCGATGCGCTTGGCGGGAATGTGTTCGGACAACGCGGGCCCATGGTCGCGGGCATTGCGGTTCATCTCGGATGGAAACGCGCCAGGTGCGAGGGCACTGACCGCGATGTTGTCCTGTGCCAGGCGCAACGCCATGCGCCGAGTCAGATGAATCAGGCCGGCCTTGCTCGCGACGTAGGAGTAGTTCTCCTGGGGGTTGAGCCCGATGCCGTCGGTGGAGGAGATGTTGATGATCTTCCCCACGCGCGTCCGGGCAGCGGCGCGCAGCGGCCCGGACAGCGCCTTCGTCAGGAAGAAGGGCGTCTTCAGGTTCAGATCGACCACCTTGTCCCAGCCGCTTTCCGGAAAGGCATCGAAGGCTTCTCCCCAGGCCGCTCCGGCGTTGTTGACCAGGATGTCCAGCGTCGTTTCATGCCCGGCATAGGCGTCGGCCAGCGCCTGGCAGCCGGCCACGGTGGACACGTCGTGCGGCAGCGATACGCAGTGGCCGTACTTCGCGAGTTCGTGCGCGGCCTGATCGCATGCCTCGGCTTTGCGCGCACTGATGTAGACGCGCGCGCCGTGCGCCAGGAACCCCTCGGCGATCATGCGTCCGATGCCTCTGGAGCCGCCAGTGACGAGGGCAGTGCGGCCCCGCAGCGAGAAAAGATCCGGAGCGTTCATGACAACGTCCCCTCGCCAGTCGCTTCGAGGCGCGACCGCCGCACATAGGCCGTCCCATCGAAAAGGCGCCTGGCCGTGCGAGTGAAGTGCACCTCGCGAACCGTCCAGTCGTTTCCGCCCCCGTGCTCGACATTCGCGAAGATCTTGAGCACCCCGCTCGGATGGCCGATGCGGATGCGCGTCGGACCGGCATGCGTGCCCCGCGCTTCGGCGGGAATGGTTCCCGCGATCTGCGCTGCGACCGAGAGGCACACCGAGCCTCCGCCAGGGAATGCCTTGTGCATGGCGCCACCGGCGAGCACCATGCGCGCGACGAAATCGATCTCCGATGACTGCACGACGCGGTCGCCGGCAATGGTCCGGTAGTCCTGCGCTTCGCTGATCAGTATCTGGTACGGCGTCAGGATCCCCGACGACGGAAGATTGCAGCGTTCGACGACCCAGCGCCTCACCTCCTCGGCCACCTCGTAGATCTCGGGCCCGAGCTGGCCCGGCAGTTCAGTGCCGGTGATGCCCAGGTCCGCCGCGCGGATGAATACGCACGCCGTGCCGACGTCGACCACCGACACCGGTATTTCGCGGCCGAGCTTCGACACGTGGACCCAGTCGCGCGCCTGCCCCGTGGGCAACAGCTTGCCGGTCGTGGAACCACTGGTGTCGGAGTAATCCAGCGCCACCTCTGCGCCGGTGCCGGGCACGCCATCCACTTCGCTGTCGCCCTCCACGCGCGGCTCGCCGTCGGCGCATTGCACCGCCATTCGGAGGATCTTTCCGGTGTTCGTGTTGTGCACCCGAACGGTGGTGACGGGTTCCTGCACCGGAACCAGCTTCTCCTGCAGCGCATACACCCCCGTGGCCGACGAAATGTTGCCGCAGACGATCTCGAAGCTGACCGTGGGCTGGTCGATGCCGATCTGCACGAAGGTGTAGTCGATGTCCGCATCCGGGCGCGACGGCGGCCCGATGATGGCGCACTTGCTCGTCAGGATATCGGCGCCGCCGAGCCCGTCGATCTGGCGCACGTCGGGGCTGCCGAACAAAGCGAGAAGAAATCGGAGGCGCGCTTGTGGATCAGTGGGCACGTCGTGCTGCGAGAGAAAAACAGCCTTGCTGGTGCCACCGCGCATCAAGGTGACCGGTACACGAATTTGTTCATTCATCGGCTCAGTATGCAGATCGCGCTGGCCGCTGTCCTTTCAGTTCTGCTGACCATTGTTTAGCTGGGCTGCATGCGTCGAATCGTTCAGTTCCGCTAAAGAATGCCCAGCAGAAATCCAATGACCGCGGGGACCTGGATCTCGATACTTTCCTTCGCTGTGGCGAGCTCCACACGAACAGGAGACACCTTTGAAGATCATCAAGCGAACGGAATCCCCCTTCCGTGAAACCCCCGGCGGCATGGTGCTCGTCGCGACCCGCGTGGCCGGCCAACCGGCCCAGTTCCCGCCCATCGAATTCACCCACGACGACCAGACAGTCGAAGACATCGTGCTCGGACCCATCGGCTCTCTCTACAGCTTCACGATCGTTCACCCGGGCAAGGACAAGCAGCCCTATGGCCTTGCCATGGTCGACTTCGAACCCGGCGTGCGCGCGTTCGGCCGGCTGCTGTACAGCGCCGAGCCGCCGGCCATCGGTGCCCGCCTGCGGGTGGTGCCCTTCGCGTTGCCTGACGGCACGCCCGACTATGCATTCCAGGAGTGACGCGCCATGAAGCAACCACTGATCACCGGCGTCGGCATCACTGACTTCGGCCGCTTCCCCGAACTGACCGAAGAGGCGATGGCCCAGGCGGCCATCCTCGATGCGCTGGCCGATGCCGGCACGAAGCTTGGCGAGGTGCAGGCGTTCTACTGCGGCAATGCGCTCGGTGCCATGCTGCCGGGGCAGCGTGCATTGCGCGAACTGCATGTCGGCGGCGGCGCGGTCTACAACGTGGACAACGCCTGCTCCAGCGGAGCCACCGCGCTGAATCTCGCACTGCAGGCGCTCAAGGTCGGCCAGTACGACACCGTGGTGGTGTTCGGCATGGACCACCTCAGCAGCCTCGGCGGCGGCCCGCTGCAGCTCAGCCAGAAGGACTGGAACAACCGGCGCGGCATGATCATGCCCGCCCTGTACGCCATGCGTGCCAAGCGGTACATGCACGACCACGGCCTCGCGCTGGAGACGCTGGCGGACATCTCCGTCAAGAACCGCCAACACGGGGCCTTGAACCCGATCGCCAAGTTCGCCAAGCTGGCGAGCCGCGAGGAGGTGCTGGCGTCCCGCCCGGTGGCCGAGCCGCTCACGCTGCTGCAATGCTGCCCCGCCGTGGTGGACGGGGCCGCGGCCCTCGTGCTCAGCACCAAGCTCGCCAGGGGCGTCGCCAAGCCCGTGCGAGTGCTGGCGTCCGTGGTGCAGTCGGGCCTGTTCGAGACCGCGCCTGTCGACATGACCGAAGCCGAGATCACCGCGCGTGCCGCCAGGCTGGCCTATGAGCAGGCCGGCGTCGGGCCGCAGGATCTCAGCCTGCTGGAAGTGCACGACGCGTTCACTATTTCCGAGCTGCTCTATTACGAGGCCCTCGGCCTTTGCAAGCGCGGCGATGCGGCCAGCCTGCTGCAAAGCGGCGCGACCGCCCTGGGCGGCCGCGTGCCGGTCAACCCCAGCGGCGGGCTGATCGCCAAGGGACACCCGCCGGGTGCGACCGGCGTCGCACAGGTCGTGGAAGTCTGCGAACAACTGCAGGGCCGTGCCGGCGCGCGCCAGGTGCAGGGCGCGCGCATCGGCCTCACGCAGGTCACGGGCGGCGGTATCTGGGGTGTGGACCACGCTGCCTGCTCGATCAACATTCTTTCGCTCTGAGGGCCCGCCATGAACCAGACAAACACCATCGCGCCCGCCTCGCTGCAGGGCCTCGTCGCCATCGTGACCGGCGGCGCCAAGGGCATCGGCCTGGGCATCGCCCGTGAGCTTGCACAGGGGGGCTGCCGCATCGCGCTGTGGGACTTCGACGACGCCGCGCTGAGCGAGGCCGAGCGGACGTTGTCGAGCGAAGGCGCCGACGTGACGACCTTCAAGGTCGACGTCAGCTCCGTGGACCAGGTGGAAGCGGCGGTCGCCCGGCTGCTGGCATCGCACGCACGCATCGACATCCTGGTCAACAACGCAGGCATCGGCGGCGACAAGCTGGTCTCCAAGATGGATCTCGCGTTCTGGAGCCGCGTCATCGAGATCAACCTGAATTCGCAGTTCATCTGCTCCAAGGCGGTCCTGGCGCAGATGGCGCAGAACCGGTTCGGGCGCATCATCAACATCGGCTCTCGCGCATGGCTGGGCAACCGCGGCCAGGCGGCCTACTCGGCCTCCAAGGGCGCCGTGGTGAGCCTGACCCGCTCTCTGGCGCTCGAATATGCGCGCAAGGGCATCACGGTGAACGCTGTCGCTCCGGGCATCGTGGAGACGCCGCTGTTCGCGACGCTCACCGAAGAAGTGCGCCAGAGCCTGCACAAGACCGTGCCGATGGAGCGGATCGGCCAGCCGCAGGACATCGCCCGGGCGGTGCGCTTCTTCGCGGAACCCGGATCGAGCTACGTCACCGGCCAGCTCCTGTACGTCTGCGGCGGCCGCAGCCTCGGCAGCCCGTCGGTATAGCAGGCCGATCGCATGCTCGCGAATGCATTGACCGGTTTGAAAGTGATCGACTTCACGCAGGTGATGGCCGGGCCGACCTGCACGTTGTGCCTGGCCGATCTCGGCGCCGACGTGGTGAAGGTCGAGACGCCCACGGGCGATCTCTCGCGGGCCCTTTCGCCATGGGTCAACGGCGAGGGCGTCGCCTTCCTGGCGCTGAACCGCAACAAGCGCAGCATCGTGCTCGACCTGAAGCAGCCGTCGCACCGGCAGGCCGCGCAGGAACTGATCGCGCAGGCCGACGTGCTGGTCGAGAGCTTCCGTCCCGGCGTGATGGCGCGTTTCGGGCTCGACTACGCCACGGTGTCCGCGGACAACCCGCGGCTCATCTACTGCTCGGTATCGGCATACGGCCAGCATGGCAGCAGCAAGGATCTGCCCGGCGTGGACGGCGTGCTGCAGGCCGTGAGCGGCCTGATGAGCGTGACCGGGGCGCCCGATGGAGAGCCGTGCAAGGTACCGGTGCCGGTCGTCGACCTGGTCACCGGCTCTTTGGCGGCCATCTCGGTGCTGGCCGCCCTCCAGGAGCGGCAACGCACGGGGCTCGGTCAGCACGTCGAGGCGAGCATGTTCGCCAGCGCCATCGCACTCCAGCACGTGAGTTTCGCGTCCTACTTCGCGGATGGGCTCGTGCCCCGACCGCAAGGCAATGCAGCGCCGTATTCGACGCCCAACGAGGCCCTGCGCTGCGCCGACGGGTGGATCATGGTCGCGGCCTACCACCCTGCACGATGGCAGGCGCTGTGTGCCGCCATCGGTGCACCGGAGCTCGCCTGCGATCCGCGCTTCGCAGAGAACAAGAGCAGGCTGCAGCACCGCCAGGCGCTGCTGCGCGAGCTGGAAGCTCGCATGCTCGCGCATCCGCGCACCTTCTGGCTGGAGAAGTTCACTGCGGTGGACATCATCTGCGGCCCCATCAACGACTATGCCGAGGTGGCGCAGTCCGCCCCCTTCGTCGAGGCGTCCCTCGCGGAAAGCGTGCAGCACCGCGTCGCCGGCACGTTGACGCTGACGCGCAGCGTGCTCGGCGCGGTGGGCGAGCGGCCACGTGCGCGACGCGCCGCCCCCACGCTCGGCGAGCACACCCGCGAGGTGCTGGCCACACTGGGCATGCCAGCCGGCGCCATCGACTCGGTGGCCGCAGCCAGCCCTTCCCAGACCTGAAGAACAGAAAACCATGCCCATCGTCTACACAGTCCAGGATGGCGTCGCCATCGTCACCCTGAATCGGCCCGAGGCCATGAATTCCATCGACCCGGAGTCCAATGAGCAACTGCTCGGCATCTGGGACCAGGTCTGCAACGATGAGGACGTCCGCGTGCTCGTCCTCACCGGCGCGGGCGAGCGTGCCTTCTGCACGGGTGCGGACCTCAAGAAGACGATGCCGTCGGGCGACGGTGTCGCGCGGGAAGTCTTTCGCGGCGGCAACCGGCACTTCAACTTCGGCACGCTGCACACCGACAAGCCCGTGGTCGCGGCGATCAATGGTTACGCCCTCGGCGGCGGACTCGAGCTGGCCCTGCTGGCGGACATCCGCATCTGTTCGGACAACGCCCAGTTCGGCTTGCCGGAGGTGCGCGTCGGCAGCATCCCGGGGGCGGGCGGCACGCAGCGGCTGATCCGCGCGGTAGGCCAGTCCGATGCCATGTGGATGCTGCTGACGGGCGAGCGCATCGACGCCGCCGAAGCGCTGCGCATCGGCTTGGTCAGCAAGGTGGTGCCGCTTTCGGCGTTGCAGGAAACGGCCATCCGGCTCGCGCGCACGATGGCGGCCAATGCCCCGCTGGCGATGACGGCGGCCAAGCGGCTCGCGATGAGCGGGCGCGAGCTGCCGCTGGCCGGCGGGCTGGCGCTGGAACGCCAGGCCTTCGGGCTGCTCAGGGACAGCGAGGACCGGCTGGAGGGGCGCCGCGCCTTCGCCGAGAAACGCGCCCCGGTGTTCCGAGGCCGCTGAACTCCTCGACTGGAGGACGACGGCGTCGACGAAGACGCCGCCTCCAGCCGATCCGCCCCACCTTGCCCTACTTGCATCCGGACGACCGATCCGGCTTCCTCCTGGAGCATCTCTTGAAGACACTGCCTGCTTCCTGGCGCTGCAGCCTCGCACTCGCCATCGCCGCCTTCGTCGGCGCACCGCCGGCCATTGCTGAGCAAGGCGGCCGGCCACCGGCCAGGATCCTGGTGGGCTTCTCGCCCGGCGGCACCCTCGACGTGGTGACGCGTGCGCTCGCGGATCAGATGCACGACTCGCTGCGCCGCACGGTCGTGGTGGAGAACAGGCCGGGCGCAGGCGGGAAGATCGCGATCGATGCGATGCGTGCCGCCCCTGCCGACGGCAGCGTGGCCATGCTGTGCCCCGACTTCCTGACGTCGATCTACCCCTTCGTCTTCAACAAGCTCAACTACGACCCGCAGCGGGACGTCCTCCCGGTGTCGACGGTGGTCGAGTTCGCGATGGCGCTGGCCGTCCCCGCCTCCTCGCCGGTGAAGACCTTCGGCGAATACGCCCAGTGGGTGCGCGCGCATCCGCAGAGCGCCAACTTCGGCCATGCGGCGTCGGGTGGACCGACGCATTTCCTGGGGCTGCAGATCGGCAAGATCATCGGAACGCCGCTGCAGGACGTCCCCTTCCAGGGCGCGGCCCCGATGATCGTGAACCTTGCCGGCGCCAACATCGCGGCGGGCACTTCCACGGTCGGCGACTTCGCGCAGCACCACGAGGCCGGCAAGCTGCGCGTGCTTGCCGTCACCTCGGCCCAACGCTCCGCGCTCCTGCCGGATGTGCCGACCTTCGCCGAGCTCGGCCGCAAGGAACTCACCACGGTCGGCGTGCTGGCCATCTGCCTGGCACCCGGGACGCCTGCACCCGTCGTCGCTGAATGGAGCGACGCCGTGCGAAAGGCGGCCTCGACCGAGCAGTTCGCGAAGAAGGTCGGCGCGCTCGGTTTCGTGAACACGGGAAGCTCACCCACCGCTGCACGCGCCAGGTTCGCAGAGATGCGCGCATTCTGGGAGCCCGTGGTCAAGGCCTCGGGCTTCAAGGCCGACTAGCAGGCCCCCGGGGCACGCCTAGCGGACCGACCGGATCCACTCCCTGAACAGCCGCACCGGGGCGGTGGCCGCCTTCATCGGGTCGCAGACGAGGTAGTAGCCGAGTTCCGTCCGTGCCATGTGGTCGACGGCGACCACCAGGCGGCCGGTTCGAAGGTCGTCTTCCACGTAGGCACGCTGGGCCATCGCGATGCCCAGGCCATCGGCCGCGGCCTGATAGCACAACGCGGCGTTCGCCAGGGTGATGCCGCGCGAGCGAGCGGGATCCGCAAGACCGGCGGAGCCGAACCAGAGCGGCCACGCTTGCGGCCGCATCATGGAGTGCAGCAGGTTGGCCTGCAGCAGGTCGCGAGGTGTCTGCAACGGCCCCGCCTGGCCCGGTGCGCAGACCGGGACGAACTCGTCGTCGAAAAGGTGGTCCAGCTCGACGTCGGCCCACTCGCCGATGCCATGGCGGATCGCGCAATCCGCGCCTTCGAGCCGCATGTCGTCGGCCATGGCGATCGTTGCGATCTCCAGTGCGATGTCGGGGTGCTCCGCGTAGAAGCCATGCAGGCGAGGAACGAGCCAGCGGATGGCCAGGCTCGGTGTCACCTTGAGGCGAAGCCTTCTTTCACTCCGATGCTCGGCCAGGTCGCCGAGTGCGTCCTGCAGGCGGTCGAAGGCATCGCAGACGCGGTGGGCGAGCCTTTCGCCCGCCGCCGTGAACCCGATCTCGCGACCGGACCGCTGGAACAGCTGCACGCCCAGCCCGGCCTCGAGCTGCTTGATCTGCTGGCTCACGGCCCCGGGCGTGACGTGAAGCAGCTGGGCTGCCCGCGAGACTCCCTTGGCCCGGTACACCGCATCGAAAGCCCGCAGCGGACTCAGGAGAGCGCGAAGGTTCTGCATGGCGGATAGAAGCCGTGCCGCATTCAGCCGCTGCTGCCGCTGCAGCTGCCGACGAAGGCGCGAGCCGGCGATGGCACACCGCACCCCGATCGCGCAGCAGGCATCGGCATTAGCACTTCTGGATCCCGATGGTGCGGTTCAGGAGTTGCTCGTCCTGGCGCAGCGCGGCTGCCGAGCCGGCATAGGCGGCGACGCCGCGCTCCAGCACGATGACGTTCGTCGAGAAGTCGAGCACGACGTCCACGTGCTGTTCCACGAGGATGCACCCGACCCCGAGCTTGTCGCTCATGCGGACGATGGCATCCATCAGCTCCTCGCGCACCATCGGGGCCAGGCCCTCCAGCGGCTCGTCGAGCAGCAGGATGCGCGGCTGCCCGACGAGTGCCCGCGCCACGGACAGCATCTGCTGCTCGCCGCCCGACAGCTGGGTGCCGCCGTTGCGCCGCCGCTCCTTCAACCTGGGAAACAGTTCATAGACCGCGGGAAGCGCCGCGCCGGCCGAGCGCCCCTGGAGACCCGACAGCAGGTTCTCCTCCACCGTGAGCGAAGGGAAGATGTCGCGGCTCTGCGGCACGTAGCCCAAGCCGGCGCGGGCGCGGGCGAAGGTGCTGGCGCCGCTGATGTCCTTGCCGCCGAAATGGACGCGCCCCTTCATCAGATCGGCCAGGCCCGTCGCGGTCGCCAGCGTCGTCGTCTTGCCGGCGCCGTTGCGCCCGATCAGCCCCAGCCGCTCGCCTTCGCGCACGCTGAAGCTCAGATGTTCGACCACGGGCACGCCGGCGTAGCCGGTCGTGACGTCGTCGAACCGAAGTTCAATGGGGGTGCTGGGCATGGTGGCCGTCTCGTCCGAAGTAGATTTGCTTGACTTGTTCGTTGGCCGCGACTTCCTGCGGCGACCCCTCCACCATCACCGCGCCGGCAACCAGGACGATGATGTGCGAGGCGAAGCGGAACACCAGGTCCATGTCGTGCTCGATGAGCAGCACCGACAGGTCCTTCGGAAGGCTCTCGATGGCGCTCATGATGCGGCCGCCTTCTCCCTGCGGCACGCCCGCGCCGGGCTCGTCCAGCAGCAACACCTCGGGTCTCATGGCGAGCGCGAGCGCGATCTCCGCAAGCCGCTGCTCGCCGAGTGCCAGCCGTCCCACCACCCGGTTCGCATAGGGCTGCAGGCCCAGCATGCCGAGCGTCTCGTGGACCTCGTCGTGCACACGCGCCGAACGCGCCGGCGAAGGCCACCACTGCATGGAGGCGCGCAGCCGCTGGAGCACCGCGACCTTGACGTTCTCCGCCACGGTCAGGTCCTTGAACAGGCGGCTGATCTGGAACGTGCGGACGATGCCGCTGCGCACGCGTGCGTACTGCGGCAGCTGCACGATTGAGCGGCCGTCGAGCTGGATGTCGCCGGACCTCGGACGGATCGCGCCGCTGAGCAGGTTGACCAGCGTGGTCTTGCCGGCGCCGTTCGGCCCGATCAGTGCCGTGCGCGCGCCCTGCGGGAGCGACAGCGTGACGTTCTGCGTGACGGCCAGGCCGCCGAAGGAGTGGCACAGGTTGTGGGTTTGCAGCCGGGGGGTCATCGGGCTCCTCCCTTGCGGCCCAGACGCCTGGCGTACGCCGCGGCCCGGTCCAGGAGCCCGATCAGGCCCTCGGGCAGGACGATGAGCACGAAGATCAGCATCGAGCCGATCACGAAGAGCCAGTGGTACGGGTTCAACGTCGATGCGATGTGGTGGATGGTCATGTAGGCGACGGTGCCGAGCACCGCACCCGACAGGCGGCGCGTGCCGCCCAGGACGATCATGACGACGACGCCCGCCGACGTCGTGAAGTCCAGCATGAAGAGATTGGCCACCTTGCTGGTCTGCGCGGTCAACGCGCCAGCCAGGCCCGCCACGACGCCGCCGACGGTGTAGACGGCCAGCAGGTGCAGGTACACGCGCCCGCCCAGCGCCTGGACGCGGCCCGGGTCCTGCCGGATCGCCCTGGCCGTCAGGCCGAAGGGCGACTCGACCAGGTTGCGCACGAGGAAAAACACCAGCACCAGCGCGCCCAGCGCGTAGAAATAGCCGGTGTGGCCCATGAAGTTGAACTCCCAGATGCCGAACAGCGGGGCGACCTCGAAGCCGGCAAGTCCGTCATCGCCGCCCGTGAGCCATCGGGCCCAGTTGGCCAGTTCGAGCAGCAACTGCGCCACGGCGATGGTGAGCATGACCAGCGTGAGCTTGGTCGAGCGCAGCATGACGGCACCGCTGAGCAGCGCGATCAACCCTCCGCCCAGGCCGCCGAGCAGCAGCCCGACGATCGGATCGGCCGTCAGGTACAGCGCTGTCCAGCCCGCGACGTAGGCTCCGGCGCCGTAGAGCGCGGCCTGGCCCAGGGTCGCGATGCCCGCCTGCCCGAGCACGAGGCTCAGCGACAGCGCGAAGATGGACATCGTCGCCATGTTGGTCAGCAACCCCAGGTCCTGCGGGAACAACGCGAAGGCCAGCAGCCCCGCCAGCGTCAGGACGATCTCGGCGCGCAACTGCGTCCACGGGCGGGCGCGGGGCGGCACAGCCATCGCCATGGGCGGAATCACCGCACTCATGCCTGCCTCCCGAACAGCCCCTGGGGCCGCAACAGCAGGACGACGATCATCGTCAGGAAAAAGGCAGCCGATGCGAGCTGCGGAACCATGTATTTCATCGAGGTCTCCACGATGCCGAGCAGCAATGCTGCGAAGAAAGAGCCAAACAGATTTCCGTTTCCACCCACGGCCACGACGGCCAGGAGAATCACGAGGTACTTGGAGGCATAGGTCGGCTCCATCGGCAGCAGCTCGGCACCGGCGATGCCGCCCAGCGCCGCGAGCGCGGCACCGATCGCGAAGGTGGCTGCGTAGATCTTCGTCGTATCGATGCCGATGGCCCGGGCGATGGGCGCGTTGTCGACTGCAGCGCGCACCCGGATGCCGAAGGACGACCGGTCCACCGCGAACCACAGGACGACGACGACCAGCAGTCCGCAGGCGACGACGATGAGCCGGTGCCGGGGAATGGAGCGAAAGCCCAGGTCCACCGAGCCGCCGAACGCCTCGGGAAGCGCGACGGAGGTCACCGACGATCCGAACATCAGGTTGACCGCCGCGGTCGCGACGAACATCAGTCCGATCGTCACCAACATCTGGTCGAGATCGTCGCGGCGGTAGAAGCGGCGCAGCAGGGTGCGCTCGAAGATCAAGGCCAAGAGGGCCACCAGGGCGATCGCCAGCACGAAGCCCAGCCCGATGGGTACGCCCAGGCGCTGCGGAATGCTCGCTGCGAGAAAACCGCCGAGCATCGCGAAGGCGCCATGGGCCAGGTTCACCACACGCATCAGGCCCATGGTCATCGACAGGCCCACGGTGATCATGAACAGGATCATGGCGTACGTGACGCCGTCGACCAGGATGCTGCTGAGAAGCGCGAAAGACATGCTGCAGTCTCTGCGTTACTTGGCCGCGCCCTGGATGCGCCCGTAGTCGGGCTGCATCTCGAAGGTCCGGAACTCGCGGTTGACGAAGCGCCCCGAGGCGTCCTTCTCGACCACACGCATGTAGACGTTCTGCAGGAACTCGCGGGAAGCCGGGTCGATCTTCACCGGGCCGCGCGGGCTCTCCCACGAAAAGCCCTTGGCGGCGGCCAGGGCCTTGGGCCCGTCGCGCTTGCCGTCGGTTGCCTTGACCATGTGATAGATCACATGCAGGCCATCGTACGCATTTGCGAGCTGGACGGTCGGGATGGCCTTGGGCGCCACCTCTGCCAGCGTCTTGACGGCAGCATTGTTCAGCGGTGAGTTGTGCGTCGCCGAATAGAACATGCCGGTCTCGATGCCGAGCAGCTCGGGGCCGATCGCGCGCAGCTGGTCTTCATCTGTCTCGCCCGTGCCCAGGAAGCGCACGCCTGCGGCCCTCAACCCCGCTTCGTTGTAGGCCTTGATCATTGCGTAGGTGGCCGGCCCCCCGGGTCCGAAGACGTAGAGCGCGTCGGGCTTGAGCGCCTTCACGCGCTGCATCAGCGGGCCGAAGTCCGTCGTCTTCAGTGGCGCACGGATCGCCTCGAGCAGCTTGCCGCCTCCGGCGACGAACGCGGTGTTGAAGGCCTTCTCGGCGTCGAGGCCGGGACCGAAGTCGCTGACCAGCGACACGACGTTCTTCACGTTCTTCTCGAGCGCGTACTTGGCCACCGGCACGGCCATCTGCGGCAGCGTGTAGGAGGTGCGCAGCAGGTAGTCGGACTTCTCGAGAAGCGACGAGGTCGACGCGTTGAAGATCACGACGGGTACCTTCGCCTCCTGCGCGAGCGCGGCGACAGCCAGCGTATCGGGCGTGAAGTACAGGCCGGCGATGTACTGGGCCCCTTCCTTGATGATGAGCTCCTGGGCCAGTGCCTTGGCCTGCGCGGGATTGATTTCCGGCAGGTCGCGGTAGACGACCTCGATCGTGTGCCCGCCTGCAGTGGTGCCGTTGAGCTTCTGGTAGGCCTTGGTCGCCCCTTCCCAGGTCTGCCCCACCGCGGAGAACGGTCCGGACATGGGCGCGATCACACCCACCTTGATGACGTCGGCGCGACTTTGCAGCGCGAGCGTCGCGAGTGAAACCGCGATCGCGGCAATGAGTTTGGGGGTCATCTTCTTCTCCAGGTAGTGGGGGTCGCTGGCGGGTTCATTCGCCCGGGTTTTGACGAGAGGTGGGTCGGGAGTCGTGGGGCGCGGCCCGGCTTCAGGCCGGGACGCCGCGTGGCTGCACTGCTTCGGTCGCCTGCAGGGCGGTGTCGCGAGGCATCAAGGTCGCGTACTTCTGGTCCATGTCGAAGAGGTTGGCCTCGTGCGCCTGCAGCGACCGGTCGCCCACGCAGTCCGTGACAACCAGGGGGCGAAAGCCGTGGCACATGGCATCGACCACGCTGGCACGAACACACCCGCTGGTGGTGCATCCCGCGATCAGCAAGGTTTGCACGCCGCGTTGCGACAACCAGGAAGCCAGCGAGGTGCCGAAGAAGGCCGACGGATGGATCTTGCGCAGCACCAGCTCGCCGCTGCGTGGCTGCAGCGGCGCGACGATCTGGCTCTGCGGCGCGTCCTCGCGCAGGGCCAGGATGGGCGGCACCTTGAGTGTGAAGATGTTCGCGTCGGCGCCATCGTCCTGGTACACGACCCGCGTGTGGACGATGGGCCATCCGCGCTCGCGCGCAGCGGCCAGCAGGCCGCGGGTGCATTCGATGGCCGGCTCGATGTTGCCGCCGCCGAACGTGAGCGGATCCGCGAACCCGTTGACGAAGTCGATGATCAGCAGGCCGTATGGCGCCTTCGGGGCGACGGCATTGCCAAAGCCCTGCTTCTGGTAGATGTCCGGATCGGCGCTCATCGGAAGGCCTCGTCGATGACCTTGCCGTCGCGAACCACGACGACGTCGTCGAGCTTCACCGTGCAGTTGCGCAAGGGAATGTCCAGGTGGCAGGGCGTGGTGCGAGGCCCTCCGGCCTCGTTGTTGGGGCCCAGCGAGAACAGGAAGTTGCCTTCGAACGCACGCGCGTCCTGCCCGGACGTGGCTTCGCGGTCCACCAGCGACAGCGTGTGCCAGTAGCAGCGCGGCTGCATCCCCCAGCCGATGTGCGCGATGGCGTAGGCCTCGGGGTCCTTGTAGGCCTCCATGAACTCGCGCAGCAGCGCGGCGTCGATGTCGCCCTCGATGCTGCGCACGAAGCCTTCGCGCAGCTGCATGGTGATCTTGTCCGAGACGTAGTTCTTCTGCGGCAGCAGGATGTCGCCGCGATCGATCACGATGGTGCCGTCGCTGCCGCCCTCGTTGGCGAAGGTGAAGAGGAAGCCGCTGGGCCAGTGGTCCCAGCGCCCGGGCTCCTCGCAGAAGCCGTACTCGGAGATGGTCGGGTAATCACCGAGCTTGAAAGTCACGTCCGTGCCGGCCGGCGAGGTCACGTGCATCTTCCTGGCGGCCTTGAGCAGCTTCGACGCGGCGAGCACGCGCTCGCGATCGGCCTCGGTGGGCACCGCCCGCACCAGCACCTCGGGCGGCTCGACGGCCAGGAGGATCTTCGTCCCCGACTCGAGGATCTCCATCTGCTCGGGCGAGAACAGCAGCAGCATCAGGTCGAGGACGATGTCGCTGTTCTTCATGGCCGCGAGCGCGACCGGGTTGTTGGTAAGGGGCGTTTCCCCCAGGTAGTTCATCAGGTCGCGGCTGGGGGCCTTCTCCGCGTTGATGGGCTGCAGCTCGATCCTGGTGACGACCGCGCCCGCGGCCTGCGCCGCGATCGTGGCGGTCTGCAGCGTCTGCGGATGGGTGTGGGGACCGCACAGGATCGAGACCTTCTGGCCGCGCTCCACCTTGCTGAGCTTCAGAACCTCGTCCCAGGCCTTGACCATCTGGTAATCGCTGACTGGCATTTTTCGTCCTTTGTTTGAAAGTTTCAGATCTGCAGGAGCGCAAGGTCCTGCGGGCTGCCCAGCTTGAAGAGCCGGCGGGCATTGCCGTGGCACACCTGCTCGCGGGTGCGCGCGTCGAGCGGCGCCTGCTCGATGAAGGCGCAGGCTTCGGCGGTGGACTCGTAGGGGTAGTCCACGGAGAAGAGCACGGCATGGGCGCCGAGCTCGCCGATGGCGCCCAGCAGTGCCGGCGCGGAGCACACCCCGGACGTCGTGATCAGGATGTTGCTGCCGATGTACTCGCTGGGCTTGCGCGCCAGCTTGATGCCCGAGGGGTACGCGGCGAAGCGGCTGTCGATGCGCCAGCGTTGATACGGCAGTGCCTCGCCCATGTGGCCCAGCAGCAGGGTCAGTCGCGGGAAGCGGTCGAACACCCCGCCGAACAGCAGGCGCAGTGCATGCCCCGCGGTCTCCACGCCCCACCCCCAGGTGGCCCCCTGAAGCACGGGCATGCCCTCCAGCAGCGCCGGCGGCTGGCTGAAGGCGTTGGGGTGCAGATAGATGGGCACGCCGAGTGCCTCGGCGCGCTCCCAGAACACGTCGAACTCGCTGCCTTCGTAGTAGCGGCCCAGGGTGTGGCCGTTGATCAGCGCGCCCTTGAAGCCGCACTCGACGACGGTGCGCTCGAGTTCTCGCGCTGCGGCCGCCGGGTCCTGCAGCGCGACGTGCGCGAAGGCGCCGAAGCGCTGCGGATGGCGCGCCACGCGCTCGGCGAGGAACTCGTTGTTCTCGCGTGCGCGCCGCACGGCGGCGGCGCTGTCGGTCTCGGCCTGGACGCCAGGCATCGTCTGCGACAGCACGGCGTACTCGATGTTGCCGGCGTCCATCTCGGCCAGGCGCTGGTCGTCGAAGTCGCTGAGCCTGGCGTCGAGCCGCGCCACGAAGTCGGCCGGCAGCGCTCGCGTGTACTTCGCGGAATAGGCATCGAAGCCGGGGGCGCTGAAGTGCTCTTCGAGCGCGATCTTGGGGGTTGGATTCATTGGGGTCCTCAATGGATTCAGGCCGGGTACGCCAGGGCCGTGTCGAGAATTTCCGTGTCGTGCACCACTTCGCGGCTTGCAATGAGCAGCCGTTCGCCGTCGCGCACGAAGCGGTCGTGATAGATGCCCGCGAGATGCACGGTGCAAGGCCCCTCGACCAGGGTCTGCATCAGGATGAAGGGGGTCTGCGAGCTGATCGTGTCGCCCGTCTCCTGCAGCACGCGCGTGATTCCCAGCACATGCAGCATGTGCCGTGGCGCGAACATCTGCGAGTGCGCCACCGCGAGCGCGCGGTCGGTGATCATGTCCAGGCCCTCGCAGTAGACGAGGCCCACGGGCATGTCCAGCAGCGCGTTCTGGCGCGAGGTGATCCGGTAGGTCGCGTCCTTGCTGAAGAACTCGGGCCAGCGCTCGATGTCGTTGGCATCGAGTGCGGCGCAGTACTCGACATGGAAGGAGTCGACCTCGGCGCGCAGCTCGGCCGCGCGGCGCGGCGAGATCGTGGACCTGGCGTAGGCGAGCCGCTCCTTCATGCTGCCACCTCCGCGACACGGATGCCCATGACGTCCCGGTAGTACTGGTAGAGCGACCGGATGCACGACTCCGAGATCAGGTTGCGCGCCGTTCCCTGGTGGCCGGCATCGAGCTTGACGACGTTGTTGTCGGTGGACGAATTGCGGATGCCCTCCTGCACGAACTTCAATGCCTCGTTGTCCTCGAGGCCCAGGAAGCCCGATGGCCCCATCAGGTTGCCCTGCCGAAGGCGGTGCCGCGTCATCTCGGGCGTGTCGTCCTCGTAACCGAACATGGTCCACTGCATCACCATGCTGTTCGGGCCGTTCGGAATGATCTGGCGCACGCCCATCGTGTTCATCTGGCGCTGCACGATCAGGTTCGGCCACATGGTCATCATGTTGGCGGACCAGGGCGAATCGAACTCGCGCACGTAGTCCAGGAACCGCTCGTCGCGCAGCCGGAGGTTGTCGCTGAACGACCGCATTTCGGCCTTGTCGTCGGCGGCGACCGTGGCATAGACCTGGTCGGGCTTGGACGACGCCATGTAGCCATGGCGGCCATGTTCCTTGTCGGCGAAGACGATCGACTTGATGCCGGGCACCAGAAGGCCGAACACCACGAGGAACGAATGCAGCAGCGTCGCGTGGTACGGGTCCTTGAGGTTCTCGTGGTACATCTTCCAGTTGCACGGAAGCTCGTTGCGGCAGTAGCCCAGGATCTTGAGCTTCCTGCCCGAGAACGGAACGTCGAACTCCTCGACGATCTCCTTGGTCATGTACTCCTCCAGCGGCGGCGTCTTGTCGGAGTAGGTGGCGAACACCACGCCGTTGCGCGTGGCCACGCGCAGCTGCCGGGTGCCGTGCTCCGCGTTCTTGAAGTCCGGCGGCATGCCGCCGACCTTGTTGATTCCTCGCTTGAACGGAACGCCCTGCAGGTTGCCCTTGAGGTCGTACGACCACTGGTGGTAGGGGCAGACGAACTCCTTCGCGTTGCCGTGGCTGGAGCGGCAGAACTCGGCGCCGCGGTGGGCGCAGCGGTTCTCGAAGACGGAGATCGTGTTGTCTTCCGCGCGAACGATCACCACGGCCGTGGCGCCGACGTAGCCCCGCTTGTAGTCGCCGGGGTTTGGGATCTCGGCTTCCAGTGCGACGAAGTTCCAGGTGTCGCCGCGGAAGATGCGCTCGATCTCCTGGTCGTAGATGGCCTGGCTGGTGTAGACCCAGTCCGGAATGTTGTGGAGCGCGTCCGCGGGCCAGACGCACTGTTCCAGGGGCGGGTTCTTTCGGGCATTCGTGATGCCGATGACCGCCTGCGATTGATACATGAAAGCTCCTTAGGCTCTGAGGGGTGGTTGAACGGTGGAAGGGGCGCCGCTGCGCATCTGCCTGGCCCATGCGCGCAGATCGGTGGCGTCGCGCTGGAATTCGTCGAGCAGCAGCGGCTGCCGCTGCTCGAAGAGGGGCCGGATGGCGCGCAGATCGGCACCGGCGTTGATGGCCACGCCGTGCAGCGGAACGCCACCGCGGTGGCCGATCCACATCACCTTGCTGGCGGCCGGATCGCCCCGGCGGACATATTCGAGACCGGGGGCCGGCAGGCCCAGCATCTGGATGTTGTGCCGGCCCTGGTCGGTCCAGAACCAGGGCACCGCCGGTGCCGGACCGGCCGCACCGAGCATGGCGGCCGCGGCGGTGCGCGCCTGCTCGTTGGCGTTCTGCCAGGATTCCAGGCGCGTCGGCGCCGCATGCCCCGGGCGTTGCTGGCTGGTGCAGTCGCCGCACGCGAACACATGCTCGTCGCTGGTGCGGCACTGCGCGTCGACGAGAACGCCGCCGCCCGCCGCGATCTGCAGGCCCGCATCGCGGGCCAGTGCGTCGTTGGGCGAAAGGCCGATGGCCACGACGAGCTCGTCCGCCTCCAGATCGCCGGCATGGGTCGACAGGCGCATACGGCCATCAGGCAGAGCGTTGACGCCTTCGAGGGCAGTGCCGAGCAGCAGTCGCGCGCCTGCCTGCCGCAGGCCGGACTCGAGCCACGCCGACGCTTCGGGCGGAAGAAATCGATCGAGCAGGGACGTCGCGCGCTCGATCACGGTCACCGCCGCACCGGCCGACAATGCGGAACTGGCGATCTCGAGGCCAAGAAAGCCGCCCCCCAGGATCGCGACCCGCGGCTTGCCCTGTAGGGCCGCGCGCAGCCGCCGCGCATCGTCGAGAGTGCGCACGTAGTGCACGCGCGGTCGGCCCGCCGGTGCGCACGCCAGCGTGCTGGCCTCGCCGCCCGTGGCGATCAGGCACATGTCGTATGGGAGCACCTGACCGTCGGCAAGGCGAACCTGCCGCTTCGAGAGATCCAGCGCGACCGCGTCGCTGCAGCTTCGAAGATCGATGTCGCCGAGTGCCCAGGCGTCCTGCGCGAGGACGTCCAGGCGCGGCTCCTCGGCCGCGACCAGCACGGCCTTGGACAACGGGGGCCGCTCATACGGCCTGTGACGCTCCCGCCCCAGCATCGTGATGCGTCCGCGGTAGCCGTGTTCGCGCAGCGCATGGGCGGCGACCGCCGCAGCCTGCCCCGCACCAACGATGACGATGCCGGGCGAAGTCATTTCGCGGCCGGCGACATCACGTAGATGTCATCGCCTTCCTGCTTCACGGCGTGGGTGCGCAGGTCCACGGTGACCGGCGCGCACATCGCCTTGCCCGTGCGGATGTCGAAGCGCCCCTGGTGCAGCGGGCATTCGACACAGCCGTCCTCGACGTAGCCTTCCGAGAGCAGCGCGGTGGCATGCGTGCACATGCTGTCCGTGGCGAAGAACTCGTCGTCGACACGAAACAGCGCGACGCCGTGGCCTGCGACGTTGAGGGTTTTCGCTTCATCGTTTTTCAGCTCTCGCGCCGAAGCGACTTTGATCCAGTTCATGGCTCCATCCGGGGATTTCCGGACCTTTCAAAAATAGTCAGTGAACTGTCATATTAGTTGGGCGTGGCTGCGATTTCAAGTACGGGTTTTTACTGTCCGAAGCTGCACCAGATTGGATTCGAAAAGGGGCGAACAAACGCCAATAAAGGGCGATATGCCAATGCAGATGCACCACTTTCGAGATGTATCGTCGTTAGGGTTTGCATCGACAGCAGCCGGCTTCCATTACGCCGGCATCAGTCATATACTTGTGCATGTGAACTGTCATATCGTGCGATGCAGGGGTCGAAACGCACGTTGACGATCGAGGCCCTTTTGCGGGGTTCGGCGAACGGACCTGTTCTTGCGCGTCGATCACCTGGGCATTGCCGGGCACGGGCGGATTCGATGAAGTCCGGCACCAGGAAACCAGTCAAGGAAAAGGAAACGCATGGACCGAGCAGACATTCCGGCGAGGCTGTTGAAGCGCGAGGGCATCGGCGCCCGGGTGCCTCGCAAGGAGGACGCGCGCCACCTCGTGGGAAAGGGCAACTTCGTGGGCGACTTCGTGCTGCCAGGCCTGCAGGAGGTCGCGTTCCTGCGCAGCCCGCTCGCGCATGCGGTGGTCACCGGCGTCGAGATCCCCGAAGCGCTTGCGGGGAAGGTGTTCCTGCGCGACATGATGTCGGATGCGGCGGACATCGGGTCGCCGTCTTCGGTGCCCACCTACCAGTACTCGGCGCTGCCGCCATTGGCGTCGGGCAAGGTCCGTCACGTCGGCGAGGCGATCGCGATGGCAGTGGCCCCCACGCGCGCCATGGCGGAAGACCTGCTGGAGGAAGTGGAGGTCACGTACGACGAACTGCCCGTGTACCACAGCACGGACTCCGCCCTCGCGGCCACGGGGGAGTTCATGCACCCCGAATGGAAGGACAACGTCTTCCTCACGCTGCGGGCCGATCGCGACTTCGAAGAACTCGCCGCGAAGGCCGAGGTGAAGGTCAGCCGCACGGTGGAGCTGTCGCGCCAATGCATCGTGCCGCTGGAGGGCAAGTCCGTCCTGGCCTACTGGGACTTCCAGACCGACCAGCTCGTGGTCGTCAGCGCCACCCAGGTCCCGCATCTGCTGCGCGTGGGCATCGCCCAGCACCTCGCGATGAACGAGGAAGCCGTGCGGGTCGTGTCCCCGGACGTCGGCGGCGCCTTCGGCTACAAGGGACAGCTCTATCCCGAAGACCTCTGCGTCGCCTGGCTGGCCAAGACCTATCGCACGCCGTTTCGCTACCTTGAGGATCGGCGCGAGCACCTGATCGTTGGCGCCAACACGCGCCAGCATCACTACCGGCTCACGGCCTATGCGGACCGCACGGGCAGGCTGCTGGCGCTGGATGCCGTCATCACCATCGACGGCGGCGCCTATTCCTACTATCCCTTCTTCGTCGGCCTGGAACCTGGCCAGGCGATCGGCAACCTGCCGGGGCCCTACAGCTTCCGCGGCTATCGGTGCGAGACCCTTTGCGTTGCGACCAACAAGCCCGGGTTCATGGCCTACCGCGGCGTCGCGCGCACGGGCGTCTGCTTCGCGATCGAGCTGCTCATGGACGCCGTGGCCCGCGAGGTGGGACGGGAGCCGTGGGAGGTGAGGCTGGAGAACCTGGTGCCGGCCTCGGCCATGCCCTATGTGAACGTGGCCAACAAGCACTTCGACAGCGGCGACTTCCCGGCGAGCCTGCGCCGCGCCGTGGAGATGATCGGGCTGCAGGCCGTGCGTGAGCGCCAGGCGCGCGGCGAGCCCGACGGGCGGCTGATCGGCTTCGGCACGGCCACCTATACCGAGCAGTCCGCCCACGGCACGACGGTGTTCGCGAACTGGGGGCTGCCAGTGGTGCCGGGCTTCGACCAGGCGGTCGTCAGGATGACCGCGGACGGCGGACTCGAGGTGCGCGTGGGCGTGCACTCGCACGGCCAGGGCATGGAGACCAGCTTCGCGCAGATCGCCAACGACGTGCTCGGCATTCCGGTGTCGAGGATCCGGGTGGTGCACGGGGACACGGCGCTCACGCCGTTTTCTTCGGGCACCTATGCCTCGCGCGCCACCGTCATGTCGGGAGGCGCCATCTCGGTCGCGTGCAAGGAACTGCTGCCGCGGATTCAGTCGATCGCCGCCTACCTCATGGGGGTGGATGCGCAGACCGTGGCGTTGATCGAAGGACGCGCCGTGTCCGGCGACAAGTCGATTCCGCTGTCGCAGGTCGGGGGCGCGTGGTACCTCACACCGCAGGACCTGCCTGCCGACGTTCATCTCGGGGGCCTGGAGGTGTCCCGTGCGTACAAGCCCAACGTCGATACCGGCACCTTCACCTATGCGACGCATGCGGTGGTGGTGGCCGTCGACACCGAAACGGGCGAGGTCGAGATCCTCGACTACGTGGTCGTGGAGGACTGCGGGACCATGGTCAATCCGATGATCGTGGAGGGCCAGACCATCGGCGGCATCGCACAGGGCATCGGCACCGCAATGTACGAGGAGAGTCCGTATGACGAACAGGGCCAGCCGCTGGCCTCCACCCTGGCCGACTACATCCTGCCGGGCGCCACCGAGGTGCCGCGCATCCGCATCGACCATTTCGAGACACCTTCGCCGCACACCGAGTTCGGAGCCAAGGGCGTCGGCGAAGGCGGTGCGATCGCGCCGCCGGCGGTGATCTTCAACGCGGTGAACGACGCCCTGCGCGGCACCGGCGCTGCCGAGGTGCTCATGACGCCGCTGACGCCGCGCCGCCTGCTCGCGGCCCTCGAAAGCGCGAATCGTGAAGAGGAGCACGCCCGATGAAAGCGCCGAAGTTCGCATACACGCGCGTCCTCGATGTCGGCGAGGCGATCGCTGCACTGGCGGCAGGCGCAGGCGCCGCGAAGGCGATGAGCGGGAGCCAGTCCCTCGGCCCCATGCTCAACCTGCGGCTAGCGCGGCCTGCTCAGGTGGTCGACGTCGCGCAGATTCCCAGCCTGCGCACCGTCAGCCGCAAGGGCGACTGGATCGAGATCGGCGCCGCCGTCACCCATGCGGAGATCGAGGACGGCACACACCCGCCGCTGGCCGCGCACCCCATGCGCCAGGTCGCAGGCGGGATCGCCTACCGCGCGATCCGCACCCGTGGCACCGTGGGTGGCAGCCTGGCGCATGCCGATCCCGCGGCCGACTGGGTGGTGGTGCTGGCGGCACTCGGCGCGCGCGTGGTGGTCAGGTCGCCACGCGGCGAACGCACGATCGACGCCGATGCATTCATGCTCGGCGCCTACACGACCGTGCTCGAGTCCGATGAACTGATCGTGTCGGTCGCCGTACCTTCGGAGACATCCTCCACGCATTGGGGATATCACAAGGTCTGCCGCAAGCCGGGCGAGTTCGCGGAGGCCAGCGCCGCGGTGTATTTCGACGCTTCGCGCGAGCGTGCGCGGATCGTCCTTGGCGCGGCCGACGGCCCTCCACTTCTGCTGCTTGCGCTCGCAGCCGAGATCGCGCGCGACGGTGCCGGCGCGGCCGGCCGCGAGTCGCTGCGGGCAGCCGTACGCACCGCACTACCGGAACGCGACGCCATCGACCTGAAGCTCTTCACCGCCTGCCTGGAGCGTGCACTCAAGCAGTCCGGCGTCCCGGCCGGTGCCAAACACGCGGAGTAAAAAGACTTGGACCCGATTTCCATTCAAGTGAACGGTCGCAGCATCAGCCGGTCGGCCGAGCCCAGGGTGCATCTGGGCGATTTCCTGCGCGACGAACTGCGCCTCACCGGAACGCACCTCGGCTGCGAGCACGGCGTGTGCGGCGCCTGCACGGTACTCGTCGACGGCCAGCCCACGCGCTCGTGCATCACCTTCGCCGTGGCATGCGAGGGCCGGGAGGTCACCACCATCGAGGGCTACGACGACGATGCGGCGATGCAGCGGCTGCGTCAGGCATTCACGAGCCACCATGCGCTGCAGTGCGGCTTCTGCACGCCGGGAATGCTGGCCACGGCGCGCGACATCGTGCTTCGACTGCCCGACGCCGACGAAGCGCGCGTGCGCCTCGAGCTGTCGGGCAACCTGTGCCGCTGCACGGGTTACCAGGGCATCGTTGACGCCATCCTGGACGTGCTCCAGCAGCAGCGCGACACCCCCGACGCGCAGTTCGAGAAGCTGCGCCAGAGACTGGTCGCGCCGCGAACGGTCGCGCTGAAACGCGTCGACGCAGCGACGCCCATCACATCGCCGTCGCCGGGCCGGAGCGCGGCATCCGATACGGCCGCCTTGGCGGACATGCCCGAGGTGGCCCCCGTGGCAATGGCCAAGGCCAAGGCGAAAGGCAACGCCATCGAGGTCCATTTCGACGTACCCCATCCGGTCGACCGTGTGTGGGCATTCATGGGCGACCTGCCCGCGGTGGCGTCCTGCCTGCCGGGCGCGACCATCGACTCGCACGAGGGCGAAAGGGTCAAGGGCACGATCGCCATCAAGTTCGGGCCGATGTCCGCAGCCTTCGTCGGCGCGGCGCGGCTGGAACGCGACGATGCCGCCAGGCGCGCCGTCCTTCGAGGCGCGGGCCAGGACAGTCTGAGCAAGTCGCGCACCCAAGGCGACATCACCTATCGGCTCGAAGCGCTGTCCGCGGACAGCACCCGGGTCCACGTGGACATGATCTACGCCCTTCAGGGGCCGCTCGCGCAGTTCTCGCGCTCGGGGCTGGTGAAGGATTTCGTGCGCCGCATGGTGGCGGACTTCGGCAAGCAGATCTCCCGCCGGCTGAGCGGACAGGCTGCCTCGGTCGACGAGCCGCAACCCACGGTCTCCATGGCCGCGATGATGTGGAGCGTGCTGTGGAACCGCATTCGAGGCTGGTTCGGAAGGCCGCAATGAGTTCATTTCTTCATGGCTATCACGTGCGGGCCAACGGGGTGCGGCTGCACCTGCTGCGCTATGGCGGCCAGGGCCCGCGCATGCTCCTGTTGCCCGGCATCACGAGCCCGGCCATCACATGGGGCTTCGTCGCTGAGCGGCTGGCTCGCCACTTCGACGTCCATGTGCTGGACTTCCGCGGGCGGGGCCTGTCCTGGAGCGTGCCCGGCATGGACGCCAGCCTCGATGCCATGGCGGGCGACGTGCTCGATCTGCTGGAGGTGCAGGGGTGGTCGTCTGCCACGCTGCTGGGGCACTCCATGGGAGCGCGCGTCGCGATCCGCGCCGCGTCGCGCGACGCGCGCCGCCTCGACAGGTTGCTGCTGATCGATCCGCCCGTCTCCGGCCCCGGCCGCCGACCCTATCCCGTGCCGCTGTCATGGTACGTGGATTCCATCCGGATGGCCATCCAGGGCATCACGGCCGACGAGCTGCGTCCCTACGCGCAAAACTGGACGGACGAACAACTGCAACTGCGCGCCGAATGGCTTCACACTTGCAGCGAGGAGGCGGTGGTCCAGGCGCATGCCGGTTTTCACAACGACGACATCCACGCCGATCTGGCGAGGTTGCAGACGCCCGGGCTGCTCATGAGGGCAGGGCGCGGCGGCGTGGTGCTCGCCGAAGACCTGGCGGAGATCGAAACCCTCGCACCCCGCTTGAAGCAGTGCACGGCCCACAGCGCCGGCCACATGATCCCATGGGACGATGAGCTGGACTTCCACCGCCTGTTGGGCGAGTACCTCGAGGTCGACCTGCTGTAGCGGCGGGCGTTCTCGTTCCTTTGCATATGGGGGAGCCGATACACTCGCCGGCTGACACTATTGGCGATCTCGAGATGATGACGAAGCGTTCTCCCGCCCGGAAGAAGACAGGTGGCACCACCGAGGTTGAGGCGGCAAAGCCCAAGGGTCCAGAGCCGTTCAATCCGCTGCGCGAAGTCATGTGGCGGCGCCCGGGCTTCCTGATCCGCCGGCTCACTCAGATCGGCCAGGCGATATTCTTCGATCTCTGCAAGTCCGAGAGCATCACGCCGCTGCAGATCGGCATGTTGACCGCGCTGTCGATGAATCCGTGGCTCGATCAGAAGGCCCTCGGCCGCGAGCTTTCACTGGATCGAACGACGACGGCCGAAGTGGTCAAGCGCCTGGTCGACAAGGGGCTGGTCGAGACTCGCGTCAATCCGGACGATCGTCGATCGAGGCTGTCGGTGATCACCAAGGACGGGCTGAACCTCATCAACGACCTGCAGGAAAGCATCCACCGCTCGCAGGAGCTGCTGATTGAGCCGCTGTCGCCCGAGGACCGCGCCGTCTTCATGAAATTGCTGGCTCAGCTCGTGGATGCCCACGAGAAGATGGAGAAGCAGGGCTAGCCCGTCTGGCTTGAAGCTTCACGTTGTCCTGTCGTGTGCTGGCGCTTCTGTTCGGGAGGGGCCGAGCTTTTCATTTACCTTGGATCTGCTTCGAAAGAAAAATCGAGATGAGTTACGTCGCGCCCCTCAAAGACATGCTGTTCGACATCGAACACCTGGCCAACATCGGCGAGATCGCGAAGCTGCCGGGCTTCGAGGATGCCGGCCTCGAAACCGCGCAGGCCGTGCTCGAAGAGTGCGCGCGCTTCAACCAGGACGTGATCGCGCCCCTGAACGTGGCGGGCGACCGCAATCCCTCGTCGTTCAAGGATGGCGCGGTCACCACCACGCCGGGCTTCAAGGAAGCCTTCGCGCAGTACGTGGCGGGTGGGTGGCAGGGGCTGCAGCATCCGGCGGATTTCGGTGGCCAGGGCCTGCCCAAGACCATCGGCGCTGCTTGCGGCGAGATGCTCAACTCGGCCAACATGAGCTTCGCACTGTGCCCGCTCTTGAGCGACGGCGCCATCGAGGCGCTGCTCACGGCCGGCTCCGACGAGCTCAAGGCCACCTACCTCGAGAAGCTCGTGAGCGGCCAGTGGACGGGCACGATGAACCTCACCGAGCCGCAGGCCGGCAGCGACCTCGCCATGGTGCGCAGCCGCGCCGAGCCGCAGCCCGACGGTACCTACAAGGTGTTCGGCACCAAGATCTTCATCACCTACGGCGAGCACGACATGGCGCAGAACATCGTGCACCTCGTGCTGGCCCGCGTGGCCGGTGCGCCCGAGGGCGTGAAGGGCATCAGCCTGTTCGTCGTGCCCAAGTTCCTCGTGAACAAGGATGGCTCGCTGGGCGAGCGCAACGACGTGCACTGCGTGAGCATCGAGCACAAGATGGGCATCAAGGCGTCGCCCACGGCCGTGCTGCAGTATGGCGACCACGGCGGTGCCATCGGCTATCTCGTGGGCCAGGAGAACCGCGGCCTCGAGTACATGTTCATCATGATGAACTCTGCCCGCTACGCCGTGGGCATGCAGGGCATCGCGATCGCCGAGCGTGCCTACCAGCACGCCGTGGCCTACGCGAAGGAGCGCGTGCAGAGCCGCCCGGTGGACGGCTCCATCAACGCCAGCGCGCCGATCATCCATCACCCCGACGTGAAGCGCATGCTGATGACGATGCGCGCCTACACCGAAGGCTGCCGCGCCATGGCCAGCGTGGCGGCTGCGGCCTACGACGCCGCGCACCATCACCCCGACGCCGACGCGCGCAAGCAGAACCAGGCCTTCTACGAATTCATGGTGCCGCTGGTGAAGGGCTACAGCACCGAGATGAGCCTGGAAGTGGCCTCGCTGGGCGTGCAGGTGCACGGCGGCATGGGCTTCATCGAGGAGACCGGTGCGGCGCAGTACTACCGTGACGCCAAGATCCTGACGATCTACGAAGGCACCACCGCCATCCAGGCCAACGACCTCGTGGGCCGCAAGACGGCGCGCGACGGCGGCCAGACGGCCAAGGCGATCGCCGCGCAGATCGAGAAGACCGAAGCCGAGCTGGCCAGGATCGACAACCCTGCTGCAGCGGCCGTGCTCAAGCGCCTGAAGGCTGCGCGCCAGGCCTTCGTCGAAGTCGTCGATTTCGTGGCCGGCCAGACCAAGGCCTCGCCCAACGCGGTGTTCGCGGGCAGCGTGCCCTACCTGATGCTCGCGGGCAACCTGGTGGCAGGCTGGCAGCTCGCGCGTTCGCTGATCATTGCGCAGGACCTTGCCTCGCGCAGCTTCGACACCGACTTCATGCTGGCGAAGATCGCAACCGCGCGCTTTTACGCCGAGCACATCCTCAACAAGGTGCCGGGCATCCGCGACAGCATCGTCGACGGCGCGGAGAGCGTGACGGCGCTGGCGCTCGAGGCTTTCTGAAGCAAGGATGCAGGCCTCTTCCTCCGCGCGACGAAGGTCAAGTCCGGTGGTTCTTCTCTGCTGCCGAAACCACGATTCGCAATCGCGCTACCCCATGGCCGCCCGTATGAACATCAAAGGCTGATCGCCGCGATCCCGGCCAGCACGATCACGCCTCCGGCAATACGGCGCGCGAGATGGTCCTCGCGAAAGAGCCAGCACGCGAGGAAGGCGCCGATGACGATGGACGACTCGCGCAGCGGCGCGATCAGCGCCACTGGCGCACTCAGCATGGCGGTGAGAACGAGGATGTAGGCCAGGGGGGACAACACGGCCACGACGAGGATCGGCACAGCGTTGGCACGCAGGACATCGGGAATCCGATGCCGCTGCATCAGCGCGATGGGTGTCAGGATCAGGCCTTGCAGAAGGAGCGTGCCCGCGTAATAGCTCACGGGCGCCAGGTGCCACGCGGTGACCGCGTAGCTGTCCCAGAGGGTGTATGCGGCGATGGTGGCACCTGTCGCTGCTCCCCAGAGGATCCCCGGCACGGTACGGTGGCTGCCGCTTCTGAAGAGATTTCCGACGACGACGAGGATGCCCGTGACGATGAGCAACGCTCCGAGCATGGCGACCGCGCTGGGCCGTTCTTCCAGCAGGACAACCGCGAACAGCATCGTCAGCATGGGTCCCGTACCGCGGGCGACCGAATAGACCACCCCCAGCTCTGCGCGGTCGTAACCGGCCTGCAGGATCAGGGAATAGGCGATGTGCAACGCGGCCGAGACGGCGGAACCCACCGCGAGCCGCCAATCAAGCAGCTGTTGTGCCTTGGCCAAGGGGGCCATGCCGATCGGCAGGCACAGCAGCGCCGAGGCGCAGGTATAGGCCCAGACGAACAGGAAGGTGTCGCCGCGCTTGTATTTCGAGGCGATGTTCCACAGCGCATGGGCTGCCGCCGCAGCAAGCACGAGCGCGACGGTGCCGGGCCGCATCAGCAGATGCTGGGCAGGTCGATGCCCGCCCGCTCCGCCAAGCGGCCGCGCTCGGGGTCGCGCAGCGCAAGCATTGCGACCAGCGCGTCGATCACGACGAGCTGGGCCACCCGGCTCCCGGCTGCGGCCATCTGCGCCGGCAGGGGCGCACCGCCGACGACCAGCGCAATATCCGCGAGGGTCGCCAGGGGTGTGCCGTACTGATTGGTGAGGGCGATGAGCAACGCCCCGGCAGACGATGCTGCATCGGCGATGGCGAGCGTCGTCGAAGTACGTCCGGTCGAACTGACGGCGATGACGACATCGCCGGGGCCGAGCAGACGCGTCGCGATCATGGCCGACAGGTGGTCCTGGATGCCGATGGTCGTTACGCCGACTGCGCGCAGGCGGAAGACTGCGTCTGCGGCGACCGTCGCTGATGGGCCGGCACCGAATGCGACGACCTGTCGCGCAGACTGGATGGAGCCGACCGCTTCATCGAGCGCGGAGATTTCGACGGCCCCGGCCAGCGCGGCCAGCGCGTCGGTGCCTGCGCGGATGGAGGTCTCGAGCACAGTGGCCGGGGTTGCATCCGCAGCGAGCGCTTCAGGCGGCGCGAAGAACCGGGTGGTGCCGCGGGCGCGAGCGATCTCGATCTTGAGTTCGGTGAAACCAGTGAACCCGATGGCCCGTGCCGCGCGGACGACGCTCGGCGGTGAAACGCCGGCACGAACGGCCACCTGCGCGGTCGTGCTGACGCCGACGAACAGGGGATCGGCGAGCAGCAGAGCCACCACCTTCGCTTCGCTGGGGGCCAGATCGCCGCAGCGGGCCTGGATGCTCCCCAGCCATTGCCCAAGCTGCTTATCGCTGGAAGAAACGCCATTACCAACGTCATAATTCATTTGGAATACATTACACTGCGCATCCGAAGCAGTCAACCGCCGCGCAAGCGGATGCCCTGAAACCAAGTCGCAGGAGTCGCGTTGCATGAATCCAGAAAGCAGTCCAACCGTCGCCGTCGTGGGTCCGGGTGCCATCGGCACCACGATCGCGGGGGTGCTGCACGAGGTCGGCCGCGCGCCGGTGCTGTGCGGCCGCACGTCCCGCGATCATCTGGCGCTGCGCGATGGCGACCGCCTGATCTCCATTCCCGGTCCGGTACGGACCGATCCCAGGCAGATCGATCATCCGGTCGACGTTGTCTTTCTCGCCGTCAAGTCGACGCAGATTGAAGCAGCTGCGGCATGGCTGGCCGCATTGACCGGTCCGGAGACCGTCGTGTGCGTTCTGCAAAACGGCGTGGAGCAGCTAGAGCGGGTCGCTCCCCATTGCCCGCGTGGACGGATCACGCCCGCCGTCGTGTGGTTTCCTGCGCAGGCGCAATCCGATGGCTCGGTGCGCTTGCGTGGCGACGCTCGACTGAGCTTGCCGGACACGCCGGCTTCGCGCGTGATAGCCGAAGCGCTGCAAGGCACCCGCTGTGTCGTCGAGCTGGCGGCCGATTTCAAATCCCTGGCCTGGCGCAAGCTGATGCAGAACGCGGTGGCCGGACTTATGGCGCTCACGCATCGTCGCTCGGGCATGTTCACTCGATCCGACATCACCGTGCTCACTCTGGCGTACCTGCAGGAATGTCTGGCGGTGGCCCGCGCCGAGGGCGCCCAACTCGGCGACGAGGTGCCGCACGCGATCCTCGACAAGTTCCAGGCGTCTCCCGCCGACATGGGCACGTCCATCCTCACGGATCGCGAAGCCGGCCGGCCGCTCGAATGGGACATTCGCAACGGTGTCGTCTCACGTCGCGGCCGGACCCACGGCATTCGCACACCCATCAGTGATGTCTTGGTCCCGCTCCTCGCGGCAGCGAGCGATGGTCCTGGCTGATTCCACATCTACGCCCTCGCTGTCCTTCCGCCTCGCCCCTGGCCGATGGGATCCTCAGCGGGTCGTCGACATGAACTCCCGTGGAGGATGCCGTGGGCGGGCAGGCCATGTCCTCCTCGATGCGGTCGGGCCGATGCGTCAGGACCGGCAGCTCACCGTTAGCCACCTCTTCGATGACATCACGGCCATGGCCATGGCTGGCAACGTCATTCCCGCGGCATCTTCGGACCGAGGCGCCGAAATGCGCTGAAATGGCGAATCGCCATCTTCTGATCTCCGATGTCCGCATAAAGCAGCGCCGCGTTCCTGTGGGCGTCGAGCAGGTCCGGCTGCAGCCGAAGCGATTCTTCATAGGCCGCCAGCGCTGCGTCAGCTTTGCCGCATCCTTCCAGGGCCACTGCGAGATTGAAGTGCATCAGCGGGTCATCAGGACAGAAGCGCAGTCCGTCCGCATAAAGCTCTGCGGCGATCTCGCATCGGCCGGATTCGCAGAGCATGAAACCCAGATTGAGGTACGCGTGCGCATACGAAGGGTCTTCCGAGAGGATGTCCCGGTACATCGCTTCGGCGGCTTCAGGCCTTGTTTCTTCCAGCGCTTCGGCTCGGGCGAACCGTGCATCCAGTTGGGCACCATCGGGGACGGGCTCGGGCGGGCCGGGGAAAAGGCTCACGGCGCTGCCGCCGGACGCGATCTGCAGGTCAAGGACGAACTGCCCCGTCTGAGGTTCCCAATGGGCCTCGCCGAACCTGACCGTCACACGGTCCCCCTCGGAGGTGATGCGCATGCCCTGAAGTGGCTGCTCTTCAGGCAAGCTCGCCTTGAGGTGGCGAAGCGCTTGAAGGATCTGGCGCGTGGGAATGCGCGCGGCACGCAGCTCGTGGGCGGAGCGAAGCAGCACAAGGTCCTGGAAGGAAAACTTCCAGGCCCGGTTCTGCTCCTTGACCGGCGCCACGAACCCCAATTCGATGAGCTTGAGCACCGCGTGGCGCGACAACCCCAGCGATTGCAGCACCGCGCGAAGCGTCTGCGAAGATTCCGCCGGCGTCTTCACTTCTTCATTCTCGTGCGCGATGCGGGTACGAGCGTTTTGGTCGTGGACGGCGGAGCGCGCTTGGCCTTGGCAGCCGGCTTTCGCAGCGGGACGACCGTCTGGGCGCCTTTCGCAGGCGAAGTGCGCGGCTTTTGTGCCGCCGTCGGCCGCTTCTCCAGGCTCGCCTTGAGCATCTGGGTCAGGTCGACGATCTGGCCGGAGGAGCCGGCGTCTTCGGGATGTTCCGCAGCCACAACTTCTTCGCCGGCGATCTTCGCATCGATGGCCGCCAGGATGCGCTTCTTCTCCTCGTCCTCGAACAGCGTCGGGTCGTAGGTATCCTGGGAAATCTGCTGGATCAATTGCAGCGCGAGCTTCAGCTCCGCCGCCGAGGGCTCGAGTTGCTCGATGCGCAGGTCCTTGAGGGAGCGCACCTCCTGCGCATACAGCAGCTGCTGCAGGATCAAGCCTTCCTCCCGCGCACGCACCTGCACCACGTACTGCTTCGACTTCCATGCCCATTTGGCCAGAGCACAGTGCCCGCTTTGCAGCATGGCTTTCTTCAGCAGGTTGTAGGGCTTGCCTCCCCGCTTGTCGGGCGCGAGGAAATAAGGCTTGTCGTAGTAGATCGGATCGACCGCATCGGCCGGGATGAACGCGACGATGTCGATCAGATGGCTGGCGCCGTCCTCCAGTGCCTTCAGTTCGTCCGGCTGGAAGACGACGAAACGGTCCGTGTCGAACTCGTACCCCTTGACCAGCTCCGCCCGTGGAATGACCCGCTTGGGATTGACCGCGGACACGTACTGCTGCTTGACCCGCTCCCCCTGCCTGGAGAGCAGGTTGAAATGCACCGCGGCCGCGCTTTCGGTGGCGGTGTACAAGCGCACAGGGATCGACACGAGGCCGAATCCGAGCGACAGGGAAGCGATCGAGCGAGGGATGGCCATGGATGAACCTCCGCAAGGAAAAATCAACATGCCACTTTTCTGGCGGGTCGGAAAGAGGTGAAGGCCGTCAATTGCTCGCTGTCCGCGGCGATGGAGCTACCTCCTGTAGCCGAGGCGCTTCATCGCTTCGGCCAGCGGCTGGCGCTTCTTCCAGTAGCCCTTCCAGGGATCCTCCGTCTGAAAGGAGAGGTACTCGCGCGCGGTCCGGATATTCCACTGGGCACCGCTCTTGAGCTGCCCGAGGTCGTCCCAGGCCACCGGCATCGAGACGCCAAGGCCGGGCCTGGCGCGCGCGGAGAAGGCCACGGCCGTCGTCGCCCCATGCCCGTTGCGCAGGTAGTCGACAAAAAGCTTGCCGACGCGGTTGCTTGGCCCGCTCTTGGCCACGAAGCGCGCGGGGATCGTCCGCGCCAGGTGCTGGACGATGGCTTGCGAAAACCCCTTGACGGTCTCGTAGTCGTAGCGCGGCGCCAGCGGCACGACGACGTGCAGTCCCTTGCCGCCGCTGGTCTTGAGCCAGGCCTGCAGCCCCAGGGCGTCGAGCATGGCGCGCACCAACGCCGCGGCCTCCTGGACATGGTCCCAGGTCGTGCCTTCGCCGGGGTCCAGGTCGAACACCATCCTGTCGGGCTTGTCGATGTTCTTCGCAGTGGAATTCCACGTGTGAAACTCGATCACGTTCATCTGCGCGGCCCCCACCAGCGCCTTGGCGCTTGCGATCTCGAGCAGGGCGGCATGGCCCGGCCACAGGTTTTCAGGCAGCTCGGTGATGCCGGGAATGCCGATCTTCTCGCCGTGCTTCTGGAAGAACAGTTCGCCGGTCACCCCCGTGGGACCGCGCACGAGGGAGCAGGGCCGCCCCTTCAGGTGCGGCAGGATGAACTGCGCGACCGACTCGTAGTAGCGCACCAGGTCCAGTTTGCTGGCGCCCGTGGCTTCGTCGATCACGCGTTCGCCATGGCTGACCTTGACGGAGGCCACCGACGATCGGCCGGCCTTCCCCTCGGCCTTCCCCTCGGCCGGCGCGGCGGATGGCCCGAGCTGCTTGGGCCGCTCGCGCACGATGGCTTTGGCGGGCTTGTCGTCGCGCAGTCCGATGAAGGACGCATGCCGTATCTGGTCGTCCGGCGTCCACTCAGCAAAACTCACCTCCGCCAGCAGCCGGGGCTTCACCCAGCGCTCGCTGCCGGCCTTGCCCCTGGACCAGCGGCCCGGCCTCGCGTCGCCCTTCTCGAAGGGGGACTTCGCGGCAGCCAGCGGCAGCAGCCTCTGCTTGACCTCCCAGGCTTCTTCGCTGCTCCAGCCGGTGCCCACGCTGCCCACGGACACCAGCTTGCCGCCGGCATCATGAATGCCCAGCAGGAGGCTTCCGACCTGGTCGGAGCGGTCCGTCCGGTCGGTATAGCCGCAGATCACGAACTCCTGGCGCAGCTTGCACTTGAGCTTGAGCCAGGTTTCGCTGCGCCGGGAGACGTACGGCGCATCGGCGCGCTTGGCGATCACGCCTTCCATCTGCATCTGGCACGCGGAGCGCAGCAGTGACGCGGGATCGGCTTCGAAGTTGTCGCTGAAGCGCACGTGGTCGGTGGATTTTTCCGCGAGGAAGTCCCGCAGCAGCTGGCGGCGTTGCGCCAGGGGAAGAGGGCGCAGGTCGTGCCCCTCGAAGAACGGGACGTCGAAGACAAAGAACACGATGTGGTCGGCGCCTTGCCCGCGGTCGAAGGCGTTCTGCAGCGCATTGAAATCCGGCGCGCCGTTCTCCCCGAGCACGACGATCTCTCCGTCCAGAAAGGTCGAATGAAGGCCCAGGCTGCCAAGCTCCCGCGCCAGCGTGGGCATGCGGGCCGACCAGTCGTGTCCGCCACGGGTGATGAGCGCAAGCTTGCGCTTGTCGAACCGGGCCATCAGCCGATAGCCGTCGAACTTGATCTCGAACAGCCATTCGCCGCCTGAGGGGATGCCCGCAACGAGGGTGGCCAGCTGCGGCTTGATCTCGGCGGGCAGGGCCGCCTTGCGCGCAGGCCTGGAGGGGCTGGGTGCCTTGCCGGCCGGCTTCGCCGCAGGCGCGGCCTGCTTGAGAGGCTTGGCGATGACGCTGTCGGGCAGGGCGGCGATCACGTCGTACTCGGCGTGGGCGCGCGCGAAGGCATCCTTCTTCTTGAAGAGGATCCAGGGCTCCTGGCGCTCGCCGCCCTTGGCGATCTTCACGAGTTCCCACAGCCCCTCGAGCTTCTGGCCGTGCAAGCGGAACAGCAGCTTCCCGGCGGCTAGGCCTTGGTGGGGGTCGCCGACGGGCTCCCACGTGCCGTTGTCCCAGACGATGACGGTTCCTGCGCCGTACTGCTTGGGCGGGATGGTGCCTTCGAACGAGGAATAGGAGATCGGGTGGTCTTCCACGTGGATGGCCATCCGCTTTTCCTTCGGATCGAAGCTGGGGCCCTTGGGCACGGCCCAGGACACCATCACGCCGTCGAGTTCGAGCCGGAAGTCGTAGTGCAGTCGCGAAGCGGCATGCTTTTGCACCACGAAGGTGAGCGCATGCGGGCTCGGCCGGCCTCCCTCGGCGGGCTCCGCAGTGACAGCGAAGTTCCGCTTCGCCTTGTACGTGGACAGCGCGTCGCTCTTGGCCATCGGGCGTCCCTCTCAAGGGCCGGGCGGCGAGGCACCCGTGGCGCCTCCTCAAGCCGCCTTTCGGGTCTTGGCGGACGCCTTCTTCGAAGCCGTCTTTCGCGCGGTTCCGGCGGATTTGGCCGGCGCCTTGGCACTGCTGCGCTTCTTGGCTGCCGCATCGCTCGCTTTGGGAGACTTGCCGCCCTTGAGGCTGCGCTGGAGCAGTTCGGTCAGGTCGATCACGTTTGAGCTGTCTTCCGGGGCTTCTTCCTCGGGCTGGATGACGGTCTCGGTATCGCCGGCCTTGACCTTCTTCTGGACGATCTTCATGACGGCGCTCTTGAACTCGTCCTTGAAGTCTTCCGGATCCCACTTGCCTGACATGCTGTCGACCAATTGCTCGGCCATCTTCATCTCTGCCGCGCTCACCTTGGCGCCCTTGACCCCTGCAGGAGGCAGGTCGAGGCCTTCCAGGCTTTTGACTTCGTCGCCCCATCGCAGCAGGTTCAACACCATCGCCTTGCCGGAGGGCACCAGCACGGCCAGATGCTGCTTGGTGGCGATGACCACCTTGGCCAGGCCGATCTTGCCCGTCTTCAGAAGCACCTCGCGCAGCAGCGCGTAGACCTTCTGGCCCTTGTTGATCGGCGCAACGTAGTAGGGCCGTTCCAGATACAGGAAGGGCAGCTCCTGGGCATCGATGAAGCGCTGGATCTCGATCGTCTGCGTGGTGCGGGGATAGACGGCTTCGATCTCGTCGGGCGAGATCACGACGTACTTGCCGTCTTCGTACTCGAAGCCCTTGACGATGTTGTCCTTGTCGATCTCCCGGCCCGTCTTCTTGTTGATGCGCTTGTAGCCGACCGGGTCCATGCTGCGCTTGTCCAGCCAGTCGAAATCGATACCCTGCTCGATGCTGGCGGTGTGCAGGCCCACGGGGATATGGACCAGGCCAAAGGTGATGGCGCCTTTCCAAAGGGTTCTGCTGCCAGTTGCCATGTCGATTGCCTTTTCTCAGTCCTCGGTCGCGCGGAAGATCGTCGTGGCATAGCCACCTAGGGGTCAGACCTTCCCGCCGAGGGACCTCGGGCCTTGTGGGACATCGGCGGTCTCTCGGGGAGGACAAGTGCTATCTCTGTGCGCGGCGTGCTAGCTGCCGCGTTTGGCGAAGTTCCGCGCCCCCCATGAACCGCGGCCATGTTTTGAGGGCTGAGGTCGGCCAGGAGCAGCCGTTCGAGGTATCCGGCAACTTTGCACTGAAGGGGCATTCGTGCTGCCGCCCGGTCACGGTTCGCCGGCAGAATGGAGGCTGGGCTGTCGTTCAGCGGCGACGCCCTTCAACAAGCAGCGCGAGGGACAAGATGCGGAGATTCATCGTCTGGCTTTGTGCGATGGTTGCGTCCACAGCTTTTGCGCAGGCGTTGCCGGCTTGGCGAACGTCTACGCCGGAAGAGCAGCGCCTGGACGCCGCTGCCTTCAAGAACCTCGACAAAGACATCGAGCAGGAACTGGGCGATGTCCAGAGCTTGGTCGTTGTCCTCCAAGGTCGGACCGTATACGAGTACTACCGCGATGGCGACCCGAACGCATTGCGGGACACCCAATCCGTCACCAAGAGCGCCTTGGCGCTCCTGGTAGGCACTGCTTTGAAGCGAGGGCAACTGTCTTCTCTCGAGCTGCCGGTTGTCGAACTCATGCCGGAGTGGCGCGCTCTCAACTCGGACCCTCGCGCGCAGAGCATCACGTTGCGACACCTGATGGCCATGACTGCTGGATTTGCGGTAGATGACCGTTCAGGAACTGCAGCGCCGCTCACGCCGACTTCCGCTTGGGCAAGGTCAATTCAGACAGAGCCAGGGCAACGCTTCGCCTACGACAACAGTGGACCCCCCATGGTTCGAGCCGTCCTCGAACGAGTGACCGGACGTCCGATGGCAGACCTCGTGCGCGAGCAACTCGTGACGCCTCTTGAAATGCGGCAGCCTGCGTACTCTCGTGACGGCATTGCTTCCATGAGAACCGTGGACATGGCAAAGCTGGGGCACCTGATGCTGCTGGATGGCACCTGGGCTGGCGCCCCGTTGCTGCCTCCGGGCTTCGTAGCCCAGATGGTCAAGCCTCAAAGTTCAGGCGGGCCGCCCGCTCACTTGCCTATGGACTGTTCTGGTGGGTGCCTTCGGGTTCCACCTTCTTCGCCAGCGGCTACGCTGGGCAGCTCATCTGGGTCCACTCACCTCTCGGCTTGGTTGTGGCCGTGACATCCACGATTTCGCCGGATAGCGCGCATCGCGGGCAGGCCCTGAGGCTCGCGCGAGGCCCTGTGTTTCAGGCAGCCCAGCGGCGACTGGCTTTGCCTCCCAAATAGGCCTGAAAAGCTCATCAGATTTCACAGCGAGCCCAGGCGAAAGAAACAAGAATCCACGAGTGGAATGTTCTTGCCGGCCGGATGGGAGACGACATTGGGGAACCTGGTCGAAGTCAGATGTTGCCGTGCTGACCGGGTGTGGATTTCCGTGCTCGTTTGACCCACAGTTCCATCAAGCGCTGAGCCAGCGCATTTGCTTCCACGCCTTTGCCTGGACACGCGTGTGCCCGACAGCATGCGGGTCAAGGCTTCGTGACAAAACGAGTTGCCCCTGGGGAAATCAACGCCGGGGCGTCAGGCGGGCGCTGCTTTGTGGCGTGAGGCGATGTGCCGGGGCAGTTCGACGAGCGATGGCCGATGAACCTGGAGCGGCGCCTGAAAGTTCGGCCGGGCGCATGCGAGGGAGAAATATCCGCGACATCGGTCGAGTTGCGCTCAAGCCATGATCGACACCCCGTTATCGACACCCCGTTATCGGCACTCCGAACGTACTAGGCATTGGCACGCTGCAGGAGCTTCACAGCCACTGCACGCGACCAAGGCTTGGCTCAATCCGCCGTAAGCCGACACGTCGCTGCGCTCGAAGCTCAGTTGGGCCAGACGTTGGTTATTCGCGGCCATCGGCAGATCCAGTTGAGCCGTTTCCAACGCTGGATGGGCGGGACGCGGGTGCGGTCGGGGGAGCGGAGTCTGTGAGCCCCGAAGGCATCCATCCGCGATGCCGGGCAGCCGTTCACTGCTGTATGACCACCGGGTTCGATGACGGAAGCTTCGTATCCAGCTCGCGCTCGTAGCTTTCGAGGGGCTGGGGAACGCCGAACAGGTAGCCCTGGCACACGTCGCAGCCCTGGCGCATCAGGAACTCGCGCTGCGCATGAGTTTCCACGCCTTCGGCCACGATCTCCAGTTCCAGGTTGCGCGCCAGGCCGATGATGGCCTGGATGATCGACTCCACCTTCGGGTCGAGCCCGATGTTGTGCACGAAGAACTTGTCGACCTTCACCTGGCTCAGCGGCAACTGGGTCATGTAGGACAGCGACGAATAGCCGGTGCCGAAGTCGTCCATGGAGAACTGGATGCCCAAGGCGGCCAGGGCTTCCATCTTGCCGATGGCGTCGGCCACCTTCTCGTGCAGCAGGCTTTCGGTGAGCTCCAGCTTGAGCCTGCCCGGATCGGCGCCGGTTTGCACCAGCACTCGGCTCACCTGGTCGACGAAATCCGCCTCTCGGAACTGCCGGGCGCTCACATTGACCGACAGCTGCAGGTGCCGCCTCCGCGGATCGCCGCGCCATGCCGTGAGCTGCCTGCAGGCGGTCTCCAGCACCCACAGGCCCAGCGGGATGATGAGCCCGGTGTCCTCCGCCACGTCGATGAACTGGCCTGGCATCAGCAACCCGCGCGTCGGATGGTTCCAGCGCACCAGCACCTCCGCGCCCACCACCCGGTCCTCGCCGGTGACCTGGCTCTGGTAGTGCAGCACGAACTGCTGCGCCGCAATGGCGGCGTGCAGTTCGTTTTCCAGCGCGGCGCGCGCGGTGATGCGGGTCTGCATTTCCGTCTCGAAGAAGCGCATCGCGTTACCGCCGTCCGTCTTGGCGCGGTACATGGCGATGTCGGCCTGTTTGAGTACCTCCTCGATCGAGGCAGTCCGGGCATCGAACAGGCAGGCACCAATGCTGCACGTGGCGTGATGATGCTGGACACCGAGCTGGTACGGCTGGTTCAGCTGCGCGAGGATGGCCGCACCGACGGTCTCGGTCTGCGAGGTGGCCCCAGCGAGCTGGTCGCTCAGGTTTTCCAGGATCACCACGAACTCGTCGCCGCCCAGACGCGCCACGATGTCGCCCTCGCGCAGGCAGCGCTTGAGTCGCTGCGCCACCTGCTTGAGCAACTGGTCGCCCACGTCGTGGCCGAGCGCGTCGTTCAGCGTCTTGAAGTTGTCCAGGTCCAAAAAGAGCAGCGCGCACAGCCCCGGCTGCCGCGCGGCATTGCCGATGGCATGGTGCAGGCGATCGAGCAACTGCCGGCGGTTGGGCAAGCCGGTGAGCGTGTCGTAGAAAGCCAGGTGCTCGATCTCCCGAGCCGCGCGCTTGCTTTGCGTGATGTCGCGCAGGATCACGATGAAGCGCGCACTGCGTTCCTCGCCGTGGCCGAGCGAGGCTTCGGCCGGTGCGTTGGCTCTTTCATCGGTCACCACCTCGACCGACTTGCGCGATGCAGAGATCTCGAACCAGCTGCGCTCGCCCTTGTCGCGTCGCTCGAACTGGCGCCCGGCCGAATAGCCCTTGACCTGCGCTTCGCGCACCGCCGCCATCACCTGCGAGGCGGCCTCGAACGGCAGCAGCTCCTGCAGCGTGCGGCCCACGGGATCTCCGATGTCGGCGGCGGGAAAGGGCACGCGCGGCGCGTGATAGCCATGGCAGCGGCCATCCAGGCCGACTTCGAGCAGCAGATCGGGCAGGGCATTGAGCGTGGCCTGCAACTGCGCCTTGCTCTCGATGATGGCGGCCGTGTGGCGACGCTTCTCGGTGATGTCCTGGTAGACGCAGACCATGCCGCCGTCCGGCGTGCGGTTGCGGGTGGCGCGGATCACCTGGCCGTTCTCCAACAGTGCTTCCTGCTCGGAATGCGGTTGGACCATCTGCGGCGCATTCAAGGCCGACCAGCCGGCGGGGCCCTGGCTGTGCACCACGTGCCGGGCGGTTTCGTCCATGATGCGGCGAAAGGGCAACTGTGGCGCGATCATCGATTCGGTCCACGGGAACATCGCGACGAAGCTGCGGTTCCAGGTGAGCACGCGGTGCTCGGCGTCCAGCAGGATGAAGCCGTTGACCATCGATCCCAATGCCTGGTCCAGCGTGGCCTTGGAGCGCATCAGCTCCATCCGGGAGCGCCATTGGCGGCGCAGCTGGATGTGCGTGAAGCACGCCACCGCCAGGATCATCAAGCCGATGGCCACGCCGGTCCAGGCGATCAGATCGCGCTCGCGTCGCCAGTCCCTGAGCGCAGCGCTCAGCGGCATGCTCGCCACGATCAGCAGATTGCGGTGCAACGTGGGCCGGGCCACCACGATGGCCGGCTCACCGCTCAGGCGCGCGGCCATCCGCCGCGGCTTGCCATCGCTGGTCTGCTCGTGCAGGGGCGGCTCGATCTGCCGATCGGCCAGGTCGTCGCGTGGCGGCAGGCTCGCCAGGAGGGGGCCGGCGTCGCGCTCCAGCGTGACTTCCAGGTCGCGCAAGCCGCTGCCTTGCGTCATGATCGTCGCGAGCAGCGACAGCTGCACCTCGGCCACCGCCAGCATGCGAGAGCTGTCCGCCAGCGTCACGGCGCGGGCGAAATACAGCACCTTCTGCGAGGTGACTGCGCTGAGGGCCGGCGCGCTGATCGCCAGCGTCGACACCGGCTTGGCCAGCACGCTGTCCACGAAGCCCGCGGGCAGAGCGAGCGGCAGGTGTTCGCCGCGCCGGTCCGACGAGGCCACCACGGCCCCACGCGCATCGACGAAGGCCACGTGGCGCACCAGCAGGTTCTGCCGCACCATGTTGCCGAGCAGCTGGTGTGGCCCGGGGCTGCTTGCGTCGTTGCCGGCACTTGCGGCGCTCGAACCGCGCAGCAGTTCGTTGGCTCCTGCAAGCAGCATGTCGACGCTCAGCAGCGCGCGATTGAGGGCCGCCTCGGAACCGGTCACGAAGCGGACCGTCTGGCTCTCGTGATCGGTGATGGCCTTCTGCCTGGACTCCCAGACGATGAGGGAGGCCACGGCCCCCACGGTGGCGAGGAAGACCAGCGCCACGCCGAGGACGATGGCGGTGATGCGGCGGGGAAAACGCGCCGTCACGGTGCTGCTGCCCGGGCCTGGATGCCGACCACCGGCGCGACCGTCTGGTTCCAGGTCGTGGCGCACACCGGACCGCAGCGCTGCACCCATCCGGGCAGCACGCGGGTCGCAAGGATCTCGCGGCGGCGGGCGTGGTCCTGCGGCGATGGCGGCACGGCCACCATGCGCCCCTTGAGGGCCTTGCTGCAGCCCGCGGTGCCCGTGTTGCAGGCGATGCCTTCCTCGGTATCGCGCTCCGACTGGGCCCAGACGGCGGCTTCCAGCCGCGGCAGTTCCTTGCGCAGCAGCGCCTGCAGCTCGGGCGGCAGCGCATTCAGGCTTTCGCGGTTGGCCGCGAACACCGCCACGCCCCAGTTCAGCGGCATGACATAGAGGGCGCTGGTCACTGCATGCAGGCCGAGCGTGTGCCCGGACATGGTGCCGGTGATGACGCAGTCGGTGTTGCCCGATTTCATGTTCGCCATGATCTGCGAGAACTCGGTGTACACCGGCGTGCCGCCCAGCGCCGTGACGAAGTCGGCCTGCGTCGAGCTGGATACGCGTGTGCGCCGGCCCGCGAGGTCGCCGAGTTGTTGCATCGGCTTGTTGCAGAACACCTCCTGCGCCGGGTAGATGTAGACCGCCAGCAGTTCCACGTCATAGCGCTCGCGCAACGCGTGCGTCAGGTAGGGGCGGAACGCGCCGACCACGCGGCGCAGCGTGGCGATGTCGGGGTTCAGTCCGGCCATGTCGGGCGCGCCGAGCTCCGGAAATTGGGTGGAAACCTGGCTCAGCAGCGCCGTGCCGAAGGGCACCACGCCGAGTTGCATCAGGCTCAGCATTTCCTGGCCGGGCACCCCGGCACGGTCGAAGGGCACGATGCTGGCGGTGTAGCGGCCGCCGGACAGCGCCGCGAGGTCACGCGTCCAGAACTGCTCCTCCTGCCCCGTGTACTGGGTGACCCCGCCCAGCCCTCCGACGATGCGCAGGCGTTGCACAGGCGCCGTCTGCGCATGGCACAGCGATGCGACGAACATCAGAAGTGCGACGAGGTAGGCCAAGATGACGCTGTGCGAGCAAGGGCGGGGCAAAGCCCGGGTGTAGGGAGTGGATCGGCGAACTTCATCATGGCACAGGAGCGCCGGACGGCGGCATGTCTGGGGGCCCCCGTGTTGCGCGCCGGGCACGCTTGCCAGCCTGGCCAGGCCGGTGTGGCCGCCAAGACGGGCGCGCAGGGGCTTTCGGGGCCATCGGCAGGCGGATCCTTTCCTGCCTGCGCTGCAAGCTTGCCGACGCAGGCCGTCCACTCGTGCAAGGCCCTCAACGGGGGCAATCGCGAACTCCAGCGGCTGCGGTCGCGGTTCGGCTTCGAAGGCGTGATGCGGACTCAGTGCGGCAAGGAAGCTCGCATCCAGATATCCGGATCCACCGGGCTCTCCCTAGCCTGTTGCGCGAAAAGTCAAGAGGCGACTGCCTCGAACGCAGGCACTCTGGCGGCGACCCGCATCAATGCTTGCAACACCGATGTTGTCCCCGAGTTATCCACAAAGATTTCAACAAACTCGTGGAACAACTCCTTGCCGGAAACCATTCCGCGCCGCAGCCTCATCCAAGCCTGGCGGGTTCTGGCGGCAGGCCGCGCGAAGTTGATGCGGTCTTGATATGGCTCGGCGATGAGGCCATGTTCGACCTGCCCACCGACCCCACGCTGAGTTGGAGGCTTGCCTTGTGATGATTTCCTTGTGCCGATCGGGACGAGGGGGACGACTTGATGCAAGCGCTGGTCGTGTCGTGTCGGGCGGCCGCTGCCTACAGTGCGTCTTTCTGATGCACCACCGCGGCCATGCCTCGTATCTCATTGCGAGAACTGGGCGAATGAATCGAAATATCCGCTGTATCGCAAGTTCCCGAGCGAGACGGCAACGCACGGCCCGGACGACAACACGCTGTGCAGCGACGCTGCTGCGCGCCATGCATCCGCTAGGCAACGTTCAACGTGCGCGCCCACCGGTCGGCAACTGAGCCAGTTGGGCGCGATGCCTGTCAGGCTTGCGACTTCTTGCGCCACTCCCAGGGCCCGAAGGTCTGCCGGCGCCGCAGCTCGGCGCGTCCTTCTGCGGTGATGTCCTCGATCACGACCGATAGGGGATCGGCCGTGTCTGCTGGACGAGATTTCGACCCTGCGTTTTGCAGAAGGACCCATTTCTTCGCATTCAGCGCCCCCGTGAAGGAAACCTCCTCGGGTTTGAGGATGGTCAGCGGAAAGACCGCATGCTCGATGCTCCGGAGGAAGGCAACATGCGCAATGGACTCTGCGTTGTCTGCCTCTGTCAAGCCCAGTACGAAAGAGGGGCTGATCGTCATGGTGGCTCAGTTGCGATAGCCACCGCCGAAGCCACCGGTACGCGGCTCCATCGGACGCGCCAGATTGACGGTCAGTGCACGACCGTCGATTTCCTTGCCATGGAGCCCTGCGATGGCGGCCTGCGCTTCCGCAGGCGAGCCCATCTCGACGAAACCAAAACCCTTGGAGCGACCGGTATCGCGCTCCATCATGACCTTGGCCGAGGAGACATGACCGAAGGCCGAAAATTGTTGCTGCAGCGCGTCTTCGCGCACCGCGTATGAGAGATTGCCGACGTAGAGTTTGTTGTCCATGATTTGCTTTCTTGAGTGAACCGAAATTCGGTATGAAATGGATGGGAGTCGGCGCGCAGGCCTACCGAACAGGGCGCCGCACGAGCGAAGAGCCGCTCTGGGTGCGAGGCTCCAGATGACGGAACGTGATCCGTCCCTTGTTGAGATCGTAGGGTGACATCTCCAGCGAGACTTTGTCGCCCGCGAGCACGCGGATGCGGTGCTTGCGCATCTTTCCGCCCGAGTAGCAGATCAGGCTGTGCCCGTTGTCGAGAGTGACGCGAAAGCGCGAATCAGGCAGCACCTCCTGCACCCGGCCTTGCATTTCAATCAGTTCTTCCTTGCCCACGACGCTCCTTCAGTGATTGGCCGGATGCTCAGGCCAGCTGGTTGTTCAGCACGAAATGACGGCCTTGCATCAGTGCATAGCGCGCCGCTCGCGCGGCGCTGTCGAAACGCGGAATGAGCCGGAAGACCCGGTCATGCATGCCACGGCGGATGGAAACCGAGGCTGCGTACTGCCCGGTATCCGTGAGTTTGGTCATGGGGGTGACGAGGTATCTGCCCACCTCGTGGGCCTGTGGAATCTGCATGTGATAAAGCGAGCGCTTGCCCTGAGGGCGCGCCGAGTGGACGCGTGCCGGCGTTGGACCGGTCAGGCGCACGAAGTGAAACCGTGAAGGAAACGGTCCGTGGGATGTTCTCTATTGAACGGACCGAAGATGAAGCTCGCTGAGGGGGATGGCGCTCCGGCGAGGGTGGCGAAAATGGGCCACCTTGTCGGAGAGCTGAGGCCTTTGCGGGAGGCGACTGCCGCGAGGTGCCAATCAGGGATTGAGGCAACGAGCACGCCGCAATCGATGCACCTAGTGTAGGTGATTTCGGGGCGCGGTGGTTTTTCATGCCCCGCAGGCGGTGTTCCAGTGTTACGCTGACTCGCTCCATTCGCGTGAAGGACCCGCATGACTCAGGCGCTTCTCTCCCTTTCTCGGCAGGAAGCGCTTCGCGCGGATCTGCCCCAAGTGGCCGATCTGCTGCACCACCGGCGTGCGGGTGAAATCGATGAGGCGGTGATCGACGATATGGTTTCGTTGTCCTGGCTCGAATGGCTGGGCGGATCGCTTCAGCTGACGACCACAGGTGTGAACATCTGCCGCCAGCAGCAGCCGAAGTAGGAATGTGCCTGAGCCATGAACCAGACGGACGTGATGCTCAAGATCGTGGAGATGGCTCGCATTGGTGGGGCACTTCCCGCAGACGAGGCTGTATCACTGGTCGCGGCGAAAGTCGCGGGCTTGGACATGTCATGCGAGGGCGTTCAGCAGGAAGCGACCGACCTGATGCGTCTGGGCGCGACGATCTGGTCACTGGCCGGCCCGAGATAGCCAACGGCTGCCAGCCCGTCTCGTCCCGCCCGCTCCCAGGCGACAGCGGGTAGCACAGCGAAGATTCGCGGTGCCTTTGGGGCTCATTGAACTTCGTCGCACCAGACCTTGAAACCCTCCAATTGATCCGGTCCGAAGGTGCAGGACAACGCCACGTCGCTGGCATCCCGCCCCTGTGCAATCAACACGCGACCGATGCGCGGCACGTTGTTGCGCGCGTCGAACGTGTACCAACGGTCACCCAGGAACGCCTCGAACCAACCTGCGAAGTCCATTGGACCGAAGGGTGGCGCAGTTCCGACATCGCCCAGGTATCCAGTGCAATAGCGGGCTGGAATGTTCAAACAGCGACATAGAGCAATGGCCAGATGCGCATAGTCCCGGCACACGCCTTTCCCCTCCTTGAAAGCCTCCAGGGCCGAACGGGTACGTCGAGCATGCTGATAGCCGAACTCGATATGCTGGTGCACGAAATCGCACACCGCCTGCACGCGCGCCCATCCGCTGGGTCCGCTCCCAAAACGCTGCCAAGCAAAATCGGACAGCAAGTCGGTTTCGCAGTAACGGCTGCCCAACAGATACACCAAGGTGGATTCGGGCAGGCGTTCCACCGCTGTCTGCGAAGCAGAAGGGGCCATACTGTCCGGCAAGCCGCTGTCGCGGATCAAGGCATCCGTGCTCAATACGAAGCGCCCTGCGGGAGCGACCAGGCGCGTGCACCAGTTCCCAAACAGGTCTCGGTAAGCCGTCGTGGACACCGCCGGATGCGTGAGCAGATGATCTGGACGCAGGAGGTCCGATGCTCTTGAATAGTGGATGTTGAGATTCAGAATCATCGGAGTCGGCCGAGGAAACTTGTAGGCGATCTCGAAGCCGAGTTGGATGTTCATGGCACATCATGCACCCTGATTCGATGCTTCGTTGAAGAATAAGTAATTCCTGAACTCCGGCCCTTGCCCGTTGCATCGCAGGTTGTTCGGCTTTCGGGACAGGCGCCACCTCCGAAGCGTGTGGGCCCAGATCCCTAGGGACGGCACGCCGTCCTACACGACATCGCCGCTGAGGCGTTAACGTCTGCTGACTTGCCGCTCGCGCCAACCATCGATCTTGATGTCGTACCCGTGGGAAGCCGTCCGGAGACCACCATGGGGAGCGAGCGTCTTGTCCACGAAGGAAGATTGGGACTCTGGGCGTGCTCTACCGTTCGTCAACCCATCGAAAGCGGCGGACTGTGTGCCAGCGCCGAGGTCACCTTGGACGGCAATCATCGCTGCAGATTGACGTTGGTCCTTCCACGATCCTGGGTTGAAACCGATCTTGAATCCTTCAAGCGACGTTGCCTGAACTGGATCTTGGAAGCAGACGGTCGCACGAACGTCAATGCCCAGGTGAGTTCGCCTTGACGGCCAGTCGGTGCTCAGCTGCTGCCCGCAATGCGACAGGCGCCCTTCGATACGCGATTCGACTGGTGGAATAGGGCGGCTGTTAGCGCCAGTGCAATCGCCATCAGCGGAGGATGCCCGACGCCGCTTCGGCTTCGTGGTCCGCCATGTTGCGGATCACGTCCATGAACGCCAGCACGGCCGTGCTGGGCGGCTCGCCTTGCAGCGTGATCAGGCCGAAGTCGGGCATGCGGGTGGGGAGTTCTGTCGCGATGCGCGTCAGCAGACCGCGCCGTACATATTTGTCCACGAGCGCGGCAGGCTGCAGCGACAGCATGGTCGTGCTCTGCATCAGCTCCAGCGCGAAGAGAAACGACGGCGTCTCGACGATGCCCGAGGTGAGCGACAGGCCTGTGCTGCGCAAGATGTCATCCGACACCTTGCGCAGCGCGGTGGACGCCGGATACAGGATCCATGGCCAGTTGGACAGCTCCCTCAGCCCAGGGGCGTTCGGCCCGCGCAACGGATGGTGCACGCCCGCGGCGATCTGCAGGCTTTCACTGCTCAGGTTCTCGTAGTGGAACTGGTCGCGCTGGGATTCGTCGGTGAAGCGGCCGATCATCACGTCGATCTTGCGCTCGGCCAACCACACGATGAGCTGGTCGCTGCTCTGCTCCAGAACCTTCACCACCAGCAACGGCCGCAGGCGCTGCAACTCGGCCACCGCGGCAATCAGCAGATGCGCCGCACCCGAGATGGCGCCGATCGACAGATGGCCGTGCCCGCCCTGCTTCAGGGTGCTGAACTCGTCCACGAACTTGCGATAGCCGTCCAGTGCCGAGTGCGCATAACGCAAGGTGAAGAGTCCCAGCTCGTTCGGTTGCATGTCGCGCGGCAGGCGATCGAAAAGCCGCGCTTCCAGCATCTCCTCGATGTCCATCAACACCTTGGTGGCCGCCGGCTGCGTGATGTACATCTGCTCGGCAGTCAGGCGCAGGTTGCGTGTCTTTCCGAGGATGTCGAGGAACTGCAGATGCCGGAAACGCAGACGCGAGACTTGGGCCAGCATCAGCGATTTACCAGGGGTCTTGCCTGAACTCATCAGCATTTGGAATGGATGCTAGCGAAAAAGTCAGTGGACCGGCAGGGGGCGCTCACCTAGCCTTCGTGTCGGTCAACCAGGGCTCCGCAGAGAGCCGGCGAGTCGCGGCAAGTTCGCCGCACCCCGCATATTCCATTCCGGAGACATCATGAAATTCAGATCACTGGGTCTGGCGACTGCACTGCGGGTCGCATTGGCCGGTTCGCCTTGGCGCAGATCAAGGAACACGTGCAACGAGAACTCCCCGATCGCCGGAACCACCAGGAGGACCGGGATCATGTTCGGCAGACTGGACATCAAGAGCCTCCTGATTGCGCTGCCAGCCGGACTTGTGATCGTGAACGCCGCCCTGGCGGCCGATCGGCCAACGAACCCCGCCGACTGGCCTGCGCTGAAGGACGTGTACAAAAACCACTTCCTGATCGGCAGCACCAATCTCGACGCGCGCAACTTCGGCGCCGAGGTGGTGCCGGGCGAAAACTCGGTCGCTGCCATGACCGTGAAGCACTTCAACGTGGTGACGCCCGGCAACGCGATGAAGCCGGAGTTCTGGAATGGGGGAATCAGCAATCCGACCCCCAACTTCCTCACCAACCTGAGCTCGGGCATCAACGCAGACATCGGCGCGGCCAATGCGCGCGGCGTCAAGGTCACCGGGCACGTGCTGGTCTGGCACAACCAGTCGGCCCAATGGCCTGCTCCCAACGTCGCGACTGCGAATGGCGGATGGGAAACCCCGTGGGACTACGCAACGGCGAAGACGAATCTGGAGTACTACATCCGGACCGTGGCCGGGCATTTCGATCAGGAACCGTTCAAGACCTACGCCTGGGACGTCGTCAACGAGGCGTTCAAGGACAACCCCGACAACCCCGCCGACTGGAGGAACGCCCTGCGAACCGGCTACAGCCCCGAAGAACGCCCCTCCCGATGGGCCCAGGCCTACGCCAAGGGTGGGAAGAGCTGGGACTACATGTATGACGCCTTCCACGCGGCGCGCCAGAACACGACCGCGATCCTGAACTACAACGACTTCAACGACAACGAGCGAGCCTCGAAGGCCACCGCGATCGCCTCGATGGTCAAGGAGTTCAATGAACGGTACGCGGCCGAATCGGCCGCGGGCAAGGGGCGGATCCTCCTGGATGCCAAGGGAAACCCCAGGCCGCTGGTCGACGTCATCGGCACGCAGGGGCACTGGGACATGCGGCTCAACCTGGACGCCTTCGAGAGGACCATCAAGACCTATCTCGAAACCGGGGTGAACGTCGATCTGACCGAGCTGGATCTCGCACCGCTCCTGGGGCTGGACAAGGGCCAGCGGATCCAGAACGGCCCCGAGATGGAGGCCCTGTTCAAGGAGCAGGGCATCCAGTACGCGAAGCTTTTCAGCCTGCTCAAGGAATACGCCGCCGGCCCGGGAGGTCGTCACCCCGAGTACAAGGGCGGCGTGCACCGGGTGACTTGGTGGGGGATGACGGACCCGGGCTACCACACCAACGGATATCCGTGGTCCGCCGTCGGCCAGCCGAAGGAGGCGTACTGGGCGACGACGAACCCCGAGCAGTACCTCATCGATGCGGGCTTGCCGCCAAACGGAGTCACCGCGACCTTCAGCTATGGCGGAGAAAGCTTCACGGCCAGGACCTGGGGCGGCAGGAACGCTCAGGCGATGCTCGACATCAACGTGCCGGTGGGAACGAAGAACGTAGTCTTCACCGCCGCCAACGTCTCGCTGCCCGCGGGATTTGCCGTCGAGAGCATGAAGTTCAACCCGCCCGACTGCGCCGTGGTTCCCGGGAAGCCGTGCCATGTGACGGTGACCGCGCGAGGGTCCGCACCGGCCACTGCGTCCGTCGAGAACACGGCGACGTTCGTACTGTCCTTTGGAAAGATGACCGTCGGGTGGATGGATGCCGCCAACGCCCTGGAGGCACCCTTGTCCTATGCGGAGGTTCGCTTCAGCGACGGCGTGACCGCATTCAAGCAGTACAAGACCTCGTATGGAAGCGACGGGATGGCGAGAGCGTCCGGCGTCGTGGAGACGAAGGCTGTGCCGAAACATGGTCGCACCACGCTCGTCCTGCAGCCGCAGGACCCGATCGTCGGCCCGTTCGGGTTGAGGTTGCAAAAGAATGCGTCGACGCAGAAAGCCTGGCGACTCGTCACGAGATTCGAGCCCGGCAGGACGTACATGGTCGTGTCCGCGGAGTCGGCTTCCAACGGACAGGCGCAGGCCGCCGCGTTGACCAACAGGAGCAAGCCCGCGACCACGTCATCGCCGGAATCGCTGTCGCGCACGCCCGTCGTCCTGCGTGGCGACATCCTTGTGCCATTGCGCAATTCGAATGCGCCCGCGAGCGAGCCCGCCCTGGCGCAGGACAACCTCAAGTTCGTCTTCGAGGAGGCGAAGAGCCCTGCCGCAGGACCGTACGCGGCGCAGGAAGGGCACACGATGCAGAGCTTCATCCATGGCACCAACGCTTACCCGCATATCGTCTTCAGAGGCAACGGGGCGACTGGCACCGTCGTGGCGGGTCAGAACTCGCTGATCACGCGACAGACGAACGGCCAGGAGGGTTCGCAGATCGCCGAAAGAGCGCTGGACCAGGCGGTGTGGTTCAACACGCCCATCGACCCGAAGACCGGCGAGATGAAGATGTTCCTGTACACCGACAAGGATGGTGCCAAACAACATCATGTCCTGAAGGAAGTGAGCGATGGCGAGACGCCGAACAGGGACGCCGGGAACGCCATCAGCCAGCGGCAGGGGGCCGTGGGCGGGTTCGTCGCCATGCAGGCGGAGAGTCCCAAGGAAGGTACGAGTGTCAGGCTCTACGCCTACGACATCGAGTCCTACGCGCCCGACAATGAACCGCCGCCGACGACGAATCCGCCTACGACGGAGCCTCCCTCCACGCCGCCACCGGCAATGCCGATCGCCTTTCCATTCCGCAGAAACGGCGGATCGCTGGACGCGGGCGACCTTGCCCTGGCGCTGGCCGGTCTCGCGGCGCTTGCGGTCGCCCGCCGCCGTCGGCGGTGAAGCCGGCGCCGGGTCAGGCCTCGGCCGCGGCTGCATCGCAGGCGCACCCTCATGCGTTCTCGTGGCCCGCCTTGACGGCAAGGTGAGTCAGATGTCGATGGTGTGGCGAGTCGCGTGAATGCAAGAGCCGAATCGCTGCCGCCGTCCTGTGCACTCGGCGCGCCAGCTTGATCCTGAAAGGATGCGGTGCTGGTGGAGCGTCGATCGATCTGGCCATGCAGAGCCGGCGATGGTCGTGATCCCCTTCCCGTCAGAACGGGAGGAAGGGCACCAACGAGGTCGGCTCAGGCCCGCCGCAAGTGCGGCCAAACCTCCTGCCAGAGGCAGAGCGCCAGCGCGCACAGCGCGCCGTACAGGTGCGCCTCGACCATCACGTCGCCGCCGATCAGCGCACGCTGCGCTTCCGAAGGCGGATGGAACATCTGCCAGCCGATGCGTGCGAGGACGGCGACCAGGACGATCAAGGCCACGCGATCGCCACGCCAGGCGCGCGGCGCCAGCACCCAGATGAACAGCCCATAGAGCACGCCGGAGAGGCCCGCGTAGTTCGTGGCCTGGGGCGAGGCGGCCACCAGCAGAATCCCCACGCCAAGGGCCAGCACAACGATCGCGGTGGCCCAGGCGCGCCAGCTGCGGGTGCCTGCCGCGAACGCGGCGCACAATGCCAGCCCGCCAGCGTTCATCAGGCAGTGCCCCCAGCCGAGATGCACCGCATGCGCCGAAAGCAGGCGCCAGGGCTGTCCACCGAGCACGGCCGCGCGTTCGTAGCGCAGCGCTTCGTACACCGGCTCACCACCCGCCTGCAAAACCAGCACCAGACAGGCGAGCGCGATGGGAACAAGCCAATTGGCAAAGGACCGCTGTGAGAGAGGTCGCATGCGGGGCGCGGCCCATTCAGAGATTCGGGTAGTTGCCCATGAGGGAAGTGTGTCCGCATGCGAACTGCGGGCGCCCAAGTGTATCGCCGAGGCTGTGCAGCACTTTCAAAAAGGGACTGAAGCTCTCCTCTGTAGATTTCAGCGCCCGTTTGACCGCCAGTTCCATCAAGCGCCTCCCCAGCGTGTTTGCCTCCACCCCTTTTGCTCGGACACGCATGTGTCCAACAGCATATGGGTCAAGGCTCCGTGAAAAGGCGGGTCGCCACCTGGATGGAAATCAACAGGCAGTGCGCCAACCGCCTCGATACGCTTCGTATCAACGCTCCTGCTGCGCGTCTTCTCGGCATCGGTTGCGGCCTCACGCGGCCGCCGTTGCCACAGGCGTCGAGCTCCTGGTCTAAGCAAGTGCCGCGAGAATCGACGCGCAGGAACGAACATATCCAGAGAAAGAAGGGAACCTCTGCCATGACGACGACGTCCATCCTCCGCTGCGCCGCCGCCGCAATCGTCCTTGTTGTCGCTGCCGGCTGTCCTGCGTCGCAGGCCTGGGCTCAGCAGGACAACAGCGCCTACGCGGGTGTCGGTACCGCCCGGGACTCGTGCGGACACTGGCTGGAGGTGCGCCGCGTGCCGAGCACGCCCATGAGCCGTGGCGAGCTGATGACGATCAGCTGGGCGCAGGGGTATCTCTCGGGCAAGAACAGCGAGTTCGACGGCGTGCCCCGGCAAGGGAACGCCTTTGTCATCCCGGACCTGTCGGTGATCACTGCGTTTCTCGACGCGCAGTGCGCGAAGGATCCGATGACGGGCGTCATGGCGCACCTGGATGCCATGGCGGTGCGGCTTCGCAGGACGCAGCCCCTGAGATAGTAGGAACCCCAGTGGGGCTTCTGCCGTCGCGACTGAGGTCCTTGCCGCAATGGCGCTGGGCGGCTGCCAGCCGAGGGAGCCCGCCTCGGTGGTGTGCGCCGACATGCAGCACGCACAGGTCGTCGGCATGCTCGTCTCGCTGGCAAGGCGGGGTGCGGCCGCTACTGCTGGGTTCCGTCGAGGGGCCGGTAGGAGGGCAGGGCGTCCGAACCGCCGAGAAGGCGTTCGCTTGGTCAGGTCTCGCGGTAGGTTTTCGCGCCCCACCTAATCCACAGTTCCATCAAGTGCTGACCCAGCGTAATTGCCTTCACCCCTTTGCTCGAACACGCGTGTGTTCGACAGCATGCGGGCCAAGGCTCCGTGAAAAAGCAAAGCCCCTGGGTGGAAATCAGCAGGTTGGGCACATCCCGAGTTCATGTGGTTGCATGCGGAGGGTGCTGCCAGTAACTTGATTGCTCTTCGAGGTCGAGCTGACCTTCCAGGCTTGTCAATGATCGACATATAAATCGAAAGTATCCTCGTATGCCTATCATCGTTAACCCCGCTGTAGGTCAACCGGGCCACCAACCTGCGACACACGGCAGGCCAACACCTAGATTCATCGTTGACGATCGTGAACCATTCGCGCCGTTCACCAGGATGGCCGTCGACCGGGGAACGAGTGCATTGCAGCTTGTCACCCGTGGCTTTGCAGCAGTAGGCCGAGATCCTCTTGGTCCGGTCGAGCGTGGCTACGACGCGAGCCGGCCGCATCAAGGAGCCGGCGGCCAAGGGACGATGCGCGCGCATCACGTCGCAGACAGTCGGATTCAGCAGATGGTTTGCGACTACATGAACGAATACATTTCGCTGTCGACGCTGATGGATCGCATCGGCTCGCTCTACCTCACCAGCTGGATCGACGTCCTTTTGACACCGCGCATTTTCACGATCTATGCGCAGTGGGGCAGATCTCTTATCGCCGCGTTTATTGTTCTGACCTCTCAGGCTCGTGCGCAATCACCTGCAGCGCAAGCTGTACATGGAACGAGGCTGGCCACTCTGCTTTCCAATTCCGTGTCCAACTTGCGCGTCGGACATGGTGCAACAGACAACAAACTCGGGCGGGCACTGGCGCCTCGACTTCAGCGCGGACAATTCGATCTGATCGCCTACTTCATTGGCTGGCTAAATGGGCACGATTTCTCTCAGGCAACCCTGTCTGTGGAGACCTCCATCGTCAGCAATGTGTGGGGTGAGAACTTTACGACGTACCCGCTAGTTCGCACTGGTGGTGGTCGCCGAGGACCTCCAACCACTACCATCGTAGGGAACGTGTTCCTGGGGCCCACTGCCTTAGGGAATCACATCTATATCTCCGAAGAGAACCCCATCGCGGGACCGGAGGCGTCGATTCTCATGCCTCAGCTCTATCCGGGGACCAGCAGCCCGCTCAGCGGCTACTTGTTGCGCGCGACTCGTGCGACCACGCATCTTGCCGTGACTATCTTGATTCTGACGTTGCTAGGTTACAAAACAAAGGAGTTGATCTTGCCTTGGCTCAGTTCCAAATGAATGTCCTTGGTGCTCCTCGATGCGCTTTCACCGGGTCGTACGTACTCGCACAAAGCCGTGCCGTACGCTGCAGGAGTGCACTCGATAGTCGAATCGCTGGTGCGCGTGACCTTGGATTTACAGCACAGGCATATCAAAGAAGCCTTGCGCAAGCTCCGTGACCAAGGCGCCCGAGGCCCAATCGTCGGCGTAGCGTTGCGCCAGTGAACCGCGATGAGGCGCGTGGTGCGTCACCACCACTGTCGGGCCGGCGAGCGGTTCCGAGTAATAGTCCGCCCAAGGCCACCGTTGACGATCGAAGAGTTTATGGCGAGACGTCGACGATGTGCTGGAGCAGAGCGAACGCCACGCGCCAAGCCTAGCCATCGCAGTGAACGTTGGCGGTGCGCTGGTTGATCCGAACGATTTCCCCAACATGACGCTTCAAGCTTTGATCGGTGAAGCTCACACGCTGGCCGACGCGGAAGTCCTGTTTTGTGATGAATCTCCGGCGGCGAGAGTGACGTGCCTGCCTGCTGTTCATCACCGGCACGACGGCCGCATACAGCACGTTGAAGCGCTGTTTGCTTTGCTCATGGAACAGCGTGACCTGTCGGTCCTTCATCGCCGCGATGCGAGCCTCCTGAAGCGTCCTCTACTGCGCACTGCGAGAGCGCTGATACCGGCTGGCTCCATACCTTTCATGCGAAGATAGCTGCGGAGGGAGCGCGTTCACACCGAACAGGGGCGGCCGCATCGGCCTGATGGACCAGGCCACCGTGCGGCTCAACGAGATGACACAGCAAAACGCCAGCCTGGTCGAGCAGTCCGCTGTCTTGCAGCCGCAGCGCGGAACAGGCGCGGGTGCTTGGTGGAGGTGGTGAAGGTCTTGCAGATTGCGGGCAGGTCGATGCCTCCTGCGCTCTCTTAGCCAAGGGCGGCCGGCCATGCGACAGAATCCCGTCCGAAAACAATTCTCTGGAACATGTCTCAACTCGAACAACAGCTCGCTCGGATACTGCCGCCCCGGATGACGATTCCCGAACCGCTGAGGCAGCTTTTTTCATGGATCGAGGCACGTGGCCAATACGTCGACCACAAGGAAGGCCGCGTGGGCTTCCTGTCCCCGCCGGCCGCCCCGTCGGTAGGCACGAACATCAGCTTCCACGCCGAAGGCAACGGAGACCTCCGGCACTGGTTCGGCCATGACCGCCCCGAGGTGCTGAATCGTCTGTGCCTCTTTGCAAACACTGGTGGCGACGGGTCAATGGCCACGTTCTGGCTTGACGAGCAGGGGCGGCAGAAGATCGTCCACATCGGCTCCGGGTCGGGCTCGACCATGGTCTGCGTGCTCGGTGACGATGCCGTCGATTTCCTGCGGCTACTCGCGATAGGCTACGAGGAGCTCTGTTGGGGCGAGCAGTTCTCCGAGCCGCCGAAGGCCAATCCCGATTCGGATTTCGAGGCTGTGCCGAACCTCGAATTCCAGGAGTGGGTGCGCACGAGTTTCGGCGTCGATATTCCATCGAAGGGATTGGACGTCGTTGCGCATCCAGATGACATGGACAGTGCGGGATCGCTTGATCCGTTCAATCGCTGGGTTGCAGTCAGTATTGCGTAGCGTAGTCGGGCGGATCCGGGCCACTGTACGGCTTCGGTGGCGTCGAATTCGCCCTGCCCCCCAGGCAGTCTGCCCCGGCTGGACGACGCGTTTCCGCCTCGGCTCCCCCTCGGCAAAAAACTGCAGCCGATGCCAATTTATTTCTTCGCGCGTTCTTGATCGTCTCATTGAGCCAGCAGGCGTAGATTTCCGCTCCCATTTGACCCACGGTTCCATCAAGCGCCGACCCAGCGTATTGCCTTCACCCCTTTGCTCGGACACGCGTGTGTCCAACATCATGCGGGTCAAGGCTCCGTGAAAAAGCGGGTCGTCCCTGGGTGGAGATCAACAGGCGGGCAGACTGGCGTCTTTCTTACCCACCGCGTGCCCGGCCTATCGGCGCGCAGGCGCAAATCATGCGGCGGCATTTGTGCGATCAACGAGGGGCATGCGGTAGCTCTCGGAACGCAACCGAGGCGCATGTAGCCTGAAAGTACTGTCGCGAGATTGAGATTGTCAGTCAGTTCCTACTCAGGTATCTTGATGTTTCAAAAGAACATCCGAGGGGCCCTAGATGGGAATGGTGGAGGTGGCCGTGCAGCAGCACGGGGAGGATGGCGCGCCGCTGCAGGAGGCTCCTGGAGCGGGAACTGCCGCGAACTCTTCACTCATTGCCCTGTGCACCCTCGCACGCTTCCACCAGATCGCAGCCGATGCGTCGCTGCTGTCGCATCAGTTGGGCCTCGTTGCTTCTGAACCCATCGACACCGCCACGCTGCTGCGCGCAGCCAGGCACCTGGGCCTGAAGGCCAAGTCCTCCCGCACCACGCTGGATCGCCTGTCGCTGACGCCGTTGCCGGCCCTGGCAGTCTTGCGCGATGAATCCGGCCAGGAACGCTTCGTCATCCTCGCCCAGTGCGACGCCCAGCGCGTCCTGCTCCAAGACCCCTCTTCCTCGAACGGCCGCCCCGTCATCGAACCCCTGGAAGTCTTCGCCTCGCACTGGACAGGCGAACTCGTCCTCATCACCAGCCGCGCAAGCCTCGCAGGCGAACTCGCCAAGTTCGACTTCTCCTGGTTCATCCCCAGCCTGGTCAAGCACAGGAAGCTGCTCGGTGAAGTGCTCTTCATCTCCTTCATCCTGCAGCTCTTCGCGCTGGTCAGCCCGCTGTTCTTCCAGGTCGTCATGGACAAGGTGCTCGTGCACCGCGGCCTCACCACGCTGGACGTGCTCGTCATCGGCCTGCTGGTCGTCGTCGTCTTCGAGTCGTTGCTGAACGGCCTGCGCAGCTACGTCTTCAGCCACACCACCAACCGCATCGACGTCGAGCTCGGCGCACGGCTGTTCCGTCATCTGGTCCAACTGCCCCTGGCCTACTTCCAGGCCCGGCGCGTCGGCGACTCGGTTGCCCGCGTTCGCGAACTCGAGAACATCCGCAGCTTCCTGACCGGTAATGCCCTGACCGTGCTGCTGGACGTCGTCTTCTCCATCGTCTTCATTGCCGTCATGCTGTTCTACAGCGTGCCGCTGACCCTCATCGTGCTCGCGAGCATGCCGCTGTACTTCGGGCTGAGCCTGGCGGTGGTGCCCATCCTGCGCAGGCGCCTGGACGAGAAGTTCGCGCGCGGCGCGGAGAACCAGGCCATGCTGGTGGAGACCGTCAGCGCCATCCAGACCGTCAAGGCCACCGCGCTCGAACCTGCGTTCGGCCGGCGTTGGGACAACCAGCTCGCCGCCTACATCTCCGCGAGCTTCCGGACCCAGAACCTCGCAAGCTGGGCGCACGAGGGCGTCAACCTCATCGGCAAGCTCGTCAACGCCGCCACCCTCTGGTACGGCGCGCACCTCGTCATGAACAATGACCTCACCGTCGGCCAGTTCGTCGCCTTCAACATGTTCGCCCAGCGCGTGTCGCAGCCCATCATGCGCATGGCCCAGCTGTGGACCGACTTCCAGCAGACCGGCATCTCCATGGCCCGGCTCGGGGACATCCTCAACACCCGCACCGAGGTGCCGCCAAGCACCGCGGCCCAGTTGCCCGCCCTCAAGGGGCGCGTGACCCTGGACAACCTCAGCTTCCGCTACCGCCCCGAGGCTGCGCCCGTGCTCAACGGCGTCAGCCTGGACGTGCGTCCTGGCGAAGTCATCGGCATCGTCGGGCGCTCTGGCTCGGGCAAGAGCACGCTGACCAAGCTCATCCAGCGGCTGTACTCGCCCGAGCAAGGGCGCCTGCTCGTCGACGGCATCGACATCAGCCTGATCGATGCCGCGCAACTGAGAAGGCAGGTGGGCGTGGTGCTGCAGGAGAACACCCTTTTCAACCGCAGCGTGCGCGAGAACATCGCCATCGTCGATCCGGCGGCGCCGCTCGATGCCGTCATCCACGCCGCCCAGCTGGCAGGTGCCCACGAGTTCATCAGTGAGCTGCCCGAGGGCTACGACACCGTGGTGGGCGAACAGGGGGCAAGCCTGTCAGGCGGACAGCGCCAGCGCATCGCCATCGCGCGGGCGCTCTTCACCCACCCGCGCATCCTGATCTTCGACGAGGCCACCAGCGCGCTGGACTACGAGAGCGAGGCCATCGTGCAGCGCAACATGGCGCACATCTGCAGGGGGCGCACGGTCTTCATCATCGCCCACCGCCTGAGCGCGGTACGCCATGCCAATCGCATCATCGTGATGGACAAGGGCAAGATCGTCGAAGGAGGCACGCACGAGAGCCTGCTGAGCAGGCCCAAGGGCATTTATGCGCACCTGTGGAACATGCAGGGTGGTGGGCATCCTACGGAGACGAATGACAGGGCTGGATCGGGAGCGGTGGTATGACACTAGAAGTCTCCACCACCGCACCTGCGGCCAATGCGCCCAGCGTTCGTCACCCGGTCTTCGAGTTGCTGGGCCGCTATGGCGCGATCTTCAAGGCCGCCTGGAAGCACCGCAACGAACTGGCCGGTCCGAAGCGACTGGCCGATGAAGCGGCGTTCCTGCCTGCGGCCCTCAGCCTGCAAGACACCCCCGTACACCCAGCCCCCAGGCGACTGGCTTATGCGCTGATTGCGCTGTTCCTCATCGCGCTGGCCTGGTCCATCTTCGGGCAGGTCGACATCGTGGCGGTGGCGCCGGGCAAGATCATCGTGAGCGAGCGCACCAAGATCATCCAGCCGCTGGAGGTGAGCGTGGTCAAGCGGGTGCTGGTGAGAGACGGAGACCATGTCGAAGCGGGTCAATCCCTGGTCGAGCTCGACCCCACGATGGCCACGGCCGACAGAACGAACGTCAACGAGCAGCTGAAGGCGGCACAGTCTGAGGTGCTGCGCACCAGAGCGCTCCTGCATGCCCTGAACTCATCCGAGCCACGTGCTCCGGATCTGGGCAAGACGATTCCCCAAGGCTGGACGGATGAAGACCTGAATTCAGCCCGTGCAGAGTTGAACGACGAATGGAGCGACATCACGGCCAAGCTGGCCAAGGCTGCGGCGGAGATCAACCGTCGACAGGCAGAGATCGCCACCGCGCGCGAGGTGGTCACAAAGCTGGAGACCACGCTCCCCATCGCAAGACAAAGAGAGGCCGACTTCCGCCAATTGGCGGACCAGGGCTTCATGTCCAGCCATGCGAACCAGGACCGCACGCGGGAGCGCATCGAGATGGAGCGGGATCTGGCGACGCAGCGGGCGAGATTGGCGGAAGCCAATGCGACCCTGAGGGAGAGCGAGAACACGAGGTCGGCCTACATCGCCGAGACCAAGCACAGCCTGAGGACGCGGGAGGCAGCGGCTGAACTCAAGCGGCAGCAAGGCACGCAGGACTTGGCCAAGGCGGGGCAGCGGGAGAGGCTGACCACGCTCAAGGCGCCGGTGGCGGGCACGGTGCAGCAGCTTGCGGCGCACACCGAAGGCGGGGTGGTCACGGAAGCGCAGCCGCTCATGGTGATCGTGCCCGATGGTGCACAGGTGACGGCCGAGGTGACGTTGGAGAACAAGGACATCGGCTTCGTGAGTCCGAAGCAGGAAGCGGCCATCAAGTTGGAGACGTTTCCGTACACGCGCTATGGGACGGTGAACGCGACCGTGAAGACGGTGACGGCGGATGCGGTCAATGACGAGAAGCGCGGGGCGATCTTCCCCGTCACGCTCAACCTGAACTCAACAACGATCGATGTGGATGGCAGGCCGATCAAGCTCAGTCCGGGGATGAATCTCACGGCGGAGATCAAGACGGGCAAGCGGCGAATCATCGAGTTCCTGCTGAGTCCGGTTCAGAGAGCTACGAACGAGAGTCTGAGAGAGAGGTAGACAAAGCCTACGACGCGCGTACCTCTACAAGTGAACAACAACATGACATGAGTATGAAACCAATCAATTTTTTCTATTTGACCTTGGCGGCCGGCCTGATCCACGCCGTATTCCTCGTTCCTGCGAACGGGCAGGTGCCGACACCTGGCGGTACTGCATGCGAGGCCGATTGGGCGAATCGAAGTCGTTTTGAAACGATGGGCAGTCTGGTCGAACTCCGGAACCTCGAGGGCTTCGCGAAGCGCGGGGACATCGGGGCGCAGCTTCGCCTGGGGTTGGTGCGGAGAACGCGTGATGGCAACTGGAGTGCGCCTGAGGACCAGAGTTACAGCATCCAGTGGTTGGAAAAGGCGCAGACACAAGGAAGTAAATCTGCCGCCTGGGAACTAGCCCAAATCAAGCGGCGGCAGATATCGCACGAGTTCTACCTGCGCAGCGCGATTGCCGCGGCGGAAGTAGAAGGGAATCCGTGGGCGGCGACGGAGTTGATGAATCTGACCAATGGGCGGTGGGGAGGGGCAAGACCAACGGCTTGCGTAGAGGAATGGACCGCCGATGGCAAGTGTGCCGATGAAGCGGTTCTACCCGCATCTACCTCTCGCAAATGGGCAGAAATAGCTGCGGAGGGGGGTAACGCGGCCGCCCAGGAATGGCTATGTAAAGCGGCCGCGGAAGGCAACCTCGACCGAGGCCAGCCCAGAGACGACAAAGCCGCATTCAAGTGGTGCCAGATCGCGATGCACAACGCTTGCGCTGACAGCTCGCTGGGGACGTTGCAACTGCTGTACGCCGGCGGCCGTGGCGTCGAGCAGAGCCAAGGTGAAGCTGATCGGATCAGAAAGATCAGGGCTCAGCCATGGCGATCGCGAGTCAGCCAGTTCTTTAGTCAACCGTACTGAAATACCAAAGGAGCATGGGAATGGAGAAGCAACTGACAGTCGTTGATCCGGTGACAGGCCAGTCGCGGCAACTGACCCGCCTTGAGATTGCGGATGCAATCACTCGCTTGCAACCTAGGCGCCAAGTGGAGGCCGGTCAGACGATCAAGGTGGCTTTTCTGGACATTCCTCCGGACTATGCGACCGGTTCGCTGGAAACCTACTGGGCTAAATACTTTCCTCAGGTCAATCGGAGCAACGCCAGCCCCGAGTGGGTTCAATACATACAGAACGAGTATCGAGATGCGAAGCTGATACAGGACGGCTTTGCCTCTATTCCTGTCGAGCAGCGGCAAGCGATATTCAATCAAGCCATCAAGGCATGGCAGTCCACGTACGCCAATGTCACGTTTGAGCTCGTGTCTGATCCCGCACAGGCAGATGTTCGCGTGGGCTTGTCGGGTAATGTCAACATGAACTTCTCTCCAGGCTCGCTCCCTGATAGGCCGCGGCTCGGGGATGTCTTCTTGAACACGTCGATGTCGGCGTTGGCACAAGGGCTCACCGCAGACCAAGCTTTGTCGGCAATGTTCCATGAGTTCGGGCATGTACTGGGGCTCTCACATCCGACACTCGATGGCCCGTTGCCAAGTGAGTACGGGAAGCAGCAATACGCAGCCATGTCATACGGGACGATCTTGGGCGGATTCCTGCCCATGACGCCCATGCTCTTCGATGCCCTGGGCCTTGAAGCAATCGGATTGCTCAAGGAAAACGTGAACGTTGGCGACGGGAGCGTCTACAGCTTCTCCAACGCTGATCAGGGCAAGCTCCTCATAGACAACGGCGGTGAGCACGACAAGATCGATGCAAGCGCAACGACCACCGACAACGAAATCGATTTGCGCGCCACGGATTTCAATACCGGAAAGGCTTACTTCAGTTCGATCGGCGTGGGCGCGGGCAAGTACAACGTTGCCATCTACGAAGGAAGCCAGATCGAGGATGCTACCGGCGGGAAGGGGAAAGACCACATCATCGGGAATGACGTGGGAAATGTGCTGAACGGCGGGAACGGTGACGGTCGTGCCGACGTGCTTGAAGGCGGGAAGGGTAGTGATACCTACATCTTCAACGGCGCATTCGGAAAGGACACTGTCCGGGATTCTGATGGCTCGGGCAGCATCCAGATCGATGGCGTGACCCTGAGCGGTACGGCCCGAGCCAGTGGCAGGTCCGGCTCTGGGGAGTGGGTCCTAAAGCAAGGGGGAAGCACCTATCGACTGAAGCTGAGAGCCGCAGCCAATGGCACGGAATCTCAACTGGTGATCACCAAGGATGGCGACACGAAGAACAGCGTCGTCATCGAGAAATTCAACTTGGCATCCGCCCTGGAGAATCCCTACCTGGGCATCAAGCTTGCCAAGAGCACGGTCGTTGCGATGGAGGGGACAGGAGCGAACCCGCTGGAGGACCCCGACTTTGATCCGGCTTCGGTGGCGGGCAGCAGTATCGTTCAAGAAGGTGCGGGCAAGACGGTATCCTTTTACTTGGGGCGTCCTGCTCGTGCGGGTGAGACGCTGACGCTTTCGCTCTCGGAGCTGGCGGGCAAGTTTCAGGTCGTGCTGGGCGACAGCACGGTCCCGATTGGCGACGCGATCATCGTCCTCAAAGAGGGGCAGACCTCTGTGTCCGTTGCACTGATTCAGGTCGGCGATGTCGATGAGGATGGCAGCGGAAATCTCACGGCAACCCTGCATGGATTGGATGGAGATGTCACCTCCAACGCCTGGGGGATCGAACTGCGTGACGGAGGTGATGCCGTCAAGACATTCAACGGCGACCAACGGGCCCTGATCAGCGGCATTGAAGCAGACTTCAATGTGCACCCGGGCGATCCTGCCTTCAATACCTACAACTGGGGTGCCACGCAGTGGGCTGTGGACGGGACGCTCGTTGGGGGGATCGTCGAGGAGGATTTCAACGACGTCATCTATGGCAGCGATGGCAAGGATCGGATGAACGGCCTGGGAGGTAACGATGCGTTGGATGGTCGAGCCGGTGACGACGTACTAGATGGCGGCGTGGGAGATGATTTGCTTGCCGGCGGGGCGGGTAGCGACACCATCCGGGGCGGCGCCGGGAAGGATGTGATCCTGAGCGCCACCGGCTTGAGCGTGTTTGCCCGTCAGCCGGATGACGAATGGGCGCCGCCGGGCGGCGCGACCACCTGGATCCAGGGCAGCAACTGGGGTGTCTATTCCAGCGGTGGCAGTGGCCGAACGATCGAGGGCGGTGGTTCTATTTTTATGGACACCGCCGGGGACTTTGTCGACGCGGGTGACGGCGACGACATCGTCATTGCGGGGCGCGGCAACGATCACATCCAGGGTGGTGACGGTGACGATGCGCTTTGGGGACACGGCGGCGATGACGTCGTTCTGGGCGGGGACGGCGCCGACGCACTCAACGGTGACGGGATCAAGGATTCGGGCTACTACCAGACTGTGGCTGACGCCGAGCACGGCAATGACTTTCTCGACGGTGGCGCGGGCGATGACGACATCACGGGCGGCGGTGCCAATGACGTGTTGTACGGCGGGTTGGGAGCAGACCTGCTGTGGGGGGATACCCGCAGCGAGGACGAGCTCACTGGCGAATTCCATGGGGAAGACTACTTGGACGGCGAGGCCGGAGATGATCAACTCGTCGGTGGCGGCAAGGACGACGTGCTCTTCGGCGGCGTCGGCAACGACAACCTGTGGGGCGACAACGATTCCGAAGACAAGCTGGCCGGCGAATTCCACGGGGATGACTACCTGGACGGCGAGGATGGCAACGATCAGCTGATCGGCGGTGGGGGGAACGACACGCTGCTTGGCGGTGCGGGCGCCGATGTCATGCTTGGCGACGACGATGCCAGTCAGCTGGAGGGCAAGTTCCATGGCGCGGACTACTTGGATGGGGAAGATGGCGACGATGAGCTGACCGGTGGAGGCTCGGACGACACCCTGCTCGGCGGCGCCGGAGACGACTCGTTGCTCGGCGATTCCTACAACGAGACCGACCTGGCTTCAGAGTTCCATGGGGACGATTACCTTGATGGTGGTGCCGGGGACGACCAATTGGTCGGCGGTGGCAAGGATGACGTCCTCTACGGTGGGGCCGGAAAAGACCGCATGTGGGGTGACCACGACAGCTCGGAAAAATTGGCTGGCGCAGCGCACGGCAACGACTACCTGGACGGCGGCGCGGACGACGATCTGCTGTTCGGTGGCGGCAAGGACGACACGCTCATCGGCGGCGACGGTGCAGACGAACTTGTCGGTGATCTGGTCGAGGCGCAACTGGCCGGCGAGTTCCACGGGGATGACACGCTGGACGGTGGAGAAGGCAACGACCGCCTGTTCGGGCTGGGGAAGGACGACACGCTGCTTGGCGGTGCCGGCAACGACCTGCTCATGGGCGACGGGCAGGTATCCGAGCTCGCCGCGCAGTTCCACGGTGACGACTATCTCGACGGCGGCGATGGGAACGATGCTCTCTTCGGCGGCGGCGGCGACGATGTGCTCATCGGTGGTGCCGGGGACGATTTTCTTTCCGGGGAAGACCAGCAGAGCACGTTCTCGACAACAACGCTGACAGGCAATGATGCGCTCTATGGGGGCGATGGCAACGACACCTTGGTCGCAGGCGCGGGCAACAACTACCTGTCCGGCGACGAGGGTGACGACTATCTGTGGGGGGGCGCGGGCGACGACGTTCTGCTCGGCGGCAGTGGTAACGACTTCATCCGCTCGGGCGCTGGCAACGACACCCTGAACGGCGGGGAAGGGGCGGACTTCTACTACGTCGCTCTCGGCAGCGGGGCAAAGCATATTTCCGACGTGGATGACGGCTCGCACAACGTGCTGGTGCTCGAAGGCGGGTTCAACTTTGGGCTGGTCCGGCTCTCGCTCGGCTCGCTCGTGATCGGCGATGCGACGGGCACCACCGAGATTCACCTCGACGGCGTCGACTATGACGACCTGGCCGGAACCTCGCCTGTTCAGGAAATCAGGTTCTCCGACGGCGTGACGATGTCCATCGCGCAATTGCTCGATGCCGTGCCCATCGATATTCCAACGACGGAACTCGCCGATGTGGTACGCGGCACTTCGGGCCGCGAGGTCATCCATGCCCTGGCCGGCGACGACGTGGTCGACGGCAGGGGAGGCAACGACTCCCTCGATCTTGGCGAGGGCAACGACATCGGTCGCGGCGGCGACGGCGATGACTTCGTTCTTGGCGCCGGAGGTAATGACCAGCTCTACGGCGACGCCGGAAAGGATCGCCTGGAGGGCGGCACAGGTGACGATCTTCTGGACGGTGGCTCGGGCGACGACAACCTTCTCGGCGGAAGCGGTGACGATGTGCTCCTTGGCGCGGCCGGCAACGACGAGCTGCTAGGAGGCGATGGTGTCGATACCTTGAATGGTGGAGACGGCAACGACGACCTCGACGGTGGCACGGGCAACGATGTTCTTGAGGGGGGCGCGGGAGATGACGTGCTGCTCGGGGGCATCGGCGCTGACCAACTGAATGGTGGCGGCGGGGCCGACCGTCTCGACGGTGGCCAGGGCGCAGACGCGATGACGGGTGGCGCGGGCGACGATGAGTACCACGTCGACGATGCCGGCGATACCGTGAGCGAATCGCAAGGTGAGGGCCGCGATGTCGTCTTCACCGGCATCGACTACATGCTGGCCGAGAACCTCGAAGACCTGCGCATCCTGCAGGGCTCGCAGGCCACGCACGCCACCGGCAATGCCGCCGACAACACCATCGTGGGCAACAACGTCCTCGGCAGCACGCTGTTGGGCATGGCGGGCAACGACATCATCGACGGAGGCGCCGGCAACGACCTGCTTGATGGGGGAGAAGGCGCCGATATCCTGGCGGGTGCTGCCGGCGACGACGAGTACCACGTGGACGACGTCGGGGACCAGGTCAATGAAGCGTTCGCAAGCGGCACCGACACGGTGTTCGCTACCGTGGACCATGCGCTCTGGAGCAACGTCGAGAATCTGACGCTCGTGGGCCCCAACGCCCTGGAAGGCACCGGCAACGGGCTGACCAACGTCATCACAGGCAACGCGTCGGACAACACGCTGCATGGCGAAGGCGGCGACGACACCCTTGTCGGCGGTACGGGCAACGACATCCTGGATGGCGGAAGCGGTTCCGACGTGCTGGACGGCGGCGACGGCGACGACGTGTACGTGGTCGATAACGCGCAGGACGTCATCGTGGAGGCCGCGGGTGGCGGCACCGATACGGTCAAGAGCACGATCAGCTATGTGCTGGGTGCGGACCTGGAAAACCTTACCTTGGTCGGCCAGGATGCGCGCAATGGCACCGGCAATGCCGGCGACAACGTCATCTTGGGCAATGAGTACGAAAACCGCCTGGATGGAGGCGGGGGCGAGGATCGCCTCGAGGGCGGCGGAGGCGACGACACCTACGTGATTGACAGTGCTGGCGATGTCGTGGTCGAGCTCGAGGGCGAAGGCTATGACACGGTGGAGATCGGCAGGACCTTCTCGGTCTCGGAGATCGCGAACATCGAGAACGTGACCCTGACCGGCACGCTCAACATCAATGCCACGGGCGACGTTGGCGCCAACGTCCTGATCGGCAATGCCGGAGACAACGTGCTTGACGGTGGCCTCGGGGATGACGTCATGGAGGGCGGTGCAGGCAACGATACCTACATCGTCGACGAGTACGACAACTGGATCACGGAGCACCAGGACGAAGGCATTGACACCATCGTGCGGAATTTCGACACCACCTACGTCCTTGAAGGCAACGTCGAAAACCTGACGCTCGCGGGCTCTGTCTACCGGGGCAACGGCAACGAACTCGACAACGTCATCACCGGGAACGATGCCGACAACAACCTGCTGGGGCTGGGCGGCAATGACACGTTGATCGGAGGCGGTGGAGACGATGCGCTGTTCGGCTCCGAAGGCCTGGACCTGCTGATCGGCGGCACCGGCGACGACTACTACGAGATCGACGACGCCGGTGACACCATCGTCGAGAACGCGGGCGAGGGCGACGATTTCGTGCGTTCCTCCATCAGCTGGACTTTGGGTGCCAACGTCGAGCGGCTTGCCCTGGACGGTGCGGATGACCTCTACGCCACCGGCAACAGCTTGGCCAACGGCCTCTGGGGCAATGACGGCAGCAACGTCCTCACGGGTGGCCAGGGCAACGACTTCCTCTCGGGTGGGGCGGGCGACGACGTCTACGTGTTCAACGCGGGCGATGGCCAGGACACCATCGACAACACCGACGCGCTGGGCTCGGTCGACACGCTGCGTTTCGGTGCCGGCATCGGCGAGAACGATGTGCTAGCTTTCCAGTCGGGCAGCCACATCTTCTTCAAGATCAAGGGCACGTCCGACCAGATCGCGTTCCTCGACTACTACGGCGCGAACACCCAGAGCGGCGGCGTGACGATGGACCACAAGATCGACCGCGTCGAGTTCGCCAACGGCACGGTGTGGGGCCAGGCCATGATCCAGACGGTGGTGGATCGGGCCAACAACAACCACGCGCCGACCGTCAACAGCAACTTGCCGACGCTGCGAGCAAGCCAGGGCACCCTGTTCACCTATGTGGTGCCGCTCAACACCATCACCGACCCGGACGTGTGGGATTCTGTGATCTACAGCGCGACGATGCCCAACGGTGATCCGCTGCCGTCCTGGCTGTCGTTCGATGCCCAGACGCGCACGTTCTCGGGGACGCCGACCTCGGCCAACGTCGGCAGCCTGCAGTTCGTGCTCTGGGGTACCGACAACTACGGCTCCGGCACGGGCTTCTATGTCAACCTGAGCGTCACGCCGCCCAACCAGAGCCCGGTCATCGCCACGCCATTGGCCGACCAGAGCGTGGCCGAGGGTACCGCGATCAACTACACCATTCCGTCCGGCTCCTTCACCGATCCGGACGCTGGCGACAGCCTGAGCTACGTGGCCACGCTCGCGGATGGCTCGGCGCTGCCGTCGTGGCTCAGCTTCAACGCGAGCACGCGCAGGTTCACCGGCACGGTGCCCATTGGTGCACTGGACTCCCTGAGCGTGCGCGTGACCGCGACGGACCAGGGGGGGCTTGCCGTGCAGGATGTGTTCAACATCGTGGTGACGGTGCAGAACCTCACGCTTAACGGCACCACCTCGGCGGAGACGCTGACGGGGCGCTCGGGCAACGACACCATCGACGGCAAGGCGGGCAACGACACACTGATCGGCAATGCGGGCAACGACCGCCTGATCGGCGGCACCGGCAACGACACGATGAGTGGTGGAACCGGAGACGACACCTACGTTGTGGATTCGACCTCCGACATCGTGAACGAGAATGCCGGCGAGGGCGTGGATACCGTGGAGTCGAGCGTGACCTGGACGCTGGGCGCCAACGTCGAGAGGCTGACTCTGACGGGCACGACGGCGATCAACGGCACGGGCAACGCCCTGGACAACGTACTGACCGGCAACAGCGCAGCCAACACCCTCACGGGCAATGCCGGCAACGACGTGCTGGACGGCCTGGGCGGCGCCGACACCATGAAGGGCGGCACGGGCGACGATACCTACTACGTCGACAATGCCTCGGACGTGGTGACCGAACTGGCCAGCGAGGGCACCGACACGGTGGTCTCGACGCTCACGCATACGCTGGCCGCCAACGTGGAGAACCTGCGCCTCAACGCGACGGGTGCGATCAACGGCACGGGCAACACACTCGACAACATCCTGTTTGCCGGGGCTGGCAACAACACGCTCAACGGGCTGGGCGGCACGGACACCGCCTCGTACCTCTATGCCGGCTCCGCCGTGACGGTGAGTCTGACCGTGACCAGCGCGCAGGCCACGGGCGGCTCGGGCAGCGACACGCTGCAGAACATCGAGAACCTCACGGGCAGCGCCTTCAACGACGCCCTCACGGGCAGCGCGGCCGCGAACGTGCTGGATGGTGGCGCGGGCAGCGACACGCTGACGGGCGGCGCGGGCAACGACACCTACCGCATGGGCCGGGGCCAGGGGAGCGACACGATCGTGGAGAACGACACCACGGCGGGGAATACCGACGTGGCGCTTTTTGGAGCGGACATCGCGACGGACCAACTGTGGTTCCGACAAGTGGGCAACAACCTCGAGGTCAGCGTGATCGGCTCCTCCGACCAGTTCACCTTGAACAACTGGTACCTGGGCAGCCAGTACCACGTGGAGCAGTTCCGAACCAGCGATGGCCATGTGCTGAGCGACAGCAACGTGCAGAACCTGGTGCAGGCGATGGCAAGTTTCTCGCCACCGGCAGCGGGGCAGACCACGTTGCCGCCCAACTACCAGAGCAGCCTGAATGCCGTGATTGCTGCGAACTGGCAGTGATGAAGTGCTCCTGAGAGGTAGTCCTCGTTCAGCGGAGGGCCGTCTCTGGGGAGCCGCGTCTGATACAACCCCATTGATCCGGGCAACGGCTCGTCCGGCTTTGCACTCCGGTTGGGGTTGGTTGGCATGGGGCGGTTGCCGGGCTACGGCCTCGCGAGATCGGGCGTTCGCGGGTGGTCGACCGTCTTGGAAACTTCTGTCGGTCGAGGAAGCAACGATCGGGAGCAGCTTGCATGGTGCACCTGAATTTCCACCTGGTTGCATTGCCCATTGCGCGTCGATCGGCACCCGTAAAGTGACGGCAAGCCCTGCAGGGAGCGTGGGCGAACCGGCGGGACAAAAAAGCGAGGGAAGGATGTTCGGGATCATCAGGTTCACACGCGATCTCTGTCGTAGCGCATGGATCCAGATGCGACGTCGGGCGGTGCCGTGGGCGTTTTGCGCCATCGCCACAGTCTGTCCGTCATTGGCCATGGCCTGCGATCTGCGCGCTGTCGAACTGCTTGAGCAGATCCCTCCCGTCAAGAACTGGGACGGCAAATCCGACGGCTCGGATCATGGGCCCATGTATTGGGATCCGGCAGCGCGCACGTCGCGGCTTGCGTATCTGAAGCCGTACTGGTATGCCCGTGCAGGTTGCGAAGAGCAAGCCCAAGCCGCTGCCATGGCGACGGAGAAGGGTGCGGCCTATGCGGCTGCAGGCGCCATGCGCCGCAGTGGCGAAGTCGATGTGGCCGGCTATGCGTTGCTGGAAGCCCGCGGGCTTGAGCACCTTGTCGAGCCACTGCTGGTCGCTCCCCGGCATGCGGGGCTGCTGGAAAGGTACGCGCGCAGGACGCCGAAGCCCGATGCACACGACCTTCCATCGGAGGAGGCGTTCAACCTGCTGTACAAGAAGCGGGACTATGCGCGGGCTGTTGCACTGGTCAGGCGGTTGGACCCCCAAGTCCTGCAGGACAGCGGCATGCTGGAGCTGCGCTATGCCTACGCCAACTATCGGCTGGGCCGGCGGCGAACGGCCTGGGCCCTGATGCGGCCATTTCTCCGGCCCATCCCCAACGAAATTCCCTACTTCTCGGCGCGCGCAGGGCTTGTCTACGCTTTCGCCCAGGACGGCGATGCGGACACCGCCTGGCAACTGGTGGTGCAGGCGCCCGCCTCGTATCGTGGTGTGCTCTTGCGAAACTATGTCGAAGCAAGCGGGGATTTTTCGCGTGCGCGGAAGCACCAGGCCTGGATGACGGTATGTCAACGCGCAGCCCTGGCCGCCATGGAGGGGGCCTATCTTCGCTCTATCGACCTGGCCGATCTGGGGCAGTGCGAGAAGCTCTACAGCTTCGTTCCGCCGGTTGCATCGCAACGCCTGGCCCAGCGCTACACGGCGGCTGAGCTGTACAGCATCGCAGCGATGCGGGGTGAAGGTCCGCTGTTTCGTCAGCTAGCCTGGCGGGCTGGAGCTACCAGCTACTACTACACCATGCCCACCGTCCCCGTGGCGCTCGCACTGGTGGCAGCGAATGAGGACATGGAGGCACGCAGGATCTTGCTGGATGACGCGAGCTTGCATGATGGCCGTCGGGAATTGAAGCGCGACAGGTTCTGGCCACCGTATTGGAGAGAGATCGCTGAACTCGCCGGCCCTTCTTTCGATTTCCCCGAATGGATCAGGCTCCACTTGGAGGGGCAGGGTAAGGACGATGGCTACATTCCCGACTTGGTCTATCTCGTCCAGTCCTTCGCAAAGCAGCGACCAGCCCAAGCCATCGCTTGGTATGAGGAAAATCAGGTTCAACTGAGCGAGAGGCAGAAGGGCGACGCCATCATCGGCCTGATCAGAGGCATCTTTGATGAGCCGCTCTACGACGTCAGCTCGAAGTTCAAACCCCTCGCGCCAGCCTACAAAAAGCACGCACGGAGCTGAGGCTGGTCCGGTTGGGGCGGATGGGGTGATCGGAGGGCATCTTTGGGAAGGAGATCGTAGGTCCATGCTGTGATGCACGCTCACCGAGAAGATGACGCGATTGCGCCATGAGATCGACGGTTCATACGGGGTTCCGTGACGATGGAACCCAAGCCGAGGAGTAGCCTTGCGCCAAGGGGAGTGCAGGGGACAACTCGATATCGTGGTTCGTGGAACCTTCGCCGCACAACCACCCTTGGCCGCCGGCGCTCGGCGTGTACAGGGAGGTCCCGCCGACATCCCTTGAGATTCTTTTGCCCTGTTCTCAATGAAAACCCAGAAGATCAAGCAACGTCTCGCATTTATCCATGCCTATGCGGGCCTGTACTGGGGCTTGGACCCCGGGCCGCTCGGTGCCCGCAACCCCAGGACGCGCGAGATGCTCGATGACGTGGGTGAGTTCATCAAAGGCGCAACGGCGGCCGATTTGCTTGCTCGCGGATCCATGCTTTGTTCGATCCTCGAACGCGGAACCCCTGCGCGCCCGGGGATGACTGCTCGCCAGTCCCGTGAAGCCATCGGGCACGATTTCATCGGTCTTGGCAAGGACTACGACGTCTGGCGATATGGCATCACGCTTGGGTGGATTCTCGAAAGATTCGCGCCGCCGCTGCTGGGCCTGCCAGCCGATCTACCTGTCCACGCCCGCATAGGCCTCGGGGTTCACGCGGGCTCCGTATCCACGGAGGAGAGCACGCTGCTGGAAGATGCATTTTTCTTGAACGAGCTGACGCGGGCGGCGAATGACCTCATGCTCGGCGAAGGACTCAAGGTGGCGAAGCCCTCGACGGTTGCCGAAATGATCCCGGTCCATGCATCCCTGACGAGGCTGAACATGAACGTCGCCACCTATGCCCGCTCCACGGTGCTGAGCGCTGTCGCGTTCGTGGAGTCGTTCACGAACAGTGTCGGGAGCAATGCCGCATCAACGATGAGCGGGCTTGACCCGGCTGTGGTGGAACAACTGCATGGCATGCGCAAGGGCCGATATCTGAGCCTTGAGTACAAGCTCGAGAAGTATCCGTCGCTTATCAGGGCCGACGGCGAGAGTCCTCTGCGGGTCATCGACGAAGTGCAACGCAAAGAACCATTCCGACGCTTCCTCACCGAGACGAAAGAGGTGCGTGATGCCAGCATGCATTTTGGTCCATCCAAGGCGCCTATCGTCTGCACGCCGCAGGAGTGGCTGAAGCGCGCGGAAGAAGCTCTTGAGGATGCATTGGGAGTGGCACGGGCCTTTTGGGCCGCTTGCTATCCAGCGGCTGGGCAGCCGGACTACCTGGGTCGGCTGGATGCCGCGATATTCAGGGAGCGTGCGAGCCTTCGAATCTAGCCATTCGCAGGCTGGTACCGCCGGGGAGGTTTGCTTGACGTTCTTGGGCATGTTCCACCCTTTGCCTTCACACGTACCAAAGCTGCGGGCGCCGGAAGGCAGGCGCCTTGCACATGAGATTGTATACAGTGCTGTTAATTTGAACAGTCCAACCTAACACACTATCAACGCGGCCCCACAGGGGGACAGTGGCACTCTCTTGCAGAGCCGATTTGGTTCGCACCCACTGGCGGAGCGAGAGGGATGGGACCTGCCGCCACGAGAAGGCTTGCGAACTCCTGGCGATGTTGAGTTCCGGTGCGTCGTTGGCGAGCGCGGCCCGCGAGGCGCTGATGAGATCGCCGTTGGCCACGCCGATCCGCGCCGGATAGGGCAGGGCATTTCAGTGTGGATCGCCTGTCTGTCCAGCCAACCAGCGGGGCGTCCGGCCCCGATGCGCCAGGCGGCAGAGGCTTTCTGCGGGTACGCGTTGTTCACTCCGCTGCCCGTGAGGATGGGCCAAAACGGTGGGTGTAGCGACGAGACGACGTTACCTGGATCCCCAATCTTGGGGATGTGCTCTTGCGGTCGTGGCGCTCAAATCCGCGAGCGCGCAAGCGTCGTTCGTTCATTTCGCTGCAATTCACTCGTCATCTCGCGGGGCTAGCTTGCCCGCTGCTCGGCCCACGAAGGCATTCGCCCGCCACCAAGGAGGACAGCCATGGGACAAGTTGTCAGTGCCGCCGCCTACGCCAACAACGAAGTGGCCTACGTGGCTTGGGATGTGGATGGAAAAATCGAGGGCTGCCTCGGCTTTGAGGTCACGCGCGTCTACCTGAATGCCGATGGCAGCGTCGCCCTGCGCGACGACGGCAGCGAAGATCGGGTGCGTTGCGCAAGCTGGGTTGGCTTCGCCGGTCAGCGCAACCCCCACTGGCTGCCGCAGCATACCGGGATCTGGCCGGTGCAGAAACTCTCGTGGAGAGATGTCACGCTGCGCAAGAGGCGCGATGCATTGGACCGCAGGCCTGCGGAGGTCTTCGTCCGGTACGAGATCCGACCCGTCGGTGACCTGGAAGCCGGCATGGAGCCCGCACCCGACCCCGCACCGACGATGGTGCGAGTGACGAAGCGGGACGAGCAGGGACACCCCGTCAGAGATGCCCAAGGCAAGCTTGTCAAAACGTCCGTCAAGGCCTACGACGGCAAGCCTCGCCCTCTCGGCTATCTGGGGCCGGCGGTGTCGACCGCGCAGGTCCGGGTGACGAGCCACCGCGGTGTTTTCCGTTCGACCTTCACCAATGGCATCCTGGCCGCCCAGTGGATGCGCAATGTGCTGATGGAGGACGGAGAGATCGTGCCGAACGAGTTGAGCGACAAGATCTCAAACCCGGACGATCCCCACCGGAAGTACCTCGCCGGCGATGTGTTGCCGCTGCTCCACGAACTGTTTGCCAGACCCGGCGAGTTTCATTTTGCGCTCTACGAACTGGACGACCAGGAACTGGTCGACCTCCTGCTGGTAAATGCGCAGCGCATTCATCTCATCCTGGCCAATACTGGCAAGGATCACGGAGAGTGGGACGGCCGGAACGCTGCGGCGCGGGAGCGCCTGATCGCTGCGGGCGTCGGCATTCAACACCGGATGTTCAACAACGACACGCACATCGGCCACAACAAGTTCGTTGTGCACGATCCCCTGGACGGCGGGACGCGCTCGGTTTTCACGGGCAGCACCAACTGGACATCCACCGGGGTGGCGGGGCAGACCAACAATGCGCTCTTGATCGAGGACGACGCGGTTGCGAACGTTTTCATGGAGTACTGGCGGCGAATGCATGCGGATGTGCTGACGAATCCAAAACCGTTTGGCGCTCCGATGCCGGACAACCAGCAAAGCCTTGAATTCCGACGCTCCAACGAAAGCCCGGAACGGGTCGCGCTGGCCGGTGGCGCGCAGATCGAACTCTGGTTCTCGCCCAACATGCAACGACGCACCAAGGGAACGAAGACGCCACCAGACCTGAAAGAGGTCTATCGACGCATGCGGTTGGCGCGCGAGGCGATCCTATTCCTGGCCTTCTACCCTGGTCAGCGTGGGAACGACTGCATCATCGGCGAGGCCATCGAGATTGGCCGCAAGGACGGGCAGTTGATCGTCACGGGCGCTGTCTCCAGTGCCCAGGCCATGCCCAACTACGTGCCGGGCAAGAAAAACGATCCCGATGACGAAGATGACGACGAACCCGGCGAGTCGCCACGGACCTTCTTCGAGGACAACGTCTCCATCGTGCGGGCCTCACGCATCGACGACCAAACGATGCTCGTGGACTTCGGCGTGGAGCAACTGACCGCCAAGGGCGGGATCGGAGCCATCATCCACGACAAGATCGTCGTGATCGATCCGCTGTCGCCGGACTGCACCGTCATCCTCGGCAGCCACAACCTGGGCTTCAAGGCCTCGTACTGCAATGACGAGAACATGGTGATCGTCAGCGGCGATCAGGCCTTGGCCGAGGCCTACGCCGTGCACATCCTCGATGTCTACGACCACTATCGTTTCCGGGCCGTGCAGGCCGAACAGAAGGAGCAGCACAAGAAGGGCTGGTCCGGTTTCCTGGACACGGACGACTCCTGGCTCGATGGCTACGCAGAAGGACGCCGAGGTGCGTTGATGCGTTACTTCGCGCGCGGCCGCACCGCCGGGGAGCCAGGCTGATGGGAAACCCGGTCCACGCGCATGGGGCCGATACGCAGGCAGATGCCCCACATCCCCCGTCAGACGATACGCTCGACGATCAGATCAAGAGAGTGCAGCTGGAGAAGCTGCAGGCGGAGCTGCGCAACCTGAAGGGCTGGAACTATGAGTTGACGGGAAAGGTCGTCATCAGCGTGCTGGCCGTATTGCTTGCGGTATGGAGCGTCTACATCGGTGTGCCCAAGGCGCAGTACGACGCACTCAAAGCCAACCAGGAAGTGGCGTCGAACCTGACGCGCCTGAACGAGCTGAAGGCCGAAACCGAGCGCCAATCGCGAGAGCTGAGTGAAAGCAACGACGCGCTCGAGCTCCGGCGCAGGCAGCTTGCGGAGGCCAATGACGCCTTGGCACAGACCCAGAATGCCCTGCAGGCCGTCAAGCCCTCCGTCACGGGCGAGGCGCTCGCCCAGTTCGATGCGGCTGCGAAGCCTGTGGTCTATGTGCAGTTTGCTGGTGAACTCTCAAGAGAACTCATTGACGCTTACCGTGGCGTGCTGCGCAGCGCCGGTTTCAACCCTCCGAGGGCCGAGCGGATCAACCGCGGCCAGAAGAACGAGGTCAGGTATTTCTCGAACACCCCGCAGGAGGCAGCGCGCGCCGCGTCGCTCGCTCAAGCCACCAAGGAATTCTTCGCTTCAAAAGGCTGCCCGTTGTCTCCGCCCATCATTCCTCGCTTTGTCGAGCTCCCGGAGGGGCGGCAATCGCCACAGGAAGTCTGGCTCATCGGCTCGTGCAAGTGATGTTGGGGGAGCGGCAGCGACGTTGCGGCATGTCGTCCGCGTGTTGATGCTGGTCGGCGGATGTCAACGCCAGGGCTTGGTGACACGCATACGGAGGAAGCACCTCCTTTGCCTCTCACAGACGCCGTGCTGTTCGGCCAAACAGTCGGCGTCGTTGCGCCGTGTCCATGCCACGTTGGCCTTGTCGCTCACGGTCCATGTGATTGACGGTATCCGCCCGTTACGCTACGTTGCGATCCATCCTTGCTCCGGCCGATCCAGGCGATCGCATCTTCAATGGCTGTCCTGATTCCTGCGTTGAGTACCTGCGTCGCCCGGATGACCTCGGGCGAGCGCCGATTGGCCGAGCGGCTGCAGCAGAAGCTCGACGAAGACTACCTGCTGTGGTACGACGTCCCGATCGGTCCCAGGCAGTGTCACCCGGACTTCGTCGTGCTGCACCCCAGCCGGGGTTTGCTGATCCTGGAGACCAAGGATTGGCGCCTGGACACCATCCAGCAGGCCAGCCGCGGCGACTGGCTGATCGCGCCGGATGGGGTGGCCAAGAGCGTTCCCAATCCGATCGAGCAGGCCCGGCACCAGGCGCTGCAGGTCGTCGATACCCTCAAGCGCGACGCCCAGCTGATCCAGCACGAGGGCAAGTGGAAAGGCATGCTCACCTTCCCGTGGAGCTACGGGGTTGTGCTCACGCGCATCACGCGCAAGCAGTTCGAGGCCGCGGGGCTCGGGAGCGCGATCGAGCCCAACCGGGTGGTCTGCTCCGACGAGATGCTGGAGGATGCCGAGCCGGAGGACTTCCAGAGCCGGCTCTGGGACATGTTCCCGGTGCTCATGCGCGGCACGCTGTCGCTGCCACAGATCGACAGGGTGCGCTGGAACCTGTTTCCCGAGGTGCGGGTGCCGGAGCAGGGCGCTCTTTTTGACGACGCGGACGACACGGCGACGATCCCCGACCTCCTGCGCGTGATGGACCTGCAGCAGGAGCAACTGGCGCGCAGCCTGGGCGACGGCCACCGCGTCATCCACGGTGTCGCGGGATCGGGAAAGACCATGATCCTGGGCTACCGCGCCGAGTACCTGGCCAAGGCCGCGGTGGATTCGCACAAGCCGGTGCTCGTGCTTTGCTACAACGAACCGCTGGCGGTGAAGCTGCAGGCCACCATGCAGGCCAAGGGACTGGCCGAGCGTGTCCAGGTCCGGCACTTCCACAAATGGTGCCGGGACCAGCTCGTGGCGTTCGGCCAGCCGCTGCCGCCCAACGACCTTCCGGTGGGCGCCAAGATGGAGCAGATGGTGCGCAACGTCATCGAGGGAGTGGACCGCAAGATGATCCCGTCGGGCCAGTACCTGGCGGTGCTGGTCGACGAAGGCCACGACTTCGCACCTGAGTGGCTCAAGCTGGTCACCCAGATGGTCGACCCAGCGACCAACAGCCTGCTGTTGCTGTACGACGATGCCCAGAGCATTTACGACAAGCGCAGCGGCAAGCCCTTCAGCTTCAAGAGCGTGGGCGTGCAGGCGCAGGGCCGTACGACGATCCTGAGGATCAACTACCGCAACACCCGCCAGATCCTGCAGACGGCGAGTGCGATGGCGACCGAGCTCTTGCAGCCCCAGGAGAAGGACGACGATGGCGTCCCGCTGGTCCAGCCGGTGAGCTGCGGCAGGGAAGGGCCGGAGCCGATCGTCATCGATCTGCCGAGTACCCGGGCGCAGGCCGACCGGATTGCGGAACTGATGGCCAGTGCGCACAACGAGGGGCATGCCTGGGGCGACATGGCGGTGCTGTGCCGGAGCTGGGCGCTGATGGACGAATGTGCCCGGGCGCTGGGGCGCCGCCGCCTGCCGCACAAGGTGCGCAAGGGCACGCATGATTTCGACCCGGGCGCGGACACCATCAAGGTGATGACCTTGCATGCCAGCAAGGGGCTGGAGTTTCCGGTGGTTGCAGTGATGGGGGCTCGCCAGGCCGCTGCGGGCCAGGAGGAGGGCGTGAAGGACGGCCACGACGCATTGGAAGAGATGCGGCTGTTCTACGTCGGTGCGACGCGCGCGACGGCGCGGCTCATGATTGCCAATGCCGTCGGACAGTGAGCAAGACCTATCTGTTGATCGATTTGCAGAACCGGCACCCGCCGCCGGAGGACGTCGCGTTGTGGATGGGCTCGAATGGCGAGGCCTGGATTTTCTATGGTGAGCACGAGATCGGACTGCTCGCGCCGTACATGGAACTGGGCGATCGGGTATCTCTTGTCGATATCTCCAGGCCGGGCAAGAACTCACTGGATTTCCATCTGGTTCTGTATCTGGGCTATCTGGTCGGGCGGCATGAGCCGGGGGCGCGCTTCGTGATCGTCGCCGCAGACGGGGACTACGATCCCGCGATCGTGCATGCGCGATCGAAGGGACGACAAGTCGAGCGTATGGAGGTCCTGGGACCAGCGTTGATAGACGTCAAGCCGACGTTGGTCCGACCGGCTCTGTTGCCGCAGCCAGCGGAAGTGGCGCATCCACCGGTCGGCAAAGCGATCGCTCCCTTGGCTCCAAAGAGCAGGAGATCCAAATCCGTCGACCAGGTTTTGTCGCTGATGCTCAGGGACTTTGGCGAAGCGGGAAAGCCAAGGTCATTGAGCGCGCTCGAAAGGCGAATTCAATCGCGCTTCGGGCCTGAACCGGTGCCTGAGAAAGTGGCCAGTGTGAAGGCTGCTCTGGTGATGAAGGGCGCGATCAAGATTGCAGATGAGACGGTCGAGTACAGGGACCGAGGCGATCAGATATGACTGGCGGCTTTAGACTGGCTGCTGACCTTGAGATCTCATAGCTGAGCGGCTGCCGCGCGCGAAACCTGCCACTCAGTGGGTCGCCCCACGCCCTGTAGACACTATTCAGAGCCATGCGTCATCCTCGCTATACGGCCATTGCAAACGTCGACGGTGAATTTCGACGGGTCTTGTTCAAACGTACTTGCGGCGCCGGTTCTCAAACGCCGGCTTGGTGCCTTCCAGGATATTCACCACCGATTGGTTCAGGTTCAGCTCTTCGATGGCGCCAGCCTCATAGGAAATTTTGTTTGAGCCGTCGCGCTCCATGCTGCAGACAATGACCTGCTCGGCGTCGCAGGCCACGGCGAGGTTGGCGTTGTGGGTGACCATTACAACTTGACGGTGTTGCTTGGCCCGGGTGATGACGCCGACCAGTAGGTTGTAGACGGTCTCGTTGTCCAGGTTTTCTTCAGGCTGGTCGAGGATGATGGGGATGCGGTCCAGGTCAACCAGCAGATAGAAGATGAGCAGCAACGCGCCTCGCTGACCGGGCGAGAGCCGCTCCAGTTCGACGCTTCCAAGCATCAAGCCATAACTCAGACTAGCGTATTCAAGCCCAAAGAGGAAGTCGTATAGCTGTGCTGCTGTCCTATCGGACTTGAGAATTGTTGCCGTGGCGACGGCACGGCGTTGACCGCCACGAACAGTGAAGGTCAATGCATCGTCTACGTCGGCAAGAAACGCCGTCAGGCCCGCATCGGTAGTGAGGTCATGCGCCGCAAGCAACTTGCTGGCGAGAGCCTTGGACTCCTCAAATCCTACGAACGACCCTGCGCTCTGCTTGATGAAGTCGAAGAGTCGCGCGACGAAGGCATCGAACGACAAGCGCACCGAGAACTGGACGCCCAGTGCTTCACGAATCTGCGGCTCGTCGTCTACCAGCGCCTGCACGGGGGCGAAGAGGCTCTTGAGCACGTCACCGCGCTTGCGCAATGTCCCCAGTATGGCCAGCGAAAGCTGAACTCGCTGTTTGCGCAGCTGAAGCAGCTCGGCGCGCAGAGCCGGGATGTTCTTCAGCCTATACCATTTGCCACGGAAGGACTCTTCTTTGTCAGCAGCACCAGTCGCTGCCGCCCACTCCTCCTCCCAGACCCGCAGAGCAAACAGTGCCTCCTGGTGCGCTTTCATCGGACCGTCGAGCTTGGACTGCTCTGCGGCTAACTCCGCCTTGAATTTGGCCAGCTGTGTCGGGTGCGTCCCTTCAACACCCGGTTGAAGCAATGCTTCCTGTTCGGACAGCTTGGATTTTGACGCTGTCTGCAGTTCATTCAAGGACACCGTATTGACGGTAAGCTGAATAACGTCTTCCAGCTTCAGGCCGAGTACAGTGAGGCGCTTCGACAGGTCTGCTTTGCTGTCCTCGAGTACCTTCTGAAGAGCGGCGATACGCTGAAGCACATCGTCTATGGCGCGAATGCGCGTTCGCTGCAGGTCGGCTTCAGTCTGGGCCGCCGTCTGCTGTGTCTCGACTGCCGCGATGCGAGCATTCAAGTCCGCAATGACAGCCGCCGCGACTTTAGCGGGCTCGTCATCGGCCTGCGGCGCCGGCGGAACCGCGGGCCTCTTGTCGCGCAAGGCGTGGAGACCGACAAGCGAAAGACGAACCGATTCCCGCGCACGGTCCTGCGCAGGCTGGTCCACCTGCTCGATGAGCTGGATGATGCGAGCGTTTGTCGCTTTCAGGTCGGCTCGAATGGCCAATGCCTCTCGCTCGATGACGTCAGTGCGAAGCGCTATCAGTTCATCCAACGAGTCAGCCCCATCTCGTTCACTGACGGGGATGTGGGAAAAGATGACGGCGCGGAGCTCACCCTGCAGCAAGCTGTCGTCGCCTTTGACGTGGTCGTTGCACAGCTCTTCGAAGTACCGCTGCGGCAGATACTTGACTCGCGGTACAGAACTGCTGGATCGACTGTCAGACAGAGCGCGCCACTCTGGATCCTTCGAGTCCTTAATCCATTCGAGTTGTGCCTCGAACGAGCTGGCCTTATTGTCCTTCGCCAACCGAAATCGCTGGTCGGAGAGGAAAGAGAAGTACCTTTCGTTCGGTGTGTCACCGAGTACACCTATAACGTCAGCAAGGGCGCTTTTGCCGCTGCCCTTTCTGCCGATTAGTGCTACAAGGTCTTGATTCAGGGGAAGCGTGGTGTTATCGAACCACGCGCCGGGCTCGGGGGCGCCAGCGCGCTTGCGCACCTGGACGTTCTTGATGAAGAGCTGGGGGTTCTTCTGGACGAAGTCGACTTTGGGCGGCAACGCTCCGACGTGCGACCGGTTTGCCGGTTCCCGGCAAGCCTGCAGAAGCCCCGCGAACGTCGGAAGCGCCTTAATCCACGTGGGGTTGCCTCCATGAAACTTTCCGTAGTCCGCGACGCGATGCGCATCACTGCCGCGAACGGCAAGCTTTGGGTGCTTGATAGCCGCTTGGAAATCGTTGAAGAAGCTGTCGTTGTCCGCAGTCTTGACCCCATTGAAGGCGCTCCGGGTTGCTTGGTTGGCGACCTCGAAGACTGCCTCCATCGCGAGCACCTCGCGCGGGAAAGAGTAGTGTTCCCGGAAGCGGATTTTGTTCACTCCGTCACTGGTGTCGAATGGCACGAACAGGATGGCGTCACGCTCGCCAAAAGTACGCAAAGCTTCCCCAACCGATTCGGCGGTCACCTCTGCGCACTTTGAGCCAGCCTGAAGCGCCGCCGCTTCATCGCTGTTGAGGGTTGCGCGAGAAATCCCAAGCGTAGACAAGCGCTCGTCACTCAAGTTCTGGCGCGCCCATTCCACAAGGTAGCTGTCGGTCAACGGCTTCCCGCCCATGCTTAGCTTCAACTGGGTCTTGAAGGCGTTCAGCTTGTCGTCCGGCAACTCGGGGTTGAGCAGCACATGCATGTTGAGCCGGAAGCTCCCTGGGGAAACCATCCTCAACTCAATGCCCGGGAATATGGTCGCCTTGCACTTCGTCGCTCCCGGTCGGCCGAGGTATTCACGCAGGGCGAGGACGCCGTCGAAGGTCCAGTAGTCCATGACCGCAACGGCGGCGCAGCCACTGTCATTGATGCCGGCAACGACTTGCTTCAGCAAATCGTCTCGGTCGGCAGCTGTGGCGGCATCGCGCAAGCGTTTGCCGCTCCATTGGTACGAGGCAGGCGTGTGGATGTGCAGATCCCACTTGCCCCAGGTTGCGCCCTGGTTCATGTCGTCTTCTTCCCCGGAAGTGATTTAACCAGCCAGGTGGACGAGCATTCTCTTCGTCTTCCAGGCATCCCCGCGCCTTTCGAGCTGCGATGTTTAAAGTGTATCGGCTGCAAGAAGGGATTAGCCCCGTTTGCTGCATCGGCTGCCAGCTTAGCCATCATGCGAACTACAGAGGCATCAGCGACCGCCACCTGGCCCAGACCGATCGCTCGCCCTATGCGTCGCATCGGCGGCAGCCGTTGCGTAGCCGCCCTTCAAGTATGCTCGCTCCAGACTGGCCAGAGTCATTCGCGGCAGTCGATCTGGGCGACCGCTGCGTTCGTCAACCGACACCCGATGGGAGGTGGCTCGTATGATCGCTTCGGGACCGGGTACTTGATTGGGCACAACGACCGATCCAACTTGGGATGACCGGTTCGGCCTAGTTTCAGCTGACACTTCAGACCCGGAACCGCCGGCGAAATCAGATCGTCGGCTACTGCAATTGATGATGCCAGTGATCCTATCGATGTGAGCAGCCTAAAACTTATGCCTTGTCCCGACTAGCGCGCTACCGGACGATACCGGTTCCCGGCGTTCGAAGCTTTGTCAGCCAACCTTTGACACCCTCTCGCTCGACGGCCTGGATGTCGTAGCCACGCGCCGAGATCGTCGTCTTCGCGCCAGGGCTTAGCTCCGACGTAGTGACGATGACGCCGTACTCCGCCCGCGCGAACTGAACGTCGGCGTGAAGGCCCTTGACGACGACCTTCTCGATCTTGTCTTTCTGCCTCTTGCACTGAACGATGCACAGCGGGCTATCGCTGGGACTTGCATCCGGTTTCCACACACGGACATCGACACCGTCATCTCCGCTGCCAGGACCAAGATCGACCTTGTATCCGTCGCGCTCGTAAAACTCGGCAGTCAGTTTCTCAAATTGCCGCCAGTGCATATCTCCAATGCGATCCTGGTTGTTCGACAGATAGTCGATGTACCGCTGGTCAATGAACCGCGCCTTCTCAGGTTGTTGGTCTGTGCCCTTGAACAGCCCCTTCAGGTCAAGAGGGTTGATCCATTCGTTGCCGATGCCCTGATGCGGATTCATCCGAATCCCGCGATTGATGATCTCGTACATCTCAATTGCGATCTTGATGCCCGCTACGCCGAAAATCTTCTTGACTTGAGGCAAGATCACCTTGGGGTCAGTCGGTTTTGGATCGCCGTTTTGAATTCCGACCCTCATGAGGTGATTCATCGTCGAACTGACCTGCATGTACAAGTCGAGTTCCGCAGCATTAGCTTTGAAGCGATGAAATAGCCTCGCCTGCTCGATGCTGGGCCCTTGATACAGCTCTCTCGTGTACCCGATTCGGTGCAGCAGGTTGTAGTAAAGGTCTTCGTACTCTTCTGACCTGAGCCGAACGCCCGATGTCTCGCCATTGCGGATGGCATCTGGGAACGAAGTACCGGTCAGATGGTCACAGATCTCTTCAATCGACATTGCGAGGCCGACCTTATAGCCGGCGATCTCGGTCAGGTTGTCTGGCAGAACCTTTGGTCCAAAGACAATGCTGCCCATCTGCGCCCCCAGTTTTTGTGGTGACCGAGAGGATACAGCCACACCGCCGCAGACTTCGGGAATGGGCTACCTACTTGACGGGGGAGCTTACGAAGGGGCACACCTGCCGGTGCGCTTGCTTCAGAATTAGCGGAGCCGGGCAGAAAAAAGTCCTGGTTCGGCATCCTTGTTTGCAAACTTGGGCTTTCTGCCTCTTTGCAAGCGTTGAAATCGACGACGGCTTTCCGCAGTCAATCGGTCACTTGTTGCTTCGTCGCGAAGCGCAGCAAAGCGCCGCGACGTCTCGCGCGCTGGCGTGCTCGTCGAGGGTGGCGGTCGCGATGACGGCGCCCTCGGAAGTGATCTGGATCTTCGTCGTTCCCAACCAGCGGTACAGCCTATTCGCGGGTCAGGCATTAACACCAGTCAACGCCGGCACAAGCACCACCGCCGCTATGGCTGCCATGATGGGCCCGAAGCTCAAAAAGTCTTGCCAAGCGATCTGCGCCCCGGGTCACCGTCAGGGCCAGGCCCTCGACATCATCGAGATTGAGGAAGGTCTGCGCTGCGCTGACCGCGACAGCGGTCAAGATGATGGCATCGGCCAAAGCGACCGCAGAGTCAAGCTGGAATCGAAATTGCACGATGCTTTCAGGGCGCTGGGCCGCTGGATGGGGACTACAGGGCCAGTGCCAACGTGGCGTTCCTCGATCTGCCAAAGATCCCAATCCCGTGTATTTCGCTCAAAATGAGGGGATCGAAAATGAGGAACGTGTCATGAGCTCCGGTGATAGTCCAAAGGTCTTCGTCTCATACGCTTGGTCAAGTCCTGATCATGAGCAGTGGGTTTTGAATCTTTGCCAGCGCCTTGTGGAGGCCAGCGTCGACATCATTCTCGACAAATGGGACTTAAGGGAGGGGCAAAACTCCTACCAGTTCATGGAGCGAATTGTTAATGACTCCGAAATCAGGAAAGTCATCATCATTTCGGATCGAACCTATGCTGAAAAGTCCAATGACCGCCGCGGCGGAGCGGGGACTGAAGCCCAAATCATCTCCCCCAAGCTTTATTCTGGAAAAGACGAAGGTCGCTTTGCGCTTGTCGTCAGAGAGCGCTCCGAAAGTGGCGAGCCGTTCGTGCCGACTTACTACCATGGGCGAATATTCATCGACATGAGCACTGATGAACTAGCTGATAGCAACCTGGAGCAATTGCTGCGCTGGATTTTCGACAAGCCCCTTCATCAGCGCCCACCTTTGGGGGCAAGGCCGTCATTCTTGACCGATGAACCTGAAATCGGTCTTGGTACCGAGTTCACCGCGAGTCAGTTTCGTCGCGCGGCCAGGGGCGGCAGCGCGAACTCTGCAAACTTGTTCCGAGAGTACTTGGAGTGCTTTTGTCGCAACCTTGATCGCTTTGCCATCTTGGATCCTCGTGCGACAAACAGTCTGGTCGTGAAGCAATTTGAAGCCCTCAGGCAAGCGAAGGATGAGTTCGTGAGGGTTGTCTTAGACGCCGTCGATCACGAGTCCGTTTCACGACAGAAGCTGTCAATGCATCTTGTCCGTTTCTTTGACGATCTTTTGGCACGGTGCTACCCGGCGAAGAGAGACCGAGAGTCGACCGATCACTTCAGGCTGCTAGCTCACGAGCTTTTCGTGTCCGTCGTAGGCATAGCTATCTGGCGCGAAGAATTCGAATTAGCGAAGAGTCTTCTGGCCGCGCCCTACTTCGGCGCGATCAAGAACGGGTATCGCGGTGGCCAACGCGATTCTTACGCCGTGTTTTGGCAGGGCGATGATCGCCTCAAAGAGCTCAGAACGCCTGAAGGTTCCGAATATCTCACCCCCTTCGGGCAGACGCTCCAGGAGCGAACTTCATCAGGAGTGTTGCCTCGAGACCAGTTTCTGCAGGCGGATCTGCTGATCCATCTTCGTGCTGAACTCGCAAACGGCGATGACCGCTGGTACCCACTGACATGGATCTATGTGAGTCACCACCGAGCGCTCGAAGTCTTCGTCCGTGCTCAGTCAGAGCAATTTTTCGGACAGTTGAAGGAGGTTCTCGGCATCGAATCGCTGGACCCGATTCGGGAGCTCGTAACAAGCAACGGTCCAATGGGATACCGACGGATTCGGCTCGGCTCCAACGTGCTGAGCTATGCTGCCTTGATGCTTCCAGATGCAATAGCTACCCGTCGCTGAACTGGAGGTTCGGCTGGATCGAGCGCCGCGATCGACCGCTTTGGGCACTCGGCCTTCCCCGCGCACAAGGAAGAATCTGGCCGGATCGTGCCGGCTCATGCCTTCCAGCACACCAATCGCTTCGCGCTGCATTATTCCGAGAAGCCGGCAAAGACTGTCCGCGGTCGTTAGGACGCTAGCTCCAAACTCCTGATGTCAGTCTGCTCGAATCTTCTTTTTTCACGAGACCGCTGCGCTCCCTGGACTCCGCGCGCCTCTGTGCTCTGAATGCCTGAGGAGCGACCAGCGTGACCTCGTAGCTAAGGACGGCTAAGCGCTCCGTCTCGGTGAAGCCGGTTACAGGGCGATTGGCCGCCCGGATTGCGCCCATCCTTGTCGAATGCCCCGATGTGCGGATCAATCTTCGGCTTAGGTTCCTAAGGCGTCGCAAGTTTCCGGTCGTTTGAATGGAGGTTTGTAGAGCGGCGGAGCTCGTCACGTGGAATCTCGCGGCGGGTACGCTGTCTGCCCATCCAGTGCTCTTCCTTCAGACATGGATAATCTGTCAAAGATCTGACGGCGCGGACCGGCGACGGAAAGGAACGACATGAAGCTCATCAAGGCACGGGTTCAAAACTACCGCTCGGTGGAAGACTCTGGGGAGTTCGACATTGGAGAGCTCACGTGCCTCGTCGGCAAGAACGAGGCGGGCAAGACGGCACTGCTCAGCGCGCTGCGAGGCCTACGCCCCAGCGACGATTTTGAGTTCGACAAGACGGAGGACTACCCGCGCCGCTTCCTCAACCGATTCGACGAGCGCCACGATGACGGCACCTCGGAGGTGATCCGCACTTGGTGGAGGCTCGACGCGGTTGACATCGCGAAGATCGAGGCCCGCTTCGGGTCGGGAGTGGTCCTCGGCGACGAATTCGAGGTCCACTTCGGCTTCGGTTACGAGAAGGACAAGCGAATCTGGACCCTGCGGATCGACCAAGCCAAGTGCCTAGACCACCTCACGAGCGCTCACGCGCTCGACGCTACGGACCGCAACATCCTGCACGGTGTGACCAATGGCCGCGGCGCGGACAAGGCGTTGTCGGGCTTGGCCAATCGCACGCCGAAGCAGGAAGCCTTGCTGCAGGACATCAAGAAGTGCCGCGAATCGGACTTCACGCTCTGCGCGATCGACATCCTCTCGCCGAGAATGCCCAGCTTCTTCTACACCTCGCACTTCGAGCGCATGTCGGGCGAGGTATCGGTGGAACAGCTGCAGCGCGACGTCTCGCAGAAGAAGGTCGACACCGGCGACAAAATCTTCTTGGACTTCTTGGCCTACGCGGGGACCGACATCGACGAGCTCGTCTCCGTAGACAAGCGCACAGCGTTGAAAGCGCGGCTCGAAGCGGCCGGTAACGAGATCACCGAGGAGATCTTCCAGTTTTGGTCGCAGAACAACGCGCTCGAAGTCACCATCGACTTCGACGCGGGCAAGCCCGGCGACTCGCCGCCGTTCAACACCGGTACGGTCGCCTCGATTCAGATCCGAAACACCAATCACAAGGCTAAGATCGCCCTCTCGGAACGCAGTGCCGGCTTCGTCTGGTTCTTCTCGTTTCTGGCGCAGTTCAAGCAGCTGAAAAAGACCCAAGGAAGCGCAGTGCTCTTGCTCGATGAGCCGGGCCTAACGCTGCACGGCAAAGCGCAGGCCGACCTCCTCAAATACATCGAGGAGCGCCTGCTGCCGGACCACCAGGTGATCTTCACCACCCACTCTCCTTTCATGGTGCCCACGAGCCGTTTGGCGGACGTGCGCATCGTCGAGGACGTCATCGAACGAGGCGGGCCGCGGCCCGTGGTGAAGGGCACTAAGGTGCGCTCCGACGTGCTGCAAGTCGACGACGACACGCTCTTCCCGCTGCAAGGCGCTCTGGGTTATGAGATCACGCAGTCGCTCTTCATCGGCGAGAACACTTGGCTCGTGGAGGGTCCCAGTGACATCGTCTATCTCAACGCGCTCTCCGAGGGCTTGAAGCGGTGGGGCCGAGCCGGTATGGACAAGCGCTGGGTCGTCTGCCCCTCCGGCGGCATCGACAAGATCGCGCCGTTCGTGCGCCTCTTCGGCGGCAACAAGATGAACTTGGCCGTCCTCTCCGACATCGGCAAGGGGGATGCGAACAAGATCGAGAAGCTCAAACGCGAGGAGATCCTCAAGGCAGGGCATTTCTTCACCGCCGCCGACTTCGCTGGTCAGTCCGAGGCCGACGTCGAGGATTTGCTCGATCCGGCTCTTTACATCGAGATCCTCAATGCCGCATACAAAGTGCCGTCGTCGCACACCGTGACGATCGAGAAGCTGCGCGAGGCGGACAAGACGACGCCGCGCATCGTTAAGCAGGCCGAGGCGTTGTTCAAGCTGATGCCGCCGGAAGTACCCGAGTTCGGGCACTGGCGTGCGGCCGAATGGCTGCTCAAGCACCCCGAGCTTTTCCACTGCGACGCTGAGTCCGTCAAGGCGACGCTCGACAAGGCCGAGAAGGTCTTCATCGCATTCAATGCGCTGCTTCCCTGATCGTCGTCTCAGAAACCGGCGGATCAGCTTCGGAGAACCGTGCTCAATAACGGGCGGACATCATGGACGTCAAAGCCAAATCGCCAAACGAGTGTTCGCCGCAAGAGCTCGTCCAGTTCGAAGCGCTCGTCTTAGAGGGCGGTGAGGTCGACCCCATAGGGTTGGCTGGGCGCATCAGGTGCGCTGTCGCTCTCGCGTTTCTGTTGGACGAGGGCGCAATCCTGGGTGTCGCGGGATTGAAGGAGCCGAGCGTGGGCTACCGCGCGAAGGTGATGAAAGGGGCGCTGACCAGCATCCCCGCTGATCGGTATCCGTTCGAGCTTGGCTGGGTTTACGTGTGTCCGGGCATACGCGGCGGGAAGTCCAAAATGCTGTGCGAGGCGCTCGTTCTGCACGCCCCTGGTCGTGGAATGTTCGCAACTTCTAGGGTAAATAACCCGTGGATGCACGCCACGCTCGAAGGAAAAGGATTCAAGCGGACTGGAGCAGAGTGGCCGTCGGGACAGAACTCGGCCAAGCTCGCCCTGTTCCTTTTCGAACCTACCGAGAAGACCCTGCAGAGTTCGAGCTGAGATCGCACAGCCTAGAAGACGCTGCCTGGGACGAGGCCTACTATCAGATGCCTCAGGGTTGATCGCGAAGTCCGGGATGGTTTCCGCAGGTCCCCGTCCAGGATGTGCTCGACGCAGGAGAATGGTCGCTTGTCCTTGTACGACCAGTTAGTGCTTCTTTACGCACGTACGCCTGTGGGAGTTGAAGGTCCGCAAACGCTGCGTCTCGGGCATCCAAGGTCGCTCGCCCTAGCGTCTCACCTGTGCGCTCTTGAATTCTCAGAGTCGCGCCTTGGCCGCTAAGTCGGCAACAGAGACACCAATGCCCGCGGCGATCTGCACAATCGTCATCACGCCGGGATTTTGCAATCCCCGTTCGATGCTGCTCATATAGGAGCGGTCGATGTGGCTGCGATGCGCAAGTTCTTCTTGCGAGATTCCATGAGCCTTACGCAGTGCCTTGATGGCGGTGCCGAGCGCCAACAGCGCTGGGTCGAGCGCGTGTTTTGGCGAGGCGATTGGCATGGACAAAATGCTCCCGCCTTGTGTACGATCACACCACGGACGATCTTCCACATTTCGTCGCCCCCGCGCAGTTCTGTTGTTATGGGGACGGCCTTGTTGTCATATGCCGCGCAGACACACAGCTTCGCCTTTGCCGTCGGCTCGCCCACTGCGCTTACCGGCCGCAGTCACACGTGCACGGTCGCGGCGGCCGACTCCGGTGGCGCGCAATCCGTCTGTGTCTCGCGTCGGGGCTCAAGTGAGGGCGCTGCGCATGGCGGCCGGCCTATCCGCCGGGCGGCTGGCGTTGGCATCGGGAATCTCGGCCTCGATGCTCTCGCGCATCGAGCGGGGCTTGGTTTCGCCCTCGGTCGAGACTTTGGAGCGGGTTGCGCAAGGCTTGCACGTGCCGGTGTCTCGCTTCTTCGGTGATCAGTCCCGGCGCACGGACTTTTGTCATGTGCGGGCAGGGCAGGGGCTTGTGGTCGATCGCATCGGGGCGGTGGCGGACTACCGGTATGAGCTGCTGGGGCACTCGCTGTCGGGCAACCTGTTCGTGGAGCCCTACCTGGTCACGCTGCTGCCGGAAGCAGGTCCGTACGTAACCTTCCAGCATCCCGGGCTCAAGTTCCTGTACTTTTTATCAGGGTCGGTCACCTACCGCTACGGCGCGAAGGCGGTGGAAGTGGGGGCAGGGGACACGCTGATGTTCGATGCGACGATGCTGCACGGCATCGAGGTGATCCATTCGGGGCCGGTGTCGTATCTCTCGGTGGTGTCCACGCTGCGCGAGTGACGCAAAGTTGGCTCCGCCTCTACATTGATTCTCATCAATGTGGTGTGATCATGCTTCGGGTCGTTGGTCTCGAGTTCGGACGAACAGGTTTCATCGCTGCTTGAAAGTCATGAGCGCGTGGCTCGGCGTCAAGCTGGTCGCACGGGGCTTGAGATCCCAACGGGTTGAATGACTGTCCGACGATCTAGGAGAGAAAAAGTGCGCCTGCTGATTGCTTTGATCTTGCCCTGGCTGACATTCTTCACCATCGGCAGGCCGATTGCCGGTGTGATCTGCCTCATTCTCCAGCTCACGATCATTGGCTGGTTGCCGGCGACGATCTGGGCTGTGTATGGACTGGGGCAGTACAAGACCGACAAGAAGATCGAAAAGGCGCTCCGTCAAAGGGCCTGACCAAGGCGGCGGGCGCCGGAAGGCTGCGCGCGCCCGTTCCATGCTGGCCGCGCACATCGCTTGAGGATCGGTCAGCAGCACGGCTGGCCTGGAGGAAGGTCGGCGTTCCCTGGTGCCGTTGCGCGTGGTCCGGTCGATGGCTCGCTATTGCAGCGGCAGCGCGATGCATCCCTTTCTTCCCTGATGTTCGGCATGCCGAACATCGGGTAGCTGCGCGCGGGAATCCGTGTCTGCTTGTTCTGCCTGATCGTGGAAGTTGAGGTGTTCTGAAGCCTCACCTGGTTGCCGGCTTGGCTCGGAGTTCCTTCCGGTAGCGCTTCATGAGGGAGTGCATGAGCTCTGCCGGATCTGTTTCGAGTCCGTTGCACAGGAGAACGAGGCTGGTCAGCGAAGGACTGGAGGTGCCGGTCTCGAGCTTCGCGATGAACGTGCGATTGAGTCCCGACGCAAATCCCAGCTCCTCCTGATTGAAGCCACGCACTGCCCGCCGAGCTTTCAGCTCGGCCGCAAAGGCTTTCAGCAGTGCGGGATCCTGCGTCGATCGCATGCGATGACTCTCATCGCGCGGTCTTCTTTATGCACCCGCTTGTATGGTACAAAATGAGGCGCGGCTCCCTCCGTATCGAATTTGGATCGCAGGGGGCGTCGGAGAACTCGGCCAGAACTCTCCCATTCAGGCCTTCCTTGCGGGCACGAAATCCAAATGACGCGTCGCCACATCGCCTCGCCCCTGCCTACGGCACGTCCGCTGGGTCTGCCGGCCTCGGTGACGCGCGTCCGGCCGCGGCGACCGGCACCTGTCGCTCGCAGTTCGTCCGCGTCGCGCATCGGCGCTCAGGTGAGGGCGCTGCGCATGGCGGCCGGACTGTCGGCCGGGCAACTCGCGTTGGCGTCGGGAATCTCCGCCTCGATGCTCTCGCGCATCGAGCGCGGCTTGGTTTCGCCCTCGGTGGAGACTCTGGAGCGGCTCGCGGAAGGTTTGCACGTGCCGGTGTCTCGCTTCTTCGGGGATCAGGCCCGGCGCACGGACTTCTGCCATGTGAGGGCAGGGCAGGGGCTTGTTGTTGATCGGGTGGGGGCAGTGGCGGACTATCGCTACGAGCTGCTGGGACATTCGCTGTCGGGCAACCTGTTCGTGGAGCCCTATCTGGTCACGTTGCTGCCCGAGGCCGAGTCGTATGTGACCTTCCAGCACCCGGGGCTCAAGTTCCTGTACTTTTTGTCAGGGGTGGTCACCTACCGCTATGGCGCAAAGGCGGTGGAGGTGGGGGCAGGGGACACGCTGCTGTTCGATGCGACGGCGCTGCACGGCATCGAGTTGATCCATTCAGGGCCGGTGTCGTACCTCTCGGTGGTTTTCACGCTGAGGGAATAGGGCGGTGTGCCGACCGCTGGGCCGTCAGCGCTGCGCGCCTTCCTGTTTCGCGAGGTCGGCGATGAACCAGTCCCTGGCGAACTGGTTGACGTCCTCCATCTGCCTGCTCAGGACCCCCAGCATGCCTCCGGTCCAGGTCTCGTAGGCGGGCGTGCCGTCGAGCTTGCGCACGTTCTGCGGGAACGTGCGGATCGTGTACACCGGATTCTGTTCGCTGAATTCCTGGCCGAGTTGCGCGTAGTACGCGCCGTCGAGGGAGAACTTCGCCGTGCCTCTGTGCGCAAGGAGGACCTTGTCGAAGCGCCTGGCCTTGTGGGACTGCGCGCTCTGGAAAAGTGCCCTTAGCACATCCACCGTCGCCGCGTCGGCGTCGACCCTGCGCAGGTCGATGACCAGCACGGACGGCATGACGCCGTACCGGTGGTATGCCCAGAGCGAGACCTTCTGGTTGCGCGCGTCCTGCGCGAGACGCTCGCTGACGGGCCGGTGCGCTGCGACGTAGTTCCAGCCCGCCAGGGCGAGGGCGCAGGCGGCCACCGCCGCGATCAGGATGCGTTTTTTCATGGTGGCTTCTCCTCGCTGAGTGCGAGGCATTGTGCCGCGCGCGGCCGCGACCCGGACGGGCCTGCTCAGTGCCAGTCGCGCCGTGCCACGAGGAACGAAGGCAGCACGAAGAAAACGGCCAGCACGCACAGCAATGCCGCGAGGCAGGCGAACGGCAGCGATCGGCTGATGCCGTACAGCGCGGTGCTGACGACCGGCGTCACCACCAGCGCCACACCCTGCATCGTGGCGATCAGGCCCGCGACGGCACCTTGCCGCTCGGATGGCACGGCCAATGATGCGCCGGCCGTCCGAGGAACCTGGCGTGCAGCATCTGCGTGCCGAACAGGGCCAGCCCGTCGTCGTGAGCGCCATGGCCAGCCTCGGGCCGACCTGCGCCGTCTCGAGGCCAAGCCGGTCCTGGAAGTGGGAGCCCGCGATGATCTGGATGGTGACGATGGCGATTCACGACATCGGGCTTGCCACCCTCCACGGCCACAGCCCTGGCGCGACCGGATTCACGGGCGGGGCTTCCTGCCCATGGGCCGGCTGGCGTCCGGCGGCACCGCCGCCCAAACCACGAGGAAGGCCAGCAGGCACAGCGCCCCGTCCACCATGAGCGGCCATTCCACACCGTTGGCCGCACCGATCAGCGCCATGCCGCTCGCGCAGTTTCTGGTGCCGGCGACGGTAGGCAGTCGCCGGCATGCGCTGCCGCGCTGCTGGGCTTTTAATTCTGAAGTTGCATAGGGCCGGCGCTACAGGACCTTGACGAAGCCACTGCCCGGTGCTTTCACCATTCGCTCGAAATTCCTGCTGTAGTTGTATTTCGCGTCGACCAGAAGAGCGGGCGGGAACAAATCTTCAATCGTCATCTCTCTGCCCAATACTTCCTTGGTGACAAACTTGCAGTAGTCGTTCACGCCGAATGCCTTGTGAAAACCTCCTGGATTCGATGCTTGATATGTGGCGAGCGCCACCTTCTTTTTCTCTCTTCCGACTTCGACAAAAGCTTCGTAGCGGGCGGGTCTGGGAAGCTTCTCTCCACGAAGCTCCGTGAGCAGCATGAGGCCTTTGGAAACTTTCTTGTGATCACCGCCCATATGAAAATCAACCGAAGATGCCTGGAAGCATGCGGTGACGAAAGCGCAGCAGGTGGTTCCGCGATTCTCACTAAAACCCGCTCGCTGGCGGGCAGCCCACTTGAAAGCTCGATATAGTGCATCGAATCCAAATGGCGGATTGATGTCTGTTCGCAGGGAATTCTGAACCCCGTAATAGCGGCTTATGTCGATGCCTGACTCGGACAATCCATAAGAATACGGGGTCAGTTTGCCCCGGGCGCCGTCTTTCTTGATGCTGTAGGTTGTCAGAGGCCCTTGTTTTGTCTGCTTTTGCGTCGCGGTCCTGAGGTGGGCCCAAAGCCTGGCAAAGGGCAATCCGTTTGACAGCTCGACGGAATGAGGCGCCGGGCGATAGACGGTGAACCAATTTCCGCTGGCTTCACTCTTGTCGATGTCGATGATTTCTCGATAGACGGCCGTATCCCTGGAAGCAGCATGAATGACCTCAATTTCTTGAGATGCATCGCCCGGCAATATGCTGTCCAGACTGATGAAGTTCTTGGGGTCAGTTACCAACATCGTGTGGTGGAACGCCCCTTGCCGAAAGATGATGTCGCCTCGCTGAATCACGAAAGTCCCTCCCGTGCTTTGAAGTGCTGGCGGCGCAAACTTTAGCGGCGACGCGACAGATTCGTCAAACGGTCGTCACCCGCAAAAATATTGCGCCTCCCATGGTCCATAAGAGGTATTGCGGGATTGATGTTCCAGCCTCGAGAACTGCAAGTGCAGTGCGACTGGAACTGTTTGGATTTCACCAAGGATCGGCTGTCGGTACTTGAACTGCTGGCTGGCAATCGAATGGTGAGCGGGGCACGGCATGCCTTCTTTGAAGCACCTGGCTCGGTGTCGGCCGGTGGGGCCGTGGTGGCTGCCGGTCGTTTGGGCGTTCGCCGAGATCGCGCGCTGTTCGCTTTGGCGCGGGTGCGGCGCGCTGGAAGCGTCGCGTCGGAGGTTCGACTCAGGTTCCGCTGATCACTGCATCCAGTGCGGCTACCGTTCCAGCCAATGGTCGGACAGAGGGGGCGCGGCATCGCCGCCATGTGGGTACGCGGTGCCAACGGCATCACGAGGCGGGTCGGGAGCTTGTCCAGGATCTCGCTCTGGATCTCCACCATCCAGGGGATCTCGCCGCGCTGGGCCTTGGAGGGGTTGGCGTAAACGTCGAACTGGGCCATCCTGCAATCACCAAGGACGGTAGACCTCGCCGAAAACACCCACGCGTTCGACCAGTCCGTTCTGGGCGGCAATCCACTCGGCATAGGTCTCGTTGAATTCGCGCTTGCGCTGGCCGGGCGTCTTCGTCCGTTCGAGCGCCTCGAGTTCGGCGTAACGGGCAGCCGAGACCATCACAACCGCGACGCGGTCGTTCTTCATGACCTGCACGGGCTCGCGCTCGGCCTGACCGAGGCAGTCGCCGAAGCGGTTCTTGGCATCGGTGGCGTTGGCCTGCATGATGGGACTCGGGTGAGAGTGATCAGCCATTTTGGCCATTCTTCAGCAAGAATGCCTTGGCATTCCCGTTGGCTCGTTGCGTGCAACGCGCCCATGGCGTGCGCTGGTTGCGAGGCCACCCTCCAGACCAAACATCAAAGACTGATCGCCGCGATCCCGGCCAGCACGATCACTCCCCGGCCATGCGGCGCGCGAGATGGTCCTCGCGGAAGAGCCAGCACGCGAGGAAAGCGCCGACGACGATGGACGACTCGCGCGGCGGCGCGATCAGAGCCACCGGCGCGCCCAGCATGGCGGTGAGAACGAGGATGTAGGCAAGCGCGGATGGTCTGCCTCGCTCCTGGTGGATGTCGTTTTTTCATATGAGCGGGGCGAGCAGCTCGAAGGCAGCGCTGGGAATACCGCACGAATTCGAAGGCCCGCGTTCGAAGAAGTGACCTGACCGATGGTCCAGGCAAGCCTTCAGAAGGCGCTCTTGACGATGCTGCAGTCGACGCGAAGGGCCACCCCCATGGTCGCCGAAGCGAGTGGACTTGCCACGTGGACCACGAGGGAGGCCACTTCCTGTGGCGATGCGAAGCGCTTGGTCAGCGAGGTCGGGCGGATGTGGTCAAAGAACTCCGCCTCGACCTGCTCGAAGCTCTTGTCGCTCGAGCGCGCCATGCCTTCCACGAAGTCACCGACGCCGCGCGATTTCGTCGGGCCCGGAAGTACGCTGTTCACCGTGATGTTCGTACCAGCGAGCGATTCCGCCGGGCCGCGGGACACAGCGAGCTGCGCGGTCTTCGCCATGCCGTGGTGGATCATCTCGGTGAGCATTTGTCTGCACCGTGCTTTCGCTCGAGACATCGTATCGGTCGGTTCATGGGCTGCGTTCAGAAGGCGTGGTTCACGCCGAGCTGCAGGCCCGACGAGCGGCGGCCCGCCACACCGGCGGGCGACGAGTCGGCTACCACGTAGGCAGCATTACCGCGGTTGCTGATGCGTGAGTAGGCGCTGTACAGCGTGGTGCGCTTGCTCAGGTTATGTGCGTAGCCGATGGCGAACTGGCGGGCGGTGCCGCCGGTGCCGGGGCCCGGGCCGGAGCGTTCGGAGCGTGCGAACGATACCCGGATCTGCCCCGCGCCCACGGGAACCGACGCACCGATCAGCGCGTTCGTCTGCCGCTCGCGTCCCAGCCGATGGCGCAGGTGGTTGGCATAGGCCTTGACCGCGCCGAAGTCATAGCTGCCGCCGACGGTCACGGTACGGTAGTCGTCGACGCCCACAGCGGTCTGCCCGTAGGCGGCCGCTACGTTGAGCGGGCCCGACTCGTAGCCCAGCCGGCCGCCGCGGTAGCCGGCGCCCTGGGCGCCTTCGGCCGCCGCGAACATGAACTGCCCGTACAGGCCGCCGAGGCCGCGCGGCAGGATGTAGCCAGCCGAGTTGCTGGCGCGGGCCTGCGTGCGTGCACGGCCCAGGCCGAGCGGCCAGCCTTCGACGATGTTGCTGCTGCCGCCCACGCCGACCGTGCCGAAGGGCGAAAAGCTCGACACGTTCCAGAACGTGGGCGTGTAGTCACGGCCCAGCCGCAGCTCGCCGAGGTCCTTGGTCATCAGGCTCACGGTGGAGCGCCGGCCGAAGCCGCCTTGCGTCACGCCGGTGTCGGGCAGCACGGCGGTCTCGAGCCAGAAGCCGGCCGCGAGTCCGCCGCCCAGGTCTTCCACGCCGCGAAAGCCAAGGCGGCTGGGCAGCAGGTAGCCGCCCTGGTCCATGGCCTTGGTCGAGGCGTGGCCGGCTTTCGAGTAGGTGAAGTTCAGGTCGATGCTGCCGAACACCGTCACGGACGATTGGCCCTGGGCGGCGCCGAACGCGCCCATGGCCGCAAGGGCAAGCAGAAGTTTGAGTTGTTGTCTCATGTCTTTCTTTCGAAGCGCAGCGGTCGAGGGGTGATCAGCTGTCGATGCGGATGCCGGCGCGCCGGATGAGCGCGGTGGTCGACAGGACCTCTTCGCGCACCTGCTGCGCAAAGGCCTGCTGCGGCATCGGTGCGGCGTCGGCGCCGAGCTTGTCCAGGCGCGCGCGCACCTCGCTGGTCTTCAGGGCGCGCACGGTCTCGGCATGCAGATGCGCCACGGTGCGCTCCGGTGTCCTGGCGGCCACGAACATGCCGACCCAGAACAGGTGGTCCGCGTCACCGACACCGCTTTCGGCGGTGGTCGGCACCTGCGGCAGCAGTGGCGAACGCCGCGGCGCGCCGATGGCCAGCGCGGCGAGCTTGCCGCCTTGGACCAGTGGGGCGGCCAGCGCCAGCGGCGCCAGGAACCAGTCAAGCCGCCCGCCCATGAGGTCGGTGAGCGCCTGCGGCGTGCCCCGGTAGGGGATGTGCGCGGCCTCGATGCCGGTGGCGATGCGGAACTTCTCGCCCGCGATGTGCGAGGCGCTGCCGTTGCCCGAAGAGCCGTACACGAACTTCTGCGGGCCTGCCTTCACCTTGCGCACGAGGTCCTGCAGCGAAGTGAAGCCGCGGTCGGGCGGCACCACCAGCACATTGGGCATCGACGCCAGCATGGTGACCGGCGTGAAGTCGTTCAGCGTGTCGTACTTGAGCCCGGGGTAGAGCGCAGCGTTGGCGACGTGGCCGGTCGAGTGGATCAGCACCGTGTGACCGTCGGCTGCGGCGTTGACCACCGCGCTGGCGCCGAGCGTGCCGCCCGCGCCGGGCCGGTTGTCGACCACGCAAGGCTGGCCGAGGTACTGCTGCAGACGTTCGCCGACGATGCGGCCTACCACGTCGGTGGTCGATCCGGCGGTGAAGGGAATGACCAGCTTCACGGGCTGGTTCGGGTAGGCGGGCTGCGCGAAGAGCGTGGTGGGAAGGCCGGCGATGCCGCCTGCAGATGCTGTGAGGCGAAGCAATGTCCTGCGATGGATGTCCATCGTTGTCTCCTTGTTGTGCGTGGGGGAGGGTCTACCTGCCGGGCAGGCCTCGAAGTGATGAACGGGGCTGCGCCCCGGGAACGTTCAGGGCGCCAAAACCAGCCGCTCCATCGAGCCTTCGAGCACCTGCAGGTAGGCCTGGCGCGCACGGTCCAGCGGCAGCACCGAGCCGTCGCTCACGTCGAAGCCCTGCAGGCTGCCGTCTTCGAAGCCCGGCAGCAGCGTGCGGAACACGTCCGCGCACTGGCTGGCCGTGAGCTTCAGGCTGTCCACGCCAAGCATGTGCAAGTCGCGGCGGTAGAAGGCCATGATGTCGAAGGACACGTTGCGGTCGGGCGTGGAGATCAGGATCTGCGTGCCGCCGACCTTGAGCGATGCGAGCGCGGCGGCGAAGTACGGCGAGCCGACGGTGTTGTAGGCAATGTCGACGCCTTTGCCATCGGTCATCGACAGGACTGCCTGTGCGATGTCGTCGCGCGTGCCATCGATCACCTCGACCTGCGCGCTCGCGTGGCCCGTGTACCGGGTGGCGCCGCGCTCGACGCCGATCACGCGCGCGCCGGCGCGCGTGGCCAACTGCACGGTGGCCTGGCCGACCTTGCCGTTCGAGCCGAGCACCAGCACGGTCTGGCCGGGGCCCGCGAGGTGGGCGCGGCGCAGGCCTTCATATGCCGTCACGAAGGGCACGCCCACCGTGGCGGCCGAAGCCATGGCGATGCGCTCGGGCTTGGCGACGAGCGCTGCCACGGGCAGCACGAGGTAGCGCGCGTGCGTGCCGTCGCGCGTGATGCCGAGGTCGCCGCCGGTGCCCCACACGGCGCGGCCGATCCATTCCGACGGACCGGCGACGACGCGCCCGGCGTAGTCGCGGCCCGGCGTGCGGGGCCAGATGGCATACGGCATCAAGCCCAGTGCCGCCTTGACGTCGCTGGGGTTGATCGCCGCGGCAAGGACTTCGACGATGGCGCAGCCGGCCGGTGTCTCGGGCTGTGCGATGTCAACCAGGTCGGGGTTCAGTGCATCGGAGCTCGGGGCCCTGGCGCTGAGGCGAAGGGCGCGCGGTGGTGTCCTCATGGTGCTATGTCTCGTGGTACGGAGTGAAGTGAAGAAAATGTGTGTGCGTTCAGGGCAGCGGTGGCGTGGGCAGGCACGTTTCGCCGGGCTCCAGCCGCAGTTCGAAGTCGAGGTGGAAGTGGCCCGCGCTGTCGGGTTCGAAGTCGCGCAGCAGCGAGCCCACCGCGCCGAAGGCCGCGTCGCTGTAGGCGTACGGATCGCGCGCATCGAAGATCTGCGTCGTCAGCACCTTGTGGCCCGGCGCGATGGCGATGAAGTGCAGGTGCGCCGGGCGCATGTGGCTGCGGTTCTGCAGCGCCAGCAGCTCGCCGCAAGGTCCGTCGGTGGGCACGCCATAGCCCGAGGGCTGCACGCTCTCGAACCAGAAGCGGCCGTCGGCGTCGGTCTCGAAGACTGCGCGCAGGTTCATGTCTTCCTGCTCCGGGTCCTGGTTTTCGTACAGTCCACTGGGCGCGGCCTGCCAGGTTTCGATGCGGGCACCCGCGAGGGGCGTGCCGTCCAGCGACAGCACACGGCCGCGTACATGCAGCGTCTCGCCGGCCGTGTCGTCGGTCGCGATGCGCACGCCGTTGGGCCTCACCGGCTGGTTCGCGCGCCAGAAGGGGCCGATGAGCGCCGGCTCGGTGCCGCCCGCGGCGAGCACGGCCTTTGCGTCCATGAGCAGCACCAGCGTGGCGAGGCCGAGGATGTCGGCAAGCAGGATGCCTTCGTGCTTGCTCGGGCCGGTGGCCTGGCCGATGCGCACCATGAAGTCCAGGCCCTTGAAGAGCTCTTCATAGGTCAGCGTCACCTCCGAGGCGAAGGCGTGCAGGTGGCGGATCATCGCGTCGAGCACGGTGCGGGTGCGCGCGTCGCGCGTGCCCTGGTTGGCGTCCAGCACGGCCTGCAGCAGCGCCTGGGCGTTGGCGGGAATCGAGCGCTGCGCAGGCGGTGCCTCGGTATCCGTGGGCGTCTCGGTGGCAGAAATCATGGGAAGTCCTGGAGAGTGAAGAAAATGAAATCGGCACGACGCCGCCGGCGCGCATCGGCGCACCGCTGTGGCTGAAGGGGCGTGGGGCCGCTAGTCGGCGCGGATGCGCGCGCGGGTGGCGACGGCGGTCCAGCGCGGCACGTCTTCGGCGACGCGCGCAGCGAGGTCGGCGGGCAGGCTTGCGACCGTCTCGAAGCCGAGTTCTCGGGTCTGGCGCTGCACGTCGTCGAGCGCCAGGATGCGCCGCACCTCGGTGTGCAGTCGCTCGATGGCGGCGACAGGCGTGCCCGCCGGCGCGAACAGCGCCTGCATGGTTTCGGAGCGGTAGCCGGCAAAGCCCGACTCCGCCACCGTCGGCACCTGCGGCAGCTCGGCCCAGCGCGCGCGGCTGCCGACGGCCAGCACCCGCAGCGTGCCCGCCGCGATGTGGGCCTTGGCAGCCGGCAGTGCGGTCAGCGCGCAATCGACCTGTCCGCCGAGCACGGCCTGCACGGCAGGGGCCGCGCCGTTGTAAGGCACGTGCAGCAGCTCGATGCCGGCGCGCTGCCACAGCAGCTCGCCGCCCAGGTGCACGCTGTTGCCCTTGCCGGGCGTCGAGTAGGTGAGCGCGCCTGGTCGGCGTTTAGCGGTGTCGATCAGCGCCGACAGGCTGGTAAGTGGGCTCGTCGCCGACACCACGATCACGTCGGGTGAGCTGACGGCGAGCGACACCGGTGCGAACTGGCGCAGCGGGTCATAAAGAGGCTTGTCGGCAAACAAGGCCGGATTGGTCACGAACGCGGACGAGACCAGCAGCAGCGTCTGGCCGTCGAGTGCGGCGCGTGCCACCGACGCGATGCCGATGTTGCCGCCGGCGCCCACGCGGTTGTCGACGAGCACCGGCTGACCCAGTGCTTCGGCGAGCCGCACGCCCACGATGCGCGCGATGATGTCCGAGGTGCCGCCGGCGGCGAACGGAACGACGATGCGCACAGGGCCTTTGGGGCTCCAGGTCGGCTGGGCGCGAACAAGGCCGGCGCCCAGCGCCGCGAGTGCAGCGGCGATGGCGTGTCGCCGGTTCATGCCGTGTGCCACGCCGCACGTCGGCATGCGGCATGCGGCCTGGAAGTCCTGGGGGATCGTCATTTTTTTGTCTCCTCGGGCGGTGCCTATGAGCCTTGCGCAGTTCGGGCGGTCGGCGCGGCGACTACTTGCTTTCTGGCGCCGTCTCTTTGATATAGCCGTCGGTTCCGTAGACCAGGCCGGTGGCCTCTGCAGCCCTGACGACATCCTCGTGCCAGGCGATGCGCCCGCATTCTTCGTCGGTTCCACCGACGACCGAATACACCACCAGCGCGTGATCGTTCGGATTGCGGAAACCGCGCATCACGCCGATGGGGCACGAGATCACGTCCCACTGGTTGAGCATCACGGAGTACTGGCCCTTCTCGCCCCAGATGACCTCCATCTGCCCGTTCAGCGGACAGAAGACTTCCTCGGTCTTGTGTGCGTGAAGGCTGGCACCCTGGCCCACCGGGATTTCGATGAAGGTCACACCGAAGCGGTGGTTGCCTGGAATCGCCGGCTGGACACCTTTGTTCTCCAGGACGCCGCGGTTCATGATCTTGTAGATGTTTTTCTTCATGCCCGGCAGCCGGCTCTCGATGAAGGTCTCGCCGTAGGGCGTGACCTTGCCCCAGCGGGCGATGCGGGTGGATTCCATTTCCTGGAGGGTGGGGTCCATGTCTATTCCTTGATGCGATGATGTTCGGATTCGTTGAAAAAGCAGCGGATTACGTTCTGCGAGGCCCACTGTAGGCAACGGTCATTCGTGCGTCCATTACCATTTTTCGAGCGGCTCGATAACATTTCGGTATGGGGAGTGCGATGCCCATCGACCACTCTTGCTGCAACGACTTGGACCCCCTGCATGGACCTCAGACAGCTTCGGTATTTCGTGGTACTCGCCACGCAGCAGCACTACGGCCGCGCCTCTGCCGTGCTGCACGTCGCGCAGCCAGCGCTGAGCCGGCAGATCCGCCTGCTCGAGGAAGAACTGGGCGTGCGCCTCTTCGAGCGGCACGCGCGCGGCGCGACACCGACCGAAGAGGCTGTGTTCCTCATGGAGCGCGCATCGTTCCTGCTGCGCTATGCCGAGCAGATGAAGCAGGACATGACGGCGCGTCAACGCGACCCGAGCGGCCCGGCGGCCATCGGCTTGTCGCCCGCTCTCGCGCTGCTGCTCGCCGTGCCAGTTGCGCGCGCGGTGCGCGAGCAGTTTCCCGATGTGCGGCTGCGCATCGTCGAAGGCTTCTCGCAGTCTCTGCTGGGCATGCTGGAGCAGGGGGCGGTCGACATCGCGATCCTCAACGGGCCGATGCAGTTGACCAACGTGCTGGCGACGCCACTCATGACCGAAGCGCTGTGCCTCATCGGGCGCACCGATGACGCGCGGCTGATGCGCATGACGAAGATCAAGCTGCCCCGGCTGGCCGGCCTGCCTCTGGTGATGACGGGCGTGTCCAAGTCGGGCGTGCGGCTCGAGTTGGAAGCGGCAGCGGCGCGCGCGGGCGTGGTGCTGAACCCTGTGGTCGAGGTCGAGACCTTGAGCGTGGCGGCTCGCCTGGTGGAAGAAGGCCTGGGCCTCACGGTTCACTTCGCCGCGGTCGTGCAGGACGAGATCGAGGCCGGACGCCTGGTCGCGATTCCCATCGAGGGGCTGCGCTTGCGGCGCGTGCTGGCTCGCGCTTCCGACCGGCCGCCATCGCGCGCGACCGAAGTGCTCATCGACATCCTGCGGGCCGTGGTGCAGGAGCGCGTGGATTCGGGACGCTGGCCGCATGCGATGCTGGACCGCTGAGCGCCGCCACGCCAGTTGGACGATGTCGACACTCGCGGTGGCATCTTCGGAAATTCTGAGTACTTCGGATTTTCGCGAGTGAAAATTCTTTTACTTCAAGCATGTACGCCCAGCACGAAGATGCTGGATGCTGCCATTGAGACCGTGGCCGAAACCACCGACTGGCCCGTGGCGCACCGCGATCGTGGTGACCACTACGCTGGCCAGGCTGGCTAACAAGAATGAGCGACGCGCATCTCACTCGCTCGACGCCTTGCAAAGCCTGCTCGCCTGACAACGCGGCCCGCGAAGGCTCTTCGGTCGACCTCAGACCGAACTGTTTTATCCTCGGTACTGGGCGAGCACCACCGTTGAGGAATTCATGGAAGCGGTGGGTTCCTGCATCCGTGGGTGCAACCAGAAGCGGATCGAAATCTCTCTCGGCCCCATCGAATACCGTGGGAACCTTGGTCGGCAGCGAAGAAATTCGCTCGGCCGCGCCAGCCTCACAAAAATGAGCTATGGAATGCTGGACCAAGCACGTGTAGAGGCCGCGGAAAAAGAGGCCGAACAAGCGACTGACATCGCCGGGCGACTTGCCCCCTGGTTGCCGCTGTGGGCCGACGGGGATGAAGAAACGCGCAGTGCCGCCTTGTCTGCCTTGGCAGATTCTCGATCAAGAGGGGATGCAGTGACGAAGGTGTTCGTCGAAGCCGCCTGCGATCCCCTTCCAGCCGCGAGATGTCAAGCCATGTGGTGGTTCGGCGACGAGGAGGACAGGGGCGTCGGCACGGCGGCATTCGAGGCGTTGACGGCGGGCTTGCGGGACGTGGATGCCTGCGTGCGCGCCGCCGCCGCTCAAGGTCTGCGTTTCAGCGACCCCGCTGCGATCGAACCGCTGCTGGTCGCACTGCGCGATACGGAGGCCGATGTGCGCAGCAACGTCGTGATCGCTCTCAAGGACTTCGACCTGCCCGTCCCGTCCATCTTCGAGGCATTGATCCGCGTTTTCCACCACGATCTCGACTTGGAGGTTCGAGAGAATGCGCTCCATGCACTGGCTTACCTGGATGGGACCCAGGCATTGGATGTGCTCCGCTTGGCTGCTCGCGCCGAGGACTTGAGGCTCCGGTTGGCCGCTGCAATGGCGCTTGGCGATTCACGCTCGCTGCCTGAGGCGCATCGGCTTGAACTCGTTTCGTTGATGCTGGCGGATACCGATGGGGAAGTCCGTGAGCGGGCCGTCCGCTCGCTAGCCCCTCTGTTCGACGAGCAGCCTGGCGCTGCTTCGCTTCCGCTGCTGGCTGCGATTGGCGATGGCGAAGCCATCGAGCCGCTGATCCGCACTTTGGACAGACGTGAGCCTTACGTGCGTCGACGCATCGTGTGGGCGTTGAGTTTCTTCACCTCAACGCGTGTGATGCCGGTATTGACCGGGAGCTTGTCGGACCCTGCGCCCGACGTGGCCTGTACCGCAGCCAAGGCGCTGCTGGAGACGCTTACGCCAGCCCAGGTTCGTGCGTTGCTATCTCGCGTGCCCCTGCTTCGTCGGTTACCGGCGCCAGCGCGCGAGCTACTGCGCCGCGAGCGCGAGTACGAATTGGAAGAAGGTGATGGTTCTTCGGGTCCGAGGTGTCAGCGTCTGGTTCGGTTGGGAGCCACAGAATATGAATAAGCCCGGCGAACGAATCGAGCGAGGTTGCGATGAGTCGTTGGAACTGTTTTGCCACGCAGTGACGCCGCGAAGACACTGTCCGCAATGAGAAATGACGATTGGTACGAGCGGCTCGAGAAGATGATGATCCGGAACCATAGAGAAGGCAGGTAAGGCATGAATGCAGATCGACTGTTTACGCTGGTTGGAATGACCGATACAGACAATGACGTGATCGATGCGATCAAGGTCAATGGGGGGTCCATCGATGCGCTTTCTCCGAAGAAGCTCAAGGAGTTGACGATCGACTTCGTCCAGCTGAATGATCTGGGTGTTGTGCTCGCATTCACGCCAAAGGAATTCTTCTCTCGAAACTATCGAGATCCGATGGGGTCTGGTCCGTATGCGATGAGTGGCGTGTTCTATTACCCGAATGGAGCAGCCAAGGTGTCCGCATACCTGGGATCCATTCCGTTCGCCACGGGTTCGGTCGGGAGCCGGGAGGAGGCGCTCGCGGCTTTCGGGGAACCGCAGGAAACCGAGGAAGAAGACGGCGACGTCTATTGGGATATCTGGATGAAGGATGGCCGGCAGGTCAAGGTGGACTACAACGATGAATTGGCGGTAAAGACGGTTCTGGTCTCGTTCCCGATGAAGGATTGAGAACTCGGTTTCGATGCGTGCGGGCAGGCGCGGGACAGAAGGGATGGATATGAATGACGGCCTTACCGAGGTCGTTCAGGGCCTGCCTGGCTGGCTCGGCCCCGGACTCCGCCACGGCACACCTGCACCGCGCTGCAGCAACTCCGTCAGCGGTACTGGGCAAACGTGGCAGGCATCGCCGTGCCAGGGGAAGTCGATGGCGCGCAGCACTGCGTACTCTCGCATGCGGGCATGCGCGTGCGGGTCTGCGAGCAAGGCCGCGGAGGGGTGACACATCAGCACATCGCCAGTGCGTGCGGTGCGCAGCCAGCCATACAGCCGCGCGCGGTAGGCGTCGGCATTGCCGCCGAAGTCGTACACGCCCAGCAGTCCGCGGCTGTGGGGAATGCCGCGAGCGCACGCTCTTCTCTGGAGGGCTGGCCCACCGAGCGCGTGGATCACCCGGGCCTTCAGGCCCTCCCTGCGCAAGGCGCCGCCCGGCGCGGTGCTGCGAAGCCAGGGCAGCGAGGTCGAATAGCGCCTGGAAATTTCCTCGAGCAGCAACTCGCGCACCACCGGGAATTGATGGACATGCCGGTGACCGTCGATGAAGGCGGGCTGGCGTCCCATGGCGTCCTCGAAGCGCGTCAGCTGGTCGCGGATGTCGGCCCGCAGTCCCGCAGCGAACAGCGTTCGCGTGTAGGCCTGCGCGAGCAGGCGCGCGAGGCCGGGCTCGGGCCCATCGGCGCTCGCCGGACGCGTGAGATCCAGGTGCAGCCCGACGTCCAGCCGTGCCGGGGTGAGCGAGCGCAGCGTCCGCGCACCGCTCAGCCAGGCGCTGCGGCGCACCATGGCGCTGGTGGCGGAAATCTTGCCGCGCTGGGCCAGGTCGACGACTGCCGCATTGACGCCGGCGCTCAGGCCGAAATCGTCCGCGCAGATGCAGATTTCCTGCATGACGGTCGCCGCAACCTCCGTGGCCTCAGTCATTGCCGATGGCTGCGGAAGCCGTTGCCGCGGACGAGGAGCCCAGGCAATGGGGATCGCTGGTGGCACTGCCCGCGAAGCGCCATGCGGCGATGGCATCGTTGACCGTCACCAGCTGGGCGCGAGCCAGCCAGGCATTCGTGAGATGCGCGGTGTTCGGCCCGACGATCCAGGTGGGGCGCGGCACGCAGAGCCAGGGGGAGAGCCTGCTTCGATCCAACAACGTTGCCGCCGTGCGCGCGGGCTCGAAGCGGCCCGCGTCGGAGAACTCCTTGCGCCAGTTGTCGCGCGTGTCGCGGGCCGCGGCCTGCCAGTCGTCGGACACGAGCACCGGTTCGCGCAAGTTCCAGTAGAAGGGAATCTCGTAGAAGTAGCGCTCGAGCATCAGCACCCGCTCTCCGGGCGCGATCGACATGCCGGTCGGCAGCCGCAGCCGTGTGCCCGGCGGCACGGAATAGATGGCCATGGCCACCACGCAGGTCACGCACACCGCGGCGGACGCGAGCGCGGTCGCGCGCAGCGGGGTCCGCAACGCATCGGGCGAGCGGCCGGCGGACACGCGCCGCGTGATCAGGTACGCGAGCGGCGGCAGCGCCGGCAGCACGTAGCCCACGAGCTTGGAGCGCGGCATCGAGAAGAACACGACGATCACCGCGAGCCAGATCCACATGAGCCGATCGACGTCGCTGTTCCCGGAATGCGCATCGTCGTCCTTGCCGCGCGGCACCAGCAGCCAGCCGAACCACGGCAGCGTGAGCCCCGCCAGCACCGGCAGGTAGAACCAGAAGCCGTTTTCGTTGTTGAAGCCCGACGACGCAAAGCGCCGGAAATGCTGCTTGATGACGAAGTAGTCGAAGAAATCGGGGTACTTCATCTGCATGGTCAGGAACCAGGGGCCGGCCACGGCGAGCAGCACGGCCCAGCCGGGCAGCCACAACGCGAGCCGCAGTGCCAGCGGCAGCCGGCGTGTCGCGCTGCTCCAGATCACGATCACCATCGCGGGCAACACCAGGCCGATGAGGCCCTTGGCCAGCAGGCCGGCCGCCGCGAACAGATAGGCGCCCGCCAGCAGCATGCGCCATGGTTCCTCGCGCTCCCTGCTCAATGCCGCGCCCGCCGCGAGCAGCACCGTGCACGCGATACACCCGGCCACCAGCATGTCCAGGTTGGCGAACTGCGCGCCCAGGAAGAAAAAAGGCATGGTCGCCAGCACCACGGTGGACAGCAGCGCGACATGCGCCGCCGACCAGCGGCGAAGGAAAAGGTACAGCGCCGTTGCACCGGCGACTGCACCCAACACCGAAGGCAACCGTGCCGCCCATTCCACCGGCCCCGTCACCGACATCGCAGCGGCGCCGATCCAGTAGAACAGCGGCGGCTTGTGAAAGAAGGGCAGGCCGTCCAGCCGTGGCACCAGCCAGTCGCCGGAGCGCAGCATCGCCAGCGCAACGCCGCCGTAGCGGCCCTCATCGGGTGCCATCAGGGGGCGCACCCACGCGGTGGCCAGCAGCCATGCGAAGAGCGCGAGGAGGAGCCACAGCGGCCGGGGTGACATCCAATTCGCGGAACTCGCGCGCTTCATGGCTTGCCGGCGCGCAGGCCGCTCCCGTGCTCGCGGCTCACGACGTACAGCGGTCGGCCCTTGACTTCCTCGTAGATGCGCGCGATGTACTCGCCGACGATGCCGGTGGAGATCATCTGCACGCCGATGAAGAACATCAGGCTCACGACGATGGTGGTCCAGCCGGAGACCGGGTTGCCGAACAGCAGGTAGTCGATGCTCACGTAGAGGCCGTAGCAGAAGGCGGACAAGGAAAACAGCAATCCGACCACGCTGACCAAGCGCAGTGGCCAGGTGGTGAAGGCCGTGAGGCCGTCGATGGCCAGGCGCACCAGGCGCTGTGCGTTGAAGGTGCTCGTGCCCTGCGCGCGCGGCGCTGGCGTATACGGCATCGCCACCGCGCGAAAGCCAACCCAGGCATACAGGCCCTTCATGAAGCGGCTGCGCTCGGGCAGGCTCAGGAGCGCATCGACCACCTTGCGGTCCATCAGGCGGAAGTCGCCCGCGTCCTTGGGAACGGCAAAGCGGTCCGAGGTGTCGAGGAGGCGATAGAAGAGCTTGCTGCCCAGTTGCTTGAAGCGGCTTTCGTCGCCGCGCTCCTGTCGCACCGCGTACACCACTTCGGCGCCTGCCGTCCATTGGGCGATCATCTTGTGGATGAGATCGGGCGAGTGCTGCAGATCGCCGTCGAGCAGCACCACCGCATCGCCGGCAGCGGCCGCCAGGCCTGCGGTGAGCGCGGCTTCCTTGCCGAAGTTGCGCGACAGCGAGATGCAGCGAAAACCCGAGAGCTCGCACCAGGCGCGTGCGACCTCCGCGGTGTCGTCGGTGCTGCCGTCGTCCACCACGATGATTTCCCAGCGCAGCTTGGTGGCCCAGAGGATTTCCTCGAGGCGGGGCAGCAGGTGCCGAAGGTTGGCGCCTTCATTGAAGCAGGGAATGACGCAGGAGATGCCAGGCGTCTGCAGCTCCAATGGCGCACGTGCCTGCGACCGTGCCTGCGAAGGTGCCTTCGGGGCGTCGGTGTCCCCGATGGCCCTGGCGGCCGCGACGCCTGCGGCTTCGGTCTTCGTGGGCGAGATCATGAATGCCTCCATGACGAACCCGACGCCTGATGCGTGAGCGAACCGGGGGCCGCCCGCAGCGTGAGGAGGCGAAAGAGCCGGCGACCGACGGCAGCGATGCCGGCCACCGCGGCGCCGAGCACCAGACCCGCGGCGATGTCGAGCGGGAAATGAACCCCGACATACACGCGAGCCCATCCGGTGATGGCCGCCAGCGCCAGAAGCGGCACGCCGGGCTTGCGCAAGCTGGGGCTCAGCATGAAGCCAAACGCCACCATGAACATCACCGCCGCATGCGTGCTCGGCAGCGAGCCGCGCGCGGAATGCGCGATGTAGACCGGCGCCAACCCCAGCACGAAGGGGCGGGGCACATCGAGCGACGCGGCGATGGCGTGCGACAACAGCGACGTGAATCCTGCCGCAGCGGCCACCATGCACAGGTAGGCGCGGTCGCCGCGATGCCGCCACAGCGCGACCGCGACGATGAGTGCGCCCGGCCAGCTGGCCCAGAGCGCGAAGGCCGAGGCGATGGAAAGCACCCACGGCGTGGGACGGCTGCCGGCGGCGAGCCAGTGAAAGAGCGTGAGGTTCAGCGCATCCATGGCGCTGTTCCGCAACGGAGGAACGAAAAGACGGGCGCAGGAGGGCACCCGGTGCGGCATGCGCACCTGCGGGAACTGGACATGGTCAAGACCTTTCGATGAGGAAGGACCGCCAGGCTGCGGCTGCGACGGGACGCGTCACGAGGCCATGGCGTTGTCGTGCGGGATCGCGCAGCGAGCCGGTGCGACGCGCGCGGCGTCGTTCGCTCGCTTCTCAGTTGGCGGAAGGTGGTGCCGTGGTCGGTGGCAGTCGCCTCCAGCGCATCGCGACAGGCGCAGCGCCGCCGTGCGTCGGTGCTCCACGGTCGCGCGCAGGATCGGCACGATCGGCACGACCAGCCGCGCCATTGCAAGCACCAGTGGCAGCATCGCCAGCCCCATGGCCATGAGGCTGTTCAGCGCGAGGCTGAATGCGTCGGGATGGTCGATGCTCGCCGAAGTCTGCGCGAACCCGATGGTCTCGCGGCCGCAGGCATGGTCGGCGCGATCGCCGGCTTTGAACCGCACGGCTTCGCTGGCGACGTGCAGCCTGAGCATCGGCTCGTCCCGCGGGCCGTCGCAACGGTAGTGCGCCGCAATGGAAGGCAACAGCACGACCCGGGCCATGCCCGCCCGGCACCATCGCGTCGCTGCTGCCGTCGTTGACGTACCGCAGCTCTGATGCCATTGGCAGCGCCTTCACCCCTGCGTGGATTCGCGCATGCAAGGCGTGCAGCAGCCGCTCTTGAAGGTTGCGGGGGACACTGATGTTCAGCTGCAGGCCGGCGTGCTGTCCGGTCGGGGCGAGGGACGGAGGACGGATGCTCATGGCGCCGCGCACGTCTCAGAAGAGCACGAACATCGGCGTCACCAGGCGGGTGCCCAGCGCATCGGCCAGCGCGACCACGCCCACGAGCCACACGAACCAGACGACATCGCCGGCCGTGCGATGGAAATGCCGCGGCCGCACCTCGCAGGCGTCGGGTTCACGGTAGAGAACGATCGAGGGAAAGAAGCGGGGCGTGCGTTCGCAGTATGCCTCGAACGCGGCGCCGAACTTGTTGCGCAGAAAGGCTTCCTCGCTGGCGATCACGCAGGGATACACCGCCGCAAAGAACAGCCCCGCGGACAGCGCGAAGCTCACGCTGCGGGTGGACAGACCCAGGCCCAGGAAGCCCAGCAGCGAAAAGAAATACTGCGGGTTGCGGGTCATCGAGTAGGGCCCTTCGCTCACCAGTTCGTCGTTCTTGCGGCCGCCGATGTAGAGCGCGCACCAGAGTCTTCCGACGATCGCGAAGCCGATCAGCATGAGGCCGATCGTCAGCAGCACGTTGCCCATCAGCCGGTCGGCGAACACGCGCTCGGTCAGGAGCAACGCCACCAGTGCGAGCAGCCAGAAGAGCCGCGAGATGGCGCTGTGGTGACGGGCGATGAAGACGGCAAGGGGCATGGCGTGGGCTGGAAGAGGCTGGAAGGGGGTGGAAGGGGGTGGAAGGAGGAAGTGGCCGGGATGCTAGGCATACGGTCGTGAACGAAAGATCAACGTGCCGCGCTGATGCCCCTGGGGGTTTGTGCGTTGACATTTGCTTCACGCCAGGCTTCCTACGATCGCGGCCCCTTCTACTGCCAAGCCGTGCCCTGACCTCATGAACCTTCCCCGTACCCGGTGGCGCCTGCCCATCGCCAGTACCTTCGCGCCGATCGGCTGCGCGCCGCAGCCGGCGCATCCGCCACCCGCACTGAACGCGCCGTTTCCCTGGCCGATCGGGGCCGCCGAGGGCTCAGGCAATGCACCCGACGAACACAGGTGGCGCGCCCTGCAGGATCCCGCCGTCGATGCGTTGGTCGATGCGGCACTGGCCGGCAGCCCTGCGCTCGCACAGGCACTTGCCCGCGTCGACGAAACCCAGGCCGGGTTGAGCCGACGCACCCCCTGATTCTTTCAACCCATGCCTGGACGCGGATCTGCCACCTCGGGCCCACGTTCGATTCCACGAGGCGTCCTCTTTTTTACCCACCGGAGTATTCATGAGCGTTTTCAGTTCCACCGTTGCCTTGCGGCCCGTTCCGCGCCTCGTTCACGGCGTGGTTGCATTGGCATCACTGATGGCCTTGCCCTCGGCATGGGCCGACCTGCTGGGCGAGCAGACAGGGCCGAAGGAAACCCGGTTCGGCCTCGGTCTCGGTTTCATGGCCAACACCAAGCCGTATGCCAAGTTCGGCAACGACACCGGCGCGCTGCCGATCCTTGCGGTCGAGAACAACTGGCTCAGCATCGCCGGTCCGCGCGCCGACCTCAAGCTCTATGCCGTCAACGGACTGTCGCTGCGGTTGCGCGCGGCCTATGGTGTCTCGGACGGCTACAAGGCCACGGACGCCGTGGTCCTTCGGGGCATGGCGGAAAGAAAGTCTTCCGGTTGGCTGGGCGTGGCCGCGCTCTGGCGCACCGACGTCGCGACCTTCTCGGCCGAATGGCTGCGTGCCTCGAGCCAGAGTAAGGGCCAGACGCTCAAGCTGTCCGTCGAGCGCGACTTCCCGGTGACCAGCACCTTCAGCCTCACGCCCCGCGCTGGCGTGGTGCGGTACGACAAGAAGTATGTGGACTACTACTACGGCGTGCGCCGCGAAGAAGCGGCGTTCAACCGGCCGGCCTACGCCGGCAGCGCCGTCACACAGGCCGAGCTCGGCCTGCGCATGACCTACGACATCGTGCCGAAGGCGCAGAGCGTTTTCCTCGACGTGAGCGTCACCTCGCTCGGCAAGGGCATCAAGAACAGCCCGCTGGTCGACCGCTCCAGCACCAGCAGCGTCAAGCTCGGCTACCTCTACAGGTTCTGATCGACATGCCGTCGTCGTTCAAGCCATGCGCCGGCATCCTGGCGGCGGCGCTGCTGGCGGGTTGCGGATCCGGCGGCGGCATCACGCAGGCGTTCGCTCCTGTCACCGCGCCTGCGTCGGTCCCCGCACCGGCCGCTGCACCCGCACCTGCGGCACCGGTGATCGCCCCCGTAGTTCCCTTCGCGCCGGGTGTGTTCAAGGGCCCCGGCGCGACGGGCACCGCGTTCAAGGTGATGGCCGCGCGGCCGGCCGGCTGGCCGATCCGGCGAATCGCGATGCGGCCAATCGCGATGCGGCGATTGCGATGTTGCTGGTGTCCTGGCCCGACATGCCGCGTTCGATGACCGAGCGGCGGGCAGCGAGCAGGCCGGCATGGTGAATTTCACGCACGCTCCGGCGGGCCCCTGCAGGCCTGGCGGCGTGGCACCGGCCTCCAACGGGGGCAGCGCGCCGGCCGAAGTCACGAGCCACGCCGGCCCAGCCCGCCCAGCTACCTCGTGGTGCCGCAGTGCAGGCCCATTCCCGTGCGGTCGGGTCTGCGTTGCCAGGGGCTGCGATTGGCTGCAAAGTCCGGGCGCATCGCGCATTCGCACCGAGGAAAGTGTTTCATGAGAGTTCTTTTGCTGGAAGACAACCCGGCCCTGGCGGGCACCCTGTCCGACTACCTGGAGGTGCAGGGCTGCGAGGTCGACCTGGCCTTTCACGGCCAGGCCTTCCTCGACATCGCGCAGGCCGCGACCTTCGATGCCTACATCCTGGATGTCGCGGTGCCTGGCATCGACGGCCTGCAGGTGTGCGAGCGACTGCGCCGTGGCCACCGCGACGACACGCCCGTCATCTTCCTGACAGCGCGCGATACGCTGGAGGACAAGAAGGCCGGCTTTGCGCGCGGCGGGGACGACTACCTCGTCAAGCCCTTCGAGATGGAAGAGCTGCTGTGTCGCATCCAGGCGGTCACCGCGCGCGGGCGGCGGCCGCAGGTGTCGACGCAGACGATCGGCGACCTGGTGATCGACCACGGCGCCGGCACGGCCGCGCGCAACGGACGCCGCATCAAGCTGCACGAGCTCCAGCTGCGGGTGCTCAAGATCCTGGTGGCGCGCGCGCCCGACGTGGTGGACCGCAGCTTGCTGGAGAAGGAAATATGGGGTGAAGACGTGCCCGACAGCGATCCGCTGCGCACCCACATCTATCGCCTGCGCAGCGCGCTGTCTGCACCTGGCGAGAAGCCGTTGATCGAAACCGTGCATGGCAGGGGGTGGCGGTTTGTCCCGTAATCTGCATTTTCAACGCCGGCTCTCGCGCGTTTTCGTGAGTTTCGCCGCGGTCACGAGCCTGCTCTACGGATTGCTGGTTTACGTGGTCGCGCAAGCAACCGAAGAGTTTCTGTTGCGGCGCTACGTGGGTGCGGTCCTCGAGTGGGCGATGAAGGATCTGGCGCAACAGCCGGCGGCCGGCCTGCCGCGGGCGAGCAACCTGGAGCGCCTGCAGGTCCTCACCAGGGAGTCGCACGGCACGGCCCGCCCGACCTTGGCCGAGGATGTGGCCCGCCTCTACGTGCGCGCGTCGCCTAACCTGCCGGCCTGGGCGCGCGACCATGCGCCGGGCATCCACCGGCGCTTGGACGTCGACGCCGACGGCTCGATGGTCGGCGTCGCATCGCTGGACGGTGGCCAGGATGCGCTCTACGTCATCGTCGACGGCGACGGCCTGCTCGACATCGACCAGCTCGAACCGTACCTGCTCGTCGCGCTGCTGCTGATCGGCGGCGCGGTGACGGCGCTGGGCGGGTTCACCGGCAAGGTGCTGGCGCGCCAGCTGGCGCAGCCGCTGGTCACGCTGACAGAGGAAATCGATGCGCACGGTGAAGGGCCTGCCGTGTTCTCGGGCATCCAGCGCGCGGACGAGATCGGTGCGCTGAGCCGCGGCTTTACCGGCCTGGTCGACCGGCTCAGCGGCTTCCTGCAGCGCGAGCGGGAGTTCACGCGCTTCGCAAGCCATGAATTGCGCACGCCGGTGGCGGTGTTCAAGAACAACCTTTCGCTGCTGCGCGTGACCAGCGATCCGGCGGTGCGCGAGCGGGCCCTGTCGCGCATGGCGCAGAGCGCGGAAGAGATGGAGGCCCTGGTCGCGACCTTTCTCGCGCTCGGCCGCGAGGCGTCGGAAGGCACGCTCCAGAGCCGGCAGCTGCGGCTGCAGGCGGACGTCGAGCGTGCGCTGGCGTATCTCGCGCCGGTGATCCGGCAACGCCGGCTGACGGTGGCGCTCGACGGGGACGGCGAGGCGACCGTGTCGGCGCCGCCCGAGCTGCTCACCGTGCTGGTCGACAACCTGCTGCGCAATGCGGTGGCCTATGCGGCGACGCATATCCGGATATCGCTGCGGCACGGTGCGCTGGAGATCTTCAACGATGTCGATCGCGATGTGCCGTCGTCCACCGGCTACGGCTTGCAGATCGTTGCTCGCTTCTGCGAGCGGCAGCAATGGACGTACACGCGCGAACAGGGCGATGCAGCGCACACGATGCGCATCGCGTTCACGCACGGGGATTGAGTGCGAAAGGGTGTGACAGCAGTCACACCTGAACCTGGGGCCGATGGGGGCGTTGTTGCATAACCCTGCGAGATTGGTCTCCGATCGTGGTCAGGCTGGACAGATGAGCAAGCCACCGCGGGGAAGTTTTCCACAGGACAGCGAAAATCCGGGCAGCGCATTGAGCGCGATCTGCCTGCGCTTTGCGGCCTGTCGGCGTAGTGGCCGCAGCGTGAGCTCTCATGGCGAAGCCTGCCCCAACTAATCGAGCGCCTTTGAGCGGGCGTGAAGCGCCGCCGCAACCATTGCATGTCATCTTCCAGGAAGCTATATACGGCCGGAATCACGAGCAGGCTCAGGAAGGTCGAGGTCATCAACCCGCCGATGACGACGACGGCCATGGGAACGCGAAAGCTCTGATCACCCCCCAGTCCCAAGACCACCGGAATCATGCCGCCGCCCATGGCCGTCGTGGTCATGACGATGGGGCGCGAGCGCTTGCGGCAGGCATCGAGAATGGCCTCCGTGCGATCCATGCCGCGGTCACGTCGTGCAAGGATGATGTAGTCCACGAGCAGGATCGAGTTCTTCGTCGCGATCCCCGTCAACATGATCAGGCCGATCATGGAAGGCATTGACAGCGCGGAGCCGGTGACCCATAGCGCGAGCATCGCTCCTGGTACGGAAAGCACCAGAGCCGCCTGGACCGTTCCCGGTTGTACAAAGTCCTTGAGCAGCAGCGCCAAACCATGTAGATGCACAGCACGCCAGTCAGCATCGCCATTCCGAAGCCAGCCGCGAGCTCCTTCATCTCCTCGGCTTCGCCGAGTTCACTGCGCATGACGCCGGGCGGAAGCTGGGATTCAGATCCCGCCATCGGCCGACGAACCCGTACATGGACCGGGCCGCTTAAGCACCGACCTGGTCCGCATGCTGCGTCGCTTAACGAGTCAGGAGCCGCAATGGCGGATCGTCCCGACGAAGCAAAACTTATCCCCGGCGACATCGCGCCGACCACGTGCCGGAGATTCACATCAACAGCGCCGCTTGGCGGCGCTAGATCCTGTGGTGGTTCGCACCGATGCGATGAGTCCCTCTGACCAGCCGAACCCATGGGAGGTTGATCTGTTCGAATGCTCGGCAACTATCGTCAGATGGCCGCGCACGCACCGCGAAGCAGATCGGCTGCCGCTTGAGTCTCCGTCCTTTCCATATGGCCGTAGCCTATCAGGACCTCGGCGGTTTCGCCGCCGAAGTCGGTGACTGTTTGCAGCACGACCCCTCGCGCTTTCAGCTCCTTGGCTAGCTTCCGATCCAACTCCTTACGCCCGAGCGTCAATAAGAAATGCAGTCCGCCCTCAGTGCCGCGCACTTGCAGTTCAGGACATGATTGGCGAATGGCGGCAAGTAGACGATCACGTTGGGTGGCGTGGTGACGCCTGACGCGGCGCAGATGTCGTTGAAGCTCTCCAGAGGCCAGCATCCACTGCAGCGACGCCTGCACGGGCCAGCTCGCGTGCAAGCCTTGTGCGGCGATAGATGACGCCAGCGCATCTGCCACGCGCTGTGGGGCGGCGATGAATCCGATCCTCAATGCTGGGCTGATGGATTTGGCGAACGTGCTGACCAAAACGGTTTGACCAGCAAGGGTCGCGGCCAGCGGAGCGTGGTTCTGTCCTTCGTAGATGAATTCGTGGTCGTACTCGTTCTCGATGACAAGCGTTCCCGCCTTCGAAGCAAGAGCTGCAAGCTCCGCGCGGCGCAACCCTGAAAGGCGCCCGCCCAGCGGGTATTGATTCGCGGGCGTCAGATGAAAAACGCTGGGAGCGGTGTTCGCGAAAGCCTCCTTGACGATCGCGCCTTGCTCGTCGATAGGCACGCGCACGATGGTGCCGCCCGCTAACTCAAACGCGTCCAGCGCGCGCGAATAGCCGGGGCTTTCCACGGCGCAAAGGTCTCCCGGCCGCACGAGCGTCCGCGCAAGCAACTCCACCGCGCTTCCAGTGCCCTGAGTGATCACGATCTGCGTCGCTTCGTGTCGCGTACCGCGGTGCCTGCGCAGCCATGCAGCGATCGCTTCACGCAGTGTGAACAGACCTTGAGGATCCCCATACCCCGACGGCGGAAGATTCCGCCCGGCCTCGCGGCACGCTGAACGCCACACATCCAAGGGGAGCAGTTGAGTGCCGCTCTGACCCAATCGCCAGTCCTGCGACACCGCACCGGGCGTGGTGGACGTTGAGGGCAAGCGCCGCACGATGCGAGGAAGCGAGGTTGCTGGCTGCAGGACAGCCTTGGCTTGCCGCGCCACAAAGGTGCCGAGCCGTCCACGGCTTTCGAGCAATCCCTCCGCCGTGAGGTCGGCGTAAGCGTCCACCACCGTGTTGCGACCCAGTCCAAGCTGACTTGCGGCATCCCGCGTCGGAGGCAGCCTAGAGCCGGGAGGCAGGCGCCCATCGCGTATCGCTTGCGAAAGCGCCAAAGCCAATTGGGTATTCCGAGCTTGGGATGTGTTGGACATCTCCAGTGTCGGGAGCACGGAAGCCGCGATGTTCGGCATCAATTGGTTGCTCAATTTAGGAAGAAATTGGAGCTTAACAAGCAACCAATGAGCACGCAAACTTTCGAGCATGCAGATCGGACCGTCGCGGACCTGACTCGGAGCAACCAAGAAGAAGGCTACGCATGAGGCATTTGGAATCCATCCCCACGGAGTGTGGCAACGCCATGCTGCGCAACTTCTCGGAGCAGGCGAAATGAACCCCTTAGTAGACCTCCGCAGCGACACCGTTACGCAACCGACGCATGCCATGCGCGAGGCGATGATGGCCGCACCGCTGGGTGACGATGTGTTCGGCGAGGACCCCAGCGTGAACGCGCTGCAGGAAAAAATCGCCTCACTGCTCGGTTTCGAGGCGGCGCTTTTCGTGCCGACCGGCACGCAGAGCAACCTGTGCGCCGTGCTGGCGCATTGCCAGCGTGGCGACGAATTCATCGCAGGCCAGCTACAGCACTGCTATCGCTGGGAGGGCGGCAATGCGGCCGTGTTTGGCGGCGTGCAGCCCCAGCCAATTGCGCACCAGCCTGACAAGACGCTCGCGCTGGCCGACATCGCGGAGGCGGTCAAGCCGGACGACCAGCACTTCGCGCGCAGCAAGCTGCTGGCGCTCGAGAACACGATGATGGGAAAGGTGATCCCGCTGGACTACATCGCGGAAGCCACCGCCCTGGCGCGCAGCAAGGGACTTGCGACGCATCTCGACGGCGCGCGCTTGTTCAATGCGGCCGTGGAGCAGGCGCGCCGCACAGGCGGTGACGCCAAGGCGGAGGCCAGGAAGATTGCGCGGTACTTCGACACGGTTTCGGTGTGTTTCAGCAAGGGGCTGGGCGCGCCGGTAGGTTCGGCTCTCTGTGGTTCACGGGAACTGATCGCTCGTGCACGGCGCACCCGCAAGATGGCGGGCGGCGCGATGCGACAGGCGGGCTTCCTGGCGGCCGCGGTTTCGCATGCACTGGACCACCATATCGACAGGCTCTCGGAGGACCACGCGCTCGCGAGGCGGCTGGCCGAAGGCTTGCGTGGCATCGAGGGCCTGCAAGTCGAGGAGCCTGACACGAACATCCTATTCGTCGACCTTCACGGTCCGGCGCGCGACAAGTCGGACGAACTGCTGGAAGCGCTCAAGCGCGAAGGCGTGCTGGCATGGGGGCTGTATCGCTTGCGCTTCGTCACCCATCTCGGTGTCGATGCCCAAGGCATCGACCGCTGTATTGCGGCGGTGCGGAGGTTCTTCCATGCCTGACGCGCAGCATCTCGCCGGGATAAGACAAATCCGGGTAATCGCCGATGATTTCACCAGCGCAACGGATGCGCTGCCCGCGTTCGCGCAGCGGGGATGGCGCACTCGCGTGGTACTTGGAGAACGGCTTGCCGTTCCGGTGCTTCCAGAGGTCTGGAGCACTGACACCGACAGTCGTACGCTGGACGACGCCAGCGCGGGGGGGCGGGTCGCGGCCTGGGCGCGCCAGTGGCGTGACGCGGACATCCTGGTCAAACAGTTCGATTCCACGCTGAGGGGCCCCGTTGCCTGCGAAGTGATCGCCGCATGGCGGGCCAGTGGGCGCGGGAAGCTGCTGGTAGCGCCGGCTTTCCCTGCCGCCGGCCGTACCACGGTCAACGGCGAGGTGTGGGTCGACGGGGTTCCTGTCGCGGAGACTGACTTTTCCCGTGACCCTCAGTTACCGGTGCGAGTCAGCAGCGTGCCCGGCTTGTTCGCTGCCGCAGGTCAGCGACTGCACGTTGCCCGTGATGCGGCCGAGGCCATCAGCCTTCTGGACAGGGTCGATGCGGTGGTGGTGGACGCATCCACCGAAGCCGATCTGGAAGAGCTGATTGTTGCCACCAGCCAAAGAAGAGATCTTCTTTGGGCCGGCTCAACCGGACTGCTGCGCGCACTGGCCGTTGCATTGCCCGACCGGCAGCAGGTCGCGCCGGCCTGGAAGGGCGCGCAGTGCCCCGGCATCGTGGTTGGCAGCTTCAATCCCAGGTCACGCGCTCAGCTGCGTCACGCCGAAGCCTGCGGCGCCCTTGTCTGGGCCACCCCGGATGAGCGGGGTGCGTCAGCGGCGCTGACGGCCGATCTCGTTGACAGGGTCTGCGATGCGGTGCTCGCTGGTCGCTGCGACGGCCTTGCCGTCACGGGAGGCGAAACGGCCAAGCACATCGCTCGCCGTCTGCAAGCATTCGAGATCGTGGTGCTGCGTGAAGTGCAGCCGGGTATTCCTTTGTGCCTGATGCGGACACCCGAAGGGGAGTTTCCGTTGGTCACGAAGGCAGGAGGTTTTGGGGACGACGACGTCTTCAAGCGTTGCCTCAAATCTTTGGAAGGAGCAATCTGATGAAGCCCATCGTGGTCACTTTCGGCGACGCCGCGGGCATCGGCCCTGAGATCGTCGTCAAGACCTTCGCCGACACCGAGTTCATGGAACAGTATCCCGCCTTCGTCGTCGGAGACCTGGGCATCATGAAGAGCGCCGCGGCGCGCTGGGGTTCCTCGCTGGTGGTGGAGCCCATCTTCGCCCCTGAGGAATACGCACCCGCCGCCCGGCGAATGCAGGTGGTCAGTCTGAGTGGATTGCCCGCGGACCTGCAACACGGCGAAATCAGCGCGGCGGCCGGGGCAGCAGCTTTTGGCGCTATCCGCCAGTCCATCGAATGGGCCAACGACGGACGCGTGAGCGCCATCTGCACGGCGCCGATTCACAAGGAAGCGCTCGCTGCCGCAGGCGTACCTTACCCCGGCCATACCGAAATGCTGGCCGATCTCTCAGGTACCAGCGACTACGGAATGATGCTGGCCAACCCATACCTGCGCACCCTGCTGGTGACGGTGCACTGCTCGATCCTGGACGCGGTTCGCAAGCTCAGTGTCGAGCGCGAACTGCAGGTCATCCGTCTGGCCCATCGGAGCCTGCAGAGCATGGACATCGCCCAACCGCGCATTGCGGTGGCCGGCCTGAACCCCCATGCGGGCGAGGGCGGGCTGTTCGGCAGCGAAGACATGGAGTTGATCGCGCCGGCGGTGGCCCAGGCCCGGCAGGAAGGCATCAACGCGGTCGGTCCGCTTCCCGGCGACACGGTGTTCATGCAGGCCCGCAAAGGCCGCTTCGACATCGTGGTCGCCCAGTACCACGACCAGGGATTGATCCCCGTGAAGCTTCTGGGCGTGGAGGACGGCGTGAACGTCACGGTGGGCCTTCCCTTCGTGCGGACCAGCCCGGACCACGGCACCGCGTTCGACATCGCCGGTCAGGGCATCGCCGATCCATCCAGCCTCAAGACCGCGCTTGCCACCGCGCACCAACTCGCCCGCAGTTCCTCTGCGGCAACCATTTGAAGGAAATCACCATGTCCCACTTCGTCTTCATGCTCACCAAGGAGGACCGCACGGTCCCCGACGCCGCCAAGATTTACGCAGACCTGGCGCGCACTCCGCTTCGCTATGTCGGATTCAAGGACATCGGCCTGCCCGTGGCGGAACTGGTGTCCCTGGCCGCCGCCATGAAGCGGGACGGCAAGAAGGTGATGCTGGAAGTTGTGAGCACCAGCCGCGAAGCGGAAATGCGTTCCGTGGAGGCAGCCCGGGAGATCGGTGTGGACTACCTGCTTGGCGGCCGCAACGCGGAAGAAGCGGTTCGCATCCTTCAGGGCACCGACATCCAGTACTTCCCCTTCGCGGGCCGTACCGAAGGCCATCCCACGCGGCTGGTAGGAACGATCGACGAGATCGTGGAGGATGCCAAGCGCCTGGCTTCGCTGCCGGGCGTGCATGGGTTGGATCTGCTGGCCTACCGCTTTGCCGGCGATGTGGAGCAATTGACTGCGCGAGTCGTTCAATCGGTCAAGGTCCCGGTCCTGGCGGCGGGCAGCATCGACGGCAACGAACGCGTGCAGACCATGCGTCGCTGCGGCGTGTGGGGCTTCACCGTGGGCAGCGCCGTCTTCGACGGAGACTTCCTGCGCGAACCTGTTCCCCAGCAGATCGAGAACATCCTGAAGCTGGAAGGCGTCACGGCGTGACGCAGCATGCGCGGCAGCCCCGAGCTGCCGCGCATGCATTCACCAAGGCCAGACGATCCGGTGCCCCAGCGCCTGAGCGCACGCGCGCTCGTAGATGAGGCGCGCCACCGTCAGATCCTGTAGCGCCAGACCCGTCATGTCGAACACCGTGATGTCACTGGCCGCGCGCGAGAACGGCGTTTCGCCCAGCAGCAGGGAGCCAAGCTCCACGCAGGCGGTTTCACGCGCCCACTGCATCTCGCCCAGCTGCGATGCCTGCTCGCGGTCATCGACCACCAGCCGTGCGCGCTCCAGGACGCCCGGCGGCAGTTCGCGCTTGCCCGCAGTATCGGCGCCTACGCAGTTCAGGTGAGTTCCTGGGCGTACCGCGCTGGCGTCGAAAAGTGGCCCTCCGCCCGGCGTCGCGGTGATGACGACATCGCTCTCGGTCACGGCACGGTCGGCATCTTGGGCGCAGTGCATGTCGCACTGGTCCGCAAACAGGGCCTCGAAGGCGGGGTCGGCCTTCCGGTCGACGGACACATACCAAACAGTGGCAATGCGGGGCAGTACACGCAAGGCGAAGCGCAATTGCGAGCGCGCCTGCACCCCCGTGCCGAAAACCGTGAGGCGCGTGCTGTCCTGGCGGGCGAGTTGTTCCAGCCCCAGTCCGCCCGCTGCGCCGGTACGTACCGTGGTGATGGCATTGCCGTCGATCACGCACCGAGGCCGGCCCGTGGCCGGATCGAACAGCAGAATGGTCGCCTGGTGCGGCTCGCCGCCCAGCTCGCGGTTGTGCGGCCAGAAACCAGCAGCTTTGAAGCCGAGCAAGCCCTGCGAGGGCACGTCGCCGGATTTGATACCAAACACGCCGCCGGTGGAGAGCTTCTCGCGCACCAGCGGAAAGACGCGCCCTTCATGCCGCCCGTGCAGCACGAAGGCCTCACGCACCGCCTGTGTGACCTCGGCGGGCGTGAGCAGCTGTTCAACTGCGCCCTTGTCCAGCAGGAGGAGGGTCGCTTCGGAAGGATGGGAATTCATCCTCGCCCGCCGCCGCTATTGCCAGCCACCAAACCGCGGCCACTGTGCTTCCACCTTGCTGGAACTGCCCCGTACCACGTGATAGTGCCCATGCTGCGCGGCTGTGGCGCAGGCGTGATTCGGCAGGACACGAACGCGGTCGCCGATGGCAAGGTCGGGCAGCACGCCGCCCGATCCGGGCCGCACCGTGATGATCCCGTGTTCCTGGTTGGCATCGGCCACGATCAAGTCGGCATGCGGCTGGCCGGCGATGTCGCAGACGATGCCGTAGCCCTGGTCGATTTCCTGCTTGCGCGTGCCCCGGTCCTGCGACATGGCCATCCAACCGGCGTCCGTGAGAATCCAGCCCTTTTCGCGCTGGTGGCCGATGACGGTCGCCAGTACCGAGAGGGCGATATCGTCGACGCCGCAGACACCCACGCCCGCCATAACCAGGTCGAAGAACACAAACACGCCAGCCCGCACCTCGGTGACGCCGGCGAGATCCGCCGCGTTGTGCGCGGTCGGTGTCGAGCCCACGCTGCGCACGGGGCAGGCTAGGCCCGCTTCGTGGAGGATCGCAGCTGCATCGACCACGCTGCGCCGCTCGTCTTCCGCGCATTGCCGCAGGGCCGCGCCTCGCGCGGCATAGCTGCCGCCCGCATGGGTCAGCACGCCGCGCAGTTCCGCGCCATCCGCCAGGGCGCGTCCGATGTCGATCAGGCGCTGCCTATCGTCGGGACGCACACCCGAGCGATGGCCATCGCAGTCGATCTCGATGAGGGCGGGTATGCGTGCTCCCGTCTCGCGCGAGGCCCGCGCCACCGCTTGCGCCTGCTCCACCGTGTCGAGCACGACAGCCACGTCGGCACCCTTGGCGCGCAGCGCCAGCACCTGTGGGAGCTTCGTGGGCACGATGCTCACTGCGTAGATGATGTCCCGCACGCCGGCGGCCACGAATTGCTCCACTTCCTTGAGGGTCGACACGGTGGCCGGGCCCGCTGGCGATCTCATCACGCGCCGCGCGACCTCCACCGACTTGGCGGTCTTCAGGTGCGGGCGCAGCGCCACGCCCAGTCCATCCAGCCGCTGGCGCAAGCGGGCAATGTTGCGCTCCATGCGGTCCGCGTCGAGCACCAGGCAGGGCGTCGGCAAATCGTTCAACGTGGCTACTGCCATATCAGTGCGGGTGTATTCCATTTCAGCTTGCTGCGTTCACAGGTTGCCTTGGCACAGGTACTTGGTGTGCATGTAGTCTTCCAGGCCCCAATGGGAGCCTTCGCGTCCGTAACCCGATTCCTTGACACCTCCGAAAGGAGCGCTCGGCGCCGAGATCGCGCCTTCGTTGATGCCGACGATGCCGGTCTCCAGTGCCGACGCCACGCGCCAGATGCGGCGCACGTCATTGGAATAGAAGTAGCCCGCCAAGCCGAACGGCGTATCGTTGGCCAGCGCAATCACTTCGGCCTCGCTCCCGAAGCGGAACACAGGCACCACAGGGCCGAACGTCTCTTCGCACGACAGTTCCATGTCTCGCGTGGCATCGATCAGCACGGTCGGCGCGTAGTAATTCGGTCCCTGCGCGATCTCGCTGCGCACGCGATGGCCGCCGACCACCGCCTTGGCGCCTTTGGCCACGGCATCTTTTACATGCCGCTCGATCTTCTCGACCGCGCGGCCATTGATCATCGGGCCGATCTGTGCCTCGGGCGAGGTGGCGGGGCCCACCTTGAGCGCGCCGACGCGGGCGGCAAGCTTGTCCACGAAGCGATCGTGCACCGCGTCGTGCACGTAGACGCGGTTGGGGCTCACGCAGGTCTGCCCGCCGTTGCGGAATTTCGCGGCCATCACGCCTTCGACAGCGGCAGCCACGTCGGCGTCCTCAAAGACGATGAAGGGCGCATTCCCGCCTAGCTCCAGCGAGAGCTTCTTGAGCGTGCCCGCCGATTCGCGCGCCAGCAGCTTGCCCACCTGCGTGCTACCGGTGAAACTGATCTTTCGTACGCGGCCGTCGGCCAGCCATACGCCCACCACTTCTGGGGTGCGCTCGCGCGAAGCGGTCACGATGTTGAGCACGCCCGGCGGAACACCGGCCTGTTCGGCCAGCTCGACCAGCAGCAGCGATGTGAGCGGCGTGTCCTCGGCAGGCTTGGCTACGACGGTGCAGCCGGCGGCCAACGCGGGCGCGATCTTGCGGGCGATCATGGCGGCCGGGAAGTTCCAGGGCGTCACCACGGCCACCACGCCGACTGCTTCCTTCAGGACGAAGAAGCGCTTGCTCGCCACCGGGGCCGGGATCATCTCACCATTGGCGCGCACGGCTTCCTCGGCGTACCACTCGACGTAACCTGCGCTGTAGGCGACTTCACCACGGCCTTCCGCCAGCGGCTTGCCCTGCTCGCGCGAGATCAAGGCTGCAATGGCTTCTGTGTTCTGCACGATGAGTGCGTGCCAGCGCTTCAGCACTTGGGCACGCTCCTGCGCAGCCTTCGACTTCCAGCTCGCGAGTGCAGCCACAGCGGCATCGACCGCGCGCGAGGCGTCCTCCACGCCGCTGTCGGGCACCTGCGCGACGAGGCTCTCGTCGGCCGGGTTGCGCACGTCGAACACGCGGCCGTTCGTGGCAGGCTGCCATTGGCCATGGATGTGGTTCAGTGTTTTCATGTCAGGTCAGTGGTTGTGCGTCACCTAGAAGTCGGCGACCTTGCCCCAGGACGAGTCGCTAAACCGGCTGGGGTGATAGGGACGGGGATCAACGATCGGCGCGGCGCCCGTGGCCAGGTCCGCGATCAGGTGGCCCGCCCCTGGGCCGATGCCGAAGCCGTGCCCGGAAAAACCCGCAGCCAGGATGAACCCCGGCACGGACGCTACCTCGCCGATGGCCGGAACGCCGTCCGGCGTGCAGTCGACGAAGCCTGCCCACGTGTGCGTGACCTGGGCCGGCCGAAGTTGCGGCAGCAGTTCGACCGCGCGGCGATGCGTCTTCCTGACGGTGGGCAGATCGGGTTTGGGGTCGAGGATGCGCACCCGCTCCATGGGGGTGGGTGCGTCCAGACGCCACCGCTTGAGCGTCTCGTGCCCGCCGCGGATGCCTTCCAGGCCGCCGGGGATCATGCTGCGCCAGCGCTTGGCGAACATCGGGACGAAATGGGTGGCGAACCGCATGAACTGCGGCGTCACGTCCACCCGCGCGCGGCCGCTGATGGCCAGCGCATAGCGTCCGTCGTTGCGGCGCGTCACCGACACGTCTTTGGTGAAGAGGGCATCGGGCAAGGCGCCGTCCACTGGCGACACGCTGAGAATGGTTTGTCGGACCGAAGCCTGCGGAAAACGGATGCCGAGTTGGCGGCAGAACGACGAAGCCCAGGCCCCGCCGGCCATCACTACCGTTCGGGTTCGGATCACTCCGGCTTCGGTCACCACGGCGCTGACGCGGCCGCCCTCCAGCTCGATGCCGCGCGCGGCGCACTGCTGGAGCACCTTGCCGCCCAGTTTCATGAACGCCCGGGCCACGGCGGGGGCCGCCTTGGCCGGATCGGCCGTGCCATCGCTGGGAGAGAAGACGCCGCCTTTCCACTCGCGTCCCGTCGCTTGTCCGCGCTGGGCGGCCTGCCGGCCATTGAGCATGATGGAGTTGACGCCCGCACCCTTCGCGAAATCACGCCAGCTCGCCCAATGCGCAAGTTCCGCGTCGTCGTTGCTGAGGTAGAGCAGGCCGCAGCGGCGAAAGCCGGTGTCCTCGCCGGTCTCGGCGGCGAATCGGTCCCAGAGGTCGAGGCTCTTGCTGGCCATCGGCAGTTCGCGTGCGTCGCGGTTCTGCTGGCGGCACCAGCCCCAGTTGCGGCTGGATTGCTCAGCGCCGACACGGCCTTTCTCGACCAGGGTCACCGAAAAGCCGCGCTGTGCCAGGTAGTAGGCCGCGAAAACGCCGACGATGCCGCCGCCGATGACGACGGCGTCCGCCGAGAGTGGCGGCGTTTGTGGCGTCTCGATGTATTGCAGGGGAGGGGACATGATCAAGCCGGCACGATGGTCAGGCCTGAGGGGTCTGGGTGGCGTAGAACTTCGCCACGCGCTCGTGGCTTTCCCAGCCGATGGATGCGCCCAGGGGGACGAAGAACGTGTCGCCAGTGGCGAGGGACAGCACGCTGCCATCCGGCGCTGCGAATCGCACGCTGCCGGCCACCAGGTGCATGAACTCGTTGGAGCCGTGCGGTCGCACGATGCGGTGGTAGGGCGTGGAATCCCAGGTGCCCGACGTGAATCGGGCAGCATCTTCGGTGAAGACGTTGTCGCTGCGGCATTCCGGCGCCGAGCCGAACAGTACCTCCGGTGGCAGCGATCGCGACGGTTTGAAATCGGCGTCGGCGCGTAGCCGCGCGATGCCGCTGCGCGTCGGTTTGTCGCAGGCTGCCGCGCAGAAGGACATCTGCACCCGCGAGCTGGCTTGGATGTGCAGCGAGGTGCCGCATCCGATGACTGCGCCCGTGTGGGGCCCGAGCACCAGCGGCGCAGCACCTGCTGCCGTGAGCGTCAGTTCGCCCTCGACGACAACTAGCGTCTCGACGTGGGGAAAGCTGACGACCTCGAGTTCGCCGATGAAGCTGGTGCGACCGACGGCCATGGCGTCGGGTCCTTCCCAGGCGATCTCGCGATGGCGCGTGAAGGGATCATCCTTGCCGAAGGCGGCCCGTCGGAACGACGTGGAAACGGGTGCGCCGTTGGCGCGATGCAGCACGAGGGCTACGGTCATTGATTGCTCCTGCGCGTTGTGCGCTGTTTTTAGTGAAAGCCGAGAATGGCCTTGGTTTCGAGGTACTCCTCCAGGCCTTCGATGCCGTACTCGCGTCCGTTGCCGGAGTGCTTGTAGCCACCGAAAGGCGCATGGGGGCTCCAGGCCGGATGGTTGATGTGCACTTGGCCGGAACGAATGCGCTGGGCCACGGCGCGTGCCGCCACGATGTCCTTGCCCTGCACGTGAGCGCCGAGGCCGTAGACGGTGCAGTTCGCGATCTCCACGGCCTCGTCGACGCTGTCGTAAGGGAGCACGACAAGCACTGGCCCGAATATTTCTTCCTGCGCGATCTGCATCTGGGCACCGACCGAGGAGAACACTGTGGGCCGGCAGTAAAAGCCGCGGCGCAGATCGTCCGGGCGGCCGGCCCCTCCGCAAACGAGCCGCGCGCCTTCGGCGATGCCTGTCGCGATCATTTCCTGCACCCGGTTGAATTGGGCGCGATTGGCCACCGGGCCATGCGTGGTCTGCGCGGAGCGTGGATCGCCCACCACGAAACTCGCCGCCGTTTCCGCCGCGAGCCGTTCGACTTCCTGGAGCCGCTCGCGGGGGACGATCATGCGTGTGGGAGCGCTGCACGACTGGCCGACGTTGCGCATGCCGGCTGCAACGCCAAGGGGAACGGCCCGCGCCAAGTCCGCATCCGGCAAGAACACGTTAGGCGATTTGCCTCCGAGCTCCTGTGCAACGCGTTTGACGGTCGGCGCCGCCGCCTGAGCAACCAGCACCCCCGCGCGGGTCGAGCCTGTGATGGAGATCATGTCCACGTCCGGATGCGCCGACAACGCTGCGCCGACTTCGGGCCCCGTGCCGTTGACCAGGTTGAACACCCCAGGAGGTACGCCTGCGTCGTGCATCAACTCGGCGAAGAGCAGGGCGCTCAGCGGCGACAGCTCGCTGGGCTTGAGCACGACCGTGCATCCCGCGGCCAGCGCGGGGCCCACCTTCGCGGTGATCTGATAGAGCGGCCAGTTCCAGGGCGTGATCAGGCCGCACACGCCGATGGCCTCGCGCTGGATGGCCAAGTCACCGCGCTGCGAGAGGAAGGGGTAGCTCGTCGCGTTGTCCCGGGCGACGCGAATGTGCTCTGCCGCGACGGGGACCTGCGTGCTGCGTGCGAAGGCGATGGCGGCACCCATCTCCAGCGAGATCGCTTGCGCGAATGTCTCGGCGCGCTCCAGGATGAGGCTGTGAATGCGGTCCAACAACGCAGCCCGTTCGTGGACCGGACGGACCGACCACGTGGGGAAAGCGCGCCGCGCGGCCGCGACCGCATCGGCCACGTCCCGTGCGTCGCCCAGCACCATGTCCGTCAGGGGTTCTTCCGTGGATGGGTCGATCACGATGGAACGCGCCTGCCCATGGGGCCTGACCCACTCGCCTCCGATGAAAACCCGGTCCAACCGGCCGTCGAGGCGTTCGACGATTAAAGAGTCCGTTCGTGTCATGACGGCGCAGTATCGAAACGGCAGTTCATGCAGTCAAATTCCAATATTGCCCGTGTTCATGCTAGTTTGATATGAATGATCTGAGTCCTCCAACCGCATACTTCAGGCTCCCAGGAAAGGACTAGAGGTATGAAGCAAGGCATCAGCACCATCAACCTACGCCCATTCAGGCCCGGCGACGTGCGATTGGCGCACGTCTTGTCCAGCGATCTGAAGTGGCCGCACCGGCCCGAGGACTGGCAGTTCGCGCTGTCCCTGGGTGAAGGTGTGGTCGCCGAACGCGATGGGAAGGTGCTGGGCACAGCGCTGTCATGGCAGTGGGGCGCGGACTACGCCACCATCGGACTCGTGATCGTCGCTCCCGAACTGCAGGGTCAGCGCATTGGCAACCGCATGATGCAGGCCCTGCTCGACCGCTTGGGTGCGCGCCATGTGCTGCTGCACGCGACGCAAGCAGGACGCGGCCTCTATGAGCGGCTGGGTTTCGTCGCTATGGGCGAGGTTTGCCAACACCAGGGCATGCTCGAGCGTTCACCGCAGCCGCACCGGCGGGAGGGCGATCACCTGCGGCCACTCGAGGAAGATGACATCGAATCTCTCATCACCCTCGACGCTCGGGCCACAGGCATGCTCCGCACCGAACTACTTCGGCGCGCGTTTGCGGAAGACAGGACCGTGGTCCTGGAACGAGGCGGCCAGACCGCAGGTTTCGCAGTTTTGCGGCGTTACGGTCGCGGTCAGGCGATCGGCCCCGTGGCCGCTCCGGACCTCGAAGCCGCGAGCCTGCTGATATCGGACTGCTGTCGGCACGTCGACGGGTTTCTGCGTGTCGACGTACACGCCGATGATGGCTTGTCGCAGTGGCTGCAGACGCAAGGGCTGCCGTGCGTCGGCGGCGGCACCGTCATGGTCCGCGGCCGTGTCTTCGAGCGGGGACCGGCGCGCGGCGGCTGGGTTGTGTTTACCCAGGCGATCGGCTGACCCTCTTGCGCGCGGCGTTCTCGCTGCCGCGCACCACGATCCGCAGCGCCTCGACGAAGTCGGCAACCAGCGCTTGCTCCGGCTGCTGATGGGCCCGTATCAGGTAGCAATCGAAGTGGATGGCTGGTTCGAACTCCAGCGCATGCACGCCCGCGAGACCGAGATCGGTGAGAACTGCCGGATTCACGATGCTGACGCCCAACCCGCGAGCCACCATGGCACACATCGTGGTGGCCAGCGTCGTCTCGATCTCGAGCTTGCGGACCTCGGGAACGAAGGCCTTGTCAATCTCCGCACGTGCGACGTCAGGGGGCGAAGCCGAGATGAAAGACTCCCCAGCCAAGTCCCCCGGATTGACCTTGCGGCGGCGCGCCAGCCGGTGCCCCTTCGGCACGATGCAGACGGCACGCTGCGAAAGGACGAGCTCGCTGTCGACTTCCTGCGGTAGCGCTACGTAGGGCGCCAGCCCCAGGTCGTAGTAGCGCGACGACACACCTTTGCAGATGGTTGCGGAGTCCGCTGTGGTGACCACGATGGGCACGTGCGGTCGCATGCCGCGAAACACTTGCAGGATGCGTGGCACAGGGTTGATGGCCAAGGCCGGCGTCACGGCGATCCGCAGGCCATCCACGCCCAGCGTGCGGATGCGCTCCGCCGCCGCGCCGATGGATTCCAAGCCCACGTAGACGCGGTCCACTTCCTTGAGCAATGCGTGCGCTTCGGGCGTGGGAAGAACCCGCAGTCCGACGCGCTCGAACAGCTTCATCTGCGTTTCGCGCTGCAGCAGCGCGACGGCCCTGCTCACGTTGGGTTGCGAGGTGTGCAACTGCGTGGCGGCAAGCGTCATCGAGCCTGTGTGCATGACGGCGCGGAAGCATTCGATCTGGCGGAGGTTCATGTCGGTAGTGTATGAAGTTCGACGGAACTTCTGTCTGGCTGCATGAAATCGCGTGTCGACACCGAGGGAATCCAGCACTTTGAAGGAGTCTCTCGATGACGGCACTGCATGGTCAATGCCCTGCCGCCGGTCAACAGGGCGAAGTTGCCGAATGAGCGCAGCGCACAGGTCGCGACAACGATCAATTCCAAGTCGTCCAACGGCGGGCCGGAACTTCCAGTCCATGTTCCTGAGTCACTGCTGATAGGACTCCCCGTGTGACGGCAAGGACCGGGTTCGAGTGGTTGCATCCGCGAGGAACGCTTTTGCGCTTTCGTGACGGTCGACCGGGAGTTGGCACCCCTGCAATGAACTCCCACTGTGAGTGGAAGCGACAGTGCCATGTGGCACCCGAAAGTACATATCCGAAGTGCATCAAGTGACCTAAAACTTGTATTTGACCGCATGCAGTGTCCCTTCGATACTGACTGAAGACGGCCAATCCTTCATGTGACGCAACGAGGCAACGAATGGACAGCAAGAATCCGCCAGAACGCCGCTTCGTGCGACTCGGCGAAACCGAGAGACGTGCAATTCAGGTCTGGATCGATGGCCGACCCGTACATGCTCTCGAGGGCGACACGCTGCTCGTGGCGCTTCTGTCCAGCACGAGCCACTTGCGCCATTCCGAGTTTTCAGACGTCGTGCGCTCCGGCTTCTGTTTGATGGGCGCGTGCCAGGATTGTTGGGTGCGGGACGAGCAGGGGCAACGCCTACGCTCCTGCAGTACGCCTGCCCGTGACGGCATGCGCATCCTCACTTCCGCACAGGAGGTCGAATGGGCCAGGCTCGCATAGTCATCGTCGGCGCCGGCCCTGCGGGGGTCCGCGCGGCGCAAGCGCTGGTCGAGCGCGGAGTCCGGCCGGTCGTCGTGGACGAGAGCCGCCGTGACGGCGGGCAGATCTACCGCCGGCAACCGGATGGGTTCAAGCGTCCTTACGCCAAGCTGTACGGAACGGAAGCCGACAAGGCGCAAGCCTTGCATCGCAGCTTCGAGCAACTGCAGCACCGGATCGAATGGCGCGCCGAGACGTTGGCCTGGCACATCGAGCCTCATGCGTTGCATGTCGTTCGCAATGGTGAAGCTGAAGTCCTGCCCTTCGACGCGTTGATCGTCTGCAGCGGCGCTACGGACAGGCTGATGCCGATGCCGGGTTGGGACTTGGCGGGCTGCTATAGCCTGGGTGCCGCGCAGATTTCGCTCAAGTCGCAGGCCTGCGCGATCGGCCGGCGCGTGGTGTTCATGGGCACTGGGCCGCTCCTGTATCTCGTCGCCGCTCAGTACGTGGCCGCGGGCGCGCAGGTGGAAGCGGTCCTGGACACATCGGCTTCGGTACTGCGCCTGCGAGCGCTGCCTAGGCTTGCCGCGCGGCCTAGCGTGCTGCTCAACGGCTTGAGGCTCGTGGCCTCGCTGCGGAGGGCGGGCGTGCACGTGATGACCGGCGTCACGCCGGTCGAGATCGGCGGTTCGCCTCAACGCGGTGTGACTGGCATGCGCGTACGCGACAGACGTGGACGCGAACATGCATTCGAATGCGACGCCGTCGCGCTGGGCTATCACCTGCGCTCCGAAGCCCAGCTTGCGGACATCGCCAGATGCGAGTTCCGGTTCGATGCCGCGTCGCGCCAATGGCTGCCTCGCGTCGACCAGGACGGCCGCAGCAGCGTCAAGGGCATGTACCTCGCGGGAGACGGCGTGCGTCTCTCCGGTGCGGATGGTGCGGAAGCCGCGGGCCGTCTGGCGGCGCTGACCTGCCTCGCAGACCTCGGCATTGAGCGCTCTGATCGTGCGGAAGTGGTGCAACTGCGCGCAGCCCTCGACAAGATGGAGCGCTTCCGGCTGGGCCTGCTGCAGGCGTTTCCCTGGCCGCACCGCGCGGCGGCCGCATTGCCGGACAGCACCGTCGTCTGTCGCTGTGAAGTCGTCACGGCGGGCGAGTTGCGCACAGCAGTCAGCGAACTCGGGGCCTGCGAGATCAACCGCGCCAAAGCGTTGTGCCGCGTGGGGATGGGGCGTTGTCAGGGCCGATACTGCGGCCACGCGGCTGCGGAGATCGTGGCGCATGCCGCCGGAATTCCTCTAGAGCAGGTCGGGCGCATCCGCGGCCAGGGCCCGGTGAAGCCGCTTTCCGTGTCGGCGCTGGCCGTCGGAGGTGCCGAATGAACAGCAGGCATTTCGCCGCTGACGTCGTGATCATCGGCGGTGGCATCGTCGGTGCGGCCGGCGCCTTCTTCCTGCGCCGGCGAGGCCTCTCCGTCGTGTTGCTGGAGCGTGGCCTGGTGGGCCAGCAGGCCAGCGGTGTGAACTTCGGCAACGTGCGTCGGCAGGGGCGGTATCTGCCGCAGCTGCCTTTGGCGCACCGTTCGCGCGAACTCTGGGGACGATTGCCGGAGTTGATCGGCCACGACGCCGAGTTCACTGTCACCGGTCACGTGCGCGTGGTGTACGACGCGGACGGCATGGCCGCCATCGAAAAGTATGCCGCTGATGCGCGGCCTTGGGGCCTCGATCTGCAGATCCTCGGTCACTCCGAAGTTCACAAGCGGTTTCCTTTCCTTGGGCCAGACGTGGTCGGCGGCTCGCTGTCTCCGAACGACGGCCATGCCAACCCCCGCCTGGCGGCACCGGCGTTCGGTCGCGCGGCGCGCAAGGCGGGCGCCACCGTGCTGGAAAATTGCGAGGTTCTGGACCTGCAGAAGGGCGCACTTGACTTTCATGTCACGGTCAAGGATGGAACCCGCGTCACTGCGCCTGTGGCGTTGGTCTGCGCGGGAGCCTGGGCCGGCAAATTCAGCGCGTGCTTCGGAGAGCCGGTGCCGCTGGTGCAACGCGGTCCCACGATGGGCGTGACCGAACCCGTGCCCTACGGGATCTTGCCGGTGGTCGGCGTCAAGAGTTCCAACCCTGCTGACGACATGTACTTCCGCCAGGTCAAGCGGGGCAACATCGTGTTCGGCGGCAGCGTGCGCAACGACGCCTATCTTGACGAGCGCCGCGCGCAGCCCAGGCCCGGCAACACTTTGCTGCAGCTGCCGCATCTGAGGCGCATCGCTCCGGCGCTCGCCAACCTTCACGTACTTCGCACCTGGAGCGGCGTGGAAAGCTATTTCCCGGACGACCTGCCGGTCATGGGACCCAGCCAGAGCGTGAGCGGCCTGTATTACGCCTTCGGCTTCTGCGGCCACGGCTTCCAGACCGGACCCGGTGTCGGGGACGTGATGGCAGAACTCATCGACCGCGGTACGACCAGTATCGACTTGACTCCCTACAGCGTCCGCCGCTTCGGCGAAACCATCGGCGCGCCGCAGGCGAGTCTCGCCACCGTGTAACCACCCTGCAAACCAGCACAGGAGACAACCATGACTGACCACAAAAATAATTCAAGCCCCACCAGCCACCCAGGCCTGGGCAATCTGACACGGCGCGACGCCATGTTCGCCGGTGCGGCGGCCTTTGCGGCCGGGTCGCTTGGTTTAGCTGTGAGTGCACGCGCTGCGGCGCCGGCTACGAAGCCGACGGGCCAAGCCATTCTTGGCTTCTCGCAGGAAGTCACCGTCCTGCATCCGCTGATGACGTCCAACGAAGTGGATCAGGGCGTCTGGTGGAACCTGTTCAGCCCTCTATGGCTGATCGACGCTCGAGGCAACTTCGTGCCCGTGTTGGCCAAGTCGGTTCCGACCTTGGAGAACGGCGGCATTTCGGCCGACGGCCTGAGCTGGCGCGTGGAACTGCGCAACGACGTGAAGTGGCATGACGGCAAACCGTTGACGGCGGAGGATGTGCGCTATTCGATCGGCCTGATGAAGAACCCGGCCTTCCGCGCCCGTAACCGAACGGCCTTCGACATGATCGCGAGCGTTGCCGTGGAGGGCACTCATGTGATCACGTGGAAACTGAAGGAGCCCTATGCGCCGCTCACCTCCACGCTGAGCTGGACCTTCATCGTCCCGGCGCACGTCCTGTCGCAGGACCCCGATCCCAACTCTCCGAAGTTCGCGGCCGCACCTGTGGGCACCGGCCCTTATCGCTTCGTGAGCCGCAAGACCGGCGACTACGTGATGCTCGAGGCGAATCCCGGCTACTTCGGGACGGTGCCCGTCGTCAATCGGTTGATCTTCAAGTATGTGCCGGACCTGAACGCGATGTACACGCAGTTCAAGACGGGAGAGATCGACTTCGTCGGTCTGGCGGGCATACCGGCCAATTTTTACAAGGAAGCCTCGGCGCTGCGCGGTCGCCGTGTCTATCCTGCGGCGCGCTCCGCGGTTGAGAACCTGACGCTCAATCTGGCTCACCCCGCGCTGGCGGACAAGGCCGTGCGGAAGGCACTGAACATGGCCATCGACCGCCAGTCGATCTGCGACATCGTCTACTACGGCCTGCCAAAGCCCGCCAACAGCTTCCTGGTCCCTGGCCACTGGGCCTATAACGCCAGTCTGCCCAAGTTCGAGTACGACCCCAAGAAGGCTGCTGCGACGCTTGACCAACTTGGCTGGGTGAAGGGTGCCGATGGCATCCGCGTGAAGAATGGCGTGCGGCTGTCTTTCACGAACTCGACCGTCACGGGCAACCAGCTGCGCGAGCAGACGCAGCAGCTCATCGCTGACGACTTCAAGAAGATCGGCGTCGAGATGCTGATCAAGAACATGGTGGCGGCGGTGCTGTGGGCCGACTTCTGGCGAAACTCCGAGTTCGACAGCCTGATGACAGCGCCGACCTACACCATCGCCTCGGATCCGGATGTCACCCATCGCTTCGGTTCGGGAGCCATTCCCAAGGAAACCAAGTCGGGCTCGAACGTGAGTCTCTACAAGAACGCTGGGGTGGACACGCTGCTTGCCCGAGGCCGCCAGGAATACAACCTGGCCAAGCGCAAGGAGATCTACGCCAAGGTCCAGGAACTGATCATGGACGACCTGCCTTTTCTGCCGTTGTTCAACCTTGTGGAGGTTGAAGGCACGAAAGCGGGGCTGGACGGGTATGCGGGCAACGTGAACGCGCTGTCCAATGCCTGGAACGCAGCCAGCTGGCGCTGGACTGCCTGAAAGCGGGTGCCGTCATGAGCCGATATCTCCTGAGCCGCTTGCTGCAGGCACTGCTGCTGCTGTGGCTGGTTTCAATGATCGCTTTCGCGATCCTTCACCTGGCGCCCGGTGGGCCACTGTCGCAGTTTCTGGCCACCGGGACCCTGGGGCCGGAGGACATTGAACGGCTCATGGCCCAGTACGGCCTGGACCGGCCGCTGCCTCTCCAGTACCTTGACTGGGCCGGCAATCTGCTAAGAGGCGACTGGGGCCGGTCGTATCGTGACGACCTGCCGGTCTTGACGAAGATCGGCATGCATGTCGGCCCCACGCTCGAGCTGATGATCTCTTCCACGCTGTTGGCGATGTTTATCGGTGGAATGATCGGCATCCTCGGTGCCGTAAGGCGGTATTCATTCTTCGACCACCTCGCCACCATCGGCGCCATGGTGGCCCTATCGATTCCCACCTTTTGGTTCGGGTTGGCGGTGATCTACGTCTTCTCCGTGAACCTGGGATGGCTGCCGGCCGGCGGACGGGAAACCATCGGCGATGGTTCTGTGCTCGATCGCATGCAGCACCTGGTGTTGCCCTGCATCGTGCTGGCATTGGTGTCGACGGCAGTGTGGAGCCGATACATGCGTTCCTCGATGCTGGATGTGATCAATCAGGACTACATCCGCACGGCCCGCTCCAAGGGCGTCGCTCCGGTGCGCATTCTCATCCACCACGCCCTACGCAACGCCTTGTTGCCCATGATCACCATCACCGGCCTGCACGTGTCCACGCTGCTGAGCGGCGCCCTTGTGACCGAAACCGTTTTCACCTGGCCCGGCATGGGAAGGCTGTTCCTGGACAGTGTGGGCAACCGGGACTATCCAGTGGTGATGGGCATGCTCATGTTCACTGCATGCATGGTGCTGCTGGGCAGCCTGCTAGCCGACCTGCTCTATTCCGTTGCGGATCCCCGCATCAAGGTTGGTGTTCAATGAGCGCCGTACATACAACATCCCTCCCGCTCGTTCGTCGGTCCTTCAGCGAACGGCATCCTGCGATCCGCCGCTTCATGCGGCACCGTCTTGCCATGCTGGGACTGGTGGTGATCGGACTCATGACGCTGCTGAGCTTCGTCGGACCTTATCTGACGCAGTTCAACGCCACGGACACCGACATCCGGAACCGCCTGGTTGCTCCCTTTGCGGGCGTCCATATCCTCGGCACGGATCCCCTTGGCCGCGACATCCTGGCGCGCCTGATGTACGCAGGACGCATCTCCCTGTCGGTGGGCTTCGCCGCCACGTTGCTGTCCATGGTGATTGGCGTACTGGTGGGGCTGGTGGCGGGTTTCTATCGCGGCGCAATTGGCACCGTACTGATGCGCTTCGTGGATTCCATGCTGTGCTTTCCGACGATTTTCCTGCTGCTGGCGGTCGCGGCGCTGATAGAGCCCTCGGTCATTTCCATTGTGGTACTTATCGCTGCGGCCAGTTGGATGGAGGTGGCGCGCGTGGTCGAGGGGCAGGTCCGCTCTCTGCGTTCACGCGACTTCGCGGTTGCGGCAGAGTCGCTTGGCGCCAGCGACTTGAGGATCATGTTCCGCGAGCTCCTGCCGAACGCAGTGGGACCCATCGTCGTTGCCGCAACGCTGAACATCGCCAACGCGATCTTGGCGGAGTCCTACATCAGCTTTCTCGGCTTCGGCATCCACCCCCCGACGCCGAGCTGGGGAAACATGCTCGAGAACGCGCAAAGCTATCTGACGAATGCGCCGTGGTTGGCCATCGTACCGGGGGTCGCCATCACGCTCACGGTGACCAGCTTCAACTTCATTGGTGACGGCCTGCGCGATGCGCTGGACGCCAAACTGGATCGTTAAGGATGCTTGCCATGGACCATCTCGAGCCATTGCACTTCGTGCCCGCTGCCGAAAGCGCGGAAGTGGACAACATTCTGGAAGTGCGTGACCTGAACGTGACGTTCCGCGCACCTGGCGGACCCGTGCGGGCCGTGCGCGATGTGAGCTTTACTTTGCGCCGGGGCGAGAACCTGGCGTTGGTGGGAGAAACCAGTTCGGGCAAGAGCGTGACCTGCCTGGGCCTGCTCGGCCTCACCCCACCTGCGCCGCACTGCGCCATCAGCGGTTCTGCCCGTCTGGCGGCGCGCGATGGCAAAACCTACGAGCTCGTGGGTACGCCCGAGCGTGTGATGCGGCAGGTGCGCGGAGGCGCCGCCTCGGTGATTTTTCAAGAGCCGATGACCTCGCTCAACCCGGTGCACACCGTCGGGGCGCAAATATGCGAGAGCCTGCACCTTCACCTGGGGATGAAAGGCCGCGCCGCCACGGAGCGCGCCGCTGAACTCCTGAACCAGGTCGGTATTTCCGATCCCAGGCGCCGGCTCGCGAATTACCCGCATGAACTGTCCGGCGGCATGCGCCAGCGCGTGATGATCGCCATGGCGATTGCATGCGAACCGTCCCTGCTGATCGCCGACGAACCTACCACGGCGCTGGACGTGACCATCCAGGCGCAGATCCTGGAGCTGCTGCAGAAGCTGCAGTCCGACAACGGCATGGCGATGATCTACATCACGCACAACCTCGGGACGGTTGCCGAGATCGCAGACCGGGTGATGGTGATGTACGCGGGCCGCATCGTGGAAACGACGGACGTGGTGTCGCTGTTCGCACAGCCGCGCCACCCCTACAGTCGCGGACTGATCCAGTCTGTTCCACGGCTGCACTCGAATCGCGCCCGCAAGACCCCGCTGTTCGCAATCCCGGGCAACGTCCCTGACCCGACGTCCCACCCGCCGGGCTGCACCTTCGGGCCGCGCTGCAGCCATTTCGAGCCGGGACGCTGCGATGTCGCAGTGCCGGACCTCGAGGGCGTCGGGCCTGGCCACCTGGTCCGGTGCGTGCGTTGGCCTGAAATTCAAGGAGCCGTGTGATGCAGCAAGAACATACCGCTGCCGCCCTATTGCAGGTCGAAGGCATGCGCAAGTGGTACTCGATCGGCGGGGGCTGGCTGGGCAAGCCAGCTCAGACCGTGAAGGCCGTCGACGGCGTGAACTTTGACATCCGCCGGGGCGAGGTGTTGAGCCTGGTGGGCGAAAGCGGCTCCGGCAAGAGCACCATCGGCCGCGCGATCCTGAACCTCGATGCGCCAACGGCGGGTCAGGTCCGATTCGACGGCAAGCCCCTGGTGGGCCTCACGCGCCGCCAGATGCGGCCCCTGCGGCGCGCGATGCAGATGGTCTTTCAGGATCCGTACTCGTCGCTGAATCCGAAGCACACGGTGGAGGAGTTGCTGTCGGCGCCGCTGCAGATCCACATGCCGGAGCTCACCGTGCAGGAGCGCCGCGACAGGATCGACGCCATATTGAAGACAGTGGGACTCAACCCCGCGCATCGCGCCCGCTATCCGCACGAGTTCTCGGGCGGCCAGCGACAGCGCATCGGCATCGCTCGCGCGCTGATGACCGAGCCGCAGCTGTTGGTGGCTGACGAGCCGGTGTCCGCGCTCGACGTTTCGGTGCAGGCGCAGGTGATCAACCTGCTGCTGGAGCTGAAGCAGCGCTTGGGTCTTACCATGCTGTTCATCAGCCACGACCTCGCTGTCGTGGGCCACATTTCCGATCGCATCGCGGTGATGTATTTAGGCCGGCTGGTGGAAATCGGCGACGCCGAATCGTTGCTGAACGATCCTCGGCATCCCTACACGCGCGCCTTGATGGCGGCGGTTCCGAACATCGACCCGCAGCAGCGGCGCCCGCGCGAGCTGCTCAAGGGCGACATCCCCAGTCCGCTGGCGCCGCCCTCGGGTTGCTCCTTTCGCACGCGATGCCCGCATGCCCAGCCTGCTTGCGCGAACGCCGTTCCTGAACTTAGGTTTGTTGAGCGGAACCACGCGACCGCGTGCATCCGCGACGACATCTGACGCCAATCCATGTCTCCTTCTATCCTTCGCGTTCGCAGCGACGACAAGTTGCCCGAGCAAGCCGATGCAGTGATCATCGGCGGTGGCATCGTCGGTGTCTCTACGGCGTATTTCCTGGCCCAGCGTGGCCTTTCTGTGGTCATCCTGGAAAAAGGCTATATCGGCGGTGAGCAGTCCAGCCGCAACTGGGGTTGGTGCCGCCAGCAAAACCGCGATGCGCGCGAGCTGCCGCTTTCGGGTCTCTCGATGCGTTTGTGGGATGAGATGGCACGCGACATCGGGCGTGACCTCGGCTTCCAGCGTTGCGGCCTGTACTACGCGAGTGACGACCCGAAGCAGCTCGCCACCTGGGAAGCCTGGGGAGCGCAGCATGGACGTCCTTTTGGTGTGCGCACACGCATGCTCGACGCCAAAGAGGCCGAAAGCGTGATGCGAGGCAGCAGCACTCGCAAGTGGCTGGGCGGTGTGCACTCCATGGACGATGGCACTGCGGATCCGGCCCTGGCGGCACCTGGCATCGCAGAAGGAGCCCGTGCTTTCGGTGCCACGATCCATCAGGACTGCGCGGCCCGCGGGCTTGACATTTCCAATGGCGCGATAAGCGGCGTGTTCACCGAGAAAGGCTTGGTCAGGACGGGCGCCGTCGTGTGCGCTGGGGGTGCTTGGGCCTCTGGGTTCTGCCGCCGGCACGGCATCTCCTTCCCGCAGGCGAGTGTCCGTGCGTCCGTGCTGCGCACACCGCCCATTGAAGGTCTTGCACCAGCGCTGGCGACCCCGGAGTGCACGCTGACGCGCCGCCCCGATGGCGGCTACATCGTCGCCATCAGCGGAAAAGGGACGCTGGAGCTAACACCCCAGGGTCTGCGGTACGCGCGTGACTTCATGCCCATGTTCGTCAAGCGGCTCAAAGCGGTGGAGATCGGCGTAGGGAGTTCCTTCTTCCGTGGACCCGAGGCACTCAACCGCTGGGAGTTCGACGAGAAATCGCCGTTCGAGCAAATCCGTGTGCTGGACCCAGTGCCCGACCAGAAGGCGATCAACTACCTCTTGGACAGCTTCAAGCGGCTCTACCCGGCGCTGCCTGGGATCACGGTGTCCCAGGCCTGGGGGGCGTACATCGACAGCACGCCGGACGCGGTGCCCGTCATCTCGCCTGTGGACCGCATCCAGGGCTTCGTGCTCGCCGCCGGCTTCAGCGGCCATGGCTTCGGTCTGGGGCCTGGGGCAGGGCAACTGGCAGCGAGCATGGTCACGGGCGACGCGCCTCCTGTGGATCCCACGCCTTTCCGCTACTCGCGCTTTGGCGACGGCTCGAAGGTCAAGGTCGGCGCTATCTGAGCAGCTTCGATAAGTACGGAAACCATCTTCATGAACAATCTCACCTTCTTCAAGTTCGACGATCTGGGTACGGCCCGCGAGGGCGGACCTTTGTCGGAACGCGTCCTCGCAGGCACTGCCAAGTTCAAGAACTGGGACGTGGACCGTTCCAACGACGAAAAAGTCCGCGCTGGCGTCTGGGAAACCACGCCTGGTACCTACCGATCCATCAAAGGTGGTACCTGGGAGTTCTGCTACATCCTCTCGGGCCTGTCGGAAGTGACAGAGGACGGAAAGGAGCCCGTGCGGGTGCGCGCGGGAGATTCCTTCGTCATGAGACCCGAATTCACGGGCATCTGGCATTGCATCGAAACGACCCGCAAGATCTGGGTCGTCTACAACAAGTAGCCATGGCCTTCGTCTACAAGGCCGACCCCGTGCGCGGGGCGGAATGGGCACGCCTGTTCGCCGCCAAAGCGCCCGAGATTCCGTTTCACATCTGGCCCGACATGGGCCCGCCCGAACGCGTGCGCTATCTCGCAGCGTGGACGCTGCCAGAAGGCTTCGAGCGGCAGTTCCCCAACGTGGAACTGGTGTTCTCCACGGGTGCCGGCGTGGACCAGTTCGACCTGAGCAAGGTGCCGCCGGCCCTGCCTGTGGTGCGCCTCGCCGAGCCTGGCGTGGTGGCGGGCATGGTGGAGTACGCCACCATGGCGGTGCTGGCTTTGCACCGGGACCTGCCAGCCTACATCGAGCAGCAGCGGCAAGAAAAATGGGCCGCGCACCGCGTCCATCCTGCCGCCAAGCGACGGGTGAGCGTTCTTGGCATGGGAGTGTTGGGTCGGGCGGTCCTCACGCAGCTTCGAAGTTTTGGATTCCAGCTTGCGGGCTGGAGCCGGACGCGCCATGAGTTCGAAGGCGTGACTTGCTACGCGGGTGAGGGCGAGCTATTGGGGATGCTGGCTGCCACGGACATCCTGGTCTGCTTGCTGCCGCTGACGAGCGAGACGCGCAACATTCTCGATGCGACGCTGCTCAATGCTTTGCCCTGTGGTGCATCTCTGGTGCATGTGGGGCGTGGCGCACAGCTTGACCACCAAGCCTTGCTGGACGCGCTCGACAGCGGGTGGATTTCTTCCGCCGTGGTCGATGTCACGGCACCCGAGCCGCTGCCTGCGAACCACCGGTTCTGGTCACATCCGCGCATTCTGTTGACGCCGCATATCGCCAGCATGACCCAGCCGGAAACAGCGGTTGATCTCGTACTGGAGAACATACGGCGCCATCAAGCAGGCGAGCCGTTGGTCGGTCTTGTGAGCCGCGACAGGGGGTATTGAGCCGTGAGTGCAAGCATTGACGATCTTCTGCCCGATCTGATTGCGCTGCGACGCGATCTGCACGCTCATCCCGAGCTGGCGTTCGAAGAGCGCCGAACCTCTGGCATCGTCGCAGCGGTGCTGCGTGAGGCGGGGCTGGAGGTGCATGAGGGCATCGGTGGAACGGGCGTGGTCGGCGTTCTGCGCCGAGGAAGCTCGCCACGGATGGTCGGCCTGCGTGCAGACATGGACGCTCTGCCCCTTGTGGAGCAAGGTGAGCGGCCGCATGTCAGTCGCTTCCCCGGCCGTCACCACGGGTGCGGGCACGACGGCCACACAGCGATGCTGCTCGGCGCAGCCCGGCAACTCGCTCGCGATGAAGCATTCGAGGGCTGCGTCGCCTTCATCTTCCAGCCGGCCGAAGAAGGACGAGGCGGTGCGCGCGAGATGGTGCTAGAAGGTCTGTTCGAGCGCTTCCCCTGCGAAGCCGTGTTCGCCGTGCACAACTGGCCGGACCTCCCGTTGGGCGCGGCGGCGACGCGGTCCGGCCCCATCATGGCCGCAGCGGATCGTTTCGATATCGTGGTGCGTGGGCGTGGCGGGCATGCGGCGCAGCCGCACCACACACCTGATGTGGTGCTGGCCGCCAGCACGCTGGTGGCCCAGCTACACACCATCGTGTCACGGCGTGTGCCGCCCACCGAGAACGCGGTGCTCTCGGTCACCCGCATCAGTGGCGGCCAGTCGCACAACGTTCTGCCGGCAGCGGTGGAGCTGACAGGCACGGTGCGCAGCTTCAACGGGGCGGTGCAGGACATGATCGAGCAGGCCCTGCGCGACATCGCCGCAGGTGTTGCGCGCGCGAGCGGCACCACTGTCGACGTAGAGTACACGCGCTACTACCCGGCCACCATCAATAGCCCGGCGCACGCGCAGCTCGCGCTCGAAGCGGCACGCCGCGCCGGCCTGGAAGCGCAGACGGCTGGAGCACCCGCCTTCACCTCGGAAGACTTCGCGTTCATGCTGCAGCAACGGCCGGGTGCCTATCTCTGGCTTGGCCAAGGCGCGGGCACGAACCCTGCGCCCTTGCACCACCCCTCCTACGACTTCAACGACGACGTGCTGGCCTTCGGTGTGCGCTGGTTTGTGACCGTTGCGCAGCTGGCGCTGCAGGACACGTCCACTCCTTCCCAGAAATGATGCTCTACCTATCCACCCGGGGCCACCCCGACCGCAAGCGCTTCTGCGAAATCCTGCTCGAAGGCCTCGCGCCCGACGGCGGCCTCTACCTGCCCGAGCAATACCCGCAGGTCGACACCGCCACGCTCGCCAAGTGGCGCAAGCTGCCGTACGCCGAGCTGGCCTTCGAGATCCTCTCGCTGTACATCGACGACATTCCGCCGGCCGACCTGAAGGCGATCTGCGCGAAGACCTACACGGCCGAAGTGTTCGGCACCGACGAGATCGTGCCGCTGCGCGAGCTCGAAGACGGCGTGTACCTCGAAGCCCTGTCCAACGGCCCCACGCTGGCCTTCAAGGACATGGCGATGCAGCTGCTGGGCAACCTGTTCGAGTACGAACTGGCCCGCCGCGGCGCCAAGCTCAACATCCTGGGCGCCACCAGCGGCGACACCGGCAGCGCGGCCGAGTACGCCATGCGCGGCAAGAAGGGCGTGCGCGTCTTCATGACCTCGCCCGACGGCCGCATGAGCCCGTTCCAGCAGGCGCAGATGTTCAGCCTGCAGGACGCGAACATCCACAACATCGCCATCACCGGCGTGTTCGACGACTGCCAGGACATCGTCAAGGCAGTGTCGAACGACCTGGCCTTCAAGCGCAAGTACCGCATCGGCACGGTCAACTCGATCAACTGGGCGCGGCTGCTGGCGCAGGTCGTCTATTACTTCGCGGGCTACTTCCAGGCCACGGCGGCCAACGACAAGCCGGTGAGCTTCACTGTGCCCTCGGGCAACTTCGGCAACGTCTGCGCGGGCCACGTGGCGCGCATGATGGGCCTGCCGATCCACACGCTGGTGGTCGCCACCAACGAGAACGACGTGCTCGACGAGTTCTTCCGCACCGGCGTGTACCGCGTGCGCGGCGCCGTCGACACGCACGAGACCTCCAGCCCGTCGATGGACATCAGCAAGGCCAGCAACTTCGAGCGCTTCGTGTTCGACCTGGTCGGGCGCGACGCGGCGAAGGTGAAGCGCCTGTTTGGCGAACAGCTGGCGAGCCAGGGTCGCTTCGAACTCGCGGTTGATCCCAAGTTCGGCTTCGTGTCGGGCAAGAGCACGCATGCAGACCGTGTCTCGACCATCCGCGATACTTTTCATCGCTTCGGCGCGATGGTTGATCCGCACACGGCCGACGGTCTCAAGGTGGCGCGTGAGCATGTGCGCAAGGGGACGCCCATGGTCGTGCTGGAGACCGCGCTGCCGATCAAATTTGCGGCCACGGTCGCGGAGGCGCTGGGACGCGCCCCGGATCGACCGGCCAAGTTCGAAGCTATCGAGGAGCTGCCGCGCCGCGTCACGGTGCTTCCGGCCGAGGTTGAGCAGGTAAAGGCCTACATCGCTGCCCGCGTGGCCTGATCGTCCCATGGCTGTCTTTACCGAAGTTTCATTCGACGAGGTCGCAATGTTCCTGCGCAAGTTCGAGCAGGGTGAATTGCGGGCCCTTCTCGCTTGTTCCGGGGGCATCGAGAACACGAACTACTTCGTGGCGACGGATGCGGGCCCTCATGTGTTGACGCTGTTCGAGCGACTGGCAGACGAGGAGCTGCCCTTCTACCTGCACCTCATGCAACACCTGGCGGGACAGGGAATTCCTGTGCCCGACCCGTTGCCGGACCGCGAAGGACGCATCCTGCATCGCCTGAAGGGCAAGCCCGCCGCGATCGTGACCAGATTGCATGGCAGGAGTGAACTGAAACCTTCCGTCGCGCACTGCAGTGCCGTCGGAGCGGTGCTCGCCCGAATGCACTTGGCTGGCAGGGGCTACGAACGTTACCAGCCCAATCTGCGAGGCTTGCTTTGGTGGAGCGAAACCGCCCCCCTGGTCATGCCGTACCTCGACGATGGTCAGCGAGCGCTACTTACGCGTGAAATGGATTGCCAGAAGCGCATCGCGGCATCGGATGACTACGCGGCTCTGCCCCGTGGCCCCATCCACGGTGACTTGTTTCGCGACAACGTCTTGTTCGAGGGGGAGCGGCTCACGGGCGTTCTCGACTTCTATTTCGCCGGCTGCGACACGTGGCTGTACGACATCGGCGTATGCCTCAACGACTGGTGCGTTGACCTGGATAGCGGGCAAGGCAATGCAGCGCATGAAGCCGCTTTGCTGTCGGCCTACGAAGCAGTGCGGCCGCTACAGCCGCCGGAGCGTGGCCTTCTGCTCGCGATGCGGCGCGCCGCCGCGCTTCGGTTCTGGTTGTCACGCCTGCGCGATCTGCATCTGCCGCGGCCAGCCGCAGTCTTGAAGGCGCACGACCCGCGGCAATTCGAACATGTTCTGCGTCACTGCACGAGCGACGCCGAAGCGATTCTCTAGACCCAACAAGGACGATCTCATGGGAACCACCAAAGACTACTACGCCGCGTTGCGGCAGGAACTTGAACAGATCCAGACGGCCGGCCTGCTGAAGGTCGAACTCGCCATCACGTCACCGCAAGGCAGTCGAATTTCCACTGCCGGTGCGCCGGCGTTGATCAATCTCTGCGCCAACAACTACCTCGGTCTGTCGTCACACGCCGACGTCCTGCAGGCCGCCCACGCGGCACTCGACGCACGCGGCTTTGGCATGAGCGGTGCCCGGTTCATCTGTGGAACCCAGGATCTGCACCAGGCGCTGGAGGCGCGCCTCTCCACTTTTCTGGGCATGGAGGACACCATCCTGTACGGATCAGCCTTCGACGCGAACGGTGGATTGTTCGAGCCGCTGCTGGGTCCGGAGGATGCGGTCATCAGCGACGAACTGAACCATGCCTCGATCATCGACGGCATCCGCCTGTGCAAGGCCAAGCGCTACCGCTACCGGCACGACGACATGAAGGACCTGCGCGTGCAGCTGGAGGCAGCGGACGAGGCCGGGGCGCGGCACAAGCTCGTGTTCACCGACGGGGTCTTCTCGATGGACGGGACCATTGCTCGCCTGAACGAGATGCGCGCGATCTGCGACGAATTCGGTGCATTGCTAGGGGTGGACGATTCGCACGCCACCGGTTTCCTAGGCAAGAGGGGGCGCGGTAGCCACGAGTACCGCGGCGTCTTTGGCAAGGTCGACATCATTACGGGCACGCTTGGCAAGGCACTGGGCGGCGCGTCAGGAGGATTCGCGAGCGCGAAGCGGGAAGTGGTGCAGTTGCTTCGGCAACGCTCGCGTCCCTATCTGTTTTCCAACAGCCTGGCTCCGGCCATCGTCGGCGCCACGCTCAAGGTGCTCGATGTGCTGGAGGCGAACACGACCCTGCGTGACCAGCTGGAAGACAACACGCGCTATTTCCGTGCAGGTCTCGTCGCGCGGGACTTCGAGGTGAAGCCGGGCGAGCACCCCATCGTGCCCGTGATGCTTTACGACGCAGAGCTGTCGCAGCGTTTTGCACGGCGGCTGCTGGAGTTGGGCGTCTACGTGACGGGCTTCTTCTACCCCGTCGTCCCGAAGGACCAAGCCCGCATCCGCGTGCAGATCAGTGCGCAGCACACGCGGGGCCAACTGGATGAAGCCCTGTGCGCGTTCGAGCAAGCAGGTAGGGACACGGGGGTGATCGCATGAGCGATGCGCCTCGCATTCTCGTCGTCGGTGCCAATGGCCAGTTGGGGACGGAGCTTGCCGTCGCGCTCGCCGAGCGCCATGGCGCGGAGAACGTGATCGTGAGCGATCGGCTCGAGAGTGGCCGACATCAAAGCCTGCGGTACGAAACGCTTGACGTAACCGACACCCGGCGCCTTGCCGGGCTGATCGAAAAGCATCGCGTTACCCAGATTTACCATCTGGCGGCAGCTCTGTCGGCGAGCGGAGAGACGCGGCCGGCGTGGGCATGGAAGCTGAATATGGATGGCCTGTTGAACGTCCTGGAAGCGGCCCGCCACTACAAGCTGGACAAGGTGTTCTGGCCGAGCTCGATTGCGGCATTCGGCCCAACGACTCCGGAAGACGGCACGCCGCAGACAACGGTGATGGAGCCCGGCACGGTCTATGGCATATCGAAGCTTGCCGGCGAAGGCTGGTGCCGTTGGTACTTCGAGAAGCATGGGGTCGATGTGCGAAGCTTGCGCTACCCGGGACTCATCTCCTGGAAGACGAGCCCCGGAGGGGGTACGACGGATTACGCGATCGACATCTTCCATGCCGCCTTGAAGAGCGAGCGCTACACCTGCTTCCTGGAGCCTGATGAGTACCTGCCCATGCTGTACATGGACGACGCGGTGCGCGCGACTCTGGAACTGATGGAAGCTCCCACAACCGATATTACGGAACGCGGCAGCTACAACCTTGCAGGCTTGAGCTTCACGCCCAGGGAAATCGCGGCGGAGATTCGCAAGCACCTGCCTGACTTCGAGATCGTGTACGAGCCAGATTTTCGCCAAGCCATTGCCAGCAGTTGGCCCAACTCCATCGATGACCGGTGCGCGCGGTCCGATTGGGGGTGGCGGCACCGATATGACCTCTCGCAATTGGTGAACGAGATGTTGAAGAATCTCTCTCGAACCTTTGGGCGGGGGACCTTGAGCAAGGCGGAGCTAAAAGGCTGGCGGGGTGGGGGCAAGCTGGCTCGCACATCTCGGGATGTAGACGTAGAGATCGGGTCCGTTGAACTTCGCTGACTTGATCAAGGTCATGATGTCCGCGGCGCGCTGGGCCGCCGACGCGATCCTGCGAGCAACTAGATGGATCTGTCGATGGCAATCGGCTTGGTCTAGTTTCCGCCCAGTTATGTCGTCCGTTGGCGGACCGCCGTCATCGATGTAGCGCGTGGCGCACGTCGGCGCTTGAAGCTGTAGTCGATGGCCTCAGCAGTAGCTGAGCCCTCGGGCACCATCTGCCGCTGCGCGGCGAGCCGGTAGTACAGCGCACCGGCTGGCCGTTCTCATCAGCAAAGTCACACCAGATCGAACATCTCTTCTCCAGCTCGATGGCCTTCCGGGTTGCCAGAACCAAGCCAGTACTTTTCCCCGTCACGAGCTGAATATCTTTTTTGATTCATGGCAGGAGTACGCCAAGAATGCTTCGCTGGATTCGGGCAGGCTTTGCCCGGCCCTGCAAATCGCTACAACGGCCCGCTTTATCACCGGATCCACCAAGGGGATCCACACGACATTGGCTGGCAACGCGCACGACAGTACGAAGGACGGAAGTATCGATATGCCGAGGCCGGCCTGCACAAGTCCGATGGCGGTGGTTACCTGCGCTACTTCATAGACGGGCTTGAACGTTTCTCCGATTTCGGCGAAACCCTGCTCGACGAGTACGCGCAGTCCGCTGCCTTGGCGTAGCAGCACAAGAGGTTCATCGCACAGATCGGACCATCGCACTTCACGCAGTGAGGCGAGCGCGTGACCTACCGGGCAAGCGAGCATCAAGCGATCCTGGCAAAGAGCCGTGGTCGAAAGATCCTGCGCGTTCAGATCTGAAGTGCATATGCCGAAGGCTGCCTGCCCGCTACGCACTGCGGCTGCAACGCTGTCCACCGGTAGATCGAGTATCTCCACCCTGACCTGCGGGAAACGCTTCTTGAAACTCGCCAGGAGGTATGGAACCAGCGTGGATGCAAGCAGAGGGGAGGTCGCGACGGCGAAACGATGCGCGCGCCGGTCGACGAAACCACGAAGGCCCTCGAACGCGCTCTCGAGACTCTCGAATACGCGTTCAATCGATGGCAACAACTCCTGGCCTGCCTCCGTGAGTGCGATCTTGCGTGTCGTCCGGTCAAACAGACGAACAGCGAGTTCGCCTTCCAGCGCACTGATCAACATGGACAGGGCCGAAGGCGTGAGATACAGGCGTTGCGCCGCGCGCGTAATGCTGCCCTCGTGGGCAACCGCGACAAATGCGCGCAATTGCCGGATGGTCACTGCCGACTGCGGAAAAGACGGCATGCGCACGCTCACCTTGTTCGCACCCGCTATCCGTCAGAAATCCGTGCGAATCGACCACAGCTCGGGAAAATGGCGATGCTCCGTGACGTGCTGGAGCCAGCCCACGCCAGCAGAGCCGCCCGTTCCCGCCTTGAATCCAATCAGCCGCTGGACCGAAACGAAATGCCTCCAGCGGTACTGGCTGATCTGGTCGCTCAACGCAACCAGTGCTTCTGCGAGCCGATAAAGGTCGTTGCCGGGGGCGGGGTCTTCGTAAACCTTGCTCCAGGCTTGTTCGACGGAAGCATTCACGCTGTAGGGTTGCGACCAATCCCTCTCGAGCGCCGCCTGGTTGATCGCGTGACCACGCCTGGAAAGAAGCGCGATGGCTTCGTCGTAGAGGCTGCGCGAGTGCAAGGCGGCGTGAATGCCGGGCCAGACATGGGGCATGTTCTTGAAGGCGCTTGCAAGCCTCGCGCTCTTGTTGCCCAGCACGAACTCGACGTGTCGGTACATGAACGAAAGCTGGCCCGACGCCGTGCCAAGGTAGTCGCGAAACTCATTGAATCCCGCGGGTGAGATGGTCGAAAGCACGTCCCACGAACTGGTGATGTACTGCGCATATGCCTTGGCCCGCACCAGGATCTCGCAGGCGTTGTCCACGCAATCCTTCGTCAGTTGCAGCTGCGCGTTGTACAGCTCGAAATGCAAGGCCTTGAACAACAACTCCTTGACCTGTCCCATGATGAAGAAACATGTCTCGTCATAGCCGGGGCTGCGGGGATGCTGCAGGGACAGCAGCAGATCGATACTCTGGTAGTCGACGTAGGGGTTGCTCTTGCCAGCGAAGTCGACGAGGGGTGCGCCCCCGGTCGACTGGGCGGTTTCGGCCCGGCTGGTGTCCGTCGTCATGGGCATCGGCCGCGCTTCAGCGGAGGCATTGACGCCGCTGATGTCGACGATGTGTGGGAATTGAGGGCGATAAGCGGGCATCGTTTTTCTCCAATGATTCAGGGGCGGGCGAGCAACGCCAGGGCAGCGTCGCCGAGCGGCGTGTCGCGTTGGGCTAGATCCAGGATGACGTCGAAGTGATTGCGCGACGGCACTTCGAAGGCGCTGACGCCAGTGCCAGGACCCGATCGTGCTCTGTCAATGCGCGACGCGAACTCCGTACTTTGACGCTTGAACTCGTTTGTCTCGAATTCGCCCCAGCACACCAACGCGGGCGGAAATCCGTCCAACGGCAGCAATCCAGGACTGACGAGTGCTGCTTCATCGGGAGTCAGCGACAAGGCCGCGTCGATCGATGTGCCGATGAGCGGTTCGAGCACGTAGATGCCCGAGACCAGCACCGCCGCCTGCGGCAATCCAGGCGGGAGGTCTGGGTCGCTCGACCAACCTCGAAGGCAGCACATGGCCGCGAGATGGGCACCCGCCGAGCTGCCAGCGATCACGATGCGCTGTGGGTCGAAGCCGAGTGCGGCGCCTTGCGCATGCAGCCAGCGCAGGGCGGCCCTGCACTCCCTGACGATGTCCAGCACGCTGGCTTCCGGGGCCAGCGTGTAGTCGATGGCAGCGAAAGCGATGCCTTCGGGCACGCAACCATTCGCGGGGAAAAGCGAGGACGCCTTCGTCAGCTCCTGCCAGTAGCCCCCGTGAATGAACACCAGCAACGGCGGCAAGATCGCTGCTGCAGGCGCAGGAAAGAAGTCAAGCCGATTCGATGCCTTCTCGCCATAGGAGAGATTCAGTACCACCGCATGCCGTTGCAGGGCCTCTTCGCTACGGGCCTGGTATTCGTCCAGGAACGGTTGGTAGTTGCCTCCGATGCAAGAGCTGGGGGAGTATTCCCGCTCCCGGTCAGCCAAGGTCATGGGGTATTCGATGTCCGTACTCATTGTGGTTGGAACCCCGTGCGTTTGACCATCGATGCAAAGCTGGTGTCGGCGGCGTGCATCAGCTTCTTTACGTCTTCGGACGCACCCTGCACCGCGGTGGCACCGAGGGCGGTCATCTTCTCGGAGAAATCCTTCGAGCCCACGACCTTCGAAGCTGCGGCAGCATAGGCTTTCACCAGTGCGTCGGATGTTCCCGCAGGTGCGTACAGCGCGGTGAATCCGACTGTCTCGTATCCAGCGATGCCGAGTTCGCCGTAGGTCGGCACGTCGGGCAAGCTCGGCGAGCGCGCCATCCCGTTGATCGCGACGATCCGGATCTTGCCTTCCTTTGCGGCCGGCAGCGTCGCGGCGATGGAGCCAATGCCCGCCGGAATCTGGCCTGCGATCAAGTCCTGGATCAACGGCGCTTCGCCGCGGTAAGGCACCGATACGAGCTGCGCCGAGATCTCGGCGGAAATCATCGATACCGCGAAGTCCGGCGCGCTGGCGGGGGCCGGAACGCCGACGTTGCCCTTGCCGGGATTGGCCTTGGCCCAGGCAGCGAAATCCTTGAGGCTCGGCGTCGAACCCGGCACGCCCCTGGTACTTACGACAAGCACGTCTGGGATGAGCGCAACGAGCGCCACAGGAGAAAAATCCTTGGCGGGGTCGTAGCCGGGCTGCCGTACTGTCAGCGGAATCATCGAAATGGCGTGGCTGTTGGACAGGAAGATCGTGAGGCCGTCGGGTTTCGCTTGCTTGAGCGCCTGGGCCGCGATCTGTCCGCCCGCGCCCGGCTTGTTGTCGACGACCACGGGCCGCCCCAGCTCCCGCTGAAGGCCAAGGGCCAGGTGACGGGCAATCATGTCGGTACTCCCGCCCGGAGAGAAACCCACCAGTATCCGGATGGGGGAATCGTTCTGCGCAAATGTCGAAGTCGGCGAAAGCGCGAATGCAATCAATGCCGATACGCTCAGTTGCTGGACAAGCCGGGCCGCAAATTTCATCTGATTTTTCTCGGTGGGTTTAGGTCGAACAGGGACAAAGGCAAGGGGCTCAGGACAGATCGAAGATCTTTCCGGGATTGAGCAGATTCAGTGGATCGAATGCCGCCTTTACCGAACGCATCGCGGCGATCTCGCTCTCGGTGCGGCTGAAGCGGAGGTATGGCTTTTTCAACAGCCCGATCCCATGCTCCGCGGACACGCTGCCTCCCATCTGCGCCACGAGATCGAAAACGAAGTGCTCCACCATGCGTTCGGCTTCTTCGGGAGGGGCGTCGATCGATCTCGCATCCGTCGTCAGATGCAAGTTGCCATCGCCCAGATGGCCGAAGCGCACCGTTCGATGGCCAGGCCACCGTTGGGACATTGCTGCCACGCAGTTCTCCGCAAAATCGCCGAGCTTCGACACCGGCAGGCTGATGTCGAAGCTGATCGGATGCATCCGCGAATGGAACTCGGCCGGAATCTCGCGGCCGCGCCAGAGCGCGCGCGATTGCGCGCTGGTCTGGGCAATGACGGCATCCGCAACCGCACCTGCTTCCATCAGCGAAGCCAGGACGCTTTCCAGTTGCGCGGTCGTCGAAGCGTCCTCATGGCCATCGATGTCGATCAAGGCGAACAGAGGGTAGCGCTCGGGAAAGGGAGGCGCCATGGCGTTCCAGGCGATGGAGAGCCGATGGAAGTCTTCCCACATCAGCTCGAACGCCGCGACGGCGCCCGGAAAGCTGGTCTGCAGCCGTCTCAATGACACGATCGCGCTGTTGTAGTCAGGGAGCGCGAGAAAAGCGGTCGTCCTGGAATGCACCTCGGGACGGAGCTTGAGCAAGGCGCGCGTGATCACGCCGAGAGTTCCCTCGGCGCCCACGAAGAGTTGCTTGAGGTCGTAGCCGGTGTTGTTCTTCAACATGGGCCGCAGCATGTTCAGGATGCGGCCATCGGCCATCACGACCTCCAGGCCCAGCATCTGTTCGCGCATCATTCCGGACTGGATGACGCCCATGCCACCGCCGTTGGTCGACAGGTTGCCGCCGATCTGGCAGGAGCCGCGCGCACCCAGATCGATCCCGAACGAGAGCCCCTCGGCCTGCGCTGCCTCCTGTACGGCCTGAAGCGTCGCGCCCGCTTGAACCTCCACGCAGGACTCCTGCTTGTCGATGGGGCCTATGGCGTTCATCCGCACCAGCGAAAGCGCAATGCCGTTGCCGACGGGCCTCGCACCGCCGGCCAGGCCGGTGAGCCCTCCCTGCGGCACCACGGGTGTGCGGAAACGATGGCACAGCCGCAGGACGCCGGCGACCTCTTCGGTGCTGGATGGCATGACGAGTGCAAGGGGCTTCACCGGTGCCATGCCGCTCCAATCCGTCGCGTGATGCGGCGGAACGGCGTCGCCGACTCTGACGGCCGACGCTCCCAGGAGATCGACCAGCCGAGCTGGAAAGTCATTGTTCATCGCTGCAACGCAGGACATGGAAAGAACACACGAGAGACGGATGGCGCAAGTTCAGGTGACCGCCTTGCGCACCATGTACCGGTCGCTCTTCCACGCGCCTGTAGCCATCACATCCTTGATCTGCGCCACGGCGTCCCACACGTCGGCAAAACGCAGATAGAGCACCGCAAATCCGAAGCGCAGGATGTTCGGTGCACGGAAGTCGCCGATGACGCCTCGCTCGATGAGGACCTGCATGATCGCGTAGCCGTGTTCGTGCGCCAGCGACACTTGGCTGCCGCGCAGCGCCGCTTCGCGCGGCGTCGCCACGGTGAAACCGTCCAGCTCCTGGTCTACAAGCTCGATGAAGAGCTCGGTCATCCGTTCGCTCTTGCGGCGCAGTGCGGCCATGTCGACGTCGTCGAAGGCATGCAGGGCTTCCTCCAGCGCGATCAGCCCCAGTTGAGGCGCCGTGCCGACGAGCATCCGGTCGATGCCCGTCGCCGGCTGATACTGCTGGACAAATTCGAAAGGCTTCGCGTGGCCGTGCCAACCCGACAGCGGCTGATCCAAAGCCTCCTGATGGCGTTCGGCGACAAAGACGAACGCCGGAGCGCCCGGGCCACCATTGAGGTACTTGTAGCCGCAGCCGACCGCGAAGTCGGCACCGCAGCCATTCAGGTCGCAAGGCATCGCTCCGGCCGTATGGCACAGGTCCCATACCACCAGCGCGCCGACCTCGTGGGCGCGCGCGGTGATCGCCGCCATGTCATAGAGACGCCCCGTGCGGTAGTTCACGTGGGTGAGCGAAACAATGGCGACTGTCTCGTCGATGGCGTCGAGGACATCCGAAGCCTCGACCGCACGAAACTGCGCGCCCATCAGGCTGCTCACGCCGCTGGCGATGTATGCGTCGGTAGGAAAGTTGTCCTTCTCTCCCAGGATGACCTTGCGCCCCGGCCTCATCCGTAGAGCCGCACACAAGACCTTGAACAGGTTCACGGATGTCGAGTCGGCAGCGATGACTTCGCGGGCTCCGGCGCCGATCAGACGCGCGATCCGGGAGCCCACGCGTTGCGGGGCGGGATACCAGTCAGCGTCGTTCCACGAGCGGATCAATCCATCCCCCCACTCCACCTCCACGGCCTCACGGAGCCTCTGCGGAACGGTCTTGGGAAGGGCTCCCAGCGAATTGCCGTCCAGGTAGATCACGCCTTGCGGCAACTGAAAGCGTGCACGGTGCGCGGACAACGGGTCTTCGCTGTCCAACCCGAGGCAGAACTCTCGTGTCAAAGGGATCGATTTCGTAGGTTCAGGGGTGTTCATGAGAAAGAAAGTGTATGCAGCACGATGCGCATTTGTTAGGCTTTGTGGCGCCTTAATGCCGCCTCTCGCGACTAATCAACCCAAATATCTCTTCACGATTGGATAAATCATGCAAATAGAGCTGGATCGAATCGACCGCCTGGTGCTGCGGGAGCTTCAGTTGAACGGCCGCCTGACCAGCACGGAGCTGGCGGAGCTCACTCATCTTTCGCAATCACCGAGCTGGCGGCGCGTCCGGCGGCTGGAAGAAGCAGGGGTCATCGCGGGCTATCAGGCAAGGCTGGACCGGCGAGCGCTTGGGTGGGGAGTGCTTGTGTTCGTGACGATCAGCATCGACAGCCAGGACGAAGCGCACTCGATGCTGTTCGAGCAAAGCGTGAAAGACATCCCGGAGGTGATTGCGTGCTACGGCGTGTCCGGTCCGGAGGACTTCATCCTGCTTGTCGTCGCACAGGATCTGGAGCGCTACTCGACGCTGATGCAGCACAAGCTGAGGCGACTGCCGGGCGTGAAGATGCTGCGCAGCAGCTTCGCCATGCAGGAAGTGAAAGCGGCGATCGGCGTTCCGATTCCCGAATAAGGAAATTGCCGATGCGGGCCGGGATGGGAGCGGCTCGTTACTGAGGGGCCTGCCCTCGCGGCAGCGCGCGACGACCGGCGGGCATGGCGACGCCGGCGGCTGGTCTCGCCCGCGTCATGCGCCATGCATCGGGCACGCATCGAGACAGCATCCACCCGTCTCGCCCGACATCACGGTGAATGCGACGCGTGAGGCGAGACAAACCTTGGCGACTTTGCAGAAACGCTGAGCAATCCTTCAAAGTATTTCGCTTGTTCTGGCGCCTGCAAGACGGCCAAATCCGACCCATCGCAACCAAGGGTCCGGAGCAGGAAAAAGGAAGCAGCGCGTGGCCCCGGCTCCGCCGCCTGGCGGGGCAAATTCCCATGCCGCCGGTCGACTTCGTCCCGATGCGCTCTGTGCCGACGCAACACATCCGGTGCGATAGGCACCAACCCTTTTCAAGAAAGCAGCTCCATGAACCGCAAGTACCGCAAGCAAGATGCCAAGGCCTATGCCCGCGAACATTTCCGTGGCGTCTGGGCCGCGACCGTCACGCCGTTCCGCGAAAACCTGTCGTTCGATGAAGGGGGATTCCGCCGCAATCTGCGCCATTGGGTGCACACGCTGCGGCTGGGTGGACTGTTCGTCACTGGCAAGCAGGGAGAGTTCTTCTCCATGTCGCTGGCAGAGCGCAAACGAAGCTTCGAGATCGCCGTCGAGGAAGCTGCGGGCCATTGCGGCATCGTGACTTCCTGCTCGGATGTCAATCTGGACGTTGTGCTTGCCCTGGCTCGCCATTCCCAGGACATCGGCGCTGACTACATCGTCGTGCACAGCCCCGTCCTGCACTTCCACCAGGACGTCGAAGAAACGGTCTACGAGTACTACCGCTACCTCAGCGAGCAGCTGGACATCGGCATCGCCTTGTGGAATCACCCGGATTGCGGCTATGTGATGAGCCCCGAGCTGTGCGCGCGCATCGCCGAGCTGCCCAACATCGTTGCCATCAAGTACAGCGTCGATCGCGCGCTGTACCGTGAACTGACACGGCTGGCCGGCGACAGGATCCTCGTCAGCACGGCCTCGGAAGAGGAGTGGCTCGAAAACATCGTCGAACTCGGCTGGCAGCTGTACCTGTGCTCCACCCCGCCCTTCCTGCTGCAGACCGCAGTCGACCAGCGCATCAATGCCTACACACAACTCGCATTCGACGGCAAGCTGGCCGAGGCTCGTGCGATACGCGACAGCCTGGAACCCGCACGCACCGCTTTTCGTTCGGCACGCCCGAGCGGCACACCCCAGGCGTACACGAAGTATTGGCTGGAGTTGCTGGGCCAGGTCGGAGGCCCGGTGCGCCGGCCTCTGCTGAACTTGACCGAAGGGCAGAAGGCTGCAGCACGCGAAGCGTTCGCCCGCAGCGGTCTCAAGCAGGCCTGAGCCGGACCATGGAAGAAAAGGGGCATTGAATGCAGCGCATTGGTTTGATCGGCTATGGCGCCATCGGTCGCGCGCTGCATCAGCTTCTGCTGTCGCATGCGAAAGCTTCAGTGGAAGTGACCGCCATCCTCGTCTCCACGCCCGCATCCGTTCAACCGCATGCCCAAAGTTCATCGCTCGCGGTGACGAAGGACCTGGAAACCATGCTGGACTTCGGTCTCGACATGGTCGTCGAATGCGCGGGCCATCAGGCGGTGGACACATACGCAGCCCCCGTCCTGCATGCAGGCATCGATCTGGTGCTGGTCTCGAGCGGCGCCCTCGCGGATGCCTCGCGAGAACAACGGTTGCGCGATGCGGCCGCCGCTGCGGGCCGCCAGATCCTCGTGCCGCCGGGCGCAATCGGTGGCATCGACTGGCTCGGCGCGGCGCGCACGGCAGGGCTCACGCGCGTGGTTTATCGCGCGTCCAAGCCGTCGCAGGCGTGGGCTGGCAGTGTGGCGGAAAGAAGCGTGGACCTCGCTTCGCTTGCCAGCCCGACGGCTTTTTTTCAAGGCAGCGCGCGCGAAGCCGCCGCCCTCTACCCCCGAAACGCAAATGTTGCAGCCACCGTGGCGCTAGCCGGTCTGGGCCTGGACGCAACGCAAGTCGAATTGATCGCAGACCCGGGTGCGTCCGTCAACGTGCATGAGATCGAGGCGGCGTCGGCGGGCGGGAGCATGGTCACTCGAATCGCCGGTCAACCCGACGCCGGCAACGCACGCACCTCCGTCATGACGGCGCACAGCGTGCTCAGGACCATCCTGAACCGTAGTGCCGCCATGGCGATCTGAGCGCCCTTTGTTCCTATGGAGACTCCATGTTGAAACCCATTAATTTCCCCAAGTGGATTGCCGAGAACCAGCACCTTCTCAAGCCTCCGGTCGGAAACCAGCAGATCTGGAAAGACACGGACCTGATCGTGACCGTGGTCGGTGGCCCCAATCAGCGCACGGACTTCCACGACGATCCTTTCGAGGAATACTTTCACCAGTTCAAAGGCAATGCACACCTGCTGGTGGCAGACCGCGGCAAGTTCGAACGCATCGACCTGCACGAGGGCGACATCTTCCTCCTGCCCGCCCATGTTCGCCACTCGCCTCAGCGTCCCGAGCCCAACAGCCTGTGCACGGTGATCGAGCGCACCAGGCCGCCGGGCACCATCGATGCCTTCGAGTGGTACTGCGCGGAATGCGGTCACCTGGTGAACCGCACCGAAATCCAGCTTCAGAGCATCGTCAACGACCTGCCGCGCGTCTATGAAAGCTTTTACGGCGCGGCGCCGGAGCAAAGGCGCTGCCCTTCGTGCGGCGCGGTGCATCCGGGACGGGATTGGCAAGCGTGGCACACGGCGCGCGGCGCTTGAGCGCCGCGCTTCGGCTTCATCGTTCATCCATTCAACACTCATTCATTCGGCAGCTGCGGGCCTTCCATCTGCCGAGCACACCATGCCTACTTATCCCGATCTGAAACTGTACATAGACGGACAATGGCGCTGCGCGTCCGATACGATGCCGGTCATCAACCCCTCGAACGAATCCACCATCGGTACGTTGCCCGTTGCGCGGCAATCGGACCTCGACGATGCGCTCGAAGCCGCGGCAAAAGGCTTGAAGACGTGGAGCCGTACCGCACCGCGCAAACGCGCTGAAATCATGATGCGCGCCAGTGCGCTCCTGCGTGAGCGCAATGAGGAGATCGCCTACACCATCAGCTCGGAGCTAGGCAAGCCGATCAGGCAGGCGCGCATGGAAGTGATCCGTGGCTGCGAATTCTTTGAATGGGATGCCGGCGAGGCGCAGCGCATGTATGGCCGCGTCATTCCAAGCGAGCCGGGGATCCGGTACATGACGGTGCATCAGCCCATCGGGACGGTCGCAGCCTTTTCGCCATGGAATTTTCCGATGAGCCAACCTGCTCGAAAGGTGGCAGGCGCCCTGGCTTCGGGTTGCTCGATCATCCTGAAGGCGGCCGAAGAAACCCCGGGCGGTGCTGTGCACATTGCACGCGCCTTCCATGATGCTGGGCTTCCGCCCGGTGTCCTGAACCTGGTGTTCGGCATTCCGGCCGAGATTTCGAGTTATCTGATCCCGCATGACCAGGTGCGGATGGTTGCCTTCACGGGTTCGACGGCCGTCGGCCGGCACCTCACTGGGCTCGCCGCACAGCACGGCAAGCCGGTGCTCATGGAACTGGGCGGCCATGCACCGGTGATCGTTTGCGACGACGTGGACCCCCACAAGGCCGGCGTGCTGTCGGCCACGAGGAAGATGCGCAACGCGGGGCAGGTGTGCACTTCGCCAACGCGCTTCTTCGTCCACGAGAGAGTCTTCGATCGTTTCGCCGATGCTTTCGTCGAGCACGCGGCGGCAATCGTGGTTGGCAACAGCATCGAGGAGAGAACCGAGATGGGGCCCGTAGCCAGCGGCCGGCGAATCGAAGCACTGACGGCGTTTTCGGAAGATGCGGCTGCCAGAGGCGCGAGAACCCTTACCGGGGGGCACCGGATCGGAGACAAGGGGTACTTCTTCGCGCCAACGGTCCTGGCGGACGTTCCTGACGACGCGAAGGTCATGCAGGAGGAGCCCTTCGGGCCGATCGCCATCATCAACAGGGTCTCCACCCTCGATGAGGCCATTGCAAAGGCGAACTCGCTGCCGTTCGGCCTTGCCGCTTACGGGCTCACGCATTCCGCGGCCAACGTGGACCGGATGATCGACGGAATCGAGACGGGAAATCTCTCCTTCAATACCTTGGAAGCATCAGTTGCCGAAACGCCTTTTGGCGGGGTCAAGGCCAGCGGATTCGGCCGTGAAGGCGGCGCGGAAGGTCTTCTGCACTACACCGTTGTGAAGACCGTGTCTCACAAGATGGCGCTCTGATACGGCTGCTGCGCTTGAGCAGCGTCTTTCAATCGGCTCCTTCGTCAACGACGCCAGGCAAACACGAGGGTGCCGCTGGTTAGCGGCGAGAAGCTTGTGCGGCCTGAACGCCGAATCGCACAACAGTTTTCGACTTTTTTCCCCACCATGCTCTGGAGCTTTTATGCAAATTAAATGGATTGCGCCCGCGTTGGCCGCACTCACCCTGGCTGCTTGCGGCAAGAAAGAAGAAGCCGCGGCATCCGCAGCAACGGCTCCGGACGCAGGCGTGCTGATCGTCAGGATCGGACACGCCGGCCCGACCAGCGGTCCCATCGCCCACCTCGGCAAGGACAACGAGCTCGGTGCCAGGATGGCGATCGAAGACCTGAATGCAAAGAAGCTCAAGATCGGCGACAAGGTCGCCAGGTTCGAGCTGGTTCCCGAAGACGACGCTGGCGATCCGAAGCAGGGCACCGCGGTGGCCCAGAAGCTGATCGACGAAAACGTCAAAGGCGTGGTCGGCCACATGAATTCGGGCACTACCATTCCCGCCTCCAGGCTGTACAGCGACGCCGGTATTCCGCAGATCTCGCCTTCGGCCACCAACCCGAAGTACACCCGCCAGGGCTTCAAGACCGCTTTCCGCGTCGTGGCTGACGACATGCAACTCGGCAGCACCCTGGGCAAGTACGCCGTCGAAACGCTCAAGGGCAAGAACATCGCCGTGATCGACGACCGCACCGCCTACGGCCAGGGCGTCGCCGAGGAGTTCGAGAAGTCGGCCAAAGCCGCTGGCGCGACCATCGTGGGCCACGAGTTCACCACCGACAAGTCGACCGACTTCAACGCCATCTTGACCAAGCTGAAGGCTGCCAAGCCCGACGTGCTGTTCTTCGGCGGCATGGACGCCGTCGGTGGCCCGATGCTCAAGCAGGCCAGGCAGCTCGGAATTGACGCGAAATTCATGGGCGGCGACGGAATGTGCAGCACCGAACTTCCGAAGCTCGCCGGGGATGCCACGGGCGAGGGGGCGGTTGTGTGCGCCGTGGCAGGGGGCGTCGATGACGGCGCCAAGCAAGCACTGGAGGAGTTCAGAACCAGATTCAAGGAAAAGAACGGTGTAGACGTGCAGATCTACGCACCGTATGTCTATGACGCGATAGGCGTGTTGGCCGATGCGATGGTCAAGGCCGGCTCGGCGGAGCCTTCCGTTTACCTGCCTGAACTGAGCAAGGTGAAATACGAGGGGTTGACCGGAACCATCGCCTTCGACGAAAAGGGGGACATCAGGAACGGCGCGCTGACCTTGTTCACGTACAAGGGCGGAATCCGCTCGCAGATAGCCGTGGTTCGATGATTAGATGGGTCGGGCACGGTGCCGAGTGCAGTGGCCAACGCCGATGCACACGCTGGTGAGCGCCGCACCAGTGGCGAAGCCCGACCGGGCAAGCTGCATTCCTTCCACGATCAGCACCAGGACATCGGCGCATGCGATGGCGGCGCCGAGCCAGCGCTTTACCGTCCTCGCAACGGCCACGGATTTCGGGAAATGGATGTCGGCCATGCGGAGGTCCGGTGGAGGTGAGGAGGGGGGCATTGGACCTCCAGGGCGGCTGGCTGTAGAAATAGGCCGCCCATGAAGCGCTTTTGACTTCCATTTCCATCACGGCGTGATCTTCTTCGCGCAATGACTCGCCGTCGCGGCGCAGGGTTCGCACTGCGACCCGCGCAAGATGCATCGGTGAACGCCTGACCGGCCGATCGGATCGGCGGTCACTGCTTTGATGCGGCCCGTCGCCCGGTGATATCGCCGGTCGTCACTGGTTTCGCGTGGCCCCGGTCTGGCGGATGGCGCTCAGGGCCTGGGCCAGCCGTACATGATCAAGGTCGATACGAACCAGGGCATGGTGCGGGGCGCGGGTCGAGCGTCCGGCTACGGGGCCGGTGTCGCCTTGCACCATCCACCCGCATGATCGAGGTTGTCTCCTCGTTCAGCCCTGCGGGTTGCCGGCCAGACGGGCAACACGCGAGCGGGCCCTTGTCGTCCGCCTCGGGGGCACGCTGCCGCCGATCGATCGCGCATCCAGCGCGCCATTGCCTTGAGCAAGCTTTCAGGAAGCCGCAGTGCGCTCCGCGTAGCTTCCTTCGTTGCGGCAGGCCACCACGGCGCGCAGGCTGGCACTACAGGCGCGCAAAAATAGCGTCGCAGTCAGCGCGTTCCTTGGGTTCGATGAGGTCCCGCCAAGGTGGTGCGGATTCAACGGCACTTGACGTCGTAGTCCGAGACGCTCGGGAAGCCGTCTTCGCCGACGGTGGTCAAGGTCAGCTTTAAAGTCCTGGCCACGGGTTTGTCTCGTCCCGGTGCTGCCTCTCATGGGCGATGCCCGGGCGGGGCTGCAGAAACAGGGGCGGTCGTTTGCGAACCCGCGCGAGCGCCTTCAGCGACCACCGCCAGCAGGGCCGCCGGGCCGGCCCGCGCCTCGCGGTTCCTCCTACAACCGTGAGAGGGACCAGCCGACGAGCTGCGGCGTGCAGTCTGCCTACCTTGTCGCGAAGTCCTTCCCGAGGGTGAGGGCCCCGATGATCGGCGTCGTTGCGTTCGGTCCAAAAATTGCGATGAGAACAATCGTCATGGACAACATGCTGGATCTGATTCAGTGGCCGGCTTTTCTGGCGTCACTCGCTGCGGCCTGGCTGGTTGCATCCGATACGAGGCGGCGCAGAAACTGGGGGTTCTGGGTGTTCTTGCTCAGCAATGTGCTGTGGACGGCGTGGGGCTGGCACCGCTCTGCTTATGCACTGATCGCGCTGCAGGTCTGCCTGGCGGCCCTCAACATGCGGGGGCTGCTCAAGACAGAGCCTTCGGGGTAGGCGTTCCACATCTCTCATGCTGCGGCTTGTTGAACTGCCGGGCGAGCACTGTGAATGACGCACTAGGAACCCACATGCACCGCAGACATCGGGACACGAAGGTGCGCATCGGCCGCCGCCTCCTGGCCGCGCTGCTCGCGGCAGCCGTGGTCAGCGCTGTCAGCTTGCTCTTCGCCTATGGCATGCACGCGCCGAAAAAAGCACCCGGCGATGTCCCTGCCCGAGGCGCCGCGACGCTGCCGCAGGACACCGCGGGTCCGTCCACTTTGAAGTAGCTGCATGGTTGCCGGGCCGGCCACGTGCATTGCCGGCAAGGACCTATTCCACGGAGGAACCATGTTCGCCGCCGTGCGGGGTGGTGCCGGCCCGACGGTCTTGCTCATGCGTGGCCCCTGGCCCCTTGCGGAGCGCATTGCCGGCCCGATGCTCATCCGAGCAGATTCGCCCGTCCCAGCGACCCAGCCTGAGCGATATCTCCCTTCAGGTCCAGTCCTCGAAAGCAAGCAGCGCCGAGTTCAGCTCCGGCCTCGCCGATGCCGGTCGGGTCGAGCGCGGCGCTTGCCGTTGAGCAGCGAGTGAAGCATCGCGAAACCCGCCGCCACGACAAGCCGCCCAGCGAGCGCCACGATCAGGTCCTTGCGCTCCAGAGCCGCGTGCGCCTCAGAAGGCTTGCGCAGGCCCCTGGGTGCTCCTTCTACGTCGTCCGTTCCTGCTTCGGCCTTGTGCGCTGTTTCCTGGGTGGCGGCTTGCGCCTTGGCCGCCGCCACAGAACCGTGCGCATGGGCGTAGACCTTGGTGAACTCGGCGCCGAGCAAAAAGATCTGCGCCGCGTAATAGACCCAGGCCAGCAGGACGACGAGGGAGCCTGCCGCTGCAAATGATTCGTTGACACCGCTCTTGCCGAGATACAGACCGATCAGCACCTTGCCGATCTCGAACAGCACCGCCGTGACGGCCGCGCCGGTCCAGACATCCCGCCACGCGATGGGGGCGCTTGGCATGAACTTGAAGATCATCGCGAAAAGGACCGTCAGGATGCCGAGCGACACGAGCAGGTTGAGGCCCTGCAGCATCACCTCCCATCCCGGCACCAGGGTCGCGCTCCAGGTGCCGAGCGCGGCCAGGGCGGCACTCACCACGAGGGAAACCATCAGCAGGAAGGCCAGACCCAGGATCAGTCCGAACGACAGCACGCGCGCGCGCAGGACGCCCCATAAGCCGTGAGGCTTCGCGCGCTCCGGCACGTGCCAGATGCGATCGAGCGCACTTTGGAGCTCCGCAAAAACCGTCGTTGCGCCCACCACGAGCACGGCGATGCTGATTGCCCCGGCGATCAGCCCTCGGGAGGGCTCGCTGGCACTTCGGATCAGGCCTTGCACCGCGAGTGCGCCTTCCTCGCCCACCAGGCCCGAGAGCTGTGCGGCGATCTGGCCCTGCACGGCCTCCGTGCCGAACAGCGCGCCTGCCACCGCGATGACGATGACCAGCAGCGGCGCCATCGAAAACATCGTGTAGTACGCGATCGCCGCTCCCATGCTGGGCGCCAGATCGTCGATCCATGCACTGATCGCCTCCTTGCACAGAGGCAGGAGGCGGACTTTGCGAGGGTGGCTGCCTGAAGCATCGGGTGCTGAGAGACGCGCTCGTGTCATCCGGTGCCCTTCGCTGTGTATGGCGCGTGGCGCTGAAATCGGTCCATGGCGGCATGATGCGCAGTTCAGGCGGCCGTTCAGTAGGAAAGCGGCGGCAGTGGGCGTCGGGCAGTGGACGGCCGGCCGTACAACGTTCCCATTGGCGGACGGATGGACGCGAACGAGGCGAGCGTGTTGATCGGCGCAGCACTGGCGGACATCGGTGTGGTATGCGTTCCCGACCTGCTCGCGCAACCTTACTTGTTTCCCACGAATCGCATCCACTAAGATCAGTTCGATGAAGCAAGAGGGCGGGCGCGGGGCGCGCCGGATGGAAAATATGGAACGCGGGGCGCGTGCCGATGCAGGCGCGCCGGCGGCGGCCGACGAGCTCGATGGGGGATCGCGCGGCGCGCCTGAGTCGAGTCTCTCGCGCCTGCTTGGCACGCTGGGGCTCTTCTCCACGGCCAGCCCCTCGCTCACGGTCGAAGAGATCGCCACCCGCCTCAAGGTGCCCAAGAGCACGGCCTACCGCTACATCCAGGAGCTGTCGAAGGTGGGCCTGCTGGTGCGGCTGGACCGCAGCATCACGCTGGGTCCGCGCATCATCGAGTTGGACCGTTGTATCCGCGAGTCCGACCCGGTGATCCGCGCGGCCGCACCGCCCATGCGCGAACTGGCCGAGCAGACGGGCCTGGATGTGTTCCTGTCCAAGCTCTATGGCCACTCCATCATCACGGTGCACACCGAGTTCAACGACCCGCTGCCGCACCTGCGCTATGGCCGCGGGCGGCCGGTGCCGGTGTCGCGCGGCGCGAGCGCGAAGGCCCTGGTGGCCTTCCTGCCGGCCGCGCGGCTGCGCAAGCTGCACCAGGAAATGGCCGGCGAGGCGGCCGACACCCCTCCGTGGGATGCGTTCTACGAAGAAGCCCAGCGCATCCGCCGCGAGGGCTACTGCCGGACCTCGGGCGAACTCAACGAGGGCAAGACCGGCGTCTCTGCGCCGATCTTCGGGCGCGGCCGGCTCGTGGTCGCCAGCGTCACCGCGCTGGGCAGCGATGCGCGGCTGGCGCTTTTCGATGCGGAGGCGATCGCCGAGCTGGTCAAGCGCACCGCGCACATGATCAGCGTGCGCCTGTCGGCCGACGGGCACCTGTAGACGCGCCAGCCAGCTCGTTCAGAAGACGATGTTGGCCTTCTTGACGATGGGCGCGGCCGCGGCCAGCGAGCGGCGCCAGGTCTCTAACGCCTGTGCAGGCGTGCTCACCACCGGCTCTAGGCCCAGCGCCACCATGCGCGACTGCACCTGCGCATCGCCCGCGATGGACTGCAGCGCCGCCGCCAGCCTGGCCACGACCGGGGCCGGCGTACCCGTGGGAGCGAACACCGCGAACCAGCCGGCGTTGCCCATGTCGCGCACGCCCAGCTCCTCGAAAGTGGGCACCGCGGGCAGCGAACTCACGCGGCGCAGGCCGGTCACCGCCAGCGGGCACACCGAGCCGGCCGCCACCATGGCCTCGACGGCGGCGACGGTGAGGAACACCGCATCCACCTGGCCGCCCATCAGGTCGGTGATGGCGGGCGACGAGCCCTTGTAGGGCACGTGCAGCAGCTCGACGCCGGCCGATCCGGCCAGCACCTCGCCCATCACGTGGGCCGAGGAGCCCGCCCCGAAGCTGCCGTAGCTGAGCTTGCCGGCCTTGGCCTGCTGCAGGAAGGCGCGCAAGTCCCTGGCCGGGCTGTCGGCGCGCACGGCCAGCACCAGCGGCGCATTGGCCATCACGCTGACGATGGTGAAGGCCTCCTGCATGCTCTTGCCGGGCGCCACCTGCTGCTTCGAGGCGAGCGCGGCGATCACATGCGTGGAGTTGCTGCCGAACATCAGCATGTGCCCGTCGGCCGGCGGCTGCAGCACAGTGCGTGCGGCGATCAGGCCATTGGCGCCAGGCTTGTTGTCGATCACGACCGTGCCGCCCAGTGCGCCCTGCAGCTTCTGGCCGATGAGGCGGGCCACCGTGTCGGTGCCGCCGCCGGCTGCGAAAGGCACCACGAGGTTGATCGGCCGTTCCGGCCAGGTGGCGGCGCATGCCGGGCCGCTGCCGCAGGCGACCAGCGCGGCGAGTGTGCCGAGAACCTTGCGGCGATGGACGAGAAGTTCGCGATGGAACGAAGCTGAAGTCATGGTGTGGCGGGAAAACTGGAGAAGAAGAGGGCTGTGCGTCAGTCGACGCGGATCTGCCGCGCTTTGACGATGCGGTCATAGGTTGTGCGGCCCTCGGCGATGCGGGCCGCCATCTGCCCGGGCGTGCTGTAGACGGTCGTGAAGCCCAGGTTGCCGAATGTTTTGGTCACAGGCTCGGAAGTGAGTGCGGCCCGCATGGCCGCGTTGAGCCGCGCCACAATCTCCGGCGGCGTGCCGGCGGGCGCCAGCAGGCCGAAGAAGCCCTGGATCGTCATCTCGGGCAGGCCGGCCTCTGCGGCGGTGGGAATGTCGGGAAAGGCCGGGTCGCGCCGCTCGCCGGTCATGAACAGCGGCACCAGCTGGCCGGCGCGCAGGGCGCCGATCAGGGGCGAGGTGACTTCGTCCATCAACTGCGCCTCGCCGCGGATCACCGCGTCCTTGGCCATGATGGCGCCCTTGTAGGGCACGTGCACCACGGGCGCGCCGGTGGCGGCCAGAAAGATCTCGCCCAGCAGGTGGTTGCTGGAGCCCGCGCCGGCCGAGGCGAAGTTGAGCTTGCCCGGCTCGCGCTTTGCGAGCGCCACGAATTCCTGCACCGTGCGCACGCCCAGGCCCGGATTCGTGGCGAAGACAAAGGCCTGCGTGGCGCCCAGGCTCACCGGCACCAGCGTGGCGACGTGCTCCTGGTTGGGGTAGATCGCCGGTGCCGCGGTCAGGCTGCTGCCGCTGCCCCACAGCAGGGTGTAGCCGTCCGGCCTGGCCATGGCCGCCGCCTTGGTGCCGATGCGCCCGCCCGCGCCCGCGCGGTTCTCGACCACCACGGGCTGCTTGAGCTCCACCGACAGTGCCTGCGCGACGGCACGCGCCGAGATGTCGGTGGAGCCGCCCGGCTCGAAGGAGACGATGAGCGTGATCGGGCGCGAGGGCCAGGCGTCGGCACGGGCGACAGTGCCGCCGAGCAGGCATGCAGCGGCCAGGAGGGAGAGGGCGGCGCGGCGACGGATGGAGAAAAGGATCGGCATGGCAGGGCTCCTTGGGAAGATGCGCAATGGCGGCCTCAGTCCAGCGACACGTTGGCCTCGCGGGCCACGCGACGCCACTTGTCCAGTTCGGCCTGCAGCCTGGTGCGGAACTGCGGGCCGTCGGCCGCCGTCACCGCCACACCGCGCGCAGCGAGGCGCGATGCCATGTCGGGCGTGCGGATCACCTTGTCCAGCGCGGCGGCCAGGGTCGACACCGCGGCCGGCGGCGTGCCCGCGGGCGCAAACACGCCCATCCAGCCTTCGGCCACCAGCCCGCCGTAGCCCAGTTCCTGCAGCGTGGGCACATCGGGCAGGCCCGGCAGTCGGCTGGGAGACGGCGTGGCCAGGGCGCGCAGCTTGCCGGCCTTGACCTGCGGCAGCACCACGGCGGTGGTGTCGAAGGTGAAGTCCACGTCGCCGGCCAGCAGCGAGGTCATGGCCTGCTGGCTGCCCTGGAAGGGCACATGCGCGGCCCGCGTGCCGGTGGCTTTCAGGAAAAGCTCGCCGATCAGGTGGTTGGTCGCGCCCATGCCGAAGGACGAATAGTTGAGCTTGCCAGGCTGCGCTTTGGCGGTGGCGATGAGTTCGCGCACGTCCCGCACCGGCGAGCCCGCGGGCACGGCCAGCACGAAGCTCACGGTGCCCACCTCGGTGATGGGGACGAAGTCTTTCAGGAGATCGTAGGGTGCGGTCTTGCGCGTGACCGGGTTGATCAGCAGTTCGGCGCCCGTGCCGAAGAGGAGCGTCTGGCCGTCGGGCCTGGCGCGTGCCACCGACTGCGCGCCGATGGTGCCGCCGGCACCCGCGCGGTTGTCCACCACGACCGACTGCCCGAGTTCCGGCGCCAGCTTCTCGGCGATCAGCCGCGCCGCGCCGTCGGTGCCGCCGCCGGGCGGAAAGGCGACCACCAGGTGGATGGGGGCCGAGGGAGAGGCCTGGGCGCAGGCCAGTGCCGGCAGCAGGCCGGCGAGGGCCGCCAGGCAGGGCAGCAGGAGGCGTCGGAGCATGGGCATGGTCGTTCCTTGCGAGGGTGGCGAAGACGGGCTCAGTGCGCGACTGCGGCTGCCGCTGCCGCACGCTCGCGTTCGCCCTGCGCGGCCGCGGCGGCCTCGGCCGCGCGCACGCTGGGCCGGGCGCCGCAGCGCGCCAGGTAGGCCTCCAGGTGGGGCCAGCGCCACGTGTCGATGGCATGCGCGCGCGTCCACATGGCGATCGTGTAGCAGTGCGCGTCGGCGATCGTGAAGGTGTCGCCGGTGAGGTGGGCGCGGCCTGCCAGCTGCTCGTCGATCCACTGCAGCTTGGCCTCGACGATGCCGCGCGCGATGGCCTTGTACTCGGGCGGCGTGACAGCCTTGAACAGCGGCATGAAGCCGCCCTTGTGCAGATCGGCCGCGATGAAGCTCATCCACTCCAGCACGCGGTAGCGCGGCAGTCCCGACGCGGGCAGGAGCGTGTTGCCGGGGCACTGGTCGGCCAGGTACTGCATGACGATGCAGCCCTCGCTCAGGTGCTGGCCGTCCGGCATCTCCAGCGTGGGCACCGTGCCCTTGGAGTTGACGCTGAAATAGTCGCGGCCGTCGGCCAGCCGCTTGGTCTTCATGTCGACCCATTCGAGGGCGAGGGGCAGCTGCAGTTCGCGCGCGACGATGTCCACCGCGAGCGAGCAGCCGCGGACTTCGTGATAGAGCTTCATGGGTTCTCCGGATCGAGGGGGTGCCGGCGGCTCAGGCCGCGGCTTGGGTGGCGAGCTCGTCGCGCTCGGCGGCCAGCGCCGCCTGCACGCTGGGGCGCGCCGCGATGCGCTGCAGGTAGCCATGCAGGTGCGGCCACTGCGCCAGGTCGATGGCGTGCAGCTCGGCCCACATGACGATGGTGAAGCAGCAGGCGTCCGCCGCGGTGAAGCGCTGCGCATGCAGGAAGCCCCGGGTGGCCAGCACCCGGTCGAGCCAGGCGAAGCGGCGCAGCAGGTTCTCGATGGCGATGTCGCGGTAGGCCGGCGGCGTGCTGGCACGAAACAGTGGCGTGAAGGTCTTGTGCAGCTCCGAGCTCATGAAGCTCATCCACTCCAGCACGCGGTATCGCTCCATGTCGAGGCTGCGAGGCAGCAGGTGGTCCGCCCCGTGTCGGTCGCACAGGTACTGAATGATCACGCCGCCCTCGGTGAGGAGCTGGCCGTCGTCCGTCTCGAGCGCCGGCACCTGGCCCTTGGGGTTGATGCGGTGGAGGTCGCCGCCGTCCTTGAGCTTCTTGGCCCGCACGTCGACCCAGACGAGCTCGAGCGCGAGGCCGATCTCGCGCGCCACGATGTCGACGGCCAGCGCGCAGGTCCTGGGAGTGAGATAGAGCTTCATGGCGGGAAGGCGCTTTCTGGGGATGGAGAGGCAGGCCTGCGCGTCGGCAGGCCCGAGGCGAACGCCGATGCGGGCGCTCTTGCGGTGCCGGCCCGCCGCTTGCGCAGCGTTCTGGTGCAACGGCGCCCCGTTCTGTTGCATAGGGTCGAAAACATGGTAATCAAATTATTTCTATGCGATAAATATGCCATTCGACTCGGCCCGAGCGCGTCGGTAGAACTACTCGGATCGCTGGCAAATGTTGGCTTTGGTGCTACTTCGACGATCTCAAGGCCCTCTTCCTCTCCTTGGCGACTGTCATGAATCGCAACTTATCACTATGCAGTAAATAGCCGCCTCAACGTTGCTAAAACTTTCTGGAACGCCGATTGCTTGCTCGGGCGTCACATGGACGAAAGTTGATCCTAAGGGAAACCACTAACAGGCGTTTTATTTGCTGAATTTCGCTTATTCGACAAAACAGCATATGATTCGGTGGCCGATGAGTGTTCGGTGTCGTCAGTCGTCCATTGCCGCCCAGGTGCATCCCCTCTGGTTCCTGGTGTCGGCCCCGTCTTCGCAGGGGTGCCTAGGAATCGCGCAATGAAAAGAAAGTCCGTCCTGCAGATCTGTGGTGCCGTCGCCTTGGCGGCGGCATGCGGACTGGTGTCGCCGCTGGCTTCGGCCCAGGGCAGCTGGCCCTCGCGGCCGATCCGCATCGAAGTGCCCTACCCGCCGGGCACGGGTCCCGACGTCATGGCGCGGCTCGTGGGCGAGGGGCTCTCCAAGGAGCTGAAGGCCTCGGTCGTGGTGGAGAACAAGGCCGGGGCCAACGGCATCATCGGCACCGCCGAGGTGGTGAAGGCGCCAGCCGACGGCTACACCTATTTGCTGGTCGACCGGCTCACGCTCACCGTCAACCCGCTGCTCTACCAGCCGCCCTACGACCCGAAGAAGGACCTCGTTTCCGTCAGCAACATCGCCGACGTGAACCTCTACCTGGTCACCAGCGCGCAGCTGCCGGCCAACGACTTCAAGTCCTTCATCGCCTATGCCAAGGCCAACCCGGGCAAGGTCACCTTCGGCACGGGCGGCGTGGGCAGCGTGATGCACCTGAACATGGAGCTGCTCGAATCGGGCACCGGGGTCAAGTTCCTGCACGTGCCCTACAAGGCGCTGGCGGAGGTGATCCCGGCCATGCTGGGCGGCCAGGTGGAAGTCACCTCCGGCGGCGTGGAGGCCATGCTGCCCTATGTGCAGAAGGGCAGCTTCAAGCTGCTGGCCGTGGGCGCGCCCACGCGTCAGGCCATCGTGCCGAACGTGCCCACCATCGTGGAGGCGGGCGGCTCGGACATGCTGCTGTCCACCTCCTACTCCTTCCACGCGAAGAGCGGCGTGCCGCCCGAGATCCTGGCGCGCATGAACGCGGCACTCACCAAGGTGCTGGCGCAGCCCGAGCTCAAGCGCTGGGCAGCCGAGCGCGGCCTGGGCGCCGGCGCCTCCACGCCAGCGGAACTGGACGCACGCATCGCCGTGGACAACGACCGCATCGGCCGCCTCGTGCGCGAGCGCGGCATCAAGGTGCAGTGACGCCGGTCGCGGCATTCCCAACAGAGAGAAGCAACGAGAGGACATCGGCGATGACTGAGCAGACTGGCGCGCAGGCCCTGTGGGCGGCGCTTTCCGGCGAAGGGGTGGACACCTGCTTCGCCAACCCCGGCACGACGGAGCTGGACCTGGTGCGCGCGCTGGAAGGCCAGGATTCGATCCGCTGCGTGATCGGCCTGCAGGAGAACGTCTGCACCGGCGCGGCCGACGGCTATGGCCGCATGCTCGGGCGGCCCGCCGCCACGCTGCTGCACCTTGGCCCGGGCTTCGCCAACGGCATCGCCAACCTGCACAACGCGCGGCGCGCGCGCACGCCGATCGTCAACCTGATCGGCGACCACACCAGCTGGCACCTGCCCTTCGATGCGCCGCTGAGCTCGGACATCGAATCGCTGGCGCGGCCGGTCTCGGGCTGGGTGCACCGCATCGCCAGCACGGCCGATGCGCCGCGTGCCGCGGCAGAGTCCGTGCGCCAGTCGCTGGCCAACGGCGGGCAGGGTGCGACGCTGATCTTTCCGGCGGACTACCAGGCCGAGCCGCTGCAGGGTGCGGCGGCCGCCGCCGGCACGCCGGCGCTGGACGCGGCATCAACCGCGCCCGTCGACATCGCCGCCTGCGCGCAACGCCTGCGTTCGGCGCGCCGCATCGTCTTCCTGCTGGGCGGCGGTGGCGAACTCGGTGGCCTGGGCGTGCGCGCGCAGCACGCCACCGCGCGGCTGTGCGCGGCGCTGGACGCCACCGCCTATGCCGAGACCTTCCCGGCCCGCGCGGAGCGCGGCCAGGGCCTGCCGGCCTTCGACCGGCTGCCTTACTTTCCCGAGCCGGCGCGCGCCGTGCTCGACCCCGCCGACCTGGTGGTGCTGGCCGGCGCATTGCCGCCCGTCACCTACTTCGGCTACGCGGGCCATCCCAGCCTGATGGTCGAAGCCGCTCGCCTGCTGAGCCTGGGCGAGCCCGGCCATCCGGTGGCCGAGGCGCTGGAGCAACTGGCCGATGCGCTGCAGGCCCCCGCCTTCGAGGCGCCGGTGCATCCGCTGCCGGCGGAGCCCGCCGGCGCGCTCACGCCCGCGGCCATCGGCGCGGTGCTCACGCGCGCATTGCCCGAAGGCGCCATCGTCTCGGTCGAAGGCGGCACCTGCGGCTATCCCTTCTATGCGGCGTCGGCCGCCGCGGCACCGCACACGACGCTGACCAACACCGGCGGCGCCATCGGCCAGGGCCTGCCCGTGGCGGTGGGCGCGGCCATCGCCTGCCCCGAGCGGCGGGTGGTGGGGCTGCTGTCGGACGGCAGCACCCAGTACACGATCCAGTCGCTGTGGACGATGGCGCACGAGCAGCTCGACGTGGTCGTGCTCATTGCCGCCAACCACCAGTACGCCATCCTGCGCAACGAACTGCGCCGCGGCGGCGCCGCGCTGGGCGCGCGCGCCGAGGCGCTCACCGCGCTCGACTCGCCGCGCATCGACTGGGTGGGCCTGGCGCAGTCCTATGGCGTGCCGGCCACGCGGGCCGCCACCGCCGAAGAACTCTCGGTCCAGCTGCGCGAGGCCTTCGGGCGCCGCGGGCCGGCCCTCATCGAAATGGCGCTCTGAGCCGTACAGGCAGGCGCCTTTCCCATCCAAGGAGCAATCGAACATGGATCTCAGACTCAAGGGCAAAGTGGCCGTGGTGACGGGCGGCAGCCTGGGCATCGGCCGGGCGGTGGCGGAAGCTTTCGCGGCCGAGGGCGTGCGCGTGGCCATCGTGGCGCGCAGCCAGGGCGCGCTGGAGGAGGCCGCGCGCGAAATCACCGCCAAGACCGGCGTGGAGGTGCTGGCCACCCCCGCCGACGTGAGCGACACCGCGCAGGTGCAAGCCGCCGTCGACAAGGCGGCGGCGCACTTCGGCCGCATCGACATCCTGGTCAACGGCGCAGCCCATCCGGGCGGCCTGGTGCGCAGCGAGATCGAGAACGCCGACCCCGAAGGGCTGCTGCAGGACATCGACATCAAGGTGGTCGGCTACATGCGCTTCGCGAAGGCCTGCGCGGCGCACATGCGCAAGGGCGGCTGGGGCCGCATCATCAACATCGGCGGCCTCACCGGGCGCGGCAGCAAGCAGCTCTCGGGCATGCGCAACGTGGCCGTGGCGCACATGACCAAGACGCTGTCGGACCAGCTCGGGCCCTCGGGCATCACGGTCAACGTGATCCACCCCGGCGTGGTGGAGACGCCGCACATCCACGAGCTCTACGCGAAGGAAGCGAAGCTGCAGGGCCTCACGCCGGCTCAGGTCGAGGCGAACTACGCCAAGGCCACGCCCATCCGCCGCGTGCTGCAGGTGGGCGAGATCGCCGACGCGGTGCTCTTCCTCGCTTCGGACCGCGCGGCGGCCATCACCGGCGAATCCATCGCGGTCGATGGCGGCATCACGCGCGGCATCTTCCTCTGAGCCATCCATCCAAGGAGTCGCAGACATGAACGGAACCATTCTCGTGGGCACGGCAGGGCAGGGCATCCTGCGCAGCGTGGACGACGGCGCCACCTGGCACCGCCTGGGCCTGAAGGAGGCCATCGAATTCGACGGCACGGTGCGCGCGCTGGCCGTGGACCCGTCGGACCCCAGCCGCGTGCTGGCGGGCGCCGACGCGGGCATCTGCCTGTCGACCGACGGCGGCGCGCACTTCCAGCGCATGGCCTCGCCGGCCGATGGCCAGACCGTGTGGGCCCTGGCCTTCAGCCCGCTGGACCCGCAGCTGGTGTTCGCCGGCACCGGCGCACCTTCGCGCTCGCGCATGTACCGCTCGCGCAACGGCGGCCTGAGCTGGCAGCTGCTGGACGTGGAGCTGCCCGAGTTCTGCTCGGGCGTGCACCGCCCGCGCATCCTCACCATCGCCTTCCACCCGCAGCGCGCAGGCGAGGCCTGGTTCGGCGTGGAGGAAGGCGGCGCCTGGCGCACGCGCGATGCGGGCGACAGCTGGGAGCGTATCGACACGCCCGGGCGCGGCATCAACAACTCCGACATCCACGCCATCTCGGTGCTGCCGGCCACGCCGGATGCGCCGGCCAAGCACATCGTGGTCACCGTCAACTCGGTGTGCGAGAGCATCGACGATGCCCAGAGCTTCGTCTGCCACCCGTCCAAGGACCGCTTCGACGGCCTGTACTACACCCGCACGGTGCAGCCGCTGGATGCCGATGGCCGCGAGCTGCTGCTGGCCCTCGGCGACGGCACGCCGGGTTCGCGCACGCGCATCTATCGCTCCGCCGACCGCGGCGAGACCTGGGTGCCGACGCTCTTGAACACCGCGCCCAACTCCACCGTGTGGGCCTTCGGCGCGCATGCGAGCAACCGAGGGCTGCTCTTTGCGGGCACCAAGTACGGCCACCTGCTGCGCTCCACCAACGGCGGGCGCAGCTGGTTCAAGGAGTGGCGCGACTTCAGCGAGATCACCTCGGTGGCCTGGACGCCCTTCGTGGCACCGGTGCACGCGCATCCGCAGTCCATCCACTGAAGCACGGAGGCCGGCCATGAACACCCGCGACCCCGCTTCCACCGACGGCGCCGGCAACACCGGCAGCACTGGCGAAGAGGTTCGCCCGCGCATCCGCCGCACGCACCTGGCGCTGTTCGTGAAGGACCCCTTTGCCTCCGCCTCCTGGTATGAAGAGGTGCTGGGCATGCAGGTCACGGCGCGCGGGGCGCGCTGGGTGTTCCTTTCCTTCGGACAGAAGCACCACGACATCGCGCTCATCCAGGTGGACGAGCCCGAGGCCGCCACCCGCGGCACCGTGAACATGCAGCACTACGGCCTGGAGATCGAGGGCGGCCTGGACGACCTGCGCCGGCTCTACGGCATGTTGTTGCGCAAGAACGTGGAGGTGGTCAAGACCACCGACCACAAGGTGGGCTACGGCCTGTACTTCCACGACCCCGACGGCCACCGCTTCGAGTTCTTCCTCGAGCTCGTCCACGACGACGAGGAAGCCAAGCGCCTGCTGGGCGAATACAACGCGCCCAGCAACGCCTTGGACCTGCAGCCGCTGTGAGCGGCCGCCTGCGGCACATCCATTCCATCCACCCCCATTCCCGGAAAAGATCACCATGAGCACCCCCGACCTCAGCGCCTTCCACATCCGCAAGTGGTACCTCCAGATCGAGGACACCCTGGCCGGCGAGACCGGTGCACCCGCCGACGGCGAGCCGCTGCGCAAGATCATCATCGCCGCCTGCCTGCGCAACCCGTTCGCGGGCCGCTACGTCGAAGACCTGTCGTCCTGGATCGCGCCTTCGCCCGAGTTGGGCAAGGAGTTCGGCCGCCGCATCCGCGAGGCCGCGGGCGGGCAGGCCATCGAGAGCTACGGCAAGGCCTGCCTGGTGGGCATCGACGGCGAATACGAGCATGGCAACGCGCTGCTGACCAACCCCGCCGCCAACCCGGTGCGCGAGGGCGTGGGCGGCGGCAAGTCGTGGGTGCCTTCCACCGGCAAGCGCGGTGGGCCCGGCACCGTCATCGACATTCCGCTGGCGCACAAGGACGCGCTGTACGTGCGCTCGCACTACGACACCGTCTCGGCCATGTTCGGCGACGGCCCCAACCGCGACGAGGTGGTGCTGATCTGGGCCTTCGCCACGCGCGGGCGGCTCAATGCGCGGCTGGGCGGCCTGAAGGCCTCGGAGATCAAGGGCGAGGACGGCCTCGTCTGAGCGCCGCCGGAGCAACGCACATGCAGCGCCGCGATTACCGCCTGCGCCACGATGGCCTGGGCTTCCACGTCACCGAATGGGGCGAGCCCGATGCCTGGCCGGTGCTGATGCTGCACGGCATCCGCGGCTATGCCGAGACCTTCGTGGGCGTGGCTGCCGCACTGCAGCCCGGGTTCCGCGTCATCGCCTTCGACCAGCGCGGCCGTGGCGAGACCGACTGGGACCCGGGGCACGACTACTACACCGACACCTATGTCGCCGACGTCGAGGCGCTGGTGGCGCAGTTGGGCTTGCAGCGCTTCGACCTGCTCGGCCATTCGATGGGCGGCATCAACGCCATCGTGTATGCCGCGCACCATCCCGGCCGGGTCCGCCGACTGGTGATCGAGGACGCCGGCCCCGGCGCCTTCGACACCAGCGACGGTGCCACCCGCATCCGCAGGGAGCTGGCGAGCACGCCCACCGCCTTTGATTCCTGGGACGAAGCCGCCGCGTTCATGCGCGCGCTGCGTCCCACGGTGACGGAGGAAGCGCGCCAGCAGCGGCTGCACAGCATGCTCAAGCCCATGAGTGGCGGCGGCTTCACCTGGCGCTACGACCATGCGGGCATCGCCGCCACGCGCCTGAACCCGGATCCCGCCCGCCAGGTGGACCTTGCCGCATACGTGAGGCAGCTGCAGTGCGAGACGCTGGTGGTGCGCGGCGGCCGCTCCGACTACCTGCAGCCGGCCATGGCCGGGCACATGCGCGCGCTCAACCCGCGAATCTCCACGCTCGAGATTCCCGATGCGGGCCACTACGTCCACGACGACCAGCCGGCGCTCTTCGCCGAGGCCGTCACCACCTTCCTGAAGCGGCCTGACGCGGCCTGATGCGGCCGCCGCAGGCCAGTCCCATCCATGATCCACGAACTCAGAACCTACACCCTCGTGCCCGGCGGCGTGCGCGACTACCTGCGCATCTACAACGAGTGCGGCCGCGCGCTGCAGACCCGCACGCTCGGGCAACTGGTCGCGTTGATGACGCCGGAAAGCGGCGACATCAACCAGCTGGTCTTCCACTGGGCCTTCGACAGCCTCGAGGAACGTGCGCGCCGCCGTGCCGCGCTGATGGCCGACCCGGCCTTCTCTGAATTTCGCAAGCAGGTGCGGCACCTGCTGGTGCGCCAGGAGAGCCGGCTGCTCTCGGCCGCCTGAGGCGCTCGCGCAAGCCGCCGTTCCCCTCTCAGTCCCAAGGAGTTTTCATGAGCGCTTCCGTGGAAGCCCCCGTCCTCATCATCGGCGCCGGACCTGTCGGCGTGACGCTGGCCAACCTGCTGGGCACCTACGGCGTGCGGACCCTGGTGGTCGAGCGCAGCACGGCGGTGTTCGACTTCCCGCGCGCCGTGGGCCTGGACGACGAGGCACTGCGCACCTTCCAGGCCACCGGCCTGGCCGAGGAGATGCTGCGCGACATGATCCAGAACGTGCCCATGCGCATGTACACCGCGCGCAAGCAGTGCTTCGCCGAGATCCTGCCGAGCACGCGCGAGTTCGGCTGGTTCCGCCGCAACCTGTTCTCGCAACCCCTTGGCGAGAAGACGCTGCGCCGCGGCCTGGCGCGCTTCGACCATGTGCAGCTGCGCCTCGGCCTGGAGCTGGTGGGCCTGGTGCAGGACGAGGCAGGCGTGACCGCCACCCTGCGCGACGAGGCCGGCGCCGAGCAGCAGGTGCGCGCCGCCTATGCGGTGGCCTGCGACGGCGGTCGAAGCACCGTGCGCGAGATGCTGGGGCTGCCCTACGAGGGGCGCACCCACCCGGCCAAGTGGGTGGTGATCGAATGCGACCAGGATCCGCTGGACGCGCCCTACACCGCGCTGCACTGCGAACCCGATCGCCCCTATGTCTGCCTGCGCCTGCCCTACGGCCTGCGGCGCTGGGAGTTCATGCTCTTTCCCGGCGAGGACGGCGAGCAGATGCTCGCGCCCGACAAGGTGCGCGAGCTGCTGGGCCGGCATGTGGCCGACCCGGCGGCGCTGAACGTCATCCGGGCGCGCGTGTACACCCACAACTCGCGCGTGGCGGGCGGCTTCGTCGCGGGCCGTGTCTGCCTGGCCGGCGATGCCGCGCACATCACGCCGCCGTGGATCGGGCAGGGCCTCAATGCCGGCCTGCGCGATGCGTTCAACCTGGGCTGGAAGCTCGCCTGGGTCCTCCAGGGCCGGCTGCGGCCCGAGCTGCTGGCCAGCTATCACGACGAACGCCATGCACATGCCAAAGCCATGATCGACCTGGCCGACACCTTCGGCGCCGTGCTGTCGCAGCGCAACCCGCTGCTGGCCTGGGCGCGCGATCGCTTCTTCATGGCGATCCGGAACATTCCGAAGGTGCGCGACTACGTGCTGCAGATGAAGTTCAAGCCCATGCCGCGCTTCGCGAAGGGCATCGTGCGCAACACCGGCGTGGCCGGGCGCGATGCGCTGGTGGGCCGCATGTTCATCCAGCCCAACGTGGAGCAGGAGCGCGGCCTGCCGCGCAAGCTCGACGACGTGGTCGGCGCGCGCTTCGCGCTGCTGAGCTGGCGCTGCGATGCGCTGGCCGGCGCGCCTGCCGCGCTGCACGCGCAGCTCGCCCGGCTGGGCTGCGACCACTATGTGGCCGTGCGCTCGCGCAGCATGGGCAACGAGGCCGGCTCGCCGATGCCCGGGCAACTCTCGGGCACGGTGATCGAGGACCTGGAGAACACGCTGCACTTCTGGTTCCACGGCAAGGACGTGGACTGGGTGCTGATCCGCCCCGACCGCTTCATCGCCGCCGTCGGCCGCCGGGCCGACGCCGCGGCCGAACTGGAGAGCTTCTGCGAAGCCGTGCTGGCCCCAGCCGATACGGCGCAACCACAGGCTGCAGCCTATCAATCCCTCGTGCAGGCCGAGGCCCTGGCGGCCTGAAGCCTCACGCGAACCGCGCCCCAATACCGGCGCCCACATACCCGCGCCCACATACCCGCGCCGCGGGCCCTCCCACCATGTACCCAGAACTCTCGCTCTACATCGCCGGCCGCTTCATCGACGCGCAGGGCCGGCGCACGCAGTCCGTGCACGATCCCGCCACGCAGCAGCCGCTGGGTTTGCTGCCGTGGGCCGAGGCCGAGGACGTGGAGGCCGCCGTGCAGGCCGCCCATGCGGCCTTCGCGGGCTGGCGGCGCGTGTCGCCGCTCGAACGCTCGGATCTGCTGCGCCGCGTGGCCGCGCTGGCGCGCGAGCGCGCGCCGGAGATCGGCCGCGCCATGACGCAGGACAACGGCAAGCCGCTGGCCGATGCCGTGGCCGAGGTGCTGAACGCCGCCGAGCACGTCGAGTGGCATGCGGAGGAGGGCCGCCGCGTCTACGGCCGCGTGGTGCCCGCGCGCCAGCCCGGCGTGCGGCAGCTGGTGGTGCGCGAGCCGGTCGGTGTGTGCGCCGCCTTCAGTCCCTGGAACTTTCCCTTCGGCCAGGCGATGAAGAAGGCCGCCGCCGCCATCGCGGCCGGCTGCCCCATCGTGCTCAAGGGGCCGGAGGAGTCGCCCAGTGGGCTGGTGGCCATGGCGCGCCTCTTCCACGATGCGGGCCTGCCACCGGGCGTGTTCAACCTGCTGTGGGGCGTGCCGGCGGACATCTCGCGCCAGCTCATCGAGTCGCCGCTGGTGCGCGTGGTCTCGTTCACCGGCTCGGTGCCGGTGGGCCGGCAACTGGCCGCGCTGGCCGGCCAGCACATGAAGCGCATGACGATGGAGCTGGGCGGCCATGCGCCGGTGCTGGTCTTCGACGATGCCGACGTCGACGCCGCCGTGGCCTTGCTGGCGCGGCTGAAGACGCGCAACGCCGGCCAGGTGTGCGTGTCGCCGACGCGCTTCCATGTGCAGTCGGGCGTCCACGACCGCTTCGCGGCCGCCTTCGCCGATGCGCTCGGCGCGGTGAAGGTGGGCCACGGCCTGGACGATGGCGTCCAGATGGGCCCGCTGATCCACGAGCGCCGCTTCCAGGCGGTGCAGGCGCTGGTGGACGATGCCCGCGCGCGCGGCGCCGAGCTGCTGGCGGGCGGCGGGCACATCGACGGGCGGATTGGCGCGCATATTGGAGCCAAAGGCCACTTCCATGCGCCGACGCTGCTGGCCAACGTGCCCGCCGACGCGCGCGTGATGCACGAAGAGCCCTTCGGCCCCGTCGCCGCGCTGTCGCGCTTCGACACGGTCGACGAGGCGTTGCAGCAGGCCAATGCGTTGCCCTTCGGCCTGGCGAGCTACTTGTTCACCCGTTCGCTGCAGACCGCGACCCGCGTGAGCGACGGCCTGGAGGCCGGCATGGTGAACATCAACCACTCGGGCATGGCGCATCCGGAGCTGCCCTTCGGTGGCGTGAAGGACAGCGGCTTCGGCAGCGAAGGCGGCACCGAGTCCTTCGACAGTTTTCTCAGTACCAAGCTCATCACCCAGATCTGAATCGGAACCCCATGCTGAAACTCGACGACCCCTCGCTGCTGCGCGCGCAATGCCTGGTGGCAGGCGAATGGATTTCCGCCGAGCGGACCATCGCCGTCACCAACCCCGCCACCGGCGCGCTGATCGCCCACGTGCCCCGGCTCGACGCCGCCGCCACGCGGCGCGCCATCGAGGCGGCAGAGGCCGCCTGGCCGCAGTGGCGCCGCCGCACCGCGCACGAGCGCTCGGCCATCCTCGCGCGCTGGCACGCGCTCATCCTGCAGAACCAGGAAGACCTCGCCCGCATCATGACGGCGGAGCAGGGCAAGCCCCTGGCGGAGGCGCGCGGCGAGATCGCCTATGCGGCTTCGTTCATCCAGTGGTTCGGCGAGGAAGCCAAGCGCGTGTATGGCGAGACCATCCCTTCGCCCGTGGCGTCGCAGCGCATCGTGGTCGTGCGCGAGCCGGTGGGCGTGTGCGCCGCCATCACGCCCTGGAACTTTCCCGCGGCCATGATCACGCGCAAGGCCGGCCCCGCGCTCGCAGCCGGCTGCACGATGGTGGTCAAGCCTGCGAGCCAGACGCCGCTCACGGCCCTGGCGCTGGCGCTGCTGGCCGAGCGTGCCGGCGTGCCCGCGGGCGTGCTGTCGGTGCTGACCGGCTCGGCCGGCGACATCGGCACCGAGCTGGCCACCAACCCCGTGGTGCGCAAGCTCAGCTTCACCGGCTCCACCGAGGTGGGACGGCTGCTGATGCAGCAGACGGCGGCCACGGTCAAGAAGGTGTCGATGGAGCTGGGCGGGAACGCGCCTTTCATCGTCTTCGACGACGCGGACCTCGACGCGGCAGTCGAAGGCGCGCTGGTCTCCAAGTTCCGCAACGCGGGGCAGACCTGTGTGTGCGCCAACCGGCTGTACGTGCACGAGCGCGTCCACGACGCCTTCGCGCAGAAGCTGTCCGAGGCGCTGCGCGCGCTGAAGGTGGGCCCCGGCGAGCAGGAGGGCGTGCGCATCGGCCCGCTGATCGACGAGGCCGCGGTGCGCAAGGTGCAGGAGCATCTGGCCGATGCGGTGGCGAAGGGCGCGCAGGTGCTCAGCGGCGGCTGCCGCCATCCGCTGGGAGGCAGCTTCTTCGAGCCCACCGTGCTGACCGGCGTGACGCAGGCGATGACGGTGGCGCGCGAAGAAACCTTCGGCCCGCTTGCGCCGCTCTTTCGCTTCCGCGACGAGGCCGAGGTCGTGCGCATGGCCAACGACACCGAGTTCGGCCTGGCAAGCTACTTCTACGCACGCGACCTGGGCCGCGTCTGGCGCGTGGCCGAGCAACTGGAGTACGGCATGGTCGGCGTCAACACCGGCCTCATCAGCAACGAGGTCGCGCCCTTCGGCGGCGTCAAGCAGTCGGGCCTCGGCCGCGAGGGCTCGCGCCACGGCATCGACGACTACCTGGTCATCAAGTACATCAACATGGCCGGCATCGCCTGATGCGCGGCTGAAGCGCCTTCTCCTGCGCCTTCGTTTTCCCGCGCGGCGTCTTCGCGGCGCGTCCCTGCGCGGCACCGCCGTGCCGCATCTTCCTTTGTCGTCCCCCTGGAGTCTTCAATGAGCAATCCCCGCCAATCCGCCCACCCCATCGATCCGCTGTTCACCAACCGATGGTCGCCGCGCGCCTTCGCCGAAGAGACCATCGCCGAGCCCGCGCTCATGAGCCTGCTCGAAGCGGCCCGCTGGGCGCCCTCGGCGTACAACGTGCAGCCCTGGCGCTTCATCTACGCGCGCCGCGACACGCCCGCCTGGCAGCCCATCTTCGACAGCCTCGTCGAGTTCAACCAGATGTGGACGAAGCGCGCCGCCGCGCTGGTGGTCGTGGTCTCGCAGCGCGAGGCCCTGTTCCCGGGTCGCGCCGAGGCGGCCCCCAACCAGTGGCATTCCTTCGATGCCGGCGCCGCCTGGGCCAGCCTCGCGTTCCAGGCCACGCTGTCGGGCTGGTCGGCCCACGCGATGGCCGGCTTCGACGCCGAGAAGCTGCGCGCGGCCATCCAGCTGCCGCAGGGCTATGCGATCGAGACGGTCGTGGCCGTGGGCAGGAAGGGCGATCCGGCCGTGCTGCCCGATGGCGTGCGCAAGCTCGAAGCGCCCAGCGATCGCCGGGCGCTCGCCGAGACGGCCGCCGAGGGTGTGTTCCGCCAGTAGCCTGCGTTCCTGCCGGGTCCGAGGCGCTCAGCGCGCCGACGGATCCTTGGCACCCGCGCCAGCCACCACGCCCTGGCGCGAATACATCGTCGCGTGGCCCTGGCCGTCCAGTGCCACGCTGGTCAGGGGCAGGCGGTCTTCGCGCATATGGGCGGCAAAGCTCGCGCCGCCGTCTTCGCTGCTCAGCACCAGTCCGTCGAGGCCGACAGCGACGATCTTCTTGCCGGCGCCGGCGAGCGCGGTGATGGACGACTCCGTGTGTGTGTCCACGCGCTGCCAGCTGCTGCCGTCGTCGACGCTGCGGTACATCGAGCCGCGCAGCCCTGCCACCAGCAAAGTGCCGCCGGGGCCCGCGGTGCCGCTCCAGAAGGAACCCGCATAGCCGGTCGGCATGTACGTCCAGCTGCGGCCCCTGTCGTCGGAGCGCAGCACCATGCCGCGCTCCGCCGGCGCGAACAGCTGGCCGCGCGCGTCGGCGAACAGCCCGAAGAGGTTGAGGTCGGCGCGCTTGCCGCCCTGCGGCGGGGCCAGTTCAACGGGCTGCCAGTGGGCGCCGCCATCGTCGGTGCGCAGCACCAGCGACCACAGGCCCACGGCCACGCCTTGCTTCTCGTCGAAGAAGTGCACCGCGAACAGCGGCCGGTCCTGCGCCGCATCGCTGCGCTGCACCTGCCAGCTCTCGCCGCCGTCCGTGGTGTGCAGGATCACGCCCCAGTGGCCTGCGGCCCAGCCCTGCCGGGCGTCGATGAAGGAGACCGAGGTCAGCGCCACGTCCACCGGCACCTGGCGCGCCTGTCGGTGGCTGCGGCCGCCGTCGTCCGACAGCAGCACCACGCCGTGGTCGCCCACGGCGACGATGCGCTCGCCCGCGCGGGTGCTGGCGAGCATCGTGGCGCGGGTGGCATGCGCGGCGCGAACCGCGGGAACCAGCACGGGGGTGCCATCGGTGGCGGCAGTGGCTTCTTTTGCGTGAGGTGCCTGTGCCGCGCAGGCCAGCGACAGTGAAATGAGGGCGCCGGCCAATGCCGAGCGCGCAAGAAGGGAGGTCGGTTTCATCGTCGATCGTCAGATGGATGTCAGTGCTGCTGCAGTCCGGTCGCTCGCACGGGCTTGCGGCGCGGGAAGAGCCTTTCGAGCCATACCGCCATGGCGGGCAGGGCGGTCATCGCCATGACCATGTTCACCATGAACATGAAGGCCAGCAGCTTGCCCATGTCGGCCTGGAACTTCAGCTGCGAGAACGACCAGGTCGCCACGCCCACGGCCAGCGTGATGGCGGTGAAGATGGTGGCGGTGCCCACTTCCAGGATCGCGTGCTCGATGGACTTGACGATGGTCTGGCCCGCGGCCATGTGCATGAGCAGGCGGTTGTAGATGTAGAAGGCGTAGTCCACGCCGATGCCCACCGCCAGCACCATCACCGGCAGGGTCGCCACCGTGAGGCCGATCTGCAGCTCCTTCATGAACCAGTAGCCGATGAAGGTGCCCACCGTGAGCGGCAGGCAGCAGGCCGCCACGGCGCGCAGGTCGCGGTAAACCAGGAACACCAGCACCACGATCGCCGCGTACACGTACAGCATCATCGGCAGCTCGCTCTTCTCGACCTCGTCGTCGATGGCCGCCAGTACCCCGGCATTGCCGGCGGCCAGGCGGATGTTCACGCCGGGCATGGGGTGGCCGTCGCGGAAGGCTTTCACCGCGTCGATCACGCGCTGGATGGTGGTGGCCTTGTGGTCGGTCAGGAAGAGGTTCACCGCCGTCATGCTGCAGTCCTTGCGCATGGTGCCGCGGATGCGAGCGATCTCGGTGGAAAGGGCGGCGTAGTTGGCCGAGTCGATGGGCACCACGGCCATCTTGGGGTTGCCTTCGTTGTAGCCCTCGTTGTACAGCCGCAGCTGTCCGGCGTAAGACGAGATCGAGAGCACACCCTCCACGGGCTGCATCGCCCAGACGAAGCGGTCCTGGTAGAGCCCGATGTTCACGTTGCCGCAACTCTCTGGCGGTGCCGCGAAGACCACCGTCAGCCAGTCCAGGCCCGTATCGAAATTGCCTGCGATGGACGCGGCGTCGCGGTTGAAGCGGGCGTCCTCGCGCAGCTCCGGCGCGCCGGGCTGCAGGGTGCCGACCACGCGGTCGCGGCTTTGCCACACGGCGGCGCCGAACACCACCGCGGTGACCAGCAGCATCACAGCCGCCGCGCGCGGCTGGGCGAGCCGGGCCAGCACGCGCAGCCAGCCCGAGCGGCGCTCGCGCTGCAGCAGGGCCTGGTCGGCGAAGTCGCGGCTCACCTCGAAGAAGGAGGCGGCCACCGGCAGCATGACGAGGTTGGTCACGATCTTGTAGGCCACGCCCAGCGAGGCCGCGATGGCCAGCTCGCGCACCATGGGGATCGGAATCATCAGCAGCGTGACGAAGGACACGAAGGCCGTCACCAGCGCCAGCGTGCCGGGAATCAGCAGGCCGCCGAAGCTGTCGCGGCAGGCCTCGTAGGTCGTATGGCCCTGCGAGATGCGCCGCACGATGTAGTTGATCTGCTGCACGCCGTGCGACACGCCGATGGCGAACACCAGGAAGGGCACCAGCACCGCGAGCGGATCGAGCCCGAAGCCGAGCAGCCGCAGCGTGCCGAACTGCCACACCAGCGAGGCAAGCGAGCAGGCGATGGGCAGCAGCGTGAAGCGCACCGAGCGGCAGTACCAATACACCGCGCCGGCGGTGAGCAGCAGCGCGACCAGGCAGAACTTGAGCACCGACTGCGCGCCGTCGGCGATGTCGCCGATCTGCTTGGCGAAGCCGATGATCTGGACCTCGAAGTCGCCGTCCTCGAAGCGAGCGCGGATCTTTTCTTCGAGCAGGTGGTTGTAGGCCACGTAGTCCAGCTTGCGGCCCTGCGCGTCGTACTCGGCCAGCTCGGCCGTGACCATCGCGCTGGTCTGGTCGCGCGAGACCAGCGTGCCAATGAAGCCGCCCTGCGCGGCCGCGCGCTGGATGCCGGCAATGATCTCCGGCGTGAGCCGATCGGGCGTGATGGTGGCGTCTATCAGGGGATCGGCGCGGAACCCTTCCTCGGTGATCTCGTTGACGAAGCTGTTGGGCGTCCACATCGACTGCACGCCCAGCCGCTCGATGCCTGGCAGGTAGGTGACGGCCTGGGTCACCTCATACAGGCGCTTGAGGGCCGGCGCAGTCCAGATGGTGCCGTGGCGGGCCCTGACCACCACGTTGAGCCGATTGGCGCCCAGCACGTCCTCGCGGTAGGCCTGGAAGGTCTGGATGTACTCGTGGCCCGAGGGCATCTGCTTGTCGAAACCGGCGTCCATGCGCAGCTGCGCCGCGAACCACGCCATAGCCAGCGTGAATAAAGCCAGCGCGATCAGGATGCCTCGACGATGGGAGAAGCAGAAGGCCTCGAGGCGCTGCACGGTTCGCTGCAGCGCAGAGGCAGGGGCGTGGTTGGAATCGGACACGGATTGCTTTCAGCAGGCGGCGCCGCCACCGCCGCGCGGGCGGTGCACGGCGCGCCGGGTCAGAAGTTGCGCGACAGGGTGAGGCCCACGAAGTTGCGGTCGCGATAGGGCTGGTCGAACACGCGCTTGCCGCCGAAGAAGGCCGCGTAGTTGATCGAGGCCTGCCACTTCGCCGGGTTCTGCACGAAGGTCACGACCAGGTTGACGGACTTGGCGCCCTCCATCAGCTGGCCCGCGCCGTTGGGCGTGCGCCCCTTCACGGCCTGGAAGTAGTACACCTCGGGAATCACCTGCCAGCCTGGAATCAGCGAGCCGTCGTAGACCCAGCTGAAGTCCAAGTTGTAGCCCCACGCCGTCTTCGAGCCCACCGGCTGCGGCGTGCCCGCGGCGCTGAACTCCTGGCCCCAGCCCCATGCACCGGCAGCGATCGGATCGGACCCGTAGTACTTCTTGAGGTTGGGATAGCGCACCACCACGGCCTCGGCCATCAGCGTCGCGGTGTCCGCGCCGAGGGCGCGCAGCACGCCGCCTGCATTGCTCGGCGTGAGGCTGAGCATGCCGGTCAGGTGCCACTGCAGCTTCTTCTCGTCGACCCAGCAGTTGCCGTGGTTGAACGAGCAGCCGCTCGCCGCCGGGTTCAGTGCCACGGCATCGCGCGGACGGTACGACAGCTCGGTGCCCACCGACCAGTCGCCCACCGGCATGTTGGCGCTCAGGCCGTAGAGGCGGCGGTTCTCCGGGTAGGCCCAGCCCGCGCGGCCGGTGCCGCCCGCATTGGTGCTGAAGTTCAACGACTTGTCGTTGTAGTTCATCACGTAGGCACCCAGGTTCAGCTGCGTGCCCTCGGGTTGCCACTTCAGGGCGGTGCCCCACTGGCCGCCGTTCTTCGGCTTCGTCTCGATCAGGCCGTAGGCGTCGTGGCCCTTGCCCATGCCGTTGGCCACAGACCAGTAGGAGCCGGTGGGTGCCATGTAGTTGCCGTTCCAGCGCGCCTGCACGTAGGCCTCGAAGTTGAGGCCGTGGCCCAGGCCCGTGGCGAAGCTGGCGATGGGCGCGGGCAGCACCGCCTCCTTCAGCTGCGTGCCGGGCTGCGACAGCCGCATGATGTCCAGCGCGTTGGTCGCGTTGATGCCGCCGGGCAGGAAGAGGCTTTCCCCCCAGCTGATCACCTGGTTGCCCACACGCACGCGCGCCGTTTCGCCGCCGAGCTGGAAGGTCTTGCTCACCCAGAAGTCCAGCAGCCGGGCCTTGAAGCGCAGGTCGCTGCGCGCGTCGCTGGCCAGGCCGTCGGGCAGGTACTGCGTCGCGGCGGCGCTGGTGTAGCCGGTGGTGTGGGTGGCCGTGAGGTCGCGGACCCAGTTCACCCGCCCGAGGAAGGTGATGTCATCGGGCATCTTCAGGAGCAGCTCGTGGCTGCCCTTGACGTAGGTGGTGAAGGCATCGCCCTTGCGGTAGTTCAAGTTGCCTTGGTCGCCCATCGACGAGGTGGGTGCCAGGCAGCCGGCGGGTGCGCCGACGCCCACCGCACCCTGGATGACGAGCGTGCAGGAGGGGTCCTTGACGCGGATGCCGGTGCCGATGGTGATGGTGGAATCGAAGCTCCCTCGAACGTTGTCGGTCTCGAAGGTGAAGGCATGAGCGGCCCCCGTCGCGGCGAGCAGGCAGGCGGCGGGCACGGCGCTCAGCCGGGCGAGGGTGCTGGAGGGGCGGGCGGTGAAGTTCATCGGTTCTTCTCCTCGGGGCTTGTTGTCGTCGTTCGAAGCGCGACGCTCAGCGCTCGCTGATGGCGCGCAGGTTGTCGGCCGTGTAGAAGCCCGAACGCATGCGCGGGCCGGTCGGCTCGGTGAACCAGCGGATGTCCTTGCCGACGCCCACGGTGTGCGTGTCGAAGACGTAGCGGCCCTCGGCCAGGTTGTTCTGCACCATGGCCATCGCGTCGCAGGAGCCCGTCTCGTACACCGGGATGAGGAAGCCCTCGCGCATCTTGGCGAGCTTGTTCTGCCCGTCGAAGTCGTCCATCAGCAGCGGCGCCCAGCTGTCCTCGTCGAGGTAGACGGTGCGCTTGGGCGCCGAATGGCGCATGCCGGCCTTGACGGTGGCCTCCACCACCCACACGCGGTGCAGCTCGTAGCGGCGATGCGACTGTGCGATGAAGTCGTCGCGCGCCACGTCCTCGAACTTGGCCTTGAAGTCATAGGCGCCGAAGGCGTTGTAGGGAACGTAGATCTCCTTCTTGCCCACCAGCTTCCAGTCGAAGCGGTCGAGCGCGCCGTTGAAGACCTGCGGTTCGTCCAGCGTGTACTGGTTCTCCATGCCGATCTGCGGGGAGTCGTGCGAGTAGGTCGGCATGCGGCGCACGCGGCGCTGGCCGGGGAAGTAGTAGAAGGTCTCGTTCTCGGCCTGATTCATGTACTGGGTGATCGCCAGGGCCTGCCCGGCCAGCGCGGCGGGCGAGGTGTAGCCGAAGTACACATAGAACTCCACCGGCGGCAGCGAGGACAGCTGCTGCGAGCCCTTGGCGCCCGAGGGAATGAACACCGTCTGCTCCGAGTCGGCGCGGATCCACTCCGTGCTGCCGCGGCGCGGCGAGACGGCGGTGATGGTGCCCTTGTAGTCGACGCCCACGCCGCGGTAGCGCATCTTGGAGTTCCACATCGCCTCCACGCCATTGGAGGGCAGGGGGAATGGATAGCCCGGCACCGTCGCCTCCTTCAGGCTCCAGCCGTCGTCGTTGAGACGGGCGGTGCCCACGTTCTTGCGCGTGTTGGCGGCCACGAAGTCCGGCACGCCGCAGGTGCGGTGCGACGGATAGACGTCCATGCGGTAGTCCTTGCGCTGCTTGAGCATGGCGACCTGGCCGGCCGAGAGCTTGTCGGCGTACTTGTCGACGTTGGCCGCATCGATGGTGAACAGCGGCTTCTCGTCCTTGTGCTTCCAGAAGTCGCGCCGCAGCTTGCCCCACTCCCAGCCGGCCAGCGGCGGCTCCGCGCCCTGCCAGGCGGGAATGCTGCCGTCGGCGTTGCCTTCGCGCTGGGCGCCCGAGGGCGTGAGCTTGTCGAGCTGGGCCGCGTCGGGCGCGGCCATGGCGGAGAAACCGGGGCAGAGCAGGCCGGCGGCGATGGCCGCCGCCAGGGCGAAAGGGCGAAGGGTTCTTGCACAGTGCTGGGTCATGGGAACTCCTGAAAGATGAAGAGGCGAGGTGTGTGGATCCGGATCGCCCGGACCGTGACCGGGCTGCGCCGATGCCCGCTTTACCAACCGGCAGTGGGGTCTTTGGACTATCGAAGGGAGGCGGCGCTGGCCGTTATCCGAGATCGGCATCTGCTTGCGGCCACGCGATCGCGCCGCTCCCGGCGTGGCTGCACGACGCCGCACCACGCCGCAACGCAACGCACCGCAATGCGGTGTGTCGTGGTGCGGGTCGGGTAGCGGAGGGGGGTGGATCAGCCGGTGCTGCGACGCAGCGGCAGCATGCGCCGCAGCACGGCGTCCTTGCGCACGAAGTGGTGCAGCAGCGCGGCCCCGACGTGCAGCACCACCAGCGGCCAGGCCAGCCAGGCACCGATGAAGCTGTGCACCGCCCAGGCCGCATCTTCCAGCTGCGCCACGGAAAGGTCGAATGCGCCGCGAATTGCGGCTGCGAAGGCGGTGTCGCGGCAGGCCAGGATCACGAACAGCCCGAAGTCGGTCGGGTCGTAGGTCGTCATGTAGCCCGACAGCGGCATCAGGATCAGGATGGCGTAGAGCGCCCAGTGCGCCGCGTCGGCCGACCAGCGCTCCAGGCGCGAGCCGGCGACATGCCGCGGCACGCCGCCGGCGATGCGCCACACGAGCCTGGGCAGCGTGAGAAAGCCGATGGACAGGCCCAGCACCCAATGGATGTTGAGCAGCGGCACGACCCGTTCGGCATTGGGTGTGGTGCCAAAAAGCGCCGGCTTGATGCTGGTCTGCGGATCGACGAACCAGATCACGTAGTACACGACCACGTAGGCAGTGATGAAGGCCGCGGCCGTGGCCCAGTGAAAGAGCATCGAGGCCCGGCCCCAGGCGTCGATCGTGTTGCGCCAACCCATGTCAGGATTCCTTGTCTGGTGCATTGTGAGGCCGGGCCTCAGGCCGGCAGCAGGACGGTGACGACCTTCTCCTCGGTGTACGCCAGCGCGCCGGGCAGCCCGCCCTCGCGGCCGATGCCGCTGGTCTTGAGGCCGCCCCAGGGCAGGTTGGCGTCCAGCGGACTCCAGCAGTTGACGCCCACGGCACCGGCCTTGACGCGCGCGGCCACGCGGTGCGCCCGCGCGAGCTGCGTGGTCCACACAGTGGCCGCCAGCCCGTAGGACGAATCGTTGGCCAGCGCGATGGCTTCCTCCTCGGTGTCGAAGGGAATCACGGTGCCCACCGGCCCGAAGATCTCCTCGCGGGCGATGGTCATCCGGTTGGTGGCCTCGGCGAAGATGGTGGGCTGCACGAACCAGCCCTTCTTAGGCCGGGAGACGCCGCCGGCCAGCAGCACCGCGCCTTCGTCCTGGCCGAGCTGGATGTAGCGGTTGACGCGTTCGAACTGCGCCTTCTTGGCCACCGGCCCCATCTGCACGCCGGCCTGGCGCGGGTCGCCGACAGTGACGGCGCGGGCGGCCTCGGCCAGCGCCTGCGCGAAAGGCTTCGCGAGGCTGCGCTGCACCAGGATGCGCGAGCCCGCGGCGCACACCTGCCCCTGGTTGACGAAAAGTCCCATGGCGCAGCCGCGCAGCGCGTCGTCGAACGAGGCATCGTCGAACACGATCTGCGGGCTCTTGCCGCCGAGCTCCAGCGTGACGCGCTTGAACAGCGGCGCGGCGATGCGCTGGATGGCGCGGCCGGCCTCGGGGCTGCCGGTGAAGCTGATCTTGGCGACCAGCGGGTGCTCGCACAGCGCGCGGCCCACCACGTCGCCGAAGCCGGTCACCACGTTGATGACGCCATCGGGAAAGCCCGCTTCCTGTGCCAGCCGCGCGAGGTGCAGGGCGGACTGGGGCGTTTCCTCGGCGGGCTTGACCACCACGGTGCATCCGGCGGCGAGCAGGGCGGCGAGCTTCCACACGGTGATCATCAGCGGCGAGTTCCACGGCACGATGGCCCCGACCACGCCTACCGGCTCGCGCAGCGTGTACGACAGCGTGGGCGTGCCCATGTAGCCCCCGGTGGGCACCGTGCGGCCTTCGAGCTGGTTGGTCCAGCCGGCGGCCGCGCGCAGGTTGGCGACGGCGTTGGGCACGTCCATCATGCGCGGCTCCATCGGCGAGCGGCCGATGGCGTTGGCGTCCATGTCGGCAAGCAGGGCCGTGTCGCGCTCGACCAGGTCGGCAAGGCGAAGCAGCAGCTGGGCGCGCTGGCCCGCGTGCAGCCGGCTCCAGGCGCCGCCTTCGAGCTGGGCATGGGCCGCAGCCACGGCGCGGTCGACGTCTTCGGCGGTGCCGCGCGCGGCGCTGCCGTATTCATGTTCGTCCACGGGGCTGACAAGGCGCATGCGTGCGCCGTCAGAGGCTTCGGCGTGGGCGCCTTCGATGAAATGCTTGAGGTTCTGGGTCATGGTGTCTGCGGATGTTCGAGCGGCCGCAGTGTCCGGGAGGGCGCCGTGCGGCGTTAGCCCAAATCAGCAACGGTGCGCGACAACGACGCACCGCAAGGGTGCAGTTGGCTTGCGGCATGTGTGCACGATTGTTGCTGTGAACAAATCAAGCAAGCAGAAGATCAGCTTCGCGGCGGGATCCATCGGGTTTCCCCTGTCTGGCGTCAGGCATGAAAAATGCAGAATTTTCCCTATCTGAGAAAAGTGCATATCTGTTGATCGACGCAGCCCTTCCAGATCGAGGACTCCGCACCATGAACCGAAGCATCCACCACTTCCAGGACGTGCATGCGCATGCCGCATCAGTCGCTCATTGGAGCCAGCTCGTCTACAGCCAGCTCGCGTCGGGCGCACTGGAGAGCTCGCTGCAGCAATTGTCCAGCGAACACTGCCACGCTTTTCGCGAGCGCATCAACAAGCGCGTTGTGCAGCAGGGCGAAGCACCCCGCGACAGCGTGTGCTTTGCGGTCCCCATCTCCATGCCGGGGACCGTCCGGATGCAGGGGCGCGATGCGGACGGCAGCAGCCTTTACTTCCTGCGCGGCGGCGAGGAGTTCATGTGCCACATGCCCACCGGGATGGACCTTCTGTCCATCGCCTTCGACCGAGCCTTCTTCGACGCCACGCTCCGGGAGGTGCCGTTCGCCGACGACATCGCCCGGCTGCTGCGCCAGCCCGTCATCAAGGTGCCGCAGCAGCGCTTCGTCGAATGCCGCCAGCGCCTGCTGGCGATATTCTCCGAGGCCCTGGTCAACGATGAGATGAGCGGCACGCCCGCGCGGCAGGACGAACTGGAACACGCGCTGCTGGGCGAGCTGCTGCGGCTGGTGATGGATCCGGCCTGCGACCGGCACCAGCGCAGCGGCAGTTCCACCCAGGACTTCATCGTCGAGAAGTGCCACCGGATGGCCATGGCCGAGACCATGAGCGCCCCCAGCGTGATGGAGCTGTGCGAGCGCTTGCAGGTCAGCCGGCGCACGGTGCAGAACAGCTTTCGCGCGGTGGCGGACACCACGCCGCTGAGCTACCTGCGCTCGGTGCGCCTGAACGGGGTGCGGCGCGCCCTGATGGGCAGCCGCGCCGGTGACCTGACCGTGGGCGATGCGGCGGGGCAGTGGGGCTTCTTCCACCTGAGCCATTTCGCGGCCGAATACCAGGAGCTTTTCGGCGAATTGCCGTCGCAGACGCCGCGGGCGGCGAAGTGGCATGACGCCTGAGGAAGGCGTAAGCGTCCGGATTGCCGATCCGGGATACCGCTGCGCACGCATGCCTTCCTAGACTGCCCCTCTCGGCGGCCAGCACTCTGGTGCACGGCCTTCTTTCTCTCTCCCCGCTGCACGCGTCCGCGCGCGGCATGCATTGCGACGCACCATGGAAACGCTGACCCCCGCGATGACGCCTGCCCAGGAAACGCGCCCCCCTCACGCCACCAGCCTGCGCCGCGGCACGCTGAGCGCGGGCTTCATCACGCTGCTGGTCATCTCAGCCGCGAGTCCACTAAGCGTGGTGGCAGGCGGCTTCCCAATCGGGATGATGCTGGGCAACGGCGCCGGCACGCCGGTGCTCGTGCTGGTGGCCCTCGGCCTGCTGCTGATGTTCGCGACCGGCTACACCGCCATGGCCACCTGCGTGACCAGCGCCGGAGGCTTCTATGCGATGGTGGCGCGCGGCCTGGGCGGCAGGGCGGGCGGGGCGGCGGCCATGGTGGCCGTGTTCGGCTACGTCACGCTGCAGTTCGGCCTCTACGGCATGCTGGGCGCGGTGGCGTCCGAGACGCTGCAGGCGCAGTTCGGCCTGGCGGTGCCGTGGTGGGCCTGCGCCTTCGCCGCCCTGGCCAGCGTGGCGGTCTTCGGCTACCGGCAGATCGACTTCTCGGCGCGGGTGCTCGCGGGCTTCGTGGTGGCCGAATACCTGGCGGTGCTGGCACTGGACGTGCTGATCCTGTCGAAAGGCGGCGCCCACGGCATCGATGCGCACTCCTTCACTCCCGAGGCCTTCACCAGCGGCAACCCCTTCATCGGCCTGCTGTTCTGCTTCGCGGCCTTCATCGGCTTCGAGGCGACCACCATCTACAGCGAGGAGGCCAGGGACCCGAAGCGCAGCATTCCGATCGCCACCTATGCGGCGCTGCTGCTGGTGGGGGGCTTCTATTCCTTCTCGCTGTGGTGCCTGGTGCTCGGTGCGGGCAGCGACCGGGTGGTGACCACCATCACCGGGCTGGCCGATCCGACCAACCTGCTGTACCTGCTGTCGGACACCTATGCGGGCCATGGCCTCACGGCGCTGCTGCGCCTGATGTTCATCGCCAGCATCTATGCGGGGCTCATCGCATTCCACAACTCCAGCGCGCGCTATTTCTACGCGATGGGCCGCGAGGGGTTGATGCCCGCTCGCCTGGGCTGGACGCATGCGCGCCACCGCAGCCCGCATGTGGCCTCGGTGCTGCAGACGGTGCTGAGCGCCGTCGCGGTGGGCCTGTTCGCGCTGCTGGGCGCCGACCCGGTACTGACCCAATTCGCCTGGCTCAGCAACCTGGCCACGCTGTGCCTGCTGGTGCTGATGATCGCGACGGCCGTGGCGGTGGTGCGCTTCTTCCGGGCCGACTCGCACGGTTATGGCCGACTACGGATCCGCGTGCTGCCGCTGCTGGCGTGCGCGGGCTTGCTGGTGGTGCTGGTGCTGGCCGTCGGCAACTTCCATGTGCTCACCGGCGCGAGCCGGGGTATTTCCGCGGCCCTGGTGGTCACCGTGCTCCTGGCCGCGGCGGCCGGCTGGCTGGCCGCATCGCGGCTGGCGAGACGCGATCCGCAGCGCTTTGCCGCGTTGGGCCAGGACCGCGGCTGAGCGCCGGCGTGGCGCCCGTCAAGCCGATGAAGCGCGCAGCCATTCCTTGTGCAGGATCGCGTACTGCATGGTGTTCTCGTAGATGGGCTCGCCCTGCGCGTCGTTCTGGAACGAGATGAACTCCAGGAACAGCCCTTCGGCGCGCATGCCCAGCTTCTCGCACAGCCGCCGGGAGGCAGCATTGTGGTCCTCCACGTAGGCATAGAGCCGGCGGGCGGCGCGGGCAGTGAAGAGATGGGCGAACAGCGCCGAGGCTGCCTCCTGGGCGTAGCCCCTGCCACCGAAACGCGGGTTGAGGTTCCAGCCGACCGAGAAAGTGTCTTCCTCCTGCATGGCGAACAGATCGCCGATGAGCTGACCCGGTTCCTGGAGGCACACAGCCACGTGCTCGCCGTCGGTACTGCGTCTTCGGGCCTCGGCCCGCGCGGCTTCGAGGTCCGCGAGCGCGAGCGACAGGAAGCAGCTCGCGGTCGGTGCATGCAGGTAGTCGAACAGGTCCGCCGCGTCCTGCTCGCGAAAGCGCCGGAGGACGAGCCTCGGCGTGTGGATGGGTTTCTCAAGGTCAAGGGGCATGGTCTTTACTTGCGTCCTGTCTCAGGTGTCTGTGCCTCGGGGATCCGGCACCGCCGCGGGCCTCGATCAGGTCCACGGATGGTGCCCGACAATGAAGGGCGCCACGCCTTCGCGTGCCCGTACGATTTCTTGTTTCACGACCGCAGCCTTCCCAGACGATGAACAGCCTTCGCCGCATGCTCGATGTCCTCGATCTCTTCCGGCCCGACCAGCCGGTCATCGACGTCGAGATCATCTGCAACCAGCTCGGCTACACGCCCGCCAGTGCCTACCGCTACCTGCGCGAACTCGGCGATGCCGGCCTCCTCGTGCGCCTGCCCCGCGGCTATGCGCTGGGGCCGCGCATCATCGCGCTGGAGCACCAGATGACCGACTACGACCCGGTGCTGGTGCGCAGCCGCGATCTCGTCGAGAAGCTCGTGGCCGAGACGGGCCTGGATGCCGTGATCAGCGAGTGGTACGGCGACTCGGTGGTCAACGTGCTGATCCGGCGCGGCCCCGACCCCGGGCCCGTGGGCGGAGGCCGCGGCCGCCCCATCGACCTGTTCCACAGCGCGACCTCGCGCGTGGTGCTGGCCTACCTGCTGCCGAGGCAGATCCGCCGCGTCTTCGATGCCCATGCCAGCACGCCCGAGGGGCAGCAGCAGGGGCTTGAATGGAAGTCTTTTTCCAAGGGCCTGCTGGCGATCCGCAAGCAGGGCTACTGCATCAGCGAAAGCGAACTGCATCCGGGCCGCACGGGCGTGGCCGCGCCGATCTTCGACGAGAAGCAGCGTGTGCTCGGCAGCATGACCCTGGTGGGACGCAACGAGCGCTTCAGGGCCTTCCAGGAAAGCTACCTGTGCACGCTGGTGACCACCGCCGCGTCGGAGCTCACGGCCCGCATCGCCCAGCAGTAGGCGAAGCGGACAAGCCGTGCGCGGCACGGCCGGTTCACAGCGAGGCCAGCGCCTCGCCGAAGACATCCAGCGCGCGGTGCAGCAGCCGCCTCGAGATGGTCAGCGACGGCATCACGCGCATCACGTTGCCATAGCGCCCGCAGGGCACCATCAGCACGCCGTGGCCGAGCACGTACTCCATGATCCGGCCGACTTTCTCCGGCGCCAGCGGCTCCTTGGTGGTGTTGTCCTCGACGAGCTCGATACCGATCATCAGGCCCTTGCCGCGCACTTCGCCCACGTACGGGCTCTGGAAGCCGCGCACCCGTTCCTGCACCTCCTGGCCCAGCGCTTCGGCACGCGGCATCAGCCCCAGTTCGGGGTCGTGCAGGATCTCGAGGTTGGTGAGCGCCACCGCGGCCGACAGCGAGTTCGCCGCGAAGGTGTTGGGGACCGAGCCATCGGGAATGCGCGCGGCCAGGTCGCTGCGCATGGCGATGCCGGCCATGGGAACGTCGCCGCCAATGCCCTTGCCGAAGGTCAGCATGTCGGGCTTGACGCCCGTGTGCTCCACCGCCCACATGCGGCCCGTGCGGCCCGCGCCGCACTGCACCTCGTCCACGATCAGCAGCGTACCACTGCGGTCGCACGCCTTGCGCAGCAGTTGCAGGAACTCGGGTGAAGGCGGCACATACCCGCCTTCGCCCTGCACCGGCTCCACGATCACGGCGGCCACGTCGTCGGCGGCCGTGTAGGGCGTGTTCAGCAGGTAGTCCACGTATTCGCCGGCGATCTGTTCCGCCGACTTGTGGGTGGTGTCGAACGGGAAGCGATAGGCGTACGGGTAGGGCGCATGGATCACGCCGCCCATGAACGGCCCGTAACCCTTGCGGTAGGCCGTGCCCGTGGTCAGCGCATTCGACGCATGCCACACACCGTGATAGCCGCCGTGGAAGGCGATGATCTGGTGGCGGCCCGTCACGCGCCGCGCGAACTTCACCGCCGCTTCGAGCGCATCGCTTCCGCTTTGCGCGAAGAAGGTGATGCAGTCGTCGCGCAGCCCTTCGGGCATCAGGGCCGACAGGCGCGCGGCCAGCTCGGTGCGGCGGGTGCTGTTGACCTCCATCGCATGCATCAGCTGCTGCGACTGCTCGACGATCGCTTTCTGCACCTTGGGATGGCAGCGGCCCACGCTGCTCACGCCTACGCCGGCCGACAGGTCGATGAAGGTGCTGCCGTCAGGGTCCTTGAAGGTGGCGCCGAAGGCGCGGTCCATCACGACCGGCATGCGGCCGCCGCCGCGCGCCATGGATTCGGTGCGCGCAGACAGCGCCAGGGCTTCGGCCGCGCGCGGTCCGGGATAGGGGCCCGCAACCATCTTCGGTGCGTCCGGGAAGTGCAGGGTTTCAAGAATGGATTCGATGTCGGTCACAACATGCCTCGTTGAGTCTCTGGGTGCTTGAGTGCTGGCGCGTTCAGCACGCCGGCTGCAGTCATGGTTGCATCGATCACCGGAGTCCGTTAGCCCGAATCGGCAAGTCCGCTGCCCTGCCGATGGCCCGCAACGCGCCCCGCAGCGCTTGCCGATTTCGGCTACTTGCACCCGGCGGGATTCGCAATCATTGCGCCCATTCCCGACACAACACCATCCATTCATCCCGTGAAAAAAACTTCAGACGGATTCAACATCAAGCCAGGACTCCCATTGAGCCGCGGTCTGACTTCGCCCGCGGCGCTTTCTGCAAAAGGCCTGCCGCACGACGACTACGACGTGGTCGTGATCGGCGCCGGGTTTGCCGGCCTGACGGCGGCCAGAGAGCTGGGCCTGAGGGGCCTGCGCGTGGCCATCATCGAGGCGCGCGATCGAATCGGTGGCCGGACCTTCACCGCGGAGCAGGACGGCCAGAAATTCGAAGTCGGCGGCACCTGGGTTCACTGGGGCCAGCCATACGTTTGGAATGAGCTGCATCGATACGGGCTGGACACCACCGAGTCCGTCAGCGGCACGGCCGATTCGATCAGCCTGCTGACTGCCGAGGGTCTGGTGACGGACTCCGCGGAAGCGATGGGCAATGACCTCGACGCAGCGCTGAGCGCGTACTGCAATGTGGATGGAGCGAACGGCCGGATCGCATTCGCGAACCCTCATGTCGATTCCACCAACCTGCTGTCGGACTTCGATGGCCAGAGCCTGGCGGATCGATTCAGGGACATGCCCGTCTCCGGACGGCAGCGCGACCTGCTGCTCTCGTTCATCTCCATGAACGCCGCGACCGATCCCGCAAAAGGCGGCCTGTATGACCAGCTGCGCTGGTGGGCGCTGGGCGACTACTCGGCGGACTCGCTGCTCAAGCGTCTGGGGCGCTACAAGATCGCGAAAGGCACGTCCGCACTGGCGCTTGCGCTGCTGAAGGATTCGAATGCCGATCTGGCGCTCGGAGAGCCGGTCTCCAGCATCGAAACGGTGGAAGGCAAGGTCCGGATCCAGGCGAAGAGCTTTTCCGTCGGATGCAAGGCGGTGATCGCCGCGGTTCCTATGAACGTGTTGAGCGACATCGACTTCGTGCCGAAGCTGCCGGAGCCACGCTCGGCTGCACATCGCGAACGACATGTCTGCGCGGGCACGAAATTCATCGCCCGTGTCGATCGCAATGTCGGCGCGTGGGTCGGCTTTGCGCCTTATCCCAATCCGCTGACCATGGTGGTTGCCGATCGCGAGGTCGACGGCAAGTCCGTCCTGGTCGGCTTCGGGCCGGACGATGCGGTCGACCTTCGGGACATCCGCGTGGTCGAAGCAGAACTGCGCAAATTCATACCGGAAATCAATGTGCAGGAGGTCGTTGCGCACGATTGGACGCACGACCCGTATGCCAAGGGAGGCTGGACCTGGTTCTCGCCAAACCAGACCTCCAGGGTTTTGGCAACGCTCCAGACCCAGGCACCGCCGCTCTTTTTCGCCAGCACCGATTGGGCCACCGGCTGGAGAGGATTCATCGACGGCGCGATCGAGGACGGGATTCGAGGTGCCAGGGATGCACTCGAATTCTTGCGGTCGCAGTAGCAACAAGAGTCCCAAGAGCTCACGATCCGACACACCATTTTTCAAAGGAAAACAAAGCAATGACACTGGAACAGGCCATCGAAAGACTTCAGAGCTTGTGCCGCCAAGGCGACGCTCGTTTGCTGCAGCAGGAGATGTTCGCGCCGGACGCGAGCGTCAGCGGCGAGGGCGCTCCCGGCATCACCGTGGGTGCCGACTTGCTGCCAGCGCTCACGGAAATGCTCAAGATGACGCCCAAGCTCTCGATTCGCTCCGTGCGGACGATGGAGCTCTCGGAAGGCGCGGCGGTCACCTGGCTGGAGTGGACTTCCCCGCCGGCAGACGGGCCGGCCGGCGAGGTGATCGCATTGCGATCTCTCACGGCCTGGCGCAGGCAAGGGGCTTCCTGGGTCATCGCGGCCGACATGTATGGCATGGGCGATTTCGGTACCTCCTAGGCCGGCGGCCAGACCCCTGATTTATGTGCAAGGAGCATGCGATGTCTGAACCAGCGAGTCCGCCAGCGGAACACACGGGCCTCAAGCGGGATGCGATCGGTTGGTTCGGCATCTTCCTGATGGTGATCACGACGAATGGTCCGCTGACCTCCATGGGCGGCGGTGTACCCGTGAGCATCACGCTGGGCAATGGCATCGGCCTTCCGGGCTCCTACGCCATCGTCTGTGCCGCGTATCTGCTCTTCGCCGTCGGCTTCTGCGCCATGAGTCCCCATGTGGAGAACGGCGGAGCCTTCTACGCCTACATCACCAAGGGCCTGGGCACCATTCCGGGCATCGGGGGCGCATGCATTGCGGTGTTGTCGTACATCGCGATCCTGCTGGCCTGCTATGCGATGCTGGGGCACTTCGTCCACATGGCGATGGCTTCACTGGGCCTTGACGCGCCTTGGTGGGCCTGGGCAATGGGCTGCGCCGTGGGCGCACACCTGCTTTGCGTACGCGGCATCGAGTTCAGCGGGCGGCTGCTCCTGATCCTGATGCTGTCGGAGGTCGGCGCCATATTGTTGGCGGACCTTCTCGAAGTCTTCAACCTGCTGCTCGCCGGCCACGCGCTGTCCTTCGCGCCGTTCTCGCCGCAGGCCGTGTTCACCCCCGGGTTCGGGCCTTCGCTGATCTTCGTCGTCGCATCGTTCATGGGTTTCGAAACCGCGGCGATCTACTCGCAGGAAGCCAGAGACCCTCGACGCTCGGTGCCTCGAGCGATGTACCTGTCGATCGCATTCATCGGCATTCTGTATGCGGGGTCCATCCTGCTGATGCTGAACCATTTCGGCCTCTCGCAGGCGGTGGTCGTGGCAACAAGCGACCCCGGCGGCATGTGGCTGTCGATGTTCTCGACCCTGGCCGGACCCACCGCAGCCAGGATCGGCGCGGTGCTGGTCATCACCAGCCTCTTTGCCGCCGTCCTGAGTTTCACGAACGTGCTGGCGAGATACTGGCACGCGCTCGCCGTCTGCGGCCTTGTCTGGAGCCGGCTGTCCCGCACGCACCACAGGCACAGATCCCCGCACGTGGCGTCCGCCGCAACGCTGTGCATATCGGTGATGCTGGTTCTGCTGTGTGCAATGGCGGGCCTGGATCCGATGCTCCAGGCCCTGCCCTGGGCGAGCGTCCCGTCGGCGATCGGCGTGTTGACCTGCCAGGTGCTCGCCGCGCTGGCCGTCATCGCGTTCTTCCGGAAGCATCCGATGAAGGTCTCGCGGTGGCGATCGCTGCTTGCACCGGTGATCAGCGCGGCCGTGCTGACGTTCTTCCTGTGGCAGATGATCACCCACGTCCAGCTCCTGTCAGGGCTGCCGGCCGGCCCGAGCTACGCATTGGCCTTCAGCGTGCTGGCAGCCGGATTGCTGGCGGCGATCTATGCGCTCCATCTGCGCTTCCGATCTCCGCAGCGGTTTGCGCAGCTGTCATCGCTGGTCCGGCTGCAGTGATGCCATGCCAACTGGGTCCGAAAGGAACTTATAGATCAGCGTGATGAGCATGCGAATGATGAACTCGAGATCGATCGATAGCCGACCAGTGTGACTGTGGAACGCACCCAAATGTCGGCGCACCTCAAAACACGTGCCGGATCCCGAAGTCGTATCCCGTAGACCGGCTCGGTGCGTAGCCCGAACCACCCGCCGCACCGGTCGACAGATAGGGCGCAGTTCCGGTGGCGGCGCCGATGATCGCGGCATTGTTCTGCGCATCCTTTGCCCGGATCCAGGCAACCGTTGCATACAGTGTGGTCCGCTTTGAAAGGTTATGTTCGAATCCGATCGCGAGCTTGCTGACGTAAGCGTCGCGACGCGGCATGAATGGCGTCGCCAGCGGCCCCAGGTCGTTGTCGAACTTGACCCGGGAATAGGCTGCTTTGATCAACCCGGGGCCCACCGGAACCGTGACCCCGACGAGACCACCGTTGTACTTGTCGACGTCGCGGGCGATGAGCAGGGCCCCCAAACCAGATGGCGCTGTCGTGGTCGACTGATCCCTGACCCGCGACAGTTCACCGAAGAGTTTGACAACCCCGAAGTTGTAGGAGGCTCCGAGATTGAACGTCTTGATCTTTTCGTTCGCTCCCACGCCGGTGGGGAGTCCGAGCGCATTCACGGCAGTGGCATCCGCCGCGGTGCTTTGCCCATAGGCCACAGCGACATCGAGAGGTCCGGAGGCATAGCCGAAACGCCCGCCGGCAAACTGCCCTTTTCGTGTCGGGCTTCCAGGCAAGCCGCTCTGCGCAACGTTCTCGTGCAGCGCATATTGCAGCTGGCCGTAAAAGCCACCGAGGTTGGGCGGCAGGAAGTAGCCGATGCTGTTGCTGGCGCGCAGGTAGTTGTCGGAAGCCGCGACAGCGGAACCCGGTCCCCTGGCGATGGCCAGATTCGTTCCTACCGTGGATACGACGTTTGCCCCGACGCCGATCGTGCTGAACGGACTGAACACCGAGTCGTTCCAGAAGGTCGGCGTGAAATCGCGCCCGAGCCGGACTTCACCAAAGCCGCCGGAGAGACTCATTGTCGAGCGACGCGAGAAGCTGGTCAGTCCGCCAGCACCCGAATCGTTGGCGAGTGGAGATTCAAGCCAGAAGCTGGCGGCCAGGCCTCCGCCCAGGTCTTCGGTTCCGCGCAATCCCAGCCGGCTGTTCGAGTTGGCGCTATTGGACAGGACCGTTTGAGTGCGGGTGACCGCATTGCCATTTGCGGGGAGCGGCACGATGCGGCCGGAGTCGTTGTAGAACTCGCTTCGAGCTGTGTAGTGACTGATGGCAGCGTCCACAACGCCAAAAAGCGTCACGGACGATTGGGCGGAAGCAGCGGCGGCAGAGGACAGCAGCGCTGTTGCCACGAAGGCGGTCTTCATGGATGTCTCCTTTTTCTGGTGGTCGGAAAAAACAAGAGGGACGTCACTCGGGCTTGAAGCCCGCGCTTTTCAGGAGGTCGGCGCTCTGGGTTACGTACCCTGTGATGTACCGAGCGAATTGGTCCGCGTCCTGGCTCACGGGGTCGATGCCCAGGCCCGCGAATGCGCCGGATCTGGTGAGCTCGTTGACCGAGGCGTTGATCGCCTTGTTGAGAAGTTGCACGCGCTCCGGTGCCGTGCCCTTCGGCGCCCAGACGCCGTACCAGGACGCATAGGTCAAGCCGGGCAACCCGCTTTCTTGCGCTGTCGGTACCTCCGGCGCGAGCGGACTGCGTTTCGGCGAGGTGATCGCGACGGGCTTGACGCGGCCGGCTTTCGCCAGCGGCAGCACCGAGATCATCGAGTCCAGCATCAGCTGCACATGGCCACCCGCGACATCGACCAGCGCGGGCTGCGTGCCCTTGTAGGGAACGAGGCTGAAGGTGACGTTGCCCTGCTTGGCCAGCAGAAGCGTGGCCAGGTGGCTCGGCGCGCCAGCCGCCGGGATCGCGGCCGTCCACGTCGTCTGCTTCGCGGCGGCGAGCAGTTCCGGCAGCTTCTGCACTTCGAGTTGCGGCGCGATCACCAGCATCAACGGCGCCTCGGCGACGCGTGCCACGGGGGCGAAATCGACGACCGGGTCGTAAGGTGCGTTGCTCAGCACCTGTTTGGCGAGGACATGGGTGGCCGCCGAGAACAGCAGCGTGTAGCCATCGTTGGCCGCTGTCTGCACTGCCTTGCCGCCAAGCACACCGTTCGCGCCGGCGCGGTTCTCCACGATCACCGAGACACCGAGCTGGGTTTGCAACCTGTTGGCGACCAGCCGAGCCGTAGAGTCGACCCCGCCGCCTGCGGCAAAGGGAACAATGATCCGGATCATTCGATCCGGGAACTTGGCAGTCTGCGCGCCCGCGGGTGCCGCAAAGATCGCAGCGAGGGCAATCAGGCTTGGGATTTTCATCACGTCTCCAGTTCGTTTTGGTTTTGGGTTGGTCACGGCGAGATCTCCTCGAGCGCTCGGTTGGCCGTCTCGACCATGCGCTGCGCCGCGAAGAAGCCGGCCACGTTGGCCAGCGCGAACATCAGGAAGACCGTCGCGATGCCATGGGAAGTCAGGACGATCCCGACGATGGCGGGAGCGGTAGCCGATGCCACGCGCAACCACGATGTCGCCAGTCCGGTTCCGATCGCGCGCATCCGGGTCGGGTAGATCTCCGGCGTGTAGAGATAGAGCAGGACGGTGGTCGTTCCCATCACCGCGTAGGCCGTGGACGCCAGCACCACCACCGACCAAGGGCTGCCGGCCCCGATCGCGGCGAGGAGGCCCAGCAACAGGCCACTGACCAGGAAGCTGGAGGTCGCCCATCGGCGCCGGCCGACGCGATCGACCATCAAGGCGCATGCCAACACGGCGCAGGTACTGAGAACATTCGTCAGGGACGCCATGCGCAGCGACTCCTGAAGCGGCAGGTGATAGACCGTGCGGTAGAGCGTGGGCAACCAGTTGTTGATGCCGTTGGCCACAAAGTAGGAGGATGCCCACAGCACCCAGACGACCAGCGTGCGCGGTCGGTACAGCGGTGAGAACAGTTCCTTCCACGATCCCTTTCGGGTGTTGGCCAACCCGGTCTCGAGGGCGGCAACGCGCGCCGCGACCTGGTCCTTCTCTCGCGTGATGTCCAGGCTCCTCTTCGTGGTGCTCGCCTCGATGCCGGCGATCACGCGCTCGGCGTCGGCAAATCTTCCCTTCGAGGTGAGCCAGCGGGGAGATTCCGGCAGACGCGCCATGAAGACCAGGATGAGCAGCCCCGGGATGCCGCCGGCGAGAAACATGTATTCCCAGCCGAAGCGAGGCACAACGAATGCGCCGACCTGGGCCGCCGCGAGCAGCCCCAAAGGAAAGATCAGTTCATAGAGGATGAAGAAGCGGCCGCGTCCCTTCGCCTGGGAGAGTTCGTTGATGTAGGCGGCCGCGATAGGCACCTCGCCGCCGACGCCGATCCCTTGCAAAAAGCGCAGTGCAAACAGCACGTCGAAACTGCCGGCCGTCGCGCATGCGATGCTCATCACCGACATGAGGGCCACGGTCGCGGTGACGCTCGGCACCCGGCCGTAGCGTTCCGCGAGCCATCCGAACAGGAGAGCACCGATGACCTGACCCGCGTAGCCAGAGGCGATCAGCATGCCCACCTGCAGGGGCGAGAGGTGCCAGAGCCCGATCAGGACCGGCAGCACGAACGCCAATGCAAGCGCATCGAACGCGTCGAAGAAAGTGGCGCTGCCCATGATGATGCGGGCCTTGGTGTGCCAGCGGCTGAACGGCACGTTCTCGATGCGAAACAGCAGTCCGGCAGCCTGTTGAATGGCGCCCCCGCTCTGTCCCGTCTGGGTCGAATCGACTGTCATCTTGTCTCCGGAATCTTTTCTGTTTGAGTGTTGGAGCGGCGGATCAGGGCGGCGCGCCTGCCAACCCGGGGCCGTCTCGCCGGATATGCCGGCGCACCATCACGTCCAATGTCTCGTCCAGAGACTCCGCATCGACGCCGCGGGTAATGAAGACGATCCGCGTACGCCGGTCCGGGCTGGGCCAGGCCGCAAGAAATTGCGGCGGTGCAAAGAGGTGCTGCACGCCGTGGATGACCATGGGGCGATCGGGCTCGTCGGCAAGGTGCACCAGCCCCTTGACGCGCAGCAGGTCCTCCCCGCGCATCGCGATGACCATGTCCAGCCAGGCGGAAAACGCAGCGCGCGGCAACGCGACGTCGCGAACCACCATGAACGACGAGATGCCATCCCTGTGCCGTGTGGCAGGCTGCGCGGCCTGCGCTGCCGGCCTGTAGAAAGGCGTGTCGCTCACATCCTCATTGCTGCCTGAGGCCGTGCGAACGAGATGAGCGAGCAAACGCAGCTGTTCCTCACGGCTGGTACGCCAAGGCGCCGCGGCGTTGATGCCACGCACGCGCTCGAGCAGGGCCGTTGGAGGTGCTGCGGCTTCCAGCAAATCTGTCTTCGTGAGGAACAGGTCATCCGCGATCGCGATCTGCCGAACCGATTCCGGGTGACGGTCCAGCGTCCCCATGGCCAGCACCGCATCGACGGTGCACACCAGCCGACCCAGTGCGAATCGCGCGCGGATTCCGGCGTCGCCCGTCAGCGTACGGATGATCGGACCGGGGTCGGCCAAGCCGCTGGTTTCGATCAGCACATGGCGCAATGGGCGATCCGTTCGCGCGACGAGCCGGCCCAGCGCGTCGACAAGATCACCCCGTACGGCACAACACAGGCAGCCGTTGGCGAGCAGCAGGGTGTCGTCATGGGCTTGCGCGATCAGGTCGTGGTCGATCCCCACTTCGCCGAATTCGTTGACGATGACGGCGACGCCATGGAGCTCAGGCTCGCGCAGCAGCGCGTTCAGCAGCGTGGTCTTGCCGCTGCCGAGGAAACCCGTGAGCACGGTCACCGGCACCCGGGCGGCAAGCGCTTCAGGCTCGGCCAGCAAGGAGGAGAAATGTCCGCCCATGGTCAGCCCCGCGCCTTGGGTCCGTGCAGCTCTGCGAAGGAGCGCAAGGTCTTCTCCAGCCTGGGCAGGAGCCATTCGGCCACCGCCGCCGAGAGCTGGTCGTTGCGAGCGTCTTCCAGAATCTGGCGCAACGGTTGCGACGGCATCCCTGCCTTCTGCAGGTCACTGAAGAAATCGATCACCTCCGCAATGCCTGACCGCAGGCCGTTGTCTTCGAGGTAGCCGACGATGTCGAGTTCGAAGTCATCGAGCCGCAGGCTGATGCCGCCTGTGCCGCAAGCACAGGCACCGCCCAACGCCACATGGAGCATCGACAGTTCGCTCCACAGCGACAACAGGCGGTCGGCGCGCTGCGAGACCTCGTCGGCCATGACTGCGATCACTGACCGTCCCAGGCGACCGCAGGCGACGGGATGCTCGCGGCTTTCCCAGGAGCGCGGCGCAGACCTTGCGTGGCGTTCCTGTCCACCTCGCCGCGCGAATCCAGCGCCACACGGTAGACCTCGCGGGCGACTTCCGCGCTCACATAGCCTTCGCGCACGTCCTCGGCCACCAGGTCGACGTCACGCTCCAACGGGTCACCGAAGCCGCCGCCGCCGCCCGACAGCATCTTGTAGGCGTCTCCGCGCTCCAGCCGCACATTGAAGATCTTGGCGTTCAGGTGGTCGGTCTTCCACTCGCCCTTGTGGCGCACCGCCAGGCCGTTGCCCATGGCATCGCCACCGCCCTCCAACCCCCAGGGCTTGCAATGCACCCGGTCGATGCGCGTGGTGACGGTGAACGGCGACAGCGCCTGCACCACCATCTCGGCGCCCAGCCCGCCACGGTACTTGCCGGCGCCGGCGCTGTCCCTGCGGATCTCGTACTTCTCCACGAGCACCGGGTACTTGGCTTCCAGCTGCTCGGTCGGGCTGTTGTGCGTGTCGCCATCGTTGATGCAGACGGTGACCGAGACGCCGTCCTCGGTGCTCTTGGCACCCCAGCCGCCGCCCAGCGGGCCAATGCCCACGATGAACAGTCTCCCATCCTCCGGCGAAATGCCGTGGATATTGGGGAACACCAGGTCGGCATGGTGGCCGGCAATGGAGCGGTCGGGAATGGCTGGTGCGAGTGCCTTGAAGATGGTGTCGATCACCGTCATCGGGAACGTCATCCACACCCGCATCGGGTATGGCCGCTCGGCACTGATCACCGTGCCCATCGGCATGACCACCTTGAGTGACCGGAAGCTGCCGTCGTTGACCGGGTAGTCGGTGGGCGTGGTCAGACACTTGTAGGCCACCTGCGCACAAGCGATGCCGGTCGTGAAGCCGGAGTTGTAGAAACCGCGCACCTGCTTGCTGACGTCCGACAGGTCCACGGTCATCTCGTCGCCCGCGACCGTCACCTTGACGCGGATCGGAATGCGCTTGCCGATCTCCAGGCCGTCGTCATCCATGAACGACTCGGCTTCATAGACTCCGTCTGGAATCGACAGCGTGTTCTTGCGTGCCACCGCTTCGGATGAATCCATGATCTGGCGGATCGAACCATTCACCGCCTCGGCGCCGTAGCGCTGCAGCAGTTCGACGTAGCGGCGCTCGCCGGTGGTGATGGCCGTGATCTGGGCACGCAGATCACCCAGGGCCCGCTCGGCCAGCCGCACATTCATCGCGATGATGTCGATCAGGTCCTGGTTGACCACGCCCTCGCGCTGATACTTCAGGATGGGGATCTGGATCCCTTCGCTGAAGATATCGGTGGTCACGTTGCCCAGCGTGCCGCCCACGTCCAGCCAGTGGGCCATGCAGCAGGTAAAGCCCTCCAGCTTGCCCTCGTGGAATATCGGCATCGTGAACGTGAAGTGGTTCAGATGGCTGCCCGTGGTGTACGCGTCGTTCGTGACGAGGATGTCGCCCGGCAGGATGTTCTCGTAGCCGAAGTGCTTGATCTTCGCCTTGACCGTCTCGGACATGCCGCGGATGAACATCGGCAGGCCCAGGCCGATCGAGACGGTGTCGCCCTCCTTGGTGAAAAGGCCGACCGTGAAGTCCAGCGCCTCGTAGATGATGAGGTTGTAGGCGGTGCGCGTGAGGTTGGTCTTCATCTCCTCCGTGACCGCGTACAGGCCGTTGCGGATGATCTCGACGGTGACCGGGTCGATCGGCTTGTCGTGCGGGTTGCTCATGTCCTGTCGCTCCCAATGGAAATTTGAAGGTTGCCCAGTTCGTCGACGTGCAGTTCATCGCCCGGCTGCACCACGGTGGTGGAGGCGTGCTCCTCGATCAGCGCGGGCCCTGCCACGACGTTGCCCGAGAGCAGCAGGTCGCGCTTGTAGACCGGCGTATCCGCCCAGCCTCCCGAACGGAAATACACCGGCTTGACGACGCGCAGGGCCGCCTTTTCGGGCTGCCCGGAGCCCGCCTCGACACTGTGCTTTGGCGGCTTCTTCATGGTGCCCAGCACCGTGACGCGCAGGCTCACCAGGTCAGCAGGTTCCTTCGGCGCAGAAGTGCCGTAGCGAACCTTGTGAAGTTCGTCGAACTGGCGCTTGATCGCCGAGCGGTCCTTGCTCTCGAAGAAGGCCATCGGGAGGTCGACGGTCACTGCGTGCTCCTGGCCGACATACCGCATGTCGGCGGCCCGCTCGATGACGATCCCGTCGGCTTTGACACCGGACTGCGCCAGCGCGGCGCGGCCTTCGTCTTCCATCCCCTGGTAGAGCGATTCGATCTCTTCGAACGACACGTCGTTGAGCTTGCGGAACACCGAGCGCACGTAGTCGTAGCGCAGATCGGAAAACAGCATGCCGTAGGCCGAGAAGTAGCCGGGAGCGAAGGGGATGAGCACCTTGCGAATGCCGATCTCGCGCGCAATGGCCGAAGCGTGCAGGGGCCCCGCACCGCCATAGACCACCATGGTGAAGCTGCCGGCATCAAGACCGCGCTCGGTGGTCACTGCCTTTACAGCGTGCGACATCTGCGTCACGGCGATGCGAAGGATGCCGTCGGCCGCCTCGGTCGGATCCAGCCCCAGCGGCCCGGCGACGCGCTCGCGCATCTGGCGTTCGCAGCCGGCCATGTCGAGTTTGAGTTCTCCGCCCAGGAAGTGGTCGGCGTCGAGCCGGCCCAGCAGCAGGTTGGCGTCGGTCACGGTGGGTTCGGTGCCGCCGCGGCCGTAGGCCACAGGACCGGGAATCGAGCCGGCGCTCTGGGGGCCGACGCGCAGTGCACTGCCGGTTTCTACGCGCGCAATGCTGCCGCCGCCGGTGCCCACTTCGTGGATGTCCATCATCGGGATCTGGATCGGCAGCGCGCGTTCGTAGCCACCGATCAACGCCGAGCCCGTCGTCAGGGGGCGCCCCTCGCTGATCACGCCGGCCTTGGCTGTCGTGCCACCCATGTCGAAGGCGATCGCATCCCCCATGCCGAGCTGGGCGCAGATGGCCTGCGCGCCGATGACGCCGGCCGCCGGGCCCGACTCCAGCATGCGCACGCAGTCTCGCCGGGCATGCTCGCTGGGAAAGAGCCCGCCGGTGGACTGCACGACGTAGAAGTCGCCCTCGAACCCGCCCTTGGCAAGGTGCTTCTCCAGTTCGCCGAGATAGGCCGACACGCGGGGGCCGACGTAGGCATTCGCCACGACGGTGGAGACGCGTTCGAACTCCCGGTACTCCTGGGAGAGTTCGTGCGAGGCACTCACGAACGCGCCCGGCAGTTCCTCCTGCAGGATCTGCTTGACGCGCTGCTCGTGCGCGGGGTTGCGATAGGAGTGCAGCAGCAGCACGGCCACCGCCTCGATGCCCTGTCCGCGCATTTCTCGCGCGAGTTCGCGCACGGCCGCCTCGTCGAGCGGCTTGTGCGTGCTCCCATCTGCGCGCAGCCTTTCCGCAACTTCGAAGCGCAAGGAGCGCTTGACCAGCGGCGTGTGCTTGTTGAAGAAAAGGTTGTACGCGTCCGGGCGATTGACGCGGCCGATCTCGTAGATGTCGCGGAACCCTTCGGTAATCAGCAGCGCTGTCTTGGCGCCGTTGCGCTCGAGCAGCGTGTTGATCGCGATGGTCGAGCCGTGCAGAAAAAGATTGCCGTTGTGCACGTCGATGTCTGCGCTGTCCAGCGTGTGCTGGATGCCGTCCACGAGTTGCCCGTGCGTGGACAGCGCCTTGCCGAACAGGAGCTTGCCGGAGACTTCATCGAAAGCCGCCATGTCGGTGAACGTGCCGCCGATGTCGACGGCTATGCGCAGCTTGGCGCTGACGGGAGGCACCGCCTGGGATTTGTTTGCCATGGTGATTTCGTGCGGTCAGGCCGCGGTACCGATGCGGTTCTGGAGAATGCCGAGGCCGGTGATTTCGACCTCGACCACATCGCCGTCCTTCATGTACACAGGCGGCGTGCGGCGGTCGCCCACGCCACCGGGCGTGCCGGTGGCAATCACGTCACCAGGGGACAGGGGGGTGAAGCGCGAGATGTATTCGATCAGCACCGGGATGGTGAAGATCAGGTCGGCAAGCGAAGCCTTCTGCATGACTTCGCCGTTGAGGCGCGTCTCGAGGGTCAACGCGTTGACGTCCGGGACTTCGTCGGCGGTCACGAGCCAGGGGCCCAGCGGACCGGTTCCGGGAAAGTTCTTGCCCGGCGTCCACTGATGCGTGTGGCGCTGCCAGTCGCGCACGGTGATGTCGTTGAAGCACGCGTAGCCGGCAACATGGTCGAAGGCTTGTGCCTGAGAGATCGCACGCCCCTCCTTGCCGATGACGACGGCGAGCTCGCCCTCCCAATCGAAGCGCTCCGAGAAAGACGGGCGATGCACGACGTCCCCGTTCGCGGCCAGTGAATCCGCGAAGCGCACGAACAGGGCGGGATATTCGCTGTCGTCGCGCTTGGTCTCAGCGACGTGGGTCTTGTAGTTCAGGCCGACGCAGATGAACTTCTGCGGGGTGGGAAGGACCGGCAGGGCCTGCGTCGCAGCGACCTGAATCGAAATACCACTGCTGATTGCGGCCTGTTCGAGCTCGCGTTGTGCGTTGGCGCGCAGCACTGCGGCGAGGTCCGGATAGCGGTTCAGAAAGTCGGCAGGGGGCTGCAGATAGCGGTCTGCCTGTGCCACTCCATAGGTGGCTCGTCCGTCGTGTTTGAAGCTGGCGAGTTTCAAGGTATCTCCTTGGGATGGATCTCTGCGGGTTTGGAATTTCGTTTGCTCTTGCGAAGCGCTGGAGCAAATGTAGAAATCGGCGAGCCATCCGCCTAGATAGAATTCAGGTGTTTCAGAATTGCCAATTTAGGCATGGCTATTAAGGGAAATCCCTATGAACATCGCAAGCGTCAGGCTCTTCCTCGACGTGGTCGAGGCCGGTAGCCTCAGCAAGGTGGCAGCACGCCGCCAGACGGTGCAATCGCATGTCAGTCGCCAGATCAGCGAGTTCGAAGCGGCACTGGGCGGCCCGCTCTTTCGCCGCACCGGCCGTGGTATGACCCTGACCGAACTGGGCGCAAGGGCTGCGGTGCGACTGCGCTCATGGCTGCAGGAAACGGAACGCCTTACAGAGGAACTGCGCACGGAGTCAGGCAAGCTGCTCGGTGAAGTCCGGATGGGCATCATTCCTTCAGGCGCACATCCACTGGTGACCCGGTTGTTCGAGCGGCTGCGCTCGGAGCACCCGGGCATCCGTCTCAACATTACCGAGTCTCAAGGCACTGAACTCGATACGCTGCTGGACAGCGGTGCTGTCGATATGGCGGTTCTCTTTCGCTTCAACCGACCGAGCGGCCGAGAGGAGAAGCTGTTGAGCGTCGCGCATACGTACCTGGTCTCTGCCCCTGGCGACGAGATCACGCGCGAGTCCACCGTGAACTTCTCTCGTCTGTCCGGACTGCAGTTGGTTCTTCCGCGCAGGCCCAGTCATTGGCGCGAAGCACTCGATGAGGCGGCACGCAGCCTCGGATTCAAGCTCGTATCCGTCGCCGAAGCGGACTCATTGACGGTGCAGAAGGAACTGGTGGCCCGGACGCCGGGTCTGTACTCGGTGCTCGGTCCGTACTCGATGACCGCCGAGCTGCAGAGTGGCCGTCTGCAAGCCAGCAAACTGGTGAAGCCCGACCTGGTCCGACATGTGACGTTGGCTTTTCCGAAGCAAGGCAAGCTCTCGCCGGCGAGCCGCGTTGTCGCGGAGTTGGTTCAGCAGCTGGTTGAAGCTTGGGGCGGCCAACTTACCGAACCGGCGACTGAAGGCAAATAGGTAGTCAGCTACCTGCCCAGGTTGCCTTCGGGATGAACATCGAGCAAGCCTCGACGACAAATGGTCGGGGTGTCTGCGGGGGCGGCATTCGCCTTGCCACGTCCAGCAAAGGCTCTGAGGCTCGGTCGGTTTGCGCAGTTGCCATCGCTGTTCCGACTGCAGTGATGCAGCCGCAACCAGGCCTATCGGACATCCGCCATGAAGGCCCTGGATGACTTCGGCTTTCCAGGCGGGACGAACTCTTCGACGACCCGACCCGCGCTCATTCGGATCACACGGTCCGCGACGTCGAAGTAGCGGTCGTCATGCGAAACCACGATCAGGGTCTTGCCCTCGCGCTTGAGTTCCGGCAGCAGCTCGCGATAGAAGACGCTGCGGAACTCCGGGTCCTGGTCCGCGGCCCATTCGTCGAACATGACCACCGGGCGGTCTTCCAGCCAGGCATGCACGAGCGCGAGGCGCTTGCGCTGGCCCGTCGAGACGTCCGTCGTGGAAAACTTGCCGTCGACGAGCTGGACCTTGTCCGCGACTCCCAGGCGGCGCATCAGTTCGCCGGCGGCCCGGATGTGCTCGGCATCCTGCGCAACCAGTTCATCGAACAGGTGGTAGTCGGAGAAGATGGCGGAGAAGAGCCCGCGATAGGCTTCGCGGCTGCGGTCGTTCACGGGCGCTGCGTCGAGCAGAAGCTGTCCTTCGCTCGGCTGGTAGAGGCCCAGGAGCAGCTTGACGAGCGTCGTCTTCCCGCTGCCGTTGCCGCCGACGATGAACAGCGTCTCGCCGCGCCGGAGCCTGAGGTCGATCGGCCCCACCTCGAAGGGTTTGGCGCCTTCCTGCCGCGCTTCGAAACGGTAGCGAGCCTGCCGCAGCTCGATGTGGCTCGCAAGAAATGCCGGCAGTGCGGAATCGACGGCGTGCGGCTCCTTCCGGAACTCCGCCGACAGGCGCGCGATCCGGCGGAAAGCCACCTGGGCCTGGCTCAGGAAAGGCAGCAGGGCGGCCAATTCCTCGATCGGTCCCTTGACGAAGAGCAGCACGATGATGAAGCCGCTGACGACCTGGGCATCGATTCCCAGCGACGGACGCGCGGCCAGGATCCACACGACGACCAGGAAGAAGATGGCCGAATTCGTACCTTCGGCGGCCCAGAACAGGCCGAGCGCCCGGGCCTTGAGCCGCGCGATGAGATCCGCCGCGCCCGACAGGCGCACGCCATGCACCTGGGCCCGGCGCATCCGGTTGAGCCGGAGCTCCTTGGCGCCCTCCACGACGCTGCGGTAGTGCTTCTGCAGTTCGTCCTCGCCGGTCCGGGCCTTCTCGAAGTTGCTGCTCCAGGCCCTTGCCGCGGCGAAATTGATCCAGACGCCCACGACCAGCGCGAGCGCGCTGACGAGGAAGAGAACGGGCGAGAGCTTGAACAGGTAGATCGCGCAGCCCGCCGTGACCGCGAAGGCCGAAGCATGGCCGGCGAACTCCGACGTGAAGTCGCTGATGGTGTCGATGTCCTCGTTGAGGATCGCCTGCAGCCGGTGGCTCTTCATGCGCTCGACGGCAGCGATCGGCGCGCCCATGATCCGCAGGGAGACGTCCTTGCGCAGGGCCGCGACCACCCGCTGGCCGGTGACGCTGTTGAGAACGCCTGCCACCGTATGCCCGCCCACGGCGAACACGGCCAGGACCGCGAGCCCGGCGATGGCGGAAACGGAAATGGCCGCACTGCCGTGCAGCGCTGAATTGATCTGCTCCAGCAGGGCGGCCGTGGCCAGGCCACCCACGCTGCCGATGAGCGTCGCGACCGCAGCGACACCGGCGAAGGGTTTCAGGAGACGCCACATGTCGGTGGCAAAAGGGGAAAGGCCCGCAGGCAAGGCATTCATCGGAGCAATGGAGTTCTGCCGCCGCGCATGCAACGGGCATGTCGGGCAGCGGCGCAGGCGAGCGATGACCCTGCGGTTGGACGATGACTTCAGGGCAGGTGCGTGCTGCGCGGCGCCTCGCGCCGCGCAGCTCACCGGCGAGCGTCAGTCGTCATCGCAGTCGTCGTCGTGCCTGTGGTGGTAGTAAGGGTCGGGGTCATGGTCGACGCGCAGGGCGACGGACGGCGGCTGATAGATGACCGGCGGAGCAACGACGACCCGCGGCACGACCGGATACACCGGCGCCGGGACCACGTAGGTCGGCGCGGGTTCATAGACCACGGCCGGCGGCCGGGGCGCCACGACCACATTCGGCGAACCGATGCCGATGGACCAGCTCACGCCAGCGGTCGCCGACCCCGCTGCCAGCAGCAAGAGCGCAGCCATTGCGGATGAGCACAGTCTTTTGCGTTGCGGGTTCTTCATGAAAAGTCCTTGCATTGAAGTCCTTGAGGTGTGACAGGAGGGGCGGACCTGCGTTTGCGGAAGCAGCAACGGCGTGCGGTTTCCGGGGCCCTGAAATTGATCCATGCCGCCATGCTGCCGATGCTTCATCGAAGTTCGGTGGGCGCAGCATCAAGGATTGGTCAAGCGGCCTTCTTTTCGAAAGCTCTGTAGCGCGACGTTGCGCCGTGAGCAGGCGAACGGCGCTTCGAACGGTGCTTACTCCCTCCCTCCCGGGAAGGAACGCTTATCCGCCAGTTGATCTGCTTCTCGCCGCGCTGGATCTTGGACGGGCCGACATAGACGTCGAACTGGGCCATCGTGCAATCACCAGGGACGGCAGTCCTCGCCGAAGACACGCACCCGGTCTACGAGTCCGTTATGGGCGGCAATCCACTCCGCAGCCGCGGTGTTTTTTTAATGGAACTAGACTTCCGCTCAAGGCCCCACCGCGACATCGGCTTGGGTCAGAATGCGGCCCGAACTCGGCGCTGGACGGCTATCGCAAGTTCGTGGACGAGTTCAGCACCCTGAAGCAACGCGGGCACGGCCACCTGTTGATCGTTGAACAGCTTCGGCCCGATCCGCACTCTCACCGTTGCGGTTGAAAGGCTGTTCGAGAGGTTCCCAGGGAGAGAATCGCCCAGTCTCGACGTTGCGCTGTCCGAGCGTCATCGTCCGCTCGAGTTCGGCGCAACGGGCAGTCGGGACCATCACAACCGCGACGCGATCGTTCTTCGTGACCTGCACGGGCTCGCGCTCGGCCTGGCCCTGGTCGTAGCCGAAGCGGTTCTTGGCATCGGTGGCACTGACTTGCATGATTGGACTCGGGTGAGAGTGATGAGGCATTGTGGCTATCTTCAGGAAGAATGCCTTGGACTGGAGGCAATGCTGCGTAGACGACCGAGAAGCTCATGCCAGGACATGCGTGTTCGCGGCGGCGCCAAACGTCCGGTTCATTGCACTTGAGGCGATCCATCGCGGATATCGAGTGCTGGAACCTTTGAAAATGCTTCGGCGATGAAATCCGTGAATACGCGTCAACAGGCAAAGGCAGTTGTTGCCTCGATCGCTTCGACGGGCGGGCCGTGCAAAGGGAACAGAGGTCGGCTCTTTGGCGTGGCGCTGGCGGCCGATGCTCTTGAAGAAGTCCGCTAGACCCGCGTTTAGCGGGGCACCCCGTCACGGTCGGTGTCGTTTGTCGCGCCATCAGATTCGTCAAGGGCCTCAGTGAGAACTTCTCGGGCCTTGCCCTCGATTGCATCGAAGATCTCAGGCGCGACCTCATCCGCGTAGCGCTTTCGCTTTTTGTTGGAGATCGTACCGTCGTTGTTCAGCGCAATCGATACAAGCGTTGCCAGCGTCGAACCACGCAGGTCGTACTGGTCGTCAATGTGCTTGCGCACCGCGTCGAAATGAACGATGAAGTTCGTCTCGTTGCGCAACTCGACCTCCAGTGCTTCGCGCGCCATGCTCAGGCCGAATTCCACACAGCGCGTGGCATCCCAGAAACGAAAGATCGTGTCGTCACACTTGAAGGTGAATTCAAAGTCGCCCTCGCCGGCCGCCTTGGCGTTGACCAGCGCGCGCGCCGGACGCGAGAAGTCTTGTAGGACGCTCAGATACTGTGACTCATGACGCTTCATGGCCACGGAAACTGGGAGGAGCATGCCGTCGGGCAATTGACCGGACTGGCATAGGACCTTGTGAAAGAGAAAGCGGGAAAGGCGCCCGTTGCCATCCATGAATGGGTGCAAGTAGACAAAACCGAAAGAGGCAATGCTGGCGGCCATCAGTGGATCCAGATGCTTCGCTGTGTCGTTAGCGAAACGTGACCACGCATCCATCAGCTTCGGCAGATCATCAGGCCGTGGAGGCACGAAGGTCACGCCCAGCGCACCACGGCCGCCGTCGCTCAGCCAGTTCTGCTCCGTCCGGTACTGAACCGCCTGGTTGTAAGGATTGGAGACGATCGAGGCCTGCAACTCCACCAGATATTGCTCGTCAAGGGAGCGCGGCTCGTGCGCCTGATGCAGCAGGCGGATGAATGCGCGCGCCTTGTCTTCCGACGGCGCCTCTTTCTCTATCGCGTAGCTGTCTTGGGTTTCGTGCAGATACGCCCAGGTCAACGTGCGATCAAGGAGTTCGCGGTTGAGGGAGGCGACGAATTCACGAGTGGCCCCCAGCACATCAAAGTCCAGCGCGTTCTTGATCGCCGGCGTGCGCTCCACTGTGACGCAGTAGTCCCAGGTTCCGAGACCGTTGAAATCGACTCGCCATCGAGAGTCGCGGTCGGTGCCGCCTGTGTAGTAACGACCCTCGTCGAACAAATCAACATAGCCCGCAGTGATGACCGGCTGGGCCACCACCTGGTCGCCGGTGAAGTGTTCCCACGTGCTGCAGAGCATTCGCACGTATTGTCCATTGGGAGTCGCCGCAAGCGCCGCGGCCAGGTCGGCGCGGGCGAGGTGCTTGGATGCGCCCGCAAGCACCTGCAGGTTCACTCCCTCATGCTTGAGGGCAAAGAGCAGGTGCGCTACCAGATCGCCGGCGGCCGGCACCATGGCGGCCGGCACACCAAGTGCGTCCGCCGATGACATGATGCGCGTGACCGGTTTGACCAAAGCGGGACGGCGCACTTCGAAGATGGGCAGGTCCAGGCTTGACCGCACATACTCGTAACCCACGTAGGCCATTATTTTCCTAAGTGTTACAGGATTTCTTGCATTTTAGGCCTTGGGCCTCAGAATTTTGTCATTCCGCCGGCGCTTGGCCCAATGCCACGCCGGAATGTCCAGGGACTCGATCATCCGCTCGACAGAGTGCTTGCCGGTGAGGTGCGGCACGTTGGCGAACTTGTCCGCGTGGATGACTCCCTCCTCATCCATGGCGAACTCCCAGACAGGGAACGTCTCCAGTTCGGCGGCCGTGAGTTCATCGACGGCTTGCGTGTGGCGAGGGTAGGGGGCATGGGCTGCAGTTTCAGATCGAAATCGATGGGCGAAAAACGCATTCGTGTGGCTTCTGCCTTCGCGCGAAGTCCCGGGGACGCCGCGATGCCGCGCGATACATTGCAACCATGGAAAAGTCTGTGAAACGCGCCAAGCCGCTGCGGGACGTTCGCTACTTCGAGAGTCCCGAGCACCTGCGGCCCGGTTCTCCCATGCCGGGCTACGCGGGCGAGCTCTTCAAGCTCCCGAAGGGCGCGATCGCCCTGGGGCAGCGCATCGGCAGAAAGTGCGAGGAACTCGGCATATCGCTCGGGGATGCCGACCACCTGTATGTCTGCCTCACGCCCTGCATCCCTGAGGCCAGCCTGCTGCACACCGACTACGCCCTGGAGCGATGGCACAGGTTTGTCATGGTCGGACTGGCCAGCGACCACAGCGATCGCCCGCCGGGCGAGCAGTTGTCAGTGGTTCAGAGCGCGACCTTCGGGGCGATCGCGGCGCTGGCAACAAGGGGTGTGGAGTTGCTGCCCCTGCTGCGGCAAGAGATGGCCAGCAAAGGCAACGCGCTGCGGGTGACGCTGCGGACCAGGGAAACGAAGAAATACCGCATACGCGTGGAGCAGGACATTCCGGTCCATCCCGCGCCGAGCCGGGTGTTCGCACGCATCGAGGAACGCGCCACTTCGCGCGCTCTGGAGGTCCAGGTCGCGCAGGTCCGGTTCCATGACGATGCTCCCAGCCTGGTCGACCGGCTGTCCATCGTGGACGAGGTGTTGACGATCCATCCTCGCAAGTCCTTCCGGGCGGAGCTCATCGGTCGCGACTACGAGCTTCCGCTGAAGGTCAATCTGCGGGAGCTTGTCGAACCTGGCGGAGGCTGAGGCCCTTGCGCCGCGACTGGAGCCGGTGCGGCGCGCAGACGCCTTCCTCGCCGATGGGGCGACCGGAGGCCGAGTTCACGCCCGGGCAGGTTTGCCTGCCGCTTGCCGGCGGTTGAGCGCCAGGTTGGCCGTCACCATGGCCGCGAGCAGGGTGACCAGCCACGAGAAGTACACCCACAGCAGGAACATGGGAAGAACCGCGAAGGCTCCATACAGGGCCTTGTATGTCGGGATCTTGACCAGGTAGGCGGTGAAGCCCCGCTTGCCGAGTTCGAAAACCATGCTGGCGATCAAGCCGCCCGCGAAGGCATCGCGCAGCCGGACCTTGGTGTTCGGCACGAGGTAGAACATGCTGGTCAGCATCACGACGCCGAGCAGGAACGGCCCGAGGTCGAGCACGAACGCGAGCGACGGCGGCAGCGCGCCGATCAGGCCCATGGAAATGCCCAGCAGGTACGACGTCGCCCACAGGCTCAAGCCGAGGGCGGGCGGGCCGATCGCCAGCATCAGCAGGTACAGGCCGACCCTTTTGAAGAACGGCCGGTTCCTGCGCACCTTCCACATCTGGTTCAGTGCGTTCTCCACCGTCAGCAGCATCGCGATGGCGGTGCCCAGCAGGAAGAGCGAGCCCACCCAGGTCATGCCGCTTGCATTCGCGGCGAACTGGTTCAGGTACTTCAGCACCGTGCGCGCGATGTCCGTGGGAAGAAGCCTCCTCAGCAAGAACTCCTGAAGCGCGTCCTGGAACCGCGAGAAGACCGGGAATCGCGTGAAGAGCGCAAAGCTCGTCGCGAACAGGGGCACGATCGACAGCAAGGTGGTGAACGCAAGGCTTCCGGCGACCTGGGGCAAGCGCTCCTTCCGGGCGCGGTCGATGGTCAGGCTGATCAGGGCAAACATGTATCGCTGGGAGAAGAGAGGAGGAGTCGACCGGTGTCGCGGCGGCAAGAGCGGCCATCGCTGGGGCCGCTTGTGACCGGCAGACGATAACAGCGGCCATCAGGTGCTCCAGGCGGCGCTGTTGTCGGGCCATCCGAGGGCTTTCGACCCTTCCGGAAATGCTGCAGGCCAAACAGAATGGACCATGCCGCGCCCTTCCGATCCTTCGCCGACGCGACCCGCGCAACGCCACCCCGTGCTGCGGCTGCTGATCATCCTTGCCTGGGTGGTGCCGGCCGGCCCGGTCCTCACACTCGTCCTGTATCCCTTCTGGTCATGGTGGGAGGCCACCACGGGCTGGGAGTCCGTCGGCCATTCGGGGCCTGCGGACTGGTGCTACCTGGCGACATGGGCGGTATTGCTTGCCGTGGCCTGTCTGGTGCCGCTGGTTGCACGTCGCAGGGCCGGCTGATGGTGTAGAAGGTGTAGAAGAGGCCGGCGTTCCACCACATTCTTTCGATGGCTACCGATGGCTGCTGATTTCCACCTCCACAGGGCGATCCTGATCGCCATCACTGCCGGTCTGGCCGCGCTCGCCAGCGGCGCGAAGGCCGCGGGTCCCGCCGACGGTGCTTCACGCCCGGAGTCGCCGGCGGTGACACCGGCCAGATCCTGCAGCTTCGGTGCCTTCGTCGCCGAGACCGACCCGGCCGGACTCAACGTCCGCGAGGCGCCGAGCACTGCGGCCAGGGTCTTGGGCAGGCTCCCGCCGACCTTCGTCGAGCCTGCGATGAACTACGGTGTCCGCGTCGAGGTCGAGGTCATCGGCGTGCGCGACGGCTGGTTCCTGATTCGCAACGCCAAGGACAACGCCGATCTCACCGGTCGTCCGGCGCGGCCGATGTACAGCGGCAGGGGATGGGTCGGCGGCAGCAAGCTCACCGTGAAGTCCCAGGCGGATGCGGGCCGCGCGCGACCGGCCCGGGCCGCGGCGGTCCACCTGCGCGTGGGCGACGGCGAAACCTTCGATGGCGACAACTTCATCGAAGCCGCCCGCCTGAGCGACTGCGAGGGCGAATGGGCGCAAGTCGAGTTCGCGGATCAGCGCTTCCCCGCCCAGGATCGCGCCACGCTGAAGGTCGAACCCGCTGCGCGCGCGGGCCTGCCGTCGGGTCGTTTCCGCGTCTGGGTGGATCGCCTCTGTGGCATCCAGGAAACCAGTTGCTCCTGACCCGTTCGATCCGGGCGCCTCGCCCTGTGGCGTTCTCGCGAGTGAGTGCGTCCCGCTCAGCTCGGGCTTGCCATTGTGCCCGTAGCAGGCCTTGAGGGCTGTGTAGTCGCAGTGGTGCGCCGTAGCGCCGTGTTGATTTCCATGGATCCTGACCCGGCGGGGGGCGGCATGAAAACCAGTCCAAGTTTTCGTCCGCACCCCCTGCCGAAGGCTCGACTCAGATTCCGCTAATCACTGCATCGAGCGCGGCCACGAAGTCGCTGGCTTGAGATCGCAGGTTGCCCTGGACAGAGCCCAGATCCTTGACTCGAAAGGGTGCAGCCAGATGGGGCAATGCCACCAGCATCGCTCCGTTCCAGCCGATGGTCGGACAGAGGGACCGCGGCATCGCCGCCGGCATGTGGGCACGCAGCGCCAACGGCATCACGAGGCGGGTCGGGAGCTTGTCGAGGATCTCGCTCTGGATGTCCACCATCCAGGGAATCTCGCCGCGCTGGGTCTTGGACGGGTTGGCATAGACGTCGAACTGGGCCATCGTGCAATCACCAGGGACGGTAGTCCTCGCCGAAAACACCCACGCGCTCGACAAGCTCGTTCTGGGCTGCAATCCACTCCGCATAGGTTTCGTTGAATTCGCGCTTGCGCTGGCCGAGCGTCTTCGTCCGTTCGATTGCCTCGAGCTCGGCGTAACGGGCTGCCGAGACCATCACAACTGCGACGCGGTCGTTCTTCATGACCTGCACGGGCTCGCGCTCGGCTTGACCCAGGTAGTAGCCGAAGCGGTTCTTGGCATCGGTGGCACTGACTTGCATGATTGGACTCGGGTGAGAGTGATTAGCCATTTTAGCTATTCTTCAGCAGGAATGCCCTGGCATTCCCATGGAGTCAACGCACCGAAGAGTTGCTGCTTCATCGCTGGCAATCCTGGAATTTCCCTCGGAGCCAATGTCATCCCCTGCACGGGCCGGCTGGCCGAGGTCGAGGGGTTCGAGCGCGAGGCCGGCGAGCTGGTGCGGGCCTTCCTCGAGGCGCATCGCGGCGAGCTGCGCTGCGACCTGGACCTGGGGCTGGCCACCACTGGCGCACGATCGATCCTGACTAGCTCGAGGAGCTGGTCCGGCGTCGATGCGTTCGATTTGTCGCAATTTCACCAGTTTGCTGCATTTCAGCGGTTGCTGAAATCTTGAATTTTGATGAAATTCCCTTGATGATTTCACCAAAAATGGTATTTTCAGCGGATGCTGAAAATCGATGATTCGGTGAAACATGTCGAGCGCCAGGCTGCTGCTGCCCTTCGCCTGCTCCTAGAACAAGTGCCAGCTATCCAGCTTCTGGACATCGAGCACGAAACGCTGAGCCCCGATCACGGGGTCGATATCGTGGCGCACTTCGAGGTGTACGGCAGGCGACAGGCGTTGGTCTGCGAAGTGAGGTCCAGTGGCCAGCCGCGCCACGTCCGCCTCGCGCTGCTGCAACTGCGCGACTACGTGATGAATCAAGCAAAGGATGCCGTGCCCGTCTTCATCGCACCCTACCTGTCGCCTGAAGCCCAGGCGCTGTGCCGCGAGCACGAGGTGGGCTACCTTGACCTGGAAGGTAACGCGAGGTTGGCTTTCGACAGCGTTTTCATCGAGCGCCAGGTTGCGAGCAAGCCTGCTGTGGAGCGGCGTGAACTCAGGTCGCTTTTCAAGCCGAAGTCCGCCCAGGTGTTGCGCGTGATGCTTCGGGATCCGCAGCGTGCATGGCGCGTTACGGAGCTTGCAGAGGCCGCCGAGGTCAGTCTGGGGCATGTGAGCAATGTGCGCGTTGGCTTGTTGGACCGCGAGTGGGCGCAAGTCTCCAGCGAAGGCCTGTACCTGTCCGAGCCCGACGCGCTTCTCGATGAATGGCGCGACGCCTACGAGCCGCCAGTCGGCCGGCGTATGAGTTTCTACACGACGTTGCACGGCAGTTCGTTCGAGGAGGCTGCGCGGCGAGTGATGAGTTCGCAGCATGCAACGGGACTTTTGGCAATGGCGTCCTTCTCGGCGGCGCACTGGCTTGCTCCGTATGGCCGCACCGGCACGCAGTACTTCTATGCGGACGATGCTGGTCTGGAACATCTGCGGTCGGGCCTGAAGCTGTCTTCCGCCTCGAAGGGCGAGAACGTGACGGTGACCTTGCTCAAAGACCTCGGTGTATTCCGCGATACGGTTGAGCCGGCACCTGGCGTCACCTGCACCAGTCCCGTCCAGACCTACCTGGATCTCGCAGCAGCCGGCGAGCGGGGGCGGGAGGCGGCCGATCATCTACGACAAGAAAGGTTGAAATGGCAGAAGTGACCCCAGGCGAGCCACAGTCCGCCGCCGACTACGACGACCGCACGACGGCGGCCGTCAAAACGGTGTTGCTCGAAATCGGCCAGATCCTCGGAAGTTTCAAGGGCAAGTTCGCCATCGTCGGCGGTGCCGTCCCGTGGCTGCTGCTTGGCAATGAGGACATGCCGCACGTCGGCACGCTCGATGTGGATCTCGGGCTAGATGCCGAGGCCTTGGGTGACGGCGAATACGCCACGCTGGTCGAGGCTCTGCAGGGGCACGGCTACCAGCAGCGTCATGACCTTCGGCGTTTTCAGCTCGTGCGCCAGATCGCGACTGAAGATGGCGGTGCCCCGATCGACATCGTTGTCGACTTTCTGATGCCTCGCAATGCCGAGATCATCAAGAACGTGCCGCCGTTGATCAGCGACTTCGCGGTGCAACGAGCGGACGGCGCTGATCTGGCCCTTCGCTTCTATCAACTGGTGGCGATCACCGGATCGATGCCCGCCGGCGGTACGAACCGCGTCGAGATCGCAGTTAGTTCGATACCGGCCCTTCTGGCCATGAAGGGGCATGCGATCGAGGGGCGCTACAAGCAGAAAGACGCCTACGACATCTACTACTGTGTCCGGAACTATCCCGGAGGGCCGTAATAGTCCGCCCAAGGCCGTCATTGACGGCTGGGCGTTTTAGGACGTGACGTCTGCAACGTGCTGGAGCAGGCCGAACCCCACGCGCCATGCACGGCCATCGCAGTGCACGGTGGCCGTGCGCTGATTCAGGCGCACGATCTGTCCAACGTGACGCTTGAGGCTCTGGTCCGGGAAGCTGACGCGCTGGCCGATCTGGAAGTCCTGCTTGCCGTTGATCTCCGGCGGCGGCCGCAGCGGCGCTACAGACGCCGGCGAGGATGACGTGGCGGTCGATCCATTCGGCTGCTCTTCGGCCGGGACGATGGCGGCGTACAGTACGCTGAAGCGCTGATTGGTGAGTTCGTCGATAAGAGTGGCCTGACGGTCCTTCATGGCCACGATGCGGGCTTCGCGCAGCTTGCCCGTACCCCAATCCCAGTACTGCACCAGTTGGCCCATGTGCAGCTGCGAGCGTGCCTGCACGATGCGTCTTGGGTCAGCCATGAGTTGCTCGATGACCCAACTGAGCTGGTACAGCTCGGCGTTGGTGGCCATGGGGAGATCTTCGATCTGCTTGACACGCATGCTGGCGATTTTGCCAGCGGCGATGCGCTCAGGCAGCGAGCTTTTCAGTCCTGGCGAACTCGCTGGCGACCACCCACGGCAGCAGTTCGTCGATGCGGTTGATTGGGTGGTCAGCGATACGGTCGAGCACGTGGCGCAGGTAGGCTTGCGGATCAATGCCGACGAGCTTGGCCGAACCGATCAAGGTGTAGATCACTGCCGCGCTGTGCCCGCCGTTGTCGGAACCGAGATGCAGGTAGTTCTTGCGCCCGATCGCAACGCCTCGCAGCGCGCGCTCGGCCGCGTTGTTGTGCGCTTCGATCCGCCCGTCGTCGACGAAGCGCGTCAGCGCGGTCCAGTTGCTCAGCGAGTATCCGATCGCCAACGCCATCGGCGACTTCGCTGAGACCTGCGACAGCGCTGCGTTGAACCACTCCTTCAGTTCGCCCAGCATCGCAGCGGTGCGTTCCTGGCGAACCCGCATTCGCTCGTGTGGCGGCTTGCCTCGGATCTCGGCTTCCACACCGAAGACCTTGCCAATGCGCTGTAGCGCCTGGTGCGCCAGCGTTCCGCCGAGCTTGTGTTGGCGATCGTGGATGTCCCACACCTTGCGGCGTGCATGACTCCAGCAAGCCGCCTCGACCACCCGGCCGTCTTCGTACAGCGGGTGGTAGCCGGCGAAGGCATCGGCCTGCAGAATCCCCTTGAAGTGCCGCAGGTGGCGCACCGGATGTTCGCCCCTGCGGTTTGCCGAGTACTGGAACCACACGGCCGGCGGCGCCGTGTCGCCGCTGGGTCGGTCGTCCCTCACGTACACCCACAGGCGTCCGGTACGCGCCTTGGCCCCCGCGCCGCCGAGCACGCGGATTGGCGTGTCGTCGCCATGGATCTTGTCGGCCGCCAGTACGTAGCGGCCAATGGCTTCGGCCAGCGGACTTAACAGGCGTGCCGCTTGGGCCACCCAGTCCGCCAGTGTCGAGCGCTGCAGCTCCACACCTTCACGCACGTAGATCTGGCACAGCCGATACAAGGGTGTGTGATCGCAATACTTGCTCACCAGCACGTGTGTGAGCAGTCCGGTGCCGGCCATGCAGCGATCGATGGGGCGGCTCGGCGCTGGCGCCTGGGTGATCGTGCTGCAGCTCGCGCAGGCGAGCTTGGGCCGAACGTGGCGCACGACATGGAAGCTGCCCGGCTCGTAGTCGAGTACCTCCGAGACGTCCTGGCCGATCTCGCGAAGGCCACGGCCGCAGGCCTGGCAGTTGCACCCGCTGTGCGGCGTATGCATCACGGTGCGTCTCGGCAAGTGCTCCGGCAGATCACGCACCCCGGTGCGCTCGCGGGCCTGCCGCTTCTTGCGACCTTGCTCGATGGGCGTGACGTTAGAAGGCTGTTCACCCTCTTCGGTACTCCCGGCTTGCTCCGCCGATGCCACTGCCGGTTGCGTGAGATGCCCACCCACGAGCTCAAGTTGAGCGTGTTCAAGCTGCTCACTGGAGCGGCCGTACTTCATGCGACGCAAATACGCCACCTCGACCTTGAGCTTCTCGACGGTGAGCAGCGCGATCTTCAGTGCCTCCTTCGAACGCTCCACTTCGCCGCTGAGCATGGCGTTGGTAGCAAGCAGTTCCTGCGAGGTCATCGGTGCGACTGTGCTCGCCGGCGCCAACTCCCGCCACAGTAGTTGCTCTGTCAACGTCGGGCAGCCGGCTAAGCCGCCGCGCGTGGCTGCCAGGTGCGTTCGGGTCTTCGCCAGTCAATGCCTTCAAGCAGCATCGATAGCTGTGCAGTGCTTAGCGAGATCACTCCGCCCTCGGCTTGGGGCCAGACGAATCGACCTCGCTCCAGCCGCTTGGCCAGCAGGCACATACCGTCACCGTCGCTCCACAGGAGCTTGATCAGGTCGCCCCGGCGGCCACGGAAGACGAAGACGTGGCCGGAGTACGGATCCTCGGTGAGCGCCGTTTGCACCTTCGCCGCCAGCGTGTCCATGCCGCAGCGCATGTCCGTCACGCCAGCGGCCAGCCATACTCGGGTGCCCGCACGCGGGCCGATCATGCACTCTGGCGCAGTGCGCGCAGGACAAGGCACAGGCTGTCCTCGTCGACGGCCCCGCGCAGGCGCAATTGCGCGCCAGCGAACTCCAGCTCGATGACGCCGTTGCGCGGTGCCGGCCTCGATGGCGAGGGGGTGGGTCCAGTCGACGTTGGAATCGCCACAACCTCGGCTGCAGACGTCACCTCTATCGGCAACAGCACAGCGGCTGGCGCTGCGCCCACAGCCCGAAGATGCTCCCTGCGCCACTTGAAGAGCATGTTGGCGTTGACGCCACCGCGCAGCGCAATCGCCGACACGGAAGCGCCTGGCACCAGGCTCTGTCGCACCAACTCTTGCTTGAATGCCTGGTCATGATGCCGCCGGCTGGTCTTCCCTGTGTCTTGCTCACTCTTCATGGTGTGCACCATCTCCGTTTAGCGCACACCTCCAAGCGGGTCTGCGATTCGGGTCAGATGCTTCCCGCGGCCCGCGCCTCAGGCAAGGACGGCCTTCGCCGGACTATTACGGAGGGCCGGAGGTGCTGGCCGAGGAGTGCCGGCCGCTGCTTGAACATGCCAGCGGCGCCGCAGGCTACGGATTCATTGCTGGCAAGTTCGACACAGTCGATGGTTTTGGGCCGACCTGTGTGCGTCGCTTTGTCGAGGAAACGAAAGTGCTCGGTGAACGCAGCCCCGAGCAGTGGCAGCAGGATGCTTTCGGTCAGGTCGATGCCTGGTTGCGCGCACTGGGTTTGAGAGGATAGGTACCGTGGCGCAAGCGTCTTTCAACAACTTCGATGCGCAGTGGTCGAACGCATCCAGACGCGCTGAGCGAGGAGTCCAATGGCTTCATGCGGCCTGATTCTGACCCTGTACCGAATCAGTACGTACACGAATGGGCCGGCCGGCTTTGATGGGCGACATCAGCTCGTCTTCGGGCGACAGCGCAAGGCCCAAGCTTGCCAGTGCCGGGTCTACCTGCGGTTGGGCGGTATTGAAGATCAAGGGCCATCTTTTGATTTCCTCCCTGAAGTGCCCCAGTCGGCCATGTGTTCTCCATCCAAATCTGAACCCACGTGACACCCCTAACCTGCTGCAAAGAGCCGCAGCACAGGAGTGATCGACGTGGCGACATTGAGTGGGGGCCGATATCCACTTGGATCTCCTTGTCCGCTCAGCCGCAAGCGTGGCAACACCTCGCGGTCATGCAGGCAAGGATGCTTCGATACGCTGAATTCCCATGGTCTTCAGCGTCTCCGCAATGGCTGCAACCGCACCCGGGATGCCTGCCTCGCCGAAGTGCCCAATGCATCCCACGCGGAAGGTTTCCACCTGCGTGAGCTTGCCGGGATAGAGGATGTAACCGCGCTTCTTTACCTCTTGATAGAAGGTCTTGAAGTCGTAGTTCACATCGTCGGGAGCGTGGAAGGTGACGATGATCGGCGCTTGAAAGGCGGGGTCGAGGAAGCTGCGGAGGCCTAGGGCAGCAAGGCCTTCGATGAGCGTTTTGCAGTTGCGCGCATAGCGTGCGCCGCGCGCGGCCAGGCCGCCTTCCTCGATGTATTGCGTGATGGCCGCATCGAGCGCTGCGACCACGTGTGTAGGCGGCGTGAAGCGCCACTGGGTCGTTTTCTCCATATAGACCCACTGGTCGTAAAGATCCATGCTCAGCGAGTGGCAGTTGCCTTCGCATTGCTCGAGCGTTGTGCGCTTGATCACAACAAAGCCCATGCCCGGCACCCCTTCGAGGCATTTGCCTGAAGCGGCGACCACAGCGTCGAACGGCGTCTTGCGTGCGTCGATTTCCAGTGCGCCGAAGGAGCTCATGGCGTCGATGATCAGGCCGCGGCCGTGCCTGGCGACGACCAGGGCAATCTCGTGCAGCGGGTTGAGAACGCCGGCGCCGGTTTCGCAGTGCACCACCGCGACATGGGTGATGCTTGGATCAGCCGTCAGGGCGCGGTCGACGTCTGCCGGCGAGATCTGTTTGTCTTCGGTGTAGTCGATGGTGCTGAGCTTGCGGCCGAGCACCTTGCAGATTTTCGCCAGACGTTGGCAGTAGGCGCCGTTGCTAGGCACCAGCACATGGCCGCTTCGAGGAACGATCGTTCCGATGGCTGCCTCGACGGAGAAGGTGCCGCTGCCCTGCAATGGTACGCACTCGTGCGTGCCGGTGCCGTGCACGATGTCCAGCACGTTCTTTCGGATGCGCGCGGTGATCTGGTTGAAGTCGCCGTCCCACGATCCCCAGTCGCGCAGCATCGCTTGGCGGGTGCGCTCCGAAGTGGTCAAGGGGCCGGGCGTGAGCAGGATGGGAGCGGCTTGACTCATGGTGTCTCCAAGGCAGTGGAAGAAAAGTGAGAAGGAGGGTCGGGAGAAAAAAGGGAATAGCTCAGCCGCGGCCGAGGTTGCGCCAGGCCTGCGTTCGTGCCAGCAGCACACGCGTGAGCAATGCGTAGGCGATGCACACCAGCGTCGAGGTGACGACGATCAGGCTCGCGAGTGCGGCTGCCGGGCCGATGTCCCCAGCGTCGTCCAGGTGCATGATCGCGACCGACGCGAGGATGGTCTCCGGCGTGTAGAGAAAGATCGCGCATGACAGGCTGGCCATCGACACCACGAAGAAGTAGCGTCCTATGTCGAGAATGGCTGGCAGGCACACGGGCACCGTCACACGCAGGAAGGTCTTGAAAAACGGTACCTTGAGAGAGGCCGAGACGGCCTCGAACTCATTGTCGATCTGCTTGAGCGCCGTCACGGCCGTCAGGTGGCTCGAGGTGTAGTAGTGCACCACCATCGAGATGATCAGGATTGCCATCGTCTGATAGAGAAAGTTCAGTGGGTTGGCTGGATGGTTGAAGAACATCACGTAGCCCAGCCCGAGTACCAGACCCGGCACCGCCATCGAAAGCACGGCCATCAGGTGCATGCCGCGGCGCATGAGGCCCAGATTGCGCGTCTTCTCGATCAGATAAGCGCCCATGAAGACGATCAGCGAGCCGGCCACGGCAGTGACAATCGCCACGAGCAGGCTGTTGCCGTAGGCGGCTGCCATCTCGCTCTCCAACAGCACGAAGTGGTAGTGCTTGAGCGTGAATGACAGGTCGTAGGGCCAGAGCGAAATCAGCGAGGTATAGACCGCCATGCCGATGGTGGCCAGCAGCAGGCCGCACACCACTGCGCAAAAGAGCGTCAGCAGCGCATCGGCCACCTTCCGAGGCTTGGGGCTGTAGGGGACCGAGCGGGCGGTGAGTTGCGCCTTCAGCTTGCGCCGTACCACGTAATCGATCACGAACGAGACCACCGACGGAAGCAACAGCAGCATGCCCACTACCGCGCCGATGGCGAAGTTGTGCTGTCCTACGACCTGCTTGAAGACATCCACTGAGAGCACATTGAAATTGCCGCCAATCACCTTGGGCGCGCCGAAATCGCTCACCACATAGGTGAAGACGACGGTGGCCGCGCTGATAAGGCCGTACTTGCACGAGGGTAGTGTGATCGTCATGAACTGACGCAGTGGCCGCGTGCGCAGCGCGGTGGCGGCTTCGTACAGCCGACCGTCGGCCAGCGACAGCGCAGTGACGAGGATCATCAGCGCATGCGGAAAGGTGTTGTAAACCTCGGCCAGGATGATTCCCGGTGCACCGTAGATCGATGCGCCGCCCAGCAGGAATTTGAGAGCCCCCTGGTTTCCGAACCACTGTACGAACGAGATCGCCGACAAGAGCGAGGGCGCGAGCAGCGGGATGAGCGCGATGAGTCGGAACAGCGCCTTCAGCGACACAGGCATGCGGCTGCGCGTGAGCGCATAGGCGAAGACGAAGGCCGTCGGTACCGAGATCATCACTACCGCGGCCGAGACCCAGACTGAGTTCCAGGCCGCGCGCAGCAGGCTCGGCGTCTGAAAGTAGGTGATGAAGTGGGCCAGACCGATGAATCGCCCGTCCTTGTCCTGCACCGCATGCGCGAGGATGGTGGCGAGCGGTGCGATCAGGAAGACAAACAGCATCGCCATCACCACGAACAGGATGGCCCGCGCGATGGTTTCGTCGCGGCTCCAGCGCAGCGCAGGTCGTGCGGCGAAGGCGGTCTTGATGGCAGTAGGGTGGGCCAGCGCGTTCATGGCTTTGGCGTGCGTGTGGCGGAAAAGGCGCGGATGCGGTTGGCGCGCAGCGCGATGTCGATGGTGTTGCCTTCGCGGATGTCCAGGTCGTGCAACTGGTTGAGGGAGAAGTGCAGACCCAGCACCTGCCCGTGCAGCGCATCGGCGGTCACCTCGGCGATGCACTGGCCGCCGAGGAACTCGACCTTCGTCACCTTCGCTTGCAGGCGGTTGGGCGTGTCATCGCGCAGTTGCTCGACCGCGCGGTCCTCCGGGCGAAGGTACAGGTTGACAGCCTCTCCGGGTTCGAAAGCGCCATCGCAGGCGTCGCATTCGAGCTCCATGTCGCCCACCCGGAAGCGGTGGTTGCCCAGCGCCACCGAGCGAAGCACGTTGACCTTGCCCACGAAGTCCGCCACAAAAGGGGTGGCCGGCTGTTCGTACACTTCCATCGGCGTGCCGACCTGCTCGATCACGCCGTGGTTCATGACCACGATGCGGTCAGCCATCGACAGCGCCTCTTCCTGGTCGTGTGTAACCATGATGGTGGTGATGCCGACCTGCTTTTGTAGCCGGCGGATCTCACCGCGCAGCCGGATGCGTTCCAGCGCGTCGAGCGCTGAGAGCGGCTCGTCCAGCAGAAGCAGGCCAGGGCGGGCGGCCAGCGCGCGGGCCAGCGCCACGCGTTGCTGCTGGCCGCCCGAGAGCTGGCTGGGGTACTTGTGGCCGGAGGTCGGAAGGCCGACGAGCTTCAACAATTCATCGACCCGGGCATGGATCTGGTCGCGCTTGGCGCGACTGTTGACCAAGCCGTAGCCGACATTCTCGGCAATCGAGAGATTGGGGAAAAGTGCATACGACTGGAACACGATGCCGTAGTCGCGCTTGTCCGCGGACAGCCACGAGACGTCCTTGCCGTTCTGCAGGATCTGTCCGGAGGTCTGGGTTTCCAGGCCCGCGATGATGCGCAGCAGCGTGGTCTTGCCGCAGCCCGAGGGGCCCAGAAAGCACAGCATCTCGCCCGGGTTCACGCGCAGGTGCACATCGCGCAGCGCGCTGAAGGCTTCGAAGTCCTTGCGAACGCCGATGATCTCGAGCGCCGCGGGCGGTGCGGCGGCGGGCAACTGGCTGGCGATGAAGCGGGTGTCGGTCATGTCCATTTTTCGCACTCGTTGGAAGTAGGCGCCGCTGCACTTGGCGTCGCGGGTTGGAAAAAGGCCGGCGCGGCCATCAATTCACAAGGTGTCTGCTTCGCGGGGACGCTGCGGAACCGGCTTCGCCGGGCCGCTGGCGTCGTCCCGGGTAGGGGGCAGAGCGACGCGGGGTGCGCGCAGCCCCGGGGGGGCGAGCTCTTATTTGGGCTCCGCCTTGCCTTCGTAGCGCTTGCTCCACTCGGCGAGGATGCGTTCGCGGTTCTTGGCCGCCCAGTTCAGGTCATTCTTGGCCAGCAGCTTCTCGTAGTTGTCGGGAATGCCTTCGAGTTTCGAGACCACGCCCGGGTAGGCGACCACGGCCCACCAGCGCGCGCTGATCTGGTTGGCCTCCTTGCTCGCCATCCAGTCGGCGAAGCGCTTGCCCTGCTCCAGCTTCGTGCTGGTCTTCATGAGGCTGGTGGCCTCGATGTCCCAGCCCAGGCCTTCCTTCGGAAAGATCAGGTCAACCGGGGCGCCCGACTTCTTCACCTGGTGCGCGCGGAACTCGAAGGAGATGCCGATGGGGAACTCGCCCGCGCCCGCCTGCTTGCAGGGCTTGGAGCCGGAGTGCACGTACTGCGCGATGTTCTGGTGCAGCGCGTCCATGTACTTCCAGCCTTCGGCATCGCCCATGTTCTGCAGCCACGACGACACATCGAGATAGCCCGTGCCGCTGGAGGCCGGGTGCGGCATCGAGATCGTGCCCTTGTAGACGGGCTTGGTCAGGTCCTTCCAGCTCTCGGGCTTGGGCAGGCCGAGCTTCTTCGCCTCGACGTGGTTGAAGCAGATGGTGGCGGCCCACACGTCCATGCCAACCCAGGCAGGCGGGCGCGCCGCGTCGGAGTACGCGGGGTTCAGGTCCTTGAAACCCTTGGGCTCGTAAGGAAGCAGCATGCCCTCCTGCTGCAGCAGTGCCAGGCTGCTGGCGGCCAAGCCGGCCACCACATCGGCCTGCGGGTTGGCTTTTTCGGCCAGCAGCTTGGCGGTGACGATGCCGGTGGAGTCGCGCACCCACTTCACCTCGATGTCGGGGTTGGCTTTTTCGAAGGCGTCCTTGTAGAGCTTCATGGCGTCGGTTTCGAGCGCCGTATAGACCAGGAGCGGCGTCTTCTGCGCCCGCGCACCGCCGGACATGAGGCCGAGGGCTGCAACACACAGGGCGGCCGTGAGACGGCGCGTGCTTTGTTTCATCGTCATCTGTCGTTTCTCCTGAGAGGCTGGCTGTCACTTGAAGAGGGTGAGGGCTGGCGCCGTCGCGAGGGTGGCCAACGCCGTTCGGTGTTTGCAATGTAGATTGCTGATTGGAGACTGTCAATAAAAAATTGTTGACAGTTTTCAATTCATCGGGAAAATACGCCCCATGGTCACCAGCAATCACTCCGCCGCCCTCGCATTCCTCCAGTCCAGCTCGCTGCCGATGCTGATGCAGGAAGAAATCGAGCGTTTGATCATGACGGGCGAGCTCCCCGTCGGTAGCCGCATCAATGAGAGCGAGCTTTCGCAGCGCTTCAACACAAGCCGCGGCCCCATCCGGGAAGCGCTGCGGGCGCTGGAAGAGGCCGGCCTCGTGCGCAACGAAAAGAACCGTGGCGTCTTCGTGCGCGAGATCGCGTTCGAGGAAGCCGACGAAATCTACGAACTGCGCGAGGCGCTGGAAGAAGTCATCGGCCGGCGCGTGGCGGTTGCCATCAAGCCCGACGCCATCGAGCGCCTGCGCGCCATGCTCGACGCGATGCGTTCGGCAGCCCAGGCGCAGGACGTGGAGCAATACGCGCAGCTCAATCTGCAGTTCCACGAAATCCTGCTCGACACCGCAGGCAGCAAGAAGCTCACCGAAACCTACAAGCGCCTGGTAAAGGAACTGCACCTTTTCAGAATGCGCGCGCTCGACAGCGGCGGCGGCCTGCGGGTCTCGGCCGACGAGCACCGCGTGATCGTCGATGCCATTGCCAGCGGCAATCCCGACATCGCGGGGCAGGCGCTGCGCAAGCACGTCGCCGACAGCCGCGCCCGCATGCACAAGGCCTTCGGCCGCGCCGATTCCGCTCCCATTGAAGCACCGAACAACCCACCCCAAAAGGAAGTCTGAAATGACACAGGAGACACTCGAAGTCAACGCCCGCAGCTACCGCTGGATGTCGCGCCCGGTCGTGGTCGTGTGCGTCGACGGCTGCGAGCCCGCGTACCTCGACGCGGCAATTGCCGCCGGCGTAGCCCCGTACTTCGACCGCATGAGGAAGTCTGGCGCCGACCTGCTGGCCGACTGCGTGGTGCCCTCGTTCACCAACCCCAACAACCTGTCGATCGTGACCGGCGTGCCCCCGGCCGTGCACGGCATCTGCGGCAACTACTTCTTCGACCGCGAGCTCGGCCAGGAAGTCATGATGAACGACCCCAAGTACCTGCGCGCGGGCACCGTGCTGGCCGCCTTCGCGGACGCGGGTGCCAAGGTCGCGGTGGTGACCGCCAAGGACAAGCTGCGCAAGCTGCTGGGCCACCGCATGAAGGGCATCTGCTTCTCGTCGGAGAAGTCCGACCAGGTGACGATGGAGGAGAACGGCATCGACAACGTGCTCGACATGGTCGGCATGCCCGTGCCCTCGGTCTACAGCGCCGAACTGTCGGAGTTCGTGTTCGCCGCCGGCGTCAAGCTCATGGAGTCGCGCCGCCCCGACCTCATGTACCTGTCGACCACCGACTACGTGCAGCACAAGGCCGCCCCCGGCAGCCCCGCCGCCAACGCCTTCTACGCCATGATGGACGGCTACCTCGCGCAGCTCGACGCCCTGGGCGCCACCATCGTCGTCACCGCCGACCACGGCATGAACGACAAGCACGACGCAGCCGGCGCGCCCAAGGTCATCTACCTGCAGGACGTGCTCGACGGCTGGTACGGCCAGGACGAGGCGCGGGTCATCCTGCCGATCACCGACCCCTACGTGGTGCACCACGGTGCGCTCGGCTCCTTCGCCACCGTGTACGCGCCCGCTGAAGCCAGCGTGCCCGGCTGGATCGAGCGCATCAAGGGCATCCCCGGCATGGAGCTGGTGCTCTCGCGCAAGGACGCCGCCGAACGCTTCGAGCTGCCGCCCGATCGCATCGGCGACATCGTGGTGGTCAGCGAGCAGAGCACCGTCATCGGCACCTCGGCCAGCCGCCACGACCTCTCGGCGCTGGAAGTGCCGCTGCGCTCGCACGGCGGCGTCTCGGAGCAGCGCGTGCCGCTGATCTGCAACCGCCCGGTCACCGGCATTGCCGCCGGTCGCCGGCTGCGCAACTTCGATGCGCTGGACATCGCGCTGAACCACGCCCAGTAACGACAACGACTTCCGGAGCACTTCCCCATGAGCCAAGCCATCCTGAAGCCAGGCACCGTCCACCGCGAGGCCCTGCGCATTGCCGGCGAGCGCGTGCACCGCGACCGCACCATCGAGGTCACCTACCCCTACACCGGCGAAGTCATCGCCACCGTGCCCAAGGCCACGCTGGAGGACGTGCGGGTGGCCTACAAGATCGCGAGCGACTACAAGCCCACGCTCACGCGCTACGAGCGCTACAAGATCCTGATGCGCGCCGGCGAGATCATCGCCTCGCGCCTGGACGAGATCTCGCGCGTCATCACCATGGAGTCGGGCCTGTGCCGCAAGGACTCCTTGTACGAAGTGGGCCGCGCCTCCGACGTGCTGCTGTTCGCGGCCAACCAGGCCCTGGTGGACGACGGCCAGGTGTTCTCCTGCGACCTCACCCACCACGGCAAGAGCCGCAAGGTCTACACGCTGCGCGAGCCGCTGCAGGGCGCCATCACCGCCATCACGCCGTTCAACCATCCGCTGAACCAAGTGATCCACAAGGTGGCTCCCTCCATTGCCACCAACAACCGCATGGTGCTCAAGCCCAGCGAGAAGACGCCGCTGACGGCCTTCATCCTGGCCGACATCCTGTACGAGGCGGGCCTGCCGCCGCAGATGCTGTCGGTGGTCACCGGCGACCCGAAGGAGATCGCCGACGAGATGCTCACCAGCGCCGACGTCGACTTGGTCACCTTCACCGGCGGCGTGGCCATCGGCAAGTACATCGCGGGCAAGGCGGTGTACAAGCGCCAGGTCCTGGAGCTGGGCGGCAACGACCCGATCATCGTGATGGAGGACGCCGACGTCGAGGAAGCCGCGACGCTGGCGGCCAGCGGGTCGTACAAGAACTCGGGCCAGCGCTGCACGGCCATCAAGCGCATGCTGGTGCACGAGTCGGTGGCCGACCGGTTCGTCGAGCTGCTGGTGGCCAAGACGAAGGCCTTGAAGTACGGCGATCCGATGGACCCGGCCACGGACATGGGCACGGTGATCGATGAGGCCGCGGCGATCCAGTTCGAGGCGGTGGTCAACGAGGCCATCAAGGCCGGTGCGAAGCTGCTCTACGGCAACGAGCGCCGCGGTGCGCTGTACTCGCCGACGGTGCTCGACCATGTGGACCCGCAGATGACGGTGGCCAGGCACGAGACCTTCGGGCCGGTGTCGCCGGTGATCCGCTTCAGGAACATCGAGGAGGCGATCCGCATCTCCAACGGCACGGCCTACGGCCTGTCGTCGGCGGTGTGCACCAACCGCATGGACTACATCACGCGCTTCATCCGCGAGCTGAACGTGGGCAGCGTCAACGTGCGCGAGGTGCCGGGCTACCGGCTGGAGTTGACACCCTTCGGCGGCATCAAGGACTCCGGCCTGGGCTACAAGGAAGGCGTGCTTGAGGCCATGAAGAGCTTCACCAACACCAAGACCTATTCGCTGCCCTGGTAGACAACGATGAGCCTGAGCATTCCCGACATCGTCGGCCTGTTCGAAACCAAGGGCGGCGCTCAGTACGACGGCGAGCCGGTCACGCAACTGGAGCATGCGCTGCAGTCGGCTCATCTCGCCGAGCAGGAGGGAGCGGGCAGCGCGCTGATCGCCGCGGCATTGCTGCACGACCTGGGCCACCTGCTGCACGACTTCGGCGGCACGCCGACCCAGCAGGGCCTGGACGACCTGCACCAGTACCGCTGCCTGCCGTTCCTGCGTGCGCTGTTCGGTCCGGCCACGCTGGAGCCGATCCGGCTGCACGTGGACGCCAAGCGCTTCCTATGCGCGCGCGTGCCCGGCTACCTGGAGGCGCTGTCGGCCGATTCGAAGCGCAGCCTGCAACTGCAGGGCGGCGTGTTCGACGAGGCCCAGGCGAAAGCCTTCGAGGTCTTGCCGTATGCGATCGACGCGGTACGCCTGCGGCAGTGGGACGACACGGCCAAGCTGGCCGATGCCCACATGCCCGGCCTCGCGCACTTCGTGCGCCACCTCGAGATCAGTTCCGCCGAACACAGGCAAGCCCTCGCCACCGCTTAAGGCACACGGATGCGCCCCTTCTGGATCGAACAAGCGCTCTTCAACGATGGCGATCTGGCCCCGGCGCTGCAAGGCGAAACGAGCGCTGACGTCTGCATCGTCGGCGGCGGCTTCACCGGCCTGTGGACGGCCATCCAGGCCAAGCTGCAGGCGCCGTCGCTTGACATCGTCATTCTCGAAAGCGACCTGTGTGGCGCCGGCGCCAGCGGGCGCAACGGCGGTTGCCTGCTCACCTGGTCGGCCAAGTTTTTGACCCTGCAGCGGCTGTTCGGCGAAGACGAGGCGGTGCGCCTCGTGAAGGCGTCGGAAGCGGCGGTGGGGCACATCGCCGACTTCTGCGCGGCGCACAACATCGACGCCGAGCTGCGGCGCGACGGCACGCTCTACACCGCGACCTCGCAGGCGCAAATCGGCACGCTCGATCCGATGATGCAGGCGCTGGAGGCGCGCGGCATCCACTCGTACTACGCGCTTTCGCCCGACGAGGTGGCGCGGCGCTCCGGCTCGGCGCGCAACCTGGCCGGCGTGTACTCGCCGATCGCCGCCACCGTGCATCCGGGCAAGCTGGTGCGCGGGCTGCGGCGCGTGGCGCTGGTCATGGGCATCCGCATCCACGAGCGCACGCCGATGCTCGACTTCAGCACCGAACAGCCCGTGCTGGTGCACACGCCCACCGGGCGCGTGCGCGCGAAGAAACTGGTGTTGGCGATGAACGCGTGGATGGCCAGCCGCTTCCCGCAGTTCGAGCGGACCATCGCCATCGTGTCGAGCGACATGATCATCACCGAGCGCTGCCCCGATCTGCTGCAGCAGATCGGACTGACCGACGGCGTGTCGGTGCTCGACTCGCGCACCTTCGTGTACTACTACCGCAGCACAGTCGACGGCCGCATCATGCTGGGCAAGGGAGGCAACACCTTCGCCTGGGGCGGTCGCATGGCCAAGGTGTTCGACGAGCGCTCGCCTTACGAGGGCGAGCTCACGCAGGCTCTGCATTCGTTCTTCCCGGCATTGCGCGACACGCCGATCACCGCGAGTTGGAACGGGCCGTCCGACCGCTCGGTGACGGGTTTTCCCTTCTTCGGCAAGCTCGACGGTGCGCCGCATATTTACTACGGCTTCGGCTATTCAGGCAACGGCGTCGGGCCGACCTACATGGGCGGCCAGATCCTCTCGTCGCTGGTGCTTGACCAGGACAACGCCTGGACGCGAAGCCCGATCACGAACGGACCGCTCGGTCACTTTCCGCCGGAGCCGATGCGCTACCTCGGCTCGATCGCAGTGCGCAACGCAATCCGCCGCAAGGAGCGGGCCGAGGACGAGGACCGCTCGCCGTGGCTGGTCGATCGCCTGCTCAGCAAACTAGCCAACGCTGCAGGCAAGGCGGACAAGGCCTGAACGTCCGACGTTCAAGCCTTCGAGGAAAGGCCGGAACCGCGAGACGGAGGTACGGAACCGGCAATCCGGGAATCCCCGAAGGAGGGGGAGGGGTACGATGAAACGTCGTCACCAGGCGATTCCCCGGGGCAGCAAGGTCGAACGCGCAGGATGCGTCCCGATGCATTTCTAGGCGCACACTTTCTTCTTTCAGTCTCCGCAGGCAGCGTGCTTGTGCCCTTCGGTGCCATTGGCAACCGGTCTACAAGGCCGTGACGGTGAAAGAGTCGAAACGATATCGATGAACGAATCGAGCAGTGGGCTCTGGCGTCGTTCCTCGAGGCAATAGAGATAGGTTTCTGTCCAGGCGGGGTCGCCCGCGATGCGCACCATGCGCAATTGCTCGTGGGGGATGAACTCGGCCTCGGAGACCGTGCAGATGCCCATTCCCCGGATCGCGGCTTCGCGTAGTGCCTCGCGGCTGCCGATTTCCATCGCCAATGTGGGCACCACGTTTGCGGCCTTCATGGCTTGTTCCATCGCCCTGCGGGTGCTCGAGCCGCTCTCCCGCTGCAGCAGCGGCTGCCGGTGCAGTTCCTCGAGTGCGACTGCCTGGCGCCTGGCGAACGGATGTTCGGTGTTGACGCACAGCACCACGGCGTGCCGTGCATACGGCATGGCCGAGAAGCCAGGCGCCTCGTGGAAGCGGGCGAGCACACCGAGATCGACGGTGTAGTCCTCCAGATCGCGAAACACGCTTGTCGAGTTCCCCATTCGAATGGAGACATCGATGCGGGGGTAGCGCTTGCGATAGGCGTCCACCATCTCGATCACATGGAAGGGGCCGACCGCGCCCAGCTTGAGGTGTCCGGCGTTGAGCTCCCCGTTGTCGTGCAGCAGGTTGTAGGCCTCGACCTCCAGCGCGCCGAGCTGGCGCGCCAACGGCAGCAGCCGCTCGCCCACGTCCGTCAGCGCGACCCCGTGGCCGCGGCGGTAGAACAGCTGCACACCGTGCCGTCGCTCCAGCGCCTGCACCTGCGTGGTGAGCGTGGGTTGACTGACTTTCAGGAAGCGCGCCGCGGCGCTGAAGCTGCCGTTCTGGGCCACGGCGAGGAAGGCGCGAAGTTGGACGGCCGACATCCATAGATTTTTACGATATTGCGATGACAAATTCATGATCGATTTGATATCTCTGCGTCATCTTGGCTTTCTAGTCTCTCGGGTGTCGTCTTCCTCACAGCCCCCACCTCCATGAGACCCTCGCACTTTTCTCCCCTGCGCCGCGCCCTGTTCGCCCTGGTGCTGCCCCTGCTGGCCTGGCCCGCGCTGGCCCAGCAGACGCTAACCATCGGCCTGATTCCGGCCGAGGATTCGCAGGCGATGATCGAAGGCAGCCGTCAGGTGATCGACAGCCTGCAGAAGCAGCTGGGCATGCCGGTCAAGCCCTTCGTCGCCACCGACTACAACGGCGTGATCGAGGCGCTGCGCGCCAAGAAGCTGGATGTCGCCTACCTCGGCCCGTTCTCCTACGTGCTCGCCAGCTCGGTGGCGGACGTCGAGGCCTTCGCCGTGGCCGTGACCAAGAAGACCGGTCAGAGCTCGTACAAGAGCGTGATCATCGCGCGCAGCGACAGCGGCTCGACCGCACCCGCCGACCTCAGGGGCAAGACCTTCGCCTTCGTCGACCCGACCTCCACCTCGGGCCACCTGTTCCCGAAGGCCGGGCTGCTGCAGGGCGGCTTCAACCCCGAGACGCACTTCAGCCGCGTGATCTTCTCGGGCTCCCACGACGCCAGCATCCTCGCCGTGGCCAACAAGAAGGTGGATGCGGCGGCGGTCGCCGACCGCATCCTCGCGTCGGCCATCGCCAAGGGCCAGGTCAAGCAGGAGGACCTGCGCGTGGTCTGGTCCTCGCAGCCGATCCCCGAATCGCCGATGGTGTGGCGCAAGGACCTGGACCCGGCCCTGAAGGAGAAGGTCGCCAAGGCCCTGGCCAACATCAAGGACCTGCCGTGGGGCGACCAAGGCGTGCTGAACGGCTTCCAGCCGACCAATGACGCGGCCTACAACGTGATCCGCGACACCGCCAAGACGCTCAAGCTGGACCTGCGGAGCATGAAGTGATCGACATTCGCCAGCTGACCAAGCGCTACGGCGGCAACCCGGTGCTGCGCGGCGTCGACTTCCAGGCCGGCCGCGGCGAGTTCGTGGTGGTGCTGGGGCAGTCCGGCGCGGGCAAGTCCACGCTGCTGCGCTGCATGAACCGGCTGGCAATCGCTGACGGCGGCGAGTTGCGCATCGACGGCATCGACGCGATGCGCTGCCGCGACCCGCGTGCGCTGCGCCGCAAGGTGGCGATGATCTTCCAGCACCACCACGTGGTGCCGCGGCTGACGGCGCTGAAGAACGTGCTCACCGGGCGGCTGGGCTCGGTATCGGTGCTCGGCTCCTGCCTGCAACTGTTCCGCCGCCAGGACATCGCGCTGGCGCACGCCTGCCTGGCGCGCGTGGGCCTGGCCCACAAGGCGAACGAGCGCACCGACGCGCTCTCCGGCGGCCAGATGCAGCGCGTGGGCATCGCCCGCGCGCTGGCCCAGCAGCCGGCCGTGATCCTGGCCGACGAGCCGGTCGCCAGCCTCGACCCGCACACCGCCCGCGCGGTGCTTGAGGACCTGCGCAGCGCCGCGCGCGAGCTGGGCATCACGGTGGTGTGCAACCTGCACCAGGTCGACTACGCGCGCGAGTTCGGCGATCGCATCGTCGGCCTCGCGCACGGGCGTGTAGTCTTCGACGACCGCCCGGACACGCTCACCGAAGCCGACATCGAGCGCATCTACGCGCCCTCGGCCGAGCCCGCCCAACCCGCGCCCGCGCCCGCGCCGGGCGCCCCCATCATGCTGGCCGCCGGCCTGGAGGGCTGAACATGCAAGCCTCTACCGATACCCGCTGGCGCTGGACCGGCCCCGAGCCGCGCGACACCCGCGGCTGGATCACGATGGCGCTGGGCACGCTCGCGCTGGTCTGGGTGCTCGACTGGAGCGCGGCCGGCGCGCAGCTGAGCTGGCGCGAGCTGGCAGCCGGCCTGCCGCAGATCGCCGACTTCATCGGCCGCACCATGCCGCCCGACACCGCCATTCTGGGCCGCCTGGTGGCTCCGGCGCTGGAGACGATCCAGATCGCCGTGTGGGGCACCTTGCTGGCGGTGCCGGCGGCGGTGCTGCTGTCCTTCCTGGCGGCGCGCAACCTGCAGTCCAACCGCTGGGTCTACCAGGGCACGCGCCAACTGCTGAACGTGGTACGCAGCATCAACGAGCTGATCCTCGCGCTAGTGTTCGTGTCGGCCGTCGGCCTCGGCCCCTTCCCGGGCGTGCTGGCGCTGGCCGTGCACGGGGCGGGCATGCTGGGCAAGTTCTTCGCTGAGGCGATCGAGGAGATCGACCAGGGCCCGCTCGAAGCGCTGCGCGCCACCGGCGCGCGGCCACTGCAGGTGGTGGTGTTCGGCGTGCTGCCGCAGGTGCTGACGGCGTGGATCGCCGTGCTGCTGTACCGCTTCGAGGTCAACCTGCGCTCGGCCACCGTTTTGGGCATGGTCGGCGCGGGCGGGCTGGGCTTCGAGCTGGTCGGCAGCCTCAAGCTGTTCCGCTACCAAGAGACCGCCACCTGCATCCTCGTGATCATGGCGATGGTCATCGTGGCCGACCTGGTGTCGAGCCAGCTGCGCCACCGCATTCAGAGCAGCGGCCGCCACTGAGCGGCCTGCATTCCGCGCCCCGCGCAGCCGTGCTGCGCGGGGCGCGGCCGCGTTCCTGTTTTCTCACTACTTGCGAATTCCCATGTGGAGCTACCACAACCCCGTCGTCATCCGTTCGGGCACCGACGCGCTGCGGCACCTGCCCGCGCTGCTCGGCGCGCGCCGCGCCATCCTCATCGCCTTCCCCGAAGCACAGCAGGTGGGCCTGCTGCCGCGCGTGCGTGCGCTGCTAGGCGAGTGCCTGGTAGCGCTCGAGACCGACGTGCGCCCCAACCCCGATGTGGACTGGCTGGCGCCGATGTACGAGCGCCTGTGGGCGCCAAGCGCGCAGGCCGAGTGCGTGGTCGCGCTGGGCGGCGGCAGCACCATCGACTGCGCCAAGGCCATGCTGGTGCGCACCCGCAGCGGCCACTTCCACGAGCTCGTGCGCGCCATGGAAGGTGACCTGCAGGGGCTGGCCGTCGACGGCCATCGCCGCCTGATCGCGCTGCCCACCACCGCCGGCACCGGCAGCGAGGTGACGCCGTGGGCCACGGTGTGGGACCAGGCGGGCGCGCGCAAGCTCTCGCTGCACTGGACTGCACCTGGCCGGAGGCGGCCATCGTCGACGCCTCGCTGATGGGCAGCCTGCCGCCCGCAGCCACGCTGGCCAGCGGGCTGGACGCGCTGTCGCATGCCTTCGAGGCGCTGTGGAACGTGCATCGCAACCCGATCTCGGCCAGCTTGGCCGTCGATGCCGCGCGTGCCATCGTCCGCACCCTGCCGGCGCTGATGCGCGAGCCCGGGCAAGTCAGCCTGCGCGAGGCCATGGCCACCGCGGCGCTGCAGGCTGGCCTGGCCTTCTCCAACACGCGCACCGCGCTGGCCCATTCGCTGTCCTACGACATCACGCTGGCGACCGGCACCGCGCACGGCATCGCCTGCTCGTTCAGCCTGCCGCGCGTGATGGCGCTGGCGCTGGGGCGCGACGCGGCGGTGGACGCGCAACTGATGGCCGTCTTCGACGCACCCAGCCCGGCCGCCGCCGTTGCCGCGCTGACGGACTTCCTGCATGCGCTGGGCGTGAGCACACGCCCGTCAGACTACGGCATCGCGGAAGCCGATTGGTCGGCGCGGGTCGACCAGGCGCTGCAAGGGCCGCGCGGGCGCAATTTCATCGCCGCCGGCTAAGCCGGTTCTTGGTTCTATCTTCCTCCGCCTTGGACTGGTCTTGTGCCGCCCCCTTCGCCGCACATACCAATGCGCGCGTCTTCAGTCAGTTTCCGCAAGCCGAATGCTTCTGTCCTTCGGAGCCATTGGGCAATCCCAGAAAGTCCAGAATGTGCGGCGTCGCGCCATCCACCTGCAACTTCGCTGTCGCACTCAGATTGCCTTGACAGTAGCTGGCCTTCAGCGGGTTGAGATAGTTGTTGTTCAGGATGAGCAAGGTGCTTCGCTCCGCCGCCGTCTGCCCGCCATGGCCGCTGCCCGTGCCGCCGTGGTCCGAAGTCACCACGATCAGCCATTCCTCGTTGGCGTAGTTCGCCCGTGCAGTGAGTGCGGAGAGCACCTGTGCGATCTGCTGGTCCTCCCCGGCGATCTTGCCCTGGTAGTAGGCATTGAGCGGGTCATAGCTCGGCGCGTGGATGTCAACGTTGTGGAGATAGTAGAAGATGGCTGTAGGCGGGTTCTTCCAGCCCAGCCATCCCTTGACCACATCAGTGGCCTCCTGGGAGTTCTTCGCTGCATTGGCGACCACGAAGTCCGCTTTCGCGGGGCGCAGGTTGTGGGTGATGTTGAACCAGTCGCCCACGACCGCCGTCGTCGCCGTCGGCCAGGTCTGCTTGATCAGATCGAACACGTGGGTCTTGAGCAGCTTCAGGTTCGTGTCGTTCGAGGTCACGCCGTGCTTGTCGGCCCAAAAGCCGGTGAACACCGAGGACCAGCCGGGCCCGCTCACCGTCGCCTGCTTGGTGCCGCCCGCCAGCAAATTGCCATGGAAAGCACCCCCTGCGATCAGTGCCGACATCGCGGGCGTCTGCACGCAGCCCTGGCACTGGATCGCGTCGCCGCGCAGGCCGTCGATGCCGATCAGCAGGACGTGTTTGTTGCCCGGCACCGGGTTGGGAATACCCTCGCCGGCAATCAGCGAGTAGTGGTCGTAGGGGTTGCCGGGATAGTCGTTCTTCAGTCCACCCACATCACTGGCGCGCTTGTCACTGAGGTCGCAGCGCTGCTGGGACTTGTAGTAGTCGAAGGATTTGCACCATCCGGAGCGGCTCGCGTCGGTGCACGCGTTGGCGCAATCGCCGGGCGTCACGGCTTGCAGGCTCTCGGTGTTGTGACCGCTGATCGCTGCGTCGGGCGTGCGCATGAAAGGCTTCAGCGGGTCGGGCTTGAGGCTGTAGTGGTCATAGGGATTGTTGGGGTAGTCCGTCTTCAGGCCGCCTATGTCGACCGCGCGCTTGTCGCTGAGGTCGCAACTCATGTTGACCTTGTCGAAATCGAAGGACACGCACCATGCGGCGCGTGGCGCGCCGAGACAGGCCGTGGCGCACGTTTCAGGTGTAATCTGAGTGAGATTTTCGACGTTGTAACCCGAGATCGCAGCATTTGGCGACTGCTCGAATGCATCGAGCGTCGCGGCACTCGCAGGGGCGGTGAGCGCAATCAACAGACACGTCAGTCCGGCGCGAACCAATGCTTTCATGTGATGTTCCTGATGGTGTGGTGAAGGATGTCGTCGTTTCAATGGCAGCCTGCTCGGCGCGATCCATGTGCTCGAAGTCGTGTTCAAGTGGTTGGGGACTGCGACGCTGCGCGCTGGCGGAACACTCACGTTGTGGCACTGCAGGGTTGCCCGCATGTGTCGCGTGAGACGACCCGTGCTTGCGTAGTTCAAGAGCATCGATGCCAACACGTGAGCGCAGATTGCGAACGCGTCGCCGTGGTCACTCGCCCGAAAGCTGCCGGTGGTATCTGCGGATCCACTTGGCGGCGACTTCGAAGGCCAGGTCTTGATGCAGACGTTCCCCGGCCATGCCAAGTTCGCGTTCATTCCTTGAATCCGAGACCGTGTTTTCGCTGCCGCTTGGAGCGAGGATCGGGACCGCGGCCACGCAGGCCACCGCTGCCGACTTGGTCGCTGATGAAGTCATTGCAGGTCCTCGGTGGTTGGTTGCTTGGAGAGTCCATGTGGCGTCGAGATTGCGCGAGCATCTTGTGGACCTCGAACGCGCAAGCGTCATGCGCCAGTGTCGTGCCGCCGCGCGGCAGGGCACGCAGAAGCGCCACTGTGCAGTTGCCGTCAACGACGGATGAACACCGCAATGAAGGCGCTGATGAGGCAACTTGCCGCGACGATGGGGAACACCACCGACGTGTTGCCCGAATGGTCCAGCATCCGGCCGATCAACGGTTCGCCCAGGCCGGCCAGCAGATATGAGAAGAAGTTCATGACGCCGGTTGCCGTGCCGGCGCGCTGGGCGCCCACCAGGTCGGGGCACAGTGCCCAGAACGACGATGCTGGTCCATAGACGAAGAAGCCCGCCAGGAAGAGCAGCCCCAGCCCGAGGATGCTGGTGGGTACGAGATACATGCCCATCGAGGCAACGGCACCCAGCAGCATGTAGAGCACGATGGCCTTGTAACGCGTGGAGCCGAACACCTTGTCGGAAATCCAGCCGTTGGTGAGCGCACCGAAGGCCATGCCCACCGGCAGCGCCACCGAGATCCAGGCGGGATCCATCATCCTGTCGGCGGCCTTGGCCCAGTCCTTGCCGAGGAAGTGCACCGGCACCCAGACGATGAGGCCATACCGTGCGGCGTTCTGGAAGCCGATGGCCAATGCGGCGATCATCAGCCTGGGGTTGCTGAGCACGGCCTTGTAGCGTGACCATGAATTTTCCGCGGGCCCGCTGTTGGTCAGCCCGCCCGGGGGCTTTTGGGGGGTGTTGTCGGCTGCGCCGGTGTCGGGTGACTTGAAACCCAGATCTTCCGGACGCTCACGGGCAATCAGGTAGAAGGCGATGCCGCCGACCAGCATCAGCAGCACCGGCAGTCGGAAGATCCATCGCCATTCGAGGTGCAGCACGTTGATGACGATGATCGAGGTCACGAAAGACAGCACCGAAGCGCAACCGGCGGCAAACACGTAGAAACCGTAGACCTTGCCGCGCTCGCTCGCGCCCCACCAGTTCGACAGCAGCCGGCTGCCCGGCGCCCAGCCCAGGGCCTGGAAATAGCCGTTGATGCCCCAGGGAACGGCCAGGCTCTTGAAGCCCACCGCGAAGCTGACGATCCAGTTGGCCGCGCACGAGAGGATGGCGCCTGCCGTCATCACGCGACGTCCGCCGAATTTGTCGCCCAGGTTGCCGTTGATGGCCTGGCCGATGGCATAGCACCACAGCAACGAGGTCGAGGCCCAGCCCAGCACCTCTTTCGAAAGCCCGAACTCCTTCTGGATGCCCGGGATCGCGAAGCCGAAGGTCTGCCGTCCTGTGTAGAAGAAGAAGTAGCAGAACATGGCCGCGAGCAGCATTCGCCACTGCGCCTTGCGAAACGAGTTATCGAGCGGCGATACGTAGGTGCCTGCCGTCAAGGTCTGGTTGGCTATCTGCATTTTTGTCTCCGTTGATTTACCGACTGATTCCCCGGTGCCGGTTCTTTGCCGACATGTCTGGTTGGGAAAGCTTGGATGGCTAGGCGGCCATCGGCGCGCCGATGAAGTTCTTTCCGCGCGCGCCCTCCATGGCGCGCGCAATCATGGCTGCCGCCTCGGCGTCTGCAACGCCGTAGTCGGAGAATTCGGTCTTGACGCCCAGGCCGTTGAGGAAGTCTCGCAAGCGCTGCTTTGCGGCCGAGAGGTCGGGCCCGAACACGCGCTGCAGCGTAAGGTCGCGGTCTGCCGACTTGGCCCAGGCCTTCTCGAGCACGATCGGCAGCGTGAAAGAGCAAGCGATGCCGTGTGGCAAGCCGTGGCGCAGCGTCATCTCGTACGAGATGGAATGTGCGAGCGCCGTCTTTGTGTTGGAGAAGGCCATGCCGGCCTTGAGCGCGGCCAGCGCCATGTGCTCGCGCAGGTCGAGATTGCCCAGGTCCCTCAGCAGCGCTGGCAGGCAGGTGAAGATGTCCTGTATCGCCGAAACGGCAAAAGTGTCGGAAACCGGATTGGCATTCACGTTCCAGATCGACTCCAGTGCGTGCGAAAGCGCATCGAGCCCCGTCGACACCGTAGTTCCCGCCGGGACCGTGGTCATGAGCTCGGGATCGACGATGGCAGCCTCAGGCCAGGTCATGTCCAGGTGCAGCGAGTACTTCTTCTGGTTGCCGGCGTCCCAGATCGTTGCCCAGGGAGTCACTTCGCTGCCGGTGCCGGCGGTGGTGGGCACGGCGATCAGCGGTTTGACGCTTGTCGGAGTGAAGGGCTGGCCCGTGGCAAGCAGGCCCACGAGCTCATGGAATTTCCCGCCCGCCGTGCCGACCATCAGCGCCTTCGCCGTGTCGATGGCGCTGCCTCCTCCCACTGCGACGATCGCGTCGCACGAGGCGCCTTCGCTCCAGAATTTGTTGTACAGGGCCTCGAGTTGCTCGACGTCGGGGTTGGGACGCACGTCTTCGACAACGCCGACCAGGCTGTCTTTCAGCAGTCCCTCAAGTCGCGCGATGAGACCGAGGCCGCGGGCCTCTGGAAAAGTGACGAGCACGACCCGACGGCCGTGGAGAATTGCTGGCAGCCGCTCGAGGCTGCCTCGGCCACTATGGATCGAAACGGGGTTGTGATAAGTGTGGGGCATCGAAATGGTCTCCGTGTGGGATGTATTCATCAGCGCCGCGCGACTTCGCGTATTGGCATTGGGCGCAGTGTCTGGGCGAGGCGGTGCGTCGTCCAATCGCATTTGCGGTGCGCGCCTGGTCCAAAACCGATGGATCGCCGAGCGCGCCTCGAAGTGAAGACCCTGACGACGCGACGTGATGGGCGTTGCATAGGGAAAACACGGGTAAGCGCGCATGCACTGCGCGATCGCGTGTGAGAGTCTCGCTGTCATCCCTCGCATTTGTTCCGCGGACAGCCTTGACATGTTTCACCAGTACTACAAATCGATCCGTTGCTTCCACGCCGTCGCCAAGACGGGAGGGTTCACTGCAGCGGCGCAGTACTTGCACATCGGGCAGCCCACCGTCACTGATCAGGTCAAGGCGCTCGAGACGCGCTTCAATGTCGAGCTCTTCCTGCGTGGTGGGCGAGGCGTGAAACTCACTGCCGCAGGTGAGCGGCTCTATGCGATCACGCAGGGACTGTTCGGTCAGGAGGAAGAGGCGCTCCAGTTTCTCCAGAGCGTGCATAAGCTCAAGGCGGGGCTGGTCCGCGTCGGCGCGGTGTCGCCGCCTATCGCGCTGGAGCTTGCGCGCACCTTTCGACAGGCGTATCCATCGATCGAACTTACGGTTTCTATCGGCTCGGAGAAGTCGACGCTGCAGGGCTTGCAAGACTTCGACATCGATGTGGGCATCGTTGCTGAACCTCCGGGCGTCGAGGGGCTGCACATCGTGCACTACCGCAGCGAGCGCATCGTCGCAGTCGTGCCGCAGGCCCATCCATGGGCGAAGCGAACCAGCATCGCCACCGGCGACATCCAGGGTGAGGCGCTGATCTTGCGTGAACCCGGCTCGAAGACAAGACACCGGGTGGAGCGTGCATGCGAGCAGGCCAATGTGCCGCTCGACTGCATCATGGAGATCAACAGCCGCGAAGCCATCCTGCATGCGGTTGCCAATGGCATGGGCGTGAGTTTCGTCACCCAAGTGGAGTTCATTCCCTTGCCCGGCTTGGCTGCAGTGGTGGTTGATGACGAGCAACTGTCGATCAATTACTCGCTGTGTTGCCTCGAGGTGCGCAGTCAGAGACCGCTGATCAAGGCCCTCTTCGACGTCGCTCTTCGCTGACAAGTCCTACCGCATCGCATGCTGGAAGCACCCGGGGTGTCGCTCGTCGGGAAGCCGCGACGCTCAGGAGATCTACCAAGGCTACGCGAGTGCCATATCGGACATCGTGATGCTGTCGCTGGGCACCGGCGTCAATCGGCGGGGGTGCCGACCGGCGCCGTGTCCAACCCTCTGGACTGGGGCGTCACGCATTGGCTGTGGCCGTTCAGCAATGGTGTGGTCCCGGCCACGGCACTGCTCAACCTCACGATGGATGCCACTGCGGAACCCGCGGCGCACCAGGCTGCGCAACTGCTCGGCGGCAACTACATGCGCGCCAACGTGCCACTGGCCCAGCCCTTCGGCCTGGACGACTACAAGAACGTGGGCGAGTTGGTGAGTGCGGCGCAGAACTACATCGAGAACTCGCCCGATTGGGCCAATGCGCACCTGGATCGGAAAGAACTGGAAGTGAAAGAAGGGCGTCGCCGTGACGCTCGACCGTGGTCCACGTGGCCGGGCGGCGTAGATTTCAGCGCCTCCTATGGGCGCTGTGGCCCGCGGTTATCGCGAGACGTGCTCCGTTGCGCAAGCGGTGCGATGAAAGGGCGAGGGCACCGCTCCCGCCGCGTAGCCAGCCAGCGGCAGCGTGTCGGGTGGTCTGTTCCTACGGGGGCGCTGCTTCATGATGTGAGGTCAAGGCGTGCCGTGCAGGGCGAAGACGCAGCAGCCGTCGTTGCAGCAGGGTATGGATCAGCGCAGTATGTCAAATATTTTTGATATCTTTTCGGCTGCGACTTTCCATGAACCTCATCGACATCGGCCATGCAGTGCGGGTGCGACGTACGGAACTGGGCTTGTCCCAGCTGCAGTTGGCACACCTGAGTGGCTTGTCTCGTCAGACCCTGATCGGCCTGGAAAGCGGTGCTCTGAGCGATCTTGGCGTCAATCGTGTAGGGCAGGTGATGGCGGTGCTGGGGTTGGACACCCCAAAACCAGATCCGCTGGCGCGGCGCAAGAAGCGCGGCCTGTGGATGGCCGCCAAGACGGCCAGCGTCAGCTATGCGCGCGAACTGGCCCCCGAGGCGCTCGAACAGGTCCTGGCAAGCGGCGACGTGCCGCCTCCATTTGCCCCGCATCTGATGCATTTGCTTGACGAGGCACCCGTGCCGATCATGGTGATGGCCGTGGAGGAGACGGCCTCACGCGCGCACCTGCCTCCAAGACAGGTATGGCGAAATGTGGCGAAGCTGGCCGAATCTTTGTCCGTGCATCGGCGAGCGTTGTGGGTATGAGTTCAGGATCGCTGCCACGCCGGTGCGTGGGAGAAGCTCTTTCCGCGCGCGCTGGCATTGATCGACGAGATCGCCCGCTTTAGCGGGGATTGTCGATCCGTTCTGGACCTTCGGCGGCGGGACTGTGCTGATGTTCCGTTACCGACATCGGCTGAGCAAGGATATCGATATCTTCGTCCCCGATCCGCAGTATCTCGGTTTCGTCACACCTCGCTTGAGTGACACGGCGGCAGATCTGACGCAGGATTACACCGAGCAGCCCGGCGCCTTCGTCAAACTGCAGTTCGAGGAGGGCAAGGTCGACTTCGTGGCCTCTCCCAACCTGCTGGCCGACGCTTGGGAAACCTGGGACTTCGGCGGTCGCTGCGTGAAGGTGGAGACGGCCGCCGAGATCATTGCGAAGAAGATGTACCACCGCGGTGACCGGGCCACGGCGCGCGATCTGTTTGACCTTGCGCTCGTAGTCGAGCGGGAGCCCCAGCAACTCTTGGCGGCGATGCCATTTCTGGTGCGCTACCGAGAGGCGTTCGTGTCCCAGATCCGGCAGCCACATCCAGGGTTGATCGCTGCGTTCGATGCGATCGCTACGCTGGACTACACGCCAGGCTTCGATCACTGCGTGGCGGTGGTCGGCGAGTTCCTGGACAGTCTGTTGTAGTTGTTAGAGCGGCACAGCATTTAGCGCGAAGGGACATGCTGATGCAGGGTGGGGGCTATCACGAGAAAGCGCTCCCAGGCGACCGGCCGGGAAGGGATCAACTTCGTGCGTACGCTGGTTGAGCGTCACAACTGCACATTCCAAGAGATCGATCTGCAGAACGATCTGGGAAATGATGCTTACGTCGAGTTTGAACTCAGGCATCGCCTTCCGTCAGTGCTGCAGATAGGCACTGAGCTTGTCGATGATCTCGCGGCTGCCGCGCTCCCGGCTGCCGTTGTCATCGAAGCCGTCGAGGAATGCCCCCTGTTCCGTCATGATCAGCCGGGTCCCTGCGCCCGACGCCTTGAACTCGAGGCTGGCCAGCGAGATCGAGATCTTGCGTGCGTCCAGGTGCATCTCGTAGGTATAGACGATCCGTTCACCGGGAATGATGTCGAAGTAGGTCGCGTCGAACTCGGTCACCATGCCGGACTTCCATTGGCCCTTCAGCCGCTCGCGGCCACCGACCTTGAAATCCATGGTCCGCTCGACGATCTCCCAGTTGTCGTTGGGTGCCGTGAACCAGCCGTTCTTGCCCTCGATGCTCGCGAAGGCGTCGAACACCCGCTGCGGCCTCACGTCGGGATAGGTGCGTTCGATGGTGAAGACGCCGTGGGACACGCTGCGGTTGGGTTGGGTCTGAGGGGTCATTTGGGTTCTCCGTCTGGAAGGCGCTTGAGGTGTTCGCCGAGGCGGTCGAGACGCTGGTCCCACTCCGCCCGGCGCCGGTTGAACCACTGCTCGGCCAAGCTGAGCGTGGCGGTATCTATGCGGCAGGTGCGCACCCGCCCGATCTTTTCGGAGCGCACCAGGCCACTGGCCTCCAGCACTGCCAGGTGCTGGACGATGGCCGGCAGCGACATCGCGTAGGGTTCGGCGATCTCACTGACAGTGGCTTGGCCGCGCGACAAGCGCTCCACGATGCCGCGCCGCGTCGGATCCGCGAGCGCCTGGAACGTCAGGTCGAGATTGGCGGTCGCATGGGGCATCAGCCATTCCTCAAGGGGAAGTACTGGAAGTAGGGTTCGGCCTCGGCCAGCACGCGGGCCACGCTGGGGCGTGCCTTCAGGCGAAGGAGATAAGCCGCGAGTTCGGGCCATTCGCTCAGCCGAACGGCGTGGTCGGCGTAGAACAGCGCCGGCAGGGCTGCACAGTCGGCCATGGTGAAGGATTCGCCCATGGCCCAGGGTCCGCTGATCATGGGGGCGACGAGGTCATAGCCCGATCGGATCTGGCGACGCGCCTGTTCGGCGCCGAAAGGATCATGCTGTCCCTCCGGGCGCAGCCGTTCGGCCACCACCTGCTGGAAGGGCGCGTGGATGTAGTTGTCGATAAGTCGATCGGTGAGACGAGTCTGCATCGCCAACTCGGGATCGCCTGGAAGCAGGGAAGCGGCGCGGGGCTCGGTGCGCGCCAGGTAGTCGATGATGATGCTCGACTCCGGGATCGTCTTGCCTCGCGCGTTGTCGCGCAGCACGGGGAACTTCGCCAGCGGCCAGACCGCCTGGAAGGCAGCACGGTCGGCGGAATCGCCGAGATTCACCAGACGCGACTCGAAAGCGATGTCGGCCTCATAGAGTGCGATCAGCACTTTCCAGCAGAAAGAAGACAGCGGGTGGTAGTAGAGGGTGAAGGACATCGCCGGCCTAAAACTTAAGAAGATGCTTAAGTATCTGGGGTGGCCAGTGAAGCGTCAAGCGGTTTGTCGGTGGCCAGATCCGGACCGATGCCTGTTCCGTGGCGTGCTTGCTCCGAAAAATCGACGGCTCGCGCTGTTGTCGTGCTCACGCTCCATGACGTTGCGCTGAGCACTCCGATTCCCGTGCACGCGCGATGCCGGCGATGCAGCACGAGATCGGGCGCAACGGTCCTTGTCCCTGCGGCAGCGGCAACAGGTTCGAGAAGTGCCGCGGCGTGGCAGACGCGTTGCGCTGAAGCAGTGCTGTCCGCACGCACCGCATGGCCTGCGCTTGAGGGACCGGGAACCGGACCTCGGTGGATCAAACGGTTCGGCGGCCCCCTGGGCTTGCCTGCGTCGCGCATGGACCTGCCATGACCTGCTGCGTCTCGACCGAAATCAGAAGCGGCCGGAACGCGCAAATCTCCTACTTCCTCGGCGTCCGGCGGCGCGCAGTCTTGGCGCATCTTCCTATCGAGGCAAAGAGATCATGGCAACCAGTAGCATCCTCGGCGGCGAGCACGCGCCCGTCACACCGAAGGGCACCGATGCGGAGAGCCTCGGGCCGAGTGACTCCAGCGACAGCGGCAGCGACGCATCGGGCGACAACCGCGCGGCGGCCGAAGGCGGGCTCGAGACCCCCACCAATGCCGACATACTCCCGGACCGCACAGGTGTCCTCCCGGATGCCGCGGCCGAGGTGGCGAACTCGGTGGACGACCCGGAGGCGCTCAGCGTGCAGGACCTGGCCGACGAAGTCGCAGCCGATCGAGAAGGCGAAGAGGAAGCGGGTGGGCGCGAAGAGGGTGGAGAGGGCGGGGAGGGCGAAGGTCGCCGGCACCGCTGATGCCCTCCACCCGCTCCCCTGCCGCCACCAGACAGTGGCCATCGTCCAACCCGCTGAACCGCACCCTGCGCCGCGTGTTCGGACACACCCGGCTGCGCGCTGGCCAGGCCGAAGTCATCGAGCGGGTCATGCAAGGGCTGTCAACCCTCGCCGTGATGCCCACGGGCGCGGGAAAGTCGCTGTGCTATCAGTTGCCGGCGCTGCTGCGCGAGGGACGCACGGTGGTGGTCTCCCCGCTGATCGCGCTGATGAAGGACCAGTGCGACAAGCTCAGAGCCTTGGGGATCCAGGCGATCCAGGTCAACAGCGCCCTCTCCGCGGACGAGCTCGCTGCGGCCGAAACGGCGCTGCGCGATGGCAGCGCGCGCATCGTGCTGACCACACCCGAGCGGCTCGCCGATCACGCCTTCCTGGAGCAGCTCGCGGCCCATCCTGTGGCCCTGGTGGCGGTGGACGAGGCGCACTGCATCTCGCAATGGGGCCATGACTTTCGGCCGGCCTTCCTCGACATCGGCCCTGCCATCCGGGCGCTGGGCAATCCCACCGTGCTGGCGCTCACCGCGACGGCCGGTTCGGAGGTCGCCGCCGACGTGATGAAACACCTCGCGATCCCGCGCGGAGGACTGGTCGAGACAGGCGCCTATCGCGCCAACCTGCACTTCGCGGTGGAGCAGATGCAGCAGGAGGCGGATCGCCAGCAGCGCATCGTGGAACTGGTGCAGCAGGAAGCCGGCAGCGGCATCGTCTATGCCGCCACGGTGAAGGCCGCCGAGCAGGCCTTCGAGCTTCTGCGCGCGCGGAACGAGTCGGTCGCGATCTATCACGGCAAGTTGGGAACGCGCGAGCGTGGCGAGGCACAGGAGCGTTTCATGAGCGGCGCCGCGCGGGTGATGGTGGCGACCAACGCGTTCGGCATGGGCATCGACAAGCCCGACATTCGCTTCATCGTTCACTGCCAGATGCCGTCGAGTCTGCACGCCTACTACCAGGAAGCGGGGCGCGCCGGTCGTGACGGAAAGCGAGCGCGCTGTGTGCTGCTCTTCCAGGCCAAGGACAGGGTGGTTCAGCAGTTCTTTCTGGCCGGAAAATATCCCCAGCTCGAGGACCTCGATGCGGTCTATCGCCAGTTGCTCGCCACGCCGCCCGGGGACGAGGGCTGGACCACCGCCAGCCTCCTCGAGGCATTGGATCGCCCGCGCAGCAAAATGCAGGCGGCTGTCGCTTTGCTGCGGCAGGCAAAGTTGCTGCGCATCGGCCGGCGAGGAGAGATGGCACTTCGACAGAAGGCCGCCTCGCGCGTCGATCTGAGCACGATGCTCGACGCCTACAAGGAGCGCCGGCTGCAGGACCGGCAGACGCTCGAGCGCATGCTGTCGTACGCGCAGACGGGGCAGTGCCGCTGGCAACTGCTGCTGGCCGAACTGGACCCCTCGGCCGAGGCGAAGCGCTGCGGCACATGCGACAACTGCCGTCGTATTGCAGCCCATGAGGCCACGCTGGCGCAGCCGATCCTCGTGGGCACGCCGTCGGCAACGGCGGCTGCGGCCGGGGCTGCGAACCCTCAGGCGAAGGCGCGCGCACGCAAGCCGGTGCTTTTCGCCAAAAGCGATCTGGTCCAGGTCAGGCGTTTTGGGGCGGGCGTTGTCGTCGCCTCGACGGAGGGATCCGTCACGGTGGCTTTCGAGGATGGCACGCAGCGCTGCATTCACCCGGCCTACGTCACTCGTCGTCGCGTGCCGCGAAACTCGGCGAGCTCCTATTCCGAGAGCGAGAGCGAGAGCGAGAGCGAGAGCGAGAGCGAGAGCGAGAGCGAGAGCGAGAGCGAGAGCGAGACCGGTGCCCTCTTGGCCGGCGGCGCGTCGGCGCGCGGCCTGCTCAAAGCAGGCATGCCGGCCTGAGTGTCTCTTTAAGTTGGAGTGGCCGGGTTGAGCGGCGCGGCCTGAGCGATATGTCGCCTCAGACAGAGGTCTCGAAAGCATGGCAACGCCGAGCGCAGGTCAGGCCTCGGGGCGCTGTTTCCTGGGGCGGCTTGAGCCTTGCCCGCCGCGACAGAACCCTGGCCAGCAAAACAACGAGGAAAACCCGGCGGCAAAAGAAAACCCGCCGAAGCGGGCCAAGTGGGCAGCCGTGTGGGCTCACTGCGACCACCGGCAAGACGCAGCTTCTGGCCGGCGCTCACAACTTCTTCAACCTGGGAGCGGCTTCATCCGCCTGAAATAGGAAGGGATTTCCATTATGGAAATATTTTCCATAAATTTCTTATGATCGCTTCCGGTCAGCCCCGCCGCAGCGGACACGGCCGGCCGGCATCGGCAGAGCGTTCGCACTCTGCGCCATCGATCAGAACGAGGAGACTCCCTTGGAACTTGCCAAATCATTGACTCTCCGGCTCGCCTTGGCGGCGGCCGTGACGCTGGCCGTGACTGCATGCGGAGGAGGAAGCGGAGGCGGGGGAGGGGTGCCGCTCACGGCACTTCCCGTGTCGCCGACAGCACCGAGCAACCCGACCGAGCCCGCGGGAGAAACACCGGTCCAGCCCACGGACCCGGTGGCCGAAGCCCCCGACGACAGCTTCGACACCTACTACAACGTCTGCAGGGGAACGAATCCCAAGTGCTACAACGACTGGGGCGCCTTTGCTTCGACGCCGGACCGGGTGCTGGTCTATTCGCGCACCGCGGGGCCGCGTCATGCCGTGCTGGGCACGCCGATGGGCGCTGGCCTGAACCCGGTGATGAACCCGGACAACGTGATGCAGGCCGGCTTGGTGCGCATGCTGTCGGCCGAAGGCATCACGGTCGACTGGACCGAAGACGTGGCGGTCCTCAGCAGCCGCATCAACAACTACAAGGCGATCATCTTCGCGAGCTCGAACCGCGACACGCTGTGGAACGGTGCGGTCAGCACGAGCCAGGACGCCGCGCGCACCGCACTGCGCAACTACATGCGCCGCGGCGGCGGCTTCGTCGGCCTGCACAACGCGTTCGGTGCGGAATACAACTGGCCCTACTACGAAGGTCTGCTCGGCAACGCGAACTTCTACAACCACGGGCCGAACCGTGCCGGCGATGTCGAGATCGTCTCGGACGACCCGTCGACGAAGGATGTGCCCAAGCGCTTTTCCTTCCAGGACGAGTGGTACAACCTCATGCCCTTCCCCACGAAGGTGAAGTTCCTGGCCAAGGTCGACACCTCGACGCTGAAGCCGCTGACCGCGGCGCCGCATCCGGGCCATGCGGACTTCCATCCGGTCGCCTGGTGCCAGTACTACGACGGTGGTCGCGCATGGCTCACGACCCTCGGGCACAACGCCCACTCGTTCACTGCGGACCTGTCGGGCGTGGGGGCCATCGAGTTCCAGAAGCTCGTGGTCCAGGGCGTCAAGTCGGCCATGGGCCTCACGCCCTTCTGCACCGAATAACGATCGAGCAATTGGCTGCCAGGCCAGCTTCGCGCACCGCGCCCTGCCTGCGGTGCGTGCGGCCTCGCGCACATCCGTTTCCCAACTTCACCAGGTAGAGACATCCATGAAACAAAGATCATTGGTCACGCTGCTGGTTTCCTGCGGCGTGCTCGCATCCCCCTTGTTGCTCGGCGCGTGTGGCGGTTCGAGCGGCGGCGGCGCGCCGGTGCTGCCCATCAGCCCAGCCCCCGCGCCACCGCCAGCATCGAGCGCGCCGCCACCGGCATCGCCGCCGGCGGCCGCCGCGCCCGCGGCCAGCCTGTCCGAGTGCTGCACGGCCGGCGACAAGGACTTCCCCAAGGTGGGCGGCAACCTGGGCAACCAGAACTACTCCAGCCTGCGCAAGATCAACAAGGGCCTCGTCGGCCAGCTGGGCGGCGCCTGGGTCAACCAGATCGAGGGCGGCATGACCACCGGCACCAACCAGAGCACGACGGTGGCGGTCGACGGCGTGCTCTACATCGAGTCCGCGCTGGGCAACGTGATCGCGGTGGACGGCAAGACCGGCCTCACGAAGTGGAAATGGACCACGCCCTACGGGGCCATCACCCGCCGCGGGGTGGCGGTCGCGAAGGACCTGGGCCTGGTGTTCACCGTCGCCACCGGCAACCGCCTGGTAGCACTCAGGACGGACACGGGCGCCATCGCTTGGATCAAGCAGTACCCGAGCAGCAGCACCGACCCCGACTACCAGGGCGCGCTGCAGAAAGTGGCGCTCGTCTATCACGACAAGCGGCTCTATCTCGGCACCAACGACGGCAATCGCGGTGCGGCGTTCTCTGCCGATGCGTTGACGGGCAAGGTGCTGACCTCGTTCTGGGGCGTGCCGCGCGCAGGCGAGATCGGCTACGACACCTGGGGCGGCGCCGCCGAGTCGGAACGTACCGGTGCGACCCCGTGGATCCATCCCGCGGTGGATCCCGAACTGGGCCTGGTCTACTGGACCTTCGGCAACGTGCGCGGCGGTTCGTCGCAGAACGGCTCCACGCGCCCGGGCCTGAATCTGTTTGCCAATTCGATCGTTGCGCTGGACATCAAGACCGGCGAGTACAAGTGGCACTTCCAGTCCGTGCACCACGACATCTGGGACATGGACAACGTGATGTCTCCCGTGCTCGCCGACGTCAAGATCGACGGGAAAGACCGCAAGGTCGTGATCTACGGCAGCAAGACGGGCATGTACTACATCCTCGACCGCAAGGATGGCAGCGCGCCGCTGGGCATCGACGAGGTGCCGGTGAAGCAGGACGCCCGCCAGGCCAGCTGGCCGACCCAGCCCTTCCCGCGCCAGGGCGCCTGGACCGAGACCTGCATCGTGGACCAGCCGCTGGGCACGACGATCCCCGGCGATCCCAACCGCGCGGTCCCGAACTACGTGAAGGGCTGCCTCTACGACGCGCACTGGGACGTGCCGATCCTCTCCATTCCGGGACACGGCGGCGGCGCCAACTGGAACCACCAGTCCTTCAGCCAGCGCACGGGCCTGGTCTACACGGGCATGGGGTACGTGTCGGCGGCGCACTCGCTCACCGAATCGAGCAACGGCCTGCGCCCGCCGGGCACCTACATGACCGGTGCGGTCGTGGCGGTCGATCCGAGCACCAACCTCGTGAAGTGGAAGAAGCAGATGCCGTATTCGCTGGCGCACGGCAACGGCATCCTGAGCACGGCCTCCGACTTGCTGTTCATCGGACAGCCCGACGGCAACCTGCTGGCCCTGGATGCGCAGGACGGCAGCGAACTGTGGCGCTTCCAGACCGGCGCGGCGATCAGTGCCAGTCCGGTCTCCTACGAGATCGATGGCGAGCAGTACATCGCGGTGTTCTCGGGCGGCACGGGCATTCCGTACGGCGATTCGGCACCGCGCGGCGATCGCCTGTGGGCCTTCAAGGTCGGCGGCTCCGTCGCGCCCGCGCCCACGCCGGTGCCGCCGGTCGTGCGCCGGCCGGTGTCGGGCTCGGCGGTGGAAGGCGCGACATTGCCGACCCCGAACACGGTGTTCCTGGCGCGCGTGCAGACCGCCGCGAACGAGCCGGGCACCACCGAATCGACGGCCGTGAATGCCATGACGCCGACCTTCATGCGCGTGCCGGCGAACACCACCGTGACCTTCACCAATCCGGGGACCAATGCGAACACGCACTGCGCCACGCAGTTCTTCGAAGGTCGGTTCGACTTCAGGCTGGCTCCGGGCCAGTCCGCGACCCACACCTTTGACATGCCGGGCGAATACTTCTACAACGACTGCCATAGCCCGCGCCCGACGGGCAAGATCGTCGTGTACTGATTCCGTTTCCCAACCCCCAACCATGAAGGAGCAATGCGATGAAATGGTGCAAGCCTGAGTTCGAAGAACTGCGTTTCGGCTTCGAGATCACGATGTACATCTCCGCGCGCTGAGCGCGGCCCCGACGGCACCGGCTTCGCGCCGGTGCCGTCTTTTTCTTGTGCCCATGAAGATTCTGGTTCTTGGTTCGGGAGCGGGCGGTGGCTTCCCTCAATGGAATTGCAACTGCCGCCTGTGCGCCGGCCAGCGAACCGGGCGGATCCGGGCCCTTGCTCGCACGCAGAGTTCGATTGCCGTGTCGGCCGATGGCGAACGCTGGGTGCTGCTGAACGCCTCGCCCGATATCGGCGCACAGCTGCGCGCGTCGCCGGCGCTGTGGCCTCGCCATGGCCTGCGCGACTCCGCGATCGAGGCCGTGGTGCTGATGGATTCGCAGATCGACCATGTCGCGGGGCTTCTGAGCCTGCGCGAGGGATCGCGGCTGCAGCTCTACTGCACGCCTGAATCGCATGAAGACCTCACCGGCAGCCTGCCGTTGTTGAAGGCGCTCGAAAGCTACAGCGGTGTGCGCTGGCACCCGATGCCGCTCGAGCCCGGCGGCGGTGCGTGGCACGAGGTCGCCGGCCTGCGCCTGCAGGCGGTGCCGGTTCCCGGCAAGGCGCCCCCTTACTCGCCGCGCCGGCAGGCCGAGGCGCGAAGCGACAACGCGGCCGTGACGATCGAAGACCCGGCCAGCGGCAGGCGCCTGTTCTATGCACCAGGCCTCGCACGCGTGGGCGAGGCCGAGCGCCGGAGCCTCGACGGCTGCGACACCGTGCTGGTCGACGGCACCTTCTGGAGCGAGGACGAGATGGTCGCGGCGGGCCTCGGCAAGAAGCACGCCGCCGACATGGGCCACCTGCCGCAGTGCGACGGACCGCACGGCCCGGGCATGCTGAGGGCGCTGGACGCCTGCGCCGCGCGCAGGAAAGTGCTCATCCACATCAACAACAGCAACCCGATCCTCGACGAAGACGGGCCGGAACGCGCCGAGCTCGTGCGCCGTGGGATCGAGGTGGCCTTCGACGGCATGGAACTGGAGATCTGACGCGTGACGCACCAGCAACAACAACAGCAGCAGATGCAGATGCAGATGCAGATGCAACAGGAGCCCTGGCCGCCGCAGGTCTTCGAGTCGCAGCTGCGCGCGATGGAGTCGCGCTACCACAGCCATCATCCGTTCAACCGGCGGCTCAACGCCGGCGAACTGCACCCCTTCCAGGTCCGGGGCTGGGTGGCGAACCGGTTCTACTACCAGTGCCGCATTCCCGTGAAGGACGCGGCGATCCTCTCCAACTGCGACGATCGCGCGACGCGCAGGCGCTGGGTGGTGAGGATGCTCGACCACGACGGGCACGGCGACCACGAAGGCGCCCATGCCGGTGGCATCGAGATATGGACCCGCCTGGGCCTCGCGACCGGCCTGCGCCGCGATGTGCTGGAGTCGCACGCGCTCGTGCTGCCGGGCGTGCGCTTCGCCGTGGATGCGTACGTCAACTTCGCGCGCACGGCACCCTGGCAGGAGGCCGTGATCTCCTCGCTGACGGAGATGTTCGCGCCGCGCATCCACAAGGACCGGCTCGCGGGCTGGCCCACGCACTATCCGTGGATCGACATCTCGGGCCTGGACTATTTCCGCAGCCGCATCCCGCTGGCCGACCGCGATGTCGAGCACGGCCTGGAGGTGGCGATGCAGTGGTGCACCACGCGCGAACGACAGGCCCGTGCCCTGCAGATCCTGGGCTTCAAGCTCGACATCCTCTGGGCCATGCTCGACGCGATCGAGAAGGCCTATCCCGACGACCTTGCGAAAGAGCACCAGCCATGAGCGCATGGACCGACAGCGCGCAGCCGGCACTCGGCACGATGTACAGGATGCAATGGGAAGAGGCGCAGCAGTGCCATGTGCTGCTGTTCCCCGAGGGCATGATCAGGCTGAACCAGCCGGCGGCGGAGATCCTGAAGCGCTGCGACGGCAAGACCTCGGTCGCGGCGCTCGTGGCCGACCTGGAAAGCACCTTCGGCGAACCCGATCTGCGTACCGACGTGCTCGAGTTCCTGGAGCAGGCCCGTGGACGCCACTGGATCCGCTGAGCGTGCCCGTGCGGCCGCTGTGAAACCGCCGCTGTGGCTGCTCGCGGAGCTGACCTATCGCTGTCCGCTGCACTGCGCCTTCTGTTCGAACCCCGTGGACTACACGCGCTACGGCAACGAACTCGACACGGGTGAATGGATCCGCGTATTCCGCGAGGCGCGCGCCATGGGGGCCGTCCAGCTGGGGTTCTCGGGTGGCGAGCCGCTGGTGCGCGAGGACCTCGAGGAGCTCGTCGCAGCCGCGCACGAGCTCGGCTTCTACACCAACCTGATCACCTCGGGCGTGGGCCTCGTGCCGCAGCGCGCCCAGGCGCTGAAGAAGGCCGGCCTCGATCACATCCAGCTGTCGTTCCAGGATTCCAGCCGCGAGCTGAACGACTTCCTGAGCTCCACGCGCACCTTCGACCTGAAGCAGCGCGTGGCCCGCACGATCAAGGACCTGGGCTATCCGATGGTGCTGAACTGCGTGATGCACCGCTACAACCTGCCGCATGTCGGTCGCATCATCGAGATGGCCGAGTCCATGGCGGCGGATTTCCTGGAGCTCGCCAACGTGCAGTACTACGGCTGGGCATGGCGCAACCGCGAGATGCTGATGCCTTCGCGCTCGGCGCTGGCGAGCGCCGAAGCGGTGGTCGAGGCGCACCGGCCGCGCCTGGAGGGACGCATGAAGATCCTCTGGGTGGTGCCCGACTATGCCGAGGGAAAGCCCAAACCCTGCATGGCCGGCTGGGGCAGCGTGTTCCTGGTGGTAGCGCCCGACGGCGTGGCCCTTCCATGCCACAGTGCGCGGATGCTGCCCGGGCTGGAGTTCCCCAACATTCGCGAGCAGGCCATTCGCAGCATCTGGCACGACAGTCCGGCCTTCGGTGCCTACCGCGGCACTGGCTGGATGAGCAGCACCTGCGCAAGCTGCGACGACCGGGACAAGGACCATGGCGGCTGCCGCTGCCAGGCCTTTCTGCTGACCGGCGATGCGGCCGCCACCGACCCGGTCTGCCCGAAGAGTCCGCGCCACGCGCAGGTCGAGGCCATGGTCGCGGCCGCGGTGGACGTGCGCGACGATGGCGGCACGCCGCTTCGCTTCGTGCCGGGCGCCAGGCGGTCGGGCGAACTGGTCTTTCGCACGGACGCCAATGCGCGGGCGCAGGACTGAGCGGACCCGCGTGTGACGCAGGGTTCTCGTCCAATCGTTCACCGGCTGCCGCTGGACGACGGACATGTCATGCATGTCGAGGAGCATGGCGATCCGGCGGGCCTGCCGGCGCTCGTGCTCCACGGCGGACCGGGCTCGGGCGGCTCGCCGGTGTTGCGGCGCGACTTCGATGCGCGGCGCTACCGCATCATCTGTCCCGACCAGCGAGGATCGGGTCGCAGCACGCCGGCAGGCGCGATCACGGCCAACACGCTCGCCGATCTGCTTGACGACCTGCGGCGCCTGCGCGATCACCTGCGCATCGAGCGCTGGCTCGTGGTGGGCGGCTCCTGGGGCGCCACGCTCGCATTGGCCCATGCGCTGGACCAGCCCGGCGTCGTGGCGGGCCTGCTGCTGAGGAACGTGTTCCTGGCGCGCGGCGGCGACATCCACGGTTTCTTCGCGCAGGCGGTACGCCACGGTGACCCCGAATGGCGCGCGTTGTGGAACGAGGCGTGGCAGCGGCAATGCCCGATCACCGAGGTGATCGCGCAGGTCCTCGCGCACGGAACGCCGCAGCGCCAGTGCCGGATCGCCGCGCTCTGGTTCGGGTGGGAACAACGCATGGCCACGGGAAGGCCCGCGCCGCAGCCCGACGACGCGACGCTGCAGCGGCTGGTGGCGCGCTACCGCGTGCAGGCTCACTACCTGAGGCACGGGTGCTGGCTGCGCGCGCCCGCGCTCCTGGAGCGCTGCGTCGCATTGCCCACGGTCCCCACGCTGATCGTGCATGGCACGCAGGACCGCCTGTGCCCGCCGCAGGGCGCCCGGGCGCTGGCGCATGCGTTGCAGGGGCGCGCCATCCTGCGGTGGGCGGCGGGCGCCGGCCACGACCCCACGGACCCGGCCATTGCCGCAGCCATGCGGCGGGCGTTGCACGACTATGCGGTCACGCAGGCCTTCAGCGGCGCCGCAGAACCCACGCCCGGCCTGCGGATCAGCGCAGGCGCTGGCTGAGCGGATCGCCGACCAGGACCAGCTGGCCGTCCTTGCGGTGCGCCCACAGCCGTTCGTTGCCGTTGCCATCGTCTGCAACGAAGAGCACCGAGTTGCCCAGGCGGCGGAAACCCTGCGGCATGGAATGTCGCGCGCCCGGCGCGATGTCTGCCACGGCGCGGGTGCCCGCTGGCGTACCGTCGCTGGTCCACGGCTCGACGCCGCTGGCGCTGCCGCCGTTGGCGGAGAACCAGAGGCGGGAGCCGACGACCGAGAAGCGCGCGGGCGATCCGTTCTGCGCGCCCGGCGCGATGTCCTTGACCAGGACGGTCCCTGCGGCCGTCCCGTCGCTGCGCCAGAGTTCCGCGCCCGAGGCGCCGTCGGTCGCGGCGAAATAGAGCCGGCCGCCCATGGCCGTGATCGGGCTGGAAATGGCGCCGGACGGCCCCGGGCGGATGTCCTTCACCAGTGTGGTCCCGCCCTCGGTGCCGTCGCTCTTCCAGAGCTCGAGGCCGTGCACCCCGTCGTCGGCGGCGAAGTACAGGGTGCGGCCGAGGGCCGTCAGGTGCATCGGGCGGGAGGGCCCGGGACCGGGCCGCAGGTCTTTCACCATGCGGGTGCCGCGTGCCGTGCCGTCGGTCTTCCACAGCTCGATCCCGTGCAGGCCGTCGTGGGCGGTGAAATAGAGTTCGTCGCCCACCGCCGTCAGGTTCTGGATGCCCGCGTCCTCGGGGCCGGGGCGGATGTCCTTCACCAGGCGCGTGCTCTCGGGGGTGCCTTCGCTGACCCAGAGTTCGTGACCGTGCTCGCGCGTGGTCGCGGTGAAGAACAGGCGCTGCCCGGCCACCGTGAGCTGGCGTGCCAGCGCGCGCGGGCCAGCGTCGATCGAGGACACGCGCACCGTGGTGGACGCGGTGCCCAACGTCTTCCACAACTGGAATCCCGAACGCCCGTCGTTGGCCACGAAGTACAGCGCATCGCGAAACACCGTCAGCTCGCTCGGCAGCGCGCTTTCCTCGCCCGGCTGGAGGTCGATCACCAGGGCGGTGCCCGCGGCGGTGCCGTCGGTACGCCAGAGCTCGATCCCGTGCACGCCATCGGTGGCGGCGGTGTAGACATGGCCCTTGAACGCCGTCTGACCGGCGGGGAAGGCGCCCCGGAAGCCCGGGCGGATGTCCTTGAGCATCGCGGTGCCCGCGCGGCTGCCGTCCGTGACCCACAGCTCCTGCCCGCTTTCGGCATGGAAGGCGCTGAAGATCATTTTGCCGCCCAGCGGCGTCAGGCCCGTGGGCGAAACGAAAGCCAGCGGCTGGCGCTGCTCGGGCAGCACCTCGCGCTCGGGATCCTGCGCGGCCGCGGGCAACTGCGTCATGAACGCGAGCATGCACAGCAAGATGCGGCCGCGCCGCAGCAGGCCGGAAAAAGCGCAGATCGCCACCGCCTAGCCTCCGAACCATCGCGCGGGCGCGATGACCAGCTGCGGGAATGCGACCATCGCGAACAGGATCGCGAACTCGGCAATCATGAAGGGCACCACGCCGCGCGTGACGTCGTCCATCGAGATCTTGCCGACGCCGGCCACCACGTTCAGCACCGTGCCCACTGGCGGGGTGACCAGTCCGATCGAGTTGTTGATGATGAAAAGCACCCCGAAGTACACCGGATCGATCCCCGCGGCCTTGACGATCGGCATCAGCACCGGCGTGAGGATCAGGATGGTCGGCGTCATGTCCATCGCCGTGCCCACGACCATGACGAGCACCATGATCGCCGCCATCAGCAGGACCGGATTGCCCATGAAGGGCTGCAGCAGGCCCACGACCTTCGACGGCAGGTCGGCCACCGTGATGAGCCAGGCGCTCACCATGGCCGCGGCGATCAGGAACATCACGATGGCGCTGGTCTTGGCCGCGCTCACGAAGATGCCGTAGAGATCCTTCCACGTGATTTCCCGGTACACCACCGCCGACACGAACAGCGCGTAGACGGCAGCCACCACGGCCGCTTCGGTCGGCGTGAACACGCCCATGCGCAGGCCCACGAGGATGATCACGGGCAGCATGAGCGCCCACAGCGCCTTGCGGAAGGCCGAAACGATCTCGGCCGAGGATTTGCGCGGCGGCGGCACGATCTTCTCGCGCCGCACCAGCCATGCCCAGGTGATCCACAGGGCACCCCCGATGAGCAGGCCGGGCACGATCGCCGCGAGGAACAGCTTGGAGATCGACACGTTGGCCGCCACGCCGAAGATCACGAGGCCGATGCTCGGGGGGATCACCGGGCCGATCACGCCGGTGGCCGCGATGAGGCCGCCCGCGCGTGCCTTGTCGTGCCCCGCGCTTACCATCATCGGCAGCAGCAGCGCGGTCAGCGCGGCGGCGTCGGCCACGGCCGAGCCGGAGAGCGCCGACAGCAGGCAGCCGGCCATGATGGTCACGTAGCCCAGGCCCCCCTTCACATGGCCCACCAGCGCGAGCGCGAAGTCGACGATGCGCTTGGACAGGCCGCCGACGTTCATGATCTCGCCGGCGAGCATGAAGAAGGGCACGGCCAGCAATGGGAAGCTGTCGGCGCCGCCGATCACGTTCTGCGCAAGGATCTGCGCATCGAACAGGTCGAGGTGCCACATCAGCGCCACGCCGCTGGCGAGCAGCGAGAACGCGATGGGAATGCCCATCGCCATGGCCAGCAGCAGGGTGCCCACGAAGACGAGGATGGTCATCGGCGCGCTCCCTGCGCCTCGTCCTTCGCGCCGAGGATCTGCTGCAGCTGCACGGCTTCCTCCGACTCCTGGACCATCACGAGGTCGCTCTCGGCGATGCGCCCGGTGAGCAGGCGCAGCAGGTCGAGCGCCAGGATCAGGCCGGCGAGTATCGAGAAGACCACGCCCGAGGCATAGACGATGGCCATCGACGCGCCGGTGACGGGCGCGGTCACGTCCCAGTTGATGCGCGCCTGCGCGACGCTGCCCTGGAACAGCAGCCAGACGATGTAGAGCATGACGACATGTCCGACGGCCAGGCAGACCTTCTTGCCCAGGGGCGGCAACTTCTGCACCACCATGTCCACGCCCAGGTGCCCGTGCTCCTTCAGGGCCACCACGGCGCCCAGGAAGGTCATCCAGATGAAGAGCCAGCGAGACACCTCTTCGGACACGGTGATGCCTGAGTTGAAGCCGTAGCGCAGCACGACGTTGCCGAAGACGAGCACGACCATCACCGCGAGCGCGGCCGCGATCAGCGCCTCGATGCCGCGGCAGCACCGCTCGATCCAGCGGCTCATGCGGCGGCCCGCGCTTCGGTCTGCCTGTGCATCTCCACCAGCGCGCGCAGGGCGGCCAGGTACGACTGGGGCCCCAGGCCCTGGATGGTGCCCTTGACCGCCGGCGAGATGATCGAGTGGGCGCGCCAGGTTTCGCGCGCGGCGATGTTGGACATGTGCACCTCGATGGTCGGGAAGGGCATGGCCTTGATCGCGTCGTGCAGCGGCACGCCGTGCTGCGTGAGCCCGGCGGGATTGACCAGCGCGCCCTGCGCGTCGTCGATGTGCGCGTGAAGGAAGTCGATCAGGTCGCCTTCATGGTTCGACTGGAGGGTCTCCAGCGTCACGCCGAGTTCGCCAGCCAGCGCCTGCAGCCGCGCATCGATCTCGGCGAGCGTGGTCTTGCCATAGATGTGGGGTTCGCGGCGTCCGAACAGGTTCAGGTTGGGGCCGTGGAGGACGAGGATCTTCATGGAGGTGGGGCGTGCAGCAGTCATTGTTTGCGGATGCGGGCGAGCTCGTCGTTGTAGAGCTTGACGATGGCGGGGTCGTACTGGGCCGCGAACTTGTCGATCGCCGGCTTGGCGATCTCGCGCATGCGCACCTGCTCGGCCGCGCTCACCTCGTTGAACTGGGCGCCCTTGGCCTGCAACTCGCCCACGGCCTTCTGGGCCGCCGCCCGGCTGACCTGGCGCTGGTAGCCGCGCGCCTCGTCGGCGGCCTCGTGCATCATCTTCTGCTCGGCGGGGGACAGCGAGTCCCAGAACTTCTTGCTGACCAGCACGATGTTGGCGGCATACACGTGATTCGTCGCGCTGACGAACTTCTGTACCTCGAAGAACTTGTTCGACAGGATCACCGAATACGGATTCTCCTGCCCGTCGACCGCCTTGGCTTCGAGCGCGCCGTAGAGTTCCGCGAACGGCATCGGCACGGGGTTGGCCTTGAAGGCCTTGAAGGTCTCCAGGAACACGGGGTTGGGAATGACGCGGATCTTCAGGCCTTCGAGGTCCTCGGGCCTGCCGATGGGACGCTTGCTGTTGGTGACGTTGCGAAACCCCAGGTCCCAGTAGCCGAGGGCCACGAGGCCTTTGTCGGGCAGCTTGGCGATGAGGGCCTGGCCCAGTGGACCGTCGAGCAGGGCGTCGGCCTGGGCGAAGCTGCTCACGGAGAAGGGGAAGTCGACCAGACCGAACTCCTTGACGATGCCCGCGAGCGACGTGGTGGCCGGCGCCGACATCTGCTGGACGCCGCCTTGCAGCGCGGACTGCTGCTGCATCTCGTTGCCGAGCTGGGAGGCCGGGAACTCCTGCACCTTCATCTTGCCGCCGCTCTTGGCCGCGAGCAGTTCGGCGAAGCGCTTCACGCCGAAGCTCACCGGATGGTCCGCATTGTTGAGATGGCCGAAGCGGATCACCCGTTCCTGTTGGGCCCAGCTCGGGGCGACAAGGCCGATGCACAGGCCGGCTGCGGCAAGCGTACGAAGAAGTTTCACGGAAGGTCTCCAAAAGGAAGGCAGAAAGGACGGATTGCGGCGATTCTGGGTTTTCCGGAAAATCTTTCCATTATGGAAATCCCTTCCCGCGATCTGATAGAGTGATGCCGTCGAGACAGGCGGCTGGCCGCGATTGAACCGGGAGACATCAGATGAGCGAGATGCTGGGACGCAGCTTCAAAGTGTTGGAATATCTGGCGGAACACCCGCAGGGTGTTGCGCTGTCCACCGTGGCCAGTGAATTGAAGATCCCCCTGAGCGCATCGCACCGACTGCTCACGGAGCTGATTCGGTGTGGCTACGTACGACAGAACCTGATCGACGGCCACTATGTGCTGACCATCAAGCTCGTTTCCGTCGGCCTGTCGTTCCTGAGCAATTCGGGCATCGTGGACGTGGCCCAGCCGCTGCTGGACCAGCTCGCCGCCGCCTCGGGCGAACTGGTGCGCCTGGCGGTGGTCGACGGCGAAGACCTGACTTTCGTGGCCAAGGCGCAAGGGGCCACGCACGGGCTGCGCTATGACCCGGACATGGGCCTGTCGGTGATGCTGTCGTGCAGCGCCGCGGGGCATGCCTGGCTCTCGACGATGAGCGAGGACGATGCGATGGCCCTGGTGGCCAAGAAGGGGCTGGGCAAGCCGGAGGACTTCGGCCCGAAGGCGCCCACCACGCTCAAGGCCGTGATGGCCTACGTGAAGGCGGCCCGCCAGCGCGGCTTCAGCATGATCAACGAGGTCTTCGCGCCGGGAATGACCGCCATGGCCGCCCCGGTCTTCTCCGTCCACGGCGCGGTGATCGGCGTGGTCACCATCGCGGGGCCGGCCGTCAGGCTGACGCCGCAGCGGATGGAGGCGCTGGGGCCGGCGCTGCTCGGCACGGCCGAGGAAGTCGCACGCGCCAGTGGCGCCTCGGCGCTGTTCAAGAAGAGAGCCTGACCAACCCCAACGAGGAGACAACCGCCATGAAGAAGGATCCGATTCGCAAGCTGTTCCTGGCCGCGGTGGCCGCCACGGCTGTCCTTGCCGCGCCAGGTGCGCTCGCACAGGTCAAGGAGCGCACGCTCAAGTTCGCGTTCCAGAACCAGACCGGCCATCCGCAGGCACAGGGCGCGCAGAAGTTCGCCGATCTGGTGGCCGCCAAGTCGGGCGGCAAGATCGCCGTCAAGCTGTTCGCGGGGGGCGTGCTCGGCGGCGACCTGCAGACCGTGTCGGCGCTGCAGGGCGGCACGGTCGAACTCACGGTGCTGAACGCGGGCATCCTCTCGGCGCAGGTGAAGGAGTTCGCGGCCTACGACTTCCCGTTCCTGTTCAACAGCGGCAAGGAAGCCGATGCGGTCACCGATGGCCCCTTCGGCCAGAAGCTGATGGCCAAGCTGGAGGACAAGGGCCTGCATGGCCTGGGCTATTGGGACCTGGGGTTTCGCAACGTCACCAACAGCAAGCGGCCGATCACCAAGGCGGACGACATCGCGGGCCTGAAGATCCGCGTGATCCAGTCGCCGATCTACATCGACATGTTCGCTGCACTGGGCGCCAACGCCACGCCGCTGCCGTTCCCGGAGCTGTATTCCGCGCTTGAGCAGAAGGCGGTCGACGGCCAGGAGAATCCGAACACCACCATCCTGTCGTCCAAGTTCGCCGAGGTGCAAAAGCACATCACCCAGACCCGGCACATCTACAACCCGCAGGCGCTGCTGGTCAGCAAGAAAACATGGGATGGCATGAGCGCCGAGGAGAAGAAGATCCTTGCCGAAGCCTCGGCCGAGGCGACGCTGTTCCAGCGCCAGGCCTCGCGTGGCGCGGCCGACAGCGCGCTCGATGCGTTGAAGACGGCAGGCATGACCGTGTCGGAATTGCCGCCCGAGGAGATGGCCAGGCTGCGCGCCAAGGTCAAGCCGGTGATCGACAAGTACTCGGCGTCCGTGGGCGAGGCCACCGTCAAGGAGTTGATGGCGGAAATCGCGAAGGTGCGCAAGTAGCCGGCGCGACAGCCGATGCGTGATTTCAGTTCATCTTGCTTCCTGCGATTGCTTCATCTGCAGGTGGGCGTGGATGGAGCCGGTCGCCTCTCGCCGTCAAGGCCCGCGCGCGCCGGCGTTGCGCTCGCGGCCTCTTGATCGGCCGGTTGCTCAGGACCGAATGCTGCTGCATGAACTCCAGCAAGTCTTCGCCGATCCACTTGGAATCCTCGATCTGCAGCTTGTCGTATGGCGTGCCCTTCCTGCGCAGCAGCAGCTTCATCCTGGAGGTCAGGGAGGGGACATCCTTGGCCAGATCAGTGCTTTGAGTACGCGGCTCCTGAGGTCGGGGGGGCGACGCAGCCGTGATGGGCTGGTACCACTTGACCACCTCACACGGGGGGCAGTTGCTAGCGCAACATGCGCTCGAGGGCATACCTGCACGTTGCTTGGATCTGTTCCGCAGGCAGATTGCGATCCACAGGAATGAGCGCGGCTGCGCGAACCAGGTCATTGACCTCGTCGAATGTCTGCACGCTGAGCCTTTGCACATCATCGGCCAACTTTTGTCCGAGCGCGGGTGCGACACGTGCATGCCAGTGCGCATTGAAGTCATCCAGCAGCGCGCCGAAGAGCTCGATCGTGTCGTAGATGTACAGAATATCTTGGGCTTTTTTGCTTGGGGGGCGATGATGCTGGATCAGGAACTTCTGAACCATGAAGCACAGCGGATTGGCCACCTGAACATCCATGCGCCCTGGCAGGGGAACGCCTTCCTGCTGTCCCAAGCCAATGACCCAGGGATCGAGCAACAGAATGTCGAGGTGTCGGATCTTCTGAGCGGAAATGCCTGCCTTCGTCATCGTCGCGTCGGCTTCCCCGCTTCGTTTGTAGCCGCTTCCTGCGAGAGGCGTGAGGAACTCGGCATAGAAGCCGCGCGCCTCGTCGCCAAGCGTGTAGTGCGCCGCCGGAGGTCGATGATCGCCGCTCAACTCCTCCTGGAATCCGTGCTGCATCAGCGCTTGCTTGATATCGCCCTCGATGGGCTCCTTGTTGGCAAAGGCGAGGTCCGTGTCGCGAGTGAACACGGGTTGATGATCCGGCTGGTTGGCCCTGGGGTCCAGCCTGTGCAGGCGATGGCCCCATCCTCCGATGAAGATCAATTGTTGGCGCCAGGGCGCCAGTGCTTGGATCAGCCTTGCAAAAGCTTCCAGGTCATTCATCTGCTTCATGCGTCGACCATCGGCAAGAGAAATTTCTCGTAGATCAGGGTGGCTTGTTCAGCGCCCCGTGTCGGATGGTTCATGACGTCCAGCCATATCTGGATGACGTCAGTCACCATGACTCCGTCCTGATCGATGGCGCCTCTGAACGTCGACTGCGGAAAAGGCGCTTGCCGCAAGATCAGGTCCGGGCGCTCGGTTGGATAGGCCATCACCCCTGGCCAGCCCGATGAGCCCACTTGGGGCAACTTGTGGACATAGATATACGCAGGCACGCCGCTGACGTGCCCGATATCCAGTGCATCGGCAGCGGCGAAAAGCCCCAGACAAGCGTCTTCCCGATGCTTGCCCAGCAGTTCTCGGATTTGCTGTGGGACAGGGGCCCGCAGAAGAAAGCGGCATGGCATTTCCGGACATGCGCGCATCGTGGCGGCGCCCCAGCGGCGAAACAGCTCTTCGCGGCGGACGAGTTTCAGGTAGGAAGACGAACCGCTCAGGTATCCCTCGCTGCGCAGTTGCTGCAGGAATCGGGAGGCACTCATGGCGGACACCTGCGCGGCTTCAGCCAGGTCGGAGCCGTTTCGGAGTTTCTTGCGCGGAGCGCTCATCAGACCGGCGGGCAGTTCTGATGCCAAGAGAAGTTTCAACATCCACTGGTTGAGGTCCGAGAACAGATTGATGGTCTGCGGCGGATGATTGGTGACGGAACGCCTGGGTTCTTCCGGCAATCGGTTCAACTCTTGGAGCGCTGCGTCACTGAAATAGCGTTCGCCGTGTCCCGAGATAAGGCCGATGGGGACACCTTTCGCGAATCTCTGGGCAAAGGAGTCCACATGTCTCACCAGGGACGGGGGCGCATCTGGCACATGGATGATCGCGAGGGGGAGGGCATTGCCAGACTGCTCTGCCGCGGCCCGGGCTTGAAGAATCGCCATCGAGAGCAGCGGTAGCACGCGGTCCGGACGGTTTTCGGAAAGCGCTTTGACCTCGACGGCGAACCGGTGCACGCCACGCTGGATGATCAAGTCTGCGTTGGACGGGGCGTCAGGCGGCACCTCCACGGACCAATCGTTGGACCGGAACAAGTCGGCAACGTACTGCTCGGCAAGAGCCACTCGCTTGTTCGGTGGAATGGAGGCGGGCATCAGGCGAAGAGAAGGAGTGCAAATCTAACACGGCCATTTTATATAACACGGCCATGGTGTCAACCACGGCCATGGTAAAGGCTTCGAAAGGTGCCCAAGTCCTGACGCGTCAGGGTCAGGGCTGCATCGCTCGGAGTCCAGTCGCTCTTCGTATTCCCTCGGGGCACTGCCTCGCTGCCGTATATATACGGCAGCGAGGCTGCCATGAATCCGTGGAGGTGTCAAGGCCAATCCAATGCTAAGCCGTTGAATTTAAAGGGTTTTTGCCTGTATTGAAGTTTGAGGTGTGATATGTTGGGCGGCATATATGCCGCCCAACTTGGCATTTTTGTGATGGTTTCCCGCATAGAAATCGCCAAGCCAGACATCGTGAAGAGTTTTGCGCAGGGGCCACGCGTGCTTCGCGCTCAGGCGGTCGGTGAGATCTTCAACAGAAACCGTGCGTTTTGGCGGCTCGCCCGGAGCATGTCCCTGGACGCGTTTCTCCGATTCCTGACGGAGCAAACGCAGCTGCGCGAAGTGCGATTTGGCTTTCCGAACCGGGCAATCTCTGGCTACACCTGGGGCGAGGTTCCCGTGCTCGAGACCCTGCTCGGACTGGTCGAGCGCAGCTACTACAGCCACTCCACTGCTGTGCGCATTCATGGGCTCACCGAGCAGATCCCCAAGACCGTCTACCTCACTCGTGAACGAGCCGAGCCCAAGAACGACGGGGCTGCGCAGCCAGGGCCGTACGATCAGGACGCCATCGATCGAGCATTTGCCCAGCCTCCGCGGGTTTCGCAAAACGAGATTGAGCTCAAAGCGCAGGAAATGCGTCTGGTGTTCCTTGAAGGTGCTTCTCAGCAAGAACTGGGGATCGTGTCGGGCGCCGTCTCCTGGGGCGCGGCGCAGCCCCTTTGTCTGCGCTATTCCACGCTGGAGCGGACCTTGATCGACATCGTGGTGCGGCCGTTCTATGCGGGTGGTGTCAGCGAGGTCGCCAAGGCCTTCGAGAGCGCCCGGGGCAGCTTGTCGGTCGACGCGATGGCGGCCATGCTCAAGCGGCTTTCACTGGGCTACCCCTATCACCAGGCCATCGGTTACTACCTGGAGCGGGCAGGGTACAAGTCAACGCTCGTCAACCTGTTCGCGCACTTGCCGATGGAGCGGGACTTCTATCTGGCCCATCGAATGGGACGTACTTCGTACGTTCCACGTTGGCGTCTGCACGTTCCAGAGGGCTTCTAGTCGATGCGACGGCGCCGCGACATCGAAGTCGTCCATCCGGGGCCGGTGTCGTACCTCCCGGCGGTTTTCCGCTGAGGGAACCGCTCAGACGCTGCCAGTCCTTCCGACGCAGAGGAGGGCGGCAAGGTGACAACCAGATCGATATCACGGTGCGGTGAGGCTTGCAGCGTGTCGACCGGCTGCCTCGGCCACCTTGTGGTTTCGCCGTCGGCTTCGGGACGCGCCCCTCCAGCAGATGTTGCTCAAGCTTCGTCAGCGCTTGCAGCAACTGCGCCTGTGTCGGCGGAGCTCGGGAGCGCTATCGATTCCAACCGGGGTGGTCTGCTGCGATGCGATGCTGAGGACGCTGCGCTCGAGGGCTTCCAGAGTCGGCCCTGGTGACGTGCCGCTGCCTATGCGCGGTACGTTGAGGGCGCTCGCCGCGCAGCGGTAATTGGAATCGCACGCGGGGAACTCCATGGCCCCGGTGGAGTTCGGGGGGAGGGCTTGCCTGTGAGCCCTGAGGCTACCCCCTCGTTCTCGCGTTCAAGGCCCTGCGCGCGCACCGTGGGTGCGTGCTCGGCGCGTGCCGCGCGCCTGCGGCGGTCCTGAGCGCTGCGCTGCGACGGGGTGGCGGGGTCTCGCAGGCAATCCCGCCTGTGTCACCCACAGGAGTTCGTCATGAACGCTTCCTCTTTCTCTTCCTTCTCCTCTTCTTCCATGCCTTCCGTTTTCACGGCGCGCGAGCTCCAGGTGCTCGATGCGCTGCGTCCGTTCCTCGGCGCCGATACCGAGGGGCTGTACGCGGCGCAGGGCCGCTCGCTGCACCGGCTGGTGTGCTTCGCGCGAGACTCGTCGCTGCCGGGATGCGCGCAGCTGCTGTGCGGGCTGCGCCTGGCGCGGGAGCTGCTGGCCGAGGAACTGCGCCCCGGCGAGGCGTTCCGGTCGCTGTACGCGGTTTCCGACTACCTCAAGCTGCACTTCGCGGGGCAGGCGCACGAGAGCTTCGCGGTGCTGTTCCTCGATGCGCGCCATACGCTGCTGGCGTTCGAGGACCTGTTTCGCGGGACCGTGACGCAGACCGAGGTCTATCCGCGCGAATTGCTCAAGCGCGCGCTCCACCACAACGCCTCGGCCGTGATCCTCGCGCACAACCATCCGTCGGGCGCGGTAGAGCCGTCGCAGGAGGACCTGGCCGTGACGCAGGCGCTGAAGTCGGCGCTCGCGCTGATCGACGTGCGGGTGCTCGACCACATCGTGGTGGGCGCGAACCGGGTGGCCTCGATGGCCGAGCGCGGCCTGCTCTGAGGCGGCCGCGGGGGCGCTTGGGCGCCCCTGAAGCGATCCGGTCCGGGCGGCTCATGCGCTGCATATGTCCGTCCTGCGCTGTGAGGATGCGGAGAGATGGAAGCCGAGAGATGGAAGCGGGGGAAGGAGCAGGAAGGGGAGAGCGGTCTTGCTGTGGCCTTCAGCGTTGCACGGCGTTCTCGCCGTCAAGGGCTGCGCGCCGCGCTGCGGCGCTGGCGGCCTGGCGGCCGTCGTCGACCCCTGACTGCTGCGCTGCGCCGTGCGGGTTCCGGCCGCGGGCAATTTCGCCCGGACAACCGGAGATCGTCATGGACGAGAAATCACACGTTTCGCTGGAACAGCACCTCTGCCTGGTATGCGGCCTGAACTTCGATACCGGCGGCATCCTGCTCGACAGGCGCCTGCGCCAGAGCATGCAGCGTCACACGGTGACGGGCTGGGGCCTGTGCGGCGAGCATCGCCGGCTCTTTGACGCGGGCTTCGTCGCACTTATCGAATGCGACCCCGAGCGCAGCGGTGTGCCGGCGGACCAGGACCACATGCGGCCCGAACAGGCTTGGCGCACGGGGCGGCTGGCGCACCTGAAGCGCGAAGCCCTCGCCAGGGTGACCCACGTTGCGCTGGCGGCCGACGTGCCCTGCGTCTTCGTGGAGCCGGGCGTGATCGAGCAGCTGCAGGCGATGGTCGGGCCCGAGGAGGACTGAGGATCCGTTGAGGTCCTCGGTGCGCCGTTTCGCGACTGCGAAGCGGCGCACTTTCTTTCCTGCCTGCCGTGTCTCGTTCCGGCGGCGCATGGCGGGACGTCGACTCCGGGGCGACGGGCGCGGTTGTCCGCTACGACCTGCTGAAGTCCCGGCATGCGCGCGCGTGCGTCAGCCGGCGCATCGAGGCGCTCGATGCGTATGGCGTGTGGTCTCGTTGGCCGTGGCCGTGGCTGTGGCTGTGGCTGTGGCTGTGGCTGTGGCGAATGGCCGCTGTCGGTGGTCGGTCTGCGGTCGTTCCGCCTCTGGATCGACGCATGGCGCGGGTCGCTCTCTGCTCCAGGGTGAAGGCGCCGCCCCCGTCCTCGCCCGGTCCTCGCGACGCTCGGCTGCGGCCTGCGGGCGGGCCCCGGACCGTCTCGCTGGCCCCTTGCCGGCTTTGCGTCGAGGCGGCTCCGACAGCAGATTCCTTCCACCATCGCGGCATGCGCCGCAGAAAGGCTTCGCCATGGCCACGTCTTCTCGCACTTCTCGCTCTTCTCGTTGCGCCGTGCCCGCTCCGGCCGTGGTGCAGGATCCGAAGACCTTGGGCGTTCCCCCCGTGCCCCCCGAGGACTCTCCCACGGCAGGTGAATCGAATGAGGGGTGCGCCTGGCGGCGTTCGGGCAAGCGCGTGGGCATGGATATGGATGTCCGGCGCGTGATCACGGACCGGATCATGGCGATGCTGGCGCAGGGCGAACACGTGTGTCGTGCGCGCTGGGTCCAGGCTGCGACGCGCGGGGCGCCGCGCAATGCTGGCACCGGGTGGTCCTACCGGGGCGTGAATGCGCTGCTGCTGTGGGACGCGGCGATCGTGCAGGGTTACGAGGTGCCGCTGTGGCTGACCTACAGGCAGGCCAAGGCTCTGGGCGCCCAGGTGCGCAAGAGCGAGCGCGGCGTGCTGTGCGCGCAGTTCGAGCGGACGGGGGGGCGCGGCGATGGAGACTCGCACACCGAGTTACAGGACGGGCTCCTGCAATGCCGGCCATTCTGGTTGTTCAATGTCGCGCAGGTTGACGGGCTGCCGGCGAAGCGCCTCGATCCGCCGGCAGCCGCTGCCGCAGGCCCCTCGGCCGCCGGGCAGAGCGCGATGGAAAGGGTATTGCGTCTGGTCGGTGGCTGCAACGCAACGATTCGCCATGGGTTCGATCGCGCAGCGTATGTGCCGGAGTTCGACGAGATCCGATTGCCGTGGCCGAGGCGATTCGCGAGCGGAGAGAACTATGGGGCGACGCTGTTGCACGAGCTGGTGCACTGGAGCGGACATCCGCGGCGGTTGCATCGCGAGTTCAGCGCGCGCTTCGGGGACGCCGCCGGCGCGTTCGAGGCGCTCGTGGCCGAACTCGGTGCGGTCTTGCTGATGGGGCATTGCGCGCTTGTTGGTGCCGTCGTCGAAGGCCATGCGGACCATCTCGCGGACTGGTTGGAGGTGCTGCGCCATGACCGCAGTGCGATCTTCACGGCCATGCGCTTTGCCGGCGAGGCCTTCGATTTCATCATGGAGCGGGAGATGCCGGTGCTCGCGCCACTCTCGTGACACGATCGCCTTCAGGCGACCGAGCTTGCCGATCTTCAGCCGATGGATCCTGCGCCCAAGGCGCTCAGGATCTTGGTGACTTCGTTCGGCGATGCTCGAGCTTCCTTATCGTCCTGTGCGACGGCGCGAGGACATCGGGCATCTCGCTGGATGCCGCGCGGGCGCAGGCCGCCGGCCGCTTCGCTCCGTGCTGGACCTCCAGCCCGGAGGCCGGCCGTCACGCGCGTCCATGGCGCGCGTGCGTCGCGAACCTTCGGCTCTGGCCGAGACGGCTACCGATCGCCGGGCGGCGCGCCAGTCTTGCGCGTGTGCGATTTCTCGCACGACCGGTGCGAGAAATGCCGGCGCGTTGCAGGCCGGATGGAATCGGCGTCTGCGCGCTGGCCCGCCGTCGACAAGCCGCCGCCACGGGCTACGGGGTGCGAGGCGGTCCGGGTTGGCGGCGGGCTCAGCGACACCGACGGCCCGGCGTGTGCGAACGAGCGATCCCCGGGGCGCGCCGAAGCTGAGAAAGCGGGGAAGGCGGCAGCAGGGAGAAAGAAGAAAGAGGCCGTGATGTGAGTGAGTGGCTGGCTAGCTGGCTCCTTCAGCGTGGCACACCGTTCTCGCCGTCAAGGTCTGCGCGCGCCGCTGGCGCGCTCGCGGCCTCTCGGCCGTCTTCGAACCTTGACTGCTGCGCTGCGGCGTGCCGGTGACGGTGCCGGGCCATCCCGCCCGCAACCGTTCAAGGAGAACGCCATGGCTGCTTCCAGTTTTCCCTTTCTCACCGATGCACAGTTCGACCAGCTGCTGGCCAACGGCCGGCAGTCACAGGTGCGGTGGGACTTCGATCCGTTGCCCGTGGTCAAGCTGTTCACGCCCGATGCCGGTGCCACCTGGCTGCTGGGCGGGATCGATCCCGATGCACCCGACATCGCCTTCGGCCTGTGCGACCTCGGGATGGGCTTTCCGGAGCTGGGCTGCGTGAGCCTCGCCGAGCTGTCCCAACTGCGCGGGATGCTGAATCTGCCGATCGAGCAGGACCTGCATTTCCGCGCCGACCGGCGCCTGAGCGTCTATGCGAGGGAGGCCCGCAGCGCGGGGCGGATCCAGGTCTGAAAGGGCTGCCGCTCGTTGAGCTTGGCCGCCAGCACGACTGGCGGTCACTTGGCGCGTGCGCAGGTGCGTTACTCGCGCTGTCTGGGCAAAGGCGTCGCAACCCGTCGCTTTGTGGTTGCCATTCAATCGAATGAGAGTGTTCTCATTCATTCTGCATAGACGGGGGCCTCTTCATGGTCGTAAGCGCACGGGTTCGGACTCCGGAGGTCAAGGAGCGGGCCACCGAGAGACTCGACAACATCGGCCTGAGCGTCTCCGATGTGATGAGGATCGTTCCGACGCGCGTGGCCAAGGAGGGCGCGCTGCCGGCAGGCTTGACTGTGGATGTCGCTGCGCGCGATGCCTGGTCCCGGGCCAAGGTGCAGGAGGCTCTGGACGATCCGCCCCGGGCGTACCTCATGAAGAAGTCGAGTCGTATTTCGCCGGGCGCCGCGCCGCGCCGCGGCGCGTGAGGCCGTGGAGTGGTCGCCGTTGGCGACGGAGGATCGGAGCGCATTCTCGATTTCATCGAGAAAGGCAATCCCCACGCCGCGATCTCGGTGGATGATCGCGCCGCCCGCGCAAATGCTGGTGCTGCTGCGGTTCCCGGAAGGGACGTCCGGGGTTCGGCAGTTCAGCCCGAGCGATTTGAGGCTGCTGAACATCTCTGTGGTTGCAGGCCGAAGGTCCGTCTGTTAGACTGATTAACGAAAACCTTAACGGATACTGCAATATGTCCTTGAGAGCTTCAGATATCGTTCCCATCAGTGAAGCGCGCGCCCGGCTGACGGAACTGGCTGAAGACGTGGTCGGCAACGGCTCGGAAAAAGTGCTGACCAAGAACGGCGCGAGCTATGTTGCGCTGGTCGATGCACGCAGGCTGGACTATTACCATGCCCTTGAGTCGGAACACGCCAATCTTGTGTTGGCCGAAGACGCCATCGCGGGCTTGCAGCAAGCCTCGGCGGGGCAGTTTGTGTCTGACGAGGACCTGGACCGGGCGCTCGGCATTCCACCGGCACCGTGAGCATTCCCGTCAACGCAAAGGTTCGAGCGGTTCCGAACTTTCTGACTTGTTTGCAAGCTGCGCGCGACTTCATGGAGAAGCAGGACGCTGCTTCTGCGTCGTTGCGCTTCAAGAAGTTGCAGGCCGAAGTGGTCAAGGCGCGGGCACTCCTGTCGTTCGCCCCCACAAGCGGACGACCTGCCCGGTTTCTTGACGCCAAGTCGGACTGGGGGCAGTTTCAAGCTCAACAGGCAAGGCAAAGTGCACGAGCCCTGGGGCTGCCTGAGTTGCGGGAATTGGTGCTAGCTCGTCACGTGGTGCTCTATGCGCATTCCGAGCGCGAGGTCGTATTGCTTTCAATGCGGCATGAGCGACAACTCGGTTACGGATTGCCCAGGCCATCCAACTGACCCGGGGTGGGACAGCTGCCCCCTGAGAGCAGTGGGTTCTTGCAGAGCTTGTAGCTATCCGCGGTGCAGGCAATGCGCTCGAAGGGGCTGTGAATCGTGCGCCCACGTCGCGCATCCAGCCGCAGTTGACGGCATGCCCCGGCCTCAGGAGGCATGAGGAGTCTGTCGAGAGCCCGGGACGCCGGCACCGCTGGTTTCGCTCAGGCTCTCTTGACTCCCGGCTCGCGCGGCGCAGGCGTGCCTGCCGGAGCATCCTGGGCCAACGGGCAAACCTTGCGCGGTGGTCGAGCACCGACGCCGCTGTCCTGCGCGTTCTCGGCGGCAGTAGCGCGCAGCTCATCGAGCACCTCGCCATAGTTTCCGTGCAAGGCTGGCCAGTCCGCGCCGGGCTGCAGGTGGACGGGGTCCAGCCGGTCGCGCATGACGCTCAGCCGCACGGCTGGGTGCCTATGCCCCACGGTCGCCAGCCATCCGGCGCAATGCACTTCGGCGCCGGGCCTGGACTGGTGGCAGGCGAACATGGCCGCTCCATGGTCGGGCCCCATGTTGCGCACATCCGGGCAGGTAGCTGCCAGCGCCTCCGCCAGGCCCAGGCTGAAATTCGGGATGCTGCGCGCGTCCTGGTCAAGGCGCCACGGACACGTGGGACAGGGCTGGCGAGGTGGCTTCGGGACGCGCATGCCGGGCATTGTTCCTGAGTGGGTGCAGGGCGACATCGTGGGGTGCCGGGGCGGGGAGGGAACGCAATGAGAAGAAGGGACAGGCGGGGCGGGCTTGGCTTGCCTGTGTGCGCCCAGGGTGTCACGCGGTTCTCGCGTTCAAGGCCCTGCGCGCTCACCTGCGGTGCGCGCTCGGCGCGTGCCGCGCGCCTGCGGCGACCTTGAGCGCTGCGCTGCCGCGTGAGCCAGGAGCGACGCAGGCCATCCCGCCTGTGTCACTTCAGGAGTTCCTCATCATGACTGTCTTTCGTTCAGACCCGTCCTCTTCTTCTTTCGCATTTGCCGCGAAGGCCTCCCTGTCGCCACAGGAACTCGCGCGCAGCGCGCCTGCGGTCTTCGCCGAGCAGGCAGCGGCCTGCACCGGGCGAAGGTACGTCTTCATCAGCACGCGCGACGTCGTCGCCGCGCTCGCGCAGGCCGGCTTCGTACCGACCTGGGCCGTGCAGACGCGATCGCGCCGTGGTGGTGAGGACCGCGCAGGCCATGCGCTGCACATGCTGCGTTTCCAGCCTGTCGTGCAGTCGCTGTCGCTGGAGGACGTGCTCGGCGAGATCGTGCTGATCAACTCGCACGACGGGCGCAGCGCCTACGAGTTGCGCGCCGGACTGTTCCGTCCGGTGTGCACCAACGGGCTGCTCACGGCGATCGGCGACTTCGGGCTGGTGCATGTGAGCCATCGCGGCAACGTAGTGGCCCAGGTGGTGGAGGCCGCGCAGCGCATTGCCGGCGAGTTCGTCCGGGTGGGTGAGGCGGTCGAGGCGATGCGCGGTACCGTGCTTTCGGGCGCGCAGCAACTGGACTTCGCGCGCGAGGCGCTGGCGCTGCGCTATCCGGACCGGGGCGAGCCGCCGGTGCAGCCGGCGCAGTGGCTCGAGCGGCGGCGCCTGGCCGACGTCGGTGACGACGTCTGGCGGACCTTCAACGCGATCCAGGAGCACGCCTTGCGCGGCGGCGTGTGCGGCCGTACGGCCGCAGGACGCGCCATGCACACGCGCGGCATCCGCGCCATCCGTGAGACCGTGCGGCTGAATGCGGGCCTGTGGCGTCTCGCGCTCGCGCGCATCGGCCGCTGACGTGGCAGGCCGGGGCCTCGGCTCCGGCCTTTTCTTTTTCCTTCTCCTTTTTGCGTCTCGGCCCCGGCGGACAGCAGGCGCCGAGGCCTCTGGTTCATTTCTTGATGCAAGGGTGGTGGAATCTTTCGAGCGCCGTGCAGCGATCGCCCTCGGGGCGCAGCGCGGACCTCGTGGCTTCCTTCTTTCACATCCTCAGGAGCATGGACATCAGTACCCTGGAAAAAACCTGGCGGCTTCTCTCGCCCGCGCAGATGAGTGCACATCCGAACGCGCCGGCATGGGCCGGCAGTGCGCGCCATGCAGGCATCCTGGATGAGCGAGCGCGTGGCCCGGGCCCCGGTGCGCACGCGCCGGCGTGTCTCGCCATCGGCGCGGGCTCATGCCTGCCTGCGTCCCATGCTCGCAACTGACAACGACATGGCCCCTGCTGCCCGGGTCGTCCGGCGGGACATCCGCGGCCGGTGCACCCTCGATCTACCCACCCGCGAGGGGATCCTGCGTTCGGACGATGGCCATGCCATCGGGGCGTCCTGGGCCGCCCTCGCGGATGCCGGACTCGGCCGGTACCCGCATCGCCTGTCTGTGGGCGACGATGCCGAGCACGCGCGCCTCGCGGCCGTCGCGACCAGGATCCCGCGGGCGGTCTTCTGCCTGCTCAGCGCACTGCATCTCCATGGACTGACCACACAGCCGCCGCGCGATGTCTGGATCGCGATGCCCAGTGGCAGCCATGTGCCCCGGGTCGATCACTTGCAGTTGCAGATCGTCCGGGCCTTCGGCGATGCCTATGTGGCCGGCATCGAGACGATCGAACGGGGCCATGTCCCGCTGCGCGTCCATGCTGTGGCCAAGACGGTGGCGGACTGCTTCAAGCACCGCAACAGGGTCGGCCTGGAGGTGGCGCTGGAAGCCTTGCGGGAGGTGCGCACCCAGCAGAAGGCCTCCGTGGCCGAGCTCTGGCACTACGCCAAGATCTGCCGGGTTGCCCGCGTGATGCATCCCTACCTGACGGTGATCGGCTGAGCAGCGCGTCCTGCCGTGGACCTGCGCATTGTCTGCGCGAGCCTCGGGCCGTTGGCGATCTCATCGGTTTGGATCCTTTCCGGAAACGGGTCAGGTGGGGAAGTGGGTGGCAGCGCCCGTGTGTGCAGGTCGATCGAAAGCCCCAGCGCTTCCAGCGCGTTCATGTAGGCCCCCATCGTGACCGAGGGCACGCCGCGCTCGATCCTGAGCAGCGTCACACGCGAGATGTTCGCGGCTTGTGCGATCGCCTGGGCGCTGATCTTCATCGCCTTGCGATGTGCGTGAAGCCGTTGGCCCAAGGCGGCGAGGTGGTGGTTCGCCTCGGCAATGAGGACGGGGGGAGGAGAGGGCATTTGGGGTTCCTGAATCGGTCCGCAACGCAAGGCATCTTCTCATCAAGTCTGGGGCCGAATTGCTCCGTTGGTCGCGCCGCAACTGCGGCGAGGGCTCGGCGCATGCCTCCTCTGACCGCCGATAGGACGCCGCAGACTGAGCGGCTGGCGATCCGGCAGCGAAAGACGCAGCCTTACCGAGGCAAGGCATTAGGGAGTAAGGTCAGGCCGCATTGCGGCGTGCCTGCGTGCAGGTGAACAGATTGCAGGCGGGTCTTCCTTCGGGCAAGGCACGAGAAGCGCTGCTTTTTTCGATCATCGTCCTGTAAGCAGGTCAAAGCCGAGCTGCTTCTGATGCCTGATCGCATAAATGCACAGCGCTTGCTTGCTTGGCCTTGGCAGGGACGTGAACGTAAAGAACCAAGTACTCGTCCATCACGTATTCTCGAATCTGGGCATTTCGTGCCAGGCCGGTCAGTCGAGACGCAATGCGCTTGACGATTCGTTCAGCTTCAACCGAGCCGATAACTCTTTCGAAAAACAGGCGCCCCATGGCTGGATGTCGCTCAGATTGGGAACAACGACTTCGCTCAATACCTCAGTACGTCCGGGAGGCGGCCGTAGCCTTCGGCCAAACCGTTCTCCGACCAGTACGCTTCGATATTCTCAAGATTGACCGCAAAGTTGGCCGTGTACAGCACGGCCGTCAGCGACTGGTCCTCGCCTGTGTGCTGCATCTCAGCCGGCAGCACGCCCGCCGGCCGCCTTGCGCGCCCGCTTCAAGGCGTTGATGCCCGCCGTGGCGTCAACGGTGCGCCCAGCCTCGACATCCGCCAAACCCTGGTCTACTTCTTCCAGCAAGAGCAAATGAATGCGCGCGCGCTCCAGCCGGTGGTAGTGATCAAGCCGCTTGGCATCGATCACCGCCACTGCGGGTTCACCGTTTTTTGTGATGATCTTTTCCGCGCCATTCTGAACTTCCAGCACAAGATCAGACAAATGCGTTCGAGCCGTAGAGAAAGGGACGATGTCGCGCACCGCAATGGCCATGAGATGTTCTCCTGTGAGCCTGAAATTGCTCACTATTTTGCTCATCAAGAAGAAGTCCTGCTCTTGGGGAGTGGATGGAGCATTCGTTTCTTGGGCAATGTTTCCGCTGCGCACAGTCTCTGGCCCGCGAGGCGGTCTGCTTGGAAAGCGTGGACTTGTTGCGGCATTGCACTGTCAGGCTAGAGGGCTTGCGCGGGCTATCTGTACTGCTGCGCGTGCTCGCGACAGCCACGCTGCTCGACGGGAGGTCAGGGGGCGGAGCCGTCTGCGTCTTTTCACCTTTCGCCTTCCGCGAGATGTTCGGCATGCCGAACACCCCGCAAGGCAAGCGGTGCCGGCGGCCGGGCGGTTGTCGACGATCACGCTTTGCCCCAGCTTCTGGGCCAGCAGCCTCGCCTGGACGTCGCCTCCGCCGCCCGGGGAATGGGATCACGAGGGTGATCGCCCGGGTGGGGAAGCTGCCCTGGGCCGGGGCGGCCTGCATGCCCAGGGTGCTAAGGGGCACAGCTCATCAGCTATCCGATGGCGTTGCCGGGCGCGTACTCGACGCTGCGGCAGCTGTTCGACATCAGTTGCAGCCGTCAGGGTCTGGCTTGCGAGCCGGCTTTCCTGAGCAACCGGCTCGACGCCATGATCTCGTACGTGGTCGGCAGCGAGGGCATCGCGCTCAGCGGCGAGGCGGCGCCGTACAGACGGCTCGAGGCGGGCGACCTGGTGGCCGTGCCGCTGCGCGACCGAGCGCCATTTCGAGATCCAGACGACGGCAGCACGCACGGTGCCGGGCCATTGTCGCGCCTTTCTGGATCACCTGCGGGAGGTGCTTAGCAGGCAAAGGTAGGAGCGGACCGAGCCTGCTGTCTGGGCGAGGGCAACTGTAGGGCCGCCAGGGTGTGGTTCGGGTCTGACGTTCGGGGGGCGGGGGAGGAGCAAGGACCTGCAGGACTCTTGATTCATCGAGAAAGGCAATAACGCGCGGGCGATCCGACTTGTTTATCGAACATCCTCCCAGGCCGAAGAAAGTCCTCGGCGACCGCTTCAAAAAGCTCGAAGGATGTCTCGAATGAAGGTGCAGGCTCGTCATAGACCAAGGGACGCAGTCGCTCCTCGTATCGGGCATCCGGTGCGAGCTTGGACTGAAAGCGAAAAAAGACTGGCGGCCAACAGTCGGGTTCTTGTGCGGCGATGATCGCAGGATAGACTGCCGTCAGACATTGTCTACAGCGATGGTGTTGCGATGGCCCAGATCCCTCAATCAAGCAGCGTGATCAGTACCCGAGTGCCACTCGGTATGCGGGCGAGCTTCGCAGCGCTGGCCTCGCACCACCAACTGAGCGAATCCAGCTTGCTGGCCAAGCTGATCGACGATGTGCTGACCGCCCACGGCGCAGGCACGAGCAACATGAGCGGACGGCGGGGCTCGCGTGATGCGACCGCCGATGCCGCCGCCAGGGATCGCATCACACTGCGGCTTCGCCCCGGCGATCGAGCGCTGGCGACACAGCGCGCCGAGGCCCGTGGGATGAAGACGGGCAGCTACCTGGTCATGTTGATCCACAACCATGTTCGCGGTTCGACCGTGATGCCGCCGAACGAACTGGGCCAGATAAAGGCAGTCTGCGCTCAGCTGGCGGCGCTCGGGCGGCAGCTCAAAGTGTTCGGCATGCCGAACACTTTGGCTCAAAAAATGGATTTGGAACCGGGTGATGCGCTCGAATCGATTCGGCGGGAGGTCGAAGCTGCGCGCGAGGCCACCGCTGCCGTCGTGCGCTGGAACCTCATGAGCTGGGAGAGCGATCGCGAGGCAGGCCATGCCTAAGCAGACCGTGCGCATGGGCAGAAGCCGTGGCGGGCCGAACGGTGCCTCGCGCGACATGGCGCTGGACATCGTGAGCTACGGCCGGCGCGGACCCGGCGGCACCCTGCGCTTCGGCGCCGGTGAGATTGCGCAGATCCAGCGCACGGTGGGCCGCGCCCCCGAGGTGATGGTGAAGGTCTCCGGCGGCGGTCGCGATGCCGGCGGCGTCAAGGCGCATCTGGACTACATCGGACGCCACGGCAAGCTGCCCATCGAGACCGACGAAGGGCTGCCGCGTCAGGGGCGAAGCGCAGCCGGGGAGATCACGCTCGACTGGCAACTGGACCTCTGCAGAGGCCAGCACAAGCCAAGGCCGGAGCCCGGCCAGAACGACACCCGCGCGAAGCTCGCCCACAACATCGTCTTGTCGATGCCGGCGGGCACGCCTCCAGAGAAGGTGCTGGCGGCGGCACGCATCTTCGCGCGCGAGAACTTCGCGCTGCAGTACCGGTACGCCATGGTGCTGCACACCGACCAGGCGCATCCGCATGTGCATCTGGTGGTCAAGTGCGAGCACGAGTTCGAGCCTGGCAAGCGCCTGTACATCCGCAAGGACACGCTGCGCCAGTGGCGCGAGCAGTTCGCCGTGCTGATGCGCGAGCAGGGCGTGGCGGCCAATGCGACGCCGCGGCAGGTGCGCGGGCAGATCCGCAAGCCCCAGAAGGACGCCATCCATCATCGGCTACGTGCACTTCGTGCGTTCGGGCAACTGCCGACGGGCGAGCGGGCAGGGCAGCGGCCGCCGAAGACCTCGACCTTCATGCGTGCCAAGTTGGATGGCGTGCTCCATGTTCTTCGGACGAGGCGAGGCGCCTTGAATGCTGGTCAGGACGTGATGCAGGGTACCCGCCAGCAGGTCTTGGCAAACTGGCGCGAGACCGCCGAGGTCCTGCGACGGCAGGGTGAATCCGGACTGGCGGTTCAGGTCGAGCGCTTTGTCGAGCGCATGCCCTCTGTGCGGACCGATGCGCAGCGCATGGCCGAGCGCTGGGGGGAGGCGGAGAGAAACCGAGTGCAAGAGCGTACGGATGCCAAGTCACCTGGGGCGCCTGTTCGGTAACCCTGACACTCCTGCAGCGGCCGATGAAGCTTTGCGCAGTGCCGTAGCTTTGCGAGTGACAGCAGGGGACATGGAAATCTACGCGATACCGAAGGTGCCGCAGGATCTCATGGCGCACCAGTGCATCAACCAACGCATGCAAAGCTCGGGCGGACTGTATGTCTGAGACTTCGAGCGCCGCGGGCGCCAAGTCAATGTGCGCGTGGACGACCCCTTGATCTTCAACACCACACAGCTCCAGATCGACGCGGCGCTGGTCGGATTGGGCATTGTGCTGCTGCCGGAAGATGAGCTGATGCCGTACATGCAGTCAGGCCAGCTCTTGCGCGTGCTGGAGGATTGGTGTCCGAAGTTCGAGGGCTACCATTTGTAGTGCCCCAGCAGGCGCCAGCCTTCACCCGCGTTCACGCTGGTGGTCAAGACACTGCGGTTTGCGAACCCAAGTCCATCCAAGCGCTGAGCTGACTCCGCATCTGATCCATCGGCGTGAAGTGGATAGAGCTGTGGCTTGAAATGTCCGAAACATGGGTACAAATTTCGGACAAGCGGAGGCTTTGCCTCCTGGCGGCAGCATCAGAAGATGCCGAGTTTCTGGAATTCTTCCCGCAGCCGTTTCACGACGTTCGTCAGATCCATGGCTTCCAGCCGGTTCTTCTTCAAGAATGCTGTCCACTGCGTTTGTTTGGTCGCATCGCCAGAGAAGTTGTCGCTCAATCCACTAGGAAGTTCACTGACCATGGCGAATTTCCGGCGTTCGAAGGTTGCCGAAATGGCGCGGCGTAACTCGGCGGGGTCCAGCGTGTCTTCGGTCATCAGTACCCAGAGGTCAAAGTAGTCCTTCATCCGGGTATTGGCCATGCCCAGCAGGCAGACAGCATGGAACTTCTCGGCCACGACGGTGTACTTGGGATAGCTGCGCAACTGTGGGGCAGGCAAGTCATCGAGCAGCACAGGGTAGCTGACGGCCTCCGGCGCGGGAGTCACTGCATCGCCGAAGCCGATGTCCACCTGCAGGGTGATGCGCGCGCCGTCGAGCGTCGCTCGCAGATCGACCCGCACGCCGCCGTAGCCGGCTTCCTTGCGGATGACGGTCCCTTGCACCGAGCCTGCATCGAAGACCATCCCATCCTCCACTGCGATCTGGCAGATCTCATGGAAGGCCTTCACCGCTGATTCGACGTCGTCTGGACCGAACCCCAATAGATCGGCATCGCGGGTGGGCCGATGCGGCTGGTCGTACCAGAGCGAAAACAGCAATGCTCCCTTGAGCAGGTAGTTGGAAGCATGGGGCGAGATAGACAGCCGGTAAAGCAGGCGCTCAAGGCCATAGCGGGTGAGCGTCAGGTTGAAGTCCTGCTTCTTGGCATCCGCATGTTGCTTCAAGCGGGCGCGGACCGAAGCTGCGATGTTGCGGCTCATGTGATGACGCTTTCAAGGTAGGGGCGCATCACATTGGACACGCGGTCGATCGTGGCGTAGTGCCAAAGCGCATCGACTGTCACCTTGCGCTGTGCCCATCCCTCGCGCAACGCTTCCAGCGCCACGTCCAAGCCGATCTTGTTGCGAAACTTGAAGCAGTCGGCAATGGTCTTGGCAGCATTGAAGACCGGGACGCTGACGCCATCGATCTGCATGGGTTCGATGCCCTCGGACAGTGCAGTGCCAGACATGCGGATGGCGCGCAGCGCAGGCTGGTCGAGCTTGGGGGTTGGTGAGTTGGGCGGGATTGCGATCCACACTTCAAACGGCGCTTGCGTCCCGATCCCATGGACGCGCAGCGCCGACAGCAGGCAGACAACGCCCTGCGGCACGCGAAGGGATGCTTCTGCAAGAGAGCGGTGCTCGCTGAGTGTGCGCCCGGGCAGGCTGTAGACGCCTCGGGCGATTCGTTCGAGCCGGCCTGCGGCGACCAGTCTGGTGAGCGTTATCGTTGGGAGGCTGTGTTCAGCCAGATCGCGCGCGCGCAGCAGCGGCCGCTGCTTGGCCAGCGCGAGGACGGCTTGTTCGAGAGTCTCAGCAGATGCCATGCTGGAGTTTGTTGCATTTGTTAGTTACTTGTCAATAAAAGACGTACAAATGCAACGCTGCCGCCGCATTCAATCGGGCAAAGTGGGTCAATTTCGGACGGCGATCAGGTTCCAAACCGGAATCGAATCGCCGCTACTGGTCTGGGTATACACAACGGTGTACCAAGGAATCAGGACAGCTTGGGAAAAGTGAGTGTTGGCGCGCGTGCGGAGGTCTTTTTGAACCAGCCCCAGCCCCGTCCCCAGGAAATTTCACATCCATCGTTGCACGATCGCGATCAGCAGGAGGTGCAATGGATAAAGAACATAGAAGATCCATCGGCTGCGTGGGATCGAAATGTCGATCTGACCCGCCCCCCAGATCAGAGGTAACGCGGCCAAGGCCGCGAAGTTGCCATTAATGATGACGAGCGAGGCTGTCGCCAGAATCCACAGCACAAGCCGAAGACGTCCCGGGCTGCGCGCGAAGGCCCAGGCGCCTAGACAGTAAAGCAGTGCTGGCCACCAGAACTCGACCATCGAGCCGCCGAAGAGAAAGACGATCGCTGCGGTGCATCGGCAGAGCCGTCCGCCACGTTCGAGCAGCCAGACGATCAGCACTGCCAGCAGGAGTGTGGCCAGGATATTCAAGGGCCACCAGCCCACCAGTTGAACGAAGGGCGGTGTGGCCAGCAACGCAAAGACCGCCAGTCGTTTCATGGTACGCACATGCACGCCGATCGCCAGAGAGGTGGCGTGCGCCAGATGGGCCATGAGCACGAAGCCGAAGAGCGGCATCGCCATGCGTCCGAGTGCATAGAGCGCCGGGATCGCTCCATGCAGCAGGTACTTGTTGATGTGGTCGCCTGTCATGAGCGCGAGGCCTATCCACTTGAGTGCTTCGAGAGAGCCGGCCGAGATCGACCAAGGGGATATTGCCGCCGGAAGGTTCGTTCGGGCGCGCGCTGCTGGGTTTCGTGCCATGGAGAGAGCAGGCTGGGGACGCTGGCACGTGTCAGTACCCAGGGCGCAGGTCGATGCCTTCGTCCCACAGCTTTTGCCATTCGGCGCCGTACTGTGCGGCGAGTGCCGGTGCGTTGCGCACGACCAGCACATTTTCGGCGTTGCGTAGTGCGGCCGAGGATGTGTAGTTGAAACTGCCGGTCTGCACGAGGGTTCCATCCGCAACCAGGAGTGTCGAGCGGGCGTTTCGTATGGTGTCCAGAACGAGTGGCAAGGCCGAGCCGGAAGTGAAGGCTGCCGTGTAGGGCACGGTCTGTGTGAGGGACGGGGTAGGTGTTGCGAGTTGCGCAAGCCCCGTTGAGGGCGCGACACAGGTGAAGCTTGCGACGATGGCCGCGAATTTCAGTGGCACGCTCGCGCGGAGCCTAGACACGCTCATGGTCCGGCTCCTCGCGATCGCGCGTCGGATGCAGGCGGACATGTTGCGCCGCATGACGAGGACGTCGCTCCGGAAGGTGAATGAAGCGACCCTGTGCCAATGCATCTGCCATCCGCTCGCGGATCAGCTGCATCAGTCGCTGCTGTCCAGCCTGATCTGTGGTCAGGCGGTCGGCGTATTGCTCGGCCAGCCTGAGGCATTGGGCCGCCGTGCGTAGTTCCGGTTGTTCGGGCGCCGCCGCGTCGGGCTGAAGCTCTCCGGTGCGCACTTGGTGGATGAACCGTTCCATCGCCTGGATGTGATCCGGCGTTTCAATACGCCACCGGGTACGTTGCACGACGATCTTCTGCTCGCCGATCGTTTCGCCTTCCGTGTTGCGGGTCGCCACGCGAACGTCGACCGGATGGGTGCCTTGCTGCGTGAGCACAACCTGGTCGCCCATGTGCGGTTGCGAAACCGATTCAGCAAGGGCGCGTTCGAGGTCGGATCCCCAGATGGTGCGGTCGCCGTCTTCCGTACGAAGCTGCACGTAGAAGGACATCCGCTCGCTCGGATCGAACCGGTACGGCGCCGGCGCGGCTGCCAGCAGGATGCCCTGGATCTGTTGCCTTGAAGAGGCGCCATTTTCGTGCGTTGTAGCGGCCTGCGGCGTTGGCTTTCGTTCGGTCTCCTGCGGGGGCTGTGAGCTCTTCAGAGCACGTTGGACCTGGAGTACTTCGGCAGCGGTTGGCGTGTAGCCCTGGACCTCGATGCCGCGCAGGGTGGCTTCGCGCCACATGCCTTGCCGGAAGGACTCCGTGCCCCTGATCCAGAGCTCCTGCCAGCCGCGCGCTTGGGCAATCGCCACGACCCCCTGCAGCACGGCGCGGTTCTCGGTCCACACGCGGATGCGATCGCCGTCGTCGATGAAGGCCAGGGTGCGGTCGGGGAAGAAGTAGCGATCGCCGATATGCAGGTAGAGACGCTCGACGGCATCGGGCACTCTGGGGCGGCCGTGGCTCGCAGCAGGCTTGTCACCCTGGGCTTCACCGGCGAAGCCTTGTGAGACGGTGTCCTCGATGTCCGTCCGGGACTTTTCGGGGGAGGGATCTCTGGGCATAGAAGTTTTTCCAGGCGGGTGCAGCCATGCGAGCGTGGGTTGTCCGTCAGTCCAGGATTCGCGCCATGAACTCGTCGGCGTGGCGCCGGAGTTCCCCGTCGCTGAGCTGCTCGGCGGGGATCACCACATCTCCGAAGTCGAAGGAGAAGTCGTCCAGATTCAGGTCGCCACCTGTTGTGTGGCTGGTAAAGGGTTGGACACGCCTGTCGGTTGTTCCCTGTTCGGCATCGGCCGTGGCCGCGCAGGCGGGTGTGGCGAGCTGGCCGTGTTGGCCCACGTCCAGCTTCGGGACCGATGGCGGCGGCAGCTCGCGCGCGGCAAAGAACCTGTCGCGGAAATAGAAGATGCGGCGCGCGAGCACCGGGCGCAGGCCTTCGTAGAACAGGATCATCCGATCCGGTCCCAACTCCTTGACCTCCTGGGGCAGGAGCAGACGACGTGCCTGTTCGCTGATGCTGACCGTCGACGCCCTGCCTGGACCGTGCGTGCCGCCCCACATCGGCTTGCTCACTGTCTTCTGGCGAACGGTACATGTTCCCAGTTCGCGCGAGATCGCTTCCGCATCCTCGTATTCCTTGGGCGGGAACACGATGCGCGCGGCCAGCATCTTGCGGATCGACTTCGCGCCCTCGCTGCCGTATTTCTCGATCAGCTGCGAGCCGGACTGCACGATGACGACGGTGCGCACGTTGTAGCCGGGCAGGAAAGCCGTGGATTCGGCGATGACGGGAATGCGACCGAGGGCGGGGAACTCATCGAGCATCAGCAAGAGCTGCAGACGAAGCTCTGGGTTGGCCTCGGGGAGTTCCCGTGTCTGCAAGCCGATGGCCTGCTGAAAGAAGAGATTGAGCAGAGGCTGCAGCCGGGCCATGTTGTCGGGATTGATCTGCACGTAGATCGAAATCGCTCGCTTGCGCAGATCCCGCAGATCGAAGTCGTTGGCCGAGGTCGCGGCATCGATCATCGGGTTGAGCCACAGGTCCAGACGGCTGGTGAAGGTCTTGCGGATGCTGGATGCTGTGGTTGGTGCCAGGTCGATGACGTCGTAGAGGCTTCGCACCGCCTCCTGCGACAAGGGGTAGCCGGCACGCTCGCATGCCTCGATCACGCGCTTCCAGTGCTTCTGGAAGCCCTCGGCATCGCTGGCCATCCCTTGGCGCAGCACCTCGCCCAGGGTCCGAGTCGCGCCCTCGGTCTCGAAGAGATAGAGGGCGATGCCCAGGAACAAGGAGCGGGCCGACGAGGTCCAGAACGGGTCGCCGGCCAACGGGTCGGGAAAAAGCATCGTCCCGATGCGCTGCAAGTCATCGATGCAGCGGTAGGGCGATTCGGACACATAGCCGAGTGGATTCCAGCGCGCCGAGCACTCGCGTTCCGACAGGGGGTCGAACAGATGCACCTGCTGGCCGTGCGCGGCTCGAAAACCCGCCGTGCGCATGAAATTCTCGCCTTTGATGTCGCTCACGATGGCGGAGCCGGGCCAGTTCAGCAGGTTGGGAATGACGACGCCGACGCCTTTGCCGCTGCGCGGTGGCGCCTCGAGTTCGACGCCCTGCTGGCCGGGCAGGACCAGGTAGCGATGCCCCAGGCGCCCGAGAATGATGCCGTTCTCCTTGAGAAGGCCCGCCTGTCCGATCTCGCGCCGGGTGGCGAAGCGCGCATTCCCGTGCAAGGGCCGGCGCTTGGGGCACATCGCCACGCCCACCAGGCCCAGCGCCAGTGCCTGAGAGCCAGCCAGCGCCATGATCAGCGTACGCCGCACATCAGGCCGCTCGCCGTGGGCCCTCCAGTAGCGGTGAATCGTGAGCAACGAGGCTTCCTGTGTCGGCAGTCCCAAAGCCATCAGAAAGACATGGGCCGAGACATACAGGCCGACCGCCGCCGCAACCAGCAGCGCGACCGCAATCCTGAACGGGCTAGGCCAACGCTCGGAGCTTGGTGCCAGGGTCATACCAGATCTCCCGCACGATGCGCCGCTGCCGGCCGTCCTGCCGGTCTCTCGCGCATTGCACGACGATGTCCACGCTCATCTGCGCCAGCTCTACGCCCTCGCGGGTGCTCATGCCATGGCCCGCCTGGCTGCGCTTCATGAGCTGCGCCAGCGCCACGAAGGCCAGTTCGGCGCTGTCCGCGTGCACGCTGGTGATGGAGCCCGGGTGGCCGGTGTTCACCGACACCAGGTAGTCGTAGACCTCCTCGCCCGTACGCAACTCGGACACGAACACCCGGTCGGGTCGCTGTCGCTTTGCGCTGGCCAGCAACTGGCCGGGCGTGACTTCGGCCTGCCCCTGGGCGCCCTGCGAATAGAAGAGCCTCACATGGTTCGGCTGGTTGCGCAGCGAAAGCTCCTTGACATCCTCGATGGTGATGAGGCGGTCCTCGGCAGGCACCTCGAGAATCAGTGCCTTGCTGACGGTCGTCTTGCCGGACCCGGTTGCACCGGACAGGAGGATGTTCTTGCGCAGCTGGACGGCGCGGCGCAGGAACGATGCGAACTGCATGCGCGCGAGAAGGGCCGCCAGCTCCCTGTCTTCGACAGATCGGGCTGTGGCGTCCGATTGCCTCTCCAGCGTCGCGGGAATGCAGCGTGTCGGCGCGAAGATATGCATGCCCTCCAGGTCTTCGAGCGTCCAGAGGGCGTTGGACGGACGGCGCACAGTGATCGAAACTGTCCGCTCCAGCGTTGCGGGCGGCAGCACGACCTGGATTCGCTCGCCACCTGGCAGGGTTGCAGACAACAGGGGCTCGTTCGCCGAGACACGCTGCCTGGTGAAGTTGGCCACAAGTTTGGCGATGGCCATGCACCAGTCGAAGCTGGCGAACGGCAGTGCCTCGCGGGTCCAGCCCGATTGCCGTTCCACGAAGGCCACACCGGGCTCGTTGATGCAGATCTCGGTGACTTCGGGATCGCCAAGGAGACGGTCGAGCGGGCCCAGGAAGAGGGCGAGGGAGGAGGGCGTCTCCGCGGATGCCGCGGTCGGCGCGGAATCACGCGTCGCGTGCCCGTTTTGTGCGGCGTCGCCGCACTCCCGGTCAAGGTGTGGTGGGGGCCGCTCGAAGCGCATAGACGCTCCTGAAGTCCACGTCGCGGGCGACCAGAATCTGGATCCGCTCGCCCTGGTTCTTGATGACCGTGGGCGGGATCGCGTTGGTGTTGCGCAGCACCTCCGTGATGACGTCCCGGTTGCCCTGAGGCGCCAGCACCACGCCGCTGCCGAGACGGGGACCGCGCTGCTGGTGGGCGGTGATCGCCTGCATCGTGCCGTCGATCACCGAGATCAGGATCGCAGCACCGAAACGATCCCAGAAATGGGTGTCGACGAATCCCGGGAGGCCGTTGCGTCCCAGCTCATCCGTGCCAGGTGAGGCCAACTGAACCACCACGCCAGCAGGCGTGCGGGCTTCGTTCCACACGACAAAGACGCGGCCCTGTCCCTGGCGCGGAACGCCACGCTGCTCGCCGACGTACTTCGTGCCGCGCTCCAGCAGGACGACCTTCCCGTCTGCACCGTAGATGTCGCTGCTGCCGATGCAGGTGGTCATGCCTTCGTGGGTCGAGTCGATGGCTGTTTCCAGGGTGCAATCGATGAAAGCCCCCTTGGGCAGCAGCATTCGCCGCGTGGGATGCATCTGGGCTGCAACCGACGGGGTGGAGGTGGAGCGAAGGCTGGTGGCGAGGCCACCGCTCCCGGGCGCTGCCGAGACGGCCTGGGGCGCCTGCAACGCCCCGATCAACTGCGCCATCCCCGGAACGCCACTGGACGCCATCGCCGGCTCTGCCGATGCCTGAGATGTCAGGGCTGCTGCTTGCGATAGCGACTGGGCGCGTCGCAGCACAGGGAGGCCCAATTGGCGCTCCAGAGCGATCTGCTCGGGCGTCTTTGGTGGTGGTCCCGCGTTGGGAGGTGTTGCCGAGGGTGGTGCGGGCGGGTCGACGGTCACCGGCGCCGGGCCCGGCGGCGCCCCGGGAAGGGCCAAGCGGCCCAGCGGCGGCACTTTCATCTCTCCGTCAGCGCGGGCCGCGCTCGCTTTTTTTGCGGTCTCTTCGGCATCCTTTGTTCTGGCGTACTGCGTGCTGTAGTACCAGAAAAGGAATCCGGCACCCAGAAGGATGATCGTGGCCAGCGCCAGGGATCCACTGACCCGGGACTGGATGGAGCGCTCGCGATTGACCGAGGGGATGGTGCGCTCGCCCGGGATCGCCGCATTTCCTTGGGTTGAAGAAGAAGGCTCGCGCTGTGAACTCGGGGCACGTCGTGATGACAGGATCTCCCCGGTGTCCGGGTCGACATCGGGCACTGCGGATTCCTTCGAAGGCTCGATCCGGGCGTTGTGGGGGAAGCGTTCTGGATCGGTCATGGACCGTCTCCCGTGATGACACGCTGTACGCTGGGGGCGGTGGTGTGATTCGGCGCGCGTGCGCCACCGCCGGCGAAGGATCGATTGACGATGCAGCCGACCAGCATGCCCCGGCGCGCCACCAGGCGACGCGCGACGCGGTGGACGACGACCTCGTCTTCTTCGACATGGAAGTTCAGCAGCGATTCGGATCCGTCGTCGTTCTGAACGAAGAGCGCCGGGAATTCCGAGCGCGCCTGGAAACGCAGCCGGGTGTGCACGCCGTCGTCATAGACGCTCACAGGCCTGAGCGAATCGCTGCCGCAAAACCAGTAGTCCGTGTTGCGTGGCCGGTCAGCCGCCTCCCGTTCCAAGCGGGTCTCGGCGCGGCGGCGTTCCCGATCCGCTGCCGCCGCGCGTGCGTCGTCCTCCGGATAGACGAAGCGCACCGAATAGATCATCCGCCTGGTGGCCGCGCCGGCGGGCGCTGTCGTGGAGACGGCGTAGTCGAAGTGGTAAACCCGACGGTTGGTCAGCACGGTGAAGTTGGTGGAGGCGTGCGACTCTTTGGGCTTGATGAAGAAGTGATTGCGCTCGGTGCCGACGTCGAAGGCGCCGTTGTCGCCCGAGCCCAGGTTCACGAACTCCTCGCCCTCAGCGAACTGCAGATGGATCTGGTAGCCGACGTAGCCCTGCAGCGTGACGACATCGTTGGCGTTGTAGGCGACCACCCGCACCCGTGCGTCGACCTTCCCGGCCGGAGGTACGGTGGCAGCCGTGACAAAAGGCGCGGCGAACACCAGGCTCACCGCAAAGCCGATCGCGCGCTGTGCGCCTTGGGGCGTCATCGTCCATCCTGCCTGCCGGATGCCACGTCCGTTGCGGTGACCTCGGGCTCGCGTCGGTACTCCACGACACGGAAGCCCAAGGGATTGAGCGAGCGCGTCTTGTTGTCCTTCGACGGGCGTACATAGGCGAACTCAATCGTGGAAACCCAGTGACTGGACTGCTCTTCCCCCGTCCCGCCCGGCCGCATGAAGCGGGTGAAGCGTACCTGGGCCAGCCGGTCCTTGCGGCTGTCCAGCTTCAGGAAGGTGGTCGAGCGAACCTGCGTGCGAATGGAGGTCCCATCCTTGTATATGTTCAGTGGCGAGGCCGGGTTGTCGGTGGCCCACAGGTTCGCCCATTCCTGGTTCAGTCGCGGCGAGTTCTGGGAGGCGACCAGTTCGTAGTCCGCCTCCACGGTGCCATAGAAGTACCGCTCGCGTGCGAGCACATAGTTCTGCAGGAGGTTTCGGGTCACCAACGGCTCGATGTCGGCTGTTCCTTCGTAGGTCGGAACGATGTCGACGATCCCACTGCTGCTGTCGACTCGGATCAGAACGGGGACCGGTTGCTTCAGGGGCGTCAGGCCTCCGACGGCAACGACCGCGAGGACTGCGATGACAGCCGCCACGGCGGCAACGATCCAGGCGACTCTGATAGAGCGTTCTGCTCGACGCGCGCGATCCAGTTCCCAGCTCTGGGCCTCGAGCAGGTAGGTCCGCGGCGCGGCGTCATGGGGCATTGGCGGCTCCCGAGCGAAGCGCACCGACGGGCGCGTTGATCGGCGCGAGCGGGCCTTCGCATTGCGCCGGCTGGGGTGGGCGGGTGCCACATGCCGTCAGGAGTACAGTCAACAGGACAAATGCGATGGAGGGCTTCATTGCGTGCTCCACGGCTAGCGACTGCGAAGTGAGCCCGGCATGACTCGCTCCCTGGGAACAACAGTTCCGCCGCGGCGCGATGCTCCAATCTGACCGATGGAAGCGATGCCAGCGCCGGCGCGATTCCCCGCCAGGCGGCGCAGTGAATCCCATCGTCCGCCCGGTTCCCGCCGCAGGCCGTCGAGTACGCCGCGGCCGAATTCGTTGCTGGTTCGCTTCGTGGTGCCGAGCCCCCATTGAAGCGCGCCGCTGATGACCCCGTAGGTACTCAGCGCGACACCGCTCGCAAGCCCGGCCGCGATCGGCATGACTTGCCGCATCACCAGGAAGACCAACGCTGAGGCGATGCAGACTCGCGCACTGGCTGCGATGGTGATTCCGGCACCTGCTGCCGCTGCGCTGGCCGCGTAGGCTTTCACAATGTTGAGAAGCAGCGCAGCTGCAAGTATCGTGAGCACGCCGACGAGCGCGTAGTTCGCCAGCTGTGCGGTCCAGGATTCGAAGAATCGCCGGGTGGCGTCAAAGAAGAGCAGGACAATGAAGATCGGACCCAGGGCGAGCAGGATCGCAATGGCCACCTTCGAGAGACCGAGCATGAATGCCGTGACGACCACAGTCAGGCCGACCAGCAGATAGACCAGGAAGCCTGCGATGTAGAACGCGAAGTCGCGATCAAACACACTCCCTTTATTGAGAAGCTGCTCGGCAACTGACGTTCCGTCAAGCCAAACCTGATCAATCACATTCACGACGGTTGACGCCCCGATGGCAGATGTCGCCAGCTGCTCAGGCGCGCGATAGAACGTATCCGTGATGACCTGGTTGTAGGTCCACAAGCGAAGGCCTACGCCCAGAACGATTGCGATGGTGAGGATGCGTTTGACGCCCTCCCAGATGGGCTCCTGGATTCGCCCGGCGAGGCTGAGGCAGCCCCAGATCATCACGTAGATGGTCGCAAGCGTCACTGCCGCAGGCTCGATGGCGGATGCGACCCGCGTCGAGTGCAAACCAACGTAGTTAGCAAGCTGGCCGTCGAGCCACGAGAAGAATTGAGCAAAGAAGCCCATGATCAATCTCGCTACTGAGCAACAGCCTCCGGTACGAGGACCGGCTTCAGCTCGCGCGTGTTGCTGATTCCTTCTGGCTTTCGTCTGATCAGGTCGCCATCAAACGGTTTCGATGATGGCGCTCGGGAAATGGCTGGCCCTGCGTGTGCTGGCGGTGCCGTCTCCGCAGACCGATGTTGACCGAATTGATGCGCCCCGATTCCTGCCGTTGTAGCCACGATGATCGCGACGAGGAGTGAGTTTGGTTTCCGCATGGATCGGCCCTGCAGCACTAGTAGGTGACGGTGAAAAGAGACCTCGTGGAGCCGATGTCCGAGGCGGACTGCTCCCGGATGCGCTGTTTGCGCATGAGCTCTTCCGATTGAGCGACCTGATAGAGGCTCTGCAGCTTCGTCTGCTCATTGGTGAGCATGCTCTGTTCGGCCTGGATCCGCGCCTGAAGATCCTGGATGGCCTTGGGGTCCTGCGCGGTGGCGATGCGGTTGATCAGTTGCTGCAATGTCGAGAAGCGCTGGCTGGTGTTTTGATATGCGCTTTGGGTCATCCCGTTGAGCAGGGCTGCGGACTGTCGACCTTGCTCGACGATTTGGCGCAGTTCGGGGCTGAGCGCGTTCATCTGCGTTCCGGAGAGGACGCTGTTCGCTCTCATGATCGACTGCACATGGTTCGCCAGTCCGGCATAGCCGGTCGTCGAGCCGTTGAGTGTGCTCATCAACTCGCCGTAGCTGGGCGGCAGGTAGTTGCGTGCGAGCTCCGGGATCGGTAGCAGCTGTTCCATGCCTCGTGTGCCCGTCATGGCGCCATGGGTCTGGGCCAATTGATCCCTCGAGGCCTTCAATTGGTCGTACTGCTTCTGCATGGAGGAGATCTGCTGCTGCCAGTACATGATTTGCTGCATCAGGTTGGCAACGGCCGTGACGTCGATCACCGGGATGCCGGCTTTCGCCCCCGGAGATGCCATGAATGCTGTTGCGGCAAAAAGAAGAGCAAGGAGAAGACGCCTACGCATGGGAGACCTCCCGGGGCGGGGTTGAACTTGCAGGGTTGCCGGCCAGGGCCGCGCGGAAAGGAGGCAGCCATTGATCGGGATGGGGGCCGTGCCTTTCGATGAGCTCGCGCATGAGACGGACGTTGCCGGTGCGCCCGGAGATGACGTGCAAGGCTTCGTCGAAGCCTCGCAGATCGAGCTGCGCGACCACGCTCGCATGGTTCTGCTTGATCAGGAACTGGCGTGAGCCGGGCTCGAGCTCCTGCTTGATGAGCGCGAACTCGCGGTCCGTCAGGTTGAAACCACGGGTGTATTCGTCGTAGTCGGCATCCGGGTTGGGAAACAGGATCTTGGTCGGCGTCTGCTCGACAATGGTCCGGGCGATGCTGGACCCGAGAACGTGGCTGGTGCTCTGGGTGAAGGTGGCGATGTTCGCGTTCTTCTTGCGCCAGGTCTCCAGCCCGTTCTTGGCGAACTGCGCGAAGGCCGGGTCGCCGAGGAGCTTGGCGAACTCGTCCATCCAGCACACCAGGGGACGACCGTCCACCATGTGATGGACCAGATGGAAGAGGTACATGGTCAGTGGTGCCCGGACTGTCTCGTTGTCGAGGAAATCGGTCACGTCGAAGCCGATCAGGGCGTGACGAGCCAGCAGGGACGCCACCTCGTCGCGGTCGTTGTCGAAGACCCAGGCGTAGTCCCCGCGCTCCGAGGCACACCACTTGCGAAGGCGCGCGTGCACGCCTTCCGGGTCCGTGATGTCGAGGAAGGCCGCGAGCCGGGACAGCCGTCTGAAGGGCCTGGCAAGCTCGAGAGTCCCGCGCAGGGCCTGCTCGAGGTCGTCCTCCTGGCGCACCGTCAGGGGATCATGCGGTGAGCGCATGACAAGGCGCCTGAGCCAGTGCCGCATGAACTCGAGGTTGTCGGGGACGGTGTCGTCCAGCTGAAGCGGATTGCAGCCGGTGGGCGTGCCGTTCTTCAGCGGCAGATACTGGCCGCCGAGCGCCCGTACGAGGATATGCAGTCCCTCGTCCTTGTCGAAGATGATCTGGGTGGCATCGAGGCGGTTGCAGATGGCGACCATGCAAAAGCCCAGCAGGGTGGTTCGGCCGGAGCCGACCGGCCCCAGGGCCGTGATGTGCCCGACGTCCCGCCGGCTGCCGCCTTCCGGACTGCGCGGATCGCTGGTGTGCAGCGAGAAATAGTAGGGAGAGCCGGCCCTGGTCATGAACACGGTCAGCGCGTCGCCCCAGTAGTTGCCTGTCGCGCGGCCGGTGGGGAAATTGTGGAAGGGCGACATGGCCGCGAAGTTGCGGCTGGTGATGGGAGCCTTGCGGCTGCGGTAGGTGAAATTTCCCGGCAATTGGGCCCAGAAGGCCGCCTCCAGCGCCAGGTCCTCCCTGGCTACCACCATGCCGGTGTCGCCGAGCAGGTAACGGGCCCGCGCCACGCTGTCGTTGAGCTGCTTCAGCCTGTGGGTCTGTGCTGATTCACCGAGGGTGTCGTCGCTGTCGGACAGCACATGGAGGCTGAAATGGTGGTCGCCCACCACGAACCGGTTGCTCATCAGGTCGTCGAGTGCATCCTCGAGTTCTTCGGCCTGCGAGACCGCCAAATCCCCCGCGGCCGCCATGCGATGGTGCTGCCGGCTCATCATGTCGGTGGCGGTGCCCTTGGCGAGGAAGGTGAAACTCTGGGTCAGGACGAACGGGAAAGGGGCTGTCAGCAGGGCGCTCAACATCCCGGGCGCGGTGGGCGTCGGATATTCCTTGATTCCCAGGAAAGCGCCGATGCGGGTGCGCGTGTCCATGCGGTACTCCATGGCCTCGTTGCCGAAGAAGGGGCGGGTGGTGGCCAGGACTTCATTCAGTGCGGCGCGAGGCAAGGGCATGCGGTGCCACTCCCCGTTGACCAACAGGCCGTGGAACTCCAGCAGTGAGGAAAAAAGCGCGTCCTTCTCCGGCAACCGGTAGATGCCCAGTACCTCGGGGTCATAGCGCTCCAGGGCTGCAAGCAGTTCCTGGCGCAGCTTGCCGCAGGCATCGAGGGCATCGTCTAATTCCATTCGTGCGCCTGCCGGATCCGTGCGCCTGAGAACGCGCAGCGCAGCGTTGCCGATGTGCGTGGGTTGCGGCCGGAAGACCAGCGACAGGTACAGCTCGTTGACCATGAGCCGCTCGCGGGCCATCTTCTGACGGTAGCGCTGTTCCACCTCGCGGGCGAAACCGGGCACCGTTCGGCTCTGCCGGTAGGTCATCTCGCGGCGCCGGATCACGTGGGTCCACAGCGCCAGGTTGGGTGAAGCGATGTTGCGCAGCAGGACGTTGAGCCGTTCGTGCCAGTTGTTGATGTCCTCGTCGTCCGCGCTCTCGAAGGAAGCGCCGGCCAGCCGAAAGGTCTGGACATAGTCGCCTGCACTTGTCCGGGCCACATGCTCGTCCACATGGGTCACGAGCGGAATCATGGCTGCCGCTCGGACCTCGCGGCGCAGGGTCTTCTCGGATCGGGAGAGCAGTGGCATGGCGTACACCCTGGACTGGGCGCCTAGACGACGTCGGCACAGCTTGAGCGCCGGCGGCCGCGGTGGTCCGGAAGATCCACTCCCAGCGGGCTGTAGGAGCTGGCACGCCAGAACCGCAGGTTGCCAACCAGCATCGACGGCAGGCGCGTGCGCCCCCACAGGTGCAGCAGATCGAAGAACCTGGGCTCGTACAGGCACACCAGGTAGAGCATCCCGTGGATCGGCACGAAGGCCAGGAGCCAGGCAAGATTCGTTGTCACGATGAAGGATTCGGTCGTGACGACGATGTTGAACATCATGGCCGTGTAGGTCACACCGCAGACCATCGGGGGCCGGGTCATCCCCACGAACAGCGGATCGGCGACGATGCCTTGGCTGCGACTCATGGTCGATCTCCTCAGACCCCGAACAGGCCCCGGATCCAGGACACGATCTGCGGCCCCCCGAAAACCAGCACGGTGCCGATCACCACCGCGACCATCCACCACCAGCTCAGGCGTCCGAACCAGGCCATCGCCCCGGAAACCATCACGGCGACCGCTGCCAGCGGCGTCAGGATCGCCACCAGTTGCTGCTGCGTGGCGTTCGCGCCGGTGGCGAAGGGGCTGCCTCCGAAGGCGATCGCAGGGAGACTCGCTGCGAGCACCGCAACCACGAGCAGCGCGGCGCGGCCGGGACGGCGATCCTTTTCATGCACGGGGCTTGGGCATTCCGGCGCGGCGGTGCTCCCGGACCAGGTGAGGGGTTTCGCCCTGTGGATCAGGTAGGCGGTCATGGCGTTGCTCCGGCGGATGGCAGGGAAATAACAGGAACGATTCGGGCGTCCTGCTCCGGCGCGGCGGCCTCAGCGGGCATCACAGGGCGCTTGCTGCCTTGGCCATTGCCGTAGACATCCCACCAGGGGCGTGGTGCTTCGGTCCAGCCCGCGATCGCGCGATGCCTGCCTGGGGCGACAATGGGTTTCGTCGGCAACGCACGCCCGGCATCGCGGAGTGCCGAGGCTGTCTCTCGCTTGAGGGCTGCGATGTCACCGAGCAGACGGGCATGCTGTTCGTCGGCCTCGCGGACGGCCTGCATGTCGGACAAGGCCAGGCGCTCTGCCCTGCGGCGGGCGAGGCTTTCAAGCTGCTCCTCTGATTTCTTCAGCTCCTGGCGAAGAATGTCGATGCGTTCCTGGTCGCGAGTTCCCTGTCCGGCCGCAGCGATCGCTTGCGCCGAGGCGGGTCGGGACTGCGCGGACAGGTCGCTTGCGAAGGCAGCCAGTCCCGCGAAGGCGCTCAGCAAGAGGCAGGCGGCTCGTCCGCCTTCCAGTGTCATGCCGATGCAGTGAGCATTCCTTGCGCGCATGGCCGCACTGTCTACCCGTGACTGTGCGCGTGTCGACTGTCTCTTTTATCAGTGGCGGTGCGACCATTCTGGACGCTAGATTCGCGCGATCGACCCCAGCGCGGGCACGAGTCGCGAGGAACAAGCCATGGGCCATGTGGTCGTCTTCGGCAATCAGAAGGGCGGTGTCGGCAAGTCGACGCTGGCCGTTCTGTACACATACTGGCTGGCCGAGGTCCGTCGTCAATCCGTGTGCCTGATCGATCTCGACACGCAGGCCAACAGCTCGAAGTCACTGCGCCGGTTCGCAACCGGCACCGGGGTGATCGCTTTGTTCGGGGAGGAAGAGACCTCGGTCGAGATGCCCAGCGGGCAAGCCATCGCGATCGCGACGGTGGCAGGCGGCAAGCAACTGGCCGATGTCGAACTCGCGAAGCCGGAGGTGGTGATTCCCGCATTCCGCAGGCAAGTGATCTGCTTGGCGCGGGACTTCGACACGGTCGTGATCGACACACCGCCGGCGCTCGGCTTGCGCATGAGCGCGGCACTGATCGCTGCGACAGCCGCAGTCTGTCCGATCGAGCTGGAGGAGTACAGCATCGACGGTGTCACTGACATGCTCAAAACGATCTTCGGCGTCAGGCAGCGCTACAACCCGCGGCTGCGGCTGGCTGGCATCGTACTGAACCGGTTCAACCCGCATTCGCTGCGGCAGAAATCTGCGATGCAGGAGCTGGCCTTGAACTTCCGCGAGTTCGTCATTCCTGCTCGTATCTCGATCCGGTCGGCGATTCCGGAATCGCTGGCCGAGGGGCTCCCGGTGTGGCAGTTGCCGAAGAGCGCGGCCCGCGCGGCGAGCACCGAGGTGATGCAGGCGTTCGAGTTGCTGCAGCAGCGCGTCGAGGGGGATGGCGAAGTCGTGCGGGCGGGGACGGGAGGTGAATGTGGGCGGTAGCCTGGATCTGAGTGCGCTGTGCCAGTTCAGGGCGACCGACCTGCTGGCGCAGGCGGCTGCCGTCCACACCGCGGCGGGCGCGCCGCTGCAGGTGATGCTTGACAGCATCGAGTTTGATCCTGCCCAACCGCGTCGTGCCGTGCGGGATGAGGGGCTTGCAGAGCTTGCCGAGTCGATTCGACTGCACGGCGTGCTGGAGCCGGTATCTCTTCGATCGCATCCGGGGCAGGCGAGCTGGTACATCGTCAATCGAGGGGAGCGCAGGGTGCGTGCCGCACGCCGTGCCGGCCTGAGCGTCATTCCCGCTTTCTTAGACGAGCGCGTCGATCCGTTCGCCCAGGCATCCGAGAACCTGCATCGCGAGGACATGTCGCCGTTCGATCTGTCCACTTTCATCATGGAGCGGGAGAGGGAAGGGCATTCGCGCGCAGAGATCGCACGCCGGCTGGGCAAGCCGCGCTCTTTCATCACCGAGGTTGCAAAGCTCTGCGAGGCACCGCAGGACCTGCGCCGAGCGGTGCAGGAAGGACGTATCGGTGGGGATGTGCGGTTGCTGTATCGGTTGGTCGGGGTCGCGCGCGACCGGCCGGAGGCGGTTCAAGCACTTCTGGCGGAAGGTGAGCCGATCAGTCGGGCCGTCCTTGAAGCGATGGCTGCTGGGCTTCCGCCTCCAGCGCCAAGAAGTTCCCCTGGGTCGACGACAGCGTCGGTGGACATGCGCGCGGCAACCAAGGTGGTCAGCGGTGGCCACACGGTCTTGGTGGTAGAGCACGATGGGCGACGTGGAGCCCTGCGCCTCAAGGCCCAAGATGGCAACGTTGGCGAGGTTCGCTTCGGTGATCGCCAGCACAGCCTGCTTCCCCTGGCGGATCTGCGGCCGGTGTGCTGGGCGACGGAGGAATAGCGACGTGGCCGTCCTGTCTCGCTGCTGCCGGCTACGAGGACTGTAGGGCGCTCGTTGTTGTCGAAACGGCGTGAAGGCGCCGGTATTCACGGGGCGTCATTTTCAGGCCGCGCACAAAGGCCCTGCGCATCACTTCCTGGGACCCATAGCCGCATTGCGCGGCGATGGCCTTCAGAGGGCGTGTGCTCGTTTCGATCAGTCGGCAGGCGAAATCGAGACGGATCTGCTGGACGCCGCATCCCGGCGTGAGCCCAGTCGCGCGCACATAAAAGCGCGCGAATGAGCGCGTGGACATGTGGATCTGCTTGGCCAGCCGCTGAATGCTGAGGTCCTCGCGCAGATGCATCGCGATCCACTGATGCAGTGCGGTGAGCCGGGCGTCGTCCGAGGGTTGCTCGATCAACGGACTGCGATAGCGCTTCGCGCCGTAGCGTTGGCTGCGCGGATAGGGCAGGTTCGAAGCGAGCGTGTTCGCGAAGGCTTCTCCCCAGTCTTCTTCGATCCATGACAGGGCCAGGTCCAGCCCCTGACCCGGCTCGATGCTCGGCCACCCGTGTGTGGCGATGCGCTCGGTGAAAGAAGCCGCCCTTTCGCGCACCTGCAATGAAGCCCGCACCACAGGGGCCCTTTGCCGTGGCGCAACGCCAACATCCGGCCCGGGTGGCGATGGGGATCCGGTTTCCAGGACGACACAGCGCACCAGGTGCCCTCGGCTGCTCATGAGCCAGGCATTCAGGCGCAACGCATTCGCTGCCTCGCTGGTAGCCGGAAAAAGCCCCGGCCTGCGGGTCACGACGAGCGTGTTCGCGCGACCCACGAGCTGGGGCGGCAAAGCATTCGTGGACAGCGGCACGCCACTGGAGCTGAGGACGGGACCTCCCGAGACGGAGGCCAGATGCACCTCGTAAGCGCTTTCGCGGTCTTCACGTTCGTGCGCGGCATTGGCCGCTTCGAAGACCGCCAGCATGCTACTGACGTCGACGAGAGGAAATCCAGGCAGCAGCAGGAGCCATACCTTGTGCATTGCGTGAGACCATTGTTTTCATGTTGGGAACAGAGTCGCAGTTCGAACCATCTTCCTGAACCCACGCTGAACCTCATCGCTTGGTGAAGTCAGAGTCCGCCAGATTGGCAGAAATGGTGGTCATTTGCCGCTTCAGGAGCGTGCGGCGCTTCTAGACTGTCTGCCCGTCATCCTCATGGCCCGTGGGAGAGTACCCATGTGCCAATGGCCGAGCTGGAGGTGACGGCGAGGTGGGAAGAGCATCTGATGAACGACTGGACACAAGAGGTTCTTGGTCATTTGATTGAAGCAAGCGAGCCGTCCCAGGTGCTCGAGCAGGTCAGCGCGGCGGCGAGACACCTGGGCTTCGAGCAATGTGCCTACGGTTTGCGCACCTTCCTGCCATTCACCCGACCCAAGACCCGGATGCTCAGCACCTACGACGCGCGCTGGAACCATCGGTATCTGGAAGCGGGCTATCTGCAGATCGATCCCACGATCGCCCATGGGGTGCGCAGCGCGGCACCCGTGATCTGGAGCGATCAGGTTTTCCGCAGAACGCCGCAGATGTGGGACGAGGCCCGCTCTTTCGGTCTTTGCATCGGTTGGGCACAGTCCGTCTTTGAACCCGACGCGCGCATCGGCATGCTGTCGCTGGCGCGTTCGAGCGAGCCGCTCACGGCCGCCGAGATGCGCGCCAAGGACCCGTGGCTCCAATGGCTGGTGAACACCGCTCACCATGCGCTCATGGATCATCTGGGTGGCAGTCCCCTCGCTGGAATCGAGCCGCTCACAAGGCGGCAGCTGGAGGTGTTGCGCTGGACGGCCGACGGCAAGACGAGCGCGGAGATCGCCGTCATCCTGGGCATGTCGAAGTCGACGGTCAACTATCACCTGCGCAACGCCATCGCCAGGCTGCACGCCAACAACAAGAACTCGGCCGTGGCGCTCTCCGCGCGCCTCGGGCTCTTGAACTGAGCGAAGGTCATTGATCGGGACGTGGGATGGCGCCTCTGGTATGGATGCTGCCTAGCTCGAGGAAATGCGGTGCGGGCGCCACGCGCCGTCCACGTCGATGAAGCAGGCGAACAGGTACTGGCCCTCCACCAGCATCGGCGGCGCCATCCGGTGCACGTACAGGCCAGCCCGGCGAAGGATGCGCTCGATGCCCATGGGCGAGACGCTGACCAGTCGCTGTCCGCCCTCGCCGGCAACCACCTGCATCGCCACGCCCAGCATGTCCAGCGCAAGCGAAGGCTCGCCGGGAACCTCGTTGCCTCCGAAATGTGTGCCGTCGACCACGGCGAATCGCGACAGCTCCCAGATCTGCGGCGAGCAGGGGGCCGGGATGTCGCCAAGCAACTGGGGAAACACGGAGGCCAGCAGGTAGGGCCGATGCGTTGGCAGCAGCCGGCTGGTCCCGACGATCTCGCCCTTCGGATTGCGCGCGATCAGGTAGATGGTGTCCTTCCGATCGAACTCGTCCAGCTCGAACCGCGCACGCGTGTGCAGCTGCCAGCCCAGCTTCTCGACGAAGACCTGGTGTCGATAGCGCGCCATGTCGAACAAAAGCCCTGCGGAGAATGAATCGACGGTTCCTGCGATGAACTCCATGGCCTGTCTCCTCTCGACGAACGAGGCCGGATTACAGCTTGATGAAAAGCGCGAGGACACTGACAGAGTTGACAGGGGCGGCGACGGGTATTTCGCCCCTTCGAGGTGTCCGAGCTTCTTGCATACGATGCAAGCCAATCGGACGGATCGCAGGCAGCAGCTGGTTGGCCATCTCAAGAGCTGTTGGCGGAATGACGCCGTGCGCAATGGTTGATCTAGGGAGCGGTCCCGGGAAGACTCTTTCCTTTTCCTTTCTATCGAGCCTGGCCGTGCCTCCTTTCCGCTTCTGTCGCGTCAGTCATCGGCGACGCCCTGGTCGCGCGGCAGATACCGCCGCGCGCACGGCGGTGGCGGCGCTGCGCGGCACGGCAAGGGGCTGAGCACGTGGCGCACAAGCAGATCGCATCCCCGTTTCCTTCGGTCCGACGGCTCAGGCTCCCCGCATCGGTCACGGCGCCGCGCGCGCCAGCGACGCCGGTGCGAAGTCTCTGCGCTTCGCGCATCGGAGCGCAGATCAAGGCGCTTCGCATCGCGTCCGGTGTGTCGGGCGGGCAACTCGCGCAGCACACCGGCCTCTCGGCCTCCATGCTGTCGCGCGTCGAACGTGGCCTGGTCTCCCCCTCGGTGGAGACACTGGAGCGCATCGCCAGCGGACTGGGGGTGGCTGTCTCCCGCTTTTTTTCCGAGGGTTCCGGCAGGGCCGACTTCAGCCACGTTCCGGCCGGCAAGGGCTTGCGCGTGGACTGCGCCGACGCGATGGAAGGCTATGACTATGAGCTGCTCGGGCGGCTGCAGTCCCGAGAGCTAGCCATCGAGCCCTGTCTGATGCACCTGGCGCAAGGCGCACGGTCCGATACAGCGTCGCAGCACCCAGGGCTCAAGTTCCTCTACGTGCTCTCGGGGCGGTTGAGCTATCGCTATGGCACGAAGGTGGTGGGGGTCGGACCTGGAGATTCGCTGCTTTTCGAGGCTGGGGCACCGCACGGGGTTGATGTCATCGCCGAGGGGCCGGTCGTCTGCCTGTGCGCTGTCTTCTCGTTGCGCGATTGAGCGCAGCGGACTGGCCGGCCACTGGCGTCGATCGCCCGCGCGTGGTGGCCTCCAAGCGGCGCCCTGGTTGATCATGTGCTCATGATCGACGCGTCGACCGGATGGTGAAGGCCCCTGCCGCGATGATCAGGATGAGCCCGAGTGCTGCAGAGGGGGCCGGCACGTCTGCCCAGATCACGTAGCCCAGCAGCAAGGCCCAGACGATGAAACTGTAGCGAAAGGGCGTCACAACGGACAGATCGACATCGCGGCAGGCGGCGACCAGTGCATAGCTGCCGAGCGTTGCGCAGCTGGCGGCGGCAGCCAGGGCGGTGATCTCATGCCGTGCAAGCGCCTTCCAGTGCTCGGTGAGGCCCAGGAACACACCGGCCAGGCACACGGCGAGCGTGGCCGCGGCCGTGATGACCACCGAGGGGATCGCACCCGGGATTCGACGCGTCACCAGGTCGCGCGCGGCCAGCGAGGCGGCACACAGCACGGCGCACGCGTGGCCGCTTCCTGCGACATCGGCCCGCGCGGACGGCTGGATCACCAGCAAGACCCCCACGAAGCCAACGGCGGCTGCGACAAGCCGGCTGCTCTTCCAGGGCTCCCAATGCAAAGCCATGGCAGTGACCGCAATCATGAGCGGCGCAGTCATCATGAGCGTGCTGACCGTGGCAAGAGGCGCCAGCGACAGGGCAAGCACGGAGGTGAGCGCGGTCGTGATCTCGAGCCCGCAGCGCGCCCCGACGAGCGGGCACAACGCTGTCCGCCAACGGGTGCGCGCTCCCCACGCAAGGGCCACGGCGAAGAGGCTGGCGAAGAAGCCACGCACGGCGAGGACCTGGCCAGGAGGCAGCTGCTGCGCAGACAGTTTGACGAAAACGTCGTTGAGCACATAGCAGCCCATTGCCACCAGCATGAGGGCGATCCCCCGACGGTTGGCAGATGCGCTAGCCATTGCGGGCAGAGGACGGGGGCGACGGCGGGTCTTGCATGGGCACCGTCTGGGCCGTCGTTCCCGGCCTCGGCCCGAGCGGTGCCCCGCAGCGCTTGAGCACGTCCCAGAGGGACTGTGCCTTCAGGACGATCTCCTCGACTTCGGCATCCGGGTCGGACATCGCAACGATGGCACCACCGGCGCCGATGGAAATCCGGCCGTTGGCAGCCACGAGGGTGCGGATCACGATGTTGAGCTGGGCTGCGCCGTTGAGCGACAGATAGCCGATGCTGCCCGAGTAGATGCCGCGCGATGCGCCCTCGAGTTCATCCAGGATCTTCATCGTGCGCACCTTGGGGGCACCGGTCATCGAACCTCCCGGGAAGGTTGCGCGCACGCAGTCCACGGCCCCGAGGTCCGGACGCAGCCGGCCGCGGATGGTGCTGACCAGTTGGTGCACCGTCGCGTAGGTTTCCACCGCGAACAGGCTGGGCACGTGGACGCTGTCGATTTCGCACACCCGGTTGAGGTCGTTTCGCAGGAGGTCGACGATCATGAGGTTCTCCGCGCGCGTCTTTTCGTCGGCGGCCATCGCCTCGGCGATCTCCAGGTCTTCGTCCGATGTGGCACCGCGTGCTGCGGTGCCCTTGATGGGCTTGGATTCCACGGACCGATCGGCCGATACATGCAGGAAGAGCTCGGGGGAGGCGCACAGCACGGCATGCCCTCCCATGCGCAGGTAGGCTGCATAAGGGGCAGGGTTGTGCTTGCGCAGAGCCCGGTAGACATTGAAGGGGTCGATGCGCCCCTCGCCGACCAATTGGTTCGTGAGACAGACCTCGTAGGTCTCGCCCTGCAGGATCTCGTGCTGGCAACGAAGAATGAGATCGCGGTAGGCGCTCAGGTCCATGCGCCATTGCAGCGAGTGCAGATCGCGGGCCGCATCCGCGCTTGCGCCGCCGGTCGGGGGTTGAGGGCTCTCGATGCATTCGCGCATGGCTTGCATCCAGCGTCGGTTTTTGTCGCCCAGGGCGGGGTCGTCCAGACAGGCGATCCAGACCTGCTGCTCGGCATGGTCGAAGGCAAGGAAGCGGTCGGCAAGGATCCACATCGCGTCTGGCGTGTCGGCGTCGTGCATCAGAGCGCCATCCAGCTCCCGCTTGAGCTCGTAGCCGAAATACCCGACGAAACCGCCGGCGAAGTCGAAAGGCAGGCGCGGACCGGCGGGTTGCTGGCCGGGAATGTGGTCGCGCAGGTAGTCGAAGATGCTTTCTGCGCGTACCTGGCCGATGTCGCCGCGGCGTACCAGCAGCTCGCGCGGCGCCGTGCGGTAGGTCAGTTCCAGGGCGCGAGGGCCACTCGCATCACCCATGAAGGAAAAACGTGCCCTCCCGACTTCGGCAAGGCTGCTGTCCAACCAGAAAGCGCTGTCGCTGCGGGCGAATGCGGCCGCGAAGACGGCTTCGGCATCGACCGCAGTGTCCAGGCATTCTGCGTGGAGTGTGAGCGCCTGTGGCCCCTCGAGCCGCAGCGACGGTCCGAGGCGATCCTGGGCCTCGCGCCACGACGCTTGCGCATGCCATTCCTGCGTCAATTCCCTGAAATTGCGCAGCAGCCTTGCGCCGAACTCCGTGCAGATCGACTCCGGATGGAACTGCACGCCCCACCAGGGGCGCGAGACATGGCGCAGTGCCATCAGGGTTCCGTCAGACGTCCAGGCGAGCGGCTCCAGGGAGGCCGGCAGTTGCGTGACCGCGAGCGAGTGGTAGCGCACGGCCTCGAAGCGGTCGGGGATGCCGAGAAAGAGGTCGCGCTGGGTGTGCGAGATGCGGTCCAGGCGCCCGTGCATGGGCCGTACGGCCAGATCGACGAGCGCTCCGCAATGGTGGGCGATGGCCTGGTGGCCCAGGCAGACGCCGAGGACGGGCTTGCGGGAGCGCCGCAGCGCATCCGCCGAGATGCCCAGATCTGCGGGGCGCTGCGGACGCCCGGGACCTGGCGAGATCACGATGTTGTCGAACGGCATGCGCTCGACCTCGTCCCAACTCATTTCATCGTTACGGACGACGACGGGCGGCTCGGCGTTGCAGGCGGCCAGGTACTGATACAGGTTGTAGGTGAACGAGTCGTGGTTGTCGATCAAGAGGGTGCGCATGGGGACTCCTGGACGCGTGGCCGCACTTGCATCGTTGACGAACCGGAGGTGGATAGCCACTGCGCAATGTGTCAGTTGCCTCAGAGAAGACCATGTGCGAAGCACGCGCTCAGGAAAGGGGTGACCGCGACAGCGCAGAACCACGAATCTCGCGGCTGCGGTGCCTGGAGGCACACGAGGGGCGGTCCATTCGCCGGGCGTTCCGGGAAGCGCGCCCGCCATCGCTCACCTTGCCGGCGCGCCTGGTCGCGTCCAGGGCCGCCAACCAGCTTCAAGAGCCAGCCCAGCCCCTTCGACAGGGCCGGCGGACTGCCCACCGCGCGAAGCTCGGCGAATGCAGCCGTCTGGGTTCCTATAAGTTCGAACCTCCTTGTCGCCGTTCAGGGATGCCGGCACTCGTAGCTGGACGCCTGTGCACGGTCACCGCCGATGTAGTGCGGGTAGCCGGGATAGCGGCACATGGGGCGCGAGGCTTGCATCGCAAACGGCGGAAGGGGCGCCTTCACGACCTGCACCAGCGCATTCGGGGGTGCGTCGCCGGCGCTCACCCACCGGTCCAACGGACCCAGCAGGTCCACCATAGTCGGTAGCGCCGGCCCGCCCGCGACCGCGCGCGAGTTGCCGGAATGCGTCGACCCGGGCGAGACGTAAAGCCGCACAGACCGTTCGGTTGCCGCGGCGCCCATGCGCGCCACGAGGGCATCGTGATATTGGATGCCCATGAGCGCACTCTGCGCGCGATCTCCCGCATTCTCTCGAAGGATCAGCTTGCCGCCGCGAGCGAAGAAAGCCGAGAGGTCCGGGTTCGTGGAGTCCATCAGCGCCGAGGTCGCCTGCACCCGATCGCGGAAGTCCTCGGGGCGGTAGTGGCGCACGTCGTAGTTCTTGTCGCGCGCGATCCCATAACGGATCCAACTGCTCCCATAGATCCACTGCGTGGAGTTGCGTGCGGCGTCCGGCGGCACAGCGGGGGCCGCGGAGCCGGTCACCCAGCGCACCATGCTGACGGCGGAGGGGCCATCGAGGCTGTCCTCGTGGCCGTAGAGCCATTGGGGATAGGTCGTGAGGCCGTTGGCGATGGTGAAGGGAAATACGTAGGGGGAGTGGACGGCTCGCATCAGGCGCAGCTCGGCGTCGGACAGGCAGTGCGTGCCCGCATCGTTGCCGTCAGGGCAGCGCAGGGGCTGCAAGTCCACCCGGGCTTGGCAGCCCATGTAGTTGTTCACGACGCCGTCCGCCAGCCCGTCCAGCGCATCGCAAGCCTCGGAGGTGGCCTTGGCGATGAGCGCCACCTTCCCGGCCTGCAGCCAATCCTTCTGTTGCGGGACCTGGTTTCGAACGAAGGCGTGGAAAAGGCCGGTCCAGTTGATCACGGGAACGACGCTGACGATGCCGTCGTAGTCGGCCGGAAACCGCTGTGCCATGGTCAGCCCTTCACGCCCCCCTTCGGAGCCACCGAAGTAGTACATGTGCTGCGGTGCACGCGCGTAGTACGCGCCCATGACGTCCACGGCCACATCCTTCACCTTCTTGTACGAGGCGAAAGCGAAGTTCTCAAGCATCTCGTCGTTCATTGCAAAGGCGCCGGGCTCGCCGGCCGGGAATACCGAGGACTGGTGGCCGGAGTCCTGGCCGAAGGTCGCATAGCCTCGCGCGATCGGGAGAGCGTCGTCCGGCGCCGCGTCTCGCAGAGGCGTCAAGCCCGTGATCAGCACGCCATTGAATCCTCCGCCCCCGTACTGAACGGCCTTGCCGTTCCAAGCTGTCGGCAGGTTCAATTGGAAGTTGATCGCCTGGGCTGCAGGGTCGCGCGACGCAATCGTGCCACTGACCTTGCAGAACTGCGGAAGCGCAGGCGTGAACGCGCCGCCGCCAACGGTCGCGGCCGAGGCCTGCACAAGAACAGCCGATGTGATCAAGGCCTTGCCGCTGGGCAAAGCTATCGCGCCCGGTGCGATGGCATGGCGGGCAAGGTCGGCGCAGGAGCCTGCGAGCTTGTCGGCGGTCGGGGCCGAGCCACACGCCGACAGGGTCAATGCAAGCAGCGCGAAGCCGGCACGCAAGAGTGCCCAGATATTGAGCTGATTCATGGTGTCTCCAGATTCCTTGAATTCAACCAGCTGTCGTGGTCACAGCACCAATGTACACAGACATGCGGTGGTCCACACTGACCAGGCGTGTTCGCAAGGCTGCCGTGTGCAGCGGCCCGGAACACCATTTGAACGCGGCACCGGGCCTGCCAGGCATGGCTCGACGCGTTCGATCAATGCTATGCAGATAAGTATTCTTATCACGATAGCCACATTCCTTGGCTAAACTGGCGGGGATGAAAACGACCACACCGTGTGGAAGCGGCGCAGAAAGCAGCGAGTTCCCGACCCGGTCGCAGTTGGCTGCGCTGCGTGCGTGGTATGCCGGCCTGTCGGCCCGGGTCGCGGTGGCCCAGTACCTCGGACAGAGCAGGGCGACGGGCCAATCGTCCCGCGCCATGCTGGGAGGAATCCGGCGCCAACTGGCGCAGTACGCGCGGCGGCGGCACCGTGACGACCTGGCCTTGCTGATCACTCATCCCGCAGCGGGGCGGGAGGGGCGTGCCCGGGCAGTGCAAGACGCGATCGAAAAGCTGCAGCAATTGTGCGTGCCCGTCCCCGTGGTGACCGATGCTGTCGATCGCTGGCTGCCGGTGCGCGCAGCGCGTGCTCTGCAAGATTGCGGCATTCGGACGCTGGCAGATCTGACGGTCCGGGTGCCGCGCCGGCGCAGGTGGTGGGCCACCGTGCCCGGACTGGGGGCGCGCAGCGCACGCCAGATCGAGGAGTTCTTTGCTGCGAACCCTGTCCTGACCGAGCGGGCGAGGGCGTTGGTGGTCACGCTCAGGACCGAGATTTCGCCTTGGGAGCACTTGATTGTGCCGCAGGAGGTCGATGGCTCCATGGGTACCTTCAGGGCCCCGCAGGCCACCTGCACGCTGTCGGCGCAAGACGACTACCAGGCCGTCCAGGCTTGGCTTTCTCTGCAGGAATCCGCAGCCACGCAGCGAGCCTATCGAAAGGAGGCCGAGCGGCTCATGCTGTGGGCCATCTTCGAGCGTGGCAAGGCGCTGTCGTCATTGACGACGGAAGATGCCATCGCATACCGCGCCTTCTTGCGTCGACCATCTCCGCAGGATCGATGGGTCGGTCCGGCACGACCACGCACCTCCTCCGAGTGGAGGCCCTTCCAGGGCGCCCTGGCGCCGCGTTCGATCGCATATGCACTGTCCGTGATCGGGGCGTTGTACCGCTGGCTGATCGAGCAGCGCTACGCGCTGGCCAATCCCTTCGCCGGCGTGAAGGTCAAGGGTGCGGGGCGCAGCGGTGCATTCGATGGATCCCGAGTGTTCACAGAACACGACTGGACACTGATCCGCACCACGGCCGACGGCATCGAATGGATCGGTGGTTGGAGCAGGGAGGGGGCCCAGCGACTGCGCTTCGTGCTGGATTTCTGGTACGCGACAGGCCTTCGACCCAGTGAAATGGCCGACGCTCGACTGGGCGACATCGAGCACGATGCTCAGGGCGATGTTTGGCTGAGAGTTGTAGGCAAAGGCCTCAAGTACGGCAGAGTCGCCTTGCCGCTGCTGGCCCGTGGTGCGCTTGACCGGTATTTGGCGCAGCGGAGTTTGCCGGTGTCCCCGGCGCACTGGAGCCCCAAGACCGCCCTGATACCTGGCCTGGCCGAGGACGAAACCGGTATCGGTGCATCGCGCCTGTGGTCCGTGATGCGCCGCTTTTTCCTTCACGCCGCACACGCGCTGGAAAAGGTGAATGCGTCCACTGCAGACAAGCTCAGACGCGCAACCCCACACTGGATGCGGCATACCCATGCAACCCATGCCTTGGCACGTGGCGCCGAACTGGTGACCGTGCGAGACAACTTGCGGCACGCCTCGGTAGCGACCACCTCGGTGTACCTGCATACAGACGAGGTCAAGAGGGCGCGGCAAATGGGAGAGGCTTTTCCGGCTCGCTCCTCCAGCGCGGCGTAGGTTGCTGCCGTTGATTTGTACAAATGCGTACGTTACAAACCGGCGGCAAGTCATTGATTTATAACGGTCGAGGGGCTGTCTGGAATGCACACTCTTGGCTATTTCGCTTGCACAAATTGTTCGCAGAATCTCGGTTTCGCAAAATCTGTTCGCAAGGTGTGCCATGCCCCAGTCCGCCCGACGTCCTTCTCACGGTCACCCGGGCGAAGCATCCTGCGGACGACGAGGCTACCGTCGCTGCTACCCCGAAATGATCGATCCTGGCTTCGATCCACCCTTGCAGGTATTGCTTTCGGAACAGGCCAGCGAATGGTTGTGAGGCGGCGAGAGTAGATCGCACGCCTCTCTGTAGTCACTTGAGAGCGGCCGAATTGAGGAAGTCGCCCGGTGGACTGGCGGTTTTCCGATGGGCGGGTAGCCCTTGCGATATGACCTTCGGGCGGCTCCAAGTCGCCGGACCTCTCAAGAACTCTGGCAGCTGTAGCTCCCGCCCCCAGCGCAATGTTGAACGCCGGGCTGGAGGAAGAATTCCATCGAAGCATCGCGCGTGGATGTGCCGCCCACGGCGGTCGCGACGTCGTTGAAATACTTGACCGAAACCCTTGTAGCTGATCGCCCAATCGTTCGTTTCATGGGCAAGGATCATCTTGCCGCCTTGTCCGAAGAAGGAGCGCAGGTCTGGCGTCGCATCGAGCGTGGTCGCGGCCACCGTGCCCTGCACGAGCTGGAGGAGGCGGGGCCTGCTTCACATTCACTACGGCGGCATCAACGTGCTGAACATCGAGGGTCTTCGAGCGTACGTGCGCGAACACGCGGAGTGAGTGCCTTGTGCGATCCGATCGTCGTCACCGCCAAGGCGGCACGAAAAATGGTCGCGACAGCGAGTCTGGTCGGAGCCGCCCAGCACGCTTGTTTCGGGCTGATGCAAGCCCTCGGGTCCGACACCTTTACCCCCGCTAGGTGGAATCGGGCGTCGAAAAATTGCTGCATCTTCTTTCCAGCGCGCCCAGCCGGGCGACTTCGATTTCCAGCGCATGGATGCGCGTTTCCAGGTTGTCAACATAGGACTCGTTCATCCCTTCGAGCGCCTGCACGAGTTTTCGCCAGAAGTCTGGCGCACGTTGTTTATAGCGTTGCGGGGACTCAGCCGGAAGTCTGCCGCACGTTATACAAGGAGGGGCCGGAGCGTGTGCCCAGCCGAGCTGGCTGCATACCTGCGTCTTGCCAACTCGGCGGGCACGCTGAAGGTACGCAACCCGCTTCAGGCAGCGGACTTGTTCCTGTCGATGTTCCTGGGCTCCGGGCACATCCGCGGACTGCTGAAGCTCGAAATGCCGGACACCCAGGAAAACAAGGCTCTTCTGCGAGAGGCTGTTCGGGTCTTCATGGCGGCCTACGGCGCGTAGTTGCACTGCAACTGTTCCACTCACAGATCAAGAACGGAGGAGAAGGGGATTGATAGATCAAAGGCGTTGTTGACGACGATGTCGATCCGTCCGAAAGCCCCAACGACCTCCCAGCCTCCGTACCGCTGGCGACGTGGACTTCGTGGATTCAACTCGGTGGTACACGGCCCGCGCTTCCGGCTCGCACCACGCGATGGATGAAGTCAAGCTTCTCGATCACCGGCGGGACAATGATGAATGGGTAGCTGTCGTGCGCGCCGAGGCTTCGGTCCATCGCGTTGATGAATTGTGAGACCGGCAGCCATTGTAGGACGATGAGCTCGCGGATCGATTCGGCATTCAGGTCAAGTGGACGCACCTTCAAGGCCGGACCGGACGGCGAGGGCAACTCCAGGTGTGTGCCCCATGACGCGGCTGTTTCCAGGCCATCCACCAGGTGCAGGTAATGGGCCCAGGTCTCCGCCCAGTCTTCCCACGGATGCGAACTCGCGTATGCGCTGATGAAGTTTTGAGGCCAATCGAGGGCCGGCCATGCATAGTGGGTGTTCAATGCCGAGTCATAGTCCGCGCGCTCGTCTCCGAAGAGAGATCGGTACTCCGTGACCCATGGCGTGTCGCGCACCAGCCGATCCCAGTAGTAGTGGCCAATCTCGTGGCGAAAGTGACCCAGCAGCGTGCGGCTGGGCTCGTGCATCGAAAGGCGGATGTGCTCGCGGCAGGCATCGTCCGCCTCGGCAATGTTGAGCGTGATGACGCCTTCGTCATGTCCAGTGAGCACCTGCTGCTGCGGGTTCATCTGCTCGAGAAACTCGAACGACAAGCCATTGACGGGGTCTTCGTGCTTGTTGGGTGTCGGCAGCCCGAGTTCGATGAGCGTGTAGAAGAGCCGGCGCTTGGCCTGTTCGAGTGCCGCCCAGTAGCCATGGTTTTCCGACTTGGTCAGCGCAGGAATCGTCTGGGTTGTTCGGCACGACAAACAAAGGCCATGGTCGGTGAGAGAGCGCGCCATCCAGTTGCATCCATTCGCCTTGCGATTGGCGCAAGGCCTGTATGCGGGACCTTCCGAGCCCAGGCGGCGCCATGAATCCTCATCCGAAATCTCGAAAGCAAGCATGCGCTGCGCGTCCGGAGCGTAGCCAAGGAACGAGCTGCAAACTTCGCAGCGGAGGTTTTCGAAGAACACGCGATTGCCGCACTCCGAGCAGATCATCTGCTTCACGTGGGCACCCTGGTATCGGCATCGAGCGTGCTTTTCAACGACGCTTCCTGATGCGCGTCGGCTTCCATGTTTCGATTCACAGTGGGGTTCCGTTCCGAGGTTGCCGAGGACGCGGTCGTCCCGGCTGTGCGGCCTGCTTGCGCGGTGATTCATCCCCTGAAAGGATCTTCCTCGACCAGGAGCGGGGGATTTCGATCTTCGGTACTTGCGCGCGAATCATTCTGCGCTCCCAACCTTGATGACGTCAGAGAAATTGGATCGCGTTGATGTGGGATGCGGTGCCATCCGGTCTGCTGCGGTTGGGCGCTGCAGGTTGGACAAGGTGCAGAAATCCGTTCGGCTCTTTCCATCAGCACCCATGGTGCCAGTGCCGTTGCGCTGGTGTCCTCGCAGGTCCATCATGCATGAAATCAAGCTTTCGCGAACGGATCGGCGATGGAACAAATACAAAATCTCATACAGGTCGAAACCGGACCACGCCATGTCATTCAGGGCACATACCAAGGAGTCCGCATAGAAGTTGTCGCTGGCTACAGCATCGATACGGACGAGTGGCTGTTTCATGTACTTATTCACGACAACCAGGGGCGTGCTGATCGCTTGACGGATTGCCCGACCACCCATCGGGCCCATGGGCTGCAAGACGCCATTGATCTGGGCCTGGAGCTCGCCGTGTCACACCTCAAAAACCGCTGAGCTCTTGGAGCTCGCGAAGGCACGTTCGCGGTGGCAGCCGGCGTGCATCACAGGCGAAGATCGATCTGCAGGCTATCCGCCCCCAATCGCCGTGAGGCCACCGCCTGCACCGTGCCGCCTCTGCGATGCAGGCGCAGGTCCGCCGTCCCCTGGGGCAGCCACAAGTCACGCAGCACGAACTCATCGATCTCGCTGGGAAACACCGGTTGAGCCACCACGATGCGACCGTGCAAGGCATCGATGTCGATGCCCAGACAACCTTGCAGCAGCATGAATACCGAGCCGGCGGCCCAAGCCTGCGGCAGGCAAGCCACCGGATAGGACACGGGCGCTTCGCCGCGTGCCCTTTCGAAACCACAGAACAACTCGGGCAGGCGCATGCCGACCTGGCTGGCGCATTCGAACATCTCGCTCGTCAGCCGCGCCGTACTGTCTCGCTCACCGTAACGCGCCATGCCGGCAGCACACAAGGCCACGTCATGCGGCCAGACTGAGCCGTTGTGGTACGACATGGGGTTGTATCGGATGGCCTTGGATGACAGCGTGCGCAATCCCCAGCCCGACTCGAGCCCGGAGGCCAGCAGCCGCCGTGCCACGGCGCGCCCGCGCGCCTCGCTGGGCAGCCCGGTGTACAGCAGGTGGCCTGCATTGGAGGTATAGACACGGCAGGGTGCACCAGCCCCATCCAGCGCGAGCGCGTAGAACTGCATGTCCTCCTGCCAGAAGCGCGATTCCACCCGTTCGGCCCAGGCTTCGGCGGCTTCCGCGTACGGTACGGCTTCCGCGTCGTTGCCGAGCCACTTCGCCAGCATCGCCATGCCCCTGAGCGCGGCGACCGCATAGCCTTGCACCTCGACCAGAGCGATGGGGCCTTCGGGTGTGCGCCCGTCTTCGTGGAAGATCGCGTCGTGGCTGTCCTTCCAGCCTTGGTTGGCCAAGCCGGATGCCTGGGCACGCGCGTAGGACAGGAACCCGCCGTGACGGCTGGCGTTGCGCTGGATCCAGCCCGTCGCCGCCACCAGCGCGGGCCATAGTCCCGCGATGAAAGAACGGTCGGCGGTGCGCCGCGCATACGCCGCGGCCAGTGTAACAAACAGGGGCGTCGTGTCCACGCCGCCGTAGTAGCGCCCGAAGGGCAGCTCGCCCATGGCGGTCATTTCCCCTTTGCGCAGCTCGTGCATGATCTTGCCGGGCTCTGCATCGTGGAATGCCGAGGTTTCCTGCGCCTGGTGGCTGGCGAGGTACGCCAACACGCCACGCGCCAGCAATGGCTTGAGCCACAGCGTTTGCAGCGCGGTGATGATGGCATCGCGACCGAAGGGGGTGGAAAACCAAGGGATGCCTGCGTAAGGGTAGGGGCCCGTCGGCAATGCCGTGGTCAGCAGCGCGAGGTCGGCACCTGAGCGGTCCAGCCAGGCTTGGAACTGTCGGGACGAGGTCCGTATCCGCGCACCGCCGCGCTGGCGGATGCGCATGCTGCGCCGGGCGGCCGCGCCCGCAGCCCTGAACTGCGCCCGCGCCGGGGCCGACGCGGCTGGGCCGATGTCCACGTACAGCGCGATATCCTCCCGGCCACCCAGGACGAGATCGAAGTGGCAGCGTCGCTCGTCGATGGTGGTGGGCTGGATCGAGAAAGCCAGCCGAGTGCGCCGCGTGAGGCCGTCCAACCCCCGGTAGCTCAGTTCGATGCTCGCGCCTTGCACTCGAGGCGCGAGAAACTCCCCCCGCTGCGGACGACACTCTCCGCGTACCTCGAAGGTGTCGCTGAAATCCGCACCATAGACCAGGCCGAGCTGCAGCCGCGTGACCATCGTGCTGTAGTTGCTGAGTGTGATGCGCTCGCGCAGCAGACCGTCCCAAAGGAGGCGCCGCCGCTCGATGTGCACCACGCCTTGAGGCAATGAATCGCCGCCGAGAGGAGGCAGCGGTCGATTGGTGAGGTGCGCGGTGAAGAAGACGTTGTCACGGCTCACGTCGCTGGACAGCAGGGTCGGTCGTGCGCCCTCCAGCAGGAGGTGGAAGCACGACAGCAGCCGCGTATCGTCCTGAAAGAAGCCATCGCTCGAGCCCGCGATGTCACCATAGGTGTCGGCCACCACAAAGCTGTCGCCGTCCTTGAGAACGAAGAGGTGGTCTGGCGTGCGCGGCACCGAGGTGTCCGCAGTGGTGGACCGAGGGGGTTGAGTACACTCGGGAGGAGGTGGGGTCATGCCACCTCGCTCTCGTGCAGACGACGGGCATGCGCCAATTGCCAGTAGAGGTGGGCGTAACGCTTGGCCATTGCCTGCGCGGTGAAGCGCTCGTCGAACGCCCGACGCACACGCGCGCGAGACAGGCCACCGATGCTGTGCACCGCCTTCACGGCCCCGGCGATGTCGTCGACGATGAGGCCCGAAATGCCGTGCTGCACGACCTCCGGAACGGAACCGCAGCGCCAGGCGATGACCGGCGTGCCGCATGCCATCGCCTCGATCATGACGAGCCCGAAGGGCTCGGGCCAGTCGATCGGAAACAGGAGGGCTCGCGCGCCGCCAAGAAAGGCACTCTTCTGAGCGTCGCCGATCTCGCCCACGAACTCGATCAGTGGATGATCCAGCATCGGTCGGATGCAGGTGTCGAAGTAGATGCGGTCAGCGGCGTCCACCTTGGCCGCGATCTTCAGGGACACGCCGGTGGCCTTCGCTATCTCGATCGCCCGATCGGGCCGCTTCTCCGGCGAGATCCGCCCGAGAAAGGCGAGGTAGCCGTCCTGTGCCTGCGGGCTGAACCGGTATTGGTCGGGCAGCATGCCGTGCTGCACCGTGGCATACCAGTTGGCATCTGGCAGCGGGGCGCGCTGGCTACGGGAAATGGATACCAGCGGGTACAAGGGCCAGCGCGCATAGACGTCGCGCAGATCGTCAATGTCGAGCCGACCATGCAGCGTCGTGAGCGTACGTTCCGGCATGCCCTCAAAGAAGGGAAAGTGGATCAGGTCTACGTGAAAGTGAATGACGTCGAACGCATCGGCCCGCTGCCGCACCTCATGGATCATCGCGAGGTGGCTCGCCAGGTCCGAGTTAAGGCGCCCGCTATCCAGCCGCAGCGGTTGGGCACGTGTCGCTACCAGGCGGGCCTTGGTCTGGGTCTCACCTGCGGCGAACAGCGTGACTTCGTGTCCCTGGTCAACCAATGCGTCGGTGAGATGCGCTACGACCCGCTCAGTGCCGCCGTACAGCTTGGGCGGCACTGCCTCAAACAGCGGGGCTACCTGTGCGATCCTCATGCCGTCACTCCTGTGTCCGCGCTTTCGAGCATGAGGATCAAGAACATCGTAGACCCATGCGTTTCAGGCGTGGCTCACCATCGCCCTGCGCGAGCGGATCAGCTCGGCATAGTCGATCGCGTCGGAGAACCGATCGTAGCGATAGCTCTCGAAGGTGTACTGGTGGCCGTCGAAGCCGATTGCCAGCTCCTTCATCCGAGTAGCCGCAGCCGCGGGTTCACTGGCCAGATCGACTCTCGGCTTGTGAGGCACGAAGTTGGAACGGCCACCTTCGTCGAGGAGCGAGTCTTCGGCCTGAATGGCCTCGGGCGAGCTATTGTCAGTGGCAGAACGACCGCATAGGAAGGTCAGACCGAATGCGGCCCTGCCCTGCGTGAATTGCAGGTAGTACCAACTCGCAATGACGTCTAGCAGAGGAATGCATGCTGCGATCAGCAGTGCAAACATGAGATAGGTGATCAAGGTCATGTGACCTCCCAAAAGGTAGGCGTTCGCACCGGCGGAGAACGCCGAGGTGGCCGAACTACCGCTTGCGGACCTCTCAGCTTGAGCAGAGGGAAGCCATGAGAGCCTTCACGGGAAGATCGTCGGCGATGGTGTTGGTGAGACATTGCTGTCTCCTTCGGGTGGCATGCCGAATGGCGTGCGGCAGATCATCATCCGCCTATAACCGCTAATCACCTAGCATTGCTTTGACCTATCTTCTGTGGTGCCAATGTGACCTGCCCCCTTTAGAAGTGCCAGTGTTGAGTTAGCGAGTCCAAGGTTGTGGAGACTACTTGATCTCCGGTGATTGCCTTGCATCGCCAGCGCGCTGGCGATGCAAGGCAGCAGAGCGGGCCGGCGAGATGCGCCCCAGTGAACTGTGGGGCCGCACCTCGTTGTAGTCGCGCCGCCATCGGGCCACCTCCCGGAGAGCCTGCACCAGCGTCTCGAACCATTGCTCGTTCAGGCACTCATCCCTGAACTTGCCGTTGAAGCTCTCGATGTAGGCGTTCTGGGTCGGACAGCCTGCATCGTTGAGCAGGTGCCGAACGCCGCGTGCCGCCGCCCACGCCATGAAAGCCCGGCTGGTGAACTCCGGCCCCTGGTCGGTGCGGATGGCCGACGGGTAGCCGCGGAACTGCGCTGCCTGGTCCAGCAAGCGCACGACGTACTTGCCACCCATGCCGTGGTCCACCGCGATGTCCACGCACTCGCGGCTGAAGTCATCGACCACCGTCAGGCACTTGATGCGCCGGCCGTTGGCCAGCGCGTCCATCACAAAGTCCGCGCTCCAGGTGTCATTGACGTGCTGGCTGGCGGCCAGGGGCTGGCGCTCGCCCGTGGGGCGTTTGACCTTGCGGCGCTTGCGCACCGACAGATTGGCCAGCTTGTACAGGCGCCACACGCGCTTGTGGTTCACCTGATGGCCTTCCAGGGCCAACAGGTCATGGATGCGCCGGTAGCCGAAGCGTCGGCGCTCATACGCCAGCTCGACGATGCGCGTGCTCAGGCTGGCCGTGGTGACCGAAGTGGTTCTCCATGTACGAAACCGTCTCCGATGCGTTGTTGCGCTTGGCGCTTGCCGATGCGAAGGCAGGTCTACCGGTGCTTGCGCTCGTGCGCGTCGAGGTGTTGCCTTTCCTCTGCTCGTTTGCCGATCTGCTCTGGCATGCCTTTGATCGTCGGCTAACGGTGGTCTTGCATGTCGATTCGGAATGTCCGCCCTGGTGGGTCGACCCCGACGCACTCGAGGAGGCGTTGCTGCGGCTGGTGCTGCAAGCGCGCGCAGATGCGCCGCCCATCGGCCGCATGGTGTTTCGGGTGGTAGCGCCGGCCAACGGGGAAAACGGGCACTTCCTCTTGCTCGAGGCGATGACGAGGGCAGGCGAAATAGCCTTTCCCTGCGAGTTGCACGTGGACGGTGCGCAACTCCCCGCGACAAGCGGCAGGGCCCCGGTCCCAAGCGGGGGACTATCGAAGCTTCACGATTTTGCCGCCCAATCCGGGGGCTGGCTGCGTGTTGATCGGCGCCGGGACGCGGGACGAGCGTCAGCCTCTGGCTACCTGCATTCGATTTTGCGGGAGTGCAAGGCAGAGCTATCGGCTGAATGGTTCGACTCCGAGGAGCTGTTGCCCTGACGGAACACCGATTACCGGATGGACCAGAGATGCATCTCATGAGGGATTTTGGCTACCCGGAGTGTCCGCGCCGAAGTAGAACTGAACCACCGCGAGTCCCGCTCTCCAGCGGGCTAATTAGCAATATTATTTAACATAACATAAATTGGATAAAACTCACGTGTGGGAGCAAAGTTGTAATGTCGCATTCCAGCAAAGTTCAAATGTCGCAAAGCTCGCTGCCCCGAGCTCCGAGGCATAGCCACGGCGACACCTGCTGCGACGATCACTATGACGATGCGCGAGGTCGATCGGCTCAAGACGATTCAGGCGGTGGTCGACCGGATGCTGCGGGTCGCCCAGGCCGCGCAGCGGCTTGGCATGAGCCGAAGGCAGATCGAGCGGCTGGTGAGCCGCTACCTGGACGATGGGCCCTCCGGCCTGGTCTCACGCAAGTGCGGGCGTCCCAGCAATAACCAGCTGGCCGCAGGGATTGCCGAGCGCGCCGTCGAGCTCATTCGCGAGCGCTACGCCGACTTCGGCCCGACACTGGCCGCCGAGAAGCTGAAGGAATGTCATGGCGTCGTATTCAGCAAGGAAACCGTTCGGGCTCTGATGGTGGCGACAGGCCTATGGACGCCCCGCAGCAGCGCGCCCCCAAGATCCACCAGCCGCGCAACTGCCGGTCCTGCCTGGGTGAACTGATCCAGATCGATGGCAGCGACCACGCCTGGTTCGAAGACCGCGCGCCGGCCTGTACGCTGCTGGTGTTCGTCGACGACGCGACCAGCCGATTGATGCAGCTGCACTTCGTGCCGACCGAGTCGGCCTTCGCGTACTTCGAAACCACGCGGTCGTACCTCGAGGAACATGGCAAGCCCGTGGCGTTCTACAGCGACAAGGCCGCCATCTTCCGTTCAGCGCGCGACTCGACCGACTTCGGCCGCGGCACGACGCAATACGGCCGTGCACTGTTCGAGTTGAACATCGTCATTGCGAAGCGCAACCAACTCCTTCAGGTCATCGACCGTTCGATCGTAGTCCGCCTAATCCAGCGTCATGCGCGTGTGCATCCGAAACCAGTGCGGCTCGAGTCGACCGGCTCCCAGTCGGCCTCCTGCCGCGTCTGAAGCGGTTTGCGGTTGCAGATAGATGCCGGTGAGTTGTTTGATCAGTTGCCCCAGCGTGAGCTTTGCGACGGCTTCGCCACGCCTGCATCGGATGTCCTCGAGTTCGTCGGAAGGACCGGCGATCTCGAAGTCGACCGCCAACGCCTTGACCAGGCGCTCGTATTGCTGCAGGCGAAGCAGGCAACGCCCCAGCTTGCGCTGGACCTCGCGCTGCAAGCTCGCGACCGGTTCGCCGGGCATTTGCTCGGGCGCGAAGTCGGGCTGCTGGATCTCAAGCATCAGGCCTGAGAATCGGGCAAATCTCGATGGTCATCGCCAGTGGTCGGTCTCAACAGCCTGGCGACTTCCTCTTCACTTCCCTTTCTCGCGCCGCACGCCCTTGAAAGGCGTTCCATCCTGCTTCTGATCCATGAAGCGCCCGTCGTCCGAGTTGCGCTTGGTCCAGTTGCCCGTTTTGGGATTGAGCACCTGCGAACGGTCTTTCACCGCACCGCGGCGGGCGTTGTCGCCTGTGGGGTCGTTCTTTGCCATGACTACTTGTGCGTGCCGTACCGGTCGCTGGTCCTGGTGTTGCGGTAGGTGCCACCGCGATGCGAACTGCCCTGCCCGCCGGAGTAGGACCCGCCGTGGCTGGCCGTGTGATGCCCTCCTCCATACGCGACTCGGCCGCCTGAGCTTCCTTTGGCGACAGCCAAGGGCGAGACGAATACAGCGATGGACAAGATCCCGAACGCGAGTGCTTTCTTCATGAGGCCTCCTCGTGACAGTCATTCATTCCTGTGGGAAAAGGCAAGTCTGCGCCTGGAGTTGGTTTCCAAGCGGAGATTCACCCTTCCGGGTAGGTTCAGCGAAAGAAATCCGCACGCCAATCCCTTATTCATGGGATGAGGCGATCGGTTTCGCTTCGAATCGGCGGTGTACCGCTTGGCTTCACCTCCCATGAATACGGGATTCTTGGAACTCCCTTCGGAAGGTCCACTGCATGATTGATACGGAAATTGATACGGACATAAGACAGGCTGAAACCTGCAAAGCTCGAGGAGAACTGACATGAAGGCCCCTGCCGTCTTCAACGCGCTGCTTGCACTGAGCGCCCTGACCGCGCTGGGCCCGTCTTGCGCCGCGACGCCAGCGATCCTGCTGGAGGCATGCAATGCCATGGAGCCCGCGCGCAAACGATTGGAATGCCTGCGCGTGGCGAACGACCTATCCCGCGGCACCTTCGACACGAGTTCCTCCTCCGCCGGTGCCGCGCCGCAATCGCTCTACTCCCCCATCCAAGCCGCGCGCGGCCCTCTCGGCGGGTCGCAACTACGCGGTCGGCGGCCGCACCTGCTACGTCGGGCCTCGAGGCGGTACTTACACGATCACCGCGAGCGGGCGCAAAAACTACAACGGATGCTGAAGCATGGATGTGTTGATTGCCCTGATAGTCGTCGTCGTACTCGTTGCCGCAGCCCGCGCTTGGCTCAAGAGCGAAGCGCGCAAGCGGCGGTGCGCCGCGCTCTTGGCCAAGTATGGCGATCCTGACATCGTCGAAGGGATCATGTCCTGCAGCTTCTGGCAGGGGCAGACCGAAGAACAGCTCGGGGATTCGCTGGGCCAGCCATCGGACATCGAGTCGCGGGTCATGAAGACCAGGCATCGCCAGATCTGGAAGTACCACCCGGCTGGAAAGAATCGCTACCTGCTTCGTGTGACGCTCGAGAACGGTGTAGTTGTGGGCTGGGAGCAGAAATGAAGCAGCCCTGAAGAGACCAGGAGCGCATCGCAACCCCGAGTTCCCGCCCAACACAGGAGCAGAGTTGAAGGACGCGTTCACGCCATGCAACTACTTGTCCAGCTCTGCGGCCTGTGGGTGAACTGACACGGCTTTTGCGGCGCGCTTGCGCACGGAAACATCCGGAAGAGCAGTCAAGCACTCAAACAGCTGCTCCGCATATGAGAATCCGATATGAAGCACGGCTTTCCTGTTGAAGTAGAGCAGCCAGGCGGCCAGAAGAGCCACTGAGACCAATAGCGTCAGCGTTGCAGCCAACCCTGGATCTGCGAGATGGATCGGGGCGAACTGCAGCGGCGAAAGTTGCAGAGCTTTGGCGATGATCAATCCGTAGGCCAGGCCCATCAAGCTCGTCACGATGCCCACGGGCTTCATCGCCAACATGTTTCGGTGAAAACCGTAAGCGATGTTCTCTTTGAAAAGCAGGCCCTTGTTGTTCCGAGTCAATTCACGAAGACGTTTCGCGACCCCGTTGTAGACATCGTCCGCCCTGGCCGGATCCGCGCGTTCCTCTTGAGCAGTCGGCATGGCAATCTGCAGCTTCGTGCCGATCATCGCGTGATAGCGCTGCTTGCTGACGCCATCCAATGCGGAGGTTTCGCAGTGTCGAAGGGCAATCGTGGTCGGCAGACCGCCCCATTCGGCAAGCAGGCTCTTTTGGAGTTGCTTGCCGCGGCCGCGCGTCACGCTCGCCAACGTGTAGAGCGCGCCGCACCCACCGAGCACGGCGACGACCGCCGTCAGGACGGGGTGGCGAGGGCCGTAGACGCAAACCAATGGCACAAGCAGTGGCAGCGCCACCATCAAACCCGGGAAAAGGCGCGCTTTGCGCTCGTAAGGATCCTTCAACAGGTCAATCATCGCCCCCCCCGCTTTTGCATACATTGTTCAACTTCCTCGACGAACGGCGGCACGCTCTCATGGCGCAGAGACTGGATCGGCTCGGCCCCTTTCATGAGCCCACCGCAGCTTTAATGGCTCGCAGGTCACCCTTGTCGCCGACGATCAGCGACACGGCAGGCAGCCCGTCCTGCGCCATCCCCAACGCCAGGTACACCAGCTGATAGAAGTCATCAGCGCTCGGATCGGCGCCATGGCCTTTGGGATGACTGTGCCACTCCCCCACGTAGCCGACGATCCCGGCGGTCCGCCTGGAAGCTTCCCGCGCCGCACTCGCGACGCCCTCCACTCCCCGCTCGAAATGCCCAGGCGATGAGCGACTGTCGGAAGGCGCTTCGAGTGCGTCCACGACAACGACGGCATTGATGTTCAAGTCGTGATAGCCCAGCAGAATTCCTCCCGTCTCGTTGGGGAGATGGTGTTCGCGCAGCGCGCGCATCTTTGCGGTGACACCCGCATCGGTGAACAAATCCATGTCATCGAAGGCAATCTTGTGCTCCTGGTGCACGGCGAGTTCATGAAGCGCGACCGCGCCAGTGCCCGCGTCGCGTGACCAGACGCGGACACTGGCCTCGTCGGACGAAGTCAGCTTCTGAACTTGCTCTGCCAGTAGCGCGGCGTGGACCTGCACCGCCGAATACGGCATCACCACCGAAATATCCCGGCAACTCGCACCGCTCCAGAACGTGCCAGCGCTTCCTTCAAGGTGGTGTTCACCCCAATCTTGCGTGATGACGGCGCGGTAGTACTGTGCCTCCAGCGATCTGAGGCGTATCGTGCGCGCCGCATCCTCCAACAACAGGGCACACCCCGACCCGGAGGGTGTCAGGAACACGGAGGTGTGACGCCCGGCGTCATCATGTGCACTTGCAAGCCTGGGATACTCCAACGTCGTGGAGGCATCCACCACCAGCCTCCCGCTGCGCAGGGCTGGCAGGAGACCGCCGTCGACCAGATCACACGCATCCGCGTGTACGGGCGTCACGGGTGCGGCACCATCGCGGATCTCTTCGGCGCGAGCGGCAGCAACCTGTTCCTTGTAGTGGCCCAGATGTCGAAGATCCGCGGGGTGACGCACCAGGTTGTGTGGCTTGACGTGGTCCTTATCGACGACTGTCCACTCACCCCAACCCGAACGCACCCACAGATCGAGCATCGTCGCGCCGAGCGCACCCGCGCCAACCAGTGTTGCCATGAGCCCAGGCCCGACGGTGCCGGCCTGGCGCCGCGCGGCCGCTTGATCGGCGCATTGCAGCACCTCGATCGCCTCGATCTCAACCGACTTCCACGCCGTCGACTTGGCCGCCGGCTCCAGCAGCTTCACTCGCCAGTACTTGTCGCCGACCCGATGGAGCTCGCCCATCATCTCGCCGAGCTTGAGCGCGCCGTGGTTGACCAGATACGCGCGCCTTGCACGACGCTCCGCCTGGGCGTCCGGCGCGCGCGTGATCGGCATGTCGAGCAGAATGACGGTCCCGGTGCTGTCCGTTGCGGCCGCGGCGCCGTCGCTCCCCACGGCTGCGCTGATTGCAAGTTCGAGCGCCGCAACCAGATCAACCCTGCGCGAGCTCAGCATATCCGCCAACAGGCCGAGAGTCGGGGGATCTTCCTCGATGCGCCCGTGTACGACGGGAGGCAACCGAAGACTCACCAACGAAAGGCTCGGGCTGCGCTTGACGCCCTCCAGGCGCGGCTGGAGCAAGAAGGTCGAGCTGTGCTCGGTGCGTTTGACTCCCTCGAAAAGGTCGAATTTCTGTTTCGGATTCCCCGTCAGAAGGGTGTCGACGTTCCACGGCAGGACCAGTTCGTTGGAGGTGGTGAAAAAGATCTGCTCGACAGGCTGATCCGCGGGATGCAGCTCTCCACGGGCCGTTTTTTCCAGCCAGAACTTGATACGCCCGAGAAAGCTCTCAGGCGTCCAGCTTCGCGTCACGGATCGCGGCGGCTCGAAATAGAGGCAAAGGCTGGGCGGGCATCCGGGCGGACGCGCATTCTGGTGCATGAGGCGCGGGAAGCCGCGGCGCACCGCGAGCACCTCCACGAGTTGCTTCGCGTCCGAGCCCACGATCATCGCGATCCGCTCGATGAACTCGATCCCGAAAGGATTGTTGGGCGGCACGGCGTGGCACTTTGCGTCCACGACGAGAAGTTCCAGGCGCCCTCCTCGCTCGAGTTGCATGCAGCGTACCAACTCGAAGTCGGAATGGCGCTGCACCGCCGTCGCGATCGCGATGCTGCGTGGTTCCTGAAGGTCCTGTGGTCCCTGCAGCAGCTCACCCTGCGGCAGGGTTCCCCAATCTTCATCCATGTCAGCCCACCCGCACCGTGCTTGCGGAGAGCCCCGCGCGCGGCGGCGAGGACGTCAGGAGGGCCGGAGCGCCAGCGATCGCCTTGATCCATGCAACGCCGCCCGCGCTCACCTCGAACGCCAAGGGCGACGGCTTTGCTGCGTTCGGTTCCTCCATGGTGACGATGAACGTCCGGCCACCGACTTGCGTCAGGTGGGACTCATACGCGTTGCGCGCCTGGATGTGCGGAGGCTGGATCTCTTCGTACATGTCCTTCGAGTTCGGGATCGGGTAGCTCGAGCTCACGATGTACGCGTTCTTCTTGCCCGACAGCAGCAGCTCCTTGACGCCCGGCTTCGGGATCGTCTCCTTCTCCCCCTTCGTATCGCTCAGACACAGATAGCTGCAGTGGTGGGGAATGTTGAAGAGGTCGTAGCGCAGACGATCTTCATTGCCGTGGTACTTGGTGATGCGAACGATGTCCTCAAGCACTTCCCAGCTGCTGTCGCCGATCTGCAGGAAGTCGTAGTGCGCACCGTCCGCCGCCAACCGCACGTTGAAGACGAGCGACGCGTCGTTGCGAACGAAGTCGCCGTCTTCGCAGTGCTCGATGAACGGAGAATGGGTGAAGAATTCGATCCCGTCAGCAGCAAGGCTGAAGGTGCTCACCACCGTTCCGGCGTCCACGAACAGGTGGTCACGAGCATCCGTCGACTCTCCGCGCTCCTTGAGGGCCGGGTGCAGCCACTTGTCGACCTCTTCGGGGTGGGAGAACACCTTGATACCCTTGCCTTCCAGCAAGCGGTGGCGCGCTTCCTTGCGCCAGAGCGCGAATTCGTCCGAAAGCTGGTCGCGACGCACTTCTTCGATGAGCATGGCCGCTGGAACCCAGAGTTCGTTGATTTTGGTGCGCCCCTCCCCCTGGTAAGTGCCCGAGTGGCGCAGCTCGAAGAAGTTGGTGCTGCCGCAGATGTGGTCGAGATCGGCATGGGTGAAAGCAACCATGTCGAAGTAGTCGCGCTTGGCCTCGCTCAGCTCGCGCTTGAGCTGATTGTGCAGATCGATGCGCGGGTCGGCCGCGTCCTCGGCCGCCTTGCAGTGATTGAAGTCGAACAGGATGCGGCGTCCGTTCGCAGTGATGATCTGCGTCGTGTCGCCGTTGCCTACGGGGTAGAAGATGATGTTGTGTTTTTGTGCCATGTTGCTGTTCTTCTGTGTCGGCGAAGGCCGCACTTTGTGAAGAGCATCCAGTTTGTCGAGCTTTGCGTAAGTTCGACAGGCACCGGTTATGGCGAAGTTCTTGCGCGAGCATTAGCGCATATAAGATTTTTCTTACGCGAACAGGCTTGGCGCGATGGGGAGCATCAGTGTGAAAACAACGCCACTCGCGTAGTTGCGCGCGGTGATCGTTCCCCTCATGCGTCGAAGATAGTCGCGCGCCACGTAGAGACCTACTCCCTGACCGTAGCCTTCAGCCGTGGTTGCGGTCGAGAATCCGAACTCAAAGATTTTCTCGAGATTGTCGTGGGGGATATTCCGACCGTCATTCCACACCTCGACGCCCGCAGCCTCATCTTGCGCAACAAGCACGAGCCGGATCGGCGTATCGGGCGCCCGGTGGCGGTCCGCATTGTTCAGCACGTGAGTCAACGCGTCTTCAAACGAGAACAAGTCTGCCAGACACCTGACGCCTTGCGGCGGTCCTCCATACTCGACCTGCGAGATGTCCGCGTGCTCGGCATTGCGAGCCACTTCCGAAAGAAAGTGCGCGAGATCAAACTCAACGATGTCCATTTCTCGGGAGCCGATTGCGTCCACGGCTGAGGCGCCACCCATCAGGTGGGGAAGAGCCGCGAACATGCGATCTACATAACGCCTGCCTGGATCGTTGGGTCCGGAGTGAATTGCCATCAAAGCCTGTAGCGGAGATCGGATCTCATGGCCCATGACCTTGAGGTTCTGCATCCTGTTCTCGACTTCCTGGTCACGCTGGCGACGGCTCTCGGCCGCTCTTTTTTCTCGCTCGTCATGCGCCTGCGCCATCTGATCTCTGAGGCTTTTGATCAGCCCGTTGATGGCTGTGGCGAGCATTCCAATCTCATTCCTCTGGTCGCCGTAAGGCAGGCTGACATTCAGGTCTCGCCGCGTGACCGCCAACTGTTCCGAGTACTTTGCCCATTCACCGATCGGCCCGAGCAAGGCTCGCACGAAGTACCAGAAGACCAGACCACTTCCCGTCAGCAGAACGAGGAGGTAGATGAATATCTGCCAGAACCCCTTCTCGATCAGTCTCCAAGGGTGCGCCACTGTCACGGAAAGATTCGTGTCGGGAATCGACTCCGACTGGCTCGTGGGAGTCGCCGGCAGCAACAAGTCGCCCTTTTCAAGCTTTGCCCCCAGAAACCCGGGCGCAAACTTCGCTCGGAGATTTTCCGGCGGATCGATCGACCAGGCCTGTTCGGGTGTCTCCCCGATCTTGCGCAACTGGATACTGCCGTAGGCATTGAAGATCTGCGTGCCGAGGCTTGAGAGGGACAGTTCGGCCCTGCCGTCGCCGCGGTACTTGATCGTTCTGATGATTGACGTGTTCGCCGACGCATCCCTTCGCTCAACAGAGAAGGTGGTTCCATGCCATCCGTTGGGAGGCCACTCCTCGTCGGATTTGGGCTCGATGAATTCCCGAAAGTCCAGCCGTGCGATGAAATGCAGTCGAGAGCTCCGGGCCTGCCTTTGCAGATAGGCCCACCCCTCGATTTTTCGATCCCGGTCCCGCTGGTTGTCTCCTACCTGACGGAACGCGGTCAGTTCATAGCGATCGCGGCGGGCAAAGAACGGCGGGGGCTGAAACGCCAGCCACCATGTGACTTTTTGGCCGCTCGCCTCGATGTCGATCTTGATGGTGTCGGCGACCATCTTGAGGTCGCCGGGCTTGAGTGGAACCACATCGTCCTCCGCGAACGTGCCCGCGACATACAGGTAGCGCCCGGCGGCTTTGGACTCCCCGAAATACGAACAGAAGCGATCATCGTCCGAGGGTTGCCCTTCGCCAATCGGCTCGAGGTAGACAAAGCAATTGCGAGGCGGCTGGCGAGGAAGAACCGTTGCGGCAGTTGTCGGCAAACCGGTGTAGTAGGCCCTGGGCAGCAGCAACGGCCTCAGCGCCCGCCTTTCCCCGATCAGCTCCGAGGTATTGTTTTCAAGAACGAACCTTTCGTCGGCGTCGAATCGCCCCACGAGGTCACGAAGATCGCGCTGGAAGAGCTCCCGCCGAATTTCCTTGGCGCGGTCGGACGAAAGGAAATACAGATGTATCGAAGCGGATGCCGTCACGACCAACAGGACCGTGAGGAACAGAACCGTTCGCAGCCACAGGGCTCTGCGGCGATACCAGACGCCGACGCGGTTGCCGAAACCCAGGATGAATGCTTCGACCGCGGCGACCCGCGCTCTTGCTGCGGCAATCAGTCCAACTGCCACAAATAGCCATTCATGACGACAGCTTGGATTTGATCAAACTCAGGATCGACGGAACGGAATTCGTCCCGAATTTCAGAAACCTTGACACGCAGATTCCTGAGATTTTTGCCACTGACTATGAATTCGTAAAGCTGTTTGTGATTGACAGCCGTGCCCGCATTTCGGGCCAAAGCTTCAACGATGTCGATTTTCGACATCGACATGCGAAGGGGATGCCCCTTCCATTGAATGTTGTTCCGACCGCGACGATTGATCTTGAGATCCGGGACTTTCGGGAAATCGCCATCCGAATCGTGCGCCGAATCCGTGTCGGTCAGTGCGCGCCTGAACGTGAGCGCGCGCCTGACCTCCGACTTGAAATCAGATTCATCCACCGGTTTCTGGAGATAGTCCCATGCGTCGAGCGCCTTGAAGACCCCTTCCTCCACGGTGAACCCCGTGATCACCAACAGTGGAGTGCGTCGCGTATCCAGGGCCTTGGCAATTTTTACCCCCCCGAACTTGTCCGAGCCCGTGCCAAGATCCACGTCAGAGACCACCAAATCGAAATCCGTATCGTCGATGGCACGCAAAGCCGGTTCGAGTTCGGAGAACGATGAAATCTGGCAATCGTGAACGGTTTCTTTGAGCCAGCGGGTGAGCAGTTCGATGACGAGAGGGTCATCATCCACCACGGCGATCTGTTGCATGTCTGGCCTCCTGGGATGATCACCGAAGATAAGCCAAGAGGCAGGGGTACAAGGTAAGAGTTTCCTTACCTGAGGCAGCAGTCGTCAGGCGTACGTGGCAGGCCCGCATCGTCACCCGGTTGGCGACATGAGCCCAGGGGTTCTGGCGGAATCCACGCGGCATCTTGTCCGTTCTCGGGCCCTGCGGCCCCTGCCAGGGTCCGACGAACTGAAGGGATCTCGCCGATCTCCGCGAGAGTCGTAGCGAACCATTCCTGTCCGGGCGCCGTCCCGCGCCATTTCCCGCGGGCGCTTGCTGCACTTCAATAAGGAGTTTCTGAAAATCCGAAATTTTGGAGGTCGCATGCCGCGAATGCAAATATTTTCTGAAATACCGAAACTTTCCATGAAGATGAGCAATTCCGAAGAAAATTTCTACTTCTCCGAAATGCCAAGAGAAGGCGCATGATCCAGTTGGCGTGGTCAGGGCGGCGGCTTAAGGGGCAGCATGGCCGCTGCCCTTACCAGAGGCCGAGGCGTGCTACAGCCAGCGGGCCATGCTCAAGGGCTCCTCAGCCGAGCAATGGCGGCCATGAGATTTGCGTCTGCAGGGATGCTTCCAAACTCTCCCTCTTCACGCGCACCGGCATTCACCAGCACATCCGGCTCGACGCCGCGCCCCTGCCATGACGTCCCCTTGGGCGAAGACATGGCTCCTGTGGTGAGTTTCAGCGCCGTACCGAAGTCGAGGGGCAGAATCGTTTCAATCGAAGCCAGACCTGCGCTCGGTTGTCCTAGCACCGTGGCCTTGCGCAATTCCTGCAATGCCTTGGCCAACGCCTCGGCACCGGCACCCGTCTTGGCGTTGACAAGGACAACCAGTCGCAGTGACAGCAGCGATGGGCGCGTTGGCTCATCAGCCTGCACCGAAGTACCGCTTGCATAGTCGCCGGCTACGGCTCGATAGACCCGGCTCGCGCCAACATGCTGCCCGGACACCCGAACGATCACGGAGCCAGGCTGGACGAACAGCGCGGTAAGGCCCACCGTGGCACTCAGGAGTCCGCCAGGAGAATCGCGCAGGTCAAGCACAAGGCTTTGCAAGGGGCCAGCGTTGTCTGCCTCCAGTCTCGCAACGTCGGCAAGCACTTCGTTGCGTGTGCGATCCTGAAATTGAAGCAGCCGAAAATATCCGACGCCCGCAGATAGCAGTTTTGCCGATTTGACGGTAGCTGCCTTGATCGGCTCGCGGGTCACCGTGAACTGGAGCGGCTCGTTCGTTCCCGACCTGCGCACCTGCAGTGTCGTTCGCGTGCCTACCTCGCCTCGCAATGCATTGACCGACTGGGCCAGGGAAAGAGAACTGGTCGACATGCCGTCGATCGATACGATCAAGTCCCCTGCCCTCAGTCCGGCCTTTTCTCCAGGCGCTCCCTTGATGGGTGAGACGATCTCGATAAGGCCATCGTCGCCGGAATGTGCCCGCATCTCGAGGCCGATGCCCGCCGATTTGCCCGGTGCATCTCCTCGCTGCGCTCGCCATTCAGCCGCGTTGAGGTAAGCAGAGGTTGAATCCAGGCCTTTGAGAGCTGCACGGATGCAACGCTCAATCAGGCTTGTGTGGTCCTGACTGGATAGACCAGAGATGGAAGCCTTGCACTTCGCCTCAAGCTCCCCCGCCTTGATCGGCCTGACATAGTTCTTCGAGACCTGCTGGGAGAACGTCCGCCACGAGCGCGAAGCCAGCACACGCTGATAGGCATCTTCCTCATCATGTGTGGATGCGCAGAGTGTCGATCCCGCGGAAGCCGAAAGGATGGCCACGCTCATCAGCCAGAAATTCCGCCACTTCCGTTGCACGCCTGCGAAGTGGGTTGATGCTCCCATTGCATTCACCTTCATCTTGTCGAGATCGGTTGTCCGTGCTGAAGGCAGCAGAGTATGCAGTGTTCATCTGCGCAATCCGTGTTTCCCCAACCGAGGATGCGTTTGATCGCGCAGATGATCCCATACCCCCGGGGAGCGTGCGAATCCCTGCGAGTGGATGTCCGAAGGGACGCCGCCGGTGTTACCCACCCTCCTCGACGAAAGCCTCCTCGCGCTTGGAGCGTATGGACGGCAGCAGCACGATCAGCAGCAGGGTGAGCGCGGCGAGCAGCAGGCCCGCCGAATCGGGCGCGACACGACAGTGCTTCAGTACCAGTTGATGCTCCGCGCACAGATCTCCCCGGGTCGCGAGTGGGCAACGGTGAGCGAGATCGCTGAACGGCTGCAGGCCCAGCTTCACGGAGTGGTGGCGCTCGTCTCTCGCGCGGCGAGGAGGCGGGCTTGGTCAAGCGCAAGCCCGGCACCACGGATCGGCGCCAGGTCGAGGTTCATCTGCTGGCAGCCGGGCGCAGGAAGCTGGAAAAGCTCGCGCTTCTGCACCAGGGGCAGATTGCCGATCTCACGGAGGTCGTGGCGCTTGTCGGAAAGACCCGTGAATAGCTAAAAAGGCGCCGCTCCGTTCAGCAGGAGAAGCGCCGGGTTCCGGTCACTGCTGAACCTTGCCGCTGCCGTTCACGATCGAAAGCTCTACGAACTTCGAGCCGTTGCGCCCGCCGCCGCCGAAGCCGATGACGTAGTCGCCGAGGTCGTAGTCGGTCATCCCGTTCAGCGCGGCGATAGTGCCCTCGCGCGTGGGCGTGCGGCCCTGGCGCTGCACGGCCTCCACGATCACGCGGCCGGCGATGTAGCCCTCCATCATCAGGTAGCTCTTCGGCTCCTTGGGCTTCTGCTGGTTGAACGCCTCCGTGAACTCGCGCTCGAGCCGGCTGGTGCTCTTGTAGGGGTTCGGCGTGACCTGGGAGATGACCACGCCCCTCAAGTGGTCCTCGCCCAGGCGCTGCGACAACTGCTCGATGTCCGCGCCCGAATACGCGAAGAGCTGCGCCGCGCCGCCGCTGATCCGGTAGGCCTCGATGAAGGCTGCGGTCGGTGCGCCATTGGCGACCAGGATGATGGCCTGCGGCGCGGCCTTGGTGAACACCTGCACCGCTTCGGAGATGGATGTGTTAGCGCCCCGGTTGCTGCCCGTGTAGGGAGCGCGCGTCACGAAGCGGACCTTGGCCTGCGCTGCCGCCTGGTCGGCCGCCGCGACGATGGCGTCGCTTCCGGGGCCGGCTTCGTAGAGCAGCCCCAGCTTGGTGATGCCCACCGTCGACAGCTGGGTGGTGAGCTTGGCAAGCTCGCTCGGGATGTCGGCGCGCACGTTGAAGAGCTGCGTATGCGCGGGTGCGATGTCGGTGGTGCGGTAGCCCACCAGCGCGATGCGCTGCTGCTCCAGCAGCCGCGTGGCCAGCAGCTCGCGCAGATTCTGGCTGCCGAAGTAGCCGGCCAGCACCAGCGGCCGCTTCTCGGTGAGCAGCTTGCGGGTCTGCTCGACGGTGGATTCGGGCCGGCTGCCGTCGTCCTCCGTCGCGAGCGCGAAGGCGTGGCCGTTCACGCCGCCCTTGCGGTTCGCAGCATCGAAAGCCAGGCGCATGCCGGCCGCATAGCCCTGCCCCTGCTTGGCCTCGAGGCCGCGCATCGGCGCCACCTGCGCGACCAGAACCTCCAGGGCCGACGCGTTGCCCATTGCCCCCGTGGCGATCGCCATGCCTGCGAGCCAGCGTGTGAGTACCTGTTGATACATGGTCGGCTTCTCCTTTTGTTTTAAAGCGCGCCCAATATATGCAACGTTTTGATACGTAATCCGAGGGAAAGCACGGATGGCTGCGCTGACCGAACTGTATAGCCGAGCCATCGGTGCAGCCACGACTCCGGAGAGCTACTGCTCGATCCTGATGCCACGCTCCTTCACCAGCTTTGACTACTTCGCGGGTCGATGAACGCGAACTCGGCTGGCTCGAGCTTGGACTGCGGGCGCACGATATTGCGAATCTCGGCATGTGCTCCAGCATTCTGGTGTTCCAACATGGAGGATTGCGCCACGAATTGCCAAGATTTGATCAAGGCTGCTGCAATGTGAAGATGACCGCAGCGCGATGCGAATTCCATGACATGAAGGCGGTGTTTATGAGATCGAAATCTCTCGTCGGCGCCAGATAATGCGCACCCCGCCGCGAGCGTCTCCTGCCCTGCAGAAGAAGACGTCACTCCGCCGGCGGCGCACATTGACTGCTCTATGGCCGACGAACGTATCCTGATTGTTGAAGACGACCCGCAGATTGCCGAGGTGCTTTCTGCCTACCTGCAGCGTGAAGGGTTCCAAACGGCGCACAGCCGTGATGGTGAGGAGGCGCTGCGGATGTTCGGGCAGTGGCAGCCGGCGCTGGTGCTGCTGGACTACATGTTGCCGCGACTGAGTGGCAGTGAGGTCCTGGCCGCCATGCGCCGCGCGAGCGATGTCCCGGTCATCATGGTGACGGCCATCAATGACGAGGCCGAAAAGCTCGGCGCGCTGCGCTACGGTGCGGACGACTATGTGGTCAAACCCTTCAATCCGAAGGAGGTCGTCGCACGCGTGCAGGTCGTCCTTCGGCGTTCGCGTGCTGCGTCGTTCGCTGCGAAGTCCCGGCTTTCTCATGGAGCGCTCGAGCTCGATCTCGATGCCGTGACGGTGCATGTCGACGGTGATGCCAATCCGCTTGAATTGACGATCACCGAATTCAAGCTGCTGTCGACCATGATGCGGCATCCGCGCAAGGCCTTCACTCGGTTCGAGCTGCTGCAAGCCTGTCTGCCTGAAAGCGATGCGCTCGAACGGGTGGTTGACACGCACATGCACAACCTGCGGCGCAAGCTGGAGGAGCGCGGTGTCACGGGCATCCCCCTCGCTGTGCGAGGCGTCGGCTATCGCCTGGGCGGTTCGTAGCGATGCGCTCGCGTCGATCACTTTGGGCGTGGCTCACTTGGCGGATGGTCGTCTTGGCCATTGCTGCGACCGCAGCGGTGCAAGCCGGGATGTGGGGGCGCTACAACTACCTGGAAGCAAAGGCTGAGTCCAAACTGCCACCCGGTGTGGCCGCAGAGATGCGGCGTCTTGAGATCGAGCCGGAAAAGAACGCAAAGCGGTTGCAGGAAATCTATGCCATGTACGGTGAGCTTTTCGCGCCGCCGTCCGATACCGAGGATCTGATCGTGCAGGCGCTGTTGAGCCTGGCCATCGTTCCCTTTGTGGTGGCGTTCGGCCTGATTCTGGCGCGCCGCATCGTTCGACCGGTCTCGCATGTGGTCGCGGCCGCAGAGTCGGTGGCGACGGGACGCTTCTCGGCCCGGGCACCGGTGCTCGAAGCGGCGCCCGCTGAACTCCAGCGCCTCGCGATGCACTTCAACAAGATGGCGCAGCGCTTGGAAGCGTACGACAGGGAGCTCCACGATTCGAGTGCGGCCATCGCGCATGAACTTCGCACGCCCTTGACTGCGGCGATGGGACGACTGCAGGGCATTCTGGATCGGGTGTTCCCGTACGAAGAGGGCCAGATCGCCACGGTTCTGGATCAGCTGGAGCAGATCCAGCGCATCATCGGTGACCTGCAGGTTCTTTCGCTCGCGCAAGGTGGCCGACTGCATCTGGAGATCAGCGAGTTCGCCGCGCGGCAATTCGTCGATGAAAGAATCCACTGGGCCAGCCCCGCCTTGCAGGCACGCGGCGTGCGGGCCGTCAACCATGTCGATGCCGGGCAGACCGTGCGCGCGGACAGGACGCGACTCGGTCAGGCTCTGTCGGCCCTCATCGACAACGCGGTGCGCTACGCAGGTGACGGTGGCATCGTGGAGATTGACCTTGTGGAGCGAGACCTGGGCGTTGAACTGATCGTTCGCGACCGGGGCACGGGTGTTTCATCCGATGACAAGGACTTCTCGCGCTTCTTCGAGCGCTTCTGGCGCAGCGAGCAGTCTCGCTCGCGGCACGCCGGCGGAACCGGCCTGGGCCTGTCGGTCGTGCAAGCGATCTGCAGGGCCCATGGCGGCCACGCGAGCGCTTCAGCGCGCGCCGGTGGCGGCGCAGAAGTGCGCATCTGTTTGCCGTACACGGGAGCGGCGACGGATTCAGGCACGTTGGTGGCCTAGCGATGCGGTCGCAGGTGTGAACAGGAGGCGCGTGATTTCTTGCAGCACCGCCTCCAGCGCAACCTCGCGTGCCGGGGGGACTCCCCCTGCCCGTGCTCAAGACCTTAGCTCGGTGTGCGATTTGCACCGTGCGCAGACCGGGGGAAGGCGATTCGGCATGGCCTTGGTCGAAGGTGAAGTTTTTCTTGCGAGCCGAATTCTTCAGCGGCGAGTTGAAATGGTTTTTCTTGACGACAGCAGCGGGTTTGCTTTTTCCTGCGGTGACGCGAAGACCTCAATGGGCACCGGCAGTTGGGGCGCGCGACTGTCTCAGATCGCGCGCGTCACCGGTTCCATTTACATCGTGACCGGCAGGCTGCTCGACCCGGACTACGTGTCGCGGATCCTGGGCAAGCGACCGCACAAGATCTCCATCCATCGCGAATGCCAGCGCGCGCAAGGAGGCGAGCGTGATCAAGCGCAGCTTCCCTGATGTGCGCGTCGCCCTGCACGGTGATTGCAATGCCAAGGTGGTGCTTGTCGAGCTGGGTATCGAGCGCGGACTTCGGCAGGCCCGCGATGATCGAGTCCACCGTCGGTCTGCATTCGAGCAGCGTTTTCAACAGAGCCGTGGAGTCCTTTTTCCGCAAGCTCTGGTCCCAGTCGCTCGAGATTCAATGACCGTGTTCCGACGGGCGCCCTCCCCCACTGACAGCCAGATCTTCTGAAACGTTCTTCCTTTCCGGAGGCAGCGCTCTGTCGAGGCGAGGGTGCTGCGGATCGTCCTGCGGCCGTCGCGGGCCACCTGACGGGTGGCGGTGCGTGAGCCTCGCGTGTGTCCTAGGACTCGAGCGTTTCCAGCGGGCCGAAGAACTCGTAGCGCAGCTGCTGCTTCGGTACGCCAAGCGCCAGCCCATCGGCATAGACGGCCTTCATGAAGGGCTTGGGTCCGAGAAAATACAGGTCCACGTCGCGGTCGGATGGCAGCAGCCGGGCCAGAAGTTCTCGGTTCACGAAGCCGATCGCATGCGGCCGGTCGGCGGCGCGTGGCGTGTCGTAGACGTACAGCGGCTTCACGTTCGCATGCGTCGCAGCCAGAGCATCCACGCGTGCGCGGAAGGCGTGGGCGCCGCCGTGACGGGCCGCATGCACGAAATGCACCGGGCGACCCGTGTGCGCCATGGATTCCAGCATGCTCATCGCCGGCGTGATGCCCACGCCCCCGGTGACCAGCACCAGCGGACGGGTTTGTTCTCCTGCGGGCTGCAGCACGAAGTCGCCGCACGGTGCCTGGACCTGCAGTCGCGCGCCGACGGTCGCAGTGCTGTGCAGCCAGTTTGAAGCCCGGCCCCCCTCCTCCTTCTTGACGCTGATGCGGTACCACGGCTTGCCTGGCGCGTCGGACAGCGAATAGTTGCGTCGCACCGGCTGGCCGTGGATGTCCAGCACGAGCGTGATGTACTGGCCAGGCGAGAAGGCGAGCAGCGCGCCGCCGTCGGTGGGCTCCAGGTAGAACGACGTGATGACATCGCTTTCATCCTCGCGACGCGCGACGCGAAACTCGCGCGTCCCGCGCCAGCCTCCGGGTTGTGCTGCGTTGGTGCTGTAGACCTTTTCCTCAGCGGCAATCAGCAGGTCGGCCAGTGCGCCGTAGGCCTCGCCCCAGGCGGCAATGACTTCATCGGTGGCGGCGGCGCCCAACACATCCTTGATGGCACGCAGCAGGTAGCTGCCGACGATGGGGTAGTGCTCGGGCAGCACGCCGAGTGCCGCATGCTTCTGGATGATGCGCGGCAGCGCATCGCCAATGGCTTCCAGACGGTCGATGTGTGCTCCATAAGCGACGACCGCACCTGCCAGCGCCCGAGCCTGGCTGCCGGCCGCTTGGTGGGCTTCGTTGAAGAATGCCTTCAGCTGAGGATGCCCCTCGAGCATGAGGCGGTAGAAGTGGCGGGTAATGGCCTCGCCGTGCACCTGAAGCGCGGGCACGGTGGACTTGACGATGGCGATGGTTTGCGGGTTCATGGCTTTTCCGAATTGATGTTGGCGGTGTCGACATCTCACGATCTGTGCCAGCGACAACCATGAGCCAAGTCCCTGTCGCCATTGGTGATTTTTTTGCAATGGTCAAATTGACAACTTCAAACAGTTGTATTTATGACCACAAATGATGTCAGTTTGACCCATGACCTTCCGCATTCGGCGGCTGAAGTGAGCAGATACCGATCGCTTCTGGCCGCGGCGCGCGGACTCGTTCAATGCGATGCGGCCGCCCTCTTGCAACTCGAAGGCGATGTTCTTCGGCCGATGGCCGTGGACGGCTTGAGCGAGGAGACACTCGGACGCCAGTTCCCGGTGGCTGCCCACCCGCGTTTTGCGCGTCTGCTCGACAGTTCGCGAGGCCTGCGGTTCGCCCATGACTGCGGTTTGCCGGACCCCTACGATGGCCTGATTGCGGGGCAGCCAGGCATCCTGCCTGTGCACGACTGCATGGGCGCGCCGCTGCGCCTGCGCGGCATCCCGTGGGGCTTGCTGACACTCGATGCCCTCGAGCCGCACACATTCGACGCCGTGAGCCCGGCCCAGGTCGAGGCACTCGTGGCACTCGTCGAAGCGGGCATGGAGGCCGTCCAGACGATCCGCGAGATGGAAGCTCGCGCCGCGCGCGAGCAGGCCGTGGCTCACGCGCTGCGCGCCGGGCGCGGCGCACCGCGCGAATTGCTGGGCAGCAGCGCGGCCATGAAGCAGCTTTACAGCGAGATCGAGACGGTCGCCGTGTCTGACCTGACGGTGCTGCTGCTGGGCGAGACGGGCGTGGGCAAGGACCTGGTGGCGCAACGCCTGCACGCGCGCTCGCGTCGCAGCGAGCAGCCGCTCGTGCAGGTCAACTGTGCGGCACTGCCCGAGGCGCTGGCGGACAGCGAGCTCTTCGGCCACAAGCGCGGCGCGTTCACGGGCGCCATGCACGACCGCGATGGCAAGTTCGAGATCGCGGACGGTGGCACGCTCTTTCTGGACGAGGTCGGAGAATTGCCGCTGAGCGTGCAAGCCAAGCTGCTGCGCGTGCTGCAAAGCGGCGAGGTGCAGCGCCCTGGGAGCGATCGCACATTGAAGGTCGACGTCCGCGTGATTGCGGCCACCAACCGTGACTTGCCCGCGGCGATCGCGCAGGGACGGTTTCGCGCGGATCTCTACCACCGGCTTTCGGTCTATCCGCTGGTCGTCGCGCCGCTGCGCGAACGGGGACGCGATGTGCTCGCGCTCGCCGGCGGCTTCCTGGAGGAAAACCAGCATCGCTTGGGCGCGCGCAACCTACGGCTCTCGCCGGCGTCGAAGTCTGCCTTGTTGGCGCACGTCTGGCCAGGCAACGTGCGCGAGCTTGAGCATGTGATCAGTCGCGCATCACTGCGGGCCGTCAGGGAGCAGCCCCGCGGGGCACGCTGGACGGCCATCGAACCACGCCACCTGGCGTTAGAGAGTTCCGCAGTTGGCGCTCCGGCTGACCTGAGGGGGAAGGCCGTGTCCTTACCGGCAGAGGGCCAGGTCCCTCCGGTTGCGGTGCGCAGCACATTGCGTGAAGCCACGCTGGCGTTCCAGCGAGCCTGGCTCGATGAGGTGTTGACGCGGCATCAGGGTCACCTGGCCAACGCCGCGCGCGAAGCTGAGATGGACCGCAGCAACTTCCACCGGACACTGCGCAAACTCGGCCTGCTGCAAGCCGATGATGCGGACGCCCGCAATCAGTCCGGCGCGAACCTGTGAAGGCCCCGCGCGCCTGCGTTCAGCAAGCCGGGCGTTGCAAAAGGGGCCGGATGCCGATTCCAGCTGCGCATCCCGAGCTTTGCCTGTCTGTTTCTTCCTCCCAAGCACGCACCGTGGAGAGGGCTAGAGTCCATCCCGCATGCTTGGAAAGAAGTCCCGGATATCCGCGTATTGCGTGTCAGCCTGCGCCATCAGTGCAAAGGCCTTGAGCTTTGTGGCGTCGGCATAGGGAGCCTGGGAGCTCCCTCCGCCCGAATGCCGGCACAGCAGATCGTCGTCATCCAGGTTGAGCAAGGTGCGGCATGCCACCGGGCGAGCCTCGTAGACGGTGCAACGGTCTGCACGAAGAAACGGGCAAGGCGTCAGCGGACCCGTTTGCAACTGCCGTTCCATCTCGGACAGGTTTTCGGCCTGCGCGTGATCTGCGACGCGCAGGCTGCGTCTTGGCACGCTCGGCGCCCTGCCGCTGGCGCGACCCAGCAGACGGGCCTCGATCAGAGAGATCGTCACCGGGATCTGACAACAATGACTGCACCCTGCTCGGCAAGCTGAGAGTGCCTCCATCGGTCGAGCCCAGGCCGATGCAGCTCGCTGCAGCCAGATCACCCGCTGTGCCACCGTCTGTGCTTTTTGGGAGGCCTTCAGCAAAGGCGTGGCCTCCCCGGAGGGCGCAAGACCGGCAAGCTTCTCCTGTGCACGCTGCATGGCCAATGGCAGGCGGTCGCGCTGCCGCTGGGCCAAGTCCACTGCTGCAGCGCCCGCCGCCAAACTCATGAATTCGATCCGACGCAAGTTGTTGATCGACTAGCCTACCACCTGCGTCGGAGTTGCTTGCCCCCGTTCAGCGCTGAAAGCCTCAGAAGTCCCGTCGCTGAGCACTGTCGCAGGCGCAGTCGCTGGATTCCTGCCGTGACCGAGGCAACGGGCCGATCTTCCAATCGGTCCTCCAGCATTCAAGTCTGGGTGCTTTGTCGACCGCGCTGAAGCCAAGACGGCATGCCTCTGCGCTGTCCATGCGGCGGGCGGTTTCTCGACGCATCGCGCGCGACGCATGAGCGGCCGCAGACGCAAGACGAAGCGGCCGAAGGGCCTGGGTCGACGGCTCGTCCTCGCATCTGCAGGCCGCTGGCGCGTATAAGGCCTCCAACCGTGCAGAAGACATGCTGCCCTAGAGGCGCTCGGCGTCCAGCTCTTGCGGGAGGACCGCGAGGAGGAAACCTGATTTACGACGATCTTGCCGCGGACAAGGTTTCCGTAGCCTAATAAATAGACTAACGGCAAACAGTTTCCTGCCAGAGGGACATACAAAACATCCGCCTCCAAGTCATAATCCGTGCCGTTAGTATGTTTTCTTTGCCAATGGCATCCGATTCGACATTGCCCCTTTTCGATGAATCGCCCGCTTCAGGCCATGTGAACGCTTTCCGCGAAGCCTTCGAAGCTTGGCTTGGCGACCAGCGCGGCTCGGGGTTGTTGCGTCGCGATGGCTCGGTATCGGTCTACGAAGACATGTGGGAGGCGTTCTCGACGTGGTGTCTGGGGCAATCGCCTGCGGCGACCTTGTCGACCCTTGAACTGGCTGACCTGCAGGCCTTCCAAGCGGCCCGGTTCGGACGCAAGAACTCCGATTTGTCCTTGACGCCGCGCTACGCATTGCGCTTGATGCGGCTGATCGACCGGGTGCTGCGTCACCATGCATCCCGAACGGACACCATGGCCAACTCGGCGGCGGCGGACTGGATTGCGGCCAATCCTGAGATTCGCTATGCCGACGCTGCACATGCCGATCCCCTGCCTGACTACCTCTCAGTGAGCGAGGCCCGGCAGCTCATTGCGTTTCTCTCGACCGCACGGCCGCGGCCCGGAAAATCCCGCAATGCCCAAATGCCGCTGACCTGGCAGGAGGTGCGCAATCGCGCCTCGGTGGCCTTGCAGCTCGGCGCCGGCCTCACGCCCGGCGATGTCCGTGCCCTGACGCTGGACTCGCCCGTCTCACAAGGCGGTCGCGTGCGGGAACGGCCGTGGAAGCTCCAGGTACCCGGAAATGGCAATTCGCCACCACGCGAAACGCCCGTGGCGCCATGGGCCGCGGAGTTGCTGCAGCACTGGCTGAGCGTGCGCGCCGAAACTGGCATCGCAGGGCCCTTCCTGTTCCCTTCCACGCGCACCGGTAAACAATGGCAAAAGCCCTCACAGTACGAATGCGCGAAGCGAGTGCTCGAGGAAGCCGGGGCCGACTCACGCGAAGGAGGGTCCTTCCGCTTGCGACACACGTTCGCTCTTCGGCAGTTGCGACGAGGGACGTCGCCAGAGCAGATTGCGGGATGGCTCGGCATCGAGCCCGCGAAGATGAAGCGCTACGAACGCGTGCTGCCGGGCGTGATCGACGTCGTGTGATTGGCAAGCAACTGTACCGAGGGGCTCATCCTCGGTGCCTCGCGCAGCGAAGTTGCCAACTCCTCTGAACCAAGCCTGCGCCACGCCCCCCCGCCTGGGTGCGCTACTTCCGCGCACTTCACTTCGACGCCGCTGCATGGTTCAAGGCAGTGCCGACACCGGACGGCAGTGCGGAAATGGAGGCACGGCTTCGCGCATGCCGGACCTGCCTCGTCGCCACGTGCGATGCCGTCTCGACACGTTCTCCATGAAGACCCCAAGGATTCTGAACAGGTCCGCGCAACATTCACCTCTCGTCCGTGATCTGCGCGGAGCAAGGATTCGATCGGTTTCAGAAGGGGATGAATGAGGTTGGTGTTTCGACGATATGCGCTGCTCGGCCTGCTCCTCGCAGCGGCGGTCACGGGAATCTGGATAGGCGTTGCGCAGCCGAACTCGGGCCCCGAGCTGGCCACGGCGAGCGTGACCATCGGTGATCTGGAGCAGACGGTACTGGCCGTAGGCCGATTGCATCCCAAGGAACTGGTCGCCGTCGGCGCTCAGGTTTCCGGGCAGGTCAAGCGACTGCATGTGGCGCTGGGACAGCCGGTGAAGACCGGCGATCTCATCGCAGAGGTTGACGACCAGCCGCAGCGGATCTCGATGCGCAACGCGCAGGCCGCAGCGACCTCGCTGCAGGCGCAGCTGGCCGCAAGGCGCGCGGCCCTGGCGCAGGCTGAACTCGCCTTCGAGCGCCAGGAGGCCTTGCTCGCGGCAGAAGCCACGGCAAGGTCCGACCAGGAGGCCGCCAAGGCAGCATTGGAAACCGCACGCGCCGAGGCCCGCTCGCTGGAGGCCCAGATCGAACAGGCGCACACCCAGATCGAGACCGCACGCATCAACCTTGGATACACCCGCATCCTGGCCCCGATGGATGGCGTCGTCGTGGCCATCGTCACCAAGCAGGGCCAGACGCTCAATTCCTTTCAGACAACGCCCACGATCGTCATGCTCGCCAAGCTGGACGTCATGACGGTGCGCGCCGAAATCGCAGAAGCCGACGTACAGAAGGTCGAGCGTGGCCAGCAGGTGACCTTCACCACCCTGGGTGACAAGCGGGACAAGTACGTCGCGCAGATCGAGCGGGTCGAGATCGCACCCACGTCCATCGTGAACGAGGTGGGCGGCGCAGGTTCAGCCGGCGCAGGGGGCTCATCGGGCACGCCGACCTCCTCGCGCGCGATCTACTACAACGCCGTCTTCGACGTCCCCAATCCGAAGGGTCAGCTGCGCCCCTCCATGACCGCGCAGGTCTCCGTGCTGATCTCCCATCTCAGGCAGACGCTGCTGGTTCCCACTGCCGCGCTGGGCGAGCGCGATGCGCATGACGCCTACACGGTGCGCGTGGTCGACCCGCGAGGACGGGTCTCGGCGCGCCAGGTGCGCATCGGCGTGCGGACCAACGCGACTGCACAGGTCCTGTCGGGCCTCCAATCCGGCGACGCCGTGCTGATCGGCGAGACGGTGCCCACCACGGCGCCGGGTGGCCCAGGGCTGCTGGGGTTCTGAGCATGGGCCAGCCGCTGTTGGAGTTGCGCGCGCTGCGCCGGGAATTTCCTTCCGGGGACGGCACCGTGGTGATCCTGAAGGACATCGACCTGAAGATCGACGCGGGAGAGATGGTGGCCATCGTCGGCGCGTCCGGGTCGGGCAAATCGACCCTGATGAACATCCTCGGCTGCCTCGATCGACCCACGGCAGGCAGCTACAGGGTCGCCGGCACGGAAACAGGGGAGCTGGGCCCCGACGAGCTGGCCGCCCTTCGGCGCGAGCACTTCGGCTTCATCTTCCAGCGCTATCAGCTGCTCACGGATCTCTGCGCCGCAGCGAACGTCGAGCTGCCGGCGATCTACACCGGGCTGGCCGCCTCGGCGCGGCAGGCACGCGCGCGGTCGCTGCTCACGCGCCTCGGGCTGCAGGAGCGCATGAACCACCGCCCAGGCCAGCTCTCGGGCGGCCAGCAGCAGCGCGTTTCCATTGCACGCGCGCTGATGAACGGGGGCGCGGTCATCCTGGCCGATGAACCGACGGGCGCACTCGACAGCGCCAGTGGCGAAGAGGTCATGCGCATCCTGCAGGAATTGCACGCCGACGGCCACACGATCATCCTTGTCACCCACGACATGTCGGTCGCGTCTCATGCCGCACGGGTGATCGAGATCAGCGATGGTGTCATCGTCGCCGACCGGCAAACCGCAGCCCGCACCGCAGTGAAGCCCGCGGGACTGGCTTCGCCCTCGCCCGCCGCCGCCCCGATGCGAACGGGCGCGGATCGTTTCGCTCAGGCGTTCCGTATGGCCCTCCGGGCGATGAACGCGCACCGGCTGCGCACCTTCCTCACCATGCTCAGCATCATCATCGGCATCGCAGCGGTCGTCTCGGTGGTCGCGCTCGGCCGGGGCGCGCAGGCGCAGGTGATGGCGCAGGTCCGCGAGCTGGGGACCAACACGCTCGATGTCTTCCCCGGCAAGGATTTTGGCGACACCCATGCCGCGGCGATCGAGACGCTGGTCGCCGCCGATGCAGAGGCACTTGCCGATCAGCCCTACGTGGACAGTGCCACGCCGAACCTCTCGATCAACGTCACCGCGCTTTATCGCGAGCTCGCGGTCGCCGGCCAGGTCACTGGCGTGGGTGCCGGGCATTTCCGCGTGCGTGGGCTGAAGCTTGCATCGGGCCGCTTCTTCGATGCCCTCGACGTCGAACGTCACGGCCAGGTCGCCGTGATCGATCCGAAAGCGGCCACGACCCTGTTCAAGTCCGCGACCCGGGCCATCGGCGAGATCGTGCTGCTGGGCAACATGCCGGTCGAAATCATCGGAGTGCTCCAGCCTGTGCAAAGCAGCGCCAACACTTCCACCCCGACCTTCTACGTACCCTATGCGGCGGTGGCAACGCGCCTGTCCGGACAATCCCATCTCGACAGCATCAGCCTGCGCGTGCGCGACGCCGTCTCCAGCCAGGCCGTGCAGCAGGCAGTGACCGCGATGCTGAGCGAGCGACACGGCCGAAAGGACTTCTTCATCTTCAGCTCCGACCAGATCCGACAGGCCGTCACCCGCACCAGCACCACGCTCACGGCGTTGATCTCAGGCATCGCCATGATCGCGTTGCTCGTGGGTGGCATCGGCGTGATGAACATCATGCTGGTGTCCGTGACCGAGCGCACCCAGGAAATCGGCGTGCGCATGGCGATCGGTGCCCGTCAATCCGACATCCTTCAGCAGTTCCTGATCGAGGCGATGCTGGTATGCCTCATCGGCGGCGTCCTGGGCGTGCTGATTGCGTTGGGCCTGGGCCTGGCGGCCGACCTGATGGGGCTCGGCCTCCAGATGTCCTTCTCCGTCGCATCCATCGTGCTGGCTGTCGCCTGCTCCTCCCTGATCGGGATCACCTTTGGTTTCCTGCCGGCGCGCAATGCGGCCCGGCTGGATCCGGTCCAAGCGCTGGCGAGGGACTGATGCGTTTTCCCATCCCATGTCACGCCAAGAGGAGCATGACTGCCGCGGCGGCGGTGAGCGTCTTGCTGGTCCTTGCAGGTTGCGCGGCCCTCGCCCGCACGCCGTACCAGCAGCCGGCCGTGCCCCTGCCGGCGCACTTCGAACACTCGGATATCGCCGCCGGTGTCCCGCGCAATGAGGCATGGTGGCGCTCATTCGACGACCCGCAACTCAACGGATGGATCGATCTGGCGCTCCAGCGCAATCCCGACCTGGCAATCGCAGGCTTCCGGGCGCGCCGCGCCTCGCTGGAAGCGCAACTGGCCGGCAATGCCCTGCGGCCGGTGTGGGATGGTGCCCTTTCGAGCAGCGCAAGCCGCGCTTTGTCGGGAGAGAACCGACGCACCAACGAGACCGTCAATGCCCAGATCGGCGTGCGCTGGGAGATCGACCTGTTCGATCGCCTCGGTGCGCAGCGGGATGCGACCGGCTTCGAGGCACGGGCCAGCGCGCAGGATCGCGAGGCGATCGCCCTGTCCCTCGTCGCGGCAGTCGCGAACCTGTATTGGCAAATCGGATTTGCCAACGAGCGCATCGCGTCCGCAATGCAGAGCCTGGCGTACAGCCATCGCACACGCGAGCTGATCGACGCGCAGTACCGGGCAGGCTCGGTCTCCCGCCTCGAACTGCGCGAAGTCGAGCAATCGGTGGCTGAGCAGCAAGCCCTGCTGAGCCAGCTCGTACAGACAAGCAACGAACTGCGTCAGGCGCTGATGGTCTTGTTCGACGGGTCGCTGCCGCCCGGTCCGGAACCCCTGCATTTGCCAGACGCAATGCCCGCGCCTGTCGGTGCAGGCCTCCCCGCAGAGTTGCTCGGACGGCGCCCCGACCTGCGCGCAGCCGAGCTCCGCCTGCGCGCCTCGCTGGCCAGCCGCGATGCCACAGCCGCGCGCTTTTATCCGACGTTCTCGCTCACGGGCAGCCTGGGAACTTCCAGCGCGTCGCTGCTGGAGGTGCTGCGCAATCCGGTCGCCACCTTGGGTTCCGAGATGGCGCTGCCCTTCCTCAACCTGCGCGGGATGCAACTGAGCAATGCCGTCGCCCGGACACGCCATGAGGAAGCGATCCTGAGTTTCAGGAAATCGCTCTACGCGGCGCTCGCAGAAGTCGAGCGGGCGCTTTCAGCGCGCACGCAACTGTCACTGCAGGCGCTCGCACGCCGGCGCGCCCGGGACGAAGCAACCGAGAGCGAGATGCTCTACGAAGTTCGATATCGCAAGGGGCAGGTTGCCCTGCGCGCCTGGCTCGATGCGCAGGAGCGCAGGCGCGTGGCAGAAGTGGCTCATGCGTCGATTCGCCTGGCCTTGCTGCAGAACCATATGACGCTGAATCAGGTGCTGGGCGGCGCCGTTCCTCCCATGGACCAAATCGGGGAAATGCCGAGTGACGGGGGCCTGAATCGCGTGACGCGATCGCCCTGAAGAACCTCTCGCTTGCAACCTCGGCCCTTCCCATGCGCCCCTCGGAGCCTGAGCCCAATTCCGTGCGACTGCTCCACCTTACCCGAAGTCTTCGCATGCACGTGTTCATGGCCCGAACCAGAAGACAAGCCACAGGGCGACGGCCCCGAGCGTGGCGAGCAGCAGGAGCGTCTCGGCTTTTCGGCGCAGCCAGCCAGAGCATTTCGCCTTCCAACGCCCGATCGCGGTCTTGCCTCGCGCGAAGACTCCCGACGGACCGACCCGACGCGCTATGCCATTCTCACGGCGGGTTCTACGCGGCGGCGCGAGATGGCCCATGGCGGCAAGCGGCACCGTCGATCAAGGGCGAGGCGGCTCGTGGAGCGCGGCGCGGCAATGACGCAGCGATGCGCTTCGAGCGGATAGGTGTCGCCATCCTGGAGATGCCTTCAATCATCGGCACTCAGGGCATTCGCTCGGCCAGCGTTGCGCCAAGGCCTGACATCGGCGCGACGCGGACACCCACAGTCCGCAGCAAGTCGGGCAAGCCAGGATCAGCCCACACCATGAATTCGACGCCGCGTCCGTGGCGAATGAGGTCACCCATTCTTGGCGTGCCCGGATGACACATCAGAAGGTCACCGTTTCGGGCGTGCCTGAGCCAATGCCGCAACAGCGAACCGTATCCACTCTCGGTGGCCTTGAAGTCGTAGACGCCAAGCAGGCGGCGATTCGCGAGGAAGCCGAGCGAGCGCGCACGGCGGCGGAAATCCTCCGCCCCCACCAGGCGATCGATAAGCCACGCCTTGCGGCCGTCGGGACGCCGCACCGAATCCATCAGAGACGAGGTCGGCGCGGCACTCACACGCACCCACGGCAGGGAACTTCCGTAGCGTCGCATCAGTACATCGAGCACGATGTCACGTATTTCCGGCAAGTGGTGCACGTGCTCGTGACTGTCGAGGTGGGCCGGTGCGCGGAACATTTCCTCCTCGAAGGCATCGAGCTGATCCAGCAAGGCTTCGCGTATGCGCCGCAGAGGCAGCAGCCGCAGATGGGCGGCCGCGATGAGCGTTCGCACCGACCCCAGCGCTGGCGCGCCATTGAACGGCAGGGTCAAATTGAAATGCAGGCCGATGTCGACGTGGTGGACGTCGAGGTAGCGCGCACGCGCGGCGCCCTCCTCCCAGTCCGGCGCCTGCGTCATGGCGCTCAAAGCGCTCACGCGCCGCATCTCGGCCAACTGCAATGCCGCCGCGTTGACACCTTGGTTCAGGCCGAAGTCGTCCACGCAAACAGCAATGCTTCGTTGCTCGGGGCGGGACAACCCATCGTCGACGGAGGGCGGCCTTGCAGCGGCAGGCCCGTACAGGCCACTGGATGCCGACGGACCGTTGCGTGCAGCTTGGTGGCTCATCCGGCAACCTTTCTGATCAAGACCTGTTGCCGACCCTGCGGCGGCAGTGAGGCAGGTCGAGCGCCTGGCCTCTGCTGGGCGCGGGTGACGTACTGGCGCACCGAGGTCGCCCCGGGTCCAGGGATGCAGAGCCGGCTCGGCTTCAGCACGGGCATCCTCATGGCTGGCGCTCCGTCGAGGCGGCTTCACGGGATCGCTTGACGAGATAGAGAGGCCGTCCCTTCACTTCATCGAACACCCGCGCCAGGTACTCGCCGATCACGCCGAGCGAGATCAGTTGCACGCCGGCCAGCAGCAGCATGGCAACAACGATCGTGGTCCAGCCCGATACTTCGTTGCCCCAGAGCATGTACGACACGGCCAATCCAACGCCGTAGCCGAACGAGACAAGTGCAAGCGCGCCTCCCACCACGCTCGCGGCACGCAACGGCCAGCTGGTGAACATGGTGATGCCGGTCAAGGACAGGCTGCACAGTGCGCGCAAGCTGTAGTGGCTGCGCCCATGAGGTCGGGGCGGCGGAACATAGACGATCTGTTCCACGCGGAAGCCGACCCAGGCGAACAGACCCTTCATGAACCGACTGCGCTCGGGAAGCGCACGCAAGGCTTCAACCACCTGGCGGTCCAGCAGACGAAAGTCGCCCGCGCCCGCCGGAACCCGATAGCGCCGGTCCCGGTCGATGAGGCCATAGAACAGGCGGGTGCCAAAGCGCTTCATCCAGCTTTCGGTCTTCCGGTCGGTGCGCACCATGCAGACCATGTCGGCCCCCTGAGCCCAGCGCGCGACCATGTCGGGAATCAACTCGGGCGGATGCTGGCCGTCACCGTCCATCAGGACAACGAGATCTCCCCGCGCCACGTCCAGCCCGGCGCTCAGTGCAGCTTCCTTGCCGAAGTTGCGGGAGAGTTCCAGCGACCGAACGCCATGGTCCCGCCAGCGCAGCGCCACCTCAGCGGTGGCATCCGTGCTTCCGTCGTCGACGACGACGATCTCCCACTCGCGAGCGAGGCTCGAGAGCACGACCACGAGTTGCGGCAAGAGCAACGCAAGATTCCTCGCTTCGTTGCGGCAGGGAATGACGCAACTGAGAAAGGCCACGCGGGCTCTGGAAGTCCGCTCGGCAAGCGAGTCCTGCGCAAGGTTGCCGGCGCACGCGCGCGGCATGAGGGTCGGGGACAGGGTGTCGGAGGCTCCCGTGTCGCGCTTTCTCGGGCGCACCGCGCGTGAATCAATGGGTGACATTGGGCTGTCCAGTGCACCGTGCCGAGATGGAAGCCGGCGCGATCACGCGCCAGTGCAAGCCCGGAAAGTTGTCCCCCACCGGGCGATAGCCGACGTCCGGAGCTGCAGCCCTGCTGAGTTCCAGAACGCCGCATTCCTCGACCAATTTCTTGTCCACCCATGGACTGATGTCGAAGCGACCGTGGATCAGTACCAAGGGTTGCTCGGGAAGTCGCAATGCCAGCGCACCGGCTTCGGCCGGCGGCCCCGCCACCACGCGGATCGGACCTCCGAGTTCGATGCGAGCCGCTGGCGCTACCGCGTCAGCCAGCCCCTGCGCGTCGAAGTTGCGCCAATGATGCCGCTGCCATCGCACCTCTCCATTGGCGGAGATCATTTGCCCCCAAAGCAGCAGCAGCAACTGAACCAGGCCAAAGGCCTTGAGGGCGGACCTCAGCGAGATGGCGGACCACAACCGCCTCCAGCGGCCCAGTTCCATGGCCGCCGGGACGGCCAGCAGAAGGAACGGCGCGCCCCAATGCAGTTGGAGGTCCGCGCCGACGAAGAGTCCCAGCGCACAGGTGAAGACCAGCGGCGTGGCGCCGAAGCACAGCAGCAGGCATCGGCTCATGCCTGCATCGACCACCACAGCCGTGGGTTGGTGCGCGGGCTCCGGCCGCGCTGCGCGCTCGAACACCCACAGCGCCAGCAGCAGAAAGAGCCATGCGGGAAGCGCGCGGTTCAGAAGCTGATCCACCAACCAGCGTGCGCTGCCGCTCCATCGACTCGCGCCCTGCAGGTCGAGCCCCAGCGACGACTCCATGGCATAGCGGATGGGCCCCAGGTCGTTGTACCAAAGCCAGTACAGATGCGGAGACACCAATGCCAGGGCGGTCACCATCGCCAGCAGCAAGCCACGCCGATGGCTCGTGTCTCGCCAACCACGCTGCCAACCCCAGAACACGATGATTGCCAGGGCCATCACCGCGATGTGGTACTTGGCAAGGGCGCCCAGACCCAGGCACACACCCAGGGCAAGCCACCAGCGCGATTGCCGTGTACAAAACGCCTTCCAGGTGAACGCGGCGCTGGCGACCGCAAAGGGCATCAGCACCACTTCGTGGTTGTAGTAATAGAGGCGCCCGTTGTAGTAAGTGATGCAAAGTGCCGCGAGGACAGCGATGGTCGCGTGCACGGGTCCCCGCAGAGCCGCAAGGAACCGCCAGAGCACGCCCATGGCTGCCAGCGCGAATATCGCGCCCAGAACATAGGTGGTGGCGCCCGACAGCCCCAGGGCCTGCACCGGCAGCCAAAGCACCCAGGTGGGCAGCGGCGGGTGTTTGTAGTAGCCCCATTCGAGACTGCGTACCCAGGTGAGCTGCTCGATGTTGTCCGTGGGTGGCACGAGGCTCGAATGAGCCAGATGCGGCAGCCAGACGGCGGCAAACAGGACCAGCAACAAGGTGAGCCAGACGCCGTCGGGGCGAGGCGAGCACGCCGCCATCGCATGGCGCAGGACGGCTGCCAGGTGGGCGCCGTCGGGACGCGCCGCGCCGATGCGAGACACCGGGACCGAGGGATCCGCAGCTTCTGACAGGGATGGAGTTGAAGCGGTGTCTGCAGGCGGGGAATGCATTCGGGGCGCGCAAGCTGGAAGGAGCTTCATGGGTGGACGAAGGCGCCATGCTCGTTCGCCATCGTTCAGAAGTGCTGCAATTTCCATCAACATTCGATCAAGCGACGTACGAATCCCTGCCATTGGTGCAGATTGATATGCGCTGTCGTCGCCCGGCTGGCCGCATATCGCAGCCATGAGCGATGGCGCGGCCCTCCTGGGTGGCGCCCCGTTGAGGAAGAGCGCGCCTTCAGCATCTCCATCAGATCTGGATCAAGCGCAAGCCCGTTCTCCACGGGTTTTCACAAGGATCGTCGTCAGGCCGCTGGCTTGGCAGGTTCTCGATGCAGCAGCTTCTCTCGCCTCAGCGATGACCGCCCCGAGGGTGCTGCATGCGTTCACCCTCGAGCGCGCGGCCCGTTCGAGTCCACGCAAATCCAACTGGCTGGTTCGCTCGCCCATTCCGAGGCATGCACTCCCGCCTCCTTTTTTCCAGCCCTGCACGTCGTCAATTGATGAAGAAAACCCAATCCGTTCTCCTCCCCCGTGAGGATGCGCACCTTCACCCACCAGGGGCGATTTCGCCTGGCCCATCCAACGGATGGAGCGCGCAGCTGATGCGCCTGCGGGGCGCAGCCATCGCCTGTCGAACAGCCCTCATCTGGGCATGCGAAGACTTCGCCACGGCGCAACGCCTGATGCTGGTACGCATCGATCGGCAGTCGCCTGCGTCGCAGCCTGCGTGATGACGCGTCTCGTTGAGCGCGACGCCCGCACGCGCGAGCCCTACTCCGGTGGATCACACCTCTGGTGCCTCACGCATCGATGCGATTGCCTGCAAGGCGCAGAAGACCTCTCGGGTCGCGCTGCTCGCCGCCACATGTTGGCTGTGCTAGCTGCCGCATGCTGCTGGCTGGCCGGTGCATCGACAGTTGCTGCGCAGGACATCGCCGCACGGCCTCTGGACTCGAACGAGATGAAATGGGAGTGGATGTTCTCGCCCTACGCCCATCATTTCCGCCGCAGCAGTGAACACCGCAACGTATACCTCATCGGCGTGGAGCGGTATCAGACCGAAAACTGGCTGGTGGGCGCGGGCGTGTTCAGCAACTCGTTCGGCCAACCCTCCGCCTATGCCTACGGCGGCTACCAGTGGAGTGGGCTGTTCGGTCAACCGAGGCTCTACCTCAAGCTGACAGCCGGCGTCATGTACGGCTATGTCGGAGAGCACAAGGACAAGGTGCCGTTCAACCGCAACGGATGGTCACCCCTGGTGGTGCCTGCCATCGGCTACAGGCTCGACTCCCGAAACAGCCTCCAGGTATCGGCCCTCGGGACCGCAGGCCTGCTGTTCTCCTACCACTACCGTCCTTGACGCCAGTGGTTCGCTGCGGTGCAGCGCTTCATCTTCACAGTACCTGGACATTCAGTGAAGAGTTTCTCCACGAACAAGCAAGACCATCGCGCGGATCTGCACGGCCTCAGCGGATTGAGACGACTCCGGCGCCGCAGATCATCAACGGAGAGAGGGAAAATCATGAAGCCACGCGCGCGCCTGCCCAGCGCCCCGCACCTGCGTCCCTATCTGCGCCTTTATCTGCGCCGATGGATTGGCGCCGTGTCCACGGTGTTGCTGTCGATAGCGACACAGACCAACGCGCAGGCCCAGGTGGAAGGGCCGCGGGCGCCATCGACACCGCCCAACGCCATCGAATCCATCACCGGCTCGACCCGTGCCGACGTGGATTTGGTGCGCATCGACTTCACCCGCGCGCTCACCGCGCTGCCCGCGGGTTTCGTGATGCAATCCCCCGCGCGCATCGCGCTCGACTTCCCAGGGATCACCAGCGCCGTGGGGCGATCGACCATCGCCTTCAAGCTGGGCCATCTTCGCGCCGCCAATGTGGTCCAGGCGGAAGAGCGCACCCGCGTGGTGCTGAACCTGCGGCATGCGGCCACCTACCAGGCCGAGATCCAGGGGCGATCGCTGCTGGTCTCGCTGCAATCGAGCACGGGCCAGCCGCCGCGCACGCCGCCATATGGCGATTTTGCAGAGCACCGTGTCCGCAGCATCACGCCGCTGCAGGAGATCGACTTTCGGCGTGGCGAGGACGGTGCCGGCCGCATCATCGTGGCCATGGGCAGCCGCCAGATGGGGGTGGATGTGCGCCGCCAGGGCGCGACGCTGGTGGCCGATTTCATGCGGGCGTCGCTGCCCGAGGGATTGCGACGCCGGCTGGACGTGTCGGACTTCGGGACCACCGTCGACACAGTGCAGCCGCAGCAACTGGCGGACCGGGTCCGCCTCTCCATCGGCGCTCACGGCGACTGGGAGCAGAGCGCCTACCAGACGGACGAGCAATTCGTCATCGAGGTGCGTCCGCGCAAGGCCGATCCGGGCAAGCTCACACCCGGCGCGGGCTATGCGGGCGAGAAACTCACACTCAACTTCCAGAACGTCGACATGCGGGCGCTGCTGCAGGTGATCGCGGACTTCACCGGCTTCAACGTGGTGACCTCGGATACCGTCTCCGGCACCCTCACCCTGCGGCTCAAGGACGTGCCGTGGGACCAGGCGCTGGATGTCATCCTGCAGGCCAAGAACCTGGGCATGCGCAAGAATGGCAGCGTTCTCTGGATCGCGCCGCTCGAGGAGATCAACGCCAGGGAAAAGTCCGACCTCGAGGCCCAGGCCTTGCTGGAGAACATGACGACACTGCAGACGCAGTCGTTCCAGCTCAACTACGCAAAGGCCGCGACGGTGGTACAGAACCTCAGGGGTGGCGGCGGTACTTCCGGCAGTGGCGGCAGCTCGGTCACGCGGCTGTTGAGTGCGCGCGGCAGCGCGATGTCCGAGGCCCGCACCAACCAACTCTTTGTCACCGACACCCCCGCACGCCTGACCGAGGTGAGCGAACTCATTCGCAAGCTCGACGTGCCGGTGCGGCAGGTGCTGATCGAGGCGAAGATCGTCGAGGCGTCGGATACCTTCGGCAAGTCATTGGGTGCCAGGCTGGGCGGCGGGATTGTCGATGGGAACAGCTCTGTCGGCACCACTCCTGCAGGCAGCAGTCGCGCTTTCGCGCCTTACACCAACCGCAACTTTGTGAATCTGCCAGCCGGGAGTGCCGGTAGAGGGAGTGCCCCGGGGGTGTTTGCGGTCTCCCTGTTCAGCGCAGGGTACACGCGGATGTTGAACCTGGAAATCTCGGCACTCGAGGCCGAAGGCAGGGGCAAGCTCGTATCCAGCCCTCGCGTGGTCACCGCCGACCAGACCAAGGCCTTGATCGAGCAAGGCGAACAGATCCCGTACCAGCAGGCCACATCCAGCGGCGCCACCTCCGTCTCGTTTCGCAAGGCCGTGCTGAAGTTGGAAGTGACACCGCAGATCACTCCCGAGGGCAACATCAACCTCGCACTGGACGTGAGCAAGGACGCGCGCGGAGTGAATACATCTGCCGGTCCGGCGATCAATACCAAGCACGTAAAGACCGACGTACTGGTCGAAAACGGTGGCACCGTCGTCATCGGCGGCATCTTCGAGGTGACCGAGATCAACGACGAGTCGCGCGTGCCGGTATTGGGCGAGGTCCCCTATTTGGGCGCACTGTTTCGCAAGCGCACACGCACCTTGAACAAGGTCGAGATGCTGGTGTTTATCACCCCGAAGATGATGGGATGACCTGCGTCAAGGCTTGATGGCGAACGCTCCCTGTTGGGACCTGTCCCGCGTGGAGTGGTCTGTGCTGACGCTCGATCCGGATTCGGCTTCGACCGCAGAGTTCGAGGACGCCGTGCGAGTGCTGGCGGTCAAGCCCGCCCGACCATCCCGATGCCAGGCGCCGGCACCAAGCGCTCAGCGCCCCTGGAACCGCGCACTGGCCAGTTGGGACAGTGTCGTCGCGGTCAGTGCGCGAACACCGACGCGCATGGCGGATTCGTCGATCTGAAACAGCGGCGAGTGATTCACCGGTGCGTCCTTGTCGCCCAGCGGCGAAGCATTCAGCATCCAGAACACGACGGGCACTCCGGTCGAACCAAAGGCACCGAAGTCTTCCGAGCCCATGGAAGCAGACATTTGGCTCACCTTCGCGGCACCGCCAGCGGCAGCATCGAAGGCCCCCACCATCGAAAGCGTGGCGTCGCGGTCGTTGACCAGCACCTCGTAGCCGTCTCCGCTGTCGATCGTCACCTCCGCCTGCACCCCGTAGCTCGCCGCGATACCCGTGGCCCGGCGGCGGATCTCCTCCTGGGCGATCTTCTGGTTCGTCGTCGAGAGCGCGCGGATCGTACCGGCGATCTCGGCCGTCTCGGGAAGCACATTGAAGCGATTCCCGCTTTGCAGCATGCCGGTGGTCACGATCGTCGGCCCGCCGTCAATGGTCGGGTTGAGCCGATGGCTGACGATGTTCTGCAAGCCCAGCACGGTCTCGGCCGCAGCCAGCATGGGCGTGTTGGAGACCCAGGGTGCCGCGCCATGGCCACCCGTGCCCTTGAACAGGATCCGGAACACGTCGATGCTCGCAAGCATCGGGCCCGGCCTGTAGCGGATCGCGCCGGAAGGCGCCTGGTTGCTGATGTGCTGGCCGAGCACCACGTCGACCTTGGGGTTGTCGAGCACGCCCTCGCGCACCATGGCCATGGCGCCGCTGGACTTGCCCAGGCCCGGGCCGATCTCCTCGGCCGGCTGGAAGATGAAGACCACCGTGCCCGCCAGTTGCTCGCGCAGCGAGGACAGCACCTTGGCCGCCCCCAGCAGCATGGCGATGTGCGCGTCATGTCCGCAGACGTGCGAGACCGCGACCGGCTTGCCGAGCCAGTCGGCCTTGGCCACGGACTTGAAGGGCAGGTCGTTGCGCTCTTCCACGGGCAAGGCATCCATGTCCGCGCGCAGCGCCACCACGGGTCCGGGCCGTCCACCGCGAAGCACGGCCTTGATGCCCGTGCCGGCGATGCCGGTGCGCACCTCCAGACCCGGCATGCCAGCCAGGGCCTGGGCGATGTACTTCGCGGTGCCGACCTCCTGGTAGGCCAGTTCGGGGTTCTGGTGGATGTGCCGGCGCCATTCGACCACCTGAGGCTGCGCGCCATCGGACAGGGCCAGAGCCTGCGAGAGCAGAGAGGCCGCCGTGGCAGGCGCGGCGCTCTGCGCGTGCGCCCCCATGAAAGAGGCTCCGAGAAGGAAAGCGCAAAAATGGCGTCGAAGGTTCATGGTGATCGCAAGCGTTGCGGAAAAAGGAGTTGAATGAAGCGTGCGTTGTCGCACTCTATCGCCCGGCAGTGCGCTGCCTCGCGTCGAGCGCCTTGCAGAGTCACCGGCGCGACGCAGCGGATTCGTCGCGGTGAATGTCCTCTAGCAATCGATAGACCAGGTCGTCCGGCGCCGCGCGTCCATTCGGCTGCCGCGGCCCGAACAGGGCCGCGTCGTCCTGCGCAAGCTCGGGCCGCGCGCGCTCCTCGATCCAGTCGTAGACCACGGTGCGCGCAGCCACACGCCACTGCCCTGCCCGGCGCTCGAAGCGGTCGACATAGCGCCCGCAGAGAAAGGTCTGTCCTTGCGGCAGCGCGGCCGTGGACTGCAACGCGAAGAAGCTGCTCTCCACCGCGGCCGCGTCGCCATGCAACTCGATCAGCACGTTCGTGATCTGGTGCACGCGTCACCCGCCCTGGCGCAGCTTGTCCAGGGCCTGGGCGATGAAACCCTCGGCGCTGCCCTTCCAGGCGCCGTGGCAGTCGGTGGCATCCTCCCAATAGGCCGAGCGCAGGGCGGCCTCGTCGCAGCGGTCGATGCCGCGGCAGTAGCGGTACAGGCAGTCCCGGATCGCTTCGCGATCCAGCAGTGCCTCCAACGATGCCTGGCCGCTCATGTGGCGCCGGGCGGTGACCGCCGGAACAACTGCACGATGTTGCCCTCGGGGTCGCGCAACGACAGCACCATGCCGTGGTCGCCCATGTCGCGCATGCCGAGCACCTCGCCGCCCGCGTCGGCGATCCGCTCCTGCGCACCGTCGAAATCATCGACCTCGAACACCATCACCAGGCCAGAGGCAGCGGGTGCCGCCTCCTCGAGGCAGGCCAGCGAAACGTTGGTGTTGCCCACGCCATACTGGAACCAGCGGTCCCCGTCGTTGAACTTCAAAGGCAGGCCGAGCGCCGATGCGTAGAAGGCGTGCAGTTGCCGCGGCTGCTTCGCGGCGACATAGACGTTCTGCAGTCGTCGCGGGGCCGCTGGCTGCGCGGCGCTCACAGCGAGGTCTCCGAGGCGCCGCCGTCCAGGCGCAGCACTTCCGCGTTGAGGAAGCGCGCCGCATCGCCCGCCAGGAAGCAGATGGCATCGGCGATCTCCTCCACCGTGCCCAGGCGCCGCAGCGGCGTGCGCGCGATGCGCCTGGCATCGAGCTCCGCATTGCGGTGCTTGGCCGTTCCCTCGGTGGGTACTGCACCCGGCGCAACCGCATTCACCCGGATGTTGCGTCCACCGAGGTCGGCGGCCGCCGCGCGCGTGATGCCCAGCACCCCCGCCTTGATGCCGCTGTAGACCACCGAGCGCGTCGGTGACTTGAAGCCCGCGATGGACGCCACATTGACGATGGTCCCCCCGCGCTCGGCATCCATTGCCTCGGCCGCGGCCTGGATGCCCCAGATCACCGACTTGAAGCCGATTTCCACCATCCGGTCCATGACCTCGGGCGTGATCTCGGCCAGGGGCTGGTAGCGCACCCAGGCGGCATTGTTGACCATGATGTCGAGCCGCCCCGCCTCGCGCGCCAGTTGCATGACGGCCTCGCGCATGCCCTCGCGGCTGGACACGTCCCGCGGCAGTGCAATGGCCTTGCCGCCGAGCGCACGGATCTGTGCGCAGGCCTCCTCGACGAACTCCTGCTTGAGGTCGTTGACGCCGACGGTGGCGCCCAGCCGGGCCATCGCCAGCGCAGTGGCCCGGCCGATGCCATGGCCGGCACCGCTGATGAAGGCCACGCGGCCTTCGAGGGATGCATTCATTGCTTGCCTTTCTCTGCCTGTTCGGGAATGAGCAGCGCATCGAGCGCGAAGGCGCCCTTTCCCGCCTCCAGCACCACCAGCGGATTGATGTCGATCTCGGCCACTTCGCCGGCATGCCGCGCGGCAAAGCACGACAGCGCTGCAACGGCACGTGCGGCCGCCTGCACGTCGGCCTTCGGCCGACCGCGCGCACCGTCGAGCAGCGGGAATGCCTTGAGCGAACGCAGCATTGCCGTGGCCTGCGCCTCGTCGACCGGCGCGCTCTGCAGCGCCACGTCCTTGAGGACCTCGGCAAAGATGCCGCCCAGCCCCACCATGACCATCGGGCCGAACACCGGATCCTTCCGGGTCCCGAGGATCAGCTCGACGCCGCCTTGCGCCATCTGCGCCACCAGCACGCCGGTGACGCGGGCCTGGGGCGCCTTGTGCGCCACGCGGGCGAGCAGGCTCTCGTAAGCCTCGATCAGCTGGCCTTCGGAGCGCACATCCACCACCACGCCGCCGACCTCGGTCTTGTGCGCGATGTCGGGCGAGACGATCTTGAGCACCAGCGGAAAGCCGATGTCGCGCGCGGCGGCCAGTGCCTCGTCGCGGCTGGCCGCGATGGCCTCCTTGAGCACCGGCAGCCCGGCACGGGCGAGCGCTGCCTTGGCGCTGGCTTCGGTCGCGAAGGCCTCCGCAGGCAGGGTTTCCCGCTCGACGAGCGCGCCCGCGGGGGCCGGTTCGGCGCGCGCACCGAAGTGCACCAGTGCCGCGAGCGTCGCGCAGGCCGCATCGATGCCCTCCACCACCGGGAAACCCATCGCATTGAGCCGCGCGCGCACCTCCTGCGGCGCGCGTGCGCACAGGACGATCAGGCGCGACGGGTGTTCCTTGCGCACCTGCGCGAGGGCCGTCAGGAACACTTCTCGCAGCCGAGGTACATGGAAGGCATTGGCCGACTGGAGCATCAGCGCATCGCAACTGTCGTCCTCGGCCACGGCGGCCAGCACCTTGGCCAACACCTCCGGGCGGCTGGACACCTGCGCCGTCATGTCCACCGGATTCGACGGTGATGCGAAGGGCACCACCTGCAGGATCCGCTCGCGGGTCTGCGCAGCCAGCCTGGGCAGCGCCAGACCCTGCGCACTGGCGGCATCCGCCAGCAGCACGCCGAAACCACCAGAGGCCGTGAGCACCGCCACCTTGTTGCCACGGGGCAAGCGATCCGGCCCGAGCACGGCGAGCGCATGACCCACCTCCAGGAGCTGTTCGATGCTCGGCACGCGGATCGCGCCGCCATTGCGCAGCACCACGTCGAACACGGCGTCCGAGCCGGAGAGCGCGCCCGTGTGAGAAGCGGCGGCGGCACTGCCCGCTTCGGACACACCCACCTTCAGAACCACCAGCGGCTTGCCCGCCTTGCGGGCCATTGCCATGGCTTTGTGCAGCCTGGCGCCATCGCGGCAGGTCTCCATGCAGCAAAGGATGACCGAGGTGCCCGGATCCGTTGCCAGCGAGGCGATCGCATCGGCGATGTCGACATCGCACTCGTTGCCGGTGGTCAGCATCCGGCTGATGCCAAGGCCCCGCTCGGATGCGAGGCGCAGCGTGTAGCTGCCGAGATTGCCGCTCTGGGAGACGATGCCCACCGGGCCCGCGGCGGGGAAGGTATCTTCCAGCGCCACCGAAAAGGTCGCGATGCTCCTGTCCGGCACGCCGATCGCACCGAGGCAGTTCGGCCCAACGATGCGCATCCCGCTGCGCCTGGCCACCTGTGCGATCCGGGCCTGCAGCCTGCCGCCCTCCTCGCCCATCTCGGAGAAGCCGGCGGAGAGCACCACCGCCGCGCGCACGCCGCGCCCGGCGCAGTCCTCCACGGCGTCGAGCACACCCTCCGGCGGCACGGCGATCACGGCGAGCTCGGGCGCCTCCGGCAGGTCGGCGACGCTCGCATGAGCCTGCAGCGTCTGCACGACGCCGGCCTTGCGATTGACGGGGTAGATCCGGCCCGCATAGCCGTACTTGCGAAGGAACTGCAGCGGGCGTCCGCCGATCTTGGTGACATCGTCAGAGGCACCGAGTATCGCGATCGAGCGCGGACTGAACAGCGCCTCGAGGCCGCATCCCACTTCCACCAGCGCCTGCATCTCAGCGCCCCTTGTAGACAGGCGAGCGCTTCTCGAGGAAGGCGCGGCGCGCTTCCTGCGCATCCTCGGTCTTCGACAGCGCCATGGTGAAGTTCTGCTCGAAGCGGTAGCCATCGCGCTGCGGCATCAGATCCATCATGTTGGCCGCCTGCTTGGCATAGGCCATGGCCAGCGGCGCCTTCGCCGCGATCTCCTGCGCGAGCTGCAAGGCCACCGGCATCAGCTGGTCGGCCGGCACCACCTCGTCGAGCACGCCGCGGCGATACAGCTCTGCTGCCGACGCGCGCATGCCGGTGAAGAACAGGCGGCGTGTGAAGGAACGGCCAAACATGGTGCGCAGCATCGAGACGCCGCCGGCCAGGCCCACGTTGATCTCCGGCATGGCGAAGGTCGCGTCCTCGCTGGCCAGGAAGATGTCGCAGGCGGCCATGAGCCCGAAGCCGGCGCCGAGCGCCGGACCGTTGATGGCAGCGATCACCGGCTTGGCGCACTCGCGGATCGCATTGCCGGTCTCGCGCGTCAGGCGGTTGTGGCCGAGGAAGTCGCCGGCCTTGCCAGGGTCAGGCCGGTCCTTGAGGTCGGCACCGGCGCAGAAGTGCTTGCCGATCCCGGTGAGGATCGCAACCCGGATGTCGGTGCGCTCGGAGATTTCGTCGAAGGCTTCGATGAGGCCGCGACGCGTCTCGCGATCGAGCGCATTGACCGGCGGCTTGTCCAGGCGGACGACCGCGACATATTCGGAAACTTCAAGGCTGACGCTCATTGCGCACTCCTGGCGAGGTTGGAAAGGGATGAGGGACCGGCATCGCCCTGCGATGCCTTCAGGTGGGCGGCATGCAAGAGGCGGTCGCCGTAGCGGAACTCGGAGGCGATCAGGCGCTGCGCGAGGCGCGTGGCGAGCACCTCTTCGCTCAGGCCCATGCCGCCATGCATCTGGATCGCGGCTTCGGCGCAGCCGCGCGCCGTCTCGGCGAGCGACACCTTGGCCAGTCGCAGGCTCCGGCGCAGGTCGGAGCCCTTCTGTTCGTGCGCATGGAAGCAGTGGATCGTCAGCCCCTTGGCGCCGAGGTACTTCACGTACATGTCGGCCACGCGGTGGCGCAGCACCTGGAAAGTGGAAAGCGCCACACCGAACTGCCGCCGCTCCTTGAGGTGGCCGAGCGTCTGCTGGGTCAGCGCGGCAAGCGCGGCCACCGTGTCGACGGCAGTGAGCAGCAGCGCGGCATCGCTGGCGGCAGCCAGTGCATTGCGGGCCTGGCCGCCGCGCGCGATGCAGCTGCCCTGCGGCACGGTGAGCCGGGCGAGTGCGAAGTCGGCACCGCGTCGGCCTTCCATCGTGCGGTAGCGCGCCACGGGCACACCGACGCGCTCGGCGTCGACGAGGAAGATCGCCGCCTCGCCGTCCACCTCGGCTGGAACAAGCCAATGCGTCGCGGGCAGCGAGACATCGACACCCTGCACGAAGCCATTCAACTCGTAGCCGATGCCGAGGTGACGCGCCCGCAGCGCCATCTCCTCAGGCATGGCGGACAGGGCGATCAGCGGCGCGAGCTGCGCCGAGCCCTCGGCCACGGCCCCGAGCCAACGGTTTCCGACCTCGGGCGCGGCCGCCTGCAGCAGCAGAGGCACGACCGCGCAGGTCTCGACCACCGGAAGGTGCATGCCATGCGTGGCGAGTCCTTCGACGATCGATGCCAGGTCGGCCAGGCTGCCGCCCACGCCGCCGGCTTCCTCGGGCACCAGGGTGGCGGTCCAGCCCAGCTCGCGCACCGGGTCGCCGGGCAGTTCCGGCACGGCGGCGTGGTCCTGCGCATAGCGGCTCGCCGCGTCGAGCAGCATGCCCGGAAAGAGGGACGGGAAAGAGGTGGACATGCTTGTCAGGCTCCCAGAAGTTCGTTGGCGATCACGTTGCGCTGCACTTCGGAAGTGCCGCCGGCGATCGTGCGGGCGCGTGTGAACATGTAGTTCTGGATCCAGGTGGCGGCGGGCACCTCGGGATCCGCATCGGCGAGGAAGCGATGCGCGGCCTCGGGCCCGACGGCATCGAGCGCGATCGTGGTCAGCCGCTGGGCGACATCGGCGCACGTCATCTTGATCGCGGACGGCTGCACGCCCAGCCCACGCTGGTGGATCAGATCGTCGGTCGCCTGCGCCATCATCACGCGCGCGCCCTTTGCTTCGGCTTCGCACAGCAGCAGCTTGTGGTGCAGGCCGCTGAAATCGCGTCGCCCGTGCGCGGCCGTTGCGGCCTCCTCGACCAGCCGCACCACCTGGCGACGCAGCAGCTCCAGACGGGCCACATTGGCCGGCGGCAGGCGCTCGCGCTCCAGCAGGTACTTCGCGCAGGTCCAGCCCTTGCCCACCTCGCCGACCAGGTTGTCGGCGCGCACGCGCACCTCTTCGAAGAAGACCTCGTTGAGGTGGTGCCATCCGTCGATGGTGCGGATCGGGCGCACGGTGACGCCCGGCGCATCCATCGGCACCAGGATCAGCGAGATGCCTTCCTGTTTCTTCGCCTCCCTGGAGGTGCGCACCAGCATGTAGATCATGCTGGCCTCGTGCGCATGCGAGGTCCAGATCTTCTGGCCATTGATGACCCACTCGCCCCCATCCAGGCGCGCACTGGTGGACAGCGAAGCCAGGTCCGAGCCCGAGCCTGGCTCGGAATAGCCCTGGCACCACCAGTCGGAGCCGTCCAGGATGCGCGGGAGAAAGCGCGCCTTCTGCTCAGGCGTGCCGAAGCGGATGATGACCGGCCCGATGTGACCCAGGCCATGGTGGTACAGCGGCGGGCAGTCGTTGTCGGCCATCACCTCCTCGAAGATCAGGCGCTGGCGGATGTCCCAGCCGGTGCCGCCGACCTCGGCGGGCCAGCTCGGCGCGCCCCAGCCCTGGGCGTTGAGGATCTTCTGCCACGCCTGGTATTCGCGCTTGGTGATCTTCTGGCCCGCGGCGACGACGGCACGGATCTCGGAAGGGCAGGACTTGCGGGCGAACTCCTCCAGTTCGCGCCGAAAGCCGGCGTAGTCGATGGACATTCTCGTTGTCTCCAGGGATTCGATTCGATGGGGTTTTTTCAGCCCTTGCGCAGCTGGGCAATCAGCTCGTCGAGCGCCGCGACGGCGGCGTCGGCATCGCGCCGGCGCAGGCCGCGCGCGACGTTGCGGCGCAGGGGATAAAGGTCCGGGCGCGCGCGCACCGGCAGCACGTGCGTCATGCGCTCGCGCAGCACGCCGGTCATGGTCTGTGCCATCAGCATCAGCGCCTGGTTATGGCCGGCGGCGGCAATGGCGCGGAAGAAGCGGCTGGCCGATTCGATGCGGTCCTGGCGCGAGGCGTCGCCGGGGTGGGCCTCGATGGCGTCCACGGCGTCCTCCACTGCTGCCAGTTCGGCATCGTCGGCACGCTCGCAGGCCAGGCGCAGCAAGGTGCCGTAGAGCGTGCGGTAGGCCTCGTCGACGTCCGCGTCGCCCAGCTGGCCTTGCACCACCAGCTTGCGCAGCGACTCGGCCAGCATCATGTAGGCGCCCTTGTAGAAGACCAGCGCATGGTCGCCACCGCCGGCCGCCATGTGCCGCACCTCGCCGATGAAGACGGTGTGATCGCCCGCCTCGTGGCGGGCGAACACGCTGCACTCGAAGCTCGCCAGGCAATCGTCGATCAGCGGCATGCCCAGCAAGCCAGGCTGCCAGCCCACGCCTTCGAACTTGTCCTCGATCTTGCTGGAGGCGAAACGTCCCGACAGCGCGTCCTGGCGCTCGGCCAGGATGTTGATGGCGAAGCTCTCGGCCCCCAGGAAGGTGTCGCGCAACCGGCTGGCGTTGCGCAGGCTGAACAGCACCAGCGGCGGCTCGAGCGACACCGAGCTGAACGAGTTGCAGGTCAGCCCCGCGGGCCGTCCGTCGGGCGTGCGCGTCGTGATGACCGCCACGCCGGTCGGAAAGCAGCCCAGCAGCTGGCGAAACAGCGCGGGTTCGACAACGGGGCGGGTGCGTTCTTCGGCGACCTCGGACATGGGCGTTCTCCTTCGCTGCGGCGCCTCAGGCGGCAGCGACCTCGCGCTCGGCTGTGCTGGCGTGCGGCGGGTCGTTGGCGATCTCCTGCTGCACCGCAGGAATGATCACCTTCGACCAGGTCTGCAGTTGGCGCAGCATGGTGGGATGGTCGAAATCGCCCATCTGCGTCTGGAAGCAGTAGTGCACCGGCTTCAGGGCGCGGATCTCCCTGACCACGCGTTCGATCACGGTGTCGATGCTGCCCACGGGCAGCAGCGCGCGCATCTCCTCGAGCGTGGGCTCGCCCTCGACGATGCCCTCTTCGACCTGGTAGTCGTCGGCGATCTGCGCGGTGCGGCGCTTCAGGCTCAAGGCCACGCGGCGCTGGTAGCGGGCGCAGTCCAAGTAGGCGTCGACCTCGGCCTTGTCATTGCTGGCATAGGCGGCGCGCAGCAGGCCCACCTTCACGCCGGTCGGATCCTTGCCTTCGGCTCTCGCCACCTTGTCGATCAGCACGCGATGGGCATGCATCTTCTCCACGCCACCATCGCCGCCGGAGACGAACACGTGGTGGTCCGACTTCACCGCGCGCGAGACGAAGGCCGGGTCCACGCTGGTGATCCACATCGGCGGCATCGGCTGCTGGACCGCGCGCTGGCTGATCGCGCTCATGGGCTGGCGGTAGTACTCGCCCTCGTAGCTGAACTTGGGCTGCTTCAGGCCCAGCTCGAGCATGTCGAGCATCTCGAAGGTGCGGGCCTTGGCCGACTCCAGCGAGACGCCGAAGCGCTCGAACTCGAAGTGCTGGTAGCCCGAGCCGATGCCCAGGTTGAGGCGGCCGTTGGACAATTGGTCCACCATGGCCACGTCGGCGATCAGCCGCGCGGGCGTGTACAGCGGTGCGACGACAATGCCGGTACCCAGCCGGATCCTGCGGGTGGCTGCGGCGCAGTGCGCGATCATGGTCAGCGGCGACGAGCACATGCCGTAGTTGCTGAAATGATGCTCCGCGAACCATGCCGCGCCGAACCCCAGCTCGTCCGCCAGGCGCGTCTGCTCCACGGCGTCGCGCAGGATCTGGTGGGAGGTTTTGTGCTTGTTTCGCTGCTGCATCAGAATGAAGATTCCGAAATCCATTGCCGGTGCTCCTGTGTGGTTGGTGCCTATGTGCACGAATCGTAGGAACGGGAGCCGCCTGCGGATCGCCAACGTGCGCACAGCTTGTTTGCATCTTTTGAAATGAAGGCCCTCGATTCGCTGCGCATCTTCGTCACCACCCAGAGGAAGGGCAGCCTCTCGGCCGCGGCGCGCAGCCTGAGCCTGTCACCTGCGACCATTTCGCGGCGCATCAGTGCGCTCGAAGAGGAGCTGGGCGTGCAGCTGGTGGACCGCACCAGCCGCAACCTCCGCATGACCGAGGCGGGACAGGCCTTCCTGGAACGCGCCGAGGTCGTGCTCGAGTCCATGGCGGAGGCGGAGCAGGCCGCACGCGACGCCCGCCAGCGGCCCGAAGGTCGTTTGCGGGTGCATTCGCGCACCCACATCGGGCTGCGGGTGGTGGCGCCGCTGCTGCCGCGCTTCGCCCAGCTCTACCCGGACATCCACGTGGAAGTCGAGCTGTCGGAGCATCCGGTCAACCTCGTGGAGCACGACTTCGACGTCGACATCCGCACCGGCGAGTCGAACGACTCCGGCTTCGTGATCAAGCGGCTGCTGTCCAGCGACGAGGTGCTGGTGGCCAGCCCCACCTTCGTGAAGACCTACTCGCGCATCAAGCACCCCACCGACTTGCCGCAGGTGCGCTGCCTGACCTACAAGCGCGAGCGCGAGGCCACCATCTGGAAGTACATCGACGAGGCCGGCGAGCAGCAGGAGTTGGCGATCCAGGGCGTGCTCAGCGCCAACAACGGCGAACTGCTGCGGCTGGCGGCCATCGGGGGCATGGGCATCGCGCTGCTGTCGGAGGCCACGGTGCGCGGCGACCTGCGCTCGGGCACGCTGGTGCGGCTGCTGCCGGACTACCGCTTCGCGGTGCGGGCGTACTCCAACGGCATCTTCGCCGTCTTCCGCCAAAACCGCACCCTGCCGCTGAAAGTCCGCGCCTTCGTCGATTTCGTGGCCGAAGCGCTGAAGGACGAGGATCAGCGCTAGAGCCTGCCGGCCGGGTCCTCTAGCCTCGGGCGAAGCGATGCGGCAGGCGTCCTGAGGCGGGCAGGCCTTCGATCACGAACAGCCCGCCATCGTGCGGCTTCGGGCCTTCGAGGCGGGCGCTGCGCGATATCGACGTCAGGTAGATCCGGTCGAGGCGCGCGCCCCCGAAGCACAGGCTGGTCGGGTAGGTCGCAGGCAGCGCCACGAGGCGCTCGAGCTCGCCGTCCGGTGCAAAGCGCGCGAGTTGGCCCGCGCGGGTCAGCACCGTCCAGAAAAAGCCCTGCGCGTCCACCGTCGCGCCGTCCGGTCCGGACTCGAAGCGTCCGGTGTCCACGAACTTGCGCTTGTGGCGCAGCGGCCCGCACGGGTCGTAGTCGTAGGCCCAGATCGTGCGCTCCAGGCTGTCGGCCAGATAGAGCGTGTGGCCGTCGGGACTGAAGCAGGGGCCGTTGGCGAAGCCGATGTCGTCGGCCAGTTGCTCCACCCGGGCGTCGGGTCGCAGCCGGTACAGCCCGCCCAGGACAGCCTCGCCGGGTTGGCGCTCCATGTGCATCGTCCCGGCAATGAAGTTGCCGGCCGGATCGCACTTGCCGTCGTTGAAGCGCACGCGGGGATGATCCACCGTGATGTGCGCCAGGATCTCCAGCCCGCGCGTGGCGAAGTCGTAGAGGGCGAAGCTGTTGCGCAGCGCGACCACGACGGCGTCGCCGCGGCATGGCGCGATGGCCCCCACGGGCGCCGGGAGGCTGTGCTGCTCGAGCACGCCGGACTGCGGACGCAGGCGCCAGAGGATGCCTGCCAGCGCATCGATCCAGCATACGGCCTGTGCATCGGCATCCCAGCAGGGGCTTTCTCCAAGCCGGTCCCTGGTTTTTCCGATTCGGCGAATCCGTGCGTCCATGGATGAAGTGTGCCGACCGGTCCTAGCCGGTCGCGACGCGGCGTGCAAAGCATCTTTTCACTCCCTGCAGCACCGGCCCGACGGCGGCCATCTAGACTGATTCGCGAATCCGATTCCGGATCAGAACAAGGAGACAACGTGAGCTTTCGCAACACCATCGTCGGGCTGGTGATCGGCGCGTGCGCCCTCGGCAGCGCCTTCGCGCAGCAGGTCACGCGCATCGTCGTGCCGTTCGCCGCCGGCGGCGGCACCGACCAGTACTGCCGCATCCTCGCGCAGGAGCTCAACAAGCACGGGCTGAACGTCATCATCGAGAACAAGCCCGGCGCCAGCGGCATCCTCGCGGCCGACCACGTCGCCCGCGCGAAGCCCGACGGGCAGACCGTGCTCGTGTCCTCTCTGGGCACGCTGGCGAACAACAGCGTGCTCTACGATAAATTGCCCTACGACGCGGCGAAGGATTTCGCGCCGGTCACGCAGATCGCCTACCAGCCGGCCATCATCGTGGGACGCACCGACCTGCCGTACAAGAACATCAAGGAGATGGTCGCCTACGCCAAGCAGCATCCGGGCAAGATCAACCGGGCCTCGCCGGGCGCGGCGATCCTCACCAACCTGGCACCAATCGCCTTCGAGAAGGCCCAAGGTTTCAGCACCACCCACATCCCGTTCAACGGTGACGCGCCGGCCTTGCAGGCGTTGCTCGGCAGCCAGATCGATATCCACGGCACATCCATCACCGGGGCGCTGCCCTACGTCAAGGCAGGCAAGCTGCGCGTGCTGGGCGTGATGGATTCGCGGCGCCTGCCGCAAGTGCCCGACGTGCCGACCTTCAAGGAGCAAGGCTTCGACATGGAAGCCACGCTGTGGTATTCGCTGTCCGTGCCGGCCGGCACACCCAAGCCCGCGATCGAGCGCCTCAACAAGGCCGTCAACCAGGTGATCGCCGATCCCGACTTCGTGGCGCGGGCCCGCGCCATCGGCATGGAGCCGCGCGGCGGTAGCCCCGAGGACCTCGACAGGTTCATCAAGGCCGAGTCGGACCGCTGGCTGCCGGTGCTGCAAAGCCTGAACCTGCCCAAGCAGTCGCAATGAAAGAAGGCCCCGCCCCGCACATGAACCATCCCAACCCGCTGCCCCTGTCCGGTGTTCGCGTCCTGGACCTGTCCCGGGTCATGGCAGGGCCGCTGTGCGCGATGGCGCTGGCGGACCTCGGCGCCGAGGTCATCAAGGTGGAGCATCCCGAGCGCGGCGACGACACGCGGGACTGGGGCGTTCGCATCGGCAGCCACAACACCTCCTACTTCAACAGCTGCAACCGCAACAAGCGCTCCATCTGCGTGGACCTGCAAGCCGAGGAAGGCCGCGACCTCGTGCGCGAGCTGGCCGAGCGCTGCGACGTGGTGATCCAGAACTTCAAGTACGGCGGCGCGCAGAAGATGGGCCTGGGCTACGACGACCTGAAGAAGGTCAACCCCGGTATCGTGTACTGCTCGATCTCCGGCTATCCGGTCCTCGGGCCCGAGAAGGCCCGCCCCGGCTACGACCTCGTGGTCCAGGGCGAGACCGGACTGATGGCGATGAACGGCGAGGAAGGCCAGGGGCCGCTGAAGTTCGGCGTCGCCGCGGTCGACATGTTCACCGGCATGTACGCGGCGCAGGCAATCCTGGCCGTGCTGTACGCGCGCACGCGCACCGGCGTGGGACGCCATGTCCAGATGTCGCTGTACGACAGCGGCATGATGATCACCTCCTACTATGGCCTGACCGCCTGGCTGAACAAGGGCGACCCCGCCAAGTTCGGCAACTCGCATCCCTCGATCGTCCCCTACGGCGTGTTCGACGCCGCGGACGGACCGGTGGTGATCGCGGTGGGCAATAACAGCCAGTTCCGCAAGTTCTGCGAGGAAGTCATCTTCTGCGCCGAGCTTGCGCGCGACCCGCGCTTCGAGAAGAACACCGAGCGCTCGAAGAACCGCGGCGAGCTGCTGCCCATCCTGCTGGCGCAGATCCGGCGGCACACGCGGGCCGAGCTCATCGAACGCATGGACCGCGCGGGCATTCCCTGCGGCGAGGTGCTGGGGCTGTACGAAGCCCTGCAGTCGCAGCGCACGCAGCAGGCGCAGGTATGGCACCGCTTCGAGGATGCCGAGGCGGGCCCGCAGGCCGTGCATGCGCCGCCCTATGTCATCGATGGCACGCGCACGGGCGTGCGCCACCCGCCGCCGCACCTGGGCGAGCACACGGCCGAGGTGCTGGGCGAGCTGCTCGGGCTGCCGCAGGAGCGGCTGCAGGCCCTCGGCGAGAAGCACGTCATCCGGTAGCGCGGTACCGCATCGTCCCGCGCACTGGCACGCGCGAACGCACGCAGGCTTGCGATACCCGCCTCAGTCGTCCAGCCGGTAGCCCGCCGCGGCGATGGTGCGCTTGGCGATGTTGAGCTGGTGGATCTGGCTGGTGCCCTCGTAGAGGCGGAACAACCGGACGTCCCGGTAGAAGCGTTCGATCGCATGGCCCTGGATGAACCCCGTGCCGCCCAGCATCTGCACGCAGCGGTCGGCCACGCGCCCGCACATCTCGGAGGCGAAGTACTTGCAGATCGAGGCCTGCATCGCCACGTCCTCGCCGTCGTCGCGCTGGCGCGCGGTCTGCAGGATCAGCGCGCGGGCGGCCTGGATCTCGGTCTGGCAATCGGCGATCAGCGCCTGCACCAGCTGGAAGCCGGCCACCGGCTGACCGAACTGGCGCCGCTGGCAGGTCCATGCGACCGCTTCGTCCAGCATGCGGATGGCCGGGCCGGTGCACAGCGCCGCCAGATGGATGCGCTGCTTGTTCAGCACCTTCATCGCGGTCTTGAAGCCCATGCCCTCGCGCCCGCCGATGAGGTTGTCAGCCGGCACGCGGCAGTTCCGCAGGTGCACTTCCGACACCGGCGAGCCGGACTGCCCCATCTTGCGGTAGGGCTCGCCGGTGGACAGCCCCGGCGTGCCACGCTCGACCAGGAAGGCGCTGATGCCGCGCGCGGTGGGGTCGGCGGGATCGGTGCGTGCCATCACGGTGAACAGGCCGGCGATGGGCGCGTTGGTGATGAAGCACTTGGTGCCGTCCAGGACGTAATGGTCGCCGTCGCGCACCGCCCGAGTCTGCAAGGCGGTGGCGTCGGAGCCGGCCTGCGGTTCGGTCAGTGCGAAGGCGCCGGTCAGTTCGCCGCGCGCCAGCCGCGGCAGGAAGCGCTCCTTCTGCTGCGGCGTGCCGTCGGCCACCAGCGCTTCCGAGCCAATGCCGGTGTTGGTGCCGACGCGCGCACGAAAAGCCACCGAAGCCTGCGACAGTTCCATGGCCGCCAGCACCAGTTCCTCGGTGCTCATCCCGGCGCCACCCCAGGCGTCGGGGATGGACCAGCCGAAAAAGCCCCGGGCGGCCATGTCCTCGACCAGGTCGGCGGGCACCTCGTCGTCGCGCTCGACCTCGGCCTCGCGCGGGATCAGGCATTCACGCACATGGCGCCGCAGGTCGGCCAGGGTCTGCGGGAAGGAGGAAGGGTCTCGGATCATCGCGGCAGTCTAGATGTGAAGACGCCGGGCGTTCCGCCCAGGGCGTGCAAAGGTGCTTTGTATGCCGTGTGGTTTGCTCCGGCCGCGGATGCGGCGGATGGTCGCTGGTCGGACTTCGCCCTTCGGGTTTCCCCCTGGACCGCTCGCGTCGTGGCGCTCCATCAAAGTTGCGGGCACCAGGATCAAATCATCGGCGCGGATAGGAGCCGAGGACGCGCAGTTCGCGGTGCTCCTCCAGAAAGGCGGCCAGGGCTCCCTGCTTGGCAGGTCCTTCGACTTCCACCAGATAGCGATGCGTGTCCAATGTCTTCTTGCTCGGGCGCTCGTAGATCGTCAGGATCCGCACGCCTGCCGCGCCGAACTCGGCCAAGGTGCTCGACAGGGTGGCATCCGAGACAGCGACCAGCAAGGATGTCTTGTCGTCGCCGGTGGGCGCCGGCATCTGCCGGCCGAGCACCCACCAGCGGGTGACGTTGTGCGGGCCTTCCTCGATGCCGTCGACCAGCGACACGAGTGGATAGATGTCTGCCCCGACCTTCGGCCCGAACGACGCCGCATCGGGCGTCGCGCTGCGCGCGACCGCCTGTGCGGCCGCGCCCGCGCTGGCTGCGTCGATGCGACGCACGCGGGGCATCTCCCGATCGAGCCACGGTCGCACCTCTTCGAAGGCCACCGGATGCGCGTGGACCGCCACGATGTCTCCTCGCTTCGTCCCCGGTTTGGTCAACAGGCTGTATCCAAGCATCTTCGGGTACTCGGCGACGATGCGCACGTCGGGCAGGTCGATCACCGCGTCGAGGTAAGGCGTCGCGCCAACCGCGGAGGTCGTGGCGGGGACGCAGGCGCGCTCGATCTTTCCGTCGACATAGGCCTTGAACAACTCGTCGCGCGACAACGGCACGAGATCCCTGGCACCGAACAGGTCCAGGCAAGCCTGGTGCGTCCAGCTCCCTGCCGGCCCCAGGTAGCCGATGGAGTCGGCAATGGCAAGGCCCGGGGAGTTTCCAAAGAGCACCAGAACGCAGGCAATAGCATTGATGGCTCTGAACTTCAGCATGGCGGCAGACAGAAAGTTGGCGGATGCAACGTGGTTCGTTGATGTGCTCGGGCTGTGAAAGTGTTTCGCATGTCAAGGGGCTGCCGCAACACCTTCGTCGTGTGCAATCCAAGGACCCTCGCGTATGCCCACACCCCGACCGGGGCGGCATGCCGCTGTTGCGTGACATGCAATGGCAGGCCGTACCAGCACGGCACGCGCACCGGAGCATCCGGATCTTTGTCTTCCAGTTCTGCATAGCCACTCCCGGGGCTTCTCAGCGCAACGCGGCGCCTCCATCCACCGCGCAACCCCCTTGCCCTTGCGCCAACACGAAGATCGAATTGATCTCGGCCTTGATCAGTCGTCACCCCATTGCGCGGCCATGCGCGAGAAGGCGGCGATCGCGTCGACCTGCCCCTGCATCGGCCTTGGGCTGGCCGCGAACCCCATCGAGCAAGGGCCATGTCCTGAGCTCGTGCATCACGGCCAGCGCTCGCTCCTCGGGAAGCCACCTGCCGCAGGCAACAGGCGCATCGTGGTGTCTTTGAAGAGTCCTGCCGTCACGCCTCCCGTGCCCAGCATGGATGGCCGACCAAGGGCATCGCGTACATGCCGAGGATCAGTTCGGTTTCGCCGCTCACCATCTCCCGAACCAGAAAGCGCACGGGACGGCTGCTCGTATGGCATTCGACCTCGCTGGCCGTCGCGTCCAGCCGATCTGCGATCGGATCGGGAGCAACATCCACGGCCACGCCGCTGACATCGCGCTTGTGCGTGATCTCCTCCGAGAACATCTTCAGCACGGCGGCTCCACCGAGCTCGTGCGCCGCCGATTCCGCTTGCTGTCCGCTCTGGACAATCACCTCGCGCGCAGGGTATGCCGGAGCGCACGAAAAGTCGCTTGGCCTGCGCTTCGTCGAGCAACCCCGTCACCAGATCTCGCAACGGCGCCTGGACCGCGACCGCAGAGCCCGCTTCGGGCAGGCGCCATTGGCCTGCCTGCATGCCTGCCAGCACCGCCGTACAGCTCTTCGCCGCCACGAAGGCCGACATGCCAAGCTGCCTGAGCAGAGTTGCGGCCTCGGGCGCATGCGAGCTGGCATAGGCCAGAGTGACGTCGATCGGATTGCGATCGGGCGAGGTCTGGTCGCCGCTTTGCAAGGCGCGCAGCGCGACTGCCGCGAGCTCGTCGGCGCCGGGGCCTCGAATCCGCAAATCCCCAGGCGGTCGGACACAAGCGTGCCGGCGTCCCCGCGTCAACGTGAAGATGGCGATCCGCCGGCCCCGCAGAACGCGCCTTGTTGCGAGTGCGGCCGAAATGTCCAGAAGGTCGCCAAAAGTTTGGGCGCGGATCACACCTGTCCGGCGGAACAGGTCGTCGTACATGCGGTCCGTGCCGGCCATCGCACCGGTGTGCGAGACGGCCACCTTGGCGCCCGCTCAGAGCACCCGACCTTGAAGGCAACGACGGGCTTGCCTGCCATCGCCGCCCTGAGCGCAGCGGCCCGGAATTTCTCGGGACGCCGGATCGCTTCGATGTACAGCGCCATGACCCGCGTCGCCGGGTCGTCGAGTCAACGGGGTCGGCGAGACTGAGGTCGCGCTAGTGGCCTAGTCGCTCGGCAATTTCCGGACGGCCAAGGCTTCGCACGGCAGCGAGATTTTCGAGCTGGGCAGCCCGGGGACGAGCTTTACCCTGCTCCCAGTGGTAGATCGTCTGGCCCGAGACACCGACGAGCGTCCCATAATCGGCGGCGGACAAGCCCAGTTTGGCGCGGTGCGCAGCTACACGCGACGCGCTGAAACGTCGACGTGGACCGCCTTCGTCGGGCGGCGCCGCTTCGGCCGTCGACATCTTGCGCGAATCGAGCTTGGACAGTTGCCGCACCGCTTTTTGCAAAGCAGCGATTTCACGCTTAAGTGCCGCAATTGCGCTGCGGTGTTGAACGCTTTGCTTCTTCAACGTTTCGATCTCCACGCGCACCTCCTTGCGGGCTACGCGTGCGATCTCTTCCTTCAGGGCTGATGCGATATTTGGCATGGGCGCATTGTGCCTTCTGGGAGAGTTATATGACGCCGATTGATGACAGAGTTCGGAGAACCTCTGAAAAATGATAGGTTTCTGGGCATCGATGCAGTACGACCAGAAGGTTGGACGGTGACGTACCCATGACAAGCCGAGAGAGGCTACATTCGGCCACGAGCAGCCATTTGAGGCACCGATGAATATCCAAGTCCGACCCGCCACGCAAGACGACGCAGCGGATGCGTGCCAAGTAGTTCGAAGGTCCATTGCCGAGTGCTGTCACGACGACCACCGCGGCGACGCGAACTTGCTCGCCGGGTGCCCCATCTCTGCGAAAGGTCCTTTGCGCGACGATTGCCTGAAGGCGATGGTGGTCCTTCGGCTCGTCGACGATCGCATCCAAGTGCTGCAAATTACGGCAGATCAGAGTTTTGACAAGCCAGTGGCATTGCGCGCGTTTTTGGAGCGCCTATGAACCTTCCAACTTACTGCACTGCACCAGATACCCTGCAGCGATCTTCCTGACTTGCATGAGGTCGGTCAGTTCGCTCGCCAACGCCGATTTCCGGTTTGCCTCAACGGCTCGAACGCTGAGCGGAAATAGCGTTGTGAGGACCAAGCACAGGGCCAATAGAGGACGGAGATTTTTCATTTGCCGGGCGGGACAACGCACATTGATACAAATGTCATCCTAGCATCGGCGACAGCAAAGGTCTGGGCAAGCGAGAGGCGGCGCTTGAAGGTCCGGTCATGGCCGGATCCTGCCACACCTATATCGGCGCGCCACCCGGCACAATTCGCCGCGACATCGCTACTCGGCTTTGCCACTTGGCAGCATGCAGATTGTGGCGAGATACGCTTGCTGTTCGACATACCACCCCGACGGATAGTCCTCTCGATCCCATGGTTCGTCGCTCTCGTACGTTCCTCTGCCGAGAAATTCGTAGTAGACGTTCATCGCGTCGAGATGACATCTCGCCCAGAAAACCCATACACACGTGCTCTTTCCGAGCAGGCGTCTAGCTGCATCGCCGGCAGGTCCGAGCGCGATACAAGTCTCAAGGCCTTCTTCATCAATCCAAACCTCGTGTAGATATCCCCTACGCGGTCGGAGCTGGTCATGCGGTGACATCGTCATCTGGAACGTCTGGTTATGGACGCATGCTGATTGGAGTTTGAAGGGCTGCTGTTGGCCGAATCTTGCCATGTCTGTAGGTCCGAGAAGGTGCACGCGGAGTCACACAGTCCCGTGCTACTTGGGCACAGTTCATCGTGGCGGCTTGATAGCCATTTCCACTTCCTTGCAGAACGTCGCCATTGCGCCAGTGAGCCAACTCCGACCCATCGCAGTGAACTCATCACTCGCACAAGCTTGCTCGCGCGCGGCGGTGAGAACCTCAAAAAGCCGATCGACAGGCAGATCGACGTCACTCAGGCTGACGACCTTGCCTCCCCTGTACTCTGCTAGCTCTCGTGCAAGTAGTTCTGACACCGGGTCGCTGGCCCCATAGCGCTCAGACGCAATCGATGCCGCCCTACCGAGGATGTCGTGAACCGCGGTGCTAGTCCCCCAGCAAATGTGGTCGTAGAAGGCAAGTGCTGAAGACATGGGAAATCTTGTCTAAATGTCTGCTTTTGGCCGACTGTAGCCGGTCACGCTTGCGTTGCGAAGGGCGCACGCCAGTCATCGTCGAGCGCGTAAAGCGGTCGCTCGAATACTTGGATGACGGATCCATTCAACCTCAGGATGGTTATCCTACTAGCGCAGCCAGAATTCGTATGCATCAGCTATGGCGTGTGCAAAGCTAGATGCTTTCGTCTATTTGAGTGCGCGATGGCCAAAAAGACAACTGAACAGAAAAATGCAGAGGAGCGTCGCTACATTGCTGCCAGTGGTGCAGCCAATGCAGTGGAACTCGAGCCCTTCTTGTCTGACCCGAATCAGGCTATACGCGCCACAGCGGCTATGAATCCGGATGCTGACGCAGATATCTTGGATCGTTTCGCGAATGACAAATTCTGGGGCGTACGAATGGAAGTGGTGCGCAATGCCAACGTCAGCCAGGCCACACTGCGCAGGCTGTTGGAGTCTGACACGCGCAAACGCGGAGTAGTGCACCACGCAGCGCGCGCGAAGCTGGAAGAGCGCGGTGTGAAATTTGGTGTTGATGGCATGCCGGAAAATGCGGCGTAGAAATTGACGCCGCATTTCCCGGGTTCCTCTTGTTGTAGATGCGCCGCGAACGTCTGGTTCCACGCGGATTTGGCCGCCCTGGCGAGCGTCTGGTTATGGCCGATTGTGTTGAAAAACTCCCTCGAATCCTAGAACCATCGCGGCGTCCTCATGTCCTATCTTCATCGATGGAGGTACGCGCCATGATGGGTCAGAACGCCGTTCAAGATCAGTTGTTCTACGCATTCAACCTCGAAACTCACGTCCCAGGCGATCACCTGCTTCGAGGCGTTGATCGCTTCCTCGACCTTGGTGAGTTGCGCCAACATCTGGCACCGTTCTACAGCCACACCGGCTGGCCCTCGATCGATCCCGAACTCATGATTCGCATGCTCGTGATCGGCTATTGCCTAGGCATCCGATCCGAGCGCCGGCTGTGCGAGGAAGTCCATCTCAACCTGGCCTATCGCTGGTTCTGCCGTTTGGGCCCGTCGCGCAAGATCGCGCGCAGCATCCATGAAGGTGCGCGTGAGGTGGCTCGGTTCATTGCAAAGACACCGGAGTACAAACGGTCGCGCAGGGAGCGAAAGAAGGTGGAGATGCTGTTCGCGCATCTCAAGCGCATCATGAAGTTGGATCGACTGCGGCTGCGCGGGCTCAGCGGTGCGCAAGACGAGTTCTTGCTGGGCGCTACAGCTCAAAATCTTCGGCGAATGGCGAAGTGGTTGATGCCTGGCGCGGCAGATACGGCCATGAAGAACGCGTGAGGTGAGCCGCGAGGCTTGCGTTGTGCTCTCGCACTGCCAACTCGACTACGAATCCCGTGCGGTCTCCATCGCATCCGAGATTCGAGACGAGTTTTTCAACACAATCGGCCAATTGCAGACGTTGCTCGCGTCCCTGCGCCGCTACTTGGCTTAGCCTCGATGCGAATCAAAAGTGGCCCCGGCCACACCATAACTTAGGGTGAACGGATGCTTCGATTTCTTGGGTTGCTCTGCTTTTCCGCCTGCGCTGGCGTAGCCTTGGCGACTGCCGGTACCTGTGGAGTTGGCTTGTTCGCGGGAACATTCGCTTGGTGCGGACTACCTTTCTATTGGATTGCAGGATTTCCGCTAGCAATTCTGTGCGCCCTGCTTTTTGGTCTGCCGGCATACGCGGCGATGAAACGTTGGAACCTCAAACGTTGGTGGCAGTTTGCCCTTGGCGGCCTTTTGCTTGCCGTTCCATTTTGGAATCAGCTTGCCATGCCGTTTGACTCCGTGCGTTGGGCTCAGTCGGGACTGTTCGACTCGCTTAACTATCTTGGTTCAGGTGCAGTTGGAGGCCTGGTCTTTTGGCTACTTGTTATTCGAAACGCAAGGAATGGAAAGCCTTGATCCTGCAGCTAGAGCGGCGCACGGCATCCAGCAATCTCCGAGCAATACGCGCTCAACGCCGAATAGCTTTTCGCGAGCGGCGAGAGTCCGCCCTACGCGAGTTGGGTCTTCAGGGTCTTCAGGGCCTTCGGGGCAAACGCGGAGTCGCATGGCTGCCGATCGGCGTCTTGGAGGTTCTGGCTGCGGTCTGTTGGGGCTTCATGGTCTCGATGGTCAACGACGATTCAGACTTGCTGATCTCCTAGAGGTTGTGGAAGAACGTGGAGACATGGCAGGAAGGTCGTGGCTTTCAGTGTGCCGGGCAAGCTTTGTCTGTGCATCCCTTCTTACGTGGATTACCTACAACACTTTTTGGGCAACCGGGCGGTATCTGGTTTGGCTTTCTCTTCTCTGTGTGTTGAAAGTCTGTCTTGCCATCTGATTCTTCGGCGAACAGAAGTAAACCTCCAAGCAGGCCGTGAGCCACATCCAGATGGTGTCGCCATACCGTGCTACTTCTTTTGGTAGCTGGGGGGCCATTTCCCACACCTGCGAAAGCTGCCCATAAGCGGCATGCACCGCGCCTTCGCGCATCACCTCGAACATCACGCGGTGCAGGGCTGCGTGGTCCTAGCGCGAAGCGAAGCCGAACGCCCGCATCCAAATTTCATCGCACGCAAAGTACTCGGCCACGCACTCGAGCAAATCGCGCCAGGCGCTTGACGAGTCGTTCGCGTGCTCAGTCCATGAAAGGTAGGCCAAGCGAAAGTACGTCGGATCGATCCAAGACTGCCGTGCGATCTCCTCTGAGGATAGAGCCAAGTCACAAGGCTATGGAGGGCCGGCTGGCGGTTCCTCGATCTCGCTCTACGATCGCGCGCCAGACCGGTGGTTCCACATCAGGACCAGATTCACCATCACCGCCGAGACGATCGAGTATCCGGCCCGGCTCGGCTCCACAAGCGCGAAGGCCGAGGCGACGATGGTGCCATCGCAGACCATCTGCACGGCTCCTGCGCCCCACCCGTAGCGGCGCTGCAGGTATAGCGCCAGCACGCCAAACCCACCCAGGCTGCCACCATGGCGGAACAGGACGAGCAGACCGACGCCGATCAGCAAGCCACCGGCGATCGCCGCGAACATCGGGTGTGCCGGCTGCACGCCGATGGCCCTCCCTATGCCCTCGACGCTGAACGACAACCCGGCGACGAGGAGGAGCGTCTTCCAGGTGAATTGCGCCCCGAATGCATGCCAGCCTAGCACGATGAAAGGCAGGTTCACGATGAGCAGTGTCCAACCCAGGGACCAACCCGACGCATAGTTCAGCACAAAGGCCAGGCCGGGGATGCCACCCGTCAGCAGACGGGCGCTGCGGAGTATGGCCAGCCCGAGGCCGACCAACAAGAGGGCCGTTGCGAATCCCTGCGCGTCGTCCAGCACCGGGTATCGACGTTCGGCCCGGAGGCACGGGTCTTGATCCATAGCCCAGTGTCTCTTTGCGCGGGCATGCAGGCTTTGCGCCAGGACAAGGTTGCGCAGGCTGCGCGCCGCTTGATGTGAATCAAGGAGGCGGGAAAGCCCGCTTCTAAGCTCGGGCAGCCCTTCAGGAGACCCATCGTGCAGCAGCGCGCAACCGCAACCAGTCAAGATCTTTCGCCGTCATCGGTGCACCAGGCCATGCCCGCCAAGGCCTGGCGCGTGCTGGCGGTGAGCACGCTGGCGTTCACGGTCTGCTTCATGGTGTGGATGATGTTCGGCGTGATCGGCATCCCGATCCGCAAGGCGCTCAGCCTCAACGCGACCGAGTTCGGCCTGCTGACCGCGATGCCGGTGCTCACGGGTTCGCTGGTGCGCGTGCCGCTCGGCATCTGGACCGACCGCTTCGGCGGGCGCATCGTCATGACGCTGCTCATGGCCGCCACCGTGCCGGCCATCTGGCTGATGTCCTATGCCACGCAGTACTGGCACTTCATCGTGCTGGGCATGTTCGTCGGACTCGCGGGCGGCTCCTTCTCGGTCGGCACGCCCTACGTGGCGCGCTGGTTTCCGCGCAACCGACAGGGCCTCGCGATGGGTATCTATGGCGCCGGTAACTCGGGTGCCGCCGTCAACAAGTTCGTGGCGCCGGCCATCGTCGTGGCCTTCGGCTGGGCCGTGGTGCCGCAGGTCTACGCGGCGATCATGCTCGGCGCTGCGCTGCTGTTCTGGACGCTGAGCGCCAGTGACCCCCGCCATTTGGTGAGCCACAGCGCCAGCTTCGCCGACCAGCTCAGGACGCTCAAGGACCCGCGGGTGCTGCGCTACTGCCAGTACTACAGCATCGTCTTCGGCGGCTACGTCGCGATCTCGCTGTGGATGGTGCAGTACTACGTCGGCGAATACGGACTGGACATCCGCGTCGCCGCGCTGCTGGCCGCCTGCTTCTCCCTGCCGGGCGGCGTGCTGCGGGCCGTCGGCGGCTGGCTGTCCGACAGGTACGGCGCGCACAGCGTCACCTGGTGGGTGATGTGGGTGTGCTGGATCTGCCTGTTCCTGCTGAGCTACCCGCAGACCGATCTCACGCTGCTCACGGTGAACGGACCGCGCACCTTCCACATCGGGCTGAACGTCTACAGCTTCACCGCGCTGATGTTCGTGCTCGGCATCGCCATGGCCTTCGGCAAGGCCAGCGTCTTCAAGTACATCAGCGACGACTACCCCAGGAACATCGGCGCCATCAGCGGCATCGTCGGACTCGCCGGCGGCTTGGGCGGATTCGTGCTGCCCGTCATGTTCGGTGCGCTGATGGACCTCACCGGCATCCGGTCCAGCGCCTTCATGCTGATGTACGGCGTGGTCTGGGTCTCGCTGATCTGGATGTACTGGACCGAAGTGCGCGCCACCCAGGTCATGGGCGGCCTGCGCGCGCGGACCTCGAATCTCAACCTGGAAACAAAATCATGAGCACCAGCACCATCGCCGTTCCCCCGGGGGCGACCGGCGGCCGCGCCGACATCGCCGACTGGCGCCCCGAGGACGAGCGGTTCTGGGAAAGCACCGGCCGGCACGTGGCATGGCGCAACCTGTGGTTGTCGGTCCCTGCCCTGCTGTGCGCCTTCGCCGTCTGGGGCATGTGGGGCATCATCACCGTGCAGATGAACAACCTGGGCTTTCCCTTCGCCCAGGCCGAACTGTTCACGCTCACCGCCATCGCGGGCCTGGCCGGCGCCACCATGCGCATCCCGGCCTCCTTCCTGATCCGGCTGGCGGGCGGGCGCAACACCATCTTCCTGACCACGGCGATGCTGCTGGCGCCGGCCATCGGCACCGGCATCGCGCTGCAGCACAAGGAGTGGCCGCTGTGGGTGTTCCAGCTCATGGCGCTGTGGTCGGGCGTGGGGGGCGGCAACTTCGCCAGCTCGATGTCCAACATCAGCACCTTCTTTCCAAAGCGTCTGCAGGGCACCGCGCTGGGTCTGAACGCGGGCATCGGCAACTTCGGGGTCACGACCATGCAGATCGTCATCCCGCTGGTCATGACCGTGGGCCTTTTCGGCAACATCGGCGGCGAGCCCATGACGCTGCTCAAGGACAGCGGCTGGATCCTGGGCAAGATCACCGCCGGCACGCCCACCTGGATCCAGAACGCGGGTTTCGCCTGGGTGCTGTCGCTGGTGCCGCTGTCGATCCTGTGCTGGTTCGGCATGAACAACCTGAACACCGTCTCGCCCGATACCGGCGGCACGATCCCGGCCTTCCTGAAGATCATCTGGCTCTACACGCTGTCGTTCGCCCCGGCGATCGCCGGGCTGTACCTGTACCTGCCGGCGCCCACGGGCCTGGGCCTGCTCAACATGTGGGTGGCCATGCCGCTGATCATCGTGGCCACGCTGTTCACCATGAAGCTGACCGCGTTCGGCACCATGAAGGAAAACATCGCCAAGCAGTTCGAGATCTTCCGCGACAAGCACACCTGGTCGATGACGGCGCTGTACATCGTGACCTTCGGCTCGTTCATCGGCTTCTCGATGGCGCTGCCGCTGTCGATCGCAGTGATCTTCGGCATCAGCCACGTGCCCGACGCCGCCGGCGTGCTGCAGCACACGTTGAAGAACCCGAACGCGCCCTCGGCTTTCACCTATGCCTGGATCGGGCCCTTCGTCGGCGCACTGATCCGCCCGGTGGGCGGCTGGATTTCGGACAAGGTAGGCGGCTCGATCGTCACGCAGGCGATCTCGGTGGTGATGGTGATCGCCTCGGCCGCCGTGGGCTACGTGATGCTGCTGGCCTACGGCTCGCCGCAGCCGGAACAGTATTTCCTGCCCTTCATGCTGCTGTTCGTGCTGCTGTTCGCGGCCAGCGGCATCGGCAACGGCTCCACCTTCCGCACCATCGGCGTGATCTTCGACCGCGCCAAGGCCGGCCCAGTGCTGGGCTGGACCTCCGCCATCGCCGCCTACGGCGCCTTCATCGCACCCGTTGTCATCGGCGCCCAGATCAAGGCCGGCACGCCCCAGTACGCGATGTACGGCTTTGCGGTGTTCTACGCGCTGTGCCTCGTTCTGAACTGGTGGTTCTACCTGCGCCGCGGCGCCTACGTGAAAAACCCCTGAGCCAGCCAATCGAATCCAGACGAAAGACACACGATGAGCCACTTTCTCGACCGCCTGACCTACTTCGCGCAACCGCGCGAATCCTTTGCCGACGGCCACGGCCAGGTCACCGGCGAAGACCGCACCTGGGAAGACGCCTACCGCGCGCGCTGGGCGCACGACAAGATCGTGCGCAGCACGCACGGCGTGAACTGCACAGGCTCCTGCTCATGGAAAATCTATGTCAAGGGCGGCATCGTTACCTGGGAAACCCAGCAGACCGACTACCCGCGCACCCGCTGGGACATGCCCAACCACGAGCCGCGCGGCTGCGCACGCGGCGCGAGCTACAGCTGGTACCTCTACAGCGCCAACCGCGTGAAGTACCCGATGGTGCGCGGCGCACTGCTCAAGGCGTGGCGCGAAGCGCGCAAGGCGCTCGGGCCGGTCGAGGCCTGGGCCTCCATCGTGCAGGACGAGGCCACGCGCCGCAGCTACCAGAGCGTGCGCGGCCTCGGCGGCTTCGCCCGCTCGGGCTGGGACGAGGTCAACGAGATCGTCGCGGCCAGCAACATCCACACCATCCGCCGCCATGGCCCCGACCGCATCATCGGCTTCTCGCCGATTCCCGCGATGTCGATGGTGAGCTACGCCGCGGGCAGCCGCTACCTGAGCCTGATCGGTGGCGTGTGCATGAGCTTCTACGACTGGTACTGCGACCTGCCGCCGGCCAGCCCGCAGGTGTGGGGCGAGCAGACCGACGTGCCGGAGTCGGCCGACTGGTACAACTCCAGCTACATCATCGCCTGGGGTTCCAACGTGCCGCAGACGCGCACGCCGGACGCGCACTTCTTCACCGAGGTCCGCTACAAGGGCGCCAAGACGGTCGCGATCACGCCCGACTACGCCGAGGTCGCCAAGCTGTCGGACCTGTGGATGCATCCGAAACAGGGCACCGATGCCGCGGTCGCCATGGCCATGGGCCACGTGATCCTCAAGGAGTTCTACTTCGACAGGCGCACCGCGTACTTCGACGACTACGCGCGGCGCTACACCGACCTGCCGATGCTGGTCATGCTGAAGGAACACACCCTGCCCTCGGGCGAACAGGTGATGGTGCCCGACCGCTACGTGCGGGCCTCGGACTTCGACGACCGGCTCGGACAGCCGAACAACCCCGAATGGAAGACCGTCGCGCTGGCCGAGGACGGCCGCGTGGTGGTGCCGCAGGGCGCCATCGGCTTTCGCTGGGGCGCGGACGGCCGTGCCGATGCCGGGCAATGGAACCTCGAAGCCAAGGAAGCGGAGCACGGCGGCGCGGTGAAGCTCACGCTTTCGCTGCTCGACGATGCAACCAAGGAAATCCAGACGGCACGAATCGGATTCCCTTACTTCGGCGGCATCGAAAGCGAGCACTTTCCGAACAACGCGCAAAGCGACGTGCTGGTGCGCACGGTCCCGGTCCAGCACATCGCGCTCGGTTCCGAAGGCCAGAGCGCGCTGGTCGCCACGGTGTTCGACCTGCAGGCCGCCAACTACGGCGTGGCGCGCGGCCTCGCGGGCGAGATGGCGGCCGCCAGCTACGACGACGACACGCCCTACACGCCGGCCTGGCAGGAGAAGATCACCGGCGTGCCGCGCGACCAGGTGATCACCGTGGCGCGCGAGTTCGCGGCCAACGCCGAGAAGACGCACGGCAAGTCGATGGTGATCATCGGCGCGGCCATGAACCACTGGTACCACAGCGACATGAACTATCGCGGCGTCATCAACATCCTGATGATGTGCGGCTGCATCGGCCAGAGCGGCGGCGGCTGGGCCCATTACGTGGGCCAGGAAAAGCTGCGCCCGCAGACCGGCTGGACTCCGCTCGCCTTCGCGCTCGACTGGATCCGTCCGCCGCGGCAGATGAACTCGACCAGCTTCTTCTACGCGCACACCGACCAGTGGCGCTACGAGAAGCTCGGCATGGAGGAAGTGCTGTCCCCGCTGGCCGACAAGACCGCCTTCGCGGGCACGATGATCGACTACAACGTGCGCGCCGAGCGCATGGGCTGGCTGCCTTCGGCGCCGCAGCTGCAGACCAACCCGCTGCAGGTGGCGCGCGACGCGCAGGCCGCCGGCCTCGACGGCGCGGCCTACACGGCCAAGGCGCTGAAGGACGGCACACTGCGCATGAGCTGCGAGGACCCCGACCACTCGTCGAACTGGCCGCGCAACATGTTCGTCTGGCGCTCCAACATCCTGGGCTCTTCCGGCAAGGGTCACGAATACTTTCTCAAGCACCTGCTGGGCACCACGCACGGCGTGCAGGGCAAGGACCTCGGGCCCGACGACGCCAAGCCGGCCGAAGTGGTCTGGCACGACAAGGCGCCCGAGGGCAAGCTCGACCTGCTGGTGACGCTCGACTTCCGCATGAGCACCACCTGCCTCTACTCGGACATCGTGCTGCCGACTGCCACCTGGTACGAGAAGAACGACCTCAACACCAGCGACATGCACCCCTTCATCCATCCGCTGTCGACCGCGGTCGACCCGGCCTGGCAGGCGCGCAGCGACTGGGAGATCTACAAGGGCTTTGCGCGCACCTTCAGCGCGCTGTGCCCTGGCCATCTGGGCGTGGAGAAGGAAGTGGTGCTCACGCCGCTGATGCACGATTCCCCCGCCGAGCTGGCCCAGCCCTTCGGCGTGGCCGACTGGAAGCGCGGCGAGTGCGATCTCATCCCCGGGAAGACCGCGCCGCAGATCGCGGTCGTGGAGCGCGACTACCCGAACCTCTACAAGCGTTTCACCGCCCTGGGCCCGCTGCTCAAGAAGATCGGCAACGGCGGCAAGGGGATCGGCTGGAACACGGAAGCCGAGGTGGACGAACTCGGCCAGCTCAACGGCCGCGTCGCCGAGCCCGGCGCCACGCAGGGCATGCCGAGCATCGACACCGACATCGACGCCTGCGAGGTCGTGCTGCAGCTAGCGCCCGAAACCAACGGCCATGTGGCCGTGAAGGCGTGGGAGGCGCTGGGCAAGCAGACCGGGCGCGACCACACGCACCTGGCGGTCTACCGCGAGGACGAGAAGATCCGCTTTCGCGACATCCAGGCGCAGCCGCGCAAGATCATCTCCTCGCCCACCTGGAGCGGCATCGAGAGCGAGAAGGTCTCCTACAACGCCGGCTACACCAACGTGCACGAACTGATCCCATGGCGTACGTTGACCGGGCGCCAGCAGTTCTACCTGGACCATCCGTGGATGCGCGCCTTCGGCGAAGGCCTGGCGGCCTACCGCCCGCCGGTCGACCTGAAGACCACCCGGGACATCCACAACATCCGCAGCAACGGCCACAAGGAGATCCAGCTCAACTTCATCACGCCGCACCAGAAGTGGGGCATCCACTCGACGTACACCGACAACCTGCTGATGCTCACGCTGAACCGCGGCGGGCCGGTGGTGTGGCTGTCGGAGGACGACGCGAAGAGCGCCGGCATCGCCGACAACGACTGGGTCGAGCTGTTCAACATCAACGGCGCCATCGCGGCGCGCGCGGTGGTGAGCCAGCGCGTCAATCCGGGCATGGTGATGATGTACCACGCGCAGGAGAAGATCATCAACACGCCGGGCTCCGAGATCACCGGCACGCGCGGCGGCATCCACAACTCGGTGACTCGCATCGTGCTGAAGCCCACGCACATGATCGGCGGCTACGCGCAGTTCAGCTACGGCTTCAACTACTACGGAACCATCGGCACCAACCGCGACGAGTTCGTGGTGGTGCGCAAGATGAACAAGGTCGACTGGCTCGACGCGCCCGTCGCGGCCACCGCGGCGGCGGCCTGAACGAGGAGGAACCCACGATGAAAATACGCGCGCAAATCGGCATGGTCCTGAACCTGGACAAATGCATTGGCTGCCACACCTGCTCGGTCACCTGCAAGAACGTCTGGACCAGCCGGCCCGGCGTCGAGTACGCCTGGTTCAACAACGTCGAGACCAAGCCCGGCATCGGCTACCCCAAGGAATGGGAGAACCAGGGCAAGTGGCAGGGAGGCTGGGTGCGCAAGCCCGACGGCTCGATCGAGCCGCGCCAGGGCGGCAAGTGGAGCCTGCTCATGCGCATCTTCGCCAACCCCAACCTGCCGCAGATCGACGACTACTACGAGCCCTTCACCTTCGACTACGAACATCTGCAGTCCGCGCCCACGACCAAGGCGCCACCGACGGCGCGCCCGCGCAGCCTGATCACCGGCAAGCGCATGGAGAAGATCGAGTGGGGCCCGAACTGGGAAGAAATCCTCGGCGGCGAGTTCGCCAAGCGCAGCAAGGACGCCAACCTCGACGGCTTCGAAGCGGTGCAGAAGGAGATGGTCGGCCAGTTCGAGAACACCTTCATGATGTACCTGCCCAGGCTGTGCGAGCACTGCCTGAACCCGGCGTGCGTGGCCTCCTGCCCCTCGGGCTCGATCTACAAGCGCGAGGAAGACGGTATCGTGCTGATCGACCAGGACAAGTGCCGCGGCTGGCGCATGTGCGTCTCGGGCTGCCCCTACAAGAAGATCTACTACAACTGGCAAAGCGGCAAGGCCGAGAAGTGCATCTTCTGCTACCCGCGCATCGAGGCCGGCCAGCCCACCGTCTGCTCGGAGACCTGCGTCGGGCGCATCCGCTACCTCGGCGTGGTGCTCTACGACGCCGACCGCATCCAGGAAGCGGCCAGCGTGCCGGACGAGAAGGATCTCTACGAGGCCCAGCTCGGCATCTTCCTCGACCCGCACGATCCGCAGGTGATCGCGCAGGCCCGGCGCGACGGCATCCCCGAGGCCTGGCTCGAAGGCGCCAGGAACAGCCCGGTCTACAAGATGGCGATGGAGTGGAAGGTGGCGCTGCCGCTGCACCCCGAGTACCGCACGCTGCCGATGGTCTGGTATGTGCCGCCGCTGTCGCCGATCACGGCGGCCGCCAATGCCGGCCATGTCGGTGCCAAGGGCGCGATCCCCGACGTCACGCAGATGCGCATCCCGGTGCAGTACCTGGCCAACCTGCTGACCGCGGGCGCCACCGAGCCGGTGATCCGCGCGCTCGAGCGCATGCTGGCCATGCGCACCTACCAGCGCGGCAAGCACGTCGACAACGTCGCAGACCCGGCCGTGCTGGCGCAGGTCGGCCTGAGCGCCGCGCAGGTGGAAGAGATGTACCAGGTGATGGCCATCGCCAACTACGAGGACCGCTTCGTCATCCCCTCGACGCACCGCGAGTACGCCGAGAACACTTTCGACATGAAGGGCGGCTGCGGCTTCTCGTTCGGCAACGGCTGCTCCGACGGCAGCTCCGAGGCCAGCCTGTTCGGCGCCGCCAAGCGCCGCACGATTCCCATCCATGCCAAGGTTTGACGCCGGATCGCCACGATGAATACCCCACGCCACACCCTTCGCGCACTGGCCCTGCTGCTCGGCTATCCCGATGCGCAGGCGCGCGCCCTGATGCCCCAGCTGGCCGATGCGATGGACGCCGAGGCGGCGCTGTCACCGGCGCGCCGCCGGGAGCTGCGGGCACTGGCCCGCGCCTTGGCCTCGATGGACCCGATCGACGCCGAGACGCAGTTCGTGGAACTGTTCGACCGCGGCCGCAGCACCTCGCTGCACCTCTTTGAGCATGTGCACGGCGACTCGCGCGAGCGCGGCCCGGCGATGATCGACCTGACCCAGACCTACGAGCAATGCGGGCTGCTGCTCGGCCCGCACGAAGTGCCCGACCACCTGTGCGTAGTTCTCGAGTTCGCCTCGACGCAGCCGCCGGAGGTGGCGCGCGCCTTCCTCGGCGAGATGGCCCACATCCTGGCGTCCATCTTCAGCGCGCTGCGCAAGCGCGAGAGCGCCTACGCCAGCGTGCTGGCGGCGGTCATCGAGCTGGCCGGCCACGAGGCCGAAGCGGTGGCGGTGGCCGACGACCGGCCGATCGACGAGAGCTGGGCCGAGCCCATCGTCTTCGAGGGCTGCAGCACGAAGGGCCAGGCGCGGCCCGGCGATGCGCAGCCTATCCACATCGTTCGCAAGGCGGCAACGCCCGCCGCCGGTGGAGCCCCCGTATGAATGCCCTCGACAATTTCCTCTTCGGCATCTACCCGTACATCTGCCTGAGCGTGTTCTTCATCGGCAGCCTGATACGGTTCGATCGCGACCAGTACACTTGGAAGAGCGACTCCTCGCAGCTGCTGCGCGCCGGCCAGCTGCGCTGGGGCAGCAATCTGTTCCACGTGGGCGTGCTGTTCCTGTTCTTCGGCCACAGCGCCGGCATGCTGACGCCGCACTTCCTCTACGAGCCCTTCATCGCTGCCGGCAGCAAGCAGCTGGTGGCCATGGTCTCGGGCGGCATCGCCGGCCTGCTGGGCTTCGCCGGCGTCACGATCCTGCTGCACCGCCGGCTCGGCGACGAGCGCATCCGCGTCAACTCCAAGACCAGCGACATCGTGCTGCTGGTCCTGCTGTGGCTGCAGCTGGCGCTCGGCCTGGCGACCATCCCGCTGTCAGCCCAGCACCTGGACGGCGGCATGATGATGCGGCTGGCCGAATGGGCGCAGCGCATCGTCACCTTCCGCAGCAGCGCGGTGGAACTGCTGGACGGTGCGAGCTGGGTGTTCAAGGCGCACATGTTCCTCGGCATGTCGATCTTCCTGATCTTTCCGTTCACGCGGCTGGTGCATGTGTGGAGCGGCTTCGCCACGGTGGGGTACGTGTTGCGCCCCTACCAGGTGGTGCGCAGCCGCCGCGCGCTGGCGTCCGGCAGGCAGGCTTCGGCCGGTGTGCCGGGCACCGTGCCTCATGCGCCGCCAAAGGCGATGCCGGCGGGCGCCATCGCCAAGACGAGTGGGGTGGGCCGGTGAGCGCCGGTGGATGCGGCGGCGGTGCCTGCCAGTGCCATGAAACCGCGGTGCCGGCTTCGAACGCGGTGGTCATCGAGGCGGCAGCGGGCAAGCCGGCCGTCGAAGCCCCATGCGCAGCGATCAACGGCATTGCCCTGCACCGGCCCGGCGAACGCCCGGACGAATACAGCCTGCGCGAGCTGGCCTGGGCCGAACTGCTGCGCCAGGAGGCCGTCGCGCGCCGCCTGCTGCCACCTTCGCAAGCGCGCATGGCGCCCCGCCTGGGCGCGGCTGAACAGGCCGTGATCCAGCAGATGCTCGACGACGAGATCGAGGTGCCCGCGCCCAGCGAGGACGAATGCCGCCGCTACCACACGGCGCGAAGCGCGCACTTCGCCATCGGCCGCCGGGTCCACGCACGCCACATCCTGTTTGCCGTGACCGACGGCATCAACGTCGCGGCGCTGGCGGCGCGCGCCGAGCAGGCGCTGCTCGAACTGCGCCACAGGGATGCCGCGCCCGGCCGCTTCGGCGAACTCGCCCGGACCCTGTCGAACTGCCCGAGCGGCGCCGAGGGCGGCGACCTCGGCTGGATCGGCCCCGACGATTGTGCCGACGAACTCACGGCCGAGCTGTTCCACAACACCGAACGGCTCGACGCGCTGGGCCTGCATCCGCGCCTGGTCCACAGCCGCTACGGCTTCCACATCGTCGACGTGCTCGCGCGCGATGCGGGCCGCCGGCAATCCTTCGAAGAAGTGAAGCCGCGCATCGCGGTGCAGCTCGCCCAGCAGTCGCGCGCCAAGGCCCTGCACCAGTACATGCAGCTGCTGGCCGGACGCGCCGACGTGAGCGGCCTCGTGCTGGAAGGGGCCGATTCCCCGCTGGTGCAATGACCGCGCAGGAACCGGACGACCTGCTCGTGCGCCTGCGCAGGTTCCGATCCGACTATTTCCCGCGGCACCAGCAGCGCTTCCAGAATCTGGTCGCCGAAGGCCAGCATCCGAAGACGCTTTTCATCGGCTGCTCGGACTCGCGGCTCATGCCCTACCTGCTGACCGGCACCGGCCCCGGCCCCGGCGAGCTTTTCATCATTCGCAACGTCGGCGCGTTCGTGCCGCCCTGCGACGGAATGCACGGGCTGCATGGCACGGTGGCCGCGATCGAATTCGCCCTGCTCGAGCTGAAGGTGGAGCGCATCGTCGTGTGCGGCCACAGCCACTGCGGCGCGATCCGCGCGGCCTACGAAGGCGTGGCCGAAGAAGCGGTGGCGCTCCGGTCATGGCTGCGGCTGGCCGACGAGGCGCTGCTGCCGGTGCGTCCCAGTGCTGCCGCGCTGCGGCGCAGCGAGCAGCGCGCGGTGGTGCTGCAGCTCGAACGCCTGATGGCCTACCCGATGGTGCGCTGCCGCGTCGAGCGCAACGCGCTCACGCTGCATGGCTGGCACTACGTGATCGAGGAAGGCGAAGTCCATGTGTTCGATGCACAGACGGGCGACTTCCTGCCGGCCTCGCTCGCCTCCAACGCCGGTACCGGCCCTTATCAACCTTATGTGGAACATGATGGATCGATCCCCTGACGAGAAAGCAATCGCCCTGGAAGCGCTTTCGCGCGCTTCGGGCCTGCACAACTGGCGCCTCAAGGGCGTGGAACTCCTGCCCGTCATCCAGGGCGGCATGGGGGTCGGCGTGTCGGCCGGCGGGCTCGCCGGCACGGTCGCCGGGCTGGGCGGCATGGGCACGATCTCGGCCGTCGACCTGCGCCGGCTACATCCCGACCTGATGGCCCGCACGGCCCACCTGAATGCCGAGCCCGACGCCGGGCAGCGCATCGATGCCGCCAACCTGGAAGCGCTGGGCCGCGAGATCGCGCGCGCCCGCGAACTCTCCGGCGGGCGTGGCCTCCTGGCCGTGAACGTGATGAAGGCGCTGACCGCCTACGAAGCCTACCTGCGCCATGCCATGGCCTGCGGCATCGACGCGCTGGTGGTGGGCGCGGGCCTCCCGCTGGACCTGCCCGAACTCGCGCGCGACCATCCCGAGGTGGCGCTGATCCCCATCCTCTCGGATGCGCGCGGCGTGCAGTTGGTGGTACGAAAGTGGGAGAAGAAGGGGCGCCTGCCCGACGCCATCGTGATCGAGCATCCGCGGCTGGCCGGCGGCCACCTGGGCGCGGCCAAGGTCGCCGACCTGCAGGACCCGCGCTTCGACTTCGACGTCGCCATTCCGCAGGTGCTCGAATTCTTCAAGACGGCCGGCATCGAGGGCCGCATTCCCCTCATCGCGGCCGGCGGCATCGGCAGCCTGGAAGACATCCGGCGCCTGCAGGGCATCGGCGCAGCGGCGGTGCAGCTCGGCACCGCGTTCGCGGTGACCACCGAATGCGATGCGCACCCGGCCTTCAAGCAGGTGCTGGCCGACGCCAAGCCCGCCGACATCGTCGAGTTCGTCAGCACGGCGGGCCTGCCAGCGCGCGCGGTGCGCACGCCGTGGCTCGATAAGTACCTGCGGCTGGAGCCGCGGCTGCAGCACAAGGCGCACAAGAAGGACAGCTGCACCATGCGCTTCGACTGCCTGGCGCACTGCGGCCTGCGCGACGGCAACGCCAGCTGGGGCCAGTTCTGCATCGACAAGACACTGGGGCACGCCCTGGAAGGCCACCTCGACCGCGGCCTGTTCTTCCGCGGCGCGGGGGCGTTGCCGTTCGGCAGCGAGATCCGCCCCGTGCGCGACCTGCTGCGATGGCTGCTCGGCGGTATCCGCCCGGCCGTCTCCACCGGGGAGGCCGCAGCATGAAGCGCGAGGAAAACGCCAGGATGGAACCGCTTCCCGTGCAGCCCATCAGCCGCGATGTGCTGCGGGAGAAATACCTCAAGCCCGGCGAAGCCGATGCCGAGGACCTGTTCGCGCGCGTGGCCCGCGCGCTGGCTTCGGTCGAGCCCGAAGACCAGCGCGCCCAATGGGAGGCGCGCTTCCTGGCCAATCTGCGCGCCGGCGCGATCGGCGCCGGCCGCATCATGAGCGCCGCCGGCACCGACCTGGAAGCCACGCTCATCAACTGCTTCGTGCAGCCGGTGGGCGACTGCATCCAGGGCCGGGACGATGGCGGCTACGCGGGCATCTACGAGGCGCTGCGCGAAGCGACCGAAACGATGCGCCGCGGCGGCGGCGTCGGTTACGACTTCTCGCGCATCCGGCCGCGCGGCGCGCAGGTGCGGACCACCGCCTCCACCGCATCGGGACCGTGCAGCTACATCGACGTGTTCGACCGCTCCTGCGCCACGGTGGAGAGCGCGGGCGCACGCCGCGGCGCGCAGATGGGCGTGCTGCGCATCGACCACCCTGACGTGCTGGACTTCATCACGGCCAAGCGCACCCCCGGGCGCTGGAACAACTTCAATGTGTCGGTGGCGGTGACCGACAATTTCATGCGCGCCCTGGCAGACGACGAGGAATGGCCCCTGGTGCACAGCGCCACGCCGGGCGCCGAACTGATCGCGCGCGGCGCGGCCCAGTCCAGCGATGGCAGCTGGGTCTACCGCAGCCTGCCGGCGCGGGACCTGTGGGACCTGGTGATGCGCTCCACCTACGACTTCGCCGAGCCCGGGATCCTGTTCACCGACACCATCAACAACGACAACAACCTACGCTATTGCGAGCACATCGAGGCGACCAATCCCTGCGGCGAGCAGCCGCTGCCGCCCTACGGATGCTGCGACCTCGGGCCGATCGTGCTGACGCGCTTCGTGGACCATCCCTTCGGCATCGGCGGTGCGGCGCACTTCTATTTCGGGCGCTTCGGCGAATCGGTGGCGCTCCAGGTGCGGGCGCTGGACAACGTGCTGGACCTCACCTTCTGGCCCCTGCCCCAGCAGCGCGCCGAAGCCATGGCCAAGCGCCGCATCGGGGTGGGCTTCACGGGCCTGGGCGACACGCTCGCCATGCTGTGCCTGCGCTACGACCAGCCCGAGGGACGGGCCATGGCCGTGCGCATCGCGCGCTGCCTGCGGGACGCCGCCTACGCCGCCTCGGTGGCGCTGGCGCGCGAGAAAGGCGCCTTCCCGCTGTTCGACGCGGAGCGCTACCTGGCACGCGGCACTTTCGCCAGCCGCCTGGACCAGGCGCTGCAGGAACAGATCCGCATGCACGGCATCCGCAACAGCCACCTGATCTCGATCGCGCCGACGGGCACTGTGAGCCTGGCGTTCGCCGACAACGCCTCCAACGGCATCGAGCCGGCGTTCTCCTGGACCTACCGGCGCAAGAAGCGCGAGGCCGACGGCAGCACCTCAGAGTACGACGTCGAGGACCACGCCTGGCGGCTGTACCGCTTCCTGGGCGGCGACACCGAACGGCTGCCGGCGTACTTCGTCTCGGCCCAGTCGATGCCGGCGGCCGGCCACCTGGCCATGATGGAAGCGGTGCAGCCCTTCGTCGACACCGCCATCTCGAAGACGGTGAACGTGCCCGCCGACTATCCCTACGAGGACTTCAAGGGCCTCTACCTGCAGGCCTGGACCGCCCGCCTGAAGGGGCTGGCGACCTATCGGCCCAACAGCATCCTGGGGTCCGTGCTGGAGGTGGCGCCGGCCGCGCAGCCGCAGCCCCGCCCCGCCGCCGACGGCGCCGCGGCCGACCCGATGCGCGCAATGATCGAGAGCCGCCCGAAAGGCGCGCTGGACGCCGTCGCCGAGAAGATCGAGTACTGGACCCAGCAGGGGCGGCAGACGCTCTACCTCGTGGTGTCGTTCCTGCCGCTGGCCGACGGCCGCGAGCGGGCCGTGGAATTCTTCATGCCCGTGGGCCAGAGCGGCGAATCCCAGCAATGGATCACCGCGAGCATGCGGCTGCTGTCGCTGGCCGCGCGCGGCGGTTTTCTCGAACGCGCGCTCGCTGACATGCGCAAGGTCGCGTGGGACCGCGGGCCGGTACGCCTGGGCCATCACCTGAAGGCCGACGGCACCCAGGTGCCCATGTGGCACGACTCCGAAGCGGGCGCCATCGCCTATGCGATCCAGCAGCTGATCGCGCACCGCAGCGGCCAGGCGCCTGCGGCACCGGTCGCGCTCGACGCCTCGGGGCCCCCCATGGCCGCCGCGGCAACGATGGCGGGTGCCAAGTGCCCCGAATGCGGGGCCCACGCCATGATCCGCAAGGACGGGTGCGACTACTGCACGCAGTGTGGGCACCTCGGAAGCTGCGGGTGAGCCCGGCCACCGGCGCTGCGGCCGAGCCGCCCGTGAGCGCGCGGCAACTGGCCGCGCTCCTGCAAGCGCGCCGCACGGTGCTGCCCAAGCGGCTCGGCGCGCCGGGGCCCGACCGTGCCGAGTTCGAACAGATCCTCGGCGCCGCGGCCTCGGCCCCGGACCACGGCGGCCTGGTGCCGTGGCGCTTCGTCGTCGTGCCGCCGCCGCAGCGCGGGCGGCTCGCCGACGTGTTCGTGCAGGCCCTGCTGCAGCGCGACGCCGCCGCCACTCCCGAACAGCAGGACCAGGCGCGCGAGAAGGCCTTCCGTGCGCCGCTGCTGATGCTCGCAATCGCGCGGCTGGGCCCCGGCAACGCGGAGATTCCGGCCACCGAGCGCATCCTGTCGGCCGGCTGCGCCATCCAGAACATGCTGCTGGCCGCCACCGCCCTGGGCTACGGCTCGGCGCTGACCACCGGCAAGGCGCTGCAGTCGGACGAACTGCGGGCCCTGTTGGCGCTGGACCGGCACGAGGAGCCGCTGTGCTTCATCAGCGTGGGCTCGGTGACGGCCCGCAAGGTCGGCCCCGCACGGCCCACGCTCGGCCGCTACGTCAGCGAACTGGGCAGCGCACCTTCCCTCGCACTGTGCGGCTGATGTCTTTGCTGCGCGGTGCGTTCAACAGGCTGCTGCTCGGCGCGAACACGCTACTCGCGTTCGCGCTGATGGCGCCGCCGGCGCTGCTCAAGCTGCTCGTTCCGGCCGACGGCGTGCGCACCGGGCGCGACCGAGTGCTGAACCGGCTGGCCGGCGGCTGGGTCGCCGTCAACAACGCATGGATCGCAGGGGCGTGCCCGGTGCCATGGCAGATCCGGGGCATCGAGGGCCTGAACCCGCGCGGCTGGTACCTGGTGTCGAGCAACCACCAGAGCTGGGTCGACATCCTGGTGCTGCAGCGCAGCTTCCACGGGCGCATTCCGTTCCTCAAGTTCTTTCTCAAGCGCGAGCTCATCTGGGTGCGCGTGCCAACGGCCGTCATCAATTTCGTCGAGGGCACGCGCTTCACCGCGGCCAAGCATGCCGCGCAGAGCAGCAGCTACCGCCATCTGCTCGAACCCCGCTCGGGCGGCCTCGGCGTGGCGCTGGCCACCATGGGCGAGCAGTTCGAGGCGATGCTCGACGTGACCATCGTCTATCCCGAGGGGACGCCCAGCTTCTGGACGCTGCTGTGCGGCCGCATGGGCGCCGTCACCGTCGACGTCCGCCAGCGTGCCATTCCACCGCATCTGCTGGGTGGGGATCCGTCGGGCGACAAGGCGCGCCGCCAGCACATCCGCAAGTGGATTGAGGCCCAGTGGAAGGACAAGGACCGCCTGATCCGGGGATTGCTGGCCGCACACCGCGGCGCTCGAAGGTAGCTTGGGCGCTTCAGCCGAACTGCACCGGCCGGCCTTCGGTGTCGAGCGCGAGATAACCGCCGAAGGCCCCGCTTCGCACGTTCTCGACCATGGCCTGCAGCGCGCTGTCGATGCGTTCCGGCGACGGCGGCCGGCCGTTCGCGCCCGGCAGGCCGGCCGCGAACATCACCCGCCATGGCAGGCTGGCGCGGCGCGATTCGGCCACCAGCGCGGCAAAGGTGGTGAGCTCCGGCACGCTCTTCTCCACGCATGCCACGGGCGTCAACGCACCGCCTTGCCCCGCCTCGAAGCGGGCCCGCTGCGCCGCATCCGCGTCGCCGGGCAATTCGGCCTCGGCGAACACGAACAGCAGGCGCTGGGGTTCGGGCTGCGCCGCCGCGGCCAGCAACAGCTGATCGAAAAGAGATGAGGAAGAGGCAGAAGAAGGAGAAGGCATGCCGCGAGCGTCGCCGCTGCCTTCGCTCTCGTTGTTGATGCAGATCAAGGGACGCCGCATGCGCTTTCCTAGCATAGGTGCATTCGAAATACACCTTTCAAATCCACCTGCTCCCGCCTGGAAAAACCCATGAAATCTGCAGCGCCCTCCTTCTCTTCCGTCATCGATGTCCGCCGGCTCGAGCCGCGCTTTCGTCACGCGCACATCTTCTCCACCTTTGCGGCCCTGGACGTCGGCAGCACCATCGAACTGGTGAACGACCACGACCCCCAGCCGCTGTATGCGCAGTTCCAGTCGCAATGGCCTGACCGGTTCGCGTGGAACTACCTCGAGCAGGGTCCTTCGACCTGGCGCGTCGCCATTACCAAGGTGCCGGCCTTCGATGCGCATGCGCGCGGCGGCTGCGGCGGCGCCTGAACGGCGCCCCCTCGACGAATCAAGGAACCGTCATGACAAACAACAACCGGCTGTGGCGCTGGCTCGCCTTCATCTTCGTGCTGTCGTTCGGTGCGCTCGGCTACCTGGGCGTGCAGATCTACCTGACCGCGCCGCCGATCCCGAACGCGGTCGCCAGCGCCGGCGGCCAGCCGATCTTCACCGGCGAGCAGATCCGGCGCGGCCAGCAGGTCTGGCTCTCGGTCGGGGGCCAGCAGCTGGGCTCCGTGTGGGGTCACGGCAGCTACGTCGCGCCGGACTGGTCGGCCGACTGGCTGCACCGCGAGGCCATGGCACTGCGCAACCGCCATGCCCAAGCGTACCGCAAGGACTTCGATTCGCTGGGCGCGTCGGACCGCGGTGCGCTCGCGGCCACCGTGCTCGACGAAGTGCGGCGCAATACCTACGACGACATCAGCGGCACGATCACGGTCTCCCCTGACCGCGCGCAGGCAATCCGGGAGGTGGCGGCACACTACGACGCCTTGTTCGGTGGCGACAGCGCGCTCGCCACCCTGCGCGACCAGTACGCGATGACGACGGGCACGCTGCCCGAGCACGCCGACCGCCAGGCACTCACCGCCTTCTTCTTCTGGACCTCATGGGCCGCCGCCACCAACCGGCCCGGGGAAACGGGCCTGAGTTACACCAGCAACTGGCCGCACGAGCCGCTGGTGGGCAACACCATGACCAGTTCGGCCGCCGTCTGGTCGATGGCCAGCATCTGCCTGCTGCTGGCAGCCATCGCGGCCATGCTGTGGCTGCATGGCAGCCGCAAGCACGAGCCCGAAGCCCAGCCGCCCAAGGCGGACCCGCTCCTTGGCGCCGTGGCGACGCCTTCCATGAAGGCCACGCGCAAGTACTTCTTCGCGGTGATCGGGCTCATGCTGCTGCAGATTGCGATGGGTGTCATCACGGCCCACTACGCGGTCGAAGGGCAGTCGTTCTTCGGGCTGCCGCTGGCGGAGCTGCTCCCCTACGCGGTGAGCCGCACGGTGCACACGCAGATCGGCATCTTCTGGATCGCCACCGCATGGCTGGCCACGGGCCTGTACATCGCGCCGCTGCTGTCGGGGCGCGAGCCCAGGCTGCAGAAGCTCGGGGTGGACGTGCTGTTCTGGGCGCTGATCGCCATCGTGGTCGGCTCCACGCTGACCGGCTGGCTCGGCACGCTGCAGCATCGCGGCGTCGACTTCAGCTTCTGGCTGGGCAACCAGGGCCTCGAATACACCAGCATGGGCCGCTTCTGGCAGGTTCTGCTGTTCGTCGGCCTGCTGTTCTGGGTCTTCCTGCTGGGCCGCGCGCTGTGGCCCGCCTTGGTCAAGCCGTCGGCATCGCGCGGTCTGATCGCGATGGTGTTCCTGTCGGCCACTTGCATCGGCGGCTTCTATTCGACCTCGCTGGCCTGGGGACAGCACACCCACTACTCGATGATCGAGTACTGGCGCTGGTGGCTGGTGCACCTGTGGGTGGAAGGCTTTTTCGAAGTGTTCGCCACCGCCGTCGTCGCGCTGATCTTCACGCGCCTGGGGCTGGTGCGCACCGAGAGCGCCAACCGCGCCATCATCGCCGAGACCATCGTGTTCCTGTTCGGCGGCATCCTCGGCACGCTGCACCACCTCTACTTCACCGGCACGCCGACATCGGTGATCGCCGTGGGCGCCGTTTTCTCCGCGCTCGAAGTGGTGCCGCTCACGTTGATCGGCCTGGAAGCGTTGCAGACTTACCGCCGCTCGCAGGCCATGCCCTGGCTCGCGGCCTACAAGTGGATTGTCATGTGCTTCGTGGCCGTCGGCTTCTGGAACACGATCGGCGCCGGCGTGCTCGGCTTCGCGATCAATCCACCCGCCTCGCTCTACTACGTGCAGGGGCTCAACATGACAGCCGCACATGGCCACGCCGCCCTCTTCGGCGTCTATGGCATGCTGGGCATCGGGCTGATGCTGTTCTGCCTGCGCGGCCTGTACGAGCGCCAGCTGCACGCCGACCGGCTGCTCCGGCCCGCGTTCTGGAGCCTCAACATCGGCCTGGCGATGATGGTGTTCCTGTCGCTGCTGCCCGCCGGCATCTACCAGGCCTGGGCCAGCGTCACACGAGGACTGTGGTACGCGCGCTCGGCCGAGATCGTGCATTCCCACGTGATGGAGATGCTGGTGTGGATGCGGGTGCCAGGCGACATCGTCTTCGCCGTGGGCGCGGTGCTGCTCGCGGCCTATGCGCTGCGCCTGCTGCGCCGCCCGGCGGCACAGGCCGCGCCACAGGCACCGGTACGTGGCCAGGGCCGCAAGGGGCTGGCGGTGCAGGCCGGCCACGCGGCCGAGCAGTGACACGGCGATCGCAGCCATGAAGCTCACCGCCTTCACCGACTACAGCCTGCGCGTGCTGATCTACCTGGCCGCGCAGCCCGGACGGCGCGCCACCATCGGCGAGATCGCGGCCGCCTTCGCGGTGTCCGAGCATCACCTGACCAAGGTAGTGCACTTCCTTGGCAAAGAGGGGTGGCTGGCCAATGTCCGCGGCAAGGGCGGCGGGCTGGCGCTCGCGAAGCCGCCCGAGGCAATCAACGTCGACGACGTCGTGGGCCGCACCGAGGGCGGTGCTATCGTGGAATGTTTCGGGGAAAACGGCGGTGCCTGTCGCATCACCGGCCTGTGCCGCCTGCAGGGCGTGCTGGGTGAAGCCGTGGCGGCGTTCCACGCGGTGCTGCAGCGCTACACGCTGGCCGACCTCGTGCACAACCGGGAGGCCTTGTCCCAGGTGTTCCTGACAAGCCGCATCAGCGTGCGGCAACCGGCGGGGAGGAACGCATGACCGCCGCGGCGCCTTTTCCGTACGACGGGCCGGAACATCTGCGCGAGCCGCTGGCCGCGGCGCTGTCGCGCGTCGTTGATCCGGAGATTTCGATGAACATCGTCGACGTCGGTCTGGTCTATGGCGTGACGGTGGACGCGGCGAGGGCACATGTGCGGATCACGATGACCTCCGCGGCGTGTCCCGTGGCCGAGCTCATCATGGACGAGGCGGAAGCCGAGTTGGACAAGGTTGTCCCGGCCGAACTGCTGATCCGCGTCGAGTTGGTATGGGAGCCGCCGTGGAGCCCGGCGCGCATGAGTCTCCGGGCCAAGCGGTTCATGGGATGGTAGGCGTTGCAGGCCCGGCCGGCCGTCGCAGACGGTCCATTCGAACATCGCCGATGGGTAGCGGGATGCTCGCGCGTGCGCTGTTCGGTGCGCTGGCCGGCGTGTCGCTGGCGGCAGGCATCATGGGCGGGCTCTGGCGGCTCGGTATTGCAGTGCCGGACCCGCTGTCGTTCGGCGGGGCCAGCCAGGTGCTGCTGGTGCACGCCGCGCTGATGGTCTGTGGCTTCCTGGGCACCGTCATCGGCATCGAGCGCGCCGTGGCCGTCAAGCGGCGCTGGGCATTTCTCGCGCCGCTGGCGTCGGGCACCGGCGCCCTGTGCCTGGCCTTCGGCCAGCAGGCCGCCGGCGCGTGGCTCGGCGTGGCGGCGGCGGTGGTCTTCCTGGCGGTCAACGCGGTGGTCGTGTGGCGCCAGCGCGCGGCGCACACGCTGCTGCTGGCGCTCGGCGCGGCCGCGTGGGTGGCGGGCGACCTGCTGTTCGCCGTCGGTCGCGACGGCGGCGCGGTCTTCCCGTGGTGGTTTGCCTTCCTCGTCATGACCATCGCGGCGGAGCGGCTCGAGATGACGCGGCTCATGCGGCGGCGCCCTGCCGCCGGCGCGGCACTGCATGCCGTGCTGTTGCTGCTGCTGGCGGGCGCCGCTTGCTCGGGCGCAGCCCCGCTTGCCGGCGGGCTCGCCTACGGCGCGGCGCTGGCGCTGCTGGCCGCCTGGCTGGCGATGTTCGACGTCGCACGGCGCACGGTGTTCACGCACGGCGTCAGCCGCTACATGGCGGTCTGCCTGCTGGGCGGCTATGCCTGGCTCGGCATCGCCGGCGTGGCCTGGGCCACCGCTGCGCTCGGATGGCCGGCGCGCGATGCCGCGCTGCACGCGCTCGGACTAGGCTTCGTCGTCAGCATGGTGATGGGGCACGCGCCCGTCGTGCTGCCAGCCATCGCACGCATCAAGCTGCGCTTCGGTGTCTTTTTCTACCTGCCACTGGCCGCGCTGCACCTGTCACTCTTCGTGCGGCTGGCGCTGGGCAGCTTCAGCGGTCCGCTGCGAGTCGCCGGCGCTTCGCTCAATGCGGCTGCGATTGTTTTCTTTGCCATCACCGTGGCCGGCGCGGCCATCGCATGGCGCATTCAACATGGCGCCGAGGGCGCCCGAAAGGCCAGATGATGGCAAGCTTCATTCCGCTCGAACCCGCACAGCCCCCTTCGGCCCATGCGTCCGGCTTCGCCCTGTGGCAGCTCGGCTTCCGCCCCTTCTACCTGCTCGCCAGCGCCTTCGCGGCGCTGTCCATCGCGCTGTGGGCCGTGCAGTTCGCCGGCTGGCTGCCGCGCGCTTACCTGCAAGGGCCGATGTGGCATGCGCACGAGATGCTGTTCGGCTTCACGCTGGCCGTGATCGTCGGATTCCTGTTCACTGCCGGGCGCAACTGGTCGGGCCAGCCCACGCCCACGGGCCTGCCGTTGGCGGCGCTGGCGGCGCTCTGGATCGCGGGCCGCGTGCTCGTGCTGACGCCCTTCGCCTGGACGGCCGCCGTCCTCAACGCGGCCTTCCCACTGGCCTGCGCCTTGGCGCTGGCGCGCCCGCTGGTGGCCGCGCGCAACCGGCGCAACTACTTCTTCGTCGGGTTGCTGCTGCTGCTCTCGGGCGCCGTATTCGCCTTTCACCTGTCGGCGCTCGGTGTGCTCGATATGCCGGGGTGGCTGGGCATCCAGGTGGCGCTGGACGCCGTGTTGTTCATCATGGCGGTCATGGGGGGGCGGGTGATTCCGATGTTCACCAACAACGGTATTTCGGGCGCCGGTGCCACGCGCTACCCGCTGGTCGAGAAGGCCGCGTTGGGGTCGGTACTCGCGCTGCTGCTGGCCGACGCGACGGGCCTGCCGCCGATCGCCGGGATGGCCATCGCGGTGCCTGCGGCGCTCGCGCATCTGGCGCGCTGGCTGCTGTGGCGACCTTGGAAGGCGCCCGCCAACACACTGGTGCTCGTGCTGCATGTGGCCTACGCATGGATTCCGATTCACCTTGTACTGCGGGTGCTGGCGCTATACGGCGTGGTGCCGGCATCGCTCGCCACCCATGCGCTGACCGTGGGCGCCGCGGGCGGCCTCATCATCGGCATGATGGTGCGCACGTCGCGAGGCCACACTGGCAGGGTGCTGCGCGCCGACCAGGTCGACACCGCATGCTTCGTACTGGTGCTGCTCGCGGCGATGGTGCGGGTTCTCGTGCCGCTGGCCGTGCCGGCCCATGCGGTCGCTGCGGTCCTTGGTTCCGCGGCATGCTGGAGCCTGGGCTTCGGCCTGTTTGCCGTGCGCTACTGGCCCGTGCTGACCCGGGCCCGGCTGGACGGAATGCCAGGCTGAGCTTCGGCCTACCCGCCGATGTAACTCATCTCGGCGTGTGGCGGGCGCGCGGCATGCCGGTTGCCGTCGCGCACGTCGCGCAGCTCGGAATACCGGTCGCTGCGGCCGGACCAGACGTGGGCAATGCTTGAGGCGAGAACTTCGTCGTCCACGCCTGCGCGAACCATTGCCCTCAGGTCATGCCCTTCACCGGCGAACAAGCATGTGTAGAGTTGCCCATCGGTCGACAGGCGCGCGCGGCTGCACGTGCGACAGAAGGCCTGCGTCACGCTGCTGATGACACCGATCTCGCCACCGCCGTCGGCATAGGCCCAGCGCTGGGCGGTCTCCCCCGGCGCGCTTGCATCCAATGGCACGAGCGGCCACTCGGCGGCGATCCGCCCGATGACCTCGGCCGACGGCAGGACTTCGTCCATCCGCCAACCGTTGGTGGCGCCGACGTCCATGTATTCGATGAATCGCAGCGTGACGCTGCCGCTGTACTGCTCGCGAAAATGGCGCGCCAACGGCACGATCTCTTGGTCGTTGGTGCCGCGCTTGACCACCATGTTGACCTTGACCGGCCCGAAGCCTGCAGCGAGCGCGGCGTCGATGCCGGCAAGAACGTTGGCTACGGGAAAATCCACGCCGTTCATGCGCCGGAAAACCAAGTCGTCCAAGCTGTCCAGACTGACCGTCACGCGGTGCAGGCCGGCCGCTTTGAGAGCGGCAGCCTTGCGCGGCAATAGCGAGCCGTTGGTGGTGAGCGTGAGCTCGAGCGGCGCGCCGTTGGAGATACGAAGCATGGCGATCTGCTCGATCAACGACTCGATGTTCTTACGTAACAGCGGCTCACCACCTGTCAAGCGAATCTTGCGAACGCCGTGCGAAGCAAACAACCGTGCGAGCCGGGCAATCTCAGCGAAGCTCAGCAGCGCGTCGCGCGACAAGTAGATATGGTTCTTGTCGAATGCTTCTTTCGGCATGCAATACCCACACCGGAAATTGCAGCGATCCGTCACGCTGATGCGCAAGTCGGTCAAGGGTCGGCCAAGCCGATCGATCAGACTGCCAGTTGCACGGACCAGCGTCGGCGGAAACGCAGCACCTGGATGAGTGTGCCGTACGGTCCGCCACTGCTTCAGATATATCACGGAGTTGGCTGTCGAGGTCATTTAGGGCTGCTCGTCGAGCGCACAGGGGGCGGCATGCCCACCGGGTCGGAACATGCCATGCGCGTTGATTGCGTCGGCCAGCTTGGCGATGCGTTCATCCAGTTCTGCGAGCGGGACACCCCAGGCCAGCAACGTTGGGATGCAGAATCCGACGAGTTCCCCTGCGGCGTTCGGTGTGACGTTCATGGGAGCGACCTCGTCAGGGTTGGTCTGGAGCGGCTTGTGATCATTCTTTAACGGCCTGCTGCGCGCCGCCTTGCGCAAGATCAATTGCGCGAAAGCCTCGCGACTCTGGCACGACGTCAGCTGTCCCATGTCTTAGCCGCTGCTCGTAGATGTCCGCAAGCACTAGCGGCGCGAGAAGGCTGCGGAACTGTAGCTGCTGCTCTACAGTCATGACTCGTTCGTCAAACCGAAGCCCCCCGAGTTCCGCAAGTCCAGCATCACGTCGCTTGGCATCAGCAACACTCGGCTTTCCCAGTGTGGATTAGCCCTCACCATGCCGACGGTCACGCTGCGCTTACGACCGAACGACATGCTGCGGCAACCACACTATCGCCAGAGGACGGCCCGCTGCGCGGCTTAGAACGGCAACTGGCAGGCCAAGACCGCCCAGCTGCACTGTCGCGCCGTGACACGAGGCTCGGCTGCGTGCGCCCGAGGCGTGACAGGCCTTAGAACGTTGTGGATCGTCCTGCGTATACCTTTCGCGATACACTGGTTCGTAGAGCGCTTCGCCGGGGCCTGTGCGCTCAACTCAGGTCGGACCAGGCACCCGGTAGATTCGGGCTGTATTTTCTCGTCAGCGCATGAAGACCACGCCTCACATCGTTGTTCTCGACGACGAAATCGACATCACGCAGCTACTGGCCAGCTATCTCCACGGCCACGGCTTCCGCGTCACTCAGGTGCACGAGGGGCGCACCCTCATGGCGTTGATGGAGAGCGACCCCGCCGACCTCGTCTTACTCGACCTCGGACTGCCAGGCGAAGACGGCTTCTCCATCGCACGCCGCATGCGCGAACGCTGGCATTGCGGACTCGTGATCGTCACGGGCCGGGGCGACGCAGTGGACAAGGTGGTCGGCCTGGAGGTGGGCGCCGATGACTACGTGACCAAGCCTTTTGACCTTCGGGAGCTGGTGGCGCGCGTAAAGGCGGTGCTGCGCCGGGTCACGCCCGCGTCCCCAGCGCCCACTGCGGCGTCTACCGACACGCTGCGTTTCGCGGGCTGGGAGCTCGATACGGCCGCGCACAGCCTCAGGAACCCGCAAGGTGAGCAAGTGCAACTGACTGGCGGCGAGTTCGACCTGCTGCAGGCTCTTGCCCGCCACCCTGGCCGCGTGCTGTCGCGCGACTTCCTGCTGGAGCAGACACGAGGTCGCGAAGCCGCCCCCTTCGATCGCACGATCGACGTGCAGGTCGGCCGGTTGCGCAAGAAAATCGAGGCGGATGCAGACGATCCGCAACTCATCAAGTCAGTGCGCGGTGCGGGCTACATCCTCGTTCCGCCGGTCGCCCATGGCTGACACGGCCGGCAAGGCGCGCCAACCTTCCGCCGGCAGTGGCCAGGCTCCGCCGTCCGGCATCGATGAAGGCAGCGTCTTCCGCTCGCTCTTCTCCGCCTATCCCGACTCGCTGCTTGTCGTGGACCAGTCCGGCAGCATCGTACTCGCCAACCCCTCGGCGGCCGCGCTGCTGGGCTACACGGCGAACGAGCTGGTGGGTCTCAACGTCGACGTTCTGGTGCCCGAGAGCATCCGCTCGCGCCACGCCTCCTACCGCGAGGCCTATGGCCGCGCGCCCCGTCCTCGCCCGATGGGCACGCACACGGAGCTGGTGGCTAAGCGTAAGGACGGAAGCGAGGTCATGGTCGAGATCGCACTGAGCCCGCTGCAGAACCATGGCTTGCCGTTCGTCGTCGCGGCCATCCGCGATATCGGCGCCTACCCGCGCGTGAAGCAGGCGCTGCAACGTGCGCGCTACAGCGAACATTTGGCCCAGCTGGGCCGTCTCGCGGTGGATACGCGCGACTTGCAGGTGGTGCTCCAGCAGGTGCCCGTGATCATCACCACGGCTTTGCAGGTCGAGGTTGCGATGGTGTGGCTGCTCGACAGCAACCGACTCGAATTTCGCGTCGCCAGCGGGGTCGGCTTGGTCGCCGGCGAGGAGATCGGCACGCGCATCGCCAACCGTCCCGACACCCCGCCGGGCTTCGTGCTCTCCCAGGGCCGTCCGGTCGTGGTGCCCGACTACCGCAAGGAGCACCGGTTTTCCGTGCCCCAGGCTTACCTTGATTCCGGCCTCATCAGTGCACTCGCCGTGCCGCTGTCTGACCTGGGACGCGTGATCGGCATGGTGGCCGTGCGCTCGAAAGAATCGAAGCGCTTCGGTGACGAGGAGGTGCGCTTTCTCGAATCGCTGTCCAGCCTGCTCGCGACAAGCGTGCAACGGATGCAGACGGAAGAAGCGCTCAACCATGCCCAGCGGCTTGAGAGCGTCGGCCAGCTCACGGGCGGTATTGCGCACGACTTCAACAACCTGCTCACCGTGATCCAAGGCAACCTCCAGGTCCTCGAAGAACTGCCGGCCCTCGCGCTGGACGGTTATGCCCAGCAAATGCTAGGAGCCGCTACCCGCGCGACGAGGCGCGGAGCGGAACTCACCGGAAAGCTGCTGGCGTTCTCACGCCGGCAGGTGCTGCAGCCGGTCGCCGTCGACACGCGCGCGCTGCTGTACTCGCTGGCCGACATGCTGCGCCGCACGCTGGACCAGCGCATACGGATCGAAATCGATACCGCACCCGACTGCCCGCCGGTGATGGCGGACCCGGGGCAACTGGAATCAGCGCTGCTCAACATCGCGATCAATGCACGGGACGCCATGCCCGAGGGTGGCACGCTTCGCTTTCGTGCCGAGCTATGCGGCGCGTTGCCCATTGCCCTTCGCAGTCAACGCAACGACCCGAATAGCGATGCCTCTGTGCGCTTCATCGCGATCTCCATTGTCGACAGCGGCACAGGCATGTCCGACGACGTTAAGGAGCGTGCCTTCGAACCCTTCTTTACCACCAAAGAGGTTGGCCGCGGCACCGGCCTGGGTTTAAGCACGGTGTACGGCTTCGTCAATCAGTCCCGGGGGGCTGTTGCCGTCGAGAGCACGATCGGCGTGGGCACCACGGTGACCCTTTACTTGCCGCAGCAGGTAGAAGTCGGCCCGCCGTCCGTCATGGAAGCGAGCGCCAACGAAGCAATCCCACCGGGACTTCGCGTGATGCTGGTCGAGGACGACGCGGAAGTCCGCAAGGTGGTGCACACCTTCTTGTCCGCACTGGGTTGCGGGATCTTCACGGCCGCCACGGCCGAGCAGGCGCTGTCCGCACTCGATGCGGGCGCTGGCCCCTTCGACCTGCTGCTGAGCGACATCGCGCTGGGCGCCGGCATGCGCGGAACGCGGCTGGCTGCCGAGGTGCAGCAACGCTTTCCGCAAATGGCAGTGCTGCTGATGTCAGGCTTTTCGTCGGAGCTGCTCGATGCCGACCGCGAGGTGCCGCAGAGCTGGGAACTGCTTCGCAAGCCCTACACGCGATCGGAACTGGCGCAGGCCATGGCGAGGGTCCTGGCGGGCCGCGCCTGAGCGCGGCCGTGGCTACTGCAGCATCGCGGGCGCAGGTGCCAGGCAGCGCTGCACGAATGCGGAGAGTGCGCCCACGTCGGGAATCTGCACATCGCGGCGTCCCTTGGTCGCGAACCCGATGACGTTGTCGCGCGCCAGGCGCGACAGCGCGCGGCTCACGCTCTCGAGGGTCATGCCCAGGTAGTTGCCGATCTCGGCGCGCGTCATGCGCAGCGTGATCTCGTCGGCGCGCATGCCGCGCTCCGCGAGCGACTCGGCCCAGTAGCGCAGGAAATCGGCGACCCGGGCGTCGGCCGGAAGGGTGCACACGGACATCAGCGAATCCCGGTCGTGCGAGATCTCGCGGCTCATCGCGGCGTGCAGCACCTGCAGCAGCTCGGGACGGGTGATGCAGGCTGCCACCAGGGCCTCGTACGACACCACCCAGACCTCCCCGGTATCCATGGACACCGCGTCGCACGAATAGCGCCCGCCGGCGATGCCGTCGAAGCCGAGCCAGTCGCCGCGGAACTTCAGGCCCACCACCTGCTCGCGGCCGTCGGCCGACAGGTTCACGATCTTGAAGAAGCCCGAGTTGAGGATGTAGAGATTGCTGAAGCGCTCGCCGGCTTGGTAGATCGTGTCGCCAGTGTGCACGACGCGGCGCTGCGGGGTGAGTTGCTCGCACAACAGCTTCAGCGTGTCGGCGGTGTTCCCACCTGCACACTCACGGCCGATGGTGGACAGTGCCGGGCCAGCCGGGACCTGTGTGGTCTTCGAGGGGGTGAAGGTATTGAACATCCGGGTTCCTTTGTGGTCTGTCGCCACTGGCGACGGATGGATGCTATGAAGCCTTCGGCAACGCAATGACAACGTTTGAAGTCGGTGCGTAACGCTCGGTGAATGCAATGTTTCTGGCGTGTATTCAGCGCATCGGGCGTACCGTAAATCACATAGGTGCCCCCCCCGTGCTTTGACTTGCATCAAATCCGGCCCAGTCAGGATCCTTAGTCTTGGCCGGCCACATATCGATCACCTTCATGTCCCTCTCTCACAAGACTTGCGCCACCGGGGCTGCACCACAGCTGTCGCCGCGGGAGGTGAGGAGCCTGCTGTGTCGAGCGCGGCTGCTCCAGCGTGCCGCGTTGGACGGGAGCAACCCGAGGCCCTTGCGCGGGAAGAATCTGGGGCTCGTGTGCGAGACGCCGCCCGACGAGGCACAAGCGCTTTTTCGCAGCGCCGCTGAGGAACTGGGCGCGCAAGTTGCGCTCATGCGCCCGGGCCTGTCACTTGCGAGCGCACAGATGGAAGTACAGAACACAGCCCGCATGCTCGGTCGCCTCTACGAGGCGGTGGAATGCCAGGGCCTGAATCCCGAGATCGTGCAGCGCATGGGCCAGTACGCCGGCATCCCGGTCTTCAACGGCGCCGCCACGAACACCCATCCGATCGAACGCCTTGCCGGTTTGCTCGGCGACAGTACCCCGCTGGCTGACAACCGGCGCTTCCTGCTCCAGGCCCTGCTTCTGGACGCCATCGCCTGAGCCGACTGGCGCCTGACTGTTGAGTTCCACCGATCTCTGACCCAGGTGGGGTGCGGATAAAAACTTGGACTGGTTTTATGTCGCAAGTCCAAGGCTCACCCGATATTCGATCGGGCTGAGAACGCTAAGGGAGACCTTGATCCGCTTCTCGTTGTACCAGCGGATGTAGGCATCAACGGCCTCGATGAACTGCTCGATGGTCGTGGCCTGCCAGTTCCGAGGGTAGAACAACTCCGTTTTCAGCCCGCCGAAGAAGTTTTCACAGGCTGCATTGTCTGGCGAGCATGCTTTGCGAGACATCGAGCGTGTGAGGTTGGCGTCTCCCATTCTCGATAGCCAGTCCGGCCAGCGGTAGTGGCCCCCGCGATCGGAGTGGACGACTGGCCGGCAGGCCGTGTCTGCCACCGTCTCGATGGCGGAATCCAACATGGTGTTGACCAACTCGGCGTCCGGACTGGTTCCAATGGTCCAGCTGACGACCATTCCATCGAAGCAGTCGATGATGGGCGAGAGGTACACCTTGCCAGCCGGGATCTGGAACTCCGTAATGTCCGTGAGCCATTTCTCGTTGGGGACCGCGGCCTGGAAGTCGCGGTTGATGACGTTCTCAGGCGCTGGGCTGATCTCGCCAAGGTATGACGCGTACTTGCGCTTCCTGGGCTTTGGAACGACCAGGCTTTCCTGCTTCATCAATCGCTGCACGACCTTCTCCGAGATCGCGACGTCCTGTCTGGTGAGCGAAGCCTGCAGCCTGCGGTAGCCATAGCAGCGGTGGTTCGATTCGAAGATCTCGGTGATCGATTGCCGCACCTGAACATACTTGTCGCCCAACGCTGCACGGGCGCGATGGTAGAAGTACGAACTACGCGCAAGATCCAACTGTGCAAGGAGCTCTGGCAGGCCATAGTGCTCCCTGAGGGCGTCAATCAGCAGTGTCTTCTCCCGGTTGGACAGGAGCTGCAGGTCGACGCCCAGGCCTTTTTTTAACAGTTCGTTGGCCTTGTTCAAGAGGTCCTGCTCAAGGCGAAGTTGCCTGACTTCGCGGCGCAGCGCCTCGACCCAGGGGCTCGAGCTCGTCGCACTCTTGAGATGGCGGCGATGGATTGGTGCGCTTCATGGATGCGGGTGCCTCACGTCCTAGAAGTTGGTTCTTCCAGTTGTACAGCGTTGGCCGGCACACGCCGAACTTGTCGGCTACAGCCTGGGCACTTTCCTCGCGCGTGCAAAGCTCCATAACTCCCGCCTGCATCAGCATCCCAGAATACGTTCGTCGGCCCACTCTGCCGACGACGGCCCTTCTGGCCTCTGGAACCGCCTCGCGAACCCAAGCAGTCAGCGTTCCCGGCCTGGGTAGCCCAATGCCCTCATGGTGGCAGCGATGCAGCGGTCGTGAGCGAGGTAGTGCTCCACAGCCGCCGTCTTCTGCGCCTGCGAATACTTCGGTTTCCGGCCCGCGTAGCGCAAAGGCAGATCGAGGCGCTGCTGATACTCGCGGTACCAACTCTTCAACGCATTCTTTGTGGGGTAACCCAGCTGCCTGATCGTGGGCCTGACTCGTTTGCCGAACTTGATGTAGAGCTCGACGGCTCGAATTCTGTCTTCGTAGGAATACATGAACTACCTCTTGGTAGTCCAAGTTTTCGTCCGCACCCCCGGAGGGTCAATTTTCAGTGGCATTCAACAGTCGGGTTGAACCTGTGACCCGCGATATTCTGCAGGCCGAGCACGGTCTCTGCCACCGCCAGCATGGGCGTATTCGAGCCCTGTTCCCACGAGGCGCACGCCCCTCACGTGCCTGCTGCCTGGTCCTGAGCTCCCTCGGGCTTCTCATTCATCGCCGGATCGATCGCCGATCTTCACCGGATCTCGATCGAAGCCACTCCACTTCTCTACCAACGCACGCCATAACCATGGCCCTGGGTCTTACCGGCTCGCATGACTGGAACAGACAGGCAGAGCCCGTCTTGCGAGGACTCCCGGGGGGCTGAATTCCCAATGTTGGAGGTAATCCATGTACTTGAATGGCTTCG